>OZ245758.1:5612500-9074070 GCA_965227405.1 Polyangiales bacterium
GAGGTACACGCGCGCAGGTTCGTTCGTGACCAACGCGGATGGTCTGTTGACGACGCACAACGGATACCCGGTACTCAACCAGCACGAAGGCGACGATCCTCCGCCCACGATTCAGATTCCCCGCGATGCACACGACATCCGCGTCACTCCCGACGGTCAGATCTACGCGGACGAAAACCGAGTGGGGCAACTTCGCGTGGTTCGGTTCGACCAGCCGCCCGAAAAGGAAGGACTGACCCTCTACACAGGGCGAGGCGCCGAGCCTTCGGATGCCGCAGTGAGACAGGGCTTTCTCGAGATGGCGAATGTCAACGCCGTCGCAGGCATGAACGAACTCATCACCGTCACACGTGGCTTCGAAGCCTTTCAGAAGCTCATCGAAACGTTTCAAGCGCTCGACCAGCGCACCGCTCGCGACGTCGCGGGCTGAGTGAAGGATCTAGAAAATGCTCAAAGCACTAAACACAGCCTCAACTGGAATGGTCGCGCAGCAGACCCGAATCGACGTGACCGCGAACAACATGGCGAACGTCAACACGAGCGGGTTTCGTCGTGCGCGTGCCGAGTTCCAAGACCTGCTTTATCAGCAGGTGCGTCGTCCGGGAGGCCAGACAGCAGACGGCGGGACATTGCCGACCGGTGTCCAGGTTGGACATGGCGTGCGAACAGCGTCGACGACGCACATCCATCAACAGGGCAGCCTGCAGCAGACCGAGGGGCCGCTGGATCTCGCGATTGAAGGGTCAGGGTTCTTCGCGATCACACGCCCGAGTGGAGAGCTGGCGTACACGCGCGCAGGAAACTTGAAGACCGACGCGCAAGGCCAGTTGGTGACCGTCGATGGCTATCCATTGGATCCCAACATCACGATTCCCACGGATGCCACCGGCGTCACGATTACGCCCGACGGACTTGTCAGCGTGACAACCGCAGGCCAGTCGCAGTCGCAGGAAGTCGGGCAGTTGCAGCTCGCGAACTTTGCGAACCCGGCAGGTCTTGAGGCCATTGGTCGCAGCATGTTCGTGCCGACGACCGCCAGTGGAGAACCGATTACGGCCCAACCGGGTCAGGAAGGATTGGGCACGATTGCCCAGGGATTCTTAGAAGGATCCAACGTTGAGGTCGTGACTGAAATGCTCGACCTCATTACGAGTCAGCGTGCGTACGAAGTGAACCAACGGGTGATCGAGGCTGCTGACGAAATGCTTCGAAGGACAACCGGACGGTGATTGCGGCCATTGCTCGATGAGTAGTGGACACCGAACGGGAGTTCTTGGTTGAGGTAGCTCCGAACGGAGAGGCCTGTCTGAGCTGTGTGAGCTCTTCCTGTCCAACGCCGCGCGGGGGTTAGCCACCCGTTGCGGCGTTGGCTTATTTAAGGGTTGGATCGCCTGCGGGTTTTTTAGAGCATCGGCGGATGTCTGAGATGCGTAAGGTGCTGAGTGAACTCGACCGCTGGCTTGCCGAGTTTCGTCCCGACGTCCAGTCCGCGCTTGGCACACCGGCGACCCCTGACCAGCTCAAGCAGCTTTTGCATGGACTTCGGAAGCAAGGGTTTCCCGACGACCTGGCATTGCCTGACGACGTGATCGAGCTGTTGGAGTGGCACGCTGGGTACGGCGCGAATCCTCGCGCGGCAACGTGGTTCTTCAGTCGACGCGACCTCATGGCGATCCCGTGGATGGTGGAAAGCCACGGCATCATGGTCGGACACGCCGAGGACGCGGGCAGCGCGCAACCGGGCTTCTATCATCCGGCGTGGATTGGCGTACTCGACAATAGCTACAGCACGTTGTGTGTCGATGCGCTTGGGACGCAAGGTCACGACGTCGGGCAGGTTGTGTTCGTCGATTTCAAAGGCGGTTCATCGCGCCGACTGCTTGCACCGAGCCTTGCCGACTGGTTCCAGGTGTTCCTCGCGGTGCTCGAGCACCCAGCAGGTGGCGCCTACTATCGCGAGACCGACAGCGCCAAACTGGATGACCTTTGGGACGACGCAGTGGCGGCGGAGGACGAGCTGCGAGCGAAGATGTTCCCCGGCTATCCGATCAAGCGAACCGTGCGCGATCCCGCGTGATGCGGGCAATGCCTGCCTAGGGAATCTGCGCGGAGACGAGCACCCAGTAGATGGAGGTCGCGGGGTCCTTGTAGCCCGACGGCGGACCGTAGGGTCGATCGCTTCGTCGAAACCGCATCACGACGCCGCGAAGTGGCGCTTGTTCATTCTCGGGCAACCAACGTCGAGGGTTCTCTGCGCAATCTCGTCCAGACATGCACTCGCCATACACTGCGGCATTCAACGAGAACTCGGACAAACTTGGAACGCCGTCACGGACTTCACGTATGCGACAGCGATACACGTGGCCCCATCCATGGCTGGCGCCGTAGTCGCAGTCGACAACGCCACTCCATTCGCCCGTCGCCGTCGGTTGAGCATTGGAGTGACTGACGCAGGCGGCGATCACACCACCGCCAAGAACCAGAGCGAGCATCACCCCAGAAGTAAACCGTCCGCGCATGCTTCACCTTCGCATCGACCCCCGAGGGAAGTCAGCCATCGTCGGAGCATTTTGCGTAGGTTTTACGCTGTGACCCGACGTGGCTTGTTTGAGGCTAAGCTCAACATTCATGACGTTGAAATTCGCCAACTACACGGTCCTCACCGAGAGCAGCCAACTCACCGACGTTCAAAAGGCACAGGTCGCTGCCGAGGGGATCTTCGATGACGCGTGGGAAACAGCAGAAGAGGATTCGATCGCGGTCGAGTACGTCGATATCGTCGATGAGTCCGACGCGGTTGTGTACCAAGCGTACTTCTGGCCGTTCGGCAGTGCTGTGTTCTTCGACGCGGAAACGACAACAATGGTTGCCGACGCTGTTCAGCATTCCATTCATCGGTGCAGCGATCTCGATCTATGGGCGAAACTCGGCAATGCCTATGAGAGCGCGGACCCCAAGATTCTCGAGATGATCAGCTTCAAAGTGAAGAGTTAGCTTTGGGGATCAGCGCGTCGCTTCCGCCAGAAGCGTTCGCGTCTGATCGGCGAGATCCGGTGCATCCAAGATCGGACCGTGGCCCGGCACCATCACGCTGGGTGCTCGCTCGGACACTTCTTCGATCATCTGCCGCAGCACGCGTTTTCGGTCGGCGACAATAAACTTCATCGCGGTGTGGAACACGTTGTAACCGGGCTTGCTGCCCGTCAGTTTGAACAGCATCCGCACCGCAAAGTTCTTGGGCATCGATTCAAAGTTCGAAAGGATGTCCGACGCGTACCACGCCCAGCCGTTCTTGGTTTTGGCTGCGACCCAACTCTCACCACACTTCGTGGCCGGTGCGGCGGTGTAGACAATGTTGTCGCTCAGGAGCGCCGCCAGTCCTTCAATGGGCTCAATGTCCGGTGCGTCCCGATTCTTTTTTTGGATGCGCTTCGTCGCTAAGGGATCGGCAAAGACCCGTGCTTCGGGGAAACGCGTCTTCCACGCAGCAAGTCCCAGGTGGTGAAAACCGTTCGGCGCGGCCAAGGCGACAACGTCACCAAACTCGGCGATCTCATCGTAGGCGCCATCGCTCAAACGCGTGGGCGGGCTGACGACCACCATCTTGCCGTCCTGGGTCCGCGCAGCAAAACCGTTGGCCTTGGCACCGGGGGCAAACGAGTACTCGTACGCGAGCACTCCAGCTTCGTTGTCGATGATGGTCCAACCGTTGGGCGTGCGTTCCATAGCGATCATGTACCACGCGCGTGAGACGAACTAGAGGATGCCGGTGCAGCGACCCATCGCATCATCAGCGTTGTCGTCTTCGGTGCACTCCACCACAGCGGTCGAGCCATCCACGCGCGCTTCAAACACCAAGTCTGTGTCTTCGGGTACAGGCACAAGGACGGTGACGCGCTCACTTCCGCCGGGCAAAAGCGCCGTCGTTGTGTTGACCGAAGCCAGCGTCTCTTCCGGCGCAGGCGTGGTTCGCACGAAGTCGACGGTGATGCCGGCCTCCACGCCGCGTGAACCAGCGTTTCGAACCACAGCACTCAACCGATACTCGCTGCTGCTGCATGCACTGACCGCGGTGAGTTCCACGACCAAGTTGGGTGCGTTGAAGATTCCGTTGCCTTGCACGTTCTGGCGGTAGTTGTTCAATCCGGGGGTGGTCCAGTTGTCGATTTCGGTTGCGGGTACTGTGCCGTCCGCTTCTACGTTCGTGACGTGGTAACTGAACTGGTTCCACACGGCGCGGGTTCCAACCCAACGATCGTCCGGGTCGCCGTACGCGAAGACTCCGGTCGTCCCTCGCGCGATGTCTGCGGGAAGTTCGCCCACGGGAACACCAAACGCAGCTGCATAGGCGGACGGGCAATCGTCGCGAACGACAGCTTGGTCACGGTTGGCGACGACCACGATCTCGGAGTTTCCATCGCCATCCACATCGACGACCGTGGGGTATTCGAATCCGGTGCGCGAGCTGTTCGGAATGGGATCCATCAGCAGCTCGCGACCTGTTTCGCCGTCGTAGACGTGAAGGAAACACTCGTCGTTGTAGATGACCTCGGCCACACCATCACCTTGGAAGTCGAAGACGCTCGAACCCGTCACGCTCGAACTCAGGTCCTGCGTTGCGGTCGACCAAAGAATGCCGTCGGTGGTTCCTGAACCGCACGAACCGCCCTCGCGTGGGGGCGTTGCCAAACAATCGGGATCGTAAACGGTGTAGAACGCCTGACCTGCGGCCGAGATCTCAGGAAGACCATCACCATCGAAATCTGCAACGGTAGGTGCGCCTCCAGTTCCACCTCCAGGAATCGCAAGTGCTGCAGTCAGTCCGGACCATCGCGCACCAGTCGGTCCATCGAGGATGTCCACGACGCCCGCACGTACCGCGATCACTTCCGGCGTTCCGTCGACGTCCAAGTCCGCAATCGCGGTCAACGCGTGTCCGGCAAGCGCATCGTTCCACAAGATGGTGCCGTCGTTCTCGATGGCGATTCGGCCAGTCGTGACTTCGGGTTGTCCGTCACCGTTGAGATCGGCGATCGACGGTGCGCCGTACGGACCTGCCAAGCATGTTCCCAGATCAAAGAAGTCCATGGTCGAGTCAGAGGGGTCCAAACCGTTGAGTGCCAGGCAACCCACCACGAGGTCGGGTGTTCCGTCCGCGTTCAAGTCCGCGACCTCGATCGTGCCCCGCTCGTTGGGCCCTGTGCGGATCGCGAGCTCCGTGACTCCGTCTCCGTCCATGATGCGGATGCCGCCTGAGTCCAACCGGTAGGCGACCTCGAGGGCTTCGTCGCTGGGATCAAAGTTGGCGAGCGCGGTGCCTTCACCTTCGGGGGCGACTGCAGCGACGGATCGGTCGATCGTCCACAGGGTTTCTCCCGTTGCGCCGTTGATCGCGACCAGCACCGGATCGTGAAACACCGTTCCGGTGTACGCAGGAACCACGACGTCTGGGATTCCATCGCCAGAAACGTCGCCGGTCACAGGCACAGTGATGACTTCGCTGAAGAGCGAGCCGCCAACCATGACGCCTTCCCAATGCCATTCTTCGATCAAGCGAACGTCTTCAAAGTCGGGACGCACTTCACAGGTTGGTCCATCGGGCGTGGGCAAACATCGTCCGATCGTGGGTTCGCAGTACAGGGTGGAATCGCGGCAGTCGAAATCGTCGCCACATTCGATGCCGGGCGTGACACACGCATCGGCAACGCACACATCACCCGCGTCGCAGCAGACGTCGAGGTCCGCACCACAGAGTGTTTGATCTGCGGTGCAGTCGGCTGCGCAAACAACTCCGTCGAGACACACTTCGCCGGCGTCGCAGCACACTGCGCCGTTGTCGCCGCAACGCGTGTTCTCGCACACGGGGAAGCAGAAGACGCCATCGACGCACTCCTCGCCCTCGTTGCAACACACAGCGCCGCCACGACAGGTTCGCTCCATGGTGCAGGTTCCGCCGTCAAAGTTGTCGCCATCGAGTCGACCGCCGTCACTGCCCGCGACGCAGCGTTGGTCGATGCACACCAACCCGTCCGAACAGTCGACGGAAGTCACGCATCCGGGCGCGCTGTCGTCACCGCATCCGGCAACAACCAACGAGAACGTAGAGAGAAGCGCAAAACCAAGCCGGCGAAGCATGGCTAGAGTCTACGCGCGCTTCGCGATGGAGTCAGGCTTTAGCCTTCTTCGCGCAGCGTCAGGCACGCCGAATTGATGCAGTAGCGCATGCCTGTCGGCGGAGGCCCGTCGGGGAACACGTGGCCCAGATGGGAGTCGCACTTCGCGCACGTGACTTCGGTTCGAACCATTCCATGCGAAGTGTCGACGTGCTCGTTGATCGCTTCTTGAAACTTCGCCGTGTGGAAACTGGGCCAGCCACACCCCGAGTTGAACTTCGTGGTCGAGTCAAACAGCTCTGCACCGCAACCCTTGCACAGGTAGACGCCAGCTGTCTTTGTGTCCCAGTACGCGCCAGTGAACGCACGCTCGGTGCCCTTCTGGCGGAGGATCTTGTACTCGAGCGGTGAGAGTTCAGCGCGCCACTGATCGTCGGTCTTCTTGATCTTCATGCTTCCCCGTCTCTAGGGACCACATCGGTTAACGGCCAAGCCAAGGCCAGGTTTCGCCTTCTGCGAGCACCCACGCATCGTCGTCGATCGAATAGTGTGCTCGGCGCGCCTCGTCCCTGGGTGCACAGTGCGGCTCGTCCTCTCCATAGCTCGTGCATTCACCCGTCCGGTCTTCGTAGGTGTATCGAACTGCATAGTCCGCACGACCGTCGCCGTTACGGTCTTGGAAGCTCACCCGGCTCTCCGCGACGATCGAGCCCGTGTGCGTGCCGATATTCTCCTTCTTGAGAATCTCGATTTGAACGTTCAGGCGATCCGCATCAATGACGATGTGCAGCTCGGTGTCGGAAGCTCCGTCTCCCGCACGGTTCTCGTGGTGGATGTCGAGACCGAAGGCAATTTCGGGACGCCCATCGCCATCGAGATCGTCGATGTCGCGAATTCGGAGTCGCGGCTCGTCTTGCTCGTCGCCACCAAAGAGCTTCTGGGTGCCATCGACTCGGGGCGAACCTTCCACGGGTGCGGTGACTCGGACCACGTGCAGTTCTTGTGCGTTGCTTCGCTCGCCTGCGTACACCTCGAGGTCACACGACGACGTGCAGTAGTCACAGTCACCAACTTCTTCGTTCTCTTCGCACTCCCGCATCCGGCGATCGATGTCGGCGTCAAACGCTTCGAGTCGGCCTTCGTCGATCGCGCGACCGCGCAGTTCGGCAAAGCGACTCGTCACGAACGCAATCCAATAGACTCGCGTTGAGCCTTCGTCTCCTGCGCCAAACGTGAGAATGGGTGCGATTGAAGACGGCCAGTCACGACGCGCCGCGCGAACAACCGACTGAGGTGCTCTCAAAGACCGATGGATGGTGAGCCCGGCCGCGGAAACGAACTCAGGTTCGGCGTCGGCCTCGACTTCGGGCTCGGTTTCGGCTTCGGGCTCGGTTTCGGCTTCCGACTCGGTTTCGGGCTCGGCTTCGGTTGCGGGCTCGGTCTCGGTTTCGGTGGTCTCGGTTTCGGAACCGCCAGAACAAGCGATGACCAACGCCAATAACAGGTGCTTCACAGCCCGAGCGTATCCAAAAACCGCTGCAAAAACAGGGCGAAACGTGGTGCGCCAACAACTCGTCACCCAGGCGTCAGATCGTCGAAGCCCTGACGCTCACACGGGCACCGCGGGCTGTTTTTCCAACGATCCACGCTGGCACGCGTCCTGCTCTAACGATGGGCATGCGCGAGACCCTCACGACAACGCACGCGGCGAAGGTCCAAAATATCCCAAGCAAGCTCGTCCGTGTGCGACCTCCTCGTGAGCCCCGTCCGGGGTTGGATCGCGTACGTGAGCCCCACCTTCGTCCCAACCCTCTCATTTCAAACGCGTGGGTAGGGCTCACGATCTTTTTCGCAGCGTTGCTGCTCTCGACTGACGTATCTGCGCAAGACGCGATCGTGCTCCGCGAGATCATCCCAGCGCTGGCCGGTAGTGAACTTGGCAACACCGAAATCGCTCCCGCTCCTCGACCTGGCGCGTCGCGCGTCATTCGGCGCAGTGAAGTGCTTCGTGCGCTTCGTGAAGCCGGCGTGTCGCCGCGTGGTCTAGCGATTCCGCGTTCCACTCGCGTCAACCGAGAGGCGCGCCTGCTTCGTCGCGATGATCTTCGCACGTTGGTGCGTCCCGCAATCCTTCAAGCGTACTCCCCGTGCGAAGTCGGTGAACTCAACGTTCCTGCGCGCGTGACGCTCCCCGCTGGCGAGATCGAGGTGCGGGTCGATACCGACGTGAATCGCGATGCTCGCTCGCTCAGCGCGATCGTCGTCCTTCGTCGTGGAAGCATCGAACGACGCGTATCCGTGCGTGCGCCTTTGACCTGTCCCCCACCGCCGATTCGCTCGGGTTCGCAAGTGCGAATCATGGCTCGGGTAGGCAACGTGGTGGCGTTTGGACCTGGTCGAGCGCGGCAGCCTGGACGCGTGGGCGACGTCATTCGCGTTCACAACGAAGCCACGCATACGGCGCTGATGGCGCGGATTGTCTCGCCAACAACGGTCGAGGTTGTGCAGTGAACAAGGTCGTTTCTCTGGTGCTCGTGAGCGCTTGCGGAGCTGTGGTGTTCTTGAGTGCCTGTGGTCCTCAGCACATTGGCCCGCACCCAGCACGAGAACGCGACTACCACGTCGGCGACTACGAACAGGCGCCCGAACCAGTCTCGTCGGGTTCGTTGTGGACCGACTCGTCGCGAGGACTCTTCGCCGACTTTCGAGCGAACCGCGTGGGTGACATCGTGACAATTGCGATCGACGAAAGCGCTCGCGCGTCTGGAGACGCAACGACAAATCTGGACCGCACTGCGGAACACTCGTTTGGTCTCCCGAGCTTCATGGGGTTCATGGGCGCACTGGCCGAGGCGCATCCAGGGATCGATCCCGGCAACTTGCTCAGCGTGATGAGCGAGTACGGCTTTGCGGGTGATGGCGACACCGCACGGGGCACGCGCGCGCGCGGCACGGTTGCCGTTCGTGTGAAGCGGCGCCTTCCGAACGGAGATCTCTTTGTCGAAGGCACCAAGGTGATCCTGATCAACCAAGAAGAACTTCACGTCTACGTTTCCGGGGTCATTCGACCGAGCGACATCGACACGAACAACTCGATTCGCTCGAGTTTGGTGGCCGATGCGCAGATCGAGTTCACCGGCGCGGGCGCGCTGACGGACAACCAACGCCAAGGTTGGCTCTCGCGTTTGATCTCGAAAGTGAGGCCCTTCTGATGCGCCGTTTGGTTGCTCTCGTGGCTGCGGTGACGGCCCTTTCGGTGGGACTTCCCTTGGCTCACGCCACGCGCATCCAAGAGCTTTGCGAAGTGCGCGGTATCCGAAACAACCAGCTGGTTGGCTACGGACTCGTCGTGGGTCTCAACGGCACGGGAGACAGCGGACAATCACGCTTCACTGTCCAGAGCACCGCCGCCATGTTGCGGCGCTTGGGTGCCACCTTGGATCCCAGTGCGATCCAAACCAAGAACGCGGCCGCGGTGATGGTGACTGCAACGCTGGGTCCGCATACGAACCCGGGTACGCAGATCGACGTGACGGTCTCTTCGCTCGGCAACGCGCGGAGCCTTCAAGGCGGTACGTTGTTGCAGACACCTCTCTACGCAGCGGACCAGCAGGTGTACGCGGTTGCACAGGGACCCGTGTTGATCGGCGGCTTCTCGGCGTCCGGTGGAAGCGGGAGCAACGTGACGATGAACCACGTGACGGTGGGGCGGGTGCCCGAAGGCGCGATTGTCGAGCGTGCGGTTCCGATGCCGGGCCTGCAGGGCGACCACGTCGAGCTGAGCTTGCGAGCGCCGAGCTTTGTGACTGCGAGACGCATCGTGACGGCGATTGATGAAGCCCTTGGCGAAGGCAGTGCACGAGCGACGGATAGCGGAACGATTCGCGTCCGGGTTCCTGAACAATTCCGAGAGGATATGGTTGGGCTCCTCGCAACGGTTCAGGTGCTCGACGTCGAGCCCGATGCACCCGCGCGCGTGGTCATCGACGAACGCACCGGCACTGTCGTCCTCGGATCGAACGTTCGGATCCGAGAGGTTGCGATCGCGCAGGGCGGGCTCTCGGTGGAGATCACGGAACGCTTCACCGTGTCGCAGCCCGATGCTGCGTTCGGCGGAGGCGACACGGCGGTGGTGCAAGACACCAACGTGACCGCCGAAGCTCAGCCCGGCGCACTCGCTCAGATGCCGGCCTCAGCCAATCTTGCTGATGTCGTGAGTGCGCTCAACGCGCTGGGCGCCAAACCACGCGACCTCGTGGCCATCTTTCAAGCACTTCGCACTGCGGGTGCACTCCAAGCCCACATCGAGGTCCAGTGACCATCGAGTCCGTTGCGGCTTTGACGCTCGCCCACGCGCAACCGGTTGACGCGCTGCAAGCCAGCAACACACAACCGACCGCCGCCGAAGCTGCCGAACAGTTCGAAGGCCTCTTGATGCAGCAGTTGTGGAGCATCATGAGGCAGACCGCGGGTGGTTTGGGCGGTGGGAGTGGTCCGGGCGCAGGAATGTACGCGCACATGATGGACCAGGCCGTCGCCGGTCAACTGACTCGGGCGGGTGGACTCGGCCTCGCGGCGCAACTCGAGCGCGGAATGACCGGGGCTACGCCCTCGGAATCGGCTTATTCCATGGGGGAATCCTTCCCGCTTGAGCCAACGCGTCGAGCGCCCTTGGTGCTGGGTCCCGCAACGGGTCAACGCGTCGCCGGCGCAACGTCGATCCTTCAAGACACCGCAACATCGATGTTGACGCCGGTGTCGGCACCTCGGTGGGGGCGAGACGGGCGTCTCACTCGCACCGAACTGAGCAGTACCTTTCAGACGGATGCGCCGAACGGCGTGGCGCGTTTCAACGTGCGTGATGCCGCTGGGTTCCAGGGGCGCTACAAGTGCAACCTCTTCGCATTTGAGATGGTGCGACGTTCTGGTTTCCAAGTGCCTCTGATGCCGCGCACACGAGGTTGGGGATATCCGCACCCCGATGCGGTGACTGCGGACGCGGCGGATGGACGACTGCGCCGAGATTGGGGTCGCGTCGCGACAGGCGAAACCGCCACGGAGATCGACTCCGCTATTCAAGAGGGCGAGCGCGCGTTCATGCTCACGGGCGCCGGTCGTGACGGACACGCGGGGCACATGGCCGTCGTCGAGCGTGTTCATCAGGTCGACTACGACGCGGCAGGGCGCATCGAGCGCGTCGTGTTTGATGGCTGGGAAGCGCGCGTCGGCGGCGCGCAACATCTCGAGCGACGGACCTGGAACCGCTACGGCAATCCCGGAGGCACCCAGGCCAGAAACGGCTTTAGCCAAATCGAAGTCGTTGAACTTCTGGCTCCACCGGATGGTGCGGACGGGCAGTTGCCGATGAGCCGGCGTGTCGGACGAAGCGTTCATGACCTGGAAGGTGTTGAAACTACTGAGGAAAGAAATTCCTCAAGTTCTGATGCCAACCGACCGAATGCGTCCTCGGAGGCGAGACCTTGAAGATCACTGGCCCGATTCAAACCCCCTATATTCGAAGCGTCCAATCCTCGAAGAGCGCAGAAACCCCTGCTGCAGCTCCTCGACCGACCGGCGACCGCGTAGGCGTGTCCTCAGTCGCGCGCGACATCGCGGATGCACGTGGACCTGAAGTTCCTGATCAAGCGCGCATCGAGAAGCTGCGCCAGGCAATCGACGACGGAACGTTCGAGATCGACTCGATGCGTATCGCCGAGCAGATGCTGTTGGAGGAGGTGGAGTAGCCGTGAGGCGGAGTACGGACGAAGTAGTGGACCACGACGTGCACGACCGCGAGACGGTGCGACCTCAGCCGTGCGAGTCGACGCTGCCGACGCTCGTCGTTCCCGCGGCGGACGCGGTGTCGCGACTGCGCGATGTGCTGGCTGCTGAACGCGATGCGGCACGTCGAGCCGACAGCTCTGCGTTGGTGGCGATCCAAGAGATGAAGCGCGAAGCGATCGACGCCGTGCGTGAGGCGAACCCGCCGCAAGAAGTTTGGGACTCATTGTCCCAGCAAGCTCAAGCCAACATCGAGCTGATGCGCCATTTGGTGGGGTGTCTTCGTGGCATCGTGGGGATTTCGAATACGTACGGGTCGACAGCGCAGGTTCAGATTGAAGACGCTGGACGGGACCACGGAGCGGCGTAGTGAGCACCCTGTTCGGTATTCTGACGGTGGGGCGCAACGGGATGATGGCGCACCAAGTGGCGTCGCAGACCGCGTCCCACAACGCGACGAATGCCGCAACGCCTGGTTACACGCGCCGGATGGCGAACATCGAGTCGATCAACGGACCCCCGGAACCGGGGCTCGGGTCGCGAGCTCGCGGTGCGCGGCGTGTGATCGACCCCTTTCTCGAACGACGATTGCTCGGTGCTCGTAGTGGTGCCGGGCATCTCACCGCCAAAACGGATGCGCTTGCCGTTCTCGACCACCTGTTCACGGATAGTGACGTGGACGTCGGTGCATCGTTGGATGCACTGACGCAGGCGTTTAGCGACCTATCGAACCACCCGCACGATTCGGGCGCGCGCCTCGCCGTGTTGGGTCGTGCGTCGCAACTTGGCGACTCATTTCGGACGATGGCCGACGAGATGACTCGCTCGCGCGGCGAAATCAACGAGCGCATCGCGGGCGAGGTGGATGGCGTCAACGAGCGTCTGCATCGCATTGCTGAGTTGGGTGCCGAGATCACCAAGCTTGAGCTCAACGGCGCGGAAGCGGGAAACCTGCGCGACGCCCGAGACGGTCTCGTGCGTGAGGTTGCCGATCGCATCCCCATCAAGGTGATCGAAAAAGACGACGGCACACTGAACCTCCTCTACGAAGGAGCGTTTGCACTGGTGACGCCCGAGGGCGAGGTCAACATGCTCGAACGGCAACTCGATCCAGGAACCGGTGACGTACTGGTGCAGGTCGAGCAAGCGGGTCAACGCGTCGACCTCGATATTCAAGGTGGAGCGATCGGTGGTTTGTTCGACGCGCGCGATACTCTCGCCACCACACAAACGGACTTAGACCAGCTCGCGTTTGACGTGATGGGCGCGTACAACACTGCACACCAGGGCGGTTTTGGATTGGACGGCGTGGGCGCGCGCGACCTCTTCGAGCCGCCGGCGGGTGTGGCTGGAGCCGCGTCCAACTTCCGCGTTTCGGCTGCTGTTGCAGGCAATCCTGATGCGATCGCTGCCGCTTCCGACGCTGCGATGTTGCCGGGCGACAACCGGGTCGCCCTGGATTTGGCTGCGGTCACTGAGTCCGCGGTGGCGTTGGGTGGCACGGCGACGGCGCTCGAAGGCTACGTCGCTCTGGTTGGAACCGCGGCGACGGAAATCCAACAGGCCACGCTTCAGCAAGATGCGGCGTTGGCCGCGGTCGACCAGGTGGAAGCACTGCGCGATGCGGTTTCGGGCGTGTCGGTGGACGAAGCGATGGTTGACCTGATGCAGTTCCAGCGCGGTTTCCAAGCCTCGATGACGGTGATCCAAACGGCGGACGAGATGCTGCAAGAACTGATGAATCTGAAGCGGTGATGACATGCGGGTGAGTGATCGAGGAGCGTTTCAGTTGCAGCGGCTATCGCTTATGCGGAACAAGCGCGCGTGGGTCGACAAGCAGGTGCAGGCGTCGACGAGTCGACGCGTCACCAAACCCAGCGACGATCCCTTGGCCACGACGCAAGCCATCCGGGAACGCGCGCGTTCAAGACGTGCAGCGACCCATCAGCGCAGTATCGATGCGGGTCACATGCGAATCGATGCGGCGGAGAGCGCTCTCTCGTCGGTCGCCGATGTGGTGCGTCGTGTTCAAGAGCTCACCCAACAAGCATCAAACGATTCGATCGGCAGCGTGGAACGAAACGCCATCGCGGCCGAGGTCGCAGAGCTACGTGCATCCGTGCACGGACTCGCAAACACGCGCGCCAATGACAGTTACGTGTTTGCCGGATTTCCCGACGACACAGCGCCCTTCGACGCTGCCGGGGTATTCGTGGGTAGCGGAGATGTCGTGGAACTCGACGTGGCGCCCGGCGTTCGCGTCCCAGTGGGAGTCGCGGGTGATACGACGTTTGCGGGGGCCGGCGGTGGCGTGGATGTGTTCACCGCATTCGACGACCTCATCACTGCACTCCAAGCGAACGACGAGGTGGGCATTCGCGCGTCGATCGACGCGTTCGATGCAGCGCATGAACAGGTGGTCCAGGCACGCGCCACACTTGGGGCGCGAACGAACGCGCTCGACGTCGCCGACTCCGTGGTGACGAAGCTGCGCGATGCCTCGGAAGCTCGACAGACCGAGCTCATCGGAGTCGATCCACTCGATGCGTATTCTGAACTGCAGCAAGCGCAGTTCGCGTTTGAAGCTGCTGTCTCCGTGGCGTCGCAGCTTCCTGGTCCCAGCCTGGTCGGTAGATAGGAGGAGCGATGTTGACCCTGACGAGACGCGTGGGCGAGCGCATCTACATCGGGAACGACGTAGTGGTCGAAGTCGTTTCGGTCGGTCCCAATCGGGTTCAGATCGGCGTTCGCGCGCTGCGGACCGTACCGATCGTGCGCGGCGAACTCATCGACCAAGTCGAGCAGGCCAACCGTTCTTCACAGTCTCCCGCCGCTGCGGCCGTGCAACGTCGCAACGACGCGCTGTTCTTCGAACGCGGACTCTTGGGTTTCGACAACATTCAGCGATGGGTGCTTTGTGACCTCGCAGAAGCTCCGGATGGCGATGGGATTGGACTGCGCGTTCTGGTGGCTCAGGACGATCCAGCCATCCGCTTGCTCATCGCGGATCTGCAAGCGATCGCGCCCGATTATCCGTTCGAGGCCGCGAGTGAGAAGTCGGGGTTGGACGGGACGCTTGTCCACGCGGCCGTGGTGAACGTATCGGATCGTCCGCAGGGCCCCACGGTGAACCTCGCCGCACCTTTGGTGGTGAGTGTCGAGTCTCGGCAGGGGGTGCAGGTGATCGTGGGCGGGCGTGACCTCGAGGTTCAAACGCCGCTTCAATCGCTGCTCATGCGAGAAGCTTCGTGAGTGCGGTTGAGAGCCTTGATGCCCTGCGAGGGGGTGTCGAAGTTGTCCTGCGAATCCTGAAGGGCGCTCTCGCATCGGGTGCGTCAGACATCCACTTGCGAGTCGGTGTTGCTCCCGTGGTTCGAATCGAGGGGCAGATTGTCCCCTTGGAGCATCCCCCGCTTGAGCACGCCACCATCGACGGAGCGGCGCGCGCGTTCGCGGATTGGTCTGGGGCGGGACGCGAACGTCTGTCCGCGAAGCAGTGTGAGTTTGGCTGCGTGATTCCCGAGGTGGGTCGCTTTCGCGTTCACATCTATCGGCAGCGCGGTGGACGCGCGATTGTTTTGCGCAACATCCCGATGCCTGTGCCTGAGATGGCGACCTTGCGATTGCCCCCGGTGCTCAAACAAATCGCTCTGGAGAAACACGGCCTGATCGCGATTACCGGTGCCACCGGAAACGGTAAGTCCACCACCATCGCGGCAATGCTCGACTTCATGAACAAGAAGGTCCGACGTCACATCGTGACGATCGAAGAGCCGGTGGAGTTCATGATGGCCGATCAGCTGTGCACGTTTTCCCAGCGTGAGGTCGGTCTGGACGTGGACAGCTTTTCCGACGGCATCAAAGCATCGTTGCGCGAAGATCCTGACGTGATCTTTCTTGGCGAACTGCGTGCACACGAGGAGTTCGAGCTTGCACTGACGGCCGCAGAAATGGGCATGCTGGTGGTGTGCACGATGCACGCGCCAGATACGACCATGGCGGTGCAGCGCATGATCAATATGTACCCCACCGACTTTCGTGCGAGTGCACGCGACCGTGTGGCCGGTGCGCTCCGTGCGGTTGTCGCGCAGAAGCTCTTGCCAGTGCGCGGTGGTGGCCGCGAGCGCGTCATGGTCACCGAGGTGCTGCGCGCGACTGGAACCGTTCGGGAGTGCATTCGTGAGCCCGGTCGCTTTCGGTCTATCCCCCAAGTGTTGGACGCGGCGTCCCACGAACACGGAACGCATACCTTCGATGCGCAGTTGTTGAAGATGGTTCGCGCCAAGGTGCTCGAGGTGGACGTGGCGCGTGCCGCGGCTCGGAGTCCCAAGGATCTCGTTCGGTCCCTGACGCTGACTCGCTAGGTTCTGGCCTCGATGCCTGAAAACTGACGTCGAACAGCGTGCTCGATACGATCGGGTATGCAGGCGGAGTACGGATATGAGTAGCGTGCCGCGTCGTGGACGGCGCTGGGAGCGGGGTGGTGTCGATCGCGTGCCGGCGTTCGTCGAACGTTGGTCGCGCGGCACGTTCTTCGTGACGGCGTTTGTGCTTCTTGGCGGGGTGGGGGCCCTGACCTGGTACTGGCGTCCAGGGGCGTTTTTCTTCATTCCGGTTGGCCTGTTCGTCTTCACGGGCATGCGCGACGTGCACCAAACGCGGCGCACGCTCTTGCGCAACTTCCCGGTGCTGGGTCACCTGCGCTACTTCCTGGAGTCGATTCGGCCCGAGTTGCGTCAGTACTTCGTCGAATCGGACAACGAACAAACACCCTTCTCGCGCGCGATGCGTTCGATCGTCTACCAACGATCCAAGAACGTGTTGGACACCGTTCCATTTGGAACGCTCTTCGACGTGTACGAGGACGGGTACGAGTGGCTCGCCCAATCGCTCGCACCCGTGCATCCGGACGTCGCGACTGCACGCGTACTGATCGGCGAGCATCAATGCGAACAACCGTACTCGTCATCGATCTTCAACGTCTCGGCGATGAGCTACGGCTCGTTGTCGTCGCGCGCGATCCAAGCGCTGAATGCAGGCGCGGCCGCAGGCGGATTCTTTCACAACACGGGGGAGGGCGGCATCAGTCCGTACCACCTCGAACCCGGTGGTGACCTCTGCTGGCAAATCGGTACGGGCTACTTTGGGTGTCGAAGCGACGACGGAGGGTTTGATCCAGACTCGTTTGTGGAGCGCGCGACGTTGCCCTCGGTCAAGATGATCGAGGTCAAGCTCTCCCAAGGGGCAAAGCCCGCGCACGGCGGCATTCTTCCCGGCGAAAAGGTGACGCCTGAGATCGCGAAGATTCGTGGCGTGAAGGTGGGTCAGACCGTGAACTCACCACCGAAACACAAGGCGTTTGATGGACCGAAGGGGTTGCTCGAGTTCATCGACCAACTTCGCGAGCTGAGCGGTGGAAAACCCATCGGGTTCAAAATCTGCGTGGGCCAGCCGACGGAACTCTTGGGAATCGTCAAAGCGATGGTGGAGACCGGGCGGTGTCCCGACTTTATCGCGGTGGATGGATCGGAGGGTGGCACGGGTGCAGCGCCTCCGGAGTTTTCGAACTCGGTTGGGATGCCCTTGGCGGACGCGCTCAGTCTTCTGCACAACGCGTTGCGCGGCGCCAAGCTTCGCCATCGCGTGAAGATCATTTCGGCTGGAAAGATCGCCACGGGCTTTCACTTGGTGCGACAGCTGGCCTTGGGCGCGGATGCGTGTAACTCGGCGCGCGCGATGATGTTCGCGCTGGGCTGCATCCAGGCGCTCAAATGCAACACGAACAAGTGTCCGGTGGGTGTGGCGACGCAGGACCCCAAGTTGATTCGGGGATTGGTCGTCGACGACAAGGCAGCGCGCGTTCACAGCTTTCACGACAAGACCGTGGAATCCGCGTTGGAGCTTATTGGGGCAGCAGGTCTGGAGGATCCCGCCGACCTGCGAAGTCACCACGTGTATCGGCGCACATCACCGACGTCGATCCAGCATTTGGGCGAAGTCTATCCGTGGGTGCCGGAAGGCTGTCTGCTCGACGGGACTGCCCCAGAGCGTCTGCAGCGTTGGTGGGAGCTGGCTGACGCCGACGACTTCAGCAAGTGCGGCGTTCCAAGCTGACTTTACAGCGGGGGGCTCTCTGAGCGATCCTCAGTTCGTGGATGTGAAGGAGGTCAAGCGCGACAGCGCGACGCTGGCACACGTGATTCTCGTGGATGAACACGGGCACGAACGGACAGTCCGCGTCACTCCCAATAGCGTCGACGAAGTCGAACAGGACGTCCTGATTCCGGTTTCGGATGAGATCGAAACCTTGGCGCGCAACGCGGTTGGACCGATGGCGTTGGACCCGGCGTCGACGATGAGCGCGGAAGAGCTGGCGGAGATGGCGGCCGACGTTGTCCCGCGACCGATGGTCGGTGCGCGCGGAAGTGGTGAGTTCGACCCGAAAGCGACGTTACCGGCTTCGTCGAGCGTTCGTCCGCACATTGGCACCGGGGAAGTTCCGCTTCCGGACGTGGGTACAGCCACCGATGAGTTCGACAGCTTGGAAGACCTGGCCGCGGAAGAAGAGCGCGTGAGCAAGCCGCACGTCGGAACCGCGTCACGGGTCCCGCAGGATCCCAACGTGACGCAGAAGCTGCCCGTTCAGGAGATCCTGGGCGACGACGACGACTAAGCGTCGCCGACCAAAATTCGCATTAGCACTTCGCTTCGCTCCAGGTTCCAGCGAAGTCTGTCGTGTGCAGTGGTCTCAATGTTGTCGAGCACGTTGAGACGCTCCAGCACATCCGCAGGAAGCACGGGTTCTTCCTCTGGCTCGGTGATGCCGTAGCCCTGCCGCTTGCAAATCACGTCGGCCAGACCGACGACATCGACGGTTGAGTGCAGGTGCTTGGCGACCTTATCGCGATGCTCGAGTTTGGTTTCGTGGTGATGCGCGATTGCCGCGCGCAAGCTGACTGGAAACCGCCAACGCGCAGCGAGTCGGTCGCCCACCGCTTCGTGCAACTCGTCGCTCTCGGAGCCCTCTTCGAGTGCGCCATCGAGCTGCAGAATTGCCAACCGACCCAGGTCGTGCAGGAGTCCAGCCGTGAAGCACTCCGGCGGCGCCTCGTGACCGATGATCTGCGCGATCGCTTCGGAGGCGCCTGCAACTGCAAGGCTATGACGAAACAACGCTTGCGACATGCTCGAGCGCTTGTCCTTGAACACGTCGAACACACTGACCGTGAGAACGAGTTCATGGATGGTCGAGAATCCCAGAAACGAAATCGCGCGAGTGACATCGCTAACCCCACCCGGAATGCCGTAGTAGGGGCTGTTGACGATCTTCAACACCTTCGCACTCAGTGCCGGATCCGCTTTCATGACTTGGGCGATCGAGCGAGCGTCCTGACGCGGATCGTGGACCATCTCAGCGACCTTCTGCGCGACCACGGGGACCGAGGGGAGCCCATCGAGACGATCGATCAGTCGTCGAAGTGTCCGCGCCTTCGTGCGCTCAGCCTGCGTCGCTAGTCCCATCGACTCCTCCATCTGCGGCGTCGCTCATATCCGCATCGCTCATGTCCGCGTCGCTCATGTCCGCGTCGCTCATGTCCGCGTCGCCCGCGTCGTCCATGCCGGCGTCCATCCCAGCGTCCATCTCAGCGTCCATCTCGGCGTCCGTCTCAGCGTCCATCTCGGCGTCCGTCTCGGCGTCGTCGACACCGCCGTCGCCGGGTTCGCCATCCGGGATGTCTGCATCCATCTCGACGATGGGCATCGCGCACATGCCTTCCATGCACACCAACATTCCAGGGCAATCACTGTTGCGGACGCACGCTCCGTCGCATCCCCACACGGCGAAGGCGAGTGCGAGTCCAGTGATGCGGAGGATCACAATCGCATCTCCAGGCCTGCCATCCCGTTGATACCCACCACGACCGTGTCGCTGGGCAGGTCGCTCCCCCAAAAGAACGCGTCGATCATCGCAGTGACGCCAAGCGAGAGATACTTGCCCAGCGACAAAGTGATGCCGCCACCAAGTTCTGCGCCCAGCAATGAGAACGGCGCGAAGAAAAAGGGTGCGCCGAGAAAGACCCGAAACTGCACCTTTCCGGCTCCACGCTGAAGTTGCACTCGCGGCACGACGGCGAGACTTGCGCGTCCGTCGATCTCCACGCGCAGCGCCGCACCGATGACCGGATCGGGATTCGAAGTGCTGTAGGTACGACCTTCGACCTCGATAAAGACGGGGGTACGACGCAGTGTGACCATCGACTGACCACCAACACTGTTCGTGCTCGTCCCAATAGAAAGCCCGCTTCCAGCTTGCGCGGAGACTGTTGTCATTCGTCGTTGCGCATCCGCAGAACTGGCAACACCAAGCGCGACAAGTGCGGCGAGAACGACTCGCACTAGCTGGCCTTGAGCTCGAAAATGTAGCGCGGCTTGGGCAGCTCTGTGCGGCGGTTGCCGAGTGCGAGCGTGGACTCCAACGTGTCGTCGTTTTCCGTGATGTCGAACACGCAGCCTGCACGCGTTGCGATGTGCTGCACGACCGAGAGTTCGTCTGGGTTCAAGCGCAGTCCATCGCCTTCGACTCGAACGATGACTTCCAACTCGCCGTTGGCTTCCAGGCGACCCTCAAGAATTCGCGGCCGGCGAAAACTGGAGAGAAGCAGATCGATCGAGCATCGAATCGCCTCCATGTAGACGCGCCGGTCAAAGCAGCGGGGATCGAGTTGACGAAACGAGCTGGTCACCTGAAGCCCGCTCCCTCGCCACGCTTCGCGGACCTCGTTAAGTACACGAGCCATCATCGAGCCCGGGTCTTCCATCAGCCCGACAGGCGCTCGATTGCGAGCGAGAGCTCCAGCCACGCGTGACCATCGTTCCGCTTCGCGCTCGGCATGCGTCACGTGATCCAATACGTGCGGGTCGAGAGGTTGCTGACGGAGGCGCGACAAACGACGGTGCACGGCTTCCAACCTGCGTTCGCTCAGCACGTTGAACTGCGCGCGGGTGTGGTCGGGATTCGCTTCGGAGCTCATGCACAGACAAAGAGCAACCGACGTGCCAGGTCACGCGGTGCGGTCGAACCCTGGACCGACGGGGCGAGTTGCACGCGCGTACCCTTCAGCGCCTCGACGCGTGAGTCTCAGTTCATTGGCCTGTTTCACCAATGATTCCCTGAGAACATCCACGCGATTTCGCAGCTCTTGGTCCCGTCGCAGGATGTGCTCGAGCCGCAGGCGAAGCTCTTCGCGAACGTTTTCGCGGAGCTGGGAGACGTCAAAATCTTGGATGCGAATGAGGTGTCGTTGACGCTCCGTCAGAATCTCGACGAGTTGCGGAAACTCGGCGTCCGAGGGGTCGATCCACGTGTGCTCGATTTCCTCGACGATCTGGAGCAGCAGCTCTTCGTCTTGTGATTCAGCCATCGATCCCACACTCCTTGGCAGCGCAAGGGTGCAACGAGCGTGCCTCAGCCGACCTGCTCAGCCACTTCGACCCAGCCTTGGTGCAGTTCGCGCAGAATCTTGTTCGCTTCTCGAATCGCACCGGAGTCCAGCTTCACGTTGCCGTGAGTGATGCGTGAAAGGCAGAAGTCGTAGAGCGCGTTGAGCTGCTGACAAAGCTCGGGGGCGTGTTGTTCGTCCAACGACGCTTGTAGCTCGGTGATGATTCGATGGGCTTTGCCCAGTCGCTCACCCTTGGTCTTAAAATCCTTCGCGTCGATCGCATCTGCGCCCTCTTCCAACATGCGAATCGCCGCTTCGTAGAGCTGAACCAGAACCCGGATCGGGGACGCGGTGGCGGTCTTGGTAGAACGATACTGGGCGAGCGCGAACGACATCGATACTCCTACGCGGCGGGCGCGAGCTGACTCAGGATGGACTGCAGTTGTGCGGACTGCGCGTTGAGTTCACTCACCACGAGCTCAAGGTTCGTGAACTTGGAACGCAGGTTCTCTTCGAACTTGGTGAGTCGCGTTTCCATCGACTCGATACTGACGTCGATGCGCGCGACCTCATCGTCGAGACCGTCGAGGCGCGACGAGATCAAGCCGTCGGCGCTGTTCGCGTACGCGTCGACGGTCGCGTCCATCTTCGCGATGAATCCGTCGATGCCGCCGGCGGTGTCGCCTTCAAAGAAGCGCACGAGCAAGTCGGGATCCGATGCGAGCGCTGCCGTCAGCTCCTCTTCGTCAACTTCGAGGGTGCCGTCGTTGTTGAGTCGTATACCGAACTCCGCGAGACGATCGCCTGGCGCACCAAGGCCAGCAACCGGATCGATCACCGTTCGACTCAACGCGCTCTGAAGGTTGCGCAGCATGGAGTCGCCCGAGAGGGAATCACCCACGCGACTTGCGCCGGTGAACACCGATTCTGCGTTGATGCCGCGCACGACGTTGTTGAACTCGTCCACGAAGGTCTGAACCTTCTCGAGGGTGTTGCTGGTGTCCCGATCCACCGACACGACGACCGGTGTGGTGTCGGTGGTGGCGAACAGGTCCAGCGTGACGCCCGGAATCGCGTCGGCCACCTGGTTGGTCGAACGAGTCATCGCAAGTCCGTCAATCTCGAACACCGCATCGGCTGCGCCTACGAGTTCGTTGGCTGGATTGTCGAGGCCGAGAGTGGTTCCCGTTTCGGTAAACGTGACGGCGTTGGCCGCGCCGGAATCCTGGCCGCTGACCTGCAAACGATAGTTTGTACCGTCGAAGATGACCGCGGCGTTGACGCGAGCTCCCGACGAGTTGATCTTCGATGCCACACTCTCGAGGGTGTCGGTCCCGTCCACGGCAACGTCGATGGCGGCATCTGCGCCGACCTGGATCGAGACGGTGCCGGTTCCAAAGAGACCCGCAGTGACCGAGTCACTGTAGCCGTCGGAGTACGTGCGTTGGGCAGTGGCGAGCTGCGTCACGGTGAGTGAGTAGGAGCCTTTTGGCGCATCTCCGGTGGCACTGACACCGATGCGTCCTTCGTCGGATGTCGACGCGGAAGCGCCCAGAATCTCACTGCGAGCATTGAGGCCTTCGCCGGCGGACTGGAGTGACTCCAGACGCGACTGAAGCTCGCGAAGACGACCTTGGACCGACCCGATGTCTTGTTGCTTGGCTTCGAGACGGGTGATCGGAATGCGCTCGAGCTGTACGAGCTGCGTGATCAACGCTCCGCTGTCGATGCCACTGGCGAGGCCAGAGAATGTCGCGATGGGTCCGTTCAACAAGTGTCAGTCCTTAGGGGTAGAAGGAGGAGGCGTCGGCCGGCGGGAGTTCGCCGACCGACGCCGATGGATCAACCCAGAAGCGAGAGGGCGATCTGCGGGGCCTGGTTCGCCTGAGCGAGAACCGAAGCGCCTGCCTGCAACAGGATGTTGCTGCGTGTGAGCTGCGCGCTCTCCTCCGCAACGTCGGTGTCACGGATGCGCGAGTTCGCGGCGGAAAGGTTCTCTCGGGCAGTACCGAGGTTTGCAACGGTGACCTGCAAACGGTTCTCAGCAGCACCGATGTCGGCTCGACCTGCGGAGATGTCCGAGATCGAGGCGTCGATGATGTCGAGTGCGGCTTGCGCGCCAGCTTTGGTGCTGATGTCGGTCGTGCTGAGTGCAGCACCACCGCCACCGGTACCGAGGACAGCGGCATGCATGTCATCGATGGCGACCGTGATGCGGTCGTTCGCGGTGTTGTGGATGCCGACCTGGAAGTCGAGCGCCGTCGCCGTGCCGTCCAAAAGCGCAGTGCCGTTGAACTCGGTGACCTCAGCGATGCGGTCGATTTCACTCATGAGCGCGGTGAACTCCTGTTGGATGAACGCTCGCTCCGTGTCGCCAACCGTGTCGGTCGAAGACTGCATTGCGAGTTCGCGCATACGGGTCACGACACCGCTCATCTCATTCATTCCGCCCTCAGCGGTTTGAAGGAGGCTCACGCCGTCGTTCGCGTTTCGTTCCGCCTGCCCGAGGCTGCGGATCTGGGACTTAAGGTTTTCGCTGATGGCCAAGCCGGCAGCATCGTCGCCTGCGCGGTTGATGCGCAGACCACTTGCAAGGCGGCCCATCGAGCTGTTCAGGGTCTTTTGGGATTGTCCGAGGTGTCGCTGAGCATTGAGCGACGCCACGTTCGTCATGACGGAAAATGCCATAGGGGTTCTCTCTTTCCTTGAGGTTCGAACTCGGCGTCGTCCTTGACTCCGAGGAAGCCCGGATTGGCTTCACCAACACCCATCGGTTGAGACCCTGGTGCACTTTAGACACGACTACGCCGCCCCTGGTTCAAGGGCGGCGTTCGTATGGGAGCGGACCGGTGGGTCCGAATCGGATTAGATCAACGAGAGTGCGAGACTCGGCGCTTGGTTCGCCTGCGCGAGGACGGAGGCGCCAGCCTGTTGCAGGATCGACGAGCGGGTCAGTTCCGCGGTCGCTGCGGCAACATCCACGTCTCGGATCCGCGAGTTCGCAGCGGAGAGGTTCTCGCGCGCCGTCGCCAAGTTCGAGACGGTGACCTGCAAACGGTTTTCGGCGGCGCCGATATCCGCACGACCCGAAGAGACGTCCGTGATCGAAGCGTCGATAACGTCCAAGGCCGCTTGCGCGTTGGCCTTGGTGTCGACGGCCACGGTGCTCAGCGCTGCACCACCGCCACCGGTGCCCAACGTACCCGTGGTCATGTCCGCGATCGCCACCGAAATACGGTCATTTGCGGTGTCGTTGATGCCGACCTGGAACTCGATGTTTGTGGCGGTTCCGTCGACAAGCGCGGTTCCGTTGAACTCGGTGACCGCAGAAATACGATCGACCTCGCTCATGAGAGCAGCGAACTCCTGCTGCGCAAATCCGCGCTCGGTGTCGCTGAGAGTGTCCGAGGAAGCCTGGACCGCGAGTTCGCGCATACGACCCATGATTCCACTGACTTCGTTCATCGAGCCTTCTGCGGTCTGCAGCAGGCTGATTCCATCGTTGGCGTTTCGTTCCGCCTGACCCAGGCCGCGAATCTGCGCCTTCAAGTTCTCGCTGATGGCGAGACCGGCGGCGTCGTCACTCGCCTTGTTGATGCGAAGACCGCTCGACAGCTGTCCCAACGTCTTGTTGAGCGCGTTGCCGGTCTTCGAGAGATTGCGTTGTGCGTTGAGAGACGCAACGTTCGTAACGAGGCTCATTGCCATGGTGTGTTTCCTCTTCCTTGAGATGTCCGCGATGATCGGCCAGATCACCGGTGAGCGAATTGCTCGGGTGCATCGATTGCGGTCGACGCATGTGCCTCATTGATTGCGGTCAACGCAGCACGTGAAGGCAGTCGGACGCTTCGGAAATCTCTTTAGAAAAAAAACGCGACGAGTTTCATTCGGTGGACGTTTCGCGCTCGACCGTGCGCACGACAGTCACCGAGGTCACCACACGTTCACGCTCGGTTTCGCGGATGTTGGCTTCGATGACGTCGCCTTCGTTCAACGATGACCACGAAATGGGCTCTCCGTCTTTCATCGGAAGCGCCATCGGAACCACATCGACGGTGTCGACCCAGTCGCGCTCGCCCTCGTGAATTCGAATCGAGAGTTCAAAACGGACCCGGTGGTATCGGACGAACTCGCCTTCGACCAGAACATGACGCGATCCGTCGCGATCGCAATCGTCGCACGCGCGCACGAGGGTTGGCGGCACGAGCGTCGCGGCAAAGAGCGCGACCAACACCGGAATTACCAACCTCACCTGGCTCAACATAGGCCTTGGTGAGACGGCTGACCAGGCGTTGGATTCAGCCCTTCTTCTTGGGCAGCGGAGGCGGGCCTTTCTTGGGCAGCGGAGGCGGTTTCACTCGTTTGAGCTCCGGCGTTCGCTTGAGCAGAGGCGCGAGCGAGGGAACGGGCGGCGGCTTCATGAAGGGTCTTATCGGTCGCCTCACTCAACTCTAAAGGGCGCACTCAACTCGTCCGATGCCTCGTCCATGACCGGGGCGAGGAGCGCATTGACGGTGTCCGTCGGGGGCGGCAAGGGCGGCGTCGGGAAGAGCGTGGTGGCGTCGAATCTCGGCATCGCGATGGCGCGTCTGGGGTTTCGTGTGGTGCTCGTCGACGCAGACCTGGGTGCCGCGAACCAACACACACTCTTCGGCATGGAGCGTCCCGGCCGAACGCTGCAAGCGTTCATCGATAAGAAGCTTGGTTCGCTGGAAGAGGCAGTGGTCGCAACCGAAGTGCCGCGACTTTGTCTTCTTCCGGGGACAAGTGGTGTCGCGGGCGCTGCGAATCTCGGTCACGCCCGAAAACTCAAGCTCTTGCGTCACCTGCAAGCGCTCGACGCTGACGCGATCATCATCGACTGTGGTGCGGGCGCGAGCCTCAACGTTCTCGACTTTTACGACTTGGCGGATTTGCGCGTCGTGGTGACCACGCCCCAGCTGACCGCGTTGCAAAACGCGTACGGCTTTTTGAAGAGTGCTGTGTACCGAAGTCTTCGGCAGTGCGCGTTGACAACGCACGAGCAGGGCGTGTTCGACAACGCAACGACCCGATGCGAAACCGAGCGTCTCGAAACGCTTCTCGCAAAGGTGGAGGATGGTGCGCCTGAGTTTTCCCAAGCGATGCGACGTCACCTCGACTGCTTCGGCGCACGCTTGGTGGGTAACCAGCTCGAACACGCTGGGCAGCGCCGGACCTTCACGGCGTTTACGCGCATGGCGAAGGATTTCTTGGACGTCGATGTGCCGGTCATGGGAGCGCTCCCTGCAAGTCCCCGCGTGCACGCGTCGGTGACGCGTCGCCGTCCGCTACTCCTCGACGACCAGACGGGACCCGTCGCGCAGACGTTCAACGCGCTCGCGGAGCAACTTCTCACAGTTGATCCGACACGCTTGCGCGAGGGCCGTCGGCGCTCACCACCCAACCCGCATTCCGAGCAACCCGGTCCGATCGCCAACTACGTTCGACGGCATGCTCGCGTGGAGACGCATCACCCGGTTAAGGTGAGTGCGCGAGGCCGCAGCGCGCCTGGAGATGTGGTCGACGTGTCCGATTCCGGAATGCGCGTTGCGACACTTCTCCCTATCGCTCCAGGCGCCAGAGTGGTTGTTCGCTTTGATGATACCGAAGCCTTTGGCGCCAAAGTTCGCTGGACCAGGCGTGGGGAGATCGGGCTGGAACTGACGGATCCTGCGAGCGGACAGCGTCTTTTGCAGATCGCGGCAAGGCGTGACATTCGAATCGCAGCCAGCGGCTGAGGTGGTTATCCTCCGCCCTGGTGACACCCAACGACGAGACCCGGGCGACCCTCTCGGAGCTCTTCGCCGGTCGCTACACCGTCGACGAGAAGCTCGATTGGGGAGGACTTGCGCTCTTCTACCGAGCGACGGGACCCCACGGCGAGATCGCGTTGGCGGTGTTGCCTCTCGACTGTGAGAGCAACCCGGATAACGCCGAGCTCTTCCAGAAACACGTCGAACCATTCCAGGACCTGCGTTCGCATGACCTGATCGCGATCCAAGACATCGGCGTCCAGCTCGGTGTGCCTTTCGTCGCGTACGAGCTCACCCAAGGGACGCGTATGGCGGACCGGCTGGTGAAAGGCCCGTTCGAACCACGAAAGGCCCTCGACATTGCACGTCGACTCTTGAGCGTGTTGGAGACGCTTCATCGGCGAAATCTGTGTCACGGCGATCTGACGCCGGCGAACCTCTTGCTCGATGGTGGGAAGGTCCGAGTTGCTTCGGTGGGGATCGCGCCGGTGCTCCGACGCGTTCGTCCGAGTGACGTCACTGGACCCACTGGCCGCGGTTCAGGGAAGGGCGCGGTTCGGTACCTTGCGCCAGAAGTTGTCGGAGGCGGTGTGGGGTCGCCAGCGGGCGACGTGTTTTCCGTCGGCGCGCTGATCCATCACATGGTGACCGGTTCGCCGCCCGGTGTTGGAGACGGCGAAGACGAAGTTGCGTTTGAACGTGTGCCTGGACTTCGCCAGGTGGTGCAGCGAGCAATGACCTACGACCCCGCGGATCGTTGGCCCTCGGTGCAGGAGATGAGTAACGCGCTCGAGTTGGAAATCGTCGAGGCGGGCAGGCTTTCCGACACCTCGGACGTTGCGCCTTTGTGGGACATGGCGCGACAACTTCCCGCGTCGGTACCGCCGCCACCGGTTGCAGAGCCAGAGCGCAAGATGTGGCCCTTGGGCTTGGGGTTGGGGTTGCTCTTGGCTGCAGGCGTGGCTGCGTACGTGTTGCGACCGACTGAGGGGGAGCCCGTCGCGGGTGCACAAACGGTCGAAACGCAGACGGAAACCGAAACGGGCACTCAGACTGAAACTGGCACTGAGACTCCCACTGAAACCGAAACTGAGACTGACACTGACACTGAGCCTGAGACTGAGACTGAGTCTGAGACTGAGACTGAGACTGAGACTGAGACTGAGACTGAGACTGAAACCGAACCCAGCGATCTCGCTCAGGAGCTCGGCCTGGAAGGTCCCCTCGCAAGCGGCGAGTTGCCCGAGCGCCTTCGCGAAGGTCTGATGAAGATCCGCGACGGGCACCACTTCGAAGAAGAGGACTTCAACGAGCTCTACGGCTACTGCCGGATGAACCGCGATGACCTACGTGGCCACTTGGTCTTGGCGCGCGCGTTCATGAGCCGCGACTGGTACACAGCGGCACTTGAACGCTACGAACATGCGCTGAAGTTGGAGAGCGCCGCCTCGGCAACAGACGACCCTCAGGTCCTGGAGGACCTCCTGGAGATCGTGGCGTACGGCGACGATATGGTCTGGGTGGTCTGGCCTAATATCCGACGTTTCTACGGTCGCGACGCACTCGTGAAAGTCGAAGAAACGATTGAAAATACGCCACGTTGGGAGAACCAACGCCCGCTCGAGCAGCTCCAACGACGCCTCGAACGCCTCTCCGAATAGAAGGTGTGTAAGCCCGCGCGTCGAGGCGCGTTGGGTTTGCATGGCACGGACGATTGGACGACGCGCGGGGTTTCTTCTCGCATTGGTGGTGACCGCTGGAGCGCAGGCGGCCTCGGCCCAAGATGTGGTGGTCGAGACCGTGGTCTTGGATCCTCACACAACCGACCCTGACGTCGTTGTCGTCGTCGATCCGCAACAACAGCAGCAGGAGCCCGAGGGACTTCCAGTTCCTCAGGATGATGACGACGAAGTTCGCGCTGTCGCCACGATCGGATTTTGGGGCTCGGGCATGCGACCGCGCGAACTTTCGTTCAAGCTCGATCAGCCTGAGATTCAAGCGCTTCACGGAGTGCGTATTCCAGCCGATGCGATTCCGACGCGTAGCAACAGCGGCGGCATTGCGTTCGGCGTCGGTATGCGCCCCGTCCCGTGGTTGCGGATTCCGGAGATTCGTTTTGCGTTTGGGGCGGGCGGAATGGATGCGATCTGGACCACGACGCCGGAGCAGCCTGAGCTCGAGGTCGCGTTCCGGCGTTTGTGGCAACTCCGCATCGAAGCGGTGGCGGGCGTCGAGTACGACTTCAAACGCATCACGCCCTTTCTTCGAGGCTGGGCCGCACTCGCGATCTACGGCGGACGCGTGAACGTGCGACACAACGAACTCGGTCAACTCGGGTCGGAACGACTCGGCGATGTCCGGGGCGAACTCGGAATCGAAGCGGGCATGAACGTACGACTTGGCGGTCCTGTGGGACTGATGTTCGCGTACCGACGTGGGCTGGTCGGCGCCACCGGTCACGGTGCCATGATCGGGTTTTCGATTCTCGGTGATTGAAGTAGACCAGCGGTATGGCACTGGCCTACCGCAAGTGGCGCGACGACCCGAACGGATGGGCGCGCAAGTTGGGAACGTCGCGTGAAGCGGTGGAGCTCTACGCCCAGTCCGACGTGATCGATTTGCACATCGACTCGTTTATCTGGACCCGCATCTTCGGCTACGACCTGCTCCGCAAACACGGAATGGGGTTGCTGGGAGGACGCTTCTACTCGCAGACTGATCTACCGCGTGCACTTGAAGCCGGACTGACGGGCGCGACCTGGATCATCACGACCAACCCCTTCAAGCCCTCTCGCTGGCGGCGCGACGCGTTCTTCCAAAACCTCTCGGAGCTCAAAGCGATTCTGGCCGAAGCCCGCGATGACGTGGTTCATGTCCGCAATCGAGCCGAGTACGAAGCCGCTCGTGCAGAAGGAAAGCATGGAGCGTTCTTGGGTATCCAGGGCGGCAACTGTCTCGACTACGATCTCGATGACGTCTCACGAATTCCCGATGGCGATATTCTTCGCTGCACCGTCATCCATCTGACGACGTCCACGTTGGGTCAAACCAGTGCGCCGCTCCCTCGTCGTGTGACCCGACGCGATGGACTCACCGACAAAGGGCGCGAGTTTGTCCAGCGGCTCAACGCAGCAAAGATCTTTGTCGATCTCGCGCACATTAGCCGCAAAGCATTCTTCGACGCGGTGGCGGTACACGACAAGACCCAACCTTTGATGGTGACGCATACCGGAATCGCTGGTGTGTATGAGCACTGGCGCAACTTGACCGACGAGCAACTACGCGTGATCGCCGACTCGGGTGGAACAATCGGAGTGATGTTCCAACACGATTTTCTCACGTCCGGCACAGCAACGGTCGGTACCGTCGTCGACCATCTTGAACACATCGTGAACGTTGTCGGTGAAGATCACGCCAGTCTGGGCAGTGATTACGACGGCGCGATTGTGCCGCCGAGCGACATCCCCACACCCTTTGAGATGCCGCGGATTGTCGACGAAATGCTGAGTCGCGGATGGAGCGCAGACCGCATTCAGAAGATTCTGGCGCTCAACTTCTTGCGCGTCGTCGAAGAGCTACGAGGCTGAGCAACCAGAGTGCACCGGCTCCCGAGCCGGCGACGCCGCATCCGCCGCCACCACCGGTTCCTGCGTCTGCTCGTGATCCGCTGTCGCTCGGTGAACCCGCATCGTCCGATCCACCCGCGTCGAAGTCGGGGCCACCATCGGGCACGGATGCATCGGGCCGCGGACCGGCATCCACGTCGGTGTCTTCGCGCGTCAGAACGAGGTCGACGCAGTTGTAGTAGTTGTCGTTGCCGCCAATCGTGTACGGGAACTTGTCGTACATGACCTGGATGACTTGCAGCGTGCAGTTGTCGCACTCGATATCCGGAAGAGTGACCTCGAGCGTATAGGTTTCGGTGCCGGGCCGATCCTCGATGAGATCCATCAGCACCATTCCCGTGCTATCGGCGGCCCACACCGGATCGCCCATGCGGCTGTCGTCGCAGTTTTCGAGACAGATCGGATCTTCAAAGTCGTCTCCGTCGTCGTCGAACGCCACGCGATAGTGGCCGGGGTGACCCACGTACTCGTCAAAGACGATCGTGATGGTCTCGCCTGAGCGGTAGTAGTTGATGTTGTCGCTACGCTCGCCGCCATCGATGCCGCACGGACCATCTTTGATGTCGCGCATGCCATATCGAGGCGTCGGGCTCGTAATGTACAGATGCGCAAAGGCTGGGCTGGTAACGCCGACGACCAGAAAAACAGCGAGCGCACGGACCATGTAGGTATTTATACCACCTGCGCGAATCCTCGTCGATGCGAGGCGATTATTCGGCCGGAAGCGGTGGCAGGGGGCCTGTCGGCTCCAGCACGAAGAGCCGTCGGTTTTGCCAACTGGTCGCGTAAATCCGCAATCGGGGTTCGGCATCGGGTCCATTCTCATACAGTCGTACGGCCAGACCGACGAGTTGGTTCGCGCCGTCCACGGAACTCGTTCGATGCGTGAGCGTGGCAAGGTCGGCAAGCGTCACGTCACTCGAGTGAAAGTTCGCGGTTGCAGCCCAGCGCCCATCTTGACTCAGTCCCAACGTGCGTGGATTGCGTCCGGTTCGCGCAATGACACGTCGGTGTCCCGTCGCGATGTCGTACGTGCTGATGTTGCCCATCGTGCATGTCACCGCGACACGCTCTGCGCCTGGGCCCACCTGAAGATGGCGCGGGTAGTCGCAGACGTTGAAGCGTCGGAGTTCATCACCGTTGGGTGCGAACACCTGAATGAAGTCCGAGCGAAACGAAGCCACGAGGAAGCTGCCGTTGGGCAGCATCGCCATTCCACGCGGTTGCTCGCCGGTGGGTAAGTAGCGCGTGCGCGTGCCGGTTTCGAGATCGACCAGCGCGACGCGGCGCTGTGTGTAGAGCGCTGCGTACAAGGTCTTGCCGTCGGGCGAGATCACCATGAACTTTGGGTTCGCGCCGACTTCGATCTCGCGCTGGACGGTGTAGCTGGCTGTGTCGACCACCTCGATCACACCGCGTCGAAAGTTGGATATGTACGCCGTCGCACCGTCCGGTGAAAACGTGGTTTCGACCGCGTTGCCAGGGAAGTTCACCACGCCAACGCGATCGAGCGTGTCCGCGTTGTAGACGTACACGTTGTCTTGATCGATGCGACCAAAGTTGCAGACCCACACGTAACGCCCGTCCGGTGAAACCTCGACGCTCTTGGGTTGAACGCTGGTGCGGACTTCCGCGACGACGCGCAAGCGAGGTGCACCGCGACGCGTGGTCACAATGCGCGGACGACGGCGACGTGACCGACGCTTCGTGCGCTTGGTGCCCATGCCGCTCGCTTCGACGGTGTCCATTTCCGCTTGTGCATCAGCTGCCATCGGAAAGCCGGCGAGCAACACCACTATCAACAGTTGTTTCACGGCGCCTCGATCGGCTCGAGCGTGACCGCGTCGCCCAATGCCTGCTGCACGGCAGCGCGTCGAGCTTGGGTCAAGGGATCGGTGGCGTCGGTCCATCGCGTCACGCGGATGTCGTAGTCCCGTTCGTCGCCGGCCGCCATCTCCCAAAAGTTGTTCGCGGTCCACAAGGGAGTCGCACGTAACGAGTTGATGGAGACACGGTCGCTGATCTGAAAGCGAGTGCGAAGCACCACGGCATCGCGCGTTTCCGCCAAGCGCAGCGCAGGGTGCACTGCGTCACTGATGCGTCGGCCGTGCCGAAAGCGTTTGCCTTGATTGCTGACGAGGTTGCCTAGGGAGTAGGCGACGACCGCGTCGCCTCGCGGAGAAGAAACACGGTCGACTCGCTGCAACACGTGCGGTCCGGTTCCAAGAATCAGGTCTGCGCCTGCTTCGACCCACTGTGCTGCCCACCTGCGCTGCACACGATGAGGCTCTTCGACGAAGTCGTGGCTCCAGTGCACCCCCAAGACCACAATGTCCGCATCTGCTTGTGCCGTTCGGAGCGCTGCTTCCAACTGCTCTTCGTGATTTCGGAACGTCGCAACATACGCAGCGGGTGGACGTCCGCCGGGGCCACCGTTGATGCGCGCGGTGTACGAGAGAAACGCGACGCGAACACCGGCGCGCTCGACAATGCGATGGGCGTATGCGCGGGCTTCTTCGGGATGTGCACCCACGCCCACCACGCCGGCGTTGTCGAGTGCGGTGATCGTGCGCGCCATTCCGATGGCTCGCTGATCGTAGCTGTGGTTGTTGGCGAGACCCACGACATCGACGCCCGCGTCGGCGAGACCTTGCGCTGCGCTCGATGGTGCACCGAGGATGGGTGGTGAGCCGGTTCGAACTTCGCGGACGTCTTCGACCAAGGGGGTTTCGAGGTTGATGAACGCGATGTCGCTTGCATCGATCGACTCTTGAAGACCGCGAAACACCCGCGACCAGCCATGCGTATTGGCCGACTTCACCACTTTGATGTGCAAGAGCGCATCTCCGCTTGCGGCGATGGTGACGGTGCGCGCGGGTGGGGTCCCTTGCGCCAACACATACGTCGCCGTGCACAAGAGCGACGAGATGATGAGGGGCACGAGCCGCACGACGAGACTCTAGCGTAGTCAGGCGGCCGAGGGCGATTTCGAGGTGATTGAAACGCGAGGTCGAGACGCTAGGATGCGCGCCATGGCTGAGGATCCGCTCATCGGAACGAAGCTGGGTGAATACGAAGTCCGTGAGGTGATCGGCTCGGGCGCGACGGGGGTCGTGTACGCGGCCGAAGGACCCTCCGGTCGCGTGGCGATGAAAGTGCTCAACGAAGCATTGGGTCACATCACGTCGTTACGGCGCCGCTTCCAACGGGAAGCTCGTGCGCTCGCCAAGGTCCGGCACGACAACATCGTGCATATCGAGGACTACGGCGTTGAAGACGACCATGTCTTCATCGTGATGGAGCTGCTCGAAGGCATCACGCTCGAAGAAGCGATTCAACATCGTCCCGCAAGTCCTGCGATGGCGTTGCACATCGGTCGCGAGATCTTGGCCGGGCTTGCGTCCGCACATGCGGAGCAGGTCGTCCATCGTGACTTGAAACCCGCCAACGTTTTTCTCGTGGGCGAATCGCTCGACGACTGGGCTCAAGAAGAGCGCGACGAGTTTCCAGAAGTGAAGATCCTCGACTTCGGGTTGGTGAAGTTTCTCTCGGTTGACGAACTAAGCCACGACGGAACGTTGACGCGTCGCGGTCGCGTTGTCGGTACGCCCGCTTACATGGCGCCAGAACAGATCACCGGTGCTGCCCTCGACATGCGTGCGGATGTGTACGCCGCGGGGATTCTCTTCTTTGAGTTGATCGCGGACAGCCGACCTTTTCAGTACCCGCGCCGCTCCCAACTTCTGCGCGCGCACTTGCTCGAGCCCGTGCCGTTTTTGGATGAGAGTCGCGATGGCTTGGAAGTCAGCAAGGAACTCGAGTCGGTCATCCGCAAAGCGTTGGAGAAGGATCCAGCGCAGCGATTCAAGAGTGCGGCAGCCATGCGCGATGCGTGGGCGAAGCTCGATGACTCCGCAATCGTGTTTTCGGGTGATCCCACCAAGCGTGGCGGGGAGAGAGATCGTGAAGGCACCAACTCGGTGATCATCTCTGCCGATGAGCGCTCGGCGCTGGCCGAAGAAGTGAGTGGAGACTCGCGTCCTTCGCGTCCTGGCGTTCGCGAGAAGAAGTCCGATCCGCCTGCCGTCGAGAAGGAACCGACTGCGAAGAAGCCGGCCAAGCCGGCTCCAAACAAACCTGAGCGCATCGGTGAACGCGCGTGGATCACCACTGTGGTTTGGGTTCTGGCGCTCGGAAGTTTCTTCGCACTTCTCGGTTTAGCCGGCTATTCGACGACGCTGCGATAGCGGGATCAAACCCTCTACGTTTCCGGGTATCCTCGCCGCGATGGAGATGGACGACGCCACGCAAGCCACCCTTCCTCCTTTTGTGGAGGTGGAGCTGGTGTACGAGACGGGCCGCCCCGGTATGCAGGCCAAGCCCTGGCGTGCCTTCGAGGTGTGGACGCGCAACACGATCTACTCGTGCGATTGGACGATGGTCTGCATCGAAGTGGTGGACCGAAAAACACACCAGCCTGATCCGCACAGCAAGCTCCTCGGATGTCGTCTCTCTGGTGGCCAAGTTCAGAATGACGACTCGATCGAAGTTACGTACCCGTGTCCGCGTCCCGGCTGTGAGGCGGTCTTCGAACATCGCGACCGCAAGGGCTTCGTGACCACGTCGACGGTTACGCGCGTCGTGCTACGCCTTCGCGTGCTCACTGTGCCCCACGAGAAGATCGAACCGACTTGGGATGACCTGACGTACACCACCGGCGGCTCGCGGCGTTAGCCATGGCCTATACCGTCTTTGCGCGGAAGTACCGTCCGCAGACCTTTGCCGAACTGGTCGGCCAAGAGCATGTCGCTCGCACGCTCTCGAACGCGATCGAAGCGGAGCGTGTGGCTCATGCGTTTCTCTTTACCGGGGTTCGTGGCGTTGGAAAGACCACGACAGCTCGCCTCCTCGCGAAGGCACTCAACTGTGAAACCGGTCCCACGTCGACCCCCTGCAACGTGTGCGATGTCTGTAAAGACATCACTTCCGGCGTCGATATCGACGTCCAAGAGATCGACGGCGCGTCCAACAACGGCGTGGACGATGTGCGTCGCCTTCAGGAGTCGTTGCCGTTTCGACCCGCGCGAGATCGCTTCAAGATCGTCATCGTCGATGAGGTTCATATGCTCTCGACGGGCGCGTTCAACGCGTTCCTCAAGACGTTGGAAGAACCTCCTCCGCACGTGAAGTTCATCTTTGCGACCACGGAGAGCCACAAAGTCCCGGTGACGATTAAGTCGCGTTGTCAGCGCTACGACTTCCGCTTGATTCCACAGACGGTGATCGCACAAGGCGTTCGGAAGATTCTCGACGCCGAAAAGATCGACGCAGACGACGATGTTGTCTCGTTGGTGGCGCGCGAAGCCGCAGGATCGATGCGTGACGCGCTCACCTTGCTCGATCAGTTGGTGGCGTTTGGTGGTGAGAAGCTGGTCGGCGAAGAGGTGTCTCGCTACCTCGGCGTGGCTGCGCGCGCGCTCGTCCAAGACACAGCGTCGGCCATTCTCGAAGGCGATCCGCGTGGCGTGTTGGTTCGGGTGAACGATGCGCTGGGGAAGGGCGTCAACGCGATCCATCTTGTTCGCCAGTTGGTGCAACTCTTCCGTGACCTGGTGGTGCTCAAAGTTGCCGAAGACGACGCAGGTCTCGTGGACCTGGTCGCGGAGGAGAAGACTGCAGCGACCAAGCTGGCTGGGGGACACGACGTGCTCGAGCTGCAACGGGTGTTTGCGGTCATCGCCAAGTTGGTCGACGAAGTCGCCAATGCGAGCAACCCGGGACTGGTGCTCGAAATGGGTCTGGTTCGCGCTGCGACGCGTCCTTCGTTGCGTGGCGTCGCCGAGTTGTTGGGTCAGCTCGAGTCTGGCGGCGGCGGCGGCGGCGGTGGTTCGTCCCGTCCGAGCCGACGGGGTCCACCACGACGTCCGCAGGGAGGTGGTCGTCAGGGCGCTCAGGCTGAAGCTGCACCTGAAGATGCTCCTCGGAGAGAGCCGCGGCGAGAGGCTCGCGGCGAAGAGCGACCTCGCCGCGAAGAGCCTCGTGAAGAACCGCGTGCAGAACGACCGCGTCGCGAGGAACCGCGTCCCGAACCCCGTCGAGAGGAACCACGTCGAGAAGAACGACCTGCGGCTTCCAAGCCGGCGATGCGTGCTTCGGAGCCTCCCCCCGAAGATCCTGGGCCCGCGATGAAGCCGGCGCCGCCCGAACCGCCTCAGCCTAAGTCGCATGTGCCGCGCGAGTCCCTTCACGAGTGGGAGGGGATCGTCGAAGCGTTGCGCGACAGCAAACCCGCGTTGGCCGCAGTGCTCGAACATGGCATTCCACGCGCGGTCACCGGTGAGCGAATCATCCTCTCGTTTCAGGACGGTTCGTTCTACGGACGTCAGGCCAAGTCACCAGCGGCCATTGAAGCGATTACCGAGGCGGCGAAGGCGCGGCTTGGAACACGCCCCAAGGTCGAGATTCGATTCGACGCCGAGAGTTCGAGCAAGCGCACGGTGGCTTCTGTCGAAGCGACGCGACGCGAGGCGGAAACGGCGGCAAAGCGCCGCGAAGCCCTGAGTCATCCAGCCGTGCGCGACGCGATGGACGTGTTTCCAGAGTCGCGTGGCAAAGTCGAAGTGCGGTTGGACGAGTAGGCGCGACAGTGCCATGCTCCGCGCCGGAAAGACTCGGAGAAGACAATGAAGTTTCGCGGAGGAATGGGCGAGCTCATGCGGCAGGCGAGCCGCATGCAGCGCAAGATCGAGCGGCGCAAGGAAGAGCTCAAAGAGCTCGAGTTTGAAGCCGGCTCCGGAAACGATCTTGTGAAGGTCACCGTGAACGGTGGCGCCGAGCTCGTGAAAGTCGAAGTCGATCCCAAGGCGCTCGAAGAAGAGGGTCTGGAGATGGTTCAGGACTTGATGGTTGCGGCGGCGAACGCTGCGCTGGTCAAGGCCCGTGAACACGTCGACGCGGAACTCGAGAAGGTCACCGGCGGCCTTAAGATTCCCGGTCTGGGGTGAGCGACAACGACCCTATCGGGGATTTGGTCTCCCTGCTCGGACGGCTTCCTGGCATTGGCGAGCGCACCGCGACGCGTCTCGCGTTTCATGTTCTGGGTGCGGATCCGCTCTACGCCAAAGCGCTCGGCAAGTCGCTTGGCGAGATCCACGTGCGCGTGAAGAAGTGCACGATCTGCGGCAACTACGGCGCCGACGACGTCTGCGCGGTGTGCAGCGATCCAAAGCGCGACGAGACCATTCTCTGCGTTGTCGCGCGCGTTCCTGACTTGGTCGCGATCGAGCGAAGCGGCAGCTACCGCGGTCGGTACCACGTGTTGCACGGACTTCTCGCACCACTCGACGGTGTCGGTCCCGAAGACCTGCCCCTCGACGCGCTGGCCGATCGCTGTGAGGGCGTGAAGGAAGTCGTCGTGGCGACACCGCTCAGCGTCGAAGGCGAAGCGACCGCGCTCTACGTGGCCGAAGTGCTTAAGGCGAAGGACATTACCGTATCGCGCATTGCGAGTGGCGTTCCGCACGGCGGCGAACTCGAGTTCACCGATCAGGTCACGCTCGGGCGTGCGTTCGAGGGCCGCAAGCAGCTCTAGTACGGATGACGCAGACCTAAGTAGAATTGCGGTTCGTAATCCTCAACGGGACTCAACCCGACGTCGAATCGCAGCAAGAACGACTGGCCCCAATAGATTCCAAGCGCTCCACCGAAGCTGGGGACAAAACGGTCTAGCGACCCGCCCCAGTCGTCGTAGTCGACTCCGATCCAGCCCACGTCACCGTACACCGCCAAGAATCCCTGAAACTCGCCAGGCTCTCCGAACATGGCCCAGCGCAGTTCGGTTTGGGCCATGGCTTTGATGCGACCGATGTAGCGGCGAGCTCGAATGCCGCGCCCGATGGCTTGTCCACCGTACGCGGTGTCGTTCCAGAATCCGCCGAGTGAACCCATCACGGTCGTGGGTGGATCGCCGATCAACAAGTCCACCACGGCACGCGTTGCCGAGACGAGTCGATGGTTTCGCGACAAGGGCAGGTAGCCCGCCACTTGGACGTTCGCGCCGCCATAGGTCCACTCACTTCCGAGTGGTTTGCCCGACCCACGTAGGTTGGCGGCGACGATATAGCCGCGTGTCGGACGCCGTTCGTGGTTGCGGCGATCAAGCACAACGCCCACAGCCAACTCGCTCAAGAACCCCTGTTCCCCGTCTGGATAATCCTGCGCGTAGAGCGACCCAGGAAAGGGATCGCGGTCACCGAAGTACCCCGGAATCGAGTAACTCGTTTCCCAACCTAGCGTGAGTTCGGCACCACCTTCGACGGGTTCCCAACGAAGTCGCATCCGTCCAGCGGGCCGCATGACGCGAAAGCGGTAGTACTGCCGAAGGAAGCGGTTGTATCCCTCCTCGCCCATCATGATGCCTGCGTCTTGTGCGGCCACGCGTGCAGCTGCGGGGTCGCAGTCCACTTCGTTTCCAAGTCCGCAGTAGTGACCAACCGGCGTGGCGGTGAACGACGCGGCGAGTTCAAGGCGAAGCGGCTTGTTAAACAAACCGACGCGTTCCCAGATCAGTTCGTGAAACTGCACCAGCTTGTGCGTGAGCAAGGTAATGAGCTGAACTTTGTCGCGGAACGGTTCGTAGCCCGGCTCGTAGTGGTAGAGCATGCCGAGCAACGCCCCCGCTGCACCGATGTCCGAGCTGTACCCCGCAAGAGGGACGAGAAACCACTCGTAGGGGTCGGGCGCATCTCCGCCGCGCGCCATCGCGGGTGCTGCAGCGTCCAGTGAGCCTGCCGCAACACGAACGGGTGGCGCACGACGACGTCGACGTGCTGGAACCATCGAAAAGGGTTCACCCTCTTCGGTCGCGACCGCGGGCGGCGAGCCAGGGGCTTGCGCCTGGACGGGAGGCTCGTCGTCGCCGAGCGCATCCATCTCCGGGGTCTGTGCAACCGCCGTGCTGCCCGCAAGGAGCACGAAGCACGCACAAAACCGGGGAATGCGGCAAGACATCAGCGCACGTGCTTTTCTCACATGGGAGGTGTGGGGTACACCCTTTCGATGGTCGCGCCGACCTCCCCGGCCCGTCGATTTGCCGACATCACGCTTGCTGCGTGTGTGCTCTCGGTTGTGGGGATGATGATCATCCCGCTGCCGACGCCGCTGCTGGACGTGCTGATCGCCGGCAACATCTCGGTCGCAGTGCTCATGCTGCTGACCTCGATGTACATCTCGGGCGGGCTGCAGTTCACCGCGTTCCCGACGGTCCTGCTGGTCACCACGCTTTATCGGCTCGCTCTAAACGTCTCGTCGACACGTCTGATTCTGCTGCAGGCCGACGCCGGTGACGTGATCGCGGCCTTTGGCGACTTCGTCGTGCGGGGCAACTACGTCGTCGGTGCGGTGGTCTTCCTCATTCTCACGCTGATCCAGTTCCTGGTGATCGCAAAGGGTTCGGAACGCGTCGCGGAAGTGGGTGCGCGGTTCACGTTGGACGCGATGCCCGGCAAGCAGATGAGTATTGACGCGGAGTTGCGCGCTGGCGCGATCAGTCAAGAAGAAGCCCGCGAGAAGCGATCGCTTTTGCAGCGTGAAAGCCAGTTCTACGGCGCGATGGACGGCGCGATGAAGTTCGTGAAGGGCGATGCGATTGCCGGCATCGTCATCACGATCATCAACATTCTGGGCGGGTTGGCGATCGGTGTTGCCATGCGCGACATGAGTGCAGGCGACGCACTTCAAACCTATGGATTGCTCACCATCGGTGATGGGCTGGTTTCGCAGATTCCCGCGCTGTTGATCAGCACCTCGGCCGGTCTCGTGGTCACGCGTGTGGCCTCGGAGGAAGAGGGTGGGTCCCTTGGGGGTGACGTTGCGACACAGGTATTTGGAAACCCACGTGCGCTCCGAATTGCAGCGGTGTTCTTGGTCGGGTTGGCGATCGTTCCGGGTCTGCCCGCGATTCCGTTCTTGGTGCTCGCCGGGGTGTTCTTCCTGGTCGCACAGCGTTTGAGTCGCGCGCCCAAGTCTATCGAAGTCGAAGCGGTGGTCGCCAAGGAAGAAGCCGCGCGTGAAACTCGGGCTCGCAAGCAGATGGTGCCGCTGGTTGTTCCGGTGTCCATCGAGTTGGGCGAAGGGCTGGCTGAAACCGTTGCTGATGCCAACGGTGAAGGGCCGCTTCTCGAGCTGGAGATTCCGCGCTTGCGCGACTCACTCTTTGTCGAGTTGGGCATCGCACTGCCCGGCGTGCGTGCGCGCGCCATGCCGCACCTCGAGCCCCACCAGTACGTGATGGCGATCCAAGAAGTTCCTGTGGGCCACGGTGAAGCGCGTCCCGATCAACTTCTGGTGCCCGAGCCTCCGGCAGTTCTTGCGAGTCTCGAAATCCCTGCGCAACCCGCGACGGTTCCCGGTGGCCAACCGGGTTCATGGGTGGATCTCGAACATCGCGAGCAATTGGAGCTCGAGGGGTTCGAAGTATGGGATGCGGCGACCACAGTATCGATGCATCTGGGGTTGATGGTGCGTCGTCGTGCGGCGAGCTTCGTCGGCATCCAGGAAGCGCAAACCATGCTCGATCAACTGGAGCGTGCGTACCCGGCGCTGGTTCGCAACGTGGTGCCCAAGCCAGTGAGCCTGGCTTTGCTCACGGACGTGTTGCGTCGGCTTGTCGAAGAGCAAGTGAGCATTCGACCCTTGCGCGAGATTCTCGAGACGCTCGCCACACACGTTCCCAACGAACGAGATCCCGTGACGCTTACCGAGTTGGTGCGTGCGTCGCTTCGTCGGCAGATCACGCACCGATACTCGGAAGATGGTGTGTTGCCGGTGTACCTCCTGGATCCTGCGATCGAAGAGGCGGTACGCGATGCGATTCAGCGCACTGCGTCTGGAAGCTACTTGGCGCTTCCGCCTGATCTCGCGCGCGACATCATCAAGGCGTTCCGGCAGGAGTGTGGAGAGATGGAAACCCTCGCGCTGACCCAGGCAGACGTGCGGCGCTTTGTGCGGCGTCTGGTCGAGGTCGAGCTGCCCGATCTGACCGTGCTGAGCTACCAGGAACTCGCTCCTGAGGTGCAGGTCCAGCCGCTCGGCCGCGTCGGAATTTGAGCCAATCGGGTGATTCCCCTGGTTTTGGCAGCGTGAACCCGTCTTCACGATCCGAGAAGAGATCGTGCGTGAGTGCTCGCCGATCGCCTGGGCCTAGTCGAAATTCGTAATGGTTTCGGAAGGTCTTGAACATCGTCTCGTTGGCACTCGTCTTGCTCCATACGGAGTCGTCACCATGCAGATCATGTCTCGGACCTTTCTCGCTTCCTCTCTGGCTGCGCTCGCGCTGCCGCTCTTCGCAACCTCCGCTGAGGCCCAATGCGACCCTGGCGCTGTGTTCTGCGCCGAGGTCGAGGTCAGCGGATCCGTCGAGGTTGGACCCCCGCCTCCGCCGCCCAACACGGTCGTGGTTCAGCCCGCACCGCCTCCGCCGCAAGGTCAGGTTGTGGTTGTGCAGCCAGCACCGCCTCCGCCCCAGGTGGTTCAGGTTGCTCCGCCGCCTCCGCGTCAGACCACGGTCGTCGTGACGCATCAGCCGCAGCGTCTTCGACTTCAGCGCCCGCAGCGTGCTCGTCGTTTCTCGTTGAACGCGCGCATCGGAAGCATGATCGGAAACAACCTTCGCATGGGTGGTCTTGAGGGTTCGATTCGCTTTCGCCCGTCCCGCATTTTCGGCGTCGAGTTCGCGATCGGCGCATACGCTGGAACCGACTACAACGAGATGGACCGTGTCGAAGTGCCGGTCACGTTCAACTTCATGTTCTGGCTGCCCAAGGCAAGTCGCGTTCAGGCGTACCTCCTGGCCGGTGCTGGAATGTCCTACGCCAATACAGAAGGTGTACATCGTGGCTACGGCGAGTTCATGTCGCGCAACATGACCTACATCGGTGCGCAGGGCGGCGTCGGTCTCGAATGGCGCATCAACCCGCGCTTCGCGCTCAGTATCGATGCGCGTGCCTTCATTCGTACTCGCGTCGACGGTGTCGATGACGACCCGGAGTTCTTCAACCCCGAAACGGGTCAGACATCCGACACCTCAGTCGGCGGTCTCGGAACCCTCGGCGCACACTTTTACTTCTAGGCGCGCCACTTCATGTTCGAAAGGCGGCTCTTCGGAGTCGCCTTTTTCGTTTCAGCCGAAGAGCTTCTTGAAGAAGCCCTTCTTTTCGCCGTCTTCGCCTTCTTCGCCTTCGCCTTCTTCGCCGTCGGCTGCTGCGGCAGGCGTTTCGACTTCGGGCTCCTGAATCACAGGTTCGTCTGAGGCCGCTGTGTCGTCCTCAAACGCGGCGGGCTCATCGATGGAATCGTCGATGAGTTCGTCGATGACGTCGTCCATCGCCTCGTCGACAGCGTCGATTCCGTCTTCTTCGATCATCAGCTCGAAGTCGTCGTCATCGAGAATCTCGAGTTCTTCGTCATCGATGGATGCTGGAGCGACCGAGGCGGCTGGAATCGGAGGGGGTGGCGCCACGCTTGCGGCGGGAGGCGCATCGGGAACCGGCGGGGGAACGGATGCGACAACCGATGCACTTGCCGGAGGCGGTGCACTTCGGGGCGGCGGAGGCGACGAAGCCCGAATCGCGTCGATGTCTTCCTGACTAAACAGTCCGGTCCGCTCATCGTCGTCGTCGTCAAACCCACTGCCGTCGAGTTCGGGAAGCCGCGGATTGGGAGGAATGTCGTCCGGGCTCGGAGGTGCATCGACAGGCGCAGCGGAAGGAGCGTTGCTAGGCGCCTCGCTATCGGGAGGATCGATGAACGCCGCGAGCGAGGCCGAAAGTGGCTCTGGCACATCGCTCTTGCCCAAGTCTTCAAGACCGCTTCCGAGCAGGTTCTCGTCGGACTCGAGTGCTTCAGGCGTGACCGACGGCGGCGGAAGGTCGAACTCGGGCTCCTCAGCGACCGGCTCATCCAGCGAAACCGCTTCGAACTCCTCCGTCGCGGATTCGGGCTGATCGATGGTGGTCTCAGCCGGAACCGCCGCCACCTCGTCGGTCGGAGCGGCTTCAACAGGCGGCTGGCTGATCGACGTGGACTCGCGTCCAAGTTCGGGGAGCGGCTCCAAGGGCTCGGGCGCTTCCGGGAGCGGGGGAAGGTCGACTTCGATCTTCCCGTCAGCGAGCTCCTCGAGCAACGCGTCGGTCTCGCTGACCTCCCGTCCCGCAAACTCGGCGATCAGCGAGCCGACGTCGGTCTCGGGCTCACCCAAAGCCTCGAGCTCTTGATCGATCTCCGCCAGGCGCGCTTCGTCCATAGGGCGACCGAAGGATCTCCCGATCTGCCGCGAGATCACAAGTTCTTTAGCCTTTGGGACCCACCGCGCTGAATCAGTCGGTAAAGAAGCGGCGCAACAAGTCAGGATCCAGACGTGACGAAGCGTCAGAACGCGGCGCGGTGATCGCACCCCGATCCCGCCATCGCACCCTCTGCACAGCGTTCGGCGTCGCCCAGAGCTTGTCTCCGTCGTAGGCGATGGCGTGCGACCCGTCCGATGCACGCAGCGTTCGAAGCGTGAGCATTGCTTCGCCGTCGAGCCGGTGCAGCGTGACAATGGTGCGCGACTTCACCGCCACGCGGCGATCGTTGGCCACGAAGTACACCTTTTCGGCGAGCGGGCACTCGCCGATGCTCTGCTCCGTTCCGTCGAGCGTGCTGCGAACCGTCAAGCGCGCGTGCTCACACACGGCGACCGCAGTGCCGGCGGCGTTCAACGCGAAAGGAGCACGGGAGTCAAAGCGCACGCGCTGCGACACGGAGGGAACGTGCCAAATCGTCGACTCGGATTCGTGAACCAATGCGAGTGAGTCCCCGCGCAGTCGAACCGAGGTGACAGCGCCTTCCGGAGGCGTGATGCGCATGACCTCATCGCCGCTGGGAAGGGACGTCACGAACACGCGTCCTTCGGTGGCGTACGCGAGCGTGGTTCCATCCTTCGAGAGATCGAACGCTTGGATGTCCTCCAACTCGAGCACTTTCCGGCGTCGCGCGTCAAACACCGTGACCTGTTGTTCGTTCACTGCCGCAAAGTGGTTGCCGCCCACGGGACTCACGAGGTTTGGCCGCGGGTTGATGCTCTGTGCGGCTCCTCGACCGACGAACCACGCGCCGTTCCAGCTCATGAAAACGCCGCCGCGCCCCAGGGTATAGAAGACGCCGTTGTAGATTTCTCCGGCATCCCGGCCAAGGCGGTACGTCGCGCGCCTTCGGTTGTTGCTCAGCTCGTGGAGCTGCAGCGCCCGACCTTCCAGCACGGCATAGCGTTCTCCTACGAGTCCCACGACGCGACCTTCGTTGGGCGGTGTGTACGGTTCGTCTTCGCCTACACAGATCGCGCCCATCGTGGCCCAGCCCGGTCGGTTCTCGCGCACGAAGGGCCAGCCCTGGCCGGTGCATTTGAACGCGACACGTCCGTCCGCACTCCAGTGTTCGGAACCCGCTCGGCCCCACGTCACCAATCCAGTTTCGGTCGGCGCAATGTCCCAGACGCTGGCTTCACCGGCCATTTCGTTTTCGACGCGCCACATCTCTTCGCCGTCCATGGTCATCATGACCAACGCACGACCTGCGCCGACCAAGATGCGGTTGTTGTCTGGGGCGACCGATGCACCCAGCACGTAACCCAACTCGCCGAAGGGTGCAGGTTCTTCCCCGAGCGCTTGGCGTTGCAAGCTCCCGTCTTCGTTGTTGTGGATGAAGCGTACGGTGCCGATGTCGTCGAGAGCAGGGCGGTTGGTCGCTGCGAACGATCCGGTTCCCTGAGTCTCGCGTGTGCGCGGGTCGACGATGGCACGTTCGAGCGTGTCTTCGCCGGTGTCGACGACCATCAGTCCGTCACGCGTGAAGAACACCCGCGCATGGGGACCTGGGATCTCGTGTTTAACCGCCTGGTCTGCGGGGTCGATCAGTGCCGCGCTACCGTCTTCACGGATCACGGCGAACAATCCTCCGTTCGGGCGAACGCCCGACAACCGACCGGTGATCGCTTCGCTGGCCTCTTCGCGTGTGGGATCGACGACCACCACTTGCTCGTTGTTGGTGACGTAGACAAAGCGCCCATCCGAGTCGAGAAGCCTTCTCTGCTCGCCGCTCAGTTCCACGCGAACCGACGTTTCGGCGCCGGTGTCGAGAACGACGAAGTGGACGCTCTGGTCACGCGGTTCGTAGTAGGCGACGCGGTCACTGACAAACACTGCGGACGGCGCATCTCGATCGGCGGAGCGTCGTTCAAACACCCAGCGATCGTTGGCGATGTCCCAGACCGCCACGATTCCTGTGTCAGAGTGGCCGTGCACATCGATCATGAGTCGCGTGCCGGTCTGATCGAAGTAACCAAGTTCGGTAAACGCGTTTGCACGAACATGAACACGTCGGGCCGCGAGGAAGCTACCGTCGCGCGGGTCCACGAGAACAATCGCGTGGTCGTTTGTCGCAGCGGCAACGACATCCCCACGCGGAGACCAGCGCAGCTGGCGAATCTGGCCACGTACGCTGTTGAAGACGGGGCCGCCGGGTGTGGCTGTGTCGCCGCGTTCGACCCACTCCGGGTGATCTTCGAAGTCTGCGTCGAGGTAGCCAACAATGCGTGGCTCCGGCGAGGGGATCGGATCGGGTCGAGTTTCGACGCTCGTCGTGGGCCCGCACGCTTGGGCACCGACGAGGATTGCGACGAGAGCGTGCCGTTTCATGCGCGCAATATACACTGAGCATCGATGAGCTTTCCGATGTTGGTGATCGTGGTCGTCTCCTCGTTTGTGCTGCTGATTTTTGCGGCGCATCGGTGGATGGGAAACCCCAACTCCCCAGAGCGGATCGAAAAGCGCAGGCAGGAGATGCTCGTGCAACTTTCCTCCTTGTCGACCACCGTGTTGCGTCTACGGCTGGAGGAGCTCGAGTACTTCGACTTCACGCCCGGACTCAACGCGGACCCGCCTGATGGAACCCCGATGCGGGACACGCCAGCCGCCGAAGCGTTTTTCGATGCCGTTGATGCGGGGATGCCGGTGACGGACTTCGAGAGCAAACCTTTTGGCGAAGTGTTGAAGCCGCACTTCGTTGCGTTTGGTGAAGCCGAGGAAGACCTGGGCTACGGACGCGACCCGCGGCGGGGACCTTGGTACGCAGAATCGGGAGCGTGGGAACCGATCGTGTTGCACGCGTGGGCGCATGCGATCGCGAAGGCACGCGAAGACGCCTAGTTAGGAGTTTGCGGCTTGCTCCAATAGCTCCGCCGCAGCCGCACGCGTTCGCGCCGTGATCTTCACACCACCCACCATACGTGCGATTTCCTCAAGCCTCTGCTTGTCGTTCAATCGTGCAATCTCCGACTGCGTTCGCTCGTCCACCACGCTCTTGCTCACCTGAAAGTGCGCATCGCCGTACACCGCGATTTGCGCCAGATGCGTAATGCAGATCACCTGGTGATGCTTCGCGACATCCGCCAGTTTTCGCCCGATCACTTCGGCCACGGCACCACCAACGCCCGTATCGACTTCGTCGAACACGTACGTTCCTGTCGGCCCTAAACCCGCAAGCACGCGCTTGATCGCCAACATCGCTCGCGAGAGCTCGCCTCCCGACGCGACCTTGCCCAGCGGACGCGCAGCTTCACCCTTGTTCGGCGCAATCAGAAACTCGGCGCGATCGATCCCCGTGGGTGAGAGTCGAGCACCGTCGACATCCATGCCGCGGTCGCCCTCGAGTTTGGCCAGCTCCACGATGACCCGCGCCCCGCCCATTCCCAGGCTCTCCAGCTCTTTGCTGATGTTCTCGCCCAACCCCTTCGCGGCTTGGTGGCGCTTCTTGCTCAGCTTTTTCGCGACCTTCAATGCGGCTGTTCGCGCTTTGTCACAGGCTTCGTCCGCCGCCGCGAGATGCGACTCGTGTTGGTCGAGCCGCGCGAGTTCTTCCTCGGCATCGTTGGCGTGCTGAAGAACGGCTTCGATCGACCCGCCGTACTTCGAGGTCAGCCGGTTGAGCGTGTCGATGCGGTCTTCGACCTCGGCCAATCGACCCGGATCGACCCGAACGTCTCGCGCATAACGCCCAAGATCGCCCGCAGCATCCTCAAGCTGGGAAAGCGCACTTCGCACCTGCGCCGCAAGTTCGGTCAACGACCCGTCGATGGTCGCGGCGTGCTCCAAGTCGTGGGCGATTCGAGCGAGCTGCTCTGACACCGACCCATCCGCGGCATAAATCGCTTCTTCGGCGCCACCCGCGGCACGGGCTAGTTGCTCCGCGTGCCGCAGACGTTCGCGCTCGACTTCGAGCTTCTCGCGTTCACCTGCGACCGGTTCCGTGTCACGGATCTCCGATACCTGAAAGCGCAGCAAGTCTTCCCGGTCACTCCGATCGCGCAACGCGTCGACGAGCTCCTGGCGCTCTCGACGCGCGGATTGAAGTTTGGCGTGCGCGCGTGCAACATCCGCGCGCAGTTCTTCCAGTCGCGCGAACGCGTCCAAGTATTCGAGATGTCGCGCTGGGTCGACCAGGCTGTGATGCTGGTGCTGTGATGAGATGTCTGCGAGCCCAACGGCCAACGTGGTGAGCTGTGCTTGAGTCGCCAAGCGTCCGTTGATGTACGCACGGGTTCGCCCAGTTGGTTGGACAACACGCCGGATGAGCAGCTCGTCGCCAGCTTCAAGTTCGGCGGCTTCCAAGCGCGCCCGTACGATCGGATCGTCGCCCAGCTGAAAGAGAGCCTCCACCTCGGCCTTGGCGGCTCCGGTTCGCACCCACTCCGCCCGCCCGCGTGCGCCGAGCACCAGCTGCAACGCGGTGACCAAAATCGACTTGCCGGCGCCGGTTTCGCCGGTGACGACGTTCAGTCCCGGGCCGAGCTCGACTTCGAGGTCGTCGATGATCGCGAGGTTACGGACGCGGAGAAGGGCGAGCATGACGTCCCCTCCATAGCACTGGGGCGTGACCCATGCTTCGGGTTATGGTCGGGGCGTCTTGATTCGTCGCTTTGTATTGGCCGGATTTCTCCCCGGAACGACATGGGTTTTTCTCGCCCTTCTGAGCCTGCCTGCCGTGGCTCAGGGGCAGCGGGTCGCGGTGCAGCGCTTCGGGGGTCCTCAGGGTTCGTCGATCCGAAATGCTGTTGTCCGAAGCTTGGAGAACAATGGGGTCGAAGTCATTCCTCAAAGCGAGGTCAACGCCGCTGCGCGTGAGTTGGTCGGTCGGACCAGTCTCCGCGATGACGACTACGGCGCCGTGGCGCAGCAGCTCAACATCAAGGCGTTCGTGAGTGGACGTATTTCGCGCGCACGCCGCCGATGGACGGTGCGACTGACGGTACGCAACGGTGCGGACGGGCTCACACTCGGAACTGCAAGTTGGGGTGGGCGCACCGTTGGTTCGGCACGAAGTGGCAGTCGTCGCGCATACCAACGGATCTCCGAGTACCTCGACTTAGCCAACGCACCCAGTGGTGCCGGTGCACCGACGGAGCAGCCAGACGAGATCGTCGCGCCGGATGGCGAAGTCCCTTGGTACCAACGGAACCAGGAAGACGAAGAGGAAGACGAGGACGAAGAAGAAGAAGAAGAGGAAAACGACGACGACGAACCAGAGCAACCCGGACGCTACGCGAAGGTGCGCTTTGCGGTGCTCGCGGGAACGATCAGTCGTTCCATGGGGACGACCGCCTTGGTGGATCCGCGTCTTCGCACTCCCTTTCCGATGGAGCTCGACGTCAATGGCGACGGAAATCCGCGCAACGATCTGATCGCCGAGCCGCGCGAGTACGAGAGCAGTGGACTGGGTCACTTCGAACTCGGTGTCGCCGCAGAGATTTACCCCGGCGCGTTCCTGGAAGATCCCGTCGTGCCTTGGCTCGGTTTAGCCTTTCACTACAGGCATTCGGTGGGGTTGAACACCAACGGCAACCGGTGTTTGGCAGCGCAGGAACCCGCGGCTTCAACAGGTCGTTGCGATGGCAACCCGGTGGTCCCGGTCGATACCACGCAGTCTGAGCTCTATGTTGGACCGCGCGTCGACCTGAACCTCGGAGATTCGCGTCGCGGACCCAACGTCAGTCTCGATATCGGCTACGGACGCTTCACGTTTGAGTTGGCGCCCAACGATCTGGGGTCGCTCGATCGCATCAACATCGTGCCGCCCTTGCAGTACACGTACGTGCACCTCGGTTTGGGCGCGCGCTACGACGTGCACGAGTACCTCGGGTTGGGTGCCATGTTCGCGTACCGTTTGGGCTTAGGCGTGGGTACGGCAGCCAAACAGATCTGGGGCGGTCAAACCAGCTCGACCAGTGGCTTCACCGTCGGCGTCGACTTGCGACACCCGATGACCTACCTCGAAGACGGAGTGTTCCTCACGCTGGGCATTCAGTTCTCGCGCTTCAGCACCAAGTTCCGTGGACAGACTGCGTGCCGCGTGCCGGACGGCGATGGGATGTGTCCCAGCACAGACTTGTGGGAGCCCTGGCCCGAGGCGCAAGAAGGCGGCGCGGGCGTGATCATCGGCGGTATCCAAGAAACCGTGCAGGACAACTACTTCCGACTGGCGCTCTCGGTCGGCTACGAGCTTCGCTAGCGTTCGCGCGGCGGACGCCACATCCACAGCATCGTGACCAAGAGTACGAAGTTGCACCCCGAGCTGATCGGGTAGTGCAGTTCGGGCATCCACGAGGCCAATAAATACCCGCCAACGTAGGCGATTGGTGGGATGACCAGCCTGCGGTCTACGAACACCGCGAGCATCGCGATACCGAACGCCGGAGTCGCGAATTGTTGGATCGCAGCGACGACAAGAGGCCCGGTTCCCGCAATGTAGTTGCCGAGTCCGAACACGAGTTCCGCGATGAAGAGCAAGCACGCCCCGTAGATCAACGAACGGTTGTAGCGGTTCGCGAGTAGGTCTCGACGACGCCAAAGCGTCACCGCGATCAATGCGACGAGGTAGCCGAGTGGCCGCCCGACCAGCTGCCGATAGCTGACGTTGTTGCCCAGCATGAAGTACTGAATCAGCGGGCCAAACACCAAGAGCAATCCAAACGCGGCCGCTCCACGAAAACGACCGCGGCGTCCAATGGTGGGGTCCAGGTCACGCCGAAACTCGATGAGTGCGCGATGCTCGTCTCGTGCTGCCGCTCGTTCTTGAAGTGCGGCGTCGACGCGAGCGCGAAGTTCTGCGCTGGGGTTTGGAAGATCGTTGAGGAGGTTCTCGGCGGCACGAGCATTCATGCGTGCGAGCTCCAGTTCGATCATCGCGCGTACTGCTCGTTCCAGCCCTTCGGATGCATCGGTGTTATCCGGCCACGCGCGAAGCGCGGCTTTGAATCCGAATCGACACGCGCCGAATAGGTCAAAGACGTCGGCGTGCGGCGCCTCAGGGTCTTGCAGCGCGACTTTCAGAGCTGCTTCGAGCCTCACCAAGTCCGCATGAGCCGCCGTTGCAAGCTCGCGAGAATCGCGCCGTTCGAGAAAGCTCTGACCGCTCGGCGCAGCCCTTCTGCCGTGCGATACCGCTGTTTTCGCTCGCGTTTCATGGCGGTTCGACACACAGCAGCAAGTTCGGTCGGTACGTCGGCACCCGGTTCGGGAGGTTCGTCGGCAATCGCCTTCATCGCGATTTCGCGCAGGCTGGGTGCAACGTGTGGCGGCGAGCCGGTGAGGATCTCGAAAAGCGTGGCACCGAGTAAGTAGACGTCGGTCTCCGGACTAACCGGTTCGCCGAGCACCATCTCGGGCGCGAGGTACACGGGTGTGCCTGCAAGCACTTCGGGATCGTACGCACCAATCCCGCCGGGTCGCACCGACACCGCAATGCCCCAGTCGGTGACGTACACCTCGCCGAACTCTCCGATCATCACGTTCGCAGGTTTGATGTCGCGGTGAACGATGTGCCTCGAATGTGCGAACCCGACTGCGTTGCACACCTGCATGAACGTTTGCAGATGCCAGCCGAGAACGTCGTCTGTGCCAAAACGTTCTTTGACCAGTTCGGGGTTCTGGAGCAGCTCGCGCCAGTGCAACCCGTCGACGCGCTTGAGCACGATGAGCGGCATGCCGTTGGCATCGAGCGTCAAGTCGTACACCGGCATCACGTGCGGGTGTTCCAGCTGTCCGGTGATCCACGCTTCGCGCAGCACCTCGCCAGCGATCGCTTTGGCTTCGCCCTTGGGGAGCTTCACCGCCACTTTTCGGTCGAGCGCTTTTTGCGTTCCCACGTGGACGTCGCTCATCCCGCCGGTACCCAGTAACTCGTCTTCGACCACCAACCGACTTCCCTCGCGGAGCTGATCGAGCAACTGCATCGCTTGGGTGGCTGCGTCGCGTCGTGTCTGGTCGGGTGGACTGAGCGTCGCGCGCCCCGCTTCAGGCAGGACTTTGACCGAATCGATCGTCTCGGCGCGAGCGTCGAGGCGCCAGGCCGGTGCGGTCGGATCCCCCATGTGGCGCCACTATACGTTGCTCCTACATCCGCCGGGCGTTAAGTAGGCACCCGCGGCCCCATACCCCAATGACTATCAAGACCTCCGCTGATATTCGCTCGGCCTTCACGTCGTTTTTCGTGGAGCGCTACGACCATACGCATGTGCCTTCGGGCTCGTTGGTGTTGCCCAACGACCCGACGTTGCATTTCGCAAACGCAGGCATGGTGCCGTTCAAGGATGTGTTCACCGGCAAGGAGTCGCGTCCCTACACTCGTGCAACGAGCTCTCAGAAGTGCATTCGCATTAGCGGTAAGCACAACGACTTGGAGAACGTCGGTCGTACCGCGCGTCACCACACCTTCTTTGAGATGCTCGGCAACTTCTCGTTTGGCGACTACTTCAAGCGCGAAGCGATCGAGATGGCGTGGCGCTTCTACATGGACGTGTTGAAGCTGGATCCCGAGCGCATGGTGTTCACCGTGTTTGCGGGTGAAGAGGGCTATGGTCCTGCCGACGAAGAAAGCGCCAAGCTCTGGATGGATGTCACTGGCTGTGATCCCGAGCGCGTAAAGCGCTGCAACGCCAAAGAGAACTTTTGGCAAATGGGCGAAACCGGCCCCTGCGGGCCGTGCACCGAGATTCACTACTGCTTGGGCACCGACAACATCGACCCCTCGACGTTTGGTGAAGAGCCAACGCCGGACGGTCGTGGATGGTTCGAACTGTGGAACCTGGTGTTCATGCAGTTCGACAAGCAGCCCGATGGAACGCTCAACGACTTGCCTGCGCCTTCGGTCGATACCGGTGCCGGACTCGAGCGTGCGGCGGTCGTCGTGCAAGACGTGTTGAGCAACTACGACACGGATCTGCTGCGTCCTCTGGTCGATCTGGCCTCTGAAATCAGCGGAAAGAGCTACAGCGGAACCCAGCAAGACGACGACGTGTCGATGCGAGTCATCGCCGACCACGCTCGTTTGTGTGCGTTTTTGGTGAGCGAGAACGTGTTCCCCGGCAAGGCCGACAAGGAGTTCGTGGTACGTCGTGTCGCGCGTCGAGCCATTCGTCACGGCTATCGCTTGGGCATCAACGAACCCTTCCTTCATCGCGTTGCGCTGCGCGTGGTGGAGTTGATGGGCGACGTGTACCCGCAGCTTCAGGAAAGCAAGGACACGATTGCTGACCAGTTGCAGAGCGAGGAAGAGCGCTTTCGCCGTACCCTGGCCGACGGCTTGGAGCGGCTTCGCAAGAACGAGTTGTGGAACGACCGTGGCGGTCGGAAGGAACTGCCTGGAACCATCGCGTTCGACCTGCATCAGACCTACGGGTTTCCGATCGATCTCACCGAGGTGATCGCCGAGGAAGAAGGTTTCATCGTTGACCGTGACGGTTTCGAAAGCGAGTTGCTTGAAGAGCAAGAGCGCGGTCGTGCCGGTTCGCTCGGGACGAAGGTTGCAACTTCGAAGGTGCACTACGACCTGGTCGAGGAGCTGGGTGCGACCCGCTTCCTCGGTTACGAGCGTGAGAAAGCGACCACCCAGATTCGTGCGATTCTCAAAGCTGGTGAGCGCGTGGACAGCGCCAGTGCGGGTGACGAAATCGAACTGGTCACCACCGAGACTCCCTTTTACGCCGAAAAAGGCGGGCAGGTAGGCGATCGCGGAATTGTGCGCGCGGGTGATGCACGCTTTGGTGTGGCGGACACGCAAACACCGGTCGACGGGTTGGTGTTGCACCGTGGAACACTCGCGCAGGGTGAGCTGAACGTCGGCGACAGCATCGAGATGGAAGTCGACCATCCGCTTCGTAGCGCGACGCGACGAAACCACAGCGCGACCCACCTGTTGCATTGGGCGCTGCGCGAAGTCATTGGAACGACCGTGGCACAGAAGGGTTCGTTGGTCGGACCGGATCGACTCCGTTTCGATTTCAGTGCGACCAAGCCACTGACCGCAGACGAGATCGAAGAGGTCGAGGACCTCGTCAACCGTGCGGTGCTCGAGAACTCGTCGATCACCACCGAAGAGATGCCCATCGATCAGGCCAAAGAGCGTGGTGCGATCGGAATGTTTGGCGAGAAGTACGGTGACGAAGTTCGCGTGCTTCAAATCGGCCCGAGCTTGGAGCTGTGTGGTGGTACGCATGCGTTCCGAACCGGCGACATCGGGTTGTTTACAATCCTGAGCGACTCCGGAATCGCGGCGGGTGTCCGGCGCATCGAGGCCGCGACAGGACTGCACGCCCTGCAGCACCTTCGCGATACACGAGGCACGTTGCGTAACTTGGGAGCGATCCTGAAGAGCCAACCCAGCGACGTCGAAGACAAGCTGAAGAAGGTGCTCGACGACACGCGTGAGTTGCGAAAAGACCACGCACGACTGCAGAAAGAACTCGCCTCCGGAGGGGGTTCACGCGACTTGGGTTCCGAAGCGCGGGAAGTCGACGGCGTGCGCGTGCTCGGTGCGACGGTTCCGAGTGTGGACGGCAAAGCGCTTCGTGAAATGGCCGACCAGCTCAAGGACAAGATGGCGCCTGCCGTGATTTTGCTCGGCTCTCCCTCGCGCGACGGAAAGAAAGCTGTGCTTGTGTGCTCGGTGTCCAAAGAGGTCACCAGCAAGTTCAAAGCCGGCGACATCGTGAAGAAAGCTGCTGCGATTGTGGGCGGAGGCGGAGGCGGTCGACCGGACTTCGCGCAGGCAGGCGGTTCCGATCCTTCGAAGTTGGAAGAAGCGGTCGCACACGTTTACGAGGCGACGGGCGCGTAGGCGCGATGGCGACGCTCAAATCGCATGCCGTGGGATTTTACCTACGTCGCGGTCCTGGGCTCGCGCGTGGATGGCACGGATTCAAACGCGCCATTACGCGTGGCAAACGCACACTGACGTTCTACTACCAAACCGACGATCCCTATTCGCACCTGCTTGCCCAAGCGTTGATACCGCTGTTCCAGGCTGCGCCTTCGTTGGTGTTGGAGCCCGTTGTGGTGCCTCCACCCGCAGCCGATGCCGATCCCGAGCCGCAGAAACGTCGTGCGTGGGCGATGCGGGATTGTGCGGAGCTCGGTGCGCATACCACGTTGCGTTTTCCGAGTCATCCGACCGAGCCTGCTGCGGATCGTGTGCGGCGAGTGGATGCCGTGCTCTTGGACAGACGACCTGCGTTGGAGTGGCTGCAACGCGCCGTCCGACTTGGGGATGCGTTGTGGGCCGACGACTCCGATGGGCTTGCTGAAGCCGTGCGCGAGTTTGGAACCGTTGCCGGTCATACCGTTCGCCCGCAGGTCGAAGCGAACTACAAGCGTTTGCGCAGTGCGGGTCACTACATGGGGTCGATGATCCATTACGGCGGAGAGTGGTATTGGGGTGTCGACCGAGTCGGTATGTTGCGCGCGCGTTTGGCAAAAGAGGGCGTCACAGCGACCGTCCCCGGGGTTGTGTACAGCGCAGAGTCTTTTGCGGAGCAAGTGAGTGGTGTACCCGCCGACGGTGCACGACAGGCCCGCGTCACGCTCGATATGTGGTTTTCGTTTCGCAGCCCTTACAGCTACATCGCCGTGGCCGAGGTGGAACGTTGGACGCGAGAACTCGCATTGGATGTTCGGCTTCGTCCTATCTTGCCGATGGTGACTCGTGGACTTCCGGTTCCAAGGCAGAAGGTTCTTTACATCGCGCGTGACGCCAAACGGATTGCCGACGCACGCGAGATTCCCTTTGGCACGATCAGCGATCCCCTTGGCGAGGGCGTGGAGCACTGCCTTGCGATGCTGGATACCGTCGAACGCGAACGTGGCGCTTTGGCAGCGTTGCGTTTTGCTCGCCATGCCTACGAGGGGATTTGGTCGCGTGGAATTGATGTCGCGTCGCAGGACGGACTGAAGGCCGTTGCCGCCGCCGCGGGTGTCGACGATCTCGTGACGATGGGCCTGCAGAACACCACGTGGCGTGACCGGTGCGAGGCCAACCGCGTGGCGCTTGGCGAGATCGGGTTGTGGGGAGTTCCCTGTTTTCAACTGGGAAGCTGGTCGACGTGGGGACAAGACCGGCTCTGGCTCGTCGAGAGTCGGATCCGCGCCGCACTCTGAGGTATCCTCGTCGCGAATGGACTTCGCCGTCTTCGATGCGCTCCAGGTCGAAACCGCGAAGCTCAAGGAACGCGTCGGTGCTCTCGAGCATCCGTTGCTCAACGAGTTCGCCAGTGACATCCAGCGCATGCGTTCGGCGACGGATCGCTTTGGGCAGCTATTGGTCGAAGAGCGTGCGGGTCTACGTGCGCACGAGGAGCAGCACACGCTGCGCGAAGATGAAGTAGCGCGCGTGCGACATGATTTGAGAGCTCAAATCGGTGCAGTAAAGGGTTACGGCGAGCTCGTGCTCGAAGAGCTGGAGGACATCGGTACTTCCGATGGTGTGGTGATGATGATGCTGCGCGAAGTCATTACCTTCGCCACAGCGTTGTTACCGACCGTGGATGCGATTCGTTTGCGTGGTTCGCATCCTCCCAAGACACGCCGTCGAACCCCTGCGCCCGGGGGCTCGAAACTCTTTAGCCATGACGTTGAAGTTGAGTACGAGCCGCAGTTTCACGGTCGAGTGGTGTTGGCGATCGACGATAGTGATGTGAACCGGGATATTCTCGCGCGTCGCTTGGGGCGCACCGGGCTGGAGATTCTTACCGCGTCGAGCGGTGCAGACGGACTCGCTGTGCTGGAGAAGCGTGCCGTGGATCTGGTTCTGTGTGACGTTCGCATGCCCGGTCTCTCGGGACCTGAGGTGCTGAGTCACCTCAAGTCGAAGCCCGAGACCGCGCAGATTCCCGTGCTCGTGATTAGCGCCGTGAGCGAGATCGACATCATCGCGGAGTGTTTGGAGTTCGCGAAACGATCCGCACTTCGATCGTGAGGTCACCGGACCCGCGTTGAACGAACGATTCGCACTTCACCCGGCGCTCTCGCAGTTGTTGCCACTCTACCAACGCAGGCTGCTCGGCATTGTCCACGCGGTGGGTTCTGCCGACGCCACGCGTTCGCACTTTGATGCTCAAGACCGCATGGAGGCTGGAGACGGAATGGGCGGTTGGATCGCACGCTGCCTCCAAGAACGCACCACACCTTGGTCGGCAGTGGCCGTCGGAACGAAGCCGCCAGAGTCGTTGCGGGGTGCGCCGCTGGCCATCTTTGAAAAGCTGGATGAGCTCGCGCTTCCCTCGCCCTCGTTTCAGTCTGCACTCGCCTATTCGTATGGTGGTCGCTCCGACGTTCATCGTGCCGGGTTGGAGGCGTTCACAGCACTCGACTCGCTGCGAAGTGTTCCGCCGCGAAGCGACGCGTTTCCTGCAACTCGTTTTGGCGAGCGTATGGCGGAGCTCGCACGGCTGTTTCGAAGTGGCGTCGAGGTCGACTTCGCGTGTGTGAGTCACGACGGTTGGGACACGCATGTGCTGCAGCAAGAGCTGATCGCGTCGCAAGCCGGTGAACTTGCCAACACGCTGGTCGCCTTTCTTTCTGACCTTGGCGATCGTGCCGCGGAAGTGACCGTGATGGTGATGACGGAGTTCGGACGACGTGCGCGGCTCAACGCATCGCTCGGAACGGATCACGGTCGCGGATCGGTACTGTTTGCGTTGGGGAAGGGCGTTTCGGGAGGCCAGGTGCTGACGCGATGGCCAGGACTTCATCCCGATGCTCTGGAACCACCGGGCGATCTTGCTGTCACCACCGACTACCGCGATGCGCTCTTCGAGTTGGTGGCACAACGCGGGTACGACGCCGAGCGCGTGTTCGAAGGCTATGCACCTCGAAGCTTGGGTCTATTCGTCTGACTGAATCCGGCCGGTCATCGGCACAAACCGAACGGGCGCGACATCTTGCACCAAGTAACTTTCTTCGGTCTTGGTGATGACACGCAGCATTTGGTGACGTTCACCCACCGGAATCACCATGCGACCACCCACGCGCAGTTGTTCGATCAGTGGCTCGGGTAGACGCGGCGGTGCAGCGGTGACGAGGATCGCATCAAAGGGCGCGTGTTCCGGCCAACCGGCATACCCATCGCCGATGCGAACGCGAACGTCGTAGCCGAGTCGTCGCAAGTCGAGCTGTGCACGTTCGCCGAGCGCAGCCACGATCTCGATCGACCAAACCTCTGCACCCATTTCAGCGAGAACCGCAGACTGGTATCCGGATCCGGTTCCGACTTCGAGCACACGCGGCTGTTCGATTTCACTGATGCCGGCGAGCTGACTCATCAACGCCACGATGTAGGGCTGGCTAATCGTTTGGTTGTGGCCGATCGGAAGTGGCTGGTCGGTGTACGCGTCCGCGCGCATCCCAGAGGGAACCAACTCATGACGCAACACGGTCTCCATGGCGCGCAGAACACGCGCGTCACGAATGTCGCGCGCGGCAAGCTGGGTTCGAACCATCTCGGCTCGCTCTTGGGCGCGGTCGGTGTCGGTCGGTGTCGGAATCGCTTCACCCTGGGAACAGGCCGCAAGCAGCGCAGCAACGAGGTGGCTCGCTCGCGTCACCCTCGGAGAGTAACCTCCCTGTCCCGGTGCTTCAGCTCACCTACTCCAACCGTACCGAAGCGTTGGTCGAAGCGCTGGTCGCGCGACTCGATGAGCGTCGTCGTGTGGGCAACATCCTGGAGCCCACACACCTGATCGTTCCCAACCGGAACCTCGAGCGTTATCTGGAGCTTGAGCTGTGTCAGCACCTCGGCGTGGTGGGCAACCTGCGGTTTCATCGTTTGGAGCGATTCGTCGGTCGATGGCTGTATCGGGCTGGGGCCGGAAAGCTCCTCGACCGTCGTGCGCTGGAGCGGCACGTCTTGCACGCGTTACTCGATGAACAACTGATGGAGCAGGACGACGTGCGCGCTCTTCGTCGCTACGTCGGCCGATCGGATGTACGCACCGCGCAGTTGGCGATGCGCGTGGCCCGACTGTTCGAAGGCTACGCGTACTCGCGACCAGAGATGCTGCGCGAGTGGACGGCGAATCCAGGGTTGCCCGAAGGTGACCCCGAGCGTTGGCAGCGAGCGCTGTGGCTTCACCTGCGCAACAAGGCCGAGGAACTCCCCTTGGCGGAATGCTTGGCGCAGCTTCCACGTCCCGCGGAAGGCGCGATGCCCTCCGAAGTCCACGTGTTTGGATTGAGCTACGTCGCGCGTGTCTTTCAATGGGCGTTCGCGGAGCTTGCGCGCTGGACCGATGTGCGGCTCTACGTGCTCAACCCGTGCCGTGAGTTTTGGGAAGATGTTCCCAGCACCAGTGAAAAGCGGTGGGCGCAGCGTGTGGCCCCTGAGATCGAGTTGCCGGACGACGACTCGTCACTCCTTTCATGGTGGGGGCGTCCTGCGCGCGAACACGTTCATTTGCTCAACGAGATCACGTCGGCGGATTTCGTGGATGCGTTCGAAGCGCCTGCGCGCGATAGCGTGTTGCACGCGCTGCAACTCGATGTGTTGGAACGGGCGCCGGAGCCCGAGGCTCCAGAGTTTCGAGCCGACGGAAGTGTGACGTGGCTGGCCTGCGCGGGTCCGCGTCGTGAGGTCGAAGTCGTCGCCGATGAAATTTGGTCTCTGGTCGAAGCGGATCCAACGCTGCGCTTCAACCAAATTGGAGTGTTCGTGCATCCGGACGCGCGTTCGGCGTACTTGCCGCACATCCATTCGGTGTTTCAGGAGGCCGGTTCGCTTCCACACCACGTGGTGGACCTGCCGCTGATTCAAGAGAGTGCGGTCGCGGATGCGGCGCTTCGTTTGCTGGAGCTTCTAGGATCCGAGTTTCGTCGCCCCGAAGTGTTGATGGTCCTGACGCATCCGGCGTTGCGTGTACCCGACGGTGTGGACCGAGCGCGGTGGGCTCGGCTAGTGGATCGGCTGGGCATCTTTCACGGAATCGACCGCGACGATCATGCGGGGACCTACATCGATCGCGATGTCGTCAACTGGGATCAGGGCGTCAAGCGACTGGTTCTCGGAGCGTTTACCGAAGCTGAAGTCGACGGCTTTCTTCCCGAGCCTGCAGAGAGTGATGCCGCGTCGCCGGTGTTGGCCGCGCTGGTTCGGAGCCTCCTGCGTGATGCGCGTTTCGTTCGAAGCGAGCGACGCACGCTGGACGAATGGGCGACGTTCATCGATGCGGTGCTTCGCGGGTATCTGCGCGCGGAACAACCACGTGCCGAAGCCGAGATGCGGCGTTGTCTTGGCGTCGTAAACCGTCTGCGCGAACGCGACTCGGGTGAGCGAGTTTCGTTTGGCGTGGCGCTGGAGCTCGTGGGCGACTCGTTGCGTGCTCTTGGTGGCGCACGTGGCGAGTACTTGGCCGACGGCGTTGTGGTTTCGGCGCTCAACCCGATGCGAGCGATTCCGTTTCGCGTCGTCTTTCTGCTTGGTATGGGAGAGGGGCGCTTTCCCACGCAAGAGCGACGTGACCCGCTGGATCTGCGCGCGCGCAAACGCGTGATTGGTGATGTCTCGCCGGTGGAGCGCGACAAGTACGTGTTCTTGGAAACGCTGCTGTGCACCCGTGAACGCTTCTATTGCTCGTGGGCGTCGCGCGACGCGTTGACCGGCGACTCCATGCAGCCTTCGCCGGTGGTTCAAGAGCTCGATGCCATGCTGCGACGTGCGTACGTGGTCAACGCCAGTGCGCTTGTCCGTCGCTTTCCACTACGTCGGCACGAAGACACCCATGCGCGAGCCTTCAAAGAGTTGGGGCGCGAGCGCGCCGCACGACGAGCTGGCGATTGGGTTCGTCGCGAGTTGGGTCGCGAGTTGGGTGCCCGCGATTTGCGGAAGCTGGCCGACGTGGAACACGACCGACTTCGCGCATTGTTGGCGCTGCCCCGTTTCCCGACGTCGGTGCAGAGCCTTCCAGAACGGAAACTGCGGATCTCTGCCATTCAGCGTTTTCTCGAGTCGCCTTTGCAAGGGTGGGCGCGTGGCGTGCTTGGCCTGGTTCAAGCGGAAGACGACGAAATCTCGATGCGCGAAGACGAACCTTTCGCACCTTCGGCGCTCGACGCGACGATCGCGTTGCGGGACTCGTTCGTGCAGGCGCTTCGCGAACGCCGAGGTTCAACCGCCACGTACGAGGAGTTGATCGCGCAGCTTCAAACGCATGGCCGCTGGCCCCTTGGAGCTTTGCAGGATCATCGGCTCGATGTGGATCACCGAACGCTCCGGGGTTGGGAGCGCGTGTTTGGTGCGGTTGTACGTCCGGATGCATCCAAGCCGCAGCGCGTTCGTTTTGGAAGCAGTCCGGACGTGGACGAAAGCGACGATGTTCGGGATGCGATCTCGCTGAAGGTTGAGCTGCCGTCTGGCGTGGTCGACGTCGACCTCATGGGAAGTACGCAGGTCCTGATCGACGAAACTCATGCTTCGTTGATGTTGGTCCCGCGTCGTGCACCGGTGGGTGTCGAACTGCAGCGCCAGCGCGCGCACTACGCGTTGCGTGGGTTTCTCGACTACGTGTGCTTGGTCGCGTCTGAAGGGCAAGCACGAGACCGTCATCGCACGCTGCTTCTCTACGGCGACGACGCAGCACAAGATGCGTCGACTCATTTTGGACCGCTGGATCCAGAGCGCGCGCGCTTGTGGCTGCGCACGATCGTCGCGGATCTACTTACCGGTCCGCACGCGTACTTCCTGCCTTCGGATGCGGTGCTTCGTGAGCCCGGAGCCTGGGCCGCCCTGAGCGGTTCGCGTTTGGTCGGTCACGCGCGTGTCGTAAGGCGCCAAGGCGGCAACTGGAAGTTTGGTCCGATTCCAGCACCCGAGCGCTATCCGATTCCGCCTCCCGACGACGCGTTGGAGATGGCGCGACGTCGGTTTGGGCTCTTCTTTCGATTGGCGGGCATCGAATGAAGGTCGCCAAGCCCGCGCTGCTGCGTGATCTGCGTCACGCGCACACCGTGATCGAAGCGTCGGCCGGCACCGGCAAGACGTACATGCTCGAGCACCTCTTCATCGATTTGATCATCGCGGGTGCGACGATCGAAGAGATCTTGGTTGTGACGTTCACCGAGAAGGCGACGCGGGAGATGCGTGCTCGTGTTCGTGCACGACTCGACGCGATGGTGCATCCACGCGAGTCGTCGGGAGACGTTGGCGACTCGTATTGGGAACTCGACGAGGTCGCGCAGAAGCGTCTGCACGAAGCACTGCTCGCCTTTGATCGTGCACCCATCAGCACGATTCATGGGTTCTGTCAGCGGGTGTTGGCGGAGTACGCGTTTCTCAGCGGCCGACCCTTTCGACAAACCTTGGTGGAGCCGCGTCGCGCATTTGGTCGCGCGTTTCGCCAAGAACTTCGCGTCGTGTTGGAAAAGGACTCGGCGTTACGGCGGGTGCTGCTGCGGGTCCTTCAGGACTTTAACGCGGACCGGCTCGAGGAAGCCCTCTTCCCGTGGTTCGTGGAACACGGTGCACCCCATCCACGCTTCGATCCCGACGCGCTTCGCACAGCACTCGAAGACTGGAAGACTCCCGTGGACGAACCGCCGGTGCACGATGCGATTCCGCGACGTGATGTGGCCGAGCGCGTGGTCCAGGAGTTGCGCGCCCTGCAGGGAATCGCCGAGGCCGAAGCTGGCACCGATGATCTCTTGGGCGCTCTCTTGGCGCTGGACCGTTGGAGCAAGTCTGAAGTCGTGCGACACGCTCCGGCGCGTGCGTGGCTGCCCGCACGACTGACCGCGTTGCCCAAGCTGCGTGAGCGGGTGGACGCGCTGCTTGGTGTCGCGACCAGCCCCTTTGGTGTGCTTGTTCATCGCTTACTGCCACGCGTGCGAGTGCGACTGGAAGAGCACAAAGCACGGCACGGACTGATCGACTTCGACGACATGTTGCGGTTGGTGGATGAAGCACTGCGTAGTCGAGGCGGCGAGGCGCTCACACGCGCGCTTCGCGCTCAACATCGCTATGCGCTCGTCGATGAGTTTCAAGACACCGACGCGCTGCAGTGGTCGATCTTCGAACGCCTATTTGTGCACGACACCGATACGCACGCGCTTTTCGTGATCGGCGACCCGAAGCAAGCGATCTACGGGTTTCGCAACGCGGATATCCACACGTACCGACGCGCACGCAAGGAGCTTGTCGAGCGCGGCGCGACACGGGTGGTTCTCGATCAGAACCACCGTTCCACTTCGCATGTGATCGACGCCTACAACGCGGTGTTCGAAGAAGGGTTTTTCGAAGGCGATATCCGCTATGACGAGCCCGTCCGATGTGGCGATCCCACCAAGCGCTTGGTCGATGCGGAGGGTGAACCTGTTCCGGCACTCTTGCTCTGGCAGCCCCTGGGCGTGGAGAAGCCCACCGTCGACGACGTGCGACGAACTCTGGCGCATCGGACCGCGGTGGAAATTCGCCGCATGGTCGGTCAGCTCAAACTGCTCGAACGCGGGGAGTCCCGCACCATCGGCTACAGCGACATCCAGATTCTCACCCGCAATGCACGAGAGGCGCGCGGTATCGCGGACGTCCTTGCGGCCCATGGGATTCCGTTCGGGTTCTACAAGCAGGACGGTCTCTTCGACACGCAGGAGGCGCTCGATGTTCTCGCCGTGCTGCGTGCTGTCGCGGACCCGCGTGATCGATCGGCGCGACTGCGTGCGTGGCTGACGCCCTTCTTTGCTGTACCACTCGACGACCTCGAAGCATGCGCCGATTTGGACCCCCAGCATCCGCTGATGCACCGACTACACCGCTTGCGCATGCTCGCCGAAAGCGGAGATGCCGCGGCTTTACTTCGTGCGCTGCTCGAGGAAAGTGGTCTCGCGCGTCGTCTGCTCTTCATGAAAAGCACAGAGCGCGAACTGACCAACTACCAGCACGTGTTGGAGGTGCTGCTCGAAGAGGTGGGAAGTCGGCAAGGTGCGGAGGGACTCGCATCGCGACTCGAGGCGTTTGTGAGTGGTCGTGCAGAGCCCATTGGTGGCGAAGGTTCAGTGCAGCGCCTGGAGAGCGAACGCGCGGCAGTGCAGTTGTTGACGATGCACAAGTCGAAGGGGCTTGAAGCACCAATCGTGTTTGTCATGGGAGGTCTGACGCGTGGTGGCAAGGGTGAGTGGCACCGACCGCGGATCGGGCATGTAGAGGGTGCTCGACAAGCGTGGCTTCCGCCTTTGCCGGTGGAAATGGAACGCCGGATCGAACGCGAGGCGCGTGAAGAAGATGAGCGCCTGCTCTATGTGGCACTCACGCGCGCCAAGGGGCGAATCATCCTTCCCTACTTTGGAATGCCGCCTGTGGGTGCGCTTTCCGTGGATGGTGCATGGCAACGGTACGGTCCGCTAACCGGTCCTTATCGTTGGCTCGCGGACCGGCTTGAGGTGTTGGTGGCGAGTGGGTTCTGCGACGGTTCGCGCGTCCACTATGAGTCGATGGCGATTGTCGACGAGGACCCGCTTGAGCGTCGCGAGGTTGATGCGATCGATTGGTCGAAGGTCCCCTTCGCGGGCGAATTGGAGGTCCCCGCCTTCGATGCGCTACGTCACGAGCGTGCGGGGTACGTGCTGACTTCATACACGCGGATGAAGTCGCAGCGGGGTGGCTACGTGGCGCCCGTGAGTGAGGATGCGACCGCAGCGGAAGAGTTCACGGCGGAGTCGCACGACGCCGATCCGGATCCTTTCGAGGAGCTTCCGGGCGGAGCCGGTATGGGTGTGTTCCTTCACGCCGTGTTGGAAGACCTGCACATGCCGACGGTGTTGCGTGCGGAGGAACTCGATAAGTGGGTCAAGCGACACGATGTGCGAGACGTGTTCGAACGTCGCGCCCGACAGAGCGGCGTCGATCCGCGGTACCTACCGGCGGCACAACGACTGGTGTTTGATGCGCTTCGTTGCCCCCAATCGTTTGGGGAGGTGAACTTGCCGGATGGTTTCGCGGCGCTTCGCGGTGTGCCCGAAATGAGCTTTCTCTATCCGGTTCCCGAGTCCGCGCATCCCGCGCTCGACGTGGCGCTCAGACAGGGTGGGCGGGAGTTCGCCGCGGAGCGTGGGGTGATTCGCGGAATCGTGGATCTGGTGTTCGCGTACGACGACAAAACCTACTTCTTGGACTGGAAGAGTGACCGCCTTCCCGAGTGGGAAGACCCCAGCGACAAGCTGGCCGCACACGTGGAACTCAACTACGCGCTTCAGGCCAAGCTCTACACCTTGGGCATCGTGCGCTTGTTGGGCGTGCACGACCAAGCCAGCTACGACGCGCGGTTTGGGGGACTGCTCTACTGCTTCCTACGCACGATGCGCGCACCTGGACACGGCGTGGTGTTCCAACGCCCGCAGTGGTCGGACGTGGTGGAGTGGGAGGCCGAGTTGCGCGACCGCGAAGAACCCTGGGGCTATCCGATTCGTGACGGAGTCCAGTCGTGAGCGACGCGATTTGGATCGATCCGCATGGCGTGGGTCGGGCTGCGCTGGAAGGCACCGCCCTCGACGAAGCGTGGGTCGAAGCAGCTCGCGAACACGACCTGGATCCCAGCGAACTCACTTTGGGCGTCGAGTTGGCGCGAATGCACGGTGCATCGGTGCGTGGTCCTTTGGTTCGACTCGTCGCGGCGCTTCGCTTGGCCTTGGCGCGCGGTTCCACTCGCCTCCCTTTGGATACGCCCGTCCTTCACTCGCATTTGGAATCGTTGGCGATGGATGGCGTCGCGAAGCTGGCGGCGACCCTTCTCGCGAACCCCGCGCATCTTGCTCCGTGGTCTGGTGGTCCTGGTTCGGACGCGCCTTTGGTCGTGGACGACGGGCATCTCTACTCCGCGCACATGCACGCGTTGGAGCGTCGCGTAGCGCTGAGCGTTCGGGAACGGCTCGGGCTCTTTGAGGTGCCTGGACTCGAACGCGTGGTGCAAGACGTGGAAGCCGCACCGCCGAGGATCGGAAACAAGCCGCTCCGGTTGGCGAAAGGGCAGCGTCTGGCTGTGCGTGAAGCATGTCGGGGCCGACTGACCTTGATCAGCGGTGAACCCGGTACGGGCAAGACGTTCATCGTCGTGGCGATCTTGCGTGCACTCGCTCGGCTGGGGGTACCGCTCGAGCGCGTGGTGCTCGCTGCGCCCACCGGCAAGGCCGCCGACCGAATGCGACGCTCGGTCGAGCGCAGCTTGATGAGTCTGACGGCACCCAGTTTCGACGACCGCGGATTGCTCAGCGAAGGTATCGAAAGCCGAACGCTGCACCGCTTGCTGGGCTACTCACCGGCGCGCGCGACCTTTCGTCACCACGAACGCAATCCGTTGGCTCAGCAGGTCGTGATCGTCGACGAGAGTTCGATGATCGATGTTGCGATGCTCGATCGCTTGCTGCGCTCATTGGCACCAGATGCGCAGCTCATCCTCCTGGGCGATGCGGAGCAGCTTCCCTCGGTCGACGCCGGCGCGGTGTTTCGCGATCTTTGCAAAGCCCTGCGTCCGTGGGGCCGGGTCGTGAGACTGGACGAGTCGTTTCGAATGGACCCGCGCGATCCAGCGGGCCGACACATCCTGACCAACGCGCGCCGCGTCCACTCGGGCAAGTCGCTACACGGCAAAACCGGCATTCGTCGACGTGGCGAACTGGAGTCGATCGAACGTCAGGGGGTTGAGCACCTCGACGTCGACCTCAACGCGTTTCTTCGATGGTGGGACGACGAGAGCGATGCGGTGGAGCAACAGCGCACCTGGGTGCATGTCGATGGCGCATACCGAGACCGCGCTGCACTTGCCGCGTTGTTCAATCGATCCGAGCGCGCGCGGATCTTGTGTCTGACGCGCGGACGGCAGACCGGTATCCACGCCATCAACCAGCAGTTTCACGCATGGCGTGCCGAAAGCCGAGCACGTCGCAACCCACCACGCTTCTTGGTCGGCGAACCCATCCTGGTCATTCGGAACGACTACGAGCGCGAACTCTTCAACGGCGATCAAGGACTCGTACTCAACGTCGAGCTAGAACGCAGAGTTCGTCCATGTGCCGTATTCCGCCGTGCCGATGGATTTGCCACCTATCCGCTGGAAACGGTGGCGCCGATTTTGGAACTCGCGCACGCGGTGACGGTGCACAAGGCCCAGGGATCCGAGTTTGATCGGGTTGCGGTGGTGCTCCCGCGCGATCCCATTCCCTTGCTCACGCGTGAGATGCTTTACACCGCGATCACACGAGCTCGTCAGTCTGTCGTTCTCGTCGGACCCAAAGCATCACTCGACTACGCGGTCTCGAGGCGCATCGAACGCTCGAGTGGTTTGCTCACGTTCATTCGCGGCGAGTCTGCTGGCTTGTGCCGCCGTTGTGCGCATCACCGTGTGGTCATTTCGACCAAAGGCTCCGAGTTTGTTCGCTGCACTGCACCGGAAATGCCGAAATACCCGCAGCTTCCTGTGTTGCAGTGCGGAAGCTACGCGCCACCTGGACCAGCCGCCGGGAACTTGGAATAATAGTTAGCGGTGGAACGTGGTGGACAGCCCAAAGGGGGGGCTGATCGGCAGCGGTCCATTCTCAACACCGCACTCGATAGCCTGACCAACGTTGGCGTCACGAGTCGGACACCCCCTCGCGATGTTCGCGCGGCACGCGCCGTGGGCATCGCCATCGTGGCACTCACCCTCGTTGCGATTCCGTACACCGTTCAGTACTGGCGAATCGGTTTGCCGGTCATGGCTGCTGCCGTTTCTGCAACCGCGTGCTTCTCGCTCACGCTTCTTGTGTTCCTGCGCCGAACGGGACGCGCATCGTTGGCGGGTGGCCTCGCGCTCACCGCCATGTTCGTTCTGCTTCTGCTGAGCAACATCACTTCCGGCGGCTTCTACAATCCCAACTTCGCCTGGTTCTACGTCATCCCCATCGCGGCGGCGACGTTTGCGGGTCCGCGACAAGCCTGGCTTTGGACCGTCGTCGTGCTCATCAACACGGTGGTGTTTTGGGTACTGGATGAACAGGGAGTTGGACTCGTAAGCGCGGTGCCCGAAAACGAACGTTCGCTGCAGGCGCTGTTCAATCGGGTGGGTGCCGTACTTGGTATCGGCGTGATCCTTGCGCTCTTCGTGCGTTGGCAGCGTGCTGCGGAACGAGGCATTCGCGACGCGCATGCCCAACTTCGTCTGCAAGAGTCAGAGATGCGGCGTCTCGCGCTCTTTGATCCGCTGACGGGATTGCCCTCACGCGTGTTCTTAGAGCGCAAGATCGCGTTCCTTTCGGACCACGAAGAACCCTTTGCGATGATCTTCGCCGACATCGACCGCTTCAAAGCGATCAACGACACGTTGGGCCATCCTGCGGGCGATTCGCTTTTGTCCGACGTGGGCCGCCGATTCGAGTCGGTCGTCGGAACCACCAGCCACCCGAGCTTTCCAGATCTGGATCGGCTCTGGGCGGGTCCGCAGGCGATTGTTGCGCGTCGCGGGGGCGACGAGATGATCGTTGTGTTGCCGGGAGCGACCACCGAAGACGCGCGCGAAGTTGCACGTCGTCTCGCCGACAGTGTCACTCAGCCCTTCATGGTGGGCGCACGAAAGATCTACGTTTCGGTGTCGATGGGTATCGCCGTTGCACCGAAGCACGGCGAGGATGCCGCCACGCTGATGCGTGCCGCCGATGTTGCGCTTTACGAAGCCAAGAAGCGGGTGGGGTCCAGTTTCGCGGTTTACGAACGCAAGATGACGCAGTCCACGCCGCGGACTCTGCTGATCGAGGAGGCGCTGCGACAAGCGCTCGAAGCCGACGGGTTGCGCCTCGCGTTTCAGCCACTCTTCGATGCGCACCTTCAACCGCGAAGCGCCGAAGCGTTGCTGCGCTGGTACTGCAAACCGCTTCAAGAGGAGATGAATCCCAACGACTTCATTTCGGTGGCGGAGACCACTGGCTTGATCGTGCCGATGGGTCGGTGGGTGCTGAACAAAGCGTGCGAAGAAGCGTGCACCTGGGTGACGCCGCTTCGTGTGGCCGTGAACATCTCGGTGGTGCAGCTGCGCCAGCCCAACTTCATCGACCACGTTCGCGAGGCGTTGGAACGTTCGGGATTGGATCCTGGGCGTCTCGAACTCGAGATCACCGAAGGGATCCTGGTCGATGACGACGAAGAGGTTCGCAATCGTCTCGATGATCTCCGTTCGCTCGGCGTGGTGCTTACCGTGGATGACTTTGGCACCGGCTACTCCAACTTCGCCTACCTGCGCCGTCTTCCGATTTCCCGCTTGAAGATCGATCGTGCCTTCGTGTCTCGCATGCATCGCGATCCGGGTGACGCGGCCGTTGTGCGCGCTGTTGTTGCGGTGGGCAACGCTCTGCAACTCGACGTCGTGGCCGAAGGGGTCGAGAGCCAAGAGCACATTCAAATGCTCAAGGCGATGGGATGTGATGAGCTCCAGGGCTACCACCTCGAGCGACCGCTCGAATCGGAACCCTTCAAGCTCTTCTTGCGCCCGCAGTCGGGTCTGCTTCGTCGAAACGAAGGGTGAGCAAATAGACCGCGAAGGTGCCGAGCCAGTGCGCGCCTTCGTAGTGCGCGTTGCTGACCGCAGCCAACCCTGATTCTTCGTGTGCGTCGGCCAGCGGCTCCAACGATGCAGCGTGGTTTGGAAGCGCGTGCGCGAGTCTTCGGAGCATCCACGCGCGGCTCAGGTTGAGGCCATCGAGGTGAGCGATGCGTCCGTCCGTAGGGTCACTGACATGGGCGACCGAGAGTGCGACTCCATTCGGAAAGGCACGTTCGAAGTAGCGAGCAAACGCGTCGGCATCCAGAACGCGACACATCAAGTCGGCTGCGCCCAGACTGGGCGAGAGAAAGTCCTCGCCACTCGGTTCCAGGTGCAGCGCGTAGCGAGCGTCGTCGCCATAGAGACGTTGGGAGTGCGCGACCAAAAGCGCTTCGAACGCCGAATTTCCGGTCGCACGGGCCCAATCGAGCGCGAGACCAAAGCCAAACGCGGTCTGCGAATGCGTCCCCGTGCGATTGGGGTGCGAGAGCTTCGGAATCCAGGTGCTCAGATGCTTCACAGCGACATCTGCGAGCGGTTCGAGCCAGTCCGACCACGGTTCGTTCCACTGGCGTGTTTCTGCATGGAGCGCGAGCAACCACCCCAATCCGTACGGACGCTCAAACCCCGGTCGCTCACGCACGTACTCCGCTTCTCGTCGCAGTGCGTCTTGGTTCAACGTGTTTGCGAGCGCGGCGCGAGCCGTCGGAGCGAACTCCGGCTCGACCCGGCCTACACGCGCCAGCAGCCAGTGGCCATGAACAGCCGAGTGCCAGTCGTAGCATCCGTAGAACGAGGGGGTCAGTTCGCGCGGTGGGCGAAGGTCCGCGTCACTCTTCATTCGGAGCGCGATTTGGTTCGGGTACTCGCGATGAACACAGTCCAAGGCGAGTTGGGCAAAACGCTGAAGGCGCACTAGCGCTTCTTGGGTCCAACCAGCGTGCGCAAGCTTGCTGTGGCAACCACTTCGCCCGCTTCGTTGAGCATCTGAACCGGCACGTCGTACTCGTGGCGTTCGTTCGACGTCACGACTGGGCACTCACACACGCCGGTGATCCGACCGCGCGCCTTCTTGAGGTATTCGATGCTCAGTCCGGCGACGATGAAACGTGCGTCATCGGGCATCGAGTACGCGAGGGCCACGTTGCCGGTGAGCTCCGCCAAGTTGACCAAAGCAACGGCATGGACGCATCGAAGGTGGTTGCGTACTGCAGGGCGATCTTCAAGGACGACTTTCGACCGACCGGTTTCGAGCTCGACCACACGCGCGCCGATCGTGCCGGTGTAGGGCGCGGCACGACCCACCATCTTGGAGAAGAGCACCTTGCCGCCAGGCACGCCCTTGAGGCGGTTCCACGCGTCGCGGACGAAGTTTCGGTCCCCGCCTTCGATGTTGAGTGCGGGGATGTACTTACCGATCGCTGAGGTCACGCCCATACCCCAAGCGTAGCGCCAAGCTGAGTTGGCGCTAGGCGCAGAGCTGGATCTGAATTTTAGTGGGAGACGTGAGGCTCGGAGCCTGCAGAGAACAATCCTTTCCGGTCTCCTACCCGAGCCAACTCATTTTAGATTCAGTTTAAGTTCCGCAATGCGCATCTCTTGTTCGGCTGGCAACAGTTTTGCGGACGTGTGGGGGCATTAATTTTACCGGGAGGAGTGGAGTAGAGAAGTAGAGGTGGGGTTCCCTCAGTTTCGTTGACACCTATGCGACGAACGCCGCGTGGTTTACTTCGAACTGCTCTGGGGAGACGTACCCAAGCGTCGAGTGACGTCGTTCCCGGTTGTAAAAGACTTCGATGTACTCGAAGAGCGCACTCCGGACATCCTGCTCGTCTCGCCAAGTGCGACGCGAGATGAGTTCTTGTTTGAGCGTGCTGAAGAACGACTCCGCGACCGCGTTGTCCCAGCAGTTGCCTTTGCGACTCATGCTCAGACGTACTCCCGCTTGAGTGGCCGCAAGTTCGAATGCATAGCTTGTGTACTGCCTGCCTCGATCGGAGTGGTGAACGAGCTCTTCCTCTGGCGCGCGAGAAATCAGCGCCGCATTGAAAGCGCTGAGCACCAGCTCGGTTGTGAGGTCGCTACGCAATGACCAGCCAACGACTTTGCGTGAGAACAGATCCAGGATCACTGCGAGGTACGACCAGCCTTTTGCGGTCTGAATGTACGTGATGTCGCTGACCCATTTTTCGTTCGGTCGTGACGCCGCAAAGTCGCGGTCGAGTATGTTTGCTACAACAGGTCGCGTCTCATCGCGTTCTGTGGTGTTTCGAAAACTCTTTCGCTTCCGCGCTTGGATCCCCAGTGTTTTCATGGCGTTTTCAACGGTGCGTTTGGAGACTCGTATCCCATGCGTCTCGCGCAACTCCGCCAACACGCGTGGACTGCCGTACGTTTGGTAGCTCGCGAGGAAGATGAGTTGAACAAGTTCTTCGACGTGTCGTCGACGCGTTTCAGTCCGACTCGGTCCTCGATCTCTCCACGCGTAGTACCCGGCACGCGTGACCTGAAGGACGCGACAGAGACGAGCGATTGAGTGGTTTGCCTTCTCTGCGTGAATGAAAGCAAATCTCATTCGCTTTCGCGCGCAAAGAAGGCCGCGGCTTTTTTTAGGATGACCTTGTCCTCTTCCGCGGAGTCGAGTTTCCGTTGCAGACGCTTCACCTCACGCCGCAACCGTTGCAACTCCTCCTCGGGCGTCTCCTCTTTCCTCGTCGCCGTCCGCTTCTTTTTCGGTTTCTTCCGAGCCATCTCATCACGGTACCAGCTGTAGAGCGTGCCTCGATTCACGCCGAGGCGTTCCGCCAGAACAGCAAACGTGTCGTCGCTTCGCAGGACGAGTTTCACCGCTTCAGCGCGAAACTCAGCCGAGTAGCGACTATTCCTTCTCGATCTTCTTGAGCCCATGACACCTCCAAGGCGGTGTCAACGAAAGCGAGGGAGGCCCAAGGAGACTCGACTCCTCCCGGTAAAATCATTCGCCCAAATCGCGGCAGCTTCACACGTTTGGTCACTTGACCGGCTTCGAAAAAATGATCGGTCTCCCCGCCTAAGCTTCCGTACTCCCGAACTTCCAAGCTTCCGGATCCGCGAAGCGGAATGCTGCAACCAGCTGCCCCGAACGCAGGTTCTTTATGGCTTTCTGCGCCACATCAGAGCGAGCATGAACAAGAGTCCGCCGCTGCTGATCGGTCCGCCTGCAGAGCAGCCGCCACCCACCGAGCCGGTCGTACGCATGTCGTCACCCGCGTCGGTGCCCGGTGGAACGCCTGCGTCGAAGCCAGGACCTCCGTCCGTGTCGCCGAAGCAGTCGTCTGCACCGTCGCAGTTCTGGTCGATGCCGTCACACATGTCCGGTGCGCCCGGGAAGATCGTCGGGTCGCTGTCGTCGCAGTCCACGCTCGTGTTGTGACCGTCGCCATCGGCATCGATCGGGCCTGCACTGCCCGACACGGTCACGCGCACCTGCAGTTGGTCATCGGCAGGCGCGGAGAACCACGTCACGCCTTCCTGCACCAAGTTGAAGAACTGGGCGTACTCACCTTCCGCAAGTGGAGCTTGAATCGTGAACTCAAAGCGACCCACTTCGCCAGGCGGAGTTGCGGCGCCCACGGTCGCAGGACGGCTTGGCGACACCCAGTCGGGTCCGGCGAGCGGGCTTGCCGCATCGCGCGGTTCGGTGGTGCCGAGGAAGGTGGCACCAGGAGTCCAGGTTTCGCCGCCCGTGTTCAGCATATCGATGTAGCCAGTGAAGGTGCCTCCTGGCGCAAGCTCGAAGAGCATGCTGGCCAAGGGGAACGTTTGCATCTCGTACATGGCGCTAAACCCGCCGACCGCTCCGACTTCCCAAAAGTCCGGGCCCATCTCGTCGTGCACGCCTACGGTGTTGCTTCGGTAGTGTTCGTAGCGAGACGTCCAGCATGAGTAGGTGGGCCGGCATCCGTTGTAGTAGTGCGTGACGGTGCGAACCCACGGATCCCAGCGCGCGTTTCCGATGCGCACACCGTTCATCCATTCGATCGCTTCTTCGTTGGTGCTGACTCCGTCGACGTAGACCGAACGAATCACCATGGCGACGACGAAGTCGACCGCCGCTGCGACGTTGCCGGCGATGCTCAGGATGCGGTCGCCTTCACGTGCGAGCGTGTCGTCGAAATCTCCCGCGTCGAACTGAAACATCCCCAGACCGCCTTGGCGGATCGAACATGGACCGTCACCTGCACCCGCGACCACAGGTCCACCCCCGCAGTCTGCGGAGTTCGGACCCATGCACGCCCACGTCAACTCCGACCAGCAATGCGACATCTGCGTTTCAGCGTCCGCGATACCCGCCAAGAGCCAACCTTGCGTCATTCCGTTTGCCGCGGCGGCATCCCGAATCTGGCCCGCGCGAACTTGGCGCTCCGCCGGAGACAAGAGCGACTCAATGCTGGACACCTCTTCGGGCGGCGTGGGCGCCTGAGTGCAGGCCAGCAAAACTACGAGGCAAAGGGGAAGACGGCTCATCAGAGTGGAATTTTGCAAGGTCCGCACCAGCTTTACGAGCCTCAGATCGCGCCAGAGTGACCCAAACCAGACCTCGAAGACCGTCGTCGTCCCAACGCAGTGGTCAGGATCTGGACAATGTCCGACGTCGCGATCCGCTCGCGTTCGAGAACGGAAACCGTCACGCAATCGGGTATTTCGCACAAGAGGTTCAGATTGGGGACAGGGTCAGATCTGAACCGGACTCCTCCGAAAACGACCCACTTTCTCCACGATCGCGAATTGTATGGTCACATAGTTCAGTTCATTTCTGACCCTGTCCCCAAACTGAACCCCCATCTGGGACGGGTGCTTACCGGCCCAGAGCTGCTTCCACATGCTCTTGCTCGAGGTCCAGCCCTCGGCGAAAGCGTCGCTGCAACCGCTTCAAACCTCCGAGCCCGCTTCGACCGCACTGCGCCTGCGCGCGCTCGACCAACTCGCGTTCGGTCTTTGTCACGCGACCATCGATGACTGCGCCGACCACCAGGATTTCCAACACGCGCAGCTTCTCGTCTTCGTCTAGTGCGCGCATCTGACGCAGAAAGAGTTCGGTGTCGTCGAGTACGTGCTCTTCGGCTTCGCCCAGGTGCTTCTCCAACGCTTGCAGGAGTGCGACCAGGTTCGGGTGTAAGTCGTGCGTGGTGACGATCGAACTTCCAACGGCTTGGAGCGCAGTGATCCGCGCGCGCTCACTCAACGCAGGACGCGACCCATCGGTAGGGAAAAGGACTTCGACCAACTCGGTCGCTGCGCTCGGACCCATCGCACGCAAGCGTGCTTCGCGAATCACTCGCCACGCCACGATCGCATCCCAGAGAGCGGTAACAGGAACACCGATCCACACCAACCACGCGCGCACCAGTGACCGGCCCGCGGCGCGTCGAACCAGTGCTTTGAGTAGAAAGCTCGTGATCCCGACTTTGAGTTTGTAGAGCAAGCCCACCGTGATGAGCCAAACCTTCGACACCTCACGGTGCGCGTTGATGCCTTCGCCTTTGACCGGGTTCGGGAGTTCTAAAGCCGCGCGCGCCAACGCCAACGCGGTCGAACGCGTCGTGTTGCTGACGTCGAGCCGAAGTCCTGCCGCACGTGCCAGTGCTGCGACTGAACGCAGACTGTCCCAATAGAGCAGGCCGATTTCGACCACTGCGGCCACGCCAATTGTGGGACCGACAATCAGCCAGAACTCCAGTTGTTCGCGCCAGCCAGCGTTGTCGGGGTCGGGGAGCAGCCACGCTTCGACTTCGATCTCGACGAATGCGGCAACCGCTGCGGTGAGTGCGCCGATCATCGCAGCACGAAACACCACACCTTGTTCGATTCTTCGGAGGCGACGACGTTCTTCCGTGTTCAGGACATGAACTTCCGCGTCGCCGCCATCCTCGACTTCGTCCGCGTGCCGTTGCAGGTAGCGAACAGCAAAGCGCTCGAGATAGCCAAGCTCGTCTTCTTCGCTCACGATTGCGTGGTGGGCTCAGTCTCGACTTCGGTCGTTTCCTTGGTGGCTTCGGTAACGACTTTCGTCGGACGGTTTCGAACAGGACGCACAATAAACGGACGCTCGGCACGTTCGCGGTCTCGCGCCAGCCGTTCGGCTTCGGTTGCGAGCTCCAAGAACCGACTCTGACTGCGAATCTGGTCCTCCGCCTCTTCCGGACGCGCGGGTAGGTAGTAGGTGCCGTCCGGAGCCAAGAGTCGCGCCTTGACGTTGTCTTCGAGCGCAATCTCCAACACCTCGGCGACAACTCGTCGTCGAACGGCGTCGTCTTCGATCGGGAACATCACTTCGACGCGACGATGGAAGTTGCGCGGCATCCAGTCGGCAGATGAACCAAACAAGAGCTCTCGGCCGCCGGCCTCGAAGTACATGATGCGATGATGCTCAAGGAACCGGTCGACGATGCTGCGAACACGAATTCGGTCGCTGATACCGGGGATTCCAGGCCGCAGGCAGCAAATGCCTCGCACAATGAGGTCGATCTCGACACCCGCTTGGGACGCTCGGTAGAGCGCTTGAATCACATCGGGATCTTGAAGCGAGTTCATCTTGGCGATGATGCGCGCCGGTTTTCCGGCACGTGCAAACGCGGCTTCGCGCTCGATCATGCCGATCACGGTTTCGTGTAGCCCCAGCGGTGCAGGAACGAGTTTGTGCCATTCGCGCGGAGCCGTGCATGAGGTGAGCAAGTTGAAGAGCGCAGTTGCATCTTGGCCGAACTTGGGACGCGCGGTGAACAAGCTCAGGTCGGTATAGAGACGCGCAGTGCGCGGGTTGTAGTTGCCGGTGCCCAGATGCACGTAGCGCCGCAACTGCCCGGCTTCGCGACGCACGATGAGCATGACTTTGCAGTGCGTCTTGAGCCCAACCAGTCCGTACACGACGTTGACGCCGGTTTCTTCCAGACGGCGCGCCCACAGGATGTTGTTCTCTTCGTCAAAGCGCGCCTTGATCTCAACCAGGGCGGCAACCTGTTTGCCGTTCTCTGCGGCACGGATGAGCGCCTTGATGATCGGGCTGTCGCCGCTTGTTCGGTACAGAGTCTGTTTGATCGCCAGAACTTGTGGATCGTTGGCTGCGCGTTCGAGCAGTTCGACCACAGGATCGAAACTCTCGTAAGGATGATGCAGAACGACGTCGCGTTCGCGGATCACATCGAACATGTCATCGTCGCCCGCGAATGCCGGTGACTCACGCGGGCGAAAGGAAGCATCTCGCAACCCGCGGCGATGACGGACGGACGAGCCGAGGTCGCCAATTTCATGCAGCGAAAGCGGCGCATCGACGTGCAACACAAACTCAGAGCTGACGCTGAGTGCGTCTTGGAGCATCGCGACCGCTTCGGGCGCGCAGCTCGCACTGACTTCCAACGACACCGCGTTACCGCGATCGCGACGACGAACCTCCTCACCGATCGTTTCGAGCAAGTCCTCCGCTTCTTCTTCGTCGATGCTGAGGTCGTAGTTTCGAATCACGCGGAAGGGCCACGCACCACGTCGACGGAATCCGCGGAAGAGTTCACCAGCGTTTTCGGCGATGACGTCGTCGAGCAAGACGTACGTTGCCGCTTCGCCATCGCCTTTGACCGGAATCAGGCGAGACAGCACGGCAGGCACCTGCACGACAGCAAACGCGGGCTCTCCCTCCTCTTCGCCCGAAAGCATGATGATCAGGTGAAGGCGCTTGTTGGGCACATGCGGAAACGGGTGACCCGGGTCGAGCGCGAGCGGCGTCAGGATCGGATAGACCTGCTCGAGGAAGTACCGCTTAAGCCGTAGCTGCTCGTCGGCGTCGAGCTCGTGCGGTTTGCGCAGGCACACGCCTTCGTCTTCGAGCAACGGAACGATCTGGCTTAGAAACGTCTCCGACATTTCCTCCGTCATCGATTCCACGCGCGTCGCGATGGCTTTGAGTTGTTCCGCCGGGGTCATGCCGTCGGCCGGTGTTTCGAGCACACCCTCGTTGCGCTGCTCGACGAGGCCCGCCACGCGCACCATCAGAAACTCGTCCAAGTTCGACTGGACGATGGTGAGGAACTTGAGGCGCTCGAGCAGCGGAACCGTGGGATCACGCGCTTCGTCCAGCACTCGTTGGTTGAACTCCAACCACGAGAGCTCACGGTTGATGAACAGCTCCGGACGGTCCAGCGCCTCCAGCTTCGTCAGGTCGGGGGAGGGGTCACCCACCACCCCCTTGTACACCAGTTCGACCTTCCGACGACCTTCAACACGCTGCGTTTTGTCGAGGTTTTGGCTTCCGCACGCGGATCACCGAAAATGTCACAATCTCTGGCGAAGCACCCATGTTCGCGGTGGCGACCTTCAAGCGGGTGTTCGAAGTAACACCGCGCCGCGACCTGCTCACGCTGGCCGAGCTCACCGCTGGACTGACCAAGTTCATTCTCAAGCCCCGGCTTCGTCAGCAGATCGAACGCGATGTGTTTCGCATCGAAGAGGCATGGAAAGCGATTCAGGAGGGCAAGCGTCTTGGAGGGCGTCGTTGGTCCACGATTCGGCGGGGTGAAAAGCGCGCCGGCGCGGAGGGTGCGAAGAAGGCGTATCAGAAGTTGTTGAGCAAAGCGTACGGGCGAACGAAAACAGACTTACGTATTTGGTCACCTGCGCTCTATCCCCCGAACAGTCGTCGCGAAGCCGAGAACGTGGTGCACCTCTCGTGTTTGGTGTTGGACTACGACTCGGGTGTGGACATCCCGCAAACCAGCGCGCAGTGGACCGACTGGTACCACATCGTGCACACGACCTGGTCGCACACTCCGGAGCACGCGAAGTTCCGGTTGATCTTGCCCTTGGCCAAACCGATTCACGCGGAGGACTGGCGACCTTTTTGGACGTGGGGCGCGCAGCGCGCTGGGATGCTGAACGATCCCGCGCTCAAATCACCCTCGAGCACCTACGCGCTGCCCGTCACTCAAGGTGTCCAGCGGCAGCGCGTGGCGTTCGTGCACCAAGCGCCTTTGCTCAATCCTCTAGCGATGGGGTTGGTCACGCGTGCGGCTCCGCCTCCACCGCCCATCCCACCGATGAAGGCGTCGCACTTTCGTGGCGATCCCGATTTGAAGTTCATCGACAGCAACGCGGTTCCAGCTGGCAAAGATCTCTTCGTGCAAACCGAGCCTGACCTGGATGATTTCGACCTCTTCGGATCGTCATCGTCGTCGTCGTCGACGCACTCGGATCCTGAGGGGGCTGTCCAGGAAGACGAGCTTGACGAGTTCGATCTATTTTAGTCGGACATGACGCGCTTGCTGATCGTGAAGGTCGGATCGGCGCCGCCGGATTTGGCGGAGCGCAAAGGCGACTTTGAGCATTGGTTTGCACGTGGCCTTGGCGTGCCTATCGACGCGTGTCGCGTGGTGGATCCACGAGTGGGAGAACCACTGCCATCAGCTTCAGAACTCGACGCCGTTCTGATTACCGGTTCGGCAAGCATGGTCACCGACCGCGCTGAGTGGAGCCTTCGTACGACCATGTGGCTTCGAGACGTGGTGAACCACGACGTGCCGACTCTGGGCGTGTGTTACGGCCACCAACTTCTTGCCGAAGCGCTGGGTGGCGAGGTCGCTCCGAATCCACGCGGGCGACAAATCGGAACCATCGACGTGCAGTTGCTCGAAAACGATCCCGTTCTGGGTAGCGAAGCGATGCACGTGGTGGTGACCCACGTGGAGTCGGTGGTTCGACTGCCGAGCGGCGCGAAGGTGCTGGCCACGAGTGCGCGAGATCCACACCACGCCTTCAGAGTGGGACGTGCGCTCGGCGTGCAGTTTCATCCAGAGATGGATGCCGAGATCATTCGGTACTACCTGAACGCGCGTCGGGACGCGTTGAGGTCCGAGTCGCTGGACGCCGACGCGCTCATCGATGCAGCGCGCGATACCGATGACGGAACCGAACTGCTTCGACGCTGGCGAAGCACGATCTAAGTACTGGTTTCTGGTGTGCAGATTCCGGTGCCGGGAGGCGATTGCGCATACGCGATGCACATGCCTTCTCCCGCACGGCAGGAACCTTCTTCGCCAAGCTCGCACACGCGCTGACAGGTCTGTTCGAAGAACCCCGCGCACAACAAACCAGGTGCGCAGTCGTTGGGTTCCATGCAGGGCTCGCCGAGGTCTGACTCTCCAGCACGCCGACAGTCTGTGTCGCCTTCGGGGCTGACCACGTAGCAGGCTTCCATCGGCTCGCAGGCGTCCACATCAAGCACTTCGCACGGCCGCGGAGGGAGGCATTCGCGGAAACCGGTTTCGACGCCCGACACCAAGATGCCGGTGCCGCCGCATCGTTCACTTGCTCCGCACGAGTCGCCCGACGGACAGCAGATGCGTCCGCAGACCCCGAGTTCGCGCTTCAGGAAGCACGCGAGGCCGGGACCGCACGCGTCGTCGGATTCGCAAGGAGTTCCTTCGGTGAGTTCTCCCGCTTCGGCAACGCACATGGGCACTGCGCTGGCGAGGACGCAGGCCATGCTGTCTTCGCAGACAGCTTCGATCGGGTCGCAGATGCCGCGGCAGCCCGGCATGCCCGAGTCGACACCGGCGTCCGCGCCGACGTCTTCCATGGGCGCGTCGGTCACCGGTGCATCCAATACCGGTGTGTCCGAGGCCGCATCTCGCATGCCCGCGTCGTCGAACCCGACGTCGTCGTCACCACACGCGAGTGCAGCGACGACGAGCAATGCGAGAAGCGGTCTCAAAACGCTCCGTCAGCCAGCCGGCGGGACGCAACCGCCAAGCGTCGCGGGGAAGCCGCCGATGTTGGCACAGGTGGTGTCCGCAGGACACATCGCGTCCATCGGATTGCAGGCGCGGCGACAGAAACTCGGTCCTCCCTCCGGACCTAAGCAGAGGAAACCCGGTGCGCATGGAACGTCATCGCACGGGTCTCCCTGCATCGCCGTTCCACCTTGCGCGGCAACACAGGAGGTGCTGCCGTCCATCGCGATCACCGCGCACTCTTGCGAGTCTTCGCAGCCCATCTGTGTGATCAAATCGCATCCGGTCGGGACCGAGCAGAGGCCGAGGTTCTCGACGTCCCGCACACCAAGGCACGTTGCTCCGGGTGCCGCACAGGTCGAAGCATCGCCACCACAACAAATTTCACGGCACGTTCCAGGGTTCGCTGCACCGTTCTCAAGAATGCAGATGTGGCCCTCTTGGCAGTCATCCGCGTTCGGGCAGTCGCCGCCCTCGCCGACAGTTCCAGCCGCCAGACACATGGGGCCGGACATACCCATTCCGTCGTCGACGAAGTAGCAACCCTGTCCCATCTCGCAGCCCATGTTCGTCAGCAGGTTGCACGCGCCTGGTGGGCACATGCCTCCGCCACCACCGTCCACCATGGGACCGGTGTCAGGAAGCGGACCGGTGTCGGGGAGCGGTCCCGTGTCGGGAAGCGGTCCGGTGTCGACCATCGGGCCGGTGTCGGGGGTACCGCCACCGTCGGGTCGACCGTCGTCGTCACCACATCCGAAGCACAGGGCTCCAGCCAAACCAACCAAGACAAGCGTTCGCATTCCAACCTCCGCTCACAGACTTACAACCTGACTCGGAGGGAGGCAACTAAGCCTACGATCACAGGTCCAAAGGCGGCGGTGACCAGTCGAGAGATTTAGTGGCATTCCTGGGTAACTCTCCGAGTTTGAGCCTCGCAGTCGGAGTTGCATCTCAGGAATTCCTCAATCTCCTCGCCGCACGTGACAGGAATGCAACCCAGACACGTCGCCGAGTGCATGCACGTCCCAGAGGCGTCATCGCAGCCGCGAGAAGCTTCAAACCGTTGTTGGGTTGATCCGTCGCAGTCGTAGTCCCAGCTGTGTCCGGTGTCGGTTAGAGGGACACCAGGAAGGACGACACAGAATTCTCCAGTTGGCGCCGTGCAGTAGGGTGCGTCGAAGTACTCCATCTGCCCGGGGAACACCGTGGCGAGATTGTCTTGGCAGTCCTCAACAACGACACTATCGACCCAGCCAAGCGGACAACCACATGCCATCATCGTGACGTCGAGCCGGCCGAAGCCGTCTTCGTCCTCGTCACGAAAGCACGCGATATTCGGTAGCTCTTCGTCGAACGCGTCGTCGCAATCGTTGTCGAGTTCGTCGCAGACTTCCGTGCGCTCGGGATTGCACGTCCGACACTCGTCGTTGCAGTCTCCGGCTCGTTCGGCAAAACCCTCTGGGGCAGTGCAACCACCGACCATCGTGTCGTCGTCGACGCCGTAGGTGTCGCCGTCACTGTCGCGGTACCAGGTGGCCTCGGGGCAGCCTCCGTCAAATGCATCGACGGCAGAGTCCATGCCTCCGTCAAGCCCTCCGTCTCCACCACTGTCGCTGACCGATGCGTCGAAGTCGCCGGGACAGTTCCCATCATCGTCCGGGGGAATCGGCATGGCCGCGGTACCGGGACAGATGCATCGACCCTCCGGCTCGTAGAGTTCGAACTCTCCACAGGTTGCGTCTTGGCATCCGGAAACGGCAACAAGACACGAGAACCCAAGTCCCATCCAACGCATGGCGCACAACATATCGCCTCATCGGCCGTCGACGCCACGAGTTGCGTCCGACGATCAGGCTTGCGCTGTGGCTTCGCTCGTTGCCGCAGGAAGTTCCTTCGACACCTGGTGCTTCAGCGCGGCAGACACGAAGCGCGTGAACAAGGGGTGAGCCGATTGCGGCTTGCTCTTGAACTCCGGATGGAACTGACACCCGATGAAGTGCGGGTGATCGGGCAACTCCACCATCTCGACCAGCGTGTCGTCGGGGCTGGTCCCGCTCAACACGAGACCCTTTGCTTCAAGGGTGGCGCGGTGCTCGTTGTTCACTTCGTAGCGATGACGATGCCGCTCGCTGATCTCGCGCGTACCGTAGATCTCCGCCGCCAACGATCCGTCCTTCAACACGCAGGGGTAGGCGCCCAAACGCATGGTCGCACCCTTGTCTTTGACGCCGCGCTGACCGGGCATGAGGTCCACCAGAAGGTAGGGTGCGTCCGGCTCGAACTCGGCGCTGTTGGCCCCGTCGAGTCCACACTTGTTTCGCGCGTACTCCACCACGGCCATCTGCATTCCCAGACAAATGCCAAAGAAGGGAACGCCGTTTTCGCGCGCATATCGGATCGCGCGGATCTTTCCTTCGGTTCCGCGGTCTCCAAAACCGCCCGGAACTAGAATCGCGTCGTGCGCCGCCAAGTTGGCTTCCAGCGCATCGCCCTCGAGTTCCTCGCTGTCGACGTAGGTCATCTTGACCTTCACATCGTTGGCGATTCCACCGTGGACCAGTGCTTCGTGCAGCGACTTGTAGCTGTCGCGTAGATGCACGTACTTGCCGACCAGTGCGATCGACACCGGACCCTTCTTGGGGTTCTTGCTCACGTCCGCGACGTGACGCCACGAACTCAGATCCGGCTCACGCGACCAGATGTTCAAGAGTTCCACCAAGCGCTCATCGAGCTGCTGGTTGTGCAGAACGATCGGCAACTCGTAGATCACGCCGACATCCGGTGCGCCGATCACGCGATCCACGGGCACGTTGCAGAAGTGAGCGATCTTCTTTCGGAGGTCGAGACCAAGCTCTTGCTCAACGCGGCAAATCAGCATTTCAGGCTGGATTCCCAGGCCCAAAAGCTCCTTTACCGAGTGCTGCGTCGGCTTGGTCTTCATCTCGCCCGCAGCCTTGATGTGCGGCACCAACGTCACGTGGACGCTGCACGCGTTCTGCGAACCCAACTCGACCTTCATCTGTCGAACGGCTTCCAGGAAGGGGAGCGACTCGATGTCACCAACGGTTCCGCCAACCTCGACGATCGCGACGTCAGCTTTGCGCGTTGCCGCGTATACCCGCGCCTTAATCTCGTCGGTGATGTGCGGAATAACCTGGATCGTCGCGCCCAGATACTCGCCGCGGCGCTCTTTCGAGATCACTGCGTCGTAGATGCGACCCGTCGTGAAGTTGTTCGCGCGACTCATCGTGGTCGACGTGAAGCGCTCGTAGTGACCGAGGTCGAGATCGGTCTCCGCACCATCGTCGGTCACGAACACTTCGCCGTGCTGATACGGCGACATCGTTCCCGGATCGACGTTGATGTACGGGTCGAGTTTGATGTTGGTGACGCGAAGGCCTCGGGCTTCCATGAGGGCGCCCATGGATGCGGCCGTCAGTCCCTTACCAATGGAGCTGACGACACCTCCGGTGACGAAGATGTACTTGGTGCGGCGATGCATGAAAAAGGCCCGCAGGTATCATCGAGCGCTCAGCATGAGCACACGAGGAGTGCGGGTGGGGCAGATCCGCGCACCGGCCGCCAACCTACGGAGCGCGTTCTACCCTGTCAATCCGCGCAGTTTGCGCGTCGGGATCTCCCTCGCGATGCGACTGAAAACGACGCGTACCCGTCGCACTCGCAGCGATCGCCGACACGCATCTGCCTCGTTCGCGCGTGTCGCGAACGACAACCCCGAAACTACTATCGCTTTACAGCCTGTTTACTAGTTAACTGGTTGTGAAGTCGAACATCCCGCAAAAATAGAGGGTTCAGGTCTTGACGCGGTGCGTCGTCGTCGATATCTCGTAATCACCGCCTCACAACGTTGTGAAGTTGTAAATGAATGTTTGCGACAGCGCGGCAACCGGAGAGAGACATGAGCATCGAAGTCGTTGGAGTGATCGGGTGTGGACAGATGGGCCTGGGCATCGCCGAGGCTTGTGCGTCTGCGGGCTTGCGCGTCGTGCTGGTCAAGGCGACCGGCGGCGATACTTCGAAAGCTCAGGTGAAGATCGCCAAGTCGGTGGGTCGTCGTCTCAAGAAGGGCAAGATCGACCTCGCTCAGCATGAAGCGATCATCGCGCGCATCGACATCCAAGCGGATCTCGAAGGGCTCAACGAATGCGACCTGGTCATCGAGTCCGCGCTCGAGGACTTCAAGGTGAAGGTCGAGCTGCTGCAGCGGCTCGAAACCAAGATGACGCCGGGTGCGATTCTCGCGTCGAACACCTCTTCTCTTCCGCTTCTCGATCTCGCGAAGGAACTGAAGCGACCGCATCAGTTTCTCGCTCTGCACTTCTTCAACCCAGCGCGCGTCATGAAGCTCGTCGAGCTGGGCATTACCGATCTGACCGCCCCCGGCGTTGTGGTGGCGTGTCGAACCTTTTGCGAGTCCATCGGCAAGACCCCTGTCGAAGTCACCGCGTCGCCCGGCTACGTCGTAAATCGCCTGTTGGTTCCGTACATCCTCCACGCGATCGAAACCTTGGAGTCGGGCGTCGCGGATGCCGATGCGATCGACGCTGCGATGAAGCTTGGTTGCAACCATCCGATCGGTCCGCTCGCGTTGGCCGATCTCATCGGCTTGGATGTCGTCGCGGCGATGGCAAATACCCTTGGTCGTGAACTTCGCGACACTCGTTATCGCGTCCCCTCGCTGCTGCGAAAGTTGGTGTCGACGCGCCAGCTCGGCATGAAGAGCGGCTTGGGCATCTACGATTACTCGGGTGACAAGCCTCGCATCAATCCGGCGATTCGTTTTGAGCCCACGAGCGTTTTGGCTGCTGCCGCTGAGTAGCTAATCGTCGCTAATCGTCACCACGAACGATTTGTTCCAGTCGTTCGCGCGCGATTCCCTCACCCGCGTGTTCCGGTGCGTCGACCAGACGTGCGCGTCGCAACACGCCTTTTCCGAACTTCGCCCGTAGTTCTTGGGTGACGTCTTCGACCTTACGCTTCCGCTCTTTGTCTTCGTCACGAAACAGAGTCGGAGCCGGCGCTTCGTCGCTCAGGTGTGAGGCACTTACACCGGTCAACCGAATGCCACGTTCGAGACCCTCAAAGCGTTCGAGGAGCTCGCGCGCAGCTTCGTAGATCGAGTCGGTGTCGTTGACCGGTTCGTCGAGATGCTTTTGACGCGTCTTGCTTTTGTGATTGCCGTACTTGAGTTTGACGGTGATGCAGCTGGCCCACAGACCGTTGCGATTGAGTCGTCCCGCCACGCGTGCAGATTGCCGAAGAAGAAAGCGCTGAAGGTCCTCTTTGCGGGTGTAGTTGCGGGCAAAAGTCTCTTCGGCACCTACGCTCTTCCCTTTGCCGTCCGTGACGACCCGTCGTGCATCTTCGCCACGTGCAAGCGCGTGAACTTGGAGCCCCCAGCTCCCTAAGAGCTCCTGCAAGCGTTGCGGCGACGCATCCGCGAGTTGCCCGATCGTTTGAAACCCGCCTTGAGCGAGTTTGGCGCCGGCTTTCGGACCCACACCCCACATGCGCCGAATCGGAAGGGGCGCGAGGAACTCGGCTTCCGTTCCGGGGGCCACAACGACCAAACCGTCAGGCTTGTCCAAGTCCGAGGCGACCTTCGCGACGAACTTGCTGGGTGCGACACCCGCGCTCGCGATCAACCCGGTTTCGCGTTTGATGTCTGCCTTGATTTTGCGCGCGATCTCTTCGCCCGATCCGAAGAGTGCGTGGCATCCCGTCACGTCCAAGAACGCTTCGTCCAGGCTGAGTCCCTGCACCAGAGGCGTGTAGTTTCGGAAGATCGCAAACACCTGTTCACTGACTTCCTGGTAACGCTCCATGCGACCTGGAACCACGATTGCGTGCGGACACCGTCGCATCGCTTCCATCATCGGCATCGCAGAACGAACGCCGTAGGGACGTGCTTCGTACGATGCTGCCGTCACCACACCACGAGCGGATCGGCCTCCAACGATGACCGGCTTCCCACGAAGCTCCGGGTCGTCGTGTTGCTCGACCGACGCGTAAAACGCGTCCATGTCGACGTGGAGGATGGTGGCCACCACCGCATCTTACCGTCCGAGTGCGACCGAGGTCCGTGTAGGGACGTAGTCCGTACGGACCCGAACCTGGGCTCAAAAGCACTAATTTCGTGGGGTTTTTGAAAGCGAACTCAAAACGCCGAGAGAAAGCGGCCGTTTTCGGGCAGGTGCAGGTCCGTACGGACTACGTCCCCACACGGACCTCAGAGCAGTTCGCGTAGCACTCGATGGGCTTCGTCGATCCACGCGTCCAAGTCGACCAGCGCTTCTCGTGCATCTAGCTGCACCCGGGACACGTGTTCGATCTCGGCCAACTCGTCCAGTCGCTCTTGTTCGCGATCCAGCTCACTGTCCAACACGCGCAACGTCCCAAGCTCCAGCCAATCGTGCATCAGCATCTCGACCAGCTGTCCCTCCGCGCGCAACGCACCGGGAATCAGTAGCTCCACCCGCAGATCATCGTCCACGCACTGTTCAAACAGGCGTCGCACAATCGCGACCAACGCGCCCGCCACCACAATCGCTCGCTGCCACGGGAGTTGGGCGGTCTTCACCCGCGCAGCCACCAGAGTTTCGTCCAACGCGAGCACCACCGTTCGTCGCTGTCGATGAAACACGCTCTCGTCTCGCGTGTACTTGAGCAATTCGTTCGTCGCGAAACGCAGATCAAAGAGATCGATCGCTTCACCATCTTCGACGTAGGCGAGTTCGGTTGGAACGAGGTTTTGAAGACTGCCGTGGTTTGCCACCGACGCGTAGCCTCCGGTCGGGTACGTGCCCTCTTCGTCCATCTTCGTGCGTTGCGTTCCGACTTTTCGGGCACGCGCGCGAATCCTTCGCGGGAGTCCGCGTTCGATCGCCGAAGCAGCGTCGGTAATGTGCTCAAGTGCGAGTTGCTGCGATGGATTCTGCAGCGCGTCCAAATGCTCCAAGACGAAGACGTCGCTCTCGCGCAAGAGCATCCCAGTCCGTCGCGCGCTCGCGGACAGCGCGTTGAACTGTTCGGAGAGCATCGCGACGATTTCAGGGTCGTCGAGCGCCGCGTCGCCCATCGTCCACAAGTCTTCCTCAGGTTGAGCGAGAAGAAATCGCAGACTCGCTCGGGGAATCATGGGGAACGTGACGTCCAGGCGACGCAGGAGCTTGTCGACGATCAACGCCACGGCATGAGGTCGCCGCTCGAAGGGGAGTCGGAGCACCGCCATTGTGGCGGACTCGATGAGCCGGTCCTGGCGAAGTCGTCCGATCAGGTGTTCGGCGTACCCTTGAAGCGCACGATCAAGACCACCCACTCGCTGCAACTCGGTCCAGGTTGTTCGCTCGCCCATCAGGAGCCGACCGATGTCGAGCACGATTCCGAGGGCGGGTGGCGCATCAACGTCATCCACGACGGCTTCCAACCACGGGCGTCCACGACGGATCAGCGCATCGCCTTCATCGCCGAGCGCGATTCGAAGACTTGCCGCACACCATCGCTCGATCGGGGCGTTCATAGACCCAGAAGTCGCGGCACCTTGTCTTGCAAGAGTTCAAGCTCTTCAACCGTCTCGCCCAGGTAGGCCAGGATCCGAAAGTCGTCGTGCGTGACCTTGCCGCCGTGCATCAGCCAGGCACGTGCACGCAGCAGCTTGTAGAGCTTCGCAATCTTGCGATCGGAAACATGGACTCCGTCTTCGCGAACCAAGGTCTTGAGAAGTCGCCGCCACTCCCGCAGCAACTCGTCATCAAAGTACCGGTGCCGATCACGGAGAGTTGTGCCGTCGTTGCCTTCCTCAGTCGCCGCCATCTGTAGCGTCAAGTAGCGGTGCGCTTTGCGCAAGTCGACCAGCGAGATATGGCCTTCGGCCCAGGGGCGCTGGTTGAGATCCTTGTTGGTCTGAAACGCGAGACCCGCATCGATCAGGTCCATGAAGTTGTCGTCGCCCACGGGCTGACAAAGCACTTTCAGGCAGAAGCGATCTTTGAGCGCCGCGAGTTCGGTGTGCTCCGGAATCTCGTTGGTCGCTGCAAAGAGAACTTCGAGCGCGACCGGAGTCGGAACACCGTCTTGGTAGTACTTCCGTTCGTTGATGATGGTCAGTAGCGAGTTGAGAATCGCGGAGTTGGATTTGAAGATTTCATCCAGGAACACCAGCTTGGCCGTTGGCAACTTGCCTTGAACACGGCGAACGTAACGACCGCCTTTGAGTTCTTGGATATCGACGGGCCCCATCACCTCCGAAGGCTCGGTGAACCGGGTCAGCGTGTACTCGAAGTAGTCCTTCTCCGAGAGTTGGATCGCATCGCGAAACTTCAGCACGAGGTCCGACTTGGCCGTTCCGGGTGGTCCGACAAGCAACAAGGGCTCACGCGCGATCGCAGCGACGGTCATGAGGTCCACGATCGGTGCGCGATCCACGAAGTAGCGCGCAAGCGAGGTGCGAAAGCGATTGAGCCGTTCGCGCAACGAGTGCGCTTCGCTCGCGAGTTGTTCCAAGGTCAGCGACTCGACGTCGTCCACGACTACCTTTCCTCCGTTGAGAACTCTTCGACTGAAATCACCGGCCGGACGAAGATGCGTTCGCGTACGCACTGTTCGTCGAAGTCGATCATGCGCCGCGCTTCGGGGGTGAGCGCCAAGTCTGCTCGCGCAAGGCCAAGCACAAGCGACTCCATGAAATGAACGACCGACAGACAGAAGTGCGAGTTCGTCTGAAAGCTGTCCGTCACCCGCTCTAAGCGCGGTATCGCCTGACGCATTCCCTCAATGACGTGGTCCGGTGAAAGCCGCGCGAGTGCGAACGCATGCTGTCGGTGCCACTCCAGCCAATCGCGCGGGCGCTTGATCGAAACGACCCGCGTTGCGGCTTCGCTGAGGTAGTCGGCAGGTCCGCCCAGAGCCACCATGAGTGTAGCGAGTTCGAGTTGGGCGAGAGGCTCGGTCACGCCGTCGAGTCGTTCGCGAAGCACGTTGCGAAGCTCCCGATGCCAGTATTGAAGCGAGGTGGCGTGTCGCCCGATCACGCGTGCCGCTTTCCGCACAGCGACGGAATCGTCGGAATCCAGCACCTGCTCAAGTGCACGAACGCAGGGTTGTCGGTCCCTGTGAGTGCGTGCGTTTCGCATGGTGAGCAGTGCGTCGTCGATCAAGACAGTGCGCTCGTGAAGTTCGCACGCGATGGCGGCCTTGATAAACGTGGCGAGGCGAGGGATCGCGTCGTACTCGGGCATGAGCTGCAGCAGCACGCCAGCTCGACGAAGGCTGGCCGCGTTACCCGCTTCGATTGCGCTGTCGACGAGCTGAGGGAGCGCGGCAGGATCGGTGATGTCCACTGCCGGCTCGTCGGTTCGGAAGGTTCCGAACGCGTCGACTTCACTCCCCTCCAAGATGAACGAAGCGTCGCGAAGACGGTCCACCTTGTATCGATCCATCCTGGGCAGGGCTTCGAGCTGTTGGTGCAGCTCCAAGGGAAGCGGCGTGCGGAGTCCGCGACCTGTGCGTGCGTGCTCGACCCGCGTTCGAAACGCCCCGCGCAGAAACGTGTGAATCGGATCGGTGGCGTCGCGATGCGCTTGCTCGGCGGCTTTCGCGCACTCAATGCTACGCGGCGACTCGCCCAGTTGCGCAAAGCCCCACGCAAACACCCACTGTACGTAGCCTTCTGTGAGTTCTTCGGGCGCCTCCGCGTCAGAGCGTTCTCGTGAACTCGTCGCATAGGCTTCGTAGAGTCCGCTCAACGCCTCGACCAGTCGTGAAGACGCGCCACCGCTGAGGTCCTGTCCCACGCGGCGCACAAAACCAGGGATGTCGTCGGCGAGTCGCAATCCGCCTCGAAGTCGAAGTCGCATCACATCTTGCGCTCGCACAAAGGCAAGGCGGTCGCCGCTATGCCGAGCCAACGACTCGTACACGAGCCACACCAGTCGCGTCGGAAGCGCATCGCCATGCGCGTTGAGCAGGCTGTTGAGCGCGGCGATATCGACGTCCTCTCCACGCGCAAGCCCCAAGAGCGCGCCCACCAACTCGGCGCGGACCCGAGCGGTTTCAGTATGCGCGTCGTTGTCTTCGGCGTGATCCCAGCGACGTAACCCTTGCCGCCACTGAGGATCTTTGGGCGTGAGCGGCCACAACGCGTGCATGTAGGCTAGCGCTGCGTCGTTCGCGCGACCTGCGTCGCGGTAGAGCGATGCGAGTAGACGCCAGTCCGACGATGCGTTGCGGTACGCGCGCCGGTCGTAGCGCCATCCACCCATCAGATCGATCAATCGCCCTTCGACCTCAGCGATCTCGCGATCGAGTGCGGTCGGCGTGGTGGTTTTGACCTCGATTTCAGCGCGGTGTTCACGCGAAGCAGTCGGCGCACTCGTGCCCGGTATGGAGGTCTGCCGTGGAGTTGGCTTCGGTGAGGGGGTGGACACCGCCTTCTTCCGCGGCTTGGCGGGCTGCAGCTCTTGCACGCCAACAAACGAATCAAACTCAAATACGGCCGCATCGAACCAAGGCTGAAGTGCGACAGCGTCTTCGGCAGCAACGTGGTCCACCCAGTCATCGAGCGGAGCGAAAGCACTGACCGGTGCGTACTCGACGCGAAACGCACCTTGCTCGTCCGTGGGAACCAGCCACGCGAGCGCATCGGTGTCCGGCGCCAACGTCTCGCGAATCCGTTCGACGCGGAGGGGTGGGCGCACGGTCGAGCCCACGGGAACGAACAGGTGATCGACATGTTGGAAGCTCACGTACGCACTTGCCGAGTGTCCGTCGGGAAGAACCAACGCGGGAGCCTCGTGGCCCGTGCGTGCACGAATCACGACGACGGGCTTGTCGTCGGCTGTGCGCAAGCGCGCGAACGCAAACGCACGAAGTGCGGCTTGAGGAAGTGAGCGGACGAGCGCATCGAGCGTGTCGTGCGCTTCGCCTCGAAGCACCCAGAGCGTCGGTGCCGCTTGTTGACTCGCAACGGCAAGGTGCAATGGAACCTGCAGTCGCGCATCGGAGTCGGTTGGAGCCAGAACGGCTCGACCCGGCGGACTGAGTTCGAGGTGCGTGTAGATCGACCTCCACGGGCCATCGGCTAGCCGTGTCCAGCTTCGGGTTCCGCCAATCAAAAGCAGTTCATGGTCCGGAACCAAGAAGTGGTCGGCGAGTGGATGGTCAAACCCAAGTTCGATCCACGTCCGCTCGCGTGCAGGTCGGTACGCACGTACAGCGCCACCTTCCATCGCAGACAGTACGACGTAGTAGGGCGGATCCACCACTTTGGTCGCGCAGTACTCTCCTTCTGACGTATCGAAGAACGCGACGTCTTGCCGGTCGGCACCCAGCCGCAACAGAGCACTCACCAGCGGTGCAAACTCGGAACTCGGCGCAACAAAGAGCACGAGAGGAAGTTCGGGAAGGTTGGGCTGTCTGCGCGACTCGATGATCTGCGGCCAAGACGCAACCGTTCGACCCGCGGGCTTGGCCTTCGTGACCTCAAATCCGAGACGAGTTAGTTCCGCCCGAACCGACTGGGGTAGAGGCGTCGAGGGCGTGATGTGCAGGCCGTCTTGTTCGACAACTTCTGCAGGGGACTGCAGCACGCCGTCGGGTACGACACCAGCCCGGATGGCCGCGATCAGCGCATCTTCCGACTCGGCGACAAACGTGGTCACAGCGTGTTCACTGCTCTTGTTCCAGCGACTGTGCTTCGCCGGAGGTCTCTTCGATGTCGGTCGCGACGGCTTCTTTCTCGACGCGTTCGACAATGATCGAACCGACCTCTGCAGCTTTGAGCGCACCACCCTCGATCAGTTTGTCCACGATGCGACGATGATCTTCCTCGTGTTCCATGGGCAGTGCATCGGAGTCGCTTTCGTACCCGATCACGATGTTCTTCTTCCCTGTGGTCGGGTCCACGATGAGCTTGATGATCAAGTCCGCCATCACGCAGCTCCGTCGTTGAGGTGCTTGAGTGCTTTGCGGTCGATGACTTTCTCGACGAGAAGTCGGTCGCGCAGTTGCAACAGCGCTTCTCGGTGTTCGTCGATCAGCGCTCGAGCGCGTTTTCGCTGTGATTCGAGGAGTCCCACCACCGCACCGTCGAGTTTGGATCGCGTGGCTTCCGACAGCGACTCCGCCGTGAAGTCGCCGACCAGCTCGTCGGTCATGCCGTACGACTCCACCGCAGCGCGCGCCAGGCTCGTCGCACGCTCGAGATCGTGTCCGGCGCCCAACGAGAGGTCGCCCAAGATCGCGAGTTCCGCTTCGCGCCCACCGAAGAGGATCGCGATCCGGTCGTATAACTCCGCACGCGTCAGTACGTGTCGGTTGTGTGGGTCGGCGTAGCTCACTGCCCCAAGTGCACCCGCCACGTCACCACGAATGGAAATGCGATCGATGACCGGCGCGTGTTCGCAGTGCATCGCCACAATCGCGTGACCGGCTTCGTGCGTTGCGACCACGCGTTCCTCATCGGCGGTGAGTCGCGGTCGGTCGAGGTTCTCTTCCAACGCACGTTCGACATCCACCGATCCGGTCGCGCCTTGCAAGTTCTCGCGCAGACGTCGTCGCGCCATCGTGCGGCACAACGCGTAGAGATGGTCGCCGGTGTAGTGGCCACCAGTCGGCACGGGGGCCGCTGTGCGTTTGACCGCGTGGTCCAGTGCTTCGTCGTCCATCGAAAGGTCGAGCTTGCGATCGTAGATGCGCAAAATCGCCTCGCGGTCTGCAGCATTCGGAAAGGGCACGCCGATATGGAATTCGAACCGACCTGGGCGCAACAACGCAGCATCCAACGATTCGAGGAAGTTCGTCGTTCCCACCACGAACACCATCTCGTTGGCGCGGAACCCGTCCATCTCCGTCAAGAGCTGGTTGACCATCGAGTGTTCCACACCGGAGCCGGTAAACGTGCCGCGCGCAGAAGCGAATGAGTCGATCTCGTCGAAGATGATCAGCGAGGGTGCGCTTTGGCGTGCTTTGAGGAATACCTGCCGAAGCCGATGCTCACTTTCACCGACCCAACGGCTTTTTAATTCGGGACCGCTCACGATCTGAACAGCCGCACCCAGTGCGCTCGCCATCGCCTTCGCAAAGAGCGTCTTCCCTGTTCCGGGCGGACCCGAGAAGATGATGCCGCGCGGAATCAGTTTTTCGACTCGTTCGATCTCTGCGGGGTCGCTGAGTTTTGACTTCGCGGTGATCACGTCCAGGATTTCGCGCTGGATGCGATCTTTCACCGAGTCGTACCCGCCGATGTCTTCGTGCAGAGCGATCGTCGGCACGGTCACATCACTGTCGAGCGTGGCCGCGCGAACCTGCGCAATGGCCGGTTCTGGATCGAGCGGGTAATCCTCGCCCTCGATCGACGCGAGAACCGTGCGGAGCGCAACCGCATGGACGCCGGACACGTAGGGGTAGAGCGAGTAAGGCTGAAAGCTGCGTCCGAGTTTGCGCGCTTCGCGTTGCGTCACCAGCTTCGCGAGTTTGTGGCGTGGTGTGCCGAGGATCGAAATGCGGTGCGGAAACAGACGTTCGATCGCACGCGGAAGTTGAAACGAAGGATCCCGAAAACCGAGCCACAGCACGTTGGGGTCTTCGTAGAGAAGCGGAATGACTTCACGCGCTTCGTTGGTCATCCCCATACCGCTTGTCGACGCCAAGAGATCCAAGTGCGGTAGCACCACCAGACGGCGATCCACCGCACCCCGTACCGCATTGCGCAGCTTCGCGAGCATCGTTTGGATCATGCCCATCGGAGCTGCGTCCGGAATCGGTCGCCCATCGAGAAAGAGCGTCTTCAGTCCTTCGCTCTTCACGCGGTCGCGAAGGCATTTGTAGACGTAGGGAGTGAGCCCTTTGTCGCACTCGATGAGAACCGGAAGTCCGCGCAATAATGCGTCGCGTGCGCGCGCAAGCTCTTCGGGATACGCGACCTCCACCGCATCGAAGGCGCTGAGTTCAGTCGGTAGATCGCTCTCGTCAACGGTGAGGCTCATACCTTTACTCGGATTGTGAGGCTTCCAGTGTCCGGGTCTTCGCTGATCTCTTCGATCTCACCAAGTTGTGCCGCTCGTTCCTTGAGACCGTTCGCAACGACGCGCGTGCTGACCTTGTCGAGCACCTTACGAATCGCCGGAAGTTTGCTTTCAAGGGCGGCGGTCAGTTCGGTTTGCAAGCGTTCGCGCTCGGCTTCGACCTGGGCGTCGATCGCATCTCGGACCATGCGGCGCCCATCTTCGCCAGACTCTGAGTTAACCACTGCGCTTGCCGACTTTTCGACCTCGTGTGCCGAGTCCAATCGGATTGTCACCGTGCCTGTGCTGGCGTCGACACGAACAAGCACTCCCTCGATCGTGGATTCAAACGTGCCGTCGTCTTGCTCCGCGAACCCTTCAGCTGCGAGTTCTACTTTGAGCAGTTCACTCAAACGATCCGCCGGAAGCACATCGAGCAGTTCGAGTTGGAGTTCAAGTCCATCGTCGACATGCACGACACGAGTTTGAGTTTCCGACACGCGGATTCGGTAAGCGCGACTCACGGCATCTCCCGTAGCGAGACTAGCGCGTCTGCTAATGCAGCGGCTCGCTCAAAACCAGCGGTTCCCAAGACGTCCCACGCGCTCAGGTGCTTTTGGGCCTGTTCGTAGTCATCGTCGATAAAGCGCACCATTGCCCACTGCTGATGCCAGCGCGCGAGGTGCGCCAGACTGGACAGAAACGCCGCACTCGCCCGCGTGGCCTCGGAACGTTGCGCGAGCGTGGTGGGACCCAGCGATGCGATCCACCGATGTGCCGGTCGGTCCACGAGGCGAGCTGCCGCAACGACGGCAAAGCGAGCAAGATCACGACGACCCGCGGTCTCGAGTGCTTCGAAGAAACCTTCGAGCACTTTGCGTTGCTGAGTGCCGAACATCAGCATGGCAGTCGCGTCGACGAGTTCGGTTTTGGCGTGTTCCTGTCGAACCCACGCTCGAGCAAGGTCTTCCTGTACCGCCTCCAACACGATGAGGCCATTTGGGTTCATCAAGAGTGTCCAGTCGGCTGGCGTGGACTGCGCGAATGCCAGCGAGACAAGTGGGGATGACGCGATCGGCGCGAACGATCGATTCGCACGCTGCAGTGCGTCTGCCGCCAGGTAGTGCAGAAGCGCATCGCCGACGCTCGACGCCGCACCAGGAGACGATTCACTACCGGCGAGCCAGCGGCATAGCTCGAAACTTGCTGCACTAAACCGGAGTTCGAGTTGAGGCGTGGCACGCCACAAACGCGACACCCATCCTCCACGTCGAACCAACGCGCTGACCACGCCGGTTCGCAATGTGTTCTCCAACACCTGCATGGCTTCAGGGCCAAGACGCTCCGGTGGGTCGCCGCGCCGAACGCGTGGTGCACCTACAAACAAGCTCTGGACCGAACGAAGCATCTCCGCTTCGCGCACCGACACCTGAACCGTCACGAGAGTTTTCGTCGCTTGCGGCCCAGCGCGCTTCCCCAAGGACGACCGTTTACCGTGAGTGTTCCAGCGACGAGCCGAATCTCGACTGTGTCGGCGTCGGTGAAGCACGGGTCGTCGGGTGAATATCGATCCGTGAGGAAGTGCATGACCTGGTTGCGCGAGCCGATCCAGCGACGCGTCGTGTCAGGAAGTTCGCGCTCGTATGGACCGTCCACCAGCAAGTCCAGTTGGTCGATCAACGCTGGTGCGTCGGGCTGCTCTCGAAGCTCGTCCAAGGTGAAGCCGGAAAACGCCATGGTGCTGAGGCCGAGTGCTTGCACGCGTTGGAGCAACTCTGCGGATTGTACGGACTGCGCGAAGGGTTCACCCCCCAACAAGGTCACGCCTTCGATGTCGTTTGTCGCCGCGATCCGGTTCGCCAGTTCGTCGACGGAGACATCGGTTCCACCGGTATCCGGTAGCAAGTGGGGATTGCAGCAACCAGGGCATCGAAGCGGGCATCCTTGAAGCCACACGGCGTAGCGCATGCCTGGACCTTCGGCGCCGGTTCGCGCCACCTCGAGACCCACACGAAGCATCAGTCCGACACGAACATCCCGCACGACGCGTAAACGTCGAAGCCCACACGAGGAATCACGCGTACGCGCGCTCGGGGCAAGCGCTGTCGGAAGATCGCTGCGTTACGTTCGAGCACTTCGTCGGCGGGCTCTTTGCCCGCTCGCTCGCTCGGGGAGTTGTACCGAACGATGTTGATGTGCACGTAGAGACCGCGTGCTTCGAGTGCATCACACACCGCATGCACGTCGGCTTCGGAGTCGTTCTCGCCTTCGATAAAGGCGTAGTGAATCTTGACGATCTTGTAGCTGTGTCGTTGCCACGCGGCGAGTTGGTCGAGCGCTTCGTTGGCGGGCAGTGCCTTGGGTAACCACCGACGGCGGAACCGCGGGTCCATCGAGTAGAGCGAGTAGTAGATCTCGGGCTGGTAGCGATCGAAGATTTCGTCGAGAGGACGGTCGAGCACCCGCGGCATGATCGTCGACACCAAGAAGCGAGGTGCGAGTCCGTGGCCTTTCGCGCGATGCCAGAGCGCGTCGAAAAGTTCGCCCGACTCTTGGGTCATGACCGGGTTGGCCAGCGCTTCACCGCGCGCCATGAAGTTGTAGTGCACGCACTTGGCGTCCGGAACGTTCGGGTAGTGTCCGAACACGGTGTCCGCCTGTTCGAGGTATTCCGCCAACGTGACGTTGCGCAGTGCGGTTTGTCCCGTCGCCGTCAGATGACACATTCGACACGCTTGGCGACAACCCGTTTGCGAGGACAGGTAGAGGGCAAAGTACTCGGGTTTTCGACGAACGTAGCGCGCCTCGATTTGCCCCACGTCAACGGACTTCACCCAGTTGACGGAGACATCCAAGGTGCTCGTTGTCGCAACAAATGCGGAGCCGCTCTTCTTTAGCGTGTCGGTGGTCAGCACGTCTTCTCCATGGAGAAGGAGGAGTGTATGCTCGCGCGCCATGAGCCGCCATGGCTTGTCGGGGGATGCGCGTCACCGCCTGCTCGAGAGCTTTCTTTGGAGGCTCGCGCGCAGCTCTGATCCCGACGCGTTCGCGTTGCGCGGTGGAATGTGTGTTCGACAGTGGTTTCCGAACGCGGGTCGTCTCGCGAGCGACATCGATCTGGTCTGCCTGCTGCCCTACGACGTGCAAGAGATGCGTCGGCGCATCCGCAACATTCTCGCGACCCCGACCGATGATGGTGTTGAACTCGACGTCGAACGCTTCCGACTCGATTCCACGTGGGCCAACGACGCGCATCCGGGCATGCGCCTGGTGGTTCAAGCGTGGACCGACGACGTGTTCGACGAACTGCACGTCGATTTCACGTTCAACCTGCCCGTCTGGCCGCACGCGACTCAACAATCGTTTCGCGATGCGCAGATTTGGGTGTGCCCTCCGACGATGTTGATCGGTCGCAAGTTACGCGTGACGTCGGAGTTGGGACGCCGGTTCTGGCGCCCCAAAGATCTCGCTGATCTGTGGCTGATGTTTCGCCACACCCCACCGACGCTGACCGAGCTGGGCGAAGTGATCGAGCGAACGTGTGGCACCGAGATCATGCCGGCTCGCTCATTGGGTGCGTCGTCGTGGTCGGAGCCCTACGCCGCGGCACGGTGGCGTCGGTTCGTCGCGCAACACCGCACGTTGCAACTTCCGCGGGATGTTCGTCCCGTCGTCCAAGAAATCCGTTCCCACCTAACGAGGGTTACGTCATGAGTATCGAGGAATTCGTTCACGCCGTTCGCAGTGCACCCAACGACGACGCGCCGCGCTTGGTCTTTGCGGACTGGTTTGAAGAGCAGGGCGACTTGGAACGCGCGACACTTGTGCGGACCCAGGTCGAGCGTGCCTCGCTGCCTTGGTGGGATGCGAAGGCCGTGCACCTCGAACTCAAGGAGCGCGGAATCCTGGCGCAGCATCGTGCGGATTGGATGGAGAAGCTCCCGATGACGGAGGGCGTCACGTACGGTTCGTACGCGCGGGGCTTTGTCGACAACGTTGGGTTTGAGACGTTGGGTCGTCTCGCCGCGAACGTGGACGCTTTGAAGAAGGCCATTCCGTTTTCGAAGATCACGTTGCGTTGGCCGCGGCTGGATGATCGCCCTGAGCTTCAGGCGATCGAGGGCTTGCAAGAGATCGTGATGATCGGAACCGTGATGCAGCCCGAGGACATGGAGTGGCTTGCGCAGTGTCCGCTGATGTCGACGGTTGAAGCGCTCACGATCAACGGAAGTGGGATGAACGAAGCGACGCTCGAGAAGCTGGTCGCATCGCCTTATCTCAAGCAGCTTCGCGCGCTGCGGCTACCTGGGCACAACTTCACCGACGAAGGGATGGCCACCTTGATGAAGGCGGAGTTGCCTGCGCTTCGGGAACTCGATTTGTCGGTGCCCACGCAAGATGAACTCGGCAGCGGTGGCCGCATTGAACCCACGTTTGCGGAGGAGAGCGCGGTCGCGATTGGATCGTGGTCGGTGCTGGGTCAGTTGGAAAAGCTGAGCGTCACCGGTCATCAGTTTGGTGCGAACGGGCTGAAGGCGATCCTCTCGTCGCCGCACGCAGCAGGGCTCAAGTCCCTCAAGCTCAAGAGCCTGTGTGACTGGGACATGGAAACGGGTGAACGACCCGAAGGGACGTTCCTGGTGTTCGCGGACGCGAACAAAGACATGCGACTCGAAGAGTTGGATATCGGGGAGAACGAACTGAGCAGCGAAGAGACGTCTGCAATCGGAGAGCATCCCGCGTTGCAAGAGCTCAAGGTCCTGCACGCCGACATCATGCATTGCAGCATCGAGTCGTTTCTCGGCGACCCCTGGTTCGGCAACGAGTTGCGCATTCTCTCGGCGGGCGACCCCGGCGATTCGAGTTTGCTCGGCGCGATCCTGAAGGCGGAACCCAAGCAACTGCACACGGTTCACATGGCGAGTCAGTACGGTTGGTCTGAAGTGAGTGGTGTGGGCGAGCTGTTGACGGAAGGTCCTGCCCTGCCTTCGCTGCTTCGCTTGGACATCACGGGCGCAAGCATCGAGGAAGACGACCTGGAGGCGTTCGCAAGTCTCAAGACACTGCCCAACTTGGTTGCGCTCGACATCAGCAACATGTGGGAAGAGGAGTGCGAGGTGGACCTGACCGACTTCGCTCTCTCCGAGTTCTACGCACAGCTGGTGAGCTTCAGTGCGATTTCTCCGAAGGACAAACTGCCTTCGAACGATGCGCCGCACATGAAGATTGGGCGCTGGCAGACGTTTGCATTGTGACCAAGCGGACGGTGAGTTTCTGCGTGGGGACAGGGCGCTGCGGCACCACGTTCATCACTGAACTCGCTGCCCTCGAACCCGACGTTGCGGCTTCGCACGAACGTCTCCGCTTGCCGGCGTGCTTCCACATGTTCTGCAAGTGGCACGGGATCCCCATCGATCCGGAGGGGTTTTTGGCAGACCGCGATGAGGTGGTGGCCCACGATCATCGCGAACATCGAGTGTCGTTCGAAGCGAGTGCGCTGCTGAGTCATTCCCTGCTCGAACTCCATGAGCGTTTCGACGCGCGCATGATGCTTCTGGTTCGTCGACCGGACGAAACCGTTGCTTCGTTTGCGGCACGCGGATGGTTTCTTGAGCCCATCGCGTGGGCTGACGCGACGCGTCCTCCGACGATTCGCGAAGCGAACAACCCACGGCACTTCTTTGGCCGCAACCTTCCGCGCGGTGACGAGTTCACGCGTTGGAACGCGCTAACGCAAATCGGAAAGCTGGCGTGGTTCTACAACGCACGAATCAGCGCGATTCTGGATCAGTTCGCGCAGCTTCCTGCATCGCACTGCCATATCGCACGTCTCGAAGACTTCGATTTTGCGGGCTACCGACGCATGGCTGAGTTTCTCGGGTGGACGCCGACTATCGATGAGGCTCGTTTTACGCAAATCGCATCGCGGCGTCCCAACGCGGGTCCCAACGAGCCGATCCACGCCTCGCGATGGAACGCGACCGAGCGTGCGGAGTTCGAGGCTGAACTTGGCCCACTCGCTTCGGCGTTGGGCTATCGCGTCCACGCAGCCGGGGAGGACGCTCGAGCACTCGGCCCCGAAGCGCTTTCGGTCGCCGACGTGCTGGCTCGTCGATGATCGTCCTGATTGTCTTGGATCAGTTGCGTGCCGATTTTGTGAGGCACATGCCGCATCTGAGCCGGCTGGCGCAGCGCTCGCTTCGCTTCGAGGCCTGCGTGACCAACGGCCCGCTGTGTCGGCCAGCACGGATGACGCTGATGACTGGTCAGCACGTGCACGAACATCGTCAGAGCACGAACCAAGGAGTGCGTCCGCCGACGTTGCCCAGTCACGTGCGGCTGATACGCGATGCAGGTTGGCACACCGCGGTTGTCGGCAAGACTCACCTGCACGACGGTACAGGCCTTCTCGATGATCATCGTGATGTGTTGCATGAGTGGGGGTATCTCGACGTGCTTGAGCTCCCCGATCCGCAAGCGCATTGGCTACAGAGTGCGCATTCGGACTTCCTCGGCGACAAGTTCGAACGTTGGCGCAGCTATGTCGTGCAGGAGGCTGAGCGACAGGAGTGTGTGCTTCCGGATGATGCGCCATGGCATCTCGATGCAGAGGACCACCTCGATCACTTCTGCGCGATGAAAGCGGTGGAGCGACTTTCAACCTTGCCCCAGCGCTCGTACTTGCAGGTGAGCTTTCCAGGCCCACATCCACCTTTCGATCCGCCGCGTGCTTGGTTCGAGAACGTGGATCTCAAGTCCATTCCGGAGCCGATTCTGACGCGCACGGGACCGCTGAGTCCGGTGGCCAAACGGTATCGCGCACGTCGCCGCCGGACGTGGAGTCGGCCGGAGTGGCAAACGTTGCGCGCTGCGTATCAAGCCAAAGTAACGTTCGTAGATTGGTGTGTGGGCAAAGTCTTGGAGGCCGTCCCGCCCGATGCATGGATCGTCGTGACGTCAGACCACGGCGAACTCTTGGTCGACCATGGCGTGACTGGGAAGGTGTTGCCCTACGAGCAAGCCACGCGCGTTCCGCTGATCGTGCGACCGCCGGGCGGAATGGAAGCGCGCGTCGACAGCGGTGCGGTCGATCATCGCGACGTTGTTGCGACCCTTTGTGAACTTGCGGGTGTTGAGCGAATGGGAGACGCATCGCTCGTGCCGCGAGTGCGCGGTGAACGCGCACCGAGCAAGAACGTTGTTTTCGAGGCGATGGGTTACGTGGCGCTGCGCACCAACGACGCGACGTTGGCATGGGACCGCCAACTCGAAGCGCCGGTGGAGCTGTATGACCGGAAATTGGACCCGCAAGAAACACACAACGCGATCCACGATTCGAAGCGCGTTGGCGAGATGGTCCAATTGCTCGAACAGAGTGGCGCGCTTGCATGAGTGTCCGTGCGGATTGCCTCACTCACCGTGCATCGATGCGGGCGTTTTTTCGACGTCTCTTCTAACGCTAAACCACTAACACTTGCTGGTGTTCACTCGCTAACGACGAGAGCAAGAGCGACGTCGTTGTCCGGGTCGAGTGGTGGCGCAGCCTTTGCAACCTCCTTTGTCGTGGGAGGGGGCATGTTGCGAAGTGGGTGTTGGCTGGCGTTCGTTGTGGGCTGTCACGGGAGTAGTTGTGGTTCTCAAACAGTCACGATGAAGCAAACGCTGGAGCTCGCCGGTATTCGAGCCAAAGGGCCGATGGATTGGACGTTGATGCGCGTGGATGGGTACGAGGAACGTTTGCAAAACGAAGGGGCATCGCGCGTCGAGTCGAGGGCAATGGGATTGGAGGAGGTCGGACCTTTGGTGGTGTTGACCGCTGCCGAATACCCAGAGGACACGTTGATCTCGGTGCGGCGCGCCGTGGATGACCTCATCGCGCGGACGCGTGAGCGGCTGGAAGAGGATGCACAGGTCGAAGGCTTCGAGGCGAGTGCAGAGTGCGCGGAGATCTTCTGTCTGTCTGATGTGCAGTACCGACGAGACGAGCAGTTTCAGCATGTGCGCTTGATTACCTGGCGACAGGAACGTGTGCGGTCGACGCGGGAGTGTGCCTGTATGAATGCTGGGTGTGTGATGGCGGAGTGCGAGCTTCCGAGTCCGCCAGCGGATGCGGATGATGTCGATGCCACGGGACCTACGACGACGGATGTCGTGGGTGGAATCGCCATCGATGTAGGGCGTGACTGGGTGCGCTACCCCGAACTCGAAGAGGGGTTTCGGAGCGGCGTCGGGGACGATTTTGTGAGTGTGGAATCACTCGTGTACGGGCCCGAAGGAGCGGCGCGTCCCATGGCGACAGCAGCCTTGTTTCGGTTTACCCGTTCCCCTCGTTCTGTGCGACGTCTCGTTCAACTTGCAGCCGACGGAACGCGACAACGCTTTGAGGGTGAGGGCTTCGAAGCGCATGTGTCGATCGAATGCCGAAGCAGGTATTGCGAAGTTGAGTACGACGCTGTTGCCGGAGCGCGGCGCACGCGTGGTCGTTCACGTACCTGGATCACCACGGAACACCGGGTTGAGGCGATGTGTACAGGAACCGCCGATGGTTATGAGCTGTTGGGGAACTGCGTGCTGCCTGAGCCGCCGGCAAACGCGCTAAGCGTGGATACGGTGCCAGCGCTATCGGCTCCGTGAGGGTCTGCGGTTCGGGTTCGGATTCGGCTTCGGGTTCGGGGCAAGGTCGGTTCGTCATTTTCGATCTCATCCCGCATCCCGCATTCCGCATTCCATTGATGGGAGTCGTGAGGCAGTGGAGTCACAGGTGCGAATTCACGGCACGTTCGGGCACACAATCGCTGGTCGATCCTAGGCGGTGACGGAGGAACAGCTGTTGCTTTACCCACTGCCGTGGGGATGTGGATTCGACGTACTTTGCTTCTGCTCGCGTGCGGGCAGTTGCTCTTCGCGATCTTGGCCTGTTGCACGGCGGTGGATCAGAGCGGGCTTGTCCCAGGACAACTACCACCACCAACACCCGCAGACTCTCCGATCCTTGGTGCGGACTACGCGGGCACGCTGACCGCGCCTCGTACCGCAACCGAGGAGCTTGCAGGTGGAGTCGCACGCCAACACTACACGCTGGCATTCGGTGGCGGCTTCGCCGCGAACGGGCGTTTCGGCATCACCGGCTTCTATCGAAACGCGTGGTCACGCAGCGCGAGTCTCGTAGGTGTCACGACTGATGAAGCAGACGTACCCAGCAAGCCAGCACACGTTTTGATGGCGGGGGTGGACTTTACGGTGGTCGATGAGCTTCGCTACCGAGTCGGTGGTCGAGCTTTTTTGGGAATGGTCATCGCACCGACCTGGTTTGGGAGTCCGCGCGAAGAACAGAACGCGATGAACGGGCTATTCGCGGTGGGCCCGTATGTCACCGCGGTGGTGACCCAACGTTTTCGCATCGACTTCGGCGCGTACTTCAGTAGCTACGCGTACTTGCCATCAACGACGTGCGATGGCGGCTCACAAATGCGGGCAGACGGCCTCGGTGCAACGTTCACAGTCGACGCGAGCGTCCGCATCATGCAGCGACTCGAGTGGACAGTTGGAATCTCAGCGCCCTGGAATGGTGGTCCAATCCAACACGGACCGACGCTCCGATCAGGATTTCGACTGAGGATCGGAAGAGAGACGAGTTCGAACGCGTTGTTGCTGTGACGTGGGAGAGCACGGAGTGCTGCCCAGCAGCTTCGAGGACAGTGGTCCGGGCATTAATTTTACCGGGAGGAGTGGAGTAGAGAAGTAGAGGAGAGAACTCTTCTACTCCTCTACTCGACTCCTCCCGGTAAAATCACTCGCCAAATCCGGAACGAAGCCCGCATGTCGGGAGGGCCGCAGAACGCGCAAATCTTCAATCAAGTTCGCGTTAATCAATACGCATTCCTAGTTACTGACCAGCGAACTAAATCCCAGCTTCCTGCATCATCTCTTCCAGCGTCTGCATCTCCATCGACGACGACATCGACGGAGGTTCGTCGGAGTCCTCTGAGGCGTCGGAGGAGGAGGAATCGCCGTCCTCAGCTTCCTGCATCATCTCTTCCAGAGTCTGCACACCACCTTCGTCGCCGCCTTCATCGTCTTCGCCACCCGCCTCTTGCATCATTTGCTCGAGCGTCATGACACCATCCGGCGTTTCGTCGGTGTCGGTGTCTTCGTCCTCGACCGGATCGTCGTCGTCCAACGCACCAGTCGACACCTGTCGAATCTCGGGCGGCTCCTTGTCCATGATCGCGTAGCCAAGTCCCACGCTCAGCTGCGGCCAGTACGTAATCGGAATCAGGGCCAACAACATCAGAGCAATAAAGGGCACGACGCTCTTGATGATGTGCCCCAGTGGTCGCTCGAAAAGCGTACTCGCCACAAAGAGGTTCAATCCCACCGGTGGAGTCAGGTAGCCGATCTCCAAGTTCACGATGAAGATGATTCCGAAGTGCAGCGGGTCGATGCCCATGAACGCAGCCACAGGCGCAAGCAGCGGCACAAAGATGAACATCGCGCTGAGGATGTCCATGGCCATGCCCACGATCAGCAGCAAACCATTCAGCAAGAGCAGGAACTGCCACTTCGGCAGATGCAGGCTTTCGATCCAAGCAACCAGTTGCTCGGGCACGCCCTCTTCGTGAAGAAACTCGTCGAACGCCAACGCGGCAACCATGATCACCAGTAGCGCGCCAAGGAACACGCCGGTCTCTTTGAAGGTCTCCGGCACTTCGCTGAGTTTCAGCGCGCGGTGCACGTACACTTCGACGAGCACGGCGTAGACGACGCTGAACGCTGCGGCCTCAACCGTGGTGTAAATGCCGCCGTAGATGCCGCCGAGGATCAACACGGGGAACATCAGTGCCCAGAAACCCTTGATCGCCGTGCGTCCGATCGCTCGGAACTCAAAGGTGTCGCGCGGGGTCTTCTTCATGATCCCGTACACCAGGCAGTAGCCCATCAGGATCAGCGCGATGAGTAGACCGGGACCAAAACCACTCGCGAAGAGCGTCTCGGTTTCGATGTTGGCGCTCGGTCCGTAGACGATCGGATAGAGGATCATCGGGATCGAGGGCGGGATCAGAATGCCGAGCGAACCGGCAGAGGTGAGCAAGCCGTGACTGAAGCGGTCGCTGTAGCCGGCATCGATCAGCGAAGGAGCCATCATCGCGCCGATCGCGATGACCGTTGCAGGACTGGAACCGCTGATCGCCGCGAAGAACACGCACGCAAACACGGCGCTCATCCCGAGGCCGCCTGGAATCCAACCCACGCACGCACGCGCGAAGTCGATCAGGCGTGTGCTGATCTCACCGCGCGCCATGACCGAACCGCTCATGATGAAGAGGGGAACCGCGACCAGGGTCTTCTGGTCGATCAGTCCACGCATGCGCTCGACCATCGGGGAGAACTGCGTCGCTTCTGAGTACCCGGTGAAGAGGGTGAAGCAGATAATCGTGACGAGGCCGATCAGCGCGAAGAGCGGAACGCCGAGTAGGGCGCACGCAATAACGACGCTGGCGACCATGCCGCCCTTGCCGACGAAGGGCAGGATGCAGGCGAGGCCGAGCAGGATCACGAAGACGGGCGGCTTCTTGCGCGCCTCGGTCGTGGGTTTGGATTCGGAGGTCATTCCTCTTCCTCCCGCTTCTTCTCGGACTCAGTGTCCGTGTCAGACTCAGTGTCAGTGTCAGACTCAGTGTCAGACTCAGTGTCAGACTCAGTGTCAGACTCAGTGTCAGGACTGTCGTCGCCGTCTTCCAGTTCCTTCGTCAGCGTCGCCAGTTCGCTTTGGAATGCGCCGTAGGTTCCACCCATCAAGTGGCTCACGCCCGCACTCACGAAGCGTGCAGCGGTCAACGCAAACGCCACGGGAATCGCTGCGGTCGCCACCCAGTCCGGAATCTGCGTCTGTTCAAACGCCATGCCGGTCATGATCGAGTTGTCGAGGTTGTTGTAGCCGAGGAACGAAAGAATCGCGGCAAACATCGCGCTGACGAAAAAGCCGGCCGCGGCGACAAAACGTTTCGCCTTGGGTGGCACCGTCTTCTGCAACGCGTCGAGGCGGATGTGCTTGCCCGCGTACGCACAAATGCTCGCGCCCAGAGCACCGACCCAGAGCAACATGATTCCCGACACCTCGAGTGACCACGAAAACTCATCGGGGAAGTACATCAGCGCAAACCACGCGAGGATTCCTCCACCCACGACGATTCCGCCGATCTTGCGCTGCCAGTCTTCGGGCTTGTCGCGTAACAACCGGAACGCCCATGGGCCCGCCGTGATCGCAAACAGCAGCAGGTAGACGTACTTCGACGGGAACACGCGCGCGAGTTGAGGTGTGCCCCACTCGTCGACGATCTCCGTGCGCATGTTCATCAGGTAGCCGAGACCGGTGAGTCCACCGGCCACGAGCGCGGTGATGCCGAGCACCTTCTTGGTCTCGGCCTTCTCTTCACCCTTGCGCATCACCGAGCTCACGCCGAACCAGAGCAGTGCGAGTCCCAGCACCACTGCGACGATCGGTGCGACGGTGCCGTCCAGCCAGGTTTTGGTGTCTGGGTTGTCGATCCCCAAGAACCGACCGAGAAGGTCGCCGATTTTACTGTCCGGCGAGCTGATGCGCCGATCGACCACGTCGAGAAAGACCATGATCGTCATCGCGCTCAAAAAGCTCACGACGATGCCCTGTTCGGTCGCGTAGACGAAGTCGTCGACTTTGCGAAGCCAGCCAAACGGACCGGAGTTTTTCTTGGACGCGTCCGCCGTCATCCCCATCGCGCCGACCATACACCACCGACCCGTGGTAGATCCCCTTTCCATGCATCCCTGGCACGACGTGTATGTCGACGAAAAGCTCATCGCCGATGCGCTCCCCGTGGTGATCGAGGTCCCCAAGGGCAGCAAGAACAAGTACGAGCTGGACAAAGAGACCGGTCTGTTGCGCTTGGATCGTGTGCTCTACAGCGCAGTCCACTATCCGGCGGACTACGGGTTCGTGCCTCGAAGCTACTGCGACGATGGCGATCCGCTCGACGCGTTGGTGCTCGGTCAGGAGCCGGTTGTGCCCCTGTGTTTGGTCGAGGCCCGTCCGGTTGCCGTGATGCGCATGCGCGACGACAAAGGCATCGACGACAAGATCATCGCGGTCAACGCGCGTGATCCCTACTTCGCCGATGCGCGCGACATCACCGACTTGCCGAAGCACACGCTGCGCGAGATGAAGCGCTTCTTCGAGGACTACAAGATTCTCGAGAACAAAGAAGTTGTGGTGGACGAGTTCCTGGGGCTCGACGACACGATCGAGGTGTTGCGCGAGTCGCTGAGCTTGTACCGCAAGCTTCGACGTGGCGAAGTGAAGTAGTCAGTCGGCCATGACGAGCAGATCCGGCTCGGTGTCGATCTGCTCGGCGGTCTCGGCCATATGCTGTTCGGTTCGCGGGAAGTACCCAAACCCGAGATAAAGCAACGCGAGCGCGACCAATGCGAAACTCGCACCGCGCTTCCAGTACAGGCGCCACCAGCGTCGCCTTCGTTTTCGCGCCCACACGGCAAAGGCACCGACGAACACCAGGCTTGCGAAGCGCACGATCACGCCGATGTGTTGAAACGAGCTCTTGTCGCGGACGAGATAGGCTTCGACCTCACGACGCACTTCGGACCACTGCAGAAACGGGGCAGGTGCTTCGGTGGCGACCAGGTCCGCCATCACGGCCCCGTGATCGCTCAAGGGCATCGCCACACCGTTTACATCGCGATCCTCGCGAAACAAGATCTGTCGTGACTGCACGTTGAAGCCGCGCTGCATGATGGCGTCGAGCTTCGCGCCAATCCCGGTGTCGACGATGCGGGCACGAGCTTGGAGAGCCCGAAACCCGAGTTCACTTCGTCGCGTGTTGATGTCGCCCGCCAACACGAGCGGACCGCCCAAGTCGGCGAGGCTTCGCGCAAGTTGCATCGCTTGGCTCAAGCGCGTCGTGACGTAGCGACGCCCGCCGTATGCGGCCTGTAAGTGGGTGTTCGCAAACGTAAACGCACCTTCGGGGTGGTCGATTCGTACACGCGCAACACCCTTGTCCGCCATCCAGTCCACGTGCCAGGGAACGAGCGGGACATCGCCCATCGTGAACCGCACATATTCCATTTCATGAAACGGATACCGCGACGCGATCAGCAAGCCGCCTTTGCGTCCTTCACCGCGAAAGTGACGAACGTGGGCCCAACCCGCAGCCCGGAAATCCTCCGTCAAACGGTCGCCGTGCTCGGGTTCCCACACTTCTTGAAGCGCCACGAGGTCGGGATTGTGCTCTGCGATTGCGTCGACGATGCGCTCCATGCGGCCTTCGACGTCATCGCTGACGTACGGAATGCCCCAGACGTTCCAACTCATGACGCGAACGGTGGGGGAGGCTTCTGCGACGCTCGCCAGCGCCAATACGGCCAGGACGCTAGTCGTCCAGAGCCTGATCGAAGACATCGACGCCCACCAACGTTCCACCGCCCATACCCATACGAGGTGGCGGTGTCGTCGGCTGCATCGAATCGTCATCGGGTGGATTAACCATAGTAACGACTTGTGGCGGCTCTGCACTCATCTCGGCGACGATTGTTTCCATCACCGGAGGTTCGGGCTCCATCGTTGTCGGCTGCATGCTTGCGACCCGCATGGTTCCCATCGAGACAGGCCTTGGCTGCATGGTTTCGAAAGGCTCGGGTTCGTCTTCGGGTTCCAACTCCGGTTGTCGGGCGAGCTCGTCGTCTCCAAACACCATCGTGTCATCAGGCTCGACCTCGGGCTCGGGTGGGTCCGGTTCAGGCTGATTGTCCCGAGGCTCAAGAGGCGTGGCTGTGTACGCCGGATCGCTCTCAGACGACGAGGTTGCGCTCACGGCAAAGTAGCCAATCGCTCCGAGCACCAGCCCACCCAGCGCCGCGACCGCAGCAAGCTTCCACAACCCGGGTTTGGGCGCCGGTGCAGGCTCTGCCGGCATCGCCGAGGGGAAAAGACTTCCTGGAGTTCGCGACACACCCGACGCGTCGATGTCCGGCTCGCTTCGTTCGCGGGCCTTCGTGGTCTCCATCGTGTCGGAGCCCTCGCCCGAGGCGATGCCACTGGAGATCTCCGTGAGCTCGATATCCTGTGAATCCAGCACCGTGCCTTGGCTCAGGGCGACCTGGATGTTGGTGCGCATCTTCGTCAGCGGCTCACCACCCGCGGCTTTGACGAAGCGGGTGATATCGCCGGCAATTGGAAGCTCGACACCCGCGTCCATGGCGGCACGACGGATCTGACGACCAAACTCGGCCGCGGTCGGCAAACGCTCTTCGGGATTGCGCTGAAGTGCGTGCGCGATGACGTTGGAAACCCCTTCGGGAACCTTCGAACGCAGCGTGTGCACCGGGAGAATCGGCATCGACTGCACCCGCTCCATGGTGGCGAGGGGATGCTCGGCCACGAACAAGCGCTGGCCAGCCAGAACCTCCCAGCCCACGATTCCCAACGCGAAGATGTCGGTTCGTTGGTCGATGTTCTGGGTGCGAAGCTGTTCCGGCGCGCAGTAGGCGAACTTTCCTTTGATGCGGCCCGCTTCGGTTTGGCTCATCCGCAACACCGCGCGGGCAACGCCGAAATCCGTGATGCGTGCACGACCATCGACACCGACGAGGATGTTCTGCGGCGAGATGTCTCGGTGGATGATGTCCAGCGGTGTACCGATGGGTGTGGTGGCGCGGTGCGCGGATTCGAGACCCAACGCAGCTTGAGCCAAGAGCTCGACCGCCATGCCCACGGGAACCGCGCGCCGAACTTTCGCGGCTTCTTTCATGATCCGGCTGAGCGGAACTCCGACGACCAGCTCCATGACGATGTAGAGCGCACCGCGATCGTCGCGACCGAGATCGAGGGTTTGAACGACGTGGGGGTTGGAGATATTCGCGGCGAGTCGAGCCTCGTCGAGGAACATCTTCACGAACTCCTCGTCGTCCGCGAGGGTGGGAAGCATGCGTTTGACGGCGACAAGCTTCTGGAAACCGGCTTCGCCCAGAACGCGAGCCGCATAGACCTCGGCCATGCCGCCCGAGGCGACGCGGAAGAGCAGCTCGTACCTACCCATGGTGCGGGGCGGGCCGTCGATTCCGAGAGTGGCCGATTCCACCGCTGTTAGTGTAGCCCAGGCAGGAGGAATCTTGGCTCGGAGCAACAACGACACCCTCGATGAGAAGCATCGCCAGGAAGAACTGGACGAAGCAGGGCGTCTGCAGCGTGACTTTCTACGGCCTTCGCGGGTGACGTTGCCCGAACAGGGAAGGGTTCCGGAGTCGAAAGCGTGGCTGGATCGTCTCTATACGGACGAGCGGATCGTCCGCGAGAAAAAGCCCATGGTGATCGACCACCTGCGATCGCACGGACCGCGCATGGTCTCAATCGACGCAGAGCCGATGGCGGTGATCGATGGGATGAGCCAAACAGCGACCTTTCCGGAAGGCTTTGCGAGTCCAGGTGTGGTCGCTCGCTACACCGAAGGCGGGTTTGAGGACACGCTCGTCGCGACGGGTCTCTGCGAGGACGACGCCGGCGACGCGTTTGCTCAAGCGCTACGCGACGCTGTCGGCTTGGAGCACGTTAGTTTCGGTGCTTCGGGAGCAGAGGCGAACGAGAAGGCATTTGCGTTGTGCCATGCCGCGTATCCGGATCGGAAACGTGTGGTCGCCTTCGAAGGCAGCTTCCACGGGCGTACGCTTTTGTCGCTGCACGCGAGTTACAACCCGAAGAAGCGTGCGCCGTACGAGATTCCTGGCGCCGAAGTGACCTACGCGCCCTATCCGCTGTGGACCGAGCCGGGCGAAGAACCTCCAGAGCCCGACAACTGGCTGAAACGCGTTCATGCGTTGGACTGGCCAACCGGCGATGCGCTGCTTGAAGCCGAAGTTGCAAGCCTGCGCACGGTGGCTGCCGAGTTAGACAAAGGCGACGTGTTCGCGCTGATCGTCGAGCCGATGCAAAGCGAAGGCGGCGACCGCTACTCCACCGCGCGATTCCATCGAGCCTTGCGCGTGCTGACCCGGCGTTACGACGTGCCACTCGTGTACGACGAGGTCCAAACGGGCTTCGGGCTTGGTGGGGCCGTCTGCTGGCATACCCGTTTTGATTTGCGCGATGTCGGCGGCGGTCCAGACCAACCCGACGCGGTGACGTTTGCCAAGCGTGCACAGGTGGGGGTGGTCGTTTCGCGATTCGCCGATCCCGAGGCGGTTCGGCCCCATGGCGCGTCCGCCGTTCGCGGTCACGTGCATCTCCAGCGCATCGACGCGAACGACGCCGAGCGAGTTCAGCAGACAACCCGCGCTTCCTTGTTGAAGCTTGCGGCTCGCTTCCCAGACTTAGTGCTGCGCCCGCGTGCCACGGGGTACGCGTTGGCGTTTGATCTGCCTTCGCCGGCGCATCTCGCGCAGTACTTGAAACAACGTTTCTGGCGAGGCGTGGTGGTGTTCGGTGCGGGCGACCGAACCGTTCGATACCGACTCAACCGCGCGTTTGACCAGGCTGCGATCGACCGGCTCTTCGATGCGGTCCGTGCGACTCTCAAGTGGCTCGAAGCCAATCCAGAGGGAGAACCTCCCGCATGGTCGGACGTGCCCCTGTCCCCTCGTGCGGCCGTCAAACCCACGCGCAACGCGAACTTGCGCTTTCGTGTAGCCGCACCGGAAGAACGTGACGCGGTGCTCGATGCATTCATGGCGATCGAAGCCAAGGTCTACGAACCGGCGCGTCGTGACACGCGACAATGGTTGGGCAAGGCTTTTGATGATCCCGCGGCGATTGCACTGGTTGCCGAAGCGGAAGTTGAGGGCGCATGGGTTCTGGTGGGTGGAACCTTAGGCTGTCCCTTGGAGCACGTGAGTGGACCGGCAGGCTGCGACACCGATCCGATGCGTCAGCTGAACAACTCCATGTATGCGCTCTCGACCGCGCTCGATCCGGACTGGTCCGGGTTTGGGATCGGCAAGACGATGAAGATCCGATTGGTCGAGGAAGCCGCGCGTTTGCGGCGTCCCGATGGTTCGGCGCGCTACCAGTTCATGTGTGGACGCATGCGCGTGGGTGCGACCGCCGCGATGAGTCGCATCAACACAGCCCTTGGCGCCAACGAGGTGTACCGCTTCGAGAACCAGTACGGCTCCGACGCGACTGCCGTGTACTACCGGATGCCGCTGCGCGCTCCGGTGATCGTTTCTCAGCGAGAGGCACCGGTCCGGGATGTCGACTTGGGTGACGTGAGCGCTCCCCTCGAGCACGCCCCCGAGACACTGACGGAGCTGCAGCGAAAGGGGGCGCTCTTTGGTCCTGCGGTCAACAAGCTCACGCTGGTCAACTATGTCACGCCGGCCGTGGTTCGCGCCGTGGAGTACATCGCTGCGTTGACTCCGGATCATCCGCACCTGTTCTTGACGAGTTCCCGTGACGAGGCGTTCGACAAGTCACTGCGCGTGTTGAAGCACCACCGACCCGGCGGCGTGATCGCGATCGGATTCGAAGGAGGGTACGTCGGCCATACGAGCGCAGCGGCGCGCTCGCTTTCGGATCCTGCCGTGCACCGCGGTGGACCCGCGTACTTTGACTTCGTACGCATTCCGCATCCCGCCGTTGATCTCGACGCGTCTCGCGCGGCGTTGGCGACGTTTGCTGGACGCTACGATGTCCTCGGGTTGTGGGCGGAACCGGTTCAAGAACGAACGGGTCGGGTTGTTCCCGAATCGTTTTGGGAAGACTGGCCCGATGTTCCCCTCGTTTCTGTCGATACGGCCAACGCCTACTACCGGAGCGAACGCGGAGCGCTGCTTCCTTCAAGTGCGAAGCCGGACATGCGCATCTGGTACGGCGGTGGTCAGATCGGCTTCGTCCATGTTCGTTCGGCCTATTGGGTACCCAAGCCTCTGACCATGGTGTCGACCTGGGACGGCGACGAGTTGAGTCTGATTCGTGCGCATCATCGCTTGCGTGCGTTGCGTGAACTCAACGAAGCCCGCGGCGACGAACTCAGCCAGGCTTTGGATGCTGCGCTGACCGGTTTGGACTCACGCGGGCTTGGTGCGTTGCGCGTGGTTCGTGCGAACAACGCCCAGGCTATGTCGGACGCGTTGTCACGTGAGGGATTTCGCGCGCCGGTGCTTCCGCATGGTTCGCTGCTTGTCGCACCGCCTCTCGATCTTTCCACCACTCAGCTCGAAGCCCTTGCAGATACGTTCAAGGAGTTCGCATGACGTTTTTCTTCACCTGGCAGTCTCAGCGCGACGCGCGCGGTACCGAGTTGTTGGGCGGCAAAGGCGTGTGGATGAAGACCGACGCCGGAGACGTGCTCGACATGGGCGCACTCGTCTACCAAGCAAACGCCGGACACGGACATCAACGCATCATCGACGCGGTGAAAGCGCAGGCCGACCGGCTCTGTTTGGCGGCGCCTAGTTCGGTCTATCCCGCAAAGCGAGAGCTGGCCGAAGCGTTGCTTGCCAAAGCACCGGAAGGCTTCAGCACGGTGTTCTTTTGCTTGGGCGGATCCGACGCCAACGAGAACGCGCTCAAGATCGCTCGGTTGCACACGGGACGATACAAAGCGGTCGCGCGCTATCGCTCGTACCACGGCGCGACCCTGGGTGCTGTGAGCCTCACGGGAGACTGGCGCCGTGCTCCAGTCGAACCCGGCATTCCGGGAATCGTGCACGTCATGGATCTCGAGGATGATCGTCCCACCGACATTCCCCGAACACTCGAACTGGAAGGTGAAGTCGGGGCGGTGTTCCTCGAGTCAGTTCCAGGTGCGAACGGCGTGGTGGTTCCACCCAAAGAGGACATCCAAGCGATTCGCGAAGCATGCACGAAACAGGGCGCGCTGCTCGTCATGGACGAAGTGCTGGTGGGGTTTGGACGAACCGGAAAGTACTTTGCCTTCGAACACTTCGACGTCACGCCCGATCTGATCACGTTGGGCAAAGCGATTACCGCCGGGTACGGAGTCCTGGGTGCGGTGTTGGTGCACGACCGGGTGGCGCGCACGTTTGACGATCGTGTTTTGGCGTGCGGCCTGACGCACTATGCACATCCCTTGGGCGTCGCAGCTGCGCTCGAGGCCATGCGCGTGTACGACGATGAGAAGCTGGTCGACAACGCAGCAACGCTCGCGCCGAAACTGGAGCAGTTGCTTGGGGCACTCGCCGGTCCCGTTGTCTCGACACGAAGTATCGGATTGTTTGGCGCAGCGGATCTTCAGGTCGATGCCGCACAGCTCGACACGATTCGTACGGCCTTGCACCGCGAAAAGGTCTTCGTGCATCTGAAGGGTCACAAACAAACGCGTCGTGAAACCGCCATGCTCGTGGTTTCTCCCCCCCTTTGCATCACTGCGGATGAGCTCGACGAAGGCTTCGCTCGGATCACAAAAGCACTGCGAGGATAACCCGTGGCGAAGAAGAGGACTCGTACGTAAAGGCATGGCATGGCGCCCACCACGCACCCGACGCAACTTCTGATAAATGGTTAGTGCAGGCTGTCAAAGAGCGGGCCTCCGTCGACACAACCCGATTTCTTAGAGTGCGGGATACAGACGGTGACGACGCCTTCGCACGTGCGTTCGCCGTCGGTCGCGGAGAACCCCAGGTGGTACACACGGCCATCGCCACCTCCCGAACGCTCGCGACGCACCGATGCACTGCCATCGGGATGGAGCTCAGCGTCAGGGCTGGTGTTGCCGTCACCGGTCCCCTCGACGGGCTCGTCTTGACGCACAGAGGTTACCGTTGGGACGACTCCAGGATCCAAGCCCTCGACATCGATCCCAACGAACACGTGATTTGGCGGCCAGAGCTCCGTGGAGCTCGCAACGGCCGAATTGCAGTCCAGTGGATCTACGCTTTCAACCACCACGGTCGCGGTCGCCGAGTCGTTCGCTCCGTTGACATCTCCGTCGACGAAGACAGTTCCGTCAATGCTCAGGTCGCCGCCAGAAGGAACGACGCTGACGAGCAAAGGAGGCGCGATCTCGAAGCTCCCGACGCTGCTACGCTGGCAGGTCAGATTCAAGGTATCCATCGTGCACGACCATCCGTCACCCACGGCGTCGACAAATGTCGCGTTGGATGGGATCGGATGAATGAGGCTCAGCTCGCCGCCCAGCTCTTCGCCCAGGTTCCGTGCATCGAAAGAGTAGGTGAGCGCAACTCCGGCTTCGCCGGTCGCAGGCGCCGAAACTGCCAGCTCGACGTCGAGCGGTGCGATCACGTCAACAGTGAGCGCTGCTGTATCGTTGCTCGGGTTCACGTCTCCAACGGTCACGACCACGCTCTCGAGAAGTACTGAGTCCACCGTGGGGACGGTCGCTTCGATGACGACCTCTCGAACGCCTCCCGGTTCGAATCCGGGGTCGATGACGCAAACCAGCGGCACACCGCTGCACGTGACATCCGGAGGCGGGGTGACGTTGGTGACGAGCAGCTCTGGTGTTGTCTGATGCGAGACTTCGGTGGTGCTCAACGTCGCCGCATCGCCGTCGTTCGAGATGCGCAGGATGTACGTTGCCGTTCGAGCACCGATGAACCCGCCCGTGACGATTTCCACGCCCACATCCGGTCCGCCAGCAATCGGCACCACAGTACTCACGGAGTTGTTGCTTGGATCTCGGTCGCTGTCGTTCGACACGAGCACGTCGAGCGTTACTGAGGGTGCACTTGTCGGCCGACCTGACACAATCACAGCCGGCAAGCTCCCGCCGGCGACGATCTCGCATCGCAACTCGCTACCGATCGCGCACGCCCATGCGCCGGTATCAACGCTGACGAGATCGAGATTCGCCGGGACGGGATGCCTCAGTTCGACGAGCTGACCCACGCTAGCGCCAGTCGCTGTCGGCAAGAACGCGTATTGGAGGAGTCCGCCGACGGTTCCGGACGTCTCGGTCTCAATCGTGACGCTGAAGTCCGGTGTCGCTTCGATTGTCGTCGACCCGAATGCGACATCGTTAGTCGCATCACCATCACCATCGATCGCAACGTCCGCAGCGACCGTAACGTTCGGGAACGCGTCTTCTCGCGGATTCACATCGATGGCGATGGTCGGCAACGTCACGCCGATGTCGAGCGGACCTGGATGCGTGCAGGTCAAGGTCGCCGCCGAGCTGGAGCAAAGCCACTCTCCCCCGGTGACCGCGAACACATCGAGGACATCGGGAACGATGTGACTCAACTGAATCGGCCCGCCGATCGTGCTCGTTCCTGCGTTTTCGGCGCTGAGCTCGTAGCGGTACGGCTCATCCACGCGTCCTGTTGGTGGCACAGTGACAACCGCGGCGACATCCAGAGCAGCAAGGGCATCCACCGACGCAGCGGCCGTATTGTTCGAGAGATCAACGTCGGCATCAGCAGAGACCGTTCCGAGCAGCGAGACCGGCGAAGCAGGTGCATCGACGTCCACATCGATCTGCACGCTGGTGGGAACCGACGAATCCAGCACGGACAGCTCACACGAAACCGACTGGCCCACCGTCGCGCAGCTCCAAGAGGTCGACGAGACACTCGTGATTATCAGCCCGGTCGGCACTTCGTGTTCGACGCGCAGGTTCTCGGCAACGGCTCCAGCGTTCTGCACATCGAGAGAATACGAAGCACTCGTCCCGACGTTGAACGCGCTTGGAGCGGCGACCTGAATCGCCACGTCAACACCAGCTGACACGTCAACTGTCGCCGAGGCGTTGTTGTTCGAAACGTTGACTTCGCCCGCAAGCGCAACATTCGCCGTGAGCGGAATAGTGCCCGCGACTGTCGGCCGCACGACGATCTCGAGCGTACTCACATCGCTCGACGCCAGTGGTGCCGAGGACGTACACGTCAGCCCCGCACCCACAGACGCGCAAGCGAACGGACCGACCGCGTCCAGGAACTCGAAACTCGGTGGCACGTCATGGGAGATCGTGTACGGCGCCATGCTCGCTCCCGTTCCTTGGTTCGCGACCTCTAACGTGTACGAGCTCTGTGCGCCTGCAACCATCGGACTGGCGGCGATACGGAGTGCGAGATCTGCAAGTGAGGCGACTTCAACGAATGTGCTCGTCGTGTCGTTCGCTGGATTCGCGTCGCCATCAGAAGCAACGCTCGCGAACAGCGCGGTGGTCGTTGATGACCCGGGCTGTGGTGTGACGATCAACACCACGGGCGGGAACGCATCGCCTGGGGCGACAACCGACGACGTGTCGCAGGAAACATCGTTGCCGACGACAGCGCAGCTCCAACCGGCGCCACTTGCTGAGCTCAGGTCGAACTCGTTGGGCACGGTGTGCGTTATCGTCGTCACGCCCGAGGACACGGCGGCACCGACGTTGGCAACATGAATTTGGTACTCGCCTGCCGTTCCCACACTTAGTGGAACAGTGCCGAAGTCGACGCTCGCATCTGGCCCGTCCAACACCGGAACCGTGACCCGCGTTTCATCGTTACTGCTGTCTTGATCGCCATCGACGCGTACGCTGCCGATTAGCTCGACTTCGCTCGGCGCCAGCGCGTTGGCTTGGACGCGTACCTCGATGGTCGGGGCAGTTTCTCCGGCGCCTAGTGGTCCGGCGAAATCGCAGAACAGCGTCCCGAAGTTGAAGCAGCTCCAACCGACCCCCGCGATGTCTACAACATCAACCCCCAAAGGCGGCGAGTGCGTGAACGTGATTGTGGATGTTATTGGTGCATCGCCTGCCTGGCGGACATCGAATCGGTAAACGGTTTCGAGGCCTCTCAAGAGTGGATCGGCGTCGACGTTGACAGAAGCATCAATACCGGTTCCATCGACGACTGGAACATCTTGTTGTGCACTGTCGTTACCGGGACGGACGTCTCCCGCCAAAGCAACGGTTGCGACGATTGGCACAACCGGTTTCGCACTGCTTGCCGTAGCAACGGAGATCTCGACGACTTCGCTCGTCGCGCCGGACACCAGCCCCGACGCATGGGCGCAGGTGACATCCGCACCGACGTTGTTACAAGTCCAGTTCAACCCAGTCGCAGAAACGAAACTTAGCTCGGACGGTACGGTGTGGGTGAGCGTTATGGGAGTCGCGGTCGGCAGGAGTCCAGCGTTCCGCGCTGCAAGGAGGTAGCTCGAATCACCCACCTCGAGCTGGTTTGCACGTATGACCGCTGCGGCATCAATGCTCTCTGACAGAGCGATGCTCTCGACAAAGGAGAGCGTGTCCGGGAGCGAGCTCGCACTAACAGACGCTTGGACGTCGAAGCCTCCTGCGGCACTCGCGTTCGGCGTGACGAAGAACTCGAGTTCACCACGGCCAGTGAATTCAAGCGGCGGGAAGTAGTCGCAAGAGAACGTCCGCGGAACGTCTTCACGGCAGCTCCAGCCGACTCCTTCTCGCACCGAGATGAAGTCGACCTCTGGGGGCAATGTGTGCTCAAGCAGCAGGAAGTCGCGGGATGCTGCATCGCTAAGTCGGAATAGGTAGCTGCTTGGTGTGTCGATGGCGACGAGTGCAGGGATGATTTGCAACAATGACGCCGAATCGAAGCGCGATCCAAGCACCGTGAACTCATCGTTGCCCGGCGCAACATCTTCTACCGATTGGATTGCCGCCCGAAGTGCGAACGATGCTGGCGTCGTCGGACCGGCCTGAAGAAAGAACAACGCAGAGGCGCTGTTTCCTGCTGCGATTGGACCAGCACTGGTACACGTCACGACCCGCGCAGTCTCGGCACAGGAGAACTCCCCAAAACCGGCATCCGTGAACGCAACGTCCGTCGGAAGCGGCAACGTGAACGCCACGGGTGAGGTCCCATCCGTGTCGCCGACGTTGTCAATTCGAATGTCGATCGTCGTCGAAAAGTCGTCTTGAAGCGTGACTGTGTTCAGGAACTCCCCGGTGAAATCGATGCCACGTGACCGGACGGGTGTCTCTACGACGGTGAGCGCACCATCGGTGCGGAAGGACGTACGCGCAGTCGGAATGGCTTCCAAGCCCGGAACGACACGTACCTCGAGAGGGTTTGCGCTCGCACCAGGTCCGATGGGTCCCGTCAATTGGCACTCGGATGTCAGCGGACAGGACCAACCGGTCCCGGTTACCGAGACGAGCGACAGATTCGGATCGAGGTTGAGTTCGACGCGCGCGAGCTCACCATCGACCGCTCCATTGTTGGTGAGTACGACCGAGTAAACGCCTTCCTCGCCGACCAGGAAGTCCGCTGCCGATACCGCCGCCTCGAAGTTGGGCGCCGGGCCGGGAGTCACCAAGACTCGTCCGCTCGTCGAGAAACCTGCGTCGTCGACGACACGATAGGCAAACTCGTGTGGAGTCGTTTCGGTCGTGGTGTACGTGCATGCGCCAACGACGTTGCAAGACAAAAAGCCAGTCCCAACGACCTGATCGAGCGGATCCGGGCGGACCTCACCACCATCCGGATCGGTGACCGCCGAGAGAAGGTCGAAAGAAACGGAGCCGCCACCGGCAGGGGTGACGATCGAAATATCGGAGGCGATCGGAGGGAGCGGCAACTCAAGGTTTACCGTCGCAGTGCTGGTGCCGCCGCGTCCGTCTGCGATCGTGTACTCAAAGGTCGACACGCCTTCGGTCGTGCCCGGTACATATGCGAACGTGCAGAGTCCGTCGCTCGCACAGCTGGCGCTGCCCACGGTAGCAGGTGTGTTCGACACCAACACAACATCGTCCGAGTCTGCGTCTCCATCGTTCGCCAAGACATCGAACGTTCCGAGGAAGGGCAGCGCTGTGAACGCGTCGTCGACAGCGATGGGCGGCGTGTTTCCAAACACATCGAACGAGCGGGTCGCGGTACGTCCGTCCTCGGTAGTTAGAGTCAACTCGAGTGAGTTCGGTCCCGAAACGATGTCTACCGGCACAGCCCAAAGACCAGTTTGGTCAATCGGGAAGCTCACCGGAGGCGCTCCATTGTGAACCACGTCGATGCGCTCAATTTGGGCACCTCTTGGATCAGACGCCCACGGCATCAACGCTCGTGGTTCTGACCCATCCACGACGACACACTGCCCTCCAGTCAGAGCAGCAACCTGGCTGAGAGGACTGGTTGCATCGTTGCAATCGTTGATCGCCGGCCGTGCAAGATCAGTCACGATGGCGTCGGTGATCTCCGTCCATGAGTCTGCACAGAGAGACACCTTCGTTCCCCCGGTGAGATCTGCGATTTCGTAGTACCGGTTGCCTGCGCCATTTGGGTAGGGAGTCGTCTCACAAACGCGTGAGACAGGTCGACCTGGTGAGCCTTCGGGTGACACGACATGCACGACGGCTCCATTCGGGAACGTTCGCGCAAGCGCTTCCATGCGGTTGCCACCTTCGCGGCGTCCGTCCGCGGAGACAAACACCACGTGGGTGCGCGCAGATTCACGGAGACCGAGTTCGTCTGCAAACCCCTGCAGACGATCCGTCAGACTCACTCCGTCTGGCCAAGTAGCGGCTACGTACGTGTACGAACCGGTCACGGCCCCACCAAACAGGTCACTCGAAGCAACGAGCGCGACGTGCGTGTCACCATCCGGCAAACGCGTGGCGAAGTCCTGCAGGGTGGCATCCAACGTCGCATCAAACTCAACGACGCTGTCGTCGACAACCCAAACGATGTCATCTCGTCGTGCTTGAGTCGCACGAGAAAACACATGCACCGGAACGCCGGCACCGATGAGCGATGCAAGCGCGGAATCGCTTGCTCGAGAAAGGTCATCTCGACCTGCCGAAAAAACATATGCGGTTGCGCCAACGCCCGAGTCGAGTGAATCGAAGAGCGTCACCATCGGCTGGAGAAACTCGTCCAGAGAGTCTCGGACATCCCCTTCCACATCTCCGACGCACGACGGCGTTCCCGCGATACCACACGCGCCGTAGCGAACGGAGGTCACCGCCTCCAACAAATCTGAGACGCCGTCGGAGTCTCCGTCTGTTGAGGCGACTACGACACTCGCACCGTCGAAATCAAGGAGTTCACCGGGTCGTACCACACCAACCTCAGCGCCCACGCGTGCGAGCTCGCGTTCGAACTCTTGGGCGAAGCAATCGATTAGGTTTGAACCCGGCAGCGTGTCGCACGTCGGCGACGCTGAGCGCCACTCGCGGGGCAAGCCGCGCGCTCCGAAGCGATTCCTCGTCGCTAGCGCTCGGTCGTATTCTCCCGCGAGCCGTCGATTCACTCCGCGACCGCTGTGTTGATCGATCACAAACGCCGCGCGCACGCTGTCTGTGATGGGTCTGCTCGCGGTTGCCGCTCCCCTAAGTTCCAGTGTCCCGACAGGAACGGAAGTATCAGGTGCTGGATGCTGAACGCGTAGGTCGACATCTCCCGTGACCACCGGCGCAGGGACCAATTCACTGGTTGCATCAGGAAGCGCATCCGTTGTGGGACGCCACGTCGGGTGTCGTCCGCGTGTGACTAGAACCGGTGCGCCCCCGGTACTTGGGACGATGTACACACCACTGTCCCGAAACTCTGGAAAGCGCCCGCGAACTTGTGTCCGGTGCGCACGAATACGATCGAGAACCCCAGTCGACGGCGGGAACGTCAACGGAGCGTCGTTTGCCTGACCACGTTGAAACGCGATGCTGAGCCCGTCGGGAGACCAGGTCGGATGTGTGTCGGCATCGGCCCCGACATTCGTGGTCAGTATGCGCTCGCTGCCGGCGGATGCGTCGGCGATGACGATTCCGCTATCGGTCGAGAAGGCAACCTCGGATCCATCGGGTGAGAACGCGGGGTTGTACTCAGCGCGCGTACTGGCGTCGACGGTGAGTCGACGAGGCTCGCTTGCGTCAGCACCGATTTGGAAACCCCGCGGGTCGACACTGATGTCCGTGATCCAGAGTTTCGGCGGAATCCCTCGCCTAAACACAACCTGGGTTCCATCCGGTGACCAAACAGGCTCGTAAAGCTGTTGTTCGGCCTGCTGCAGACGGAACGGATCGCCTGGATCGAGCACAGTCGTGAACGACGATGGCGAGAGTCGAGTGATTGTGATCACGTCGTTTTGGACGCCAACCGCGACGTTGCCACTGGGGTCGAGCGGACCCGTAGCGACAACGCGAAGTGCCGCGAAAGGATCCGCGTTCGCGACAACCTCTTGGAGTGGCACTCGGTAACCGTTGGTGAGGAGCGAGGCCCCCGACGGATCCCAGTGCGCGACCAGATCAGTGCTCTCGTCGATGTCGTTGCGGCGGTTGTGTGAGAAGCGGACCTCGTGCAGCGCTGACGTCGCCGACTCAACGAGGTGAATCCGCGCGAGATGGTTCGGTTCAGCGCTCGTTGATGGGTCGTAGATCGGCCAACAGTCATCAAACGGTGGGCACGCGCTCAGCGCAAGCACGCCGAGATCGGGGCGTGTCGAGGACGCGACGTCGACGCCCTGGCTCGACGACCGAGCCGTTGTGACGCCAGGCCTCCAAACCCGGGCCATCAGCGCAGCATCGCCCGACGGATCTGGCGCAGGTACGAACGTCGCGGTGAGCGCCGGAAGCGCCGCACCCGACGCCAAGTCGGTTGCGACAGCAGTGCAGACAAAGCTTCCCCACGCCGTCTCACACGTCCAGCCATCACCGGCGACGCTCTCGGTATCGACGACAGCGGGTGCTCCCAGACCGTGGACGCGCACAACGTCGTTGATCGGCGCGCTTCCAGAGTTCAGCACCGTGAAGGATGCGGTCTCGACGCCGTCTGCAGTCCACGCGGCAGATGTGCTGAGATCAACGGAGAGTTCGCTTTCGACTGGATTGGCGTCGAAGCGCTCAGCAAAGCTCGGTCCAAACCGCTGAGCAACGCTGTCGAGACGATCAGCAAACGTGTTGTTCTCAGCACGCACGTCGTCCGCGTTCGTGACCCCGACCGTGACCGGTTGAAGTGCCGCGGCGTCGAGCGCGACGTCGAACAACAGCCTAAGTGTGTCGCGTTCCTTACGCGCCAACCCGTCGCGAGTGCATTGGACCTGTCGTCCAACTTGGTCGCACGACCACTGATCGCCGAAGCTCGGCGAACTTGTCCGTGCGATTCTCGGGGTCCAGGTCACACCGGACGGGAGGTCGAAAGCGACTTCTACCGGCTCAGTCGTCCCCGCCGTACCAACGTTCCGAACGCCAACCGTGTATTCCCATTTCCCGCCTTGGTGAGGGGCTCCCCATTCGATCAACAGGTGGTTCGGAGCCGGTGGAATCTCTAGGACCACATCACCATCGCCAAGCCAATTGCTCCGGAAGATCTGGAACCTTTCGCTGCAGTCGGTGATGCGAGTGTCGAGATGTCCTTTCACGATGGACTGCCGGAAGTCGGCCAGATCGAAGAAACACGGGTCACCCCCGGTGACTTCGATGTCCACCCCGTCGGTCAGCAGAGCGTCCTCACGTAGATCGTCATAGAGATCGATGCACAGTGATGCGAGGAGGGAGTTGTCCAGGAAGCAACCCGTCTCCCGGATGTCGGCAAGTGAGCTCTTGCACTCCGTCGAGGGTCTCTGTTGTGCAGCCCCAGCCATCCCCCGACACTCGTCCGATTCTGAAATTCGACTGCACGCCGCTGACCTCAAACGGACCCTCCGTTCCAGTCGCACCGATGGGCACCACGTCGAACGAAGCAGTCCCGATGAGGTCTGGAAAAACGCTGACGAAGTTTGTAACCAGATACCGTACGACCCGCACGCCGTCGGGCGCGGGGGGTAGAGGTGGCTCTTCTGCAAGAACAGCCACGCTGATCGGCGGAAGTGATGTCGTCGAAGCCAGGCGTGCAGTCGCGTTGGTGCACTGCAGCTGACCAGACGCGGACATGCACGCCCACCCTTCGCCGCTCGCTGACGCGAAGGGACCGAGAAGCTCTTCATCGATGGCAAAGGGCCCGCGAGCGTCGCCCGGCCCGTTGTTGGTCATCGTGATCGAGTAGCGGAGCAGATCACCGTCGCGGACGGGTGCAGTCGACTCGACGACGAGCTCGACGTCGGTGGGATCAGCGGGCTCAAGGACGACGGGGATCAGGACGGGCGGAAGCTCGTTACCGGGTTCGAGAAAGCCGGCGAGGTAGCTGCAGTAGACACGCAACCCCTCGACGCGACACGACCAACCATCACCCGAGGCGCCACGGACGTCCTGCCCGGGTTCGAAGGCGACATCAAGCGTCACGTTTTCACGATGAACGCCAGCACCCTCATTCCGTACACGAACGACAACGATCTGTTCGATCCCGGGGACGACGGGTTCCGGTGGATCAATGATCGTAACTAGTTCACTGGGTGGCTGCCCGACCCCAAGAATCACAACCGGCGAGGTTGTCTCGCTCGGCGCTAGCGGTTCATTGCGGATGCAAGTTGTCGACTGACCGAGCACGTTGCACTCCCAACCGTCGCCCGCCGCCTCAGTAATTTCGACCTCAGGTGGAAGAACTCGTGTGTAGAGAATGGGAGAGTTGTGTATTGCTGAGCCTTCGTTTGCAGCGACCGTTCGATATTCGGCAATCGCTCCCACAGCCGGGGGGGCAGCGGGACCCTCTTCATGGAACACGACCCGACTTTCTGACACCCCCAATGAAATGCGCACATCAGCTTGGATGCTGGGAAGCGACTCGCCTGGGCCGAGGTTGGCTCCTGTCCACGTACACAAAATCGTAGGCGCCAAGAGTTCGCAATCCCACGAGCCTGGAGCGCTGTACGAGACGGGATGAACGCCGACCGGGAATGTGTGCGCGAGACGAATGGGCGCAGATTCTTCAACGCTCCCCACGTTTGCAACGCTCAACAGGTGCGTGGCAACCGCGCCCGGCAAAGCAACAGGAGATTGAATCTCAACCGCAAGATTCGTCACGTTGAGCCGCTGAGTTGTTCGGTTGTTGCTCAGATCGTTCTCAGCCGAGGTTGAAATTATGGCTCGGTGCGTTGCGCTCTCGTTCCGCGGTAGTTCACCGGTGCCCATCAATACAAATGGAAGCTCCACTGAGTCTTGCATCCCTATTGGAGACCCAATGTACTCACACCGCGCTCCTGCTGACCGAGCAGCGCAGGACCACTCCGGAGAACCAATCGTTTCGATCCGAGCACCCGCTGGCTTCTCGTACTCGACTACTGCATTCGTGGCAGCCACAGGTGCGTTGTTCAGGATCAGGAAGCGGTAACTGCTCGCGACGCCAGCAACGAGTTTGCTCGGGCCTGTAGTTCGAATCTCCAGGTCTGGCGTTGAAGCTCGGGCCTCTACAATCAGACTCACCTCGGCGGTTCCGATCAAGCCCGTCGAGTTCGTCGCGGTTGCGCTCAACGTGTGCGCGCCCGGAGTGAGTCGAGATGCATCGACGACTCCGGTTGCTGATTCGTGAACTGGCCCATCAATGTTGGACAACCAGCGAATCGAGTCTAACGGCAAGTCTCTGTCGAAGTCGACATCGCGAGCGCGTGCTGAGACGCGGAACTCCGCAGAGAAGACAGCACCAGGAGCGGGTTCATCAATCAGTAACAGTGGTGGTTTGACAGGCACAACAAAAGGACTGGACACTGCGGATGCGCTCAAAAACCCATCGCTGACGTTCACGCGCACCCGTGCAAACGGCGTCGCGGGAACCTGGTCAAGCGGATAGACCAGTTGTTCGTCCGGGACACGGTCACCGATCAGCTGATACGTCGCGCCATCGTCAACGCTGAGTTCGACTGTCGCACTCACACTGTCCCCGTCGGAGTCGAACGATTCCCATTCGATTTCTATGGACCGTGCGATTTCGTCAACGGTGACACTTGGAATAGTGACTGTTGGTGAAGCGTCAGTCGCCTCAATCGAGAGCAAATCCGCGCCGCCGCGACTGAAGACAACCTTGGCCGCTTCGTCAACATACGGGAGATAGAACTCGAACGTCGTAACGTCCGGGATCTCCCCTAAGCCGATCGCATCGGCATCCGCAGTCGGGACGCCTGCCTCGAGCAGCACGTCACCCTCGCTTGACTCCAACCGAACGTCCAGAGCCGTTGTATCAGGCGGAAGCAGCGTGACAGGCCCTTCCGAGATCTCGATCGGCGCGAGCGTAATGTCGCCGTCGATCTCATCTCCAACCAGAAGAAGTGCTTCCATGAACGGACCTGGCTCGGGATTGGTGGCCCCGCACGCTGGCCGCCAAGTCGTTTCCCACGGCGTCTCCAGGTAACTCGCGAACGTGCGGCCCACTTCAACGCTAACCCCGTTCAACGTCCCTGTGTGGGATGCGATAAGTCGCTCGACTTGGTGCAAGGACGGCAGCAGCGCTCCATCTCCCAGGCAGTAGCTCATGATGTCCCATGTCGAATCTGGTGCGAAGATGGCAGCGGGTGAATAACCCCAAACCTGATCATGAACGGGGGCTTCGGCACCGCCTGCGCCGAGCGCCGGTCGAAGCCCCGCGTTCGGCCATGTCGCGGGATCACCCGCGCCGAACGTGACCGTGTACGGATAGGGATCGAAATCGCCGTCGATGTCAGGACACGTGAACACCTGCCGAGGCATGCAGTACGGGGTGTGGTGACGACCAAGAGCATGGAAGATCTCGTGGAGTTGGACGACTCCGGCCTGCATCGCCACGGCCGCGCCGGCCTTGCCAAGACCAAAGATTCGTCGGTTGGGATCAGGTGGAATATTGACCAAGCCAAGATGCACGCCACGCTCGCAACCAACGGGATTGTCGCGGGTGCAGTGATCACGGACGAAGGTATTGCGAACTCGGACGAGCAGGTCCCTCCAGAACAACAGGTCTTGCGCAATTCGCTCAGTCTCATCGGTTGCCGTCGGTGTCGGAACAGCCGTTCGAGCATCAAGTGACCTAAAGTTATTTTGAGTAGCCGATGGGCGGATGAGCACAGTTTCGTCCCCATCTCTCGTTTCGTGGAAAGCCAGCGGTAGATGTCGCTCGAGAAACTCCCTCTGAAAGTCGGTTGGAGATCCACGAAGCTCGAAGCCGCTTCCATCTGTGCGCTTGATCAGAACCGGTGTGATCGGAATTAGTTCGAGGGCGCGGTCAGGCGCGGCATCCGCAAGGGGATCGGTGAACTCGACCTCGACGCTACAATCGCGCGCTAGCGTGAACGACTGGAACTCTGCAGGCTCCGCGCACTGGATCGCTAGCCGCTCGTCCATGAGTTCGAGTCGAGTCTTGCCGACCGTAAACTCCGCGGGCAGTTCAAAGACGACACCTGCGCGCGAACGTGCTTCGGAGTCGAGCACTGGGGCGATGGCCTGTCCATCAAGGGGAGTCTCCCCAAAAGGGACCGGACTGAGCTCCCTGGAATCAGAATCTGAAGGATTGGGACACGCTCCGCTTGAGCCGCGACAGACACGTAACCGCGGTTGTAAACGGGGGAGTTCGGTACTCGCAGCCGTGTTGTCGTGCAGGTCACCTAAGTCGAAAAATACGCGGACAAAAGTACGCTTCCCTTGAATGAGCGGCACGCGTTGGCGCCAGTTCTGTATTGATTGGGTGACCTCCATAGCTCGCAGACGAACGCTTGGCACAAGGCACGCCGTGAAGCCTCGCTTCCACTCGTTGTCAGCGTTCTCGATGTGTGTGCGGACTAGTGGTTGGGAACCACCAGTTCGAAACACGACCGACCCCCAATCCTGGATGGCGCCTGACCACGTATTCGTGAACGGAACAAGCTCGAACCGAAGTCCTCCTGTTGCCGCAATCTCAACGTCGATTGGGGTGACTGACGACCGCGTATAAGAAAGGGCCAACCTCCCCGGACCAGCACCAACTCGTAACGGCGGCGTTGTGGATGCGAGGGAATCACGAATGCCGCGCGCGAGTCGCGACGCGGCGTCGTGTTGTGCGTCATTTGGCAGCTCGTTCGATGGCCGAGAGTCTGGGACCGTCCCTGCGGGCAGTTCGGTTGACCCCGATACTTCGAACGCGCCTCCTCCCAACGTGCTTCCTCTGACTGTGAAATTTGCGGTTCCGTCCACAAGTTGTTCGCCGTCGATGCTAAGCAGCGCAGAAGTTTCGGTAGGTCGACGAAAGTCCTCAAGCCTCTGAGCACCAACAACCGACAGTCGATCGACAACGTTGCTGGAAGTCAGCCAAGCAAGTTGTGGACTAAACGCTTCTGCCGGGAACGTCGGGGTGAAGGCGACGATATTGGTCCCACCATTTGGCAACAAGAACGCGTCTTGCCGAGTGCGGGCGAGGCACACTTCTCTGCGCGTCAGTCCGGTCCGAGTGGATTCTTCGGGTAGCTCGGGCAGCCGAAGCAACTGTGCCGCTGCGTGAACTCCCCACGAACTCACTGCACCTGGAGTGCACCGCCCGCCGTTCTGCGGCCATCCTGTTGGACATTGATTGCGCGCCGGCGGAAGGTGTTCAACTCGTGGTAGATCGATCTGCAAGATGAGGTTGGCCAGCTCATCCCGGCGACTCGGTGAGTCCAGAGGCACACGAAAGAGCGGAACTCCGTCGACCGATGCAATCCGCGGTCCCTCCAAAATCTCGCGCCCCGCGACGCTGCGTTGTTGGCCTAGCGTGTTGACTACAACCGATATTCGAGTGCGCCCGGCGTTTGGTTGAAGTTCACGTACCGCTTCTGCCAAGCCCTGCACTTGTGCGTTCCAACCTTCGTCGTCGAAGTTGCAACTCCACAGAGCATCGCTCCGAATGCAGTCGCGACCCTCACTCGTTCCAGCAGACAGAACGACGACCACATCGCGGTAAACGAACACGGCGGGTTCACTTCGTTCAAGCGTTTGCGCCCGCTCGTCGACTAAGGGCTCATCTAAGTGGCCGGTGCAACTAACGAGAAGAATCGTGCACACCCACTTACGCATCACGCATGATATCACGCTACCCTAGCGTTTGTGAGAGTCGCCCTCCTATCCATGCTGATTGCTTGTGGAAGCAGCGACCACGAGAAACAGCAACCCGAGTGTCCTGTGCCGCCGGATCGTCTCAAGGTGCTTGTGGATGCACCAATGATCGAGGGTCAGATTATCCTCGGGCACAGATGGCAAGTCGGAGGAGGACCACCCGGCGATCGCCGATCCGCCAGCGGGCTCACGGACACCACGCTTATTGAGTCGGTGTTCTGTGAACTCGCCCGATTGAAAGTCAACACCGAGCCAGGCATGCGTCGTTGTGTAACGGCAGCGAATGGGATCGCGTCCCCAATCTCAATCCGCGGAACTGAAAGCGCACCCCAGATGTACTCAGTCGTACCCGCATGCAGTCCGCGACTCGACGCGATCGCGGCCAACATCATCGAGACGTTTTCGCCGCGTTTGCCACCACCGCAACTACCTCCCGTTGAAGAGTACCGGCGTGACATTCGAAGCAGCTGCCGTGCGCCCGAAGACTTCAGAGTGGAAGTCACGGACGAAGTTGGCAGCACATTTACGATCGTCGAGGGCAGAATCCGGAACCAACTAGGGGAATCTCGAGTACAGCCTCGCGCGCTCGACCAGATTGCATGCGAAATACTACGGTACGACCCACGATCGCTGCCAATCAACGAAGAAGGGCGCACCGTGATCTGCAAAGAAGGCGCTCAACGCTACAATCTCCACGGCATTCGATACGCTGGAATCGCAGTTGATGTGTTTGCCAATGATGTTGAGAGACGGCTTCGCGTTGGCGCATGCCGTGAACCCCTCGATCTCCATGATCACTTACGCACGTGGCTGGACCAACCTCGAGCGTTTATCGGACAACCGCCCCGCTAGATCGTTCATCCTCGGACCAGAGCAAACAGAGTCGGGGTGTTCGCAAGCCTTCTTCCAACTCGTGCGGATGCAAAGCGCACGACGATGCAACGACTATCAGACCGATGTGTAGAACCTCAAAGGCGCTCGCGTAGCACCGTGGGATGCGCTACTCCGGCCTCATGACGAAGGTCGTAGACAGTGTGGCCGAAGCGCTTGCAGGCGTGGGCGATGGCGCGCGCTTCATGGTTGGAGGTTTCGGCCTCTGCGGAAATCCTGAAGCCTTGATCGAAGGCGTCGTTGCCGCGGGGATTCGTGATCTCACGCTGATCAGCAACAACGCCGGCAACCTCGGCAAAGGACTCGCGGCGTGGCTCCGCGCCGGGGTCGTGTCCAAGATCTTCTGCACGTACGTGGGCAACAACAAGGACCTGCACCAAGCGATGGCGGATGGCTCCATCGATGTGACGATCATGCCGCAGGGAACGTTCGTGGAGCGCATGCGAGCTGCGGGCGCAGGCATTCCCGCGTTCTACACACCGACAGGTGTCGGGACTGTCGTGGCAGACGGCAAAGAAACTCGCGACTTCGACGGACGCACCTATGTGATGGAACGTGCGCTTCATGCGGACGTGGCGTTGATTCGCGCGCACAAGACCGACCCTTTCGGCAACGTGCGTTTCTTCCGTACCGCGCGGAACTTTCAGCCTCTGATGGCGACCGCCGCAAAGCTCACACTCGTCGAGACCGAGCACCTGGTCGAACTTGGCGACTTGGATCCGGATGACATCCATCTTCCCGGCGCGTTCGTGCAGCGCGTGGTCCACGTTGCCGAGCACGAGGACCATATTGAGTACCGAACCACCCGCCCGCGTCCGGAGGCCGGATAATGCCGTTTTCAAAAATCGATATCGCAAAACGCGCCGCGGCTGAGATTCCGCGTGGCTCCGTGGTGAACTTGGGTATCGGACTTCCGACGCTGGTCGCCGATCACCTTCCCGAGAACTCGGGTGTGTGGCTGCAGAGCGAGAACGGGATCCTCGGCATGGGACCCTTTCCCTACGAAGGCGAAGAGCACTCCCAAATCATCAACGCTGGAAAGCAGACGGTGACGATCGTTCCGGGTGGCAGTTGCTTCGATTCGGCGACCAGCTTCGCCATGATTCGAGGTGGGCACGTCGACCTTTCGATCCTGGGAACGATGCAAGTGGCGGCCAATGGCGACCTCGCAAACTGGTCGATTCCTGGCGGTCGAACTATGGGGATCGGCGGGGCGATGGATCTCGCAGCGGGGAGCAAACGCATCTTGGTGCTGACGATGCACGTGACCAAGAAGGGTCAACCCAAGCTGATGCGAGAGTGCTCGTTTCCGTTGACCGCACAGGGAGTCGTGAACCGCGTGATCACGGATCTCGGTGTGTTCGATTGCGCCGGCGAAGGTTTTCGGGTCGTCGAACTCGCACCTGAGGTCGATCTCGAAGAAGTACGTTCGAAGACAGACGCGCCGCTGATCGATTAGTCGAACCAGTCCTGGGGCACGCTGCCTTGCATGCAAGAGATCGTTCGCTCCCGCCACGGCCAGGAGATCGCGGCTTTGCGTGGCGCGTCTGGCGTTCCTTCCACCAGTCCTTCGTGTACGGACCACGTTGGTGTGGAGCCAGCGCGCAGTCCGCGTAGGCCGCTTTGCCACGCGCCGATCACGTAGGTGTGACCGGCGATTCGGCCTCCAAAGAAGTCGGTCCATGCGCGGGCGAAATCATGACCGGGTTGCGCACCGAGTGTCTCGCAGGTTCGAAACCACATCAGCGCGTCGTCGCTGAACCGCGTTTGCAATTCACGAAGCTGCGAATGAAGTGGATGTGCTTCGCCGAGCGCATGTCGGTCCAGTGCCTCGCCGTCAATCTTGGCTTCACCCCACTTGCCGTGACCCCAAAACTGCACTTCATCGATCGTCTCGAACTGCAGCAACCAACGCAGCGCTTCTCGCCAGGAATGCACGCCACGATGCGCGTCCAAGCGGCTGAGTGACTCGTAGATGCGACCTCCAGCGAACCACGCGTGACTGAGACCGAGCAGCCCCGGTTTGCCGGTGCACGTCGCATCAAACACCATCACTCGCGAACCCACAGATGAAGAGTACTCTTCGCGGCATGGTGGAGCTCGAGAAGTTGGTAGCTCTCCTCACCTCCGAGGAAGGACCGGAGCAAGGACTTGCGTTGGTCGAGACGCTTCGCGACGAGTTGTCGTGGGAAGAACTGACGGTTCGAATCACGGCCAACGGCCATCCGCTTGGATACGTGAGCGGACTGAACAAGAGCGACAACGAAGGTTTTCGGGAGGCCTATCGACTGACGCTTGGCCTGTTCGAACCCTTTGTCCGCGGCGTGTACCGGTGGGAACGCGTCGCGTCACGCGTCAGCCTGGTCCTTCGACTCTTGCGTTTGGCGCCGGCTGAACTGAGTGTTCGACAAGCCACCGAGCTGATCATCGACGGCAACGACGGCGTGATCGATGGCGCCGCGCTGGTCGCGGCGTTTCCAAAGCTCGAGTCCTTGATGCTCCTCCGATGCGAGCTGGATGACTGGGATGAGTTGAGTCGACTGCCCTTGGAAGAGCTCCGCCTGCATTCATGTCGGGGGTTTGACGCCATCTCCGAGTTCCGCTGCAAACGACTGGGATTGAGCCAGACCAATGTTCAAGATGGCCGCGCCTTTGGTGCCGTGACGCATTTGACGACCCGTGGCGTGATCGCGGCGGATGCCATCGGACCTTTCACGAGTGTTCGCTCGATTCGATGCTTGGGATGGTCGGGATGTACGCATGAGTTGCTGACGGCGATGGCGTCGTTGCCCAGTGTCGAAACGATCGATGTGGAGCAAACCGCGAAGGCCACGTTGCGGAAACCCGGGCCCGTCGAGTACGCCACGGCGGACCTCTCACCTTTTGCGACGACCCCGAAACTGCGGGTGTTGAAGCTCCGCCAAACACAGATCGATTCTGCAAGTCTGGAGAGCTTGGTGGGTCACCCCACACTCGAAGAGCTTTTTGTCGATACGAAGTGGACCAAGCGCCTGCCGAAACCCATTCGGGAAGCGTTGCCTCTCAAAAAGTCACGGAAGAAGAAGTCGAAGAAGAAGTAGGGGTTGCGCCTGGCCAGATCGTGGTGACTCTCCGCGCATGCAATTCGGGGAGAACGTCGACGAGTACTTTCACGCGAACCAGGTGCATTGGGACCAACGTGTCGACGTGCACTTGGATAGCGTGTTCTACGACGTGGATGCGTTCCTGGGCGGTCGCTGTCCACTGAAGCCTGCCGATCTCGAGCTGATGGGCGATGTAGCCGGCAAGCGTCTTGTCCATCTGCAATGCCACTTCGGTCTGGACACCTTGGGATGGGCGAGGCGTGGCGCGCACGTGACAGGACTGGATTTCAGTCCGAAGGCCGTCCAGACCGCTGACTGGTTGGCGATGCGTGCGGGGCTCCCAGCGCGGTTCGTGGAAGCCAACGTGTACGATGCGGTAGAGGCGCTGGGCCAGACCTACGAAGCGGTGGTCACGGGCGTGGGTGCGTTGTGTTGGCTACCCGACATCCGACGATGGGCGAAGGTTGTGTCGAGCCTGCTCGAGCCCGGTGGTGTGTTTGTTCTTCGCGAGCTGCATCCCGTGCTGTACACGATCGATGAGAAGCGCACCGACAACCTCTTGGTGATGCGTTACCCGTACTACGAGGGTGGCGAAGTCTTCGTGGATGACGATCAAGGGACCTATGCGGATCGGGACGCGAAGTTCGACAAGACGCGTTCGTATTGTTGGAACCACGGCGTCGCAGAGGTTGTGCAAGCGCTTCTCGACGCGGGGCTCATGCTCGAACGGATCGAGGAGTACGTGGAAACGGACTGGTTGCCCTTGCCCCATCACGGAATGGTGCGCGGTGACCACGGCATGTGGACCTTGCCGGGGAAGAAGCATCACCTGCCGATGATGCTGGGCGTGCGAGCTCGGAAGGGGAGTGTGCGCGCACAATTTTAGTGGGAGACGCGAGGCTCGGAGACCGAAGAGTTCCGCTTCGCGGATCCGGAAGCTTGGAAGTTCGAGAGCATGGAAGCTCGATCACTTTTCGAGCTGGTCTCCCACTGTGCCTAGACCTAGACCGGAAATGTCGTTATCTGCAGGCTCCGAGCCTCGCGTCTCCCACTTAAATTCAGTTCCAGCTCTACGCCTCTGCGAAGCTGGTACAACGCTCCGTGCGCTCCGAGTACGAGAGTCGAGTCAACCGCGTTCGCGACTACGTCCGGGCTCATCTCGCGGAAGACCTTTCGCTGGCTGTGCTTGCCAAGGTGGCCGCGTTTTCACCGCATCACTTTCACCGCGTCTTCAAGTCGATCACCGGTGAGCGGCTCACGCGTTTCGTGCAGCGTTGTCGGCTCGAACGCGCCGCGTACCTGATGAAAGCGTCTCCCGAACGTCCACTGGGTGCGATTGCGATGGATGTCGGATTCGGTACGCAGTCCGACTTCTCACGCGTGTTCCGCAGCCACTACGGCGTGGCTCCGAGTGTCTGGGACCGACGGTCACGTCTCGACGAGGTCGAGGTGATCGACGGATATGCCGAAGCTCTCGCCGCAGCCAAACGAGAAGTGGGTGCAGTTGAAGTCCACATCACTCAGCGGCCAGCGGTTCGGCTGGCATACGTACGCGTTCAAACGCCTTTTCTCGGACCCAAGCTTCAAGACGGATTTGAACGACTCACGGGGTGGCTTGAAGCTCACGGTATCGACTGGCGTTCGCGCGCCCTGCTCGGGATGAGCTGGGACCACTACGAAACCACGCCGATCGATCAGGTCACCTTCGACTTTGGCGTCGAGGTGGATGCACATGTGGACGGCGACGAAGACGTGGGCATCCACGCGTTGGCTGCTCATGCGTCGGCCGAAGTGCAGGTCGATGGACCGCTCAGTCACATCGCCGTCGCGTGGGATCATCTCTACGATGAGTGGTTGCCGGAGTCAGCGTACGAGCCGGCGGATCTGCCTGGGATCAAAAGGTTTTCCGCCGCACCGACCGATTGGGAAACCTGGTCTCTGCGCTGTTGCGTCCCCGTTCGCGCAAACGCGCAAGATCCGTAAAGCGCCTTTTCGACCCACCGCGCAGAGTGCGGGCATGTCCACGACGAGCACAACACTCTTCATTGGTGCGCCCAAGGCCATTGTCTTTCGCGCGGTGTCCGACATCGCGAATCTTCCCAACACCGCCGATGCAGTTCAGCGGGTGGAGTTCTTGACCGAACAGCGACGCGGCGTCGGAACTCGGTTTCGCGAAGTGCGGCTGCATCGCGGTCAAGAGATGGTGACCGAGCTCGAGGTCGTCGAGTTCGGTGCCGACCACTGCCGCATGGTGGCCGACTCGCACGGCACGGTGTGGGACACGCGCTTTGTGGTTCGCGATGCGGAAGGCGGTACCCACCTCGACGTCACGATGGAAGCGCGACCCAAGAACCCACTCGCGTGGTTGATGAACAAGCTCTTTGCGAAGATGTACAAACGCGAGATGGAGAAGCACTTCGTGGAGGTTCGTGCCTGGTGTGAGGCCCAATCCTCTGGAGACTAGAGCACATCTCAAAACTCCCGCCGGCCGCTACGCGGCCACAGCACGCAACCTGGTGCCATCCCCTCACGCTCGAAAATACGACATATTTCCTCGGTTCGCGGACGCACCATCTCACCCACTCTGACGGCGGATCGACGGGCGCGAGTTTTGAGATGTGCTCTAGGCTGCTTCTTCCAAGACGACCTTGGTGTCGGGCTTAAGCCGGAAGCGGCCTGCATCCGATTCCAAGAGCCCGTCCAATCCTGCGCTGCGCAGTCGACTGAGCGTCACATGCACGCGATTGACGTCGGATCCGGGGACGCATCGCTCCCCGGGCCAACCGGCTTCGAAGAGCGCATCGAGCGAAATCCATTCTCCTGAGGGCGCGATCACCAGTCGCGCCAGGACGCGTGCGAGGCGCTTGCGGCGACGGAGGTCAATACGTTCACGACCATCGCGCGTGAACCAGCGTCCTTCGCAATCGACCACCAATCGCGCCTGTCCCGCGCGCTCTCGCAACGCTTCGAGACGCGACGACACGCGTTTGGCCGGAAAGCGGAGTCCAAAATGGTTGGCCGCAGACGCTTCGTGCAGGGTTTGCTCAATCGCCGACCAGCGCTCGTCACCCCACTTCTTGCCAGCAAGCGAAGCTTCGGCGATCTCGAGTTCGAGGCGACGGATGCGCACGGCGTCGACGAGTTCGACCACGGGAACAGTCTTGGCGATTCGATGTGCGTCGTCGAAGTAGCGTTTGGACACGTCGAGTTTGCCGCGCCGAGCCCATAGGGTGCCGAGCGAACAAAGCGCCCACACGGTCGTCACGTGCTCGCGCAGCGGGCGGAGGAGCTCAAGGGCTTTGCAGCATCGCGCTTCGGCTTCGTCGAGGTCGCCTTGCTCCAGAGCAGCATCCCCGAGCCCAAGGTGCGCAAGTCCGATCAACCAGGCGCTGCCGCACTCGCGCAAATGCATCAGCGCTGTTTGGTAGTAGTCGCTTGCGCGGTCGAGATGTCCAGCTTCGTGCTCGTACACGCCCCAGAGCATCGCGACGTAACCTTTGGAACGCGCGTCGTCGACCGTGCCGGACACCGCGTCGCACTCCCGAAGCACAGAAGCCGCTGCCGATCGCGCGCCGCGCGCAACACGCGACGTGGCGAGCACAGTGAGCATCGGGAGTACGATTCGGACATCGTTGACTTGTCGGAAGACCGCCAGCGCTGCTTCGATCCGCGTCTCCGCTTCGCTCGGGTCGTACATGATGATGTACTGAGCGACCTGTTGTTGTAGCCACGCGCGTGCTCGTTGGTGCGATGGCCCCAAGAGCAGGAGCTGCGCCGCCTCGAACGAAGGGAGTGCGAGTTCAGGGTCGTACACACCGCCAGCGAGTCGACCTCGCAAGGCTAGGATCACGGCACGAAGCTCAGGGTCAGAGTCGTCGGGCAGTGCTTCCAGGGCGTGATCCGCAAAGCGGATCGCCGAACGAAAATGACCTCGCCAACCTTCGACTTCGGCTTGTGCCAGCGCGCAGATCGCTCGGTCCGCGCTCGCGGCAGGAAGGCGTGCAGCGACGCGAGTAAGGAGCGTTGCGTACGACGCGTGCGGACCTCGCTGGCCATAGCGAGAGTGCAGGCGCAACAGCGCTTGGAGAGCTTCGGTGGGTCGGTCCGAGCGCAAACACTCGTCGGCGACAAAGTGCAGCGTTCCAGGTGCCGTCGAAGGATTTGGCGCGTCGTAAAACAACGACGCCCCGAGACGCGGTGACGTGATGTGCGTTAGCAATCGCTCAAAGCATCGTTGGCGTGCGCCGTCATCCGCACGTTCTGCCACGACTTCGCGCACGATCTCGTACACGCGGTATTTCGTTCGGTCGTCGGTGTCCAAACGAACGAGCGATGCGTCACGCAACGATTCGATCCGGTCGAGTGCCTCTGCGGAACTGGTGCCCAGCACCGCCGCAGCGTCTTCCAATCGCCACGCACCAGGAATCATCGATAGCCCCGCGAGAGCTTCACGCTGCAGTTCGGACAGCAGCTCCCACGACCACAGGACCGACTCGGTGACCGAGGTGTAACGGTCACTGCGCGTTGCGATGATGCTCATCCCCGTTTGACGGACCTGCTCCGCGATCACCTGTGTGCCGAGACGTGCGGCACGACTCGCGGCGAGTTCGATCGCAAGAGGACAACCGCCGAGCGAACGAGTCAGTTCGAGCGCAGCATCGCGGTCTTGTTGATCGCGCGGAAACTCAGGATCGAGCCGGCGTGCGCGATCCACAAAGAGCTCCATGGCGGGTGCCTCCGGCCCGACGGGGAGAAACGAGAGCTCGAGAACCTGTTCGTCGGCCAGTCCGAGTCGCTCCCGCGAGGTGACGATGAGCGGTGTGCCCGCCATGGCTTGAACGAGCACCGGAAAGTGTTGGCGGAACGCCGCGCTCAAGAGGTGCTCTGCGTTGTCGAGAACCACAAGGTCGCAGGTGGCCCATCGACTCGCGACTTCGCGCAATGCGTCGTCCAGTCCATCCTGATGCAGCTCGTCACCGTCGATCGCGAGAACCAAATCTTCGATCCGATTGAAGGCGGTCAGATCGATGAACTCGGTCTTGCCCGACATGCGCGCGAGCAGCTCACGTGCGAGACGTGTTTTGCCCGCGCCGGGCGGCCCAAGAATCGTAATGAAGCCGTTGGGCGTAAATCGCGCGTTGGCCAGTAGCCAGTCGAGTTCGCGGTGACGACCAAAGAAAGCGGACTGAGACGTAGAGGCAAGCACGCCTATAGAACGCTGACTTTGCTCAAATCATTACAGGCGTTGTTGAAGAAAATGAACGCGCGTTTGTCGACCGTCGCGTTTGTTCACACCGTGACAGGAATGTCGTGCTCAGCCGAAACGCAGACCGATGGCGACATCGAAGAGAACCTGCGTCGTGAAGAAACTGGTGTCGGGAATCGCGCCACCCATGTCGTCCTCAGGGCTCTCCGATCCGAAAAGAAAATCGGCGCGGATTCCGCCTCGCAAGATCAAACGTGGCCCCGGCATCATGAGAAGCCCTAGCAACGCCTGGCCGACGCCACCCACCGTCGTGAAGCGCCGTTCGAGTCCTCCGCCTGCTTCGACCGTGCGTGACCCGTAGAACCCACCTGCGCCAATGCCCGCGTAAATCGCCAAACCAAGGACGAGGTCGCGTTGGTAGAGCGCCTGGAGGGTGCCGACAAATCCAGGACTCGAAATCGACGTGTCATCTCCCGCCGACTGTCCGACGTATTGAAGTCCCAGGTTGAGCCGCAGCTCCAAGTTGTCGAGGAGCATGTAGCCCACGACCGCGCTTGCGGTGAGGTACAGGTTGGACTGGCTCGTCGACTCGCCTCCGTCCGGAGTCGAGCTACCGAACGACATGGCACCGGCAACGTTCAGGCCGAGTTCCCAGCGTCCCTTTCGGTTGAGCGTGTCGTCCACCACGCGCTGTTGTCGGAATTGACCACCTTGAACGGAGGTCTGCGCGGCGAGCTGGGACTGGAAGAGCGGAAGGAGAAGCAGAGCGAGGGCGAAGCGAGTCATGAATCGGGGGTAGCAGCCGACCCCGCTTAAATCCATTTTCAGGTTCTTACGTTTCTCCGGTTCGATGCTCCACGATCTGCATCTCCATGACGGTCGTGCCGTCGGCCTCGACGACCATGCGAATGGGCGCGCCCGGCAGCGCGTCGGCGAACCAGAACCGGCGAATGAGGTTCGCGTTGTCGGGGTCGCGAACGATGTAGAGCCGGCACGGCTGTGTGCCGAGCTCGCTCTCCAGCTGGGTTCGCTCGATGGTCGTGTGCGCGGCGGGAAAGTGCGCGTGCGACTCGAGTTCTGTCCAGGGACCTTCTGAGCGGCGCAGTTCCGTTCCTTCGGTGTTGCGCACCACAAGGAGGAAGCCTGCGTCGCTGCTTTCCTCGAAGGTCCAGATCTCGCGTTGCGGTTCCGCTTCGCCTTCGCGCATCTCGATCACGTAGGTGCGGCCGGGCGAGGTTGCGCGCTGAATTTCCTCCGCCGGGAAGGGAACCTCGGCGATGGCGGGTTCATCGGTCATCGTTTCCGCTCCTGTGCTGTCGACTTCGTGACCTTCGTGGCTGGTAGTCGACTCGTTGGAGCCACATGCCGCGAGGAATAGGATGATGAGAAGGCTTCGCACGCGGGAAGGGTACCCGGTTTGCACGCTTGGGCTGCGCGGTGCAATTTCCCCCGCGATGTCGCCGATTCGCACTGTGATGCTCGCACTCGTGTCCGCGCTTGCTGCGATCGGAGCATGTTCGGACCCGTCGGAGTCCACGCGCGAAGAGTCCATCGAAGAGACGCCCGAAGGCGCCAGTGTCGAGGATTTGGAGAACGTGTCGGAAGCCGCCGCCGATGAAGCGACGCGGGCGGCGATGGAAGAGGCACTCAACCGCGAGTACCCGATGCACGGGTTGGTGAAGCGCGCGCAGATCGTGATTCGCACGGAACCGAACTCCGAGTCCAACCCGATGGGCTGGCTGCGTTGGGGGGAGCGAATCCGACTCAAAGGGGAGTCGCAGCGCGCAGAAGGTTGCGCCAGCGGTTGGTACGAGATTGCACCGCGCGGTTGGGTGTGCAGCGGTCAAGGCATCGATGTGGCCGAAGAGCCACCGCCCGCTGAAGATCCCATCGTTCCTCCGGCACGCCGCGCGGAAATCCTGCCCTACGACTATTTCTACGTGAAAGAGCAGATGGTGCCGCAGTACCACAACCTTCCCTCGCGCGATCAACAGCGCGCGGCCCTGGCGTTTGGACAACGCTACGTGGAGCTGCTCAACAGCAACGAGCAACGCGCAGCGCGTTTTCTCCGCGGTGAGTTGGGTGGAAACGAACCGACCAAACATGCCGCGGTGGAGCGGTACCTCAACCACGCGTTCTTCATCGCGGGGACGGATGTCCAAGTCCGCTCACGACGCCGGTTCGTGCGCACCGCAGGTGGCGGCTTCGTGAAAGAAGCGCAGCTCGAGGGGCGGACGGGGTCCGACTTTCATGGGGTCGAACTCACCGATGAAATCACGCTTCCGATCGCCTGGATGCTTCGTGACGCTCGACCGCGAATCCACCGTGAGCGCGACGACGGCACGCATCGATTTGTGCGCGATGAAGAGGCTGAAGTGGTGACGCGTCAGACTATCGTCAATCCGATTTGGAAAGGCCGCGAACGAATCGGCGACCACTTCTACCACCGCCTCGAAGACCCGGCTTGGGGTGAAGGTGAGGTCCGGTGGGTTCGCGATTGGTTCATCGGTGTGGCTGAACAGATCGAAGCGCCGTTCAATATCGAAGATGACGAGCCTTGGGTGCACGTCGACTTGAGTGCACAAACACTGGTGGTCTATCGCGGTGAGACGCCGGTGTACGCCACGCTCGTCTCAACCGGTTTGGATGAACACGAAACCCCGACCGGAACGTTTGAGATTCACAAGAAGATGGTCACCGACACCATGGCCGACCTCGGTCCCGATGCGGGGGATGACAGCTACCGCATTCAAGATGTGCCGTGGACCCAGTACTTCGAAGGCAGCTTCGCGCTACACGCTGCGTTCTGGCATCACCGCTTTGGTCTGCAGCGTAGTCACGGGTGTGTGAACCTCGCGCCCGCGGATGCGCACCGGGTGTTTCAGGAGACCTGGCCGCGAGTCCCGGATGGCTGGCACGGCGTGAACACGCGACTGACCGGCTTTCGGTACTCGAAGGTTCATGTGACGCGCTAGAGCTGCGGAAAACACACTCGCGTTGGCTCGTTCGTTGAGCTCAGCGCGTTCTGTCCCAGCTGCAGGTTCTCGTTCGAACCCCAGCAGTACACACCGCCACCACCTGAACGCTGTGCGCACGTAAACTCGTCGCCGACACCGACGCGTACCCATCGCCAGCCGACTCCATCGACCTGCTGAAGCCCGGAGCCCATGTCTTCAGGCGCCACACCGAGTTGCCCGATCGAGTTGGAACCCACGCACCAAAGCGACTCGTCGGTTCGGATGGCACACAGATGCGACTGGCCGACCGAGACCTGACTCCACCGACCGGGAATCGCGACCGTTTCGTGGAGCGTTCCCGCGCCTCGTAGTGCCAGGTCGTCTTCGCCGAGGATTGTCGTTCGAACGCCGCCCCAACACAGTAGTTCCTCGTCCACCGTAATGCCGCACCCGCCAAAGAATCCCATGTCGACGTCTCGCCAACGAATGTCGGGATGCGCGGCAACGGTCATTCGCTCGTCGGTGTCGTCGCCGGCGCGAACGGCAACCCCTGCTTGCCCGTCCGAGTTTCGACCTTGGCAGTACATCGTTCCGTCCGCCCGAATTGCGCAGGTGGTGTCGCGGTTCGCGTCGAGGCGCACAAAGTCGGTTCCGATGGCTTCGAAGAACGGAGCAGGCGAGGGCGGTCCACTGTTTCCTCGCTGACCGTTGCCGTTGGTACCCCAACACACCACGCGACCCTCCTCGACACCACACGTGTAGTCCTCACCCGGCTTGACGATGCGGAACGAACCCTCGACCGGTTCAGGTGGTGTGAGTTGGTCTTCGTCCCAGAAGCCCAGTTTGCCGTTCGCGGCCGATCCCCAGCAGCTCACTTCGCCTTCGTACGTGAAGAAACAGGTGTGCGTGTCGCCGGGTGCGATCGTCCCGTGCATCGGAATCAAGAAGGGCTCCGCGCGATCGATGCGCGTACCGTCGCCCACTTGGCCACTTTCGTTTCCGCCCCAACAAAACTCTTGATCGAGGCTGTTGTGCACGCACGCGTGTCGATCACCGACCAAAATTCGGGCGACTTCGGACTGGCACACACCCAGGACAACGTTGCAGCTCTCCGCCTCGCAACACTGCGCACACTCGGCTCCGTTGGTTCCGCACGCGGTTTCGGTTTGTGCAGCAACGCAGTTCTCACCGTCAAAGCAACCCGTGCAGCACGAACCATCCCAGCAACGACCGGCTTCGCCATCGACATCGCAGGGTGCACCGTTGCCGGCAACATCGCAGCTGCACTCGACTCGTTGCGTGGGTGCTTCGCTGCCAACGTCGTCCAACCCCACGCATGGCTCGACGCACTCCCCGTCGTCGCAAGCGGCGTCGCAAGTTCGCTCGGTGCACGCTGCGTAGAATCGTAAGTTGACCCGCTGTCGACCGCTTCCATACGAACCGACCGCGGTCTGTCGATTGCGGACCTCCCCGGATTCTGTCTCCAGGGTGGCGACGATGCGCCAGGTTCGAGAACGCACGTTGCCTTCGGAGACCAAGGTGAGTCCCACATCACCGTTTCGAAGATCGAACTCGCTTAGCGAGAGACTGCGCTCGAACACAGCCACGTTGTCGGATCCGAGCACAACGACGCGCAGGTCCGACACTCCCTCAAGGGCTTCAGGTTCGGCGTCGAAGTAGACGTCCACCTGTGGACGCACCGCGCATCCGGCCAGAACCAAGCACAGTACCGTTGCGCGCATCCACTGGAACTTCTGCATTCGCTGGCTCACTGCTCGGAAGAAAACGTAGAACAGTCCGACATTCGGTCCAACTTCGTATAATGAGCGCCGGATGGCCCCGCGATACCACTTCGTCCGAGAACTCGCGCGTGGCGGGATGGGACGAGTGGACTTGGTTTTGCGACAAGAGGGTTCGTTTCGCCGCCTTTACGCGATCAAGCAGTCCCACGCTTTTCTGCGCGACGACGAGGATTTTCGCACGATGTTCACGGATGAAGCGCGTCTCGCGGGCGCGATCCGTCATCCCAACGTGGTCAGCGTGTTGGACGTGGGCGAAAACGAGTCCGGCCCGTTTCTCGTCATGGATTTCGTGGATGGCGTGTCGCTCTCGACCTTTATTCGCGCGCTCGGGGGAGAGCGCGTTCCGCCGGAGATCGCGATCGAGATCGCGATGCAGGTCGCAGCAGGACTCCACGCGGCGCACGAGTTGCGGGATGAAAGCGGCGAGCCCTTGGAGCTGGTCCACCGCGATGTGTCGCCGCAGAACATTCTCCTCGGATTTGATGGCGTCGTCCGGGTGACGGACTTCGGTGTGGCGCGGGCGCTCGGACGCACCACGCGTACCGCCACCGGCATCCTGAAAGGCAAGCTGGGGTACGCGTCGCCGGAGCAACTTCGATTTGAGTCGCCGGATCGACGCTCGGATCTATTTGGCTTTGGGGTTGCACTCTTCGAATTGCTGACGAATCGACGGCTTTACTCGACCCGAGACGGCGAAGGGCCGAAGCGAATTCTCACCGAGTCGCCGCCAGACGTCGGTGCGGAGCGCGACGACTTACCGCCTGAATTGGTGGAGTTGGTCTTCGAGCTCTTGGCGAAAGACCGTTCGGATCGACCTGCAACCGCAGGCGAAGTTGAAACGCGACTGCGAGAGTTGCGTCGCGACTACCCGGATTCGTCGTTGAGCGAGTTCATGCGTGCGCTGCAGTTTGAGCAACCGCGTGCGCAAGACGAGCGTGAGCGCGCGGTGGAGTTGTTCGAGCAGGGAGAGCTGCGGGCGTGGCCGCTGGTGGGGGAGACACCGCGACGACGCGTGTGGCCGGCCCTAGTGGCACTGGTATTGGCGGCTGCTGCGGGCGGTGCGGCGGTGATGATCGCGACGGGGCCAGCCTCCTCCGAATTCGTCACCGAGTCCGAAGCCGAAGCCGAAGCCGAAGCCGAAGCCGAGGCCGAAGCCGAAACCGAGGCCGAAGCCGAAGCCGAAGCCGAAGCCGAAGCGGAAACCGAAACCGTCGCGACTAGCACTGAAGCTGAGTCTGAAACTCAGACTGAAACTGAGACTGAAACTGAGACTGAAACTGAGACTGAAACTGAGACTGAAACTGAACCCGAAACCGAAACTGAAGCGGTGATGCGTGGTATGCGTCGCCCCCGCATGCGACGCCCCCGACCGGAAACCATGGATCCCGCTCCGCGCATGGACACCATGGATGGCGTGCAACCCTGGGGTTTCGGTCGATGAGGGTGCTCCTCGTCGGCGCGTTGTTGTGTGCCGCCTCCACGAGCTACGCACAGTCGGCCGAAGCGCGTGCGCTCGCTCTGTTCAACGAGGGCATGACAGCGCTTCAGGAGTTTCGGTTCTCCGAAGCGCGCAGCCTCTTCGAAGAGTCGCTTCGCGAGTACGTCGAGCCCGGCGCTGCGTTCAATCTTGGCCTCGCACACCGTGGCGCAGGCGATTCCATGGCAGCCATTGAACAATGGACGCGCTTGCTCAACGGGCAGTACGGCGATCTCGATGACGCCCAACGCACCCAAGTCGAGTCACTGGTCCGAGAGGAGCGGGAAGCGCTTGCACACTTGGAAGTCCGGCTCGGTGCGCACTCCGAGACGGTCGAACTGCGAATTCGCATTGATGGCGAGGAACAGGACGCGATCGAAACGGGTCGAAGGAACTTCTACGTGCTGAATCCGGGACGCCATGTGCTCACGGGACGCGCCGCAGGGTTTGAGACCGTGGAAGAGCGCGTCGAGTTGGCGCGAGGCGAACGCAGCTCTTTGGATCTCACGCTCACGGCGCTACCGGTGACCCGGGTGCGGGTTTGGCAGCGCGCTTGGTTCTGGACACTCCTAGGCGTCGTCGTTCTCGCCGGCGTGGCGACCGCGGTCGGGTTTGCAACGGGGCCACACTATCGAAACGTCGACGGTGTTGCTCCGTTAGGCGTCGTGGAAACTCCGTGAGCATTGAAGCGTGGCAAGCGGGATACCTGGGCGACCTTCGTCCTGCGCTCGCACAAAAGGCGGACCCAGAGTGGGGACTGGCGCTCAGTCGCACACTCGCAAACCTCGTAGCAAGAGACTCCATACAGAACTCTTCTGAGGCCACGACGACCGACTCACTCGCTGGCGAGATCGCGCGCTTCGAAGACGCACACGCGCGACTGGGGCGGTTTGACTTCTCCTGTGTGGAGCTGTTGCAGCAAGTCCACGCATCTCCACATGCATCGACCTTCGGAGCGTTGCTTCCCCTGATGCGATGGCGAGCTTCGATTCTCTTCGATGACCAACCCGCCAGTGAACCCGACCCCATCGCGTGTCCGCTTTCCGCCGCGACCCAAATTCTCCGTGTGGCGTTTCGCGCGCTTTACTCCGAGCGCGCAGGTGATCTCGATCAAGCCACAAAGTTGGCTCGCCAAGCGTCGCGGATGGGGCGGACCCAAGCCAATCCCTACGCCGAGCACGTCGCGCACCTCGTCCTTGCTCGGATTCGTCGCATCAGTGGCGCGCCACACCTCGCAACGCGCATTCTGGCCGCACTTTCACGAATCGCTGGTGGTGTGTTGCAACCTTGGATTCGTTACGAGCTCGCACTCGCTGCGGGTCGGGAGCTCGATGCAACATCGGCTTGGCGATCGGAACTGGGCGCGCAACCATGGGCTCGCGACGAAGTGTTGGCTCTCCAAGCCATGCTCGATCCAAAACGAGGAACGACGTCCAGCACGGCATCGTGGCTAGGCGGCGAGGCTCGGTTCCCACCACGAGGTTTGCACGGTGTCGCACGACTCGAAGACGGCCCCTTCGCGTACGTGCTGGCTCGTCCGGATGCACCTGCGCGACGCGTGCTTGCGCCCGGTCACGCCAAGCTCTCCCTCCAGGTTCGCTCCACGGGGCAGACTCGCGTGGATACAGGAAGTGCCGTTCTCGCGCTTGCCGGCGATCAGGGGCTGAGCGTCGAAGAGTTCTTTGCACGCGTGTGGGGCTTCGCGTACCGCCCGTCGATTCACTCCGGCGCCTTGCGCGTCGTGTTGCACCGCATGCGCGAAGAGTCTCCACTCGACATCGATCGCGATTCGGCAGTGTTGGTCGGACGAGCCGACAAGCCGCTCTTGATGCCCGATCCGCGATGCGTGCACTCCGAGCACGATCGGATGCTCTGGTACATCGCGAGTCACTCCGAAGCCGCAGCTCGAGACGTTGCCAAAGACTTGGGTTTGCCCGCGCGAACCGTGCAACGTGGCCTGGCAATTCTGGTCGAGGACGGGTTCTGTGCTCGCGTCGGCAAGGGACGTGCAACCCGCTATACCGTTGAAGATACGACGTTTTCCGAGCCCACCCTGGCCTGAGTCTTTTCGCGCCACCCCTGTAACAACGGGCCCGTATCAGACTTTCTACACTGCTATCCGTGGCAAGAGTCAGCGTGTTGTGGGTCGCTTTACTAGGCTGCACCGGTTCCATCGGAGAGCCGCCGGAACTGGATCCTGACACACCACTCGGTCCGGATGGTCGTCGTGAGGCGCTCCCGTCGGATCAGTCGCCGTCGAGTGCCATTCCCCGTTTGAGTCGCCGCGAAATCGATCACGTGGTTGAGGATGTCTTCGGGTACGCGGGACTCGCCATCGAGACGCTCCCGCCCGATGCGCGAACGGCAACCAATCCGGACTCGGGCGGCGAAGAGGAAGTCTTCGACACATTCTCTGGAACGTTGGAAACCTACCTGCCGGGCGAAGTGTTCGTCCAAGGTCAGGCGACGCTCGCGTTCGAGGTTGCTCGTCGCGTGGTGGAGGACAGCGCGCTGCTCGATCGACTGACGGAGTGTGACCCCACGGTCGATGAGTCGCCTTGCCTCGAGAACTTGGTCGATCGGGTTGGACTCCAGTTGTTCCGGCGCCCGCTCAGCGACGAAGAGCGAACGCGCTTGCTTGCTGCGGCGTCGTCGTTTGCGGACACCTCGTACGAGGTTCGAGTGCGCGCTGTTCTCCAGGCGCTCCTCGCCAGTCCGGACTGGGTCTATCGCGTGGGTGTGGGGCAGCCGGATGACGACCTGCGTGAGCTCAATAACTTCGAGGTGCTTTCGCGTTTGGCGTTCCATCTTTGGGGACGGCCTCCCGATGAGCCCTTCCTGCAACGCGCGTTTGGCGACCGTTGGAGCGACGACGAGTACGAGCAGGTCGTGCGCGACATGGCCGCGGACCCGCGAATGGGCGACCAGGTTCGTGCGCTTCACGCAGATTGGCTCCGCCACGAGACCCTGATTGTGTCTGACGAAGAGTTGGCTGCAGACATGATGACCGAGACGGATGCGTTGCTTGATCGCGCGCTCGGCGATGGTGCGTGGAGCGACTTGTTCACGGCCACCGAGACGTTCGTGTCTCCTGCGCTCGCCGAGCACTACGGAATGGATCCGATCGACGAGCCGCAGTGGGTGCCAACGGCGAACCCAGAACGTTCGGGCATGCTCACGCACGGATCGTTCCTTTCGCTTTCGTCGACGCAGGGCGACGGAACGCTTCCTAGTCGACGCGGTGCGATTCTCGCGGAACGCATTCTCTGCTCTCCGATTCCGCCGCCTCCTTCCGACGTCGACATCGACGACGGAGTGGAAGTGGAGATGGGCGAGTGCAAGAGCGACGCCTACCTCGCACACCGCGTTGCAGGTTCGAGTTGCGAAGGCTGCCACTCGCACATGGATCCCTTGGGGTTCGGATTCGAGCGGTTCAACGGGCTGGGTGTGTATCGCACTGAAGAGCGACTCAACCCTGCGTGCTCCATCGAAGGCAGCGGTAGCGTCGGCGGCCAAGACTTCATCGGTCCGCGCGAGTTTGCGGAGCAGATCGCGCGCTCGGGAGATCTGACCGCGTGCGGAACCACGCAGATGATGCGCTACGCACTGCGTCGTCCTCTCGCTGCCGATGACGCTCACACGCATGTTCGACTGCACGACGCGTTCGTCAGCGAAGGCGAAGACTTTCAAGCGCTGATGGTGGCGCTCGCACTCGATCCCACGTTTCGATACCGCAAGGAGGCACCCTGATGGCTAGGCACAAAGTCGACGCAATCGGAAGCCTGCGGAAGCGTTTGGGTCGTCGTGCGTTCGTGCGCGGCGCTGCAGCGACGGTCGTTGGGCTTCCCTTGTTCGAAGCGATGCTCAACGACAACGGGACTGCGTTGGCGGACGGAACCACACGCCCCTGTCGCTACGTGCTGCTCTTTTGTCCCACCGCGCTGGTTTGCAGTGGCTCGCGATCCGACGGAATGGTTCCAACAACGACCGGTCCCGGGTACGAGCGCACCCGTGTTCTGCAACCGCTGCAGGAGCACGGCGTGGACACGGACGTCAGCATCGTCAGTGGTTTGTACTGCGCACCGCATTCGGGTCCGCCTGGTGCCTATGACTCCGACTACCACGGTCAGGCGTACAAAGCCTTGGTCAGTGGCGTCAGTTCGGGGTTTGGTGGCGTCGAGTGGCGACCCTACGGGTTGAGCGTCGACGAAGTCATCTCGCAGAACTCACCTGCGGGACTGCGCTTCCGAAAACTCTACTATCAGATCGACCCCGCGGCGTTGTCGTACAAGTTGTCGTTTGAGGCACGCGACGACGGGTTTGTCGGAATCGATCCTGAGACCAGTCCACGCAATGCCTACCGAGCGCTCTTCCAAGATTTCGTTCCGCCCGATGACGAGGTGGATCCGCAAATCGAGATCGATCGTCGCCTGCGACAAAGCAGTCTTTCGTACGCGAGCGAACAGATTGAGTCGCTCCGAAGCGACCTCGGCGTTGCAGACCGACGCACGCTCGACGAGCACCTGACACACATTCGCGAGTTGGAGCGTCGCCTTGCTGCGCCTTCGATGTCACACATGCCCACGTGTGTTCGGCCGACCGAACCGACGGATCCAGGGGACATCGCGCCTTCGGTGCCGGACCAACAAGCCCGCGCTGAAGTGTTTGTGGATCTGACGCGACTGGCGTTTGCATGCGACATGACCCGCACTGTGACCATCAGCGGAAGCGGACAGCTCACCGGTGCAGGGATGCGTCACGAGTTGTGGCAGTCGGCGGGTGGTTTGCACGGCGAAGTGCAGCACTCCAGCGGCGATCAGGACTTGCTCGACACTGCAAACCGATCGTTTGTGAACATCTACGCGGAACTCTTGGCGCAACTCAAGGCGACTCCCGAAGGCGAGGGCAACCTCCTCGATGAATCCGTTGGCGTGTTCTTGATGGAAGGCGGTAAGGGCCTCGGCGATCGCTCGCGTTCTGGTGACGGCGGTGGTGACAGCAACCACTCGTGCGACAACATGGTGATGCTCGTCGGTGGTCGAAGTGGCGGACTGGTGCCTAAGGGCCACCTCGACTTCACCGGAGACGACCGCCATCCCGCCGAGGTGCTCAACGCTGCGATTCGAGCAGTCGGTGGAACAGAGACCCTGGGTGAAGTGACCGGCGTCGTCAACGAGCTCTTCTAGGCGACTGCGATCGCGACTGCGATCGCGATCGCGATTGCGACCGCGACTGCGATCGCGACTGCGACTGCGACTGCGACTGCGATCGCGACTGCGACTGCGACTGCGACTGCGATCGCGACTGCGACTGCGATCGCGACTGCGATGGCGATGGCGGGCGATGGCGATGGCGATGGCGATGGCGATGATGGCGACAGCGACTTGTGATCGCGACGCTTGCGATCGCGAACGCGACGCGAGCTCCCACAGCACATAAGTGCCAACTGGTTGAGACTGTCAGTCTCTGTCTCAGTCTTCGTCTCAGTCTCAGTCTTCGTCTCAGTCTCAGTCTCAGTCTCAGTCTCAGTCTTAGTCTTAGTCTTAGTCTTAGTCTTAGTCTTAGTCTCAGTCGCAGTCGCCGTCTCCGTCTCAGTCGCAGTCGCAGTCGCAGTCGCAGTCGCGATCGCGGTCGCGATCGCGATCGCGATCGCGGTCGCCGTCGCCGTCGCCGTCGCCGTCGCCGTCGCCGTCTCAGTCGCAGTCGCAATTGCAGTCGCCGTCGCGATCGCAGTCGCCGTCGCCGTCTCCGTCGCCGTCGCAGTCGCAGTCGCAGTCGCGATCGCAGTCGATCAGTCGCCGGTGTGTTCGCACCCGTGGTGAACGATCACTGGCGGCCTAGCGCCGCAGCCAGGCGACGAGTGCATCGAGTGCTGCGTTTCTGCGCGCCTCGCTCCAGACGATTCGAAACTCGGGCGCGCCTTCCACATCGATACGCATCGCCATGTCATCGGCTGCGCGCAAGGGCACCTCACCTTGAACTTCGATATCGTCCACCCTCAGGCTGCCGCCGCCGCCACCGCCGCCGTTGGCCAGGGTGTACGAGTACCCACCGTCGGACGTCACGCTCAACGTCCCTACCACGGTGCGGTCCTCGAGGATCGATGCGAGCCGCTGCCGAAACACATCCAACTCGAACAAGGGCGCGTCGAGCCGCTGATGCCGGAGCGATTCGGCAAGTTCGGGTCGCGCTAGAAACTGCTCGGCGGCGCGCCTTGCGGTCCGGGAGTCGTGTTCGATTGCAGGCTGCAGCAAGTAGCTGAGGTCCACGAAGCCATCACTAAGGTTTTGGTGCGACAACCACCGCGCATAGCGCCGCAAGATCCCGCGTTCGGTTCCAAGTCGAGAAAAGAGGAGCGGAGTGCATTGACACTCAGCATCAGACTCACACCGCGTGAGGAATGTTCGCAGCGCGGGGCGCGCCCCTTGTTCATCCCATCGGTCAAGCGCGCCTACGAGTACACACGCTTCACGGGGTGGGAGCGCACTCACGCGCTGAGACATGACGTCGGTCACCGAAGGGTTTTGTCGGTCTCGGAGCGGTTCGCCACGTAACGCCGTTGACCCGTTGGGATTGGTTTGTGTCCATCCACCCATCATGCTGCTTGGTTGGCGGGTGACGTTCTCTGGCGTGACGATGTTGTTCGCAGCTTCGATCCACCGACGTCCTCCCGCAGAGTCGTCTTCGAGCATGGCCATCCAGCGATCGTGAAGTGGCATGTTGCGAAACTGACGCCAGTGCGCGCGAATCGCAGTCGCCAGCGCTTGTCGTCCTTCACGACCGCGTCTCGAAAGATTGTCCCCGGTGGCAACCACCTCGAAAAAACTCGCTTGAAGAATGGCCGCGAGCGCCGCGTACGCAGCTTCATGCACTCCCAGAACAGTGCGTGAGCGCGCGAAGTCTCGCCAAAAGTGAACCGAGCGGGTGAGTCGGTCGTCGTGTTCAAGGACTTCGAGCAACGCTTCAACTGCAGGCTCGCCGATCTGGATCAGCTCCCGCACCACCACGTCGTCTGCCAGATTCACCCCACCGGGTTGACCCCACTGACGTGCGGCGACTTGGTCGAGTTCGGCGATGAGCTGCGGCACACGGACAGACACGTCTCGGCTGCCGCTCTCGATCTCGGAACGAGGCATGCGTTGGGGCTCCGTCGCCCGTCGTTGTTGGTCGACCAAGAGTGTCGGAATTACGTCGCTACCGGTTTGGTTGGCGTCGAAGTGTTCGCCGTGTTCGCGAAGCAGCCGGTTGGCGATCTGAGCATCGTGTAGCGCCAGTGGATCGTCGCCCCGCATATGTGCGCACACGGCGCGTTCTACGCGAGACCAGAGCCAGTTCGTGGCGACGTGTTGCGCGTCGAATCGCGGGTGGGGTCGTTCTTCGGGATCGATGTTGGCGCGGATGCGTTCCCATGCCGCGCGGGCTTCGTCGAGCTCGCCTGCGCGGAGGAGTTGTGCAATCCACACCAAGCCGTTGGGGTCGGCGAGGATGTCGCTCGGTGTTGGCGCGATCGGGTGTTCTTGTTCGTGTTCGACACGGTCGCTTGCAGCAGCGGGTTCGCCAATCCGCTCGGCTGGATACAGCAGGCCGTCGCGCGCGAGAACAAAGGGGCGGCCTTCCACGCGTTCCGGAAGCAACCAGGCGATGGTTTCGACGGAACCATCGCCTCCCCAGACGTTGCCGACGTGAACCGTTGCGTGTCGGAGTTCGAGTTCACGCGTGTCCACCATGCTCAGTTCGTCGAAGAGGACGCGGACGACTTCAACGAGTTCATCGGGTGTCGTGGGGTCAGGTCGCCAGGGGCGGACGAGCTGGTGTGAGGGAAATGTCGAGGGTGAGCGGACGATGACTTCACCTTCGAACTCCGGCGAGTGTTCCGCCGCAGGTTCAAGCGGTCGAGCCGAGCGCCCGGGCGACAGAGTCGCCGTGGAAGCGCCGCAAGCCACGATCAGAAAACACGTCGCGATTCGCATGAGTAGTGGAGTGTACGGGACCGGTGCAAATTGGGTCAGAATCACGACCCGTAGACCACGACACGTGACACTTCGACGAGGTGAGGTCCCTTCTCCTTTCGTTGATCGCCTCTTCGACCTCGCACGCACAGGTCGTCGAGGCGCTCGCGGACGAACTGACAGCTTTCGATTCGCCCAGTTACCACCTACGCCAAGTGATTCGCGACGCGGAGCAGATGTCTCTCGAGGTCACCCAGGAGCACGCTCGCGTCGTTGAACTCGCTGCGTCCGATCCAGAAGGCGCACTTACAGCGTACGAAGAGTCAAGACCGTTGATGCGACGCGCCGCATCCGCACATGCAAACGTCTTGGCGCTCTCGCCGAATGATCGCATCGCACTAAGCGCGGAATGGGAACTCGTGCGGATGCTGAACTTGCTGGGGCAGTATCAGCGTGCCGCTCATCATGCGGCAAACGTGCGCGATCGCAGTGGGTCGCTTCGGGTGCGACGTGAAGCGGCGCAGTTCGTTGTGGATGTCCGTGCGCGGCTCGTGGAGCAATGGCGCTATCAGGGGTTCGAGCCACGTCGCGAGCCGTGGCGGCCATTTGCGGGAATTCAATCGATTCCGGTTCCGGCTGTGCTCCTTGAGGAGATCGCCGCGCGAGATGCGCTCGCGAACTTAGATCCAGAGCACGCGAATGTGGACTTTTTCGCCCACGAGAGTGCGTCGCTCTTCTATCTCTACGGTCATCGCGACGAAGCGAGGAACCGCCTGCGAAGACTATGGCGCCGGAGTTGCATGCGTTCAGAGTATGCGCGCAGCGCGGCGGAGATGCTGCGCGGACTTGTGAGTCTCATGGAGCGAAAGCGCATCACCGGAGAAATGGCGTTCTGCACTTTTGGCGCTACGTCGCCCCCTCGCCGCTCGCTCGGCTATCATGCCGCGCTTTTGTTGCTGAGCTCGGCCGCAATACAACAAAACTGGGAACGACGAACGGAGCAGTACCTTGCGGCGGGGCTGGCGTTCACGAAGATATTGCTCCGAACCGGAGAGCGTCCCACGTATGCGTTAAGCCAAGCGCGCAGCGCCTTCGAGGCGGCTGAGCAGCCCATGACGCCGTACGTTCGACGCTTGTTCTTGCAGGCACAACGACTTCACTGTCCCTGAGTCATGGTTAGGTTTCGCCGGTGCGAGAGCTGGGCTCGGACCTCTATCGACAGGCATTGCTGACAGGCGCGTTTGGCGAACTGCGCGTGGGCGCAGCGCGAAGCGACGTCGTCGAGTGGCTGGACGCGGAGGTTGGTCCTGCGTGGGCGAGGCGCATGGAAGGGCATGCGTTCTACGACATGCATCTGCAGATTTGGTTCCAGCGCAGCGTCACGGTCTCGTTTGGTTTGTACTTTCGAGGGGAGCGTGCGCCGAGCGTTGAGCTGGATTGGCTGACGCTCGGGCGCTCAACACCGCGTGATGAGTTGCTGTGGTGGCTCAAGGAGCAACGCGTCGAACCTCGGCAAGGCAGGATTTCTCACTTGTTCGAACTCCCTCATGCCCAGCTCGTGTTTGACGAGAGCGATACGTTCGACTCCGTGTTTTTCGCGCGCGCCGTCTAAGCGCGACGCGTTCCAAGTTCTCTGGTCCGGTTCAGTTGCGCGTGGCGTTGTCGGGCACGGGCACGGGCACGGGCACGGGCACGGGGGCTCGTTCGAGTCGGCTACGCCTCTCTCACTCGCCGTACGGAATCCAAATATTCTTCACATGCGTCGCTTCACGAAGAAACTCCCGCCCCGCGCCTTGACCCATCTTGGTCCAATCGCGACGCGCTCCGTACTGGCACCACGTTCGCTTCATGTTCCCCGCACTGAGCAGTTCGACTTCCTTCGTTCCCTCTTGCGGTCCGAAGTACCAAATCTGTTCGACGTCATCGTGCCCGGCCAATGTCGGTACGACTTCTTCGCGCTTTCCGGTCACGATGTTCACGACGCCGCCAGGCACATCCGAAGTCTCGAGCACCTGGTAGAAGTCAGTCGCAGCCAGGGGATGGCGCTCCGAAGGCACGACGACGATCGAGTTACCCATGGCAATCGCGGGCGCGATCGTCGACACAAACGCCAGTAGCGGCGCCTCGTCCGGGCACACGATTCCCATCACGCCAATCGCTTCGTTCATCGCCACAGTGACGTTTCGGAACGGAGTGGCGTGAACAGCACCGTCGTACTTGTCGGCCCACGCGGCGTAATAGAAGAGTCGCTCGATACTGGTGCGGACTTCGCGTTCCGCATCCGACGCGTTGCCCAGCATCTGGTGCAAACGACGAGTCATCTCGTCGGTTCGCGCGGCGAGGTTCTCGGCCAGGTAGTAGAGCACCTGTGCTCGCAGATGCGCGGTGCCTGTGCCCCAACCCTTGGAGGCGTGCGCGGCTTCAACCGCATCACGCACGTCCTTGCGGTTGCCGCGACCGACTTCGCCCATCGGCCGATCCCACGCATCGAGCACAGTCAGGCTGTAGCCCCAATCGGGACGCTTCTGCTTGCCACCGATGTAGAGCTTGGACGTTCGATCGATGCCCAACTCAGCTTTGATCGGATCACCCTTGGGCGCCTTGTCCTTCTTTTTCTTCTTCTTGTCCTTCTTGGACTCGGTCTTCCAACGCGGCTTGCAGTACTCGTACAAGCCTTCGCGTCCACCTTCGCGGCCGTACCCGCTTTCGCGGTAGCCACCAAACCCGGACGCAGCATCAAATACGTTCGTGCAGTTGATCCACACGGTGCCTGCTTTGATCTTGGGTGCGATGTCCAAGCACAGGTTGATGTTCTCCGACCAAATGCTCGCGGCCAGACCGTAGCGCGTGTTGTTGGCTAGCTTCACCGACTCTTCCGGCGTTCGGAAGGTCATGAACACCACGACCGGTCCAAAGATCTCGACCTGCGCCACCGTGGACGCAGGTGCCACGTCGCTCAGCAAGGTCGGCGGATAGAAGAGTCCCTCGGTCGGGCAGGACCAAGACGGCTGCCACAGCGTTGCGCCCTCGTCGGCGCCTTGTTGGACCAGTTCACGGATCTGCTTGAGCTGCACTGGCGCCACAATCGCGCCCATGTCGATCGCTTTGTCGAGCGGCGGACCTACACGCAGCTTCTCCATGCGCGCGCGCAGTTTGGTGAGCAGCTTCTCCGCGATGGTGTCCTGCGCGAGAATGCGCGAACCGGCGCAACACACCTGACCCTGGTTAAACCAAATCGCGTCGACCACGCCTTCGACGACGCTATCCAAATCGGCATCTTCGTAGACCACGAAGGGCGACTTTCCACCGAGCTCCAGCGAGCACTTCTTTCCGGTGCCTGCAGTGGCCTTGCGAATGATGCGACCGACACCGGTCGAACCGGTGAACGCCACCTTCGCGACGTCCGGGTGTTCCACAATCGCTGCGCCCGTGCGTCCATCTCCAGTCACGAGATTCACAACGCCGGGCGGCAGGCCTACCTCGCGACAGATCTCGCCGAAGAGTAGTGCGGTCAACGGCGTGTACTCGGCCGGCTTGAGCACGACGCAGTTCCCCATCGCCAGTGCGGGCGCGATCTTCCACGCCAACATCAACAAGGGGAAGTTCCACGGGATGACCTGTCCGACCACGCCGAGCGGTGCGTAGTCCTTCAGCTCGTCTTCCATGAGCTGAGCCCAGCCCGCGTGGTGATAGAAGTGGCGCGCGACGAGCGGCACGTCGATGTCGCGGCTTTCGCGGATGGGTTTCCCGTTGTCGATCGACTCGAGCACCGCGAACAAGCGGTGGTGCTTCTGAATGTGCCGCGCGATCGCGTACAGGTAGCGCGCACGACCGTGGGCACCGATTGCCTGCCAGTCGGGGAATGCGTCGTGTGCGGCTTTGACCGCCGCATCCACATCCGATTTGGAGCCCTGACCCACCATCGCAAGCTTTACGCCGCGCGCCGGATCGTGAACCTCAAAGTGGTCCGCGGCTTTGCGCCACTCTCCGCCAACGTAGTGACCAAACTTGCGGTCGAAGCGGTCGAGCCATTCGTTCGCGAGCGCGTCGCTTTCGGGGGCAGGTCCGTACTCCATGGTCTCGAAGATCTCCGCAACGGTGGGACGCTGTGAACGCGCGGTCTTGGTGGCTTTGAGGCGCTTTCCTTCCGGACGCGTCGTTTTGGTGGGCGCCTTCTTGGGCGGGGTTGCCTTCTTCGGCGTTGCGCGTTTCGTCGTGCGTTTCGTGGTCTTCTTGGTCGACTTCTTCGTCGCCTTCTTGGTGGACTTACGCGCGGTTTTCTTCGCGGCTTTGCTCTTGGACTTACGAGCCGGAGACTTCTTCGTTGTCTTTCGTTTACTCGCCATGATTACGCCATCGGGTGGTGGTGGTGGGCCGCGTAGCGACCAGTCACGAAGTGTTCAAGCTGTCGTTCGATGTCGGCGAGCAACGAGCTCGCACCGAAGCGAAAGAGTTCGGGTTGGAGATAGTCGTCGCCCAGTTCTTCTTTCATCAGAACCATCCAGGCGAGCGCTTCTTTCGCTTTACGGATTCCGCCGGCGGGTTTGAAACCGACGATGTGTCCGGTGCGCTCGCGGTACTCGCGAATCGCGCGGACCATGACCAAGCCAACGGGCAGCGTCGCGTTCGTCGACTCCTTGCCGGTGGACGTCTTGATGAAGTCGGAGCCGGCCATCATCGCCACCCAGCTGGCTCGTGCCACGTTGCGCAGCGTGCCCAGTTCGCCCGTGGCCAAGATGGTCTTCATATGCGCATCGCCGCACGCTTCACGGCACGCAGCAATCTCGTCATAGAGGGCTTTCCAGTCGTGACCGAGAGCCAACGCGCGATGGATGACGATGTCGATCTCTTTGGCGCCGGCGGCGACGGAGGCGCGGATTTCTTCCAGTCGTTGAGGAAGAGGTGTGAGGCCTGCAGGGAACCCGGTGGAGACCGCGGCGACCGGAATGTTGGTGCCTTTGAGCGACTCGACCGCTTCGGAAACCAACGAGTGGTACACGCAGACCGCACCGGTGGTGATGTTCTTGTCAGCAACCCCGAGCTGGCGCAGCAAGTCAGTGCGAATGGGCTGACGTGCTTTGGCGCAGAGTCGACGGACGTTGCTGGCCGAGTCATCGCCCGCCAGCGTGGTCAGATCGATCAAGGTGACTGCGCGAAGGAGCCATGCGGCTTGCCAGTCTTTTTTGACGCTGCGTCGTTTGAAGAGCGTCGCTGCGCGTCGTTCGACCGCGCTTCGATTGACTTGTACCGCCTCGACCCAATCGAGTTCGAGGGGCGTGCCCGGATTCCTGGGATAGCCGCTCATAAGGGGTGGCAAGAATGCCCGAGCAAGGGCTCAGGATCTAGCAAGTGTCCGAAAATCCGGGCTCTTTTGGTGGGATCCACCGTTTCTGGTCTGTCTGTGGTTGCTCGCCGCGATGGCGACTGTGATCGCGATGGCGATGGCGACTGCGCTGGCGACTGCGATGGCGACTGCGATGGCGACCGCGACGGCGACTGCGATGGCGATGGCGATGGGGACTGCGATGGCGACTGCGATGGCGATGGCGATGGCGACTGCGATGGCGATGGCGATGGCGATGGCGATGGCGACTGCGATGGCGATGGCGATGGCGATTGCCACTGCGACTGCGATGGTGATGGCGGTCGCGACGGCGAGTGCGACTGCGATGGTGATGGCGACAGTGCGATTGCGATGGTGCGACCGAATGAGTCGGGACGAGGTCGTGGCGTCGGGCTATCGCTTGGCTTGGATGGTTGAGAGCACCCCCAAGCGACAGCCGTTCGCAGCACAAGCCTCGGCGATGCCCAGGCGCCGTTTCAGCCTCGGACGCCCCCGCCCGCCGGCGGCCTGCAGCTTCGCAAACGCGGTTGTGTTTTTTATGCTGGGTTCCTCCTGAGGACCGGGCGGTCGCAGTCGCAGTCGCAGTCGATCGCATCGCCATCGCCGTCGCCGTCGCAGTCACCACCGGATCGCAGTCGCGATCACAGTCGCGGTCGCAGTCGCCGTCGCAGTCACCACCGCGATCGCAGTCGCGATCGCAGTCGCGATCACAGTCGCGATCGCAGTCGCGATCACAGTCGCGATCACAGTCGCGATCGCAGTCGCCATCGCCATCGCGATCGCAGTCGCCATCGCCATCGCGATCGCAGTCGCCATCGCGATCGCAGTCGCCATCGCGATCGCAGTCGCCATCGCGATCGCAGTCGCGATCGTTAGTTCGAGGCTGCCAGGATTCCGCCTGCTGCGTGGATTCGCACCATCGGATCCTCGTCCTGCATCAGCTCGCGGACTCGATCCGGACGCCCGGCGTCTTTCGCCAGTCCACGTGCGGCAACCCTCCGCAACAACGAGTCGTCTTGCTCAAGCGCAGCTTCCAGACGCGTCAGCGCGTCATCGCGTCCGTCCGCGGACAAGAGCACGGCGGCTTGCACGGCTGGCATCCCTTGCCCCTCGAGTAGATTCGCGAGCGTCGCTTCCGCCTCTTCGCCGCCCACGTCACGACCACGTAGTGCACGTGCAAGTCCCAGCCGAACACCGGGCTGTTGCTCTGCAGCCAACGCTTGGATCAATGCGCGGTCGGTCGGCTCGTGCGGTTGGAGCGAAACCAACGCCACCGCAGCCTGTGAACGGAGGTTTGGGTCTTCGTTGCCCAGCGCACCGAGAAGGTACGTGCGCGCATTGTCGACGCCAGGGCCAGGTGAGTCCCCAGACTCGCCGGTGAGCGCGATGACGCGTGCGGCTTCGATCCCAGCGCGGCTCGGCGGAGTCGCGAGCAAACTCGCCACGATCTCGATTGCGGTGTCCCGATCGGCTCGAACCAAGGCGCGGACAACAGCCAGACGAACGCTCGCATCGGCGTCGCCCAAACGTTCGCGCAGAAACGAAACGGCACCCGCACCAAAGCCGCCAAGTGCGCGAGCCGCTGCGTTTCGTACGCTCGACTCGGGATCCACGCGACCAAGTTGTGCGAGCGCGCGAAGCGCTTCAGCAGACTCTGTGAGCCCACCCAGCGCCAGCGCGGCTGCACGGCGAACGGGCGGATGCGTATCGTTGAGGAGCGCGATCAGTCGGTCGGTGTCTTCCGCCGGGTCCGCAGCTGCAACAGCCAGCGCGACGATCTCGGGATCGTCCTCCTCGATCATCGAAAAGAGATAGGCACGCGAACCGCCGTCGCCGCGTTTGGCCAAGGCATCCAACGCAAGCGCACGAACAAGGGTGATGCCTTCCGACTCACCGAGTCGGCGCAACGACGCCAAGCCCGCGGTGCCGGCCAATCGCAATTGCGTGATCGCGGCACGCGTGACGTTGGCGTCGTCCGAGAGTGCGTCGAGTTCGAGCGCAAGCGCTGCGATCTCGGCGAGGAGGGCAACGTCACTTCCGTCGCCTTCGCGAAACCCTTCATACGCGGTGAGTGCGGCAGGAACGTCGCGCGCCGCGACCGCGTCGTCCACCGCAGCTCGCGGCCCCCCACCACAGGCCACCAATAGCGCCAGCGCAAGTACGCGCATCAGGCGCTCCCCTTCGACGTAAAGAGTCCGAGTTGCCCCAGCATGCGACCGACAGCTCGAAACCCTTTGGAGCGACCAACTTGAAACAGGTGTCCGCCCGGATACACGACGAGTGGCGCGTCGAAGTGCTCGGAGATGCGCTTGGCATGGGTCACGGGCGTGATGCGATCGCGTCCACCAGCCACCACGAGTCGACCTTCAGGCGGAACGAGCGGTGCACGATGAAGAGGGCTCACCCACGAATACGCTTGTTCGAGCAACGCGTGTTGCTCGTGACGCTGAGACACCGTTCCGATCAGGCGTCCGCCTTCGCGCGCGAAGTCGGCAATCGATGCCAGTGGGATAAACGGAACCGCAAAGTCGAGTGGCAGCGCGGTGGCGGCAAGTGCGGTGGTGTAGCCGCCAAGACTCATCCCCATCGCGCCAACCGCGGGTGCGCCGTGAGCGCGCAGAAACGAGGCCAATGCCCCGATGTCGATCACCGCTTGGCGGAAGCCTTCGATCGTGAAGCGTGGGTCGGCTGCCGGAAAGGGTGGCGCGCCCTTGATCGTGCCTTTGCGGGTTCCGTGGAAGGGCAGGGTAAAGAGCAGGACATCCATTCCGCGGCGCAGCAACCAGCGCACGGGCCACACGCGTTCTTCAAAGCCGAACGGACCGCCGAGATATCCGTGAAGGAGGATGATCGCCGGGCGTGAGTTGGAGTGCCCGCGAAACCAGCGCGCAGAGACACGAGAGTTTGCGTCGTGTTGCTCCCAACGCTGCTGGACCTCGTTGAGCAAGAGTGAATGCGCGGTCGGAAACTCGAGGTCGACGACGTCTGCATCTGCGTCGCGCCGTACAACGCGTGGAGAGGGATCCGCAGGCGTGGCGCTATCGAATGCATCGACGTCGCCGAGTTGTTGATCGAGCGCGGCGACGAGTTCGCGCAATCCGGCAAGTCGCTCGATCGGGCCGAGGTCTTCAGCGGAACGGGGTCGCGGTCGGTTTAGGACAGCAGCGTGGAATAGACGGTCCACTCCCGCAGCGACGGATTTGAGCGCCAACTAGGCTCCCGGCGGAGGCGGCGGCGTCGTTTGCTCGACGAGCCACGCGTCGCTGGAGAGAAACTCGACTCCCTCCACCTCGGTCTTGTCCGCAAGATCCGGATGGTCCGTGACCACGCGCTTCACGCTGCAAGCTTTTGCCGCGGCGACGAGCGCCTCTTCCCACGCGTCGGGACCGTGGTCGACCTTCTCGGAGACGACGTCGACGAACTGCCGAATCGTCTTCATCTGGGCCTCCACCATCTCCGGCTTGAAAGCGTCGAGGCTCGCGAGCATTCCCTCAACACGTTGGAGGATCCACTCGGTGGTCTTTGCCTTCGTTTGGGGGTTGAGCACTCGGCGAACCACGTGCTCAGGCGGGGAACCCAAAGCGACCGATGCGTTCACGAAAACGTCCGGTCCGATGATGATCTCGTCGCTCATACGCGTCGATTGTCGAGCACCGGCCGCACCGCATCAATGAATTCTTACAGGACCAAGCCGACGGAGTTTCGAACGTCCCATTCGAGTCGAGTGGATAGATGGGGCTAATCCGCCCAGCGATCCTGACGCGCTGTAGACTGGCGAGACACAACTTCGGAGTTCCAGCATATGCAGAAACTTCCGTTATCAGCCGATTGATGGAGCAATAGCGTCTGTCGATCGTGTGTCGAAATGACACTATTGTCCTAACCCTCTTTTGGAGCGAGCGTCGCACGCTCTTTGCACACATCAGACGACATGCGAACTGGGTTCATGTTTATCGCAGTGTTTCTCCTCGTCACTCAGGCCTGTGGACCCGGGGAGCTCTACTCGATTGACCCCACCTCACCGCCGAGGACCGATTCTGGGACGCCCGGAATGGACGCTGGTCCCGGCATGGACTCTGGACCTGGCTTTGATGGTGGTCCTGGCATGGATGCAGGTCCCGGGATGGATGCAGGTCAGCCCGACGTGGGGATCGACGCCGGTCCGCCCGAGGGCGAGCTCGTCAGCGGCTTGGAGGTTGTGGGCCTCGCCACGTTCCAAAACGTCCGAGTGAGCCTCGTGAACAACGGCATGATCGCCACGCAGGAGGCTCCGATCATCGCGGGCAAGCCGGCGCGTGTTCGTGTGTATGTGCGTCCCGAATCTGGATGGTCTCCGCGACCGGTCACAGCTCGGCTCGAGCTGACACGTGGGTCAGACACACAGGTGTTTACGGCGACGGCCACCATCTCGAGCGCATCGTCCGACGATCAACCGAACACCGTGTTCCAAATCGACGTGCCCGGTGAGCACTTGCAGGTCGACACGCAGGTTGCGGTAGAGCTCACAGAACCGGGTGGGACGGGCGGCGACTCTGCTCGTTTCCCGCGCGATGGCTCCACGTTCGCGCTCAATGCGGCGGGCAACGGTGGTCTCGATGTTGTTGTTGTGCCCATTCAATACAACGCGGATGGTTCGGGTCGGACTCCGGACACCAGCAACGCTGCGATGAACGCGTTGCGCGATCACATGCTCGCGCTCTTCCCCGTGTCGGAGGTTCGACTGACCGTGCGTGAGCCGATGGCCACCAACGTTTCGGTGAGCGCGCTCAGCGGTGGCGGTTGGAGCAACCTGCTGAACCAGCTTCTGAGCACGCGTCAAAACGATGGTGCAGCCGATCGGGAGTACTACCTGGGTCTCTTCAACCCCGCGCCGAGTTTCCGAGACTACTGTCGCGGTGGCTGCATTGCGGGGCTTGCACCGCTCAACGAGCGTAACTTCGGGAGCCAACGTGCAGGGCTCGCGTTGGGCTACGCCGACGAGAACAATCGGTTCAGCGGTCTGCACGAACTCGGTCACGCGATGGGTCGCCCCCACGCACCCTGTGGTGGTGTCTCGGGCGCCGAAGGCTCGTATCCACACGCAGGTGGCAACATTGGAGTGTGGGGATACGACGCGCGCAGCAGTCAGTTCTTCCCACCGAACGTGAAAGACTTCATGGGCTACTGCGACCCGCAGTGGATCAGCGATTGGGCCGTGACTCGCCTGCACGAACGCGCGGTCTCCGTCTCTGGCGCGATGGCACTGTCCGACAGTCGCGTCGCGCACCATTTGGTGACGCTCGCTCCCTTCCATCGACCGATGTGGGGCTTGGTCGACGAAGTTCCTGCGGTCGCAGAGAGTGCGGGAGTGCGCATGTTCGAGGCGCTCGACGAAGATGGTGCGCCGCTCGGATGGGTGGCGGTTCGTGAGGTGCCGTTGAGTGATGGCGGCAGCAACCTGATCATCCCGCAAACCGGAGCGGCGATTTTCCGGACACCCGACGGAATGCTGCTTCGCGTTCCCACCGAGCGCTAGCCGCCCCTCCACAGTCCCAATCGCGTCGCTCACCCTTCCCAAGAGCGTTGGTCGCATGTTTGCATTGACCCACGCTCGGTGTGGTCGGCGCGTGTCATCGCGTGCCAGATGGGAGTTTGTGGGACATGAGCGCACGCTTTTTGGCTTGTTTGAACGGATTTTTGGGCCTGACGGCCGCGTTGGTCACCGCGCTGGGTGGACCTAACATCGCAGCTGCATGTGGGTGTTTCTCGCCCCCGGTTCCGCCTCCGGATTCCAGTAACTACGCGGTCAACCAGCAGGCCGAGCAGATCATCTTCGAAGTCAATGAAGAGGACGGCACGGTGACCGCCCACGTGATGATCTTGTATCAGGGTGACCCCGCGCAGTTTGGTTGGCTGCTGCCTGCGCCCAACGTTCCGCAACTCGATCTGAGTGAAGAGTTTGCGTTCGCGATCATCGACGAAATGACGCGACCTCAGGTTTCGGTCGCTCTCGACAACGCGTGTCCCGCGCCGGAGTTTGATTGTCGCTTTCGTGGCTCGTGTCCGATCGACGACGGTTTCTTCGGGGATGGTCCCGGCCGCGCAGGCTCGGATGGTGGTGCATCCGACGCAGGAGCAGATGCCGGAGCGGTAGGCGGTGAACCGCCCGTGACGATTCTCTCGCGTGAGACCGTGGGCGACTACGAGACGATTGTGTTTGAGGCAGGCGACACCGCGTTGGCCGTGCAGTGGCTCAACGATGAAGGCTTCATCGTGAACGAGACCACCGCGCCTTTCATGCAGCCGTATGCGGACGCGGGCATGGTGTTCGTGGCAGCGAAGCTGGTTGCGGGTGCGGACATCGATTCGATCAAGCCGCTGAAGATGACCTACCGCGGTGACTACCCGATGATTCCGCTGCGGATTACCGCGGTGGCTGCGGAGCCGGAACTCACCGTGACGGCGTTCATCTACGCTGATGAGCCCTACGGACCGAAAGGCCGACACATCGTCCAGATCAATGAAGACTGGATTTCGGACGACGGCACCGGACGCACGAACTACCCGATGGCGTTGTCGCGCGCAGTCGACAATGGAGGCGGGGATGGCTTTGTGGTTGAGTTCGCAGGCGTTCCGCCTTTGTTTTCGGACACCGGCGGGTGCTGCGGTTCGTTCGACGCGTGCGGACTCGGTGGCAACGGCGCGTGCGAGTGTCCGGGCAGTGAGTTTGATGCACTCGATTGTGAGGATCAGCTTCCGGGATTCGAGTTGGTGTCGGAGTTGGCCACGCGCCACTTCTACATGACGCGCGTGACGACGCGTCTTTCACCTCACGAGATGACCTTCGATCCGATGTACGAGCCCCGTTCGACGATTCGAAGTGGCCGCCTCGCATTGACTGGCACGCGCACCACGGTCGACTTCTGTCGCGACGAAGTGGCCACGGACGAAGGCCGCGCACGAGTGGCTGAACTCGAGGCGATCCAACTCTGCGCCTCGACGTACTGTGGTGAGGGCGAGTGCGTCGTGACCGACGGTGGTGCGGGCTGCGCATGCAACGAGGGTTTCGTGGCGCGTGCGTTTTCCGATCTCGATGGTGCACGCTCCGTCACTTGCGTTCCCGCGGACAACCCGGTCGACCTGTCTGCAGGTGGACTGGACATCAAGTCCAGCTGCGACGACATCGACTGTGGCTCGGGAACGTGTGTCGACCAGGTCGGGTTCCCGAGCTGTGCATGCGACGACGGATTTGGCGCGGTGATCGGAACGCCCGCACCGACCTGTCTCGCGATCACCGCGCGCTCCGGCGATGCAGGCGCGAACGGAAACTACGGACGCGAGCTGCACGACGTGGACATCTGCTGGCCGATGCCGCCGACCTGTGGTCCCAACGGCTGGCTGGTCCGCACCAGCGTTCCAGAGGATCGTCGCGGTGTTGCTTGCGGGTACAACGAGCCAACGGCGGAACAATTGGAGCCTCTGCCGCCTTTGGACTGCGGTCGTTCTGCGGATCGCTTCACCGGCGGTGGCGGATGTAGCGCAGGCGGAGCGGGCGGCGGTGTGCTGGCGCTGATCGGCCTCGCTCTCTTTGGTCTGCGACGACGGCGCTGAAAATCGGCGTGAACTCGCACCTGCCGCGTGCGTGGTGGGTGCGGGCTGCTAAGGCTGCCTCGTGAGGGGCAGCCTGCACGGGCTTGAGTCGTTGAAGCTGCGCGACATCTTGGTCGGCGCAGTGTTTCTCGTGGGTCTCGCGCTTTACATCGCGGGCCAACTCGAACCCTACACGTGGATCGTGCGCGACGGACGCTTCTACGTGAACAGCAACGAGACGCTTCTTCACGACTTCACCTACGAAGAAGCGTTTGCGCGAAGTTGGTACGAGGAGAACCTGGGCTGGAACTACAATCTTCCGCCTGATTTCTCCAACGTGGCGCAAGGAGCGCGCGGCGAGCTGTACCACTTTCGGCCTTGGTTGCTGCCGGTGTTGGGCATGCCGCTCTACTTCGCGTTTGGACTCTACGGCGCACTGCTCTTCAATCTGCTCTGCTACTTCGTCATTGCGGGCGGTGGGTTTGTCTTCGCGTCTCGCTTCACGGGTAGGCGCTATGCCGCCGCAGTCGTCCCGCTTTGGTTACTCGGCACGACGATGGTTGAGACGCTGTACGACTACAGCGTCGACGCGCTCTTGGTGGCCTTCTTCGTACTCGCTTTAGAGGCGATGTTTCGTAAGCGAGGTGCGATTGCCGGCGCATGCATCGCGGCAACGCTGGTGATCAAGCCGACGTCGCTCTTCTACGTACCTGCCGTGGCAGCACTGCTCTTCGAACTGCCGCGTAGCGAGCGAAAACGCGTGTTCGTCAACGCGATCTACGGAGGCGCAGCCGCGCTGATTGTCGCGGCGTTGGTCAACTGGTGGATGTACGGCGCCCCTTGGGTGTTTGGCTACATGCGCGCGATTCACGTCGTTCGGGGTGAGATGGCCCTCGCGTCCACGGGTGACCGGTTCAACACACCCTTGGTCGAGGGGCTGCAGCGAACCTTCCGAGGCGGGTACGGATTCGCTTTCTTCTATGGAGTCTTCGCTCCCGCGGTGCTTGGACTCTGGCCGATGCTTCGGCGACATCTTGCGTTCACGTTGGGAACACTCGTGTCGGTGGTGGCCGCGCTCTTGGTGTTCTCGATTTACGACTTTGATTCGGATCGTTTTCAGTATGCGTCGTTCGTCTTGCTGCTTCCTTTTGTCGGCTGGGGCTGTCGCATCGTGGCGGACCGCATTCCGCGTGTCGGACCCACGCCGGTCCTCGCAGCGCTGATCGCGCTGGTCGCGTCGTTGGCGTACCAAGCGCGGGATGTGCGGCCGCACCCTTGGCGTGCGCAGGTTCCACTCCACCAGCTTCGTGACGCTGTCGTCGCCCCGCATACACAGGCCGCGATCGCACTGGTTGCGGAACACGGAACGTTCGATCTGCGCGGACACATCGCGCCGCCGAACGATCGAGATTCCGTCGTGTCGTTAGGGCGCTCGGGGACCTGGCTACCCCGCGGCAACCTGGTCGTTGTGGGACTGAGTGCACTTGCCACGTCCGCGGGATTGGCTGGGTTGTTCTATGCGTTGCTCGCGGCGTTGGGCTTCGGCTTTCTGATGTTCGCAACTCGAGGACTTGCACCCGCACCGGCGCGTTTAGCGCTTCTTGCTGCGGCGCTTTCACTTCACCCGGTTCGAGAGATGGTCGCGTTTGGTGGACCCAGCGCATTCGCCTTCGTCGGGCTTGCGGCAGCGCTCGCTGCGCTCGAAGCACGTCGTTACGCCTGGGCATTCGGTGGCGCGCTGTTCGCAGCGTTTGTGTTGAGCGCCCCACTGCTCTTGGCTCCCTTTGGATTGCTTCTGGCGCTCGAGGCTCGAACGTCGCCGCGGATTGCGATCGCACCAGCAGTGGCGTTTGTCGCGTGGATCGCGTTTGACCTGATCGTGTATGGCCGACCCTTCGAAGGACCGGAAGGTTTCGTGCTGATCGGTGCCGAGAGGTACTTTGTGACGCCGACTCAACCTCTTGCAGAGCTCGCCTTCGCTGGACACCCCGCGCGCGCAACCGCCATCGTCGTCGCCTTCGCGCTCACTGGCGCGTTGCTCTTGCTGCGACGAGCGTGGCGAGTGGGTCTGGTCGGCGTGTCACTTGTCGTCGCGATCTTCCTCGACTCCGGTCATGCACGCGGGATTGCCCAGAGTGCGTACATCGCCGTTCTTTGGCCCTACGCGTTGGTTCCCTTCGTGGACGGAATCGTGCTGCTGGGCGAGCGGATTCGCTACACCCCGCGCGGTGGAAAACTCGTCCTCGCCGCGTTGGTGGTCGCATTGGTTGCGATTGGGACCAGTTGGCGAGTGGCGATCGCACAACCGCCTTTGCGTTTGGAGAGCGACTACGCCGTGCGATGGGCGACGGTGCACCTCGGAGAGACGCCGTGCGACTTCCTGACGTGGGAGCACATGAGTTGGGAGTGCGCGTCGATGGACGGAGGTGTTGAGGGTCGCACCGGAATCCAGCTTCCCAATGCGTCGCGAGTTCGCGGTGAGCGCAGGCGCTTGTTCGTGGTGCCGAGTCCCCGCCGCGGATCAAGGGTTCGGCGCGTCGAGTTCGAACCTCTGCACGCAAGTCGGTTGCACGTGCGTTGGTTGGTTCCGGATATCTTCACGCATCCGGCTCACCTTCGGGTGTTGTGGGGCGAGACCGTGTTGACGGACGAACTAGTGCGCCCGAACGAAGGCTGGCAAGACCGGGAATACCCCTTGGAGGGCGAGGGACCGTTGCGCATCGAAGTTCGGAGTCCCGAGCGTGAGCTGACCGCCGTTGGGTTTACCGGAACGTTGGAGTAGCCGCCTCCGGAGTCGTCAGACGCGTTTTGGCTGAAACGAAGGCTCCACACCCGCCAACATGCGCGCGATGTCGCGGCGAAGGATCCGATTTCCCCACGCAGCGACAAAGTCGTCTGCACCCAGTGCGCGTCGGGTGGTTTCGAACGCGATCACCATCGCGCGAATCGGATGCACCACGTGACGCCAACGCGCGTTGGGAATACGAAGTCCGCTCGCGATCGCTTCGCCGTTGAACGCCCACGTCAAACCGTCGTGCACTTTGACCAGCACCGAGCCCATTCGCTTTTCGTACTCGGTCTCGCCGACTTGTTGCGGCACGACGCGTAACGCGGCGGCAAGGTCGAGCGAGTCCTGATCAGGCCCAGGCTGGATGAGCTTGATCATCTCAGCGAAATGCTCACCGCGTGCTTCGGTCGACAGTTCATCGAGTAATTCTTCGTCGACTCCGCTCAAGTACCCGGAGTAACGCCAGAGATGAACGAGCGCTTCACTCTCGTGGGGTTCGAACCGGTACCCGATGTGGCGTGCACCCGCCAGCACGAGCAGCGAAAACTCCATCACGGTTCCAAGCATGTCGGCTTGGTTGATCGGGACACCCCAGTCCGCGGTCTTCCAACGTCCACTGCGAAGGATCATCGCGCGAACGCGCGCATGCAGAACACGTACACGCACGGCCAGAATGAACCCTTGGCCAAAGCGCTTCATCCCGCCGTCTTGGCAGGTCTCGACCACAAAGCGGCCGGTCTCGGCAAGTCGACGCGGAGCCATCTTTGCGAGCTGTGCTGTGAACGCGAGCGGTTTGACTGCGGGAGCGCTGTGGTAGCCGTTCATCAGCGACCACGCGCTCAAGATGAACATCACTGCTTTACCCATTCGCTGGTAGGTGCGTGCACCGAGCGCGAGCGCGTCGTCGTCCAACCAATCCGGGCGCGCTTCGACGTGGGTAAAGAATCGTCGTAGCGGTTCGGGAGGGTCGTCGAGCGAAGCGAGACCCTGTGTGAGCGCTTGCTCGAAGAGTGCGTTTTCAGCAGCGCCTCGCATCCATCGGACAAGCTCGTCGGCGAGTGGATCGCCTCGCATCATGAACGACGCGTAGCGATCCGCGAGCGCGCCAAAACGACGACGCGCCTCCGCACGGTTCACGTACCGTGACGGGAGGCGCGGAGAGCTGTGTTCGAGCGGAGGAGCACCCACGACTTCATTATGCGATGGGAGGGCACGAGTTCGCCACAGGTGCTGCCCCCCGGGTTCTTAGCGGCCGCCGCGCACCTGCACGTTTCCGCAGCCGATCGTGCGGCCACCCACGGTCACACGCACAGCTCCGCCTCGTGCACCTCGTTCGACGCGCGCGCGAATCTCAGCCGCGGAGTTACTCACGATGGCCGCAGGACGACCGCCGAGGGTGACACCGGTCGCACCTTGAAGGTTCGAACCGCGCAGCACGAGGTAGCCACCGGCCGGTGTCACGGTGACAGCCGGTCGACACACGGGACGACCCTGCGCCGTGGGACGCGTCGTGGTCACCGCGGGACGGTTCGTCTGAAGCGTCGGCCGAGTTGTCGTGTTCGGCCGGACCGTGGTGTTCGGGCGAACGGTGGTCGTCGGGCGAGTGGCCGTCGTGGTGGGACGAGTGTTCGGACGAACCGTCGTCGTCGGTCGAGTTGCGGTCGTCGTCGGACGGACCGTCGTGTTCGGTCGCACCGTGGTGGTCGGACGCGTGGCGGTGGTGGTCGGGCGCACCGTGGTGTTGGGGCGGACCGTCGTGGTCGGACGCTGCGGCGTGGGCCGCACGGTGGTGTTCGGCCGCACGGTGGTCGTGGGTCGAGTTGCCGTCGTTGTTGGACGCACCGTGGTGTTCGGGCGAACTGTCGTGGTCGGACGCGTGGCCGTGGTGGTCGGTCGCACGGTCGTGTTCGGACGAACCGTCGTCGTCGGACGCTGCGGGTTCGTCGGGCGCACCGTGACGGTGCTAGGTCGATCCGTGTTCGGTCGCACCGTCACAGTCGTGTTCGGCTGCGGGTTCGGACGGTTCGGACGCACCTGAACGGTGGTCGTCGCCGGACGTTGCGGATTGTTCGGCCGCACGGTGACCGTGGTGGGGTTCGGTCGCGTCGGTCGAACCTGAACGGTGGTCGTGTTCGCCGGGCGCGCCGGGCGCGCCGTCACCGTGACCGTGTTGCTCGGTGCGGTCGGACGCGTGGGTCGAACGACGACGGTCGTCGTGTTGGCTTGGCGCGGCGGCACGCGGTTGACGACCACGGTCGCACCCGGTCGACGCGCGTTCACGCGGATGGTGCCGGGCGTACGGTAGATCGTGGGCGGCTGTGCACCACGACGACGCCAGTAACCGGGGTGGTACTGGTAGCCACCACCATCGACGGCGACACACACCGGCGCCTCCCAGTCGTATCCGGCTCGCGGAGCCTGCCAGCTTCCGTCGATCCAGACCCAGGTATTGCCTTGCCAGTTCCAGTAGCCTTCGACCCACACCGCGCCAGCGCTGGGTCGCGCACCCGGGTTCACCGCGGCACGAAGGGGAGGCGGCGGTTGGCTCACGCTCACGTACACCGGGTCGGAGTACTTCGACGCTTCAACTTGGCGTACGACGGTCGTGCTTTGAGCGGGGTACGTGTGGATCACACAGCCCGAGGCGAGCAGTGCAGCGATGGAAATGGTTCGAAGCATGTTCATCCTCTCTCTAACACCCGATTGGACCGCGCCCTCACCCGTTCATTCAGCGGGGAGGTCGTGTTTTGTTTGCTCAATGATTCCAGATAGATACTCGAGGCAAAACCGCGCTTAACGCTCCCGATTCCAGCGATCGCGAGCTTGTACCACCAGTGAGCTGACCTGGCTGTGCGCGAGCTGAGCGGTCTCGCGGGCGTTCTTCCCCGGCGAAAACGGCGTTCCGATCGCCATGCACACCTTGGTTCGAGGACGACCCGCCACACGCTTGATGTGCGTCATGAAGTCGATGCCGACGTACTCGATCCCCGAAGGGTACGCGAGTCCAACGGGAAGCACGTCCGCGTCCAAACCACGGAGTGCCGCAAACGCTCCTGGACGAAAGGGCTTCACCTCGTCGCCGATGTGCGTGGTCCCTTCGGGAAACACGATGACCGATCGACCGTTCTTTAGCGCCGTTCGAATTCGACGAATCGCACCAGCCCCGCTGTATCCCGAATCGCGATCGACGAAGAGCGTTCCCGCGTGTTTCGCAATCCTGCCGATCACGGGCCACTTCGCCAGATCACCACGACTCAAGAAATAGCCGGGCACCGCGGTGAGCACGACGCCAATGTCGAGGGCGGCCCGGTGGTTTGCCACGATCAGCGTAGGCCGGTGGTTACTCGCTCGGCCGATGCTGTCGACGACAACACCCAAGGAACGAAGGACGTGTCGCGCGACCACTGGACGGGCGCGTGCAAGCAACGCGTCCTTTTGATCGTCGGGCGTAGCGCGAAGTGCGACCTCGTAGGCACTGAGTACGCCCACGCAGTAGCTTCCAAACGCGGCCATTCGAGCGTGTGCACGCAGCTCCTCGCGTCGACTCACGAACGGAGCATGGCCTTCTGATGACCAGGGTCAAGTCGCCTTCCCAGCGTCGCACTCTGATGGCACCATGATCGTGTGAGTATCGCGCCCGGCTTCCTGGTTGCATCGCCGTCGCTCAACTGCCCCTTCTTCAACCACACTGTCGTTCTGCTCGTGGACCATGGTGAAGAAGGCTCGTTCGGGTTTGTCGTGAACAAGCCTTCACCGATCGATTTCGCTTCGGTCGTCGCCGAGTTGGAACTCGAGGGGGCGAGTCCGGGACCCTTCGACGTACCGGTGATTCAAGGTGGACCAGTGTCGCCGGAAACCGGATGGGTGGTCTTCGATCCGCGCAACGCGCCCGAAGTTCCGGACGACGCGATCATGCTCAACGACTATCTCGCGATCACTGCGTCGCTCACCATGCTCGAGTCGATCGCACGCGGAAACGCTCCGCGACGCGCGATGTTGAGCCTGGGGTACAGCGGGTGGGGCGAAGAGCAGCTCGAAGATGAGATGCGTGAAGGTTCCTGGATTCCCGTCGACCTCGACGAGCAGATTCTCTACGAGGTTCCGAGCGAAGAACGTTGGGAAACGGCGCTGCGGCAGCTGGGAATCGATCCTGCGCGCATGGTTGGCCGCGACGTCGCCCAAGCCTGACCGTTTAAGAAGTTAGCTCTCGCTCGCTTCTTCTTTGCGGCTCACGTGCGACGCGAAACTGCCGTCGTCTGACTCTTCGTCCTCGTCGATTTCGTCTTCCTCTTCGTCGGGAGGAATCTCGTCGAGCTGATCGAGGAAGCGCGCCATCAGTCCTTCGACCATCAGCTGCTTTTGCTCATCGTTGATCGCGCCGGACTCGTGTTGCTTCGACAGCGCCTCAAACTTCGGTTCGTAGTCCTCCATCAGACCGCGAAACCGAAAGACCTTCTTCCAAATCGCTTCTTGGTTCTTGCCGTACACCGCGATCAACGAGACCGCGGACGCACCGGCGAGGAGGAGTCCGATCGGACCGCCAATAAACGCCCGAATCAACACCGCGGCAGCGGCGAGTCCCGCAGCGCCGGTGAGCGCTTTCTTGCCGCTTTCAAGCGAAAGTCCTTCTTTGACTGCGACCGGCCATGCATGCCGCGTTGCAAACATCAGCGCGAGAAACGTGACTTTGCTCGATCCTTTGCGCTTCCAGTATCGCTGCACCGAAGCGGCCAAGAAATCGTTGTACGTCTCGTACGCGGGGTCATCCGCCATGAAGCGAAGGTAACCACTACAGGTCGATAAACAAAGGCAGGAAACTTTTGGGGTGCCCCGTGCGTCTAGACCGTAAGCTTTGGACATGATTCCGCCCTCGCGTCGTCTGACTTTCCCTTTGTTGTGCCTTTGCTGCGTGTTCGCGGTGGGTGCTTCGTGCGGGCAGCAGCAAGGAACCACCCCGCAAAACGACGACGACGACAACACCGAGACCACCGAATCCGACGTTCCGCATCCCACTGCGAGCGACACCGCAGACGCCGATGCAGTGCCGATGCCGACGTTGCCCGAAGCACGCCAAGCCGCGACGCCGCAGCGAACAGCACCCACGATCGGCAACATTTCGCAAGCGGAAGAGGCTCTGAACGCAGGCTTCTACGAAGAGGTTGAGGCAGCGCTTCCTGGACTTGGAAACTCCGCGGCCGCCAAAGTGCTCAAAGTTCGTTGGCAACTCGCGACCGGTGCGTATCGCGAAGCGGCCCAACTGGCCGAACAAGCGGCCCGCGATCAAAGCCAACGCGTTGTGGCCACGACCTTACGTGGCGAAGCGCTGATGCACGTTGGCGAGTTGGATCAGGCCGAACGCGTGCTTCGACCTTTGGAGAGCGAGGCAACGGCGCATCGTGCACGCATGTTGCTGGGACGGCTCCTGCAGCGGCGTGGTCGAATGGCCGAGGCCGAACCGGTCTACATGAAGCTGATCGATGCCTTTCAGGACTTGATCGACCAACGCAACGCGGAAGGGCTTTCGTACGTCGCCATGGCGGCGTGGGGTTTGGGAAGCGCGCGCGACGCGAACGACGCGTACCAGGAAGCCAATCGGTTCGACGACGATCGCGTGGAGACCCAGATCGAATGGGCGAAGCTCTTTCTCGCCAAGTACGACGCAGGACACGCCGAAGAAAACCTCAACGTCGCGCTGCGTGTGAACCCGAACCACCCCGAAGCGCTCGCGTTGATGGCGCGCGTCAAGATCGATCAGAGCTTCAACTTCAGCGAAGCCGAAGAACTGTGCGAGCGTGCGCTGGCGATCAACCCGAACCTCGTCATGGCGCATGTGTCGCTGGCGGGAATGGCGCTGCGCGACCTGGACATCGCGGGTGCGGATGCTCGACTCAATCGCGCGTTGCAAATCGATCCCAACGATCTCGAAGCACTGAGCGTTCGTGCCGCCGTGCGCTACCTGGCGGACGACGACGCGGGATTCGAACGTGCGAAGCGCGAGGTGCTTCGTCGCCATCGCACCTACAGCGAGCTGTACAACATCCTTGCGGAGTTCGCCGAGTGGGAGCACCGCTACCCCGATATCGTGAGCATGGCGCGCGAAGCTGTCACGCTTAACAGCTCGGACTACCGCGCGCATGCTGCGTTGGGACTCAACCTTTTGCGCATGGGCGACGAACAACAAGCGTTGCCCGCTCTGCAAGACGCGTGGCGTCGCGACCGGTTCAACGTGCGGGTCTACAACACGCTCAACTTCTACGACGACGTGATTCCCGCGCAGTACGAGGAGTTCACCAACGGACCCTTCGTGTTCCGCATGCATCAAGAAGAACGTCCGATTCTTGAGCGCTACATCCCGCGCACACTGCGACGCGCGTACCAAAGCATGGTTCGCCGGTACGGCTTCACACCGGATGGTCCCGTGCGCATCGAGCTCTTCGCGAACCCGGGTCACTTCTCGGTGCGAACGACCGGGCTGCCGAACCTGGGGGTTCAGGGTGTGTGTTTTGGCAAGGTTGTGACAGCGATTTCGCCGCGTGGCGGTCCGTTCAACTGGGGGCAGATCACCTGGCACGAGCTCGCGCACGTGTTTCACATTCAGCTCAGTCGCAACCGTGTTCCGCGTTGGTTCACCGAAGGGCTGGCCGAATACGAAACGCTCATCGCGCGCAGCGAGTGGAAGCGCGAGATGGACCATCACCTTTGGCAGGCATTGGACAACGACCGCTTGCCGCCTTTGCGCCTGATGAACCGCGCATTCACACGCGCGCGTTCAGCCATGGACATGATGGTTGCCTACTACGCGAGTACGCGAATCGTGAAGTACATCGCGGATGAACACGGTTTCGACAAAGTCGTGCGCATGTTGCGCGAGTGGGCGGCCGGTCGTCCGACTGCCGATGTGGTGCAGCGTTCTCTCGGCATCGACGTCGACACGCTGGACCGCAACTTCCGTGCTCACGCGCGCCAGCGCTTGCGTGCGCGCGCGAACGACTTCCAGGTCGACTTCGGGCAGTACACAGAGCTCGAGCCGATTCAGCAGGCCGCACAAGCCGCTCCGCAGGATGCGGCGAAGCAGGCTGCTCTTGCCGCGGCGCAACTGGTGGGTGGCGATGCCGAAGCTGCTCAAGCAACGGCTGCACGAGCAATTCAGCTCGAAACCAACCAGCCTGTGGCGCGCTTCGTGTTGGCGCGGTTGGCCTTGATGCAGCGAGACGGCGAGACGGCCGATGGTCATCTGCGAGCGATCATTGCGGGCGGTAAGGACGGTTACGAAGTGCGGCTTCTGCTGGCACGCTCCGCGCTTGGACGCGAACAACAGGATGTGGCGCGTCGTGAGTTGGAGGCTGCGACGCGCATCGACGCCGAACGTCCCGAGGCGTGGCAAGGCTTGGTGGAAGTTGCGGGCGACGACAACGATCTGAAGATCCGGGCGCTGACGGCGCTTGCGTCGATCGACGAGCACGATCGTGAAACCAACGCGACTCTCTTGGAGATGCTGGTCAATGCGCGACGTTGGGACGACGCGTTGAGCATCGGTGAGATGGGCACCTTCGTCGATCCCGCCAACGGTCAGGTTCACCGCCTCTTGGCGCAGGTCTACCTAGAGAAGAACCGCAACGATGACGCCCTCTACGAGTTGGACTCAGCGCTCGTGGTTGGACATCCCCAGCCCGGTACCGTGCACATTCTTCGTGCGCATGCGCTCCATCGCCTGGGACGACGAAACGATGCGCGCGAGGCGGCTCGCGCAGCGGTGGCCGCGGATGAGTCACTGAGTGACCAAGCGCAACGCTACCTGGGCGGCAACCCTTAAAAAGGCAACGCGCCCACAAAAAGGCAACGTGCGATGGGGAGTGATAGCCTGACGACGTGAGCGCAGAGAAAAAGCGACGTGCGTTGTCGATTCCGACACGCATCTTTCTCGCGTTTGCGTTGACGCTCGCCGCGTTTGCCAGCGTCGCGGTGACGAGTGTCGTCCAGCACGACAAAACCGCCCGAAACCTAAGGCTCTTGCACGACGGCTACTTGCCGCTCGCGGTGCGCTTCAACGAAGCCCGCGGCCATCAAACCAACCTTCTTCAGGACTTGGAGCGCATCTTCGACTCCTCCGATTGGGTTCGAAGCCGATTCGACGCGTCTCGGCAAACTCGACTTGGTGCGCGTCGACGGTTTGTTCATCACTTCGAGAAAGCGGAGCGAGCGGCGCGCGCTGCAGAAGATGCCGCGACGATGGATGGTGTTCGCGAGTCGTACCAGGCCATCCTCGACGCGTACGACGCGAGTCAAAGCCGTTACGACCGGTTCTTTGCGGCGCTGGATGCGGATGACGACGTGGTCGCGAACGAAGAGCACGACGGCTTGATGGAGTTGGAGCGCGAGATCCTCCGCCATTATCGCGAGGCGTACGCCCAACTCGTCGATCGACTGGATTCCATCGCCGCGGAGTCCGCATCGCAGGAGCGACAGGCTTCGATCGTGCTCGGTGTACTCGCGCTGGTCATGCTCGTCGTGGGGCTTGGCGCAACGCTCTGGTCGCAGCGCATTCTGCGACCCTTGCCGCTCTTGCAGGAACGAGTGGCTGCAGTTGCCGCGGGCGACCTTTCATCGCGCAAACTTAGTGTGCGCGGGGACGACGAGCTCGCACGTCTCGCGGAGAACTTCGAAGGCATGGTCTCGGCACTAGCGGCTCGTGATGCGCGTCTTCGGGACTTGCGCCGCATGCAAGCGCAGATCGTTGCAGGGTTGCGGGCTGCCGTTGTGGTGGTCGATCCCGAGGGACTGGTCCGCACGGTGAACCCTGCGGCGAAGAAGGTCTTGGCGTTGGAGCCGGATCACGTGGGCGATCCGCTCGATGCGCACGTTGGCCTTGAGGGGCTCGAAACGGCGCTCGCCGCGGTTCGAAGCTCCGGCGATGCGGTTTTTCTGGAAGCGCAGACGCTTGGGGAGCGACGGGTCGACTTTCTGGCAACGCCGTTTGGTCGCGACGAAGGCGAGGTGCTTCTTGTGGCTGACGACGTCACCGATGCGCTTCGAACCAAGGATCGGTTGATTCACACCGAGCGTTTGGCGGCGATTGGACGCATGGCGGCGCACGTCACCCACGAAGTTCGAAACCCGCTTTCCAGCATCGGTTTGAACGTGGAGATGCTGGAAGACGAACTCACGGACGGCGACGAAGAAGCGCGCGCCTTGATGAAGGCGATTCAGCGCGAGGTCGATCGACTTACCGGCATCACGGAGGAGTACCTGCGCTTAGCGCGTTTGCCGCAACCGCGATTGGAGCCCGACGACCTGGGCGAGCTAATCCAAAGCGTTGCGCGCTTCGTGCGTCGCGAGATGGAGGCATCCAAAGTCGAGCTCGAGATCAACGTTGAGGAGTTGCCTCTGGTGGCCTTTGACGAAGCACAGCTGCGCCAGGCGCTTCTCAATCTTCTTCGGAACGCGCGTGAGGCGATGGGGGAGGGCGTGGTTCAACTGCACGCCACGACGCGGGACAATGGTGTGGAGATTCGCGTGGCCGATCAGGGGCCGGGAATTCCTGCGGCGGAACGCGAGCGGATCTTTGATCTCTTCTTCACCACCAAAGAACGCGGAACCGGATTGGGATTGCCGCTCACCCACCAGATTGTCGAAGCGCACTCGGGCCGAATCGAGTGTTCTGCGAACCCGGAAGGCGGCACCGTGTTCACGATCTGGTTGCCCTTGAGTGAGCCCGCGGACGCCGCAGCGGAGTAGCCGTCCCGCGATTACGCCGCGCCGCTACGAAGACGCGCAAAGAGATCTGCCAGCTCGGGTCGGCCACCCAGCGCAGCGCTGAGGTCTTGCGAGAGTTCGACCAAGCGGTCCTCGAGTTCAGAGCGTTCCTTGCCATTGGATGCGAGCGATGCGGTGGCGTTCTCGCGAAACCTCGCGGCCTCTTCTTGCAAGGTCTCTTGCCGTTTCTTCAACGCGCTGATCTGAAACGCCAGGTCTGCCGCACCGCCTGTCTGCTCTTCGGCCTCCAGCCACTTTTGGTAGGCATCGTGCGCAGTCTTGAGCAATCCGAGTACTTCGGGGCTCGGGGAGTCGGGGTTGCGCATGTCTGCGTCGATCACTTGCGCTAGGGCGCGACGATACGTGTCCGCGTGTTTGCCTACTGCCGAGGCAACCGGACTGAGGGTGCGGTGCAGCGCCTTGGACTTGGACAGGTCTTCCGCCAACGACTGAATCGCTTTGCCGACCTGTTCGAGATCTTGTTTGAGTCGCTTGTCGAGTTCGCCGAGTTCCGACTCGAGCCCGTTCGCTTGCTTGTGCAGTGTCTTGAGTCGCGCCACGGCACCGTTGAGTTCGGCCAGCTTGGCGCCGAGGTGACGCGGTGGATTCCCGTCCGGCCATGAACGGTCGAACATCTCGCCGTAGGTCTGAATTCGCTGGGTCCACGCATCGAGACGCAACGCGACACCACTTTCGCGAACACTTGTCGCCAACGCCGAAACGCGCCGAACACGACGCGCCGATTCGCTGGCCATGTTGGAAAGCGCAGCCACAACCGCATGCGCGTCCACCGGGCGATGCGTGGGTTCTTTGGCGACCAGTTCGGCGACCAGTTGATCGAGTGCCGGAGGACAGTTGGGAACGATAGTCCTCAACGGCGGAGGCACCGTCTCCATGTGATGCACGAGATAACCCGCCATGGATTCCGACTCGAAGGGAAGTCGGCCGGCAGTCATCTCAAAAAGGACGATTCCTAGCGCGTAGAGATCGCTTGCTGGGATGACCAACGAACGGTCGCGGAATCGTTCGGGCGCCATGTAGCGCGGACTCCCCAGCATCTGACCCGTCGCGGTAAGTCGTTTGTCTTGGGGCGCAATGGCGATGCCAAAGTCGACGAGCTTGATCGCCGGAAGATCGTCGTCGCTTCGGCAGAGAAAAATGTTCTCCGGCTTCACGTCACGATGCACGACGCCGAAGTCATGGGCGCGACTGAGCCCGCGCGCGATTTGCAGTCCGATCGCCACCACTTCTTCGGGACGAAGTTGGCGTCGTCGTCGGAGCACCTGATCGAGCGGGTGCCCGTCGAGCAGTTCCATCACCAGGAACGGAACCTCATCCTCGGTCAGACCGTGGTCGTAAATCTCCACGATGTTGGGGTGGGCCAGCGTCTTGGCTTTCTCCGCCTCGCCCTCGAAGCGCTCACGTGTCGCATGATCGTCTGCAAACCGATCGTGCAGCACCTTCACCGCGAGCACGCGGCGCCCCATCGTGTGGTGTGCTTTGTACACGGTGGCCATACCCCCGCGACCCAGCACCTCGGAGATCGTGTACCGCCCCGCGAGAATGCTGCCGATGCGAGGATCCTTCAGACGCTCCAGTTGGGCCCCATCGACCAAGCAGTACGCCGTTTGATCGGCGTAGCGCAGGCGACACTTGGGGCAGACCTTCACGCCTTGAGGATATCAGACCGCCGAGCCGTTCGCGGCGAGCCACTCCTTCAGTGCGGCGAAGGCGCGACCACGGTGGCTGATCGCCGACTTCTGCGTCGCGGAGAGCTCGGCCATCGTCACGTCAAAACCGTCCGGGACGAACAGTGGATCGTAGCCGAACCCAGCGGTTCCGCGCGGTGTTTCGAGGATCGTTCCTTCGCAGACGCCGCGCGTCGTGTGCACAACCGAGCCCTCGGGACTCGCGAGAACCAAGACACATCGGAACCGTGCGGTGCGAGGAGCGGCGACGTCTTGAAGTCGCTCGAGGAGCAACGCGTTGTTTCGCGCGTCCGTGGCTCCCTCGCCGGAGAAGCGCGCACTAAACACGCCGGGTGCTCCATCCAACGCGTCGACCTCCAAGCCACTGTCGTCGGCAAGCGCCGGAATCCCCGCGGCTTCAGCAAACTCGATCGCCTTCTTCGTCGCATTGCCGATGAAGGTGTCTTTGTCTTCGACCGGATCCAAATCGAGCCCGCGGTCGGCAGGAAGGACGACCTCGATGCCCAGAGGCTCAAGCATGGGCTTGAGCTCCGCGAGCTTTCCGCGGTTGTTGCTGCCTAGGAGAATCGTCTTCATGTCGTCACCCCAGCAGAGCGTCGAGATCGACACCCGCCTCGCTCAGTGCTTTGCGCTGTCCTTCGATGAGAGCTGGCATGCTGCCCAGTGCGAGGTCGAGCATGGCGTCGAGCTTCTCACGTGGAATGGGCGCGCCCTCCGCGGTGCCCTGGACTTCCACGAACGCACCCTCGCCGGTCCCCACGACGTTCAAGTCGACTTCAGCATCGCGGTCTTCGACGTAGCAGAGGTCGAGCAGAGGCGTCCCCTTGAGCAACCCGACGCTGATCGCGGCGATCGGTGCACGCAGAATTCCCGGCGCGACCAGGCCACGCTTGCGAAGGTGCTCAAGCGCCATCGCGGTGGCGATAAACCCGCCTGTCACGCTCGCGGTTCGCGTTCCTCCATCGGCGTCCAGCACGTCGCAGTCCACGTAGATCGAGCGCTCACCCAGCTTGTCTAACGCCACGCACGATCGCAGCGCTCGACCGATGAGACGCTGGATCTCCGCAGTGCGGCCATCGATGCGGCCCGATCGACCATCGCGCCTCTGGCGATGCGGGTTCGCGCGTGGATGCATGGCGTACTCCGCGGTCAGCCAGCCGTGGCCGGGCTCGTTCATCCACCCTGGAGCTCCCTCCGACACCGATGCAGAAACCAGTACGGTGGTGTCTCCACAGGCATAAAGCACGGAACCCTCAGGGTTTCGCTGGAGGCCTGTCTGGACTCGAATGGGGCGGAGAGCGTCCGCGGATCGACCGTCGTGTCGCGTCATGATTCGCCTTGTAGCCCCAACGAAGTGGCACGACCAGCGCCGAACCAGATACTCTAGGGACGTGCGAGTGAATCTCGTCAAACTGCTTGGATTGGTAGGTCTTTCGGCAATGGTCAGCGCCCTGGGGTGCTCGGTCATCGACCCGTCTCTGATCGCGACCGACGACGCGTCCGTTCCCGACACGGCCACACCCGACGCGGATGAGACCGACACCGAAACGCCAGTCGACGCGCCGGCCAAAATGGACGGCTGTGACGACGATGGTTCTGCGCGACCGCCCGCACGTCCGGCAATCGACGACGGCGACGGACCCGAAGTTATTTTCGGGCTCAAAGAAGTTCTCTTGGTGCAGCGCGGCGAGACTTGGAAGGACATCGGGTTCAACCTCGACGACCTCTGCAGCCAACCGCCCGCTCCTTTGGTGGAGTGCTTGCCGCCCGCGTTTCCGGATGCGGTCGAAGCGGTGGACGGGAACCGCGGTGTCGACAACCAGTTCGGCAGTGAGTTGACGCCGCTGGTCGACTTGGTGTTCCCCACGCTGTCCGAAGCAGCTGTGAACAGCGCCGAAGAAGGTGTGGGCGTGGTGGTGTTCCGGATTCGCGGGTGGAACGGAGAGGCGAACGACCCCCGAGTCGATGTGACCGTTACCCAAAGCGTGGCTGGAGCTGCCGACCAGGATGGGTCGCCACCCGAAATTGAGGTGCGGGACTTCCGCATCTTCGAACCCGGCACCGAGAACCGCTACACACCTTCGTGGGATGGCAGTGGGACAGACTGGTTCTGGGTTCGCGAAGAGACGTTTCTTTTCGATGACCTCGAGCAGCCGCGTGTGCGAGATGACAACGCGTATATTGCCGACAACCAACTCGTGGTCACTCTGCCGGATCGCGTCGAGATCGTGTTTGCGGACACGTTCAACGGCATCAGCGTGAAGCTGACCGATGGCTTGGCGGTCGGGACGACTAGCGAGGATGGAACGCGCTTGAGCCCCACGGTCTTTGGAGGGCGCTGGTCGGTTCTTGATTTGCTCGATACCGCGTCGAGCGTGGGCGTTTGTGAGGGCGATCCGGAGTTCGACTTGGTGGTCAATCAGCTCAACAACATCGCCGATGTACGAAGCGTCCCCGGGAGCGGTGGTCCAGGCGTGAGTTGTGACGCAATCAGCGTGGGCGTGACCTTCGAGGGCTACCGCGTGCAAATCGCGGGAATGCTGCCCGGCCAGCAGCCGCCGAATGAATGTGACGAATAACTAGTCCCTCGGTCCTGGGATGACTCGTGCGCTGATGTCATCCTGCACGCTCGTTGGGCAGGGGCAGGGGCACGGGCACGGGCACGACGTTCAGCGACCAGCGGAACGTCTTGCCCCTGCCTTGCCCGTGCCCGTGCCCGTGCCCACCGAGCGAATCGGATGACCGTAGCGTCAGTGCGGAAGATGGCGGTTGAGACCTGGCCATGCCGTGGTTAGGGTTCAAGTCCTCGGGGTGTCGCACAGCCTGGTAGTGCACGAGCTTTGGGTGCTCGTTGTCGTCGGTTCAAATCCGGCCACCCCGACCCAGCGAAGCTGCTCACTGTAGAGTGCGCAGCTTCTTTTCTTTGGGGTGTACCATCGCTGCGATGACGACGATCGCGGTAGACGCCATGGGGTGCGACCTGGGTTTGGACGCCACCGTCGAAGGCGCTGTTCAAGCGGTGCGAAAAGACGAAGAACTGAAGGTCGTGCTCGTTGGCGACTTGGCCCACGTCCGCGCGCGTTTGCGCGAGGAGGACTACGACCGTTCCCGCATCGAGGTCGCGCATGCCTCGCAGGTCATCACCATGGAAGACAGCCCCAAACGCGCGCTTGAAACCAAGAGTGATGCGTCGGTGTTGGTGGCGGCGCGGCTCGTCGCAGAGGGTGAAGCCGACGCACTCGTGAGCGCGGGCAACACGGGCGGCGTGACCCTGGCGTGTGCACAGAACTTCAAGCGCCTGCCCGGTGTGCGCCGTTGCGCGTTGGGTGCCGTCTACCCGACTGAGAAACGACGCGGTGAGAAAGACGATCCCTTTAGTTTGATCCTCGATGTCGGGTTGACCCTCGAAGCGACCGAAGATGATCTCGTCGCGTTCGCGTTGATGGGCGCGGCGTACTCAAGTCGAATCTCGCGTAACGATCGCCCACGCGTTGCGTTGCTCTCGAATGGGACCGAAGCGCACAAGGGACCGTCAGCGATTGTGGCTGCGCACAAGCGTCTGGCCATGCGCGACGACTTGGAGTTCATCGGCAACATTGAAGGTCTCGACATTCCGCGCGGGACAGCCGATGTCGTGGTGACGAGCGGCTTCATCGGCAACGTCGTGTTGAAGATGTTGGAGGGTGTGTCCGAGACGGTGAAGCGTCTCGCCAAATACGCGGTCGCGAAGAAATTCCGTTACAAAGCAGGGGTTGCGCTGCTTGGTCCTGCCGTCAAAGCACTCAAACAAGCGACCGATTGGCAGCAGTACGGCGGCGTGCCGATTCTTGGTTTTGATCACTTGTGCATCAAGGCACATGGTCGCAGCAGCGCGCGTGCGATCCGCAATGCGATCAAGGTCGCAAACCGTGCGACGGCCAGCGGACTCGTCGACGGAATCGCGTCGGCGATGGTCGGCGAACTCAACAGCGGCGAACGCGCGCTACCCGACTAGTGGATGTCCTCTTCGACATCGACGGTACGTTGGTGCAGACGTATCCGCACGAAGACGAGTTCTACGACGCTGCGTTGCAGACGATCGGGCTGAGCCTGCCCACGACCGACTACCACGCGCTTGGAGCTTCGACGGATGTCTCCATCTTGCGAGTGCTTGCGCAACGCGCGTGGGGACGCGACCCAACAGTGGACGAGATCGATCGCGTGCGTGAGGTGCACACCACGTCGTGGCGAGAGCACTTGGATGCGCACGCGTTGGAGTGTGTCGCCGGGGCGCGAGAAGTGTTGGACACGCTTCGAGACCAAGGCGTGCGCTTCGCTGCCGCGACAGGAGGGTTTCGCCAAACCGCGCAAACCAAGTTGCGTGCGGCCAAGCTGCCGATCGAGATTGCGGGTGCCGCGGAAGATGGTCGTGGACGAACCGAGTTGTTGGCCCACGCAGCCGGCGGACGCACGCCCATGTACATCGGCGACGGCAAGTGGGATCTCGAAGCGGCCACGGCAAACGGCTTCGCGTTTGTGGGCGTCGCGAGCAACCTGGAAGAGCATCACTTCGGCGAAGAGGTGAGAGTGATTGCCGACCTTCGACGCGTGGTCGACCACCTCTGATGCTCGAACGACTGCGGTGCACGCTCGCGTTCGCGCACGATCCTTACGGCGCATTGGCGCGGGAGTTCCGCGCCCGCGGTCCGGTGTTTTCTTTTCCGCTCGCAACGCAGTCGCCGGTGATGTGGGTAGGCGCAGAAGCCAATCGAAGCTTGCGCGCGCTCGAGAAGACCCACTTCGTGGCGGAGCCCAGTTTTGCACCCTTGGGTCGCGCGTTGGGGACCCGACGTTTTCTGCTCGGAATGGACGGTGAAGCGCATCGCGAGCTTCGTCAGTGCTTCGCTCCCGCATGGAGCTTCGAGCGCATGGGTGAGTACGTGCCCGCGTTCGCGGAGCACGCACGAACAGCGTTTGCAGCGTGGAACGGCGACGCGGTTCGGCAGTGTAAGCGCTTGGTGTTTGCTCAACTGGGTGGGTCGCTCAGTCCGTTGCCGGCGACGGAGTACTACGACGATGTGGTCCGGGTGTTCGACACCGCGGTGAAGATCGGCGTGGCGCGCATTTGGCCGCAGCTGATGGCTCGTCGTCCGCGAAACCTCGTTTCGATCTCGCGGCTTCGCGTGCTGATGCGCGAACTCTATGGTCGAGCCAATCCAGATCCTGATTCGCCCCGCTTCATCGATCGGGTGGCTCTCGCTGTACAGCGCGGTTTGCTCGATCGGGAGGACCTACTCGCGAGCATGATGACGCCCTATTTCGCCGGCATCGATACCGTGGCCAGCACACTCGCCAGCGGTCTGTACGAACTGTCCGTGCGACCCCAGTTACAGCAACGCATTCGGGATGAAGGCACTGCGCTTGAGTTGCGTGCCCTGCGAAAAGCACGCGTGCTGCGAGCGTTTGTGTCCGAAGTGTTGCGCCTGCACCCCATCGGTGTGCTGACCATGCGACGTACGACGAGGCCCGTGGAGGGAACGTCGATCGACGCCGGTGTGGACGTTGGCTTCTGCCCACCGATGACACACTTTCTGGAAGAGCACTTCGAGCGCGCGTACGAGTTTGATGTCGAGCGTTGGCTTTCCGGTCCGAAGCCTGCGCCGGGAACGTTCGTGCCCTGGGGCATCGGTGCGCACGTGTGTTTGGGTGCGGGAATCGCCGAGGCGCAACTCTTGGTGACCTTTGCGTTGGCCGTCCAGGAGTTCGAGTTGCGACCCACACGTGCAGCGCTCGAGAAGCGTCTCGATCCCTTGCCGACACCGCACGAACTCGAACTCTCACTCACACGCCGCTAACAAGGGTTACCCCCTATTGCGAGTGGACACGATCACTCGCATGGTGAGCGCATGAGGGTGGTGTTCGGTCTTCTCACGGTGGCTTCACTGATTCCAGTTCATGCGCGGTCTCAACGTTCGACGCCAGAGACTCCGTTCCCAAGCACGTTCTATGAAGCGAACGGGACGTCGTCGCTGGACATGGACTGCAACCGTGGACGCAATGGCTCTCTCACCTGTGTGTTCGTGCGAACCGTGCTTCGCGAGATGTGGTCTCAGCCAACCTCGCGGCAGTCAGTTGCTTATCAGGTGGAGAACGGCTTCGGGCGCGCTGCGGATCTTCGGCGTGAAGCGCTCCGTGCTGCACGCGCTGAGTACCAAGAGATGTGTGACGATCAGGATGCCACGTTGCGTCGGCTGAATGCTGACGCGCGAGCGCGACAACGTGCGTTCGCACGGCAGCGTCCGGCTATCCATCCGCTGCGGTCTCGCTACTTCGAGACATACATCGACGAAGTTCGGCGTCGTATCCAAACCACATGTGCGCTTCCTTGCGGCTCGGACGCCCAATGTCTCGAGGCACTCGATAGCGGGCGACGCGCAGTTCAAACTCGAGCGTGCTACGTCAGCGCCTCGGCCCCGACTACGGTGGTGTTCCAGTCGCGTAGACGTGGCAACCGGTCTTGGTGGGAGGGAGTCGTCGTCAACGAGTGTGGGCAGCGGACTGTGATTCGCATCGAGGGGTCCGGCACGAATTGGACATACACGCAGACCCCCGGAAGGACTCAAGAGCGCGTTGATTCGACCCGTTCGTGTCGCGAAGTTCCGCGGATGACTTACCGATCCGAACCCGATCTCGGACTGGCAGTCCAGTGCGAGTCAGTCGTGCTCGGTCGCAGTCTCGTCCCACATCCAACCGTTCCCTGACGTGCCAAGGTGAGCCGCGAGTCGCTTCCTGTGTCATGACGTAATGTTGATGAACGTTTCATGTTCGAGGGAACGAGGTTTGCAAAACCAAGACGGTGATGCGTTTTGCCTACCTCCTCGTTTTCGCGCTTGGTTCCACCACCGCCCAGGCACAGTACGACGAGAGTCACTCCCGAACCTTGGTGGGTGTGTTCGACGGGCTCGCGATTGCGGGTGCGCTCACCTCGATGGGGGTTAGCGCAGCCGCCGCGGACCCAACCCGGGTTGAAACCGATCCGCGCACCGTGCGTGCAGGCGTCGGCGGTGCATTTGCAGCGGTGACGTGGGGCATCAGTGGACCGATCGCACATCGTGTCGTGGGACATCCGCGTAGTCGTGGCCGCATCGGTTGGAGTCTGGCGCTGCGAACCGTGTTGCCCTTGGCGCACGGACTGCTCGGACACACCGCCGAGATGCAGCACAATCTCAGGCAAACCGAGTTCGAATCGACCGGTCACCTCTGCGGAATGGTTGCGGGGATGGCTGTCGGAGCCGCGATTGCTGCGGTGTTCGAGCAGGCGTGGCTGCTCACCGACAAGCCGCTGACCACAGCGCGGAAGGTGACGATGATCACCATTCTTTCGCTCGTTGCTGCCGCTGCATTTGCGAGCTTCTTTCCAGTGTGGGACGCGCACGCCGAGATGGCCGACGACTCATTCGGGATTTAGCGATACCGTGGGGCCATGCTCAGCCCGAACGCCATCCTTGGCCAACTCGCTAAGGAACAACTTCACGGGCTGCCTTCTTTGTTGGACTGGACCGACACAGATTCACCTGCGGCTGCAGTCCGGTTGCATGCGTTTGCGAATGCCACTGATTGGTTACTCGTCGGTGAGACCCTGCACTACGATCGAGATGAATGGGGTGGCGCGGACGCATTTGGACGGAGCATTTGGGCTTATGGAACCGCTGCGAAACGACATCACCACGTGTTCCCTTCCGTCGTGGCCGACGGAGACGTGCCGCTCTTCGCGACAGATACCGACCAGGTGAGCACCATAGCGAAGACGGTTCGGATTCGTGGACGGATGGTTCGGCTTCCGGCGGGTGCGACGTCGATGGATGGGGCGGGACTCTACCGGGCGTTGTGTGCCCAGTTTCGAGAACAACTGATGAGTACCGTCGACGAGCTCCGCGACGCTCTCGGAATGAGCGCAGTGAGTCGGCTGCTTGTTCTCGATGACTGGGCGTGTCCAGCCGACCCGAATCGCTACGCGTCGAGCGAAGTGCTGCGACTGATCGCGGAAGTGATGTCCGAGCAGGATCCGACCCGCTATCGGCCTCAAGAGAGTCCGAACATGCAGCGCTAGAACGCAGTAGGGCCCAGGCAGCGCCTGCTCGCCTGCGGGACTTCGAATCGCCCATGGACCTCGGTTATCTGGTCGACAACTCGCTGCTATCGACGTTCGAATGTGCAGGCGGAAATGAGTTCGGAACAGTTGGCACCTCGGGCAGGATTCGAACCTGCGACCAACGGCTTAGAAGGCCGTCGCTCTATCCAGCTGAGCTACCGAGGCTTTTCGCGGCCAAGTTTGGCCCGCTCGCTTCAAGAGGCAAGCAAGAACTCACGCGACCGACGCATCGATCAGTTCCTGCAGCACATCCAGATCCACGTCATCGAGCTTCTTGATGTACAGGCAGCTCTTTCCGGTCTGGTGCTTTCCAAGCTTCCTCAGTAGCGATCCGTATCCTTTGAAGCCCGGCATGATGTAGACGACGAGCTTCCCTTTCCGCGGCGCAAATCCCACCCGGAACCAGTCGCGGATACTTCCGTCCGCATACTCGAGCGACTTGACCCCAAAGCCGACGATCGAGGTGCCCCACATCGCAGCACGCTCGCCGGTTGCCTGCTTCATCATCTTGGCGATCTTCTTCGCGTCTCGCCGTTGCGCGTCGTCTTCCACAGCAGCGAGAAACTTCGTGACGCTGGCTTTGTTCTTTGCCGTTTTGAGCGTCTTCTTCTTCGACTTCTTCGCCGCCATGCTGGGGACGATAACCCACATTGCGTTAGGCTTGGCGCGTGCGTTGGTGGATCGTTGTTCTCGCGATGTCGTGTGGTTCAGGTTCCACCACGCCGCCCCCAACGACACAGGTCACCACGCCGCCGAGTTCAACCGAACCACCTTCTCCTGTGGGCCGCGCTTGCGTGCACGTTGGTGAGCCGACCGACCACTCGGGCTTTTGGGCAAACGCGGTCGCGCAAGTGAACGACATCACGTGGGCCACGCTCGCGGAGCCGACACAAAGCGGAAACTGGTCCACGCACTTGGTTGCACTCGATGCCGATGGTCTTGGGCTGGTCCGCGCGGATCTCGGCGCGCCTTTGCTGGACTCGACCTCACAAGCATTCGCCGATGGGGATGGAGTGCGCGTGATTTGGCTGCCCGATCACCAACAAACACCGCTGGGCCCGGTGCGCACGCTTCGCGTGGATGTGTCCAATCCCGATGTGCCGACGGTTTCGGAAACGACTGAACTGACGGGCTTGCCGGCAGCAGGTTGGATCGATCGCGCGGCCTCCGATGGATCTCAGTTCATCGTGTCGATGCGCGAAGCGAATCCGGATCGCACCCAAGGCGCGTATCACACCGTGCTGTTTCGGAACGGGCAGCCTCAGCAGCGATGGTCGGAGTTTGCGGCAGCAACATTCTGTGACGGCGCCTGCGGGTTCGTTTCGATCGACAGCGACGTTGCGACACTGACTGTGGGAAGTCATCGCGAAGAGCAGTCGCTTTCGGGGGCGTGTCGCGCGCTTAGCTTTCGTACGGAAGAGGAGTCGGCGGTGCTGGTCGTGTCTCCGACGAGCTACGTGGGGTGGGGCATCATGCGCGATGGGCGCACCCGTCGCATCGACCGAGGCGAGTGGGACGAACCTCAAGTGTGCAACGTCGGAGATGCACAGGGCTCGTGGGTGAGCGATGAGAGTTGGATTCGCTGGAACGGCGGACCGCGCACCAGCACTGCATCCTTCGACCAACGCGGTCGCTTTCAGCGCTACCTCCAGATCGGCGAACTGCTCACAAACGCGCAATTCGATCTTGTGAGTGCAATGCGGCATTCGCCCACCGATTCGCGTGGACGACGTCGCTACTTTCGAACCTGGGAACTACGTGGCGCTTCGCTTCAGCACTCAGACTCCGAAGACGTCGTGGACCTTCCAGTTCCAACAGCCGAGGGAATGGGGTCGGAGCCTTCGTACGCGATGCTCCGTCGTGGTTCGCACGCTGTCGTTCTCGTGGCGTACAGCCCGGCTCAACCGGCACAGCTCATTCCTATCGCGCATCCATGCGAACCATGAGGTTGTTGCTCGTTCTATGTCTATGCGCTTGTGGTGCGCGAACCGACTTGGTGGGCTTGGACTCGGATGGTTCGCCGCGCGATGCAGCTACAATTCGAGATGCCGGAGTTCGAGATGCGTTTGCACCACCCGACGTGAGCTTTGACCCGCCGGACTGTGGTGAGGAGTTCTCGATCGGCGAAGTTCGGGCGCAGGTCGAGGCGATACACGCTCGTGTGGCGATCGGACTCGACGGGAACCTCTATACGGCGCGTGAGATCGACGACACCTGGTTTGCGCTCTCGCTCGACCCCTGTCTTCGAGAGCGCTGGAGCACGAGGGTCGAAACGGGCGAGCGAAGTCCGCGTGGGATGGACGTTTCGGTGGCGCCCGACGGAACGGTCTGGCTCGTGGGTCAGTCGGGTCTGCAGCAGTGGCAGTTCAGCAGCACCGGAGTTCCGCTCGAGGGGTTGCCCGCGATGGAACGCCGACGCGACACGTGGTTGGGCATCGGACGCGATGGTCCGGTCGTGTCGGTCTTCGAAAGCAGTGAAGAGAAGTGGCTGCTCGTTCCCGGTGAAGACGAGTTGCGTCTTCCCACGCCTTCGTCGTTCGTGTGGGACGGAGAGTGCGGTGTTTACGATGGCGTCCCATCGTGTTGGAACATCGGGTTTCAGCTCGACCCCTTGGATCGCGCATGGTTGGAAGGGCGACCTAGGCTGATCGATGGAACGCTGCGAAACATCGTGCCGCCCGCGTTTGATGGATCCCGGCTCTGGACCATTGAGTACGGCATCTCCACGTACGACTTGGTCGCGATTGAAGTGCGCAACGGCGATCGAGATGTACGTGAGCCCTTGATGCGCACGACCAGTGGTCAAACCGAGCTGCTTCTCGGACCGCCGGTGATCACGGAAGATGGCAGCATCATCCTGTATCGGCACGGAAGTGGGGTGCCCGGTGCATTGGAAGCGTACAGTCGGCGTGGAGCCCAACAATGGTCACTTGCGGCACCTCGCGCTCGCGGCACTGGTCCGGCGGGCGGTGCGCTCTTCGACCATGAAGCAACGCATCTCGTCGCACGAGATGGAATCGTTTATCTGGGTATGGGCAGCAGCGTCTATGCGGTCGACGTCAACGACGGCGGTTTGATCTGGCGTCTCGATTCGATGACCGACTTCAACCAGCCGGCGGTTAACCTGCATCCCAACGGCGACCTCTACGTGCTCGACGGCGATGCCACGCTCTACGCGATCGTGACGGGCTCACCTGGACTGGCGCCTTCCCCTTGGCCCATTCCGGCTGGAAACGCGCAGCTCTCCCTCTCGCGCTAGCAGGTGCGACCAGGCGGTCGCAGCCCCGTCCAACAAGCGCTCCAGCGAGTGCGACCGCGCTGTCGCAGGGTCGGCGAAAACATCAGTAATTTCGGCGGGTCAGACTTCGGCACGCGTCGTGAAATAGCTCCTGTCGAACGACGCGACGGATGGGTCGCAGAGAACACTTTGAGGAGAGACTGATGCGTAGAATTGCACTGACTGGTTCGATGTTTTTGATGCTCGCGCTTGGCGGTTGTGCCGCGGATACGACCGATGACATCGGAACGGTCAGCGAAGACCTTTCGCTTGTCGAGTGCGACCGCGACGACATGTGTGATCGCGGCGAGGTTTGCCTGTTCACCGAGACGCGCGACGGACGCGTTGGACAGTGCTCGACCGGCGACCGCTGCGACTCCTCCCGTGACTGCCCCGAGGCCAGCGTCTGCCGCGGTGGTGACGGATACCACTGCATGGTCGTCGAGCGCGACCGCGGTGACGCACCCGAGCGAGACGTGTGCCCGCGCGGCTCCACCGATGCACTCATTCTCTGTGCACCCGGCTTCGATCACGTGATGGTCACCCGTGAGTGCGCGACCTGTGAACCCAACCTTGACGTGCTTGCCCGCTGCCGCGCCGCTGGCATTGAACCGGCTCGTTGCCGCAGCCTGCTCGGTGGCGGCGGTGAGCACAGCGACGTTGCCGCACGCTGCGATGCGGCGGGTATCGAGCCCGAGCGCTGCCGTCACCTGGTGAGCGAAGACCACGACGGACGTCCCACGGCCGACCGCTGCCGCGCCGCGGGAATCTCGGCGGAGCGCTGCCGAGCGCTCGTGTCGGGTGAGGATGAGGGCGACCGCTCCAACCGCTGCATCGCCGCAGGAATCGCCCCCGAGCGATGCCGCGCACTTCTCGACGACACGGCACGCGATGCAGAACGCGGTGCCGACGAGCGAGCCGGCGACAGCCGCGAAGACGATAGCCGAGACGGACGCGACGACGGACGCGACGACGGACGCGACGCACGCTGAGTTGAATGACTCTCCAACAAGGGGATCGATCGAGCGCGGCTCCGAGCATGGTCTCGGGGTCGCGCGCTCGACTTTGCGAGCGGTTTGCGACCCTATCGGCACGTGGTCGAGACACGCATCGTACGCGACGAGTCAGGCGAGCGGATGGAGCTGCCCGGCGTCAAGCTCACGGTGGTCGATGGCCCCGACCGTGGGACCGAAGTCGTGGCGAAACGTGGTCGTGTTCAAATCGGAACCGCGAAGGATGCCGACTTGGTGCTCACCGACACGGCTGTTTCTCGTCGTCACGTCGAAGTCCGGTTGGCGGGTCCGCGCATGATCGTTCGAGACCACAGCTCGACCAACGGAACACGAGTCGATGGTGTGCAGGTGCTCGAGGCGGTGATTTCGTCAGGCGCGTTGCTGCAGGTGGGCGAAACCACCGTTCGCGTCAGCGCGGTGGACGAGCCGATTGTGATTCCGCTTTCAACCAAACAGTCGTTTGGCAGTCTTCTCGGTGGCAGCCCTGCGATGCGCGAAGTGTTCTCTATCTTGGAACGCGTTGCGCCGACCGAAGCGACGGTGTTGGTCACCGGCGAAACCGGAACGGGCAAAGAACTGGTCGCCGAAGCTGTGCACGACGCATCGCCCCGGGCCGAAGGTCCGTTCATCGCGCTCGACTGTGGTGCGGTATCGGCATCGCTGATGGAATCCGAGCTTTTCGGACATGTGCGTGGCGCGTTTACCGGTGCGATTGGCGACCGTCGCGGCGTCTTCGAAGAGGCCGATGGCGGGACACTTTTTCTCGACGAGTTGGGCGAGTTGCCGCTCGATCTTCAGCCGAAGTTGTTGCGCGCGTTGGAGAAGCGCGAAGTGCGACGCGTGGGCGAGTCTCGTGCTCGCAAGATCAACGTCCGCGTGGTGGCAGCGACCAACCGCGATCTCGCCAGCGAAGTGAACAAGGGATCGTTTCGCGAGGATCTCTATTTTCGTTTGGCGGTGGTCGAAGTGAAGCTCCCGCCGCTGCGTGCGCGACGCGAGGACATTCCTACGTTGGTGACGCACTTTGTGAAACGCCTCCGTCCGGATGCACCGGCACCCGCACCCGAACTCTTGTCGCGCCTTGCGAAGAAAGCCTGGCCGGGCAACGTGCGCGAGCTGCGCAACGCGGTGGAACGCGTACTCGCGCTTGGTGGAACGCAGGCCACGTCGGGCGAAGCTGCACCTCCCTCCGACGGGTTGCTCGGCGCTGTGCTCGCGATGCCGTACAAAGAGGGACTCGAGCGGTGGGTCGGAGAGTTCGAGCGCGCGTATCTGCAAGAGGCGCTTCGGGCTGCTGGTGGATCCGTCAGCGAAGCCGCACGTCGATCGGGCGTGACGCGTCGGCACATCCAGCGCTTGATGAAGCGTCATGGATTGAGCCGCGACTCATGAGGACGCTGTGCACGGTCGCTGCGGTGTTCGGAGTGCTCGTGCCGAGTGTCGTGTGTGCGGACGTGCTTCTGCTAGGGGACCTTCCGGATGATCAGCGAGCGCTTCTGCGCGATGCACTGGGCGCGTCGCTGCAGCAACCGGTGCTCACGCCAGACGATCTGCGCACTCAGCTTCGGGCAAGGGCGGAAACTCTCGGCGACGATCCGACTCGCGCATCGACGCGCGAAGCCTTGGAAGAAGCGCATCGCGCGTACGTGCAGCTTCGCCTCGGTCAAAGTTCGGTGGCGTACCAACAAGCGCTTGAACGTGCGAGCGCGTCTGAGCGGCAGACCGCAGATCCGATCGCCATCGCTCGGATCCTGTTCGAGCGAGCGTTGGTGAGCTTGGCCGCTCAGCAGCGCGACGATGCGCAACGTGACCTCGTCTCTGCGCTTCAACTGCATCCTGGATTTCAGCCCGACGAAAACGTGTACGGTGAACCGGTCCGCGAGTTGCTGCGCGATGCGCGTGCTGCGCGACCCCGAACCTATCGGCTCGAAGTCCAACGCGAGCCGGAGGACGCGACGGTGTTCGTGGACGGTCGCGCCGTCGCTCCGGGTGAGCGAGCCGAAGTCCACGGTGCAGGCCTGCACTTGGTCACCGTGACGCGCGACGGTTTTGCGCCGCAGTCGCTCTTGGTCCGCGGGACGCGTCGACCACCGGTTCGCGTGCGGCTGCGTGCGGCGTCCCCGGAGCTGCTCGCTCTTCAAGCGCTCCAACACTGGGGTGACAGGCCGCTGACAGAGTCGAATGTGGCGTTTGTCGCGAGAGCCGCAGGCGTGGAGCGACTCGTTCGTGCGCGCCGCACGGGTGACCAATTGGAAGTCGTGTTGACCACGCTGGATGCGGAAGTTGTGCGCCAAGCCGCAGGCACGCAGGAGAGTTGGGAACCGCGCCCGTTTTACGTGTTGGCGGAGCGCCTCGCGGGACGAGAGGTGCACCCGCCCGAACCGGGCACACTTCCAGGTGTGTCGTTGGCGGTCGCGGCTCCCGACGAAGTCGAGCCAGATTCGACGATTCGATTGCGCGTGACGCTCCGGGATCCTGCGAGTCTTGCGCGCGCCATCGCGGCCACGTGTGGGGACCAATCCACCCGCGCTGAGCCTCAAGCGCGTTCGGTGCTCGAACTACGTGCACCCTCGGACGAAGGCACTGTGGGGTGCGTGGTCAGTGCGTTGGATACGACCGATTCTGTGCTCGTTCGATTTCCGACCACCGACGAAGGCTTGGTGGTGGGTGTGGCGGAGCCTCCTGCCAACCGGGTCATCTGGGGTGTGCTTGGAGGCGCGCTTGCGGCGGCGGCGATTGGAACTGCGATCGCACTGGCGTTTGTGTTGCGCGACCCGCAACAAGTCTTGGTGTTGGAGGGGTTGGAATGAGAGCCCTATCCCTCGCCGTCCTCGTGCTTCTCGGATGTGAGAGCGAAGAGCGCACTCGACTGCGTTTGGACATTCCTCCGAGTGCACGGGGCAAGATCACTTCGATTGAAATCCTCTTGGCCAATGACGGGATGGAGAGGTGCTCCGAGCTGATCTTCTGGGCGACAGGGAGCTGTGGCTCGCAGTGCAATCCGGACGAACGCGACGCTGCGTTGCCCCCGGATCCCGCGCAGCGACTCGAGATCGTGTCTGACGAAAGCGGTGCCTTCGGGGTTCCAGAACTCGACTTTGATGTGGAGGGGCCGCTGGAGGTGTTCGTGATCGCGCACGTCCAAGATGCCGAGTCGATCTACGGGTGTCGTGGACTCACGCGTGGCGAGCGCGTGGACCTGCCGCTGTGGTGGCCGTGGTGCGCTGCGCAGGCGTGCGACCGCTTCTTTCACCCAGCGTGCAACGCACAGGTCAACTGCAGTGGTGGTGCGTTGACCGATCCCTTGGACATTCAATGTGAGTCGTCCGAGGGGGTGATCCCGGTTTGGGAACAAGCAGGTGAAGAGTGCATGCCCCCGGTGAACCAAGACCGTTGTCGACCCGCTGAACTTTCGTGTGAAGGAACACAATCCACAATTCTCACCGACGGGATTTGTCCTGATCGAGAGCGAGAGGAGATGTGCGTTGCGGACTCGGCTGCATTCATGAGCGCCGCGGACATCGACTGCAACGGCGCTCACCCGTTGTGCGACACGGTGGAGTGCACCGATGCGATGCCGTGTGGTGATGGGTCCTGTATCGGCCAAGCGCGTTGTCGTGCTGGAACCCTTGCCGAGTGCGTGTTCACCAACGAGGAGATCTGCAACGGCGTGGATGACGATTGCGATCGTCAGACCGATGAGGCCGAAGCCGTGGCGACAGCCTGCAACGCACGGCGTACTCCGGGCGCGCCTGCAGCGGATGGTTGTGCCGGGGTTGCCGGCTGCACGTGTGGAGATCAACCGGCTTGTAACGAACTCGGCACGGCTTGCTGTCGTGGGTCGTGTGTCGGGATCATCGACAATCCGCGTCACTGCGGATTCTGTGGGAACGATTGCGGTGACGGTCGTTGCGTGGCGGGGAGTTGTACGGAGCGCGATGTATCGGATGGTGGGACCACCGACGCGTTCGTTCCCGAGTGCTTCAACCGAGGGGACTGCAACTTGACGCACGAAGGAGCCGCCGACGCTTGCGATGACGGGGAGTGCGTGTGCGGGACTGGCGAGCCGTGCGCGTTTCCGCTGATCTGTTGCAACGGCGGATGCGTCAATCCCTTGGACGACGTGCGACATTGCGGTCGTTGCGGCCGCCTCTGCACTCTGTGTGACCGCGGCCGCTGCGCGGACTAGGCGGTGCCTAGTTACAAAAAGAAGCCGGCACGCGCTGTCGCGCCGGGTCGGACACGAACTGTTTTTGTGTCGCGTCTCCCGTCGGGGGCTCGAACCGTGACTTGTCTCGAGCCTGGTCGCGCAGGTCCGCGCCATGGTGTGTGGCGACTGACCACGCGACCGTCGACTTCCACGATCGAGTTCGGGACGTTTGAGTTCACAAAGAGGGTTCCAGGACGCACATCGACACGACGCAGTTCGACCTCCAGCGTGGATTCGCGTGTCACGTCGAGATCGACTTCGCGAGTGATCGGCGTGTAGCCATCGAGTTGAACGACGATGCTTAGGGTCTCCCGCGGTAGATCGTCGACGCTCAGCGGAGTGGTTCCGATTTGCTCGTCGTTCAACGTCACCGTCGCTCCCTCGGGCTGGCTCTGAACCCGTAGTTGCCCAGGAAGTCGCTGCAGATTGCGAGCGACGGCGACCGTTTCACCGACAACCGGTTCAAACTCTGCCGTGAGTTCGACGTAGTCGTCGAGTTTGAGTGTCAGCGAGTGGGGATCGTCGTCGTTGAGCTCGACCACGCTGGGTGTTTCTCCGCGCTGCTGCCCGGCGATCCAAATGGTTGCGCCTGGTGGCGTGGTTGCAACGTTCACGAACGAAGGAAGCGCAGTCACGTTCGGCGTCGTCTCCGCGGGTTCGGAACTCTGCAACGTCGTCCACGCCACGCCAGCCCCAGCCAAGAGCAACACGCCCAGTGCCACCCAACCCAGGCGACGTGGTTTCTGCGACGGCTGCACATCGACTGCAGGCTCACGCGCCACCAAGAGAGAGCGAGCCGGTGTTTCCGAGGCCTTTGGGATCGGTTGCTCTGCCGTTCCCTCATCGTCGTCGTCGAGAAGGGCAGCAAGCGCGGCATCCACGGAGTGCTTCTGCGCATTGCGATCGACGAGCGGTCGTGACGACGCGCCCAGGCGATCCACGATTAGCGCGCGGGTCGCATCTGCAGCGCCTGGACGTTCGAGCGTTGCGACCATTCGTGCAGCTTCAGCTGCGTGCGGTCGCTTGCTGACGTCGGGTTCAAGCAAACGAGCAACCACGTCTTGAGTCTCAGGGCTGAGCGCATCCAGGGAAGGAAGTACGGGCCGACGAGCCTGCGCCAACACTTTGGCGTCGTCTTCGCTGTTGTTCACGCGTTCGCCCAGCAGCATCTCCAAGAGCGTGAGGCCCATCGCGTAGACGTCAGAGCGTCCATCGAGTGGGTCTCCCGATGCTTGTTCTGGAGACATGTACGCCAGTTTGCCCTTCAACGTCCGTGTGGCGGTGCGAACACTCCGACGCGCTGCTTTCGCGATGCCGAAGTCCAGCAAGCGAACCGAGTCGTCCTCTCCGATGAGAATGTTGGAGGGCGACACGTCGCGGTGGACGATGTCGAGTGCGCGGCCTTCGACGTCGCGCGCGTTGTGAACGTAGGCGAGGGTGTCGAGCCCCAGCCGTGCGATGCGAATGGCGATGGCCGGATCGATCGGACCTTCTGCCGAGCGAATGAGCGAGTCGAGATCCCATCCCGCGATGTACTCCAGCACGAGGATCAACTCGCCGCCGACTTCGAGTGCATCGAGGACCGGGACAATGCCCGGATGGGAGAGTTCGCTGGCAAGTCGTGCCTCGTCGACGAACATCGTTACGAACTTGGCGTCTTCGGCGAGGTGAGGGTGAACGCGCTTCAGTGCGACACGACGCGAGACTCCACGCGCCAATCGCATGGTCGCGACGTACACCGACGCCATGCCGCCCGACGCGAGCTTTCCGATGAGCTCGTAGCGTCCAGCAATGACCTCTCCAGGCTCGAAGCGAACCACGCCGGGAGGATACCAATCCGGTACCCTAGAGATGGTGGGATCGGAGGACGAGACCGAGGCATTGCCTCCGGCGGCAGACGACTGGACAGCGCCCAGTCTCGGTGGTCCGATCGAAGCGACTCGTCCGATCCTGCTCGCTCCAACCGGGGTCGATGTGGGTCCGACGCTCGCGCGAGGCGGAATGGCCGTGGTCCACCTCGGGCATCAGCGCAAGCTCGGACGCTCCGTGGCGGTCAAGACGCTACGCAGTGGCGAAGTGCGCGACTTCGAGCGGCTCGTTCGCGAAGCGAAACTGATGAGTCGCTTGGAGCACCCCAACATTCTTCCGGTGCACGACATCTTCGTCGACGACGAAGGAATGCCGCAGGTCGTGCTCAAACTCATCGAGGGGGACACGTGGTCCGACGTGATGGGGGACGAAGATGCGGTGCTCAAGAACCATGGTGCCGTCGATCTCTTGGAGTGGAACCTCGACGTTCTCAAGCAGGTCTGCCGCGCGGTTTCGTTCGCACACAGCCATGGTGTGATCCATCGCGACATCAAACCCGCGAACGTGATGGTGGGCCGCTTTGGTGAGGTGTATCTGCTCGACTGGGGCATCGCGCAGGAAACCGACAAGTCCGACACCGATGTCGGCCCGCTTCCTGCTGACGAAATCGCCGGGACGATGGTGTACATGGCGCCCGAGCAACTGGAGGGCGAAGCCAGTCGGATTGGACCCTGGACCGACGTGTACTTGCTCGGCGCGACGCTCTTTCACGTGCTCACGGGTGAAGCGCCGCACAAAGGCGTGTCGCGGGAACAGCGCATTCTTTGGATGCTCGATGGCATCGCCAAGCCTCCGTATCTGCCCGAGGACATTCCAATCGAGCTGCGTCGAATCGTCACGCGTTCGATGGATCCTGACTTTCGGAAACGGTTCGATAGCGCGGAGGGTTTCCGGAAGGCGCTGGTGGACTTCACCACGCATCGTGCCGCAGCGCGGTTTGTGGAGCGCGGTGACGCGGAGCGGCTGCTCGCTGAGGAAGCGTGGCACGAAGGCGACCACGGCGAGACGCTTCGGCACCTTCTCGCCGCTGACCTAGCGTACGGTGCGGCGCTCGCGGAATGGCCTGGTTCGCCTGATGCTGCCGTGGGAGCCGCCGAATTGATCACGTTGCGCGTCCAGCACGCGTTGGCGACCGGAGAGCCACGTCGCGCACTGCGTTTGGTGCAGGCGCACGACCTGGAAGGCGAACTTGCCGAGCGGGCACGCCAAGCGGTGGACGACGCAGAACGCGAAGAAGAGCGCTTGCGCGGAATCGCGGCGGACTCGGACTTGGGGATCGGACACCGAACTCGCGGTGTGCTCGGTGCCCTCATCGCGCTCGGCTATCTCGTGTTTTGGACCTACGTTGCGTTTCGTCCGCCCGACACCGTCATGCCCCTGGTGGTCTTTTCAGGTGCGTGCATGATCGTCGCGGCCATCGTCGTGACGCACTCGGCGCGCGTTCTGCTCAAGACGCGACTCAATCGGACAGTCTTGACGGTGCACATGTCGCTGATGCTGATCATCACCGCGTGGTGCGCAGGTGGCGGCGCGATGGGACTTGCGGTCCAGCAGATCCAAATCGTGCTCTTGCTGGTGTGGGGTCTCGGTGTCGGTGCGATCGCGTCGGTCGTGCATCCGCTTGGGTTGCCCAGCGGAGCCGCGTTCCTGATCGCGTTCGGATTGGCGAGTTGGCGTCCCGAGTACACCCCGTGGGTCACGTTGGGTGCGGGAATCGTGACCCTGCTCAATCAGGTGTTGCTGAACGTCTTTGTTACCGGCCGCTCTTCCACTTGATCGAGCAGCCCATGGACGCGTGCACATCAAACTCAATCGGATCGCCCGTGATGGTTGCGGTGACCGCGTCGCGCAGATCGTAGCGTGTGACCGACGAAGGGTCCTGCCAGTTGTCGTCGAGCCGACCGTTGTAGGTGAGCTTGTGAAGGCGATCGAAGACGAAGATGTCTGGTGTGCACGCAGCGTCGTAGGCACGTGCGACTTCCTGTGTTTCATCGAACAGGTACGGGAAGTTGAATCCCTTGTCGTCTGAGCGCTTCTTCATCGCTTCGAACGAGTCGGCGGGGTAGCGGGTCGCGTCGTTGGGATTGATCGCGACGATGCGTATGCACTCGCTCAGTTCTTCTTGAAGCGCGATGAGCCGATCTTCTGCAGCCTTTGCGTAGGGGCAGTGGTTGCAGGTGAACACGACAACGAGCGCGTCAGTCCCTGCAAAGTCGGCGAGCGACCAGTCCCTACCGTCGACGCCCGGAAGCGTGAATGCGGGTGCCGAGGTTCCGAGGGCCATGCCCTTGCTGTGAACGAGTGCCATGCGCCGACTGTGGTGCGGGTTGTGTGGGGCTGCAAGGGGGTTCGGGTTCGGGTTCGGGTTCGGATTCGGGTTCCGGTTCGGGTTCGGGTTCGGGTTCGGGTTCGGGTTCGGGTTCGGGTTCGGGTTCGGGTTCGGGTTCGGGTTCGGTTTCGGTTTCGGTTTCGGTTTCGGTTTCGGTTTCGGTTTCGGTTTCGGTTTCGGTTCCGGTGGTTCCGGGTGGTGGTTCCGGTGGTGGTTCCGAGGCCGAGACGTGGTGACGCGGGTTCCTCCTCCGCCTGAGCTGCGCTTGGTGAAGCTTCGCTTCCCCAGCTGGTCAGAGTCGTCGTCACCCCGCGTCACCACGTCTCGGGGTTGGATACTCGTTTCCTGTGCATGCGCTTCGGGCGCTTGAACTGCCGGGCGGGATCCCCTCCGCCGCTGTTCCTATGACGAGGGCTCACCGAACAGTGCTTCGCACTGCCGTCTCGCCTTGTGTTTGTGGTTCGCGTGCCGCCACTCGCTTCGCTCGCGTCGTCACGTCTCCGTCATCCCCACACATTTCATGTGCGGTGACGACGCCCGTGCTCGCCACCGGCTCCGCTTCGCGAATCCGATGTCTCGACGTCCGAATCCGAATCCTCCGGATTCGTCTCGAACTGGGGTTGCCATCGGTTCGGTTTCGGTTTCGGTTTCGGTTGGAGGTTGCGACTATGACGATCCTGTTCGAGCGGTAACTCCCAGAGCTACGTTTCGACCACTGCTGCGCAGTGTCGCCGTGCGTGAGTTCGTTCGCCGCCCCCGCACTCGTTCATTCTCGATCTCATTCCGCATCCCGCATTCCGCACTGCGCATTGGGCCGCGAAGCGACGAACTTCTTCAATCAAGTTCGAATTTCGCAATACGCATTTCTTGATCCTGGGGATCATTACGCGGTTACCGAAAGATCAACGCGTCTCGGCGGGACCATCACCTGTCGGCTCGAAATCCGGATCAAGCACCAACACGATCTTGTCCATCTCCAGGCCATCCTCGCGCATCGCCAGCTCAATCGTGTGCACGCCGGGCGTGTCGATCTCCAACCACATGTTGGCATCTCGGCGACTGACTCCGTCACCCGCGGGAACACCGAGATGATTCGATCCACCGCGTCGGTTTTGGGTCCATCCCCATCCGTTCGGGAACTGCATGCGCATGGTCGAGGGATCGATCAGATCGTTGCGCGGCCACTCGCCGTCCACTCCGAAGTGAATGCCGTTGGCTGCGGGGCCTTGACCGCGCGCACGTCCCCACACGTAGTAGCGGCCTGTGTTGGTGAACTCGACTTCAAAAATCAGCGTCGGTCCAGCACCGGGCGTTCCCCAAAAGCCCAACCCGCCAGTGCCCGGCTCGGAGTCGTCGCGTCGTCGATCCGGAAGCGCTTCGACGTACGCTCCACCCGATGCTTCTGCGGGATCGATCGAATCCCCGTCACAGTTTGCGTACTGGTTGCACATCGGGCGGTTCTCGGAAGGACCACACGACACGTTCGTCGCGCACGTCACGTCGGGGTCATCCTCGCCATCGCGGAACGTGTACCAGCTCGCAACATCGTCACCGACGAGCATCGTGTAGTTCTCCGCTTCCATCGAGACCAGACCATCGACTTCGACAAAGTCCACGCCTGGACCAGCGTCGGGATCCGGTCCGGCATCATCGTCACCAGCGTCCGACTCTCCAGCGTCGTCGTCCGGTCCAGCGTCGTCTTCTCCGGCGTCATCGTCACCGCCGTCGGGCATGACGCTTGTGTCGGAGCGACCGGCATCTTCGGTGCCCGAGTCCATCGAGCCGTCGTCGTCTCCACAGGCGAGGGACAACACAATCAGACAAGTGGTAACGCGGAGTAGCATGTACGTAACCTAGCGTGCTGCGCCTACATCGTCGGTTAGTCGGATTGCGCGCTTCAATACAGCGTCCGGTTCAAGCGAGGAGAACGGACGCGTCGCCTTCGGACGCCACGCCTGTCGCGTCGCCGATGTTCGCGTCGATTCCGTACGCGGACATGATCGCGTTGTAGAGGTCGATGCAGTTCATCCGACGGTCGACGAAGCTGCCTGTGTTGAAACGTCCGCAGCCACCCAGGACAGCGTGAAACACGTCCTGCTTGCTGTGGTTCCAGCCGTACTCGGTGCCGATGACAATCGTGGAGTTGTCCAGCACCGTTTGACCGTTGGCTTCGGTGAACTCTGGGTCGTCGAGCGCTTCCAAGAAGGTCGCAATGTTGGACATTGCGAAGTGCTGGTAGAGCCGCGCGTGTTGCGGTTGGTCGCCGTGAAAATAGGTGTCGTGCTGGGAGTCGCCAGGGAAGTTCGTCGAGTCTCCCAGCGCACTGTACGTGCCTTCGAGATTCGTGTGGCCACCTGCAGATTCGAACATGAGGTTGCCGAAACGCACCAAGTCGCAGCGCATGGCCAATGCGTAAAGCTGGGCATGCAGGGTGAACACCTGCCGCACGTCTTCGAAATGGATGACCGGTGATCCGGAACCGGTGCCGTAGGTGAAGCGGTCGTAGTCGGCGATCGGTGGATCGGTCGGTTCGCTGCCCACGTCACAACTCATCGGGTCGCCACCAGGCATGTCGATGATGTCATCCGAAGGCGCGAGCTGAGTCTCGATCTCGCGGATGCTCTGAAAGTGCTGCTCGATCTTGAGCTTTGACGCGGCGCCGAGGTAGCTGCGATCGCCGCGAAGCGACTGGTATTGGTCCAGCACAGTGTCGAGGATGCTTCGCCGAATCCGCTGGTCGCGACGCTGAGCCTCTGCATCGGGATCGCCAGGAGGAGGTGGTGGCATGTAGCTGCCAAAGATGCGGTCGAATACTTCGGAGGGTCGCTTGATGGGGGGTCGAGCCGAACCGTCGGGGTTGTAGACGCGAAGCGCCTGGGCGTCGCACGCACCCCGGCGCCACCACAGTCCCGACACGAGGGTCGAGCCTGAGGGGTCGACCTCGCGACGGAGAAGTTGGTCGAGACTGGGACCTCCGGCGACGTTGACACTCGATTGCTCTTCACCCACGAACACAACGGTCGACGTGTTGCAGTGCGCGCCACCCGCGCTGCCTTGCTCCATACTGGTCGAGAAGGTTGCCATTTTTGAGGCGAACGGCTGCAGGGGTTGAAGCGGCCCCGAGAAATCACGCTGCCACGACGGGTCGAGTCCTAAACCGAAGAACACGGTCACGAGTCGTTCGGGGATTCCGGAACTGGGTGCTCCCTTCGCACGGCTTGGAATCATCTCGGCCAGAAAGGGCAGTCCGATGGCAACGGTGCCTGCACCGCGCAGAAACATGCGTCGTTTGAGTCGTCGGCTCATGGCTCCACCACCTCAACGGTTCGGAAGAGGTCGTGGGTCGTGACCGCTTCGATCAGGGTTGCGAAGTCTCCGCCGCCCTCGGAGATTTCTTCAGCGAGTTCCCATACCTGCGCCTGCTGCCCTTCGCCCAAAACGCTCCCGAGTGCGTACTCCGCTTGGCGTTGGGTCATACACCGGCGCACTCGTTCGTTGGTGCGAAGCAGCTGCATGTACTCCGCGAAGTTGGTGTAGTGCTGGTCTTCGTCGTCGTTGGTGTGGCGCGCGGGAATCCAGCCATCGACCGTGACGGTGTTTCCAAACTCATCTTCGGTGCGGAAGGCACCGCGGAAGTCGAGCTGTTCAAAACCGTACGCAAGCGGATCGAACTGGCTGTGACACGCGCCACACTCGTTTCGCATCAAACGTGTCTCCGCGATCATCCGCGCTGACGCGTCGTCCGGTTGTTCTGCGATGAACTCATCGATCTCATCTTGCAAGCTGGCCGGCGGATCCGGTGTCTCGCCACAGAAGAGCTGGTGTTGGAGGAAGAGTCCGCGTGCGACGATCTCGCCCCCATCGGAGTTCGTCATGCCGGCGACAATGCCGGGCTGGGTCAACAAGCCGCCGCGGCCTGCCAGTCCACTCACGTCATACTCGCGAACACCGTCGCCCGCGGACTCGACGCCGTAGCGCTCGGCGAGCGCAGGTGTGAGGAACACCTTGCCGTCGGCAAAGAGGTCGAAGAGGTCTGCTCCCTCGACAACTTGAGCCGCGTAGTAGGCCGTCGCAGTTTGCACCAGTTCCGCACGCAGACCGTCGTCGTCCGGCAGGGCTTCCAACCGCCCCCAATCCTGCATGAAACGCTCGGCCACAGCAGCGACTCGTGCGTTATCTGCGAGCATTCGGCGTACTTGGTCGGCAACGCCATCCGCGTCGTCCAAGTCTCCTGCTGCGGCAGCGTCGTAGAGCGCTTGGTCCGGCGCGGTGGCCCAAAGCGTGTAGCTCAGGCGTGAGGCCATCTCGTAACCGCCGATCTCGCGCGTGTCTCGTCCCTCGATCTCGTTCTGAAGCAAGTACAGGAACTGAGGCGACTGCAACATGGCGCGCGTGACTGCGCTGGCGGACTCTTCGAACGAGACACCTTCGGCATCCACAGCGTCAAACAACGCGTTGAAGCTGGCTTGCTCGTCCGCGTTGAGCGGGCGTCGGAAAAGCGCAGCGCCTGCACCGGAGACAAACTCGTCGCGACACGACCGGTCTCGACAGCTGGCGTAGTCACCGATGAAGTCGTCGAACGCAGGCCTTGTGACGATCGCTTCCGCAACGCGGCTGTAGGCAAGCACGTGTTCAGGCAACACTGTCTGACCACTCGCGATGTTGACGAAGCCTTCGAGTGGTCGGTCGACCGGCAGGAGTGCGACTTCGTCGTTGGAAAGCTCGATGCCGATCACGTCACGGATCGTGTTGATGAGTTCGTCGGTCGTCAGTCGGCGTGCGAGCGGCGCCAAGACCTCGGCGTCACCAGGTCGCGGTCGGTCGATGGGATTGTCGGTGTCCGGTTCGTGGATCCCGCCGATGTCGCCGGTACAAGCGATGGTGGAGATGAGGGCGAGAGCAGCGATTCGCACAACCTCACCCTAAGGGCCGCTCGCACGTCGGGGTGTTAGTGCGTTTGCGCGCATTAATGCACAGTAATTTCAGCGGCTTACACAGCTCAAAATTACACCACCGTGAGCGCGCAGAACGTGGTGTCTTCGACGGTGTAGAACACGCGACGACCTTCTTTCGCCGCAACGCAGATTCCCTCTTCGGTCATCTCGCGCAGCGCCATCTGAACCGTACGCAGGGGAACATCCAAACGCGATGCGAGATCTTTCGCACTCGCTGCACCTGCGCCAGCGAGGTATCGCAGCACGACGTCGTGAAAGGGCTGCTGACAGCGCGGGTCGATAATGGCGTAGGGCTGCAACACGCGGAGTCGAAGTCGATCGCCCTCGCGGGTGATCTCCGCGTATCCCTCCAAGAGTTTCTTCACCTGGTGGCGAACGACTTTGAAGCTCGCTTCATGGACCGACTTTCGGTACGCGAATCCGTACACGCGTTCGAAGAGGACGTCGCGCGTAATTCCCTCGGGTGCGAGTGTCAGTGCCGCTGCCAGAGCCTCGGGACGAGCGGGTCGAGTCCCCACCTGAAGCCGTGGATAGGTCGGGGGTACCACAAAGCCAAGTGCACGCACGGGGATACGTCCAGGTGCGGCGATGACCAGCGGTGCCGCATCGGCTTGTCTCATCCATGCGGGGGGCGTGAGTCCGAGAAGCTCGGCGGGTGGCGCGGATACGTCACCACAGACCCACGCCCGTAGGCGTTCGGACTGAGGAACCTGGGCCTGTGTGGTCACGAAGGCGGACTCGAAGTCACGCCGGTGCGATTGGCTTGAAGCAATGGTTGTCCGAAGTCGGTCCAGTTCCGTGCCGCTGAGCCCCTCGTCAAAGTACTGGTTGGCCAGCACGCTTGCGCGGTCGGCGGCAAAACGCGGCTCGAAAGCGTCTGTGCGGACACCCGCGAACAGCAGCTCCCACCGCAGCCAACCGCCAAAGATCGGGGGTGCGAGTTCCACGCACGCGGACGCGATCAACCCTGCGAGGTGCGGACGTCCGCCGAGGCGTCGAAGACGCGCCAGAAGAAGACTCGCTAGGTAGTTGGAGACCCACAGGTGCTCCGTCTGCGCCATCCGTGCGGCACGACGCGCCAACGCCGTTGCTTCGCTGATCTCGTCACGCGCCATGTGACCGAGTGCACGAGTGAGCGTCGCGTCGACCAAGAGCGAGGGCCATTGCTGCTCCGTGGCGACTTTCGCGATGCTCTCACCCGCGTCGATCGCACCGGGTTGACCCAAGAGTGCTGCGCGCATGCCGCTTAACAGCGTTTGCCACGCATCCGCTCGCGTGGTTCCGAGTCCACGCAGGGCTTCGATCGACGTGTTGAGCAACTCGGTGTCGAGCGCGACGAACGCTGCGCGTGCCAGCAAAGCGTGCGCCTCCGCAGCGCCATCCGAGGCCACCGCTGGAACCTCAGGCCTAGGGCAGCGATCGGGCTGCGCGATCCACCAGAGCGCTTGTCCTGCTGCAGCCCACGCCGGGTCGGCTTGATGAATCCACGCGGGGAGCGGGCGCAGATCCCCGCGCAAACTCTGCAGATACACCGCCGGCAAACTCACGCGCGTAGCGTACGTCAGCTTTCGCCGGGTCGGAGCACTCTTCGCACAGTGGCCACGAAGAAGTCCTCGACCCGCATCCTGGCGTCATCGCCGGTGGAATCGGTCAAGACTTCGACTTCCGAATCGGTGAACAACACAGCCCGCGTAAGCATGCTGGCGAAGAACTGAATCGCGATGCGCGCTTCGGACTCCGAGATCGTGATGTGTTTCTCGATCGCCTTCGCGGCTTGGCTGATCAGCGTTCCCATAAACGCGGTCTGTCGGCTGGTGTGCAATTCGCCACGTTGCGCGTTCGTGCTCATGCGCAGAGCGAGCAGGCCCCGCTCGCGCATCGCCCAACGAAAGAGAGTGCGCGACGCGTGCTCCAGCAACTCGACACCCTCGCGTTCGGCCATGTCCGCCATCAGCTCGTTGACGACCACGGTCATGCGTGCGTAGTAGCCGTCGAGACATGCTTCGAGCAGGGTGTCCTTGTTTTCGAAGTAGTACTGAATGGTGCCGAGGCTCACGTTTGCGCGTGCGGCGACTTTGCGGAGTGAGACTCCTTCCACGCGTCCGACTTCATCCAGAAGCGCGAGTGTGGCTTCGACGATCGCTTCGTACGTTGCCGCAGAGTCTGCATCGGTTGGGCGTGCCATCAGTCGACCTCCGCCAACGCTGCGATCTCGCTCGGCTCCAGCGCGCGGTCGTAGATTCGAATGTCGTCCACCATCCCCGGGAAGGGTAAGTCGACCACGCCCGTGTTGTCGTCTGCTCCGATCGTGATGTCGCGGGTATCGAAGTCGATGTCTCCAGCCTCGGACTCCGTTTCGACCCCGTTCACATAGGCGAACTGAGTGGTTCCGTCCCACACGATCGCGAAGTGGGACCACGCGTTGGTCGGAATCGGCGTCCCGTCGAGGCCGGTGATCATCTCGCCTCCCTCCGTTCCACAATCATCTTCGGGCGCTGGACACACTGCGCTCACGAACCGCGCGGTCACTTGATCGTCCGTGTTGCGGATCAGAAACATCTGCCAACTATTGGCTCGGCCACTCGCGTAGGGTTTGCCGATGACGGATCCGGACCGTGCGCCGCTGGGATTGGCCCACACAGCGACGGTGAAGGCATCACTCGCAAACGCGTCGTCATACGAGACACGCAAGCGTTGACCGGTGCTCCCTCCCAGGTCTTCAAACAAGCAGACCATCGATTCCCGGCCGGGATCACTGACGAGCATGGGACAACCCGCAGCGTCACAGCGGGCATCGCGGCCGTTGCCACTCACGTCTTCCATCACCGTTCCGTCGAGTTCGTCACACGTGTAGTGTGCGATCGGACCCGCAGGGCCGGTATCACGCCCGACATCGGGCTCGGCATCGAACGCGTCAGTCAACGCGTCCAGCAGTGCGTCGTTCAGGACATCGGCTGCAGCATCGAGTCCTGCATCGGGAGCCTCGCCGCGTACACAACGCATCTGCGGCTCCTGACAGATCCATCCATCGGCACACGGACACTCGCGAATCTCCGGTAACGTACAACCGACGACCAACATCAAACACAGTCGGGTCAAAACGATCCCTCAACGGTGCCCAGCCCCACTGTGACGGTTCGATCCGAGTCGCGGGTACGAGACACGATGCCCCAAATCAAACCGGTCAGTGCAATTGCGCCGGCCACCGCGAACGACGCATTTGCGGTTCGTCCGAGCGGTCGCGCGTCGTCCAGATGGGGTTGTGCATCACGGTGGTTTCCAGCGGCTTCCGCGCGGTCGACACGCTTGTTGAACATCACGCCAGTGGCGATGCCGACTCCTGCCGGAACCGCAGAGAGTGCAAGAAGCACCCAGGGAGCGGGTGAGGGAGATGGGGGCGGTGGATCCGGTTGCACATCAGGCACGCCGACGTCCGCAGAAACCAACTCGGGGGCTACCTCTGGCGGTACGAGTGTGACGTCGCGGCGTTCACTGCGCCCCACTTCGATCGAGGTCGGTGTTCCGAATGTTCCGTCGATGCCGCCGCGGATGCGGTAGGTCCCCGGGTCGAGTCGTAGAGTAAGCGCAGCACCGCGACGGACTGTCCCGACGGGCCGGTCGTCCAGCTCAACATCCAACGCGTCTCCCTCGACCTGCACGTGCAACACCGCTTGCGCGCGCTCCGCTTGTCGTCTTGCCGTGGCGATGGCGCTCGCCCGGTCCGCATCGAGTTCGCCAAGCTCGCCTTCAAGGATTCGGTCGTAGAGGACGATGGCTTCGGAGAACCGCTCGCGTTCTTGGAGGGTGGCGGCCAGCGCAAGTCCACGCTCTGCGTCCGGTGCCATTTCGAAAGCTTGCGAGAACAGTTCAAGCGCGCGCTCGCTCTGCCCGGCTTCGAGTGCTTGGACGCCATCCGCGTAGAGCGTGCTCGCATCTTGTGCGGCTGCGCGAATGGCGATCAACGCGAGGATCGACGCGAGTCGAATCAACGACCACCCCGGATCAACTCGAGCGCGTTAAAGCCACGCATGCCCCGCATGGTACCGCGCATACGCGGTCGTTGCGGTCGAGCTTCCCGGGGTGGGGGTTCGGTTGTTTCCTCGCCTTCAGGAGCAGAGGGAGCGGAATCTGTCGGACTTGTGGTCGTTTCTTCCGCGACTTGCGGTTCGGTTTCGACGACGATTGGCGTCTCGACCTGGACGACCTCCGACGGTTGGGAGGACTCGGTGGGCTCTGGGGCGGGATCGTCGCCCATCGTCAGTGCTGCGACACCGCCGACCGATGCGAGCAGAACCACGGCAGCAGCAGCCCAACCTCGTCGCATGCGCGATTGTTTCCGGCGTACGCTCTTTTCCCAGGTTTGCACCATCGTCTCAGAGCGCGTGCGAATCGAATCCCAATCATCATGAAACTGGGAGAGCAGAAACTCCTCTAAGCGGAGAGCTCCTTCTTCGTGCGACAGGTCATCGACGATCATTTCGAGGCGTTTTGCCACGTCGCGTGCGGACTCAGGACGGTCGGCTGCTTCCTTGGCAAGGAGCTCGAAGGTCAGTTCGATCATGGCCGGAGGAACATCGTCGCGAATCGCAAAGATGTCCGGTGTCGGTTCGCTGAGAATCTTCTGCGCAACCGCGACCGTGTCGCGTCCGCCATAGAGGCGTTGGCCGCTCAAGAGTTCAAAGAGCACCACGCCTAACGAAAACAGATCGGAACGTTGGGTGGGTCGTTCGAACTTGAGCTGTTCGGGCGACATGTACCCCACCTTGCCCTTGAGCAATCCAGTCGTGGTTTGACCGTTGGATGTGGACGCTTTGGCGATTCCGAAGTCGGTGAGGCGAGCCACCCCATCAAAGCCGAGGAGAATGTTCTGGGGGCTGATGTCCCGGTGGATCAAGCCCACAGCCTTGCCGTCCGAGGTACGGAGTTCGTGCGCGGCAGCGAGCCCAGACGCGACCTGCTTGGTGATGCGCGCCGCGATCTGAACGGGCAGGGTGTCACCGTCTTGTGCGAGCGACTTGAGCATGGCGTTGACCGTCACGCTCTCGATGAAGTCCATCACCAAGAATGGGCCTTCGTCGTCGTCGCCGACATCCAACACCGAAACCACGTTGGGGTGACGGATCAACCCCGCGATGCGGGCTTCTTCCAAGAACATGCGTCGAAACGAAGCGTCGTTGCGGTGTTCCGCCCGCAGGCGCTTGATCGCGACAAGTCGTCGGAACGAGTCTGCGTGACGCATGCCGAGGAGGACCTCCCCCATGCCGCCTCGTGCAAGGAGGCCAACGCTGACGTATCCGCTCGCGCTCGCCATCACGCGAATGATAGCGAATTCAGAGCGCGTCGATTCGGAGTGTGTAATTCCCGTGTTCGGCGTACGCAGGAGCAACCATCACCGTCCACCGACCCGTTTCGGAGATTGGGAACACGCCGCCAGCATTCCACTCGCGGAGTGGAGAGTAGTCCGACGACATGTTGTCGACTTCGATTCCCCGACCCGCTGGGCTCACGACCAACAACGCCGTGTCGATCGTGGCGCTGTCGACTTCGATGCGGATGCGTTGGTTGCGGTTCCAATAGAAACGAAAGACGTCGTACGGCCTCCCGTCGTCGAGTTTCTCATCGGTTTCGTCGAGGAAGCCGCGAAAGACTTCCGGCGCGTTAGAGCGCCCACCGGATGCTCGCTGCGTTCCGGTGGTGCGAACAATTCCCGACATCGTTTGCGGCGGCGGTGGAAGCGCACTTTGGGTTCCGTACGCTGCAGGGTGTAGCGGTCCGGGCGCAGGAAGTGGAATCTCGGGACCTGAAGGCGTGGGATGCAAGGTTGCGCGAAGCACGAGGATCGCGATGCCGCAAAACACCGCCAACCCGGCCAAACGCCACATCAAGACTTGGCGCTTGTTCCCCGGCGAGAGCGGGACTTCAAACGGCGGAGGTTGGAACCCACTCTCGCGCGCTTTGCGCTGTCGACGTGGCTTGCTCTGACGCGTCACCTCATCTCTGGGATCGCGATCTTTGGGTTCGCTCACTTCGACGCTGGACGACGCTTCGGTTTCGAAGCGCTCCGGCTTTGACGCCGGAGTTGTCGTTTGAGCCGTCACAAATGCTTCGGTTTCCGGTTCGAGCGAGGCGACCTCTTCGAGCTTCGCGGCGCTCTTCTTCAACTCGGACTGAAGCAATCGACTGATGAGCTGCGTCCGAGCAGACTCGGAGGGCCGCTCCCAACCCATGAGCTTGATCCCGTTCTCAAGCTCATCGGCGAAACTCTTCGCGGTCGATGGGCGCTGGCCGACAGAGCGCTGGAGTGCAGACAGACACACTTCGTCGAAGACTGGCGGACAATCGGGATTCGATTTTGACGGGGCTTCTGGCGTTTCTTGCAAGACTGCTTTGAGGGTCGCCACGTCGTTGTCGCGCCGAAAGAGACGCTGCATCGTCAGTAGCTCCCAAAGGATGACACCGATGGACCACACGTCCGCACGTCGGTCGACGGGGAGTGCGCTGGCTTGCTCGGGCGACATGTAGGCGATCGTGCCGCGCAGTTCTCCGGTGACGGACTTGTGCAGCGCGTTACGCGCTTTGGCGATGCCGAAGTCGAGGACTTTGGTCGAACCGTCAAACGTGACGAACACGTTGGCCGGCGACAGGTCGCGATGCACCACATCCAGGTATTCGCCGGCGTCGTTCTTCAGTTCATGTGCGGCGTGCACACCGTGAAGGACGTCCACGAGGTACGTGATCAGAATCGGTAGTGTATCGTCCTTCCAGCCGCCGCTCTTGCGCAACGCGCGCAGCAGAGCCGCGAAGGTCCCACCGTGCAGGTACTCCATCACCAGGTAGTGCAGGCCCTCTTGCTCTCCTTGGTCGAGGACGCTGCAGACGTTGGGATGATCGATACGCTGGCAGAGTTTCGCTTCTTGGATGAAGCGCTTGAGAAACTCATCCTCATCCAAGTGGTCGTGCACCAACTTCAGCGCGACGATCGTCCCAGGCGTGTCCTTGTGCGTCGCAAGGTGAACCGAAGCCATTCCGCCCGCCGCAATTTGACCATGCAGCGTGTAGGGGCCCAGTTCGGAAACCGGCGAACGAAGGAGCACGAAACGACTCTACAGCAGTCGGGTACTCTCAGCCCATGAAGCTCGATGTCCCGCCGCCCGAGGTTGCCCATGCTGGTCTGCGCGCACTCCAAACAATCGCTGCCGCCGATGGCGCGATCCACGACATGGAACGAAGCCTTTTGGAGTCGGTGCAGTCCCTACTCTTAGGGACGAAGCACGACCTGACAGGACTCGGGCTGATCGGACCGAAGGAGCTGGCGGACGCCGTTCCTGAAGGCGTGTTTCGCGAACGCATTCTCCGCGGTTGCACGTTGATGGCCTTGGTCGACGGCGAGGCCTCCGAGGAAGAGGAAGGCGTGCTCGAAGACTACGCGGCAGCACTGGGGGTGGATGTCGCGCCGCTGAAAGACTTCAAGCGAATCCTGCACGGCAAGTTGGGATTGTTGCGCATCGATATCGTGCGTCGCTCGTTCATCGGAAAGCGGGTGGGGCAACATGTTCAGATCAAAGGCATTCGCGGATTGGCCGAGGCTGCGGTCGCGTTTCGTGGTGGACGCGTGGAAGCGTTGGCGAAGCGATTTCAGAGTCTTGAAACCTACCCGGAAGGAACGCTGGGCAAGGCGTACTTCGACTTTGTGCGTGGGAACGAGTTCGCGTTACCTGGCGAACCCCACGGAGCGCCCGAACCGATTGTGTTTCACGACTGCGTCCATGTGTTGGCGGGATACGACACCACGCCCGAAGAAGAAGTGCTGGCGGCTGCTTTCCAAGCGGGGTTTCAACAGTACGACCCCTTCTTTTCGTTGCTGTTCGTGATCTGCCAGTTTCATCTGGGAATTCAGATTTCACCCATCGCTGGCACCGACACGATGAAGATGCAGCCTGCCACGATGCTCGAAGCGTTTGTGCGGGGCACAAAGTGCACGCGTGACCTCTCGGACCACTGGGATCCGTGGGACCACTTCTCCAAGACTGTGGCGGAGCTGCGGGAGGAGTACTCGATCGACGAACGCGTACCCCCGCCGCGAAGCTAGGTACTGTCTCAATAATCGACTGGCGGCGATCGCAGTGAGACCGTTGTGGCGATGAGATCGCGACTGTGAATGCGACTGCGATGGCGATGGCGATGGCGATGGCGATGGCGACGGCGATTGCGATTGCGATTGCGATGGCGATGGCGATGGCGATGGCGATGGCGATGGCGATGGCGATGGCGATGGCGATGGCGATGGTGGTTGCGATTGCGATTGCGACGGCGACGGCGTCAGCTCGTCAGCCGGCGCGCGATGGCTTGGAAATGGTCGAGAGCGTTTAGGCCGTCTCGGATCTCCACTTCGTTAATGTAGCCCCATGCGATGGCGATCCGCAGCGCAGCTTCGGCTTCGGACGCTTCGGCGCCTGCGGCTTGAAGCTTCGCGGTGCGGTTGTTCTTGCGCGCGCGATTGCCTTCGGCTGCAAGCAGCGGAGCGGAGGTCAGGGCTCTTCGAAGTTGATCGGCGAGACTCGGATCTTGGCGCTGGATCTTGGAGACGACTGCTTTGAGGAGATGGATCGCCTCGAGCCCGAGCTCGAGCAACTGGAATGGCGCACGCGGCCGTTGTTCATTCATACGCCACGTATCGGTCTATCGATGCCGGCGTTGCGTATCCACCCAAGCTGTGGCGTAGGTAGTGTCGGATGCAGGCCATCCACGCCGCGGCGCGGAAGCATGGACGGTGCCGCCAGTACACCACAGCTCGCCGTCGCTCTCGCCGTCGCATTCGCAATCGTCATCGCGATCACCGTCGCAATCGCGATCGCGATCACCGTCGCAATCGCGATCGCGATCTCCGTCGCGATCACCGTCGCAATCGCCATCGCGATCTCCGTCGCCATCGCGATTCTCCGTCGCAATCGCCATCGCGATCTCCGTCGCGATCGCGCACTCGCGATCAGCCACCCCGCCGATTATTGAGCTAGATCGTATCGAGATACTTTTGTAGATCGGTGGCGCCACCGATCAGTGTTCCGTCGTGGAACACCATTGGGAACGTGGGCCAGCCGGTCCACATCTTGAGCGCGTTGCGCCGACGCCACGTCTTGATCGAGCTCGTGTAACTTCCGTATTCGAGATAGCGGTACGAGATGCCCTTTGCATCGAGCGCTTGACGCGCCTTCTTGGGGAAGGGGTTTTGCGCCATGCCGACGACGACCCACTCGTTGGACGCGACGGCTTGCTGAACTTCGCCGACGATATCTTCTTGGTGGTGGGTGATCTTTTCGCGGATGGCGGGATGGATGTGTTGCTCGTCGAGAACGCTACGCATGGCCTTCGGAATGGGGCGCTGGTCAAACCTCCGCAAGCCCTCTTCGAACTTCTTAACGAAGAAAGGCCAGAGCCGAAGCCCTGGCCTTGTCATCCGGTGAAGCGAAATCAGCGTGCGCGAAGGAGGCAGCCCTGAATCTCGCCGTCTTCACGCGCGGCCTGCTCGAGGCAGGTCTCGGAGTAACGAACCACGAGGTCGAGGGTCGGCAGGTCGCAGTGACCGTCGGGGTGAACCACGTTGATCCACTTGATGGCCGAGGTGCGCCACGCCCACATGCTCGCGGGAGAGAAGGACGCGCGGCCACCCATCGAGATGTCCTCGGTCCAGTTGTACATCGTTCCGCGCCAGCCGCTGCCCTCGCGAAGTGCGTCGAACGCTGCGCGACCTTCTTCGGTCTCCATGATGGCCTGGAGCCGAATCGCGGAAGCCTGGCCACAGCGCTTGCCGAAGTCGGTGCCCTCACCCCACGAGAAGCTCTGCGTCGCGCCACCGCTCCAGCGCTGCCACCACTCGGGGCTGCTGAGGCTCACGGGCGAGATGCCCTGCGCGCGCGTGAAGTTCTCGGGGATGGGCGTCGCGTCGGTGAACTCGACGTGCATCGTGTTGACGTCCTTGGCCAAAGCCCAGGGATCGTCGGTCGACTCAACTTGGCAGACACCGTCGACGCAGGTCTCGCCAGCGGCGCAGTCCGTAGCAGCCATGCAGGTCGCAACCACGTCCGCGGTGAATACGGAGTCGAGGTTGAACGCGCCTTCGGTGTTGAAGTAGCCACCGACCACGATGCGGTAGCTGCCCGCTGCAAGCGGCGTGTTGAGAAGCGAGAAGTATCCATCGCCACCATCGTCGTTGAACGCGAGCTCGTTGCCTTCGGCGTCCTGGAGGTAGAGCACGGTGTCGGTGCCGTCGGGATGCGACGTCTCGAAGTTCACCGTTCCGGTGGCGCCTTCGGCAATGTCGAACGACCAGGACTGGGCGAGTCCCTCGGCGACGTCGCCGCTGACTTGCTCACCAAACGTGAGCGGACCGTTGTCCACGATCTCCAAGGAACCGTCGGTCTTGCCGGCTTCGATGTCCGGGATGTCGCCATCCTTCTCCAACGACGAGTCCGCGGTACAACCAAACGCGAGAGCCAAAATCAGGGCAGGTGCAAAAGCTCGAATCACGACATCCTCCAGTAGGTGCGTCGATGTAGGTGCAAGTGTGATGCCGCCCGAAAAGTTCAATAAAATCAAGCAAGGCAGGCGGCGATGTTGGGAGCAGTGGCCACCTCCTGGGGTCTGGGGACACTCGTTCCCTTGCCCAAAACCACCCTCCCGAGCGGGCGGTGATAACACACCCCGACAGTGACGCCGCAATGGATGGTGATTCTCCGCACCTGCCCTATGGTCCCGTCCATGTCGCTCTACTCCGCGTTCAAAGGCACCGGTCCCACCGGGTTCGGTTATGGCTCGACCGCTAGTGAGGTCACCGCTGGGCTCGATCTCTCCGGCAAGACGATCCTTCTCACGGGCTGCAACTCCGGTCTGGGCGAAGAGACCATGCGCTCGCTGGCTGCTCGCGGCGCGCGCGTTATTGCCGCAGCGCGGACTGTGGAAAAGGCACAAAAGGCGTCGTCGTCGATGCAGGGCGAGTTCGTTCCTGTCGCGTGCGAGCTGTCGGAGCCTGCTTCCGTGCGCGCCTGCGTGGAAACGGTGAAGGCCGCCGGTCACCAACTCGATGCGATCATCTGCAACGCGGGGATCATGGCTCTCCCCGAGCTGCACACCCAACATGGTTATGAGTTGCAGTTCTTCACCAACCACATTGGCCACTTCATTTTGGTCACAGGCTTGCTCGATCAGCTCAGTGACGACGGTCGTGTTGTGATGGTGAGTAGCGGTGCACACTTTAACGCGCCACCCGAAGGAATCCTCTTCGACAACCTCGACGGTTCGAAGGGCTACAAGGGGTGGACGTTCTACGGACAATCCAAGCTGGCAAACCTGCTGTTTGCGCGCGAGCTCGGGAAGCGACTTGAAGGCACGGGCAAGACGGCCAACGCGCTTCATCCCGGCGTGATCGCCACGAACCTTGCGCGACACATGAACCCGATGGCGCGTATCGGACTCGCGATCGGAAAGCCCTTGTTTCTCAAGAGCATTCCGCAAGGCGCAGCGACACAGGTCTGGGCTGCCGTGCATCCGGACGCGGCGACGCTGAACGGCGAGTACCTCAAAGACTGCAACGTGACCAAGAGTAGTCGTCAGGGCCGCGACCTCGACATGGCGACGAAGCTCTGGGAGACCAGCGAAGCGATCGTGGCGAAGGTTTAGCGGAGCGCCGAGCTAGCGAAGCCGGCTTCTAGCGCGCGACGCAGTCGAAGAAGAGCGTGTCCTCGCGGCCTCGGTAGAACGCAGGCTCTGCATTGTCGCGCGCTTCACCGATGCCACAGAGCGTTGTACTCGTCAGTGCGACGTCGAGCGTTTTCCGTCCGATGGCGGAGACGCCGACCGGTGCACCCGCGACGTCGAGTTCGAGGACAAAGCCCGCGCGACCATTGTTGTCGAAGCTCGTCGTGCCGATGTCGAAGGGCCCGACGCCCACGCCACCAACCAGCAACGCGCCGTCGCGATGTTCAATCGCCGTGAGTTGGTCGTGCCCTGTGTCGCCGAACGGGAGCGTGTAAGTTGCCGTGCCGTCTGCCCCAACACCCATCACCAACGCTTGCCAGCCACTGCCCGGTGGGTCTTCCAACGTGGTGCCGTATCCGGTCGCGGCCGAGTTGAAGTCGGCGATCACGTGAAGCAGTCCAGCATCGTCGATGACGCCGTCGTGGAAGCCCATGTCGTCCTCGGCATCGAAGAGCTCCAACCACACCACTTCGGGAGATCCGGAGGTGTCGTCGATGCGGGCGATCAGGGCGTCCTTGCCGGTGTCCGGAACGGTCTGGTCGCCGATGGTGATCTCGCCGTGCGTACACCCGATGACGTAGGTCACCCCGGCTCTCGTCGCGACAGCGTGAACTTCGAAGTCATCGTCCATCGGCAGGCTCCACAGCGGAGTCGCCGTGTTGTCCAACATCACCAAGGTCGGAAGGCGTTGTTCGTTCTCAGGGAACGTCACGCTGCCCATGGTTCCACTGCTGGTCAGGACCACCGCAGCAATGCGATCCGTTTCGTCTCCATCCACTCCGATGATGTCGATGCTTCCGTCGTCGGAGACAGCCACGTTTGCGGCGAGCGCGGAACCATCCGTGGGATCCAAGACTGCGACAAAGGTGTCGTGCGAAGCCACGCCCTCGAACGTGAAACCGTCGTCGATGAAGAGATCGCCGTCTTTGATGACTCCCGCGAGAAGGATCTGCCCGTTGGGCATGATGCGCAGATAGTCGATCCACTCGAATGCAGCGGTCTGCAAATCACGCGTCCACTCCACCGTGGACCCATCTGCGGAGCGTCGCTCGAGAAAGAGGTCAGAGTTGCCGATCGTTTCAAGCGAGCGGCCGCCGATCTGGGTGGGACCGGACAACGAATAGCCAAGTACAACCGAGCTTGCGTCCCCTGCGATCGACGGGCGTCCCCAAAACGTCGAGGGGTCGCGACAGCCGGCGCTCGGATCACAAAACGCTTCTCCACCACACTCCGTCGAGTTGCCATCGTACAGGCACGAACCTGCGGAACACACGGCGCTGCCGCAGGAGCCGCTTGCAGAGGGACAGTCGCTCGCCATGGTGCAGTCGCTCTCGCCACAGAACTCAGGCGTTTCGGGTGAGCACTCGGGCACGACACACCGACCGGCGAGACACTGCGTCGCTTCGCCGTCTTCGCAGTCCACACCGCGACAATCGCGGGTCAGTACGACTGTGATACCGAAGTCAGAGTTCAGTCGAACGGTGACGGATCGATCCAACACCGCCGACCCGTTGCGAAACAGTTCCACCTGCACTTCGTGTTGGCCGTGCTTCGCGATCGTGTCGTACACGCGCGTGCCGGCGATGTAGTCCGTTCCCGAGTCCGTTTCGATCTCGCGAACCATCTCGCCATCAAAGGTGACGACGATGCGGTTGAACTCACCGCCTTCGACGAGGTCGGTTCGAACATCCACGCGAAGTTCGTGGGGACCGGACGTACATGCGCCCAATGCCACTACCCATGTGAGCCACCACCTCACATCCACCACATCACCAATATATCTCGCTCCCCCTTGGATGGGGAGGGGCGCCACGGATCCGGCGTATCTTGCGGGCGATGGCGCGCTTTTTCCGACATGAGAAACGACCTGCTTGGGGGATTGGCCGAGTCGTGGACGACCAAGGGGACCGACTGTCGCTGCTCTTCGAAGACGGCAAGGAACGCGCCCTGCTGGCGTCCGCTCCTGGGTTGGTCGAAGTCGATGGCAAGTCCGTGTCCAAGGAGAGCAGTGCGCGTGGTGTATCGCCAAGCGAAGCAAATCTGAAGCTCTCGAAGGTTCGCGTTTCGCGCATCATCAAATCAGTCCGTTTGGCGATTCGTGATGGCTTGCAGGTTCTGAAGGCAGAAGGCGCCTTTCCCGACGACACGTTGGTCGACATGCAGAAGGGGCTGTCTCGCATCACGGCGGACTACGCGCGCTTCGGCGGCACTCAACCGGTGGTGGTTCGAAAAGTCACCGCGAAGAGCGCACGAGGCCTGCACGATCAGTTTGGGGTGGACGCGCTCGTGTCGGAGTTGTGCACACGGATCGAAGACTGTGAACCCAGTGACTACGAAGATCGAACCCGTGCGTACCACAAGCCACAGGAAGCTTCGCGCGCGATCAAGAAGACCTTTGGTCTGCTCGACAAGGGCACAAAGATCAAAGACCGAGACATCGAAGCCTTGGTCGACCTTTTGACACCTGCGGATCTCAAAGCCGCCCGCGGCTGGGACTAGGTATTCTCGGCTGGCGTGGCCGAAGCCGACAACTCTCTGCTAGCCAAGCTGGCCGACAACCTTCGTCGGCCTGTTTCGGCGCAGCTGACGATTGTGTGCGTTGCGGTGTTGGTGTTCGCCTGGCGCGGTGCACTCTGGTGGCACCTGGCCGTGGCTTACCTTGTGGCTTGGCTGGCAGTGGGACTCTTGTCACTCCGACTGGCGCGATGGAGTGCGTTGCTCGTGGCCGTCATCGCCGTAGGTTCGCTCTACCGCTCGAACGTGTTGGACAGCGAATCACTCGGGGGGTTGCCCCACCATTTGCAAGACCGGTGGCGGCTCGAAACCGTACCGTCGGTTTCGCCCGGCGTGGTTCATGGCGACCGTCCGCAGCGATTCTGGGTTCACGCACCCCACACAAGCTCCGTCTCGCTACGACTCGGGTCACGAGGGGCAACCTTGGAGGCGCAGTCTCTCGGGCATGGGTTGTTTCGCGCCGACTACGATCCGCGATTCGACGGGCGTGCGGCGACGGGTGAGGTGACGACTGCGACGATCATCACCGATGGTGTTCGTCACCAGCGCGAACTCGAGCACGTTGATCCAACCGCACACCCGCGCTGGTTTTGTCGGGCGCCGAATGGAATGCACGCGGCCACGCCCAGCGAGGAAACGGATTCGCTCGTTGTGGTGGAGCCTACGGGTGCGATCCGCTCGTTCGACGTGGGAGACGGACCCTCAGACTGTGTGTTCGTCTCTGAACGGGAGGTGCTCGTCGCGCATCGATGGGGCCCCCGCCTTTGGCGTTTGGATGTCGAAACGGGGCGTGTACTGGCCAAGACACCGATGCCGAGTGCGCATCGACTCGCGTGGAATGGCACACGATTGGCGGTTGCACATCGGGACCACGTTCGTGTCCTCGACCAGGACTTGGAAACACTGGCGCGTATTTCTGTCACCGCGGACTGGCTAGCTTGGTCCGACGAGACGCTGGTGATGTCGACGTTGCGGCCTGCGACCTTGGTGCGCACGTCGGCCCAGCTAGGATGGGAAGCCTCGGATCCGCTCATCTTGGGACGACCCGCAGTCACGATGAGCTCGGGTGTGGGCGGTGTGGTGCTGGCCGTCACGGACTATCGACCCGACGGACGACCGCACGTGGGAAACCACTTCGTGCAAGACCAGCTGCTGCACGTCGATGCCGAAACCTGGGAGGTCACGCGGCAGTTTCTCACCACGCGGCGGAGCGAATTGCAGGGCTCGGCAGGCAACATCGATCGCGGTGTGTCGCCGATGGGGATCGAAGCCCATGCGGATGGAACGCTCCGTGTGGCGTTCGCGGGAACCGACGAAGCCTGGCACATCGGTAGTGGCGCCGAACCCTCGATGGAGTACGTCGACGCACCGGCACCGCACGGGATTGTCAGCTTTGCGACGGGCTCGTGGAGTGTGTCGTCGCCGGCTGCCGGTACGATCGCGACACGCACCCATTCCGGTTGGCATGTGGAGGCATTGGATGACGCGGGGATGACCGCGCGTCGCCGCGGCGAGCAGAACTTCTACGAATCGACGCGGTCGGGTGTGAGCTGCCAAAGCTGCCACCTTCACGGACATACCGATTTTGTGCTGCGCAACATCGGCGGGTTTCGCTTGGCGCCAACGCTGAGCGTGCGTGGTGTCGCCGGCACCTCGCCTTACCTGCGCGATGCTAGCTATCCGCGCATTCGCGACCTTGACCATCTTTCGCAGACGCTCTTGCGCGGTTTCTTGCGACGAGTGGAACGCGGTCCCGACATCGAGGCGTACGTTCGTTCACTGGCGCGGACGCGTGTTGAGCCCGCACAGGATTTCGAGCGCGAACGTCGTGGCGCCGATGCCTTTGTGCGTGCGCAGTGTCCGACATGTCACGCGTTTCCAGCGTTCACAAACTTGGCGCAAATTCCGCTCGGCACACTCTTTCCAGAGCGACTCGACACGTTGGCGAACGATGAAGTGCTCGACGTGCCCTCGCTTCTCTCAGTTTCGACGCACGGTCCCTATCTGAGTGATGGCCGCGCTGAGTCCATTGGGCAGGTGTTGCGCGATCACAATCCGAGCAACCGTCACGGCGATACTCAGACGCTGTCGGAGCAGGAGCTTGCGGACCTCGAGTATTTCTTGGAGGCGCTGTGAAGGTGCGTGTGGCGTCGATCGCGGGGGTGGTTTCCGCGTTGAGTGGCACAGCCTGGGCGTGGCTTTCGTCGGATTGGGAGCCCGAGCGTGCGCGAGCGATCGCAATCGCGCTGGGCTGGGTTGCGGCGGTGTGGTTGGTTGCGACGCTCGGCGCGTCGTTGGTGAAGCGGTGGCGTCCGTGGCGACGTGCGCTGGGCATCACAACGGCGTGGCTATCGGCGATTCACCTTGCCGCGTCGCTCAGTGGACCTCTGAATCGAGCCTGGACCGCAGCGTGGAGTTGGCCTCGGTATCGCGCGGGCATGGTCGCGCTGGTGCTCTTGCTCGTGTTGTTCGCGACATCGTTTCCGAAGTGGGTCCGCGTGCGTGAGTGGAAAGCGCTTCATCGGTTGGTGTACCCGACGGCAATTCTGGTGGTTGCGCACGTGGCGCAGCTCTCGATGGCGTGGTTGGCGCTGGCTCTTGCGGGAACCGTGGCGATTCTGCTCGTGTTGCGACTGAGGCTGCGAAAGTGATTCGTCCGCCGCTGCCGAGCGGGATGCCATTCCCGCTCGCGAACGTGCCCGTGCCCGTGCCCGTGCCCGTGCCCGTGATGTGTATCGAACTCGCCGGAACCACAGAGCGCAGCGCGCCTTTTCCATCGCGCAGCCGCAGCCGATGCCGCCGCCGATGCCGAAGCCGAAACCGAAGCCGAAGCCGACGCCGATGCCGATGCCGGGTCGGGCGTGCCCGCCTCTCCGCGCTAGCGGAGTTGCTCGCCGCCTGCTCTCGCCGTGAGTGCCCGAAAGCTCCCTCGCCGTAAACCCCGCCTTCGGCGTCGCTTCGCGACTCGTCGCTTTGCTCCTCGGGGTTGACTGCTCAGTCGCTTCCGGGCGGTAGGCGGCGTGAGGCGGACTCGCTGCACTGTCGCAAGCGCGCTTCACGCGAGGAGGTCGTCATGATCGTGTATCGAAAGTCGATTGAGCTGGTGTGCATTCTTCACAAGCAGGTGATGCCGAGGCTGGAGGGCCGAGATCGCGAACTGCATCAGCAGATGCATCGCGCGGTCCGGAGCGTCGTGCTCAACGCAGCAGAGGCACGGTCGCTCAAAGGCAAGCGTCGAACGCATCACTTCTCGATTGCGCTCGGCAGTGCGCGTGAGGTGCATGCGTGTATCGAGCTGGCGATGTCGCTAGGATTCGTCCCTCAGTCGGACGAACTGATCGACAGGTCGGACCACATCCAAGCGATGCTCTACAAACTCTCACACTGATTTGCATCGGTTTCGCGGGCGGTTCGCCGCCCGCAACTCGCTTCGTTTCTGGAGTGCGGGAAGCCTGGACGGTGCATCCGAAAACCTTCCCGTCTTCCAGCCTTCCCGTACTTCCGGTTAAAAGCATGTCGGCCGTCCCATCTCGCAATTAGATCGAACCACCACACTGTGCTTCTAGTACGACGCGGTCAGTACGGGTTCGGGAAGGTTCCGTCGTCCATCTGACTGTCCGGTTCCATCGTCGGTTCTTCCTGCATCCGCGCAGGATCGTCCTCGGGATCCACGTGCACAGTCAGCCGCTGTAGGGTTCCGGCTTCCACTTGAACGGTCACGCTTTGGCCCGGAGCGTTTCCAAAAGGCAGCACGCGAAGTTCATGCGGTCCGACATCAAGCTGCGTGCGCACGGGAGTCCGGCCCAGCGAGGTTCCGTCCGCGAGCTCGACCAGCGCCCAGCCGCCACGTGCCGACAGGTGCACCGAACCGCGCGTGAAATCACGCTCCATCGTTTCTTCGGGCGTCGGTGTCTCATCGTCCGCATCGCGGTCGCGTCGTCGCATCGACTCGCGGTCGCGTCGCCGCATGGTGCTCATCTCCGATGCGGCCATCGTTTCGTCCTCGACCACCGGCTCCGGATCAGGTTCCGGAACAGTCTCGGTCTCGATCACCATCTCCGGCTGCGTCTCAGGCTCAACCTCAGGTTCGGGCTCTTCCTCGCTCGCGAGCGCCGCGCGGATCTGGTCGCCCCACATCGCGTACACCCCGGCTCCTGCTCCAGCGAGCAACAACAACACGAGAATCCACTTCCGAGTACTCGTCGGAAGCCGAACCGGTTCGTCGCCCTCTTCCAGGCGAGGCGCTTTCTGTTTGGTCGCCGAAGCGATCTCTGTCGGGTCGTCGGCCAGCGCAAGACTCGGCGCGCGCGAACCCGTGCTCTCGTCCCCGCGCGGAGCCTTCTGCGGGATGATCTTGGGCACCTCCGCGATTTGCGACGTGTCCATCGCCTCAGCCTCGGCCACCGCTTCCATCTCGAGGCTGTGACGCTCTTCGAACAGGTGGCGCATCCATTCGGCAAGCTCGGCAGCCTCGAAGGGCACCCCTGTTTTCGCAATGAAACCACGCAGTGCACGGCCCATCTCGCGTGCGCTTTGGTAACGATGATCCGCTTCGCGCTGAAGTGCCTTCGCGGCGATGTCAGCGAGTTCTTCGGGCACCCACGATGCGGCTTCATCCGCACGCGGGATCGGATCCTCCAAAACGGCCATCGCGGTTTTGATCGCGGTCTCCCGTCGAAAGAGTTGTCGGAGCGTGAGCGTCTCCCAAAGACAGATGCCCAGCGCGAATACATCCGAGCGTGCGTCCACGTCCTCGGCACGCAGCTGCTCGGGTGCCGCGTAGGACACCTTCCCCTTCATCACGCCGGTGTTGGTTTGCGTCACGCGCTCCAGCGCCTTGGCGCATCCGAAGTCCACCACTTTGACGGCACCGTCGTAGGTGATGAACAGGTTCTGAGGAGATACATCCCGATGCACCACGCTCTGTCGGGTGCCGTCGGGTCCCTTGAGTTCATGCGCGGCGTGAAGCCCTTCGCACGCATTCGCCAAGATGCGCGCGGCCAGGTAGGGCAGGACCTCCATCAGGTCATCGGTGCGCTTCTTGACGACCTCGTTGATGACGTCGAACAAGGGTTCGCCCGTCAGGTACTCCATCGCGAGGTAGTAGACGTCGTCCTCGGCGCCGAAGTCGTAGACCGCGCAAACGTTGGGGTGTGTGATCTGCGAAGCGATACGCGCTTCGTCGAGGAACATGTCGACGAAGGTCTGCTGATTGGCCAGGTGTGAATGGATCGTTTTGAGGGCAACCAGGCGGTCCAGACCCGCTCCAAGGCGCATCTTGCTCAGGTAGACGGTGGCCATTCCACCTGCGCCGACCTCTTTGCAGAGCGTGAATCGCCCCAGCGCGTACGGTAATTGAGGCGCAAGCGAAGAACGAACGTCGGCTTCCTGGGTCATCGACGACGCACCGCCCGGAATGATAGCGGGTTTTGAGCTGAGAAGTGCGTCTGTCAGGGTTGCCGGCTCCGCTCGGCCGGTTTTTCGACGAAGACAACGGACCCAAACGGGTTAGTTCGGGTCTTCCGCCCGCGCGATCTGGGCTTCGACCAGCTTCTCCAGCTCTTCCTGAGTCACACCCAGACGCGAGGCGACGCGATGTGCCAGCGAGGTCGGCGCAACTCCTGGGACGAACTGAAACGTGGGCTTGGCGTCCTCGTCGAGTTCGACTTGGAGAAATGCGAGTCGTTCGATCGGCGCTTCGGTTTCGAGGTTGCGCGCCGCGTCCAAGAAGTGCGTGGTGAGAAACACTTGGGGTCGCAAGCGCGGGAGCAGCGAGATCACCATCTCGAAAATGGCGATGCCTTCACTGGGGTTCGTACCCGAGCACAGCTCGTCCAGAATCACGAGCGAGCCTGGCGCGAGTTTCTCGAAGAGCCGTCGCACGCGAAGCAGTTCGGTGCCCAGCCGGCCTTCTTTTTGATCCGCCGGTGCTTCTTCGACCAACGAGACAAACATGTTCGGGGCACGCGTCAAAACCGCCTTGGACGCCGGAACGAACAAGCCGTTCTGCCCGAAGAGTTGGGCAAGCGCGAGTGCCTGCAACAACCGGGTCTTTCCTCCCGAGTTCGGTCCGGTCACGAGCACCATCGCGTCGTGCCCGCTGGTTTCGATGCTGCATGGCACCGGTTCGACGTCTTGAAGAAAGAGCAGAGGGTTGAACAGGCCTTCGATCTTGAAGGGGCCGGAGTTGGCGTCGAGTCCGGGAGCTTCATGCAGTTCGGCCAAACAGACCGCGAGACCTTCGTCGCGAGCCCGATCGCGAAACCCGAGGTTCGCGAGATAGAGTTCCAGGTCGCCGATCAATCGAAAGAGCGGAAGCACGTCATCTTCGAGCGCTGCAAAGACCTCGTCGAGCACGCGTAAAAGGACTTCGTTCTCGCCGTAGCGATGTCCTCGCAACCACGCGACAAATCGTGACCATGCTCGCGACCAGCTCGAGCGCACCAAGGGATTCGCGAGGTTGTCCGCGTTCTTCATCAGTTCGAAGTCGCGAATCTTCCCGTCGCTGCCCACAACGACGCGCACTTCGACCTGAGCCATGTTGCGATCGAAGTCGAGAACTTGGTTGAGCCGTCCGTACGCATCGGTGCTGCGCACGCGTTGGGCAAACGCATGCAAACGCGACACGGCAGATGAGGCTCCGTGCAAACCTTCGTCACATCGATCGAAGAACGATTGAATGACTCCGAGCACTTCGACTTTGCGGCGAATCGTTTCGCCTGGAGTCATCGGTTGTTCGTCCAGCAGGTTTCGTAGCGTGCGGAGGTCGGCATACGCCTCGCCCAAACAGGCGCGAAGCGTGGGGTTGCTGTCGAGCTCGCGCAGGACTTCTTGTCGTAAATGGACGTCGCGAATGTCGTCGGGTGGACGGGTGACGATGCGCTGCAGACGCTCGCGGCTGGGCTCAAAACGAACGGCGCCGACTTTGATCGTGAAACAGGTCGAGACGAGTTCGGGAAGGAAGAGCCCGTGCGAGAACCCCTCAGGTTCCCACGACGAGGGTGCGACCGGAGCACGGTCGACGGCAGCACGAAGCATCCCGCCCGCATCGCCAGACTCAAACGCGAAACGAAGCGACGCGCGCAGCACGTCGATTCCGGTTGGGGCGAGTGGCGTTTCGTGCAGCAGGTCGACCCACGCATCGTCGGTTGCGCGAGTACCTGGAGCCACCTCGCGTTCGGCTTCCACCACAGCCTCTTCCTCGTGGCGGAGAAGCTCCATGCGAGCGCGGCGTTCCATCAGCCGGCGTCGTCGCTTCGAAACGGAAGAAGAACTCATCGACCCCACGTTCGTATCACGCACAAGATGACGACCCCAGCGCGAGCCAAAGGTTCCGGCCATCAGCACGAATCCGCGTGTTCTCTAAGGCTCACTGCCCTAGGGTCAACCGATGGAGCGAGTGGTTCGCGTTGACGAGATTCCTCTGGCGCGGCCCTTTCGCACCGCTCAAGCGACTCGCGAACTCGCCAAACTCATCGTCGTTGAGCTCCACAAAGGTGGGCACGTCGGTCGTGGCGAGTGCTTCGTGCGCGACCTCTATTGGAGCTCGATTCCTGCCTTGTGCGAGCAGCTCCGTCGCATGCCTGCCCACCGAGAGCGGCTACGCAACGAGTGGCCCGCATCGAACACCCGCTCCGCGATGGATTGCGCACTCTGGGACTTGGAGTGCAAGCAACGTGGGATGCGCATCTGGGACCTGGCTGGGACTGCCCACAAGCCGATTCGCACCATGTTCACGATTGGCATTGCGTCACTCGATGAGATGGAAGCGCAAGCTCGCGCGCATTCCACGTGGCCGGTGCTCAAGATCAAAGCGGAAGCCGATGCGGCTGTGGATCGCGTGCGTGCGGTGCGTCGCGGTGCTCCGGATGCTCGGCTTGTGGTGGATGCGAATGGCAGTTGGACGATCGACGACTACCTGCGGATTTCACCAGAGCTGCACAAGCTCAAGGTCAGCATCCTTGAACAGCCTCTGCCGGCGGAACAAGACAACGAGCTGATGATGGCGCGACGCCCGATGCCTCTTTGTGCAGATGAGAGCTTTCAGGTTGCCGCCGATGTGGACCGCCTCGCCCATCTCTACGACCTGGTCAATATCAAGCTCGACAAGGCGGGTGGGCTGACCGAAGCGCTCGATGCTGCACGTCGCGCGGACGCTGCAGACATGGCGGTGATGGTGGGCTGCATGGTCAGCAGCTCGCTCGGCATTGCGCCGGCGTGGGTTGTCGCGCAGTTCGCTTCGTACGTGGACCTCGACGGCCCCTTGCATCTCAGCGCGGATCGACAACCCGCTCTGCACTACGACGAGTGGAGCATCCACCCGCCGAGCGCAGAGTTGTGGGGGTGATCAGCCGGCTCCGCCGCTGTGAATTTGGTTGATGAAACGAGCGGCGTACGAACCGAGCTGACCCGCACACCAACGCATGCGGCGTGCACGCGACGAACGCGTGAGGCTCGGGCCGAGCTTGCGCGACATCTCGACCTCGTCGACGACCTGTCCGTTGACCGACACGGAGTAGCGCATGATGACAACCGTCGGGCTGCCGATCGGACCGCGCGCGCCACGCTGGATCTGTGAGTAGATACCTGTCAGGCGAACTTCGTTTTGCTGCGCCGGGCCTTGCGCGGGTTGAATCGGCACGTTCGTGCGGCTGGTCATCTGAGAGAAGAACTCTTGGTCCATTGTCGCGAAGGCCTGCTGGATGTTCGCAACCTCGTTGGGTGACTCCGCTTGGAGGATGTTTCCGATCGGCTGACCATCCATGATCAGCTGCTGGAAATCCGCGGCGTAGGTGATCTGCGGAGCACCGGCTGCAGCAGAGGGCGGACCGCTTTGGACGATGACAGCCCAGGGCGGACCACAGGCGGCGGCAAAGAAAAGAATCAGACTGAGTGCAGGCTTCATGGTTGCGGCTCTATCGTTTCGTTCGAGTTTTTTCAATCCATGGGGAGGCGTGTCGTTGGGGACGTACGGCGTGCGCGAGCGATTCAGCAAAAACGCGTGCTTTCCCGCACACTCGGGCGCCTGTATTGCCGCTCTCACGCCTCGCTGGCATCCTTTCGCCATGGCTCGAATCATGGTGTTGGTTGCTGCGCTCTCCCTTGCTGGTTGTCTCAACTGGGAAGAAGCACCGGAAGGAGCCACCGGCTTCTTGGTCGTGGACAACGTCTCTCTTGAAGGAACGGTCGACGGCTACTTGATCGAGGGCACCACCTACGCGGTGGGGTACTGCACCGAGCTGGGCTGGCACGTCGAACTGACGGCCCAGGCTGGCGACCGCGAAATCATGAACGTGATCGACGTGGACGACTTGGCACTCGCCGAGCGCGACGCGATGGTTCGCTTTGTCTCGAGCGGAACGGAGAACCTTGCGGTCGACGGTTTGGAAGAGCCCGGTCGTATGAAACTGCAGTCGTGTCGTGGTGTGCTTGACGCGCCCGAGTACGAAGCGTTTGCGACCAACGTCGACTTGCAGATCGACACCATCGGCCGTGATGACGACGTCCGACTCGACTACGTCGCGCGTTTTGACAACGGCGACCGAGTGCATGGTCAGTTCACAATGCAGATGCCCGTCACCGACTGAACACTCGGGTCTTTTGCGAAGCGTATCGATCTGCGCGGCGCTCGTGGTTGCGCTGTGGGTGACTTCTGCGCGTGCGCAGACGCCGGAGCCATGGACCGATTCGCGGGACAACGAGGTCTCGGACGAGCTACCGCCGATACCGCCACCACCCGGCGCGACCGTCCCAGAACCGGATGCGCCACCTGGCACGACCGTCCGAGAACCGGATGCGCCACCCGGCACGACCGTCCCAGATCCGCCGCCAGCTGAGATTGAGCCGCAAGAGTTACCGCCTGTTCCGCCCCCTCCAGCGACGTCGCCGGTTGCGCCCCAGCCGGTTCTTGTTCAACCGCCAGCCCGTCCGCGGTTTGGTTGGCGCGAACGTTTGGGTCCGCAGCGTGTGCCCGGTCACCGCTTTGTCCTGGATGTCCTTCCGTACGTGGGCGAGGCGACAGGTGGACTGCTTGCAATCGCAGATTGGATCTACCGCAGTCCTTCGGGCGTGTGGTCGGCGATTCGTGTTGGCCCGGGTGGTTTTGCGATCGAGAACGGCAGCCGAGTTGGTGTGTTCGACGCTTCCTATTCACTCGGTTGGGAGCATCGTTTCTTTGGATTCGGTTTCGGTGTCGGAGTGGCGTACGCACGAATCGAGGAAGCGACGCGACGCACAGAAGGCATGACACCGGTTGGCCTCGCGCACATTCGAGGTGGCGCGCAAGAGGGCATCCACATGGCGGGAACCATCGGTGCGACGATGGTCGACGGCAAGCCTGTTGCGACCACGTTCCGACTTCGTTTTCGGTGGGCGCTCTCGCATCGGCGCTATCTCGATTTTGAACTCAACGCGTCGGGTGCGCTCTCCTACGCGTACGGGATGGTGGCGTTCGAGATGGCGCTCAAGCGGGATCGAAACAGTCCGTGGCGGTTGCGGCCGCATGTGGGTTTTGCGGAGGTGATCGATCAGGTCCGGCGAGTGGGCGGACCGGGGTTTAGCGCGGGGATCGCATTGGTGTATCTGACGCCGCCTTCTGAGGACTGATGGTTCAGTTCGTATCGGGAGCGGGATAGACCCGCGGCCAGCTTGCCGGCCCAATGCTCTCGGACGACGGCTCATCCGAACACGCTTGCTCGCGATGCTCGACCAGCGTCAATCCGATCGAACCGACTTCGTAGCGCAGCTGACGACCGCAATCGCCCAACCCTCGGTACCGCACAAAGTCGACCGCCACGCGGGTTTGCGGATCATACGAGAACTCGCCCGTGTGCATCTCCGATAGCGTGTCTCCCGATGCGTGCGGGTAGGGCAAGGCCAATCGCTCGGTCTCTCCGTCATCACCGACGAGAAAGAGAGCCCCGCTTACCTGATACGCCCCGCGCTGACACGGCAGCCACACCAAGGTCCGCGTTTCGCTGACCCGCCACGCCTGCGCGTCGTCGAAATCCTCGATTGTGCACTCGTCGTCTTCGCGACTCGGATCCATCTGCGCGAACCCGATCGCGTCCTGTGGTCGCAACGCTTCGACCGGGAGTTGCTCTTCGATCGGTGGAAGCTCTTCGGTGTCCTCGCCACCGCCTGAGTTGTTCGTCGTGTTGTTCGTGTCCGACTGAGATGTCGATCCACACGCCAGCAAGAAGATGAACACCCAACGCATCGCGCCAAGAATACTCAACGCTTGCCCATCGCGGGAATCTCGAGTTCGGAACCCACGCCCTTGGGCAAAAGTTGACGGAGCCGCCAACGTTGCATCGCCAGCTCAGACACAACCTTCTCATTGGTCTCGAGCACACGAACAACCGAGATGAGGAAGATCAAGAACACCACCGCGAGCACACCCGGCACGGCGACGAAGAGATCTCCCACGCGCTCTCCAGTGACGACCTGCGAGCTGACATGCATTCCGTTCTCAACGAACACCGCTGTGGTCCGCGTGCTCAATACGTCAAAGAGCGCGACGGCGGGTGTGACGAGAACCGTGAACCCCACCACGAATCGGCGGAGCAGACGCCCCCCAATAATCGCAAAGCCGAAGGAGTTCGTGATCAAGAGCGTGGGAACCAACACCCACGGACTCAGCACACGGGAGAGAACACAAATCGAAACCGTGGACAGCAGAAAGATCACGCCGAGAATGGCATCGCGCGGAACTTCAGTCGTTCGCAGCCAAAGCGATGCAGCAGCGGCAATGATGATCGACACCATCCCAACCACAACAAGCCCGGTTTCATGGATCGCGGGCCGAAAGATCAACATCCAGCCACCCACAGCAACAGCGAAGAGCGTGTAGAGGATGGCCGCGAAGGTTGCACCCTGCCGCGTCTTGGTGGCGAGGTTGTCACGAAGCTGCTGCGCCACATCGTTGGGCGTCTGAACCGGTGGCTCGGTGATCGCCCCAAGAAAGGAGGACCGCACACGCTCGTCTTCCGGTGCCAGTGCAAGTGCTTGCGCGATCTGTCGCCCCGCACTCTGTTGCTTGCGTTCGCTTCCCTCGGTACGTGCTTCGACCAACAAGGCAAGCGCTCGATCGACCAACTCTGAGGCACGGCGATGCCGCGCTTCGAGATCTCGATCCCCATCGAGGAACGCCTGGACCAAATCGGCCAATGCGCGCGCCGACTGAACCCGATGATCGCGATCCACGCGCAGCGCCAAGGCGCACGCTTCGTCCAGCTCTGGTGGCACTTGCGCCACCTCGCTCGCCCGACCGACTTCCTGGAGCGTCGAATAGAAGACCTGCGGCAGCTTGGTGGGATGAGTCTTTCGGTTGGTGAGGATCTCAAACAGGATCAAGCCCAAACCGTAGACGTCGCTACGGGGGTCGAGTTCTTCGCAGCGCACTTGTTCGGGCGACATGTACCCCAGCGTTCCGGTCGGGACTCGCTTCGCCAATGCATTGGGACTCGACTGAAGGATGCCCTCCATGTCGAGTTTGTCTCCGGTCGTCGGCTCCCCAGCGAGCTTTGCGATCCCCCAGTCCAAGACGTACACCTCGCCGAAATCACCCACCATGATGTTCTCGGGTTTTAGGTCGCGGTGGATCACGCCTCGTCGGTGCGCATAGTCGATCGCTAGACACACGCGGTGAAAGGCAGACAAGAGGCGTCGCAGCGGAGGACGATCTTCTGCGTCCATCAACTCCCGAAACGTACGTCCTCGAACGCGTTTCATGGTGAACGTAGGACGGCCGTCAGGTTCAAACGCGAGGTCGTGCACCGGCACCACAGCCGGGTGTTCGAGCTGTCCTTGAATCTTCGCTTCACGCATAAACGCGTTGAGTGCTTTGGGATCGTTCTTGCGCTTCTTCGCCATCGACTTGCGCGCGATCTCTCGCCCGATCCAACGGTCGCGATACAGCTCGACCTTTCCCATGCCTCCTACGCCAAGCGTGCCGAGAACGTCGTAGCGCGCGTCGCTTGGCCCTGGAACGAGAGATTGCGCAGACCCGACGCGAACGGCGGGGTCCACATCATGATCAAATGTTGGCATCGACTCGACTTCGTCGATGGTGTCCCCGTCACGCATGCGGGCAGCATAGCGGACGTCTGTGCCTAATCGCGGAGCTTCTCCATGACCTGCGCACGCGAGAGCTGGCCAGCCGAGAGGGTAAGCATCGAGCCCACTCCACGCGGAAGAAGTTGTCGCAGGCGCCAGCGTTGGAGCTCCACGCGCGCTCCGTTGGCTTCCATGTTTTCCAATACCCGTGCGAACGAGATCGCAAACACCCCAATCAGAACGGGCACGATTAGCGGCACGGCAGCAAATAGAGCCCCCACGCCAGTGCCAGAGTAGAGCTTCGAGCGAACGATCAACGCGCCTGCTTCAATCGTCATCGTGGGGTCTGCAAGGTCCGCGAGGTAGAGCAGGATCGGCGTCAGAATCGACGCCACAATTACCGCACGCCGAACCTCGGAGTTCGACACCAGCACAAACCCAAAGCAGTTCGTCGCGAGCGCGATGGGCACCAAGATGGATGGTCCAATGGCACGCGACATCACAATGATGGACAGCGTTGACGTGAAGAACGTGAAAAGCAGTAGCCGACTCTTGGGGATGCGCGTGCGTGCAATTTGAATTGCACCGAGTGTTGCAGCTGCGATCGAAAGCCCGCCGAGCGCGAAAACGATTCGTTCCCGGATCTGGACATCGGCGAGGAGAGTCCAAATCGCCATCAGGATCGACGACACGCCGTATGCGGCTCCCGCGGCGAGAGCGACAGCACGCGTCCGTTTGGCTTTCTCGACCGCCAGCTTCTCGCGAACCTGAAGTGGAATCTGACGGGGAGGCTCCAGCATCAATTCAATCAAGAGCGCTTGTGCTTGTCGGTTGTCCGGGTCCAGTGCGAGTGCACGCGACGCCTCTTGGGCAGCTTCGCGTCGACGCGTTTCATCCATGGGAAGAGTCGCGGTCTCCAGCAGGAGCATGGCGTTGGTCATGTGCTCGTGTGAGCGCTCCAGCCGCAGCTCCATGTTTCGGTCCCCATCGAGATACCGCTGAATCCGATCTCCCAAGGCACGCACCGAGGGCATTCGAGCCCGTGAATCCAACGCCAAAGCCATCGCGCATGCTTCGTCGAGTTCCGGCGGAATGTCGCGATCTTTGGCGACGCTCGACGCACGTGGTGCCGGGAGCAGTGCCATCTGAAGCGCTTCACGCACGCTCTTGGTGTTGCGGAGCATTCGACCCGCGAGCACCTCGAAGAGAATCGCGCCCAGTGCATACACGTCGGTGCGTGAGTTCATCTCCGCGCATGCGACTTGTTCCGGCGCCATGTACGCGGGGGTGCCGACAGGAACATCGACGCGTTGTTCCTGCGTGGCTTTCACCGACAGCGCTTCGCCAGTGTGCTCGTCGTTCTCCTGAAGCTGCGCGATTCCCCAGTCGAGAATGTAGATCTCACCGAAGTCTCCCAACATGATGTTGTCGGGTTTGAGGTCTCGGTGGATCACACCGCGTGTGTGTGCGTAGTCGAGTGCCAAACATACGCGGACCAACGCTTCCAGGATGCGTCGACGAGGCGGATTGTCGTCGGCCAGGATTTCGCGCAGCGTGCGTCCACGAATTCGTTTCATCACAAAGTACGGCGAACCATCGGGATGAAACCCCAGGTCGTGTACAGGGACGATGGCGGGATGTTCGAGCTGACCTTGAATACGAGCTTCGCGAAAGAACGCGCGGTATGCCTTCCCTTTGGTGACCAGTTCCGGGCGCAGTGACTTGCGGGCGACCTGACGACCGATCCACTCGTCGTGCAGGAGGTCGACTTTTCCCATGCCGCCTTCGCCGAGTGCGTGGCGTGTGGTGAAGCGTTTCGACTGTTGCTCAGGGAGCTTCGTCGAGTGCGTCAGCTCGATGGGGAAGAGATCCTCCGAGTTCACCGACGCGGTGTGCATCGGTTCGGAGTATTCGCGTACCGTATCGGTCGGATCTTCGCTCACACCCGAGGATACGCAGCGGAACTTTCCTGGTCACGAAAGGCTTGCTCGCGGCCACACCGAACTGACTCCCCCTCCCAGGGGACGTAAGAGAATTTCCTAGACCGATGATTCGACAACTCCTCCTCATCTCCTCTCTGGTGCTCGTCTTGCCGAGTGCTGCGTATGCCACCTGTTCCTGCATGTTTCGGCGGATGCCACCTCCGTCCGTCACGCAGCAGGCCGACCTTACGCGCGACCCCAGCTACAACCCCGACGCAGCAGTCTTTTTGGTTCGAGACGGAACGCGAACCGTTCTCACCATGGAAGCCACGTACGACGGTCCCGCGGAAGAGGTGACCATGGTCATTCCAATTCCTGAGAGCGTGCAGCGCAATCAGGTGCGCACCGTACCGGGGTCGCTGTTTCGAAACTTGGACCGAAGAACCGCGCCGCGTGTTCGGCATGTATGGCCGAGTTGTCGTCGCGTACGCCGTCGTCCAATGGCCGCGATGGCGAGCGCAAGAGGCGTGGGTGGTGCTGCGAGTTTTGGTGACGATCGCATCGAACAGCTCGAGCAGGAGTACTCGATCGATATCGAGGATGAGTGGGAGGTCGAGGAGTACGACATCACTCTTCTCGGTGCCGCACAGTCCGCAGGTCTTCTTCGCTACCTTCGCGATCAGCAGAGTCTCGATTTGCCGCCCACGGCCGACTCGGTTCTGCGTGCGTACATTGAGACCGACCACCGCTTCGTCATCGCCAAGGCCGACCCTTCTCGTGCACGAGTGCTTGGCGGCAAGATGATGTTGTCGCCGATTCAGCTCGAGTACTCGTCAACCGAGCTTCGCGTTCCCGTGCGACTCGGCACGTTGAACAGTCCGGGTGAGCAGGAGTTGCTGCTTTACGTGCTCGCGAACGACGGTCGCTACGAAATCGCCAACCGTCCCTCTGCCGTCGCACCGACCGATCTCCGAATGCGACCCGACGCGCGTGGAACTGCCGCGGAACTCTACGCAGGGTTGATGGATGAGCTCTTTCGCCAGCGCCCGGGTGCAGCGGTGACCGAGTTCGCACACACGCTCGGCAGCAAGGTTGGTCGCAACCACGTTCGACGGTTTGGAATTCCCACTGCCGATTCGGAGATCGAACGAACGGGTCGTCGAACGCGATGGACGCTGACGCGACTGCGACACCGATATGGCAAGGAACTCGATGACGACCTCACGTTGCGACCGGCCACCAGCCCGCTGCGCATGACGCGTCGTTGGCGAACTCCCGAGCTACGCACTTGGGCGCCACGTGGGGAGAGCGGCTACCACGTTCAGTTTGTGGTCGAGCACCGCAATCGGAGTTGTCCTTCCACCGCGCAACAGCGTCGATACGCTCGTAGCTGGGCGACTGCGGAGTCGATGTGGGAAAAGGAAGACGACGTCTGGCCCGGGCAGGTGTTGCTCGATCCGGTTCCCAGTTTGGGGATTGAACCCAACAGCTCCGCACCGCCGGGTTGGCCTCCTGCGCCTGTGGTTGCCACGCCGCCCTCACGACCCACGGGCGACGTGGGAGGCGGTGTGAACGCCGCGATGAGCACGATGGAGTTTGTCCCTAACCTCCAGCCTGTCGCGCAACCGCAGCCCGCGGCGCAACCCGTCGACGAAGGGTTCTGTTCGACGAGTGGATCCACGAGCGGCGGCTGGTTCGCGCTGATGCTGGCATTCGTGATCGTCTTGCGACGACGTACCTAGAGCTTCAAACGCAGATGCGCTTCGTCCAGGTAGCGCTCGTCGACGTACATCGCGTGCGGTTCAACACCCCACACCTCGAAGCCACGTGACACGTAGAGCTTTCGAGCGCGCTCGTTGTTGTTCTCGATCGAAAGATGCAGCGATTCGAGACCGAGAGCCCGTGCGTGTTCAATGGCGCGGTCCATCAGAGCGCCGCCCACACCTTTGCCCTGGTGGTCGGGCAACACGTACATCCCCCAAACCAGCGCTCGGTGTCGGATCTTCGTTCGGTCGCTTCGAAACACTCCGACGCTGCCGATTAAGTCCGGGTCGAATGCACCCAAGATCACGTGCTCGTCATCACGTCGCTCGAGAATTTCGGCGAACCCATCGCTTCCGCGTTCGCGTTCTTCGGCCAGTGTGACCAGAAAAGCGTTCGGCGCATGCTGCAACGCATGGAGACGTAGCGCGTACGCTTCATCCAGGTCGTCGCGGGTCAGTCGCCGAACGTGCACGCGTCGATGATGCCACTCTGGAGGGCAAGCATGGCATTCTTCTTTGTATGACGTGGTCGGATCGCGCGCGTCGCTTTCGCGATCTTCATCGCTCCGCATCGCCACTCCTTCTTCCGAGTGTGGAACGGGTGGTGTCCGTTTCGCAGCTGCAGAGCATGGGCTTTGAGGCGGTGGAGGTCAGGACGCCTGCCGCTGAACACGTCCTTCCGTGTAGTGCGACCCACACCGACGCGCGGACTGCCGTCGATGCCGGGTGCGTCGGCGTGCACTTCCACGACTCCATCAAGCAGATCGAGGCCGCTTCGGTTGCGTATCCCGATTTGGTGATCACCGCGTCGACATCGGTGGACGAATCGCTTGAAGACGCGCTCGAACGTTTGCGTCGCTACCGGGATGCGGGTGCTGAGGTCGTCGAGGTGCTGGGGCTGCGGCGTGCCGAAGACATCGCGCGCGTGGCCAGTGTGGGCGCGTGGGTAAACGTGACGTTGGGACTGGGTGGCGTCCCACCGAGTCTGGCGTTGCTTGGCGAACTCGGAGTTACTCGGGTGTCCACCGGGGATGTGCTGGAGCGTCTCGGCCCCGAGGCTGCGATGCGCGCGGCGCGCGAGATGTTGGACCACGGCACGTTTGAGTTCCTGGTGGAGCTGTGAGTTGGTTTCTACTCGTCTACTCGAGTCGGCAGCGTGCGTTCGTTCGCGAAGTCCAGGGCACGCTGAGGGTGGGGCGTCGAAACGCGGACATGGTTCTTCCCTTCGCGGAGATCTCCCGACGGCAGTGCGAAATCAGCGAACGCGAGGGCCGTTTGTATATTGCGGACCGTCACTCGGCATCGGGGACCTACGTTAACGAAGCGCGTTTCGTGGACGAGCGTGAACTGCACGTGGGTGACCGAATCGCATGTGGACCCACGCGCATGATCGTTGACGATCGATACCCCGAGGCTTGGGTGTCGCACGAGCTGTTGGAATGGAGCGCTCCCGTGGGTGCGCGTTTTACCGCTGGCGATGCCGCACTCGCCGTGGACTTCGCGATGCCGAAGGACCGCATGCAACAAGGGCGAGCGCGCGTCGAGATCCGTCGTCACGACGACGCGTTTCATCTCGCAGGCGGACTCGATTTTGGTTCGCCACACGAACAACTGCGCGATGGCGATCCCATTCGAGTGGGCGATCGGGGTGTCCTTCGCTTTCATCACGGTCCACCTCCGATCGATCCGACGCATTCGTTCTTCCGAGATTCCGGTTTGGCGTCGCTCGCGCAGATGTTGGTGGCCTCCGATCCCGCCTACCGCGCCCAGGCGCTCGAACTGCTTCGCGCGTTAGGGTCGACGCCTGAGACACAGGACCTTTTGGACCACGTTCAGATCTCGAAGCCACTGGGGCGGGCCATGAGTCACCTTCAACGCCCACCGCGAATTCAACTCCGGGATCCGCACCTCGCCGGGCGGGTTCGATCGGCGTTCGAACACCTTGCGCTACACGCGCTGGCGCAGTCCGAGCGATCGGAGCATCGTGACCTTCGTGCCACGGTCACGGCTCTTTGGGTGGGCTTTGTGGCACCGCCGCCTTGGTGGGAGCGCGACAGCTTGGTGCTCGATGAGGTTCGTTTCGATGCAGACCTGGAACCCTTGCTCGCGTTTCCGAATCTCGAAGAGTTGGTGATCGAAAACGCTGCGCGACTGGTAGGGCCTGCGGTGCATTCGGTGCGGCAGGTTCGATTCATCGCATGCAAGGAGCTGGGCGACTTTCGTGCGAAGTTTCCATCGGTGCAGCGATGGGATGCCCATCAAGCGCAAGGCTTCAGTTGAGTCTCATGAAGTGCGGCCCTATGACCCCTGCGTGGTCGGGCATCATCATCTCATCGGGATCGCGTTCTCCCACTACGTCGAGAAGGCACGGTGGGTCCTGCAGCGATACTCCGTTCCCTACACCGAGGATCGGTATCTCCCCTTCATGCACATGCCGCGCGCCGTCTGGGAGTCGCGGTTTCGGGGTGCGTCCGATCGAGTGTCGAGTCCCTTCTCGACACCGATTCTGATCACCGACCGGCAGGAACGCATTTGTGATTCCGCCGCGATCGTTCGCTATGCATCGGACCGCTTTGATGGACAGCTCTACGAGGACCCGGCCGCACAACAATGGGAGACGCGGTTTCACGACGTGCTCGCACCGGCGACTCGTCGCGTGGGGTACTCGCTTTGTTTGGGTGACAAAGACCGAATGGCTGCGTTGTTGAGCAACGTCGGCACGACTCAGCGTGCTCTCTTTCGGGTTGTGCAGCCCGTCGCAGGTTCGATGTTGAAGCGCTATCTCTCGATTCACGACGACGCTGTGGAGCAAGACATCGAGACGACGTTTGCGGAGCTGGATGCGGTGGGTGAGACCATCGCGGACGGCCGAAAGTACCTGCTTGGTGATACGTTTTCGGCGGCGGATATCGCGTTTGCGACAGCGATTTCCCCTGCCCTTTGCGTTCAACCGCACGAAGGGATGGACGCGAAGTACCCAGAGCCCTCGCAGATGACCGGGCGCGCGGGAGAGTTGGTAGAGCGCGCACGTGCGAGCGTGGCAGGGCAGTTTGCACTGAGGCTTTTCGCCGAAGAGCGCTAGCGCCAGGCTATATTCGCGCCGCGGTGGGGTATCGGGACGAACGGGAGACGCTCAAGGCACGCGTCCGCGAGTTGGAAGCGCGCGCTGAGCGGCTTCGCGAACGGGTGGCTGAGAACGAAGCGCCGATTCCCAAGACCAAAGAGTTGGTGTGGGAGACCGAGCTGGCCGGCACGATCGACGAGACCGGCTACGAAGAGATGGTTGCGCTCCTGCGTCGGGAGCTCGATCCCGGCGGGAAGATTCAGCGCATCGGAAGCACGCTGACCTGGAGCATCGAGCCCACACAGGCCCAACCACTCACCCGCTTCATCACCGTCACCGTGGAGTCGCGGCGCGGTCAAACCAAGATCCGGATCGTCGAGAAGCTTCGCCAGATCTACAACCAGAACATCTACGGGTTCACGTTGGGATTAGGGTGGTTGGGCGCCATACCACTCGCAGGTGCTGCTGCGGCGGTGTCCCCGATATTGGTTCCGATCGGACTCGCGTTTCCCTTCGTCGCCATCTACGAGTTCGCCCGCCGACGCTACTTGAAGATTGCGCGAGAGCGTCGCCGCGAGCTTTCGGCTGTGGTGCACGAGCTGGAGAAGATTGCACAGACCCACGCACGGACGATGGTGCGCGTCGAAGACGACGAGGAGGACGTCGTCGAGGAGTCTGAAGTCGAAGACGAAAGCGCGGAACTTGAGGCTGAAGCATGACTGAATCCGTCGAGTCGCTGCGCACGCGAATCACGGAACTCGAAGAAGAGATCGATGGTCTTGAGGGCGAGCTGCGGCGTCCGTCCAACGCGACCACAACTCGTCGAATCACGCTGCACGACGACATCCCGCATGTTCTCCACGAAGAAGTGTTCGAAGAGTTCGTTTCGCGATTGCGCCGGAGGTTTGGGGCTCTCGGCGATACCGAAGTGATCGGGGGAACCATGACGTGGACTCTGAAGATCAACGCGCAGGCTGGCGTGAGCCGCGCGATCCAAGTGACCGTGGCACCACGCGGTAGCGGGAGTCGGCTTCGCTACGTCGAGAACATGCAGGTCGCCCACAGTCAGCGGATCGCGGGGTACTCCATCGGGTTGGGCATGCTCGGGTTTGGCGTGGCAGCCGCAGCCGCAGGCGCACTGATGGGTCCTGCGTTGGTGCCCGCCGCAATCGTTGCTCCCGTTCTTACCCACCAGCTTGGAAAGCGGAGCTACCGGAAGGCGGAAGAAAAACGCACCGCGGAAGCGAAGGCGTTGCTCGCGGAACTTGCGCAAGCCGCCGCGGAGATGTCAGCGACGACGCCGCAACAAGACGAGTAGGAACAACGCGGGCAGCGAAGCGGCTCCACCGACGGAGCACCCAGACTCTTCTTCGCTGGATGTTGATGTGTCCATCGTCGAAGGCTCGGCTTCCATCGATGCTTCCATGGATGGCTCCATGGATGGCTCGGTCATCGTCGATTCCATCGAAACGCTGTCGTCGGCGCTTGCACCGCGAACACAAAATCGGTCGGTTCGACACTCACCCTCTGCGCAAGCCCCATCGACGCAGGCCGAGCCCGCCCGCTCGCGTTGTGCAGGACGTCGCGCGTAGGTGTTGAACTCGTCGATCAAGACGCAGATCGAGGCTTGCGGGCCGCAGCTCAATTCAGGATCCCACTGCGCACAATCCGCGTCCGAAGAACAACGGACAAACGCGCAATGCGGGCCGCCGTGGTCAACGTGTGGATACGAACCCGCGGGGCAGTCTGTCGGTGGCGCTCCGGTGATGCGATCCGCAAGTGCAGGACTCGCGAGTACCGCGACCGCGATCGCGATTCCGAAACGCTTCACGGTGCTGCAGGTGGTTCGGGGCGCACAACTGTGAACCGCGCGGTGATGTTGGAACGGTCCGTGGTGTACGACGCGAGGTCAGCCACGATCTCCACGCGCAACTCGTTGGCGTTTGCGCCGGTCTCAACCTGAACGTCCATCTGCTCGGCCGGGCGATCGAACGTCCACATGTCTTCACGCGCGCCGGAACACGCAAACGATGAGATCTGAACGCCGCGGTCGACAGGTTCATCCACCGTGAACGTGTAGCTCCCGGGTTCGAGCCGATCCAAGCCCGAGATTGCGTACGCGCTCATCAGCGCTCCCGCCGTGCCCGTGGACCGGAGTTCAACGTACGCGTAGTCGGTGAGGACGTAGCCATCATGGATCCGACCTCCGCCGTACACGTCGACGTCACCTACGTTGCCGAAGAGTTCGGGGTCGGCCAGCCACAGTTCCTCTGCGTCGGGGGGAACTTCGTCACCAAAGATGTTGGTGTTGCCTTCGCCGATCAACGCACCGCGCGGTGCTCCGCCTTCCAGTGGCGCGTAGGGGGCGGGCTCGTCAAAACAGCCGAGCGGCAACGCGAGCAATCCGACCAGAACAACCCTCATCGCTCCACAATAGCCTGGAAATAACCGGTCTGCCGAGGGCGTATGCTTATCCGGTGGAGTTCACTTCGATTCGGCGCGCCTGCTTTGGCTCAATCGCACTTCTGGTGGCCTGTAGTGGTCCAACCTACACCGCACAACTTCGCGATGGTGCGGGCTTGAACGAAGGCTCACGCGTTCAAGTCCAGGGTGTCGAAATCGGTCAAGTGCGCAGCGTCAAGTTGGTGGGTGGCAACGCGGAAGTTCGCTTCGAAGTCGAACGCGGCAACGAACTGACGTTGCATGCGGACGCGTGTGCACGCGGGATCCCATCGAGCGATACAAGCGCATCGTTTCTTGAACTGTTCCCGGGCGAAGATCCTGCGATGCTGGGCGAGCAACCGATTCCACGATGTCCCGACCCAACCGAAGAACTAGGTCAACTTGGCCAAGCGCTCGGACAAGGCCTCCAAGATCTCTTTCAAGGCTTTGGTCAAGGGATGGGTCAAGCCTCGCAAGGGCTCGCGCAGCAAATGAACCAAGCGCTGCAGCAGGCTGCCCAAGGAATGGGTCAACTCGATCCTTCGGGCGCCAGCGGAAATCCGCCGCCCTTTCAGCCCGGCACAAGTACCGCTCCTGCGTGTACTGGGTTGAGCGTTCGGATCGCATCGCGTGAGCAGGTCGACCCCAACGTCCCCGCGAATGGGACGCGTTACACGCTCGAGTTCCACAACGAGGCCGAGCACGCAGTACGCCTCCCAACAATCGGCAACGTCTTGTTTCTGGAAGGCGATCAGCCACTGCCCTCGCTCAATTTGCCCGGCGAAACGTGGTTCATGCCGGTCGATGTGGGTGCACGGGGCACAACCCAGGTGGTTGTTGCGTTCGAGCGCGCCACCTTTGACGGGCTCGAGGTTCGCCAGATCACCCCGACCGATCGGCCTCTCGACACCTGTACGCTGACCGCCCGCGGACTTTGAAACCCAAGTAGCATGCGGAGATGTTCCGCATTGCTTGGTTAGTCGCTGCAGCCACTCTTCTTGTCGCGTGCAACGGGGAAGCTCCCACCGTTAATCGTGTCCAGCCCTACGCGCTGGAGAAAGCCATCTTCGAAGGCTCCTGGTACACGATGCAAACGGTCACCAAGGTGCCGCACACCATCGCGTACACCTTTGTGGGTGATCAAAGTCGCGCCGAGAAGATCACGTGGGAGATCCAAGAAGAGCTGCTGATCGCACGACGCAGCTATCAGTGGATCCAAGATGGTGAAGCAGAGGGACCAGCCGGGATCAGCGGAACGGGCGAAGCCGGCGCACCCATTGCTATCTATCGAATCGAAACGCACTTCGACATTCAGCGGGACTACGACACGCTCACGGGCGAAGAGCGCAATGTCCTGATCGAAAACGACGAAGACCGACCCTGGTACGAACGCGAGTACATGCGCGTGGACTGGTCGGCAAACCTGGTGACCGATCCGGACTTTTTACTCATCGCGCGGGTGGACGATGCGATCGAGACCGAGCCCGTCGCCTACTACGTCGAAGACCCCAGCCACCCCGACGCCCCCCGTTTTGAGCGATCGACCGAGGACGGTGGCATCGACTACATCGACATCGTCAACAAGGTCTTCGTCGAACCCACCATGGTCGACTACGGCGACGGCTACGGCCCGTTTCCAAGTTGCTGGGTTCTCTACCAGAACCACGTGGATTGCGCGGCGGCGGAACTGACGGTTCGGAACTCGTTCATGAAAGTCGACGACACGCGCGACTACGAACCTTGGGACTACCCCGGCGACCGCTTGGAGCGCTTTGGCTACTTCTACACGGACCGCGCAGGCTACGACCCAGACTACGGCGTGGTGGAACCCGCGCGCAGCCACTTCATCAACCGACATGGAATCTGGCGGCAGAGCTACCAGCGAGATGAGATGGGCGAGTTCGTGGCGTGTACTTCGGACGGCGATTGTGGTGGCGAGGGAGCTCGTTGCGACGACCAACTCGCGCGAACAGGACGCGTCGAAACCCGGGTGTGCACCATTCCGTATCGACAGCGCGAGGTCCGACCCGTCACCTATCACTTGAGCGAACGCTTTCCCGAAGACTTGGTCGCGGATGCAGAGCGTGTTGTCGACGAATGGAACGACGCGTTCATCGAAACGGTGAAGTCGCTGCGTGAGAACGAGTGCTTGAGCAACGGTGGTGGTGACTGCGCAGCGGAACGCGCGCGGGACGACGTGGTGTTCACCATGTGCCACAACCCGGTCACCGAAGAGGACCACACCGAATGCGGCGAGCCCGGAACGATTGCGCGCGTGGGCGACCTTCGTTACTCGCTCTTGGCCTGGGTGCACGAACCACACTTCGGATTGCCGCTTGGGTTTGGTCCCTCGGCCGCGGACCCGGAAACCGGCGAGCTGATCCAAGCCAGTGCGTTTAACTACGGCGCGGGTATCGAGGAGCTCGCTGCCTACGCGGCGGACTTGGTGGCGCTACTCAACGGCGACCTGCCGCCGGACTCGATCGTCGAAGGCGAGAACGTCGAGCGCTTCGTCGACGCGATGCGCACACGGAGTCGACCGCGCGAACGTGCGGGAGATCGTCACGTGATCCCCTACGACGGTTCGAACGCGCGCTCGATCGACGAAGCGATGGGCATTCGCGAGCTGGTGCGTTCGCGACCGCGTCATCGCGCAACACCGCGTCCTCGTTCGCGCGGCGAGATGGCCGAACGGATGCGCGGTGCGCAACGGTCGCTTTCGCGTGGTGAGCTGCTTGCGCGCGACGACGGACGTTTGCAGGCTCGGCTTCAGTCTTTGCGCGACACTCCGATCGAGGCGTTGATGACGAGCCCGCAAATGCGCTTTGCAGCCGGCGTCGATCCGCACGGGCCTTTGTCGGACGGAATCCTCGAGCGCGCGAGTCCGCTTCGTGGGCTCTCCCCCGCGCGAATGCGGGCGCTTCAACGAACGCAGCGTCAGCTCAGTGCCACGACGGGGTGCATGTTGCGCGCGACCGACTTCGGAGACGACGGACTGATCGGTTTGGCCCGAGCCGTTCAACAGTCGGTCGAAAGTGGCGGCACATTCGAGTGGTACGGCGTGGAGTACGACCTTCGCGCCGAGGGTGGTGGCGTGAACTACGACGCGGTCAAAGACATGCTGCGTCATCCCATTTTCACGACGACGCTCGCACACGAGATTGGGCACACGCTCGGACTTCGACACAACTTCGCCGCGTCGTACGACTCGCTCAACTACAACCCACGCTACTGGCAGCTGCGCAACGACGGCAACATGCGGCCTCGCGCGTTTGACCCGATGAGCGAAGCCGAAATCGAAGGGCGCATTCGCGAGTACCAGTACTCAAGCGCGATGGACTACGGGAACAACTTCGTGTCCACCGACGCGTTTGGTCTGGGTCACTACGACAACGCGGCGATCAAGGTTGGCTACGGCGACCTGGTGGAGGTGTTTACCGAAGCCACCGACCCCGCGGAACTCGCGTGGGTGAACTTCATGGTGCTCTTCGGCTACCCCGTCGCCCTCAAGTCAGATTCGTTCATTGACGGTGATGTCGAGGCGTGGACCTACACCGAGATCCCTGATCTCGCGGGCGGCATCGACGGACTGGAGCAACGCGCGGACGTGCCTTGGGAGTCCATCGTTCCCGAGCCCGGACTCTTGGCGGACGGAATCGATACACCCTTGGTCGATGTCGAAGGTCGACCCGTGGTTCCCTATCGGTTCTGTAGTGATGAGATCGCAGACCTGCTCCCGGACTGCATGGTCTACGACGCAGGCGCGGATCAGTACGAAACGATTCAGTCGATCATCGACACGTACTGGAACTACTACCTGTTCACCAACTTCCGGCGCGAGCGGATCGGCTTCGACGTCGACCAGGTGTACGACCAGATTTACTGGCGTTGGTTCTCCAAGCTCATCTACGCGAACCAGGACTACGTCTTCAATCGCGCATTCCTCGAAGAGATCTTCGCGGGCGATCCAAGCTTCGATGACTTCTTCCAACGCGAAAGCGGCATGGGCGCGTTCACCGTCGGTGTCGGTTCTGCGTTCTCGTTGTTGACTCAGGTCATGGCCACGCCGGAGCCCGGAAACTACGTCGAGTACGACACTGGAGCCGGCACGACTGCGTTCTACCTGGATGAGTTCTTTGAACCCGAAGCGGAAGTCCCGTTCTTCGATGGTCGCTATCTCGAGACGACGTGGAACTTTGACGAGGGGTACTACTGGTTCGATCAGCTCGAACGGGCCGGGTACTACTACGACAAGATTCTCGCGATCGAATCGCTGACCGACGCGCAAGCGTTCTTCGTCGGTGAGGATGAAGCTTCAGACGTGCGCGGATTCGCAGTGAGCTTCCATACGACGTTCCCGGAAGCCACAAACGCCGCGCTTGCCGGTGTGCTTGCCGAAGACTGGGGACGCATCGGACCGGTGCTCGAGGCTGATGGTTCGCTGAGCTATCCAACGCCCGATGAAATCGCGAACGGAACGGATCGCGGTGTTCCGCTCGACCCGCGCGCCGGCTACTCGGTTCAGCTCTTTGCGGCGATCTATGCGATGGCGTTCGTGCCGCTTAGTTACGACCACACCTTTATCGAACAGGCGCGTATCTACGTCGACGGAGGTGCCGAAGGCATCACGATTCCGCCGGGTGAGCAGGTGGAGTTCATCAACCCGTTTACTTCGGTGCGCTACTTGGCCAGTTCGTACCCAACGGGTCCGGGAGGCGCAGAGACTGGACTCGGTGCACTGATGTTGCAGCACGCTCAGGCTCTTGCCGACAACGGCGCGTTCTTTGAGCTCGACCTGTTTATGGATGTGATCAACCTGCAGCGAACTCTGACGTGGGAATACGGCTTCGGTATCTGATGCGCGCTGTGATCGTTTGCCTGGTCGCTCTCGTCGCATGTGGCGATGACGACGAAACGCCGATCGACGCCGGGACAGATACGCCCGTGTTGGACGCGGGTACCGACAGCTTTGTGGAGCCCGACGTCTTCGTTCCGACGTGTGGCACCGCCGCAGGAACGATTCCGCCCGCGGCTGAAGCGATCAGCTACTTCGACGAAGGGACGATGACGGACCTCGAGGCGCTGGACCTGAGCGTGACGATCGTTGGTGCGAACTACGCGCTCACCGAGCAAGTGGTGTACGAGCAAGCGCGCTTTGCCCTCGAGCGCCCCGCACGCGTATACGGCTGGAGTGTCCAATGGGTCCTGCCCGAGGGCATGGCGCCGGAGGCCGAACTCGAAACCGGCCTGTATCGCGACTTCGGCCATAACGGGTTCGACATGTGGTTGGCCGATCCCCACTTCGTCGGGACGCGCTGCGTTGAAGACACCAACGAAGGTTGGGTCGACTACGTCTTGCCCGAACCGATCGACGTCGACAATCCGAGTCTCTTGTTCGTCGCCAGCCGTCATGAAGGCGCCGACACACCACGCATCGCGATGGATACGACCTTTGACAATCCAGAAGGTGATTGCGCTGTGTTCGAAGAATGTCGCGGCTCGTTCAACATGCCGAACGTGGAACGCCGTCAGTTCTACAACGGTGTGACGTTGCAACATCCCTACGACTACGCCGTGCGTTTGTGGGTCGAATACACCGACGAAATTGCGGATGAGGATCGCGTGTTCCAAGAGGTCGAAGACGTCTCCTTTGGTCGACACGTCGCGTGGGGCGATTTTGACGCCGATGGATGGGACGACGTGGTCACCGACGGTGTGCGACTGATGCGAAACGACGAAGGCACCTTTGTCGATGTCACGACCTCGGCGGGTCTCGAGGGTATACGCGGGGCTGGAGTGTGGGGTGACTACGACAACGATGGTTGCCTGGACCTCTTTGCGTTCTCCAACGGCTACAACGACACGGATCGCTTGTTGCGCAATCAGTGCGACGGAACGTTTGCCGACGTGACCGAGGCTGCTGCGATCACCGACACCCAAGACTACGAAGACTGTGGCGTTGGTGGCACGGGCTCACCCTCACCTGCAGCAGCGTGGTTCGACTACGACGCCGACGGGTTCCTCGACATCTACGTCGCCAACTTCATCTGCTGGGATCGCGAGACTTACTACATCGACCGCGTGTTCCATAACGAAGGCGACGGCACGTTTACGGACGTGAGCGCGACGTTGGGGTTCTCGCCCGATCGACACGCCAGCCGAGGTGTCGCGCCGATCGATCACGATCGGGATGGCGACATCGATCTGATCGTCAACGCGTATCGGCTGCAGCGAAACTTCTTCTTCGACAACGAAGGCGGGACGTTCGTTGAGCGCGGTCTTGAGGCCGGCTTGGCGGGAATCCCCAACGAGCGTCTGGGTGGAATCACCTACTACGGACACACCATCGGAACGGCATGGGGTGATCTCGACGGCGATGGAGACTTTGACGCGGTACACGCGAACCTCGCGCATCCGCGCTTCTACAGCTTTAGCGACAAGACTCAGGTTCTATTGCAGCAGGACGATGGGAGTTTCGTCGACAACGGCGGCGATTGGTCGCTCCCAGTCGGCGATAACGGCCTTCGCTTTCAAGAGACCCACTCCACCCCGATTCTCGCGGACTTCGACGCCGACGGACATCTCGATCTGGTGATCCCTTGCGTCTACGACGGCAGGCCGACCGACTACTACCACGGCAACGGAGACGGAACGTTTCGCTTGGATACGTTCACGACCGGTATCACCGCGACAGACGTACTCGCGGGAAGCGCTGGCGACTTTGATCGCGATGGTGACGTAGACGTGATCGTGCGTGAGCTCTTCGAGAACACGCGTTCGGACGGACACTTCGTTCAGGTTCGAGTGGTTGGCGATGTGGCTGCGAACCACGCAGCGATCGGCGCCGTCGTTTCGGTCTCGACATCAGACCGCACGCTCATTCGTCACGTTCAAGGCGGTACAGGCCAGGGTGGACAGGATTCGCTCTACCTGCATTTTGGATTGGGCGAAGCCGAGACCATCGATTCGATGCGCGTAGAGTTCCCCGGCGGAACGAGCGTCGACTACACCGGCCCCTTTGCCGTCGACGGTCGCGTTTGGCTGATGGAGAGCGGGACAACCCATTCGGGTTGGGATCCTCCCTAACTCTGCTCTACGCTCGCGCGACGTGAGTGACGCGAAGCAGTTGAAGCGAGCCTCTCGTGCGATGGAGCGCGCCACGACCTACGTCGAGTGGCTCGCTGCGGCACGTGAGCATGACGCGGCGTCCGGGGCTGAAGCATGGTGTCGCGAGCACGACTCTGTGCACTACGACGCAGCAAGTCTTCGAACGAGCATCGAACAGCTGCGAGACGCCCGCGAGAGTGCCAACGGGGTCGTACTTGCACAGCTCCTGACCGAGGATCTCTATCGCCACCTGAACGACTTCTGGGCGCCGACGCTTCATCAGCGGGCGTTGACGGGCACCAAGCATCTGATCGAGCGCTATCTCGACGAATCGGTCACCAGCATGCACTGGCTGGCCACACATGAGGTTGCTGGACTTTCCCGTGAGACCAAGCGCCAACGCTTCGAAACGGCGTACAGAGTGTTCGGTCGCTCGGCACTTCTGCTCTCCGGTGGAGGGACTTGGGGGTTTCATCATCTCGGTGTGATCAAGGCGCTGTTCAACCAAGGCTTGCTTCCGCACATCGTGTCGGGCGCCAGCACCGGTGCGATGGTGGCGGCAGGGATCTGCGCGCGGACCGATGACGAACTTCGCGCCATGTACGAAGACACGGATACGATTCGTTTGGACGGATTGATCCCCGCGGGCTGGCGCGAGTCGCTGCGAACGGCGGCATGGCTGGACCCTGAGAAGCTCTACGAAGTTCTGCTGCACAACTGCGGGCCGCATACGTTCGCCGAAGCACACGCACGCTCGGGTCGGACGCTGAACATCTCCGTCTCGCCAACTCGGCACCGGCAGAAACCACGGCTTTTGACGCACATGACGTCGCCGGATGTGTTAATTGCGAGAGCCGCCGTAGCGTCGAGTGCGTTGCCCGGGTTGTTTCCGCCCGTGACGCTGCACAAGCGACTGCCGACAGGGGATGTTGTGGACTATCTGCCCGGCGAGACATGGGTGGATGGTTCGCTCGGCGGAGACCTTCCCAAGCAGCGACTCTCCCGGCTTCACAACGTCAACCACTTCATCGTGAGCCAGACCAACCCACTTGTATTGCCGTTCGTCCAGCACAACGGCAGGCGGGGTGTGCGCGCAACGTTGGCCGGACTCACCAGTGCGACCGTTCGCGCTCAAGGCGGCTTGGCTGCAGATCTCGCACGGCGCGCACGACTGCCGGGACAGGTGGGCCAGTTCGTGGATCAAGCGTACGCGCTCGTGAACCAGGAGTACCGAGGCGACATCAACATCCATCCTCAGTTTCACTGGGCGAGTTACAAGAAGGTCGCCGGCAACCCAACGCGTCGCGAGCTCGAGCGGTTCATTCTGGAAGGAGAGCGTGCTGTTTGGCCGGTGGTTGCAACGATTCGCAACCAGACTCGGCTGGGTAGGGCATTTCGCGAATGTGTCGCTATCCTACGTAGGGATCCTCCCTGAACCGACTTGACCAACGCACGTCTGCGTTGCACAAACCCGCGTTTGGGGAGCACCCTTTGGAGGAATTGGAATGACTTTGCTTCGACTGAGCCTTGTGCTCGCTTTGGGAACCGCTGTTGCGGCATGTGGAGACGACGACGGTGGCACCGACGCTGGTGGAGACGCTGGTCCCGGTGATGACTCGGGGATGATGACCGACACCGGCGGTGGAACCGACACCGGTGGTGGCACCGACAGTGGTGGAATGACCGACGCTGGCGGTGGTGGGGATGTGACCCCCGCGGAGATCGAGGCTGCGAACGCGGACCAGCTCGAGCAAGAGTGCGCATGCTTCTTCGAGGAAGAAGGATTCGAGACGGCTGCAGAGTGCGAAGCCGCGTTTGCACCGAGTGACGTCGACACGGCGTGTTTTGCAGCAGCGTTCGCTGCGGGCGATGTGACGGCGTTCTTCGCGTGTCAGACCGAAGCGCGTACGACCTACAACACCTGCCTCGAGGGAGCAGGGTGCGACGAGACGATGCTTGGTACCTGCAACATGGCGTTCGAAGCTGCTGCGGATGCGTGCCCGGAACCGTCGATGGCCGAAGCTCAGGCGTTCGTTGCAGCGAGCGATGCGTGCTACGCCGAGATGCTTGTCGGAGACGCCGGTGGCTGCCCCGACAGCGAGGCGACCTCGAGCGCTGTGGGTGACGCTGTGTTCACCGGCACCACCGCGCTGATGGGCGACGACGCTGAAGGAAGCTGTGGCGATCCCGGTGGAGCCGATGTGCAGCTTCAGTGGACCGCGCCGAGCACGGGCGACTTCGTGATCGACACGCTGGGCTCGGGCTACGACACCACGCTTTACGTCCTCGACGGATGTGAAGGCACGGAGATCGAGTGCAACGACGACGACGCAGACAGCCTGCAGTCCTCGTTGACGCTTAGCGCGACCGCCGACACCGAGTACATCATCGTTGTTGACGGATTCGACGCGTCGGAAGCCGGCGACTACGTGGTGAACATCAACGCCGCCGCGGCCGAATAAGCTGCTGCGACAGGGGAAAGGCGTCCTTCGGGGCGCCTTTTCGCGTTTAAGATGGGCAGCATTCCGCTTCGCGGATCTGGAAGCATGGAAGCTCGAAAGAACGGAAGCTGGGGATACCGATCATTTTTCGAAGTCGGTCAAGTGACCAAACCAGTCAAGACTTTGGTTTCGAAGGGCAGCCCGAGTGCGACGCCGAGAAGCATGCCTTGGACACGGGGCAGCGCGTCCACACCGAAACGTGCACCGGCCCAGCCACCGACAAATGGCCGCATGCTCGCGGCTGCTGACGAAGCCGAGCTACGACAACGTGACAGCTAGTGCGGGCTCACCAAGCTACTAATCGTCTGCAGGCTCATCTCGTCGAGCGGCCAAGTAAACCCACACACGATCAACTTCACATCCGTCGACGCAGCGAGAACTGCCAGGTCTGCACGCGGAACGTTCACAGTGAGGTCTGCATCGCCGCGTTGACGTTCGCTCTCATCCCAGTCGACATCAAGCTCCAGCATTCGGTCGCCAGTCATCGCATGCAGCTCGCACTCTTCGATTGGGATTTGCGGATTCTCGACCATCATCTCGAGACGCACGGTGTCCGGTGTGTGGTCGCCGATGGTCATCGCGAGCTCAAGTCCTTCGAGTGCAATCGCTCGGGTGTCGAAGTGTTCCCGATCACGAGGTGCTCGACCGGCGAGAAACGCGCGAAGCAAACGAACCATCTCATCGTCGAGCTCCAGCTCCTCTTCACACGTCTGGATGCGTGGCGCTGCCTCGTTGGCCAGGCGCTGAAAGTTGCGTCGGGTTGTCGTGCCCCCGATCCGCTCGCTTTCTCCTGCGTCTTCGTATCCAACATCAGCAAGGTCGAAACCGTTTTCTGCGGTCTCGGCCTCAACGTGGTCACATGCGAACAAGGTCAGTTGGCCTTTGGGCGCTTCGATCACAAAGACGACCTCGTCCGAACTCGCGTTCGACGCGCCGAGTTTAAGAACACCCGCCTCAAGCGGGATCTCGGCATGGATCGCCATCGCAGCCGGGTTAGGCACGCGTTGCTCACCGAGCGGCGTGGAGGATGACGACTGCTGTGTTGTTCCACCCCCGCAGGCAAGCGCCAACACACACCACCACGCTCTCATCATCGTCGCTTCTTTCGTTTCAACACGCTCTTTCGAAACTGCTTCACGATCGGCATCGCGTCGATCCACGGTGACGCGTCCGCACGACTCTCGTCATGCTCACTTTGCGCACCCGCCCAGCCGGGAGGGATCTGGGTGAAATGCTCGGATGGGTCGTCGCCTCCAAAGTAGTGGTACTCGAAACCCGGCAGAAAGATGTCATCGTCCGCCACCACGTCGATGGTTCGCACCGCATACGTGGAGAGTTCCGTCGTGAGCGCTTGCGGCGGAGCCAACCAAACGTGCTTGCGTCCAGCAAAGAAGAACCACTGGATTTTTCGGTTCGTCGACAGGATCCGAAAACGACGCAACGCGCCTCCGTAGGTCACGCTCTTGGACTGCCCTTCTTCCAGAATTCCCTTCCGAAAGTCAGGTTCGAAGCCTTTGGTAATGGTGAGCGAAGCCGGGTCGTTCTTCTTCCGAAATCGCGCGATCGACCGGCCGCCGTGGATCCGGTTCTTCGGGTTCGACGACGCTCGCTCGCGCGGAGCGACAAAGTCACGATACGGCGCAACGCGGTTGGGCGGAGCGTTCCGCAAGAACAGAAACAACGCGTCCTCGTTCTCTCGCACGTTGGTGCAACGACGATTGAGCGCCTCAAACGCGTCTTGAAGCTCAAAGGGTAGGTCAGTCGTGTGTTCTTGCGACGACGCGACGTCGAAGCCATCGACGAGTTCGGTCTTGAGCGCACCTTTCCCAATCCAGAACTCATTGTCGGTCGCGATCATGTGCGACGCCACGCGCCACACCAGCGAGATGTCCTTGTAAAAGATCCTCGGATGGATGGTCGTGCGCCGCCCTTGCTTCTGGACGACGTAGCCCACGAAAAAACGAATCGCAGGGTTCTGTTGGACCTCGGCGAGGTAAATCGTGGTGTCAAACAACGTGAGTCGGTAGCGAGGCGGATAGCGCCGTAGCGCGGCGGTCGGATCGTCCTGTGCTTCTCCCGCAGGCTTGAGACGTGCACCGTTTTTCAAGAGGGCCTTGAACGCGCCATGGACTGCGCGCGGCGAGAGTTCGGCGGGTTCGATTCGCGACTCGATACGTGTTTCCAACATCCGTTTATTCAACTCGGTCCACCGAGTACCCGAGGCCGCGGAGGGTTTCCAGCATTCCTTGCGGTCCAAGCAAATGACCCACGTCCATGGCGACGAACGCGTTCCCTTGGTCCAGCTCGGCGCGCAGGGTGGGCAACCATTCCTCGGTGCGTTGAATATAGAAGCGCTCGTAGACTTCGTGGTTCGCCTCAAGGTCGAGCCCGGTTGTGAGCTGTTCGAGCAACGCAGTTTCGTCGCCTCGTCGATACTTGTGGAGCACAGCACGAAGATGCAGTTCGTGTTGGGTCGGGTTCTCGATCACGTGCCCAAGGACTTCACCAAGCAGCCCGTTCGGGATCGAGTTCATCACGGCAACGCGCTGGGCAGGTCCCTCCAACGTTCGGATCGGGATCTCGAGATCGGATGCGATCTGCACCAGGGTGTAGTTCATCGATGGAGGGACTTCGCCGTTGAACAGGGCTTGCGTACGCTTGCTCACCAGCAGCCCGTACGCGTACCACGGCCGCATCGTCCGTAGATCATCTGCGGTTGCGGTGCCCACGACCTCGTCGAGGAGATCGCGCCACGCGAGCGTGCCAATCCAAGTCTCCAGCGTGTCGGAGGGCATTCGCGCACGTTGCAGGTCACGTGCGGTCATCTCATCGACGCGAACATCCAGCAGCACAACGCGAATGTTGTCGAGCGCATCCGCCCCGATGTTGAGGTCGGCGTAGGCCACCCCTGCGTTGGTGGTCCCGAGGATGAGACTCGGAATCTCCGCATCGACTTGGTAGAGAAACGCCCGCGTCACGCGGCCGCGTTCGACGGGAAGCGGACCCTCCCGTTCCTCCGTGTCGAGAGCTGCGTACTCGGGCACTCGATGCGAAGGAGCGCTCGGGCACGCGCAAATGCCGAGCATGAGCAACCAGCAGACGCGCACGGGCCTACCTTACCAGGGTCAAACGTTGTCAAAAGACATTGTTGACGGCTGCGAGAACCGAATCGGGCTGCCATGTTCGCCCGCATGTCGCGTTGCATCGTCGCTGTCTTGCTGGTCGTGGGAGCCTGTGATTCGCCCGAAAATTCATCGTTGGATGCGGGCGACGGAGGCCGCGACTCGGCCACAATCGACGCCGCGGCAGACACTGCGTTCGACTGGGATGCCGGTTTTGACGCGGCTCCGGACACAGGCGCATCGGAAGTCACGACCCCACTGGCGGTCGCGAGTTGGAACATCGAACAGTTCCCAAAACACGCGCAAACGATCGAAAACGTGGTCGCGTTGATCGAGGAGCACCAGCTCGACCTCATCGGGATCCAGGAGATCACAGAGGTCGAGCCCTTTGAGGAGCTCGCCGCCGCGCTTCCCAATCACGCGATGTACGTCTCGTTCGATTCGCGCGCGTTTACGCGAGTGGGCTTTCTGTACCGCACCGACCGAATTCGAGTGCTCGATGTGGATCGCTTGTTTACGTCTGACCGCTACGCGTTTCCACGTTCGCCGCTCGTTGCGGACATCGAAGTGCTCGATGACGAAGGTGAGGTGGTCTTCGACTTCACGTTTGCTGTCGTCCACCTCAAAGCGATGCTGGACGAAGAGAGCCGGCAGCGTCGTATCGACGCCGTGCAAAAACTCGACGCGTGGGTGCGCGACGGACTGAGTGTCGAACCCGATGTCGTCGTCGTGGGCGACTGGAACGACGAGCTCACCGACTCACCACGGTGGAATGTGTTCGAGCCGTTGATCGACGCGCCCGACACCTATCGTTTCCTGACGCTGGAGTCCGAACTGGACGGTGCCCACACCTACATCCCGTTCGAAGCGATGATCGATCACATCCTGATCACGCAGGACGCGCTGGACGAATACGGGACAGGCTTCACGGAGGTGCTTGCGATCGACGACACGATGCCTGGCTATCGCGACTTGGTTTCCGACCACCGGCCCGTGGTCTCGCACTTTGCGATCCCAGCACCTCGGTAGGCAGTCAGACGATCCAGCCGACTGGAATCTTGGGGTCGAGCAAGTACCCGTCGTCCTGCGTGCACAAGACGTCGTCGAGTCCTGCCTTCCGAAGCGTCCAAATGGCGGTGCGCAAACGCTTGTCCGCCGCAGCCGCCAACATCTTTTCGTCGGGCCAGCCTTCGGCGATCAGCGTGTCGCGCGAACACACCGCACCAGGCCGTGTCGAACGCGCGTCGGCCAACACAGCCAAGATTCTCCGCGGTGCTGCGCGGCGCCGAAGATCCACTCGTTTCGCGTTCCACGAAAACTCGGTGCCGTCCCGCGCCACAAGCAAGGTCGGGGTGGACTCCAGGGCTGCGATGCGGCGCAGATCGCTGGACACCGCGAGCAGGTCCGCCGCAATCGTCATCGGCTCACCGCGCGCGAGGCAAGCGAGCGCTTCGGACGCGTGCACCAATGCGCGTTGTTCCACGTCCAAGATGCGCACTTCGGTCCGACACAGCGCCTGATGCAGCGGTTCAAGCAGCGCTTCGAACCCAACCTCGGCATGCACCGAGAGAGCCCGCGCTTCGTCCAAGTCTGCGAGCGCATCTTCGGTGCGGTTTTCGGCCAAGTGAACCCATGCACGAACGTAGAGGCGTGTAAACACTAAGCGAGGCATGGCGATTGCGCGATCGATGGTGGCGGCGACACCCAACTCGAGGTGCGCTTCCGAGACACGACCGACGTCGCTTAGCAATCGCGCCAACAACACACGCTCAATGTGTTCCAACACCACGTCACCAGCCGTTCGCAGGCCCTCAATGCTTTCGCGAAAGAGTGCTTCGGCTTCCGCGTCATTGCCGAGTTCGTGGTGGCAATATCCCAGGTGTCCAAGCTCGGCTGCCGCAAGTCGTTGGTCGGCGAGTTCACGATGCATGTCCAGCGCTTGTTCGTGCAGCCGCACGGCTTCGGCAATGTCCCCTCCGCGATGCGTCGCGCGTGCGTGAAGCGAACGCTCGAGCGCCTCGCGTACCGGCCAGTCGAGCGTGCGACAGAGCGCGATGGCCTCGACGTGTTGTTCGCGCGCTTCGCGGTTCCTACCCATGCTTTGCAACACGCGTCCGAGCTCCCCGCACGCGATGCATCGTTGACGATCGTTCGATGCGGCAGCCACCAACTGAACGAGTCGCGCGTGGGCAGACTCAAGCTCGCTTTGCTGGCGGTCCAAATGTGCGAGTTCCAACTCGGATTCAAAGGGGAGTTTGCGAGCCGCGCGCGTTGCGTGTTGCCGTGCTTCCTCCAACAAGCCCGCGCGCCGTTCCAGTCGCGCTTGAGCGATGGCAAGCTCCGCGTCGTCGGAAAACTGGGTCAGCCGCTTGCGTAGGGTGTTCAGTTCGCCAGCACTCATCGCCAAAGGAGCAAGCCACAACAATGCATGTCGAGCAGCGGCGTCCTGACCCTGAGCGATGGCTTCGAGGTCGTCGCGAAGCTCAAGCAACTCTGCTCGAGGCGGCGTCGTCGTGGGCAACATCACGTCGGCATGCAGAGCCCGAATGCGGATGTGCTCTTGCGGATCCAGCGTGGCGACAACCGCGCGTGTGACAGCCCGGTATGCACGGACCCGTACACCCACGCGGAGAATCAGCGATGCCTGACGGAGTTGCTCAATCGTGTCCAGCGCGCCAACGCGTTCGAGTCGATCGACAGGAACGCCACGTGGAAACGCGACGATGTTGGCCAAGGTGCGCGACTCGTCGGCGGTCAGTGCTGCCAACGACTCTCGCAGCGCTTGGAGAAGCGAATCACCCTCGAAGGTTTCAATCCTCGCCAAGCATCCGGCTTCGCCCAGAAGCGGTGCTCGTGCTGCTGCCCATTCGATCGCGAGCGGGATGCAGTCTAAACGTTCCACGATCGCGCGAGCCAACTCAGGGTCCGATGGACGGACGCGCGAGCTCCAAAGCTCCACTGCTGCTTCGGTCGCGAGGGGTGCCAACTCGAGCGCATCATCGCGGCGCGCCGTTCGACTGGTTGTGATCACCCGACACTGCAGCTCGAGATCCAACTCACCCTGAACACCGTCCAGCACCAAGAGCTCACCACGATCCAGTCGGCGTTTGATGGCTAGCGTTCGATATTCGTGATCTTGCAGGCCTAGCTCTCGCGCGATCGCACGTAGTACGTCGTCACGAGTCGAGCACGCCGTGAGATCCACGAGTTTCGCGTCGGGGTAGGCCTCACGGACCAGACGCGTCTTTCCAACGCCTGCAGGCCCCCAAAGATGCACGCGGCCACGTTCATCCACCGCGCGTCGGAGCGCCTGCAGGTCTGTTTCACGGCCAACAAACATGGCGAACTAAAGGATACGTTGGCATAACCCCAAGGTGCTTCCCCTCATGCTGGTTCTCGGTTTCGCGGCGCCACAGCTGCAACGCGCGTTGGAGGAGGCCGCGGCCGACATTCCAGGCGCGTCCGCTGCAGTGGTCACGGCGGAAGGGGTGTGGACCGGAGCGACCGGGTACGCGGACTTGCAAACACGCCGTCCGATGACGCCCTCGACGCGTTGTTACGTCGGGTCGGTGTCCAAGACCATGACGGCGACGACCGTGCTCATTCTGCGTGACGCGGGTCAACTGGATGTCGAGCAGCCGCTCACGACCTACATGCCTGCGTGGCGACTTGCGGGTTCGAACGCTGTGCGTGTCCGAGACCTTTTGACGCATACGTCGGGCATTCAGCGAGAGGGCGGCTTCGAGTACTGGTTCACGGGGATCTTTCCCACGCGTGAGGAACTGCGCGATCAACTCCGTGGCTCTGAGCGGGTCGCGCAACCCGGGTCTCAGTGGTCGTACAGCAACGTGGGCTACGCAGTGTTGGGGCAACTTCTCGCGGTGCGATCCGATCAGGATTTCGAGTCGGTTGTTCAACGCCGTTTGATGGAACCCCTCGGGATGGTGCGGAGTGGACCGCGTGGACCGGCGCCGAACGATCTTGCGGTCGCGTACACGCCACCAAACCGCAACACCGGTCGAGATGGCCGCGAGTTTGCCGGGCTTGGCGCGCAGGTCGGTGAGCGTCGAGAGCGCGTGTATCACGACGCGGCAGCGATGGCGCCAGCCTTTGGGATGTACTCCACGGCCGAAGACCTGGCTCGCTTTGCAGCCTTGATTCTCGGCGTCGGCGGTTCGCGTTTGCTCAGCGAACAAAGCCGCACGCAAATTCACACGCTTCAACATCCCTTCGAAAACGATCCGCGTTCGGGATGGACGTATGGATGGCGCCGCACGCACGACGAACATGGTTGGCTACTCCGTCACAACGGCTGGTTTGCCGCGTTTCGCAGTCACGTTTCGATTCGTCCCGAACAGCAAATTGCCGTTGTTGTCCTGACCAACGCCGACGACGGCGGGCCTGAAGACATCGGGATGGCCCTGACACGCGCTATCCTCGAAGACGACTAGGGGAACAGACGTGGTCGCTTCGGCGTATCCTCAGCGTACGCTGTGGCACTCGCCTCCCTGATTCTCGGCCTGCTCTCGTTCGTGTTCATGATCGCGGGCCTCTTCACTTCGATGATCCCGTTTGTGGGAGGCGCGTTGAGCTTTGGTGCGCCTGTGGTCGGACTCTTCGGTCTGGTCCTCGGTGGCGTGGCGATGAGTCGCGCCACGCGCGAGGGCGACTCATCCGGGATGGCCACGGCCGGTATGGTCGTGAGTGGAATCTGCTTCGTGCTCTCGCTCGTCTTCGCGCTGACGTGTGGGATGTGCAACGCGTGCATGTCGACCGCGGCGGTTCAAGATCCGAACAGTCCGTTTAACCCAAACTACACCCCACCTGCCTACACACAGCAGCCCACCAATCCGCAGCCCTTTCCGCCGACACCCCCTCCGACGCCTCCTCCGATCACACCAACGCTCACTCCCACCACTCCGCCTTCGACCGCGCCCCCGGCGACCACTGCGTGTGAGCATGCGTTCGACTGCTGCATGGCTTTTGCCGACGACGACGAATCCTTTTGCGAAGGGGCGATGGCCAACGCGGATTCCGAAGCCTGCGAGCATATGATGCAGGGCTGGTCCCAGGGCTTGCGTGCCATGGGCCAGGACACAGCGGTCTGCGCTCCCTAGCCGGAGAAATCTGTTAGCCTCCCGCTTATGGGGTACCGGATCGAGCTCTGGACGGAGCACGAGGACAACGGTGCGGCAATTGATGCCTTGGCCACGCGCGTCAGTGAGGATTGCCTGACCCTCACCGCTGGGGAGGATGTTCCCAAGGGCGAATGGGTGGCGTTCGAAGTCAAACTGGCCGACGGAAGTGTGTTCCTCGAGGGGATGGGACGATGCCAGGGATCGACCGCAAAGGAGCCGCTCTTCGACGTGGAGTTGGGCATGCTGCAGCTCGACACGCGTGACCAGATGCTCTTTGAACGCATCTTGTTGGCAGCCGAAGACTTGGCGGCAGGCGCGCGTGCCACCGGCGAAGTCGATATCTCGAAGCTCGAAGAGAAAGCCGCGAAGCCTCCGGCACCGCCCACACCTGCGGTGCCCAAGAAGCCGGCGGTACCGAAACCGGCAGTGCCGAAACCGCCTCCGCCCTTGAAGTCGAAAACTGAACGCAAGGGTCCACCGACTCTTCCCCCGAAGGACGGCGCGAAAAAGAAAGACTGGCCGTGGCAGAAGTCGACGGAGCCAGGGATGCCCAGTCCAGAACCTATCGCGCCTCCGAAGCCTTCGACTCCGAAGCCGAGCCCGCCGACACCCAGTCCACCGACGCCCTCGCGTCCACCGCCCGCGGTGAAGTCGCCGATTCATGCTGACCCACCTCTCCCGCCAATCTTGCGCCAACGTTTGATGAACGTGGTGCCGACGCTGGTTGCCGAGGGACGCGTTCGGGATTTGGCCGGCGCACATGAACTCGCGCTGAAGATTGGGTTGCAGGCCCTCGAGACTGTTCTCGAAGAAGAAGACTGATCGAGGAGCGTGGCGCACAAGCTCGGTCGCGTCGGCATTGTGCTGTTGTGGGCGCTCGTCGCGATTCTCTCTCTGCTGGCGAGCTTGCTTACGCATCTCGATTCCGAAGCTGGACGTGCCACGGTGTGCGCCGAGGTCATGCGCGCGGTCGACGACGCGATCGTTGGGACGCTTTCGGCGCGCTGTGTCGAGCTTGAGCCCACGCGGGTCCGACTCGAGGATGTGCGTATCGGTCTCGACGACCGTGAGTTGATCCGTGTCGGGAGCGTGGAGACAGAGCCGGCTCTCTTTGACCTGATGGCCGGTGACATCCGGGTCGACCTCTTGCGTGTCCAGGACGCTCAACTCGACCTGCGTGACTTCGACGCGCTCGGCCAAGCGTTTGCTTCCCCCGAGCCCTCCGAGGATGACGGTTCCCCCATCGAGCTTCCCGACGTGGTGGTTCGAAAGGTCGAGCTCAAGAGCATTCGTGCATCGCTGCCAGAGTTGCTCGATGCCAGCCTGGATCTCGACGCGAACGTCCGTCTTGGACCCACGATGCGCATCGGGATCGAGTCTTTGCGCGCGGACGTGACGCGGGATGAACACGCGCTCGCGAATCTGCAGCTCTCGGGTGCAGTCGACACCGGCGAGACCAGCCAGCTCGACGCGCGCGTCGTGACGGGCGCCAGTCATGTCGAACTCAACGCTCAGGCGGAGTGGGGCGAGACGCTCGAGACGGGTCCCACATCGGTGCAGCTCATACGCTTGGTCGCGCATGTGGACCCGGAGAGTTTGCAGTCACCAGGGCTCGAGCCGTGGACCGGTGCGGTTGCGCTGCGTGTGCCGCTCGACGTGCAGCTCGATGGTGGCGGTTGGCTGGACGACGCACGTGTGCAGGGCTCGATCGAGAGTGACGCCGGCACCGTGCAGGTGTCCGCTTCGTGGGTGGCCGGCACGGCACATCTCGATGTCGACACCACGGAATTGCGACTCGCCGGTCTTCTGTCCGACCTTCCGGAATCGATTGTCGCAGGGCACCTCGAAGCCAGCCTGGATTCAGAAGACATGCGTTTGGAGGTACACGGACAGCGCCTCCGTTACGACACCTACGGTGCACCGGAAGTGCGTGCGGAGGCGACGATTCTGCCAGATGCGATTCAGCTTGCCTCCGTCTCACTGCCCCACGTCGAGCAGGGGGGTCACCTTGATGTGCATGGTCGGATCGGTTTTGACGGCACGGTCGACCTCGAAGTCGACGCCGACCTTCCGCAAGTCGCGCGCGATCCAAACGTCAATCGTTTGGTGCCCGGCTTGCGCGCTGGTGTCCGCACACGTGCGCGTGTTCGTGTGGGCGACACCCTCGATATTGATGGGCGTGTGTCGCTTCGCGAAGTGGCCTACGCCGGAGTAAACGTCGGCGCGTTGAGCGCCACAGGCACGGTGTCTGGCCCACCAGCGGCCCCAGCATTGCGTTTCGACGTGCAAGGCGAGCGCATTCGTCAAGGCCAAGGAACGTTTGCGGTTGGGGTTCAACGGATCGGTTTGGCCCTTCGGAGTGACGGCCACAGCTACACGCTCCGCGGAGACGGCACCGACGCAGGCGGTCGACCGCTGAGTCTCGACGTCAACGCAACGCTGGGTGCGCAAACACAACTGGCGGGTGTCGTTCGTACGGCGTTGATTCTCGATGAACCGTACGAGGTCAACGTTCGTCGACTGGTCATTGTGGGCTCGGATCTCGACGTCGACGCAACCCTCCACGCGTCAAGTGGACTGCACGTGGAAGCCAGCGGACGATTGGGACGCAACTCCGACCTGCAGGCCACGTTGCGCGACGTGCCGCTCGCACAGCTCGATGAGCGTTTTGAGCTTGGCCTCGCGTTGCAGGGCACGGCGGATGTGCGCGCGAGCTTGCAGGGCTCGTTGCGCGCACCCCGCGGCACGCTTCGCCTGGATGTTCAAGGACTGAGCGCTCGCGGTGCACCGCCCACGAACGTGGTGTTGAACACGCGGCTGGAGCAGGTTGAGAGACGCGCAAGGGCTGTGACCAACCTTCGTGTGAGCGGCGACCATGGTGGTGCGCGCTTGGCAGGGAACGTGATGTTCCCCACCGCGAATCCGCAACGCGACATTCGCAGTGCGACACTCGGTCTGGTCTTGAACGCAGATGCGATTGACGTTGCTACGTGGGCTGCACCGTTTACCGAGACTCCGATCGAAGGGCTGCTCCAAGCCGAAGTGCAGATCCAAGGGACTCCCCAAGCGCCGGCGCTCAACGGAACCGCTTCGCTCGAAGCGCTCAAACTGGAAAACGGAGATCCGATCGACGTCGGACTGACCAGCCGCATGTCGGCGGGAGTGGGGCACGTCGAACTCACGCTTCACGATGCGCACGGTGTTCTGGGGCGCGTTCATGCGCGTAGCGATGGTCTCGGAAGCGCCACCACGCTCGAAGAACTCCTGGATGCTCCTTTTGCCCTTCGCGTCGAGACTCCCGAACGACGTTTGGATTCTCTCCCGCGTCCGTTTCGGGTCGAACAGCCACTCACCGTGAGCGCCAATGTGGGTCTCGAGACCGGCATGGAAGGCCAGCTCTCATTGATGGCAAGCCACGCGTCGACGGAAGCCTGCACGGAGGGTTTGCCAGGCGTCGTCCGCGTGGACGGAACGCTGCACGACGCGATGTTGGATGTTTCGATGCGCGGCACGTTGGGCGATCGTGAACCCCTGCACGCCAACACGCGCGTCGAGGCGCCTTTGCGTCGCTGGCTGCTTCAAGGATTTCCGGAGTCGATTCCCGCGATTCACTTGCGTGCACGGGCGGAGAATCTCGAACTCGCTGCCGCGCCGGTGGTGTGCGAGCACGCGAGCGGAGCGTTGAGCTTCAACGCTGACATCGTGGATCTCTTTGGCACTCGTCCTCATGTTGCCGCGGCAGGTCAGATCGACGCGCTCTCGATTGCGGGAACGGAGCCCCTGCAGGTGACCTTGGACGCAGACGCAGACGTCGACAGTGCACGTGCGAACGTGATCGCGTTGACCGATGGGCGCCGGGCCATGCGTGCTCACGCCAACGTTCCGCTGGTCTGGACGAACGGACTGCCTGCGCTCGCTGACGAAGAGTGGAGCGGGCGCGTGAAGCTACGAACCATGCCGGTCACACCCTTGTTGATCCTGGCGCCGAACATTCGCCAGCCACGCGGTGCGATCACGGGGGACATTCGCATCCGCGCACAGGGCGAAGACATCGGAGTGAACGGCGGCCTGGAGCTTCAGGACGTGTCGGCGATTCTCGAACGACCGCTGATCCGATTCGATGCGCTCAATGGTGCGATTCAGATCTCCGAAGAGGAGATTCGATTGGACAACGTGCGCTATCGCGACAGGGAAGGGCGCGTCCGACTCGATGGTCGTATCGGGATGGACGGCCTGGTCCCCCAAGACGCCGATGTTCGAGCGCGCTTTGATGAGATGCCGTTTCGGGTGGAAGGCGTCGTGTTCGCGATTCTCGATGCGGACGCGCGTGTGCAGGCGCAGCTGTCGGACGAGGGCAATCAAGTCGAGCTGAGTCTTCGCGAGGTGGACGTGAAGCTTCCGGAAGACGCCGGTCGCGTCGTGCAGGGGCTTGAGCAGCACGACGAAGTGGTGTTCGTCGACGACGTGGGTTTTGAGGCGGCAATGACCCAAGTTGCCGAGCAAGAGCAAGAGCGGGAAGCGACGCCACGCGAACCTGTTGCCGAGGTGCCCACCCGCGTCCGCGTCGATTCCACGCCCTTCTGGGTCCGGCGCGACGACTTCAGTATCCAGCTCGACGCGCAGATGCGAGTCGCCATCGACCCCCATGTGCGCCTGATGGGTCGCGTTCAAGTGCGACGTGGATTCATCGAGCTGCTCGGCAAGAACTTTGAGTTCCAACGTGGGGAGATTCGCTTCACGGGCGGGCGCGATGTTGACCCGGTGTTGGATCTTCAGGCTGACCACGAACTCAAAACCGGCGAGACGGTGACCGTACGCATCACCGGCAACCTCAGCCGTCCTCAACTCGCATTCACGACGACCGTTCCGGGCGTACAGAGTGAACGTGAAGTGATTCAACTCTTGGTTTCGGGTCGCTCCTCACCGGCAGAAGTTCAAACCGCGCAAGAACAGGCCTCGTCTGCACTGGCGGGTTTGATGGCGGGTTTCCTCAGCACGCTGACGCGCCGCGAGCTTGGTGCCTACGTGCCGGTGTTTCGCGTCGAGGCGGAGGGCACCAACACCGCGCGCGTGCGAGCCGGTTTTTCGGCGGACGACATCATCCCCGAGTTCATGCGTGGCGTCGTTGTGGGTGCCTACGTAGAAGGCTTCGTGGGCACCGATCAGGATGACGGTGGTGCTCAGCGCACCACGGGTGGCGTGCTGATCGAACTGCTGCACCCGCGACACATCGTGACGCGGAGCACTTGGGAGGAACCGAACAACTGGTCGCTCGATTTCATCTGGGAGCCGCTCTAGATGCGATGGCTCGCGTGCGTACTGGTGCTCGCCGCCTGCGCAAAGGTTCCGCCCAACCGCTATGGCGTGGATCACCTGCGCATCGAAGGCATGGAGACCATGGATGAGCGTTCGCTACGCGCATGCCTCGCAACCTCGGAGAGACCACGCCGAAACATCGCCTTGGGAATCGAGGAGAACGGCGCGTGCGGTGAGCCGCCCTTCGACGCGGGCCACGTGAACATTCCCTTGGGTGTGCGACGCCTCTTGGACTGGCACCTACTGGATCGTGTGGCGCTGGAACAAGACTTGGCGCGGATCGAACGCTGGTACCACGCACGTGGTTTTCATGCTGTGGAGATCACCGATATCAGCGTCACGCCCGAACGCGCGACCGACAACGACGTGATCGACCCGGACGCGGATGATCCAGGGTGCGAGCGTATCGACGACGACGAAGGCTGCGTGGCCGATGTTTCGATCACACTCATCGAAGGCGAGCCCACCCTCGTGCAGTCGATCGAGATTCAGGGAATCGAGGGTCTGCCGGGCGACGTGCAGGAAGAGCTGCACGAGGCGATCGAACTTGAGGTCGCCGGCCGCGCGGATGAAGCGCTGTACGACCGAAGCAAAGTCGAGTTGGCACGAGTGCTTGCGAACGAAGGCTATGCGCGCGCGAAAATTCGTGGGCGGATGTACATCCATCGCGGGCAGCGCGAGGCGCGCGTTCGGTATCACGTGGAACCGGGCCCGCTGTGTACGTTTGGCGAGGTCGAGGTCAGCGGAAACGAAGACCTCTCCGCTGAATCCATCGTCGCTGCAGCGCGTATCTTTCCCGGCGATGAGTACCGCTACGACACACTCCGCGAAGCACAACGTGCGATCTTTGGACTTGGTGCGTTCTCTGCAGTGGTGGTCGAACCGGTTCTCATCGACCCAGACGACTCCGAAGGCGATCGCTCGGTCATCGATGTGCGCGTGGCAGTGACTCCGGCACAGCGTCATCGATTCGGATTGGGCTTTGGTGTGCAAAGCGGAATCGTGCAGCGCGGGGACTTTGAACCGATCTCGGTACCGCTTTGGGACCTGCACCTGACGCTACGCTACGAAAACCGGAATATGGCGGGTGGGCTTCGTCGGCTGCTCTTGGAGAACAAACCGCGTCTGATCATCCAGGAGCCGTTCCCAGGCTTTGAGCAACCGCGCTTTGGCAACTTACTGAGCGCAGAGTTTCGTCAGCCTGGGTTCTTGGAACCACGAACCACGTTGGTGCTCGGCGCATCCCACGAGTTCGGGCCGGATCCCTTCGACACGTTCTTTCGACATCGTGTCGATGCGCGCGTGCTTCTGGAGCGCTTCTTCTTCAAGCACAAGCTCTTTGCGTCGTTTGGTCTACGCAGCAGCTTCTACCGCGTGCCCTCGGGCGAGGTTGCGAACGACGGTTCCGAACCACCAAGCGATTCGGACCTGATGTACTTCGAAGAGGTGCTTCGCTTGGATTTGCGTGACGATGCGAACAGGCCGCATGCCGGGCTGTTCGTCCAGGTCGCCGTCCAACAGGCGGGGTACTTTCTACTTTCGTCGTGGGACTACGTGCGGCTCTTGCCGGACGTGCGCGCGTACATTCCCCTGCCGAAGAAGATCACGATTGCTGCGCGCTTCGCGATGGGCATGTACTTCATCACCGATGCGGACGGAGACTTGGACGACGTGAGCCAAGAGCTTGGTCCGCGTGACTTGCGCATTCGTGGTGGAGGACCGACCAGCAACCGAGGTTATCTCGCGGGTCGGCTTGGCGATGGTCGAAATGGTGGCGTTCGTCGATGGGAGAGCTCGTTGGAAGTGAGGTTTCCGATTACAGCGAGCTTTGGTGGCGTGCTCTTTGGCGACGTGGGCGACGTGTCGCGGAGCAAACGGTTTCGTTTCGACCATCCGCAGACGAGTGTTGGATTTGGATTTCGGTACCACACGATCGTGGGAGCGATTCGGGCGGACTTTGCGTTTCGTGTGACTGGCGCAACGGTGATTGGCGAGGACGAACGCATTCGAAGGACGAGCGACGATACGGAAGTGTCGTTGGGCTTTACGCGTTGGCCGGGGGCGTTTCACCTGAGCATCGGCGAGTCGTTCTAGCCATCGTCGTTCAACACTCCATAGAGGGGGCGTGCGGCCTTCCGCGTGAACAGCGCACGCCCGCGCGCTGATTTTTTTACCGGAAGGAGAGAAGGCGGGAAGGAGAGGAGATGCTTTTCCCTTGCCAGCCGTGCATCACTCCACGTGCGCGCTCATTCGCTCCTGGCTCCGGGGCGTTTCTCGTCACTGTTTTGTTGCTTCGTGCGTGCCGTGCATCACAGCTTTGAGTTTGCGCTCCGAGGTCGAAACGCATCTCGGCAAAACAGCAGCGCGCTCCGGACGTTGTGCGCGCGAGTTCGTAGCGTTTTGACCTCGTGCGCGAAACGTGAAGGAACGGAAACAAGACCGAACGTGGAACCAGTTGAGATACGCAAAACGCCCCGAAGCTGGGAGGGAACGACGGCGCATGTGGAGTGCTGCTCCACGGGACCAACAACTCAAGACTTTGCCCTCTTGGCACGACTTTGAGTCTTCGAAAAAATGATCAGTTTCCACGAACACTCCCTCAAACATTTGGCCACGGCCTCCCCTCGACTTGCTTCACGCAAGACAAAGAAATCTTCTCTCCTTCGTTCCTTCTCTCCTTCCGGTAAAATTAAACGAACCCCCGAATCGGAAGGCCCCTCAGAGATTAAGAAGTCGACACGCAATCTTGCTTAGATGCGGCACCGCGGCGCCGAACATGCTCGCGTTCGTGCTGCTCGCGTTTCCATCCAGCGAGCGCTTGTAAACACCCTGCGCAATCGCCGCGAGACGAAACAAACTAAACGCTTTGAAGTAGGGCCAGTTGCTCATCGCGGAGTAGCCACCGTGGGCCAAGTAGCGTTGGATAAACGCGTCTTCGCTCGGAATACCCGTCGCGTCATGGTCGATTCCCAGCAGTCCACCGACGTTGGGAAGTTGAACGTCGTAGAGCATGCACGTGTACGCCAAGTCGGCGAGAGGATGACCCAACGTCGACAACTCCCAGTCGATCACGGCGAGTGCCCGCGGTTCGGTGGGGTGAAAGATCAGATTGTCTAAGCGGTAGTCGCCGTGCGCGATCGTGGTGACGTCGTCCTCGGGCAAGTGTTCCGGCAAGTACGCGATCAACGCATCCATGCTTGGCACATCCGCGGTTTTCGATGCCTCGTACTGGCCCGACCAGCGTTTGACCTGTCGCGCCACATAGCCGCCTTCGCGTCCGTAGTCGCCGAGTCCACGTGCGCCGTAGTCGACTTGATGCAACGCAGCGAGCACGCGCGCGAGCTCTTCGTAGATCGCGGTTCGTTCCGCAGGCTCGAGTCCCGGAAGCTGGACGTTCCAAAAGATGCGACCCTGCAAATGCTCCATGACAAAAAATGGAGTGCCGATCACGTTCGCGTCTTCACACAACGCGTAGGTCTTGGCGACAGGGACACCCGTGTCAGCCAATGCGCTCATGATGCGGTGTTCGCGCTCGACCATGTGCGCTTTGGGAAGCAGCTTTCCCGGTGGCTTTTTTCGAAGCACGTAGCCGCGCTCACCATCGTGCACCCAAAACGTGGGGTTCGACTGGCCACCTTTGAACTGCCGAACAGTCAGCCCGTCTGTTCCGCCGATTGCCGTCGACCACCACGCGCGTAGTTGCGCCTCGTCGAAGCGGTGGTTTTCGCGGACCTCGCGCGTGTTGTCGGGCGGCTTCATGCGCCGAGCCTATCCGATCCCGCGCTGGTTTCTTGTCGATTCGATTCTTGTTATTGCAGCGGCATGGATTTCGGCATTCCCGACGACGTGCAAGATCTTCTCGACCGCGCCAAGACATTCATGGAGGAGACGGTGTACCCGCTCGAGCCCATCGCGGCGCAAAAGGGTTTCGATGGTGCGCGCGCCGAACTCAGCGAAGCGCGAGAGGCATGCAAGAAGGCCGGACTCTGGGCACCCCAGTTGCCGCAATCGCTTGGCGGGATGGGTCTGCCCTTTTTGCCGCACGCGTGGATGAGCGAGGTGTTGGGTCGAAGCATGCTGGGACACTTCGTGTTCGGATGTCAGGCACCCGACGCAGGCAACATGGAGATTCTGCAAGAGTATGGAACCGACGCGCAGAAGGAGCGTTGGCTGATTCCACTCGCCAAGGGCGAGATCCGAAGCTGCTTCTCGATGACCGAACCAGGGAGGGCGGGCTCCAACCCGACGTGGATGGATACGACCGCAATCAAAGAGGGTGACGAGTGGGTCATCAACGGACGCAAGTGGTTCACCACCGCCGCCGACGGTGCAGAGTTTGCGATTGTGATGGCCGTGACCAACCCTGATGCGCCGCCGCACGGACGCGCATCGATGATCATCGTTCCGACCGATGCTCCCGGCTTCAATCATGTGCGACGCATCGCGATTATGGGCGACGAGGGCGAAGGTTGGGCGAGTCACAGTGAAATCGCGTACGAGGACTGTCGCGTACCAGTTGACTCGCTGCTTGGGGGCGAAGGCGCAGGATTTCTGATCGCGCAGCAACGACTTGGACCCGGACGCATCCACCACTGCATGCGCTGGCTAGGCCTGTGTGAGCGTGCGATGGACCTGATGTGCAATCGCGCGGCGAAGCGCGAGATCGCGCCGGGCAAACCGCTTGGGACACGCCAGATGATTCAGGCCTGGATTGCGGAGAGTCGTGCGGAGATCGACGCCGCGCGTTTGTTTGTGCAAAAGGCTGCGTGGGTGATCGATACGAAGGGGTTGTACGAGGCGCGCCAGGATATTTCGTGCATCAAGTTCTTCGTGGCGGGGGTGTTGGGACGCGTCCTCGACCGCGCGATTCAAACGCACGGTGCACTCGGGATTACCGAAGACACGCCGCTCAGTCACATCTGGCGACACGAGCGTGGAGCGCGGATCTACGACGGCCCCGACGAAGTGCACAAGCACGTGGTGGCACGTCGCATTCTGAAGAAGCACGGACTCGAAATCGGTCGGCAAGGCTGACCAGATCAAGCCCGCCCCAGTTTCTTCCACGCCTCGGGGAGCTCTTGACCTAACAGTCGTTCGGCGCCCTTCACGTCCATGATGACGAACCGGAACTTCCCTTCGAAGCAGGTGACTGTTCCCTGAGAGACCGTCACGTCGAGGTCGACCATGCGGCCTCGGTCTTCCGCAATACGACCGCGTGCCTCCGTCTCGACTCCGATGCGCACTGCGTTCTTTAGCCGACCTTCGACTTTGCTCGTGAAGCCAAAACGGTGTTGCAGCCCGACCAGGGTCCACGCCGCAATCTCGTCGCCGAGCGTCATCACCAGCCCGCCGTGCATGATTCCCGGCGGTCCTTGAAAGCGTTCAGCCGGAACGAAACGCGTCACCACACTGTCGTCTTCGACGTGAAAACGCAGTCGAAAACCCGCGGGGTGGTCGGGCGCGCAGCCGAAACAGGGTTGCCCTTCGCCAAAGAGCGTTCCGTCCATTTCCATCACGTGGGTGGAGCACGCCGCGGCTGCGATCGCAACGCAACTTCTGCATCGACGTCTCCGGTCGGCGCAGTCCATGCGCAATGCACGCGGACGAGTACCTGTTCGCGTTTGGCCTAGGTCGTGCACCGAGTGTTCGTCAGGAGGAATCAGTGAACGCACCGCTTCGTCATTGGATGATCGAACCCTTGCTCACCATCTCGCCCAAAACGCGTCTGGAAGACGCCGCACAACGAATGCGACAAGCGGGAATCTCTGCTTTGCCAGTCGTGGATGCAGGTAGGCCACTCGGTGTGATTAGCCGCACCGATCTGCTGCAGGCCGGTCGCGTCACGGTCCAGGAAGGACCACGGCGACGTGCTCTGACCTTGCCGGATGCGAACGTCGACGAGTTCATGCACAACGAGGTCGTCACGCTCGGTGAAGACGCCAGCATCGCCGAATGTGCTCGCGTGATGGTCAAAGAGCACATGCACCGCGTGTACGTCGAGGCAGACGGGAAGCTCGTCGGTGTCGTGGGGACGCGAGAGATGATGGCTGCGGTCATCCAAGCGCAAGTGCGTGTCCCGTTACGCGAGATGCTGCACGGGTCGCTTGTGAGCGTGAAGGCCGAAGAACCGGTTCGCTTGGCGATCGATCGCTTGGCCGCTGCGCATCGAAGTGGACTGGTTGTCATGGATGGGGAGTGGCCCGTGGGTGTGTTCTCCCAAGCCGAGGCGTTAGCGGCACGCGAAGCACCGGCGGATGACCACGTCGATCGTTGGATGAGTTCCAGCGTGTTGTGTTTGCCCGTGGGCGTACCGGTGTACCGAGCTGCTCAACAGGCGTACGCCACCGAGGTTCGACGCCTCTTGGGCATTGACGGCAACGAGGTACGCGGAATCCTCTCGGGCTTGGACTTCGCGCAAATCGTCAAATCGAACGGGTAGCTAGCGATAGGGGTGTGCGCTTCGGCCGCGGAGCGCAGCGACGACCAACTCGGCCGGGATGCGCTTGCGCACAACGGCTGCAAGCACCGCGTGTGCACGCGCATACCCCTCGTCATAGCGATCCGACGCTTCGAGCATTTCTTTGAATCGTCCGAAGCTCTGCGCAATCTCGATTTCGGCGCGCGACTTTCGAACCCCTTCATCCGCTTCGACGATTGCGTAGCTCAGGGACTCCATCTGAACGCAGAACGTGTCGAGCGCACCTTCGTTGGCGAATGCTTTTGCCGCGGCCTCGCCTTCGTCGAGCGCAACGCGACTGACGCCTTTGAGTTCGAGCGCGGGTGGAACGCCCCACTCACGTGGATCGATTGTTGGTGTCGCGATGTTGCCCGAGGCCACGCCGATGAGGTCGGCAACGGCATCGACGATCAGTCCGCGCTGTACGTCGCAGCGAGCCGCGATCTCTAGACACCACGGTGCGCGGGGGCATTCGTTCCAAGCGCTGACCACGTCACCGTGGTAGTCGGCCGCGTAGCGCCAAAGTTCGCGTGTTGCGCCGCGGCGTCGCAGTTCGAGCGCGAGCTGGTCTTGCTCACCGGCGAACCATGCGCGCACACTGGTCAACAGACCCACGACAGAAAGCTAGGGTAGAATTCGCCGATGATCGAACGGATCGCGCTCTACAAGCTCAACGACGACGAAGACCGCGAGTCCGTGGCCGCGGAGCTGAGGAAACTGGGAGCGAACGCGGCGAGCTGCGTGGTTGGAATCCCTGCGGATGAACCCTCGCTTCGGTCGTGGGACGTGTCGTTGGTATTGCGCTTCGCAGACCTGGATGCGCGCGATGCGTTCTTAGGGAGCGAAGCATTTGTGGCGCACGAGAAGGAGTTCGCGACACGAACGCAGATTGTGAAGCACTGGAGCTTCGCGATCCGAAAGTAGGCTTACGGAACCAGCTCGAATCGGAAATCTTCAATCACTGGATTCGCCAAGAGCTTCGCGCACATGTCCGCCAGCTCGTCCTTGGCCTTCGCTGCGTCGTCCGTGCTGAGTTCGATCTCGATCAGTTTCCCCACACGCACTTTTTCGATTCCGCCGAATCCTTGCGTGGTCAACGCGCGCCGCACGGCGTCTCCCTGCGGGTCGAGGACTTCACGCTTCAGTGTGACGTAGACGTTCGCTTTCATGACAACCCCAGGTTCTTTCGGATTCGCTCCGCAGGTGGCTCAAGGTTCGGTTCAAACACCGAACCGCGCACGGCATCGCACGCTTCGATGTACCGCCGTGACGCTTCGATTCGCACGTCGTCGGGCAACGGGGGACTTGGCCCGTCCCCGCCGTAGCCTTGCTCTTTGAGCCATCGGCGGACGTATTCTTTGTCGAACGATTCGGGGTCTTGTCCCGCACGAAACCGCTCCTCGTACGACTTGGCGTACCAGTAGCGCGACGAGTCTGGCGTGTGCATCTCGTCGATCACCATGATGGTCCCGTCTGGCGCCTTGCCGAACTCATATTTGGTGTCGACTAAGATCAGACCGCGCTCGGCACATACCTTTTGTCCATGTGCGAAGAGGTTCTTCGCCAGCTCTGCTGCGCGGTCGAAGTCCTCGGTACTCATCTTTCCGCTGGCCAGGATCTCTTCGCGCGACGCGCTGACATCGTGGTCGCCTTTGGCAGCCTTCGTCGATGGGGTCAGAAGCGGTCGTTCGAGGCGCTGGTGCTTCTTCAGTCCATCCGGCAACGCATGTCCGCAGAACGTTCGGGCGCCGTTGGCGTAGTGCGTCCACATGCTGGTCGAGGTCACGCCAGTGATGTACCCGCGCATCACCATTTCGACAGGGAGCGGTTCGCATTCGTGCGCGACCAGGACGTTCGGATCCGGCACGGCGATCATGTGGTTGGGCGCGATGTGCTTGGTTTCCTCAAACCACCATGCAGCGAGCTGGTTGAGCACCTGCCCCTTGAACGGAAGGCTGCCGAGCACACGGTCGAACGCGCTGATGCGGTCGGTGACCACCAGCGTGCGCTTGCCGTCCTTGGAGTAGTTGTCGCGAACCTTACCTTCGTACTTTTCACCAAGCTCCGGGAGACTGGTCTCAAGCAGGGTCAGCTCGAGTCCTTGGCGGAGGATGTCGGTCGCGACCATGACGCTATTTCTCGCTGGCGGCGCTCGAAGTCAAGACACCAGCTTGCGATCTCCCAAGCTTCCGGGCTTCCGGATCCGCGAAGCGGAAGAATCCCCACTTACGAACGAAGGACACGGTCGATAATTGTGTCCACGTGGGCCAAAGCGTGGTCCAGATCGAAATGCGACGCGATCGCTTCTGCACTCAAGCGACTCGATACATCAGGGTCTGCGGTCAGTAGCTCTCGAAACGCGCCTTCGCCGTGAAATGCCTTCATCGCGTTTCGCTGCACCATCACGTACGCCTCTTGGCGACCGAGTCCGGTCCCCACGAGATCCAGCAGCACACCCTCGCTGGCCCACAGTCCGCCGGTCCGCTCCAAGTTCGCAAGCAGCCGTTCGGGATACACGACCAAGTCGCGAATCACGCGCGTGCAACGATCCAACATGAAAGCCAACGTGGCACTCGCATCGGGAAGCATCATGCGCTCGACCGACGAATGACTGATGTCGCGCTCGTGCCACAACGCTACGTTTTCCAAACCCGGCACCACAGCGGCACGAACGACGCGAGCCAGTCCGCACAGGTTTTCGGTCAGCACTGGATTGCGCTTGTGTGGCATCGCGCTCGAGCCTTTTTGGCCCTTCTTGAAGTGCTCTTCGGCTTCGCTCACTTCAGTGCGCTGCCAGTGCCGCACGTTGAGCGCAAAACGCTCGATTCCCGCAGCCACAAGTCCCATCGCACTCAGAAAGAACGCGTGACGATCGCGCGCCACGATCTGTGTGGATGCGGTCTCGGGCACAAGTCCTAGTTTGTCGAGTGCCTCGGCCTCGATCGCCGGCGTGAGGTGTGCGTACGTGCCGACTGCACCCGCGATCTTTCCAACGGCAATCTCGGTGCGTGCGCGTTCCAGGTGGGAGAGCCCGCGCGCGAGTTCCGCGTAGTGCCCCGCCAAGATGAGTCCGAAGCTCACGGGCTCCGCGTGGATTCCATGACTGCGCCCGATGGCGGGTGTGCGTCGGTGTTCGTCGATGCGTACTCGAAACGCGTCGAGCAGGCCTTGTGTACGGGTGATGAGCGAGTCACACGCCTCCACCATCAGCAGGGCCATGGAGCTGTCCAAGACATCGGATGACGTCATGCCGCGGTGAAGCCATCGCGCGGGTTCGCCGCCAAGTTCTTCGACGTGGGTGAGGAACGCGATGACGTCATGTCGTGTGGTGCGTTCGATTTCGTCGATGCGTTCTGGTTGCAGTTTTGCGCGAACCGGACGCACTTTGTCGGCGGTGCCCTTGGGGACCAAGCCTGCGGTTTCCATCGCTTCGCACGCGGCGAGTTCGACGTCGAACCACGCCTCGTACTTTCGTCGAGAGCTCCACAGTGCAGCGAAATCGTCCGGGGTGTAGCGCGGAATCATCGCGGGGAAGCTAGTGCGTAATCACTAGCCCGCCAAGCGCGCTCGCACGAGATCGAGCAACGTCGCGATTCCCGTCGTTCGATCGAGGAACGCCGCCTCTGCACCAGCGGCTTTCATGGCTTCGACGAGTCCTCGGCCATAGTCGGTATCGGCACCCCAAACGACCGGCTGGACTGTGACGGGGAGTGCTTTGAGCACGGTGGCGATGCCTCCGCGCGGCACATCGCTGGGTGCGTACGCAGCGTCGACGACCAGCAGATTGGGAATCACGCTGAAGATCGCGCGGCGCAGTTCTTGTTCATTGTTCGTGGTGCGCGGCGCGACACGATCTTCGCCCAAGGCACGAAGCAGGGTCTCGGCGAGCTGGTCTGACCCCGCTACGATCAGCACCGAAACCTGCTCGCCTTTGCTGACGAGCGGAATTTGGACCGTGGCCTTGGTCGAGTCTTTTTCATCGGCGCCGTCCACGTCGATGTCAATGGCGACGGAACCGGGAGCGGTTTCGGTGATCGCCGGGGGCGGCGCTGTTGCGCGCTTTGCACTCGCGCCGAGCACAGGCTCGAGAGTCTCCAGCACCATGTGACGAACTCCGGCACCGGCGCGCGCTTCGAGCAGCTGGGCCAACGGACCTCGGCAAAACGCCAACACGTCCGATGCGTCCTGGAGCGGTGGGTGGCCGTCGAGGGCGTCGGAGATCAGTTCGTCGGCAAGGTCGGGTGTGAACGTGCCTTCGAGAATCTCGCGGACAAACCGCAACTCCATGCCGACGCCGTCTTGCACGCGCGCAGTATACTCAGAGCATGCCGCGTGCGCGGAACCATTCGACGGCGTCACGAATGGTCTCTTCGATCGGCCGATACCGTGCCCCCAACGCGGTTCTGGACTTCGTATTGTCGTAGTAGCTCGGCACCAGGCTGTATTCGAAAAATGCACGCGCCAAGGGCGGTTCTTGACCGGTTCGTTTGGCTTGTTCGTTCATCGCCATCACGACCGTGCGCGCCACGGGGGTCGGCATCTTGAAGATCCGTTTCGACGAACCCAACGCGGCGCGCTGAACCGCGGTCAGCATTTCGTAGTTGGAGAGGTTGTGCGCCGTGGCGACGTAGACTTGTCCTGCTTCGCCACGTTCGGCTGCCAGCAAGTGCACCTCCGCTGCATCGCGCACATCGACGTACGAGGCTCCGCCTTCCACGTAAATCGGCGGGTTGTTTCCGCCAACAACCTCGAGGATGAGCTTGCCCGATGGAGTCGGCGTGATGTCGCGGGGCCCGAACACGATGCCGGGACACACGATGCGCACGTCCATGCCCCACGCCGCAAAGTCCTGGGCGAGAACGCGGCTGTGCATCTTGGAGCGCGAGTATGGGAAGTCGAGATCCCACACGTCGTACAGCGTGTCTTCGTTGGCGAGTGTCCCGGGCGCAGGACGACCGAGCGCAACGATGCTCGCCGTGTACACCACGCGTTCGACATCGGCCCGCCGCGAAGCTTCCAGCATGTTGAACGTGCCGCGCAGATTGACCGTGTACATCATCGAAGGGTCGGGCGCGTAGGACTGGTACACCGCCGCGGCGTGGAACACCGTGTCGCAACCTTCGACCGCGCGGACGCACGAGTCGCGATCCAACACGTTGCCGCGCACGATCTCCACGTCGAGACCCTCGACGTTGTCCGTGGGTTCGGATGGCAGTGCGAGCACGCGCACGGCCACGCCTCGATTGAGCAAACCGCGAACGATCGAACTTCCCAAAAAACCACAACCGCCGGTCACCAATGCGCGTTTCACGAGCCGACCCTACACCGTCTTTGACAGAAGCGCTTTGGAGCCTTAGCGATCAGTGGTGGATCTCAACCACGTCGCGAGTCGTCTCGACCAACATGTCCCGGCGGTGGTCGAGGCGCCCAAACAAGCTGCCGTCGCGGCAGTGCTAACGCCGCAGTTGGATGTCCTGTTCATTCGGCGTGCGGAACACCCGCAGGATCCGTGGTCGGGTCACATGGCGTTTCCCGGCGGCCGAAAAGATCCCGGAGATGGCTCGCTCTTGGACACCGCACTTCGCGAGACGCGCGAGGAACTCGCTGTCGACCTCTCGGGCGCGCGTCTGCTGGGGCGCTTGGATGATCTCGCGACACATCGCACTGGGCTGATGGTTCGCCCGTTCGTGTTTGTGGTCGACACTCCACCTGTCATCCAGGGCAACCACGAAGTGGCAGAAACACTGTGGGCGCCGATCGCACCGCTAATGCAGGGTGAGCGCGACGCCGAGTACCCCTACGAACACGAGGGCCGAAGCATGCGATTTCCGGCCTACGACGTCGACGGACGCATCGTCTGGGGCCTGACCTATCGGATGCTTCGTTCCCTCTTCGGTCTGCTCTAGACGACATCTCCAAACCAGGCTTCGGCGGAAAGCCAAAGCACGTTGACCGCGCGGGGTCTCATCGCGGAACATCGTCGTCGCCTACGGGCCTACCAGGAGCTTTTTGTGACCCGACCCGCCATCCATTGTCTTGTGGTGCTCAGCTTGAGCGCGCTGATCGTGAGCTGCGGCGAGGATCGTCCGCCTCCTCCTCCGCCTCCGCCAGGTTTTGTGCCGGGTCAGGCCGCGGTGCCCGTTCCGGTTCAGCCCGGTCAACCGGTGCAACCGGGTCAGCCGACTCAACCGGGTGTTCCGGGTGTTCCCGTCGTGCCTGGAACACCGGCCACGGTGACGCTCAGCCCTGGCTTCATGCCCGACCCCAACATTGTGCGAGGGTCTTCGGGCGGTGCGGTTCAAGCGAGCAACCTCAGCCCCGGTTGCACCGGGTGGATCGCTCAGAACCCGAACCATCTTCTCAACGCGACTGCGCCGTTCACCAACCTTCGCATCATCGTGGGTGCGGGCAGCCAAGACACGACGCTGGTCGTTCAGAAGCCCGACGGAACCTACGTCTGCGATGACGACTCCGAAGGCATGAATCCGATCGTGCAGGGCCCGATCACCACACCGGGAATCCATCGGATTTGGGTGGGTTCGTACGACCGGACTCAGACCATCGCGTACACCCTTGGGTTCAGCGAACTCAGTAGCGTGACCGCGGCGAGCTTGCAGGGAAACGCGCCGGGTGTTCCGCCCAACAACCCCATTCCTACGCCTGCAGGCGGGTCGGTTGACACGACGGGAACGCGTTCGAACTTCGGACAAGTCACGATCGCTCCGGGCTTCATGCCCGATCCGCATGTCGTGTCGGGTAGCTCCGGCGGCTCGGTGAGCGCGACGGGACTGGGCGGCGGTTGCCTCGGCTTCGTTGCGCACACCCCGGATCACTTCATTCAGGTGGGCGGGGCTGGTTTTCCCTCACTTCGCGTCATGGCGCATTCGAGCGTGGATACAACGCTCGTCGTTTACCGTCCGGACGGTACGTACTTGTGCAACGACGACTCCGACGGCACCAATCCCATGGTGGAAGGCAACTTCCCCCCCGGGCAGTATCGGGTCTGGATCGGAAGTTACGCACAAGGACAAAACGGGTCGTACCGACTGGGCGTGTCCGCTCAACCGGGCATGACGCCGTCGCGCCTGCAGTGATACCCTTCGCAGCATGAGGGCTTGCTTTGTTGTTCTCGCTGCGCTGGGACTCGTAGCGTGCGGTTCCGACGCGCAATGCGCGATCGATACCGATTGTGATCTTGGCCTTCGATGCAACGCGGAAAACCGCTGTGTTCCTCGCGGTGCGGGTGACGCGATGGTGGATGCGTTGATCGAAGACGCTGGCGATGCTGGCGAGGAAGAAGACGCCAGCGAACCCGATACGTCCTTACCCGATGCAGGCCCCGGCGAGATCGGCACCGGATTCGTCAGTCTCACCTCCGAAGAGATTCTGGCCGGATCACCCATGTACAGCGTGGCGGCGGGGTTTGCGCTCATCGATCCAGATGCACCCGAGAGTCCCTGCACGGTGTCGACCGAAGGTCCGTGCACGCTGACCGTGTGCCCCGAGGTCGTGCCGATGGACGCGGGTGTGATGGACGCGGGGATGGATGCGGGGACCGACGCAGCGATGGACGCAGGTGTCGAGGTGGCACCCAACGCGGGAACGATTCAGGTCAGCGGCGGAGCATTGGAACTCTCCCTGATGCCCGACACGATGGGTGCGTACGCGCCAGCGACCGGCGCGCTCTTGTTGTGGCCTGACGCGATGACCGACCTGACCATCCGCAGCATGCTCGGCGCAGACGTCGCGATGTTCCAGACCGACATTCGTGGTGTGGTGGCAGTCACGCTGACAGCCCCGCCATTGAGCGGTGAGATCAATCGAGCAATGGACCTGCCTGTGTCCTGGACAGGAACTTCGGCGGGTGAGGTTGTCATGACGCTTTCAGCAGCCGGTGCGATGGGTGCGTCGACGACAGCCGAGTGTCGCTTCGATCCCCCGTCGTTTGCCGGAACGGTTCCCGCCGCAGCGCTCGCTGCTTTCCCGGCGGGCGCGACGGGCACGGTGAGTGTTCGTGTTCAAAACACCGTTCAGCTGGACGAAGGTGGCTGGATGGTGACAGTGACCACCAACGCGAATGCGCTGATTGCTGACGGAATGGTCGCGACTGGATTGGTCAGCTTCAGCCTTTAGGACCTGCGTGCTTGCACGCCTCGGCCGCCTGCTTTACACCCAAGCCGATGCCCGAGCCTGACCCCGATCGCCTCATCCAATGTGTGAAGCTCAAAGAAGAGCTTCCCGGGTTGAAGCGTCAGCCTTTCCCCACGGACTTTGGGCGCTACCTCTTTGAGAACGTCAGCGCGCAAGCCTGGGACGAATGGCTGAAGGAAAGCGTGCGCTACATCAACACGTACCGCGTGGACCTGTCCTCGAAAGAAGGCACGGAGTTCATGCTCAAGCAGCTCAAGATCTGGCTGGAGATCGAAGAGGGTGAACTCGCGCAAACGGCCTGGGTGCCGCCTGCCGAGGGCGGGGATGAAGCCGCTGCCGAAGCTGCCTCAGAAGACGCCGAAAGCTGAGATTGGGCCTGTGTGAACTTTGGGGATAACCCCGAAGCGCCTCGCACAACCGTCTCGAGTCAGCGCTCGATCATCAAGAATTCCAGTGTGTTGAACCGTGCGCCCCAACTGGGTTGGGCACGTGTGCACACTGTGGACATCCTCACGTGTCGAACTTCGAAGCCTTGCGCTTTCCGTACAGCAGCTTCCGCTCCAGATGTGCTCGTTGCTGCTTGTAGAAGCTGCGAAGGAAGCGCTCGGGCTCCGAATGAGGAACAGGTCCGCCGAAACCGATCTTCTGCGCAATCGTGACGGCGACCACCTGAAGGTCTTCGACCGTTGCTTTGAGTTGATCGGCCTTTCGAATCACATCGGCAAGCGTCTCGAGCTCGCGCTCACCGTAGTGTTCGAGCTGTTGCAGGCTAAACGTGAGGACGTCGGAGTTCGGCGCAAACGGAGGCAGCGACACGCGTGCAGCTTCGTCGTCGCGTAGTTGCCCAACTGGAATGCGAACCACGAGCGTGCCACCCACGAGGTCACCCACCCGTGAACGTTCTTGGGTCAACACCGGCAAGAACACCATGACCAGCAACCACAGGGATGTGGGAACCAAGAGCCACCAGGGCGCGTTCCCGTAGACCTGTTCGGGTGCGGCCAGGAGTGCCGCGGGCACGAAGAGTTCGATGTCGCGCATTAAGTTTCGCGCGACTACGCCGTCAGTCGATAGACCTGCTCCATCGCGCGATACGACTTTGAGTCCGACGAGTCGTTTGCCCGGTGTGGACCCCTGCCAGTGTGTCTCGAAGAAGATGAAGTAGAAGTGCTGGATCAAAAACGCCAGCACCAGCCCGACACCCATGACCGAAGCCAGTCCCGCGAGTGCACCGGCGAGTAGAAAAAAGATCAGCGCACAGAACACGCACAGGTAGAGCAGGAGCAAGTCGAGCGCGAACGCGATAAAGCGCTCGAGAATCGTTGCACGCGGAAAGCTAAGCGGAACCCCTTCGGGCCCGATGATCTCCAGCGTGCCTTCGCTCGCGATCTTCATCGGATCCTCATGAAAGCGTCCTCGACGTGCGTCGTCCAGCGACGAAGAGCCAGAGCGTGAACCACATCAAGTTGAACGCTGCGAATGCGTAGCGAACGATGTCGTCCGTCACGGCTTGGCGGAAGATGCCCTCGATCAAACCGGCGATTCCGAAAAGCACAACCGATCCGATGACAACCATGGATGCGCGCTTTCCGGCGGCGGCGATGGACGCGCGAACGGTTTTGCGTCCTGGCACTAGCATGGCGCGTCCGAGGTGCAGCCCCGCAGCGCCGCACAAAATCACTGCGCCGATTTCGGGCACACCATGGGGGAGTAACCAACCGCAGAGTTCAAAAAGGAGCCCGCGTTCTGCGTAGAGCTGGAGGAATGCACCCAGCATCAGACCGTTGCTGAAGAGCAGCAGTGCGGTCGGGATTCCACCAGCAAAGCCTAGCGCGAAGCAGAGCATTCCGATGCGTGCGTTGTGCACAAAAAGGAACGAAGCAAAGAACGCGAGACCTTCGCCTTGCTCACCGCCTCCGTAGAGAGCGGCGCGCAATGTCTCGGTCGATGCGTGCGGATCGCGGCCGCCGGCCAGCGCAGGATTGACGAACGCGTCGTACCAGCCTGGTTCGACAGCCATCAATGCCGCGGCGACAACTGCACCAAGAATGACGATGGCTGTGGAGAGCCCCAGCTCCGGGAGCAACGCGCGAGTTCGTTGGGGAAAGGTCTCGAAGAGGGCACGCCGAATCGCCCCACGAGTGGACTGCCGCGATCCGTACACCGCGAGGTATGCGCGAGCCGCGAGCGCTTCCAAGTAGTCGATCAGTGCGCGGTCAAGCGCGGTTCGTCGTGCCACCGAAAGGCTGGAGAGAGTCGCGCGATACAGGATGGGGAGCCGATGCAGTTCGGGCGCACTCAGGTCCTTGAGTCCGCGCTTGAGAGCCCGCTCCACCAACGAGTCGAGTTCGAACCACTGGCCCTCACGTTCCTTGCGAAACGCGACCGAACGAGGCGATTGTCGGCCGGCGTTCATCCGATCAGGCCCCTTCGCTTCACGTGGACATAGCGCGCCAAGAGTTGAAGTGCGGCGGGACCGGGTGGGGCGTGCACGACATCGACGCCCATGCGGCGCAGGCGACGAAGCACACGTTCCCGGTCCGCACGCATCCCACCGGCGACAACCGTGGCGGCCAAGTCGCGCGCGGTTTGGGGGGATGAGTCGATGCGTTCTTGGACCGCCGGATCGTCCAGTGCGACGAACACGACGAGGTGACGACGCGCAAGGTGCCCCAGATACTCGACCATGAGCTCAGCTGTGGTGGCATCGGTGAACTCGGTGAACACGACGATGAGCGAACGACGTTTGAGTTGGCGCAAGAGCTGATGAACACCCAACACGTGGTTGGTTTCTTCGGCCGCGGAGCCCAAGTCGGCGAGTCCTCGACGAAGTCGCGCGAGCTGTCGCATGCCACCCGAAGGCGGAACCCACGCGTTCACGCTCCCTGCGTATGCCTGCATTCCAACCAAGTCGCCGGCTTTGAGTGCGACGCGCCCAAGCAGGAGAGCCGCGTGAATCGCGTGATCCAAACGCTCCATCCCCTGAATCGGATCGGCCATGAGTCGGCCCGTATCGACACAGACGATCACACGCTGGTTCTGCTCGAGTCGAAAGCGTCGAACTTTGAGCTGCTGATGTCGCGCTGAGGCTTTCCAATCCACCTTGCGCAAGTCCATGCCGGGCTCGTACGCCTCGAGCGCATCGAACTCGCCGCCGTCGCCCTTGCGCTTTTGAACGTGCAGTCCACCGAAACGCTGTGCACCAAAATGGGCCAGTGCAAGTTCGCGAACGCGCTCTGCGTTGGGCACCACAGCGACCTGTTCGTCGAGCGCATGGCGCGTGATTCGGCGAAACAACCGAAACGGTCCGTCGATACGAAGCCAGAGCCCGCGCACGCGTGCGCCGCCGCGTCGTGGCGCTTCCACCGCAAGGTCGTGCTCGGTCGTCCCGTCAGCGACTGAGACATCGACATCGTCATACGCCACCAAGGGAAACTCGACTTCGGAGCGCATCGTTGCGCGCAGAGTCTTCGGTGCACGCATGGAAACCCGCACGCGCATCTGCAGGTCCGAACCCACGCCAACGTTGGAAGGCACGTCGACTGCGAACTGCGGTTTGGCTACGGCGAGCACCGCGACATCCGCGACGCCCATGGCTGCGAGAATGCCCCACGTCCCGATCACGACGGGCCACAGCGACGCGTCGAGCGCAGTGGGCAGCGCGGCGACGATCAAGCCGCCGAACATCAACCACAGCAGTCGGGAAGAAGGGGTCATCGCGGAGCAGGCACCTGCGCGAGCACTTGGCGCAACACATCGTCGACGCGCACGTCCTCCATTTCGGCCGCCGGTGTGACCACGACGCGGTGTCGACTGGCCGGAAGGAAGAGCGTTTTGACGTCATCGGGCACGACGAAGTCACGACCGTCACACGCAGCATTGGCACGGGCCGCGGCAGCGATCATCGTCGCGGCGCGTGGCGAGAGTCCGACCATCAAGCTGGGATGATCGCGCGTGGCACGAGCCAAACTCACGACGTACTGCGCGACCGAAGGCTCAAGCCGAACCGATGCAGACACAGTGCGAAGCGTGTCGACCTGCGCGGGCTGGAGAATCGGCTGAAGCCCGAGCTGATCGAGGTCGGGCATTCCCGAACTTGCGGCGTGCGCAATCACGGCCTGAACTTCCTGTGGCTCCGCCGGGTAACCGACTTGCAGCTTGAACAGGAAACGGTCGAGCTGGGCTTCAGGCAGCGGGTAGGTGCCTTCATGCTCCACCGGGTTTTGCGTGGCCATCAGAATGAACCGCGAGCTGAGTGAGTGGGTGTCGCCGTCGATCGTGACCGAGCGCTCTTGCATGGCTTCAAGCAGCGCGGACTGCGTCTTAGGCGGCGTCCGGTTGATCTCATCGACCAGCAAGAACTCGGTGAACACGGGACCCTTGGTCAGCGAGAAACTCTGTGTCCGAAAGTCGAACACGTTCGCACCGATGACATCGCCCGGCATCAAGTCCGGTGTGCACTGCACGCGCGTCAGGTCGAGTCCCATGCACCGCGAGAAGCAGCGAGCGAGAAGGGTCTTTCCAACGCCAGGAACACCTTCCAGCAGCACGTGTCCGCGAACCAAAAAAGTCACAAAGCAAATGCGTGTGTTGAGTTCTGAACCCATCACCACCTTGCCGATTCGTTCGGTGAGGTGAGCCAGCGTTTGCTGTACGTCCTGCGGGGTCATCCCTGTCTCCTTTGGCCGAGCATTCGGCTACGAAATCCGTAAGCAGCACGAGCGATTTTCCACGCGTCAGCCTTTTGTCGGCTGTCGGCAATCGCTTGGGCTTCTGAAAGTAGTTTCTCTGCGAGCGGTGGAACGCGTTGCTGCTTCGCGGCCGCGTCGATGCGTTGCGCACGCGCGTGCAAACTCGAACCCTCGGGCAATCCGAGTTGTCGATGGAGGTCCTGCAGAACTTCGACCACGTAGTTGTAGGTGAGCCGACCGATCGTCTGACCATCCGCCAGCACCGACGCCGCGACTGAAATCGCTTCTTGAGGTCCTGCGCCGTACCCGCGCTCTTCTTCAGGCGGCCCAAATCGCTTGGAGCCCAACATGAATATCAGCATCAAGAGTGCGAGGACGTGAATCACGATCAACACAGCAGGGAACTGACCAAGCGCCTCTTTGAGCGAAAGCACTTTGCCGTGTCCGTGAAACGTCTCGTCGATGATGACCGTGTCGCCGCCGATGCGCTGCAAGAGCGTGAACCAAAGCGCCGCGTGATCGGCGCGGTGGAGATTGAACGAGTGGATCAGGTCGGGGTCGCTCACGATGATCGTGCCGTTTGACAGTTCGACCACGACAGCCCCGCGTGCGCTCTCGAGAAGCACGGTGCAGCCCACCGGAGGCTGTACGAACGTCTGCAACTCGGGAACCTGTACCGAAAAGCTGCCGAGAATGCCTTCAAGAACGTCGTCGGACTGACCGGCCTGCATGCTGACGTGCGCCGGTGTGGCTCCGCCTGCAGCAAAGTCGATCGCGGTCATGACCTTTCCAATTCGGTCCGCGCTGACGCGACTTACCGCACCGTCCATCACCAGTCCGACTTGGAACGACCACTTGGGCAGCACCACAACGCTCTTCGCTCCCACGGCGCTGCGTTCGATCAGCACATCCTGGAGTCGGTGCAGCCTGCCTTCGACACGCGCTTCGTGTTGCGGTTCGATAAAGAACATGGGCGCCGTTGCCGACGCGTAACGGTCACTACGCATTTGCAACACGTGCATCCCGGCGCGTTCAAGAGTTTCGGCAAACACGCGGTGTCCGAGCGGCCCACCACCAAGCGAGTCGGTTTCGCCTGCTTGCGGCAATGCGAAACGCGCTCCCCACAACAAGCCAAAGACCACTCCACAACACGACACGAAGATCACGCCGAGAACGAGCCGGCGCATCCAGGGAGAAAAAACGTCGGCGCGTTTCGCACCTCGTTGGATGCTGCTCACGACGAAGCGCTCCGCACGGACTCGCCCCACTGCCGCACTTCCTGGAATGTTTCCATGTCGGCGACTTCGCCAGCGAAGCGAACGCGTTCGGCTCGGCGCACCACTTCGTCCAAGGGCTGACGGCGCGCGTCTGAGTAGGGGATCGACCACAGCACTTCGCGTGCGGTGCGCGAACGTTCGCCGCGCGGCTTCCATCCCACCGCTTTCAATGAGCCGACGAGCACGGCGAGTATCGCTTCGGAGTAGCGGCCTTGCGCGGCGAGTTCGTCCGGGTCGCCGATGTCCCAAGGCAGTTCTTCGGGCCTTGCGGCGCTGACCATCTTGGGGCGTCGCACCGGTGGAGGGTTCTTGCGATCGCCACGCAATGCGATGAAGAGGACGATGACGAGCGCGATCATCAGCACGCCCACACCGATCATCAGAATCGTCGAGACTGCTTGACCGCCAAGTGCTCCGCCAAAGTTGAAGTCCGGCGGCGGTGCTTGTCCGCGACCGCCAGGTGCCGTCGTGCGATCGCTCGCGTCGCCGCGGCCCCAGTTGTCGAAGCGGCGCGAGTCACCACCGGAGTTGCCTCCGCCGTTTTGGCTTTGCGGAAACGACGAGACACCACCTTCGCTTCCACGGATGCGAAGCTCATCGGCGTAGCCGCCTTCGGCGTGTGCCTCTTCAGCGAGCTGACGCGGATCGAGTTGCGCGAAGGCACTTGAACAGAGCGCGAGCATCGACGCCCACATCAAGACCGCTGCAACTCGTCGCATCTGCACGTTCGGAACTATCGGAACACTTCGGCGAGCGCCCCTGCGTCGACTCCATCGCGAATGCCTCGAATTCGGGCGTAGGCCACGGCCGCAAGAGATGCGAGCAGCATGGTCTGCAACGAACCGACAAGCAGGTTCATGATGAAGCTCACCACCTGTGAAGCGGTTGAGGGCGGCTGCGGCATTCCCGTCGCCATGTCGACCCCACCAGCACCAAACGCAGCGCCGAACATGCCGCCGATGCAGGCGAACACGAAGAGCACCAACATCAAGCACAAGAGGGTCAGGAAGATCGTCAGACGGTTGCCTTTTGTCAGCGCGATGCTGCGAGAGATCGCTTCGACGGGCCCGGCGTTCTCGGCAACCGACGCGGGCACAGCAAGAAAGAACACGACCGCGAGGTAGACAATCGGAATGAGGATGAGAAGGAACATCGTCGGCATTCCGCAGCACGCGGCGACCGCACCTGCGTCGCCTGCAGCAGCACCCACAAAGATCAAGATGCCCAGGATAAAGCCGGGCAGCATCGCGGCAATGTACGCAAGCGTGATGAGCAACGCCGTCACCAGCACCGCCGGTGCGCGAGCGAGACCCTTGGAGATCGCTTGCCCCATGGGTGGTTTTCGTCCCGCGAGCGTCTCGACCACCGTGTACATGAGAATCGCTTGCGCGAGGTACACCAGCACAAACTGAATCAGCGAGCCCAAGCAGATTCCGCCAAAATCAGTCGGGTCGAGGATGTCCCGGAACATGTTGCCGATGTTGGGCGCACCACCCAAACGCGCACTGCCGATCATGTCGGCCTGCCACGCGAACATCTTCTCCTGCCATCGCATGGTGAAGAACTGCGTGATCGCGAGTCCGGGTAGCGTGGCCATGAACGCGACGGTGAAGAACGCGCCAAGGTTGCCACCGACGATGCGTGCGCCGGTTTGAAGCAAGTCGCCGACACGAACGACCCCGGCTTGCGCCGCGAGATGTGGCGCGCCCCATTGTCCGCCAGGCATGGGTGCCTGACCTTGCGGCGGTCCTTGGTGTGGGGGCCCGCCTTGCGAGCCTGGGGGTGGTTGTCCTTGCCAATCCGACATGGGTCCTCCGAAGCGACCTTAGTCCAAATACGAGCGGTGCCGACGCTTTCTTTCTTGGGAGGTTTTGACCAAAACCTCCCCCCGTTGCGGCAAAGCCGCAAACGGGTCCCCCCTCCGAGTCCGAACGCTACGCGTTCGCGTCGAGGTTCGTGGAACCTCGCCGAAAGTCTTCGACTTTCTTCCCCAGAGAAGCAAAAGGCAAAATGCCCCAGCAAAATGTGGCGATCCGCTGGCGGAGCAACCGCCTTCATCGCTCTCTGAAGCAGGCGTTGGATCCTCGCTCATGGCGGCCTCGGCTTCGGGTTCGGGATCGGCCTCGGCTTCGGGATCGGGTTCGGGTTCGGGATCCGCTTCGGCCGACTGCCCCGCAAGGACTTCGCCCTCACCTACACCCGGCACGGAGAGATCTTCCGCCCAGTGCGCGGCGCGCATCTCGACGTTGCCCCCCTCGCGATTGAACGTCTCGTTAAGCAGCACGGACAGATGCGCTTGTGTTCCCAATCGTTCCAGCACAGGTCGCAACGCTTCGGGCGCGGTGTTCACCGCAAACGAACTGACGTCGCTCCGCAGGGTTCCCGGCATGGACGCCGCGTGGCGAAGATGGATGCCGCCCGTTGCAACCTCGAAGCCTTTCGCACGAACACTTTCCAACGCTTCGGCACGAACCGGTTCCGCGGTGAACAAGTAGATGCGCACCGGGAACGTTCCCATGTGCGTGCTCAGCTTCAGCGGATAGACCGCACGTTCGCTCGGGAAGGTGATGCGCAAGGGCGGCATACCACCCTCTGCGCTCAGCTCTGCACCCTCTTGAGGCGTGGCCTTGATCGCCAAAAACGTCCAGTTGCGTTGCACGTAGTAGCTCAACGTCTGTGCGGGCAGAGGTTGAAACCCGTTCTCCTCCATCCACCGGTTCAGCGCTGTCGCCGCACCCGCGCCAAAGCCGACAATCGGCTGGATGTTGTACGGGCCGACGCGCGCCGGTTCGCCAAACCGCAACGTGGGCGCTTGTGCGCTTGCCGAGGGGCGTCCGCGCAATCGGCCACGAGGCTGAGGCATCTGACGCCGCAGGTTCACCCACTCCGCGACGTCACGAAAGAGCTGGGTGTCGCCGACGCCATAGTCCGTCGGGGTGCTCGGAACTGGAACGATCCAACCTAGCGACTGCGTACTCAGCCCGGTGTAGTCGACTTGCAGGATCAGGTCTTGAACGCCACCCGCGTGCACCACGATCCCTTGCTGCCCGCTTTGGGTCACGGGAGTTGTGGTTGGACCACCACCCGCATGCATGCACGCTAGCGCAACACTCGGAACAGCGACGATTGCCAATGCAAGTAGCCTCATGCGCGGAGGCTACCACCGGCTAATCCACGGTGATCGATTTGCTCACGTTCTTGGGAACATCTGGATGTACGCCGTGATCGCGCACGCCCAGCGCCTCAAGGTACGCCATCTTTTTCTCGCTCATTCGCAGTGCAAGCACTTGGAGCGCGACAGAGGCGGTAAACGTCGCGAGTAGCGTATCGTCGGTCTTGGGCAAGGGGATATACACGGAGCGGTACGCGTCGTGACCCGCGGGCTGTTTCTCCGCAGCTTCGCGCAACCGCGGGTCTTCTTCCGCGATGACGATCGTGGTCGCACCACGAATCTTGTGGGTGTTGATCTGCGAAATCGTCAGGTCGATGTCGCGTCGATCCGGACCGGTCACAAACACGAGCGGGTAGTCGGCGTAGAGCGCATCCATCGAATGGCTCAGTGCAGAGCGGACAAATCCTGCGGGGTCGTCAGTTGGCAGCTGGTTCGCCAACCGGTTGAGCAGTGCTTGGATCTGCGCCGGTCCAGCCAGCGTGTTGAAACCCAGGATCGTATTGGGGCCATGCTTGAACTCGCTGCCTTCGAACCCTTCCGTGTGGTTGAGTACGACTTCGCGGATCTTCAGCGCACCTTCTTTGGCCACGGCGAGCATGCGTGTCGCCAACAAGTGCATGGACGGTGCGAGAAACGTCAGCTCTGCGGCGGCTTCAATCGAGTCGGCAGTTTCTTCCAGTGTTTGCCGAATCAACGCCGGCAACTCCGGCAACGGGAGACGCGGACGTCCCAGTGCTTCGCCCAAACGTCGCGCGAGTCCGTAGAACACAGTGAGCTGGTTGATGAAGCTCTTGGTCGCAGGAACAGCGACTTCGGGACCACAACGCAGCGGCACCACGATGTCGGCCTTTTCTTGGGCGAGCGTCGAGTTGAGATTGTTCACCAACGCGACAACGGTCACTTCTTTCCCCGAAGACTGGACGGTGTTGATGATGTCGATGAGGTCTTTGGTCTCGCCGCTCTGACTCACGGCAACGAAGAGATCGCCCTCGCGGAATGTGCGCTCGTACTGCCCACGAAACTCACCGGGCAGCAGGGGGATGACTTCCGTTCCTGCTGCGGACGCGAAGAACAAACTCGCGGCTTTGGCAGCGTGGTAACTCGTGCCGCAACACACGAGGTAGACGCGCCGACCTTCGGAACGCGCTCGTTTCAAAGCGTCCACCGTCGACGCCACACCCTGAGCGAGCTCGGCGACTTCCTGCATCTCGAGGTACGCGTCGAGTCCGTGGACCAGATCGCGTTGGTCGGGCTCAAGTCGCACCAGGTCCGCAAAGAACGCGTGATCTTCACTGCCTAGTTCTGGATGCGCGCGCCCGATTTCCGCCAGAGGGCTCGCGAGTTCGAGCTCTCGCAGCGCAGTCAGTGCCTTCGCCAGCGCGTCATCGGAATACTGCGCCCGAAGTTCCTCAAGTTGCGCTTCCAACGCTTGCCGTGCGGGTGCCGGACAGGTGTTGGCAACTTCGGCCGTTGCGCGCGCAGCCGGAGAACCGCCTTCGAACATACGCAAAGCGTCGCGAGCCGTTTGTGGCTGTGACCAAATCTCTTGCGCCATGAAGTGCTTGAAGGGCTCTTGAAGCGCGGTGTCCTCAACCCGAAGGCGAGAGCGAATGGGCAAGCGATGCAACGGCGTATCCGGTTCGTCGAGCGCGTACACGGCGTACGACCCCGCGGTGTACTGCGCGAATTCGCCTTCGCTCATGTTCACCAAGACCCGCGTTCGCTTCAGGACGCTCGAGAGGTCCGAGCTGGCGATCACAAACGGGCCTTGCTCGTCGTGACCGGTGCCAAGGTAGAGACTTGAGCCGCGCTTGATGGCGCACAACGTGTGGGTGATCGGATCCACCACGACAGCAGCAAACGATCCTTCAAGTTGTTTGGACGCTTTGCCTGCCGCGCGTCGCATCGCGAGTGAGCGGTCCAACCCTTGGCCGAGGAAGTCGGCGAACCAGTGCGCGATCACGTGGACGACCATTTCGCCGTCGTTGTCACTCTTGACGTCGTGTCCCTCGGATTGAAGCCACACTTTGAGCGCGTCGCAGTTGGTGACGTTTCCGTTGTGTGCACCGTAGACAAAGATGTCCTTCTTGGAGGTCGTCTCGAGGACGCCCTGGATCTCCCGGTGCCAGTGCACGACATGCGGTTGGGAGTTGGCTTCGTCGACGGCGCCGAACGTGGCCCAGCGGACCTGTCCGCAAAACACGCGTCCAGCCAAGTCCACGATGCCGAGGGAGTGAACGAGATCGGAAGGTGCACCCACACCCTTTTTGAGGGTGACGGCTTCCGCGTTTTGGATGACGGCGCCGGTGGAGTCGTAGCCTCGGTACTGAAGAGTCTCGAGGAGCTCACCTGCGATCTGACCGAGGTCGTCTCGGTCGTGTTCGTACACCAAGCCAATTACGCCGCACATCGACCCGGCGTATCACGTGGTCTGAGGCCCGTCGATGCACCCTGACACCGGGCGCAGGCTTCACACCCGAGGTTGCACACTGTGACGCACACTCCCGCAAATACCTTCGGCAACAGGGGAAAAATGCGTGGCGCCAATCTTGCTCTACCCCGGGCATGAAGTGGATGAACCTGGGGTGCGCCCTGCTTGCAGGATGCGTATTTGGCGAACTGCCCGCCGAAGAAGAATCGATCGATCTGGGGGGAGCGAGTGCAGCGGGGCCGTCGGAGCGGCCACTCTTGCCGCGGCTGGCTGTCCAATCGGATCGAACTCTCCCGCCTGTCTCAGGCGGAACGCTCGAAGCCAACGAACACTACGTCGTGGCAGCCGATCCCGTCCGTGACGTCCTGTGGATCGTCTCTCGTGAGGGCGGGACACTCCAAGCATCGGGGCAACTCGATCTCGAAGCAGGTGCTGAGCCTGGTCGCATGGTGCTTCGTGATCGTGAAGCCATCGTGGTGCTTCGCCGGTCGGGGAGTTTGCTTCACGTCAACCTCGAGGGGCCCAGCGTGATCGCAGAGCACCCGATGTGTGAGGCGCCGCGCGGTCTCACGGAGAGTCGCGACGGGTTCTTGGTGGCGTGCGCAGGCGGTGACTTGATTCGTCTCGACGCGGATCTTGGACTCTTGGATCGTCGTCACGTTCAACCCGACCTTCGCGACGTCGTCGCACAGTACGATGCAGATGGCGCGGAGACGGTCTACGTCAGCACGTATCGAAGTGCGACGGTTCTGGAGATGCGTGGCGGCGAGACCATCACTCACCAGATCAACCCGACGCCGGATCATCAACCGCGTGTCGCCTGGCGAATGCGCGCCAACCAAAATGGCGGCGTCGACATTCTTCACCAACAGATGTCCGATGCGAACTTCACCGGTGCGCCTGTCGCCTACTACGGCAGTGATTTCACGCCGACCAGTTCGCGCATTGTGCAGTCGGCTGTGGCTCACCTGCGTGCGGATGGCTCCCAAGAAGTGAACATCGTCGAGAGCGTGCCTCTTGCTGTGGACTTTGTTCGCGAAGCTGGACGCTTCTGGTTGGCCGGTGCGTTCATTCGCAGTCGCGAAACCGATCCACACCCGGGTGTGCACTCGGCGCATCCGGGTACAGGCCGCACGTCTCGCTTGAGGCAGAACGTCGACGACACCCCGACGCAAAGCGTGGCCAGCTTGGGTGACGAGCTGATGGTTTCGTTTTCTGCGCGCAACGGAGTGCTCTTGACCGACGGAGGCCCGATTCGTTTTGCTGAGCCCCAGTTCGATACCGGGCACGACTTGTTCCACGCGAGCACGCCTGCGGAAGTGACCTGTGCTTCATGTCACCCCGGTGGTCGTGATGACGCGTACGTGTGGACCTTCAACGGCGAACTGCGACGCACGCAGCCGTTGACGGGTGGAGTCTTGGCGACGGCGCCCTATCACTGGCTCGGCGACCTAGCCGGACTTGAAGAGGTGATGTTCGGCACCTTTGACACGCGCATGAACGGACCCGATGTGACCCAATCGCAGGTGAGTGCCATGGGCGCTTGGCTCGACGCGCTTCCGGCACTTCGTGTGCCGCCGTCGGACATGGAGGCTGTGGCGCGTGGTGAGTCGGTGTACGCCGAGAACAACTGCGCTGACTGTCACGACATCAGTGCAGAGCCCGCGTCGACCGCGCTCGGAAACGTCCAAGCACCGCCTCTGTTTGGGGTCGGCATGCGTGGTCCGTTCTTCCACGACGGTTGTGCACCGACGCTCGATGAAGCGATGGGCGGGACGCTCTCGTGCGTCAGCGGGCATCCGACGATCGTTGGCGAAGAGGGGTCGGATCTCGTCGCGTACTTGCGACAGCTCTAGAACGTCACTTCGTCGTCAAAGCAGAAGTTGAGATTGGGCAGCCTGGTGATGGACGAGTCGCTTGGGTCCATATCGACTGCAATGGCCTGACTCGCGTCGGTTCCACAAGGACCACCCCAGGCGCAGTTGGTGCAGACTGCGGACCCACCGGCTCCCATCACCGCGTACGCGTAGTCGGAACCCGTGCAATCGCTGGCACGAACCACTTTGGTGTTCATGAGGCTCCAGTCTGTTGTGCTCACGAACTGGAACCCTGCTCGTGCGTCGGAGATCTGCACGCTGATGATCTCGTTTCGGGGAGAGCTTGTGGTTATCCCTGAGACACGAAACGCGTAACGCGACTTGGTTTGGATCGCCACGACCCCATCGCTAATCGTCATCCTGCGGTTGTTGACGAGGGCGATGCCATGGTGCAAGTCCGCCATCGGGCCGCCGGTGATTGCGAAGTTGCGGATCGACGTGTTGTTGTTGTTCTCGACGTAGATTCCGACGTGACCGAGTTCTCCGGGTTCTCCTGTTGGCGTCCCCATCCCCGCGGGATCCTCGATGCGAAGTCCCGAGATGCCCCCATTGTCGACGTACTCGAGCGCGATGCCTTCGAGGCCCTTCATCGAGACGTCTGCGAGCGTCACTTGATCGATGCGGGACCCTGCAGTCCCCTCAACAACAACTCCCCATCGGTGGTAGAAGTCGCCCGCCGATGGGACATCTCCACTTTGGATACGAACGTGCCGGATGGTTGCGTTGTTCGCTTCAACCTCAATGCCGTGCGCGCGGTTGCTGGTGAGCAGTAGCGCGACGTTCTCGATCGTCACGTTGGGGGCGGTGACTCGGATCGCAGGACCGCTTCCACCGTAGGTGAGTTCAACGTTTCCCCAGGTCATGCCCGGTTCACTCAGCACGATCGCACCCGTCTCGGTCGTGAGGGTGCACATTCCTGCGTCGACGTTGGTGTCGGTGCCGGAGTCGATCGGCATCAAAGGGACGTCCGGCGGTGCATCGATCTCCGCGTCTGTTCCACTGTCGAACGCGTCTTCACCACTGTCGGACGCATCGTCCGTCCTCCCATCTTCGACCCCGACGTCCGCCATGCCCGCGTCTCGGCCACGGTAGGAGTCCGGATTCCAGATGCACCCGCTGAGCAGGAGCACGGGCCAGATGCGCATGCACCAACCCTAGCCCGAGTCGAATCTTCTTGAAGTTAATGAAAATCAATTTCATTATCAACACATGCAGCAAAAACCTCGGCGAATTGGGCTTGCTCGAACCTCTCTGTGTCGAATCGACCAGCTTTGTGGCTGCGGCCGAGTTGTTGAGATTTCGCTCGGGCCGCTGTCCTTTCGCATTCAGCAACGTGCTCTTCACCAACTGCGCGATGCGATCGACCAAGCGCTGACGACACTCGACGCATACCGCGACGACACGGCGCTGCTCTTGGGAACGACCCCACGAGGAAAAGCGTGAGGCAACGGCACCACGTCCGACCGGATCCAAACGGTGACGTACGGTGCTCGTGTCGACGGCTTTTGTTTCGGATCGTCGACGATGGGATCGAAGTGCGTTGTTCGCGCTGTGGTTCCGATGTCGTCGTGCGGTGGCACTCGTTGAACGAGCTCCGTCGAGAGCCGGCTTCGGAAATGAGCGATTAGCGCGCGTGTTGTTCTCATCTTTCTCCTCTTGGGATGGTGGAGCGTCGCGGCGTACGCGCAGGACGACCTGTACTCGCTTCCAGCGGACGAGCCTGTCGAGACGGAACTGACCGAGCGCGACTTCATTCTCGACACCGTCGTTGTCACAGGTACGCGTCGCGAGGAGGCGGTCGCCGACTTGCCGATGTCTGTCGAAGTCATCCCGCGTTCGGACATCGATTCCTCGGGCGCCGAAACCGTGGCTGAGATGCTGGAAGAGCAGCCGGGTATGCAGGTTTTTGATGCCGTTCGCGGTCAAGGTTTGAGGCTGCGTGGGCTCGAACCCGAGCACACGCTCGTCCTTGTCGATGGCGATCGGACCATTGGGCGCATGGATGGTGTGCTCGACCTGTCGCGCTGGCAGTTGGATGACGTGGAACGCATCGAAGTCGTGCGTGGCGCCGCTTCGGCGTTGTGGGGAAGCGATGCGCTTGCGGGTGTGATCAACCTGATTCCACGGGTGGATCGGCCCGGTTGGTCAGCACGTATTCGAGCGACGTACGGCTACCAAGACCGACGTCGCAGCAACCGGCGAAGTCGCTTTGAAGGTGGTCCACGGGTCGATGAGGACGGGACGCTTCCCGACGATGACTACGGGGCGACCTACGACTTGAGCGCACGCTTTGGATACGCGGGTGAGCGAGCAGGCGGGTCCGCGTTCGTAGGGCTGCATCACTTGGATGCTTTCGATCTCGATCCGCGTGATGGTGCGACGAACGGTCCGGAGACCCGAACGTACAACGGGGGAGGGTCGCTTTGGTTCAAACGCGGACCTGCTCGCTTTCGACTGCGTGCTGAGGTCCTGCACCGCGATGCGGAAGCGCTTGAGACGCGTGGCCCTCGCGTGGTGCTACAGCGGCTCAATCGCACTGACACGGCCACGCTGAGTCTGGCTCCGACGATCGAGACGCGTCACGGCCAACTCACAGTGCGTGCTTCGTACTCGCGATTTCGAGACCAGTTTCTGCGACGTGTCCGCGATCAGCCGCAAAGCGATCCAACCATCGATACTCGTGAACAACTCGGCCAGTTCCAGATCAAGTATCTGCATACGGTTTCGGACGCGCACATCCTGACGGTTGGCTACGACACGTCGCTTCAAGGTCTTGCGTCGCCGCGCCTGGATCGCTCTGGAACACGCGCGCGGCTCGCGCCCTACATCCAGCATGAGTGGACACCGAGTGAAGCGCCCTACGTGTCCGTGGTTCCGGGCCTGCGCTTGGATGCGGACACGTGGTACGGCTCGCAGCTCTCGCCCAAACTCGCGCTCAGGGTCGACCCCCACAAGCGTTTCGTGATGCGTTCGTCGGTGGGTCGTGGCTTTCGCGCGCCCGACTTTCGTGAGTTGTTACTCAGCTTCACCGACAACGCGAGTATCGGTTACGTCGTCTATGGCAACGAAGATCTGCAACCCGAGCGCGCGTGGACGTTGGATGGCGGGTTCGAGCTTCGACTCGACCGTTTCTGGCTCGGAGCGACTGGGTTCGGTTCGTGGGTGCAAGACCTGATCACCACCGACTTGGTGGGAACACAAGGCACTGTGTCGGAGTACCGCTACATCAATATCGGTCGCGCACGTACGCGTGGACTTGAGGCGATGGCACGTGTGCGTGCTGTCGAGAGTGGTGCTCATCGTTTGCGCATCGACCTCGGTTACACCTTCTTGGACGCAGACGATCGTTCCAGAAACCGAGCGCTTCCGGGACGCGCTCGACACGCCGGAACGATGCACGTTCGGTATCGCGGTCCACAGGGTGTGTCAGCCTTGTGGCGCTCCCGCCTTAGCGGTGCGCGCGTGTTCTACGACGAAGACACCCGCGTGGTTGCGGACCCCTTTCTCTCCCTGGACTTGCGATTGGAGAAGTCGTTCTTGGACGACCATCTCGTCGCGTTCGTGGGAGTCGACAACGTGTTGAACAACGGCGGCACCTACCTGGGAGCACGCCCGAGAACATTTTGGTTTGGGATCGCCGGACGGCGAACCCCTGAGGACGACGATCGCCCCGAGCGACAGTGATGTTTGGAGACTTTGCGTAGTTCAGTTTTGGTTCTTCTTTTGGTGGTCGTTGCATGCGACGACCTTGGTAGCGATCCGGTAGACAGCGGATCGGACACATCGGCCGATGCGGGTACCGATGCGGTGGTTCTCGACGGTGGCAGCGACGATGCGACTGTGATGGATCCGCGGGTGCGCCACGCCGACGTGGGCGAAGGCGTGACCGAAACCTGGGTCGATGCGTCGGACACCGAAACGTGGATCGCTCTCGACTTCGATGCCGAGGGTCAGGTGCTCGACGTCACGCTGGAAACCGACACGCAGTGGGATGTGGCCTTGCGTCGTTTCACGTTCCGAACGAACGGCGGAGCAGGCGGTCCGGGGTCTGTACGCGTGGCGTACGAAGATGGCGTCTCGCTGAACGATGTCACGCGCGCGCCCAGTGTGGGTTGGGACCAAGACGAGCCAGGCGAGGTCGACCCCGACTTGCCGCCCGACGTGACGGGCGAAGAGCCGCCACCAAACACCGTGATCAGCCACGGCGAAGATCCTTGGTACGACTACAACCCCGCAACGCACGAACTGACGCCCAAGCAGCGGGTGTACTTTGTCGAGACCAGCGAGACCGCGTACGTCGCGTTGCAGATCATCGACTACTACGACGCGACGACAGGTGACGCTGGCTACCCCGTGTTTCGTTGGAAGTCGGTCGAGCCGCCGGATGGCGTGTTGCCGGGGTTCGACGTGGATGCGACCGATGGTGATGCGTGGACCTACCTCACGCTCGACGGGAGTGTGGTCACGGTGTCCGACGAGTCGGTCGACGCGTGGGACGTTGCACTGCGGCGGACAGAGCTGCGAACGAACGGCGGCGCAAGTGGCCCGGGCGTCGGTGGCGCACGTGAGACCGGGTTCGGTTGGGGCGCACTCGACTCGACAACCACCGTGGGCTTCATTGAAGACTCGATGATCCCTGCACCCGGCCCGCCGGGTTCGGGCGAAGTGCCGGGCAACACCGTCTTGTCCAACTGGTATCTCTACAACCCGAGCACGCACGAAGTCAGCGTGCGTCCCAATGCGAACTTCGTGATTCGTGGTGCCTCTGGAGACTACGGAAAGCTGCGCATCCTCGCCTGGGACAGCGGCGTGTATCGCTTGGAGATGAGCGAGATTGCGCGCGACGTTGATGTGCGCACCTCAACCCTTGACGCGTCGGACCGCGAGAGCTGGGTGTACTTTAGTTTTCGCATGGGTTCGATCGTCGAGCCTGATGTTCCGGCGTCGGAGTCCACGTGGGACTTGGCGTTGCAACGAACGCAACTCGCGACGCACAGCGGCACGACGGGAACGGCGGGTGGCGGAGCGCTCGAGTCGGAACTCGCGTTTGACGCCGTTGCCGATGTGCCTGAGGGCTGGACCATCGATGAAGAACTACCGCTTCCGGGACCTCCGGGATCGGGTACGTACTCCGGCAACCCCGCACTTGCGACTTGGTACGACTACGACGGCGCAACGATGACAGTGTCCCCGCGGGATACCGCGTTTCTGATTCGCACCGCAGACGGCAACTACGTCAAAGCGCAGATCACCGCGTGGGATGACGGTACCTACACGATTCGCTGGGCCTATGCGGGCGCGGGTCGCGATGGATTTGGGGGCTGAGATGCGAACCCTTGTGATGATCGTTGCTTGCGTGGGCTGCGGTGCCGCGCAGTCGACCGACACACCGACGCCACTCGAAGCGCCGGAACCTGCACCCCAACATTTGGGCGGCGTGGCACCCGAGGATGTGCGTGTGACCGGCGCACTTCCCATGCTGCCCTTGGGTTTGACGAGCTTCGGTATGGCGGAACTCAACGGCGATGTGTACGTGCTGGGTGGCTTCTTCGGTACGCCTCATCACTACGTTCCGGAGTACCAATCCAAGACGCTCTACGTTCTTCGCAGCGGCGCCTCCGAATGGGTAGCGCTCGGCGAGCTCGACGCAGGGTTGCAAAGTGTGGCGTTGGTGCACGCGCGTTCGACGCTGACGCGTATTGGTGGAATGCGCGTCTCTGCTGACCGCCAACTGCGTTCCGTCAACGAGCACGCGGTGTACGACGACCAGGCAGGTACCTGGACTGCGCTTCCGCCTTTGCCCGAAGAGAGGTCATCCCACGATGCGATCGCGCATGGCAACGACACGTGGGTCTTGGGTGGTTGGAAACTCGATGGTCATCCACGTGATGCACGGTACGCCGAGACAGCACTGCGTTTCGATGGGAGCGAGTGGCAAGCCGTCGAGTCGCCCATCCGTCGACGTGCACTTGGCGTGGCCGCCACGCGTGACCATCTCGTGGCCGTTGGCGGACTGACGGAGGACGGCATTTCGCAAGAGGTGGACGTCCTGCACGTTGCGTCGGGCGAGTGGTCGCGGGGACCTGACCTGCCTGGACATGCGACTGGCTTTGGGGTCGCCGTGTGGGGTGTCGGCGACGTTGTGTACGCGAGCGGCCGTGACGGAGCGATCTACACCTGGACCGTCGGTGCGGAGACCTGGGAGCGATTTGGATCGACGGTGTTCCCACGCTTCTTCCACCGCATGGTGCAACGCGGCGACGCTCTGGTGGTGGTGGGTGGCATCGGCGGAATGCGTTCGCCGGCTCGCACTCGCATCGTCGAGAGCATTCCGCTCGAGCAAAGCGTACCTATGTTGGCGCTTGATCTTCCGTGGGCCGGTCAGTCGCGCAATCGCCAAGGAGCGTTCTTGCTTGGCGACCACCTCTACTTCTTCGGAGGCAACGACAGTCTCGGTCAGCACGACTTCGAGCGTGAACACTTCATGCGTGAGGGTTGGCGCGTGCACCTTCCTTCGCTCGAGGTGGAGCGTCGAAGCGACTATCCGGTCGCGCGCCAGACCATGACGACGATCGCCATTGAGGGAACGGCGCCGATGGGACCACATGGCCCGACGACCCCAAGCGTTGTGTACTCGCTCGCCGGCTTTGGTCATGAGGGTGCCCGTCCACTCACCGACGACAGCGAAGCGAAGACCCAACCTCAGATCTATCGCTACGATCCTGAGCAAGACACGTGGACCGAACGCGCGTCACTCCCGATTCCGCGAAGTCAGATCGGCGCCTTTGAGCACGAAGGTGCGCTCTACGTGTTTGGCGGACTCGACTACGACGCGACGCGAGCCGAAGGGGATCAGTTTCGACATCTCACTGAACTCGTTCGACTGGGTGCGGATGCGGAGTCGTTCGAGACCATGTCGGCGGAGTTGCCTGGACCGCGTCGCGCGTTTGGCGGTGCGTTTCACCAGGGGCGTTACTACGTCGTCGGCGGGATGAAGGAAGGATTCCAGTTGGTCGACGACTGCGTGGCGTTTGATGTCGCGGACACGACGTTCGCCGAGATTGCGTGTCCGGCGCGCACGCGACTCAATCCACGGCTGGTTCCTGTCGGGAACGTGCTTGCGCTGGTGGGTGGCACAACGCGCATGGACGACGGCGAGCTAGGCGAAGACCGCTCGGTGGAGGTGTACGACCCGGAGGCCAACTCCTGGCGTCGGCTCGAAACCGAGATTCCGTTTACGCCGAAGCACGCTCAAGCGTTTGCGTACAACGGACGTTTGCTGGTGGTGTCGACGCACAACGAAGAGGGCCGACTGCGACTCGCTTGGATCGACGTTCACTAACGTTTGAACGCGAGGACCTGGACCACGCTGGACATTCCGGTGTGGTACAGGCCTTCGCGAACATCGCGTTCGACCTCACGACCGATCACGAAGTCCAGTCCGCGTAACTCTTCTTGCAGTGCGGCAAGGGTAGGCGTGAGTGTCGGGTCGGGAGGTCCGCCCGTTCCACGACCCACTTGCGCAGGCGTGTACGCCTCAAGCACCAGTGCTCCACCCGGCTGGAGTGAACGCACCACTTCTTGATGCACGCGAACCCGAATCGGTGCCGGCACGTGCGCCCAAATGGACGTAATGACAGCCCAGCCATCTCCGAAGTCGAACGTCGCCAGATCGGCGACCTCGGTCGTCAGCGAGGCATCGTGTTCTTTCGCGAGCGCCGCGGCTTTCGCAAGTCCGACCGCAGATTGATCCACCGCGGTGACTTCCCGGTCTTGGGCCAGGAAGACGGCATTTCGTCCTTCCCCTGCAGCTAGGCAGAGTGCGCGTCCGCCAGGGAGTTGGTCGCGGACCTCACGCAGAAAGTCGTTGGGTGCGTCGCCGTAGGACCACGCATCTTTGTCGTAACGCTCGTCCCACCAGTCCGCTTTCATCGTGACGCCTGGGTGGAAGCATGGTTGCGTCGAAGGATCCACGTAGCCGGGGCGACGCCATCTTCGACGGAGGTGAGGTCGACGCTCGGATCGATCAGCCGTTCCAGCGGGCGTCCATTGAGCGACGCCAACGCGTCGACTCGAACTTCGACGTCGCGTTCGCCACGTTCCCGAAGGTCATCCGCAATGCGATGCGCGAGCTGAAGGATCAGGTCGGGCTGTCCTCCCATTTCGCGTTCCTGAGCCGACGTTAGGTATCGACTGGGTGGAACAAAGTACTCCCGCGGACGGTCTGCGGTTCGAACTCGATATGTGACCGAGCCGTTCTTTTCGCGACACAGCACACGCCAACTCCAGCGCATCCCTTGCTCGTGCCAGTTCACGTCACCTTCGTACGCGTGGCTGCGTAGTGGGACGAACACCTGGAGTAGGGCGAGCACCACCAGCACCGGTGCAATGCCTCGAGCGAGCCGAAAGGGCTCTGCGTGCACTGTCGGCAGTCGAACGAAACGTCGCGGCCAGTCCGGTGCGAAGAACAAGGTTGTCGCCGCAGCCATGATCCACGGGAACAAGCCGATGCTGAACAAGATGCCGACGGCCGCGTGGAACGCGAGCACCGTGGCGTATGCAAACGGACGGGTGCGTCGCCACGAGAGCCAACCCACGATGGTCAGGTCGTAGAGGAACCCACCCCAGCTCATCGAGAGTGCGACCCACTCCTGTTCCAAGTACGCGCCGACAAGCGGTAGGTCGCTTCGCGCCGAAAGCCAGATGGCCAAAGGTTGTCCTTCGAGGAGCCAATCGGCGTTGAACTTGGCGAGCGCGGCATACACGTAGACGCAAGCGACCTGAAGCTTGAGGACGTCGACCATCCATTGCGGGACCTGCGTACGCGCGGACTTGCGTCGCCAACCATCGAGCCCGTGCACCTCGCCCAAAGGCATGAACGCGAGCCACAGCCCCAAAAGGCTCATGAGGTAGTAGTGGTTCAGGTAGTTGGTGACATCGATCAGCTCAACGTACGTAAACAGAACGACGTAGCTGACGATGGCGATGCGGTAGAAGCAGCCCAACGCGATGAGCACACCCAGCGCCAACATCACGGCGAACACAACGTGCATGCCGGTCGAACTCAGTGGCTGCACCCACGAGAAGCCCCAGTACGTGAAGTGATAGGTTGGAGCGACGTAGAACGCGTCGATCCAGCCGTAGGCCAGAAACCGAAACGCACCAAACGCTGCGAGCGCGCCGTAGAGCACCCGGAACGCCGCGAGTGACGCACCGTCGACAGGGCTGCTTAAGCGGTTGCTCAACCGGTTGCGCAGCGAATCCAACATCAGTCGTTGTCGGTTTCCGCGCGCATGGGAGCTTCGAGATCGAGCGCCGTCAGGAACTGCGTTTTGAGCAAGTCGGTGATCGCACGAATGGCAGTGTGAACCGGCACCAGAGCTTCCGGATCTCCACTCAGCAGAGTCGGAACGTCATCCGAAATGGCTTCGACCACGGTGATGGCATTGGCGATCGCGTCGCTCATGGCTGTGGCGAGCTCCGCCTGCCCAACGTCGACGAGCAAGTCATCGAATCCGACACCATCGGCTGAACCTTCGAATACGCGCTGAAATCCGCGCACGTTGTTCAACACGTTGGTGATCGAGTGGTTTGCGTACAGCGACTCGCGAAGGTCGGCACAATCCGCAGCGCATGCGTCATCCAAGCCGCCCGGCTCAGCAACTTTCATGTCCTTGGTTTCTTTGTCGACGTAGAAGAGCGCGTCGCTCAACGCGTTAAGTGCGTCTTGTGCGCTTGGGAAGGTCTCGCTGCCTGTTCCAGCAGAGGTGATCTCGACCAGAAAGTTCTCGTCCCAACGCGCCACGAGCGTTTCCGCAGACCGGCGCAACAACGTCGCGGCAGTGGCTGCATAGGCCAGGCGACGTGCGGGAATTTCGTCCGCGATCGCGTCCCAGGTTCCGTCGCGATTGATGGCGCTCAAGCTCTCGCACGCGTTGGTTTCGCCTTCGTAGAACAAGAGATATTCGATCGCGTCGAGACCTCGAACGTTGACGACTTCGCTCGCAAACGCGTCGACATCCATGTAGTCGCCGCTCACGATTTCTTGGTCCACGCGACACGGATTGGTGATGGGCCACGAGTAGATTTCGTCGCGCAGATCTTCACCTGCAGTGGTGCGATCGGCGAGGCCCGCCGGGCCGACCTGCATGGCCTCAAGCTCCTGCCAAAGGTCCATGGTTTGCCGCCACTGCTCTTGGGCAGCGGTTCGGTTCTCCGCAGACGGTTCGGAGGCCAGTGTGGTCACCGCCGTCTCCAACGCCGTCGTCGCAGCGACGAAGTCCCGGTAGCCGGGCAGGATCACGTCGTTGGCAATCGACTGAACTGCTGCGAGCCGCTGCCCGCTCTCCACAACATCCGCACCGGCGTCTCCACCGCCACCATCGTCGTCACCGCATGAAAGCAGCGCGAACATCAAGAGAGTGCAGCAGGCTCGCATCGTTACCATCCTTCGGCGTTTGCGGCGCTGAACCCATACGCGTCGCGAACCAGGTCACGAGCGCTCATCAACGCAGCTTGGTAGTCACTGATCGCGCTGGCTTCTGCAGTCGCCAACACCGGTTGGTCTCCGATGAAGCCGTGCAAGTCGGTGAAGTTCGTTCCATCGAGCATGGGTGAACGCGGGTTGAACTGCAGGCCGATCGCAAAGCCTTTGAGTTCGCTCCAGTGCTTCGCGTGATCGACAAAGGAGTATGCGTCAGTTCCGAAGTTCGCCATGTCCGCCAACGTGTCGTTGATGTAATGGATCACCGTGGCCGCGATCGCCATCTCCCACGCCATCACAAGTGTGTCGCGGTGCCCTTCCAGTGCGGTCAACTGCTCGGTGCTGAGCGCGCCGTCGGATTCTGCGAGAATGGTTCGGCCCGCGACGAGGGCATTGAACGCATCCGCGGTAAAATCGGTCGCGTCCGTTGCACCACGGTCACGCTTCGCAGCGTTGACGGCGGCGTGGTAGGCGCGCTCTGCGCGAAGGTCGATCATCCCGTCGCCGTTGGTGTCGTGCAGTCCTTGCCAGTCGTCGCGCCCACCCGCGGATGCAAGCTCGTCGTCGGTGTACTGGTCTCCATCTCGTGGCGCACCGAAGTAACCGAATGCTTCGTCCCACGCGTGCTCCAAGGGGGAGTAGGGGCTCTCACCGTCCTGATCGTTGCTGGCCATCAGACCTTTGTCTGCAGTTCCAGAGTCGAGGTAGTCGTCCGTACCCTGGCTAAAGGCCACACTCATCAAGAGCGTCTTCTGAATCAGTTGTTGGAGGTCGAGTCCTTCGGCTGTGACGAACACGGGCAAGTTCTCGCCCTCGGGACCCATCGGCTGTGAGCCTTCGGCACGCGCTTCTGCGTTCGCGGCCAACGTCGCGAACATCGCGTCGATCAGCTCTGTGGGTGTTCCGATCGGTGCATCACCAAGCACGGAGGCGTCGGTCCACCCTTCAAAGGCACCGCCGTTCCAGTCACGGTGATCGGTGACGGCATCGTTTCCAGCCGTCTTGCTTTCGAGGTCTGCTGCGCCGACTTGGTCCCAAGTCGTTTGCAGCGCGGGAAGGTCGAGCACGAGCCCGTGCTCCTCACTTCCGTTCGAATCCGAGTCGAAGCGATAGTAAAAGTTGAGAGCGCTTTGTACGTCAGCAGCTGTCGTAAACGTCCCGCTATCAACGTCGTCGGTAAGGCCGCCCACGAACGCGTTGAGTCGGTCGATCAACAAGTGCCGAAACGCTTGGCCGTTGTATGCGACGCTGCTTTCTCCATCGATGAAGCGACTGTCGAACGCGTACGTTGCGTTGTCTGGCACCGACGCGTCCTCGTTGGTGTCGACAGCCGTGTCGACCATCGGCGCATCGATCGCCGCGTCGGTTCCTGTGTCGGTTCCAGCGTCGGAACCTCCATCATCATCCCCACACCCAAAACAGAAGGCCCCCGCCAAACCGATAATGAAAATGATTTTCATTTAGGTTAGCTAACAGGCAGATCTGCCTCTCGCAAGCGAATTTTCGCGTTTTGGGCTCAGCTCCCGATTCGACAGGCTTCGCCAACGACGATTCGCTTGGAGGCCATCATGGCGCCGTCGGTCAGCCGGCTGATGTCGCAGATGTACGCGTCGAGATTCGACTCACCGCGCACCACTCCGTCGGTCAGGTTGGTCGTGTCGGGTTGTCCCATGTCGACGTACACCGGCTCGACGCCAAACACAGACTCGACGAGGTCATCCGGAAAGAAGAGCTGCGAGATCAAACTGGTCGCAGCCGCGGGATCCGGATCGTACTCGCCCGGCAAGATTCGAAAGTGGATGTGAATCGCGCGACCCGGATACCAACCAGGGAACACGGTGTCGAAGTCCACGCGTCCTTCGTCGTCGGTGATCAGGTGTCCGCGGAAGTAGGACTGCATGCGGTCCTCCTCTTCCTCGTTGCAGATCGCGCCGGTGTCGCCGGAGTACACCCCGAGTTGGTTGGTGTGCCAGACCTCGACGACTGAACCCACGATGGGGTCGCACGACTCGGTGACGATTTGAAGTGCGAGCCGAACCGGAATGCCGTCCCAGCCTTCGCTAATGTCGACGCGTTCCGGAGAGGTCGCCAAACAGGGTCCGAGAGTCGATGCGCAGAACGAAAGACACGAGTCCGGCGGTGTCTCGAAAGGGTTGGGGTAGGTTTCGCGATCGGTCATCGCCGCGGTGCCGCCCGTTGCCCACATGCTTTCGCTCGCGTCCGGATTCGATGCGTCGAACGACGAGTCAAACGTGGCATCCATTCCGCCGTCTGGCGATCCACTGTCGGTACCGGCGTCGGGATCGGCAGAGTCGTCGCCGCAGCCGATGAGCGGGAGAGTTGCAGCGGCACCGAGTCCGCGAAGAACCTCGCGGCGCGTAAAGCTAGGCTTTGTCATTCCCCGAGACTAGCGGCGCGAAGTCGTTGCTGCACGTGATCTGCGCCGCATCGTTGACGAGTTTTTCTGCATCGTTAGCGAAGCTTTTCTGCACGAGCGGCAACGTCTGGGTCGTCGCTGAGCATGGCGAGTTGTCGCAACCGAGCGTCGAGTACTCGTGCGTGTTCGGTGAACGCGCGCGCACCCAAGCGTTCGATGGCGTCCAGTGCACGGTCCACCCAATCGGGACTCAGCAGCAACGCCAGGACGACCTGCGGGTCAGTCAAGGGTGGATCCGCGTCGAGTTCTTTGAGGGCCGCCCGTACCGCGCTGGACGTTGCAGCTTTGCAGAGCGCGTCGAACATACCCGGTTGGATAACCTTCGGAGGCGGACGCGGTGTGACGTGCGCCCGCAGTCGGACGTGTTCGGGATCGTGGCGCTGAGGACACGAGTACGTGAACCCTTTCGCGCCGCACACTGTGCAGTGCAGTTCGCCGCCGGAGATCAGTCCGTTGTCACCGACGCAGATCCAACCGGCCCATTCGGCGATGCTGATGAGGAGTTCGGTGAGACGCTCAAACTCATCTGGGTCCCTCGACGAGGGTTTGCTTAGCCACGCGCGTGAGCGCTCCACACGAAACTCTTCGCAGTCGCCACCCACGACGATGAACGCTTCGCGGCTTTCAAGAACCGACGCGCCCCAGTCGCTCAGCACATCTGCGCCCCAGCTTTCGACGGTGTCGCTCAGCTCTCGGAGCTGCTCGCAGGTTAGCGTGGCGGTGCCGAACCACGAGGGTTCGATCTTACCGTCCGAGCGGGGCGGACCGCATTCGAAGCCGATACCCATCATGCAATCGTACGCGGATGGCGGGTGAGACGTTCCAGACGAACTGACGTACCTTTGGTTTGTGGGGTTCCGCGACGACAACGAGGCGCTCCGGCAGCGTGTTCGAGCGCTTGAGGGGCAAGTCGAGACGCTCACGGAGGAGCTTGCGGAAGAGCGCACGGCCGAGCCGATCAAGGTGCGCGTTGAAGACGAGCTCGAAGCCCGGATTCGTGAGCAGGAAGCTGAAGCGCGCGCCAAACCAACGAAGCGTGCGGTACGTGAACCCAAAGGTCGTCGCGAAGCAGTGATCGCTCAGTCCAAGGAAGGGACGATGATCACGATTAAGCGAACGGCTTGGCGTCAGCTCGTGGTCAAACTGCGCCGGTTGTTGGCGCTGGCGCCGAGCGCGTTGGTGTTGGCGATGTTCATTACGTCGGTGCAGACGTGCGGCGAGTCGGAACTCGTGCGTCGTGGAGTCCTGCTAGACGTGCTGCCCTGGTGTGCTGCGGCATACGTGCTCTTCATGTTGGTGTACGCGTGGCGTACGCGGCCCCAGATGGAGTTGCGAATCGGCGAGGCGAATTTTGAACTCAAGAACAAGGGCGAGAGTCGGATGATCGGGCGGAGGAAGCAGCTACGTGTTTCGGTTCATCCGCGGGTCAGTTCGCGCAGCCCTGCAAAGTTGGTTGTGAGCCACGGGGACGAGGAGTTTGTCGTGGACGAACTCAGCGAGGTCGACGTGAAGGCGCTACTGGAGGTGCTTTGACTACAGTGCGGTGGTCGGGCACGCGTCACGCGAGCACACACGGGATGTCACTCGTGGGCACCGGCGTGGGCATGGGCGGGCATGGGCACGGGCATGGGCATGGGCATGGGAATCGGCTTCTCTCGCTTTGCTCGATCAGCCGATTGGCGGAATGCACACATTCCCAAAGCACTCCAACCCCTCGCAACAATCGTCGGTCGAACCACAGGTCTCGCCCTCGAGTCGACAGCGCTCCGGAGGCGGAGGCGAACACACGAGCATTCCCTCATCGTCCGGACGGCAATCACCACCACAACACTCCGAACCGACCGAGCAACTCTCCCCGTCGGGACGGCACGGTCGCGGTGCCCAGTAGGCGCTGATGTTTTGCGACGCTGTGTTCTGTCCGCTTACCCAATAGGGCGGAGAACTCGCGTCTTCACCCGGCGCTGCATCGGTCCGAATGGCTGTGACCCAAATCTGCTGCCGGTTCGCCCCGCGTGTTCCCACAACCGTGTTTCCGTAGTCGCGTTTCGACAGGAAACTCATCCAGTAGTAGCCACCCTCTTGAAAGGGCGAAAAGCGGGGCTGGTAGTTGTCGATGCCCGGGGACGCGGCGTCCATGCGCACCACGTTCGTTCCGTCGCGGTTCATCAAATAGAGCGCGGACTGGTGCGTGTCCGAGCGACTTCCGTTGCCGTGGGCGAACGAGATCAACGCAGAGTCCGGGCTCCACGTCGGATAACTACTCGCGTTGCCCGGCGGCATGTCTCCCGCGAGGTCGGTTCCGCGCTGCAGAATCGTCGTTCCGCCAAACGTGTCGGGCGCAGTCACGTCGATCACGGCGATGTCGCCAAGCGTGTTGATACCGCCCCACTCGGTGGGACCGATGTTGGTCACGTACGCGATCTGCGTTCCATCGGGTGACCACGCGGGATGCGTCATGTTGTTGGGCAACGCACCGGTCACCGGCACCTGCGTTCCCGCAATCGGGTCGTAGATCGCCATCTGGTTGGGTCCGCCGCCTTCTTGCTGCGACACCACCAGACGCGTCTCGTCCGGGCTCCACGACGAGAACCACCAGTTCAAGGTGCTCACCGGAAAGATGGTCGGGGGCGGATTGCCAGTGAGGTCCGTCGTCAGGTCGTACACGGTGCCTGTGTTCTCTCCACCGCCCAAGCGACCCGCCATGTAGCGACCCGAAGGACTCACCGTATGACAACCCACGCATCCAAGTTGTGGGTTGGGCATGAACTCCACGCGGTCCGCGGTTCCGTCGTCGATGCGGATGATGCGTCCGCGTGCAATGTCCCAGTAGTAGACGCTGCCCGTCAGTGCCGCGCGTGCGAATCGAACCGAGATGGCACTGCCCGCAACGTGTTCACTCGTCGCGGAGTCGATGCGGTCGACCGTCACGCTCGCGACGTCATCCGGATCCGATTGTGCGAGTGCGCGCCAAGCAGCCGTATCGACCAACCAGTGGTTTCCAAGCGTCCCATCGTCGACCAAGTACGCGCGGACAATGGCGGATGGTTTCTCCAACGTGATTCGGAACGCGTCGCCAGTGGTTCCCAGCAGCCACTGCACATCGGCCGGGTACACGTTCTGCGGCATCACCGCACCGTCGATCGGGTACACGAGTCCAGCACGACGTGCTTCGTCCATGACCGGAGGTGCATCGAAGAGAGCGGGCGTGTCTGCACTTGCACCCGGTCCGATGATGTTCCGTTCCAGTCGAACGCTGAGCATCGCAGTGGCTGAAAGCCCGCTGGCTGTGGCGGTGATCGTGGCCGTTCCGCCAATCAGCCCATTCGCGACGAAGGTGCCCGATACAGGATCGATATCGCCCAGGCTCAGCGGGTCAATTTCGAAGAGTGCGTTGGTGACTGCACCGGTTGAGCCATCGCTGAACACGGCTTCGACATCGAAGTCTTGTTCCGGCATCGAGCCGTCGATCGAGGTGAGCTCCGCCATGTCAGGAACGATGCGAATCGATTCCAACGTGGGTGCAGGACCGACATCGATACCGGGAACGTCTGTCGTCGCATCCGGCGTGTCGTTGTCCACGCAGAAGTTGTCGAGACAAATCTGACCGGCCGGACACTCGGCCGTCGTGGTGCACGAACGCGAGGGACCGTCGTCGTCACCACCGCAGGCAGCAGCAACGAGAAGCGAAAGGGGGAGGAGGCGGCGCATCCCCATAGGATACGTCATCGCGACGCGTTCCGGCTTGCAGTCCGCTGTGCGCGTGAATGCGTTTCAGGCTTCCGCTTCGGCTTCGCCTTGGTCGGCCCAGTACGTGTCGCCGTCGTCGCCTCGAATGCCGAAGCGCATGCCCGGACCAAACTTGCTTTCGCCGACCCAGAAGACTTCGCCGACTGCGCCTTCGGATTCGCCAGAGACCACGCGGACGCGATCGCCTTTTTCGAAGACGTCGCCCGTGACCGGTTTCTTTTCCGGTTGTTCGCCGTGGAGCTCGACGTGGTCTTGGTCGACCCAGAACGTGGTTCCGTTCTCATCTTTGAGTCCGTAGCGCCGACCGGGGCCGAACTTGTTGGGGCCTTCCCAGAAAACTCGTCCGGTTACGCCGTCGTCTTTGCCTCCCACGATTCGCACCATGGAGCCCTTGCCGATCTCGTCGCTCACGAAGGAGATTCCACCTCAGCTTTGGCCGGTTGACAACCCGTCGCGCCGCGATACCTTCCCCGCCTCCCGACACCAGTTCGGGGGATTCGCCACCCTAGCTCAGTTGGTAGAGCAACGGTTTCGTAAACCGTAGGTCGTCGGTTCAAGTCCGATGGGTGGCTCCGAAGATTCTGATTTCGTGTGGGCCACTTGCGGGCCGTTTTCGATTTTGCGCGCGAGCTGTTCATCGGTCGATCGAGCGTAGTGACGCGATGTCACTGAGACGTTCGAATAGCCGAGCCAGCGGCTCATCTCAGCCATCGTCAGACGTTCTTTCATGTACTTGGGCACCCATGCCCCTGAGAGCAGCAGAGAGCCGCACGTGCCCCGCAGCGCGCCCACGGTCGCGTTCCGCGTCACGCCACCGCGAAGCCACAGTCCCATCCTCGGCGGTGTGGACCGCCTCGTCGCGCCGCGGAAAAACCAATCGATCTCGTCGAACCTTTGCCCACACTTTCGCGGACATCTTGCCTCGGCACAGCCCCTCCCACTCATCCAGAGCCAGGCGCGCCGGTTCCAGCAATGGCACCCGTCGCTTCCGCCGGTTCTTGGTCGCTCCCAGCGACCCATCTTCTTTCACGGCCTGGAGGACATCCACGAAGTCATTCCCCACAGCGCTCCACGTCAACCCCCACGCCTCCGATGGTCTGAGCCCCGTATAGACGAGTACGGTTAAAAGTGTCTTACGGTGAGCATCGATCTCCGCTGCGAGAAGATCATCGACTTCGGCGGCGGTGTACATCGGCTTCTCACGCGAACCGCCGTCGCGTTCACCAACCTTGACGAAACGCGCGGGGTTGTCATCAATCACGCAAGCCACCACAGCACCCTCGAGCACGACACGGAGGAGCGACAAGGCGTTCCGCTTGGTGCGTGGCGACAAACCCACAAATGTATCGCGTAACCAGGCGCGAACGGCACGAGCATCGACGCTCTTCAACGCAATGGGTCCAAGAGTCGAGCGTTCGACGTAGCGGCCCCATCGGCGAAGATCATCCCGCGCTTCGTCGTGCGCACCGGCGCGGTGCCTACGCTCAAGCCACCCGCGACCCCACGCGCCGATCGTTTCACCGCCTGGCGCGCTTGCGAGCTCCTCGAGAGCTGCAGCCAAGACAGCCGCTGCCTCCTCCTCGGTGTCGTATCGCCCGAGCCGCCCGCGACCGAGCGCGCGCGGCAGTCGGGGAACCCAAGCACCTCGGACCAGAGTCACCGAACCACTGCCCCAGCGTCGTTTCATCCTTGCCTCTTCTTCAGTCGCATCAACGCATGGCGAGCCCGCCGGCGTGCCAGGTCATCGACGTCGCTCACAGCTTCGCGCGCACGTCCAGCCCTCGTTTCGAGATCAGGGCCGTCCAGATCGTACCCGTGCTCCAGATCGTCGACAATCCGCTGGCTCTCCCGTTCCGAAAGCACCTTCCGCAATCGGGCGAGGAGTTGCTCGCGTGTGACCTCGAAACTCACGACCGTCAGATTCCGTCCAACACGGGTGCGAGTCGAGCCCGTGCTACGACATCGCGCGGGATGTACTTCTTCTTCACGAGCTCGCGATCGCCGCGTTCGCGTCCGACTGCAACATCAGCATCCCGGCTGACCCGAACGCTGACAGATGCAGCGCAGTTCATCGCTCGCACCGTCCGGTGAGCGCCTCGAGGGACAGGGCTGTGAGCGCCCACCAGTGCGACTCGGCGATCATCTCAGACGCCACGAGACGCACTGCACGAAGGTCCTCGAGGCAGCGACGGATTGTGGTTGGACTCACCTGCGTCACTTCGGCGGCGAGCTGCGAAACGGTGGCGGACTCCAGGGACAACAACGCGCGCAGGATCGCCATTCGAAGCGGGGGAGACACGGTGTCGAACGCCACACGCTGCGCGAGCCGGACGTCGGCGTCGTTGATGACGGTACGACCGTCAGCGTGGCAGCGTCCGAGCGCGACCATGCGCAACTGACCCGCGAGTCGAGGAGTTCCTTCAATCGAGGGCATCCGCACGATGTCCCGCTTCTGGCGGTCTCGATCCACCGGTGTACGAGCCCGCGAAGCAAAATCGGCGAGCAACGCAAGCTGGTGCTTGGCCCAATCCGGAAACTCGAACGAGCTCGCGCTGACCTTCTTCAGTGATCCGAGCGCACCTTTGAAGGCGGCGGACATTCCATCACGTCGCACGTCGTCAGAGCGGCTCTCAATGGCGCGCAGAGCGGTACTCCGGCGATCGGACTCCGAGATGCGCACGAGCAGCCACCGATGCCCCATGACACCGATCACCGAGGAGTAGGTGTCGACGATGGGAGTCGACGCGGCCAACAGTGTCACCCGGCCTCGCCAATCGACACGCTGCCCAGTCCCAAACGCTTTCGACAGACTGCCGTCGTAGATTTCGCGCAACTGCGACAACACCTCGGCGCGGTCCTCCCGGCGCATGCTCAGAACCGTGGTGAGGTCCTTCATGAGCATGACCTTGCCGTCGATCTCGTAGAGGAGGCTTAGGTTGCCTCCGCCTGCACCTCGCGCGCCGGAAATGAACGTCCTCGGCGTCACCGACGACAAGAACATCACGTCGTCGAACGCATCGAGCGGTCGCAGCAGCTCCGTTTTCCCGAAACTGGAGGGAGCAACCAGGACCACCCACAAGGGGTCGAGGCCGACGATGAACTTGGACGCGTACGTGGCCGCCACGAGCTCTACGAGCATCGGGTCGAGACCGATCAGGTATCCGCACACAATGCGGATGAGATGGGCGAGCGAAAGGCGCACGTCGCCCCCGCCACCCGGATTCTCTCCAGTGGATTCCAAAACTCACCTCCCGCGCCGAAGCGCTATTTCAGGACGTCACGACGCTCGCGAAGCCGCGTTCAGATAGGTATGCTGCGACGGTTTCGGGCGAAGCCGGCAGCGCTTCGAGCTCGCGTTTCACACACCAGTTCGCGAAGTAGCGCCAGTGTTTCCTGTACGAGTCGAGTGTGCTTTTCGCTCGTGATTTGCGAGCGAAACTGGCAGCGGCTTCCGAAAGCTCGGACCGGGAAAGCTCGGTCGAGGGTTCGGTGATCTTGTCCGGAAAGTCCGGGGAAGTCCGGAAAGTTCCCTTCTCGGACGCCTTGGATTTGCGTTTCTTGCGTGGGCGCATCAGACCTCCCCTGAAAGACTACCCACGCCAATCTAGCTATCCCGATTCAACTTTCATCGGGTCGAGTCAGCGCTTTTCGTGCGGCATCGTCCGTACCGACCGAGTAGACCGGCGAATCGCGCTCCGACCCGTCCAGCATCTGCTGAACAAACGCGTGCGAGAGCAACGTGTGTGCGCTTCCAATCGAACCGTAGCGAACGATGTGCTCACCGTCGTCCGTGCTCAGTACGATGATCAGCTCCCATTTCTCACCAGGGCCTGACACCTCGACGATCCGGGAGCAGCCATGATCCCAGAACGTTTCGACGACGGTGCGAGAATCGCCTGCCGCAACGTCCTCGATTGTCAACTCTGTGCGCCGAAGCTGATCGACCGGTACGTCCAGGTAGTCGGAGGCGTGCGCGTGGATGGGCACAGACATCAACTCTGGCGACGTCGCCTCTTCCGCCTCGAAATAGGCGGCGTTCGAGAGGTCGACGGCATGCCAGTCCGGACAACCGACCAAGAGATAAGCAACACGAACTCGAACGTTATCGTCCACGCCCGCCCCGTCCTCGACCGCCTCGGCCGCGACCGCGACCGCGACCCCGGTTGAGGTTCCGTCCCTCAAATGCCTTCATGATTCGACGTAGCTGTCGACGGGTGAGTTCGCCGGCGTCGACCATGCCACGCAACTGGTTTGGTGTCTTTGTGAGAAGGTCGTCAATGTCCACTCCGTCGAGGTTGGGGTTGGATCGGAGGTCAGCAAGCTGACCAGTACCTTCTAGCTGACTCTGGATGCTCGCGTCAGGATCGATTCTTGTTGCGTCGGAAGCTGTGCTCGACCGAGTAGGTCGCGCACGTCGTCGTCGTCGTCGTCGTGCTTTCCGTCGCACTCCCGGCGTTTCACCGGGTTGCGACATCCGTACGATGTTGTCATGCGCGTTTGAGAGAACTGGCACATGCACAGTGAGCCCGGCCCCTCCCGCCGCAATCTGTCCAAATCCGCTGGCGACTGTCGCTGGAATCGCGGGCACTGATGCGCCGTTTGTCGCGGGGACAAGAGCGACCTCGGCTCCGCCGCCGCCCATGATCGTTGCTAGGCCACTCGCGACCATTGATGCGTCCAGCAGCGTCATCGCTCCTGAGCCGAACGCCTGTCCGATTTGCCACGCGAGTTGCTCGTCTTCGGTGTGTCCGGCCAGACCGCCGTCGGGTTCTGTGGCTCCAATAATGGCGTGTGCAGCACCACCGGCGAACCAGAACGCCATGTTGTCGCGATGCTGCATGACCGCGCTGACGGCCGCCTGGGCGTCGGAGATGCGCGGAGCGCTGGCGGCACGTTCTGTCGAGCGCGTTGCGCCGTCTGTTGCGCTCGACGAGCCTGCTCGACCAGTTCGGAATAGCCATCGACCGATCTCAAGCAGCGTTGGAATCGCCGCGACAGCAACGTCGTAGCAAGCCTCAGGACCATCGCAGGGGAACATCCCGGACGGGTCTGTGAAAGTCATCGGATCGCCGAGAACGTAGCTGAACGGGTTGTACGCCTGTCGGTTCACCATGGATGGGAGTCGCGGATCGACCGACAGGAATCTTCCGGTGGCAGGGTCGTACGTGCGCGCGCCCATATCGATGAAGCCAGTCGAGGCATCGTGTCGATGGGAGGTATAGCCTCGATCGATCCCGCTTTCGGAAAGCGGAGTGCCGTCCATGTCAAGCCGCTGCCCGTATGGGGCGTAGCGATTGCGTTCCACGACGATCCCGGACTCATCCGTGATGGACTCGATCGAGCCTTGATGATCGTCGTGCAAGTACTGACGCTCGGTTGTGATCGAGTCACTCAGCGAGTTGACGCGGATCTGCGCGACCTCACGAGCGGCACCCATCACGTGTAGGACGTGGGTTTGCCCTGCGTTACTACTTCGAACCTCGTACAGTCGTCCCGCGTAGAATGTGCCGCCGGTAGCGTCCGCCTTGGCCACGCGCCGGTTGAACGCGTCGTACGCGAATCTCGTCGAGCCCGAGTCGCGCACAACTTCGGTGGGTAGGTCCATGCTGTTGAACGTCGCCGACCATCCTGACGCTCCGGTCCATCGTCCTCGAGCATCGTACGCCGTTGGTTCGCCATCCATGGTGGTTGCACGATGCGGTGTAGGCCCATCGAACGTAGAGTTGGTCTCCCAGTGCTCGAGCAACGTTCCGGTAGCATCGAATGCATCTCGGGAGGCGCGCGTGATGTTTCCAAGCTGATCGTAGTCGTAGTCGCCGGTAAGACGGCCGTCGGTTTCCCAACGTTCCAAGCGATTGAGCGCGTCGTACTCGAAAGTCTCCCGACGTCCGAGGCGGTTGTCGTTTCGCTCTTCGAGGCTAGCGAGTGGGCTCCATGAATATGAAAAGTCCTGAATGGTCTCGCCCGCACGCGAGCTCACGATGGAACGCGGCCGGTAACTGTAGCTGTCAAACTCTCGTGTCGTCGTAACGCCGTTGTGGAACGTCTCTTCGCTCACTCGACCAAGAGCGTCGTAGCTACTTGCCTCCCACAAGCGGTCTTCACTCGCTTCCTCGATCACCCGCCACAGGTACCCGTTCGAGTCATCGTACTGATTTAGGATCGACGTTCGCGTGCCCTCCACTTCGGGATAGGTGATGCGCTCCAAGCGTCCGAAGTCGTCGAATGCGTAGTCAATCGCCGCGCTAAACTCACCCATCGACGTGGTTTCTCGCACCAGTCGACCCGTCAGCGGGTCGTATTCGAGGTCGACCTGAGTGATCGTGTCCGTCGTCTCTCGCGTTGCGTTCGACAGACGCCCGACGGCTCCAGGACCAGTGTCCCAGACGAAGAAATCCGTCTCCCCATCTTCAATGTGCTTGATGGTGGTTGGACGACCGAGACCGTCGACGAGCTGCTCATGCAGGACTTCGCCTGCGGGACCAAGAACGCGCTCCATGTCGCTGAACGCGCTGAACTCGACTTTGCGCAAGCCGGCATCGGGGTCCACCGACGCAATGCGACGCCCAGCCATGTCGAACTCACTCGACCAGACGAAGCCTTCGTGGTCTTTCGTCTGCAAGAGGTTGTCGAATGCGCCGTAGACGTAGTCCAACCGCTGGGGCGCGTCGTCGGCGTGTGTGGTCGCAGTCACCAATCGCCCGCCGAGATCACGCTCCGCGGAGCGCTTGAGTGAGCCGATGGTTACCGACTGTACCCGACCTTCATGGGTGACGTTGATGTCCGGCTGGCGCGTGCGTCTGACGCGCGTGATCTGACCGCGCGAGTCGTAGAAGAAACGACTCACGGACCGCTCGGTCTCTGATTCAAGACGCGGATGGATGATTTGTCGAACACGACCGTAGTCGTCGTACTGAAACGTCTCGAGAAACCAGCCAAAGAACGCTCCGCGGCGGCGGCGGACGACCTGTTCGAGGTCGTTGATCTCCGTCCGCACTTCGGGGGCCCCAGCGACGCGCTCATCGACTCGAAGAAGCTGACGGCTGCGTCTGACGTAAGCGCGCGTTCGCAGTGTATCCGGTCCCTCCAAACGCGTCTCCCGCCCGAAGCCATCGACTCGCCGTTCAGTCCTCAGTCCGTTCGGGTCCACGGCGAGCATGAGTTCGCCGTTTGCCGGGTGAACAACCTGGTGGGCGACGTGACCAACTGCGTTCGTGAACGTCTCGGGGTGTACATGCTCTGCGTCGTAGTCGACGAATGCCTCTCGACTGGTCTCAAATGCGTCGCTTTGCGTGACCTGTCGAAGGAGGCCGAACTCGTCCCAAACGTAGGCCGTCTTCAGAAGAAGCTCGGGGTCGAAAGGATGATTGACGTCGGTCTCGATTAGACCGCGCGTGTCGTGGGTTGCCGTTCGCACTCGATGAACGAACCCCTCTGCGTCGGAATAACTTGAGTCTTGAACTTGCGTTCGCAGCCCCAACAAGTACGCAGGAGCACGGTTCTCGAGCGTATAGGTTGCCCAAACGTGGGTGGATTCAGGCGAGAAATGCTCTTCGTACGAGAGGTTCCCGATGCCGTCATAGCGGTAGATGTCCGTCGAATCACGGATGAGGAAGTCGCTTGGAAGTGCTCGCGCGTCCTTGACCGCATCACAGTCTTCGCAGGTCCATGACGAGGTTTCGAAAACGCGATTTCGCATCGCTGTGACAACGGCCATGTGATGCGGTTGAGACGGTGAAAGCTCTAGGAGCTCATATGTTGTCTCAGCAAGCTCGATGCGAACGGGGGCGTCCGCGCCGCTTGTGGTGACGATCTCGGCGACTGGTCTCCCGACAAACGGGTAGCCAACGCCTTCGACGAAGCTCTGATCGAAGCGTCGTTCGCGCCGTAGTCTTGTCGATGGCTCTTCGACCACATGCTTGGCGAATCCCAGCCAGCCATAGCCCTGCATGTCGGCGAGCGCACCTTCGTAGTGATGGGAGAACGTCCGCCCGTACTCATCCGTGTCCTGCACAACGACTTGCCTGCCAGACCGGACACACCGAAGTGCATCGGGACAATCGGCCTCGTCCAACGGAACATGTCCCGACTGTTGAAGGGACTCGTAGTCAAACGTCCGGAGCGAACGTCGGGCACGACGAACGTCCACCAGCAAATCGTTGCCCACGCCACGTCCGAATCTTGCAACGTAGACCCACTCTTCGCGCTCGACGTCGAAGTCAGCATACAGGAGGTCCATCGCGCCATCCCCATCGAGGTCCGCTACTTGGGTTGATGGCCAGCCGTCTCTCGAACGCAGCAGTCCTTCGCGTCCTGCTTCACCAAAGTAACGTACTCGGAAACCTGTTCCGTCAGAGATGTAAGCGAAGGCCTCCGCTCCCACTCCCGTGTTGCTCTTGGCGAGCAGGAGCAGCATGTCTGAGCGGCCATCGCCGTTCAGATCCGTTACGCGCAGGTCGCCGCGAAATAGAGGGTTGAGGAACGGAGCGTCTGGATGCGGGGGGCTCGCATCACGATTCTGCCAGGCATTCGAAACACGCTGCAGAACTTCACACTCTGCTGCAACGCAACTGTCGAGGCCCGCCGTGAGTGCGTCAACGGGTGGCAAGAAGACGTTGCCAGTGTTTAGCCAAAGAAGCGGTTTCGCGACGTCATACATTCCAAGGACGTCGGTCAAACCATCACCGTTCACATCGAGGAGAAGACGAGGCATCTCCAGCTCATCGAGTAGACCGTCGCCATCAATGTCGACGAGCGCCAGAGCCGGTTCGTCAGGAAGCTCGACACGATCGATCTCCGACAGCTCATGAACTGCGTCTCCGTCGAAGTCGGTGACGGCTCGCACGCCTCCCCGACAAACACGAGAAAGCTGTGTTCCTGGAGTTCGCTCGTTGAACCCTCCAACGTAGAGTCCAGTCGGTCCACCGTCGCAACCTTCTCCTCGCGACATCGTCTCCATGACATACGTACGATGTCCGCTTGGAGCCGTGCTCGCGACGCGGAGCTCGACCTCCAGCAACAAGCTGGAATCCCCAGGCACACGCTCCAGCAATGCGAGTTCCTCAACACCATCGTCATCGAGATCAAAAGGGACGGCTGTGTCTCCATCGTCATATCGGATCGTCTCTGTCAGCCACCCGAAGGACGGATCGCGACGAATGATGCTCAGTCCTCCAGACCACCACGGCGCGACCAGCTCGTGTGAACCGTCACCGTCGATATCGGCGAAAGTGAAACGTGGTGCTCGAGTCGACAGGCCGATGTCGGCAACTTCTGTGTCACCCGCGAGAGCGTCCGACGATGCCCATTCAAACTCGACCGGGCTGCGACAGACTCCGGAGAAGTCGCACTCCCGGACACTCGCAAGCAGCGAGCGATTGCTTGCTGGGCTTGTCGTGTACGTCATCTGATAGGTTCGAACGGGCCCATCAACGTAGGGGGCGAAGGTTTCGACGCTATCGAGCAACTGGGTCTGATGAATCGCTAGGCCGCTCTCGTACGCGACAGTCTGGTCTGATCGCGTAACGTAGTTGAATCTGACTGCACGGCCTCCTTCGCCGCGAGATGGATGATTTGTGTACCGAATCTCTGTCGGCCAGAACTCGACGCCCCCATCCGAGTACCGACTCGTTTCGTAGTCGAACTCGATCGTGTTTCCGCTCCGGTCTTCGATGCTGCTTAGAAGCCATGCGTATGCATGTGTGCTGGTCGAACCATCGTCGTTCTCGCGGCGCCCCCAAACGACGCTGAGCGGAGTTGCGCCGTAGGTCCAGATTTGACCGTTGCGGTGGTAGACGACGAACGAGGAATCGATTTTCCCAGGTGAGCCTTCGATGTCGACGCGCACCGAACCTCCTAGCGCGAGTCGGTAATCGCCATGCGCCCAAGGGTCAGTTTCGTCACAGCTTCCGGGAAGAACACCGCACGACGACTCGGTGGGAATCATGCGTTGCCCATCGAGACAGAGCGCCGGGTCTACATCATCATCGAAGAGGCGCGCGTCACGTCTACCATCAATCGCAATGGTCTTCGTGCACTGTGTGATGGCCGAAAACCCGCTGAGGCCCCACCCGACACCGAGGCGGCCGTCTGGAGCGGTGCTGTCATAATCGAGCGCAAGCTCTGGCTGCATTCCTGCACGACCAGGTGGAACGACAATCGGAACTGTTGTCCGAGCCGTACCGTCGTCGGACACGAACGCTTCAACCGGCGTCCAACCTGGGTGCCCCTCAGTCGCAACTAGCCCTGCAAGCAGGGCGGGGTCAGGATCGGGGACCGGCGGTGGATCGGCGTCCGGCACGCAGGAAAGAACCAGAACACAGCAAACAGCACGCAACTTCATCGCAACCTACCTACATTCCTCGAGTGCGCTCCGAAGCTCGGTCCAAGTTGCTCCGAAGCACGTCATCGCCGCACCATCCAAGTCGACTTCAATCTCACAGGTGTCGCGAATCGCCGCTGCCTGTTGATCGATTGCACGAACAAGACAGTCGAACTCATCGGGATAGTTCGATGCGTAACGGCTGTAGACTTGGTAACCGCACGACTCGATCATCGGCGACCCTCCCGTTTCTCGAAGGCACCCTTCTTCGACTTCCGATTCAGACAGCTCGTCTGGCATCTCGAGATAGAAGAACGGGTCACAGATGCACGCTTGGAACCACATCCGGTTGATGGCCTCGTACCGAGGTGCTGCGGCGTTCGAGTAACTGTCGGAGCAACCGGTTGTTGAGCAAATCAGAATCGCAATGAAACCGACGACCCTTGCGGCACTCGCTCGTCTTTCGATCTTCATGATCGCGGGGTTTATCGGCCTCTCTCCGCGCCAGTTGCGGAAAACTTTGCCCCTTGCGCTCATCACCCCTCCTGAGCAGATGGTACAGGGGATGCGAAACGCGTTTTGGTCACTGTTGACCACTGCGCGCCCTTGCGAGGCAGAGTGATTTCTCTGCCCACATGTACGACATCGACTCCCAAAGGTGAGCGACAGAGCTAGTTCAGCGTCATGTCATCACCGACCCACTCACCCCAAAGAACAAGAAAGGCGTTGGCACATTCAGCGCAGAGGTTGTCACTTGTTTGCTTGGTTTCGTCGGCGTGCGGGGGCAGGAGTTCGATAACTACTGTCGCGCGGACCGCAGCGCGTTGTTTGCACCGTTTGCACTGTTGAGTCGACATGAGCGCACTCTAGAACATGTCCATGCAAAGTGACCGGAGCTGCCGCCGGTGGAGAAGTTCCGACGGCAGCCCGATCGGTTGGTTGCCTGTTAGCGAGCCTCGAGCGTCCAGACTCGATACTCAAGTTGGGCGATGCGGGCGTCGGTCGCGTTGGTCATGCGAAACACGGCAAGCTCGCGCAACGCGTTGGCTGCTTTCGCCACAAGCTCGCAGTCGAAGCCTTCGCTGAGCGCGGTCGATCGGGTCGGCGCCATCCGCGATCAGCTCAACGCGGCCTGAATCGCTTCGCGCTCAGCCTTCGTCATCCTCGTCGACCTCTTCATCGAGTTCGTCGCTTTGCTCGTCATGAGGATCGACTCCGTCGAGTCCTTCGGTCTCGTACCACTCCTCGGTCGTCGTTCGTTTGATCAGCTTCTTAGTTTTCGGTCCCATCTTGGAACTCCCGTTTGAGCGACGCACCGTGCGTCTACATCTCTCATACCCACGAAGGATCGAGTTTGTACGGAACCCCGGGTTCGGGCGTTGAGCGATGGAAGTCTGGGCGAGTTCCACGACCTCGAGCCACCGGGCGTTCAACCGAGCGTTTCACCGGGCGCGCACCGGGAAATCACCCGAAGGTTCGGTCCCGGCTCTGTGCCGAACGGTCATCGAAAACGTCGGGAAGCTTCAGTTTCACATTTGTCACGAGCGAGTGCTTCGCAGGTCGCAAGGTACCCGGCACGCACCACCCGGAGGTATTCACCCGAGCCGGGGTTCGCGAGAACCTGCTCAGCGCTTACTTGCCCCGCCTCCACGCGAACCTCGAGCAACGGGCAGTGCATCTCGCGTGAGTAGAACGCGGGCTTCTCGGTCACGTTGATCGCGATAAGACGCGCGTTGGGGAACTGAGTACATGCCTCTTCAACGGGGGTGGCTGCGACACGGTCGACGCCTGGATCAATGATGTGCGTCCTTCGCACGTCGAGTTCGCGGAAGATCAGCGGATTGTGAACGGATGCACCGACCGCCTGCGCCAGATTGCCTTCGCGTGACACGACCAAGTCGACACCCACATCCACCGCGACCAAATGTGAGGTCATGTATTCGATTGGCAGGTCCTCAATCCGCGATTCGCCAAGCTCGCGATCGAGGACTTGAATCATTCGTTGATGGTCCATTCGACGCGTTGATGCGACGCCAGCAGCCGCTCCTGCTCCCGCAGCAATCAACGATGCGCCACCGGTAAACGGAGCGAACAGAAGACCTAGCAGCCCACCGGTTGCGCCGCGTCTGCCAGCTTCGCGATGTCCTTCGCGCTTGTAAGCATCAAGCAGATGAAGGAAGCGGTCGTTGATGTTCTCGGTGGGAGCTGACGCGTGGAGCGCACCAACAAGCGCACCCATCGAGTTTCCGGCGACGCACTCGACCTCGATGCCCGCATCACGGACCGCTTCGATCGCACCGATGTGCGCGACTCCCTTCGGCCCGCCGACACTGAGCACCAAGCATGTGCGCTCAGCGTCGTTCACACTCGCGTGCTGAGAACCTCCGCACGCGATCAGAAACGGCAGGATGAACCAACGCATCGGTCACGATCCTACAGCGACGGGGACCGAGCTGTCAGGAGTGGTGTACGGTTGTCCGATGAGTTCGACCTGGAAACAAGGCCGATATCTCTGCGTTCTGACGGGCTTCCTCTCCGCTTGCGGTGGCGGCTCCGCAGAAGCGCCTGCCAACGGCGTACCGATGAGGATGATGTATGCGGTCGGATCTCCGAACACCCCGCTCTACGCTGACGCGCAGGCCAGCGCCGCGATCGGGTGGTTGGTCGAAGGCGTACCGGTGGAGCTCCGGAGTCCCGTGCGAAACGGGCGTGTGCGGATCACCGTTCGTCGGGAACTCACCCTCAATGCGTGGGTCGATGCTGGCCAGCTCAGCGCAGACTACGTACCTGTTCGACCCGCGTCGTCCCGGCTGTTGGACTACGAGGGCGACAAGTACGGAGAGGTGATCAGACTCGCGGCAAATACACATCTCTTCGCGCGGCCACACGAGCGAGACTCACGCAAGCTCCTGCCCCCAACCGTCGGACTACCCCTGCTGGAGGCATGCGGGGAGGCACTCCTCGAGGTTGTGAGCCAGATAAAGGCGCTCGATGCTGCTCGCACAAGACCTTGATCAGGCGGCCAAGACCATCTCCAGTGGAATCACCACGATTCCGGCCGTTACCTCATCATGAATGCGTGCCCCTGATTTGAACCTATGACGTTGCACTATTTGTGGTGTCTTCATCGGCAAGGACCGACTCGAGATGCTCGAGCTCCGCGAGATCGAGGCCGCGTGCGTGAGCGTACGGAGACCCGGCCTCAACCGCCATGAGGTACGCCTGTCGAGCTTCCCGCAAACGGACCACCAAATGGCCCACTTTGAGAGGCGCTATGTCTGAAATCGTTGCAACATCACCCTCTGCAAAACGGTTTCGTAAACCGTAGGTCGTCGGTTCAAGTCCGATGGGTGGCTCCAAAAAGATGAGGCGAGCAAAGCGAGCCTGTCTTTTCCCGTGCCCATGCCCGTGCCCGTGCCCGTGCTCGACGGTAAGCTGGCGCGATGCGCCCCTGGGTTGTCGCAGCATTCACGCTCGTCGCATGTGACGCTGGAAGCTCGAGTGACGCTGAGTCGTGCATGACGAGATGGGCGGCTTGGTCCGATTCGATCAACGCCATTGCGCCTGCGCGGGAGTGCACGGTCGACGAGGATTGCGTTCTGGTGTCAGCGAGCCTCGAGTGCACGCGCGACGGCGGACCTTTCACACCCTTCTTTCAGGGGTGCACGTTGCCTGCTCACCGCGATTCGGCCGCCACGTTCGAAGTCGAGCGTGCTCGGTTGACCGAAGAAGTCTGCGACAGCCCACCCTCATGTTGGGTCGAGGGGTGCAATGTGGATGGCGGAATGCCAGGCGTCCGGTGTGTCGCGGGCCTGTGCAGCAGCGCTCGGTAGCCAAGAGCTAACGTCGCATTGGTTGACACGTCGCAAAGCCTGGACGTTGCGACGGGACCGTACAGGGCATTCGACGCGTGCATTGCGTCAGATTCCAACAGATCCGGTTCTGTTCGACTGGAAGTTGCACCGAACCTTGGTCGCGCAGAACCGATGAGCAGTCGTCAGCATCGGTGTCGCATGGCGGAAGAGCGAGAGCCCAGTCGTAAATTGACGCCCAAGCTTCCGCGAGTTTCGACAGCGCCTGACGATATGCCAGTGCGTCGGCGGCGCAGGGAGAGTCGACTTCGGCGATGTCTAAAATCAACGACAACTCAAACGCGTGCGCACTGTAGGCGATGCCGTATCGTGGAACGAGACCTTCTGTTGCGGCGTGCAGTGCGTCCAAGTCCCGCTCGGCGCAACTCTCCTCCCAAGCATCGACAAGCTGCTCAAGATGCCTGATGGCCTGCAACTGCGGGCTCGGGGGTGGAGGTTGCCCCGCACGCGCATAGAAATAGTAAAGACCAACGCACGCCAAGACTCTGCCGGATACGCTCGTTTGGCGCTGAGACTCTTTCATACAGCGTGTGGGCCGAACATCCCTCAGTCGAAATGAGGTCCAAACACCGAGTCGACTTGAGCTTCGACCGCTTCACGCTGGCCAAAGTAGTACCGGTCTTCCCAGAAACTGAGGCCCCTCATTCGCAACAAGTCACGCAGGTATTCCGAAAAGTCGACACGCAGCTCGCGTTCGTCACCTGTTGGAGCTGCGACAACGAACAGACGACTGTCGCCCGGCCGGAACCCAACGTAGTTGTCTTCCGTGGTGTGGTTGAACGGCCAGACCATCCACCCGGGTTGGCCGTGGTGCTCCATCGTCAGCCACGCCTTTCGGAAGCAACGTTCGACGGGCTCGATGAGAACACGCCCACCGATATCCGAGTTCTTGTCGTACCAGTCAAACATCACCCCGTTCATCTGTTCGTAGAATTCCCTCACTCCAACGGGCAGCTGCTGTCCGAACTCCTCCGACGCGGCGTCGAGCAATTCACTCGGTGATGGTTCTCCGAACTCTGGCTCGAACAACTCAAGATCTGGGTGGCTCTGGATTTCTTCACATACGCGTTGGAACTTCGATAGCCACATGGCGCCGAGCTTGACGTGCGATTGAAGTGAGTCAAGCCAACCCCATCACCTCCCTGGAGTCGGTTTCGCGATCGCTCCGCGGATGACCGTTTCAGTGGCGTTTTGGATTTCGGTCACAACATTGGTTCGCGGTTCCGCACGTTTCGCCGGTCCGTACGCTTCGCGCAGCCGCTCGGCGTAAGCGCGCATCGGCCATAGCCCGATCACCAAGCCGAGCAGCGCGGGCATGATCGCGAAGCTGGCGGTAGTGCTCCCTCAAGTGCGCGACCCATCCGGTCGGCTATCCGGTTTGCCGACGCTTCGAATGTGACCAGGACGTCGACGGACACGTTGCGTTGAAGCGTCGTCCGAAGCGAGCTCAACAGGTCAGAAGCGTGGGTGTTTTAGGAGCGCCCTTGTCCATGTCGCCGCCACTGCGCACGCACAGTTGTCGCAAGCCCCGGACCTACACCACGTTCGTGATTCTTCCGGTTGCGATTCTGCGCCTGTCCGCGGTCGTACTCGCGCTCATCAACGGGTAGCTCGCGCCATGCAACGCACACCGCGGCTTGTTCCGTACTGATAGCACTCGAGAGCATGGACGATTTCTGCGGCCGAGATCACGTGCGTGTGCGTAGGGCGAACCCGCAGCGACCGCCTCGAGGCGATCCGAGTGGCGCGCAAACGGCACGCAAGCACCTGAAAACGGCGCATCGATGGTCACATTCGTTGAAATCGCGATGACGTTTTCGATTCCCCTCGGTGTTCGTTCAACGATTTCGTGCGGGCCACTTGAATCTTCCGCGCAGGTTCGATTCGGGCGTGGTGACGACTGTGTCCACAGGAGCACCTGGGACCGATCAAATGCGAGGTTAGCGTTCTTCGTCTGCGGGCTCTCTCGCAGCCATGTTCAGTGCGCGCTCTAACTCCGCCGCAGCGGCGCGTTCTTCATCTGCGGTCTCTCTCGCGGCCATGTTGAGAGCGCGTTCTACCTCCGCCGCAGCGGCGCGTTCTTCCTCTGTGGCGTCTATGTTCAATGCGCGCTCTAACTCCGCCGCAGCGGCGCGTTCTTCCTCTGTGGCCTCTCTCGCGGCCATGTTCAACGCGCGCTCTAACTCCGCCGCAGCGGCGCGTTGTTGGTCCGCAGCCTCAGCGCGTTCTAACTCCTCCACGGCGGCGTTCTCAACTCTGCCGTCCCCGCTACACGCGGCAATCAGAAGCAAGGAGAACCGAATGGTGACCCGCATTGCAGCTATGGTACCCAAGAACTGCTCTTCGCGACGCCGTGACCAACGCGTTGCGTCCTCGAGGGCTAGAGTCGAGCCGAAACGCGCGGCACCGACTAGCGGCCCTGAACCGGGTGCGCCTAAGCCGCTGAGGGCCCCCATCCTGCCTCCGATCCGCTGATCGCCTCTTCAAGATTGCGCATGGTCGCGGACGCTAAACCTTTTGAGCAAATCCATTTTCTGGGAGTACGGATTTGATGGAGCAGGGACATTCCGATGTCGGCGATGCGGTCTGCCTAGTTCGCCCTCGGTGTACATGCGGAGATTCCAACAATAAGGCGCCGTCACCACCTCTCGCGTTCCCGTTGCGAACACGATGTACGTCTGTCCGTCGCGAAACCGGGTCGCACACCGACCGCCCAGAATGTCAACGTTGATTCGCGCTCCGACGTTTCCCTTCCACACCTGACCCACCACGAAGTGTCCACCGCGACGAACGCTCCGTCCATGTACACGGCGCCAGTTCTGATTCGGTTCACTGCGAAAGATGCCTTCAAACACGAATGACGCCTCCTCAAAAGGGTCTAGGTGCTCTCGTGTAGGGCATGAACACGCATACGCGTCGGCGGTGACAAGAGATCCAAAAACGACAACGAGGCATGCCAAGCGGTTCATGACAGCATGCTATCAGGTAAGGGCATGCAGGAACCGATGCTCCTTCTCCACCTGCTCGCGATGACCATCTGGCCACCTCGGCGTGAGTACACGGTGCGGCGTTTGGTCATGGGGGACCGTGTGCGAGAACTGTACGAGTTCACCGACGGACGCCTCACGCGTTTGCAGCTCATCGGCGTAGGCGGCGAACCCGACGTTGCGCAACTCTTCCGCTACGGTTCGAAGGGCGAGCTCGATCACATTGAGCACACGATCATTCGTCGTGGAGTCGAAGGCGGGGGCGGACGTAAGCACTCATTTCAATGGCGGGGTGGGCGAATCATCGAAAGTCACGACACCGGTATCCACTGTCGATACGAATACAGTTACGGGGTTCGAGAGATTGTGGTGACTGCGCACGACACACGCGAAGCCAATGCAACTCACGTGATCGAGTTTCAACTCGATGAGAAACGACAACCCACCAAATCGATCGAACGGCGTGGAGCACGAATCCTCGCCACCAGCACGTTCGCATGGGACGACCAGGCAAGACTGCAGCGTTTCGTGAGGCAAGCTCCGCCAGACATCGTGCTGGCTGACGTAGAGCTCGGATGGCTGAACGGACGTCCGTGCACCGTTACCTACTCGAGTGGTGTCACGTACAAGTTCGATTGAATCGCCGAGTACCGGATACGCTCGTTTGGTGCTGAGACTCTTTCATACAGCGTCCGGGTGCCTCAGACGCTTCGAGTTCCCAACTTCCCGCCGACACCCGCACACGGCACGTACGTCAACGTCGTCACAACGGCCAACCACAACGGGTGTGGGACGTTCATCAGGTTCACCACGCCCAGAACAGTGAGCACCACACCGACGACAAGCGCGCTACGCATCGTATGGATCCGCGCCGCCACCAGCCCACCGACAAACGAACCAAGTGCGTACGAAAGTTCCAGCATTACAAACGCCCCAAGCGGCAAGTTGGCGATCACCGACTCGACTTGCGCGGGATCTTCAAAGTTCACGTTGTCGGGCGGTGGGTAGATCAAGAAGTTGGTCCACTGAACGGCTCCGATCACGACGATACTAACGACAAGGCCCGCGGCAACGCTGCCAACGCGCTTCATGAGTCAGGTCGCCCGCAGTCTGTCTTGGTCGACTCGTCTCCCTCACCACGCTCTTCCTGTCCTTCGGTGAGACGAAAGAACACGTGATGCATTGGCCGGCTGTGCTCACTCTGCGTGGTTCGTACAACCTCGACGCGTTCGTCCCACGTCAATGTGTCCGGTGCGGCAGGTCCCTTCTTGCCCTCAGGTGCGGCGGCACGTAGGCCAGCACATTGCCAGCAAACACCATCTTTGTTCACTAACGCACAGAGCTCGTCGTACACGACGTTCATCCGCTTTCGCGCAGCACTCAACTTGTGGCGCAGAACCGACCGACTTACGCGAAGCGCCTTCGCGGCTTCTTGGTTGCTCAGCCCGAGCACGTCTCGCAGCACCAACGCGGCTTGTTCGTCTGGCTCCAGCGTTCGGCCGATGCAGGTGAAGCAGTACGCGATGTGTTCGCGTACGTCGTACTGGAAGTCCGGTGTGGACAGCGCCTGGCCGACTGCGGCTCCGTGCTCTGGGTTGTCTAGACACGACGCCGCAAAAATGACCTGCGCGCGTGTTCGCCAACGCTTGCGGCTTCGCAGGTGATCGATCGCGAGCCTCGAACCGATCGCGCACAACCACGTGCTCGGTGCGGCATCACCGCGAAACGACTCGATGTGTTCAAACGCGCGTAAGAGGCTCTGTTGTACGAGGTCCTCGGTGTCTTCGGGATGCCCAACCATGCGTCCGATGACGCGTCGCAAGACTGCGACATGCGGGCTGAACACTTTGTCGAACGCACGACGGTCGCCGCGCTGGGCGGCGTCGAGATCGTCCCTCATGACACCACTTTAGCGCTCTTGCGCTTGGCCATGCGTTGATGCCAGCGCATCAGACGCTTGATGCCGGTGGGCTTCGGATCTGCCAGCTTCCCCAGAGCAAACGACACCATCGGAAAGAGGACGAAGTCCGCCAGCGTGGGTTCATCGTTCACAAGGTACGTCCCGCACTGAGCGTCGAGAATCTTGAGCGTCGCCGCCGCGGTCGAGAGGCCTTCCGGAGAGGGTTCGTGAAGTCCACCGACGAGGGAGGGATACACGTAGTCGATGGCAGCGCTGATCGACTGCAGCATCGTCGCGCGTCCCGACGAACTCCTCGGTTGGAGTTGGCTCTCGTTGAACGTGTCATCGAGGTACGTGATGATCGCGAGCGTCTCGTACACGTGCACGTCGCCGTGCGAGAGGACAGGCATCTTTCCAAACGGGTGGAGTGCGAAGTGACTGGGTTTCTGAAACTCGAGACCGGCGAGTTCGCTCTCGATCCCAACTTCGGAACTCACCATGCGAACCGATTGGGTGTAGGTGCTCGGCGCAAATCCGTGGATTGTGACTGTGGCCATGAGGCCTCCTTTCACCACGTTTGACGAGCGACGTAGCGCAGGGTGCCAAAGTCCTGTAACCACTCATGAATTGTGTTGCGCCGGCATCAGACAAGCGTCGACGTGTCGTCTCCCGTCGCGGTATCGAGTTCCACGCGCATCAACGATTCGAGCAGCTCTGCCGCGGCACGCAACTTCGTTGCGGCGATGAGAACATCGTCGTCGACACCATGCTTTGTCACGGACTCGTGCAAGTGCGCCGCCTGCAACGCGAGATCGGCCGAGCGCGACTCTAGTGTCTCTGACATCGGTGAAGTCTATCGCTCTTGGCGTTGATGCGAGATGCAAAGATTGCGATCAGATGCTCAGCGCTGGAGCAGTGTGACGGCTAACTGAATCTCGGCGAGTGGATAACCCCTCTGCTGCATTCGCACGGGCACACTTGACCAATGCGCATCATCCGCTTGGGTGAGCCACTGTATCGCCACGCAGGCCTGCACAACGCGAATGTCGTCTCGAGCCATCCCGCGAGTGACTCTTGCCACGACGTCGCGCACGTCGCCACCGACGCGAATCGTGTCCGCAAGCACGCGTGCCGCACTGGTCGTGCGTTGCCAATTCAGATGAGCCGCTAACGCAGCAGCCAGTTCGCGCGAAAGATCGTGCCCCACCTAGGAACGCCAGTGCAGCAACCGTTCCGAGAAAAGCGCTGAGGAATTGGTGCGGTGTGTGTAGGGAAGTGCCCACGCGTGTCGGCGGCGCGCGTCAGTCGCTTGTCTCCAGTTCGTAGAGGTCGACCTCTTCACGCGTCATCCAATGGATGCCCGCTGCAGGCGCAGCGCTTAGCGTGAACCAGTAGAAGTCCTCGGGGATCCCCATCTCGCGATAGAACTCCAAGTAGAGTTGGTGCTGCGGATCGTCAACAGGGACGTCGGCGCCTTCGGTCGCGCCGTTTGCCCATGAGTGCACCCCGACACGTGCACCGCCCTCGACGTCGATCGTGCGTGTGGTTCCGGCGGTGAAGAAGTCCACGGCGCCGGAGGCTGCGATTCCATCTGCAGGGATGTGCGTTGCCAGAGCAGCTGCTCGAATCATGCGTGCTGCTTCGAGGTTCGCTTCGTCGTCGCCACTTCCAGGGCAGTCCAAGAGAACGATGCGCGTGACTTCGGGATGATCGCGGAGCAACGCGGCGACCACGCTCGGTGTCGTTCCATCGATGACGCCGGACATGATCGCGTCGGTCTCTCGGATCTCGAACGACGCAGACTCCTCGTCGAATCCAAAACAAGCATCGACCGCGTCACAGTCTTCCGCGTCGAGCACGCATTCGCGCGCATCGGCGAGCATGTCCTCCTCGCACACGGCAACGCACTCCGCCGTTTCGATCGGTTCGCCTTCGGCAAAGCAGTCGTTGAGCGTGGTCAGAACTTCGGCGTTGCAGAACGCTTCACAGCCCGACGCGTTCGCATCGGGACTGACGTCGAACTCGTTCGCGTCGACGGTGATGTCGGTGGCATCAACACCGGCATCGGAAGTGGATGAAGGAGAGTCACAAGCAAGAGTCCATGCGAGCATGGAAATGCACAGCAAGCGGAGCATGTAGGGCCTCGAAACAGCGGGTGACAACGCACCCAGACAAAGGTTGAGGCCGGGCGGTAACAGCACGTCCCGCGGCTCCGGCTCTTACAGCTTAGGAGCGAATCGAAGACGTGCACGCGCGTTTCGACAGAAAAGAAAGCGTGTCACAATCGCGAACGCACCGCGCACAAAGGAAGTGCAGGTTCGTGCGCGTCCAAGTCGATTTGGACACGACGCATAACAACGTCAATCGGCCAACTCGTCGGGCCCAGCGACCAAACCAGGAACTTCTCGTGCCGCAGCCACGATCTGGGACCGGAACCAATCCTGTGCGGGATCGGCATCCATGGTTCGCGACCACAGCAGATGAACTGTGAACTCGTGGGTAGGCACCGGGGGCGCGAACATCCGAATCGGCCAGTGGGATGCAAACTCAAGCGCTGCGGTTCGGGGGAGCGAGAAGATGAGGTCGCTACTGCAAACGAGCGCGGGCGCGGAGAGAAAGTACGGAACCCTCAACGACACCCGACGTTCGATTCCGACGTCTTCAAGCGCTCGGTCCAACGAACCTTGTCCGCGATCCGTGAGTCGTATGGTTGCGTGCGGCCAACTCGCGAATGCGTGCGTGAGGTCGTCGTCGTCGGAGATCGGGTGGTCGTCGCGCACAATCGAAACCAACTGGTCTCGGAAGAGCGGTCGACGGCACACGTCGGCAAACGATTCGCGAGGCATCATGATCGCTGCATCCACCTCTTCGGAGCGCAACCAGTCGACCACCCGCTCGACGTCCATGGGAACGACTTCGAGGTCGACGCCCGGTGCGTCCTCAGCGATGCGACGCACCAAACGCGGCAGAAGGGTCACCGTCGCCATGTCGAACATCGCCAGCCGGAACCGGCGCGTCGCAACCGCTGGCTCGAAGCTGGGTGCCTCACTCACCGCGTGCTCAAGGGCATGAAGCGCATCGCGAAGTGGCTGCTCTAGTGCCTCGGCGCGCTTCGTCGGAACCATCGTTCCGCCACGACGCACCAGAAGCGGATCCTCAAACGCATCACGAAGTCGCGCGAGCGTTTGGCTCATCGCGGACTGGGTGACTCCGAGCTGTGCCGCTGCACGCGTGACGTGTCGTTCGCGAAGAAGCAGATCGAGAGCAACGAGGAGGTTGACGTCGAGCTGACGAAGGGTTCGCACACTCATTAGTACTGCGAATGAAGTCATAAGAACAATGCGTTCGACTTCTTTTGAATGCTGCCTAGATTCGATTTCACAGGGAAAAGGAGTCGAAAATGAGCAAACAACGCATCGCACTTGTGACCGGAGCCAACCGAGGTCTCGGTCTGGAAACCAGTCGCCAACTCGCAGCGGAGGGCGTGACTGTGGTGATGGCGGGTCGGACAAAGAACTCGATCGAAGCGGCTGCGGCGGCGCTGCAGAGCGAGGGACTCGACGTGCATTCGGTGGTGCTCGACGTCACGCGAAGCGAGGACATCGTGGCAGTTCACGACTACCTCAAGTCCACGTACGGCAAGCTCGACATCTTGGTGAACAACGCGGGCATCATTACCGACCCCGACGGGTTCGCGCCTTCGAGTCTTTCTGTGACACCCGAGCAGCTCCGGAAAGCGTTCGAGGTCAACGTCATCGCTCCGATCGCGATCGTGCAAACACTTCTGCCGCTCCTGAAGGCCGCGCCTGCAGCACGTATCGTCAACCTGTCCAGCATTCTTGGATCGTTGACGGTGCACTCGGATCCCAACTCGCCGTGTGCGGGCGCAAAATCGCTTGGCTACAACGCGTCGAAGACTGCACTTAATCAGTTCACCGTGCACCTCGCTGCGGAACTCAGCGACACCGCGATCAAGGTGAACTCTGCCCATCCCGGGTGGGTCAAGACCGACATGGGTTCGGAGGCTGCGCCGATGGAGATCGTGGACGGGGCGAAGACGTCGGTTGCGCTCGCGCTTCTTGCGGAGGATGGGCCTTCCGGTCGGTTCATCCATCTCGGCGAAGAGGTTCCCTGGTGAGCTTGCGTTGGCTTGACTCTGGACGAACTGCCGTTGTCACTGGCGGTGCAAGTGGGATTGGTCGTGCCGCCGCCACACGTTTCGCCGAGGCTCAAATGAACGTGCTGATCGCGGACCTGGATGAGACGAAACTCTCGCAGGTTGCAGAGGATTTGAACGGTAGGGGCGGGCGTGTTCTGGCACAGGTCTGCGATGTCAGTGACCGAGAACAGGTTCAGGCGCTGAGAGACCGTGCGTACTCGGAGTTCGGAGCGGTTCACTGCGTGATGAACAACGCCGGCGCGTCGGTTCGAGTGCGCGATCCTTGGAGCGATCTCGAGAAGGCAGAGAAGCTCCTCGCGATCAATCTCTGGGGAGTCATCTACGGTTGCCAAGCGTTCATTCCGGTCATGCTGGAAGCCGGTGAACCCGGCGTCATCATCAACACCGGATCCAAACAGGGCATCACCAAGCCGCCGGGTAACTTCGCGTACAACCTCTCCAAAGCGGGTGTATTGACGTACACCGAGAGCGTTGCGCATGCGCTGCGAAACCATGCCGACCATGCGCTCAGCGCACACCTACTCGTTCCCGGTTTTGTCTACACGGGCATGATCGCGCGTCCCGAAAAGCCTCCCGGTGCATGGACTCCTGAGCAGACGGTGGCGTCATGCTGGAGCGTCTGCAAGACGACGATTTCTACATTTTGTGTCCCGACAACGAGACGCCTCGTGCGGTAGACGAAAAGCGGATCCAATGGGCGGCCGACGATCTGATCCAAAACCGTCCTGCGCTTTCGCGTTGGCACCCAGAGTTCTCTGCGCGCTTCAAAGCGTTCCTTGAACAATAGGGATCAGCGCCGCAGAACCCAATGAAACGGGGGATAGCCGCCATGTCCGGCGACTTGCACGCCACCGATAAATCCTAGGGAGTCGCCAGCCACAGCAACGATGCCGATCCCGACCGGTAACACACACAACCGGTTCTCAGCGCGCAGACCGGCGGCATCGCATTCGTCTCCAGTTGCTTCGCACCAGAACCCATCACCGTCGCACGCGCCGAGTTCAGCCGTGCGTCTGCCGAGTTCGCGGCGCTGACCATCCGGCGAGATGAGCCACGCGACGTACTCTGGGTTGTCGAGGTCCGATGTGGTTTCGATCCACAGTCGCGAACCCTCGAGCGGAGGTCCGAGTTCGACAAGCGGACTGTACGTGTTGAGGGAGAACTCGGTCGTTGCGATCGCACGAACGATGTTCTGCGCAGGAGTGAGGCTCTGGAAGCTGGAGACGGCTTGGCGTAGCTGCTGGATGTCTGCGACTTCGACTTCACCCCGATGCACTTGTCGTGTGCTGTTGTTCTGGAACTCCCAGAGTCGGAAGCGCTCGGGACCGCCTTCGCTGTAGTCGACGCTGAGCCCGACCCAGCGGGAACCGTCGGGGGTGTGGACCAGTGCACCTTGAAGTTGGCAGGCCTCGTACCAATCACTCAACTCGCGGTCGCTGCTGCCGGTTGGAGGAGGGCACGCGTCGACTGCTGCTTGAAGCGTGAGTGAGGACCGTGTGTCGATGGGGTCCAGTTCTGCGGCGAGGGATTCGTAGCTGGTTGCGGTCTCAGAGTCAGTCTCGGTCTCAGTTTCAGTCTCAGTTTCAGTCTCAGTTTCAGTCTCAGTTTCAGTTTCTGTTGCCGTTTCGCTGCCTGTGGTTGTCTCCGCGGGAGTCGATGATCCACACGCCACCAGAAGTGAAAGAAGCAGAGCCCGCATCACCGCAGAGTACCGAGCGGAATAGTTTCGAGGGAGTGGTGGGTCGAGTCTGGGTGAAACACCGCCTTCTGCCTTTGCTCTGCCTCGTTGTTGTTGTGTTGTCCGGACAGGCTCAAGCACAACACACGCAGATTTCGGCGGACAGCGTTTGTCCGAACATCGTGATCGAGGGCGACTCCGTGCGGTTTGGTTCCCAGCGGATCGCACTTCGTGTGTTGGAGCCGCGCGCGACTCGTGCGTTGCTTCTCTCGAAGGTCCGCGACCGAGCTCGGTGTGTTGTCGCCATCGCGACCGATGCGGATCAAGCCCAGACCTTCGTCGTGCACATTGCCGGCGCCGAAGTGACTCCGATCGCGCGGATTGCGGCGCCCCATCCGGACCTCGCCGAGCCGTTGCAACGCCGGGTGGAGTCCATGGGCATGTCTGACGAAGACACGCTCACGTGGGGCATTGTGGAGAGTCGCGCAGAGGCTTGTCGTCGTGCCGAAGGCGTTCGCTACGTTCCGCGTCGCATGACGTACCACCAGTCCGGGAGTTCGCAGACGCAAACGGAGGATGCGGAAGGCACCTACGTAGACTGCCAATCGTCGCGCACGCAGATTCGGCGCCCACTTCCACCTGCGAGACGCGAAGTCGCCGCACGTTCGCCTTCACCAGACCACTCGGACACAGCCCGGGTGCTACACGAGTCCTCGGTCGCGTTGGTGTCTGGTGCGTCGAGCGAAACCGTGCGTGTATGGAGCAATGGACGACTGGAGGTTGGCGGGCACGAGGTGGGGATCAACCTCGCGCTCTTGAAGAACCACCAATACGCGTTGCGGGTGAACACGCGGTGCTTCGATGCGCGAAGGAACATCATGTGGGTTACTGCGTCGCTCGAGGATCAGTATGAAGAAGACTCGTTTTGGCGTGCCCAGGCGTTCATGATGATTCGGGGGCGTCTGGTGCGAGTGCTTGCTTGGGAGCGTCATTCGGCGGGCTGGATGACGTCGGAGCGTTTAGGGCCTCACTTTCGTTGTGACGGAACCGTTCGTGAGCTTCGCGTGAGCAGCGTGAGTCATGACGCGCGAGGTCGTCGTATCCGAAACGTCGAAGAGCATCCGTTTGAAGAGATGCAAGTCAGTCCGCTTGTCGAGGACGTGTATCGGCTGCGCGGTCGTCAGCTAAGGCATGACGTCAGCTTTCGAACGGGCCTGATGCATGATCGTCGATCGTTTGCCGCGTGTCCGCATGTGTACGTGATGCGCGACGGAGTGTACGAACCCAACGGTGCGATCCTGCGTCATCTCAACCGAGAGGATCTGTACGGAACGCAGCGCCTGAGACTGGGCCATGTTCCTGCGGGCATTCTGCGCATTGAGCTGCGCGAAGAGGAACACGAGATCACGCGACTTGATCACGTGGAAGTCGTCATCGACGGACAGCGCTACGCCCCACTCGGTTGTGAGGGTGCGTACTGTACACAGGACTCGGATTACCACGTGATGCGGCAGGGGACAGTGTTGGAGCTGCGTTTCCGAGTTCCAGCCGGAGAAGCCCACCTCCAAGCCAGCGGCTTCTATGAAGTCTTTCAGTCTAAGCGACAGACCCAGACTCAGACACAAGCACAGACACAGACTCAGACACAGACTCAGTTCCAGTAAGCAGTCTCAACGAACAGTTCGGTTGTACGGCGGCGGGCGGCGTACGGGAACGGCGAGGCGCCCCGCGCCGAGACGCGAACTGAAGCGAAGCGGAAGTTCGAACTCGGAGGGGGACCCACGGCGAAGCCCGTGGGGGAGGTTTGGAACAAACCTCCAAAGGGAGGGAATCGAGTGAACCGGAGACTCGCAGTCGCCGCAGGCGACGAGACTCGACGGTAACTCGATTCGCGACCGATAAATGAAGCAGTCGCCGCAGGCGACGAGAATCGAGGCCTAGCCGGCTCCCCGACCGATAAATAAAGCCACCCGGAGCTGGACGTCCCGGGTGGCTCGAAGCGTGCGGGATTGCACGCGACGCTTGCGACGTGAACTAGTCGTCCTCGTACTCGGTCTCGAACTCGACCTCGACGATTTCGCCGGTCAACGCATCGAGTTCGACTTCCACGAAATCGGTCTCTTGACCCTCGGCAAAGATCATTACGTCGTAGTGCGGGGCTTCGTCGTTTTCTTCGACCTCGGCCTCAACGGCCAACACGAATCCGGGATACTCCGCAGTCGCCAACTCACGCGCTCGTGCCACGCCAATGTATCCGGTCGGGTCTGCCTCGGCGCTTCCTTCGTCCTCAACTTCGAGGATCGCGCCGTCGAATCCACCGACCTCAACTTCCAGCAGCTCACCATCGACGTAGAACAACGAGTCCCACGCAATGGGTTCACCGTCTTCCTCTTCGATGTCGAGTTCGATGACCGCGAGAATCGCGCCAGCAGGAGCCTCCATCTGCGCGATGGCGATGGCATCGTCCATGGTCATCAAGGGCGAGTCCGCCGCGATCAGGTCTGCGAGCTCCGGGCCGGTCAAGCTGGCGCGGGTTGATCCGGTGTCGCTCACACAACCCGCGACCACCGCCAAAACCATCAATCCAATCAGCTTCTTCATGTTTTCCTCGTCATGTTGTCCAGCCATGTGAGGAGTACCCAGTTCGTCCGATTCCTGACTTGGGTCAGGAATTCAATCATTCGGCAACCAACCTCGTAGAGACGGGGAAAGTGCGGAATCATGACGGAATGGAGCGTTGGCTGATGGTGGGTGCGTGCATGCTCGCTCCGCTTCCGTCCGCGCTCGCCCAACCTGCGTGTCCCGACGTCCTCACGTACGAAGGACCGCCTGAGTGGGTCGACGCCGTCGACTCGCAACTTCAGTCTGGGCTGCTTCGCAACGTGCCCGCGACAGACTGCGCCGGCACGACGGTGCGTTTGGAAGCCAGCGGGCAACGCGTGCACTTTGTGGTGCAGCGTGATGCCGGCACGGACGAGCACGTGACCGATGACATCGCCACAGTCGGCGCGTGGATCGAGAGTTGGCTCCTCCCCGTTTCAACGTTTCAGGTCGAGCCCGAACCGGAGACTCCGGAAGACACCGAAGACCCTACGCTCGTGTCGACGGCGAGTACGTCCGAGAGCGCGGAAGCAGAGCTCGAGACAGAACGAGCACTGGCGATCGTCGACGAAGAGGAGCGGCCACCCGCGCATCAAGAAGCATTCATCGCAGATCCCTGGCGGATGGGTGTACGGCTCGATGCGCTCGCCACCTTCGACGCGGATCGAACCGCACCGCTGTGGTGGGGCGGTGAAGTCAGTCTCGGTCTCGAAGTGCGTCCGAAACTATGGTTTGCGCTTGCGGCTGCAGCTCATGCATCGCCGAAAGTGAACGGAGAAACGCGTCGGGCGGTTCGTGCGGTGCTGCGAAGCGGCTGGATGAGTCGGAGCGACACCACCGAAGTGCGACTCGGATTGGGTTTTGGTGTGAGTTACGCGCACGCGGAGCGAGAGACGCGCGTCGGTGGTGAAGAGGTCGAGAGTTCCGACGACGCGACGCTGCCGCTCGTCGAGTTGTTTTGGGACATCCGCTACGCGCTCACGGATTCGATTGGACTGGTCGTGGGCGTGTTGGTGCGAGGCAACATTCCCGACGGACTCAACGATCGCGAGTCCGACGACGATGACGGCCCTGGTGAGCAACTCGAGCCGTTTCCGGACGCGCGCGGTTCGATTTCGTTGCGGGTTGGCCTTTCTTGGGGGCGACCATGAGTGCGGTGCGGCCATGAGTGTGGTGCCCATGCGAAAGAGGCGCTCGTCGACCGAACATGAGATGAGCGACGAAGCGTTGGCGCGCGCGTGCTCGACCGGGGATCCGGCGGCGGTGGGGTTGCTCTTCGATCGGTTCCACCCTCGCATTGCGCGTTACTTGGGTCGGTTGGTGTCGCACGACGAAGTGGAAGACCTCGTGCAACAGACGTTCTACCAAGTCGCGCGAAGCAAGAGCGGTTACGACGGCCGGGCTTCGGTCTCGACCTGGCTCATGGCGATTGCGACCAACGTGGTGCGTCATCACCGGCGAACGATGGGTCGACGTCGCAAACTTGCGAGTGCGTTGGCGCATGCCCACGACGACGTGTCTCAGGATGTGGCGCGTGACGTCGACTCCAAACGCAAGCTGGCGGCTGCCAAAGCGGCGCTGATGGCGTTGTCTCCGGCGCTTCGCGAAGCGTTCGTCTTGTGTGAGCTCGAAGGGTACTCCGCACGCGAAGCGGGCGAGATCCTCGGAGCCTCAGAATCCGCCGTGTGGAAGCGCGTATCGAAAGCGCGCAAGGCCATCCGGCAATCCGTCCTCGGGGGAGTGCGATGAAGCCATGCACACGTCGGCGTGAGGTAGAGCGCTGGATTCGACAAGGCGCTTTGTCGGAGATGCCGTCAGCGGTGCAATCCCACATTGAGGAATGCTCTGCGTGTGCGGCCAGCGTTGAAGAGGTGACCGAGACGCGCGCTTGGTTCGATGACGACGTTCCCTTCGCGTTGTCCGACACGTCTGCATCTGAAATGCGGTTTCGCCTCGAAGCCGCCGCGCGCGAGTCTCGTCTCGAACCAAACACCTCCCGAATTTCGCCTTACGGCTACGCCGCATTCGCTGCTTTCGCCGCGGCAGCGGTGGCGCTTCTGGTGCTTCGTCCCTGGGTGTCGATCTCACCCACCGATAAGCACGCACCGACCCCGCTGGCACAAGTCAGCGCGGAGCCGGGTGTTGCGATCGAGGAGAGCAAGGCTCCGCATGAGGCCTACCGTTTGGAGAACGGCACTGCGCAGTTTGATGTGCGCTCATTGCAAGAGGGTGAGAGCTTCACCGTTCGCGTTGGCGATGAAGCGGTGCACGTTCGAGGCACGTCGTACCAAGTGGAAGCGGAAGATGGCCGCTTGATGGCGGTCCGGGTTCGCGAAGGTGTGGTGGAAGTTGCACTCGATGGGGTGCCCAATCCGATTTTGGAAGCGGGCGAGTCATGGGAGCGACCCATCGAGGACTCCGTTGAACCGACCACCCAGGTTCTGATTCCCCACATCGAGCCGCGTGTCGAACCACGTGTCGATCCGGCACCGCGTTCGCCGAGCTTCGACGCCCTCTTTCGTCGTGCGTGGTCGCTCCATCAGTCCGCCCACAGCGCAGCGGCCGCAGCAGCGTTTGACCGCTTGCTTCGTCACCCCGACATCGGTGCGCGAGAGCCGGATGTGTTGTTCTGGTCTGCGCAGTCCCACTTCGCGCGCGGCAACGAAGCGCGAGCCCGGGCACACCTGCAGCGTTTGGTCACTCGGTATCCGAGTTCGAACCGAGCCCCAGACGCGCGTCGTCAGCTCAGCAATACCGACTAGCTAGCAGGTTGCGTTTCGTTGCCGGCTTCTTTCCAACCGGTGATGCCTTCGCGCATCACGTGCACATTGGCGTAGCCGGCTTCACGTGCGCGCTCGGCCGCTCCGTCGGAAGCGGTACATCGAGTGTTCGCGCAATAGAACACCAAGTTGGCGCTTTGGTCAGAAGGAAGCTCCGACACGTCGTACTCCGACGATGACGTGAGAAGGGTGGCGTCTGGCAACGTTCCGTGTCGCTCGCGAGTCTGTGCGTTGTTGGCATCGACGGCGAGCAGATCCCCTGCATTGAGCATGGACGCGACCTGAGCCACCGAGAGCTGTGGAACAGGCTCGGCCTGCGGTTCCGCATCGGGAACATCGTCACAGGCGATCGCGGCGATCGCGGCCAAAAAGACAATCGTTGTACGCATGCCAACCTCTATGCGGCCAACGCTCGCGAAGTTACCTGACGGGTTTGTGAAGTACCGACCACTGGGTATTCCGAGGGGTTCTCATTTGAGGTACTTTAATAAGGTGGTGAGATGGCTCATGGTGGGTCTGCTCCTCGCCGCGTGCGGAGAGGATGGGCCCGACCCGATTCCCGTGGAACCGACCCTGGTTCCGCTGGCGGTGGACTCCATCAGCTTGCCGCACGGGGAGTGTGTCGATCTCGGTTCGCGCGAGGTCCTCGCCGTGAGTCCGGAGGGCGACCTGTGGCTCATCGAAGGCACGACGCTCAGCGTCGTCAGCTTGGATGGAACGGCATCGACGTTCACCGAAGACGCGGTGATGTCCGACGTGTTCGCCAAGAGCGCGACATCGATCGCGTATGCCGCCGATGGGTTATTCAACCGCGAGGGCGAGTTTGTCGACACCATCCCTTGGCCAACGATGGAACTCGGTGCGCCAAGCATCGTGTGCGGTGATCCAGGACGTGATCGTGACGGGTTTGTGGTTGCTGGGGATCTCTTCCAACGCGCGGGTGGTCAGTGGTGGCGCTGGTTCCCGGCGGAAGGCGAGTTCGGAGACATTCTCGATGTGCCCAAGACGCTCGGTGCCTGTCGAGCGGAACGTGGCGAAACGTGGCTTCACACCTCGACCGGTCTGTGGCGCGTGCGTGATGAAGGACTCGATCGCGTTGAGGATCTTCCTGAGCTGATCGAAGCAGAGTTCGGTTTGGGTTTCGAAGCGGCTGCACTCACCGAGGACGGGCTCTACTTTGGACCCGACGAGTGGTACCCGACGCTCTTCGAAGCCGGTGCGCCTTCCATGATGGAGTCCACGGGTGAGTGGCTCTACGTCAAAGCTGGCGCGGAGTTCTATCGCTTTGCTGGTTTGATCGGAGAGCGGGTTCAAGGCGTCGACTTCGACGTCGATCCGGTCGAGATGCACGGCTACGCCGAAGGGCTTTGGCTCGAAACGGACACCCAAGTCTGCAACCGGCGCGAGAACGAAGATGTGCTGGCCATCCGCGGGATTCGCACGTTTGAACGGCGCGCTCCTGAGAGTCTGACCCTGACGGTGGAAGGCCCGAGTGCACCGCTCACGATGGTGCGCGATGGAGTCATGGTGCACGAGTCGCCTTCGTTCAGCGGAAGCGAAGAAGTTGGTGGAATCTACGGGGGCGACCCGGGCTGGCACACGTTGGAAGTCAGCGTTGGCGATGCCGAGCGACGCATTCGATACGAGGTCGTCACCAACAGCGGTGCGACGTACGTCGACGACATTGCACCGCTCTTCGAAATGCACTGCGCATCGAGCGAGTGCCACGGAGCAGACCGCGACGACGAAGATCGTCCGGATCTCTCCACGTACGAGAGTTGGGTGAATGCGAGTCGTGCGATTCGCAATCGGGTGGGGCGCGTGCGGGACATGCCGCCCTTTGAGGAACGCTTGGAAACTTGGGACGCGGAAGCGGTCACACTCGTGGTGGCGTGGATCGACGAAGGGATGGTGCGCGGTGAGTAGAGTTCTAGCCCTCGGAGCGTTCATGCTCCTGCTGGCGTGTGAAGGCGTCGTCGAGGATCCCTCGATGCGTCCGGATCCACCCTTCGATGGTCCAGTGACGGAGGACATTACGACGCCCGGTCGTGAAGTCGTCGGTCCCGCACAGCATGAGGACACACGTCGCGTGCGTCGTCTGACGGCGGATCAGTTCTACAGTTCGCTCACGACGGTGACGGGACAGGCATGGGATGGCTATGCGCGCTACGCCAACGCGCTCGGTCGCCCGGACTTGGCAGAGGTCACCGATGAAGGCCGAGACCTCTCCGTCACGTTTGAAAAGCTCGTCGATGATGCGAGCCGTGAAACGTGTCGAGATGCCATCGTTGCCGATCGAACGGCTGCCGAAGGAGCAGGCGTGATCGTTCGTCACGTCACACTCGCAGACCGCGACCCAAGCGCGCTTGCGATGAACCTTCGCTACATGTTTCTGCGCTTCCTCAGCGTGGAGATCACAGCCGACGACGATCCCCGGCTGGACCCCTGGATGACGCTCCTCACCACGCCACCCGAAGAAGGTGAGTTGAGCGACACCGACATGGAATACCGATGGCAGGCGGTCTGCGTCGGACTCGTTACCCACCCGGACTTTCTCACTTACTAGGAGCATGCGATGAGTACTCGAAAGTTTTCTCGACGTAAGCTCCTTGCCGGAGCTCTTGGCGCAGGCGCTGTTGGTGGCGTTGCTGGCCTTGCCCCTGTGTCGCGCATCTTTGCGGCGGCACCGATTCCGCGGCGCACTGCGCTGCTCTACTTCAACGGTGGATGGGACGTGCTTCTCGGCCCGGATGCCCGCGACGTCGAGTATCCGGGTTCGATCGATCTCGGACGTGCGCTGTTGCCGGCTGAATATCAGACGCCAATCACGGCGACGATCGGAGGCACCGAGGTTCTCTGGGGTGCGGCGATGGCGCCCTTGTTGCCGCACACCGACGTGATGACGCTTTTTCGCGGCGTGAACATGAACACGGTCTCGCACCCGACGGGTCGCGCGTACGTGAACACCTTCATTCCGCCGGCGGGTGTGGTTGCCCGCGGTGATTCGCTGGGAACGCGCTTGGCGACCGGTGTTCCGACCGACGGCTACATCATGCCGAACGTTGCGATCGGTGTGCCCTCGTTCAACCTCTCCTACGGTTCGGATGTCACAGGTGTGGGCGTATCGCGCTCCACCGAGGTTCGCGACTTGTTGCGTCCGCTCGGTTCCGAGCTGCCGCCCGAGGTGCTCGCCCTCCTACGCCAGGCACAGGACGAAACCGGCAGCTGTGTTCACGATCGCGTGACTGGTGGTTCGCCCGAAGGGTCTGTTCGTGCCAGTCGAGACCGCGTCCGCCGCTTGTTCGAGGAAGGTCTCGAGGCTGAGTTCGACCTGAGTTCGCAAGCTGACGTGCAAGCGCGCTACGGCATCAACAACCCGAATAATGGGCGCGAGCCAGCCGTGGTTGCCGCCATTACCTACAAACTGCTTCAGACTGGTTTGGCCAGCACCGTCACGGCGCAGCTTCAATCGGGCATGGACACGCACTTCACCAACTGGGCAACCACCCAGCCGCAGAAGTTGGAAGAGGGCAACCTCGCACTTGCGGCGTTGCTCAATGACTTGCGTGAAGACGACCCGAACCTGGAGTGCACGACTGTGGTGGCGTACAGCGAGTTCGCCCGCACTCCGCGCATCAACGGCAACAGCGGACGCGACCACTGGTTTGCAAGTTCGATCTTGGTGTTCGGTGGCGGTCTTCGTCGAGGTGTCGTGGGCGCCACCGTCGAAGACACGTTGGGCTTGCGAAGCGTCGACATGGACACCGGACTGCCCACGGATAGCGAAGACGGCATCGTCATGTTGCCCGAGCACATCGGTGCCACGTTGGCTGCAGCTGCAGGGTTGGATCACTCCCCCTTCCGGGTGGAACCGTTCCGGGCATGGCTTGGAGAGGGGGCGTGAAGATGAAAAAGCTCGTCATCCTTTCGCTCTGTCTTTCGATGCCTGCGTTCGCGCAATCGCCCGAAGAGTGCGCACCGACGGACAGCATCGACCACCTTCGTCTGCTTCGACAGGCGAGCCTCGATATCCGCAACCGGGTTCCGAGTTACGACGAAATCGTCGCGCTACGAGACGCCAGTGATCGCGAAGTCGCCCTCCAAAATGCGGTGGCAGGTTGGTTCACGGAAGAGGAGTACTTCGATCAGGTACGGCGTACGTTTCAGGTCCAACTCTGGTCGAGTCTTGCCTCTGTCGACCTGTTGATCGCCGGACAAAACCGGCTCTCGTACAACAGCACGCTGCAGCTCTACTATCAGAACAACTCGCGTCGGAAGTATCGCGGCGACAACCAGTACACGTGTCTGGACCAGCCGCAGACCGAATACGACGCGAACGGACATCCCGTTCCGATTCAGCAGGTGACGGACTCCGACTGCATCGACGTCGGCTTTGGCGCGGGCACGTGCGTTCAAGAGGGCTACGAAATGGTTCGCCCCTTCTGGGACCCCAGCATCGAAATCAAAGTTTGCGCGTTTGATGCGCAGGACGTCGCCACAGGATTTAGCGGAGCGGACTGCGACATCTACAACACCAACGACCGAGGGTGTGGATGCGGGCCTGAGCTGCGGCGCTGCATGCGCGAGGTCGACACCGGGGACATTCGTGCTGCACTGGAAGAAGAGCCCGCGCGAATCTTTGAGCACATTGTTCGGATGGACATGCCGTTCACGGACGCGTTCACGACGCGCACATCCTTCGTGAACGGACGCTCGACGCACATGTACGAATACATGGACGGCTACACGGGCGTGACCCAGACCGGTCCGATTGTGTTCGACACGCAGATGCCCACGCTTCCAGCGACGACGTACACAGACGAAACCTGGCGACAGATCGAGCGTGGGCCTGCACATGCTGGTGTGTTGACGACGATGGCGTACCTGTTGCGTTTTGCGAGTAACCGCGCGCGCGCGAACCGTTTCTACACCGCGTTTTTGTGCGATCCCTTCGTGCCGAGCGCAGACGGATTGCCCGCCGAAGAGGAAGAGCCGCACCCGAACCTGCGCATGCGCAACGGCTGCGAGGACTGTCACAACGTGCTCGAACCGGCTGCTGCGCACTGGGCGCGTTGGCGCACGGGTGGAACCTTCGGATTCTTCGGAACCGAAGAGCATTCGTTCACCGATGTGCTCTCCACGTGTGAGTGCGGACCGGGGACCTCTCGAAACAACTGCAACACGTACTGCAACTCGTACTTCGTCACTGCGGCGAACTCGCACGAGGACACGTACGCTGAGTACGGCGGGCTGCCGCTTTCCTCGATCTACCTGGAGGAGAACGAGCAGACCGCGTTGGACGAAGGTCCGCATGCGCTCGCCGACGAAGAGATCGAGCAACATCAGATTGCGGAGTGTGCGGTGCGTACGTTGGCGCAGAACCTGTTCGGTCGAGAACTGACGACGCGCGAGTTGTCGTGGTTGGAGACGCAGACCGACGCGTTTGAAGCCGACGGGATGCGCTACACCGGTCTGTTCGAGCGAATCGTGATGGATCCGAAGTACCGCGCGATTCGTTAGCTCTGTACGCGAGCGGCGAGTTTGCGCGCCATGTGCGTTGACACCGCCATCACGGGGACCTGTGTATTCACACCAACCGGTGTTGGAAACAGGCTCGTATCCATCACGTAGAGGTTCTCCGTGCCTCGGACTCGCGCATCGTTGTCGGTGACCGAGCCGATCCGCGCTGTGCACTGCGGGTGGTAGCTCAGGTACGTCACGTCAGCCGCGCCTAAGGGCAGCGTGTCGATCACGGACAAATCATCGTGCGGTCCAACTGCAACCAGGTCGATTGCAGGAAGGGTGACCTTGGTCGCACCCGCTGCGAAGTGCACTTCCACGCAGCGACGAATGCCTAAGCGGATCTTCCGCTCCGTGCTCCTGTCCATCGTCCACGTGATGCGCTTCTTGCCCTTGCGGTCGCGAGTCACCGTGCCCAGTCCGCCGACGTCGCGAACGATCGAAGCGATCCCCGCCATGCGATCCATGTCTCGAACCAACTGGCGGTGCTCCAACCCGATCCCAGGCACCAACGCAGCGTAGAAATCGCGTGGCGCGGTTACTGTTTCTAAGAGAATGTCGTCGCTTGCGTAAGCGTCGGAGTACGCGCCGATCATCGCGGAGGTGCGCTGTGGTTGAACGTCGTCGTACCAACCGAAGATCCCGGCGATCGGATGCACGGCTAAGTTCTTGCCGACCTCGGGTCCGCCCAGGTCGTGGTCCTGCAACATCAGAGGCGTTGCGATGGCACCGCACGCCAACACCACGTGCTTTGCGCGAACCTTCAGCGTTCCGTGCGGGGTACGCGCGACCACGCCTTGTGCCGTTGCACCGTTCATCTCGATGCGCTCCACACGAGCGTCGCTAATCACCCGCGCACCTACGTTCATCGCAGCGGGCAGATAGCTCTGATCCATGGATTGTTTGCAGCCCCACGCACAGCCAAAGAAGCAGTAGTTGCAGCCTCGACAGCCTTTGGTGTTGCGCGAGACGGGTTTGGGATCGAGCCCGAGTTTCTTCATCCCAGGCATCACCAACGCAGACGCGTCGACGTGTTTGCCATCTCCGGGTCCGGCGTTGATGCGTTCTTCAACCTCGGCGAAGACTCCAGCCATCGACTTCGGATCCATGCCGCGAACCCCAAACTCGCGCTCCCATTCGTTCAACACGCGGTCGGGAATCCGGAAACACACCTCGCCGTTGACGACGGTCGAACCTCCAACACAACTGCCTTGGAGAATCTGCACGCTTCCATCGACGGTCTCTTGCCCACCTGCGTCGACGTATGCGCGGCGAACACTGTCGAGCGGGCGTTGCCCGAACTCTTCCGGCAAGATTCGCGGGCCTGCCTCCAACACCATCACGTCAAGACCTGCCGACGCGAGCTCGAACGCAGCCGGCGCACCTCCACCGCCCGAACCCACGATCACCACATCGACGTGATGTTCTTCGATGCCGACGATCGTCTTTCCCAGTCGTACGCTCATCGCTGCACCTGCGGTCCCGGATAGTCGAGTAGCTCCCACGTGCGTGGATCGGCGTAGTAGAGGTTTGAACAGAGCCCGCGCAGTGCTCGAAAGATCGTGCGTTGAACCGCCAACTTGGAACGCATCCAACTTCGTGCGTAGCGTTCGCGTTTGGGCGCTGCGAGCTTGCTGAATCGTCGTCCGTAGCGAGGAATCGCACCCAGTTCGAACAAACGCAGCGCTAGGTTTAGCTGCTTCACGTCGTCGGCATCCATACCTGCGAGAAGGTCGTCGAGTGCGTCGGGCACGATCTTGGCCCCCGAAGGTGCATCGGCTTCTTCGGGAAACAGCGTGTCGGCAAGTGCGGCAACGATCGGTTCCGGATTCAGCATCGCTTGAGGATACTCTAGGTCACATCTCAAGTTGAGACGCGCTCTAGTCCAGCAGTGCCAGTAGACCCTCGTCGACCCCGGCGGTGCGAAGTGCGGTTTGAAGCGATGCGGCGATTTGCATCAACGGCACTTCACGCGGCACGTCGAGCTGTGGCGCCCAGGAGCGACCGACACCTTCCACAAAACCGATCCATCCAGCGATGGCCATCTCAAGTGCGGGTGTGGCCTCGGACATACCGAGCGCCCCGAGAACGCGTCGATGTGTGAGTGCGCGTGGGCGCTGGAGAATCTCAGCGACTTCATCGTCGACGCCAATTCCGCCCATCAGAATTTGGGTTTGTTCACTCTGATTGGCGCGCGCCCATTCGAGGTATGCGCTCATGCTTTCGAACAACTGCATGGGAAGCGGTTTGTTCGGATCGGGTTCGGTCACCGCGATGAGTTCGTCGACCGCCGCCGTGACAGTCGCTACGTAGAGTCCGCGTTTCGTTCCGAAGTAGTGAAAGAGCAGACCTTTGCTCACGCCAAGTTGGCGGGCGATCTCAGCCGTGGAAAGCGCATCGAACGCATGTGCCGCGAAGAGCTCGCGTGCTCCCGCAAGCAGCTGTGCATGTCGTTCGTCTGTGGCGAGTCGCTGCATAATGAGTCGGGTTTTCCTCAATAAAACCGGAGAGGTATCGAATAATCTAGCCTCGTCTTGACCGTTGGTCAATAGCGTCTTAGTGTATTGACCGTTGGTCAACGGAGGAGACATGGCGGACTTTCCCATCGCGATTATCGGCGCGGGGTTCTCGGGCTTGGGCATGGCGATCAAGCTCAAGGAAGCGGGCATCGAGAGCTTCACGATTTTCGAAAAGGCCGACGACATCGGGGGCACGTGGCGTGACAACACCTATCCCGGATGCGCGTGTGACGTGCCTTCGCACCTCTACTCGTTTTCGTTCGATCAGAACCCGCACTGGTCGCATGAGTTCAGTGGGCAAGAGGAGATTCTCGCGTACTTGAAAGACGTGGTGGAGCGCTACGACCTACGACGCTTCATCCGCTTCGGCACGGAGGTGAAGGGTGCGCGTTTCGACGAGGACACGGCGCGCTGGAACATCGATCTGAGCGACGACACCGTGTTTGAAGCACGCGTTCTTGTCAGCGGCGCGGGACCCTTAAACAAACCTGCGTACCCCGATATCCCCGGCCGCGACAGCTTTGAGGGCGCACAGTTTCATTCGTTCCATTGGGATCACGACTACGACTTTCGTGGAAAGCGCGTGGCATCGATCGGAACCGGGGCAAGTGCGATTCAGTTTGTTCCCGAGATCGCCCCCGAGACGGATCAACTCTACGTGTTTCAGCGGACAGCGCCGTGGATCATGCCCAAGGCGAACGGCGCATATCGCGAAGGGACCAAGAAAGCGTTTCAGCTCATTCCCGGTCTTCAGCGTGCGTATCGCAACTCGATCTACTGGCTGTGGGAGAGCCGTGCGATCGGGTTTGTGAAGTACCCGAAACTGTTGCAACTCGCGCAACGCATGGGTCGCAAGCACATCGAGAGTCAGGTTTCCGAACCTGAACTGCGCGCGAAAGTGACACCGGAGTTCTCCATCGGCTGCAAGCGCGTGCTGGGCTCAGACACGTGGTACCCGACGCTTGAACGCGACAACGTCGACTTGGTCACCGACGACATTGTGGAGATTCGATCCAACTCCGTGGTGACACGCGATGGGACTGTGCGTGAGGTCGACGCGATTCTCTACGGGACGGGATTCCGGGTCACCGAGTTCATCACACCGATGCAGGTGTTCGGATTGGGTGGCGTGGATATCAACGACGCGTGGCAGAACGGCGCCGAGGCGTACTACGGAATGAGCGTTTCGGGGTTCCCCAACCTGTTTGTGTTGCTGGGACCGAACACCGGGCTTGGACACAACTCGGTCGTGTTCATGGCCGAGGCACAGATTCACTATGTCCTGCAGTGCATCAAGCGACTTCGAAACCAAGACTTGGCGTACTTGGATGTGAAGCCGGCGGTGCAACGCAAGTTCAACTATGACCTGCAGTCGCGCATGCAAGAGACCGTATGGATGACCGGTTGCCAAAGTTGGTACCTGGATGGCAACGGGAAAAACTTCTCGCTGTGGCCTGGTTTTACGTTTGAGTACTGGCTGCGAACGCGACGCGTGAACTGGGCTGCGTACGACCACGTTCCACTCCGGATCGGAGCGGCGAAACCACTGCAGAACGCTCCGTTGTCCGCACTGCGCAGTCTTTGAACAGACGTTTTTTGCGACACTGCGATGGCGGGCTCGTCGTCCACGCATGAAGCGAATGACGATGTTGATGCTGCTTTGCTCCTTGGGGTGCGGAGCGAACGAAACGCCGACCCAGGAGGCACCGGCTGCGGAGGCGCCGGCGACACCCGTGCCCGCCGAGCCTTCCACACCGGGCTTTGCGGGGACGATGCGAAACGCCCAGGCCTCGTTTGAGATTGCCAACGACGGTTCGATCTCGATCGTGAACGGTCCTGCGCGCGAGCGCCTGGGTGCGGAGCCTGATGGACAACTCCTCCTCTCGACACCGATGACGCTTTGGAAAACCGAAGACGATTCCGTTGCGGTGTCCGCGTTTCGACTGGGCACGGATGGCTCGGTGTTCGTAAACACCGCGGACGGCGAGTTGCGTACCGAGCTTCGCTACAGTCGCGAGGGCACAAAGCACCTGTTGCGGCTGCAAACCAGCGAGTACGCCGTGACCTTCGACGCCGAGAACGGCACGGCGAATTTTCGTTTGGGGGAGCCGAATGCGGAGCCCGAAACACAGTGGAGTGCGAACTACGAAGCTGATGAGCCGTTTCATCTCATGTTGGCCGCAGCATTGCAGGTCGAGTTTGTCGAGATCGGTCTGCTTCGCGGCGACGTTTGAGTTGCCGACTTGAGCGGTTCGCGATGAGCGCCTAGCGTGCGGGCATGGTTCGCGCCGCGTTTCTCACGTTGCTCTTCACGAGCGGGGCAGTGGCGCAGCCTGCTGCATCGGAGGACGTTGACGACACAGCCTTGTCCGTACAGCTGAGCCCGCAAAACGTGGCGCTCGATCTTGACCGGGTGGAGCGCCTTTCGTCTGCGCTGCGCACCGCCGCGCACCGGTTTGATCCCGTTTCGTACTTGGCGGCGCAGCGCTCGATGCTGGTTGCCGTATTTGAGGCCTATTGCGCGGTGGGCTTTCTGTTGCCGCCAAGCGACGAAAACTATGAAGTCGCACTTGGGGCGGGGTGCCTCATTGGTGCCGCGACGTTGGCGTACATGACATACCGCGGGTTCTCGCGGCCGCGTGCAGGTCGGGATGCGCAGGATCGACTCGAGCGTTTCATCGACGCACGCGAGGGCGGTTTGACGGAGGACGATCTAGACGCGTTCGAAGGCGAGTTGCGAGCCGGTGCGCGCAAAGATCGACGGCGCCGATGGATTGGCTTTGTGTACGGAATGTTGAATCTCGCCGCGACAGCGACGTTGGCTGGGCTCACAGCGCGTGACCAGATTGGCCGAACACCCGGGACAGTGATCGCAAGCGGCACCGCGGCGGTGGGTGTGTTGGGAATCAGCTCGGTATTTCTCGAAGGGTCGAGCGAGTACGCCTGGAACCGCTTCTAAGTCCGTGAAGCTGTCGGTTTGGTCTGCATTCCGCTTCGCGGATCTGGAAGTATGGAAGCTCGGGAGTACGGAAGGACCCATCATGTTTAGGGAAGCCGCCCAGTGACCAGACCAGTCAAGACTTTGGTCTCTTGGCTCGTCTTTCAGTCTTCGAAAAAATAATTGGTCTCCCAACCCGTGAAGCTTCTTACCGCCGCTGCACGATCCGCGTTGGTTGACCGGATTCGACAGTGGCTTGAACACGCACACCGGGCGGTTGTCCCTCGAAACGCAGCTCCAACGGATGTGTTCCCGGCGGTAGCGGACGACGCAGCGGAGTCGGTCCAAGCAGACGACCGCGAAGGAATACGTTCGCCCAGGTCCCCGGCGTCGTCACGATCAGCGTTCCGTTCTGCGCGACCATCTCCGTCATCTCGGTCGGCACGGTCTCGGTCATGGCTTCCGCACGCATCATGGAAACGCGACGCATCCCACGTCGCATCTGCGCGACCGCGAGCTCAGTTTCAGTTTCAGTCTGAGTCTCAGTTTCAGTCTCAGTTTCAGTCTCAGTTTCAGTCTGAGTTTCAGTCTCAGTCTCAGCGACGGCTTCGGCCTCGGCTTCGGCTTCGGCTTCGGCTTCGGGCTCGGCTTCGGCTTCGGCTTCGGCTTCGGGTTCGTCGGCTCCGGCCGCGGCTGCAGCTTCGGGCGCGGTGTCGTCACCCATCAACGCCCACGCTGCGCCGCCGGCTGCACACAACGCGATCAGTGCAACTGCAATCCAAGGCGACTTCGACGTTGGAACACTCACGTCGACTTCAGGCCCCGCCAACGTTTCGGCAATCCCCGAAAACGATCCGGTGTCGGGTCGTCGTGGAATCGCTGCCGGAACAATCGAGTCCGACACGCGCGCAACTTCGATCATCTGACGCTTACGCGCTTCGTTCTCGGGAAAGAGTGTCTTCATCAGCGCAGCGGCCGTACTCGCCGACGCTGCGGCCGGGTACGCATCGATCAACGCCTGCGCAAACTCGCGTGTGCTGGAAAAGCGCTCGGCCTGATTTCGTTGCAGCGCCTTCAATGCAACAGCATCCAGTGCGCGGGGCACTTTGGGTTGATATCGACTCGGCGGATCGATTTCGTCTTCCAGCACCGAGTAAATCGTGTCCGCACTCGTGGGCCGCTTGAACAATCGGCGCAGCGTCAGTACTTCCCACATCACGACGCCCAGCGCCCACACGTCGGTCCGACGATCGACCAGCCCACGCTGCGAACGTGCCTGCTCGGGCGACATGTAGCTCCACTTGCCTTTGACTTCGCCGGTCACCGTTTCGTGCAATCGATCGGCGGCTTTCGCGATTCCAAAATCCACGACGCGAAGCGCTCCATCAAACCCCAACATCAAGTTCTGTGGAGACACGTCGCGATGCACAATGCCTAAGGGTTCACCGTTGGCGTCGGCCAACTCATGCGCGGCGTGCAGGCCTTCCGCCGCATCCACCAACGCCCGAACCGCCACAGGAAGCCAGTCTTCAAAACTCGCGCGCTCCGGATGTCGAACGAGTTGCTTGAGGACGGTGTAAAGCCCTTCGCCCACCAAGTACTCCATTGTCATGAAGTACTCGCCGTCCGACTCGCCGAAATCGAGGACGTGGCAAACGTTGGGATGGTCAATGCGCGACGCGATGCGCGCTTCGTCCAAAAACATCTCGACGTAGTCGGAGTGTTTCGCCAGGTGTTTGTGGATGCGTTTGAGCGCGACGACTTTCGTGAAGCCGTGGTTGCTGGGTGAGCGGGCTAGAAACACCGTGGCCATGCCGCCCGACGCGAGTTCGAAACACAGCCGATAGCGACCCACCATCTCGCCAGTGGTTTGTTCGAGAAGGTTTTCGGCCGCTGCCATCTACGGAAACTCAGCCATGGGCATGCCCACTTGAGTGTCCGAAGGATCCTGGTTGGTAAGAACGATCGCAGTGGCCACACCGCCCGCAATCAACGCAGCAACGAGCAAGCTGATGCCGACCCACAATCCTGTGCGCGACTTCTCGGGAGGCGCCACACCGATAGGGCTATCGTCGGTAACCGTCGGCGTTGTCGTGCGCAACGGAGTCGGGTCGGTTTCGGTTCCGTCACGAACCAACACGATCCCACGAGGTCCAAGCGCCTCCGCGATGTATTCGACGGAGCGCTCATCGGTGGTTGGCAGAACCACGGAGTTGGTGCCCTCGACCCAGTCGCGTCCTTCAGCGCGCGCTCGGATTCGAAACGACTCCACGAAGGCTGTGACGTCGCCGCGCACCCGAACGTTGATGTGCACTCCGCCGGCAGCACTCTCGGAACTCACGACCACCGCCATGGGCTCCTGCATCGCCGCGTCCACCGTCGAACGCAGAGGTGGTGGCAGGCGACGCAATGCTTCGGAGTCAGGGTTGAGAGATCCGAGGCGTCGAAGGTCCGCCTCTGCATCTTGTCCAAGGCCCGACAACACGAGCGCGCGATGCACCAGTAGTTGGATCAGTGCGTCTCGGTCGAGCGTGTCCTCCTGATAGGAGAGTTCGAGCTCGGCCAGCGCTTCCTCAAACAAGCCTTCGTCGAGCTGCTCAATTCCGCGATCGAGGTGCGTTGGTTGGGCCAAAGCCAACCCAGAGATGCCGGACAACACCAGCAGCATCCCAACGCGCGCCAACACCCCAAAAGGATACCAGAACGCACGGTGGCTGTGCCGTGAGAGCGAAAAATTGTGGTATCATTTCTGTCGATGGTGCGCGGTTGGGCGTGGGTGTTGCTCCTGGTGAGCGGGCTTGGTTGTACGTCCGAAACCTCGTCGGTGGCCTGGGATATCCGAGTTGCCGATGGCGTTTCGTCCGATCTCGATCGCATCGAAGCCCAGCTTCGAATCGGCGGCTGTACAGGCTCGTCGATCTATCAAGCCACGATCCTACGCAGCGGATCGATGACGGATATGCCGCCGCTTTTGGCGCGCGGACGCTACGCAGTCACTGCCGAAGGGTTCACGGCGGGATGCGAACGCGTTGCCGAAGGCTGCTTGATGTTCGATGTGCCTGAACAGAGCGATCTGGTGTTGATGCTCGAGGCCGTCGACGCTGAGATGATGTGCAATCTGGCCGAGACCTGCGTCGAAGGTTTGTGCGAGCCCACGATCGTGGACTGCTCCACACTCGACGAAGGCGACAGCTGTGGATTGACGCCAGGCTTCGTCTGCATCGAAGGGGAGTGCGTGGCGAGTCGGTGCGGCGACGGGGTGGTGGACGAAGACGCAGGTGAAGAGTGCGACGACGGGAACGGAGTGGAAGCCGATGGTTGCGAGCCGTTCACGTGCACCTTCTCGTGTCGATCGTCCGACGAGTGTGACGACGGCGACTCCTGTACACCGGGAGACACGTGCACGGTCGAGCACGTCTGCCAGCGCGGCGAACCGGCGGCGGATTTGACGGCGTGTGACAGCATGGGTCTCGACGAACCCGGCGTCTGTCGATTGGGAACGTGCGTCGACGCCAATTGTGGAAATGGCCGTGAAGATCCGGGCGAAGACTGCGACGACATGAACGACATCCCCGGCGATGGCTGCGAGATCGACTGTCGCTTCACCTGCGAAGGCGACGCGCAGTGCGATGACGGATTGCCTTGCAACGGCGAAGAAACGTGCGTGGAGAACCAATGCATCGCGGGCACGCCACTCTCCTGTGACGATGGAGAACCCTGCACCGCGGACAGTTGCAATGACGAAGCAGACGACGTCGAGAATCCCTGCGAGAACGTATTCATCGATGAGGATGGTGATGGTGTTTCACCGATGGATTGCGTCGACCTTCCCGGCGGTGACTGCGACGACACGATGATCATTCGCTATCCCGGTGCGCCCGAGGCGTGTGACGACGTGGACAACGACTGCGACTCTCGTACCGATGAAGACGCGTCGGAAGTGACGTGCTACCAAGACGCGGATGGCGACGGGTTTGGTGTTGAGTCGACTGCGACCGAAGCCTGCGACTGCGGATCGCTCCCTGGTGCGGAGTGGGTGACGTCACCGACGATGCGATTCGATTGCCAGGATGTGCTTGCTCTGGGTGGTGCGAGCGTGAACCCAAGCGTGACGTTGTATTCCGGAGAACCCTATTGCGTACCGGACGGCGCAGAGTGTTCGTTCAGTTTCGATTGGAACTGCAACGGGGTCGCGGAGAAGCGCTGGAACGGCACTGCGTGTAAGTGTCCGGACATCGACGGGGAGATCCGATTGCGCTCCGGCGGCTGGGTGGGCGTGAATCCTGCGTGCGGCGTCAACGGCACCTGGCAGGACTGCCAGTACATCGGCGAGATCGATCCCGACAAAGGCATCATTGGGATCGGCGTCTGTCGCGAGGTACAGACGACCCGACGGCAAGAGTGCCGCTAGACGATCCTCTGGTTTCGCCTGGGGACGACCGTTCCCGAGATGGCTGCTGGGGTTTCCGGTTTCCCGGGCTAAAAACCAAGCAATTTCAGGACACTGACCTTGGATCGATACGTGCAGAAATCCACTGCATGCGTATTTGGTGGTGTTTGGTTCTGGTTCTCGCGGCGTGTTCGCCCAACGGCTTGCCGCCCAATCCCATGGACGATCCGATGGACGATCCCATGGACGATCCGATGGATGGCGAGGCCTGCAACGGACTCGACGACGATGACGACAGCGCCGTTGATGAGGGATGCCGCTGCGAGGCTGGCGACGAGCAGCCTTGCTTCGTGGGCGACTCCTCGCTGGCTGGTGTCGGCGCCTGCCGCATGGGTACGCAAACCTGCGCGTCCGACTTTGAGTTCGGAATGTGGGACGTCTGCGTTGGCTCGGGCACCCCGAGCGAAGAAGTCTGCGACGGCGTGGACAACGACTGCGACGGTGAGACCGACGAGGGATGTGACTGCGTTGCTGGCGACACCCGCGAGTGTGGTGATCGCGATGCGGCTGGCACCGGCATGTGCACAACGGGTCTCGAGTACTGCGTGGATGGAGCCTGGGGCGAGTGCGTCGGAGCCATCGACCCCATCGAAGAAGCCTGCGACGGTTTTGACGACGAAGACTGTGACGGCCTGATCGACGAAGGCTGTGAGTGTCCCGAGGGGATGACGCGATCTTGCTACGGCGGACCTGCGGGTACCGAAGGCGTGGGCATGTGTCGCGGCGGAACGCAGACGTGTGATGCCGATGGCTGGGGTGCGTGCGACGGAGCGGTCACCCCGACTGCCGAGACGTGCACCGGTGGCTTGGATGAAGACTGCGACGGTCTGGTGGACTGTGCCGACCCCGACTGCGGCGCGCTGTGCTGCATGCCTTGGGAGGAGAACGTTCCGGTGGTTCCGCCCGACGGCGAGATCTTCTTCTTGGTCGATCGTTCGGGCAGCATGCAGTGGCCTGCTGTGGGCGGTACCGAGTCACGCTGGGCCGCGCTCGAGAGCGCGATGGGGACCGTGCTGCCTTCGCTCGATGCGCTCCAGACCGGTTTGCTGACTTTCCCGCAGCGCGACGGCACCGATGAGCGACTCAACTGCGACGTGGGCATGGGCCCGGATGTCCCGCTGATGTCGAGCGGATCGCCGACCATCCTCAGCGCGCTGGCGAGTATGCCCCCGCGTGCAGGCGATACGCCGACGCCGACCGCGTTTATGGAGGTTCAGGAGTACCTCGACAGTGTTGCGACTTCGCGTCCGCGCTTCGTGGTTCTTGCAACCGACGGACTTCCTGAGCCGAACTGTGGGGCGACCGTCGCGGCGACTGTCTCAGCCATTTCGGATCTTCGCACGCGAGGCGTCGACACCTTCGTGCTTGGGATCGTCGGCCCCGATTCGACGGGCGATGTTTCTGGTATTCCCGCGCTGCAAGCCGGCTTGAACATGATGGCCGATGCAGGTGGTCGTGCGCGTGCTGGAGCGATTCGTTACTACGAAGCCGTGGACGGACCTGCGTTGACCACTTCGCTCGAGCGCATCGTGGCCTCGGCTGCGGACTGCAACTTCAGCTTGGCAAGTGATCCGCCTCGCGGCGTTGGAAGTGTTCGCGTGTTCCAGGACGGAGCGCTTGTTCCGGCTGGTGGCTACGACCTCACGGGACGCACGCTGCGGTTTAGCGGCGCGTACTGCGACGCGATTCAAAGCGGAAGCGTGACGAGCATTCGCGTCGCGGATGATTGCTGAGACTCTGTTTATCGGTCGTCGCGTGGCCTACGTCTTCGCCTTCGGCTCCGACTTAAACGGCCACGCTCCTCCCTTGGGGAGGGATTAGCAATCCCTCCCCCCGAACTACGTTCGGGACCCCCCTCCAAGCACGCGCTTCGCGCGCGTCTCGGCTCGGGGAGCCTCGACGTTGTCCGACTGCCACCGTCGCTCGAACGAACGCTTCGCGTTCTTCGTTCCCCTTCGTTCGACTGTACGGAACGGTTCGGGGTTCGCGTCCGACGGTCGGCTTCGGCGCGATTGTCAGGAGGACCGAGGCAAATCTTCAATCAAGTTCGCGTTCATCATTACGCATTCCTAGTTGCTGCGACCGAGTTGCGACGGTCCTAGGTGCTGCGGAAATTTCGTTCTCATCCCGCATTCCGCATTCCGCACTATTTCCGGGACCGGCTCATGCCTCGCTTCTCGAGCAGCTTGTACAACGTTGGTGCGGTTATGCCTGCTGCCTTTGCCGCGCGATGAACGCGTCCATCGTGCTCATCCAGCAGTTCCTTCAGGTACTTCGTCTCCAAGGGCGCAAGCCACTGCTCTCGCAGTTCGGCCAAGGTTGCTCGCTTCTTCTTCTTCCGCTTGGTCTTCTTGCTCTGCTTCATCCCGGTAATAAACCCAGGTAGATCTTCGGGCTCGATCGTATCTCCGGTGGCCATGATCACGGCGTGCTCCATGGCGTTCTTCAGCTCACGTACGTTGCCCGGAAAGTCATGCGCATGAAGCCGCGCAAGCGCCTCAGGCGATAGCCGTCGTACTTCGCGCTCATGCTTGGCCGCAGCCTGTTTCACAAACACACGGGCCATCACACCGAGGTTGTCGTCCTTGTAGGTGCGCAACGCGGGCAGCTCCATGGTCATCACGCTCAACCGAAAGTACAGGTCGGCGCGGAACGTCCCCTCTTCCACCATCGCGGGCAAATCCCGGTTGGTCGCGCACACCAAACGCACATCGACGGTCTTGGGCGGCTCGTTGCTTCCCAGCGGCTGAACCTCACCATCCTCCACCGCGCGCAGCACTTTCGCCTGCAAGGGCACCGGGAGTTCACCAAGCTCGTCGAGAAAGAGCGTGCCTCCATCGGCCTTTTGAAACTCGCCCTTCTTGTCCGACGTCGCTCCCGTAAATGCACCTTTCACATGGCCAAAGAGGACGCTCTCCAAGAGCGTTTCGGGAATCGCAGCACAGTTAACCGTGACCATGCGTTGGTCCGAACGACGACTGTTGAAGTGAATCGCGTTGGCCACCAACTCCTTGCCCGTCCCACTCTCACCATGAACCAACACTGGAGCGTTCGTGGGAGACACCTTTTCGATCCGCTGCTCAACCTCGAGCCATTGTGGTGAAAGACCCTTGATGAGAAAAGGGCGACCGGTCCCTTTTTGGCTCGCCCGGAATAACTGAGCACGACGGAGAAACTTCGTCGACGACGCAGCGATCTCTTGCAGGGCCGCGAGTGTGTGTTCGTCGAACATCCCCTTTTGCCGCGACGACACACTCAGCACGCCAATGGCGCGGTCCTGAAAAGGAATGGGTACGCACGCGATGGACGCAACTTCAAAGTAGTAGGGCGCGTAGTGCGGATCAGAGGGCGCGTCGTGACACAAGTACGCGGAGTTGGTGTCGTACGCGTACGCGGCAACTCCGTTGTAGCCATTCACACTCCGAATCGGGACGACCTCGTCCGGAAGGTTGACCACCAAACCCTTCACGACGTGAAAGTGGATCGCCAGCCCCTTGGCTTCGCTGTCCCACAGCATCACCGCGCCGTGACGAGCACCGGTGCGCTGCATCGCGAGCTCCATGACCCGACGTTCCACCCCTTCGACGCTCGAGGCTTCGTGCAGAACATCGTCCGTTTCGGGGATGAGATCGTTCGTTGTCACTAATTAACGATAATTCAATCTAATAAACTTTTGTCAAGCGTACTGATCAATCGGCTGGCAAAAAGCATAAGGATTTCAGCTTGCCTACATGTGGCACCACCCTTGCTCTAGTGAGTGGCACCTAAGGGAGACAGTCATGAACAAGCTCATCACCAGCATTCTTTTCGCACTCACCATCTTCTCCGGCTGCGCGTACGAGACGCCCACCGACGGCATCGACGGCAGCGAGTCCGCTGTCACGGGCCGCCCGTACTTCGAGGTCTACCAAAGCGGCAGCGACTACCGCTTTCGCCTCAAGGCAGCCAACCACCGCATCATTCTTTCGTCGCAGGCGTACGGCAGCCGCACCGCTGCGCTCAACGGCGTTCTCTCGGTGTGTGACAACGGCGAGAATGTGGCGCGCTACGAACTGCGCGACGCCGCCAACGGTGAGACCTACTTCGTGCTGAAGGCGCGCAACGGCCGCGTCATCGGAACGAGTGAGACCTACACCACCGCATACAACGCGCAACGGGGGGCCGATGGGGTCAAGCGCAACGTCGGTGAGTATCTCGACTGGCTTGCGAACCGCACCGGCGCACGTTTCCAGACCTTCCAGGGGGCGGACGATCGCTTCTACTTCAACCTCTACGCCGCCAACGGAGAGGTCGTGCTGACCTCGCAGGGCTACAGCACCGAAGAAGCAGCGCTCAACGGAACGTTCTTGGTCGCCTACCACGCCGCTGACGAGCGTGGCTACGACATCCGCGAAGCCGTCAACGGCGAGTGGTACTTCAACGTCCTTGCCGCGAACGGCGAGGTCATCGGCACCAGCGAGACCTACTACAGCCACAGCAACGCCAAGCGCGCTGTTGATGCAGTGCTCGCGCTTGTGCCGAGCGTCGAACTGCTCTGATACGAACGTGTTCGACTGAATCCCAACCACCACCCTTAACTTTTTTGAAGCGGCCTCTCCCCACGGAGAGGCCGTTTTCTTTGGTTTTGAATGACAAAATGCGGATCGCGAAATCTAAACGCGATCTGAAATGGGGCGTCGCGCCGTCGTCTCCCGTCGCGAAGCGAGCGCGTTCGTTTCCATTCCCGTTCCCTTTCCCTTTCCCGCCCAGCAATCGGGAAACGGCCGGCGTACGGGATGGAACCCGCTGACGTGTGACGTCGCACCAGCGGCTTGGTGGGAATGGGAATGGGAAAGGGAAAGGAAATGTCCGCGCAGCGAATCGATGGCGTCGACTCACCTCACTCGAGAAGACCAGACGAAGTCAGACGCTGAGAAGACCCGGCACTCCACCGGTTCCATTGTCCGTCGACCCGTACGTCGGCACATCATCGATGCCCATGGCTCTCAGACAATCGACCAGAATCCGATTGTGCTGCAGATCCATCCCACGCAGGTCCATGTAACGACCGCCGCTCATGCGACCGGCAGCTCCTCCCGCGACGACAAAAGGTACGTTGGACACGTCGTGGTTCCAGCCCACTCCGATCTCGCTCCCCCACACGACAAAGCTGTTGTCCAGCACGCTGACTCCGTCGCCGTCGGGAATCGCATCGAGCAAGTCCAACAAGTACGCAAACCGCTCGGCGTACCAGGTGTACAACGCGGCAAGGTTGTCCTGTGCGGTGGTCGACTGGTCGTGCGAGGTCATGTGGTGACCGCCGGACGTGATTCCCGCCCACTCGTAAAGCGACCCATCGTTGTCCGCGATACGAACCTGCATGCTCGCAATCCGCGTGCGTTCACAGGCAATTGACGTCGCCAGCAGTTGGCTCTGCTGATCGATGGTCAGGTCCAACCCCGACCCCATGGGGCGGTCATGAACCGTACACATCACGGGATCGGTCGTCCCCAGCGACATCTCAATCTCACGCAAGGAGCTCTCGTGCGCTTCCAAACGGATACGATCCGAAGCACCCAGACGCGTGCGCACCGCGCCGAGGTCACCGATCACGGCATCCAGCACGCTGCGTCGTCGGAGTGCGGTCAGATCCGGTTCGGGATCTTCGAAGCCCATGAACACCTGGTCGTAGGCGCGGCCCGGATTGTCCAAAGGATGACGCGGCATGCCGGCACCGGTGTAGATCATGCGCGTGGCGGGATGCGCGTTGCCGCACCCAACGCCGAGCTCCAACGTTCGGAAGGGGTTGGTCACCGCCAGTCGATCCGCAATTTCCTGGTCGACGGACTTGCCCAAATTCCAACCAAAGCTCACGCCGTGATCCATGCGGGTGTAGTCGTCGGCGTCGGTGTCGATCGGCGAACCAGACCACATTGCGGGCATGTCGTAGGTGTGCGGTACGCGATGGTCGTACGCGTCCCAAATACGAATCCCGTCGAGTACGTTGATCTTGGTTTGATGCCGCGCGAGCGGCGCGAGGATCATCGAGTTGGTCACACCGCTCGTGGGTCGCCAGTGGTTCCACACAGTGCCGTGCGGCGTCCAAAAGAGGATCAAGCGTGGAAGGCGTGTGGGCTGCGCGTTTGCCTTGGAAAGCCAGGGGAAAAGTGATGATGCGGCAGCCGCCGTGGCACCTGCTCGCAGAAAATCGCGGCGCTTCATTCTTCACCTCCGGTCGGCGTCACGCGTCGGAACCAATCGGATGTGACGTAGGCCATGATCATCGCGCGAAGCCCGCCCTCTTCTCGTGCATCTTCGGCCATGTGGTCGATCAAGCAAACGCTGTCCGCGGTCTCGCGAATCCCGGTGGCGTATCGCGTCCACTGCGACGCTACGCACACAGCAACGTCCCAACTCTCAGCCAGTTCTTCCGTGAGACCGATCGCGTCGTCGACGACTACGTCCGAGTCTCCCAGCAAAAACTCGCCGCTGGTATCGATCGGACGACCCAGCTCTTCGGTGCGGCCACGACCCAACCAGTCGTAGCCCTCAAAGGTAAACCCGATTCCGTCCATGGCGGCATGACAGGTCGCGCACGTCGGATCGGTGAAGTGTCGTTCCAAGCGCTCGCGCGTGGTTTCGTCACCGGATGCGGGAGGCAAGCTCGGCACAACGCCGGGAGGCGGTGCAGGCGGCGGCGTACACAGCAGGTTGGCGAGAACTGCCCTTCCGCGAACCGAAGGCGAACTCGCTCGGGCATGACTCAACGCGGCTTGCACGCCTGGCAGGGTGAGAATGCCTGCGCGTTTCGTCGGGTCGAGCTGGGCTCTGCCGTCGGTTCGCGCCATCACGTGATCCCCGTAGATCTCGGCGAGCGCCGGTTCGTCGGTGGTTTCGGTTGAGGTTAGGAGTTGTCCGAGCGTGCCGGAATCGCGAATCGCTTCGGCCAAAAAGCGCACCGGTTCGCGCTCCAACGCTTCGCGAGTTTCCGCGGGAAGCTCATAGAAGTCGGGCCGTTCGCTCATGTCTTCGAGGTTCTCGATCTCGAGCCACTGGACGACGAATTCTTCGAGACCTTCGTCGAAGCGCGCATCGTCGATCAGCCGGTTGGCGTGTTGCATCACACCTTCGTCGGTTGCGAGCGTTCCGGCCGCTGCGGCATCCAAGAGGGCTTGGTCGGGACCGCTACCCCACAACGCGTAGGAAAGACGGGCTGCAAGTGCATACCCATCGAGTCGACCTTCGGCGTCGGGCTCTTCGATGAGGTAGAGGAAGTGCGGGCTTTGCAGCATGGCTTGCAGCGTCCACTCGAACGCTGCCACATCGCCGCCTTGGGCCAGACCCAAGTCGTAGAGAGTGCTGTAGCGATCGCGCGTTGCGGAATCGAGCGGTCGTCGGAAGAGCTTGAACCCGATCTCATCCAAGAGATACGCGAGACAATCGCCGCCACACTCGGTCATCAAGTCGGTGGTCGCTGCGGCCGTGGTCTCTTCAGCGGCGGTCATCAAGGTGCGCGCGGACGTCGTGTCCAAACTGCTCGACGTGTTCGAGCGGTACCCAAGCAGTGCGTCGTCGGAAACCGGGAACTCGATGTCGACACCAAGAACATCGTGGACGGTGGCTTCGAGTTGTGCCGCCGTGAGTCGACGCATGGGTACGGGTGCACCAACCTCGGGAGGCACGCACGTGACTGGTCCTCGTGGACCCGGATCGGGATCGATCGGATTGCGATCGTCCGCGTCTCCAATCTCGCCTTGGCAGGCCAGCGATAGCGCCAGCCCTGCCCACAACGCGTATTTCACCACACCACCCATATCCTGTTGTGGCTCTACTCCGCTGGATCCGTCATTCCACTTGGCGGAATTTCACCCCTATTTTTCAGGCTAACGCATCCCCCGCAGCCACATAAGGTTCACATGCAACGTCGCTCTTTCTTGGTCGGACTCATCGCTGCTCCCGTCGGATATGCCTGCGCTCAACATGGCGGCAACGGCGGAAACGAACGCACGGCTTCAGCCGGTGAAAGCAGCACCGCGGGATCGGGTTGGCCAGGACCGGATCGCCCCGTGTCGTACGTGCGAGGCGATGCTCCCCCGGTTGGCGAGAGACTCGAGTTGAGTTCGAACGAATGGCGGGAGCGACTGACGGAGACGCAGTTCTACATCCTTCGCGAGAAGGGCACCGAACGACCTTTCAGCGGCGATCTCGAAGACCACGGACCGGGCGTGTACCACTGCGCCGGTTGCGGAGCGCCGCTGTTCCGCTCGGATACGAAGTTTGACTCGGGTACGGGCTGGCCGAGCTTTCACACCTCGATTCCGGCACGCGTTGCAGAAGAAACCGATCGAACGTTGGGCATGGTGCGCACGGAAGTCTTGTGTGCACGCTGCGATGGGCATCTTGGACACGTGTTTCCAGACGGGCCACCGCCGACAGGTCTGCGTTACTGCATCAACTCCGTGTCGTTGGAGTTCAAGCACGACTGAGACATCACGCTTCCTTTTCGACGTAGCCCTTACCCGTCTTCTGCGTGATCAGTTTCTCGGCGCTCGCTTGCATCGACGCTTCGTCGCCGAAGGTCTTCGTTTTGGTCGCACCCTTTGCACCGATTCGCCCGTAGCGAACCGTGTGTTGCGTTCCGTTCTGCGTGATCTCCCAGAACTTGCTCGAGGTGCCTGAAACGAACTCGAAGTAGCGAACGTCTCCGTCGCCAGCAGCGAGTTCTTCCACGACTTCGTCTGCGACCTCTTCGTCGACCTCTTCGTCGACCTCTGTGCTGGGCAATGCGGGCGCTGCAGCGGCCGTGTGTCGACTGACCTCCACAAACCCCTTGCCGCGCTTTAGCGACACCAAGACGCGCGCGGCTTTCTCCATCGATGTCGCGTCATCGAACGTGCGACGCGCCACCGTGCCCTGTCGAATCACATACTCCCGACCCGCAAACGTGATCTCCCAGAACTCGACACCGTCTTCTGTCTCGCGTTCGAAGTAGTGCACTTCATCGCTCGGAGACTCAGTCTTCGACGGAGCTTTCTTCGAAGTCTTCTTTGTTTTAGGCGACGTGGGTGAAGCGACCTTCTTCTTCCCTCCAGACTTCTTCGCAGACGTTGCTTTCTTCGGTTTCTGCTTGGGGGTCTTCTTGCCACCCATCGAAGGCACGGTGATCTTCACGTCGACTCGCTCGCCGATGTAGCTCGGGAAACGCGGCACGCCGGCCTTGGTCAGCTCCTGATACCGATAGGTGATCGTCGCACCGATCTTGGGCGGGTTCTCGCGCTCTTTGTCGCTCATTCCCGTACCGACGTTGAAGCGCGTGCCGTCTGTGAGCTCGACAATGAGTGCGCCGGTTCGTCCCTTGTGCTTGCCCTTACCCGGCACGTAGCCGATCACGACGCCTTCCGAGTCGTGGAACGTCTTCACCTTCAGCAACGTGGTCGAACGTCCGCCGATGTACTTCGAACCCGGCTGTCGCAGCATCACGCCTTCGCCGCCTAGCCCCTCAATGCGCGCGAGTTCTTTCTCCAAGTGCTCGAGGCCTTCGCACTCGATGTGCTCCAACGCCGACGCGTGCGGAAGTCCAGCTTTCTTAAGACGCTCTTCGAGCTGTTCGATCCGTTCCTCGAAAGGTCCCTTCAGCGACGGCGCATCAAACACCACATACGAGACATGCTTCCACTGATCGCTGCGATCCTGACGTCGCACGATGCTCACGGTTTTCTGAAACTCACCGCGATCCACCCACAGCTCACCGTCGAGCGGATCATCGCCCAGCCCATCGGTGAACCACTTCGGCGCCATGAACTCGTTGCCGAGGCGACTCAAGAACGTCTTGCCGTTCCAATAGGCGCGTACACCATCGAGTTTCTCGCTCATCCACCAACCGGCGAGATCGATGTCGTTCTTCCACTTGTGCGCCAAGAGCAACTTCGGAGCGTCGCCTTTCGCAGCACTCGACTTTTGGGCCGCAGGTGTGAAGTGTCCACCCACCCGCTCTTTCTCCGCGTCGACACCACGAAGCTGCTTGAGGTGCTTGCACGTGCGCTTCTCGATCGGTGCGCCCTGAAATGCCCACGCGGGACACGTACAGCTGTACACCCCGCCCGTGTTCTTCAGCACGTAAGGAGCCGCTGCTGAACCCTGAACCTCGACCGATTCACCGTCTGCCAAGTCCGCCATCACACCGATGATACGCCAGCCGACGATTCGGCTTCCGTGACCTTGGTGTATTTTCTACACGGAGAGCACAACGGCACGTGCATCGACGTTCAGCACCTGGCCAAACGCCGTCTCCGCCAGCGGATCCGTCCAATGAACGTGACCGCAGATGGTCAGTCCAGGCGGTCGATGTTCAAGAACTCGCCGAACACGTTCATCGCCACGTTGCCGACGCGATGCATCGGGGCCTTGGTGCAGAACCAGCACGTCGGGCTCGCGCTCGGTCACCAGTTCGAGTTCCGCAAGGAAGTCGGACTCACTCTTGCGGCCCTTTTTCTTCGGGTCGCCAATGATCTTGCCGACGCCTCCAAAGCGCATTCCATCCAGCTCGCAAATCTCGGCGTCGAGCAGGTGCAGTGCGTCCGTGTTTTGGAACCGTTGCTGTTCCTTCTTGTCTCCGAAGAGATCGTGGTTGCCTTGGACGCCGCATACCCAGCGGTAGTGCTTGGCCCATGCCAGCCACACCTCGCGCACATCGCCAGTTGCACCGCGTTTGTTGGCCGCGGGAGCGGAGTAGAGATCACCCGCGAGAATGACTCCGGTTCGTTCCGGGTAGGGCAGGGTTCCTTCGTCGGCGAGCGCCATCATTTCGCAGGCCAGCTCGACGCCAAGGAGCACACCTTCGTCGTTTCGCCAGCCCGGTGGGATGACCCCTTGAAGATCACTGGCGACGATAAGCGCATCGATGCCTTGGGGCAGCCGATCGACGCGTGCGCGGAAACATTCGAGCACCGACGAAACGACACGACCCTTTCGACCGGCGTTCAGGTAGCGAACGCGGTGAAAGGGTCGTGGTTCGATGTCGCGGATGCGCATGACGCGGCAAAGGTGGCCACGCTTTGTCCACGCGCAAGAGCCGCCACAATTACTTCTTCTTGGCGGCCTTCTTGGTGGAGCGCTTCTTGGCGGTCTTCTTGGTGGAGCGCTTCTTGGCGGCCTTCTTGGTGGAGCGCTTCTTGGCGGTCTTCTTGGTGGAGCGCTTCTTGGCGGTCTTCTTGGTGCTCTTCTTTTTCGCCGCCTTCTTCTTGGCGGTCTTCTTGGTGGAGCGCTTCTTGGCGGTCTTCTTGGTGGAGCGCTTCTTGGCAGCCTTCTTGGTCGAACGCTTCTTGGCAGCCTTCTTGGTCGAACGCTTCTTGGTGGCCTTCTTGGTGCTCTTCTTCTTCGCGGGCTTCGGCTGCGCGAGTTCCTTCCACACCGCGAAGCTGGCTCCGCTCGGATCCAAGTACCAGGCAAACTCGCCGATTCCGGGAATCACCACCTTCGGCACGACGACGGTACCGCCCTGCTTCTTCACCTTAGCGCTGATCTTGTCGACCGAGTCGACCGCGATGTAGCCGATCCAACTGCTCGGTGCGCCCTCGACCGGGTTCTGCTGAATCCCACCGAGCGGTCCCTCTTTGGTGTTGACCATCGTGTAGGTACCGCCGGGCATCGGCATCTCTTGATAGGTCCAGCCGAACAGCGACTTGTAGAACTTCTTCGCCTTGGCGGGATCTGCCGTGTTCAACTCGTGGTGCACGAACTTGCTCATGTCTCCTCCTCGGTGCGCGTGTGTGCGGCACCGCGAATAGCGTTAAGGATTGTGCACGGCAAGGGTTGAAACGCGTCCTCGATCGCGGAACAACCCACACATGTCTCCGCTGGTTCGCCTCTGGCAGTACGCACGTCCGCATCGTCGTCGAATCGTGGCCGCGGCCTCGTGCTCGATCCTCAATCGAACCTTCGACTTGGCGCCGCCCTTTCTCATCGGAATGGCGGTCGACGTGGTGGTGCGTCGCGAAGGCTCATGGCTCGCTGAGTTCTTTGGCGTCGATGATCTCAGCCAGCAGTTGGTGCTCCTCGGCGTGATCAACGCGGTGATTTGGATTCTGGAATCCACGTTCGATTACGCGAGCAAGATCCTGTGGCGAAACTTGGCGCAGACCATCCAGCACGACACGCGTCTCGATGCGTGGGCACACGTGCAAACCCTTGAAATGGCTTGGTTTGAGGACCGTGACACCGGTGGGTTGATGGCGATTCTCAACGACGACGTCAACCAGCTGGAGCGCTTCCTCGACTTCGGTGCGAGCGACATCATCAAGACCTCGATGACCGTCGTTCTGGTGGGTGCCACCTTCGTCGTGCTGGCTCCCGGTGTGGCGCCGCTCGCGTTCCTGCCCATCCCGATCATCCTTTGGGGGTCGTTTCGATTTCAGCGTCGGTTGGAGCCTCGCTACGACGAGGTTCGTGAGCGCAATGCCGACTTGAATGCATCGTTGGCCAACGACCTAGGTGGGATTGCCACGATCAAGGCGTTTCGAGCGGAGAGTCGCGAAGTCGAGCGCATCCGCGACGCCTCGGAGGCCTACCGAAAGGCCAACCGAGAGGCGATTCGGGTGAGTTCTGCGTTCGTCCCGTTGATTCGAATGGCCATTTTGGTCGGGTTTACGGCAACCCTGGTCCTTGGCGGATGGACCACGCTTGAAGGAGGCTTGGAAATCGGCACCTACAGCGTGCTGGTTTTCATCACGCAGCGTCTGCTTTGGCCACTGACCCGGTTGGGCGAGATTTTCGACCAGTACCAGCGTGCGATGGCGAGCACACGACGGGTCCTCGACCTCTTGGACGTCCAGCCCGCGATTCAATCCGGGACGACGTCGCTCGACGATGCGCAGGGCGAATTGGTGTTCGACAAGGTGACCTTTGGATACGGCGAGGGCGAGCCCGTGCTGCGTGGCCTCACAATCCGCGCTCAGGCTGGAGAAACGCACGCGGTGGTCGGTGCCACAGGCGCTGGAAAGAGCACGCTGGTGAAGCTGGCGTTGCGCCTGCACGACGTGCGCGAGGGAGCGGTTCGCCTCGACGGCGAGGACGTTCGCGAACTCTCGTTGGAGAGCTTGCGGGAGACCATTGGATTGGTCGCGCAGGATGTCTTTCTCTTCTCCGGAACGGTGCGCGAGAACGTGGCTTACGGACGGCCAGACGCGAGTGAGGAGGAACTCGTGAAAGCGGCGAAACTCGCAGAAGCATTGGAGTTTATCGAGGCGCTTCCCGATGGTTGGGAGACTCGAGTCGGTGAACGCGGACAAAAGCTCAGCGGTGGGCAGCGTCAGCGACTGAGTCTTGCGCGAGCGATTTTGGCCGACCCGCGAATTCTGATTCTCGATGAGGCGACAAGCGCCGTCGACAACGAAACCGAGGCTGCGATTCAGCGTTCGATGGAAGTTGTCGCGCAGGATCGAACCATGTTGGTGATCGCGCATCGGCTTTCGACGATTCGCCGTGCGGATGCCATTCACGTCCTGGACGCGGGTCAGGTGGTCGAAAGCGGAACCCACGAAGAGCTCCTGGCGAAAGGCGGGCTTTACGCTTCGTTGTGGGCAGTTCAAACCGGCGCCGCCGCGGCGTAGAGTCCTCGCATGAGCGACATGGAAGAGGCATCGAAACGGTGGATCGAAGAGGGGCGCGCGTTCAAAACCGCGCTCAACGCGTGGCTGGCTGAAATCTACGCTGGAAACAAACCGAGCACCGACGAGCCAGAGGATACACGCGACGACATGGCCGATCAGGTCTTGCAGTACGCACGGCAGCTCACCAAGGAAGGGCGGGCAGACGATCTGCGTCGGATGTTCCCGCCTTCACACGAACCCTTCGACTACGACGAGATCGATCCGCACGGCGTGCAGTCTGAGCAACTCCTCTTGCTCAAAGACGGGCGTGTCGTTGCAACGGTGTACACCGACGAAGGACGCAAGACCTACGTCATGCGCGACAATGAGATCGAAGAGGTTCCCGGCGTTATCGGAATCGCGCGCAGCACCTATCACGAGCACGTCGTCAAAGCGTACGAAGACCGGCTCGATGTCCACGCGAGTTGGGACGGTCCTGTGGTTCGCACGTTGGCGTGGCCGAAGGGCTACGGCGATGTGTTTCCTAAGGCGGAGACCACGTTTGAGCGCGCATCGGATATGGGCAGTATCGCGACGCTATCGATCTTCCCAGATGGGAAACGCGCGGTTGTCGCCACGGAATCCGGCGTGTTCTTGATGTCCGAATCGGGGTCGCAACTGCTGCATCCCTCGCGCGAAGATCTGGAAGAACGAATCGAGGACCCCACGGATATCGACATCTCGTTGAGTTATCCGCACACCGCGATCAGTCCCGACGGATCGATTATCGCCGTCGGGGTGCAGGAACCTCCGCACGTCCTGCTCGGCGAGAAAGACGGAGTCTGGGTGCGAACCGCAGAAATCTATCCGCGCAGCTCGTACCCGCACGCCGCGCTCTTCCACGACGCGAAGCCACACGTTGCGCTCGCGGGCTGCCATTTTGCCAACAGCGCCACTATCGGACTGCAGCTCGATAAGCTTCCGAAACCCGGTGGTGAACCTCTGACGTTGGATGGCTACTCCGGCGACGAAGACCTCGACTACATCGACGATCGTTTCTGGGTGTTCTCCATCGCGCCGCTCGACGAAGGCTACGCGCTTGGTGCCAACAACGGATACATCTGGGCGCACGCGTTCGATGGACGCAAGCAACTCTGGTTTTGCCACCTCGGCAGCACCCTGACCGCAATGGACATCAGTGAAGACCGCAACACGCTGGTGGTCGGGACGTACTCCGGCCAGGTGATCAAGCTACGGCTCGATCAAGAGCGTGATCTGGGTCAACTGATCACCGACCGCGACATTCGGGAAGAGCGACGTTGGGTGTTTTGGCCCGGTGGGCCAATGGCCTGGTAGAGACGCGCGCGAAGCGCGAACTCGGAGGGGGACCCGCGACGAAGTCGTGGGGGAGCAACTGTATTTATGCTGGGCGCCAATCAGCACAATCACGTGTCATGGCGTTCAGTATCGTGAGGAGCTTGCGAGCCACCGCCGTGATGGCGACTTTCGCTTTCTTTCCTTTCGCTCTGAGGCGTTGGTAGAGGGCTTTGAATACCGGATTGCGGTGCGCTGCGACCATCGCGGCCATGTAGAGCACGGTCCGCACGATCGCTCGGCCACCATAGATCCGTCGTTTCCCTCGACGCGGTCCGCTGTCGTTCGCGAACGGAGCGAGGCCGACGAGGGCAGCGATGCGACGACGGTCGAGTTGCCCCAGCTCTGGCAAGAGGGCCAACAGCGTCGCCGCCGTGACAGGACCGACCCCCTTCATGCTTTGCAGTTGCTGCGATTGACGGTGAAGAGCCTCGTCTTCTTTCAGCAGTGCTGCGATTTGCTTGTCGAGCTTTCCGACCTCTTTCGTGAGCCACGCAATGTGACGTTTGATGTCCTTTTGCATCGCTGCCGCAAGCTTGCTGCGGTTCTTCTCTGCCGTTCGCATGCGAATGAGGTCGTTACGACGACCAATACAGTCTCGTAAACGCTGTCGTTCACGGCTCAAACGTCGACTAATCCGTTGCGGCACCGCACGACCAAAGGCTGCCAGGACAGTCGCGTCGATGCTGTCTGTCTTTGCCCAGTGCCCGCAGGCTTGTGCATATCGACGCACCTTGAGCGGATTCACGATGGAGTACGTCGTGTGCGTGGCTTCGCAGCCGTTTGTAACCGTTCGCTCAAAGCCACCCGTCGCTTCGACGATGACGTGTACGTCCTGACCGTGGCGCGACAACCAGCGTTTCCATGCTGCGGTCGTATTGGCGATTCGTGTGACCTCGTCGCGACCCTCGAGCGCAATGTCGAGCCACTGCTTGCTGACATCGACACCGACGAAGGTGGACGACTTCCGATCCTGATTGCTCTCTGTCATGCTCCTCCTAGGTGGAGCAGCCTCCTCCGCGGCCCATCCTTGCAGATGCGGTCTGTTCAAACTTGGCAACTGTTCGGGCTCGTCGTGGAGGACACGACATCGGCGACCAAAAACTCCCCCACGGTCTACGGACCCAAGGTTTTGGCGGTCTGCCGATGTCGGCTCCACCACTCAAGTACCGCACCGCGGACATACAAGGTTTTGCTAAAACCTCCCGAGGGAGGAGCGTGGCCGTAAGCCGAGGGCGGTGAAGTCGGAGGCCGAAGGCTGGAGACGTAGGCCACGCGACGACCGATGAAGAACGCTACTGGACGTCTAAGAGCTCGACGTCGAACACCAGCATCCCCATCGGACGACCTGGCCTGTTGTTGTACGCCATCTCAACCGGAATCCAGAAACGTCGAATCTCTCCGACAACCATCAACTGCACCCCTTCGGTCCAGCCTGCGATGACCCGGTTGAGCGGGAACGTCGCCGGTTGGTCGCGGGAGTACGAGCTGTCGAACATCTCGCCGTCTGCGGTCCATCCAGCGTAGTGCACAGTCACATGAGACTGTGCGGTCGGGCGAACATTGCCCGTTCCCGCTCGCAGCACGTGGCTCGCCAACCCGCTCGCGGTCACTTCGGCGTAGGCCGGTGCTGCGGCGACATCCACTGGCGTCTCGGTGGGATCACGGCCTGGATCCCACGTGGGTCCGGCAGCGCCAGCAGGTTCCGATTCCGGCATCGGGTCTTCGGCGCCCTCCGTCGAAGCCACCTCCACGGGATCTTCGCTTGCAGGTTCAGACGATGTTCCGCACGCAAGCGCGAGCGCGAGTACCCACCATCGCATCAGAACAGCGATTCCATTTCGGAGGCGACCCATTCATCCATCGGATCGTCTTCATCCTCTTGGAGCTGGTAGCGCACGGGCAAGAGTTGTTGCGCAGTCGCTCGGTCACCCGCTTCGCCACACTTGTCGCACGCCTTGTCGACCCACCAGTCCAATGCGTCCATGTCATCCGCGTCGTCCGGGAACTTCTGTTTGAGAAACCCGATGATGCTTCCGGCCTGACCGCTTTGACCCATCTGAATGATCTGCGCGACGACCGCGTCTTCGCGCTCGTCGTCAGTCATGCCGTCGGCATGGCCCACGCCGTACTTCTGCTGAAAGTGCGCGGTCCACTTGTTGTAGTCGTCCATCATCGCCATCGCGTTGGCGTTGAACTTCTGGCCCCACCAGGCACCGATGGTTCCCCACTCGGCAGGGGTGATTCCAAACTCGGCCAGCACAGCCGCGGGATCTTTCCCCTGCTGCGCACCGGCGTCTTGAGCAACCGTGATCTCGATCCAGCGTTCAAAAGGCACCGGTTCCTGTGAGCCATCCACGCTTCCACCTGGGTTCATGGCGGCGGCTGCGGCTTGTCCTGCAGCGCCGAACTGGCCTGCACCAGCACCCGTAAAAGCTTGTCCATACACAGTCGCGATCGTGGTGGTTGTGTCGCGTGCCATGCGCGCGTTCCATTCCGCGCTGACCTGCTGCCACGTCGCCTCGTCGATTCCGAGTCCTGCCAGAATCTGCGGAAGCTGTGCGCCGCTCGCAATCGCAGCTTGTGCTTGCGCCCATTGTTCAAGGGCAATCCCCATGAAGGGAGCAAGGTCACCGCTCTCGCGCATGTCTGCTGCGCGCTGTGCGTGCGCTTGTTTCTGCTCTTCGATCTTCTGGTCGATCATGCCCTGGGCGATCATGTTGCTCAGCGCGCCCGCTTTTCCGGTCACGCGTTCGCGCATCCACTCCATGTGCTCTTCGTTGAGCAGTCCGAAGTGGTCGAGCCATTGGGCAAAGATCTCCGGGCTCGTCGCCTTGGCGCGATCCAGCTTTTCGAGGCGGTCGAGGTACTCGGCGTCTTCGTGGCCGGTCCACTCCACCGGCACACCGTAGAGCGCCATCAAACGACGCGCGATGCCCTGTTCGATGTCGTTCAGATCCGCGACGTGGCAGACGTTCATCCGACTCGTGGTGTTGTAATGCTTGCTGAGCCACACCGGGCGAGGGGGATCGTTCGGCCCAAAGTCGGGGAACGACATGTCCGCTCCGGGGGCGGTCGTGTAGTCGTACGAGTGCCAGTCCATCGACTGAGCCATTTGGCGCGCCTGGGCGCGTCGTTCATCGGGACTCATTGCTTCTCCAATTCAGGGGACGTCATGAAATGACTCGCGAGCCGCGCGAGACTCTCAGATCACCGCGCCGGGCTCAAGCTTCGCTGACTGTCGTCCGATGACGATGCATAGGCGTTCCATGACCGCGCTTGAAACCCGACGACCTCCGGCTCCGCGACCCCAACATATCGGTGGGCGATGGGAGCTCGTTCGACCTCTTGCAGAGGGCGGAATGGGCGCCGTTTGGGTGGCCCGCCACGTGATCACGGGTCGTCTCGCCGCGCTGAAGGTGCTCGAGCAGAAGGACCACGAAGTCATCGAGCGTTTTCGTCGTGAAGCGGCGGTGACGACAAAACTGCGTCACCCGGGGATCGTCGAAATCCTCGACGCCGGCTTCGGAGAGGGCGATCACTCCTTCTTCATTGCGATGGAGTTGCTCGATGGCGTGACTCTGCGCGACAAGATGCGCCGCCCCGAGAGCACGCCCTTGGAGATCCTCGGGCTGATCTACGACCTGCTCGATGCGCTTGCCGCAGCCCATGACAAGGGTGTGGTCCATCGTGATCTCAAGCCGGCGAACGTGTTCGTCGTATCGGGCGTGCGTGAAGTTCCCAAACTGCTGGACTTTGGAATCGCGCGACAGGCCACGGCGCGTGGACTCACCCAGACCGGTACGTCGATGGGCACGCCGTCGTACATGGCACCTGAACAGGCGCTCGATGCACGCAACGTGACGACAGCCGCAGATGTGTGGGCACTCGGGGTGATGATCTACGAAGCGATCACCGGCTATCCGCCGTTTCGTTCGGACAGTGCGCACGGTGTGATCGTCAATGCGTGCACCAAACCCCACATCCCTTTGGTCGAAGCGGTGCCGGGTGTCGATGCGGCGTTGAGTCGCTTGGTCGACCGGTGTTTGAGCAAGGAACCTGAAGAGCGACCCGCAGACGCGCACATGCTTCGCGCCGAACTGGCGTCGTTCATCGGAAAGCGTTCGATTCCGCCTGCGCGTCCATCCACGCCTGTTCCGCCGAGCGTGGCGAGCGAAGCACCTGCGCGAAAAGCCGAGCGACGCGGCCTCTTCTTGGGACTCGCATTTGGGGCCATTGCAACGTTGGCTGCAGGGGGTGTGGCCGGTTCGGTTCCGCTCTTGGTAGGCGCGGCAACGTTCGCGGTGACTGCCGCACTCGGTTGGTACGTCTCGCGACCCAAGAACGTCGCGGTCTCGATTGCCCCCTCCGCACCTGTTGTCCGAGAACCGGTGCGTTCACGCTTGCCCTGCCGCGGGGACCAAGACGCCCCCGTCACCGTGATGTGTTTTGGCGATCTCAACGACGCTCATGGTCGCCGCGCAGCCACGTTCTTGCGCGCGCTCGTCGACCGTCACGGAGATGATGTTCGAGTCGTATGGCGCAGTACCGTGGCCGATGACGACGCTTCCCGCGTGGCGGAAGTCGCGTTGGAGGCGTTCGCGCAGACGGGTCACACCGGGTTTTGGAGCTTCGTCGACCTGGTGTTGGCCACCAACCGGGAACTCGACGAAGAACGGCTCACTGCGCACGCTGAAACGCTGGGCTTGCACATCTTCGGTGTTCAACACGCGCTGGAGGTTGGGCGGCATCGCGCGGAACTCGCGTACAACCGCGAGCTTGCCGTCGCACTCGGCGTCGAAGAGGGCCCGGCGGTATTTGTCGGAGGGGTCCGCGTGGAAGGGTGGGACGCGGTCGGAACGCTCTCGCGCCACGTCGACGAAATGCTCGGCCGACGCTTCTCCGCGCCTTCGCACGCCGAAACGTTGCCGCACGTACTTCAGTCCAACGCGGGGTTGCGCTACGTGGTCGTCCAATGGAAGGGCGTGCGCGATGCCAAAGTCGGAGTGCGTCGTTCGAAGGTCGTCGCACTGGAGCGGGCGCAACAGATTCACGCGCGAGCGCGAATGCCCGAAACCGATTTCGGAATCCTTGCGCGCCGCTTTGGAGACCGTTCGGAAGACTGCGGCATTGGTCCCATTGCCGGGCTGCCCAGGAGTCTTCGTCCACACGCTGCGGGCTTGAGCGTCGGCGATATCAGTCCACTGATCGAGACCGACCGCGGCTATCACATCCTCAAGCGCTACGCTTAGATCTCGTCGAGGATCGCTTCGCGACGCTTCTCGTACTCGGCGTACGTGATCACGCCTTTGTCGTGCAGCTCTTCGACCTTCGCAAGTCGCTCCGCGAGTTCGTCCACATCTGCACTCTTGGCTTTCGGACTGGGCTTGTCGATGTCCTCGGCTTGCGCTTTCTCGGCCATCGCTCGTGCTTCCGCCGAGCGCGCCTTGCTCGGATCGAACGACTGCTTGGCTTCCTTCGACGCGCTCTTGTACGCGCGGCTCATCTCCATTTGCGACAGTCCACCCCGCTCGAAATAGAGTTTTGCCACGTGACCGATTCCTTTGGTCGACGCGTACATGAACGGCGCGGCGAGCAATCCGCCGAAACCAGGCAACAAGATCTTTCCGGCTGTCATCGCAAGATGACTTCCCACCAGCGAGAGCCCAACGGTCGCACCGATCTCCGACACCAGTTCGGCTGCGTTGTCACGCGTGACCTGCTTGCCGTATTCGCTGCCGATCCCGATCACCATGCCGACGTGGAGCGGCATCACGCCGATGATCTCGGTGCCCGGGATTGGGATGATGGTGAGTGCCGCGGCGCCGTAGCCACAACGCTCGATGAGTTGATCGATCTTCGCCTCTCGATTCATGGGGCCTCACTGTAAGCGGATGCGGCCCCGTGCGTTCAAGAGCTGAGGACCTCATGCATCAGACCGCCCAAACCCTACGATTTTTGGCCGTTTTTCTCGCAATCGCAGGGATTTCTGCCTGTGGCGCCAACGACCGGACCCCGCATGAGCATTCTGACCAGGGCTATGCAGGCGGCGAGGCGTACGCCACCGACATGATGGAGGAGAGCGCGGTGCAATCTCGCACCGTGGTCACCGGCGCTACGGCGCCTCAAGCGACCGAAGCTGACGGTGCCAACGAACAGCAACCCCAATCGTGGCGACGACTCACCAACGCATCTCGATTCGCGACCGTGTCGCTCGGCGGCGGCAACACGTTGGAACTGAAGAAGGTGAGGGTGAGCGTACAGGTTGAGGGCATGCGTGCACGCACCGTGGTCGACCACATCTTCTACAATCCTCACGGTCGCGCGCTCGAAGGAACGTTTCGCTATCCGCTGCCACCCGAGGCCTCGATCTCGAGTTACGCGATGTACCTCGGCGCGGGCCAACAGCAGCCGAACTTCTTTGGCAGCCAGGCAAACCTGCCCGCGAACGTGACGGTTGATCAGATGATGGAGCAGATCGATCCACAATCGTGGGGCGAACTGCGCGTCGGTCGAATTGTACAAGCCGAGCAGGGTCGCGAGGTTTACGAGAACGTGACCCGACGTCGGATTGATCCCGCGTTGGTTGAAGAGGTCGCGCCAAACACGTTTGAGGCGCGCGTCTTTCCGATTCAGGCCAACGGCTACCACCGGGTGATCGTGAGCTACGAGCAAACCCTGCCGCGCATCGACAACGAGCTCGAATACGTGTTTCCCGTGCCCGAAGGCGAGGTCGAGTCGCTGGAGCTTGCGTTGGATGCGGATGCGCGCGACGCCACACGCGCTCGGTACACGGGTGATTTCGAAGTGCGCGAACAGCGCGCGCAAGGTCGGCATCGCTTCTCCACCCGCACCACGGGCCCGCTTCAAGGCGGCGCGCATAGCTTCCGGTTCAGTGCCGCGCGCGGACCGATCGAACTCGTTTCAGGCGCGCATCCCGAGCGAAACGAGCGACACTTCGTCGCGCGCATTCGTGGGGATCAGCGATTGCCGGGCGCGAGCACGCAAGGTGCGGAGCAAGCGGTGTTTCTCTTGGATACGTCGCTTTCCGAGAGTCCCGATCGGTTCAACCTCGATGTCGCGCTGTTGAAGAACATCCTGGAGCGTTCGACCCAGATCCGACGATTCAACGTCATCACGTTCGATGCGGGTGCACGCTGGCTGAACACGCGCTGGATGAGCAACGATGCGCGTGGACGCGGCGAGGCACTCGATCGCCTCGATGATGTCTTGCTTGAGGGCGCGACCGATCTCTCGTCAGCACTACAGGCGTTGTCGAGTCCGCCGATGCGGCGTGAAGGCAACGACGTCGACGTGTTCTTGCTCACCGACGGTGCGCTGAGCTGGGGTGAACGCGACGCAGAGACGCTTGTGCGACGCTTCCGCCAAACTGCCGGTTGGCAAGCTCGTTTCTTTGCCTACCGCACCGGTCTTGGCGCGGAGAACCTCGAGCTGCTTCGCCGGCTCACCGCAGACGGTGGCATCTTCAACTGTCTTTCGGAGAGCAGCATCCCCGCGTGTTCCACTGCCCATCAGGCCGCAGGACTTCGCATCGAGCGCGTGCAGGTGGTGTCGCGTGGCGAGCGTGGGGGCGCAGTTTCGGATCTGGTCATTGCGGGTGGCGCTGCAACGCTGACGCGCGGTGGCGAGCTCATGCTGGCGGGTCGCATCGATCGCGAGGGACCTGCGGAACTTCGAATCGAAGGCAAGGTTGGCGCTCGTCCGCAGGTGTTGAGCTATCCGATCGAGCTTCGCGCCCGAGGGACCTTGGCCTCGCGCGCCTGGGCGGAAATCGCGGTTGCCCACTTGCTTTCAACCCACGATGCCGACCTTGAGCAACTCGCGGTCGCCCTCAGTCAGCACTACCGGATTCCCTCGCGAGCGACGTCCTTCCTCGTCTTGGAAACCGACGCTGAGTACGCGCAGTACGACCTCGAAGGTGCGCGACGTACCTTGCAAGGGGCGCCGATTCAGAGTCTGGTGCGCGACGCTTCACGGCAGGCTCCGGGAGCACGTACCTCGTGGCAACGTTTGGTTCGCGCGCTGAACGCGGGCCGGGCGCATCACAACATTCCCCAAGACGTGATGACCACAATCGAGCGATACGCCTCGCAATCACCAGTCGATTTCGTTCCGGGCCGCCAGGCGATTCCGATGCTGCGTGCTTCGGACGTGTCGCGTGGCTATCGACGAGCGATGAGCCACGACGCGGAGTCGTCCGAGGTCTATCGTGCGGAAGCTGAACGTCGGCGTGACGATGGTGAGCTTGGCGCTGCGATTCGAGCGCTCTCGAGCGCGATCGAAAACGCACCTGCATCCGCTGAGGTTGCGCGCATGGTCGGCTACACGCTTTCCAGTTGGGGGGCACACGCGGAAGCCGCCGAGGTGTTTCTCAACGTGTTGGAGAAGCGACCTTACGAACCACAGAGCTATCGCGATTTGGCCGGCGCCTTGTGGACCCGTCGACCGAGTCTGAGCGCGTTGCTCTACGAAGCCGTTCTTTCCGGAAACTGGGACGGGCGATTCCGTGGCGTCGAGACCGTCGTGCGCGAGGAGTACGCTCTGTTCATCCGTGCGTGGCGTCGCCAGGGACCGCGCTCGCCTTTGGCGGGATACCTGCGCGATCGCGAGCAGGCACTTTCGTTGACCGTTCCCGAGTCGGACCTTCGCGTGACGATGACCTGGAACACCGACAACACCGACATCGACCTGCACGTCACCGATCCGCGCGGCGACGAGTGTTACTACGGCAACCGACAGATCCCGAGTGGGGGTCAGCTTCTCGACGATGTCACTCGCGGCTTTGGTCCGGAGCGATTCCAGGCGGTGGACGCGGTCCGCGGCAACTACCGAGTCGTGGCGAAGTACTACTCCAACAACGGCAATCGACTGGTTGCGCGCACGTACGTCACGCTCACAGTCGCGACACACGTCGGTTCGCGACAGGAGCAAGTTCGACGCTACGTGGTGGCGTTGGGTGACCGAGGCGATACGGCGGAAGTCGCGACCATCGAAATGTAGCTAGGCAGTTACTTGTCGAGCAGCGTCTCGTACTCTGCGCGCCACATCGACACTTGCGCGAGCAGACGGTCGAGTTGTCCGGACAGTTCATCGAGGCCCTTGGGCGCATCGACGGCTTCGCTGAGTTGTTCCAGCTGAAGTTCGGTGCGCGTGTCGAGCGAGGTCACGCGTTGCGTGAGGCTCGAGAGTTGCGCATCGACTTCGTCTGCGCGGTCAGTCGTCGTGCGTGAAAGCTCCGCGCCCCACGACTCGAGCGACTCGCGCATTTCGCCGCCCCACGTTTCGAGTGCCTCAAGACGCTCGCTCATGGTGTCGATCACCGAAACGAATTGACGCTGACGTTGCTCCAGGAGATCGAGACGCTTCGAGGTCGCTTCGATCACAAAGACGATGTCGTTCTCCACGTCCTTGATGCGCTTGTGCACACCCGCCAACGATTGGGGTGGGACCATGCTAGGTCGCGAGGCACGCGGCGGGGGCGGCGGGACACTTCCCGGAAGCGGAGGAGGCGCGACACTGCCCGGAAGCGGCGGAGGTCCGGCCGTGCGCGGACCCTTGCCAGCAGGAAACTTCCCGGAGGGAAAACGAGGACGATCACCGGGCTTGTCATCCCAGATATCCAGCGCTCGCTGAAGGATGTCCTCGGCTCGACTCTCGCTCATACTCGCCCCCTGTTTTGGGTACGTAGCATTCGCCGCAGAGACATGCGAATGCTATTCGCTGTACGCTTCATGCACACCCAGTTTGGGTACGCGTCCTGTCGAGAAACCAGACATCCCTTTTTGGTTTGCTGTGGGGCGATCCACTCAGGGCGTAGCGAGCGTGGCGATCTCCGTCGCACTGAGTGCGCGGTCGTACAAGCGCACGTCGTCGATGCCACCCACAAACAGACTAGAGACCACGTCGTTGTTCAGGTCTGAGCAAATCAAGATCGGGTTCGCGTCGTAGTCGATGGGATCGAACAGTGTGGTGGACGCGACTTCTGCGCCGTCGAGATAGAGACGCTTTGTCGTTCCATCGAACGACCCTGCCATGTGCATCCACTCTCCGACGGCGAACGGGTCCGTAGCGGAGAGCGAGTCGAAGGTCTCGCCGAAGGTTACGAACGACGGCACGCTCAACTCGCTAGTGAGTTCCCATGAATTGTCCGTCCCACTTCCGAAGGGTTTCGAGAACGCGGACTGAAACCGCTGACCTTCGCCAACGGGCAAGTCCGATCGAACCCAGACTGCGACCGTAAACGCTGGGAGATGGAGTCCTTCGTCAGTGGGAATGACGATTTGGTCTCCGTCCGTGACGTAGTACGAACCACGAGGTCCACCGCTTCGAAGTTCGGGACACTCTTCGCAGCTGCCGTCTCGATCGCCTGCAGAATCTTCGACGCCATCTGTGGGATCGTCGTCACACGCCATGTGAAGGACGAGACCTGATGGTTCCGATGGATCGATGCGTCGACACCCGAACTCGGGGTCGCAGTACTCATCGGCGTCGCACGAGTCGCCGCTGCGGTATACGCACGCACCGGCTTCGCAAGCGACCGATCCACACGACGATGCTGCGGGGCAATCGAGTTCGGTTGCGCATTCGGGTTCACCACACGACTCCAGCGCTTGCTCGATGCAATCAAGCCCCACGCATCGACCTGCGCGACACGCTTCTGCTCCAGGGGCATCACAACGAACACCGCGACAATCGCGGGTGAGCAACACGGTGACACCCAGATCCTCGCCGACGTCAACGCGAACGCGACGTTGAACGAGGGGAGCTTCGTCGGGCCCAAGCGCTGTGACCGTGAGAACTCGCGGACCCCGACTGACTTCCAGTCGTGCGAGTCGACCTCCTTCAAACCAATCGACCGTTGTGTCGACCACAGTCGATGCGCTTTGGCCGTCGTCGAGGTCTAGCTGCAGCGCGACGATCTCAGATCCAGGAACGAGGTCGGTTCGAACATCGACGACAAGTTCCGGCGGGGCCGAAGAGCACGCGCTCGCAAGCAATGCCAGAAAAACTCCCCTCACGTGCGCATCGTACCAGTTGCCTAGCGAACCGACCCGAACGCGGTAGCCTCGGGGCATGAAGTGGTACGGCGTTGCGCTGCTCGCTTGTTTGATCGGTTGTGGTGGCGAGGATTCTCCACCTCTTCCGGAGACCTTCACCGAAGCCTGTGTGATGGTGCCCGGCTGCGAGATGCCCGACGTCGTCGTTCCCGACGGACCACCGCTCCCGATTTGGCGCGTGCTTGTCGTGCGCGACGGCGAGGGCGCGATCACGATCGATGCCGTCGAGGAGATCGACGTGTCGTCGTCGGTCGGCATTCCGTTGGGACCAAACCATGGTGCGTACGCGTTGGCCGCGCTCAATGCGATGGGTGAACCGATCGATGTGCAGCGAATCCGCTTCCCGACGACTCGCTATTTTGAGGGGCTCGATGACACGACCGGAGACGAAGAAGACCTGAGTGGTCAAACGGTGAGTGTGGTTGGCTACCTCGAAGTGCGGGACGAGGCCGACACGTTGGCGGTCGTCGATGCTGACGGGATGATTCAGAACTCGATCGTCGCACCAGCTCCAGGGGAAGCGATCCGGATCGAAGAGGGAGGAAGCAGTCCGCTCATTCAGGCAGCTCCCGGCGGCGCGTGTGCGCACGTCATGATTCTCGACACGGTCGAAGATGCACGATGGAATCCGACGCGGTTCTCGCACCGCCCGCCCTCACCGACACAGCTCGCACTCGTCCGTGCTGCCCTCGGTCGTATGACAGCGGTTCACTGCATGGGCGTCAGTCGGATTGCGTTCATCGATCGCGAGACGGGTGCGCCAGGCAGTGTTGCAAGCTGGGAAGGTGATCTGATCAACCTCAAGCTCGGCTACCGCAGCGCACGGCGGGGATACGAGTGGGCCGCGTTCGACGATTTCTCCCTGCAAGATGACCGTGCGCGAGCGCTCTTCGAAGGCGTGATCATGCACGAGGCTGCACACACAACGACGAATCTACTCACCGAAGCGCTTCGAGAACCGGGGAGCGAGCCCAACGGAATCTGGGCGCCAACCCAACGAAGTATGGCTGAGATGACGATCGAGCGTGCGCGGATGCGCGGCGACTTTGCGCGTTTGTGGGGCGAGATGCACGACTCGTTCGTCGACCTTGGTTGGGCCGACTCGTACTACGAGATTCCTGCGCGAGAGGGCGAAATTGTGATTGAGCAACAAGCACGCATTGCCGCGCGGGATGCAGTGTTCGCGCTTCGACGCGATGACCCGCCCGATGAAATTGTCGCCGCGGGGTTCATGTCGCCATACGGCGGGCTCAACCCTCATGAGGATATTGCAGAGTTCGCCACGTGGCCGATTGCCTGGTCGCTCTATGAGGCGGCGGGTGTTCCAGAGGGGTACGGCGCGGACCGGCGCGGGTATGCATGTCCGCGCATGTCTGCGCACGATTCGCGTGGCGTCCCGTCAGGCCTGGCGGCCCCCTTTACCAAGATGACGTTCTTGCGTGATCTCGGCTTCATCACGGAGCGTGACTACATGCGTTGTGTGGGTTCGTTCTTGGGGTTGCCCAACGACACGCAGGGGATCGAAGTGTACGAACTCGGAACGTTGCTCAATACGTTCGGGAACGTACCCGAAGCACGAATTGAGGAACGCTCCGATCGCTTTGTGTTTGTGTTTGAGGCCCGCGGCTCCGCCGAACTCGACGGGATGCCCTATGCGGCCTTGCTGACCTTGGAAATCGATCTCGGCCCGACGACGCGAGATGGAATGCCGATTCCGCTCGAAGAAGTCTCGTGGCCGCGCGGCGCGTTTCGAATTTCGCCGCTGACGCCACATGTGTTTCGGCTTCGGCTCGCCGATCAGCCGGCGGGCAACTTTGATGTCACCGATGGCTTCGTGCTTGCCGCGGCTTCATCGAACGATCGTTTGGTGGGATCGGTGTTCGTCAGCCAGTCCTTTCGGAACATGGCACCCGTCCCGGTTCCGCAGACATTCGATCCCCCGCTGCAGTTTCGGTACCTCTTGGAGAACTAGCGAGCCTACGCGCGGTATGCTGAACCGTGCCCCGCGTTGTGCTTGCTGTGATGTTCTTCGTCTCGACCGCGGACGCTCAGCCGCCGCGGCGCGGACCCCATTGGGTCCAGGAACAGCTGCATCACGAACACGCATCTGTTCCGCCGCCTCTGATGATGTTTGCATCGCCCGAGGACGAATGCCCCGGTGCGACCCTACTTCGGGCGTGTGGTCAGGAGGTGCCCTCCACCTGCCCTGACCTCCACACGGTCATGAGTGCGGCGGGCGAGTTGTGTCGCGCGGAACTGATGCGTCAGACGCTGGCACCTGGGATGCGCGAGGCTGCGATCGAGGTGCTCGCGCATGCGCTCGTCGGCAATCGTGATGGCGTCGTCGACCTCGCCGCAGATGAGACGTTTATCTCAGTGAGTCGTCTGCCAGAGATGCCCGGGGCATCCGACATCGCGTGGCGTGCGCTTGACTTGATGGTGTACGTGGCGCTGTACCAAGAAGCCTTGGAGTCACTGGACACCTATCAAGCGCGCTGGCCTGAGAGCCGCGGCCGGCAGCGCGATGAGATGCGAGCACGGCTGCTGCACCTCAACAGGCAGCACGACGACATGCTTGTGCATCTTCGTGCGGTGGTGCGCCGCTGCGAAAACGCAGAGTGTCGTAACCACTTTCGTGTGTTGCTTCGTCAGGCGCTCGTCGAAGGGCTTCGTACGTGTCGTGACCCTTCTGTGGATCGAGGGCGTCTTCGACGCTGCATGCACAATGCGTTGGAAGCCGAGGAGCTGTCGGGGAGGCGCACGCCGCGATCGCAGCAAGCGGATATTGCCGCAACGATTCAGTGGGCGGCGCGCGAGTTGCAAAACTCGACAGGTGCGCCGGCTCCGCCCATGCAGACGGTTCGACCAGAGGCTGGGCGGGGAGACATCGACCGCTCGTTGTGGGCGTCATGGCGGTGCGATTCGGGTCGAACTACGCGTCGACACGCGTGGCGTCATCACGCTTGGCCGAGCGAGTCGAGAGCAAGCCTGCATGGCTCGGGCCGTGCGGCGCCTGCGTGTTGGACCTTCCATGGCGGCACAGGGCGGCGTCGGCGTTGTGGACGGAACCATCGTCTTCGCTCCGCCCTAGCGATCAACGCGGAAACGCCTCCAGCTGTTCGACACCTGCGTAGTCCTCTCGCCCGAGAAACGAACGAGGATCGACGCCGAACTTGGAGATGAGTGCCTGGAGGTGGACGTTGGCGCGCGTTGAATCTCCAGCTCCGAGCCAGACAACCAATCCAAACTCGTGCGGGTAAGCGGAGTGTGGGTCCTCGCTGATGCATCGGGCGAGAATGCGTTCGAACCCATCCACATCACCTTCACCCAAACTGATCAACGCATCGAGGACAAGCCAGTAGGGGTCTGGCAACTCTTGGCGCACGATCGCGATGGACTGCCGGAGCTTCTGCCACTGCTCGCGTAGCATGTAAGCGTCGATGGCGATGAGGTGTGCTGGAACACTTCTCTCGAATCGGTGGAGGATGTCATCGAGTGCGGCGAGGTATGCGGTGTCGCCAAGATGATCGGCGGCATCGAGTCGCATGTTGAGCATGGCCGTCGCGGACTGTAGTTCTTCGGGCATCGCTTCCCACACCTGCATCACACGCGGCCAGTCTTCGGCTTCATAGAGTGCGCGGATTGTCCTCGTCCAGAACGAAAACGTCTGCGAGTGCTCGTTGAAGGAGCCGTCCGGACTGATGATCAAGTTGATGACTCGGTTGAGTTCATCGCGGATCCAGTGTCCGGCCGCGGCGTCGTACACGTCTCGCGCACACGGAGCCCCGTCACAGCTCGCGACCCTGAAGTCGTAGAAGTTGACGCCGCCGCTACGTCCGATGTGCCGAAGACGAACAACTCGTTGACCCTCGCGTTCCGCGGTGCGGGCCGAGTACGCATCGCCTTGTGCTCGCCCACCGCGGAGGAGAGCAAGCACACCTTCGCGTTCCATACGTTCAACCATGGCGTCGCGGAACTGGACTCGGTTCTCGACGAGTCGTTCCGGAAGGCTGGACTCGATGATCGACACCCAGTCGATCACGGTGGACGTTTCGTTGGTGCCGAGCGCTTCGAGCAAGGCTTGCGCGAAGCGAGCTTCGTCTGACGCTTCGGCGGGAATCGACTCGGTCCGGTCGGTGGAGCCGCTGGTCGTTTCGACGGCTACTCGTTGCGTCGTGTTTGTGCACGCCCAGCACACAAACGCGCAAACGAGGGGGAGGGCAACGCGCACGAGAAGAGAATAGCGGAACATGTCCGGTTATCGGTCGTCGTCGAGAGTAGTTGCGTGCTTTCGAGCTATCCGTGGACTCCGCTAAAGGGCACGTGGTGTTCGACCAAGCGTGCATGGCTAGCTTCGAGAACCGCAAAGCGGATGAGCAACCTTGCCTCCGAGTGTTCTTCCACGAATGCGCGAATCGCGGACATCATCGCGTCGGTCGACGCGACAACACCGAGGCCGCCGTGTCCAGCACCGAGCAAGTGTGCCGACGACCTTGAACCGACGCTGCATCGCCTCGGTCAGAAACGCACGCACGCAGTGCGCAACGCGCGTGGGTCCAGAGGATGCACCCGTTTCGGGGTCGCGTTTGGTGTAGTCGACCGCAGGAACGTGCAGCACATGTTGGAATCCGGTCGCTGAGCCGGCGCCCGTGACCAAGCAGTCCCCGGCTTCTAAAGGCTCGTCGAACTCATCTTCACAGACACTGCGCACTTCGTGCTGGTACTCCACTCCGCCGCATGCGTCGGCGATCGCTCCACTGACGCCGCTGCCGAGTGCAACGTGAGGGTTCGACGCGTTGACGATGGCGTCGGCACCCAGTGTGGCGTCGACGATGCTGCCGACAAATGCGCTCACGATGATCACGTCAGTCGCAACCACCACCCAAGCACACACCCATCGGGCAGCAAAGCGAACCGTCATCGCACATGTCCGGCGGATGGCACGCAGGGACGAACGAACCCTCGCACATGTCGACGCACACCGCGCCGCCCAGTCCGGTGCCCACGTCCCGACAGCAGTCTTGTCCAGGACAGTCTTCAGGCCCGTCGCAGGTGAAGGCGACTTCTTCGCCTTCGCACGCAGCTGCGCAACGTTCGCTGCCGGGAAGTCGACAGCAGACGTTGGGCAACGTGCAGGTGGACTCGCCACACTCGACGGTGTTCATCGGTGTGTCCGAGTCAGCCGTGCCGGTGTCAGACCCAGTGTCAGATCCAGTATCAGACCCCGTGTCAGACCCCGTGTCAGACCCCGTGTCAGACCCAGTGTCAGACCCCGTGTCAGACCCCGTGTCAGACCCCGTGTCGACGGTGCCGGTATCCGTACGTCCGGCGTCACTGGACCCGTCGTCGTCGCCGCATGCAAATGCAAGTGACGCGAGCAGACTGCACAAGAAGAGAACTCGCATTCGCGGAGTCTAACGCGGATGGAGAACGTGCTTGTGCGCGTGCCCCAGTTCGCGACTTCGTGCGGGTGGAAACGCGCGAGCGTTCATCCCCAAAAGAAGCTCTTCTCTCCTTCTTTCCTTCTCTCCTTCCGGTAAAAAGGAATCCCACCTTCCGGCGTGCTAGTGCCCTGCTGCCGCTCCCCACACCTCTTGCAAGCGTGCGTCACGCCCACAACCCCGCCGATACCGCGTGTAGTGCGCTGGGTTGGTTTGATAGAAATCCTGGTGGTACGCCTCGGCGATCCAGAACTCGTCCGTATTCTCGAGTTCCGTGGCCACAGGACGACCAAGCTGCTCCTGAATCGCTGCCTTGCTTGCCTCGGCAGCCGCGCGTTGTGCATCGTCGACCGGGAAGATCGCAGTTCGGTAGTGGTGTCCGCGGTCGCAAAACTGTCCGCCACCATCCAGTGGGTCGACGTTGTGCCAAAACACTTCGAGCAGCCGCTCGTAGGTCACCACACTGGGGTCGAACGTGACGTGCACAGCCTCGGTGTGTCCCGTCGATCCGGATGAGACCTCGCGGTAGCTCGGACCCCGTTCGGGTCCACCGGCGTATCCAGACAGCACTTCGTCGACCCCTTCGATCGCTTCAAACGGGCCTTCCATGCACCAGAAGCAACCGCCTGCGAAAATGGCAACGGCGCGTCCTTCGGCCGGAGCCGGTGCGGCCTGCGTTCCATGTTGGACGGGGGCTTGTTGTTCCTGTCCTGAGGTTTCGGCTTGAGGCTCGCTGTGTGTCGGCTCGGGATCCGACGAACCACACGACGATGAACACGCAAGAACAAAGGCCAAGACGAACGAAAGGCGATGCATACGAAGCTCCTACGCGCGGACCCAACTCGCGTTAGCCGAGCGAGTCGCTCAGCGACCTATGGAACGGGTACGTCCACATCAAGGCGTAGGATCACATCGGTGTCGTTGCTATCGAGATCAAGCGTTTCAACGCGTGCTTGAGCCAAGAGCGGGTTGGCTTCGATATCCAATAGCGTGCCCAGAGCAAACGTTCGGGACACCGACTGAAGGTGTTCGCAGACCGCCCCTTCCAAATCGAGTGCACGTTGCAAGGCGGCATTGACCCCACGAATACGAACCGCGTCACATCGTGCAATTCCCGCGGCGAGTTCGAGCTGCGCCAAGCTCGAGGGCGCGTTGCTTCGAATCTCCCCCGACACATCGATGCCGACGGTGATCGTGGCGCTCATCACCTCGGCATCGGCTTGTTCGCTTTGAAGGCAAGGGTAGGGCACTTCGACTTCGACCTCGCGTTGGCAAATCGTCGGCGTGTACCCCTGGAAGCAGGGGACCGGCATCGTGCTTGTGACTTGGTGGGTGCACTGCTCCAAGCGGGTCTGCGTTTCAGTGGCCAGGATCTTGAGCGTCGCATCCACGTCACCGCGTGCGCGCAACCGTCCTCGATCAAAACTCATCGCAAGTTCATCCAAGCGCGAGGCTTCCATCTGCGAACGAAAGTGCGAGAGCTCTCCACGCAGAGGGCCACCGAGCGTTCGTGCAAGCAGGCTCGCGATGGAATCGTCGAGCTCCTCTTCCTCGCTGGTGAACGTGGGCGGAACGTGGAGCCGCAGGTTCGCCAAGACTTGCTCCTGGGGGAGCGTGAGTTGCAATCCCTCCGTTCGTACACGCGCGCCCTCCGCGTTTCGCACCAGGCGAATCGCGCGAAATCCGAGGCGCACGTCGCCCAGTGCAATTGGCGCGATCGCACTTGGATCGACGCTCACATCTTCTCGGATCCGCACAGTCGCACCGACCTCTTCGGTGCCGAGTTGAGCGTCGAGCTCCAGCCCGGTTGCGCGCGCGAGGACCGCCTCGCCACTTCCGATTTGGACTCCGTCCACCTCGGCGCGAATGCGCAGTTCGCTTGGCTCCTCCGTCGTGGTCTGCGCCAGGGTCATCGGCGTGCCTTGGTCGAGCTGAATGCGCGTTTCACCGGTCAGCGTGCCTTGAAGCTGCGTTTGGCCCACCGAGAAGTTCACGGCGCCGGGAGACGCAATCACACTTCCCGAGGCGACACTCAATGCGCTCCAACGCGTGCCCTGGAGCCCACGAATCGAAATCGCATCGAGCGCCAACGACGCGGTGTCGGTCCCCAAACGCGGTCGCTGGATGTCGACGCGCTCCACCTGCACGTTGCCTTCGTCGCCCGAGTCACGAAGTCGTGCGCCGACCACGGCAAGGCTCTCAAACGCCAACGCGTGACCTTGCAGTGCAAGTTCGCCTGCGCCGGTCTCCATCTCGGCAGCGATCTCAAACGCGCAGGTTGCTTCCTCATCGCCCTCGTTCTCAGCGCACTCGTAGCGTTGGAACGTCAGCTCCGTCCGGCGTACGTCCAGAACACGGGTTCCGTCGTGCCACTCCAACCGACCTGGACCGGAGGTCAGCTGCGACGGCGCGTCGAGTTGGCTGAGACGCAGTCGCTGAAACACTCGTCCTTCGCGCGTTCCCCGCGAGTAGTCGCCACGAACCACCAAGCGGACGTCGCCCACACAAAGCTTGGCTTCCTCGGAGGCAAAGCAGGTGCCCTCGCCAAGATTGAGTTCGCCTTCCAGGTCCATGCGCGCGCTTTGCGCCGGTACATCTACGTCGATTCGCACGAGGCGAAGCGCGGAACCTTCGCCCACGTTCAACACGCTCTCGCCCTGTCGCAGCGAGCTGCCTTCGCGAAACGCGGTGTGGACTTCGGGCACTTCCACGCGCCCCAACATGTCGAGTGCGCCTGGTGCTTCGTCGAGGCCGCTGGGCACACCCACCACGGCGGACGCAATCGTGCCGACCAACGATCGACCGACTTTGACATCAACGTCGTACTGCCCTTCGTCTTCTTGGTTCAACGACGCTCCGTTGAGCACTACGCGCCGACTGTCGGTTCGTCCGTAGAGCACAACCGGTTTGTTGAACGCGATTCGAAACGTGCGGGGTCGCGGTGTAACGATGAGCTTGCCGTCGCGCACGTCGGCCGCCAACGAAACAAACGCTTCGAAGTCGACCTCAGTCCCAGGTTCAACCTCCATGGCGCGGTAGTTTTCAGCGCTGAGTTCGAACTGACCTTCGCGCAGCTGTGCCTTGCCGGAGAACCGGACGCTCTCCAATGCGGCAATGAGCTGAGCAAAGTCGGTGTCGCCCAAACGCAGCGTGTCGAGCGGGACGACAAATGACTCCACGGGCACGTTGAATGTACAGGCACCAACTAAGATAAGAGCGAGGAGAGGTCGCATCGGGCAGGAGCTTAACGCGCCAACTACCCCGAGTTCATCCCGTCATGGCGCTTCTTCGATCAGCTTGGCGATCGTCTCTCCAAATAAGGCGTTCCCGCCTCGGTTGTAGTGGAGATTGTCTCCCCAAATGCGGATCTCGTCCGGGGCGATTTCATCCTGCCAGGCCTCTAGCGGATCCAGGACTTCGAATCCCGCCAAGCGGGCGGTGTGGCTCACTTCGTCGTGGATCGGATCCCAGTGGTAGTCATCCCACGCGTCCAATACTGGCGAGATGACGAAAATTGCGCGCGCTCCGTCTTCGCGAATCATCTCACCCAACCGACGCACCGCCGTTCGAAAGGTTTCGACGCGATCGTCTTCGTGGAGCATCACCAAGTACTCGTCGATGTAGTTGCGCGCGAATGACCAGCGTCGAAAGTGAGCGCCAAGTGCGGAAAGAGTACGAAACGTAGCTTCCTCTTCCTCTTGTGCGAGGACCCAGTCCAACGTTTCGCGACGCACGGGAGCACGTTCGTCCAGCAGTCGGTCCTGAGCGTGCTTTCGTTCCTTCTCTGCATCGGTCGCGTGTCGTTCGTACGGCCCGCTCATGATCATCATGTCGTTCATGCAGAACACGACGACAACAACGTTCGGGTGAAAGGGCCGAACGCGATGTTCGTAGTACGCGGCCTCTTGCGTCGTGTCGTACCCGCTCACACCGAAGTTCAGTACTTCGTAGCCAGAGCCAAGTGCGTCGCTGATCTTCGAGGGGAGCGTGTGCTCGGTTTCGAGAAACTCCGTCCACACCAACGAATCGCCTACGACCGCGACGCGAACCAGGTCTGACGCATCGTCGGCAGGCATGAACTCTTGGCGTAGACCCGCGCTGTTAAACCGCGCCACGCCGTACTCCATCTCGACCTCGCTATCGGGTCGTGGCTCGTAGATTAGGGCGTCGATCTCCGAACGCATGTAGAGCGTTTCGTTGAGACGGTTGTAGCGGCGTCGCCATTCGTGATCGGTGCCATCGGGGGCATCCGGATCGGGCGCGGTCCACCAACGGTATCCAAGCTCTGCCACGCCCAGCGAAATGGCGAAGCTCACCAGAGCAAGTGCGAGCTTCTTCACTCACCCTCCAGCGCGGCGTGCACCTGTTGCGCAAACATCGCATGTGCGCGTTCGTTGGGATGTCGGTCGGCTGGGTGCACCCAAAGTTCGGCGCTTTGCTCACCGCGGAAGACCTCTAAGGTGTCGACCACGGCTACACCCCGCTCACGAAACGCGTCTGCAATCCGGGCGTGGACTTCCGCGAACGGATACTCGCCTTCCAGCGATACGAAGAGCGGCCACATCGCGACCAGGAAACGACCCCCGCGCTCCTCCATCGTTTCGTGCATGGCTGCGACGTGGTCAATCGTGGCTGCCCAGCCTTCGCCGTTGGGTTCGTCGTACATCGCGTTGTACCAGCGGGTGGTTTCCTCGCCGACGCGTCGGGCCTCTGCGCGCTCTTCGACGAACGCCCAAATACGCGAGCTCCAAAACGGCCTGTGCTTCGGCGCGTCCTGAAACATGCGCCGGCGATCCAGAATCCAATCGTTCAGGAAGTCTTGCTCGTCGTGGAACGCCTCGGACTGCTGCGCGTCGTTGAGCGTCATCGCGTACACCACCACGTCCGGTTCCAGCGGCAGTTGTCGCTCGAAGAATTCGTGAATGTCGGGAAAGTCGTGTCCGCGTCGTCCACAGTTGATGACTTCCTGCCCGGTGAGTTCTTCGAGCTGTTCCGCCCAGGTGTCGTCTTCGCGCACTCCCTGGCCTTCGGTAAACGAGTCACCGATGGCGACAATGCGCGGTCCGCTCTTGGGTGGGACGTCGGGACCGCGGCAGAGCTCCTCCGAATACCGAAACAGCACTCCGTACGGCGTCGCTTCGGCACGTTCGCGGACTTCGGGCACGCCATCTTGGACGAGTTGGTGCGCCACCGCTTCATCACGAATATCGACTTCGAAGTATCCGCGTGGATCGTCGGGATACACGTCGACGCCGTGTCGCTTGTCGTCGCTTTCTAGATGCCAGGGATGTGCCCATCGCGTTGGACCCACGTTCAGAACGCGAAGTCCGACTTCGAGAAGAAGAAGGGTCAGTAGCGTCGACACAATGGCCAGCGCGATTCGCTTGACCCAAATCACAGCACCTCGGCCAGTGCGCGAGCCAGCAGTCGTTGTCCCGCCGGAGTCGGGTGACAGTCGTCGTGAATCAGACTCTCGTTGTAGTAGCGACCAGCGCGGTGCTCGTGTCGGTCAAAGAGCTGGCGTGCATCGACCAGCGGCGCGTCAACTTCAGCCGCGACGGAGCGAATGGCCTCGTTGATGGCCAATCGTCCGCCAAGATTTCCCACCATGCGGTCACGACTCTGCGCGTAGTGCTCTTCCGCATGTTGATGATCACCCTTGCCTTCGGTCGCCACGCCGCGAAGGTAGTGCAGCAACGCGGGTTCGGGGTCCAATTCGATGGCCGCATCCAGTTCTTCGATGGCGTCGTCCCAACGCTCCGCGCGAATGGCAGTCAGCGCGAGCGCAGTTCGGTCCTGGATTTGAACCGCGTGCAGTTCGTTGATGACCTGCGGCTGCGGATGTCTAAACGTCGGTGAGAGCTTGTACTGGAACGGAACCGTGACGAACACGACACGCGCGTCCACCTCTTCGGCAATCGACGCGATAGCACGAAGGTTGTCTCCGAACTGATCGACAAACGCTCGCCGCTGCCGCGTCCACTCCGGGAAATCGAAATGTCGTGTGGGATGCGCAATCGCGTGCTCGAATCCGAAAAGCGGAGGTTCATCGGCGGGCGGAGGTGCCCATGAGTGGCCCAAGTACAACGCAGCTGCGGCCGCGCGACTCTGCGCGAGCGTTCGATGCAACGAGGGGTCGAAGCCACTGGCATGGGCGGACCAGTGAATCCATTCGTTGTTGCCGCTGTACACGATGAACACGTCGGGTTCGAACGACTCGGCGATTCGGCGCGCGACACCGACAAGCTGACCCGACGTCCATCCGACCTGGCCAACGTTGATCACGCGAAGGTCTGCGCGGCGTCGCTGAAGTTGGCGCGCAGTGCTGTCCTCGTAGCTGTAGGGATAGCCCATCGCAGCCGAACCGCCGAGAACGAACACGCGTCGTCGTCGCTCTCGGGCAAGGTCATCCACACTGAGCGGATCTTGCTTCGCGTCAGGCCACGCGTCTTCGATCACGCGGCCACCGATCGCGTAGGGCTCTTCACGTGCTTCACCGCGGTCGGGCACACGTACGCGAAGTGTGTTGGGTTCCCACTCCGGTGCGACTTCGCCCATCGGGGTCATCGAGCGTTCTGCGCTCGCGAGACGGTCGAGCAAGGTGTAGCGAAACCCCCAGACCGAGTCCGCGACCCACGCTGCGCCTTCGATGATCAAGCTCCAAGCGATCAGAGCCAGAAGCCACTTGCGCGCGTTGCTCATGCTTCGGCGTTCCGCGTGGTGTGAATCATCGGAACGCGGGGAGCGATGTGGATGGCGAGCAGTCCGATCAACAAAAGCGCAGCGGGCACATGCCAGCGAAAGGGCCAGCCTTCGAACGCATCGAAGTGCACGCTGCCGAGGACGAACAACCCCCACCAGGCGCATACGAACCAGGTGAGCGCTCGCATCTTCCACGGTTGGACGAACGTGCAGGTCAGCAAGAGCACCGAACCGTGCACGAAGTAACGTTCATGCACGCCCGTTAGCAGGACACACATCGCGAGGTTTGAGAGTGCGGCGTACCGCACGAGGCCAACGTCGTCGTAGTGGCGGTGGAGAGATCGAAGCAAAGGGATCTGAACGAGCACAAAGAGAATCAACCCCCAGTGGTATGCGCTGAGTCCCGCAAGTCGCCACGCGTGGGCGGACACGTTCACGTCCGCGATGAGCGACCACAAGCTTGCGCCACCTGCGACGATAAAGTCTGCGTGGCTGGACCCACCGCCGAACCAAACCCACAGCAGGTGTGAATGCCAACCCTCCGGAAGCTGCACGAAGGGATCGGCGACGAAGAGCACCACACAGCTAAGCACTGCCGCGATCTGATGTTTGCGTGAAGCGTTTCGAAGCGCGACGAGGAGCCCGATGCCAATCGCGGGCAGTGTGAACCACGCGAGTTGTTTGATCAGAATGGCTGACCAGAAGCCAGCGAGGGCAAGCGTGAGATGACTTCCCTGGGGGGTCCGCCGGTAGTCGATCAGGCCGATGAAGGCGATGACGAGCGCGATGCTTGTGACCACGTCGATCTGGCCAAACCACGCCCCAGGTGCCCACGTGGACGGGCACACGTAGATCACGAGTGCCCACAATGGATGAACGGCGAATCGACGAAGCAACGCCGCAACGGCAAACACAAGCGCGACTTCGGCGAGCGCGAGCGTGACTTTGAGAACGAGTGTGTATTGCGCGAGGCTGAGCGCGTCGCTGATGAGTGACGCGGGGAGACACACGACCAGCACGCCGAGTATCGGATAGTTGAGACCAGGGCCTTCGCTGTAGAAGTCGGAGCCGCCGACGAACGCCTTGTACCAATCGTAAAAAAACTCGATGTCGCCGAGGTGCCCGGTCTCTCGGTGAAACCAAAGGCCGATCGCAGGCAAGAGCAACGCTCCTGCGACAACTCTCGCATTCAAGGGCGAACCCCGAGGGCACGACGCGCGGCTTGCGCCCATCGCAGTGCAACCTCGCGTTCCGCTTCGGTCGACATTCCGCTTTCGCGAATTGCTTCGTCGGTTGCAATCGCCGCGGCAACCCGTTGACGTGACTCGTTCGCAATCTGTGGCGCGCCTTGTACGCGCACATACACCGGTGAGGTGTGGGCGAATGCGGAGTACCGAAGCTCGCTTCGAAGGCGTAACGCGATCCAACCGCTGGTCGGCATCTCGACGGGCACGGTGGTCTCGATCTCGGCGCTCGTGGCCGGTTGGCTCCACACGACTTCGCCGTTACGAATCAACTCCAGTTCACCCCCGGGCGCTTCGCCGTGCCGCATCGCAACCCGTGCTCGCAACGTTCCTGGGCTCGCGCGGTCTAGCGTCGCTCCGATCCATGCGCCTTCGACCTCGAGCTGCACGTCCGGCCCGGTCGTCACGTACGTGCGGCCGTTTGCGATGGCACCGAGTACCTGATCGTTTTGTTCGGCTTGCACACACACGCGGTTTGCGCCCGGCGGCGTGTAGTAGTCGACGATCGTGGATGGTTCGCTGGCGAACTGGGCGTCGGTTCCGGCGATCGCTGCCACACGAGCACCGACGTTGAGCACGTCGTACCAGGCGTCGAGCCCCTTGGCTTCACCCATCGCGAGAACTTCCACGGCGGCGAGGCGATCCAGAAGTGCTGCCTCCACGAACACGTTGCCGAGTGCGCCCGCTGCCCAACCTCCTTCGCCTGTTGCTGCTTCGACAATCGAAGCGCGCGAGTGACGACTGCCTCCAGAGACCGGAGTTTGGTGGCCGGCAATGAAGAGTTCGCACGTGCGCTCAGGACGTCCCCAAGCTTGTAACGGAAAGAGCGTAATGCCGGAGTGCGTGACGGCGCGCAGCTCTCGGGCGCGCCAACTCCAGCCGCCCCAACCGCGTTCTCGACCGTCGGCACGACCCGCCCAATCGACGATGCCGCCGAACTGAAGGTCCTCCGTTTCCAACAACACGAAGAGATCCGGATCGTGGTTGTCGTCAAAACGTGCGATGTGCAGGTGTAAGTCGCCACAGCGCCAACCTTCGGGGCCGTCGCGGTACGCGAGTTCGACTTCGAGCGGTTCGTTGTCCTCGGCGGTGATGTTGATCTCGCGTTCGATTGGGGTCGCACGCGGACCACGCGCTACGCGTAATGTGCTGCGACCCGTCGGTACGCGAAGCACCGAGTCGGCTTCAACGTACGCAGCTTCGTGACCCGGGTTGTCCACGAAGCGTTGGTTGCGAATCCGCCACTGCAGAGAACCCTCCATAGGGCCGACTTTGGTACGAACGCGCTCGTCGTTGACCTCTTCTTCACCAATCAGCGACGCGCCATCGCGAACCAGCGAGATGCGCGCGGTCAATGGCGCGGTGTGAGTCGCATCTCGAACATGCAACTCGACCATCCCGTGAGCCGGTTCCGAAGGGAGTTGCGTCGCGCCAGCACAGGCGCCTAGGACAAGCCAGCCGAACACGCGCCGCATGCGGCCGCATGGTAGACGCGCGGCGGCGGTACCTCCAGTGCTCGCGTCATGCTAAGTCCACGACGTGCGCGTTCTGACCATCTTGGCGATTACGGCGTTTGGTTGCGGCCCAGCGACTCCAGAAGTGGTCGCGCCCACGCCGGTGAGAGGAACAGCCGATCCAGAGGTGTCGGAAGGGCCGCTGTGTGAGTTTGCCGGCGACGACTGGACCATCGCGCTCTCCACGGAAAACGGAATCGGCTACGCCAATGTTGAGAGCGCGACAGGCCGAGGTCGTCTTGAGCGTTCTGGCAACGAGTTCGTCTTTGTCGGCGACGTCGAGAAATCCGGATGGCGGCTTCGCACGCATGATCATCCCAACAACAACGCCCTCTTTCGTGTAAGTGCGTCGACTCGTTTCGGCCACGTGCTCACCGCGTTGGCCGGAACCGATGTGCTAGTGGCGAGCGCGGATCCAGGCGTGGTCGAGACCGAGCTGCCGACCGACGTGCTTGAACGCGCTTCGATCCGGCTCGTGAATCGTGTGACCTCGCGCGTGGGATGTTCCGACCTGACGCTCAGTAACCCAGGGTCGTCGACGCCTCCGCAAGTTACGGGGGAGTCGGTTCACCTCACACAAACCGTCGGCGTGTCAGCGCAGCCTGGCTTGCCTCCGGTGTTGGAGATCGTGACCCAGCAACACCCGCCGACCGTCCATCGCCTCGCAGTGCGAGAGGGTTGGACCCATATCGTTCGTCGCTCCAACGGCATCGTGGTGGAGGGGTGGGTCGAGTCTCGCTTTGTCGAACCCGCCGGTGAGTTTGGTATGGGTTTCGGCATGGGCGGACTGGGCGCACGCAGTCGTGAGATCTGTGTGGCCAACGATGACCTTGCACTGCGCGTACGACGCACAGCCGATGGCTTGGAGTCCGACGTCGGCCTTCTCGTTGCCGGGACTCCCTTTGTGCGACTTACCGGCGAGTCAAACGATATGCAGGTGCAACCGCAGTCTGGTTCAGGTGTGCGGCTTCAGGGTGGCGTCACGCTTTGGACGTCCGCACGTGCGCCGCTGGAGTGCCGCACCGAGGCGCCAGCAGGCATCCTGGGCATTCTTCGCGGAGGTGGCGTGACGGTTCAGCGTGTGCCGCAACGTCCGGCGGGATCGATTCGCGTTCGCGTGTCGCGTGTTCGCGGACTCTCGGGTGTGCAACGCGGAAGCACCTGCACGATCGATCTCACCCGTGGCACCAACTGCCGTGCCGAAATTACGTGTGGCCCGCACACACTCTTTGGCGAAACCCCGCGGCTGGGTTTCTTTCCGTGCGAGTACAATGCACACCCAATGCGCGTGGTTGGCGAAGACACGACTCCGACGGATTCCAACGGTGGTGGAGACGCGGCGATGCGCCTGGATACCGATGCCGGGACGTTGACCATGCACGACTCGTCACACGGTCACATCGGCGAGTACGAACTCGAAGCGCGCGTCATTCAGAGCACGCCGCCCTAGACTCCCGCATTCACCGGATTGCTAGATCGGAGTTGGCGGCCAGACCTTCGTCATCTCTTTGCGACGACCGAGGTCACCAACGCCCAGCTTGCCGCTTTCGTTTGCGCCGGTGCACCACAGCGTGCCGCCGCTCCGCAGTGCGCAGGTATGAAAGCGTCCCGTTCCCACCTCGACCCAATCGTCGAAGGGCAGCGGCGTGGGTTCGCGCCGATCCGCCGTGTCGTTGAGACCGAGCTGTCCTTCAACGTTGCGCCCCCAACACGAAAGTTGTCCAGCTGCGATCCGACACGTGTGGAAGGTGTCCGTGTCGGCGTCTACGTTGCCGGCGCCGTTTAGCGTAAACGGAGTCAACCGCGACATCAGGTCGCCGGTACCCAGTTGACCGTGGCTGTTGTCGCCCCAACACGCGACGCGACCGTCCATCAGTATTCCGCACGAGTGACTCTGTCCTGCGATTCCGGTGAGCCAGCGTTGGTCGTCGACCTGGGTGCGCACGCGCCGCTGCGGTGGAGCTTCGGGGCCAAGTCCAAGTTCTGCCCGCGTGTTGCGACCGAAACAAAAGAGGGTGCCGCCTGCACGAACGCCGCAGGTATGCCCTTGTCCTGCGCGGACGTCGATCCAATCACTTTCGATTCCGACGCGTAGCGGACTGGGTTCGGGTGGGGCGTTCACCGGATCGTCTTGTCCGAGTTGGCCTTCGAAGTTCTCGCCCCAACACCACAGTTCGCCTTGCTGTGTGATCGCGCAGGTGTGGTCGTACCCGCCGGTCACGTGCACAATCGGAGCGGGTAGATCCACCCGAGTGGGGACATCACGCGAGACCATGTCGCCTTGTCCGAGTTGTCCGACGTCGTTGGCACCCCAGCACCACAACTCCCCTTCGATGGTGCGTGCACACGTATGACCTGCGCGGCCTGTGACTTCGACCCACATGCGTTCGGGCTCGATCTGCTCCGGCTCCAACGCGTCGGGCCCTGGACGTCCGAGTTGGCCTTCCTCGTTGGATCCGAAGCACCACAACTCGCCTTCGCCGAGAACCGCACAGGTGTGCGCGTTCGCCGCTGCGATTCGTTGCCCGTACGTGGGTGCGCCCGCATCCACAGGCACATCGATTGCGGTGTCGGTCGCAGGAACATCGAAGCCCGCGTCGATCGGTTCGCCACTGAGCGTGGGAAGTTCGTCAACGCATCCCAGCAACAAGCAAAGGAGCAGGCAGTGCCTCATCGCCGGACTCCGATTCCCACGCGTGCATGGGTTTGAAGCCCGTATGCGCCGCTGAGTCGTTCTTCGCCGTCCAGCGCCGCGACGCCGTTGAAGGGCGCACCTAAACCCGCCTCGAAAAAGAAGCGTGCAGGTCCGGCGCTCCACCGCAGTGCAACACCGGCTTTGGCTCCGGCCATGACGCCCGAGTCGTCTTGCCCCGTGACACCCGGCTCGGGTCGCGAGCGAAAACGCAACCAGCCCACGAACACACCGGCCATGCCGACCAGCTGCCACCCCTCTTTGGGCTCGCCCCAAAGTCCGACGACCAAATCGAGTTCTCCAGCCACAGCGCGGGCGCGAACCGATCCGAGATCTCCACTACGACGAAGTCCGCTGCGACCCCCCAGGCCCAAACGCAGTCCCACGTTTCGATGCATCCAGGGTTCGATGCTCAGACTTCCACCGAGGTGAAGCTCGCCACCTGTGTAGTGCTCGAGGTTCACCGCTGCATCGAGCCATACCGGAAACGACGACGCAGGTGTGATGCCGCGTTCTTCGGCAGCGTGCTCCACGGCCCGATCAACCACCGCAACCACCTGAGGCGGTGGCGGCGTCGCGGGTTCGGGTGCGCCTTCGAGCATCAACTCGGCCCAACTTGCTCGAACAAGTTCGTCTGCGCCGATCGCGATCGCGAGTGTTCGGCTGGTCTCATCGAATCCGCTGACGTCGAGTTCACGCCAAACATGTTTGTCGGTCACCGCGTCGTGGACTTCGATGCGAACGAGCCCGTCGCGAATCCACTCGAGACGAATCATCGCCACCGACTCGCGTTGCCCACCTTCAACAAGACAGAGATTGAAGTCTTGCGCGCTGAGCGCCGAACGCAGCTCTGCGACAACGCCGCCACGCGAACCATCCGGCCACTCGCCTTCCATTGAGAGTTCGAGGTAGGGCGTGCGTTGTCGACAGGTCGATTGAGCGCTGGCGGTCAACGCGGTCCCCACGAGGGTCCCTGCCAAGAGCAACCGGAACAGCGCTCGAACCTCACTCACACGCAGATTCTACGTCAGCACGATGGCGTCCCGCCGGATACTGACGAAGATAAGCGTCTCGCGCGCGTCGACAGGCGCGTTGAGCATTCACACTGGCGTGGGCTTCGACGATGCGCGCCATCGCTTCCTGGCGGAAAGGTGAGCGTGAGTCGCGCAGACTGCGTTCAAACGCGCGAATCGCACCGCGGGCATCGTGTAGCGAGTCCATCTTGATGCGGCCGAGTTCGAAGCTGGCCAACGACGTACGGGAATCGCGCGGGTACGCACGGATGAACGCTTCGTACGCACGCACGGCTTCTCGCGCGGAACCATCGCGCCGGGTTGAGCGTGCCCGGTTGAACAGAGTGTCTGCAGTGGGGCGCACTCGTCGCGGTCGCTCTTCTTGCTCGACTTGGATCGGCGGCAACTCGACCACCGCGACTTCCTCTTCGGGAGGTGTCCAGTGATCACCGGGGCGCAAGCGCGTCACATCGCCACTGTGGACGACATCGACCGCGCCACGTTCGACGTGGACTTCGATCTGGGTGGTGCGACTGACGCGAAAGCGAGTTCCGACAACACGCACCTCGACACCATCGGCTTCGACAACGAACGTGCGTTCCGGATTGCGCGTGACCTCAAAGGTGGCTGCGCCGCGTTCCAACGCGATGCGGGTTTCGTCTGACGCTTCGGAGATTTTGCGAAGTGTGGTTTCGGCTTCGGCCAAGACTTCAGAACCATCTTGGAGTTCGGCCATGACCGGTTCCGCGGCAGCTTCGAGCGTCGTCCCTGCCCACTGAGGCGACGCGTCGGGCTGTTGAAGAACAAAGAGAAGAACGGCGGCTGCAGCAGCGACAACCACACCTGCGACGACGCCGTAGCGCCGATGCTTTTGTGGTGCCGGTGGGTGCCGTAGCCGGGCCCAACCCAGGTCAATGTCAGCTTCCGAGAGCTCGGGTTCGACGTGGGCGCGTCGATCCAGCTCCCGATCACGAACGGGTTGCATGGTTCTCTCCTTGTTGCATCGCGGCCCGCATACGTTCTTCGCCGTCTCGAATACGACGTTTTACGGTGGCGGGAGATTTGTTCATGTGTGCGCTGATTTCGTTGATGGTCAAACCCTCAACGCGACGTAGCACCAGCGCGATGCGAACGTCGGCATCCAGTTGTTCGAGGATGCGATAGAGGGCGCGAAGCTCCACAGCGACGTCCGGTGGTGCCTGCGCACTGACCAAGCGTTCGACGTTGAGTGGTTCAGACTGGGAACGGAACCAGCGCCGACGGAGTTGTTTGCGTCGGATTCGTTTGCGGGCTTGGAACACCACAATGGTGCCGAGCCACTTTTGAAGCGATTGTGCGTCGCGTAGTGTGTCGAGCTTCTCGAACGCGATGACGAATACGTCTTGAACCAAGTCATCGACTTCGCGACCCCCGAGGAGTCGGTGCGCCATCCCGGTGACCATCCGGACGTGACGTCGATAGATCAGTGCTTTGGCGCGCTCGTCGTCGTCGCTGAGAACACGCGAGACGAGAACCGCGTCCGGAACCTCCGAACTCGTCTCTTCGCGTCCTCGCAGCGGTACAACGACACCCATCGCTCAAAGAATAGGTGCCCCACGTTCACCAAGTGGCTCAGCCCAATCCTGCAGGTGTAAATTTCGGGGATGCAGGTGTAAATTTCGGGGACAGGTTCATTAATGAACCAACGATGTCGCGTAAATACCTGAAATTACTCAATTCCAAGATCCGTGAGTGATCTCCACGTTTGCAGTGATTTCGGGATGTTGGAAGCCATGGGTCGGTTCATTAATGAACCTGTCCCCAGAATTTACACCTCGTCAGCTGAGCCGGTTTGGGGACTAGGCGCACCTACGCCTACATGAGACGCCAAGCTCTGTGGTCGCTGGGTTTGTTGATGGCCTGCCAAGGCACCATCGGCGACCCCAACGGCGAGTTGGTCGACGACCCCAACCGTCCGGAAGTCTGCGTCGGCGAAGTCGGACCCACCATTGCTCCGCTTGGTCGACTGACCGCGCGTGAGTACGAAGCTTCGCTTCGCGCGATTCTGGGCGACGCACCGGTCGACGCGATTCGCTCCACACTCGACTCGATTCCGCTCAACGAGTCCGACGAAGAAGGTGCCTTTGGTCGGCAAGACGGGCGTCTCTTGGATCGCCACGTCGACGGATACTTCCGCGCAGCAGACGCGGTCGGCGCAGCAGTCGCCGCAGACGGTGCACTTCGGATGGCGGCAGGTGGAGCTTGCGGAACTGCCGTGGACGATGCGTGTGTTCGTACGTTCGCTGAAACGCTCGCACGCAAAGCGTGGCGTCGCCCGCCCGACAACAGCGAGATCAACGACTTGGTTGGACGCGTCGACGAGCTCGCCGGCAACGAGAAGATCCACGGTGTGGTCTTCGCGGTCTTGATGTCGCCCGACTTCTTGTACCGATTCGAGAATCGCGGTGACGAACGCCGCGGGGTCATCGAGCTCACTCCCTACGAGTTGGCGTCGCGCCTCTCGTTCCACTTCTGGGGCGCACCGCCCGATGCCGAGTTGCTCGCTGCTGCAGAGTCCGGGGATCTCGACGACCCCGATCTCTACGAAGCACAAGTGCAACGTCTCTTCGAAGATCCGCGCACGGAACACACGTTGATGCACTTCTTCGAAGAATGGCTGCACCTCGAGCGCGGCGATTTCGCCGAGAGTCCACGGCTTGATGTGCTCCGTGGTGAGATGAACGTCGATGGGTTGGCCGCAGAAATGCGCGCGGAAGTCGACGAGTTGATCGCCTACTACCTCGACAACGGTGGCACGTGGGACGACGTGATCACCTCCAACCTGAGCTTTGCGCGAACACAGCGCTTGGCCGACATCTACGGGGTCGACGTCTGGGACGGCACTGGAACACCGCCCACGCTGCCGCCTGAACGCAGTGGGTTGTTGACCCGTGCGGGCATGCTCTTCTCGGCTGACGGTTCGACCAACCCCTTCCGACGTGGCGTCTTCGTTCGACGCGCCATGCTTTGCGACGAGGTACTCCCTCCGCCGAGTTCGCTACCCCCCGACGCGTTGACACCACCTCCGGTCGAAGAAGGCGCCACCACCCGCCAAGCATTCGAGGCCAAGGTTGTCGATGAACCCTGCGCCACCTGCCATGCGCAGTTCTCCGAGTTTGGGTACGCGCTCGAAGCGTTCGATGGTCTCGGCCGTCACCGCACGGAAGAACACTTGGTGACCACCGATGGTACCGATCGTGGCTTTGCGCCAGTCGATCCCTCGGTCGTGCCCCGGGTGGACTACGACGATACCCGCCCGGTCGGCACCGCCGTCGAACTGAACCAACGGATTGCCGAGTCGATCAAGGCAAGTGAGTGTCTCTCGCGGCAGTACTTCCGTTTTACGTACCGACACTTCGAACAGGGGTCGGACTACTGCACGATCGATGCGTGGGCGCAGTCGCTCGAAGAGGGCCAGAGCCTTCGTGAGACGCTTCGCTCCGTCGCACTGGCGGACTCGTTCCGCCAACGTTTGCTCGAGGAGGAGGACTGAAATGCGCTTTGATCCCAAGAGCCGACGCATGTTTCTGACAGGGTTGGGTGGAACTCTTCTCGCTGTGCCCTTCCTCCCCTCGCTGCTCCCTCGTGCGATGCGAAAGACGGTCGAGGCCCAGCCGATGAGCGCACCCAAACGCTTCGTCGCGATCAAGTCCTACAACGGTGCGCCAGTGGTCGACTACTGGCCGACCAACGCACCCAGCGGATACAGCACGCATGGTCGCGACGGCACGGTGAGGTTGGACGCGGCACTTCCGGTGGCGACCGGTCGTCACTCCAGCGGTAACCAATACTTCGGCCACGCCGCACCGCTGAGCGACTTTGCGTCGACTGGCATCAGCAATGTGTTTGGTGCGGAGTTCAACCGCTTTGCCGACAACATGCTCTTGCTGCGCGGGTTGGATTTCATGCCCAACCTCAACCACAACCACGGCGGGTTTCTCGGCAACCTTGGTCTCCGTACCAATGGTGTGGGCGGTCCGCTCGGAAGCGGTGCTCAGATCAACGCCACGATCGACTACGTGATAAGCCGATCGTCGTCGGTGTATCCGACTGCGCCCTCAGGACCGCGCGTGCTTCATCTTGGCTCCCGTACCAACACCTGTTCGTACGCACCGACAAACCTCGACGATCCACTCGCCACCGGGATGGGTGCGATCCAACAAGCACAGGCGTACACCAACCCGCGTGTTGCGTTCGACACTCTCTTTGGTGGAATGATGGCTCCGCCCGATGGTCCACCGGCTGGACCTTCGGTGGCATCGCGCTTGATCGACGGAGTGATCGACGACTACCGACGCGCTCGGGATGGACGACACATCAGCTCCGCCGATCGGGATTTGCTCGAACAACACATCGCGCATTTGACCGAACTCGAAGCGTCGCTCGGTGGTGGTCCTTCGATGGTGACCTGCGACACGAGCTCCCCACCCAGTGGTTTGGATACGGGTGGCGAGTTCGAAGTCGGTGTCGCGGAGATCACGCAGCTCTGGGATCAGATGGTCGACGTGTTGGTTCTCGCACTTGCTTGCGATGCCACGCGAATCGCGACCTTGGACGTGACCAAGATGGTGATTCAGAGCGGCGGCGAAGAGTTTGGGATGGGCGACTCCGAAAATCCCAACTCGGCAGGTCGATCGAACTGGCATCTGCAGGCTCACAACTGGGACGACAACGCACGTCGCTGGCTCGGTGCGGGCAACCGGTGGATCGCCGAGTACGTGATCATCCGAATGCTGGAACGCATGGAGGCGGTCACCGAGATCGACGGCAACTCGTTGCTCCATCACAGTCTGGCGCTTTGGGGAAACGAACTCTCGTTCAACCACCTGAGCTACAGCATGCCGACGGCGCTTTTCGGTCGATGCGGAGGCGCGATCAACAGTGGTCGGTATATCGACTACATCGATCACGATCGGCCCGTTCGATTCTCCCAGCACGACGGGGGCGTGATCGAGGGAGTTCAGTACAACCGCTTGCTCGTGACAGTGATGCAGGCGATGGGCTTGTCACCCGAAGAGTACGAACGCGACCCAGGACGTGGATTCGGAGAGCTCGGAATCATCGGCAAGGATCCCGGAGCATGGGCGGTGGACTACGACGACAGCAACGTCGGCGAGGCTCTGCCCGATGTGCTGACGTAAGCGGCAGTCGGTTCAGCGGCGGGAGTGCGGGCAATCGTAGCCGCGCACTTCGTCGTCGGTCGCTTGGGCTTCCAACGCGGGATGCTCAAAATCGTCGACGTAGGTGTCGCCCTGCACAGCTTGCTGCGAGTACGGGCAACCGCCCATCAAACAACCGCGCATCATGCACGAACCCGCGGCAGCGAATGCACTGAGCGCAAGTGCCAACCCAGCGATCGTGGCTACGCTACGACCACGGCGGCCGAGCTTCTGCCAACGAAGCTGAACGAGGTGCTTGAGGAGACCGAACGTGCTCTGAGGTCGCTGCTGCATCTCCCAGAGCCTAGGGCATCCGGACGTCCCTGCCAGCCCCGCTTTTGTAAATCGCGTTTTCGCCTTGTTCGGCAAGCGAAACCAAAACTGCCAAGGCCTGGCTACTGGCGGGTGTCTTAGTCTCGTGCCGTACCGCCACGACTCGGCTAGCCGCATCGACCGGATCGTTCGGAGGCTGGCGGCGTTGCGATCGCCGGTCGTCGAACGAGGTGCACGCAAGGAGTGCCTCATCTGGGAGTGGACCGACATGGAGGAGGCGCTCAACCTGATCGCAGAGCTCGCCAAAGAGCTCAACCTGCGCGACCCCTAAACTTTTTGGGGCATCTCGACGATAGTATGGGGCGATGCCCCGCATTCTCATCCTCGGTGTCTGCTTTGTTGCGGCGTGTGGTGGTCGACGGATCATCCCCGACGACGGCAGCGTCGATGGAGCAACACCGGATGGCGGGACCGACGCTGGTTTCGTCGACGCCGGGCGCGACGCGTTCATGCCCTTTGATACAGGTCCACGCGTCGACGCAGGTCGCGACGCCGGTGGAGTGGACTCGGCACGTCCCGATGCGCGATTGAGCGATTCGGGTCCGACGCCGGACGCAGGCTTTGACGTGGGTGGCAGTGACGTCGGCGCGTCGGACGCCGGTTCAGGCGATGCGGGCGCAGTCTCGCGCGGCACTTACATCTACTCTCGGCTTCCGCTTGGTGGTCTGCGGGAACTTCATGTAGCGAAGTTCCATCCGACCGGAGACTACGCCGTCGTCCTCGAGCGCGGATCCGCGGTTCATGTCGTCGACTGGGCGACGAAGACGAGTACGGAGATCGATCTCGACCCACCCGGTGGAGACACGATTCGCTGGGAAGACTTCGCCTGGGATCCGTCGGGTGACTTTGGTCTGCTGGTTGGGTTCCGAACGCGCAGCGGAGCGCAAGAAGGCGTGGTGTTTCGCTTCGATGACGCGATGTGGCGAGCGACTGGAACCGATCCGACGAGCGAGGAAGATGCAGTTCGTGCGGGCGCTCTCTTTGTGGGCGTCGAGTACCCCGTGAGCGGACTGCCCATGATCTTGTCACGGCCGAACGCATCACCGTGGAACGCGACGTTGCGACGTTTTGATCCCGCGACGGGCATGTTCACTTCGTTCATCACGGCGACTCCAGCGTCGGCGGGGTGTGACGACTTGGCGTTTGTGAACAACGAGTTTGGTGGGGAGGGTGTTGCAGTCGTGTGCGGGTCCAGTTTTGCCGATGCACGCTACTGGACCGAAATCGGTGGAGTGCCCGAGTGGCGACCGCCGCCTGCAGCGACACTTGGAAACACTTCGCGCATCTCATCGCATCCGAGCGAAACGTATGCATTGGCTATCGGCTGGTCCGGCCGACGTGTGCATCGCTTTCAGGACGGCGCGTGGGAACCGTCGAGTAGTGCTCCGTGGTTTACGACGCGCGGCATCTGGGGCGTTGCGTTTCAAGATACCGGTGAGCGTGCGTTGGTGGTGGGGCGTGCGGGCGGTTCACCACTTGTTGGTGTCGTGTTGGAGTACCGACACGACTTGTGGTCGATGGGCGAGATCAGCGACGTGTCGATTCCAAACTTCGATTCTGCGCCTTACTTGGCGGACTCGAACACCTCCTTGAACGACGCTGCGTTTCGACCGGGCTGTGACGGCGGCTTGATCGTGGGCGGTCGAACCAACTTCAGTGGGTCGACGGGGATGATCGTGGAGTTTGCGCTCGAAGGTGGCGCGGACTGCGACGTGCCAGTCGTCGACTAGCTCGATCGCGTGCCCGTGCCCGTGCCCGTGCCCGCGAAGCCGATGCCGAAGCCGATGCCGATGCCGATGGCGATGCCGATGCCGACGCCGATGCCGCTGCTGGGTCCGGGTCCGGCGTGCCCGCCTCTTCGAGTAGCGGTGGGGCTCGTCCGCCTGATGCCCTGTTCGTGCCCGAAAGCTCGCACGTCGTAAAGGCCGCCCCTGCGGGGCGTCGCTTCGCGACTCGCTTCGCTCGGCCTTGACCCCGTACTCGCTTCCGGGCGGTGGAGGGCGTGAGGCGGACTCGCTGCACTGTCGCGACGACGTCACGCTCTCACGTTGGAGGTCATTCTCAATGCTTGTCTATCAAAAGTCGATTGAGCTCGTTCAGCTTGTACACGATCACGTTATGCCTCGGTTGTCGCGGACCGATCGCGAACTGCATCAGCAATTGCATCGCGCTGTGCGCTCGGTCGTGTTGAACATTGCGGAGGGTCGTTCTGGCCGTGGCAAGCGTCGCGGAAATCACTTCTCGATCGCGCTTGGAAGCGCTCGCGAAGTCCATGCGTGCCTGCAGCTTTCGATGGGACTCGGCTTCGTCGAACGCAATGCCGAGCTACTCGACCGTTCGGACCACATCCAAGCGATGCTCTACAAGCTCTCGCACACGTAGTGAGTTGTCGCTCTCCGGATCAACGATCCGGAGATCACACCCGGACAAAGAGAACTCCGGGAGGCGGGCACGCCGGAATTGGCTTCGGCGTCGGCTTCGGCATCGGCTTCGGCTTCGGCGTCGGCTTCGGCGTCGGCGTCGGCGTCGGCTTCGGGCAGTAGCGTGACAGCACGTAAAGCATTGCCTGCGTCTCGTCGCTCAACGCATACACCGGTGCGACGCACGCGTTCCAACCCACTGAGCCCTGAGCCCTGAAGACTGAGACTGAAACCGACGGCTAGGGCACCACCAGAACCTTGCCCTTCACCTTCCGCTCATCCATGTCGCGCAGCGCCTGCGCAGCTTCTTCCAACGAATACCGCTTCGACACATGCGGACGAAGCTTCCCCTCCGCATGCAGTCCAAAAAGAGTCTTCATGTGTGCGGTGTGTCCCTCAGGATTCGCGAGTGCCCACGCGCCCCACGCCACACCGACCACGCTGCACTGCTTGAGCAACGTGAGGTTCAAACGAATCGCCGGAATCTCACCGGCTGCAAACCCGATGACCAAATGTCGCCCACCCGGACGCAACGCACGCAGCGCCTTCTCCGAGTAGTCACCACCGACCGGGTCGTACACCAAGTCCAGTCCGCCACCTTGCTTGGCAGCTTTCTTCAAGTCCTCGGTGCTGTAGTTGATGCGCCCCTTTGCGCCGTGTTCGACACAAAGATCTAGCTTCTCTTCGGTGGATGCTGCGGCGATCACGTGCGCGCCCAATGCGGCTCCGATTTCCACGGCAGCCAGTCCCACACCGCCTGCTGCACCAAGCACCAAGAGTCGCTCGCCTGCGGCAATGCGCCCACGATCCACCAGCGCGTGAAAGGACGTCGCGTACGTGAACGCAAACGCCGCAGCCGTTTCGAGATCCATCGACTCGGGAACCGGCACCGCTTGCCTTTCCGCAACCGCAACTTGCGATGCGAAGCCCCCATACCAGTTCAACGCCATCACCCGGTCACCCACGGCCACCGAGCTCACGCCTTCGCCAATCGCAGACACCGTTCCCGCAACTTCACCGCCAGGCGAAAAGGGAAGAGGCGGGCGCATCTGGTACATGCCGCGGGAGAGCAGCAGGTCGGGGAAATTCACGCCACACGCTTTGACGTCGATGATGACCTGGCCCTTCTTGGGTTTCAGGTCGTCGAGTTCGCGGACCTCGATCGCATCGGGTCCGTTTAGTTCGGTCACCAGGGCAGCGCGCATCAGTACTCCACCGCGAACACAAAGCTCGCTCGAGGTTGTCTTCGGAACCGCTCCGTGATCAACGCCATCGGAACGGTGTCGCCGTCTACGTAGCGTGCGGCGAGTGCCTCGGCATCGTCTTTGTCGCCCGCCGCTTTGATCTGCATCACCCGCGTCATCATTTGCTCGACCGCTTCGGGAAGTGCCTCGAAGTTGACTTCAAACGCACCCCGATCACCAGAGGCAGACTCGGCATCACGGGAAAAGCGAATCGCGCCCGCATCCATCAAGAAGCCGATCTGAACGGCAGCGAGCTGGCTGTACGCTTTGCGCCACCCGCTCGGCGTGTACATGCCGCGTGAGATATGCCCAAACGCCCACACGATCGAGTCGAGGTAGGTTTCGCGGACTCGCGCTTCAGTGAGAACACCGCGATCGCGAAGCATGGGGAGAAAGTAGAGCGCGCCGCTTTGCGCTTTCAGCTCTTCCAGCATGGAGGCCATGCCGCCGCCGAAAATCTCTTCGTCGGCTTTCCCTTCCACGCGGTACTCGCTGGCGGGTCCGAGGTTGTGCGTCGCCTCGTGCAGAATCGTCGACATCAAACCGGCTTCGGTTTCGTCGGTGTAGACCTGCATGGTTTCCGCGCTCAATAGAGACGCCGCTGTGGCACGTCGTCGAGCGAGACTGTCGGCGTCGGTGTAGAGGTTGGTCATCGCAACCGTACGTCCGCGACCTTCTTCCGCGACGGCTCCCCAGTTGGGCAAACTCTGTCCGATGGTCGCTCCGAACGGGTCCCGATCGTCGCCGAAGTTCGCCACGATCGAAATGAAGTCCGGCATGTGGAATGCGACTTCACGTGCTTCGTACGCTTCCGACAACGCAGCCAGCGCACCTTCCATGTCGGCCTGAAGGGGATTGAGTCGATCCTGCCAAACCAGGGAACCCTGATCGATTAGCGCGAGCGTCATGTGGAATCCCGCTTTGTGCGAACACGGATCCCAGTACACCTCATCGGGAGCGACTCGAACGTACCAGCGCGAGTTGCGCGCGTTCATGCGAGACCATGCTTCGTCGGCGGGGGCCCAGTTGTTGTCACGGAACGACTGTGCTGCCGCACGCAAGTACGTGACGAGAGCCGCTTCTTCGGAGTCTCCCGAGATCGTTTGGGCAGCCCGCTCCAAACCGTCGGCGACCTGCGCCATCTTCTCGAAGTGTTCGGTGTAGGGAACTGCGCGCATCGCCTCGCCTTCGGCATCGACCACGGTGAAGGGCGACAAGAGTTCGTCGGCGTCCTCGCGGCTTTCGAGTGTCACGCAGAAGTGTCTTTCGCCCTGGATTTCTAAGGGATACACGTCGACCGGTTGTTCGCCTCCGCCTTCGATTGCGGAGCACGCGGCTTCGGTTTCGGTCGAGGGCGCGCGACACCGCGGACCCCAGTTGCGACGGAAGAGTGAGCGACTTGGTGCGTCGCTCGCCACGTTTGCCGCGAGTCGCGTCATGCCTACTTGGCGGGCATAGATGGCGTCGATGAGCGTGCCGACGCTCATCATCTCGCGCACGAACTGCCGATGTGCTTGCGGGAGCTCTTCAAGGTTTGCGTGGAGCAACGTCGGTGCCGCGGTGTCGAGTTCCGTTTCGACCCAGCGCAACCGTTCGGGCGACGTGTCGGTGCGTTCCGACTCGCGGATGATCGCGGCGTACGCTTCCCGGTACTCATCGGTGAACGCACCTTCGCGCACCCACGTCGGCTGTGACGCATAGAAGTGCAGCGCGACGATCTCATCGGGGTTGATGCGTTGATCGCCGTTGGTGTCGTTGACCCAGTAGAGAGGAAGGTCGAGCCGCATCGCGAGCTGATTGAAGCGCAACCGCGAGAGCGAAGTTTGTTCGGGTTGCTCTTCGATCGGAGGAACGGTCGGTTGAACCTGTTCGGTCGCAGAGCCACATCCAACAAGCACAAGTATTGCGAGAAAACGTCGCATCCACGCACCATTCTGCATCCACCCAGCATGCGCAATGCGGAAGCTGACGTGACCGGAATGCCCTTGAAGTTACATCCGAGGCCGCCGCTTCCCCGTCTCGTCGGCGACGGCCCCGGATGGAACAGTTGGGTTTATGTATGGGTGTGTGTGTCTGCTGTTTTCACTGGGTGCCGTAGAACGACACCGAGCTCTTTGGAGTTAGCGCGCACCGCAATCGGCGCAGTCGCTTCCGAGTGCACAGAGTCGGCACATCGAGCCGGGTCCTCCGTCGTCGCACTCGCCGTCGAAGGCATAGGGACAATCGTTGTTGCACGTGCCGCCTTCGGAAGGTGGCGTCGGGTCCATCGGATCGGCCGGAGGAGGATCGTCTCCACTGGGCGGATCGTCGCTCGGAGGATCGTCCGGGAGAGGCGGCGGCGGATCCTTGTCGGGGTCGTCTTCGCCCGGCGGAGGCGGAGGCGGAGCGCTGGGGTCTTCGCGCGGACCACAGTCGCCGCAGTCGGTACCAAACGCACACACGTCGTAGAGCGAACCCGGGCCGCCATCGTCACACTCGCCATCGTTCGCGTACGGGCAGGTGTTGGTGCACAGCTCTGTGCTCGGCGGAGGATCGCTGGGAGGGGGCTCGGTACCACCACCGCCACCACCAGGCTCAGACGCCATGCTCAGGAAGCTGCGGTAGAGATCGGTGCGTGTGTAGTACCCGTTCTCGACGCAATACTGATCGCCCCAACTCGTGATGCCCATCAGGACGAGTTCGCCACCCATCGAGTAGAGCGCGGGTCCTCCTGAATCGCCGTTGCATGCCGAGCGTCCGCCCATCGTGCGGTAGCTCCACGTGGTGTCTTCAAGGCTGTAGATCGTGACGTCGACTTCTCGCTTGGTGCCTCCGCCGGACTGGGCGTAACCGTTGCTGACGCCGTAGCCGACCAACTTCACGGTCCATCCCGTGGTCGGACGATCAAAGAGCACCGGCACCGGGTCCACACCGGCGTCTTCTTCCAACTCGAGCAGCGCAATGTCGTTGAGAAGTCGGAACGAGTCCCACATCGGGTGGAGCGTCGCGCGCCGCACTCGAATCGATCGTTCAGGCGAACGATCCGAAGCGCCGAACGCGAAGTAGAAACCGCCGCTCGTCGAGTCTTCGACGCAGTGCGCGGCGGTGACCACGGTGCGCGGCGCGATCACAGTGCCGGTGCAGAAGCTTCCGCCGCCGTACGTCAGGTAGCCCACGGCGGGGTACGCGCTTGTGGGTGTGCCGTTGACGATGGCCGATCGCGCTGAGCCGACCAACTTGGCTTCGCACGCTTCGCCACCCACGCTGGCTCCGCCAAGTGTTCCAGCCGAGCAGCCCACCAACGCCATCCCTACGAGTGCCAGAGCTCTCATGTCCCGTAAGCAGTGCAAGCACCGTGCACACGCATCGCCGGGCATTTCGAACCCACCTTGTCGTTCGACGGTCCCCAGCGGGTTGGAGGCGATCGCCTCGCAACGTCGCGTTTATCGCAAAAACAGGGTGAAAATACCTGCTGGGTGTCGAGACCCCGGCTGTTGCTCGTCAAGCATCGGGTCGCTTGGCCAACACCCATGCCGCGGGAGCGAGAAGAAGGCTCAACCCGACACCGAGTGCTGCAGTGAGACCCATCGCTTGAAGCGCGGGGTTCGTGCTCATTGCCAGAACCCCAAACGACACCACGGTCGACAGACACGCGGTCAGCAAGCTCACCACGGTTGCGGGGCCGTCGTCGTCATCGTGCCCCGGCATGCGGGTCTCGATCATGAACACGCCGTAGTCGACGCCCATGCTCAACACGAGCAGCAGCGCGACCACGTGTAGAAGGTTGGCCTGAACTCCGAGCCATCCCAACAGTCCCAACGTCGCTCCCGCGGCAACGAACGCCGGCAGAAACGCGGCAAGTGCTAAACCGATCTTGCGATAGCGCAGCAACACCAGCGCAAAGACCACAAAGAGACCCAGCAGCACCAGTTCGAGAGTGCGTGTTCGAAAGCCACCGTAGGCGGACTGCATCAACTCGGCTTGGTCGAAGAACCGGACGCCCTCGATCGCTTCGACCCGTTGACGGAGCGCGGACACGTCCGACACCCCGTGAACAAAACTGAGTGTGGCGCGGCGTTCTCCAATTGGAAGTTGGTGCGCGCCCGCGATCTGCCCGAGGGGAGTTTCCTGCAGGTCTTGCGGAAGGAGTGGTTGGTGTTCCGCGGCTAGAGCTTCGCGGAAGGGCTCAAACATCGTGGGGACGAAGCCTTCGCTCTCCAGTGCAGCTGATGTTTGTTCCCACGCATCCTCGGGGATCGCACCTCGGCGTCGTTGCTGTTCAGCCACCGAAAGCAGAACCGGATGGAGCGAACGAAACCCCTCCAGCTCGCCCGCTTGGACAGCGTCGTGCAGCGCGTTGTAGACCGCGTCGTTACGTTGCAGCGACTCCTCGACATCGTTGCCGAAAGCCACGACGAAGCGTCCCGAGTCCATGCGCGCCACGCGTCCACGCACGGTTTCGTCCTCCGCGACGAGATCCGGGTCCAGTGGATTGAGCGCGCGAATGTCGTCTTGCCACTGCAAGGTTGCAATCCCGACCGTGAGCAAGACACCAACGACGGGCAGCGCCCACAACGCGCGCCGACGACGTCTCAACGCGTCCACAAATCGGTGCGCACCTTGGGAGAAAGCTTCGTGCACGCGAGTGGTCTTGGGATCGTTCGGCATCCACGGCGGAAGCACAAAGCGGGTGATCAAGAGTGCAGCCGCGACACCCACCGACGTGAAGATCGCCATCTGACGGATCCCGGGAAACGAGGTCCATGCGAGACCGACCAATCCTGCAATCGTGGTCGCTGCGCCCAGCGCAAGCCCAGGCCAAATGCGCTTCAACACTTCGGTCGCGGATTGCCCTCGGTGCGCCAAGTGATGGTGGTTGAGTAAGTGCGCGACGTAGTCGAGTGCGACCCCGATCAGCGAGGCGCCAAATGCGAGCGTGAGGCCGTGAATGGAACCGAACACGCTGGTGACCGCGAAGGTTGCTGTGACCATTCCGCCGACCAAGGGCAACGCCGCCAACACCAGATGTCGTGGCGTGCCGAAGAGCACGAGGATCAACAGAACAACGCCGATGCTGCCCACGACCGAGACACGCTGAATGTCAGCGCGAATCGTGGACTCTGATCGAACCGCGATGCGGTGAATGCTGGCTTGCTGCAGCGTCAACGAACCGTCGTTGATCGCGTCGAACGCTTCGTCGATTCCCGCGAGTAGCCGACGCGACGCCGGACCTTCGAAAGGGGAGTGCTTACTGGCCAGAAGAACCACCCCGAACTCTTCGTTGTCCCCGGTGACAAACGCTCCATCTTTGACGTGCAGGTCGCCACCTTGGCTGGCGCGCAAGGTCTCCACGTGTTCCATGAAGAGCAGCCATGGATCTTCCGGCGCGATGCGACGCACGAAGGTGCCGGTGGGGCTGCCCAGTTCGCGCTTGAGGCGTTGCAGACGTTCGGTGATCGACGTTGCGTCACACTCAATCAGGCCAAGCCGTCGCGGAAAGTAGAGTTCATAAAACGCGCGTTCGAGTTCTTCGTCGGGCCCGCTTCGCACCCACTCGACGTCTTCGTGTTCGGCGAGTCGTTCCGCAAGGTTTGTGGCCGCCGCTGCGGCTTGGCTGGAATCAGGTGCTTCGACCGTGATTGTGATCGTGCGGTTGAGATCGCTGGCGGTCAGCTCGCGGGAGAGCTCGGCGAGTTCGCGATCGTCGCCCGCCGGCAGGAAGTGCGTGATGTCGCTCTGCACCTGAAGACGCGGAAAGGTCCACGCACCCAGCGCGGCCAACGCCACCACAATCCCAACACTCAGCGCACGCGGCACGCGCGGCTCATAGCAGATGTACGCCAGATCATGGAATTCCGCGGAGTTGCAGATCGAGGGTGGGTTAACAATTTAACCTGTCCCCAAAGTTAACAGCGGTGCCATCCTCGCTGCGTGGGAGTGTTGATCGCGGGGTGCGGTTACGTGGGGACGGCGCTCGCTCGCCGATTGGTGCAGCGCGGGACTCCTGTTTGGGCGCTTCGTCGCTCGATCGACAAGATGCCCGCGGGAGCGACGCCAGTCGTCGCGGATTTGAGTGATGCAGCGTCGCTGCAAGCCTTGTCGGACGCCGAAGGGATTCGCCAGGTTGTGTACAGCGCGTCCGCCGACGGTCGCACCGACGACGCGTATGCACGAGCGTATGTTCACGGATTGACCAACGTGCTTCGAGCGGTCGAGCAACACGCTATCGAGCGTGTGGTGTTCACGGCGAGCACGGCGGTGTACCACCAGACCGAAGGCTGGGTAGACGAGAGTTCACCCACCGAGCCGACTTCGTTCACGGGTCAGCGGCTTCTGGAAGGCGAACGCGTGTTGCACTCGTTCGACGCCACGACCGTGTCGCTTCGGCTTGCTGGGATCTACGGACCTGGGCGCACTCGTATGGTTCAGAAAGTGGAGTCCGGGCAGATGGGTGCGAATCGGTTCACCAACCGTATTCATCGTGAGGACTGCGCGGGTGCGCTCGAGCACATTTTGGATCTCGCGACGCCACAGTCGGTTTACGTCGGTGTTGATCACGCGACGGCACCTCTCTCCGAAGTGGCGGCGTTCATTGCGACTCAGCTTGGCGTGGCTCCACCTTCCTTTGACGCACCCCCGACTGGAAAGCGATGTCGACACACGGCCCTGAGCGATTCGGGGTATACGTTTCGCGTGCCTTCGTACCGTGAGGGCTATCCCGAGATCATCGATGGGTATCGTCAGGCATAGCGCGCTCGTCCTTGCGATGGTTCTCGCGTCGAATGTCGCATTCGCGCAGGACGGTCCGGTGTCGCACTTGATGACCGAAGAGGACGGCGAGCACGCGGAAAACGAAACCGAGGCCGATGTTCCAGTCCGAGAAGTGCCGGACTACGATGGCCGTGAACGCGCGCCCTCTACTGCAGCGCGGAAGCTGTTGTGGATCCCCCGCGTTCTGTTCGCGCCGCTGTACTTCTTGACCGAGTACGTCTTGCGGCGACCGCTTAGCCGCCTCTCGCGCTTGGCGGAGCAGAGCACGTCCGACCCGTTGCGCTTCTTCGTGTTCGGCAAGAACCAACAAGCCGCGATCGCGCCCACATTGTTGGTGGACTTTGGCGAGCAGCCCAGCGTGGGCTTCTACTTTCGTTGGAACGACGTGGGTCATCCGCGACACAAGCTCCGGATGTACTTTGCGACGTGGGGTCGTGACTGGTTGCGCGGATCGGTCCTGACGCGTTGGGAACCCGAGCATGAGCGCTGGCGTTTTGAACTGAGGTTCGAGGGCAACCGCCGGAGTGACGGTCGGTTCTATGGCTTGGGCAGCGAGATCGGTTCTCATCCCACGCGCGAACTCGCCAACGAAGGAGCGCGGTTCAGCTATCGCCTCTATGACGTGTCGCTCGCCTTTGAAGCCGAGCCGTGGCGTGCGAGTCACTTTCGAGCGTACGTCGGTGTTCGCGAAACCAAGATGGGCAACAACATCTTCCGTGGCGAGTCGATCGAAGCGCAGGTGGGTCGCAACGTCTTTCGTATGCCGCCCGGCTATCCGGACGGCTACTTCATTTGGAACCAGGGGTTCTCGTTTACGCTCAACACACGGCAACCCCGTCCTGCCAATACATCCGGACTTCTGCTTCACGTGTTTGGCGAGCACGCGTTCGAGATCAACGACCCCGAGGGTTCACGTTGGGTCAAGTACGGAGCATCCGCGGGCGCGTTTGTGGATGTTCGTGCTGGTCACGTCATCGAGCTGGTGGGGTCGATCAAGGTTGCCGACTCCATCGCAGGCGAGATCCCGTTTACGGAAGTATCGGACTTGGGCGGGCGTGGGCCGATGCGTGGTTTTCGAACGGGTTGGCTTCGTGGCGCGAGCGCCGCGACACTGGTCATGCAGTACAGCTGGCCGATCTGGTCATTCCTCGACGGGATTACCCACTTTGGAATCGGCAACGTATTCGATGGGCGTTTCGACAACTTCAACATCGAAAACATGCGCATGAGCTTCGGAATCGGATTTGGTGCGGTGAACAGCCTCGATCACCGGTTCGACTTCACCGTGGCATGGGGCACGGACACGTTCGAGCGTGGCCCAAACGTGATCAGCACCCGAATCATGGGTGGCGCAACGCTGGAATTCTGAGTCTCACGAACTCTGCTATCGTTATGCGGTGAGGCTGCTCGGGTCGTTGGCGCTCTGTGCGCTACTTGCGTGCGCGAAGGGTTCGGGAGGCCGACCCGATGGTTCGTCGCGCACTCTCGACACAGGTCCGCGCGTCGATAGTGCGGGCGTGGATTCGCGTGTGCCTCCCAATCCCGATACCGGAACCGGATGCGACGACGATGGCCATCCGATGACGTGTGACGTCGCGACGGATCTCGGCGCCATCGATGTCGGCGGGATGATGACCGTCACGGGCACGCTGCCAACCCTGTCCGATGAAGACTGGTTCACAGTCGACTTTCCGCCGCTCAACATGCCCAACAGTTTCGGAGGCGGGATGCCGCAGGTTGAACTGAGCGGTGACGCGACGATGGTCTTCGAAGTTCGCACGAGCTGCATGGCGTCGTTTAGTTGTGGGGAAGGCGTGCCGCGTGAGCTGACGAGTTTCACGTTTGTGGATGACCAGTCGTTTGCGGTGGACCCGCCGGCCGAGCCGCCGAACGAGTACTCCACGCGCGAGCGGCCTTGGCCCGAAGTGCTGAAGATTCGGGTGGGGCGCCGCGGCGGTCCAGCGACCTGCGACAGCTACACCCTGACGGTGAGTCGCTGAGTCGAACAAAACAGGTCAGGAAATCCGGCCGCTGGGTACACATCCCTGTGCGCCTTGCGACATGCCTGCTTCTGATCCTCTGTACTCAAGCCCAAGCGCAACTGACTCCAGAAGAGGTCGCGACGTCCGAGGCAGAGGATCGCGAGCGCCGGGAGGAAAGCGAGCGTCCGCTGGAGTGGCAGCCTTGGGCAGCGACAGTGCCCCTCGTTGGACTGACCCTTGGGTTTGAGCTCGGGCTCGAGCCGTCCAACGTGCGCTGGTCGTCGCGTGGTTTGGTCGATCGCTCCTTCGAGCCTTGGATCCGGGACACGGACAACGGGCTTCATCGCGCTGATCGAGCGAGCGACGTGTTTATGTACTCGTTGATTGCAGCGCCCGTCGCGGACATCGGTATTTGGCAGGCGACCAAGTATCAGGATCGTCGTGACGCGTACCGGTTGTTCTCTGCAGCCGCGTTGGCGTTTTCGATGCAGAGCCTTTTCGTGGCGGGCACGAAGAACATCGCGCGTCGAGCTCGTCCTTATGTGCGTCGCTGTCGTGAGGATCCCGAAGGCGTGCGTTGCAACTCATCGAGTCGCAATCGTGGGTTCATCAGCGGACATACGTCGGTCGCGTTTACCGGGGCGTCGCTGTTGTGCGCGTTTGCGAGGCTGCGTGGTCAGCGCGCCGCGGGGCGAGCGGAGTGTTTGCTCGGTTTGCTGGCGGCGACCGTGACGGGTGCACTTCGGATTGTGGGTGAGCAGCACTACTTTAGTGACGTGCTGGCGGGCGCGGTGAGCGGTTTTCTGTCTGGTTTCATCGTTCCAGTCTTTGCGTATCCGCGTTATTTATCGGAGTCGCCGCGGCCTTCGTTCCCGCCTTCGGCTCCCACTCGCGGCCACTGAGTTGAGCTATCGAAAGCGTCCGCGTAGTGCTTCCAGGTCGTACTGAAACGGAGAGTCACCCTCGGAGTCGTACGCCACCTCGCGCACCACGATCCCGATATCCGCTCTCGCTTCGTCGTTGAGTTCGAGGCGCGATGCGAGTTCATCGAGGATTGCTTTCTCCCCCTCGTGCAGTTCGCCGTCCAGTGCACACATCCAGGTCGCCACGGCGAACACAAACTTGCGGTCGCCTTCGTCCAGCTTCGACGTGTCCAAGGGCCCCAGTGGATGCGCAGCCTTGGTCGCTTCTTCGATCTCGGCCAACACATCCAAGTCGTGACCCTCGTTGAGCGCGGCTTTGACGATGGCGTCTGCTTCGTCGCTGTCGAGGTTTCCATCCGCCCAACCCACAGCGGCGAGCGCCAAATACACGTCTTTGCCCAAGCTCATGTCGCGACGTTTAGCACGCCAAACACTCGACAAACCGGGGTTTCAGCATTATATCCGTTCATCAGGATATCCGGATGGAGCATCAGGCCAAGCAAAACCTCGCGAGTTCGACGAGCTGGTTGCACCTCTTTGGTGACCAGACGCGTCTTCGTTTGATGGCCTTGCTCGAGCAGCACGAGCTCTCGGTGGCCGACCTGACATCGATTACTCAGCTAAGCCAGTCTCGCGTGTCCACGCATTTGGGCAAGTTGCGCGAGGCCGGTGTGCTGCACGATCGACGTGCGGGGAACAGCACTCGGTACCGCATGCATCGTGCGATGCCTCAGCCCGCGGCAGCGCTTTGGAGCATGCTCCGTTCCCAACTGGATGACGAGAGTTTGGAAGCGGACGCGTCACGCTGTCGTTCGTTACTCGCGGGTCACGACGGTTGGCCCGACTCGGTCGCTGGCCAGATGGAGCGCCACTACTCGCCAGGTCGAACCTGGGAAGCGCTTGTGCACGGTCTCTCAGGCTTACTCGAACTCGGTGATGTGCTGGACGTGGGTTGTGGTGATGGATGGAGCGCGCGTCTTCTTGCGCCGCAGTGCCGGACCTACGTGGGGCTGGATCGCTCGGAAGCCGTGGTCGATGCCGCCAAGGCGCGAACCAGCAAAATCGCACACGCGACGATTGAGCTGGGCGACGCCCACGCGTTGCCCTTCGACGACGAGAGATTTGACCACGTGCTTCTTTTTCACGTGCTGACGTACGCGAAAGAGCCACGTGAAGTATGGCGCGAAGCCGGTCGCGTCCTGAGGACCGGCGGGCGCATGGTGGTGGTCACGCTTGCCGAGCACGAGTTTCTGGATGCCACCAGCGCGTATGGGCATATCCACGGTGGATTCAGTCCGAGACGTCTACGCGCGCATGCCAAGGCTGCCGGCTTGACGCTGAGCCGCTGCAACGTCACGTCCCGCGAACGGCGAAAGCCTCACTACGAGGTGATCACCGCAGTCGCACACAAAAGGCTCGCGGAGAAAAAAGGCCAACGATGAAAACGATCGAAGAGCTTCTGGACGAACGCATCGTGTTTCTCGACGGCGCGATGGGCACGATGATCCAACGCGCAGGGTTGAAAGACGGCGACTACGCGGGCGAGCGCTTCAAGGCTCATCCGCATGACCTCAAGGGCAACAACGACCTGCTCGTGTTGACGCGTCCCGACGTCATTCTCGACATTCATCGCCAGTACTTGAAGGCGGGTTCCGACATCATCGAAACCAACACCTTCAACGCCAACGCGATCTCGCAGGCGGACTACTCCACCGAGAGCTTGGCCTACGAGATGAACGTCGCCGCCGCGAAGCTCGCCAAGCAAGCTGCGGCAGAAGCATCCACGAATGACTCGCCGCGTTTTGCCGCGGGTGCGCTCGGTCCGCTCAACCGGACACTGAGCTTGAGCCCCGACGTGAACGATCCAGGGTTTCGCGCGATCACGTTTGCGCAGGCTCGTGACGCGTACGCAGAACAGACCCGTGGACTTCTCGAAGGCGGGGTCGACCTTCTCTTGGTCGAGACGATTTTCGACACGCTCAACGCGAAGTCTGCGCTGGTGGCGATCGAAGAAGTGTTCGCGGAACGCAACGAACGCGTGCCCGTCATTATCAGCGTCACCATCACCGACCGAAGTGGTCGAACGCTCAGCGGACAAACCGTCGAGGCCTTTTGGTACTCGATCGAGCACGTCAATCCTCTTGCCGTCGGCATCAACTGCGCGCTTGGTGCCGAGGAGATGCGTCCGTTCCTGCAGGAGCTCAGCGACGTGTCGAGCCGCCCGGTCAGTTGCTACCCCAACGCCGGTCTACCCAACGCGATGGGCGAGTACGACCAGGATCCGTCCACGATGGCGGGTCTGGTTGGTGAATTCGCCGAGTCGGGGTTGGTCAATCTCTTGGGTGGATGCTGCGGAACCACGCCCGATCACATCGGGGCCATTGCGAAATCCGCGCTCGCGCATCAACCGCGCAAGTCGATTCCGGTCAGCACGCAGAGTCGCTACTCCGGACTCGAACCGCTCGTGCTGACGGAGCAGTCGGGCTTCCAGATGATCGGTGAGCGCACCAACGTCACCGGCTCGCGCAAGTTCATGCGCCTCATCAAGGAGAAGAAACTCGATGAGGCGGTGTCGGTGGCGCTGCAGCAGGTGCGAAGCGGCGCCAACATCATCGACGTGAACATGGACGAGGGCCTGCTCGACTCCGAAGCGATGATGGCCAAGTTCCTCGATCTGATCGCCGCCGAGCCGGAAATTGCACGCGTGCCGATCATGATCGACAGCTCGAAGTGGAGTGTGTTGGAGGAGGGACTCAAGCACGTTCAGGGCAAGGCGATCGTCAATTCGATCTCCATGAAAGAGGGCGTAGAGGAGTTCCTCGAGAAAGCCCGTCTGCTTCGACGCTACGGTGCTGCAGCCGTGGTCATGGCGTTCGACGAACAAGGCCAGGCCGACACGATCGAGCGCAAGGTCGAGATCTGCCAGCGTGCGTACAAGCTACTCACCGAAGAAGCGGGGTGGGATCCGACCGACATCATCTTCGACCCGAATGTGTTTGCGGTCGCCACCGGTATCGCGGAACACGACCAGTACGCGATCAACTTCATCGAAGCCACGCGCCAAATCAAAGCGACGTGCCCAGGCGCCAAAATCTCGGGCGGTGTGTCCAACCTGAGCTTTTCGTTCCGTGGGAACAACGTCGTGCGTGAAGCGATGCACTCGGCGTTTCTGTTCCATGCGATCGAAGCCGGCATGGACATGGGGATCGTCAACGCCGGTCAGCTCGAGGTGTACGAGGAGATTCCGAAGGACCTGCTCGAACACGTTGAGGATGTTCTGTTTTGTCGACGTGAAGATGCCACGGAGCGTTTGGTGACCTTCGCCGAGAGCGTGAGGGGCACCGGTAAAAAGAAGAAAGAAGATTTGAGCTGGCGCGAAGCGTCGGTCGAAGACCGTCTGAGTCATGCATTGGTGAAGGGCATCGTGGACTTCGTCGACGAGGACACCGAAGAAGCGCGTCAGAAGTACGGCAAGCCCCTGCACGTCATCGAAGGACCTCTGATGGACGGGATGTCGATCGTGGGTGACCTCTTCGGTGCCGGAAAGATGTTCCTGCCGCAGGTGGTGAAGTCCGCACGCGTGATGAAGAAGGCCGTCGCATATCTCGAACCCTTTATGGAGGACGAGAAGGACGAAGCAGCACCATCGCGTGGCAAGATCTTGTTGGCCACGGTGAAGGGCGATGTGCACGACATCGGCAAGAACATTGTGGGCGTGGTGCTGGGCTGCAACGGCTACGACGTGGTCGACCTGGGTGTCATGGTCCCAGCCGAGAAGATTCTGCGCACGGCGAAGGACGAAGGGTGTTCGATCATTGGGTTGAGCGGACTGATCACGCCTTCGCTCGATGAGATGGTGTACGTCGCCAAAGAGATGGAGCGGCAGGGGTTTGCTGCACCGCTCTTGATCGGTGGCGCCACCACGAGCCGACAGCACACGTCGGTCAAGATCGCGCCGCAGTTCCAAGGTGTCACCGCACACGTGCTCGATGCGTCACGCGTCGTGAACGTGGTGAGTGCACTGATGGACCCGGAACGCCGTCCAAAGTTCGACGCGAAGAACCGCGAAGAGCAGGGCAAGGTGCGGGCGCTGTTTGAGATGAAGCAGAGCCGTCCTTCGTTGCCTTGGGACATCGCCAAGGACAACGGCTTCAAGGGCAAGTTCAACGACCTTCCGGAACCGGGATTTCTGGGGCGGAAGGCTTTTGACGCCGACCTCAACGACATCCGCGAGTACATCGACTGGACGCTTTTCTTCAGCGCGTGGGACCTGAAGGGCAAGTACCCCAAGATTCTGGAGCATCCGAAGATTGGCGAAGCGGCACGGGACCTGTTCCGAGATGGAACCGCGATGCTCGACGAGTTGATCGCGAACAAGCTGGTTCGCGCACGTGGTGTCTACGGCTTTTGGCCCGCGAACCGCGATGGCGAAGACGTCGTGTTGTGGAAGGACGAAGCCCGGAAGGATGCGCTTGCACGATTCCCGATGCTGCGGCAACAGGCCGTGAAGCAGGCGGACACGCCGTATTACTCGCTAGCGGATTTCGTCGCTCCGGAAGGTCAAGACTACGTCGGAGCGTTTGCGGTGACGGCAGGGCTTGGTGCCGCAGAGTTGGCGGGGGAGTACGAAGCCAAGGGTGACGACTACCGCGCGATTATGGTGAAGGCGCTGTGCGATCGCATGGCCGAAGCATTCGCAGAAATGCTGCACGCCCGAGTGCGACGCGAGTGGTACGCAAGCGACGAAGACCTCAGCAACGAAGATCTGATTCGTGAGCGCTACCGCGGCATTCGTCCCGCATTTGGGTATCCCGCGTGTCCCGACCACACGTGCAAGGGAACGCTCTGGAAGCTTTTGGATGCGAGCGCTGAGGGCATCGAGCTAACCGAGCACTTTGCGATGACGCCTGCTGCGAGCGTGAGTGGGCTCTACTTCGCGCATGAAGAGAGCCGCTACTTCGCGGTTGGAAAGATCGACCGCGACCAGGTGGAGGACTACGCCAAGCGCAGTGGTGTGAGCGTGGCCGAAGCGGAGCGTTGGCTCGGGCCAAATCTGGCCTACTAAGCACATCTCAAAACGCCTCTTGTAACGCGTAGGCGTCCAGCGACGACATGTTGGTTGTCGCCCACGCGTGTGTGGGCCCAACCGCAAAATCCTCGGAAATTGTGGTTGGTATCGCCTTTGCGAAGCGAGGTGATGAGAGGTGCGCCCATGAACTCGAGTCCCCGTAGCCCGTCCACGCCGATTACCCCCCACATCAACCCGCTTCGTGGTTCAGGTCCGGCTGCAATTGGCACTGTGGTTGCTGGACGCTACCGGCTGCGTCGCTTGGTTGCGGTTGGAGGCTGGGGGCATGTGTTCGAGGCGCGCTGCGTTCGTTCGGGTCGTCGCGTCGCGGTGAAGATGTTGCGTGATGAGCGGCTGGACCAACGTCGCTTCCTCCGCGAGGTGAAACTCACTCAACGTATCGCGCATCCCAACGTGGTGCGGGTGCTGGATGCAGACGCGAACAAGGGTGTGTTGGTGCTGGAGTTCGTGGAAGGTCGCGACCTGAGCACCTACCTGTCATCGCTGGGTGCACCGCATCTTCCCATCGCGATTCGGCTGCTCGATCAGATCGCGGCTGGCTTGGACGCCGCACATCGACACGGCGTGTTGCACCGCGACCTCAAGCCCTCGAACGTCATGCTCACCGTTGTGGGTGGGCGCCTGCAGGCCAAGATCATCGACTTCGGACTGGGTGTTGCGAAGGACAGCGATACGATCACAGACATCGGAGAGACGGTCGGTACGCCTGGCTATATGGCGCCTGAACAGCTCTACGGAGCGTCGTACGACGCACGCACGGATGTCTACGCGTGGGGTGTGCTCGCGTACCAGTTGATCACGGGCCAGCCTGCTTTTGGTGGCACCGAACACGAACAACTGGATGGCGTGCTTCAGCGCGAGCCCACGTCGATCGGAGCACTTCGGCCGAAAGTGCCTGTCGCGTTGGAAGAGATCGTGATGAAGGCCATGCGAAAGTCGCCGGATGCGCGCTTCGCAAGCGCCGCACGTATCCGACAAGCGCTTCGGTTCGTGCAGGGTCCACCCCAATACCGACGCCGCTAATACCGACGTCGCTAGTGATCTCGAAAGATGAGGCTCGAGGCGTGCACGAGTTTTCGTTGCACACGCTGTGCGATTACCGCGAGCGCAACCACGACCCACGCGACGCCACCGCAGAGAAGAGGCGTCGCATCCATTCGTTGAAGCAAGAGGAAGCTCGCCGCACACGCGATCGCAGCAGCGACGGCTCCCCACGCGAACGAACCCACAACCTGCGATCCCAACCACACTCTCCATCGAGCTCGGTCTCGTGCTCCGCATTGCGGACAGGGTGCTAACTCCACGGTGGTGAGCGCATCGTTCCAGGCCTGGCCTTCGGCGTGCTCCGCCGTTTCAGCCTGAAGTTTCTCGCCGTCGGCCTCCGCATACCCTTCGCCTTCCACGCGAGCGCGCCCGCTGTACCCGCAGTGGACGCACTCGTACGTGAACTCGGTATGGACCGAAGAGGACGCCTGGACGCGGGCCATCGTGGCTATCTTCGCCCGTTTGAGAGCCCCGCGGGGATTTCGATGACGGATCTACGTCGCCATGCCCACGAACGGAGTGACTTTACTTGGGAGGTTTTTGGGATGGGACGGTTTAACTCAACCCTCGGGTTGGCTTTTGTGCTCTGTGCGGCCCTCGCGTGCGGCGACGATGATGATGGGGGCACGGACTCCGGGATGGAGGATGCTGGGCCGGATACCTCGATCGGTGATGGAGGCACGGACACCGGCGACGATGATGGTGGGACCGATGCGGGCGAAGACGCCGGCGAGGATGCAGCGGTCGATGCGCCCGTCGACTCAGGACCTCGGCCCCGACAGACTCGTTTCACCGCAGTGCTTGCAACTGGGGCGCTCTCGGTTCTGGCCGAGTTCGATGACGGTTCGCCTGCATTGCTGACCACGGCTGTGGCCCACGACCACATGGCACCTCCAGGGGAGGATATCTTCGCGTCGCGCGGATCGGAGTTGTTTCGAGCGACGGGCTTGGACGAAACGACGATCACATTTGGTGAAGAGCTGCCGCTCGTCGACAGCACGGGTGCGTCGGCAGAACCCAGCATCTTCTTCGACGGTGAGCTCACGGTGGGCACGTCCACGCTTGCGGGTGTGTTCGGCGCGAACGCCCGAGTTTACGACTTCAGCATGATGGAGTTCGGAGGGGCGGTGCCGTTGCGTGAAGCTGGCGATGTCGAGTTCCGCCCGACGTCCGCCACCTTCGTGAACCCGGGTACGGGAGTGCTCGTGCTCTTTCTCAAGGACGGTGACAACCAGATCTGGTTCCTCAACACCGCAACCGGAACCATCGATGCGCTGCTGACACCGATTCAGTGCTCGGACGACAGCACCATCGCACCGGATCTGATTCTCGGCGCACGAATCCCCGGCATCGGACCACCCGAGCTCGCAGAGGAACTCATCGTCATCTCGGGATCCAACGCGCACGTGTTGGAGTCGATCTCGCCGCTTTGCTTCAGCGATGCGTTCCCGCTGGTCGACAGTGATGGCGCTGCGGTGACCCCGGATGCCGCGTTTGGTTGGGACTTCGACGACAACGGCACCGACGACATCGTCATCGTCGATACGGTGGAGATTCCTGAGGAGTAGGACTCGTCGTTGAGGTTGGGGCCGGCGCACCTCGGTGTGTCGGCCTTTTCCGTATGCGGCGCGCCCTGTGCTCCAGCGTCCTGTCGCGCGGACGGTCGCCGTGAGGATCGGCACCAATTCTGTTGGAGCAACCATTGCATCGGCACCGGACATGCGTGCCATGCGTGCCCTGCCTGCCCTGATGATCTGCTTGAGCCTGCTCTTGGCGCCTTCGGTTGAGGCAGACACCGCGGAGGACGCCGAAAACTACGAGCGGCTTCGTGAACGTCTCGACACCCTCTTTATCGACGAAGGCGAGTCCGCTGGGCAGAGCATCCCCGCTCACATCCGCAGCGATGCCGACGGATACATTCGCTGGGCCGACGCAACGATCGATCTCGGCTGGTACATCGGGGTTCTGGCCACCGAGCTTCACATGCGCACTCGGCCTGAACGCTATCCAGGCTTTGTTGTGGCACGTGATGTGGATGGGATCGGCGAACAACTCTACCTGGCGCTGAATGCACTCGAGCGGCTCGATCGAGTGGCCGAGCCCAGCTTTGACTGTGGCGCAAGCGAGTCGGTCAACGGGTTCTTCATTCGCGACGACGTGGCGGCTGGCTTTCACGAACGGTTTGGATTGAGCGAAACGCGTTCGGACTTCCTCGATGGCGTCGTGACAAACAAGGAGATGAGTCAGGACCAGGTGTGGCACTTGATGCTTGGTCTCGCACTGACGGCAAAGCTCGTGGATGTCCGGGTGCGCGATCGGGATCTCGCGGCGTGGGCCCGCGAACAAGCGCAGCGAATCATCGAGCACGTCGCCAGCAACAACTGGCAGATCACCAACCCGGCCTGTGACGATCGACCGGTGGCGCGTGGGTCCGCAGCGATCGGAAACCGGCCGGGTGCGGCGCACATGATCGCGTTTATCACCGAGGGCGCGCTGACATATGAAGTAGGCGCGTCGCAACAGCGCTTGTTTGATTCGCTTCAAGATCCCGACAACGCCGTCTACATCAACCCCGACAATCAACACATGGTGATGACTATCGCGGCGATCGGAGAGGGGTTTGGCTCGATGACGATCGATGCACTCGTGGAACTGGCCGAAACGCATCAGTGGTGGGCCTATCCGTTGTTGTACGCAGCACTGCGTGATGACAGTGAAGCACCACGTTGGTGTGTCTATCGTGAGCGAGTGGCGTCGGAATCCGGGACCTTGCTCTCGGAGCTTGGTGACGCAGAACCGTCTTCGCCGCGACCGGCGCGCGCCACCCACTCGTTCACGTCGTCGAATCGATTTATCCGTGGGACGGAGCAAGCGTACGTTGGTGCGGAAGGTAGCGAGGGACACCGCTTTCACGGTCTCGACTTTCTGCTGCTACACAACTTGCGCGCGATCGCAGCACCGAACACCTGGGAAGGCACGAACGCACCCATGCCAGAACGCTGTGCTCCTCCGGTTCCTGCGCTCGATGCTGCGATGGATTTGGACTCAGCCGTCGATTCTGATGCGGGCGTCGACATGGATGGCGGGATGCCGGACGCCGGCACTGAGATGTCCTCGTCCGGGTGCTCTACGAGTCGCGGTAGCTCGTTCGCGTGGCTCCTCGTTATTGCTGGGCTTTTGCGCCGTCGTCCGTTCTTTTTCGGCTCTGCATGAAGATTTGCTGAGGCCGCGACATACCCCTTGTAGGAGATGCCGCGGACTCTCGTGACCAAGTTGATCCGGTCTGCCGATGTCGTAGACGTCGCTGATCTCTACGATCAGCACGCGGATTTTGTCTGGCGAAGTCTCCATCGTCTTGGGGTGCATCCCGCGGATCTCGCGGATCTGTTGCAGGACGTGTTCGTCACGCTCCACAAGCGCCGGACCGAACTTAGCAGTCGCTCGCCTCGCGGCCTGCTTTGGACGATCGCCGTGGGTCGCGTGCGCAACTATCGTCGTCGCGCACATCGCGGCGCGGAGCGACTTGAGGCTGAGCCACCCGAGGTCGCCGCCAAGGGCGATCCGGAACGCGCGCTTCAACGTGCACGCGAGCGGGAGCGCGGACAACGTCTTCTCGACGCGTTAGACCCGGAGAAACGTGCCGTGTTCGTGATGTTTGAAGTTGAAGGGCTCACCGGGAAAGACATCGCGGCGAAGCTCGACGTTCCGCTGGGTACAGTCCACTCACGCTTGCACGCGGCGCGACGCGAGTTGAGCCAAGCTTTGGAGCAGAGCGAATGAGCGATCCGGTTCGCTGGCGAGAGGATCCGTCCAAACCTCACTTCAAGGGATTGGGTGAAGCTCCGCCTCTCGACGAGTCGACGCGGGAGCGCGTTCGAAACCAGCTGCTCGCGGCGACTGCCGTTGAGGCGACACCCAGCTTGGCGTGGCGGGCTCCGGTGCTGGGTGCAACCGCCGTTGTTCTCGCGGGGCTTCTCTTGTGGCGTTTTGCGCCGCAGACCGATCCAACACCCGCAGTCGCGTTGGAGCGAGATGTCGCGGCTGCCGTCGATCAAGCGGTCGCGTCCGCTCCCGTACTCAGCGCACTGACGGTCACGAGCGCGCCGACCCAGGTTGACGTGTGGGTCGATGGAGAGCACCGAGGAGTCACGCCGCTCACGCTGAACTTGCCACCCGGAGCGTACGCGTTGGAAGGGCGCAAAGCGGGATACGACAACACGCACGTTGCGTACTCGGTTCTTCCGGATGAACGGAGCCGAGTTCACTTGTCGTTGGCGGAGTCACGGGATGACCCCGTGCGCGCCGAGCGTGTGCGTCCGCAAAGCCCCGCGATTCAACCACCGCGTATGGAACCCGATGGACGGATGGGAACTCTGCGCGTGAACACGCGTCCACATTCACGCGTGTTTGTGAACGGCCGCGACGTCGGCTTCACGCCGGTGACGAATCTGCGGCTTCCTGCGGGCCGGCATACCTTGCGGTTTGTCTACGAAGGTGGCGAAGACCGGATGCGGGTGACGATCGAGGCCGGCCGGACGCGAACCATCGTGCGAAACTTCGATTCTGGAATGTCGCCCATGACTTCGACTGTGGTGGACCCTTGGGCCGACTGACGTCTTGAGTCCCACGAGCCAACAGCTATATCCGCAGTGTGCAGATCGATATGAACGACGCACTGCGCGACGCCGCGAACCTGATGGGCGCGCAGCAGTACCTGAAAGCTGCCGAAGCCTATCGAGCGATTTGCAACGCGCAGCCTGAACACGCTGCACTTGCGGCAAGCCAGGTAGGCGCTGCGTTGTTCTTTCTTCGGAACTTCAGCGAAGCGATTCAGTGGTACGAGTACGCGGGTCAACTGGGCTTTGACGCTTCGATGATTCAATCGAACATCGAGGAAGCGCGCGCAGCGATGGCTGCCCCGTACGTCCCGACCGTGGGAGACGTGATCCTCGCTCAGAACGGCAGCCTGATTCGCTACGGCGAAGACGGGCAGTGGCATCCACACTCCAGCTGAGGAACTTCCTCAACGACGTGGCGTCTACCCTGCATGGTGCGCTGGGTCGTCGCTAGCTTTGGTCTCGTCGCGCTGGTCGGCGCCTGGGCGTCGGGGGCATCCGCGCGCGCACTGGAGGATCGCGAAGCGGCGTGGGGCATTGCGATTCGCCACGGTGACCTGGTGTTTCAGGATCTCGAGTGCGGCTTGCGGTGCGAGTTGATTCGACGGGTCACGCGCACGAGATACAGCCATGTGGGCGTGGTCATTGAGCGCGAAGGCGAGCGCCTGGTGTGGGAGGCGTACCCCGACGTCGCACCCATTGCGCTTGGCGAGTGGGTCGCGCGTGGACGTGAGCGGCGCGTGGGCGTGTATCGACCTCGTCGTGTGCCCACCGATCTCGAAGCGAGACTCGAGACGATGGCTGGACGACCCTACGACGGGGACTACCAGTGGGACGACGAGCGAATCTATTGCAGTGAGTTGATCGTGAAAGCGTGGGACATCCCGCTTGCGGAACCGCATCGGGTCGAACTCGGCGCGTACGCTGCGCGTGTCGCCGAGATGACCGAGGGGAGGCTGACGTCCCAAACGCTGCTGGTGTCGCCTGCGGATCTCACCCGGTCGCCGCACGTGACGCGACTGATCGACGAACTAGCTCAAACTTTGTCTCAGTAGCTTCTCCAGGACTTCGATGCGCGCGGATCCCCTGCGGTTCTCGGGGTATCCCAGCCAGAGCTGGAAATCCGGGAAGCGCCAGCGCGGCAACACCTGCACGAGGTCATCGCGATCGATGTCCAGTTCCGAGACCAACCCAATTCCCAAACCTGCGACCAGTGCTTCGCGCAACTCGTGGCTGCTTGTGCTCGCGAGGCGACCGCGTACCCGCACCTGGGCTTGTCGGCCTTGGCGGTCGATGAGTGTCCACTCGCGTTCGAGCCTTTCGCCGATGTAGCAGAGACACTCGTGGTTGCTCAACTCCCGCGGATGCTTCGGTAGCGTGTGCGTTGCAGCGTAGTCGCTACCGGCTCCGAGATACGAACGAATGGTGTGGAGCTTTCGCGCAATGAGCGACGACGCAGCAAGGGGTCCAACCAGGACGGCCGCATCGATCCCGCGCTCTGGAATCATCCGCACAATGACGTCGGCAGGTGCGTCCGTGACGATCATGCTGACCTGCAGCTTGGGGTGCTCCGCCATGGTCGCGAAGAGCTCAGCGCGAATGCGCTCGGCGAGGAGGCTCGGAACGACAAAGCGAAGGACGCCATCCAAAGGATCGTCGGGGCGCAACGCGCGAACCGCAGCATCGGCGTGCTCGATCAACGCGAGACCCGATTCGTACAAACTCTCGCCGGCATCGGTGAGCGTGAAGCGACGCGTGGTTCGCGTCGCGAGGCTCACACCGAGGCGCTCTTCGAGCTTGGCGAGCTGCCGGCTTACCGCAGTGGTGGGGATGCTGAGTACCTTCCCCGCCTTGGTCAGGCTTCCTGATTCCGCGATTTGGATAAATGTCCGGATCTCATCGAGATTTTGGATCGTCACAGTTTATATTATCCTGAACGATGACATAGTCATTGATGATATTATCGACTTATTCGATGTAGTCAGAATCCGTACAAAGCGTTGTATGGACATGCAGACGCACTTCGAAATCCCTTCTGCGACGAACGAGTTTGAAACGCTCGTTCGTGCACACACCCACGCGCCATTGCGCATGCGCGGCACGTTTGAGTTCGATGCACCAAGTGAGACGGTGTTCGAGAGAGTCACCGATCCCGAGTTGATCGGGAGCTGGTTTGGAATGGTCAAGGGTGGCTACGCCGACCACTCCAGTTCGCAGCTCCCTGGAGAGTGGGGCGCTGGATCCAAGCGCTACTGTCAGACTTCAGGGATGGGCACGCTCGACGAGACCATCCTGCACTGGGATGCGCCGCGTGTGTGTGCATACAACGTCAAGAGTCCGATGATGCCGATCAAAGATCACGTGGCCTTGATGGTGGTGGAGCCGCGCGCAGATGGCGCGACATTCCACTGGCACCAGTACTTCAACTACAAAGGGCTGCTGATGCGGCATCTCTTCCCTTCGATGATGTTGACCATGATGAACGACGGGCTCGCCAAGTTGGCCAAGCAGATCGGTGGCCCGGGCGGGCGCATGAAGAGCGTCTAGCGTTCGGGTGCGTCGCCGAGATCGCGGTCCGTGAGAAAGTCTTCGATAAGCGTCTCGCGGACCCAGCTTGCTTCCGGCACGGAATGCTCAGCGTCGAGGATCGGCCCTGCGACTCGTGCTCGCACGGAACTGAGTGCGCTGGGTCGGTCGACCCACATGTGACCGCGCGGTGTGAACGCGTAGAGCAGCGGGGTGCGAAGCTGATAGGCGCCCAAAATCAGGTGTTCAGCGTCCGAAAGTCGAACGACGTGCGCGCGTGAGCCCTCGACCCACCACACGCGTTGGTTGTCGAAGCCCATGCGACGTGCGTCGGTCGGGCAGGGGCCAAGATCCATTCCATTCTCGGGGTTGGAGGTATCCACGTGACGGAGACGATCCTCCGTGCAGGTCAACGCCTTGGTTCGGTCTTCGTTGATCGCGAGCACACCGTCCATCTCGACGCGCCGTACCTCTTCGCCGTCTTCGAGTCGGTACCAGACGAAGGCGCTTTCCACGCGCACTTGAATGAGTCCGCCATCCTCGAAGATCGCGCGGTCGTTGCCCCGCGCAGGGAGCGTGATCAGGTGCTTTCGAGCGTTACTCGCAACGTCGAAAATGGTCAGCGCAGCTCCGCGTAGCGAAACGACTGTCGAGCGATCCTCGGATATCGAGTTGTACGGCGTCATACGCTCACGTGCGCGAAGCACGGTGCCCACGCGACGGAGGTTGGACCCGATGATCTCGACCGCGTTGTTTGCGCGCGAGACCAAGATCTTGCCGTCGGGTAGAAAGCGCACGGCGCGCAGTGCTTGGGACGACACGCCAAGACGACGTCCTGTGAGGTCGTAGGACGCGCTCGCTTCTGAACCGCTCACGATGACTGAGCTGTTGTCGGGAGCGAACACCGCCTGTGCGTCACCGCAGTAGTAGTACTCCTCGGTCTCGCCGTCGTCGCCGTACTCGTCGTACTCAATCCAACACTCGATGCCCAAGCCATCGCCGGTCTGACGCAGAGGGATAAGAGCGTCGGCGCCAGACGATTGAAGGAACACCTCGGGATCTTCCTCAGGGTTGGTCACCACCACGCGGTGCATGTGATCTGGGGAGTCGCCGAGATTCCGAAACGGCTCGTCGATGTCTTTGAAGTCTGGTCGGGCCGGCGTCGTTGGTTCAGCAGTCGCTTCGCTGGGTTCTGTTTCGGGCTCTTCATCCGAACCGAAGAGGAAGCTGGAATCACGCACCCTCAGTTCGATCCCGCGGTCGGTGACCACCGTACTCCATGCCGAGAGCTCACCGTTTCCGCCGCGGACCAGCCGTCGCGAACGCTGTCGCGTGAGGTTGGCGATGTACACGTCGGTGTCGACGCCGTAGAGGAACCAACCCGTGCGCGTGGGGAAGGCTGTCGGGCCGCTGATCTGCGGCTCAAGCTGAGTTTGTTCTCCGTCGGGCGTGATGTACGTCAACTTGTGGTCGCGCGTCACCATCAGTGCTGGCGTCTCGCTGACCAGATCGAACTGCGCCTGGTAGCAGCGAAGTCCCGGCATCGGAAGGTCGATCACGGTGTCGAAGTTCTCGCCCTCGAACACGCGTGCACCTCCGCGACCACACGCGACAACCCGTTTGCCATCTTCGGACCAGCGCAAGGCTTCAACGTTGCGTCCGGCATCGAGCTCATGTTTGGACTCGCCATCCGAGAGCGCGCGAATGAACACCTTCGCGTTTTGGCTGACCGCGATTTGGTCTTCGCTGGGATGCCGGGCGATTTGGCCTTGGCGTCCAGACAGGTGGAGCCAGGGTTCGCCTCGCGGTCGCAGTCCGGGCAAGCCCAGGCGCTGCACATCCACGTTGGTGACGACGTAGAGCGAGCGCGAGTCATGGGCGAAAAAGACGTCTCGCGGGTTGTGGTCGCTTTCAATGCTTCGCTTGCGAGGACGATCGGACCACACGTCGTAGAGCCGTACTTCCAACTCGTCGTCTTCGACGAGCGTGGCGACGCGACTCCCGTCCGGGCTCATCGCGCGGTGCACGGAGTACTCCTCGGGCATCTGCCATACGCGATCGGTATCCAAGTCCCAAACTCGGCCTTCGGTCGGTTCGGAGTCTTCACCGCCACTTGCGCCCGTCGCGAAGAGGCGTTTGCGATCGTTGCTCAGCGCAACTTCGGTGACCGCACCGAAAAAGAGTCGGCGTGCTGCGCGCACATGCCCCGAGGGGACATCGAACACCGTGACCATTCCGCGCCCTGTACCTGCGGCGGCATGCCGGCCAAACACGCGTAGCGCTTCGACGTACTGGCGATGCATGCGTTGCGGGACGATGCTGAACCCTGCGCGAGCGGGACCCGCCGATCGGTTGGGGCGAGGAGCCTCCGCTTCCGTTTCGCCGGTTGAGCCGGTTCGAGCTTCGCTCGTTTCCGTTTCGGATTCTGACGCTGACTCCGTCGACTCGGATTCCGACGTCTCCGGCGTTTCGTTTCCCCCACACGCCATGACGCAAAGCGCCAGGCAATACGCACGCTTCATGCCCACCTCCGCGACGGGAAGCTACCAGCTTCTAGCGCCAGTGGGCGTCGAAGAACCCATGCGCGCGGTACGAGCACTCCACCGGCTCGGCCCCGTTGGGGCTGCCGTCGTCACGCCGTGCGCCACCGCAGCTCCACTGGCCGCGAGCATTCTCGACGTTCTCATCAAACACGACGTAGTCCGCGAGGATGTCGGGAAGAAACCTCGCTCGCCACGTTCCGAGTGGCGTCATGCCCGCGATCACGACGATGCTGTGATCGGGGACGTCTGGGTTGGGAGCCACGAATACGGTGCCGACCTGCTCGCCGCGGTGTCGCTGACCGCGCACGACAATGCAGTCGTCTTCGAATGTGATGGGGAGCTGGCGTCGCCAGCGCGCGATAAGTTGGTTGCTTCGCGGTGCGCCAAGGAGCACGAGCGTGTTGTTGGCGATCATTTCGGGCGTGACGTCTGTGTCGTCCACGATCGGATAGCGCACGTCCCAGCCTTTCGGATGCGCCCAGTGTGCGGCCACGCGCCGGTTCATCGCGGTGTGTGCGGGATCGTTGGTACCGACCACAAACACCAGCGCGTCGTGGAACACGTCGCGAATCGGACCGCTGACACCTTCGCGTTTTCTCCCATCAAGGTCGATCGCGCCGGCTCTCCAGCTCGCGTTCTCCCGGTGAAAGCTGGCGGGTAGGGTGGCTCGTAGAGATTGACCATCCAGGGTGATCGCGATTTCACCCTCGGGTACCGGTGCGCTGTCGAGCAACGTGATGCCATCCGTGTTCACCGTGGTGATCACAATGCCCTCGTCGCTTGCACGCGCGTCAACGTCGGCAAACGCATCCGAAGTCGCGCGTGCATCGACGCGGAGCCAACGATGCGTGTGGGTGCGTTCGCGTGCCGTTCGGAAGCGGAGCCGACGCACACGTCGCGGTCGTCGATAGCGACCCAGCCAGGTGAAGATCGCACCTTCGGCGTAGGTTTCGGTCCATACGTTGTGGCCGAGCGCGGGCTCGCGATGCTCATGACGAAACCCAAGCTCTTCCAGTCGGGTGACCTGGACACGGGTCCACGCCAATGGACGATCCCGCGTGCCGCGCACCAGCAGCATCGGAAGATCTTGCGCGTTCTCGGTCCAGTCCACGTCGCTCCGACGGGCTTGGAGAAAGCGCTCCACATCGGACAGCCCCGCGTGATGCGTGTCCTGCCGTACGCGTTGGTCGTGGTAGCCCGCGAGTGCAGCGGCTGCGGCGAAGCGACCTGGATGGCGAAAAGGCAGGTAGGCCGCGCCGGTTCCGCCCATCGAGCCACCGGTGATGTACACGCGTCTCGGGTCGATGGTGTAGCGACGTTCCACATCCGCCAAGGCTTCGAGGATGTCGATCTCGCCGGCATGGCGATACATGGTTTGGCCACGACCTTGCGGCCCGATCACGATCATCGGTGCGTCGGTCGGCGCAGTCCCATGGCGACCGTGCGCTTCAAGGGTCTCTCCGCCACGCCAGTCACGCGCGAGTCCGAACGTGTTTCGAAAGTAGTCACCGGCGTTGCCCTTGAAGCCGTGCAAGGTGATCAACACGGGCGAGGCTCGATTGCGGCGATATCCCGGCGGAACGAAGAGCTCGTAGGGCTGCGCACTTCCGTCGAGTGCGGAGACGTGCGCCATCCGTTGATATCCACGCGGCGAACGAAACGGAGTGCGAGAGCGAAGGTGTCGTCGCGTGTCGCTGACGAGAAAGCTGCGCCAGCGCGAATCCGGGTCGCGCTGATCGATCGCGCGCTGCATCTCTTCGAGTCGCCACTGCATCGGTCCCTGTGCGTCGTCGTCGAACTCGCGCGCGGCGACTTGCTTCATCGCGTTGAGCAGCGGTCGCGCAAGTCCCAGATTTCGGACACGTAAGGCGGTTCCGGCGACACGAGGTTCAGGCAAGCGTGCGCCGCGGGTCAGTGCGATTGTGGTGCTGAGATCCCTTGTCCACGCACCGTCGGTGGGAGCGAGCTCGCCCGATGTGCCGAGTTCACAGGTGAGGGGCTTGGCAACGCCTCCGACGGGGACGTGCAAACGCAGCGTTGCGCTGGGCTCACCCTCGGCCAGTCCGTACGACTCCTCGAGGGCCACGGCATCGCGAGCCGCTTGTGTCGCGGCGCTCTCGGTGAGCGGACCGACACTCGCAACGGCATCGCCAAAGCCGGGCTGAAACGCGTCGTCGACAAAGCGTGTTCGCAACCGCCAGCGGTACACGGGTACACCACGACGGCGCGGTGGCTTGGTCAAACGCAACACCAGGCGATGCGTTCCTGCGCTGAGGGGAAGCCGAACACGTCGGTCGTCTTCGCGCTCGCGTCCACGGTCAAAGTGCGCAACTTGGTTTCCGTCGAGGTACACGTCGAGTTGGCCGACAACTCCCACGAAGAGTTGGGTCGCCGTATCGCTGTTCGCCTGAATGCTCAGCCCGAGCGTGAGAACCTCCTCATTGCGCGCCCAGTCCTGGAGATCGACCCGGGTTTCGTTCGAGACGACCACGGGGCACGACTCACAACCTGGATCGGCGACAGCAGGATCGGTGTTCGGTAGCTTGCGGAACGTCGCGAGCAAACCATCCGGTCCCACCGCAACGACACCCTCGTGGGCGAACGCGACGCTCGGAAGCGCAAGAGCTACGACTGCGAACCAACGAAACAAGTCTTCACGCTATAAGACGTGCCTGCTCCGAACCCTATTCTCGACACGTTCCCAATCGGAACTGCTGGAAAAGCGAATAAATTCGTAGGGCTGCGACTTTCTTGGAGAAAGTGTGCGCCACTTCAAATCGAGCCGCGTTCCCCCAACAGAAAGGGAGGAACGATGAAAGAGATCATTTTCAGTATGTTGGCAGCCGCAACGTTGACCTTGGGTGTCGCGCCCAGCACCGCGGAAGCGTGTGGTGGATACTCGGCGCGGATCGATCCGGTCGAGCAGCAGATTCAGCTCGTCGTGAACGAGCACTTCACCAAAGTTCGAACCGCGGTTCGTGTGCAAGCGGTCACAGCGGTTCGTTACGACAGCAGTGCCGCGACAGCGACAGTCTTGTTTGTCGACCGTCGCGACCGCCAACTGGCTCAAGATGTGCGCCTGACCATGCGCGGCACGCACTGGGCGGTCGTTGGAGGCTCGAGCGTTCGCGTCCGCGCTTAGGAATCGATGGTGTGAAGCATGCGCTCGACGCTCACATCGAGTCGGCTGCGGATGAGCTCCATCACGCTGTCCAACTCGCGAGCGTCGAGCTTCAGTGCGTCACGCATCTTCCCGCGGGTTTCTTTCTCCAACGACTCGCGCACCGAGGCGATGCGGCGAACGATGGTGGCGCGATGCACACCGTACATGGTTGCCAACTGTTGGAGCGTGACTTTGCCTAAGAAATGTAGGCGCAACAGGTTTCGTTCGTGACGGTCGAGCCCACGGATGGCGGCTTCAAACGAGTCGCGAAACACTCCCCGGTACTCTCGCTTCAGAAACGAGGCTTCAAGGTCGTGGCTTTGCGATGCATCGATGACAGGGTCGTCTCCCGGCGCGACGCGTCCGGTTTTGCGGATCAGCGAGATCGCCGCGCGTGTTGCCGTGACCTTGAGAAGCCCGCGCAGCGAACCCTTGCCGGCGTACTCGCCAATCTTCGGTGGGTCGCCGACCAACAGCTTTCGACGCACCTCTTGGACGACTTCGTCAACCGTGTCTTCGTCGAGTTTCATGTGCGCCAACTGACGCGGCAGCGCGCTGAGATAGGTGCGCTCCAAAATCATCAGTGCGGTGTGGTCGCCGTTGGCGCACGCCAACCCCAAGGCGAGTTCTGCGGCGCGCTCGGCGTTCTTGGAGGGCAACGCCTCGATCGCGGAGCGCAGGTGATCGCGGTCGAGCTTCAGGCTCGGCCAGGCCTCCAGTGCTTGGTCGACCAAATCCATCGTTGGGACGATAGCGTACCCTGGGGCCGGCATGGGTTGTCCTGACGACGCAATGCTCTTGGGATTGGTCGAGGGAAGCCTCGATCCGGAATCGATCGAGTCGGTCGACGCCCACTTGGACTCGTGTGTGGTCTGCCGGGAAGTGGTGACCAGCCTCGCGGGCGCCGAACGTGCACAACTTCATCGCGGCGCCGAGATCGGACGCTTCGTTGTTCTGGAGCAAGTCGGGGAAGGCGCGATGGGTGTCGTCTATGCCGCGTTCGACCCTCAGTTGGACCGGCGCGTCGCACTTAAGCTGCTGACTGCCGAAAGCGCCCGTGAGCGCGTGCTGCGTGAAGCCCGATCCATGGCGCGACTTTCCCATCCCAACGTCGTGACCGTGTTCGACGTCGGCGAAGTGGACGCCGATGTGTGGATCGCGATGGAACTCGTGGACGGAGCGACGCTTCGCGAGTGGATGACGCAAGACCATAGTGTCGAAACCACGCTCGCGACGTTCCGTGAGGCCGGTCGCGGTCTCGCAGCAGCCCATCGCGAGGGCCTGGTTCATCGCGACTTCAAACCCGACAACGTGTTGATCGACGAGCGCGCCAAGGTGACTGACTTCGGACTTGCGCGGGCAGAACGTGTGCCGGACGCAAACGTCGAAGTCCAAGACGTCTCGGTGACTCGGACAGGTGCGCTTCTTGGCACTCCGGCGTACATGGCGCCCGAACAACTACAAGGAGACACCGCCGACGCGCGGTCGGACCAGTTCGCGTTCTGCGTAGCGTTGTGGGAAGCGCTGCATGGCGAGCGTCCTTTCGAAGGCCGTGATGTTGAGGCGCTCCTCGAAAGCATTCAGAGCGGTCCCCGCAAACCTGTGCGGTCGGTGCCTCGCCGTGTTCACGCCGCGTTGCTTCGCGGATTGTCGGTCGATCCGAGTCAGCGTTTTGCCGACTTAGACGCCTTGCTCGCTGCGCTCGAACCACCGCGCTCGCGTCGCATGGCTCTCCTTGCCGGTGTGGCGTTGGTTGGGCTGGTCGGAGTGGGGTTTGCCGCGTCGCCGGAGCAAACCCGACCCTGCGAAGCGAGCCGCAGCGTGCTCGACGACGTGTGGAACCCCCAGGCGGCGGATCGTGTGCGCGCTGCGTTTGCACTGAGCGCGCCGGGGTTTGGGCCCGTGATTGCGAACGCGGCGATCGGGGAGATCGATGCATGGGCTGGAACGTGGACCGAGCAGCGCGTGGAGGCGTGTGAAGCGACGCACGTGCGCCACGAACAGTCCGAGGCGTTGATGGACCGTCGCATGGTGTGCTTGGACCGAGCGCGCGACGCACTGGCGGCGCTGAAGAACGCGTTTGCACGTGCAGATGCCAGCCTTGTGACGGGAGCTCTCGAAGCGGTCGAATCGCTGCCGGATGTCGACGCGTGTTCCAACACCGATCGCTTGAGTCGAGAGCTAGTCCCGGAGCCAGCGCTTGCTGCGCGTGTCCGTGAAGGCTTTGCGAGACTGGAAGCCGTGGCACTGCGCATCTCGGCAGCAAAGCATCGCGAAGCGCTCGACGAACTGAACGCTCTGGCGCTCGTGGATTTTCCACCGCTGCAGTCTCGTGCGCACCGTGAACGTGCGCGTGCGCTTCTCGGGTTGGGTCGCTACGAGGAGGCGGAGCGTCGCGCCTACGAAGCCCTGTGGGCGGCCGAAGCGGTCAGTGCGGACTTGGACGCGGCAGAGAGTTGGTTGCTCCTGGCTCAGATCGCCGGTGAGCGAGGTCAGTACGACGACGCCGGGCATCTGGCGCGACACGCGCGCGCATCTGTGGAGCGTGCGGGAAACCCGGCGGGCATGCTCGCGCGACTCGAAAACGTGTTGGGTGTGTTGGCGACGAAGCGCGCCGAGCTGGGTGAAGCGGAGACTCACCTCGCGCGCGCACAACAACTTCGTGAACAAGAGTTTGGTGCCGACCATCCCGCGGTCGCGCGTGTGTTGACCAACCTCGGGAATCGCGCGCGTTTAGCCGAAGCACTCGACGATGCGCTGGCGTTGCACCGTCGGGCGTTGCAGATCGATCGCGAGGCGTTGGGTGAGGAGCACCCTTTGGTCGGTCGTCACCTCCACAACATCGGCGGCGTGTTGCGCCTGCAGGGCAAGTTGGACGAGGCGCGGGAGACCTACCTGCAGGCCCTTTCGGTTAAGCGCGAAGGGTTGGGCAACCACCCTGAGACGGCACGCACGCTCAATAGCCTGGGACTGGTTGCGGTGGCGCAGGACGATTTACCCGAGGCGCGCGCCCGCTACGAAGAGGCGCTGGGAATCTTCATCGCCGCCCAGCACGCAGATGAGGGACTGGTTCGGTTGAACCTGGCATTGCTGAGTATTTCGGAAGAGCGCTTTGCGGATGCCGTCGAGCATCTCGAGCGCGCTGAAGCGATCGACACGGAGCGTTTTGGTGAACAGAGCTCGTCCGTTGCCCATATCCGCCTCACACGTGCGAGTGCGTTTGCGGGATTGGGGCGTGCCGAGGAGGCCTACGCGTCGATGCAGTCCGGTGCCGCAATCGCGCGCGAGCTAGGCGATGCGGAGCTGATCGCGAAAGCGGAGAATCTGGAGACCTTGATCGACGAACCGGTTCGCCCTCGACGCGGGTCCGCGCAACCGGGGATGCAGCCCACGAGGATGGCCGGGACGGCGCCGTCGCAAATGGCGCCATCGATGGTGGAGTCGGCGCCTGAGATGCGTCCAGCTCAGATGTCTCCAGCTCAGATGTCTCCAGCTCAGATGTCTCCAGCTGTAATGATGCGACGTATAGGTGGCAGTACGCCCGTGTACGGAGCCGATCGTTCCTGGAATTAGCACCACCTTCAGAAAATCTGCGCCACTTCTCATCGACGCGCGTTCTCAGAGCGAAAGGAGCTCTCGTGAAACGCCGCACGTTCATTTCCACCACTCTGTTCGGGCTCGCTGCGTGTCGAACCGGTCTCGCACAACAGTGTCGTCCCACCACGGCCGATATCGAAGGTCCCTTCTTTCGACCCGGTGCCCCGCTTCGCCACGCGATGGTGGCGCAACGGGCGATTTCGCTGCACCTGCACGGCACCGTCATGGATTCTCGCTGCCAACCCGTCGCGAACGCCGAACTCGAACTGTGGCAAGCCGACATGCACGGACGCTACGACCTTCATGGCTTTCACCACCGCGCACGTGTGCGAACCGACCGCGAGGGACAGTGGTACGTCGATACGATTATCCCGGGTCGTTACCTCAACGGCGGCACCTACCGTCCCGCACACATCCACGCGAAAGTGCACGCTCAAGGACGCAGCCTCACCACGCAGCTCTACTTTCCCGACGATCCTTACAACGACGCCGACCCCTGGTTTGATGCAAGTCGCTTGGTTCGGCTCGACGGACTTCGAGCTCGATTCGACTTCGTTCTATAAGGAGCCGTGCGAAAGTGGACTGTGCTGCTGTGCTTGGCGCCTTTGGTGAGCGTGTGCTCGCCGTTGGGCGACGTGTGGGCAGGTGGACGTTTGCTGACGCATGCCGGCGAGGGCGAGCCTCGCGAAATCGCTCAAGCGCAACGCGTAGGACCTGATCGTGTTGCGCGATATGGAATGTACGGGCCTGACCTTGTCCTGCTCCACGGAGCTCACGAAGAAGGTATCGATCATCCGCGTTTTGTGAAGTTGGCCGAAGCACTCGCCGACGAAGGATTGCGCGTGTACGTGCCTGAGCTTCCCGGGTTGAAAGCACTTCGCTTCGACCCTGCGGATCTGGACGTCATCGATCGGGGCCCGGACGGAGCAGCGGTTTTTGGGATCAGTCTTGGTGGTGGTCTCGCACTGCGGTACGTGGCCGAGCATCCCGACAAATATCGAATGGTGTGGACCTTGGGCGCGCACTACGACCTCGGCGACGTGGTCGCACACCACTTGGAACACGAAGACGGGGACCCTTATGCGCGAGAGGTGTTCCAGGCTGCGTTTGGCGACGAACTTGAGAGACGCGGTCCGCGCGCGTTTGCGAACGTGTGGTCGGCAATGAGTCCGGTCGGCCGCATCGGCAACTTGCAGGTTCCGGTGTTTGCTCTTCACGGTGTGATCGATCCCTTGGTGCCGCCGGAACACGCCACGCGGATCTGTGAAGAAGCACCGCGCTGTCGTGCCCTTGTGACGCCGGTATTAGGGCACTCGCACGTGAACGAAACACCGCTGACGGAGCAAGTTGCATTGGCGCGATTTGCGGGGGAAGCACTGCGAGCGACGCGTCGTTTCTGACGGTGGTGTTCCGCTCTATTCATTAATTTAGTGGAAGATTCGAAGGCGAAAGAGCGCGGGGGATCCGACTTTTTTTCTGGGTCTCGTGGCTCCGAGGCACCCATGAAAATGACAGCCCTTCTTGAGTCTTACGCCTTCGAAACTTCGGCCTTTTTCCGCGAACGGCGACCCAACACGTACGCGGTGCCCACGCCCGCGATGAATCCGAACAAGTGGCTTTCCCAGCTGATGCCTTCTTGGCCGGGAAGCACACCCATGACGGTTCCGCCGTACGCGACGATGACGAACACGGAGAGCAGGATCGAACCGATCTTTCGCTCAAAGAACCCCATCGAGACGATGTACCCAAAGATGCCGAAGATCACGCCGCTGGCACCGATGTGCACCGCGTTGCCGACCGTGAACAAACTGCCGAAAAGCCAGACACCCAGTCCGCCGACGATGGTGGTCACCGCGAACACGATGAAGAACTCGGCGCGACTGCGGATCATCAGCATCCCGCCAAAGAGTCCGAGCGAGACCGTGTTTGCGCTGAGGTGCGCAAAGCCGCCGTGCAGGAACGGCGCGAAGAGAATGCCCGAGAGACCATCGATGCGACGCGGTCGAATCCCAAACTGGTCGAGCCGTCCACCGACAAGTGTGTCGATGAGTTCGATGCCCCACATGAGCGCGAGCAATCCAAGCAGGAGGAGCGCGACGGATTTGAAGCGAGCCCACAAGGATTCGGCGTCGCTCTCGTTCTCTGTCTTCGCTCCCATGATTCCGTGCTTGTTCTGAACCGTCGCTCTTCCGAATCCTAAATTCGTTCTTTCAGAACAACGATTGGTGATCGCAATTTATGTCAGTGAGCCAAGAAATCCCGTGCGAAGCACATAATTTAGCGTGGTTCAGCAAATGGTGAGCGACGAGTAGGGAGAGACGACGCCAACAGGAACGGGGAAGGGTGGCGAACCACGCTTGCTAGACCTTGTCATCCACAACCACCTCAATGCCGGCCATCTTCAGCAGCTGAAGCGCGTTGCTGGTTTTCACCACGCCCGGTTGAAGCCGGTAGTCGAACACCATCTCCCCATCGAGCATCACGTCCGTGAAGTGCACGTTGAGGACATGCTCGGGGTTCTCATCTTCCAGCGCCGAGAGCGCGATGTCGTGCGTGGCTGTCAGGCCGCTCGCGCCACGTTCGGACAGGTGCTTGAGAATTGCGCGCGCACCGATGTGACGAGCACGTGCATTGGTTCCGCGCAGCAGTTCATCGAGCAGGAAAAAGATCGGTGGCTGTGCATCCGCGTCGGCAACCACCGATCGCAGCTTGGTCAGCTCGGCGTGGAAGTAGCTCGCACCACGCTTGAGATCGTCGTCGATCCGCATCGACGCGCGCAGACGGACCGGCGAGAGATCGAACGATTTGGCGAGCACCGGCCCACCGGCTTGCGCAAGTGCGATGTTCAACCCGACGGCGCGCAGCAACGTCGACTTTCCGGCCATGTTCGAGCCGGTGATGATCACGACTGCCCCTTCGGGCGGCATCTGCACGTCGTTGGCAACTCGGGTTTCGACCGGTAGCAGCGGGTGAACCAGCGCTTCCGCGGAAAACGAACGACGCTCTTCGTGCAACGTGGGCAACGACGCGCTCGGGTCTTGATGCAGCATGCTCGCGAGGCTGCTTAGCGCCTCGATTTCACCAAGCGCTTCGAACGCGTCCCCGAGCCCTTTGCCCACATCCGCGTTCCATCCTTCGAGACGAAGGAGAACATGCAGATCCCACAAGGTCATCAGGTTGACGACGAAGTGAATCGGAAACTGCGTGTGGAACTCGGCGAGTCCCGCCCAGCGATCCAAACGCGCCATGTAACTGGACGGAGCCCGACCCTCGACGTGCACTCGTTCACGCAGTGTGTTGAGTCGTTCCGATTCGAAGCTGGCTTCTTCGATCGTCACCAGCATCTTCTGGAACGCTTCGGCGTATCCTCGACGCGCGGCGATGAGCTGAAACGCATCGACCGCACGGCTGGCAAACGAGAGCGCAAAGATCGACTGCGCGACGAGCGCGAGCACCCAGGCCCATGCGGGTAGGAGACCTTGTTCGCCTGCGATGTAGAGTCCCAACACAACGAGCGGGAACACGTGGATCACTGGGACCAGCGCTGTGCCGCGGACGAGGTCTTTGCGCTTCGTGAACGCCAAGAAGGGTGCCCCGTCGAGCTTGGAGCTTCCTTTCGCGGTGTTTCCGCGGGCTTCAAGCGCTTCACGCAGGTCGAGGTTGTCGGCCAGTTCGGCCACAGCAGCTTGCCGTGCCTTGATCTCGGAGATCGACGCAGGAGTGCCGAGCCAAACGCTCAGGTTCTGTTCGCCGCGAAGGGTCTGACTGACGTCGAGTCGTTGGGCGAGTGAGTCCGACCCCACGAGGTCAACGTCACTCGCATACGGATGGTTGGACTGAACCGCGCCGGACGCCGGAAGTTCTCCCCAACGTGCTGCGAGTCGCAACAGATGCCGGTCGTGAACCGCGACGCGTGCCTCGGCGGCCTCCTTCGCCATCAACACACGCGCGTGCACGATCACCAACACGATGAATACGACGATGCCGGCGACACCACCGAGAATCATGGGCAGATGGGCTTGGGAGATCCCCGCGATTCCGACGACCAGAATCGCCAGAAAGGTCACCAGGCGACCCGCGGACAGCCCGTTTTCACGGCGCGCCAGTGCGTCGACTTCCTGCTGCCAGCGAGTGCGACGTGCTTCGTGCTCGGCCTTGGGGCTCGTCACGCGCGGACCTTAATCGAGGCGAGGCGTGCAAAACAATGCAGATCGTTTTTCTCTGGATATCCTGTGTACAGGAGGAGATGGGATGAGAATTGGCTTGGTTTGTTTATTGAGCATGGGATTGGTCTGTTTCGGCTGCGGCGATGACGACGGACCGGACCCGGGTGACGACGGCGGCACGATGACCGACGGCGGTGGCGATGACGATGCCGGCGGCGACGACGATGCTGGACCGGATGACGATGCGGGGCCGGATGACGATGCGGGACCGGATGACGACGCGGGACCGGACGACGACGCCGGACCGATGGACGACGCGGGACCGGATGACGACGCAGGACCAGGCGCATGTCGGGACAACTCGATGTGCGGAGAAACCGAGTACTGCGCTGCCATGTCATCTGGAACGATCGCGCGCTGCGACGGTCCGGGCATGTGCGAAGTACGACCGGAAGGATGTCCCGACGTCGTGGACCCCGTGTGTGGCTGCGATGGCGCGGACTACGTGAACAGCTGTGAGGCGAACGCAGCAGGGACCCGCGTCGCATCTGAAGGCCGATGTCCGGATGCTGCGTGCGAACGCACCGCGCGCGATGGGTGTTGCTTTACCGACGACGATTGCAGTGGGCGAGGCGTTTGCCGTCGTGCTGCATGTGTGGAGGGCGGTGAAGGGACGTGCGTCGCCGCGCCGGAGGACGGGGAGTGCTGGGTCAATGAAGACTGTTCGGAGGGAATGCGTTGCCGTTCGCCGAACCAGTGCCCGTGTGGTGCGCTGTGCATCGTGCCCGATTCTCCGGGTACCTGTGTCGCGCCGACCGACGACGCCAGATAGGTTGATCGGAGGGCGGTTTCGGACGAAAGTGCTCGCAGATGAGCGCACCGATTCCGCCCTCGCAACCGCAACCGCAGTCCAACACGTTGATCTACGTGTTGGTGGGTTGCGCCAGTCTGCTCGTCTTGGGTCTGTGTGGGGCAACCGGCTTCGGCGTCTGGCTCTATCTTGAAGACCAGGCAGCAACGGCGACTCCAATCGCCCCGCCACCGGTCTACCCGCCGGGGCCCGGGCCGCAGAACCCGCAACCTGGGCCTGGGCCGGCTCTTCCGCCGCCTCCCTCAATGGGCGCAAACCCTCGTATGGTGACCGCCACGGTGACTTCCGTGACAGGGTCGAGTCCGGTCGCGATCGGAGCCACGTGCGGGTTCAACGTCGAGCGTCACACGCAACCTGATCCGCCTGGCTTTTGGTGTCGCGCGCAGATCATCTGTGGTGGCCAGCTGCTCTATGGTGGTGCGAATGCTGGCTTCTTTCCGTGTCAGCTCTTCGAGCAGCCGCGACGGGATGTGGTCGGCGAAGACGCGATGATGACCTCGAGCGACACCGATGCTGCGATGCGGCTCGATACTCGCGCAGGCACGCTTTCGATTCGTGACGACAACACGGGCCCGCACGGTCAGTACACGCTCGAGGCTCGCATCAACACCGTTCGTTAGAGATGGCTCGTCGCCGCAACCTGAAGTCGATCTCGACACCGATCATCCTCGGTGCGGTCAGCATCGTGCTGAGCGTGGCGCTGCTGGTCGGCTGGACGATCTTGATCGCCAGTCAGCTCGGCGAAGGCACGACCGTCACGTTGGGTGTTTGGCTGCTCGTCCTCGGCAGCATTTCCTTCGCGGTGATCGTGACCGTCCTGGTGCTGTTCAGCGTGTATCTCGCTCGCGAGATTCTCGAGGTGCGACGACAGGACAGTTTCATCGACTCGGTGACGCACGAACTCAAGAGCCCGCTGGCTTCACTGCGTCTGTGTCTCGAAACGATGGCGCGTCACGATTTGCCTGAGGACAAACGCGAAAAGCTGCGCGACATGATGCTCGACGATGTCGATCGTCTGACCTCGTTCATCGACGATGTTCTGCAGGCGAGTCGGCTGGCAGGACAGAACCCAGGCATCAACGTGTCCGACGTTCCTCTTCGCGAACACGTTCAAGTGTTGGTGGAAGGCGTGGCTGCACGTCACAAGATCGCCGCCGACGCGATCGTTGTGGAGATTCCTGAATCGATGCGTGTTGTGACCGATGAGGCAGCATTGGCGATCATTCTCAAGAACCTGATCGACAACGCGCTCAAGTACAGCGATGCTTCGCCCACCGTGCACGTCCGCTCTTCACGCGATTCGCGGGGCCGCGCAGTGATCGAGGTGCAGGACAACGGCATCGGCATCGCCCCGCGTGAACTCAAAAGGGTGTTCCACCGGTTCTATCGCGTTGCCAACGCAGACGTGCGTGAGCGTAAGGGAACCGGTCTGGGGCTCTTTGTCGTATGGGCACTGGTGAAGAACCTGGGGGGTAAGGTTCAAGCCATGTCCGAGGGTCTTGGTCACGGCACGACCTTTCGCGTCACCCTGCCGCCCAACGACCAGGTTGAAACCGAAGTGGATCCGGAGGCGGTGCCCGCGTGAATCCCCCTGGCGAACAACGACTCTTGGTCGTCGAAGACGAAGAGCACATTGCAGCGGGTCTCAAGCTCAACCTCGAACTCGAGGGATACAGCGTCGACGTCGCGCCGACTGCCAAGGATGCTGGCGAGAAGCTCCTCACTGCGGAGAAATACGACGCGATCGTGCTCGACGTGATGCTTCCCGACCTGGACGGGTTCGAGCTGTGCAAGCGCCTGCGCCAAGCAGGCAACTTCATTCCCGTCGTGATGCTGACCGCCCGCTCTGCTGCGGAGGACCGCGTTCGGGGGCTGGAGGCTGGCGCCGATGACTACATGGTTAAGCCCTTCGCCTTGGACGAGCTTCTGGCACGTGTGCGTTCCGTGTTGCGTCGTCGTCAGTGGGAGAAGGGTCTCGCCGAGTCACCGAAGGACAGCACGCTGGAGTTTGGGAAGGCGGTGGTCGACTTCGACACGCACGCGGTGTTGGTCGATGGCGAACCCAAGAAACTGACGCAATTGGAGTTGGATCTGCTGCGCTACTTCAGCAACAACCCCGAGCGCGTACTGAGTCGCAAAGAGCTGTTGGAGAAAGTCTGGAAGCTTCGCGCGATCGGACACAGCCGGACGGTGGACAACTTCATCGTGCGCCTGCGGAGGCACTTCGAAGACAACCCATCAGCGCCGCGCTTCTTTGTGAGTGTGCGCGGCGCCGGTTATCGGTTTGTCCCGGAGGGTGAGTAGCCGTCAGGCGAAGTACAGGTGGAGTAGCCGTCAGGCGAAGTACAGGTGGAGTAGCCGTCAGGCGAAGTACAGGTGGAGTAGCCCGCGCTACGCAGCCAGGCGCTCGGGGGGTGTGGACGGCTTGGGCGCCGGCGCTTCCGGTGTGGACTTGAGCCCGGCGTCGTTGCGACGGCCTTCGTCGAGGACGCGCTGTGGCACGGGGCGGAGATCCCACACGATGCCCATCCAGCTCAGAACCTTAAGGCCGTAGTAGGTCAAATCGATTTCCCACCAGTAGAAGCCGTTGCGAGCAGACGACTGGTAGTGGTGATGGTTGTTGTGCCAACCCTCGCCCAGCGTCAGCAGAGCCAACCAGAAGTTGTTGCGGCTGGTGTCTTTGGTTTCGAAACGACGCTTTCCGAACACGTGTGAGAGCGAGTTGATCGTGAACGTTGCGTGGTAGAGCAGCACGGTGCTCAGGAAGAAACCAATGTAGAGTCCTGAGCCACCGAAGAGCCAAAGCATGGCGACTGCAACGATGGTCGGCGGAACCAAGTAGTACTTGTTGAGCCACACGAGCTCCGGGTACTTCGCAAAATCCTTGATGCGGTCGTAGTCGGTTTCTTCACAGCCATCGACGAAGAGCCAACCCATGTGACTGAACCAGAAGCCTTCGCGCTCGGGGCTATGAAGGTCGCCTTCTTGGTCGGAGTGCTTGTGATGCCGTCGATGATGCGCGGCCCACCACAACGCTCCTTTTTGCGCGCTGCTCTGGGCCACGAAGGCGAGGACGAACTGGAACCAACGGCTGGTCTTAAACGTGCGGTGCGAGAAGTAGCGGTGATAGCCCGCGGTAATCGCCCACAAGCGGACCCAAAAGAGCACCGCACACGCGACGGCGGCCTGCCACGTGATCCCTGTCCAAATCGCACCCAACACCGCGAAGTGCGTCAGTGCGAAGGCCAAGGAGCCGGGCCAGTTCATCTTGCGTTCACTCGACTCAAACGAGACGTCGGACATGTGTCTACCGTATGAAGATCAGCCGGGTGCTGCAGTCATCGAACGGTCGCAGCGCGTCATAGTTCGGTCACGGAACTTATCGGTCGTCGCGTGGCCTACGTCTCCGGCCTTTGGCCTCCGACTTTATCGCCTTCGGCTTACGGCCACGCTCCTCCCTTGGGGAGGTCTTAGCAAGACCTTGTATGTCCGCGGTGCGGTACTTGAGTGGTGGAGCCGACATCGGCAGACCGCCAAAACCTTGGGTCCGTAGACCGTGGGGGAGTTTTTGGTCGCCGATGTCGTGTCCTCCACGACGAGCCCGAACAGTTGCCAAGTTTGAACAGACCGCATCTGCAAGGATGGGCCGCGGAGGAGGCTGCTCCACCTAGGAGGAGCATGACAGAGAGCAATCAGGATCGGAAGTCGTCCACCTTCGTCGGTGTCGATGTCAGCAAGCAGTGGCTCGACATTGCGCTCGAGGGTCGCGACGAGGTCACACGAATCGCCAATACGACCGCAGCATGGAAACGCTGGTTGTCGCGCCACGGTCAGGACGTACACGTCATCGTCGAAGCGACGGGTGGCTTTGAGCGAACGGTTACAAACGGCTGCGAAGCCACGCACACGACGTACTCCATCGTGAATCCGCTCAAGGTGCGTCGATATGCACAAGCCTGCGGGCACTGGGCAAAGACAGACAGCATCGACGCGACTGTCCTGGCAGCCTTTGGTCGTGCGGTGCCGCAACGGATTAGTCGACGTTTGAGCCGTGAACGACAGCGTTTACGAGACTGTATTGGTCGTCGTAACGACCTCATTCGCATGCGAACGGCAGAGAAGAACCGCAGCAAGCTTGCGGCAGCGATGCAAAAGGACATCAAACGTCACATTGCGTGGCTCACGAAAGAGGTCGGAAAGCTCGACAAGCAAATCGCAGCACTGCTGAAAGAAGACGAGGCTCTTCACCGTCAATCGCAGCAACTGCAAAGCATGAAGGGGGTCGGTCCTGTCACGGCGGCGACGCTGTTGGCCCTCTTGCCAGAGCTGGGGCAACTCGACCGTCGTCGCATCGCTGCCCTCGTCGGCCTCGCTCCGTTCGCGAACGACAGCGGACCGCGTCGAGGGAAACGACGGATCTATGGTGGCCGAGCGATCGTGCGGACCGTGCTCTACATGGCCGCGATGGTCGCAGCGCACCGCAATCCGGTATTCAAAGCCCTCTACCAACGCCTCAGAGCGAAAGGAAAGAAAGCGAAAGTCGCCATCACGGCGGTGGCTCGCAAGCTCCTCACGATACTGAACGCCATGACACGTGATTGTGCTGATTGGCGCCCAGCATAAATACAGTTGCTCCCCCCGAACTACGTTCGGGACCCCCCACCAAGCACGCGCTTCGCGCGCGTCTCGGCTCGGGAGCCTCGACGTTGTGCGTCGGACAGCCTCGCTCGAACGAACACTTCGTGTTCTGAGTTACGCCCTCTCTATGTCAACGCGTCGCGGTGTGGGTGTGCGTCGGAGCGGTCTGCGCGACGTGGTGGGATGCACTTCTTCAATCAAGTTCGCGTTCTTCAATACGCATTCTTTGATGCTTGCGAACTCAGAAGAACTCAGAAGACTGAGGAAGCTCAGTTTCTTAGGTTTCTTCGAGTTCCTTCACGCGCTCGATGAACTCTGCGCGGTGAAACTCTTCGAAGGTGTCCCACGTGCACAATGTTCGCGAGTCTTCGACGCGGTCCACGAAGAGTGTTCCGTCGAGATGATCGACTTCGTGTTCGAACGTGCCGGCGCTGAGTCCTTCCACAATGCGTTCGAACGGTTTGCCTTCGCGGTCCCATGCGGTGATTCGGATCTTGGTGGGTCGACGAACGATGCCGCGCAAGTTCGGCACGCTGAGGCACCCTTCGTAGTTCGCAAAGCGTTCGTCGCCCAAGACTTCGATCTCGGGGTTGATCAACACGGTCAAAGGGAAGGCGGGCTTGTACGGGTAGCGTGGGTTGTCGCCGACTTCGATCACGCAAACGCGTTTGGGCACGCCGATCTGTGTGGCGGCCAGTCCAGCGCCGTGTGCGGCGCGCATCGTTTCGATGAGGTCGTCGATCAACGACTGGGTCTCCGGGATCTCGTCTTCGGTGACTTCATCCGCACGAACACGAAGCAAGGGGTGGCCAATCTGCAGAATGCGTTCAACCGCCATGGCCTTCGACTATAGCGTCTCACCTGCGTGGTATGAACCAGCGTGACCTCGCGGACCGGCACGGCCAATCTTCCTCTGCACGGTGGAACCGTTCCTGCTTGGCTCAAAACCCGGATGGAACGGCTCGGGCGACTGATCGTCGAGACGATCGCGCTGGAGTACGGACGCGACGCGGTACTGGAACGCCTCGCCCATCCCTTTTGGTTTCAGTCGTTCGGCGCGGTCATGGGGATGGACTGGCACTCGAGCGGCATCACGACCAGCGTGATCGACGCACTGAAACGGGGGTTGGAGCCGGTCGAAAGCGAACTGGGGCTTCGGGTCTGTGGCGGTCGAGGTCGTCATTCTCGGCGGACCCCGGACGAGCTGATGGCGGTTGCCGAACGAACCGGGATTGATGGCGATGCGCTCGCACGCACGAGTCGGCTGGTCGCCAAAGTCGACAGTGCGGCAGTCCAAGACGGCTATCAGATCTACCTGCACTCGTTCATCGTCGCGGACAACGGACAGTGGGTCGTGGTCCAGCAAGGTCTCTGCGACCGACGCGGGGATGCGCGGCGGTACCACTGGCGCAGTGCAGGTCTGAACGACTTCACCGACTTCGTCGACGACCCGCACTCTGCCGTCGCAGGAGTGAACGCCGGTCGCATTACGAACTTGGCCGATCGACGCGCGAGTCCAAATCGAAGTGCGCAGCTCACGCTCGTGGAGAATCCTGATCAGGCGTTCGATCAGCTCCACCGCATTTTGCGACCGCATGCGCCTGCGGTTCTCCCCCATCTGGACATGCCGCATCACCACGACGTTCGTGCGAGCGACGTTCGCCTTCGACGCGTGCACGCCGCGTTTCGAGCGGCAGCGGAGCAAGGTCCGGAAGATTTCTCGGAGCTCTTGCTCGTTCCAGGAGTGGGTGCACGAACGCTGCAGTCGTTGGCGATGGTCGCTGAGGTCATCCACGGTGCACCGCATCGCTTCTCCGACCCGGCGCGCTTTTCCCTCGCACACGGCGGCAAAGACGGTCACCCCTTTCCCGTTCCGCTCAAGGTCTACGACGAAACGCTGAGCATTCTGCGCGGCGCGGTGGGCAAGGCGAAGCTCGGCAACAAGGACCGACTCGCAGCACTGGAGCGGCTCGACAAGCAAGCGCGACGCGTCGACCGGGTGGTCGCGGGAGAGAGTTTCGAGCAGATCATCGAACGCGAGCGCGTAGCGAGTCCTCGCTATGGGGGACGCACTGTGTTCGGACCGGCGAAGCGTCGTCGGCCGCGTCGTGTGCGTCGCCAACTCAAGTTGCCCATCGAAGGCGCTTGACAGTCTGCGTGCGTCCTATCACGAGAGAGTGGTGTCGAGAGAAGACACCGGAATGCGACGTGCCAAGCGGCGTCAGGAGACGACGAAGCGAATCCTCGACACCGCGATGGGGTTGATGGCTTCAGAAGGCTACGAAGTCTTCACCATCGCGCGCTTGGCGAAGGAACTCGACTACGCGGTTGGCGCGCTCTACCGCTACTTCAAAGGCAAGGACGCGATTCTCGCCGCGCTCCAGGTTCGGGTTGTGGATCAAATCGCCAAGGACCTGACCGACGTCGCACATGCGGTCGAGAAGGCCAGCGATGCGTACGAGTGGGAACCGCCCATGAAGGCACTCGCCCATGTCCTGGCCGGCATTGGGGTGTACGAGAGCCTCTCGCTTCGCCGCCCCACCGACCACCGTCTGATCACGCTCAGCATGGGCGATCCACGCGAGTTGTTGACCTCGGAACTCGTCGACGCGGGAGTCTTGCCGCCTCTCCGAAAAGTGCTGGGTGTTGTGGCGCAGCGGATGGATGAAGCCGTCGAGCTCGGCGGGCTGCAACCCGGCGATTCCACCGCACGCGTCGTGGTGCTCTGGGGAAGTACGCAAGGGTTGATGCAGCTACGCAAAATGGAGCGCGTGGACAAAGGCCTCTCGAGTCGTGCGCTGACCGACACGCTTCTGTGTGGACTGCTTCGCGGCTGGGGCGCCCCCGATGTGACCGAGCTGCAGTCGATCGTTCGTCCGATGGTCGACAAGCTCAGCCAAGAGACCTAGGCGCGGTTCACGAACGAGTGCGCTTAACGAGAAACGGCCGCACGAGGCGGCCGCGTCGTCAGTATCTCGGTGCGTCTTAGCTGACGCCCCACTTGGCTTTGTTCTCGGCCACCTGATCGGGCGTGGGTTGCTCGGACTCGGTGGTTTGCGGCACCTCAAAGTCGTCCTTGGCTTCCACAATGTCCGCGTTGAGCGCGGTGTCTTCCTTCAGCACCTCGGGCACCGAAACGTCCTCGAAAATCGCTTCCCAGGGACACTCCGGCTCACAGGCGCCACAGTCGATGCACTCTTCGGGATCGATGTAGAGCTGGTTCGGGAACTTCGCGTTGTCCGACCCTTTGTACGCGTAGATGCACTCGACGGGACAGACGTCCACGCAAGCTTGGTCCACACAGTCACGGCAAAGGCGGGTGATGACCCAGGTCATGATTCTCCTTCTGGCTCAACGGTTTGTGACCGTCGTCGGCCCGTTTATGCGGCGCGGCGCCGCCAATTGCAAGCGCTACCCCGCGGACGGGTGACAGTGATTGCAGGTGTAGTTCTCGATGCCCAGCAGCGTCCCCATGGTCGGCGTGACTGTCTCCTTCATGAACTCGACCACCTCGGGGAAAATCCGCTCCATGTTTTCCCAGGCCGGGGTTCCGGGCTCGGGCACCCGATATTGGCTTTGGTGGGGCATCGCGTAGTTGTCCTCGGCACCGCTCTCGCCGTGGCACGTCTCACAGCCGTAGCTCGCAGCGGTCCAGCGCTCGCCATCCTGGTTGCCAAAGAGCTCCTTCATGATCGGCAGCACTTTGCCCACCATGTACCAGCTGCGGTCCTCGTGGCTCATCTCTGCCCATGGCGAGTCGGGACCCGAAATTCCGATCTGCTCGATCGCTCCGTGATGTGAAACCACGGTGGGCTCTTCGTCGTCGTCGCCCCAATCGTCATCGAAGTCATCTCCGTCAGCGTTCTCACCGCCGGTTGTGTCTTCGTTCGAGTCGTCGGACGAGCTACCGTTGCACGACGTGAGCGCGCCGATCAGGAGCAGAGCCAGCCAGGGGTATTTCATGGTCGCGGAGGATAGCCGATGAAAGGTGTCCTCGTCGCGTTCCTCGCTCCAGCCGCAGGATTGATTGCATTGGGGCTTTGGCGAGACGTCACCTGGCCGCTTGTTGTGGGTGGTGCACTCGCCGTCGGTGGTCTGGCGTGGGTCGTTCGTCGAAGGCACGCCCGTCAAAAGATCATCGAGGGTCCGTTTCCCGAATCGTGGCGCCGCACTCTTGAAGCGCGGATTCGCTTCTATCGGAAACTCGATGACGAGGGCAAAGCGCGGTTCGAGCGCAACCTGCGCCGCATCTATGCGGACTACCGAATCGAAGCGGTCGGCGGTGTGGAGATCGACGACGACTTGGTGGTCATGGCGCTCGCAGGCGGTGCCGTGTTGATCCAGTTCATGCCGGGCTTCGCATTGCCTGCCGTGCGCGATGTGATCCTCTATCCCGACGCGTTCGACGAGGAGTACGACGTCCAGTCCGAAGCGCAGATTGCGGGGATGGTGCATCGTCAGGGGCCGATTCTCTTTTCGGCCAAGTCACTCCGTCGCGGATGGAAGCACGACACCAGCGGTCACAACGTATCGATCCACGAGTGGGCACACGTGTTGGATTGGGCCGATGGATTTGCCGACGGTGTTCCTGGCCTTGGAAGCGACACCGACGAGTGGGACGACCTGATCAAAGAAGCGCTGACCAAAGTGCGAAAGCGTAAGTCTCGATTGCGCGACTACGGTGGAACCAACCAAGCCGAGCTTTTCGCAGTGGCGGTTGAAGCCTTTTACGAAAAGCCTCGCGCACTCAAGAAGTCGCACGGTGAGCTTTACGCAGCATTGGCCGAGTACTTCCGGTACGACCCACTCGGCTGACCCGTGCTATGACCAGCGCGTGGGTGCGAAAGTCGCCGCGGCCTTGAAGGCGTTCGGGATCCTCATCGCAGTGTGGGGAGTTTTGATCGCGATTGGGTTCATCGCCGGTGCTATTCCTCCGACCATCCCTGGGAAGCCGGCACAAAGCGCCACGCCAGACGATGCGGGCACGCCAGATGCCGGACCGACGGTGGCCCAAGCCGATGCTGCACCCGAAGTCGACGCCGGTCCGCCAGAGGAGCCCGACGCGGCGGTTGCTGAAGTTGATGCGTCCGTCCCCGAGGCGGGCGCGTTGTGGCGGGTGGCTGTGTGTTCCCGCGGCGCGGAGCAGAGCGCCCTGGAAACCGCTGCATTGACGCGCGGGCAACTCGTCGGCGACGCAAACCCCGAACTGATCGTGGCCTGTGGTGCCGAGGTCCATGTGATTGGCTTCGACGAATCGCGTCCGCTTCGTGTTGCGCGTTTCGGTCGCGCCGGTGCGTCGCAAGCGGTGCGTCCGGTCGTGGCGGATGTCGATGGTGATGGACGCAACGACCTCATCGTCGGTCATACAGAACTCGACGAAGCTGGAAGTCCGCTCGGTGGATCGCTCTCGTTGTTGGCATCAACTGCCGAAGGCGGACTCAAAGCACCGCGCGCACTCGCGCCGATCGCCGTAAGCGGTTTGGCCGCTGCCGACATGGACGGTCGTGCGGGCGCCGAGATCGGTGCGGTGCATTGGGCCGACGGACATGGTTTACGACCGAGTGAGCTGTGGCTCTTCAGCGGTGGCTCTGCGGTTGCGCGTCGCCATCGCGCACGCCTTGGAAACGACGGCCGTGGTGTGGCCATCGTGGACCTGGATGCCGATGGGACACTGGACTGGGTTGCCGCGGATGCGACCGGTGTCCACGCGTTTGGGGCGGACGGGCGCGCGGGGGCAGAAGTCGAGCTTCAGTCAGCATCTGGCGTGTTTGCAGCAGACCTTGACGGGGACGGAAAGGACGACGTGCTGGTTCCGACGACCAGTCTGTCGCGCATCACGCCTTCACCAGCGCCGGCTGCCGCCGCGATCGACGGGCCACATGGGATCCGGCGACTGCAGGTGGCGGATATCGACCGTGATGGCGATGCGGACATCGTCGCGGTGACGCGCGAACACGTGGTGGCGCTTACGCAAGATGCGGGGAGCTTTACGCAGGAGGCGTGGATCACGTTGCCGGGAACGTTGCGACCGCACGACGCGTTGGTGCTTCCGAACCAAGTTGTCATCGTGGCGAGTTCGGTGCGTGGGTGGGAACTGATCGCGGTGGAGCCGGCGCGAACTGAAGTTCCTGCGGCCGAAGCACCGGCACTTCGCGATGCGCCTCTGGTGCTGGCGTTCTAGCTGCGTCTGCCGGGTATTCCCCATCTGGGTATTAATTTTACCGGGAGGAGAGAAGGAACGAAGGAGAGAAGACTTCTTGGGCTTCCCTCAGTTTCGTTGACACTCGTTATGCGACGGCCGCCGCGTGATTTGCTTCGTATTTGCTTGGGGACACGTACCCGAGCGTCGAGTGTCGTCGCTCGCGGTTGTAGAAGACTTCGATGTACTCGAAGAGCGCGCTTCGCACGTCGTCTTCGTCGCTCCAGGTGAATCGTGAAATCAGCTCCTGCTTCAGGGTTGAGAAGAATGACTCCGCGACAGCATTGTCCCAGCAGTTGCCTTTGCGACTCATGCTGAGACGAATGCCCATGTCACGAGTCGCGGTCTCAAATGCATAGCTCGTGTATTGCTTGCCCCGATCCGAGTGATGCATCAGCCCTGGTTCAGGCTCGCGGTTTACCTTTGCCGCCTCCAGTGCATCCAGCACCAGATGGGTCGACAGGTCACTCCGCAACGACCATCCAACGACTTTTCGTGAGAACAAATCGAGAATGACGGCGAGGTACGTCCAGCCTTTCGCCGTCCAGATGTATGTGATGTCGCTGACCCACTTTTCATTCGGTGCTGACGCTGCGAACTCACGGTCGAGCGCGTTCGGTACGGTGGGACGCGAATCATCGCGTTCCGTTGTGCACGGCCGGAAGCCTTTCGGCTTTCGACCTTGGATCCCCAGGGCTTTCATGGCGTTTTCGACAGTGCGTTTCCCGACTCGCATGCGGTGCGTCTCACGGAGCTCACGCAACACACGCGGGCTGCCGTAGGTCTGATAGCTGTCGTCGAAGACCTGCTCGACGAGTGTTTCGATGTGTTGTCGTCGTGCTGCCGTTCGGCTCGGTGGTCGGTTACGCCACGCGTAGTAGCCACCGCGGGTGACCTCGAGAACTCGACAGAGCCGAGCGATCGAATGCGTGAATGAAAGCAAATCTCACTCGCTTTCCCGCGCGAAGAAGGCCGCGGCTTTTTTTAGTATGAGCTTGTCCTCTTCAGCAGACTCGAGCTTCCGCTGGAGTTTCGCCACCTCGCGGCGTAGCCGTCGAAGTTCTTCTTCCGGCGTTTCATTCGCAGCGGGCTTCCGCTTCTTTTTCTTGGTTCGGCTCTTCGCCATCTCGTCACGGTACCAGCTGTACAACGTGCCGTGATTCATCCCGAGGCGAGCAGCCAACACCTTGAACGTGTCGTCGCTGCGCATTGCTAGTTTCACCGCTTCAGCACGGAACTCCGCCGAATAGCGGCGCTTTCTTCTCGAACCCATGACACCTCCCTAGGTGTCAACGAAGTCGAGGGAGGCCCATCTTCTTTTGGCGTCGCCGCGCATGTTCCACGAGGCCTCTCGCGTGCGCTCCTTGCTTCGAGGCGTTTTGCCAACTCTGTCACTCTCGCGAGATCAAAACGCATGGGTCCGGACGATACGTTTTGACCTCATGCGAGATGCTTCGCGTACGGAGTCACGACCGTGCCTCAGCGAAGGTGAGATACGCAAAACGTCCCAGAGCTGGGAACGAGCGACCGCGCATGTGGAATGACGGTAGCCGGCCTAGAAGAAAAATCTTCTCTCCTTCATTCCTTCTCTCCTTCCGGTAAAAAATGAATATCCCGGTCCAACCGCAAACAGTGAAGCTTGCGCTCTTTGCGAGTCTTAGAGTCTTCGAAAAAATGAAAGAGCTAAAACGCGAAAGACGCACCCCGACGCAGAGCTAGTACTGCGTCGCCACCGATAGCGAGATCACGGGTCCACCTGTCTGACGACGCAATCCCGGCAGACCGCCTTCGATGGTCAATCCTGCAAACCACGAGTCGGTGATGCGTCGGTCAAACTCCACGGCGAAGCCTGCATACGACACGCCGTTTCCGATGCCGCTCGGGCTGTTGGCTCGAGGTTCGTGGCCCTCGTCGATCGAGTGGGCACCGCTGAGCCGGACCCGACCACCCCAGGTCGAGCTTCCCGTCCAGCCGAGTTCTGCGCTCCACAAGATCCGGTCGTCGAATCCGCCCCAGCGAGTTTGGTAGCCGATGCCCGCGGCGATGTAGATCGAGTCCCATCCGTAGCCAGCATCGAGTTTGGTGGTCATCTGCCACACGCCTAGGCCAACGCGAAGCTCACCGAGTTGGTCATGCGGGTCTCGGCGCTCGAACACGTCTTGAACGGGCTCATCATCCGCGAGCGGCGCGCGCACACTCGATGACAACGACATCACGAAGCGATCGAGGTGCAGGAACTTCCAGCGAAGTCCAAGCGCCGGATCGCCGGGCGCGACGTGTGCACTTCGCTCTCCAGTGCGGGAGTTCTCCAAGGTGAACAAGCGCAGCAGATCGGTGTGCCAGTACAAGGCGAGCGTGTCGGTGAGCCCGACGTCGCCGTAGGTCGCAAAGAACACTTCGTAATAGCGGTCGTAGTGGTTGAAGTCGCCGCTTCCGTCGACGTAGCCGATGCCCCAGAGCCACTTCATCCAGAACTTGGCGTAGCCGTGTCCTTGTTGAGGTGTCCAAGGTCCAGCGAGCGCTGCATTGGGCATCGCGAGGACCAAGCACACGACGAGAACGCGGCGCATCCGCGGAGAGTAACCCTCAACAGCTTGGGAGACTCATTCGATGTTGTTTGTTGCGCGAAGTCGAAGCCGAAGCCGAAGCCGAAGCCGATGCCGAGTCCGGCGTGCCCGCCACCGGCAAGAAAAGAAGACATCTTCTCTCCTTCGTTCCTTCTCTCCTTCCGGTAAGAATGAATAGCCCGGTCGCCCAGACCAACAATCAAACCAGACTTACCGCTCGGCTTCGCGCTGCCGCCGACGCGCAGCACTCTCCACGACTTCGACTTCCTCCGAGGAAGCCACGCGCACACCCGGCCTCTGACCCTGCTGCGATTCCACGCGCGTTGGGATGCCCTTCTTCTTCGCCACGAAACGACCAAAGTCGGTATCCAGCGGCGTACCCGCAGCCATCTTGGACGCCAGCTTTTCCGCCGCGGTAGTCAACAGAAGCGCCACACCGCGCTCCAACGCTTCCTCGAGCGTTCCACCATGCTTCGCCCGATGCTTCTTGCGCCGCGCTTCCCGCTCGAGTCGTTCGCGTCGCTTTCGGATCCGTCGAAGCTGTCGCTCCAGATCGCGATCCTCGTCGTACATCAACACGCCGACCGCCTGCAGGGCGACGGCCATGCCCCAACCGACCGCAGGGTAGAACCACCACGTCATCCCACCACCGGTGACAAAGTCGAGCGCCGCCAGTCCGGCGATCACGACACCGTACGTGAAGAAGTGTTGGAGCCAACCACGACGACGACGACGCGTTCGTTTCGCAACTTCCGCTTTCGCCGCGGCGAGATCATCTGCACCCGCGCGCTCGGTTCGAACCTGCTCTGCGGCTTGCTCGAGCTGCTCGGTCGTAATGCCAACTTGCGCGGCAACGTCCGCCAGCTCTTCGTGCGTGAGTCCAAGGTCGGTGTCGCCGGCCTCGAGCGCCTTTTGCAGGATCGCGTCGATCTCGTTGTCGGTGTACTGGTTGGCCACGGAAAGAGTCACGCTAGAGTAAACGTTTGAGCCACTTCTTTTCAGTCGCGGAGTAGGGCGGATAGAGCAAATCAGGGTCGATTTGCGTGGGTTTCCGTAGCACGGCTTTGGCGTGAGAGAAGGTCTCGAAGCTGTGATGTCCGTGATAGGCGCCCATGCCGCTTTCGCCGACTCCACCAAAGGGCAGGTCCGGAACCGCCAGGTGCCACACCACGTGGTTGATCACGGCCCCACCTGAGCTGGTGCGCTCAATGACCGCGTTCTGATTGCTCTTGGACGAAGAGAACACGTAAAGCGCGAGCGGCTTGGGACGCTCACGCACGAATCGAATCGCAGCGTCGACGTTGGGCACCGAGAGCACTGGAAGGATCGGTCCAAAGATCTCATCCGCCATGACTGGAGAATCGGCACTCACGTCCGTAAGCACAGTCGGGGCGATGTAGCGGTCCGTTACGTCGTGCTGACCACCGACCGCGATCGTTCCGCTTTCCATCAAGGGAACGAGCCGTTGGTGATGGCGTTCGTTGATGATGCGCGCGTAGTCCTCGCTGCGTTTCGGGTCGTCTCCGAAGAAACGACGAATCGTCGACGCCAGTTTGGAAACGAGCGCGTCGTGCACGGACGACTCGACCAAGATGTAGTCGGGCGCAACACAGGTTTGTCCTGCGTTGAAGAACTTGCCCCAGACAATGCGCTTCGCTGCCACGTCCAGGTCCGCGGTTCGGTCGACGATGCATGGGCTCTTGCCGCCGAGTTCCAAAGTCACCGGTGTGAGGTGCTTGGCTGCAGCCGTCATGACGATGCGTCCGACGGTTCCGTTGCCCGTGTAGAAGATGTGGTCGAAGCGTTGCGCCAGGATCTCAGTGGTTTCCGGAATGCCGCCTTCGATCACTTTGATCGCGGTCTCGTCGAGATAGCGCGGGATCCAACGCGCGATCAGCGCAGCCGTTGCGGGTGCCACTTCCGAAGGCTTGAGCAGCGCGCAGTTGCCTGCCGCAATCGCACCGACCAAAGGCGCGAGCAGAAGCTGGAAGGGGTAGTTCCACGGCGAGATGATCAACACCACGCCAAGCGGTTCGTGCTGGATGAATCCTTGTGCCGGTTGAACCTGCCAGGGCGTCGACACCTTGCGAGGCTTCATCCAGTCGCGCAGATGCTTCTTGGTGTGCGTGATGTCGTTTTTGACAAACGCGATTTCGGCTGCCGTCGCTTCCATCTCCGGCTTGCCGAGGTCTTCGCGCAGCGCGGCGAGGATCTCGGTTTCGCGTTCCTCGATAAAGCGCATCAACCCGTCGAGTTGTTGAACACGCCAAGCCATCGGGCGTGTGGTGCCACGTTCAAAACGATCGCGGAGGCTTTGGACAACTTTGGGAATCGAGGCGAGCGGGTTCGCGGCGGGCGTCGAGTGCGAAACGGTCATGCTCACAGGATACCCTGAAGATGCGCGGCCAGAAACGGAGCGAAGTGGCTAGGTGCTGACAATCAGCGATTGCTCGTAGCCATCTGGTCGCTCGTATCCCAGTAGCTCAAACACCGTCGCCGCAACGTTTGAGAGTCCCCCCTCGCGCAACGTCAGTTCGCGTCCCGGCACCCACAAGTGACACGGCACGCGATTGAGCGAATGACTCGTTCGCGCTTTGTGCGAGCCATCTGCGCGACGCTGGAACTCGCCGGTCTTCTTGTCGATCTCGATCATCTGGTCGGCGTTTCCATGATCGGCAGTGACTATGATCGCGCCCTTCGCCGCACGAACCACCGGAAGCAGTCGCGCCAACATCAGGTCCACGGTCTGCACCGCAAGAATCGATGCTTCCAGTTCACCGGTGTGTCCAACCATGTCGCCGTTGGCGTAGTTGATTCGAATGAACCGCGTGCCGGCCTTGAGCGCATCGATGGTCGCTTCGGTGATCTCCGCGGCTTTCATCCAGGGGCGCTCATCAAAGGGAACGAGGTCGCTCGGCACTTCGACATAGCTCTCGGTTTTTTCGTCGAACTGACCGCTTCGATTGCCGTTCCAAAAGTACGTGACGTGCCCGAACTTTTGCGTCTCGCTGCACGCCATTTGCGTCACGCCGTTGCGCGCGAGGTACTCGCCCATCGTGTGGTCGATGTCCGGCGGGGTGACCAAGTAACGCTTCGGCAGAAGCAGGTCACCGTCGTACTGCATCATTCCCGCGTAGAGCGCGTCGGGAACTGCTCCACGATCAAACGCGCCAAACCCTTCTTCGGTGAACGCACGCGTGATCTCCACGGCTCGGTCGCCTCGGAAGTTGAAAAAGATCACCGCCGATCCGTCACGAATCGGCCCCACCGGTTTGCCGTTTTCAACGATCACGAAATCCGGCAAGTACTGGTCGATAATCTCTGCGTCTTCGCTGCGAAACGTCTGGATGGCTTCGCGCGTCGACGCAAAGCCACGACCTTGGCCATGCACGTGCGCGTTCCAACCGCGCTGCACGATGCTCCAATCCGCTTCGTATCGGTCCATCGTGGTGGTCATCCGTCCGCCACCGCTCGCGATCCGATAGTCGCGTCCCGCGTCGTTCAGTTCCTTCAGCAGCGCTTCGAGTGCATCCACGTACCCAAACGCACTGGTCTCAGGGACATCGCGTCCATCAAGGAGCACGTGCACCCGCGCCGTTTGCACGTTGTCTTCATGGCAACGCCGCAACATTGCGAAGAGATGATCGATGTGGCTGTGAACGTTGCCGTCGGAGAGAAGACCAATGAAGTGCAGCGCTTCGCCGCTCTCGCGGACACGGGCAACCTGCTCTTTCCAGACCTGGCCTTCGAAGATCTCTCGGCTTTCGATCGCCAGTGCGACTCGCTTGGCGCCTTGGTCGAACACGCGGCCTGCACCGAGCGCGTTGTGCCCGACTTCGCTGTTGCCCATGTCTTTATCGGAGGGCAATCCCACCGCGGTTCCATGCGCGGCCAAGCTTGCACTCGCTGCGTGTGTTCCCAGCCAATCCAGTGTGGGCGTGCGAGCGAGCCAGACTGCATCGCCCTCGTCATGTCGGCCGATCCCAACACCGTCCATCACAACGACCAGAACTGGACCCTCAACGGGAGCGAACGTGGGATGCGGCTTCAGGGTCCAACTCATGGTGTGGCCATAGCGTCTACCGAGGTCGCCCGCTACCATGCGCGCCATGCGGTGGTGGCTTGGATTGGCGCTTGCGAGCGCGTTTGGGTGTAGTGCGTTGATCGACCCCGATGGGTCGGAGTTGGGTGGCCCTGGCGGCAGTGACGGAGGTCGTGACGGCGGGATGGACGCAGCGATCGATGCGCCGGGAATGGATGCGGCGATCGACGTCCCCGGCATCGACGCGCCCGGGATGGATTCCGGTCCGACGACGTGTCCAGGCGCACCCGCCCAATGTCTTGGTTCCGTGCTGCGCTTTTGTGACGGAGACTTTCTCCGAATGATCGAATGCGGCGATGATCGCTGTGACGAACCGACCGCATCCTGCATCCCCGAAGGCGGAGACCGCTACAGACCCAGCAATGTAGATGCTGACTTCTGGGACGACGGTGCCTCGGACTTCGAGTTGGACGGAGATGCCTTCATCGATACGACCATCTGCGACGAGGGTGATGTCGTCAGTATTGGCGGCGGAGTCGAAGTTTGCGTGTTCTCTGTTCGAAACTTCCGCGCAAGCGGTCTGGTTCGTGTCGATGGCGTGCGACCCGCGGTGATCATGGCGACAGGCAACGTCATCATCGATGGAACGCTCGACGCGTCCGGGTACGGGCAAGAGCCAGGACCGGGAGGGTTCCGTGGCGGCGTTGCAGATCCGATCGACGGCGCCGGTCCGAACGGTGGTGAAGCAGGCGAACACGTTGGCGAGTTCGAAGACGGCGGCGGCGGCGGCGGCGGCTTCTGCGGCGCAGGCGGCTCCGGTGGATTCGGCGGTCGCGGTGAAGGCGGCGAAGGCGGTGGCGCGGTTCCCGGCGGTTACGATCTTCAACCGCTTCGTGGCGGTGGAGGCGGCGGACGCGGACGCGGCTTCTTTGCCGAAGATGGTCGTGACAACGCTGGCTTCGGTGGAAGCGGTGGAGGCGCGATTCAGATCAGTGCGCTCGGCAACATCATCGTCAACGGTCGCATCCTTGCGGGAGGCGGCGGTGGCGAAGGCGGTGGAAACAACTTCGGTAGCGGAGCCAACTGGGGCAGCGGCGGAGGCGGTGGCGCCGGTGGCGGCATTCTCCTCGAAGCGATCGAAATCCGCGGTACCGGCGACCTTGTTGCTGCTGGTGGCGGCGGCGGCGGCGCGGCGGGCAGCGGTGGCTCGGGCGACGACGGCGGAGACGGTTCGAGTGCGGACCCGACAGCGTCGGGCGGTGCTGGTGCTCCCGGAAGCGGTGACACCAACGGCGGTCGTGGTGGCGGCGGCATGCAGCTGATCGGTGCCGACGGCGACAGCGAAGGATCCAGTCCAGTCAACGGCGCGGGCGGTGGTGGCGGCACGGGTTGCATTGTGTTGCGTTCTGACTCGAGCGCGGCGGACTTCTTCCTCACGCCTGTGTCCGAGCCCGGTCTCAAGCGGCTTCCGCTTCAACGCTAGTGGACCTCCAAGCGCTCACGGGCTTGATGGCAGAAAGCCTACTCGCCCACATTCCGGGTGCGTCGCGCGAGTCGCACAACGTGCTGGGACTTCCGGTTGGAGGTCTTCGGCTCAAGGTGTTGGTGCAGCAAGTCCTGCACGGCGGATGCGTGACTCAACAACATGTGTGGCTTCACGGCGGCGTCCTTGGCGAACGATGGATCGAAGACAACTTCGCTGGCATGGGCGCAAATCCACAAGACTGTGTGGTGCGTGGTGCGCACGATTGGGTGGCGAGTACGTACCAAGCTGTCGCGGCAGCGTTTGGGGCGACGAGTGCAACGCATCAAATGACGATCGATGGCACGAACTACGACGTCTACACCTCCCCGCGCACGCTTCGTGGACAAGGTGTGGCGTTGTCCAACGCGATCGCGGAGCCCCTGGTGCTCCGTTACGCCGATGCGCTTGGGGTGCTTTACACCGGACCAACGTTCATCAGTACGTTCGTCGCGCGGAGTGGCGGCGGTGAGACCATCGAAGTCAAAGTCGACGGTTCGGACTGGCCCACGCGTGATGCTGTTGGAGCGCTTCCTTGGCCTGACGCGGACTACTCCAGCGTGCGCGAGTTTTCGGTGCTGATTCCCTGCGACACCCCGAACTGGTCCGCCGCGGCGATTCGTCGAACGTTGGAGCGCTTACCGAAAAGCGAGTCGGGTCCGGGCACGTTCGGGGCAAGCACCCATCGGTGGCGTGTCGATCCTCCGCTCGATAGCGCGCCGCCAGGCGTGCCGGACGACTACGCGTGGTTCGTCACGAACGTGAGTGCCTCGGGTGCGGGACCTGGGTACGGACTGATGTCGCCGGTTCACGAAGCACAGGCTTCGCTTCGCGAGGGAACGTTTGACGGAACTGCACCGCGAGGCGTGATTGCGCTGGCCCACCATGGTTGTGGCGCGCTGACGCTGCTCGTGTGCGGTGGACCGCATCATGGTGAAGTGTGGGTCGACGCCCGCAGCAACGAAGCTGGGTTTAGTCGGATCGCATCGTCGTTCCGCGAGTACTACTTCGGATGGATCTTACGCTCGGCGCGTCGCGAGCCGGAACCGCGTGTGTTGGACCCGAGTGGGTGCGCGATGCCGCGAGCGCTCTCGTCGTTTCTCAACGCGCTTGACCCGGGTGCCGACGCCAAAGCTGCGGTATCGGGACTGAGCAACGGTGCGGTTGCGACGACAGCAACCGGCGATGAGTACTTCGACCAAGGCGACAACCTCGATCTGTGTACTGGCTGTTGGCACGTCGGCTACGGGTTGGGACTCCAACCACGTCACGTGGTTGCCGGTGTGCAGCCCAAGCAGGGTCGCGGTGCCGAGTCAGGCTGGACTCAGAACAAGCCCAAAAGCTGGTCCTAGCGTCGGCCGAGCGTTTCGCCGAGCGGTCGTAGCGCGCCATGGACCGCGGCGCGTACAGCAGACTCGGTGAGTCGCTCCACGTGCGCACCACGTGCCGCCGCGCGCCCCGACAGCATCATCCGAACGTTTCCGCGTTCCGCCATGACCAACGAGACCTCGCATTCGATCTCGTTGCGGTCGCCGTCTCGAACCACATCGAGTCGGGTGATCGACCCACGAAGCACCCAACGTGCTCGTGACGAACGAGTCACGCGAACGCCCGACACGTTGGACAGTTCCTCGCGAAGTGCGGTTCGAAGTGTGCCCTCGACTTCGGTGGGTGCGGAAACCTCGCCCAACACGACTGCCGTGCGCGTGGATTGCGCGCTGGCGCCGTGAAGCGTTCCCAAGACGGATCCCACCATCAGGGCTGCAAGCGGTGCTGCAGCCGGTATCCAAATGCGTCGCATTGGACCTCCCTTGCCAACGCCTTTCGCCCGGCGCCGACCTAAGCAACCCTGAGGGAGGTGAGTGCATCCGGTCAAAAAATCGGCGTCGGGGTTCTTTTGTTGGTGCTTTTGGCGTGCTCGCGGACCTCGCAGCCAGCGCAAACGCGTACTCCGTCAGCGTCGGAATCGCTCCCCGCCGACGTGCAGCGCGGCATGTGCGTCGCGCACAACTACCAAGGCGGAGGAGAACGCGGCTACGGCTCATCCACCAGCGCACAAACGCTGGATGAGTTGCGCGAACTTGGCGTGAACTGGGTCAGCCTGACGCCCTTTGGGTTCATGCGCGGACTCAACGATCCAAACGTGCGCGCGATTGGGGATATGCGTGCGGGCGAAACGGACGAACGCGTGCGCGCAGAAATTCGAGCCGCGCGTTCACGCGGGCTGCACGTGCTGCTCAAGCCGCATCTATGGATCGCGCGCGGCGCGTGGCGTGCGGAGATCGCGTTTGAGGATCCCGACGACTGGTCACGGTGGTTCGATCAGTACGAGACGTGGATCACGAACTACGCGGGGCTGGCTCAACAAGAGGGCGTGGAGATCCTGACCATTGGGACGGAGCTTCGTTCAAGCGTGGCGCAGAACCCCGAGCGCTGGAGAGCGATTGTGCGTGCCGTACGCTCGAGGTTCTCGGGGAAGCTCGTCTACGCCGCGAACTGGGATGCTGTGGATGACGTCCCATTCTGGGATGCGCTGGATTACGTCGGCGTGCAGTTCTATGCGCCTTTGGCCGATGGACCGGGGCGAAGCGAAGCGCAGATGCAAACGCGTTTGGCGCGGGAGCTGGATCGCTTAGAAGCCGTGGCGAACAGGGCGAATCGCCCCGTGCTCTTGACCGAGGTCGGCTACAAGAGCGTGGAGAACACAGAAGTGCGTCCCTTTGAGTGGAGCGAACGCAGCAGCGCACCGGTGAACGTAGAGCATCAGGCGCGCGCGTATCGAGTGCTCTTGGCGGGAGTGCGTGAGCGTTCGTGGATCGAGGGAATCTACTGGTGGAAGTGGTTTACCGATCCCGATGCGCGCGAAGAGGGACCGCGCGGTTTTTCACCGCGTGGGAAGCCGGCGGCGGAGGTTCTGCGCAACGCATTTCGGTAGGTCGTCTGTTCTACCCCGAGCCACACGAGCTGCGCCTTTGTGTCCGTGAACGTGTTCCGCGATTTGGACGAATGATTTTACCGGGAGGAGTCGAGTAGAGGAGTAGAAGAGTTCTCTCGGTGAATTCAATCGGTCAGCGCATCACTAGCAAAGGATGCTCTGATGATGCGAATACGGCGGAAGAGATTCACGAACGCTGAGAAACGAGAGCTTTGGCAACGATGGCGCAAAGGGGAGTCGGTCAGCGAGATCGCACGCGCCCTCCAACGCAACGAGGGTTCGGTAAACAACATTGTTGTCCGACACGGTGGATTTCCGCCGCGCGAGAGGACGCGTCACCCGCGATCTCTTTCCCTTCGCGAGCGAGAGCAAATCTCACGTGGATTGTCTGCTGGGCAGTCCATGCGGCAGATCGCGCGAGCACTTGGTCGATCACCCTCAACAGTTTCTCGCGAGGTCGAACGGAATGGCGGAGTTCGGCGCTACCGCGCAGTTGATGCCGATCGGCGTGCATGGCGCGCAGCGTGCCGACCAAAGACCTGCAAGCTGCGACGCAACAAACGACTGTGTCGCGTTGTCGCCAAGAAACTGTCGCGTGAATGGTCGCCTGAGCAGATTTCAGGGTGGCTCGTCGAGACGTACCCTGATGACTCTGACATGCAGGTCTCGCACGAAACGATCTACCGCTCGCTCTTCATTCAGTCGCGCGGCGCACTAAAAAAGGAGCTCATTCGCCATCTACGTCGTCGTCGAGCAACTCGACGCGCGCGGACTGCGACGGGTAAAGGGAAACGCCAGGGAAAGATCGTCGACGCCGTTTCGATTCGCGAACGCCCGGCAGAAGCCGAAGACCGTGCGATCCCCGGTCATTGGGAGGGCGATCTGATCGCCGGAACCCAAGGCGGCGCCTATCTCATTACACTGGTGGAGAGACAAACCCGCTTCGTGTTGCTCGAGAAGGTGACGAGTAAACAGACCGACGTCATCGTGCGCGCGCTCATCAAGCTCGCGCGCAAGATTCCAGACGAGCTTCGTCGAAGCGTCACATGGGATCGTGGTGGTGAGATGGCGTCGCACAAGAAGTTCACAGTGGCGACGGGGATGAGTGTGTTCTTTTGTGACCCGGCCAGCCCATGGCAGCGAGGCAGCAACGAGAACACAAACGGGCTACTGCGACAGTACTTTCCGAAGGGCAAAACGCTGGATCATGTGACGCAGCGCGACCTGAATCATGCAATGCAACGGCTGAATACACGCCCGCGCAAAACCCTCGGATTCAAAACACCCGCGCACATGCTAGATCAGCTGTTGCGCTGACCGGTTGAGGCCGCATCCTCTACTTCTTTACTCCACTCCTCCCGGTAAAATTAATGCCCCACCTGTCTGCGAAGCTGTTCTCCGATGATCGCGACAGTCCAACAAGAGGGGAGAGAACGTTCTCCGCAGGCTCCGAGCCTCACGTCTCTCACTGAAATTCAGATCCAGCTCCGCGCCTCCGCAACGCGAGCACGCCCAGGATCGGCCCGACGACCAGCGCCGTCAGCGCGGTCTTCGGTTCGAGCGCACCCGCGACTTCGATACTCACAATCGTCAGTCCGAATCCGATGCTCGTCACCAACGCCAGGCCGGTGCCCACCAGCTCGGGTGGTGTCGCGCGCGCAGTCAGTGTTGAGAGTTGCGGACTATCACCCACGACCACCACGCCCCAGAAGATCACGTACGCGGCGAATGCCCACGCCGGAAGCGCAAACGCGAGAGGGAGAAGCAGACAACACGCGCCTGAGAGGGTGAGTTGAACCCGCGCGATTCGACCGCTTCCAAAACGTTTGGTGAGGAGTCCACCCACGACGCATCCCACAGCACCCGCGGCAATCACGACGAACGCCATGAGCGAAACCGGAAGCTCGCCATGAAGAGTGAGCAGTGCGGGTAGGAACGCCCAAAACGTGTAGAGCTCCCACATGTGACCGAAGTACCCGAGCGCAGATGCGCGAAACTCGCGAACGGCAAAGAGCTGTGGGATCGAGCGTGCGTTGAAGGGCGAGCGACGCGTGTACGGCCCGTCGGGAACGAGCGCGAACACTGCCAGTCCGCCCAGGACCGCAAGGCCAGATACGCTGATGAGAGTCCATCGCCATGGCAGCGCGCTTCCAATGAGATGGGGCAGCGCCGTGCCGACCACGAGCGCACCGACCAAGAACCCCAGCGCAGTCCCGAGGCCGTCGCGAAACCAACTTGCAGCGGCTTTCATCCCCACCGGGTAGATCCCTGCGAGCGCGACTCCGACGCCGAAGCGAAGAACCATGACTTGAGTTGCGTCGCTCGCCCAGAGCACTCCGAGGTTGCACGCCGCGCCGATGATGGAGCTGACCAAGAAGAGCACGCGTGCTGAGAAGCGGTCGCCGATACCCGAGAACGCGACACCCGCAGTGCCGACGATGAACCCGAGCTGAACAGCAGATGTGATGCGTGCAGCACCATCGATGGCGAACTCAGCACTGAGCTGAGGAAGAACCGCGTTGGTGGCAAACCAAAGCGAAGTCCCCCCGAACTGAGCCGCGACAATAACGGGCAAGACATAGCGCGGCCGCTGCACCCTCCAACTACGCACGTCCGTGAGCCACGTTAGCTCTCGGGAATGCGGAATGCAGAACTCGGGATGCGGAACTCAAACGAAGATGCCCGAAGCCAAGGTCCGTGTGGGGACGTAGTCCGTACGGACCCGAACCTGCCTCGAAACGAAGCGTTTCAACGAGGTTTTTCTAAACGTATGGTCACATAGTTCATGTCCGTGCGGACTACGTCCCCACACGGACGTCGACCACTCCCGTCGACCAACGCGTGGCGCGTGGTCCCGTGTGCAGAAAGCCGCGTGCGTCATCCCGCGGGCTTGCGCCGAGCTGTTCGGTTGTGTCGCTGCACCGCGGATCGTAGCGAGGCACGCAACGTGTAGCGAAGGATCGATATGCCATTATTCGACCTCGCCCCATCACGCGTCACGTTGGACGACCAAGGTTTCGAACTCCGTTGGTTGGGCAAGACGACACGCGTGTCGTGGCGCGAGATCGAGTCGGCTGAAGTTCGACGACGTCTCTGCGTTCGCTTGAAGAGCCGAACTATCGAGGTTCCCAGGAACGCGCGTGCGTATCTCGAACTGTACTTTGCGCTGCATCGAATCGGACGTCTTCGCATTCCGGCCCAGCTTTCGTGGTCGTCCGCAGGCTGGACAGCTTTCGCGCTTGGAAGCGGCATCGGGATCGTCGCATTGGGCTTGCTGGTTGAATGGCTCTTTCCGTTTGTGTTCATCGGTTGCGCTGTGATTGCGATGAGCACGTTTTGCTGGGAGCGCTACACGGTGGACGAGAGCGGAATCACCGCCCGCGGTGTCTACAAAACCAAGCGGTTCTTGAACTCAACCCTGGTGGCCCGCTTGTGCACGTCGTTTTCGTATCCGCAGCTATTCGTTAGCAGTGGGTCCGGGTTGATCCCTCATGGAGGTCCTCAAGAGGTTGCCGCGACGTTGCTTCACTGCGTCTTCGTGGGTCAACGGTTGAAACGCCCACTGTTGCGAGCAAGATCGCGCGCGCCTCGGAAGTCGACCGTCGTCGGACGCGAATGGCTTGCATGGTTGTTCCTTGGACTACCCCTCCTCGGGTCGGTTCTTGTGAGGATTCTTGACGATGGCTGGCCCGCAGAGTTGTTTGTAGCCCAACTGCTGCCTCTTCTCCTGTTCTGCACACGTGGCAAGCTTTTCGTTCGCTACGACGCAACAGGACTCTATCGCTTCACCGTCTTCGGGCCGCGCTGGGACGACTCAAGCTCGTTCGTTCGTATTCGCGTTGGCGAGCTAGCCGTACACCTCATTCGTCGCGACGGCAGTCGGGTCTCTCTGTCTAGCAAAGCCCCAGTCGATTGGATGTTGGAGAACTGGATGGCGAACCCGGAACGCCAGACCGACGACGGCTACCGAACACATGCCGTCACCAATCGGCGCGCCAGGCAAGAAGCACCTAGGTGCGGTCCGGATGTGTCATCCGTGCCGATTTCTTCAAGGGTTTCAACAACCCGCAAACCGTAGGTGTGGGAATTTCTCTACGCGTCCCCAGAATTCACCGGCATCGACTTTACGTGCACGTCTTGCTGCGGGAATGGGATCTCGATGTCCTCCGCCGCGAACGCTTCGTAGATCTTCGCCGACAACCGACTCTGCGCGTCGATCGCTTCGAGGTAACCCGCTGTCCACGCACGCACTGTGTACTCGATCGCGCTATCGGCAAACGACGTACACAACACTTCAGGCTCAGGGTCGTGCAGCACCAAGGGTGAACGCGCGACGACTCGCTGCAACACCTTCATAACTTCGCGCGGGTCGTGCGAGTAACCGGCACCAATCACGATGTCGAACCTTCGCTTCGCGTCGTTCAAGGTCCAGTTGATCAACTTCCCGGTCACCAGATCCGAGTTGGGCACGATGACATCCGCTCCGTCCAACGAGTGCACGCTGCTGCTTCGAATACCAATGCGCTGCACCGTGCCCACCAACGACTCGACCTCGATCACGTCGCCGACTTGGATCGGTCGCTCCGCCACCAGAATCAGTCCCGACACGAAGTTGCTCACCACGTTCTGCAAACCAAAACCAATACCGACACCAAGCGCACCACCAAGCAGGGCCAGGCGCTCTGGCCCCACACCCGCAACACCAAACGCCAGCACGATACCGATTGCCACAAGCAGGTAGCTCGCACTCAGGCTGATCGCGGACGAGATGCCCTGCTCCAACGCAAAGCGCGGGAGGATCTCGTGCTCCAACAACACGTGCACGATGCGCATCACCACGAAGGTGCCGATCAACATCACGAAGAACGCCACCACGCTTCCCACCGAAAGTTCGATCGAGCCGAAGACAAACGTTCGTTCAAACGCAGCACGCGAGGTCTGAATCGTTGGGTCGAGCAGATCGAAACTCCGGAGTGCCAAAACCCCGAGAACAAGAATGCCGATCAGGCGCAGACCGAGTTTGACGTAGTGCACCACCCGGCGTCGGTGGTTGCGCACTAAGAAGAGTACACGCGCTGCAGGTTGGCGGAATCCCAACGTCGCCATCGCACCGAGAAGTTGAACCGCGAGGTAGACGGCGACAGCTTGCTCGAGAACCCAAAGCGTTCCGGAGGTCCATAGTTCGGCGCGTTCGATGTATCCGGACGCCAAGAGATACAGGCCGTACACGAGTGGAAACACGGCGAGTCGCAAATAGCGGTAGAGCTTCAGCGAGCTGCGTCGCGACACCTTCCACAGCCCTACGGCAAACCAAAGCCCCGTTAGACCCAGGACCAGCGTCACGTATCGACTCATCCACACCGGCGTGAAGCCCAGACTGGTCGGAACACCCAGCGCGGCCAGAATCATGAGTGCGAGCAAGTGCTTTTGAGCAGCCGGCAAGAGATGCCGGTTGAGCAGATCGATCACCGGCACTAGGACGATCAGCGTCACGGCAATGACGAACACGGGAACGTGCTCGTACATGACCGGTGCGACGATCCAACTCAGGAGCACCCCGCTTGCCACAGGTCGTGCTCGCAACGCGCGGTGTGCGCTTCGCTTTGCCGGGGTGCGCCGTGAGGTGGAGCGGACGCGCAAGAAGAGCAGGCCTGCCAGCAGTGCGAGGAGCACAGCGACATGAGCAAATAGCGATTTCTTCTCGCTGTAGACAAACGCCTCGACCGACGCGAGGTGCTCCTGCACCACGATGTCGGTGGATTGCTCGTCGATCTCACCGAGTCGCCCCCAGCCCTTCCACAAGGGGCGGTGATCACGACGCTCGCGCCGTGCACGCGTTTGTTGTTGCGCACTCTCGATGCGCGATGCCTGACGTGCGATGCGGATGCCCTGGTCGCTGAGTTCGCCTTGCAGTGCGAGCACTTGCTCCAAGCGGCGCTGAACACGCCGAAGCACTACGTCGATGCGATGCAGCAACACGTCGATGCGCTCGAGTTGGCTTTCGGGAAGCGCTTCGGCGTGCACTTCGCGCGTCCGCTGCCACAAGTCGCGGGCTTCGAGAGTCTGCACCTGCGCTTCGGTCAACTCTGTCGTCCGAGTCTCCAGATCCTCTTGCCATTCGTTGAGTCGATCGCGCATGCGATTCCACTCGTGTTCCAAGTCCTCCAACGATCCTGGGTGCAGAACGCTGAGGTGTTCGAGCGCAGGGTCTTCGGAGAGTTCGGTGATGTGCTCCACGAAGTTGGGAATCGTGCGCTCGATGGCGCGCGTACCCGTTTGGCGACGAAGCTGTGGTGTCAGTTCCTGGAGTTCCTGAAACGTCTCCTCGATTCGGCGACCGATTTCCGCGGGAGGAACGGCGTCGTCGTCGACGGTGGGCTCAACAACTTCAGTTTCGCCATCGGCGTCGGGATCGGCTTCGGCATCGGCTTCGGGATCGGCTTCGCCATCGGCTTCGGCATCGCCATCGGCTTCGAAACCCTCGGAACCCTCGGAGCCCGATGGCTGCGCGTACGCAAGCGAAGCGCAGAGCAACAAGGACAGAACCGCGAAGCGAGTCATGGAAAGCACAGGCGCCGCATCCTAAACGATCTGACGCCTTGACCCGAGCCTCGCGCGCAGCCAGACCATCTCTCGATGTTTGCGAAGGTTTTGGTCGCTAACCGCGGTGAGATCGCCTGCCGCGTCATTCGAACCCTCCGCGAGATGGGCATCACTTCGGTGGCCGTCTACAGCGATGCCGACGTCGACGCGTTGCACGTGCGTCTGGCGGACGAGGCGTATCGCATCGGTCCACCTCCCAGCGCCGAGAGCTATCTGCGCGGCGATGTGATCCTCGAGGTGTGCAAGCAGGCCAATGTCGATGCGATCCATCCCGGCTACGGCTTCCTGAGTGAAAACGCCGATTTCGTTCGCGCGTGTGAGAAGGCTGGCGTTCGCTTCATCGGTCCGGCTGCAAGCGCGATGGAAGTCATGGGCAGCAAGACCGGCGCACGCGCGAAGATGATCGCGGCGGACGTTCCGGTGGTGCCTGGCGCCGACGCGGGCGAACTCAGCGCACTTCAAGAGTCCGCAGCGAAGTTGGGCTACCCCATCATGCTCAAAGCGTCGGCCGGTGGCGGCGGCAAGGGCATGCGTTTGGTGACGAAGCCCGAGGACCTGGCGTCAGCCTACGAGCGCGCACGCAGCGAGGCCAAGAAAGCCTTTGGCGACGATACGGTCTACGTGGAGAAAGCGATCGTTCGTCCGCGTCACGTGGAGATTCAGGTGCTCGCCGATGGCCACGGCAATGCGGTGCACCTTTTTGAACGCGACTGTTCGGTGCAGCGTCGCCACCAAAAGGTGATCGAGGAAACACCGAGTCCGGCAGAGCACGCGGACGAGCGCTTGATTTCGCAAATGGGCGAAGTCGCGGTTCGTGCGGCACTTGCTGTCGACTACGAGGGTGCGGGAACGGTGGAGTTTCTCCTCGGAGAGGACGGCTCGTTCTACTTCCTGGAGATGAACACCCGCCTGCAGGTGGAACACCCGATCACGGAACTCATCACCGGGCTCGACCTGGTGCGCGAGCAGGTGCGCATCGCTGCAGGCGAGAAGTTGGGATACGCGCAGGCGGACGTGCAGCGACGCGGTCACGCGATCGAGTGCCGCGTGTACGCCGAAGATCCCGCGACCGGGTTCCTCCCGAGCCCAGGAACCATCGAAATCCTGCGTACGCCGGCGGGGCCAGGCGTGCGCGACGATAGCGGCGTGTACGAAGGCGCCGAAGTCACACCACTCTACGACCCGCTCCTTTCCAAGCTGTGTGTGTGGGCGTCTACGCGAGAGGCGGCCATCGAACGGATGCGCCGCGCGTTGGCGGAGTACGTCGTCGTGGGACCCGTGACGAACCTATCGTTTCACCAAGCGGTGATGGAAGAGCCCGAGTTTATCGCGGGGACCTACGACACGGGATACATCGAGCGTCATCCCGAGTTGCTCGAGCCGACCTCATTGGACACCGCGGAAGACGCGTTTGCTGTCGCGGCTGCGGTTGCCCGAGCGCTGCGCGAACAAAGCGCAGCAAAGACGACCACGACCAGCGCGGTACCGCGGAGCCGTTCGCTGTCGGCGTGGCGCCTCGGTTTGCGTTAGCGAATTTCACCCAAGTACTCGGTGTTCCGGGTGTCGGTACTTGTAAGCCGCTGCGCGCCCACGGGTCAGTCCCGTCGGGTGAACGCACGCTTGCGGGAGTTGTGGGATGAAGTTCGCCTGCGCGTCGTGTGGCGCGAAGTACTCAGTGTCTGATGAACGCGTGACCGGACGAAAGGTCAAGGTGCGCTGCAAGCGATGCTCGTACGCGATGACCGTTCAAGGCCCCGCGCAGCCGGACCCGGTGGCAGCGTTTCAGGCAGGGCTGGTCGCCTCCCGGCGAAACGCGCCGCAAGAGCCAGCTGTCGAAGAGACCTCCGCGCTTTTGGATCTCAGCAAGCTTCGCGACCTGGTTGGAGAGCCGGCGCCACGCCAAGCGCAAGAAGAGGGATCGGGGTTGATCGACATTCGTGCGCTTGCGGGGATCCGAGCCGAGTCCCGAGAGGAGCAAAAGGACGTACCTTCTTTCGGAGCGAGCCCCATCGGAAGCAGCCCTACCTTCGGAGCGAGTCCGATGTTGGCGCGACCCGTGGAGCCACAACGTCGCGGTAGCTTCCCCGTGCTTGCGGCAGGCGTCGCGGCAGGTGTGACGATCGTTGGATTGCTGATCGCGTTGACGGTGGTGCTGCTGCAACGACCCGAACGCGCGCGCGCGGAGCCGGTGGTTGCCCCTCGCGTTGTCGTGCCCGCGGTTTCCGCATCCGAAGCCGAATCCGCATCCGCATCCGAATCCGAATCCGAATCCGAATCCGAATCCGAATCCGAATCCGAATCCGAATCCGAATCCGATGCCGATGCCGATGCCGATGCCGATGCCGATGCCGATGCCGATGCCGACGCCGAGTCCGCTTCCGAGTCCGCTTCCGCTTCCGAACCCGCGTCCGTTCCGCGACGTACCCCTCGCGTTCGATCCCAGCCCGAATCCGAACCCGCGCCGGAACGGACGGGTCCCCGCACCATCGACTCGCTCATCGAGGACGCAACTTCGGGATCGGACGTGTTGCCCGAAGGACCTGCGGTTCCTCCCCTCACGCCCTCGCGCCAGGATGTGCTTCGCGCCATGCGCGCTGTCTCCGGACGGGTCGCGCGTTGCGGACAGGGACAATCCGCAGTCGCTCAAGCGGTGGTGATCTTCGAGCGCAACGGACGGGTGCGCGCCGTGAGCGTCCGCGACGTACCCCCTGTCGTTGCCAACTGCGTCGAACGCGCCGTCCGTGGCGCGCGAGTTCGACCCTTTCGGCAACGCTCGTTTCGCGTGACGTTCCCCTTCCGAATTCGTTGAATTCGCCCCAGCGCGCCCACCCCGATATGATCGCTGCATGCGTCGGATGTGCGTCGTCTTGCTCTTGGCGCTGGGATGCGCGTCGAGCGAGCCCTCACTCCGAGTGGACGTGAAAACCGACCTCGTACCCGGCGCAGAATTCGCGGCTCTTCGCATCGTCATCGATGACGCGGGCGAGACGACGCAAGTCGAACTGCCAGCGCTCTTCTCCTACGACTTTTTCGACGGCTTCCAAGCGATCGAAACCGCCGTGGCAGCGAACGACGTCATCGTCACCGGTTCGCTGATCGACGTGTTCGGCGAACCGGTCGTGTCGCGCGAAGCATCGGTGCAAATCGATGGCGATCGAACGGCAGTCACGTTGGTGTTCAGCCGCGATTGCCGCGACCTGGTCTGCCCAGGCGCGCTCGATCCTGCAACCGCCACAGCATGTGTGGGTGGCGTGTGCGTGGACCCGCGTTGTTCACCCGAACGACCCGAGTTCTGTCGTTCCGAATGTGACACCGCCGAGGATTGTGATGCGCTCGCCGCATGCTCGACCCCACTTTGTGTGAGCGGCACGTGCTTGTACTCGCTCGATGGAGTCGAGTGCTCCGATGACACGCGTTGCGATCCGGATCTGGGTTGCGTAGCGGTTCCCGCCGATGCGTGCTTCCCGGGAGAACGCTGCGAGTGGACGTTTGGGCCGTATTGTGCAGACACACGAAGCGACCCTCAAAACTGTGGGGAGTGCCGAGAGGTGTGCACTGCTCCAACGGGATCGATCCCTCGGTGCACGGCAGGGGAGTGCGCGTTTGATTGCATGCCCGGCTTGGTTCGGTGCGGTGAGGGCTGCGAAACGACCTGCGTTGCACAGGTGTTTGAGTCGCCCACGCAGCAAGAGTTCGAGGTGCCCAGTGGATGCGACCTCGTGCTCGCGCGAGTGTGGGGGGCGGGCGGTGGAGCTGGGCAACGCGCCACGTTGGGTTCCGCAGGTGGCTACGCATCCGGGATCATTCGAACTAGCGCCGGTGAAGTTCTGACCATCGTTGTGGGCGCGCCAGGTGCCGATGGTGTGGATGCGGTCTCCGGCAGCGGCGGTGTTCCCGGAGGCGGAAGTGGTGGCATCGCAACCGACGAAGGCGGTGGCGGTGGCGGAGGCTATAGCGGCGTGTTTCGTGGCGCCGTCTCAGCCGCAAACGCGATCCTGATTGCGGGCGGTGGCGGAGGTTCGGGCGGCGGTCGCGATCCCACGGTCGCAGGGGCCGGCGGAGGCACCGAAGGACAAGCGTGTGCTGCACTCGGGGGTGGCCAAGGTGGGCGACAAGACGGCGGCGGCGCAGGTGGTGGTCCGATGATGGACGAAGACCGACGCGGCGACGACGGGATGTCTCTGCAGGGTGGCAACGGAGGCAACGGAGCGGACGCCGGCGGAGGCGGAGGCGGTGGCTGGTTTGGGGGCGGCGGATCCACCGGTGCTGACAGCGACGCGCACGGTGGAGGTGGCGGATCGGCCTATGCCGCAAGCGATGTCCAAGCGGTGACGCTCACGGCTGGAGACCTTCGCGTGCCTGCTCTTGTCACCGATGCGGCACGCGGGAGTGCTGGCGAGCCAGGCCAACCGGGTCGCCTCATCGTTCAGTGCATTAGCCGCTAAACGACGCCGAGTTCACGAAGCTGATCCGACTCGACCAAGCCGAGTGCACGATCTTTGCCGATCGCGATCAGCGCACGCGCCAGCTCAACGTTGGTTTGTGAGCGATAGCGTTCGCGAAGTCGCTTGCCACCCAACGCACCCACCAATGCGAGCGCACCATCGCCCACAGCGATGCCCAGCGACTCGCCCATTCGATGTTCGTCACGGTCGCCTGCGATAAACGAAGGCCGCGCGATTCCCCATGACACTCCGCTTTCGCGCAGCTCGGTTTCCAATCGATGCCGTACCGCGAGGTATGCGTTACGCGTTGTCGGAGTGACTCCCATCGACGAGAGATACACAAAACGCACCTCGTCCACAGACTGCGCTGCGCGCAACAGCAGTGCGCTCAGTCCGTAATCGACCGTTTCGTAGGTTTCGTCTTTGCCTTGCGCTTTCGCCGCACGACCACGTTTGCGGGTGGTGCCCAAGAGCGCGAACACAACGTCGGGTGCGTGCTTGTTCATCGCCGCGTGCATCGTCTCGTCGGTCCACGCCGAGGTGTCGACCGTCGCCCCCTGCTCGGTGAAGCGTTCGGTCCACGCATCGATCCGACGCGAATCCGGTCGCACGTGCGCGACCACGTCGTCGCCCGCAGCACGAAGCTGTTGAACCACTTCGCGTCCGGTCAGACCGGTCGCACCTGCAACAAACGCCTTCACAAACAGACGATCCCCAAAAAGCTCGTGGTTGGGGCGTGACAAAGCGCACAAACGGCTCGAGAGATCGCAGTGTCGTCGATCCTCGGCGCACGGACTGCGCTACAACTCTCACTCGGGGGTTTGGCAAGGAGAAGGTTCGGAGAGATGGCAGTCGACAGCATTCGCTTCACCGGTCGCATCCTATACATCACCGAAGATCCGGATGCCCTGAAGCGTCAACTCGATGGGCAGAACCTCGACTTCGACCCTGAGCGCAAACTGCGCGACAACATCAGCACCGACGAGATCACGCCTGGGTGGGTCTGTTTCTACTACGACGAAACCCTCGGTCGGTACTCGATGGTCGGTCTGAAGGGCGGCGTGGTCGAGCGTGACTCGATCCGCGATGGCGGTTTCGATGTGATCGTCAGCGGTCTCTCGAAGGGCTGTGGCAGTTCACGCGAGACCGCGCCCTACAGCGAGCAAGCCGCAGGCATCAAGCTCGTCATCGCCAAGAGCATCGAGAAGATTTACGGACAGAACTGCCAGAACATCGGGCTTCTCACGTCGACCGATTTTGGCCTCATCGATCGCATTCTGGCGGGCGAAGAGATTTCGATTTCCGAGTTCACCAAGGGACTCGACCCGATCAGCGCAGACATTGTTCGTCACGGCGGTCTGTTCGCGTACAACAAGGCACGTCTCGCGGGAGAGGTCTCCGCGCCGGTGCCGACCACTCCCAAGCGTCCGATGACCTTGGTCGAGAAGATCATCGCGAAGAACGCGGTTCGAGATGCATCCAAGGGCGAGTTTGGCGTTGCGGCCGTGGAGACCGGCGAAGCGCTTTTCGTGCGGACCGACGTCCGATTCAGCCACGAGTACGTCACGCCGATGGCGGACTCACTCTTTCGCGCGGCGCTCGGCGACGACGCGACGGTCACGGACGCCAAGAGCGTATTTGCGTTCCGCGACCATCTGACCTTCTTGGGCAAGGTGATGCCCGAAGAGAAGCGCAAGATGGGTCTGCTCGAGAAAGCGGACGGTCTCGCGATCACGCAAGAGGGCTTCGCCGACAAGCATGGGCTCAAGCTCTACGGCGAAAGTGAAGGCGGCGGTTCGGAAGCGATTTGCCACAACGCGGTGGTCGAGGATCTCGCGTTGCCTGGCGATGTCGTTCTCGGAACGGACAGCCACACGTGCATGGCGGGCGTGCTCGGCGCGTTTGCCTTTGGCGTCGGCAGCACCGACATGGCCAACGCGTGGTTCACCAAGGACGTTCGCGTCCGCGTTCCCGAAAGCGTGCGTTTCGAACTTACCGGTGAGCTTCAATCGGGGGTCAGCGCAAAGGACGTGATGCTTCACATCCTGAGCCAGCCTTTCTTCCGCACGAGCAAGGGCATCGGCAAGGTGCTCGAGTTCACGGGTCCCGGCATCGCATCGCTGGACCTGGACGAGCGCGCCACGTTGACCAACATGGCGGTCGAGGCCGGCGGGTTCACCGGCATCATCGAGGCCGACGAAGTCGTGGTCGACTACCTGCACGTGCAACGCGGGATCGCGAAAGACGAACTGCGCCAGCGCATTCTCAAGAGCGACCCCGACGCGGCGTACTTGGAAACCTTCACGATCGATCTCTCTGCGATCGGTCCCATGGTCGCGACCCCGGGCGACCCCCGAAACGGCATCGTCATGACTGAGCTCGACGACAACGTTTCGATCGATATCGCCTACGGTGGCAGCTGCACGGGTGGAAAGAAGAGCGACATGGATATGTACGCTCGAGTGCTTCAGGCCGCGCTGGATCGAGGCCTCAAGGTCGCAGACGGCGTCGAGTGCTACATCCAGTTTGGCAGCCAGGCGATTCGCAAGTACGCCGAAGAAAAGGGCTACACCAAGATCTTCGCGGAAGCGGGAGCGACGATGATCGATCCCAGCTGCGGGGCGTGCATCAACGCAGGTCCAGGCGCATCACGCTCCAAGGACCAGGTGTCGGTGAGCGCGCAAAACCGCAACTTCCCCGGTCGTTCGGGCCCTGGTCAGGTGTATTTGGCGAGCCCGCTGACCGTCGCCGCGAGCGCCGTCATGGGCAAGATCGTGTCGCCCGAGACGATTCTCGGCGTGCCCGTCGCGGCCGAGTAGGCGTAGCATCGTGCCGTGCTGAAGCTCGGCAAGGTGATCAAGAAGCGACCGCGCATTCGTCTGCGCGTGCCCCGCGAAATCACTCCGGGCAAAACGTTTACGGCAGACATACGGCTTCACGCGAAACGCGAAGTTGAAGTGGAGTACGTCGACGTCGTCTTGGTCGGAACCGAAGGCTGGTCGTACGGCGAGAACGGCGCGGCGCACGAAGTGTGTCGGCTCGGCGTGCGTGCGGCGGACCAGCTCACGTTGGCGAAGGGAAACAACGAGCTGCAGGTGCGGTGCACGATCCCCGCAGGCTCTCCGTCGAGCTACGCCGGAAAGGCCGCGTACGTCCGCTACCGAATGGATGTCCACGTGCACCTTTCCTGGTGGCCCGATTCGCGGTCGAGTTTTGAGATCGTGGTGCGGGACGACGCGCACACGAAGGGCGAGGGGGTTCCCCGCATCTACACGACCAACACGGCAGGTCCGAAAGGTACGGAGCCGCACGTCGAGGTCAGCATTGCGACCGATGCGGTGGAACCCGGTGGCGAAGTGCTGGGCAACATCACGCTCTACAACGTGCAGCACAACCCCTACCGCGACGTGATGCTTTCGCTGGTTGCTCGTGAGCGTCTTCTTCGTGGCGCAGGCATCAGCGTGGGGCATGCCGACACGCGCTTCGTGAGTCGAATCGCGATCGACCCTCGATACGATGGGGAAACACATCCCTTTCGGCTCAAAGTCCCCGAACAAGCGATGCCGGCACGACGTCATCGCATGTGGAGATTGGAGTGGCTCTTCGAGGTGGAAGCACGTGCGCGCAAGAGCGCGTTGTTGCGCTTTCCGATTCGCATGCTGTCCGAAGTCACGGTGTCGGATGAGCGGCTTTGGCTTGCTGCGCCAACCATCGGACAGAAGCGAGTGGCGACGCACTGGAGCGCAATCGCACAACGGCGTGGATTCGTGTTTGCGAATATGGCGCTCAAGCAAACGCGTGACGCACTCGAGATTGAGGTGCTTCGGGAACATCGAGGTGAAGACGGAACGTTTCTGGTTGCCCGCTTCACCTATCCGAGCCTTGGGTTGGATCTTGAAGGAGGGCCGCGACGAGGGCTACGTCACGTGATGCGTGGCGTGGACTTGGGCACCGACGACTTCGCCAAGAAGCACTACGTCAAAGGTCGCGAAGACGCGCAGGTGCTGGACTTGTGGTGGCTTGTCGCCTCGAGCTTGAGCCGCTTCCGCATGGAGCACTTGGACGACACTCGGCTTGAGCTGGCACGCGAGGGGTCGGGACACTCGGAACAAGCGCTGGACCACTTCGTCTTGGATGTCCTAAACGTCGCGAACGCCTGGGAGAAGATGCGTCGCGATTTGATCGCGCCCAAAGCGATGCGGGGTGCTCGGGCGTCGTGGGCTCAGTTGGCTCGGCACATCGATGGTCGCTTCGATGCTGGAGATATGTCCGTCCACGGAAAACTCGATGGTGCGCCTGCGGATGTCGCGACTCAGTGGAAGGGCGATGCTGTGCAGTCGACCCGCTTCACACTGAGGCCCAACGACCTGATCGAACCCGAACTTCGTTTTGAGTGCACACCTGAGGAGTGGGCGTGGGGAAGCCGCGAACGACTCTCGGGTGAAGCGAGAGCGCTTGTGGAGTCGATTCTGAAGGTCGTGACTTGGCTGCGGGTCGACGAAGATGTGCTCGAACTCGAGTTTGCGGGGCCGCTGCTCGATGGTGGCGAAGTGCTGAAGCACCTCCGCAGTCTGGCGGCGTTGGCGGCATTGCTGCGCACCCACGCCGGTCCATATCGCTAACCCGTTCTGCGCTAGCCGAGTCCGCAGGTCATGAGCACTTCGCTCATGCCCTCGTTGTTCGTCTCGTCGCACTCGTTGTACTCGGAGCCACCCATTCCATCGTCGTCGACAATGGCAGTCACGCTGAAGCTCGGGAAGGTCCAGCCACCATCCGGTTCGTAGCGGAAGATGAGCGTTTCCTCCTGGCCGGGAAGCAGGAAGGTAGTCGTCCGCATCACACCGAGGCTTTCCGGAGTTCCACCTTCAGGCGTCGCCGATGCGATGACCGGTACGCCAGCAGCGACACCAAGGGCTCCACGGTTGCCGACAGTTACCGCGATGTCCGCTTGGCCTCCGGAGAAGCATGCGTCCATTTCGATGCTCACAACGAAAAGATCGGGTGCGTCGAAAAGTCCGCCCGGTTGAACGTTCTGGCGGAAGTTGTTCAAGCGCGGGTTCGACCAGTTGGGCTCTTCCGCCGCCGGCACCTGTCCGTCGTCGGTGATGTTGGTGACGTGGTAGGTGTGCTGGTTCCACACGCGACGCGTGCGAACCCAGTTGTTGTCGGTGTCTTCCCAGACTTCGATGCCGCCTAGCGCTGTCGAACTCGTGTTCGGCTCGGGCACGATCACTTCGGACTTTCCGTCGTTGTCCACGTCGACGACGATCGGCATCTCCATGCGAGTGTTGCTCAAGTGCGTGTCGTCCTCGTACAGAATTGCCCCTGTTTGACCGTCGAAAATGCGGAACGTGGTCTCGTCTGCGTACACCACCTCGGCGCGTCCATCGCCCTCGAAGTCGAACACGCTGCTGCCGGTCGCGCGGCTTGAGCAGTCTTGGTTGGGCACCTGCCACAAGATGTTCTCCGAGGTGCATTCGTCGGGGAGTGGATCGCCGGTACAGTCAAAATCGACGACCACGTAAAAGTCGGCGCTGGCGGTTCCGATCTCGGGGCGTCCATCCCCATCAAAGTCGGCCACGGTTGGTGGTCCGCTTTCGTTGCCGGAGCAGTCGTCGCTGGGGATCGCCACACGGTGAAGCTCGGTTCCGTCGTGGTTGATGACGAACACTTCGCCAAGTCGGACGATGACGACTTCACCCTCCGGGTCCGAGTCGAAGTTCGCCACGCCGTTGAATCCATCGCAGGGAAGGGTGCCGCCGCAGCTCGAGTTCGAGGTGGTGTAGGTGAACGTCCACACCTCTGCACCCGTGTCTCCTTCGTAGACCGTGTTACCGGCGATGACTTCCAAGTCTCCGTCGAGATCCAGGTCGGCAACCGTGGAAGCCGGACCCACAAAAGCGTTGTTTCCGATTCCGGCCGTGGCACCCACGGTGACCAAGCCGTCCCAGATCAGTTCGCCCGTCATGCCGTTGAGAACGACGTTGCCGATGATCACCTCGGGCGCACCATCGCCGTTGATGTCCGCGAGCGAGGGTTGCGCCGCTCCTCGCGAGCTGGATGCACCCACGCCGCGAGTGTGATTGAGGGTGGGATACGTAGAGCGCCACAGCTCCTCCCACGTCGAACCGTCCGCGGCCGTGCGTCGCCATGCGATTGAGCCGCCGTCCCGGAAAGCTGTGACAATTTCAGGGTTTGCTTCGTCTGCCATCGCGGCTGGATGCAGGTTGCCCAGCGCGACGCCAGCAGAGTTCCCCACAAACGGCATCGGGATACTCGCCAGCGTATCCATGGTTCCGTCTTCGTTGCACAGGCCGCTGACAACGCGAAGCACACCCCGGTCGGTGCAGCAGCCATCGCTCTGTCGATCAAAACTGATGAACACGAGGTCGGGAATGTCCAGTGTGTTGGTCATCCCGTCGTCGTTGTCGTCGGTGAGATTCAGAACACTCGGCGTCATCACAACATCGTCGAACGCTTCGCTGTCACCGGTCTCCGGGCGCCACTGGCACGCGATGGTCGGAGAGAACTCGCCAACGGGTGGTCGGAACTCGCACACTTCCACCGAGTCGCGCGGAACGCAGCGGCCCACAACGGCCTGACAGATCTCGTCCACGTCACAGTCATCGGTCGTGGTGCACTCACCACCGAGCATCACGCACGCGTCGGAGATGCAGGCTTCTTCCGCGCCGCAGCACAGCTCGCCTTCGCTGCCGCATCGTTGAGACTCGTCTGCGCACTCGATCACGCAGGCGTTGTCCACACACTCGTCACCAGATTCGCAACACATCCCCGCGCACTCGGTACGGTCACCGCAGTCGGTTACGCACGTCCCGTCCATGCACACGTCGTCTGCCGCGCAGCACTCCATGAAGGCGCCTCGAACGCATGCCGCACGTCCGTCGTCGCACATCAGTTCGGGAGTGTCGGTTCCGCCGTCCTCTCCACCTTCCACTTGGCAGGTGTTGTCGATGCAGATTTGACCCAGTGGGCAGTCGCTAGCGACCTCGCAATCTCGACCAGGTGGGTTGGTGGAGCCGCAGTCACACGCGGCGATAAGAAGGAGAAGGAAGGAACACCGGATTTGGGTCACGCTGTAATCTTATCGCGAAAGTGCAGCATGCGTGCGGCTTTGCGGCGAAAAGTGGTTATCTGAGAGCCCTCATGGACCCCTCAACGCACTACACATGGCTCGCTGCTGCGTTTGCGCGAGGCCGGTTGGGGTTGCCGGGAGTGTCGGACGATGAGGCGCTCGTTGCGGCGCGTGAAGCTCAGCTGCGTTTGCATCGCTTCAAGCGCAATGCGCAGCTTCCGCGAGTCCGTAAGGTGCTGGGCGTTCTGCAGGGGCTGCAGCCGAGTTCGTTGCTCGATGTGGGAGCGGGCCGCGGCACCTTCTTGTGGCCCCTCTTGGAGGCCCAGCCCGAACTCTCGGTGACGTGCGTAGAACACAATTGCGAACGGGCAGACCAGGTTGAGTGCGTTCGTGCAGGCGGGGTCGACCGTCTTTGCGTGCACGCCGCCGATGTCACAAAGCCACTTCCGTTTCGCGACGCAGAGTTTGACTGTGTCACGGTTCTCGAAGTGATGGAGCATCTTGAGCGTCCCGCAGATGCTGCACGAGAACTCGTCCGCGCCGCATCGCGTTTCATCGTGTGCAGCGTTCCGAGTCGACCTGACGACAATCCCGAACACTTGCGTCTCTACAACCGCGATTCGCTTACGGCCATGTGGATGGATGCGGGTGCGAAGCGGGTTCGGATCGACGAAGTCTTCAATCACTACGTGGCGGTGATCCGTGTCTGAGATCCGCAAATACCCGAGGACGCAACACATCGAGGGCTCACGGCTTCAACCGGGCGACTACGACCTCAAAGCGGTTCCGTGGTCGGAGCTTTCAATGCAGCCTTTGGTCGTGGAGGAAAAGCTTGATGGAGCCAACGCCGCGTTGTCCTTTTCCGACAAGGGAGTTCTCCGTCTGCAGAGTCGCGGGCACTTTCTGACCGGAGGCCCACGAGAGAAGCACTTCGCGATGTTCAAGACCTGGGCGCAAACACACCAAGCCGTGTTTTTCGAGCGATTGGGCGCCCGCTACGTGGTCTACGGAGAATGGCTCTATGCCAAGCACACCATCTTCTACGACCGGCTTCCTCACCTGTTCATGGAGTTCGATGTCCTGGACCTGGAGTGTGACGAGTTCCTCTCGACGCCCCGTCGGCGCGAACTCTTGGCCGGGTTGCCGATCGTCAGTGTGCCCGTGTTGCACGATGGGGCGCTTCGAAAGCTCGACGCGCTGACCGGTTTGGTCACGCGTTCGCTCTACAAGAGTGAACGGTGGCGCGAGGTGTTGCGCGAGTCGGCCAAGGAACGCGGACAGGATTGGGAGCTGGTGGACTCGCAAACCGATTCAAGCGATGACGCCGAAGGTCTGTACCTGAAGCTCGAACGCAATGGTGTTGTCGAGGGGCGGTTCAAGTGGATTCGCCCGAGCTTTCTCACCGCTGTTGTCGACTCGGGGTCGCACTGGTTGCGGCGTCCGATCCTGCCCAATCAACTGCATCCCGATGCGGATCCATTCGCGCCATGACCTTGCCGGACTGGGTGAACGTGGAGTCTGGTGCGTGGGACTGGGGCGCGCTCGAACGCTTCGACTGGGTCACCGCGCTCGAGTCATGTCCGCAAGATCCGCGGTGGCACGCCGAAGGAAACGTCGGGATTCACACGCGTATGGTCCTGCGTGAGTTGGTGCGTGGTGACGCCTGGGCGTCGTTTGAGCCCGTGCAGCGTTGGATCGTGTTCGCCGCGTGTTTGATGCACGATATCGCGAAGCCAGAGACAACGAAGACCGAGGCGGACGGTCGCATTACAGCGCGTGGTCATTCGAGTCGCGGTGCGATTCGCGCGCGACGAATACTCTGGGAACTCGGGGTTTCCTTTGAGGTGCGCGAAGCGGTGTGTCGGATCATCGCGCATCACCAAGTGCCGTTTTTTCTCTTCGAGAAAGACGACGCGGTGAAGAGAGCACATCGGCTTAGCTGGCAGCTGCGATGCGATTTGCTTGCGGCGGTGACCGAAGCGGATGGGCGCGGACGTGAGTGCGAGGACCAAGAGGATCTCTTGCAACGCGTCGAGATGTTTGGAGAGTTGTGCCGAGAACAATCGTGTTGGACGCGAGCGCAGCCTCACGCGGACAGCGCCTTCGCAGCGTACGAGTATTTTCGAAACACCGAACGCGCGGCGTCCTACGTGCCCCACGATGAAAGCGTGTGCGAGGTGGTGCTGCTGTGCGGGCTTCCTGCGGCGGGGAAGGATACCTACGCCGCGCGGGTGTACCCGGATCTTCCGGTGGTGTCGCTCGATCGGATTCGGCATGCGGAAGGCATCGATCCGCGCTCACCCCAAGGACCCGTCGCGCAGCGCGCACGCGAAGAAGCCAAGGCGTTGCTGCGGACTCAGAAGAGCTTCGTGTGGTCCGCGACCAATCTCTCGCGTCAGCGCCGACAGCCGCTCATCGATCTCTTCGTGAGCTACCGAGCGCGTGTCCACCTGGTGTACCTGGAAGCAAGTCGCGAAACGCTGCGCGAGCGAAACCAGTCTCGTCGTGAGCCTGTGCCCGAGAAAGCGATCGAGAAGATGTACCGGCACTGGGAAGTACCTACGCCCGATGAGGCGCACATCGTGAGCTACGAGGTCTGAGTCACGCGCCGCGCAGCGTTTCGTACGCCTCACGATCGATTCGCGTGCGCGTACGGAAGTCTGCGTCCAAGTCGTCGGCCCATTCGGCGCGTGCCGCGTGGGGGCCTGCGCGAAGCGTAAGCAACTCGGCGCCAAAGCCGCTGCCGTAGCTGTACGCCAAGATCGTGGAGCCGGCTTCACGTCCACGCAGCGTCTCCGCGACGCTGATCCACAAGCTCGCGGTGTACGCGTTGCCGATACGACGGTTGGTCTCCATCGTCGGCGCCACCTTCGTCTCAAAGAGCGTCGCGGTCTTGGCGTCTTCCCACGATTGGCTGGCGCCGAGGTGCATCACGGCCTTCTTCACCATCTTGGGAAAGGGCACGTGAAAGCAGATCGCATCGACATCGTTGAGCGCCTCGTCGAGCTTTCGCTCACCCGCCCAGCTGCCGAACGTTGCTTCGGTCGCTTCGTTGTAGCAGTTGAGGCTCAGCGGTCCGTCCACGCGCGGGAAGCTCTCGCCCACCGGACGCCAGAAGTCGAACGCAGGGTTCGAGTACGCGTGCGTTTCGACGTCGATCTCGGCGAGCGTCGGTTCCGCAACGATCATCGCCACGGCACCTGCGCCCTGGGTGGGCTCACCCGGATCCTTGGGCGCGTAGAGCGCCACATCGGCAGCGATCACCAGCGCGGCTTTGCCACGCGCAGCACCACTCGCACGCCACTCGATCGCCTGACGAAGCGCAAGCGTTCCGCCGTAGCACGCGTGCTTCACTTCGTAGCTGCGAATACCGCCCTTGAGTCCAAGCTCTTCGGCGACGAACGCGCTGAGTGGACGACTCATGTCCTGCGCGGTTTCGGTGCCGACTGCGATCATCCCGATGTTCTCGATCCCGCCAGGGAAGCGTCGGATGGCGCGACGCGCAGCCTGAACGGCAAGACTGACGACGCTCTCGTCATCGTTGCACAGCGCGATCTCCTTGCAGCCAAGGCCCAGCGTGTACTTGTTGGGGTCCACGCCGCGCAGCTCAGCGAGGTCGCGGACGTCCAGGTAACGCGAGGGGATGGCGATTCCGATCGAGGAGATTCCGTGTTGTGTCATGCGGCGGACCCTGTACGCCGATCCAGCTGAACGCTCGGTTTAACCGGCGAACTGTCGCCAGAGAGCCCGGAACCGTCTTCAAGTGCAAGGTGACCGGTTGGTCGTTCCGTTCGAGGAAAGCGCCCATCGTGCTAAGTCCTGGGCGGTGACCCCGGAGGGATGGATCACGCTTGGTGTCGTCGGGGCGATGGTGTTCGCCATGACGTTGAACCTCGCGGGCCCGGACCTGGTCTTGGTCGCGGGTCTCACGCTTCTGCTGGCGTTTGGGGTTGTTGCGCCGGAAGAGGCGTTTAGCGGTTTCGCGAATCCAGCCGTGGTGACGATCGCTGCACTGTTAATCGTCGCAGCGGGCGTTCGGGAAACCGGATTGCTCGACTACGTCGCACGGCGAGTCTTGGGGACACCACGAGCTCTCGCCGGCGCACAGATGCGGGTCATGTTTCCAGTCGGCGCGCTCTCGGCGTTTCTGAACAACACACCCGTCGTGGCGATGTTTGTTCCCTTGCTTCAGCGTTGGGGCAAGCAGTGTGGAATCAGCCCCTCAATGTTGCTGATGCCTCTGAGTTACGCGGCAATCTTGGGCGGCACGTGCACGTTGATTGGAACCTCCACCAATCTCGTCGTGGACGGGATGGCGCGCTCACGTGGCGTCGAGATCGGGATGTTCGATGTGACGTGGATCGGTCTGCCGATCTTGTTCTTCGGAACGATTTACGTCGTGGTGTTTTCGCGTTTCTTGCTCAAGGACCGCACCGGAGCCGTGGAGACTCTGGGCGAGAACCCACGCGAGTACACGATTTCCTTGCGCGTCGATGAGGCGTCGCCTGTGGTGGGTCAGAGCATTGAAGCCGCGGGTCTGCGCAACCTGCCCAAGCTCTATCTCTTTGAAGTGAAGCGCGAGGGACACGTGCTCACCGCGGTGAGTCCGAAAACGAAACTGCGCGCCGGTGACATCCTGAGCTTTGCAGGCGTGGTGAGTTCGGCGGTGGATTTACGGAAGCTTCGATTGCTTCCGGAGCCCGACCAAGTCGCCAAACTGGAAGGGCATCCCGGTCGTCAATGGGTCGAAGCGGTGGTTGCCGCGCAATCACCCTTTGTCGGAAAGACCATCAAGGAGCTGCGTTTTCGAACGCGCTACAACGCAGCCATTATCGCCGTGTATCGGCGCAGCGGTCGTATCCAGGAGAAAGTCGGCGACATCCAGCTCGAAGCGGGTGACGTGTTGCTGATCGAAGCGCATCCGACGTTTGCGCGGAAGCACCGCCAGGATCCGAGCTTTGCGTTGGTGGCTGCCGTCGAGGACAGTGCACCGCCTCGTCACGAAAAGGCGGCTGTGGCTGCGTTCATTCTCGTGGCGATGGTGGCCTCAAACGCGATGGGGTTTGTCCCGCTTCTCTTGGCTGCGCTTGGCGCCGCAGGCTGCATTCTCTTAACGCGTTGTCTCACCGGTACGCAGGCGCGCAACGCGTTGGATCTCCGCGTGTTGGTGACGGTGGGTTCTGCGCTGGGAATCGGCTTGGCGATGGAGAAGAGCGGAGCTGCACAGGTCCTCGCAGAGACCGTGGTGACAACGCTCGCGCCGTCCGGGCGAACGGTGCTGCTGATCGGTTTGTATGCCGTGACCGCGCTCCTCGCCGGAACCGTGTACACGGCGACATCTGCAGCGCTGATGTTTCCCGTGGCGGCGAGCGTGGCCGAGTCGCAGGGGCTGCCACTGGTGCCCATGAGTTTGATGATCATGGTTGCAGCGTCGACCGCGTTTAGTACGCCGGTGGGTTACGCCGCGAACATCATGGTCTACAGCCCCGGTGGGTATCGCTACACCGACTTTCTTCGACTCGGACTACCCCTTCAGGTCATCTGCGGAGTCGTGACCATCACCGTTCTCGAACTGATGTTCTGGTAACGCGGTCCACCATGGGCCCGGGCCTCGGTTGTACAGACGGCCTTCGTGGATGGGCAACGTCTGCGGGTAGTCTCCCGACTCGCCCAAGTTCACGACGTCACCGCTTGCTGGATCGACGATCCAAATCTTCTCGCCGATCGCCACGATCCGACCATCGTCCAGGATCCACACGCGTCCAAACCGGTAGTGCTCCTGGCTCCACCCGTGGTCCGGAACTGCCACGTGTCCATGCGACTCATCGTCATCCAGCCACGCGACGATCGTTGTGCCTGGTTGTTGGAGCGCAGGGGGAAACTCCGCACAGACCATCCACGCGGTTCGGACGCGTTCTTTCAAGGTTCGTGAACACGGCATCCCCGCGCCGTATTGACGCCATCCTGGTTCCACGGCTCGAGGTGCAGAACGCACGTCTCCTTGCGCATTCCCCGCTCGTGTAACGACGAAGGTGTCGTCCTGCCACTCGAGCGTGAACGCCGCGAACATGTCCTCATGCGTATCGGCGACCTGCACCGGCGACTCGGAAACAACTTGGCCTTGCCGGTCGAGTAGGTACACGCGCAATCCAACCGAGCCGTGGACCAGCGCAGCCACGTGAGAACCGGATGCATTCCACACGGCGTCGTACACGACTCGATACCCGTCCAACATGGCACCTTGAACTACGTTTCCATCGGGCAAGGTGACCACAGTGAACTGCATCCCCTTGGTCGGACGATGGTTCCACGTAACCAAGAGCGCACCCTGGGGACCGCCAAACGAGTTTTGCAGGTAACAGTCACCCGGAGGCTGGAAGTTCTCCAACGATTGCTCGCCTGTCTCGGTCAACAAGCGTTTCCCGTTGGGGTCGTACACGCCGATACCTGGAAGCACGGCACCCAGACGATTGACGATGGCGACAATCTGATCGGCCTTGCGTGGCAACAGAATCGGACCGCGCTCCGGTTCTTTCTTCCGCACTGGACTCGGTTGAAACGGTGGCTCGTCGATGGGATCGCAAACCTCCAATGCAAACGCGTGTTTGGCATCCGAGACAACGGTTGTCGTACCGTGCCACCACCACACGTCCGACACTTCCTCGCCTTCGTCGTTTTCCCAGAACGCGCGCAGTCGCATGCTCAACGTGAGCTCCGCGTCACCCGTCCACGTTGGCACCCACGCCTCACCGGCAAAGGGTGGGTCGTCGCCAAGCGGCTCTTCGGTTAGTGCAGCACCGCCGCCGTACCACCAGGTTCGTCTCCACTCCTTGGTTTGGAGCGTGACCGAGGTGACGTAGCTGTGATCCGCCATGGAGTGCTCGATCGGATCTGGGATCGACACTCCAACACCGATGCGACCATCCGCAACACGGCAGGTCACCTCAGCTTGAGCGCTCACTACTGCTCAGGAATCTGGAAGAGCACGTGCGGCGCCGGTGCGCCATTCGGGAATGCGGCTCCCAGGAAACTCGCAATCCGCATCGTGGGCGTCTGGCCCTCGGCGGTCACCATCACACCGCAAGGCGTGGCACCGCAGAGTTCCCGCATGGTGAGCGAGACCGGTGAGGGATCGGTGGTTGTGGCCTGAAAACGCCACGTGAATGCGGCTTCGGTCGCCGGCGGAAGCTCTTCAACAGGGGTGTCCAACGAGGGAACTCCATCGATCATCTCTGGGCCGCCTGCCGGTGTGGGCGTCTCCGCCTCTTCGACACCAAAGCGATGCATTTCGACTTTCACAGCGTTGCCTCGTGCGAAGAGATTGATTTGCATATCGCCACCTTCGGCGATCTTGGTCGGGGTGTACGCGCAGTCGACCTTGTGTTCGCTCTCCGCGCATGCACCGTGCATCGCCTCCCAGTGCGCCGAGATCTCGTCCCACCGACGCTGGTGCGTCCCGGGGAACGTCGCCCACTCGTCGTCCGTTTCGTCGCGCACGTTGATGTTGCCAATGCCCATCCAGCCAATGTCGGTTCCGGTGCCTTGTCGGACCGCGATCGATGCTTCGTGGATGTTCGCCTGTTTCAGCGTTCCCATGATCAGCGCGGTGGTCAGATAAGGGGTGCTGGCGTAGAGCCGAAGCGCGGCCACGCGTCGCGCAGGCCCCCCGGCGATCGCTGCCGTCAGTTTGGTGATCGTGTCCCCGCCGCGTTCACCATCCGGAATGCGGCCGTTGTCGAGCTCCAAGATCGTGTGGGCGTCGACGCGCATCTTGGTGGGCGAGACTTCGATCTGAACCGCGTTGTTGGGTGCAGACGGCGAGTGTCGAAGGGAGATGGGTAGTTCCATCACACCGACGATGGGCTCGGCCGACTCGGTCTCCTCCGGGGCTTCCTCTTCACACGCGACGGCGATGCTCAGGGCGCTACTGATCAGGACGAAGAAGGCGGCTCGTTTCATGGTGCGGGACCATACCCGAGAACGCTTAAATCGAAAAAGGCCGCCCAGAAGGGCGACCTGTTCGGTGGTTTCGGGTCGAGCCTATTGAACGGCGTCGACAACGGCCTTGAACCCACCGGGGTCCTTCAGCGCGATGTCGGCCAAGACCTTGCGGTCGAGCTCGACACCCTTCTTCTTGAGAAGGTGAATCAGCTTGCTGTAGCTGAGTCCGTGCATACGAGCAGCGGCGTTGATGCGCGCGATCCACAGCTTGCGGAAGTTGCGGCGCTTCTTGCGGCGATCCCGGTACGCGTCTTCCCACGCGTTGTGGACCTGCTCGATGGCACTACGAAAGAGACGGCTGCGGGCACCGTAGTTACCACGGGCCTCTTTCAGAATCTTGTTTCGACGGCGGCGGGCCTTGAACCCTCTACGTACGCGCGGCATCGCTCATCTCCTCACAGGTACGGGAGAAGGCGCTTGATCGCCTTCTCGTCGCACTTCTCGACCATGTCGTTTTTACGGAGGCGACGCATGCGTCCGGGCGGCTTGTTGCCACGCATCATCCGGTGCTGCTTGCCCGCCTTGGAGCGGCGGATGCGGCCACTACCGGTGACCTTGAACCGCTTCGACGCGGCTTTCTTGGACTTCATCTTAGGCATGGTCTTCCTCGAATGTTCCCAGGATTGGGATTGAAGCTCGGAACCAGCGAACCCGCGGCCACGAGCGGAAGGGCTGCTGGGTATGGGCGACGGGCTGCCCCGAGTCAAGTTGGGGCGTCAACTTGGTGAAAAGTCGGGTCGTTAAACCAAAAACGCCTCGAATTTGAGGCGTTTTTGAGGAGGTCCGGGTCCGCACGGACTACGTCCCCAGACAGACCTAGCCTTCGGCTTCCTCGGTCTTGGGCGCGCGGCGTCGTTCGACCTTCGGGCCTCCAGACGACGCACGCGACTCCGCGCGCTTTCGAGGCGCCAAGATCGCGGTCATCGTTCGGCCTTCCATACGCGGACGTGTTTCGACCTGCGCGATGTCTTCCACCTCCGCGACGATGATGTCGATCTGACGACGCGCGGTTTCGGGGTGGGTGATCTCGCGGCCACGAAAACGCACCGTAAGCTTCACCTTGTTGCCCTCTTCGAGGAACCGACGGACGTGCTTCACCTTGAACGCGATGTCGTGATCATCGGTCTTCGGGCGCATCTTGATTTCTTTGAGCGCGATCTGCGCTTGGCGCTTACGCGCTTCGTTAGCTCGCTTTTTCTCCTCGTACTTGAACTTACCGAAGTCCATGATCTTGCAGACCGGAGGACGGGCTTTCGGGTTCACCTCAACGAGATCGAGATCCGCTTCGCGGGCCATACGCTTGGCCTCATCGGTGGGGATCACGCCGAGCTGCTTCCCATCCGCGCCGATCACGCGAACTTCGGGAACTCGGATTCGATCGTTGACGCGCGGTCCGAGACTACGGCGTTCACGGGGGTCAAAACGACGACGGCGACTTGCGATGACTAACTCTCCTTAGTGGTCCCGGCTGCCCGGGAGTCGAAACTAAATACCAATTGTCCCTCGAGTTCAATCACGCCTCGAAGGGGGAAGGCTCTCGGCCTTGATGCGTTCGATCACCTGATCGAGCGCGATAAATCCGAGGTCCTTGTTCTCGTCGCGACTACGCACGGCAAGCCCACGGCCCTCCTGCTCCTTCGCGCCGATGACACCGATATAGGGGACGCGCGTCAGGCGCGCGTTGCGGATTTTCGCCCCCAAACGTTCGTTGGAGACGTCCACGGCCACTCGAATGCCGACCCGCCGCAACTGGGCGGCTGCCTCGTGCGCATAGGCATCGAAGTCGCTCGCCACGGTCACCAGCGTGACTTGCTCAGGCGCCAGCCACGTCGGGAAGTTCCCGCCCACGTGCTCCAGCAGCACGCCGAAGAAGCGCTCGACGCTTCCCAGGATCGCGCGGTGCAGCATCACGGGACGGTGGGTGCTGTTGTCAGCACCGATGTACGAGAGGTCGAAACGCTCGGGCAGGTTGAAGTCGGCCTGAATCGTTCCGAGCTGCCACGGACGACCGAGCGCGTCCTTGAGGTGGAACTCGATTTTCGGTCCGTAGAAGGCACCTTCGCCCTCTGCGATTTCGTAACCCAGTCCCTTGGCTTCGACGCCCTTGATCAGCGCTTCCTCGCCGCGGTCCCAGACTTCGTCATCACCAAGCCTCTTGTCGGGGCGCGTGGCGATCACGATGCGCACATCCGAAAACCCGAAGTCCTTGTAGACCGTGTAAACGAGGTCGATCAGCGCGACGATTTCATCCTGCACCTGATCCATCGTGCAGAAGATGTGGCCGTCGTCCTGAGCAAACGTGCGAACGCGCGTCAGTCCCTGCACGACGCCACTTCGCTCGTAGCGGTGCAGACGACCGAAGTCCGCCATGCGAATCGGAAGCTCGCGGTAGCTACGGCGCTTCATGCCGAACATCAGGCAGTGCGCTGGGCAGTTCATCGGCTTCACGCCGTACCGCATGTGGTCCTGCAGCGTTTGCTGACAGCAGTCGACATCGCTCGGCGGCTTTTCGACCAGCGCTTTGGCGGCCGATTCGAGGTTCTCGACGGAGCCTGCGACGAACATGTTCTCGAAGTACGCCGGCAAGTGCCCCGAGGTTTCGAAGAGTGCCTTGTCGAACACCTGCGGCGTGATGACTTCGTCGTAGCCCTGCATGTCGTACAGAGCGCGGATGTAGTCGACCAACGCGTTGTAGATCCGTGCGCCCCGCGACGTGAAGAAGGGCGATGCCGGCGCCAAGGGATGAAACGCGATCAGCTCGAGTTCTTTGCCGAGCTTCCGGTGGTCTCGCTTCTTGGCTTCTTCCAACGCCTTGAGGTGCTTGCGAAGCAGCTTCGGGTTGTGAAACGCCGTGCCGTAGATGCGCTGCAGCATCGGATTGCGCTCGTCCCCGCGCCAATACGCGCCTGCGACGTGCGTGAGCTGAAACGCCTTGAGAAAGCGCGTCGACGGGACGTGCGGACCTTCACAGAGATCCACCCACTCACCGTGGCGATACACCGTGAGTTCCCCTTCCAAACGCTCGAGGTGTTCAAGCTTGAAGGGCTCGTCCATTTTTTGAAGCAGTTCGCGAAGTTCGTCGCGCTGCATCACCACGCGACGAAACGGCGAGTCCGCTTCGGCGATCGACTTCATCTCCTCTTCGATTTTCCGCAGATCGTCGTCGTTGAACGAGCCGTCGGGGCGGTCGTAGTCGTAGTAGAAACCGTTGTCCGTGGCGGGACCGAACGCGACTTTGGTTCCGGGGAACAAGCGCTGAACAGCATCCGCCATCACGTGCGCCGTCGAGTGCCGGATGATCGCGAGTGCGTCGGGTTCGTGTGCGGCGATGGGCTTGAGCGTGTCGAAGGTGTTGGGCAACGGGGTGTGCAGGTCGTAGACCTCACCATCCACCTTGGCGGCGACGATGTTTTTGGCGAGCTCGCCGCGTTCTTCCAGAACGTGACGGGCCGTTTTGTGTTGCTCTTGCTCCATGTCAGGTCTCTTCGTTGGGTCGGGTTAGCGCGCGATGGTGAATCCCGCTGCGGTGACTTCGAAGTACGACGCAGCAGAGATATCCGTCGCAGCGCACTCCGGAGAGCCGCCCGGTCGGATGTGACGGTCGGATGACTGTCATGCCTTGGTGCGAATACAGCGCACGACTACAGCCCGACCGAGGTCGGCGCGGTAGTTGACGTGCGGGTCAGCAAAGGCATCAGCGATGAAGTTAATCAGGATTCTTTGAAAAGAAAGCTTAGTAGGCACGGGCGGGTTCGAACCGCCGACCCCTACCGTGTCAAGGTAGTGCTCTACCACTGAGCTACGTGCCTAAGCGGAGCGACGGTTTAACCCTGTGATCGCCACCTGTCAAAGGGTGAGTAAAGGGGACTTCCCAGGCTCCGGCTTCGAGGTCACAATCGACGGCCGTGCCCGTCCGTTTCCGAGACATTCTCCGGGCTTGGCCGGTGGTCCATCGCCACCTGCGCCGAACTCCCCTGTACCGATATCCGCTTCTCAGCGCTCGCTTGGGCTTCGATGCCTACGTGAAACACGAGAACCACCTCCCGATTGGAGCGTTCAAGGTTCGGGGCGGAATCAACCTCTTTGCCAACCTCAGCGACAAGCAACGGCGCCGAGGCGTGATCACCGCGACCCGAAGTTCCCATGGACTCTCCATGGCGTTTGCCGCGCGCACGTTTGGGTCGCGGGCAGTCATCTACGTCCCGAAGCACAACAATCCTGAGACCAACGCCAACATGGAGGCGATGGGCGCGGAGATTCACGTACACGGGATGGACTTCGATCAAGCGTTCGTCGAAGCCGAAGCCCGCGCCAAGAACGAAGACTTGCGCTTTGTGCACGTCGCGAATGACCCGCTGCTGATCGCCGGCGTGGGAACCTACGCGATGGAGATCGTCGAAGACCTTCCCGATGTGGATGCCGTGATCGTTCCTGTCGGTGGGGGAGGCAACTTGGCCAGCATGGTGGTGGCGATGCGCACGCTCCGACCGGACGTGACGATCATTGCGGTGCAAGCCGAACGCGCGAACGCGTTGGCGCGAAGCATCAAGAGCGGCAAGCTCGAAACCGTGGAGAGCGCGGACACGTTTGCCGATGGTCTTGCGACCAAACGCACCTTCGAGGTGCCCTTTGAGATCGTCAAAGACCAGGTGGACCTGATCGTTGAAGTCAGCGAGGACGAGATGAAGCGCGCTGTGCGGGTGGCCTTGGAAACCACGCACAACGTGGCCGAAGGCGCAGCGGCAGCGGCGTATGCGGCCGCGGAGAAGATCAAGAACAAGCTGGCCGGCAAGCGCGTGGTGATGGTCCACACCGGCCAGAACATCTCGCGCGACACGCTGCGGTGGGCGCTGGGTCTCTACGACGCATGATGGCGCCAGCTTGGCTAGTGACGCATACGCTGTGATGCTCGTGCCATGCGTTGGCTGATTGTGCTCATGCTGGGCTGCTCGGGCGCCACAAGCGTCGAATCCACGACCCCCGAGCCCGAGCCCGAACCCGAGTCCCAAGCGTCGGGAGTGGAGAGTTCCTGCCGGGTCGCCATGGCCGAGGAGGCTGAGACCTTCCGCTTCATCGACGGTGTGCTCGTCGAACGCGTGTTGATTGGGGACGCCGCGGGGACGCAGCTGGAAGAGAAGTACACGCGCGACGACACGGGGCGCGTCAGTCGGATTTCTGTTCAGCTCGTCGAAGGCGTCGGTGCGGGGGCTGCCGAAGATCAACCCATACGCTACGAGCCTGGACCGCAGCCGAATCAATTGGACATGCACGTCGAAATCGCCGGGCAACGGGAGACGGTGCGGTGGACCTACGACGAACGCGGGTTCCCGATCTCGAGCATGGCCGGCGAGCGACAGATGCTCGCCTGTCGCCGAGACGAGCAAGGACGCATCGTGGAGCGGGATGGGTATCGCTTCTTCTACTGGGGCGACGCGCGCTTTCCTCATGCGATGTACGATCCGGAGTCCGCCCGGACCGTGCCGGTTCATCGTTTCTACGACGCGATTGCCTTCCCAGGGCCAAACGACGAGCCGTATGTGTTGGCAGGCGATGCGAGGCGCTCGACGGGTACGTGTGCCGCCGTGTTCTTTGGTGCGTGTAACGCGCTCTTTGCTCCGCCTCCGCCGAGTGGCGCCGTGACGGAGCTGGTGGTCGAACCGCTTGCAGCTCGCGCCACGCCGGATGAAGTCGCGCGAATCGACCTCGCGTGTGGAAATCCGGACACGGAATCCGAGGAGGGCTGCACGTTCATGGTCGAGCGCCAGCGCGTGAACGACGCCGGTGGCGCGCTCCGCGGCGTTGCCGTCATCCGAGTCACTCGCGGACCTCAAGGCCACCAGAGCACCCACCTCGCGATCGCGCGTGCGGACGGGTGGTGGGTCGGCTCACAACTCGCCGATGGCCCCTTCAATGACAACCAGACCAGCGGGACGCTTCGTTTCGAGACGCGTGATTTGAACCTTATGCAGGCCGTGCACGGAGGCGACCCGGAGGTCGTGATCGGTTACGACACCGAGCGCACGTTCGCAGACGAGTTCGAGATCGAGCACGAGCTCGAAGAGAGAGGCGCAATTGTATGCTTGGACGTCGCCAACAATCAGCAACGTTGCGTCCGCATCCCTCACGCAGTCGACGAACGGTTCGAGGATCAGCACTTGAGCGTACGTGCAGACGTCGTACTGACCGGCGAAGGCACCGTTCACTACCGTGACGTCGTCGGGCGACATCCGCGGGTACCGAACACCGAGCTGGTTCCTCTCGAGTGGTTTTTCGAACCGTGAAGTAGACTGGCCGCGTGAGCGACGAAGAGTACGAGTATGGAGAGCGCGAGCAGCGCGACCTTTCGCACCGGGAGATGAAGCCCGGCGAGGGAAAGATCAGCGCTGCGATTTCCGTTCTGTTTGGCGTGGGCTCGGTCTTGGGTGTGCTGTGCTTTCACTTCCCCGAGTACCTCACCACCGCCGAGTTTCGTCAGGTCTACGACGTCGAGATCATTCGCAAGGTGCTGATGGTGTCGATGTACACCGCGCTTGGTCTCGGCATCTTCTCGTTCATTCGCACGAAGGGGGCGCGGAAGGGTGGTGCCGTTGGTGTTGCCGCCGTGGTGCTCGCGTTTCTGATGGGCGGCTACGAAGTTCAAATCGAGGACTTCGAACAAGAGGTCCCTGGTGTGGGCGTCGACTGGATGCTCTTGGACCTGCTCAAGTCGACGATCATCTTCATCTTTCTCGAGAAGCTTTGGCCCAAGTATCCGGAGCAGCCGATTCTGCGCCCCGAGTGGAAGCTCGACCTGGGCTACTTCGGAGTGAACCACTTGTTGATCGGTATCCTCCTGATCATCGCCAACGGCTTTGCGCCGGTCGCGTTTGAGTGGGCGGTTCACGACGGCGTGCGAAACGTGATCTCGTCGATCTGGCTGCCGTTTCAGGTGTTGCTGCTGATGTTCTGCGCTGACTTCGTTCAGTACTGGCTGCATCGCGCCTACCACGAAGTGTCGTGGCTGTGGGGGCTGCACGCCGTGCACCACTCGGCGGAGTACATCGACTGGCTGGCGGGTTCACGCACACACGTCGTGCAGACGTTGATCGACCGCACGCTCGTGTTCGTACCGCTCTATCTACTCGGACCCGACCCCGACGCGCTCAACATCTACGTCGTGATCGTCGCCTTCCAGGCTGTGCTCATTCACTCCAACCTGAACTGGAACTTTGGGATCCTGAAGTACTTCTTCGTGACGCCGCAATTTCATCATTGGCATCACAGCAAGGACCGTCCGGCGATCGATACAAACTACGCAGCGCATCTTCCGATGCTCGACGTGATGTTTGGGACGTTTCACCTGCCGGGCGACCACTGGCCCAAGGAGTACGGGACGTTGAAGCGTTTACCGCGCACGTTTTGGGCTCAGTTGGCGTACCCGTTCAAGCGCGATTCGACGCGACCGGACTAGCTCTAGAAGCCCGCAAAGGGATTGGTGCGAGCGGCCGTCTGTAGCGGAGCGATATCCCCCGGCGGTTGGCCGTGGTCAAAGGTCGAACGCAACCCTTCGACGCGCGCGGCGATGGCGTAGCGCGACCCATCGGCGATCGAACCGGTCAGTGCGAGTTGTCCGTGGCGGAGCGCGGGTCGCAGCGACGCTGCAAACCAATGCCCGTCGAATACTGCAGTCCGTACAGCCGTTCCTTGCGAGTCGATCTCACTCACGCGAACACCTTCGGCAACGAGGGTGCGATGTGGGTGTCGACGCTCTTCGCGGATCGAGTCCGCGATTAGAAGTGTCGCACCGTGAGCCTCGATCCACGTGTGTTGGTGAACGGGCGCGTCGAAACGCTTGCGTCCTGCAGCGTCCCAACCCACGAGGTGCCAACCGCGACGACCCTCGAACGACATGACGGCTGCGTAACCGTCGTCGTGTGCGATGAACGACTCTAGAAACTGGGGGTACCCCTCAAGGTTGACGCGCCGAGTCACCCGCCCGGTCTCAGTCGACACGTGCTCCGCCCAGAACCGAGTGCGGTTGCCGTTCTGACGTACGAGATCGCCATTGGCCATCGAGAGGTTCTCGTCGCCACCGCCGCTACGACGCGTCCAGCTGGGCTCACCATCTGCCAGGTTCAACTTGATGGTGAATCCGTTGAGAGAGCGCCGACCGCGCAACGTCGAACCGGCGATGTCGAAGCGTCCGCGTTGAAAGACGCCCGTGACGTACGCGTGTGTGGAGTCAAACACGGCTTTCTGAAGGTCGAGAAATCCACAGATGCGTCCTGGATCGCAGTTGCGAGGTGCGCGCTGTTCGACTTCGTGGCGCCAGACTTCCCGGCCGTTGGGGTCGTACCGCGCAATCACCCCCTGCGCGTCGAGCTGAATACGACGGAGTTCGGACACCGCGCCCAAGAGAATGAATCCCCCGTCGGGCAAGGGCGTGACGCGCGTTCGAAGGTCTTCGCCGTGAAGACGAATCGGGCGTGCCCACAGCTCACTACCCCGCGCGTCGTGCTGAACGAGAAGGGTTGCTCCGTACCCGCCAGGTAGCGAGTTTGTCTCGGTCTGTACGCGTCCACCCGAAACGTTCACCACACTCAACGAACCCGTGCGGGTGAGGGTCGAGTGATACGGCGCGCGTGTAACGTTGACGCCCGGCGTGATGAAGTTCTCAAACGCGAAGTCGACGTTCTGCGCCATCGCTGTACTCGACAGTGAGAGCGCGACCAAAGACAGCAGTCGCAACATGGACGCTGGACGTGCACATAGCGCATGGATTCAGGCTGCGTTCCAAAAGAGGTGGATACCCGCGAAGGGTTAACCACCCATTTACAATTGACGGTGAAGCTCCGCGCACGTGCTGCGTCTTGCGGCGCATGAAACAAACCATCGTCACGTTCGCTTTGTTCCTGGTTGCGTGCGGAGCAGCCACACAGAGTCACGTCTTGGAGACGCGTAGCGACGCGCCCGAATACCTCGAAGCCATCCATCGCGCTGCAGTCGCGCGCGGATTGACCGCGCAGTACGCCGAAGAGCGACAGGTCGCGATCGTTTTGGACCGTGAAACGCGGACAAGAATCAACTTTCAAGCGAGGCGAAACGGCGTGGTGCTCGGCGTGAGTACAGCCGGAGGCGAAGACGTTCCGCCCGATGTGCAACAAGCGGAACTTGCGCGCGGTGAAGAACTCGGTCGTCAGATTTATGCAGAGGCTGCAGCACAGTGGAACCAGATTCTGCAGGAGCGAGAGCTCGAGGCGTCACTGCGAGCGGAGGAGGAGCGCTTGGCCGCGGAGCGTCGCGCAGCTCGACGTGCCGAGCGTCGACAGCAAATGGAAGACAACGCTGAGCTGCGAGCCTTCATGGAACAGAACCGAGAGCGCACGCGTGCGATCGGTCAGAGCAACGAACCCGCGACGAACGACGCTTCCGGAAACACCGCCGGCAACAACGCCTCAAGTGGCAACAACGGCGGTCAGACCAATGCGCGATGCTGCATCAATGGCAGTTACTACCTGTGCCCCAACGCAGCGGCTTTGGATCAGTGCGCGGGTCGCTTTGCGCGCTGCATGGCACGTGAGGGAATGATGGGCATGGAAAGCTGCCTCCAAAGCGACCCGCCCGATCCCTCACAGTGCGAGCGCCGATCCGATCTCGATGGTCAATGCGGGTAGGAGCGCGTGGGATGCGCTAGTCGAGCGCTTCTTCTTGTTGCTCCGGCTCCGGTTCGCGTGTTCGTGCCGGAGCCGCGCCAAGATCGAGCGTGGCCATCTCTTCGCGCAACTCTCGCATCTGACGAAGGAAACGCCCGCGAGGACCTGGTGGAAGGAGCTGGCCGGGACCGTTGAGAACCCGAATGGGATCTTGAAACCGTCCGTTGCGCTTCAACCCAAAGTGCAGATGCGGTCCGGTGCTGCGGCCCGTGCTTCCCACGGTTCCGATCAACTGTCGTTGTTCGACTTCGACACCCGGACGAATGCCGCGCTGAATCCGATGAAGGTGAGCGTAGTGGGTCTCGTATCCGCCTTCGTGACGAATCGAGACTAGGTTGCCGTTGGGTCCTTTGGGACCTGCCCACGTAATGCGCCCATCTGCGGCGGCCCAAACCGGCGTGCCCGTCGACGCGGCGAAGTCGACTCCGTTGTGCGGAACAATTCGCCGCAAGAGCGGATGCATGCGCCGCGGGTTGAAGGGAGATGAAATCCGGTCGTACCGACAGGGGGATCGCAACCAACTTCCATGAAGCTGTCGACCATCTTCGTCGTACCAGTCACCACGTCCTTCGCGCCGTTCGAAGTAGAAGCCGCGAAGTGTACCCGCGCGTTGTCCCACGTACTCGACCGCCCGGACTTGCCCCCAGCGAAGGAAGCGTCCGTCCAAACGTTCTTCATCGATGATCACGCGGAACTGATCGCCTGCCCGCGCTTGGGTGGAGAAGTTGAGTTTTCCTTCGAAAACCTCGACGAAAACACCCACTACTCCGCGGCCAAGTCCTGTCGCTTCAACCGCATCGCCGAGCGAGCTTCGAATGACACCACCCTTGGTGCGCTGGATGCGTTCGACTTCGCGCTCCACGCGCTCGGCCTGCATCTCTCCGCCAGGTCCACGAAGCGCCTTCACGAAACTCGTAGGTTGGTCGTGATACTCAAAACTGACGAGCTGACCGTCGTAGTCGCGTTGATAGGCAAGTTCGTGTTCGGGTCGGCAGCGTCGGAAGTCGAGCACGCCGTTGAGAGCGGTTTCGATGGTCGCGCACTCTTCGTTACTCAGCCCAGCGTTGATCAGTGCCGGGCGAAAGCCGCGCGCATCGCCAAACGTCGCTTCATAACGCTGCAGCCCATCATCGCTGGCAACTGGTGTCGGCGGATCGATCGGCTCTGGATTTGCGACGACGGGCTCCTCGGTTTCTTCCGAGGAGGTCTCTGGCTCGTCGAGCGGGACCGCGTGGGTTTCCGCGATCGGTTCCTCGGTGGGCTCGCCTTCTTCGGGCGCCGACTCGCCACCGAAGATCCACCAGGCCAAGCCACCGACCAGGCACACACCGAGAAAGCCGGACAGCGCCATGCGCCGAGCACGTGCTGCGCGAACCTGCTCGCGTAGCAAGGGCATCCCGACCGAGGGCAGCGGTCGAGAGAGTCTCTGGTCGTCCTGCCCCACCGAGGAGGGTTACCAGCGCCAGCCCGACCACGCAAAATGGCCGACCGAAGCACATTTGCTCGCAAAAAGCCGAGAAAAGCCCAGAAGAGCGAGATCTGGCGACTAACCGGGCGGCGCGAAGCTCGGAGCTGGAGTGGAAGTGGGGGCGGCGAGGTGCCCGCGAGGCCCCGCCGAAGCGGCGAGCGCGAAGCGCTCGGAGTTGGAGGGGAGGGACCCGCGCGATTCACTCGCGTGGGAGGGGAGGTGTGCGAACACACCTTCCCAAAAGATTAGTGGATGAAAAAGCCTTGCCGTGCGCGTCTTGAACTTGCTGCTAGCATCCCGCCGGGTTCGCTACAGCCCGAGGGAACGCTTTACTTTCATGGAGCTGGATCGACGTCAGACCGCGATTTGGAGCGCGGTCGTCTTCGCTGGAATCGCCGCACTGCTGCTGCTGCGCATTGCCTCCTTTGGCATTTGGGACCCGTGGGAGCTCAACGCGGCGGATGTCGCGCGAGACCTGCTCGAGCAAAAGCCGGTGGAGTACAAGAGCGCGCCTCTTGGTGCCTGGCTGATTTCCGCTTCGTTTGGTGCATTTGGCGTGGCCGAGTGGTCGGGTCGACTTCCGATCGCCATCGGTGGCTTGCTGACCGCATTGGCGGCGTGGCTCTTGCTGCGTCGTTTTGGTGGACGTCGCGCCGCGATTTACGGCGCGCTCGTCGTCGGGACATCACCGCTTTTTCTGTTTAACTCGCGTCAGATGTTGGGCGCATCGCTCGCCTTTGCTGGCTCAGGCTTTGTCGCTTGGACTGCGGCGAGTGCCGCGTGGCGACCTTCGAACTCGGATGACGAGTCGGTTCGCAAACGCCACGCGTTGATGTGGCTGGTGGGCCTGGTCGCCGCGATCGTGTTCGCGATGCTGGCGGGCGGTTCACTGCTCACCGTCTTGCCGCCTTTGGGCGCCGTGACCTTGGTCATCCTTCTACGCGGCGAGATCCCCGAAGACGCTGCGAAGCGATACGGCACCGCGGGCGTGGTGTTGATCGGTTCGTTCGTGGTGCTCAGCACCATTCAAGCCGTGTTTACAGACGCAGCGGGGTACAGCGCCTGGCTCGGTGGAGCACCACGAGGAACCGCACCGCCTACTTTCGATGCAGCTGTTGAGCTTATTTTTCATGGGTTTGCACCCTGGAGCGCGTTGGCCGTGATCGGTACGGTGCGACTCCTCGCGCCCACGTCCAGCGCCGAAAAGGATGCCCGCGCCAACGAGGATCCGGCCGAAGGCAACGTGCGAACGAGCCTCGTGCTTTGGCTCGCGCTTGGCTACGGCGCACTCACGCTTTACACGGCGCGCTACGGCGACGCGACGTACATCCCGATCATCGCAGCAGCCGCTGCGGTTGCGTACCTGATGCGCGACATCGAGGAGAGCGGTCGCGCATGGTGGGCCGAAGCCATCGTCGCGTGCCTCTTCGTCGGTCTCTTGATTCGCGATTTTGGGTTGTACCCAGAGAGTCCGGTTCGAGGCTTGCCTCTCGACAACTTGAGTGTGCCCGAGATCTTCAACCCGAAGCGTTGGTGGTCGGCCGTATTGGGGTTGTTCGCACTCACCGTCTTGATGGCTCTCGGGACGCGGCCCGAACAAGAGCTCGGCGGATTGACTCTACGTGGCTTCAAAGAGTGGTTGCTTGACCATTGGCATCGTGGCGGTGCCCACCGCTTCTGGGTGGGGCTCGCGGTCTCGTTGATGGGCATCTTCCTCGTGTTCGGAATTGTCTGCTTCATCTTTGGCGACTCGCTTCCCCTCCCGTCGATCGTGCCGCGTGCCGGTCGCTACCTCACGTTCGTTCCGCTGCTTGTTCCGGTCGCTCTCCGTGGTGCGCCCTTGGCGTTTCACCTCTACGGCAAGCTCGGATCCTTCCGCTTGGCGCCGGTTCTGGTCGCCGGTGCACTGGTTGGCGCCTACGCGTCGCAAGCGTTTTTGCCCGCGCTGAGCTCGCATTTCTCGCCGCGCGAGGTGTACGACACCTACAACGATCTGGGTGCTGGCGAACCTCTCGCGGAGTACCGCATCAACGGTCGCGCAGCGGCGTACTACGCGAGCGGCGACGACATCCAAGACATCGACACGCAAGCTGCGCTGCTCGAGTGGCTAGGAAATCGCGAGGAACGTCGTTGGGCCGTGTTCCCGGCCGACGAACTTGCTGCCCTCAACCGCGCATGGCGTTCCGAGCAGGGGTCGCACATGTACATCGCGGATGCGCGAAGCGCGCGTGTTGTGTTGGCGTGCAACCGTGAGATCGCCGACCGCGACAACGGCAACTTTATTGCCGGAGCGGTCATCGACGAGCTTCCCGAAATGGACCACACGGTGGGCGCCAAGTTCGGCGACAAGATCGAGCTGGCGGGCTTCGACCTCGAACTTCCCCAGGATGGCTACGTTGGTGCAGGTCAGTCGTTCACCGTCACCTGGTACTGGCGTGCACTCGAGCGGGTCGGTGGGTCCTACAAGATCTTCCTTCACGTCGATGGTGCCGGCAACCGACTCAACGGCGACCACGAACCGGTGGACGAGCGCTACCCGGTGCGGCTCTGGGACGAGGGTGACATCATCGTCGACCGCCAGGAATTGACCGTTCCAGCCAACTATCGTTCGGGGATGTACACCTTCTTCATCGGGTTCTTCAGCGGCAACAATCGTCTGGAAGTCACGCCGGAAGACCGCAACGACGGCGCAGACCGTCTCCGAGCCGGCCAAGTCCGCATCCGCTGAACCGTCTATTGCGCTTTGGCGGGTGGGCGTGGTGGAGTGGTCTTGGTGGGTGACGAACGCCGCGAGCATGAACGGTATCCGACGGAACTCTCCGTCGACGTCCGCAGCGGTGAGCACTTCCTCTTCGCCTACATCACGAACATCAGCGAGATGGGCATCTTCGTTCGCACGGACGACATCCGACCGGTGGGCACCGAACTGACTCTGCGCTTTTCGGGACCTAGTGACGACGCGGCATCGATCGAAGTCGAAGGCACCGTTACGTGGGTCAACCCCGTGCGTTTGGGCGGTGACAACCCGAACCCCGGCATGGGGGTGCGGTTCGAAAACCTGACGCCCGAGCTACGCGAGAAGTTGGTTGAGTTGGTTCGCGCGATCGCGTACCTGCACGAACACTCGTCCTAGGCTTCGAAGTAGGTTGTCTGAAGAGTTCCGAGCGCGACTGCGTAGTCGACCGGGTCAACTTCAAGACTGTCCAACAAGAGTCGCTCGCTGACTTCCCACACGTTGGTCTGATCGCTCAGCTCTTCTTCCCACGTGAGGAGCATGTCGACCCAGATCATTTCGGTGTTGGTCGGCGTTCGCGACTTGCGCGGCAAAGGCGGTGGCAAGCCCACCAACGAATCGCGGATCGACTCGATGACGTGGTCGGGAGTACCAAGAAGTTCGACGCCCATGCCGGCACCAGGTCGCTCGTCGCGGCGACGACGCAGCTCGACGCGTCGAACCCGTCCGAACAGGTACACGGGCTCTGCTTCGCCGGGTGGACACAACTCGAGCACCAACTCCGCACCGACGTCGAGCGGGTAGGGCGTATCGATGAAGAGGCCTCCCGGACTCAGGTCGCGAACCCGGTGAGGGATCGGCTCATCCCAAAGGTCGGACACGACCTCCGCCGCGAGATTGACGGCACGGCGAAGGTCCTTTCGGCGCTGCGCAAAAACATCGACACGTTCGAGCATGCGCACATTGTCCTACATCTGACTACATGCGATCCAGAAACCGTCCGAATACGGCTAACTATCTGAATCGAATGATTAAAATCAGTTGGGCGCTTGGCTGAGTTTGATGATGTAAAAGTGGCCGCCTTGAGCATCGGCGATAACCGCGATGCGCCCTGGTGGGATGTCGAAGGGTTCGACCGCGACCTTGCCGCCGAGCTCCACAGCCTTCTTGGCCGTCGCATCGGTGTCCTCGACCGAGAAGTACACCGCCCATGCAGGAGGCATCTCTCCCCACTCTTCGTTCATCTGCATCATGTGCCCGTTGGGACGACCGTTGTTTTCGATGATGTACATCTTGGTCGGACCCGGGTTGTCTTTGAGTTCCCAACCGAAGAGTGCCGAGTAGAATTTTGCGGCAGCTTCGATGTCGCGCGTGGCCAGTTCGTTCCACGAAAATGAACCCGGCACGTTGCAGAGTTGGGCGCCGTGATGGTTGTTGGGCTGCCAGAGTCCGAACACTGCGCCGGTGGGATCTTTCAGAAACGCCAGGGATCCAGCTTCGGGAATGACCTGCGTATCGAACACGACTTCAGCGCCGAGCTCTTTGGCTTTGGCGACCGTCGCAGCGCAATCTTGTACTGAGACGTAGTTGTTCCAGACCGGCGGCATCATCGCGGCCATCTCTTTGGTGAGTTCACCGATGCCTGCGACCAACTTGTCGCCTTGCATGAAGAATCCGTAGGGGCCCGGCTGTCCTTCGTGAACGGGTCCGAGTTGGGAGTCCCAGCCGAAGAGGCCGCCGTAGAATTTACGTGCGTCGTCCATGTTGTGGGCGCTGTAGTCGACCCAGCAGAACTGTCCTGGCGGGTGAGCTTGGTATTCGGTCATCGCATCTCTCCTCTGCCGCGGTGGATATCGCGCAGGTGTGACAGCGATCAACCTGTGACGGCGCACATCGGTACAGGGTGGAATCTTTTTGCCTGGAGGAGACGAGTAGAGAAGTAGAGGAGAGCAACTCCATGACTTCTCTACTCGTCTCCTCCAGGTAAAATTGAATCGCGGAGTCAACCTCCCACGCAGACGCACACGTTTTGACCTCATGAGCGAAATCGCCATGATGCGCGACCGATACGACGCGATTGCGAGATGCGCAAAACGTCTCGAAGCCGGGAGCGAGCGAGAGGGCAAGTCGAGTCACGCGCGCAGGCAAGAAAAGAAATCCTTCCCGTCTTCCAGCCTTCCCGCACTTCCGGTTAAAAAAGAGTCGACCCAACCAGCCGAGCTCTTTGGAGGTCTTCCAAAAAATGAAAAGACCCCCCCAGACCGCAAGCCCCCAAGCTAGCGAATAAAGTATCCGCTCACGCGAAACTCCCCATCCGCATCGCGCATCGGCGTCACCGTCTCCACAGCGCTCGACTTGTTCTCAAACTCCGTGCGGTACTGAATCACCACGTACTCACCATCCGGTGCCCCCGGAAGCGACGTACGACGCGTCGCGCTCATCACTTCACGACTCTCCACATCACCCAGCGGCGCACGCACACCCTCGAGCTGGCGTTCCCACTGATCCTTCTCCACGGCACCGCGAAAGAACTCCGCCGCTTCGTCCCAGCTGTCGCCGTAGTCGCCGTCGTCGACCAGCTCGAGCCACTCGAGTGCGGCGCTCTTCGCATCGTCGACACTCTCCGCAACCTGCGCTGGATCCGCACGTAGGTTGTCGGCGTCTTCGCCTCCACAACCGAACAAGAACAACGAAAAGGCCAACAACGAGCGGCGTAGCATCTGCATCCTCCTGGTTCGCGTGTGGCGAACAACCACGAAGAAGCGAGTGCCGTGCCACTCCAAAAATGCCGTTCTCAACACGAAACTCAGCCGCGTCCGTGCACAGCGAGGCATCCTGCCCGGGCGCAACGAGAGCTTGTGAGATGTGCGTCTACAGGTCGATGCGCTGGTCTTCGAGCAACACGTAACCATCGCGCCATGTGCCCGGCGTCGCCGTCGCTTTGTCGGCCGTGATCTCGTAGAGCCAAAGCCCTTCGCGATCTTTCATCGTCGTGCTTCCTGCACCACAAAGCGTCATCGAGGTCTCCGGCACACGCACGCTGTAGTTGTGATGCACGTGACCGTGCACGATGGCACCGCGAAACCCGCGCGTGGCTTCCAACAACGCGTTGGCGTTGACCAAACCATGCCGACGCGAGTCGGGCTCACCACTCGCAAGCCGGGGCGCATAGTGCGTCGCGATAATCACAAAACGCTTTTCCAGCGCGACAAGGATCTTCCCCAACGCATCGATCTGGTTCTGTGGAATCAGTCCGCTCGACCGCAGAATCGAAGGGTTCGGCCGCACACTGTTGATGCACACGATCGCGGCGTGGTCTCCGAAGAGGCGCACCATCGGCCAAAAGCGATCGACCGCGTGTTCGGGCATCTCGGTCCGAAGCTGGTCTCCAAAGTGCTGTTCGAAAATCCCGACGCTGTCATGTAGGTACACGTCGTGGTTGCCCGGAATGGTCACAAACTGTGGCGCAGCATCGATGATCGGCTGCACGCACTCGCGCGCGAAACGAAGCTCAGGGTCGGTGCCCACGATGGTGTAGTCGCCCGTGCAGAGTGCGACATCGACGTTCCAGTCGGCGATGCGACCCGCCAACGAACGAAGCTTGTCAGGGCCGTCGGCGTAACGCGGCCGACGACGGAGCGTGTAGTTGCCGATGCCCGCGATGCGTTTGTTCAGGAAGGCTGTCGGGCGCACACCGCCAAAACGACCGGGTACGTGAACGTCGCTGAAATGCAGGATTCGCGTCACGGCCAAGCACCAGGTGCGGTCAGTCCGTGTGCTTCGCCAAAGCCGAAACGCAGGTTGGCGCCTTGAATGGCCTGGCCTGCTGCACCCTTGACGAGGTTGTCGATGGTGCACATCGCTACGATCCGACCCGCGCGTGCGTCGAGGTGGTAGGCCACGTGGGCGCGGTTGCTACCTCGAATCCACAAGGTGTCGGGATGCGCGCCGGCATCGAGCACAGCAACCGATGCGGAGCCTTCGAAGAGCTTCCGCGCGGCCTCAGTGCATTGTTCAGCGCTCACACCGTCCTTCGCGTTGGCGTACGCGGTGATGAGAATGCCGCGGGTCATCGGCACAAGATGTGGGGTGAAGGTCAGGCGAATCTCCTGCTTGGCTAACCCGCCCAGCACCTGTTCGATTTCCGGCGTGTGTCGATGAAGCCCACCAGCTTTGTACGCGCGAATGCCTTCGGACGATTCCGGCAAGTGCGTGATGGTCTTGGCTCGTCGACCTGCGCCCGATACGCCAGACAACGCGTTGATGGAGATCGAGTGGAGATCGATCAAGCCCTCGGCGACGAGCGGTGCAAGCGCGAGGTTGCTCGCCGTAGGGTAGCAACCCGGGACAGCGACGAGGTCCGCCGTCCGAAGAGCCTCACGATTGAGTTCCACCAGCCCGTAGACCGCTTGGCCGAACAGGTCGGGGGCCAAGTGTTCGCCGTACCACTCGGCGTACACCTCGCGGTCGTTGAGGCGAAAGTCTGCCGAGAGGTCGAAGACCACAACGTCGCGCTTTCGGAGTTCGGCGACGATCCCCGCGCTGGCTCCGTGCGGTAGCGCGCAGAACGCCACGTCGCAGGCAGCTGCAACGACGTCGGCGTCAAAGGTGTCGATCGTGCCTTCGAGCAAACCGCGAAACGAGGGGAGCACGTCTGCAACGGGTTCGCCTGCGCGGCTTTGTCCGCAGAGCGGTCCGAGTTCGAACCCAGAATGCGAAAAGAGCAACCGGACGAGCTCTGCGCCCGTGTATCCGGTTGCTCCAACGATGGCAGCCTTCTTCAACGGCCGTCCTCCGCGTGTGATTAGCGCTTCGAGTACTGGAACTTCTTGCGCGCGCCGGGCTGACCGGGCTTCTTGCGCTCTTTCTTACGCGCGTCGCGAGTGATCATGCCTGCGCGTTTCAGAGCCGACTTAAGCGACTCGTCCGAGCTGACCAGCGCACGGCTGATGCCGTGACGAATGGCTTCGGCCTGTGCCGCGATGCCGCCACCGTGGACGTTCACCTCGACATCGTACTTGCCGCGCTTCGCCGACACGTCGAAAGGTTGCTCCACGATCATGCGCAGAATCTCGCGAGGGAAGTAGTCCTCGAAGGTGCGCTTGTTGATCGTGATCTTGCCTTCGCCGTCCTTGAGAAAGACACGCGCAACTGCGTTCTTGCGTCGGCCGGTGCCGTAGTAACGGCCATCAATCTGCTTGCTCTTCGCCATGGTCTCTTACTCTCAGAACTGGAAAGGCTCGGGCTTTTGTGCCGCGTGGGGATGGGTCGGACCTGCGTAGACCTTGAGCTTCTTGAAGCACTTTCGGCCCAACGAGGTCTTCGGCAGCATGCCCTTGACGGCCTTCTCAATGATGAAGGCCGGCTTGCGCTGGATCAGATCCTCGTACGCCTCGGTGTAGAGGCCGCCGGGGTAACCCGAGTGGTGGTACCACTTCTTCTGCTGCAGCTTGTTGCCGGTGAGTTTGATCTTTTCCGCGTTGATCACGACGACGAAATCGCCGGCGTCCGTGTGCGGAGTGAAGGAGGGGCGGTGCTTGCCACGCAGCACACTGGCCACGCGCGAGGCCAACCGGCCCAAGGGTTGATCGGTGGCGTCCAGCACGTACCAGTGCCGGTCGACTTCACTTGCTTTGGCGCTCTCGGTGCGCATCGAACTCTGCTTCCTTCCAGGCCCCAATCCTTTGGGGGGACGGGGTCTTAGCTGTCGGCTGGGGGGGTGTCAAGCTCGCTCAGGGCGCCAATTTCGCTTTGGATTCAAGGGTTCCGATCTCCGCGGGGCCGTTTTTGGGGCGAATTGAAAAACCTCGAAGAAACGGCTGGTTTGAGAGCAGGTTCGGGTCCGTACGGACTACGTCCCCACACGGACCTTCGAGTGGGTAGGCTCGGTGGGTGGAGAGCACGGAGCGCGCGCCACGAGCGTACGAGCCCAGTCGCATCCTGCGTTGGCTCTATAGCCGGTGGTTCTCCCACATCACGGTGGACGAGACCTGGAGCGGGTCTGTCCGCGAGTCCGCACACCGAGGCGTCGTCGTCTACGTGATGCGCTCGCTCTCGTTCCTCGATTTTCTGTGTCTCGACTACCTGGTGAAGCGCTTCGGACTTCCGCTGGTTCGTTTCGTCAACGACCTGGGACTTTGGATTCTCGAGCCCTTCGGCAAAGGCGGACGTCGCCTGCGACTCAAGCGCGCGCGTCCAGAAGAAGAAGAGCTCGCGGAAGTCGTCGAACAAGAACACAGCGCGCTGCTTTTCCTAAGACGTCCGCCCAAAATCGGATCGCGAAAACGTGGAGAAGAACTCGAAGTCGATCTCATCCGCACGATGGTCGAAACCCAACGTCGTTTGGACCGACCGATCCTTCTCGTGCCGCAGACCTTCGTGTGGAGTCAGCGCCCACCCAAAGCGCGTCGTGGGTTGATCGACCTCTTCTTCGGCCCGGTGGAATGGCCTGGGAAGATCCGCGTCTTCTTCCAGTTCATCTTCAACTACCGCAACGCGAAGCTGCGCTCGGGTGAGCCCTTCGACCTGCAGGCGTTCATCGAATCCAACCTCGACCTGACCGACGCGGAAATCGCCGACAAGGTCCGCTACGCGTTGCTGCGCCGTATGGAGCGCGAACGCACCTTGGTGTTGGGTCCAACGATGAAGACGCCCACGCGTATTCGCGATGAGCTTCTTCGCAGTCCTCGCGTACGGCGGCAGATCAACGACGAAGCGCGACGAACAAACAAGTCGATCGCCAAGGTCGAGAAGTACGCGCGTAAGGAACTGAAGCGACTGCAGTCGGTGCAGACGCCCACGATGTTGGCCTTCCTAAACCGCCTCTTGGGATGGGTGTTTTCGCGCATCTATGACGGTGTGGTGATCGACAAAGATGGCATTGAGAGGGTTCGCGAAGCCGCGCGCCACGGCACGTTGATCTACCTGCCCAGCCACAAGAGCCACGTGGATTACCTGGTGCTTTCGTACGTGCTCTATCAGCAGTCGTTGAGCCCACCCTTGATCGCCGCCGGTGAGAACCTCTCGTTCTTTCCTCTGGGGCCGATCTTGCGACGCGGCGGGGCGTTCTTCATCCGGCGCAGCTTCAAAGGTCGCAAGCTCTACTCGGCGTTGGTGGATGCGTACATGCGCAAGCTGATGGTCGAGGGCTTTCCCATCGAGTTCTTCATCGAAGGCGGACGTTCACGTACCGGCAAACTTCTGGCGCCCAAGTACGGATTGCTCACGATGGTGATCGACGCAGCGTTGAAGCTAAAGCGTCAGAAGGTGTTCTTCGTGCCGACGTCGATAGGTTACGAGCGCATCATCGAAGAACGTTCATACGTTCGGGAACTCGGCGGCGGCGAGAAGAAGAAAGAAGACCTGGGTGGGTTGCTAAAGACACCCCAGATCCTTCGTTCGAAGTACGGGCGCTTGTACGTGCAGTTTGGGGAGGTGCTTTCGTTCGATGAAGCGGTTGCGCAGATCGAGGGCACGATGACTCCGCCCAAACGACGCGCGCTGATTCAGCAAATCGCGCACCGCACGACCTACCAGATCGATCGTGCGACGGTGGTGACGCCGGCGGCTCTTGTGGCGACTGCGCTGCTGGTGCATCGGCGACGCGGCATTACGCGCAGACACCTGCAAGAGCGTTCGGAGATGCTTCTTCGAGCCCTGCAGCGGATGGGCGCTCGCGTGGCGCATTCGCTCTTGGACGAGGAAGGCCACTTTCGCAGCGAAACCTTGGACGAAGGCATTGCGCTTTTCCTGGACGCGAAGCTGCTCAAAAGCGCGGACGCCACCGGTGATGAGCCGATCTACAACGTGCCGGAGCAACGCCGAATCGCGCTCGAATACTACAAGAACAACGTACTGAACTTCTTTGTGCCGAGCGCGATGATCGGTGCAGCGATGGCGTCGATGCGCGACGAGCCGACGGTCGAAGCACTTCGCGACCGCGTTCGCTGGCTCTCGCGTTTGTTTAAGTACGAGTTCATGTATCGCGCCGATGCGCCCTTCGACGTGGTGTTTGGGGACGCGTTGGCCAGCATGGTCGCGGCAGGCGAAGTCGAGTGGGTGGGCGACTACGTTCGGCTTGGCGAGTCGGGTCGACACCTCAGCGTGTATGCGCAGATGCTGCGGAGCTACTTCGAGGCGTACTTGCTTGCCGCACGCTCGGCTGCGCTCTTGGAAGGATCGGAGTCTCGGAAGGACTTCGTGCGCAAAGCGATGGGGCGTGGGCAGCGCATGTTTCTCGCGGGCGAGATTGAAAAGCGTGAAGCGATCAACCAGCTGAAACTGGAATCCGCGTTGAAGAGTTTTCGCGATCAGGGGTGGTTGAAGTTCGGCGAGAAAGACAGCGTGAAGCACGCGGAAGAGCGGGCGGACTTCGCGGCGATCGCGCGCGACTTGGAAGACTATCTCTAATTATCCGGCTGCATTTTTACCGGGAGGAGCGGAGGAAAGAGGCGAGGAGAGTTTGATTGAATTCTCTCCTCGCCTCTTTCCTCCGCTCCTCTCGGTAAATTAACTGAACCTCCTCGCGTGCGGAGTGCGCGCCAACTCCAGCCTTCCGAACGCGGGCGCACCCACGTTACAACGCACGCATGCCGAAGCATCCTCGCGTGTCCGACTCGACGTCGACGCTTTCCACTCGCGTGTTTTCTCAACTCGCGGCTCGCGCTGCTCAAAAACGCGCTGCTGGAGAACCGGTGTTCGCGCTTTCTGTCGGAGACACGTATCGCTCGCCACATCCGGCAGCGCGTGCGGAGGCACAGCACGAAGCCGACCACCCAGGTCTGCACCAGTACGCGCCCGTTCGAGGTGTTCCTGTGTTGCTCGATGCGATCGAAGCCCGGCTCGCGGAGGTGGGCCGCGCCGTGCCGCGCGACAACATCCAGGTGATGAGCGGTGCGACGGCTGGGCTCAGCGTTGTCATCAACACGCTCTTTGAACCGGGCGACGAAGTTCTGTTGCCGGCACCATTCTGGCCTTTGATTCGCGGCATCATTGCAGCGCGTGGCGCAAAACCGGTCCAGGTGCCGCTCTACGATCGACTCGATGCGATCGACGTGGAGAAGACTCTCGAAGCTGCAGTGACGGACAAGACGGCGGCGCTCTACGTGAACACTCCCCACAACCCGACGGGTGTGGTTCTCGACACCGCGGTGATCGATGCGATGGTGCGCGTGTGCAAGCGCCACGATCTCTGGTTGCTCACAGACGAGGCGTACCAAGATCTCTGGTTTGACGACACACGACCCACGCCGGTTTGGGCACGCGATGATGTGCAAGATCGCTACGTCGCCAGTCACACGCTCTCAAAGAGCTACGGGCTTGCGGGTGCACGCGTCGGATACACGCATGGACCCGAATCTGTGATGAAGGCAATCCGGGGTGTTCAAACGTTCGCGACGTACTGTGCACCGCGTCCAATGCAACATGCTGCTGCGGTTGCGTTACGTGAAGCCGGCGGATGGCTGGAGGAAGCGCGCGCCGAGTACTCCGCAGCCGCTGCGAAAGTTGCGTCGCTCCTTGGGATCGGAAAGCCGCGTGGAGGTACGTTCGTGCTCTTCGACGCGACGCCCTACTTCCGCGAGGGCGAGACAGACGCGATGGGTTTTCTCGGTCGCGCACTCGATGCCGGCGTGTTGCTGACTCCTGGAGCGTCTTGTGGCGCAGACTACGCATCGTGGGTTCGCCTCTGCTTCACGAGTGTCTCCCCCAAAGACCTCGATGAGGCACTCGAGCGACTGAAACCGATCTTGGCCTGAATCCGGGGGTCGAAACCCCCACAGCGGGTGTGCAAGACCTGCACAGCACCCAAACGGGTGTTGAAATGACAGCGGTTTTCAGGGGCACGTAGGTTGCACAGTTGTCTACTGGCTGTCACAAGCCCTCTTTGCTCACCATGCCTGACTCCGAAGTGCTTGAGTACATCTCCGCCAGCGAGGCGCCTCCCGCGCTGCGCTCCTGGGCGGAATCGAGCGATAGCTGGCTCGACGCGTGGGAGAACTGCGAGCGACCCGAGTGGCTCGTCTTGATGGCGACAAACGCAGGCTTGGATCGGGTTCAGTTGGTCGCTGTTGCGTGCGACGTCATCGAGCGTGCCCGTGGAGTGCTTCAGCGCGAACTGCCGGAGGCGTGGTCTCTCGCCAAGAGTTGGTCGCGCGGCCAAGTCGACGGTCGCACCTGCTGGGCAGCAGGCTTTCGCGCAAACACGGTCGCCAAGCAAAACAACGATCCTTTGGGTCTTGCAGCTGCAGCTGCAGCTTTTGCGTGCGATGGCGATGCCGACCACGGCTACTACAGCAGCCGTGCCCATGCGTCTGAAGCTGTGCGCATCATTTCCGAGCACGTGGACGCCGAGTTGCGTAGCCAGCTGATGACGCATGTTCGTCGTCGGTTGGACCGGGAGCAGGTTCGCGTTGGCCTTCAGCGAATGGCCCGGCGCGAAACCACGCCGCCTCCGAGCGAGAACGATACCGACGAGCGGCCGGTCACTCCTCGAACGCTGTTTCGGCTTCGTCGCTGACCGGCTCGTTGCGATTCCTCTCGAATCGAAAAAGAAATTCAACAACGTAAATAGTCCGCTGAGTTCTTTGACCTCTGCGATGCGTCTCCCTAGTGTTTCGCGCATGGCAAAGATGAGTCGTCGAGTGTTTCTGGTTCGTGGAGCAACCTTGGGTGCCGCCGTTGGTGTGACCGTCACCGCGCTGGGATGTGGTGGTGATGAGGGGCTCAACTGCAACGACACGTCGGGTCTGACGCCTCCTGAGCAAGCGACGCGTTCAAACTTGGGCTACGTCGAAGCCTCTCCACACGGCGCCGCCAAGAACTGTCTCAACTGCAACTTCTATACTGCGGCTGGCGAGAACCAGTGCGGTAGCTGCACGCTCGTGAAGGGGTCGATCAACCCGGCCGGCTACTGCAACTCGTGGGCTGAAAAGCAGGCCTAGAGCCCGTCGAGCGGGTAGCAGAAACGAATCTCGTTACCCGCCCACCAGTTGTTTCGCTCTGAAATCGGCAGGCGAAGAGAACACAGGTCAGTGTCTGTGCATGTCGCATCGATGTCGCAGATGCGCAGACACGTGTTGTCGAACGTGAAGACTCCGTCGCCAGGCACGCAGACATGTCCCGGTGCGCAGCGTCGTTCCAGGGGCGAGTTGATCTCGATCAAGTCGCAGCCGGTTCCGTACTGACCGATTCGTCCGGGTTGCTGGCAGAGGGGGCCGAACGTGGAGTCGCCCCAGTAGCAACCGTCCGTGCCTGGACATCCTGTGCTCAGTCCGGGTTGCTGCCCGAAGATGAAGCACTCGGGAACGCGATCGTTGTCGTAGCAGTGCGCGTCTTCCTGACAGGAGAACCCATCGGGGCAGTCTCCGTTGTCTGCGCAGACGAACTGCCCGCCCGGTGGTTGCGGTGCAATACAGCCCATCGCGAGTGCGCTGAGGAGAATCGTGACGCGCATCAGAATCGTCCTCGAAGGTGAGCAGATCCTGGACCGAGGTCGAAGCTGACGGCACCGTCGTCACTCGGGCTAAGCAGGAGCATCAGAAGTCCAGCGCCTGCAGCTGCGACACCCACCACGCTTAGCGCGATGCCTGCAGCCGTTCGTCGCACGGCTGCGTCGTAGTCGTCTTGAAGGTCGTCGGTCCAGAGGCGAACCGTGGTGTTCTCCACCTCGTCGCGTGCGGAGAGTCCCGTGGCGATCAACGCGAGTCCGCCGATCAAGGCAGCGCCACCCGTCGCCAGCGTGATGATCCCGGGAATGCGAAGCGAGCGCGAAGGAGCGGGTTCAGGTTCAGGGTCGACCGGCTGTGGTTGAGGTTGCGGCTGCGGCTGTGGTTGGAACTGCGGCTGAGGCTGCGGCTCAGGCTGCGGCTGTGGCTGTGGCTGTACCGGAGTCGTGTCGATGATCGGGACAGCCTGCGTTTGTGTCGGATCGGGTTGTGCGTGGTGGACTTGAGTCCGCAGGGCGGCGATTCGCTCGTTCGCTTGCACGGTGAACGGGCTGTCGGGAACCGAGTCGAGGTACTTCTCGTAGCTCTCGAGCGCGAGTTCGGCGCGCCCCAGTCGGTCGGCGGCCAGTGCCACGTTGTACAGCAGCTCTGCGCGCCGACTGCGGTCATACGCAGCTTGAAAGTGGTTGAGCGCGTCCTCGTAGCGCTCCGCTCCATAGGCAGCACGTCCGGCCGCGAAGAGTGCACGACCTTCGGCATCGAGCGACTCGTCGACGCTCGGTTGTTGGGCGATCGCCGGAAGCGTGAACAACACACTCAGCAGCAGAACCGCCAGGCGCATTAGCCCATGCCCATGTCGCGGGCGACGCGCTTGAGATCTTCTTCGTGGGTGGCACGCACGTGCGCAATGAGTGGAGCACGCAGGCTTCGTTTGGTACTCGCATATGCTTTGCCGGGGAGGGCGCCCAGACGTGCAGCTTCGGTGATCGCCGCGCTGCGCAGTTCGGCATAGGGCACGACCCGATCGAGGTAGCCAACCTCAGCGGCGGAATCCGGATCGAACACACGAGCGAGAAGGGTGGCTTCGAGGTAGGCGTTTCGCGCCAAACGCTCATGCGCGAGCTCCGACGCGAACACCGGTAAAGGCAGCCCGATCGCCACTTCGTTGAGTCCGATCTTGAACTCACCGGCGCCGGCGATTCGAACGTCGCTGCAGAGAAGCAGCAGTGCACCACCGGCCATCGCGTGACCCGTGCATGCCGCGACGACCGGCTGCGGGTGCTCGTAGAGTTGGATCATCACCTCCGCCCCGGTCGACACCAGCTCAGTCGCGGCTTGCGGCCCCTGCATCATGATCTTGAGGTCGAAGCCGGCGCAAAAGCGACCTTCGCGTCCGGCCAGGACGACGGCCTTGGCCTCTTCGCGGGCGCGATCGAGCGCTGCACCGAGTGCGGTGAGCATCGTCGGGTTGAGCGCATTGGCTTTGCCGTCATCCATGGTGATGACCGCGACATCGCCTTCTTTCTCGAAGGAAATCGGGGAGCTCATGGGGCCTTGATACCCTGAATTTGCGGGGTTCGCAGGCCGTCGTGGAGTTTTTTGCCCCAACGCCCAAGAATGGAGCCGCGGGGTGGGTCCGGTTTACGAGGACGGCGCAGCGGGAAGGGAAGCCCGCTGTCCATGGCCCCCGCGATCGTTGGGGGAACGGAGGATTTATGTCTCGCGGACGAACCGCATGCGTGCTCTTGGTGTTTGGTTTCGCGTGTAGCGATCTGGAGCCCAAGGCCGACTACGAATCACCCGCCGCGGTCAATGGGCTCGGTGGTGGCGGTAGCGGCGGTCACGGCGACCAAGCAAACCGTCTCGAACTCGACGACGACATCGAGCTCCCAAGCACGCAGGTCGCGCAGGAGACAGAGGCCGAGCCGCCCGCGGAACCAGCGCTCGAAGAACGCGCAGACTTCGCCGAAGGTTCGCTCGGTCAAGGTCGAGGCGGTGCGGTTATGCGCGCAGCACCGATTCGTCGTCGTAGTCGACCTTCCATGCGGTCTTCAATGGCCAGCATGGCTCTTCGGGGCATCGACGGCTTTGACAGCTTTTCGCAGACGGGCTCGATGGCTCGCAGCATCCGTCGTCAACGGCGCGCTCCACAGCAAGCCGCGCCTCGTACCCCAAGGCGAGAGGCTGTGGCGACGTCGACCGCTCGACCGGTCGATCAAGGTCCTGGCCAAGCGGCACGGACTGCACGCGGTGTGCTCGACAACGCGCAAGCTCCCGCAGCACTCCCGCAGAACGGCGTGCTCGCGTCCAACTTCGTGGGCGGTTCGGGTGTTCGTGCTCGCCTCGATGACCTACTCGATCGGGGTGTGATGGTCGGCGGGGAACTGGTTCGACTGGAAGCCTTCCAGGACCGTCAGCGTCTGCCCTACGCAGTTCCCGCGCGCGAGGGAATGGCGATGTACGCCGAACTCGAGCGTACCCGCCTGACCGAAGATACCGACCGCGTTCACATGCAGATCGCGTTGATGGGACGCCAGGGCGAAGCGCCGCGTCGCCCCCACATGGATGTGCGTTTGGTGCTCGACCGCAGTGGTTCGATGCGTGGTGAAAAGTGGCAGCAGGCAATCGCTGCGGCGCACGCGCTGATCGACAAGCTCGAGCCCAACGATCGTTTCGGTCTCATCACCTACAGTGACGACGCGCGTCTGGATCACGCGCCGCGCGCAGTGGGCAACGGCCGCGCGGCGCATGCCAACCTCAATCGCTTGGTTCCGGGTGGTGGCACGAACATCAGTGCTGCACTGGAGATGGCGGACGAGCACGCACCGCGAGCCCGTTCGAACCAAACGGTCGGACTGACGATTCTCATCTCTGATGGACGTGCGACGATGGGCATGCTCAACGCACAGGAGCTCGGGGCCATTTCGCGCCGCAGTTTCGATCGTGCGGGCGTGCTCACCACCGCTGTCGGACTGGGTACCGATTTCGACGAGAGCACGATGCTCAGCATCGCGCGAGAGGGAAGCGGCAGTTACCACTTCGTTCGTCGCGCGGCAGACATCAGCGACATTCTCCAAGACGAGTTGGACGAGCGCATCCAGGCCGTGGCGCAGGGACTTCGCGTTCGTATCGAGTTGGGAGACGGAGTTGTCGCGCGTCGCGTGTACGGATCCCGCTTGCTCAGCGAGCAGGAGCACGCGGCGGTGCGCGCCACCGAGGTGGCTGTGGACCGTCGAATCGCTCGCGAACTCGGCATTCGTCGGACGCGTCAACAAGAAGAAGATCGCGGTTTGCGCATTCACCTCCCGACGTTCCGGCGCGGCGATCAGCACGCGATTCTGATGGAGCTCGAGGTGCCCCGAGGAACGGGAACGACCAGCATCGCGAAGGTCACCCTGGACTACAAAGACCTGATTCGTCGGCAAAACGGCCGCATCGTGCGTGAGGTCACCGCGGACCGGGTGGATGATCGCGCAACGGCTCAAGCGAGTGTGAACCGACCCGTGAAACGCACTGTGTTGGCGTTCCAGGGCGGCGAGGCGCTTCAATCTGCGGCGGATGCGCTGCAGCGAGGCGATGCTGCCGGCGCGCACCAGATTCTGACCGAGCGTCGCGAGTTGCTTGCCGCCGCATCGCAGCACTGGCGCGACCCCTCGTTGGGTGCAGATGCGGTGTTGCTGAGTCGGTACGAACGTGTGGTGGACCACGCGTGGCAGGACTGGGACAGCCAAGCTCAGAACACGTTGGTGATGGCGATGAACTACTTCGGCGACCAGAGGATGCGATGATGAAGCGTTCCGTTTTCTTTTTCGCCGCGATGCTCTCGCTGAGTGCGTCTGCGCAAGAGGCCGAGGTGACCGAGGTCACCGATCGTCTCGCGCTTCCTGCCGACGGTTCGCCCCTCGACTTGGATCCGCTGCTCGGACCCTCGCGCACCATCGTGCTCGAAGGCACGTTCTCCAACGGGCACGACGGTTCGGAGATCGACCCCTTCGCGCGTCGCGGTGAGAGTGCTCGCTTCCAAGCCGACGGTCCCTTCGTGCTGGTTCCGCCCGAGACGGAGGTGCTCGAAGAAGACCTCGAAGGCCATCGCTACGTGTTGCGCTTTCCCGAAGGGTCGCGTGCCACCATCGCGTTCGCGATTGCTCGTCTTGCGGCACAGCAGCTTCAAACGCGCACCGAAGCGGCCAATCTACTGACGGGACGTATTGAGGTTTTGGTTCACGGCGCGCCTCCGGCCCCCGTTGTCGATACCGAACCCGTGGCGTCGGATATTGCGCCCACACCGCCGGAAGAGTCGACGAGCTGGCTTTGGGGTCTGCTCGGACTCCTGCCCATTGGTGGAGGACTGCTGTTCTGGCGCAGCCGACGCGACGAGTGGAAAGAATGGCTCGCGCGTGCTGCTGCTGCGGTGAAGAACATCGAGCGTGAAGGTGCGCGACTCGGGCCCGCCTTTGATGACGCGGTCGTGGCATCGCGCGACCTGCACGAGCGCGCCGTCAAGATGCGGCAACACGCGGCAGAGGTTGTCGCCGCGCGCGGGCGTATCACCGGGAACTCCGGCGAGGCGTCGGCGAAGAAGGAACAGCTGAGCGCCGAGCTCAAGAGTCTCGAGGTGAACATGGAGGCGCTTGTGGGTCGCCTTGAAGGGGTCGCTGCACAGCTCAGCGCGCAGGTCGCTGGTCAGTCGAAGGTGACCGATCTCGACTCGACGCTCGCTGCAGTGGGTCGCGAACTCGACATCGCGATCGCCGCGGACCGCGAAGCCGTCGCGGAGTAAGAGCTTCGCGGACAGTGGTCGGGCATGAATTTTACCGGGAGGAGCGGAGTAGAGAAGTAGAGGAGAGAACTCTTCTACTCCTCTACTCGACTCCTCCCGGTAAAATCATTCGCCCAAATCGCGGAACCGTCGCGGACCGACATTTCCATTCCCATTCCCTTTCCCATTCCCACCGAGCAGCAGGTGCGACCTCTGTGCGCTCGCGGGTCTCCCAGCGGCTGGGCGGGAAAGGGAATGGGAACGGGAATGGAAACGAACGCGCTCCCGTCCTTCCGTACTCCCGAGCTTCCATACTTCCAGATCCGCGAAGCGGAATGGAGACCAAACCGACTTATCCCCGCGGAGAGTGGTCGGGAAAATCATTCGCCCAATCGCGGAAGAGCTTCGTGGACTAGGAATCGACGCAACAGAGCACGCCGCCTGGACCGGTTCCGTCGTGGGTGGCGATGTTGGCTTCGTTGAAGGGCATCCCCGCGCAGCTCCAGGGTGGCGAGGGGATGTTTGCGCATTGGTCTTGCGAGAAGCGGTCGAGAGGCGCGCAGCTCGCGGCGGCGGGTACAGCGCCCACGGAGCCGCACCCGAAGATGTCGTTGTTGCCGGTGGCCTCGCACCGACCGCCGCCCGAACCGCTTGCGCGGGTCACGTAGAACGCGCCCGGATCGCCCGCCGAAACAAGCCCGACGCAACCTGTCGCGCTGTTGCTCGAGACGTCGCTGGGACCCGTGCATACGTGCCAACCCTCCTGGCAGAGGTCCTCGATATTGCAGCCGGTGCCGCTTGTGTCCGCCGAGTCGTCGCCCGCAGCACGAGCACACGCCGGAGCCGCGAATGTGCGTACACCAGGAACGGACCATCCACCCCCGCATCCGGCGATTTGTGGATGTGCACCCTCGCGGAACCCTTCGCGCTCTCCATCGGCGCAGCCCTCGACGCAGTCGGGTGTCCCGTTGTCGTCTGCGTCCACCTCGGAGTTCCCGCAACCGCATACCCCTGGATCGGCTTTGAGCGGATCGGCAGGACAGAGGTCAACGCAGTCCGCTGTTCCGTCGCCGTCTGTGTCGTCTTCTAGTTCGCCACAACCACACATTCCCGGATCGACTTTGTTCATGTCCATTGGACAACCGTCGTTGCAGTCGAGTTCGCCGTCGGAATCCGTGTCGACATCCGGCATGGAGCAACCACAAACGCCTTCGAGCACTTTCGCCGGATCGGCAGGACACTCATCCTCGCAGTCGAGCGTCCCGTCGTCGTCGCTATCTTCATCCGCGACGCCGCAACCGCAGGTGCCAGGCGCGATCTTCGCGGCATCGTCGGGACACGCGTCGTCAGTATCGCACGTACCGTCGCCATCGCGGTCCGGACAACCGCCGTCGAAACCACCGTCAAAACCTGCGTCGAATCCACCGTCGAAACTCGCATCGGGCTCAACGGTTCCGTCGTCGTCACCACAACCCATGAAGAGAACGAGCGAAAGAGTCAGAAGTCGCATGTTCCCTTAGTCCGTCTCGGGCCGGTTTCGATCCCTGGAATCTCAGAATTCTCAGCGAGCCGGGATATCGATAGCGAACGTCGCGATGCCACTCTCCGGCGGAAGCGGGTCGTTCTCCCGCAACACGTTGGCGGCACAACGCGCGACGCTCGTATCACCGTGCGGCCCGTTGACGTCGGGTTGAGCGATGTTGATCTCGCCATCTGCCCCAACGAGAAGCTGCACCACGACGTGGTGAGGAACCGAGCGTCGACAGCGACGCATGTCGCGTTCGGAACGTTCGGCGAGGTCGAGGACTGCTCCGGCGCGAATACCACCGACCACGCGTGGTTCATGAAACACGAACTCCGTGGGAGGCGCTGGAGGCTCAGGCGGGGGCTGAATCTGATTCTGCTGAACCTGATTCTGATTCTGAGCCTGAACCTGATTCTGATTCTGAGCCTGATTCTGAGCCTGATTCTGAACCGGAGGTTGCGGGGGCACCGGGCCACTCGCGACTGGAGGTGTGATGACCACTGGAGCTGGACGCATGGCGACGGGCGTGGGGTCGTTGTTCGAGCTGCGCAGCACAAACACGTAGAGCAGTCCCAAGACCACCAACACCGCGCCGAGCCCAGCCACCGCCCAGAGCCATGTTGGTGGACCCGAGGCCGTCGGGGCGTGCGCGACCTGTGGAGTTGGATAGGGCGTTGGCGGCGCGTGTGCCGGAATCATCTGCGCCGAAGGCATCGGCGTAGGACCACCCCCCGCGAATGCTGGTGTCTGGCTACTCGCGAATGCTGGTGTCTGGCTGGGTTCCGTAGCCCAACCCGGTTGAACAGGTTGCGGCGTCATCGGTGCGGTTGCACCGACAGGAGCGGCGCGTGGCGTGAGCGGAGCGGTGACACCAGGTGCGGAATGCTGCGTGGAGAAATCACCGGGCATGGATGCCGTCAGTGCCGCTTGCAACGCAGCAGACATTTCATCGGCCGATGCAAAACGGGCAGCGGGTTCACGGGCAAGAGCGCGGTCTACCGCGTGCACCAACGCGGCGGGGAGCGTCGTTGTCACGCTTGCCAGCGAGGGGACAGGTTCTGTTGCGACTTTGACGATGAGACGCTCGTACGTTTCGGCGTCGAAGGGAGGGTTGCCGCTCAGTGCCTCGAAAAGGATCACGCCCATCGCGTACAGGTCTGCGCGATGGTCGACTTCGTGTGCGCCGCGCAGCGTCTCGGGCGCCATGTAGTGCGGTGTGCCGATGACCATGCCGGTGCGGGTGATCTGTTGCTCGACGTTCTCGAGTTTGCTGATGCCGAAGTCCAAAAGCTTGATGGCTTCTGGGGTGCCCCGCGTGATGTAGATGTTCGCAGGTTTGAGGTCGCGATGCACCACACCTGCGCCGTGCGCTGCTTGGAGTGCTTTCAATGTCTCGACGGCAATGCGTACGGCTTCCGGAGCACTCAGCCGACCGCGCGCGAGACGTTGCGAAAGGTCCTCGCCTTGCAGCAGTTCCATCGCGATGAACACGCGACCGTCGTCGGTAAAGCCGGAGTCGTAGATCTGGATGATGTTGGGGTGTCCCAGCGAGCCGAGCGTGCGCGCTTCGCGAACGAAGCGTTCTTTCATCTCCGCGTCGGCTGGCTCCATGATCTTGAGCGCGACTTCGCGACCCATGTGGACATGGCGAGCGCGATACACACTGCCGAACCCGCCCGCGCCAAGGAGCGACTCGACTTGATACCGGTCAACGGTCTGCCCGATCACGAGTGGAGCCTAGCTTCCGCCGGTGAAATCGAAAACCTTCCCTGCCCCCGAATACGTGGGCAGCGATTCCGCTTCGCGGATCCGGAAGCTTGAAAGCTCGGGAGTACGGAAGCTCATAGGCAATAACTAAGTCGGTCTTCTCTTCCCGGCTTACCGTCTTCCTATCTTCCAGGATAAAAAAGGAATCGCCGCACAACAGCTCAGTTGCCGAGCAAGGACCGCACCTGCTTCAACAGGTTCGCCTTGGAGTGCTGCCCCTTCTCCATCACCTTCGCCGCCCGCTCATCGAGTCGCCGACGCTCATCGGCGGTCAGGTCTTTCGCGGTCAACACCACCACCGGCGTTTCACAAATCTCGGGATCGGCAGCCACTGCGGCCAGAAAATCAAATCCATCTAGCTCCGGCATCATCAGATCCAGAAGCACCACCTGAGGGCGCGAACGACGCATTCGCTCCAACCCCAAACGACCGTTGGGCGCAATCGCCACCGACCAGCCTTCCTTCTCCAACATGCGCCGCGTCAAATCACGCGTCTCGTCGTCATCTTCGACGAGCAGCACGGTTCGACGGGTTCCCGCATGGCGTTGCAACGCACGGGCAAGCTGCTCGCGTTCGATCGGCTTACTCACAAAGTCGCTCGCCCCCAGCGCCATCGCGTTTTCCCGATCCTGAACCATCGTGACCATGATCACCGGGATGGTCGCGGTCTTTGGATTTGCTTTGAGTTCACCCAGAACATCCCAACCGCTCTTCTCCGGCATCATCACGTCCAGTGTGATCAGATCCGGATCGAGATCGAGTGCGCGCTGGACTGCCTCTTGCGGGTTCTCGCACGTCTCGACGCGATACCCCTCGCGCTCCATGAAGCGTTTCACCAAGTCGCGTGCAACGGCTTCGTCATCGACGACCAGAATCACCGGATCGTCGCCGGTCGCGACGGGAACGGTACTGGTTCGCACCGCCGGCATGCTGCGTCGCGAAGGCGCGCGCCCGCGAACCGGTAGCCGAACGGTAAAGGTCGACCCTTCCCCCACCACGCTTTTCACTTCGATGGAGCCGCCCATCATTTCGCAAAACCGTTTGGAGATCGCGAGACCCAAGCCGGTACCACCAAACTTACGCGTCGTGGATGCATCCGCTTGCGTGAACGGCCGAAAGAGTTTGGCGAGTGCTTCCTCGTCCATCCCGACACCCGTGTCCGATACGGAGAACACGATGTCCTCGCGGTCGCCTACGGAAGGGGCACGACGCGCATCGAGTTGAATCCGACCTTCGTGGGTGAACTTGCAGGCGTTCGAGAGCAGGTTGAACAAAACCTGGCGCAGTTTGGTTTCGTCGACGTACGTCGCACCCACAGCGGTGAGCGAACCCTGGAACACGTTGCCGTTTTTGGCAGCCAAGGGTTCGATGGTCTCCGTGACGTCTTGCATGAGGGCGTCCACGTCGACCCGCTCCCAATACATGTCCATCTTGCCGGCTTCGATCTTCGAGAGATCGAGAATGTCGTTGATCAATCCCAGCAGATGCTTGCCCGCATTCCGGATTTTGCGCAGGTCCGGCAGGAAATCCTCTTGGCCAATGTCCTCGGCTTCTTCGGCCAACATCTCCGAATAACCGATCACCGCGTTGAGTGGTGTCCGCAGCTCGTGGCTCATGTTCGCAAGGAACTGGCTCTTCGCTCGGTTGGCAGCTTCCGCGGCCTCTTTGGCTTCGCCCAGCTGCGCCGTTCGCGAAGCGACCTGTTCTTCCAGGTTTTGCAAGACGTGCTGCAGCTCCTCTTGCGCGCGCTTTCGCTCATGGATGTCTTCGACCACGCCAATGATCTGCCGAACCGCACCGCCTTCGTCGTGCTCGGCAAAAATCGCAACCTGTGCCCAAATCGCGTCGCCCCGTCGATCGATAAAGCGCATCTCGCGTTTGAACACATCGAGCTCGCCGTGCTCGAGCAACGTGAGTCCGAGACGCAACGCCGAGTGATCGTCGTTGTGAACCAGCGTCGAGAGCTTGCGTCCGGCGAGCGCAGTTCCCTTCCACCCCAACATGGTCTCGAAGGACTCGTTGGTTTGGATCAGCGTGCCGCCTTTCCCCGCCGTGAGCATGCCCACTGGAGCAGCTTCGAACACGGAACGAAACCGCTGCATGCTCTCTCGCAGTGACTGATCGAAACGCTCGCGTTCGGTGACATCACGAATCACCGTGACGAAGAGTCGGGCCTCCGCGGTTTGGAAGGCGCCCATGCGCAGCTCAGTGACGAAACTGGAGCCGTCCTTGCGACGTGCCCGTCCTCGGAACGTCACGGGTCCTTCCATCGCGCGCAGTTGCCTTCGGACGTCATCCGCACTGCGAGAGCCAAACGTGTGCTCGATATCGCGAAGGCTCAGTCCGACCAGTTCGCTTCGGTCGTATCCCAGATCGGTGCACGCGGACTTGCTCGCTTCGAGAATCGTGCCGGCCTCATCGTGCAGAAGAAGCCCGTCCATGGCCTCATCGCTTAGGCGTCGAAGGCGAAGTCCAAGGTCCCGCGTCTCCTCGAGAGCGCGCCGAAGTGCCGCGTTCTCCTTCTCGAGCTTCGCGATCCGCGCGTCGTTCCCCACTGGGCGCGAGTATACGTCGCGATTGATGATAAAATCGAACCATGAGCGACGTGCATCGCGCCCGACGCGCGCGGTTGGCCCAACGACTTGAAGGAGCGGCGTGGATTTGCGCGGGAAGTCCACTCGGCCGCAACTATCCAGCGAACGCCTATCCGTTCCGCGCGTCGAGCCATTTTCTCTATTTCGTGGGTGAAGCGTTCGAGGATGCGAGCCTTCTTATTGAAGGCGACGACTGCACGCTCTTCGTTCACGCGCCGACGATGGACGATGCCCTCTGGCATGGACCTTCTCCTGGACTCGACGAGCTGTCGAGGCGGTTGGGGTGCACCGTCAAGTCACTGGAGTCGCTCAAGGTGCCACCAAAGGCGGGGACGATTCCTTTGGTCAATGGCGCCGACATGCAAGAGAAGACACTCGGTCGTGCTCTGGGCAGCGCGTCGGACCAAGCGCTGATCGACGCGGTGATCGCACTTCGCTTGCAGCACGACGAAGCGGCGGTCGCGGAACTCAAGCGCGCTGCAAAGGCGACGGTGGCTGCCCACCGCGCAGGCATGGCTGCGACGCGTCCAGGAGCGAGCGAGCATTCGATCCGCGCGGCAATGGAACACGTGTTGATGTCCTCGGGGATGTCGACTGCGTATCCCAGCATCGTCACGGTGCGCGGCGAGGTATTGCACAACCGCGACTACAACGGCACGGCGGAGCCCGGCGATTTGTTGTTGGCTGACGTGGGTGGTGAAACCGCGGGAGGATGGGCCGCGGATGTGACGCGCACGTGGCCGGTGAGCGGGACCTTCTCGCCGAGCCAACGGGACTTCTACGAAGTGGTGTTACGTGCGCAGAAAGCGGCGATTTCGACCTGTGCGCCAGGCGTGCGTTATCGCGACGTGCACCTACGAGGCTCTGAGGTGCTTGCAGAGGGATTGGTGGCGCTCGGCGTGCTCAACGGCGACCCCTCAGAGCTAGTTGCCGACGGAGTGCACGCGTTGCTCTTCCCGCACGGCATCGGACATCTGCTGGGTCTCGACGTGCACGACATGGAAGACTTGGGCGACCGTGCAGGGTACGCGCCGGATCGCACGCGTTCGGAGCAGTTTGGATTGAGCTACCTGCGCATGGATCGCGATCTACTTCCGGGCATGGCGGTCACGATCGAACCGGGCCTGTACAACGTGCCGGCGATCTTGGCGGACCCCACGCTCAGCGACGTGGCCGGTGACCGTCTGAATCGAACCAAACTGGAGTCGTACTCAGATGTGCGCGGGATCCGAATTGAAGACGACGTGTTGATCATCGACGGCGGTTGTCAGGTGTTGACGGCCGCGTTGCCGAAGAAGGCGGATAAGATCGAGCAGATGGTCGGCGCTTGAAAATGCGGAATGCGGAATGCGGAATGCGGAACGAAAATGAGTTCCGCATTATTGTTGGTCGAAGAGTTCCCTCGCTCGCTTCGCGGCTCGTTTGGCTCGCTCTAGGCTCGGCGGAACCTCTGCCCACGCCTCGTCCGTAATCGCGCTCCACGCTCGCGCGGTGCCTCGCTCCATTTGCGCAAACGATCCGATCATCTCCGCAAACGTGGCGAGTCCCAACCGATCGATCATCAACTTTCGGTGCTCCAGAAAATCCGGAATCTGATCGCTGAGCATGCTGTCGAGTTCGCCCGCGAGTGCGTCGCTGCCTCCAGGCAAGCTCGTTGCGTCCAGGGCCTCGAGTTTACTGCTCATGCTGTCGAGCAGTTCGATCGCCGCTTCCAGCCCGGTTGCTTCCGGACCGCCTCGATAGGGACCTTCCTTCTCTGGTCCCTCGGCTTTGGGCGGGGGGCGCTGTGCACGACGCGCGATCACACCACCAATGACGATCAGCGCGATGCCACCCGCGAAGAACAAGCCCGAGTCACTCGCCCACGCACCCACCTTCGCGAGTGCGCCGGCTCCGTCTTCCGCGGGAACAATCTTGGAGGCAAACCACGACGCGATCGTGAGACCTGCAAGGAACACAACAAATCCAAGATGCGCCATCAGCCCGCTCCCAATCGCACGAGGGTCAAGGTCAAGCTCGTCAGTGCTTCACCCACGATGAAGCCCGCAGCGACCGGCACGATGTAGTCACCGTAGAAGCGTCGACCGAACTTCTTCTCCATCAGCAACGAGCTGACGCAGCCGATGCCGTAGCCGAGCGTGATTTCAAAGGGGAGATACATCGCCAAGCCGATCAACACGCCGAGACCACTGATCGGAAACACCGCGAGTGCTCCACCGATGGCAGCTCCGGAAGCATATTTGTCGAGGGGTGCGTTGCCGCTGACCACACCTTCGACCATTCCTTGGAGCGCACCCGCCTGCGGTGCGGGCAGGGGCGAATCCGGACCAAAACCGTTCGCACCATCCGGTCCGCCTGACCACAAGAGCAACACCGTTCCCACGGCAATCGCAGGTCCAATCCACGCGACACCAAACTGCACCAGCTGCTGCTTGCGCGGCACGCTTCCCACGAGGTGACCCGTCTTGAGGTCGCTCATCATGTCGGCGCATTGGTTGGTGGCGACGCACACGGCGACGCCGATGGTGATGGCCAGAACCACGTTGTTTGCCGTGATGGCGAGCATGATGGTCACCGCGATGAGCGCGAGACCGGAGAGGGGAGAAATGTCGGTGGCGCCGGTTGCCTGCGCGACGATCAAACCCGCGAGCGCCAACCACACCGTGCCGGCCACCGCGACACTGATCGCGGTCGCGATGGCACCGTCCGCACCGATAAACGCAACCGCAAACAAGACCACAAACGAACCGATCACACCTGCGGTGATGACCTTGGGGTTGAGTTCGTCGGCTTCGTCGCCGGCTTTCGCGAGCTTGGCTGCTGCGCGCAGGCTTTTGATCGCACCCTTGAGTGCGGGATACGAGAGCACGACACCCGCCAGCGCACCGCCGATGAGTACGCCGATGCCCACGGGGCGCAGCATCTGCAGGTACACGCCGCCCCAGAGCTCACCGCCCTCCAGGTCACCGGGCAGCCAGCCTTGACCCACCACAAAGGGCGCGATGATCCACCAGCTCAGCACACCGCCGGCCGCGAAGGGCAAGCCGCCTTTACCGCTGAGCAAGCCCGCGCCGAGGTTGGCCATCGACAACGAGAGCGAGGTGCCCAACGCCAGAATCCCCGTCGCGCCGCTTGCGGTTGCAGGGTCGTCGATAAACCAACTTCCGATCTCCAACGTTTCAGGAATGACGTGGAAGTTGGTCAGCAAAGTGATCGACACCGCGATCACAAAACCAATCCCGAGTCGCGCGGCTTTGGCTGCACCCGCACCCGGTGACTTCAGAATGGTCGCGACCGCCACGCCCGACGGGAACTTCAAACGCTCGATCTCGATCATCTGTTTGCGCAACGGGATGATCACGACGATGCCCATGAACGATCCCGCAACGGCTGCGAGGATGATCGTCCACACGTTGAAGTCCGCACCGAGTAGCAAGAGCGCAGGAAACGTGAACACCACACCCGCCGATGCGGTGTTGATTCCAGACGCGATCGTCTGGTTGATGTTGTTTTCTACGATCGAGCCACAACCTTCGATCTTGAAGGCGTTGCGACCCACACCTCTGAGGAGCGCGAACCCCATGATGGCGGCGACTGTCGACCCCGGTAATCCGAAGCCAAGCTTCAGACCGATGTAAACGAAGGCCGCAGTCATGATCGCGCCTTGGATGACTCCGAGGACCACTGCCCCCACTGTCACCTCGCGGTACGTCGACGTCGTCATGGCGCGTTGCTAGCGCACGTTGTGCAAATCCACAACGTCAGTGGAGTTTGCCTCGAGGCATTCCGCGAACACCCCTTGGCTGCTACAACAAACTTTATGAGGAGTTTCTTGGTGGTTTGCTTGGCAGCCTCGTTGGCTTGTGGAGACGACGATGGCGGGATGGACGACGCGGGACGGGAAGATGCCGACCGCATGGACACAGGGGGTGACGACGGCGGCGATATCGACGCCGGCGACGAAGATGCTGGAGATGAAGACGCGGGTCCGATGGACGCGGGTCGTGACGACGCCATGGTCATGGGCGGTTGCGCCATGGGCGATTTGCCAGGGCTCGCGCTCGAGGACGTCGCAAGCGGGCTTTCGCAGCCCTTACTTGCGGTGACTGCACCGGGCGAGCCGAACCGAATTTACGTGATTGAGAAGGAAGGCACGATTGCGGTCATCGAAGATGGCACCGTACTCGCGGAACGCTTCCTCGATGTGACCGACGACATCGCTAGCGGTGGCGAGCGTGGCCTGCTGGGTCTCGCGTTCCACCCCGACTACGCAGAGAACGGTCGCTTCTTTGTCTACTACACGCCGCCGGGTCGAAACCAAGTGGTGGAGTTTGCGCGCGAGTCCGTGGACCCGCCGCGTGCTGCCAACGGTGTTGTGGCGACGTTGATGGATGTTCCCGATCCGGAGTCCAACCACAACGGCGGCATGATCACGTTCGGACCGGGGGACTACCTCTACGTCGCAACCGGTGACGGCGGCGGCTCGGGTGACGACCACGGCGAGTTTGGCCACGGCTTGGATCGCAACACGCTCTTCGGCGCCATTCTTCGTCTCGACGTCGACGCACCAGGTGAGGACTACGCTGCAGCCGGCAACCCGTTCACGCCGCCCGAAGGGCTTCCGCAGATTTACCACTACGGTTTGCGTAACCCGTGGCGCGTGAGCTTCGACCGTGCAGAGGGCGACCTCTACATCGCGGACGTGGGTCAAAACGAGTTCGAAGAGGTCAGCGTCATTCCTTCAGGAACACCGGGTGGCCGCAACCTGGGATGGCGAGCCTACGAGGGTCTTGCCGTGTTTGACGCAGACAACCTCGATCGTGTTCCAGAGCACTTCGAGCCCGCGATTGTCTACGGGCACAGCGATATCGATGCGCCCACAGGCGGCGGTTCGAGCATCACCGGCGGGTACGTGTATCGCGGTTCCGCGATTCCGGCCCTGAACGGTTGGTACCTCTACGCGGACTTCAACGCCCCGAACATTGCGGCCATGGCGTGGTGTGACGGAACGGTGGAGCAGCACGTGACGGCGCTGACCGTGCAAAGCGGAATCGCTGGATTCGGCGAAGACGCCAACGGCGAAATTCTGGTGACGAACCTGAACGGAGGTTGGGTCCGCCGCATCGTCGCGGAGTGAACCGAACGTTCCCGACAAAATAGTCGGGAATTCGCCAGTGCGTGGCTTCTCCTGAAACAATGCGGTCATGGATCGCGATGCGTTTTTGGAGAAGCTGCTGCAGGTGATGGAGGCCAAGGTCCACTGGGCTTGGCCTCTTTTCACGTCTGGACGAGTAGCCAAAGACAAACTCCACATCCACCTCGAGCAAGAGTGGGAAGTGTACGTACGGGACTTCCCGGTGATGGTGGGTTGGGCGTACGTGCAGTGCCCGGTTGCCGAAGCACGTCGCGCGCTCGTCGAGAACGTGTACGAAGAGGAAACGGGAGGGCTCGTTGCAGGACGACCGCACCCCGAGCTCTTCCTCGAGTATCCGCGCGGTTTGGGCTTTGACCTCAAGCGCTTTGAGAACGTGACCTTGATTCCCGCGGCTCGCGCGTACCGCGAATGGCTCGACGAAGCCTGCCAAGAGATGGGGTGGGAAGTCGCTGCTGCGGTGACGACCATTTTCGTGGAAGGCACGTCGTACGATCGCGGTGAACTGGACGAAGCCGCACCCAAGCGACCTGCGCCGGACCTGGCAGAACATCCGCTGGTGAAACACTACGGCCTTCCCTTGGAGCACCTGGCGCTTACGAAAGCGCATCGTCAGGTGGAGGGGGAACACCGGAAAGAAGCATGGGACATCATGTTGGATCACGTGCCGGCGGAGTCGCGCGCAAAGGTGATCGACGCGATGTACGTCACGCTTGCGCGATGGAAGGCGTACCGCGATGACGTGGCGCTTTCGGTGGGTCTGAAGCGGCGCGACGCCAAGCTCGCTTCCTAATGCGTACATGGATTGTCGCGAGCACCATGCTCGCGACTGTGTCCACCGTGCGAGCGGGCAACGACGACTCGTTCTTTCAAGGCAACGAAGCTGCGATGATGGGCGGTGCGGTCACCGCTGTCGGTGGGGGTCCGGGCCAGCTTTGGTACAACCCCGCCGGTCTTGGCCTCAACGAGCGCAACAAGCTCGAGTTGAGCGGCAGTCTGTTCACACTGCGTATTCGACAGACCGATCCCTTCTTGGAGATCACGGCGTACGACGAAGATCTCGACGAGTTCACCGTTCTCGCGGAGGAGTCGGAGCGCAATATCGAGATGCTTAGCGTGCCCTCAGCGTTGAGTTACACGCGCCGAATCGGGAACCACGTCACCGCCGGGTTTGGCATTTTCATGCAGCTCCAAGATGCTGCGGAAGCGGACCGCACGGTCAACGCGTCGTTGCCCGAGCTGGAGACCAGCTATCGCTACACGCTCTCGTACTCGCAGCAGCGCCTTTTCGCAGGGCCTGGCATTGGGGCGCAGTTTGGACGCGTGCGACTCGGTGCGTCGCTGTTCCTCGTGTACGACCGACTGCGAATTCGCGAGACGTCTTCGATCCTTGGAACGATCGCGGGACTGGATGCGATCGCGACTGAGGACTACCGGTTGGATTTGCGTCGCATTGGCGTTGAGCTGGTTGTAGGTGCGCAGTTTCAATTTACGAACCACTTTGTGGGCGGCGTGACGATTCGCGGGCCGCGCATCAAGATCAACGACCGCTTCGACGAGAGCATCCAAGCCACGGAAGCACTCGGGGACACCAGTGACCAAGCCTTCGGCGTCTTGAGCGCGCGCGGTCGTGGAAACATCAGCTCCGCAACGAGTGCACTCGCTGCACCGATCGAGACAGTCATTTCGTTGGGCTATCGCAGCGACTCGCTTCGGGTGGGGTTCGACTTTGATCTCGCCCACGAGTTCAGCAGCCTTTTTGAATACGCGCTGACGTGGAACGTGCGCGCTGGAGTGATGGCCGTCGTCAGCGATTCGTTGGAGATCGGTGGCGGTGTGTTTACGGACCGCGCAAGCATCTTTGGCTCCGGTGGGTTTGATCTCTTCGTCGACTACTACGGTGCGAGTCTGGCTGCGACGCTGAGTACGCCTGTGGGGCTTCGTCCCAACGAAGAGGCAGGCGCGCCAGACAAGCTGATTTTCCGAACGACGATCGCGCTTCGGTACGCAGCAGGCATCGGACTGGCGGCAGGATCGTTCACGGATATCGCGTCGATCGACGCTGATCCCGAAGACACACCAGCGTTTGGGTTTGGCGAGGACCAAACCGTGGTGTTCCACGAGCTCGCGCTTTACCTCGGTTCGGGCTTGGATTTCTGACCGCAGCCTCAACGCTGTACCCTGCACCGCGATGAAACAGCTCACCCTGCTGGCTGCGTTTCTGTCGGTGCTTTTCTCGGTGCACGCGACGGCGCAAAACCATCCTGTCTTCGGAAATGCCCCGCAGACGACTCGACTTCCCAATGGTCTCACGGTCGTCAGTGTGCAGTGGAACACGCCGGGCATCGTGGCCTACTACACGTTGGTTCGCGTTGGTTCGCGCGACGAGGTCGAAGCAGGGCATAGCGGTTTCGCGCACCTCTTCGAGCACATGATGTTTCGCGGAACGCGCACCATGCCCAACCGTGAGTACGACCAGCGCATTCTCTCGTTTGGCGCGGACAACAACGCATTCACGACGCGGGACTACACGCTGTACACGACCACGGCTCCGTCGACGGTGCTCGGTGAGCTGATGCAGGTCGAGTCGGATCGATTTCGGAACCTCTACTACGACGAGAGTGTGTTTCGAACCGAGACCGGCGCGGTGCAGGGTGAGTACGCGAAGGCGGTCTCGAATCCGGGTATGGCGATGTGGGAAGCGTTGAGCGAGATCAGTTTCCCGCGACACACCTACGGGCACACCACGCTTGGCTACCTGCGCGACATCTGCCGGATGCCGACGCGTTTCGACTACTCGCGACGCTTCTTTCGACGCTTTTATACGCCGGACAACTCGACGCTGATCGTCGTCGGTGATGTGGACCACGACGAACTCGTTCGTCTCGCCCGCCAACACTATGGTCGTTGGCGGGGTCGTCGTGCACGCGTGCGTATTCCGACCCAACAAGCACCCGAAGGCGGACGGCGACACATTCCTTGGGATGGCGCGGCACCACCGCAGATGTACATGGGCTACCGCACACCCGCGTTCGATGGAGGCCATGCGCGCGGTGCTCGACGCGCGGCAGCACTTCGCGAAACCGCGGCACTCGAGGTCGTGAAGGGCTTGGTGTTCGCGGAGTCGGCACCGCTGTATCAAAAGCTGGTGGTGCAAGACCGAGCGCTTCTTCGCATGGGGGCAAGCGACGGGATGTTCACGCGCGACCCAGGATTGTTCATCGTGTCGGCGACGCTCACCCCTCCATCGCGAGACTTCGATGCGGTAGTCGGATCGATTCAGGAGGCGGTTGGAGCCGTGGCCAACGGAGCGATCGATGCCGAGCGCTTCGACGCCGTCCGCTCACACCAGCGTTACAGCTTGTTGGCCGGGCTTCAGACACCGACCGATGTGGCCGGGCTCTTGGGCAAGATCGTTGCAGTGGGCGGAAACGTCGGGGCTCTGGATGAGTACCTCGAAGCCTTGGCTGCTGTAACCCCGGAGGACGTCGCGCGTGCGGCGCGGACGTACTTGATTGAGGACCGACGCTACGTGGTCACGTTGGCTCCACGCGTTGAAGCCGACGGCCCTGCGCCCGAGCCTGGAAACCCGTGTGAGCGTGCGCTTGGACTGGTGGAAGACTAATGCGCGGTTCAGCAAAGCTCGCAATTCTTGTGGCGCTGGTGGCGTGTGGCGGCCGTCAAAACCGCATCGAAGAGATCCCTCCGATCGACGAGGAAGCTCAGCAGACCGAGCACGTCGACACACCTGTTGAAGAGAACATCCAGCGCGACGACCTCGGTGTGCTTTCGTTCGTTCCGATGCAAAGCGAGTCGCCGATGGTCACGATTCGCGTGTCGTTTGACGTCGGTAGCGCAGAGGATCCCTCGGATGCGCGTGGACTGACGAACCTGACCGCGACGCTGATGACCGAAGGCGGTGCGGGCGACAAGAGCTTCGCCGAGTTGACCGAGGCGCTCTATCCGATGGCGGCGAGCATCGCTACGTTTACCGACCGCGACCAAACTGTGTTTGTCGGTCGGGTGCACCGCGATCACCTGGCCGAGTTCTATCCCTTGTTTCGCGATGTCCTGACTCGGCCGGCGTTCAACGCGGAGGATCTCGAGCGCGTCAAAGCCCGGATGCTGAGTGACCTGACGCTGGGTCTACGTGGAAACAACGACGAGGAACTGGGGAAGCAGGCCATGCAGGCGATGCTCTACGAAGGGCACCCCTACGCGCATCCCGCGCTGGGCACCGAATCGGGCCTCAACGCGATCACGCGTGAGCGGGTGGTGCAGCACGCATCACAGATGTTCTGCGGCGGACGCGCGACGCTCGGCATGTCGGGGGCGTACACGGACGAACTTGCGAACCAGGTGCGAACGGATCTCGCAGCACTTGGAGGCGACAACTGTCTCGGCCGACGCGTTCTTCCGAGCCAACCGCAACATGGGGTTCGGGTTTGGCTCGTCGAGAAACCCGAGGCTCAGAGCGTGGCGATTTCCTTGGGCGTTCCGATCGACGTCACCCGCGATCATCCCGACTATCCCGCACTGGTTTTGGCTGCGGCGTATCTAGGTCAGCACCGAACGACAGCGGGGCGCTTGATGATCAAAATCCGCGAGGACCGCGGAATCAACTACGGCGACTACGCGTACATCGAGCACTTTCATCAAGAAGGACGCACGCGCTTTCCACGTCCGAACACGTCACGGCGCCAGCAGTACTTCAGCGCGTGGATTCGGCCGGTCCAAACCGACCATGCGCACTTCTCACTTCGGCTGGCGTTGCGCGAGATTCGCGCGTTTGTTCGCGAGGGGCTGAGCGAGGAGGATTTTCAGTCGATTCGTACGTTCGTCGATCGGTACTACGCGCTCTACTTGCAGACCGAGTCGCGTCGACTCGGGTTTGCGATCGACGATCGGTACTACGACATGGTGGACCCGTGGATCGATACGCTGCGCAACGCGTGGCGCGAGATGACGCGCGAACAGGTCAACACGGCGATTCGGCGCAATCTCAGTTTGGACCACTTGCAGATTGCGATTGTGACAGCGAACGCGAACGAACTTGCGGACACGCTGGGTTCGGATGCGCCTTCACCCTTTGAGCATCGTGGAACCGCGAGCGAAGAGATTCGCGCTGAAGACGAAACAGTGTCGCGTTATCCGCTGGGTGTGTCTCGGGAGCGAATGACCGTCGTGCCTGTCGGCTCGATGTTTCAGTAGACCGAAACTGTCACTGCGTGGCGGGCGGCGCACCGGGATCGGTGGTCGTCGGCTCCGGTGTCTCGGGCGTCTCCGGAGTCTCCGGAGCTGCTTCTTCCGCAGGCTGAAGATCGCTGATGCGCACCATTCCGCGCACCGCGACTTCGTCGTTCACTGCGACGAAGAGGTCGACCTCGCCGGTGTTTTCGTACCGGTTCATCTCGCGGCCCCAACCCTCGGCATCGAGAATCGCCACGGTGCGTCCATCAAAACGTACGCGCGTTCCAACTGCCAAACGCCACAGTGGCTTGTCCTCTTCCGCCTGAAGACGACGCGGCATCTCTTCGTTGGCTGGCTCGTCCTCAAGGGCAGGCGGCGCATCGCCCAAGTCGGCATCGACGTAGCCGACAAGGTACGGCCCATCACCCACACGCACACCCTTCCACTCGCCACGCTCGCGCAACACCTCGACGCGAATCGGCGGGGTCAACGCAGGAAGGCGCGCAATCACTTCGCCACGCGGACGATCGTAGAGCGCCACTTCACGTCCTTCGGGAAGTCCACGCGTAGTGCCGCTGCTCAACGCTTCGGCTTCAGCAGGTGCGTCCGGTGCAAGACCGACGGTCGGGAACGTTCCAGTCACGGCGGTGCCGAGCGCATCGCGACCGTAGCGTGGCATCACCTCGACGCGCATACGCTCTTGGTCGATGTCTGGACCGAGGATGCGCACGAGGTCGCCGGGGCCGACGTACGCCGCCGTGTCTCGGATCTTGCCGCGACGCTGAACACGATGCGCCAGACGCGTCGCGCTCAACCACGCGCGCACCTTCAGACCCGCACGGATTCGGACAGGCACCCGTCCGTTTTCCGGCAGACCCGCGATCGAAAAGCGAACGCCTTCGGACACGTAGCCAAGTGCGGGTGCATCGGAACCTTGGTGAAGGAACAGCGCAGGGCCGGTTCCTGGACCCGCGACGAAGTCCCGCGGCCAACGCGCAGGATCCGCGGTGCTCGTCGAGCCGCCCGTAGTCGTCTCTTCCGTCTCGGTTTCGGTCTCGGTGGTTTCAACCGGCTCACATGCGAGCACAGCGAAGCACATCAACAAGCAGACGAGTCGCGCCATGCGGGCGGAATAGCCCTCCAGGACGAATTCCGCAACAGAGCGCCGAATTCCTCAGCCTGCCGACCTGGCGCTCAGCGGTATCGAACGCGCAACCGAATGCCGAGCTGAGTCGCGATTTGTTGTGCGATTGCTCGAGGGATCCGGTCGAGTCGGTCTTCGACGACAGCTCTCGCACGTGCATGCGGCTCGCCCTTGAGGGCGGGCAAAACAATTTCGGACCAGCGCGCGAGCGTCTTTCCGTCGCAGCCCTCAAGCGCCAGGGTCAGCACAGGCTCAAGGCGCTTTTGGTACGCCACCGAGGCGGTGCACAGGTTGGCAAAAGTACGGACCAGACCGTCCTTACCGACGTCGATTGCTGGCTCAAAAGACTCTTTGAGCGTGTCGAGGTGCTTGGCAACGCGTGCGGGCGCCTTCTTGGCAATCGCGGGCAAAGCGTCGGCTGAGGTCTGAACGACTCGTTTGTGCTTGCTCGTGATCCCACGCGCAAACTTTTCGACATGCGGCGAGAGCAGAGAGGGTTTCTCCGCAACGATCTCGTGCAGCACTCGAGCGGCGCGCGTCGCTGTCGTGGACCGAGAGTCGAGCAGCGACTCCGCCAACTCTGCGACGCGGGACGCTGCGTCGTCCGCGTTCAGAATCTCTTCTGCTGCAGCAGCCGAGCCACGCTTTTTCTTCGGCGCCTTTTCAGCGTCTTCAGACGCGTCAGCTGCCTTCTCTTCGTTGTCTGCAACCGCAGTTTTTTCGGAGGATTTCTTCGCCGCCATGGATGCTTCTCGAGTGTACGGGATGGAAGGGGTGTTCGCGAGATCATTCCGTAAGTGCGGCCGCGATCCGCGGCAGCGTCAGTGCATAACGGTGCGAGGTACCGCGGTGCCCACCGTCGAACTCATGCAGCTCCACGTTGGATACGCCCACTTCGCGAAGCCGTTCGTACAAGAGTCGATGTCCGAAATGAAGCCCGTGTTCGTCGCGCGTACCGGCGTCGAGCACGATGAGTTTCATCGATTCGATCGCGTCGCGGCTGGCATCGACGCGTTCGAGCGGATCGTGCTCGAGCCAACGCTGCCAGACCTCTTCGATCAGTTCTCCGGTCGCCGGGTTCATCGGGAGATCACAATGCGGAAAGGGACCGTCGTTGGGTGCGTACGCCGCGGTCGAAGCGAGCACGAAAATCGCGTCGAAGTCCGTTCCACCACGTGGTCCGCTCTCGGCCATTTTCTCGCAGAACGCGTGCAGTCCACCAGCGCGATCGATGGCGATGGCGGCACCCGTGAGCATCGGGCGCATCGACACGTCGAAAGCTGCGTCGCCTGCGTGGCTCGCGAGGACACTCACCACATCGGGTCGATCCATGCCCAAGCGCAAGGCTCCAAACCCTCCCGACGATTTCCCGGCGACAGCGCGCTGGTCGCGGGACGCGTGGGTTCGGTAGTTGGCGTCGACGTGCGGGATTACTTCGTCGGCCAAGTAGGTTTGGTAGCGACCCGTCGCCGATGAATCGATGAACTGGCTGCCGCCCCAACGGTTGGTGCAGTCGGGAAGAACCAAGATGGCCGGCTTGGATTCACCCGCGACGATTTGTTGGTCGAACTTCTCGATCGTGTTTGGCGACCACGGACTGAACCCATACGCACTTCGATGTGTGCTCGCGAATCCCGTGAGCAACGTGATGGTGGGGTAACGCTCTTCGGACGTGTCGTAGTCGGGCGGCAGATAGAGCAACACTTCGCGACGCGTGGGATCGCCAAGCTTGTTCCCTTGAAGCACCTCGCTATCGAGCACAGTGCGGGTGAACGTTCCGTGAAGCATCGCCGCTCTCTAGCATAGAAAAAGGCGGGCTCCCGAAGGAGCCCGCCACGGCGGTTGTGTTTTGTTGGTAGGGCCAGAAGGCAGCCCGTCACTTAGTTCGTGTGGAACACGAAGGGGTAGGTCACCGCGGTGATGCCTTCACTCTGCGGGAAACCCCAGCGAGTCACGGCGTTGGTCACACACTCGCTCACTCGGTCGCTGCCGATGGTCTGGTTCTGGGTCACCGAAGTCGACACGTGTCCATCGGGTTGGACGATGAAGCGCACAGCGACGCGGCCTTCGAGGTCGGGGCGGGACACAAGTGCCTGCTCGTAGCAGAAGCGAACCTCGGGCTTGTGGCGTCGCACGACGCGCTGGATGTCGGTGCGGCTGAGGCCACCCACGGTCTCGACGCGGCCGGGGCGCCAGTCAGGAACGTTGTCTTCCTCGTCGCGGTCGCGGAGTTGAACACTGTCGCCACGCGGCCCGCGGGGAACGTCGTCGCCCATCATGTCGCCGACTCGAACGACACCCTCGCTGCAGCGAGTACCGGTGCAGGTGCCGCGGAAGATGCGGTCCATGTCGAGACCTCCGAAGATGCCGTCGCCACCAAGCGGACCATCGGCTTGGAGCCAGCTGAGACCGGTGTCGTCGACGTTGTTGAAGGGCGAGCCACCAGGGTTGATCGACTCACTGAATCCGCGAATCGCCGCGAGTGTGCCCAGGTTGTTCACGTCGTTCGCAGTGACGGGTCCACCTTGTTGCGTGTCACGACGAACGGGCGAACGACCGGTGTTCTCCGCCGGTCCCGGCTCACCATCACCAGCTTCCGGAGCTGCGGAGCTGTCTCCACCCTGTCCGTCCATGCCTGTGGTCGAGGGTGCAACCGGCTGCGGGTCGGGCTGCATCGCGGCCACCGCATCGAGCTGAACCCGAATGTACTCGGCGCGCGAACCATCCAAGTCGGCGTTGAGCGCCGAGACGTTGGGCGGCACCAGGAGGAACATCCCCAACATCAACATGCAGAGCAGGAATGACCCGCCGACGTAGCGCGCCACGTCGCGGTCGATCGAAACACCTGCGCGAGGCGTGCTCTCCACATGTTCGACCAACCGGGTCGCAATCGTGAACGAGCCGATTCGAAGCTCAACCGGCTCGCCTTCGAGCAGTGTCACCGGACCTGAAATCGGGGTCGGGACGCCGCCCGCCAGCGAGAACGCCTCATGTCCGCCTGTGTGGAGCGTCCAGACGCCGTTCTCCAGCTTGGCAAGGGTGAACGCAGGCGCGACCTCGGGCGGCAGCATCAGCGTGCCTGCTTCGCCAATCGTCACACTGCCTTCGTGAATGAGCTCCTGTCGAAGGGGCGTGCCCTCCCAGCGCATCACAATCTCAAGGGCTTGTTTCGTCGTTTCGTTCGTCATGGTTCCTCCTGTTTGCGGCCCGCCTGACCGCGTTGGTGGGAGTTATTGCGACGAGTGTGCCAACGATGAATCCTATGAAATTGTTGAATTAATCGATCGGTGTCCTACCTTTGCACACCACGATAGGGTGAGATGTTACGCGTAACGTCTCGCGTCACATCCCAACGGATCAAAGGAAGCTTTTCGCCGTGGCGAGAAAGAGTTCGCGAGCTTCCTTGTGGTCCACGATCGGCCGCGGGTAGGTGGTGCCCAACTCAACACCCGCTTCCTCGAGGACAGAATCCGGGGCCGTCCAAGGCTGGTGGATGAATTTCGCGGGCATTTTCGCGAGTTCCGGCACCCACTTTCGGACGTAGTCACCCTGAGGATCGAACTTCTCGCCTTGTGTCATGGGGTTGAACACTCGGAAGTAGGGCTGCGCGTCACATCCACACCCCGCCGACCATTGCCAGCCCGCGTTGTTCTGCGCCCAGTCCCCGTCGGTCAGGTACTTCATGAAATGAGCTTCGCCATCTTTGTAGTGAAGCATCAGGTGTTTGGTGAGGAAGCTGGCGGTGATCATGCGAGCACGGTTGTGCATGAACCCCTCGCCGAGCAGTTGGCGTGACGCCGCGTCGACCACGGGGTAGCCCGTTGTGCCCTCGACCCACGCGGTCCAACGCTTCTTGCTCTTGCTCGCACGCTTCCAGGGAAAGCCTTTGAACTTCGGTCGGAACGGCTGGGTCAAGAGCTTGGGTCGATCCCACAGCGTCGAATGGGAGAACTCGCGCCAGATCAGTTCGTTCAGAAACGAGTGTGCGGAGCGTTCGTCGTCCACGGCGTCGATCACGCGCGTCCAAACCTGTCTCGGCGAGAGCGTTCCGAACTTGAGATCGGCACTGAGTCGACTCGTACCCGCGAGATCCATGCGGTCCCGATGGTCGGCGTAGTCTCCCGCAGCTTTGCGCACGAACGCGTTGAGACGCTTGCGCGCTGCTTTCTCACCGCCCGCTTGCACGTTGTCGTTACGCGTCAGTCCCAAACTCTCCATGGTCGGCAGCTCGCCTTCGGAACGAACCGACTTCGCGACCGCCGGAAGTGTTCGAGGTGCGGCGACCGGCTTCGAAATCTCGAGTTCGCGCCGCCACGTGCGGGCGAACTGACTGAACACTGCGTAGGGCTTGCCTCCCTGCGTTCGAAGCGTCCCGGGCGGGATCAACGTTTCGCCTTCGTGAACAACGAATTGTTCCCCCAGCGCCGTCGCAATTCGAGCATCGCGCTGTCGTCCAATGGGCTCGACCCATCGATGGCAAACAACCCGATCGATCTTCCAACGTTGCACCAGCTCCGGGATGAGCGACACGCTTTTGCCGTGCATGATGACGAGTCGACTGCCTCGGTCCTCGATGTTGCGCGCTAGCGCGTGCAGTGAGTCCAGAAGGAACTGCATGCGATGCGGGTATTCCTGAGCACGCTCCGGATCGAAAAAGTACGGGTCCACCACAAAGAGCGGAATCACCTCACCGTTCTTCGCGGCCGTGCGAAGTGGGACATGATCGGCGATCCGCAGATCTTTGCCGCGGAACCAAACCAGAGTGCGCATGATGCCTAACGGTAGTGAACGTTAGTGAGGAAGGGCAGCGCTTTCGCGACGAACCGCACAACCGTTCTCGTCGCAACGTCCGGTGAATCGCAGACGGTTCTTCGCGAACGCGTGGTAGGCCAGGTCGAGCAGGTGCGAGATCCCCGGAATGCGTGTGATGGGCATCAACCAACGCAGTCCCACCGCCGAGTAGAGCTGACGAAAGACTTCCACGCCTTCCACGACCCGTCCGTCCGGCATCCGCCCGTGGATTCGCTCCATGAGTGACTCCCACGAAACCCCGACTTCTCTTTCGTCGAAACGTGGATTGGCGATGTCCGTGAAGAGGATCCGACCGCGTCGATCCAGCCGCTGCAACATGCGAATCTCGCGCATGCAGAGCGGGCATTCTCCGTCGTAAAAAACCTCGAACTGCGCCATGAGAGGGGCCTAGGGTGTCCTTGCAGAGTTTCAACCCCATCTGGGGCAAATTGAGAAATCCACTGTGAAACTCGGGACGATACTGCTGCTGTTTGGTGGGTGGGTCGCGTGTGCGCCGACGCCACGGACGTGGTCAGAGCAACTCGAGCCCGACGCGCGTTTCCGCGACGCTTCGCATACCGCCGTCGTGTTGGTTGGACGGCGTTGCAGTGGGACACACCTCGGGCAGGGGTTGGTGCTGACTGCGGCGCACTGCTTGGCAACACGTCCCTCGCGTCCCACGACGACCCAAGCGTACGCACCGCCCCTGCCGAAAGTCGAAGTCGACGACGTGGAGTACGCGGCACATCGTTGCTGGATTCATCCGGGAGCGTATGGAGTCGAGCGATGTGCGGACCGGCCCGACACCTCAGTTCGGAGCCGACACGATCTCGCGATGCTGGACTACGGATCGTTGCCGGTGCCGACGCTCTCGCTGCAACGTTCGGAATCGTTGGAAGCTGTCCTCCAGCTCGTGGGTTGGCATCGTCGACCCCCGACGCGAGGCATCCTGCGTCGCTATGGTGGGCAAGCGCGTTTGGTCGGTGTTCGTCGTGGCGTACTCGTGGTCGAGTCGAACGCGTCGGATGAACACACGGCGTTCGCGAGTCGCGTCGGAAACTCAGGTGGGCCGGCGCTTTCGCAAGGTCGTATCGCCGGAGCGCTATCTCGACTGACAGACGACCTTCCGCGGCGATCGTTCTACGCGCCAACGTTCACACCCCCAAACCGTCAGTGGCTTGATCAAGTACTCGGCCTTAGACCTTCGCCATGAAACTTCCGCGTTGGGCTGAACTCGCTCGCTCGCAGTGGGTGCATCGAGGCCAAGAAAGGCCTGCGTTTGCAGATGAACCCGCAGTTGGCCAAGAGTCGGTGTGGGACTACCCGCGACCGCCTGCGTTGGTCGGTGACGACCGTCGGGTACGTGTGACGTTGTCGGGCGCGACCATCGCCGACACGACTCGCGCACGACGTGTGCTCGAGACCTCGCACCCGCCCACGTTCTACATCCCCCGCGACGATGTGAACGCCGAGTTCCTCGTGCATCGTGGTGCCGGATCGCGCTGCGAGTGGAAAGGCGAAGCCACGTACTGGGACGTCCACGTAGGAGACACGCGGGTGCCAGGACGCGCGTGGAGTTACGAAGCGCCGTTCGAAGACTTCGTGGCCATTGCAGGATGCATCGCGTTCTACGCGACGCCTTTTGAGTGCTTCGTCGATGAGCATGCTGTCGTGCCGCAGCCGGGTGGGTTTTATGCGGGCTGGATTACGCCGGAGCTTGTTGGACCCTTCAAAGGGGGTCCCGGATCTTCGGGCTGGTAGCAGTCAGCGTTCGACGGGTTGCATGGCATCAAACCCGTGAGCGCGGATGTAGTTGACGTGAAGACCCTCGCACGTCGATTCGTGCATGCAGGTTGCGCAGCGCAGCGACTTGGTGCGGTACCCGTCGAGGATGTACCGCTGGACGTAGCGAAACGCTTCGAGCTTGCCGTCGGACGTGCCCATCGCGGTGTCGTAGACCTTGCGGGCGGGTCGCGCGCTCTCGCTCACGCACTTCGGAACGCCTTCTGCGGGAACGTCAAAGGCCAGCTTGGCAAAGAACGCCTGGAGATCGACATCACGCTCTTTTGACTGGGTGAGTCGCTCCCAGGTCGGCTGTCGAAGTGCAAAACGCGGCGTCGGTGCGCTCTGCAACGTGAGAAGCCACGCCGCCACATCGTTGGAAAGAGTGAGAACAACTTCGACGTCGCGTTCGGCAAACCGTTCGACGTCAGCGCGTGTATCAACGTACACGCGATCGAGTTTGCTCACCGTGTCAGGAAGTTCGCTCCAGTCGTCGAGCTGAAGTTCGAGCGACGAAAACGAGTAGCGCCCAATTGTGGCTTTCACCGAATCCCAGTTGGGACCCACCACGTGCAGTGCGTGATCGTCGGTTACCCGGGACGAAGGTTCAGGGTAGTTGAGCTGCGCCATCGGCAGGCGCTTCTTGCCGCGCTTGGCGCTCGCGGGGTCGCCTCCGTACACCGGTTTCTGTTGCGCTTCCCAACCGACGTCGACCCTCACGACGTCGAAGTCTCCACCCAGGAAGATGTCACGCTGCGTGTGCTCAAACGTATCGCAGACGTGCTGCAGGTAGCAGTAGCCGCAGCGGCGAGGCTCTCGACAGTCCAGCGGTTCGCCGACGTCGATCCAGCGTTGAAACTCTTCCTTCCGGCCGCGGATCTCGTCGTTGAGCTTGTAGGGATCTTGGATGAGTTCGTGAAAGCCTTCGCAATGTTGGACCGGAAAACGATTGAGCCAGATGTGCATGTCGGGCTTTTTTGCCCATGCGAACGCTTCGACCAGGTGTGGCCGCATGGCTTCCAGGTCGTAGAAGAGAACCTCTTTGCCATCGCGCCAGGCTGCACCGAAGGGAATGACGTGGAGCAAGTCGTACTCGCGCACCCCCATGGCGGTGAACGTCTCGAGCATGGTTGCGAGGTGTTTGACGTTGCCGCGGTTGACGCAGACGTCGATGTTCACGATGACCCTGCCGTCGGCGAGTGCGTTGCGCAGTCCTTCGATCTCTTCGTCGAATGCACCTTTAACCCCGACGAGTGCGTCGTGGACTTTTGCGTTGGGTCCGTGGATTGAAAAGGTGATCTCACGCAGACCCGCATCAACACAGCGACGCAGAAACTCGGGATACTTAAAGAGTCGACCGTTGGTGACCGTTTGGATGTGGTCGTATCCGGCGAGGCGACCGAGTTTGATGAAGTCGATGTACTTCGGATGGATCGTCGGTTCGCCGCCAGAAAGGATCAGACGTTCGGCACCTTTGCGTTTGCCGTCGAGGATCTGCGCTTTGACCTCTTGCGGGTCGCGCATGCGCCCATCGTGCGCTTGGCTGTCGAGGCAGAAGATGCAGTGGTCGTTGCAGTCGAACGTGAGCCGCACCCAGTTTCGTTTTTGGTGCGCGGCGTCTTCGTGGGCTTCGACCCAACTGCCACCATCCGCTTCAGCCCGCTGCTCTTCGGTGAGCACCCCGCAAGACTAACAACTCTCCCGAGCCGGTAAATCCTGGGGACGCGAGCCGGTAAATCCTGGGGACGCGTACACTCGTTACCCGGACCTGCCCTCAAACAGCCCACTTTGTAGGCGTTTTCTCCAAACACCCCCATTTCCGCGCTGCGCTATGCTGCAAGCCATGTCCTCGCGCATCACCGTTGTGCACCCTCCGGTGACCGTTGCGCGGGACTTCATCGACTACCCACAGGTCAGCAATCTGGGTGCGGTTCAACTCGCTGGAGCACTGCGCCAAGCTGAGCACGACGTTCAACTTGTCGATGCGTTTGCGCTGCCAAACTCGTCGCTGACATGGAACGACGAACGTGCGTATCTCGGCGCGCCCGTTGCTGATGTCCTCGAACGGATCGAGGGCGACACGTGCGTCGTGACCTACAGTCCTTTCCATCGGCCTCCACACCGTGACCCGGTTGTCGCATCGTTGCTCAAGCAAGTTCCTGGGCGCGTGATTCTCGCTGATGCCTACCAATCCGGTCAGCACTACGTCGAAAGCGATGGCGTGCTGAACGCGTATCCCGAAGCGCACGCGTGGGTGAAATACGAAAGTGAGTCAACGGTCGATGCGTTGCTGCGCGACTTCACACCAGGCGTCCATGTGGGCACCCGTCCGGACCTGGCGACGTTGGCGTTGCCCGCGTGGGATTTGGTAGACGTCGAAGCGTACTGGGCGTTCCATCGTCGCTTCGAGTCCGGTCTAGGTCGCGCGCCTGGAGCGTTTCCCCTCGGTGCGAAGACTCTTCCGCTCGTGACAACACGTGGGTGCCCGTTTACCTGCATTCACTGCAGCTCCAACCCTGATCAAGACCAGCCCAAGGTTCAGCGTCGTCTTCCATTGCCTCGCTTGCGCGAACTGATCGCGATGTTGAAGCAGCGTGGAGCGGACTCACTCTACGTTCTGGACGAACTGATCAATGTGCGGTCGGAGCACTTTGACGCGTTCTTGGAGCTCATCGAAGAGTTCGACCTCCGATTCGAAGTTCCGAATGGGTTCCGCGCGGACTATCTCAAACCGCGACACTTTGGTCGCATGCGCGGTCGTGTGACCACGATCAGCGTGAGTGCCGAAAGTGGCAGTGCTCGCGTGGTGAAGGATGTGGTCGACAAGAAGCTCGACCTTGACCACATCCGTGCTGCGGCTGTGAATGCGGAGAAAGCATCCGTTCCGCTTTTGGTGCACTACATGATCGGTCTCCCAGGCGAACGCGCAGAAGAGATCAACGAGACCTTGGACTTCGCACTTGAGCTTTGGGACTCACATCGTGCGTACCCAGCGGTTCAATTTGCGACACCCTTACCTGGGACCGAGCTTGCGCGTCGGTCGGGTTCCCTGCCGGTGGTTGATGACTGGGGACCTCTTTTCCAACGTGGTGTGGGCGACCCCGAACTCGAAGCGTTCATGTGGACGTTTCAGCAGCGATTTCGCGAGAGTCGTGGGCCGAAGAAGCTGATCATGAACGTGACCTATGTGTGCAACAACCACTGCACGTTTTGCGCGGTCGGTACGCGTACGCAGGTCGATGGGCACCCCACGCGGCAGCGCGAGATTCTCGACAAGTATCGCCGTCATGGGATCACGATGGTCGACTTCGATGGGGGAGAACCAACGCTGAATCCCGAGCTTGTGGGTTTGATCCGACATGCGAGACGAGTCGGTTACGAGCGCGTAAACGTAACCACCAATGGTCGGCTGTGTGCGTACGAAGACTTCGCGAAAAAGCTTGTGACGAGTGGTCTCACGACCTTGCTCTTCAGTGTTCATGGCCCCGACATGAAGAGTCACGCACGAGAAGTCGGGGTGGCCGAAGCGTTTGATCAAACGTTGGTCGGCATTCGGCACTGCGTGAAGCACCGGCCTGACCACGTTGAGCTCGGGATGAACATCACGCTAACCAAGACCAACTTTCAGAAGTTGGACGCCGTTGCGAAGCTCGCGTTCGACGAGGGGCTGAAGTGGTTGAACATTCAGTTCCTGACGCCGTTCGGGCGAGCGACGACGCGTCATGCTCCCGATCCCGCAGAGGCTGCACGCGTGGCGATGGATGTGATCGAACGCTGGCGTGATCGAATGAAGATGCAGGTGATCAATCTGCCGTGGTGTTTCATGCCGGGCTTCGAGGAGCATCTCGTTGGAGATGCGCAGAAGCTGACGCGTCACATGGTGTTTGTGAACAACGAGACCGTGAACTTGGCGGACTACCTCGCGGAGCGACGGTACAAGAAGCCGGAGTGTGCATCGTGTCCGCGTGCGATTTTTTGCAGCGGCTTTTACCAGATGGACGACGTGCCAGAACCGGAGTGGCTCGTAACTCCTGAGTCACTCCTGAAGCGAACCGACCCCAACCTCGACGCGCGGTAATTCAGGGTGAATTCTGGGGACGCGTGGACTGCTTCACCCAACCTGCTTCCAAAACACGTCTTTCTCCGAGGCTTTTTCGTCGAGGTACCAATTTACGATCTGTTGCGAGTTCATCCCACGTGATTTTGCGTACAGCTTGGATACCGTCGCTGAGCTCAGTCCGAGGGCTTGTGCGACGTGTTTTCCTTGGCAGCCGAACAGCTCGATAGCCGTGGCGATCAGCTCGCGTCGGACTGTTTTTGCGGACTCGCGTGTGGGACGAGCGAGCTGAGCAATGCTGATCCCCCAAGCGTTCGCCGTTGCGTGAGTGAGCGCTATGACGAGTTCGACACTGGACTCGCCGGGTCCTGCCACAAGAGGGTCTCGCGGCATGTATTTGCGAGATGACACGAAGTCGTGAAACGCGAGCCGTCCGCTCTTGGACGACGAGAATCCCATCTCGGCGAGTGCCCACTCTGCGTCAAGGAACATTGGGCACCGAGTTGGGTCGATGAATGCACGATGGCTTGTCCACGCCGAGGCCATGGGGCAGTCCACCAAGCCAGCGCGAACTGGGTTGTTGTGGATGTACGCGATCAGTCGTGCGAGTTGCTCTTCGGTCGCGACCACGATGGAGCGGGGCCGTTCAGCAAAGACAGGGCCGTAGGCATCGTGAGTTCGGTTCCACCAGAGTCCGAAACCTGTGTTAACTCGCTGGACAAACGAGCCTAACGGTGCCCCGCGCGCACATAGGTGAACGTGGCTGCTCATGAGTCCGTACGCACCGATTCGCGTTCCGGTCGCGCGACGCGCTCGTGCGAGTCGCACGAGGTACGCAGACCGCTCCTGGTCGCCAGCCATCCGAAACTCGCGATTAACGAAACGGCTGATGAGGTGGTGTGGATTCTCAGGCGTGTAGGGCCGGGCTTGACGGGGCATGCACGCTTATCGAGCGCACGGAGTGGAAGTTGCGTGTTTTCAAGAAAACTCTGCGAAAAGGCGCCATTCGGAAGCAGGTCCGGGTAACTAGTAAACGCGTCCCCAGAATTACCCTTTCGTAGGTGTGGGAATTTCTCTACGCGTCCCCAGAATTCACCTCATGAAATCAGTCTTCGTGGCGGCGTTGAATTTCTTCGTAGACGCTCTTCGCGAACGGAAGGTTCGCGTGTCGTAGGTTCTTTGGGTTGGCCCAGAACTCGTCCAGCTGGCCGCGGCCCTGCTGCGTGTAGCAAAGCAGTTTGATCATCATTTGGATCTTGTCGCTCGCCTTCACGACACGTGCTTCCAAGGTCTCGCCTTGCTCGGCCTCGACAAAGAGCTTCGCGTGCTCGCCCAGGATCTTCTCAGCAATCACGGTCTCGGCTGTCTTCAATGCATGCTGCAGTTCCGGTGTCTTCACCGGCATGGGTACGTCACCGGTCACCGCTTCTGCTGCATCGTGAAGCAACGCCATCCGCAACACGCGCTCTCCATCCACGGTCTCACCGGCTTCACGCAACGCGTCGACGACGCACATTGCCACCACTGCGACTCCGTACGAGTGCGCCGCAATCGTTTCGGCGTTGGCGACTCCGCGCAGCACCCACCCTGTGCGTGGCAGCTCGCTCAACGAGTTCAAGTTTTGAAGAAGGTCGACTAACTGAGACGGCGTCACCCGCGAAGCATGGCATGATGCGCGAGCATGCATCGCCTCATGGTTGCTTTTCTTCTCGTCGCCTGTGGGAGCTCGACGCCTTCAGAGCGACTGTCCAGCCGACTCCGGGACTGTGACTTGCTCAGTACAGGACCGGTCAACGAGTTGCTCGTTCCCGACACGGACAACGCCCGCTGCATCGGCGAATGTCTGACCGAAGCATCGTGTCCTCAACTCTCCGGCTTCGTCTGCGGCGACACGTCGCTCACCGAACAGTGTCGCGACCAGTGCTCACCCAGCGCAGCCTGCGCGGACGGCGCGGAGATCCCGGTCCGCTTGCTGTGCAACGGCATGAACAACTGTGCCGACGGAAGCGATGAAGCCGATTGCGAAATGTTCACCTGTGACGACGGCACGATCATCCCGTCCGGACTGCGCTGCAACTACAACCGAGAGTGCGCTGACGGAACTGACGAACAAGGGTGCCCCGACGGATTTCTCTGCGGAGATGGCAAACACATCCAAGACTTTGCGGTCTGCGACGGTCGACTGGACTGCGAAGATCGAAGCGACGAAGGTGGTTGTCCTCAGTTCATCTGTGACGACGGAACCGTGCTGCCGGGCGCCAATCGGTGCGACCTATTCGCTCAATGCCCGGACGAGAGCGACGAAGTGGGCTGCGCCATCTTCACCGGCGTTTGCTTAATGGAGTGACGCCACTCCCGAGACAAGGTCACCACGCGACAGAGAAAAAGGGCGGAGCGATTGCATCACAGCGGACGCTTCCTTCTCCGTCTCGCACACAACCACGTGACGCCGAGAGTGCGAGTTCGGTGGCGGCGGTATTTCGTAGATCCAAGTAAGGCACCGAGCGACTGCGTGAACATTCGAGAGCGGTAAAGCCATCGGCCAAGCCGCACACTTCGTCACCGCGAGACACCATCGTCAGAGCAGAAACCTCGTTCATCGCCCAAGGCCCCCGATCGCGTGCATCAAAAGGCACACACCAGGCACTCGAACCGCCGACACAGACATGGGTCGAAGCAACGGCGAGGCTGCGGTGACCTGTCCAGTGCGTGGAGAGAAACGGCTTGGCGTGCCGGTGCCAACAAAGCACACCGGCCTCGGTTGTCGCACAAACATGATAGGGGCCGGCGGCAATGCGCTCCGCTCCGTCGACTGCGCGCAGCTCTCTCGAACGACGGTCGTAGCACTGAACGCGACGGTCCGTTCGCACGCAGATCATATGCAGTGTTCCGACCACTTGGTCCGCTGTTTCGTCGAGGATGACTTGCGTCTCGTTGCGACACTCGATGAGGGGACCTCGGACTCCGCAGAACGTGGCGAACGCAGTGAACACACCTTGGGCACCTTCGAACCAGCGGGTGTGTCGATAGCTGGACTTGCAAACGTCATCGACGTGGTGTCGGCCTTCGTAGACTTCTTCGCAATCGACACGGTGCTCGATGCTGCATTCAATCGCTCCGCTCTCAAGTGAACAGATGTCGTTGCCGCGCACTGCAACGGTTTGGCCCTCGAACGCGAGACTTGTTTGCGGACGAGGCGGCCACGCGTACGCCAGAACACACCCGCTGGTCAGCATCATGAGCACAACGATTGGGATCAGCCGATCGCGTTGTCGCGTCAGCACGACTTCACCCACGGTTCGATAGCGAACCACGTCGCGATAGCCGCCACCCTCCGGCCGCGCTCCCAACTCGGCCTGCATCACCACACGGTCGCCGTGCTGCACCCACCCCTGCAGGTCACTCAACATATTCGTGGGGCGTCGCCGCATCGGACGGCCTCGCCGCACAATCACTTGGGGGTTTGCGCCGAGCAACACTGACCCGCGCTTCGCGGTGTCCACCCACCACGCGTTCCCATCGAATCGAAGACGGCCCGCATCACCCACAACAAGTCGACACCGATGGGCTGGCGGAGTTCCTCATCGTGTTGTTTCATCCGCAAATGCCGAGTGCAAAGCATGTTGCTGCCGCTGTGACCTTCTTGGCTGGTGCGGGTGTCGCGTGGGAGTTTTGGCCGAACCCGGACGGCACTGTGGGCTACCCCTTTGGCCAAGGTGAACTCGGTGTGCAGCGCCAGCCTTTGTGGGAGTTGCAACCCGATGAGTTCCGCGCGGCGGTGCAACGCGATCGCGTACGCGTGGAACGTGCGCATCACCAACTCGAACAGCTGCTCGAACGAACGCGCGATGAGGAACTACTCGATCGGGAAGACGTCGAGACGTTCAGTGCCGACGAACGCACGCGCGTACGACGGCTGTGGTGGGCCTTCGTGGAGCCCTTGCTCGAACTCGATGAGATCAAGCATCGATGGGAACACTGGTACGGCGTGGACTACATTCGCCATCCCGAACTTCACGCTCGCGCATATACGATTACCTACGCGTCACTGTCCGCACAGCTCAACGCTGGCAAAGCGCTCATCGATCGCGTGTCGGGCAACGATCGAATCCAGCGGCTCTTCGACGAGGAGATGCCCGATGTTGGTTTGCCGGCGGGAACGTTCACCGAAGTTCGCGGCAAGATGAACCGAGCGCGCGATCAGAGTTTCGTGTTGATCGGTGGGGCCTGGTACGACCGCTGGATCAAGGAGCACGTCGAAGGCTCGGAGTTGGCCACGTTGATCGAGCGAGTTCGACCGCAGGTGGAAGAGCAGATCGACACGGATTCGTTGGTCGATACGCTCGGGAACTCGACGGAAATGCTGAAGCGACAGGCGTTTGAGCGTTGGTTTCCGTTGCAGCGTGAGGTGGCGACCTGGTTCGGCGATACCCGATTCGAGGTCCCGAGCCGACGTCTGATCTCGGACGAACAGATCGAGGAAATGGCGACTCACATGCAGCCGGGAGACATCATCGTCGAGCGACGGAACTGGTATCTGTCGAATGTGGGCCTTCCGGGTTTTTGGCCTCATGCCGCGCTCTTCGTCGGTACTCACGACGACTTGCGCACACTCGACGCGGACGAAGCGGTGCAGGAGCGATTCGGTGGTTCGTTTACCGAGTACCTTGCACGCGAACATTCCGACGCGTGGAATGCGATCGGCGAAACCGATCACGCAGGGCATGCGCAGCGCGTTGTCGAAGCGGTGAGTGAGGGAGTGGTTGCGGCGTCGCTCGAACACAGCTGCGGAGCGGACTACGTAGGGGTGTTGCGCCCGCGTTTGGAGCCGGTCGAAGTCGCCAGTGCAATCGATCGCGCGTTTGGGTACTTCGGTCGTGCGTATGATTTTGACTTCGACTTCGCGACCGATGACACCGTGGTGTGCAGCGAGCTCGTCATGAAAGCGTACGAACCCCAAACGCCGGACGGACCTGGACTTCGTGTTCCCTTCATCGAGGTGGCGGGTCGCACGACAATTCCGCCGACGGAGATCGTTCGCGTATTCGCTGCCGAGCAAGGTCAGGACAACGCGCAGCTGGAGTTCGTCTGGTTTCTCGATGGCGTGGAAGCCACGCATCGCGCAGAGGTGTCGACGGCTTCAAACTTGGCTGCGAGCGCAACACGCCCGAAATGGGACATTCTCCAGCGCTAAACGTGACAACGATATTTCGTTGAAATCATGATATATCGTTGATGTGATCCTAATTCGTCGGCTTTTTCACACAGCTGAGCAGGCAACTCGCGGGGATGTGCTCTGTGACCGGTGGCTGCAGGTGCTGTGGAGCAAGGGCGTTGTTGGACTACGGCTCGGTCCTTGGACAGCGGGTGACACCGATGGCGACCCGACCCAACACGACGCGTTGGAGCTCTACGGTGAACACCGACTGCAGGACTCCGAACTCGAAGTGCTGGTTCTGCTTGCGGCGATTCAACATCGTGCACTGATTCGAACCGAACGCTTGGCGAAGCTCTGCCGGACGTACTCGCGCACTCCGACGGCGACGTTGCAAACGGACTTGGACCGCTTGGTGTCGACACTCGAACGCATGCAGCCGCCAGTTCAAAGCGAGCGCTTTGACGACCAAGTCGCGGACATTTTGCGACGAGCGATGAAGAAAACCAACGGACGAGTCTACGGAGAGAGTGGGGCGGCTCAGCTTCTCGGACTCAAACCGACGACGCTTCAGAGCAAGCTCAAGAAATACGGTATCAAGTAACGACGCGCAGACGCGTTGGAGCGAGCTGGGATACGCGGCCACGTGCGGCGGCGATCTCTTCGTCGCCAAAGACCTCCAGGTAGTCGCGTCGGATCCCAGGGCAGTAGGACTCGTGTTCGCACCCCGCGCATGCAGCAACATGTGTCCCTGGAGTCAGCGGTGCGTCTTTGAGTTCGAACGTGGCTTCAGGAGTGACCACGCGTACACGTCGTGCACCTGGATCGTGTGCACGATCGGCGTACGAGCCCAGCAGACAACGCGGAATGTGGAGCGAGCGCAGGTTCATCCCTCCTGCGCGTGCAGTGTCGAATGCTGCGCCGATTGCCGGCATGGCGTTACGGATCCGTGGCAGGGATTCAATTCGATCGCGGTTGTTGTCGGTCAACGAGACGTACCAGAGAAACCCACTTCGGATGCCACGCGCGATGGCCCAGTTCACAGCGTCCGACAAACGTGGGAGCGTTTCGCTGTCGACGATGAAGTCCGCATGAGCATGGAGCTCTGCCCTAGCAATGCGAGACAGCGCCGCCTCCATTGCGTCATGAACCCCTTTGCGTTGAACTTTGTGCTCGTACGCTTCTTCGAGGTGCGTGTGGATCGAGATGTGGATGCGCGTGACACCGGCTTCGATCAGCCGATGGAGGTTGCTCTCAGACAGGAGCAATCCATTCGTCTGGAGCTTGATGTCATCAAATCCGAGCTCTTGCGCCCGACGGATCAACGGCAACAAGTCCGTGCGAATCGTCGGCTCCCCACCGGTTAGCGAGAGCGCCGAAAACCCATCCTGTCGACCGCGCTTCAGCTCCGCCGCGATTTGTCGGGCGTTGAGGCTTTGCCTGCGCATCGCAGGTGTGATCGTGCAGTAGTCACAGGCAAGGTTGCAGTCGTAGCCCAGCACGACATCCAGCAGCGGGGGTTCGGTGACCAACCCGGGAATGGTAGTATGCGCTTATGCCCCAGTGCCCGAAGTGCGAAGAAGAGGTCGACGAACTGCACGCTTTCAAGGTGGGGAAGAAGAAGCTCAAAATTTGCGAGGACTGCATCGAAATCCTCGAAGAAGAAGCGGAGATCGCCTCGATGAGTGAGGACGCGATTCGCGACATGATGGGCTACAAAGGCAGCTGGTAGCTCTCTCGACCCTAACTTTGCGGGCGTTTTGGGATCGACCCGCTCTCTCCGGTATCCTTGTGCTCGTGCGTGTTGGGTGTCTTGTTCTTGTCTTGGTCGCGTGTGCAGGGAACCCAGGTTCCGATCTTAGCGTCGACCTGCGCACGGACTACGTCCCCGGCGGTGACTTCAATACGGTTGTGGTGACCATTCCGGATCGCGAACCGGTCCGCGTGCTCGCCAACAGCTTTGAAGACTTCATCAACGGTGTTCGCGTTGCTGAGTTTGATGGCCTGTCTGCTTCCGACTTCCGCGTCAGCGTTGATCTCCTGAGCAACTCCGGCACTGTCGTCGCGTCACGTGAAACCGAAGTGCAGCTGCGCGGTGATCTCGCAGTCACGGTGGTGATCACGCAAAGCTGTCGCGGCATTGTGTGTCCGAACGGTAACCCCAACGAGACGGAGTGCGTTGGCGGTATCTGCGTCGATCCCGGGTGCACACCGGAAACGCCTGAGCGCTGTCCCTCGACGCCCGCATGTGTGAGCGCCACCGAATGTCCCGCACCCGCTCAAACCTGCTTTGAAGCCCAGTGCGTCGACGGCTTCTGTTTGTACGGAGATGATGGAAGCTGCGGGATGGGAGAGTTCTGCAGTGCCGAACGAGGCTGCACGCAACGTCCTACGGGTGACGCAAGCGTGCCCGACGGCGGTGGCGATGCGGGTGTCGATGCACCACCCAGTATTTGCGACGGCGTCGTGTGTGACGGGTTCACGTTCTGCGATGAGACGGGAAGCTGCCGCAACTACGAGGGCTGTTTCGCCGATGAGGACTGTCCTGGTGAGTTCCCGCTCTGCCGCAACAACAACTGCGTGCCTCCTTCGCGCGACATCGATGGCGATGGGAGCCCCGCGGGCGACGACTGCGACGAAACCAACCCAGACATTTCCCCGTTGGCGATGGAGGTTTGCAACCTCATCGACGATGACTGCAACGAGATGATCGACGACGGGAACCCCGGCGTTCTGTGCGCTGCCGAAGGTGGTGAGTGCATGGATGGCGTGTGTGGATGCCCGCCCAACCAGTACGACATCGACGGCGTTCCCGACACGGGGTGTGAGTGCACCTCCGACCCCGCGACCGGTGTGGCCACAGCATGTGCCGATGCGCAGGACTTGGGTACGCTCAGCGACGCCGGTTCGGGTCAGACCACCTTGATCACCGGCAACCTGGTGCCGGAAGGCCGAGAGGTTTGGTACCGGTTCCGCGGCGTCGACTCGGCCGATACCGCCTGCGACAACTACCACGTCCGCGTGCAGTTCATGGACAACCCGGACGACGCTTATCGCTTTGTCGTGTTCCGCGGCGACTGCGCCACGGCCCTGTGTCCGGCAACTGGGTTCACCGACTTCACCTGGGCAACAGACTTCCGCGACGGCATGGGGACAGGCGAGTGCCCTTGTTCCGCAGCGCCTCAAGGCGCTCCAGGCCAAAACACCTGCAGCGACGACAGTGCCGACTTCTTCGTCCAGGTGATTCGTCGCGACGGCGCTGCGTTGGCCTGCGCGCCCTTCACGTTGGAGCTTTCCAACGGTGTTTACGACACGCCCTGAATGGTCAACCTGAGCGGCCCGGACGCCACGAGTCACGACTACGCCGAAGGCGAAGGCTCGTTTGAAGGCACGCTTGCCCGACTTGGCGAAGGCATGCGCACTGTCGTCACGCGTTCGAACATGCGGGTCCTCGCTCAAATCGGTGCACTCGGACGGCGTCATGGTGCAACGCGCTGGCAGTTAGTTTGTGCGGGCATCGAAGGTGACCCCGATCCGCGATGTCCCCGGCTGGCGATGGCGATCCCGCGCGTTCTGCATGCAGCATCGCAGGCCGAAAAAGCCGGAATGCAGGTGGAGCTCGTCGGCTTTCCGCTCTGTCTCTTGGGACCCTTCCGACGCTTGGCGGACGCTGAGCCGCGTCATCACCCCGACAGATGTTCGCCGTGCGTTCACAAACCGAAGTGTCCTGGGATCGATGAGGCGTACGCGGCGCGCTACGGTGCGGCGGAGCTGTCGCCCGCGTCTGACTGAGCGTGCACCGGAGCCATCTCGTCCCACCCAAAGCGACGCAGGTAGTTGCTCCAAACCCCTTCGCACACGTCGTCGTAACGACACGTGCTGCACTCGGCTCGTTTGACGCGCATCTCGTCGTCGAGGTCGCTGCGTCGAACCGCCTTGAGTTCGCCTTCGGCGTCGACTTCCAAAGCGCCCAAGCGTGCATCGTGTCCGCCCTTGGTTCCATCGTCGGGTTCGTAGTGCTTGTACGATTCCACGTAACCACGGTTGAAGTCGGGCAGCTCGGTCGTGGTGCACAAAGGGATGTCGACGAGAAACGCCATCACTCGTTCTTCACGTTGAGTCTGTTCGTCGATGAACGCTTTGGCTTGTGCCGCGATGTCCGTGTACCGCGGGAAGATGCGCTCGAAGTGGGTGTTCGCGCGGCCGTTGGCCTGCATGACGTTGAACACGACTTGGTCCACGCCGAGCCCACGCAGGAAGCGGTAGACCTCGGTCATGTGCGGCAGGTTCCGCTTGGTGATCACCGTGCTGGTGTGCAGCTCGATCCCATAGGGCTTGAGTGCTGCGATGTTGCGAATGCCGGCGACAGTTTGTTCAAACGCTTTGGGTGTGCGGACCAAACTCTCGTGCAGCTTGGCCGTGTGGCCGTGAATCGACACGTAGAACCGGTTGATGCCGGCTTTGACCAAACCGCCCGCATAGCGCTTGAGCGAGAGCGCGCGGGCGTTGGTCATGATGCTGATGCGCTTCACGCCCGCGGCGCGTGCTTTCTTCACCCATCGTGGCAGTGCTGGATTCAGAGTCGGTTCACCGCTGGTGAAACACACCTCTTCGCAGTTGGGATTGTTCTCGAGAATCCACTCCACCAACGCGTCGTCGGTCTGCGAGTTCAGGATCTTTCGTCCCTCGCGGTCCTCTTCCATGCAGAAGATGCAGTTGTTGTTACACACCGCACCGGTAAGGATGTGCACGCGTTCCTGCTTGGCATCGATGCGCTGATCGATGCTCGGTTCAACAACCGGCAGCGCGCGTTTCACGCGGCGTTACCAGCTGCCGTGAGAACCGTGACTGCCGTGGGAACCGTGGCTGCCGTGCGAACCGTGTGAGCCGTGTGAACCATGCGAACCGTGGCTGCCGTGCGAACCATGCGAACCATGGCTGCCGTGCGAACCATGGCTGCAGTGCTGAGCACCGCGCTGGGCTCCGCCCACGCCACCAGCCTCATCGGCGTTGGCGCGCGCGCGTTCGGACATTTCCTTCTGCTCTTCGTTGAGCGAGGCGCCCGCAGTCTTCTCAAAGGAGGGAAGTTCCTCCTCGAAATCGTCTCCCCACTCCGGCTCGTCGTGGTCTGACATAGACCAGCGGAGCTTAGCACGGAGTCAGGCAGTGTCTCAAAACTACCCCCGGCCGCTACGCGGCCAGTGCAGACAACCTAGTGCCGTCCCCTCACGCTCGAAAATCGAGTCACATTTCCTCGGTTCGCGGACGCATCCCCTGACGGCGGATCGACGGGCGGTAGTTTTGAGACACTGCCCGCAAAAGCGCCGATCTCCGTGTATCAGCGAGCCGGCTCAGCCTTCCGGCGCATGGAGAAAATGCTCTCGCGGCCGGACTGTCGTCCAGCGCTCCAGCACCTCCAAGGTCTTGGCGTCGGCAGTCGCCAATTTCTCGAAGAGATAGTCCTGAATCCCTTTGTGAACCTGGCAAAGCGTCGATTCGCGCATCCGACCAAAGAGCGATCCCTGGGTCTTGTGACTGTGGACGGGCGGGATGCCGCAGTAGGGTTGATACGCGCAGTCGGTGCAGTCGGGCAGCCCTTGCAGTTGGCTCGCGATGACCAACGCACGGATCGTTTCGTGGCCCACGATGTCACGGTAGCGATCGTCCACGGTTCCAAGACGGAACGTGTCGTCGCCCATCTCGTGCAGCATCCGACCTTCGTCGCAGGTGAAGATCGTGCCGTCGTAGTTGTACGCGAGCTGTCCGATTCCCGCGCCGGAAGGCTGCCGGATATCCAGGAAGTTCGGATCCTCGCCACGAAGGATCTTGGTGAGAAAGATCGCCGCGTAGCGCTCCAGGATTTCGACGCCCTGCGTGTTGAGTTCGATCATGTAGTCGACAGCGTTGCGGTAGTACGCCAGGTACTCGTCGCGCGGATACTCGATGCGCTGCGAGGTCTTGTCCGCGAATCCAAAGGGGTCGAGCGGTCGCAGGAAGAGCGCGCGACATCCAAGGCTCGCGTAGGTGTCGACCAGTTCTTTCCATCGCGGCAGCAGTCCGCGGGTCGTCGTGACCAAGGCCTCGACGTGGTAGAGCGTCTCGTCCAGCCCCATCTCGCGGTACTTGGCGTTGATCTTCTTGGTCCAATCCACCGCCAGCGCGTGACCGCTTTGCCCGTAGGCCTTGGGTAACTTGCGCACCGAATCGTGCAGGTCCGGCGGTCCGTCAAGGCTCGTGCACAGCTGAACGCGCTTGCTGATCAAGTACTCGAGTTTCTCGTCGTCCATCAACGACATGTTCGAGACCATCGTGAACTCGAGCTCTTTGCCGATGCTCTTGTTCTTCTCGAGTGCGTACTCGATGACGTGCTTGACGATGTCGAAGGCGACTAAGGGCTCGCCACCCTGGAACTCGATCGTCACGAAGGGATTGGTCGACTGCAGGATAAAGTCGACGCTCTTCTCCGCGATCTCGGGCGTCATGTCGGTGTGGACCGCGTCCATATTGGCGCGCGACGCGTGGCAGTACACGCAGGTGGTGTTGCAGCGAAGCGTGACCACCAAGATATGCAGGTTCGGCCCCGCACCGACGAACGCGCGGCGTGCTTGCAGCATCTGCGCGGCCGCAGGCACATCGAAGTGATCGCGCAGGAGGTTCGCCGCACTCAATCGACTGTGGAGGTCGGTCCCTTCTTTTAGATCCCCTCGTGCAAACGCGCTGAGCTCTTCGCGGTTCAAGAGCGCGTAGCGCCCCTCAAGGCTGGTCAGCACAAAGTGCTCACCCACGCGTCGAATGCGAAACGGCGCCGCGTGGTTTCCCGCCGGTGTGATCCCCAACTCGTTCCAATCAATTCGTGCACTCATCGGTTTCGCACCGTCAGGCCAAGGGCAAAGTTGGCGATCTCGCCCGCCAGTCGGCGTGCTTTTGCACGGCTACTCGCTTCGATTTGAACGACCCATGCGGTTTCGTCTTCGGCACGCGTGATGGTCCCGAATCGATCGAAAGTCTTGAGCGCTTCGTCGACGTGTTCGCCGGGATACAGAGTTTTCGGAAAGCGAAGGGTTCTCATTCCTCTTCCTTGGCCTTCTTCTTCTTGCCGTACTTCTCTTCCCAGCTCATCGCGATGCCGAGCGGGTCCTCAAACGGCTCTTCCGAAAAATCGAAGTCCTCGAGGTCGTCTAACGAGGGTGCGCCCATGGCTCCGCCAATCGCTTGCATGGTCACGGCTTCGATCGTCGCGCGGTTGTCGGCCGTGACTTTCGCGCGCCAGGCACACGAGAGCAGCTCGTTGCCGAACTCGCCCACCAACACACGAAGTTGGTCCTCGTCGGCACCAGGCTTCTTCGTGGAAAGCGACACACGAATCGCTCCGGCCGTTGGGCGGTCGAGCAACACAAAGCAGCGATCGATAAACGTAAACGCGGCTCCGTAAATCGCGTCCAACGGATAGAGCGATTCGTCGACATGCAGGTGCACTGCGCTGTCTTTGAGCTCCAACTCAGAGAGTCCCTCGGGGAGATTCATCGCGCCCACGCTAGCAGAATCAGCGACGGAAAGAGGCCAGCCATTGCACGCTGGCGTCCAGTCCCCAGCGTCCGCTGGTCGACGCCCACATCGGGTCGATGGGCGACGTGCAGGGCATGCTTCCATCCGAGTCGTTGAAGAAGCAGCGATCGGCGTTTCCGTCGGTGGTTTCGAGGTCGTCGACCAGGTACCAGCCGCTCCCATCTCCCGCGAGGCAGTCGGTCACACCGGCGGAACAATCCGACATGGTGATCCGATTGAGTTGCGCGCGCATGGTCGGGCCCCAACTTGCGTCCGATGCGCCATTGACGATCCGGATGCGATTGAAGGGGAGGGTGCGTTCGGTCGCCACGCATGTTTGAACGCTTGGACCCACTTCGGGATCCGTGCCGACGGCACTCGCGAACGCAGCATCGATATCCAAGTCGACATCGCGTGCGAGCAGGGCGAGCCAGCCTCCTTGTCCGTGACCGGCGACGACGAGGCCTTGCGAACAATCCGAGCGCGCGCGTCCGCATGCTTGGTCGACCCCGCCCATGAACGCCACTCCCGCTTTGGCGCGAAGTGCATCGCAATCCGCGGCTCCACCATCCATGTACTGCAGCGCCGCTGCGACGAAACCTGCGCGCGCCATCGCGTCGATCCACGCGAGCGCCAACGGCGCATCGAAGGGTGCACCGCGGTCACCCACAAAAAGAAACACGGGATGCGCTCCCGGCAGGTCGGGCTCTCGACCGACGATCATTCCTCCGGAATACGTATCGGTGAACGGGCGAACTGGAGCCTCGGCGTCCGGGCGTTCGACGTCGTTCGCGGAGTCGCTAGGCGCGTCGATATCGGCATCGAAGGCATCGCTCCCAACGTCGACCGCGCTGTCGACTGGCGCATCGATACCCACGTCGGCACCTCCGTCGATGGCCGCATCGTCACCGCAGCCCACCAAAACAAGCACGAGCACAAATGTTCTCAACAACCGGGCTCCATCGCGCGCACCAACCAAAGCGTACTGGTGCTCGGCCCCACGTCGCGAGTTTCCAGAACCTCTAGTCCGCAACGCGAGGCGATCTCGGCGGCCTCGTGTGCTCGGTGGTTTCGGCGATGCTCCAATTGGGCGTTGGAAGTCTGGGCGCGTTGGGTATGGGCGCGCGTTCGCGCCAGACCAAACGCGACGTCGTCCACGATGGTCACCGTTGCTCCTGGACGCATGCGTGCTCGTAGCTGGGTCAAGACACGTTCGGGCTCCACCAGATGGTTCCAACTTCGCAGCAACATGACGTGGTCGAACTGACGCTCCCCAAGCACCGACTCGAGCGATTCGGCGTCGCTGAGGTGAAGTTCGGCGTCGGGCCATTGCGCAGCAAAGCGGGCGAGCGCGTCGTTGTCGGGGTCGACACCCACGTACCGCAGCTCCCCACTTTCGGCCCGTGTGCGGATCAGTTCGACGTAGCGACTCTCGCCACATCCGACATCCAACACGTCGCCTTGGCACTTCCTGAGCAGCTCTCCCACGACGGCATCGTCGCGAGTGAACAAGTCCTCGAAGAGCGGTTCGTAAAGACCTGTGCACCTCGGCGCGTGTTCACAGTCGCTGCATACCTCTGCCTTCTGAAGTTTGACGAGATCGCGCGCAAAATCGTCGGGTGCAGCTTTGCGCGATGCGTCGACATACACCTGGCCTTCGGTGTGTTTGAGATGAGCGATCTCGGCGTCCGAGAAGTCACGCGTGTCGGCGCGATAGATGCCAACCTTTCGACCGTTGCGCACCATCAAGTGGCGACCGCGATCCCATGGCGTAATTCCGAGCGGTCCGTCGCGCAGCGGACAATCGAGTTCGCTTTCGAGAACTTTGACCAGGCTGTAGTTGAAGCTGTTGCTACGCGCACCGCGTTGCTTCGGTTGTAGTTCTTCGTCGCCAAACGTTTCGTTGTAGCCCTTGTAGAGACCCGGGCACGGCCCGCGCAGAGAACAGTCCTGGCACGCAGCGGGATGGGTCTTGTTCAAATCGTCGACCGGATAGAAGTCGCTTTCGCCGACCTCGATCATCGTGGCGTAGCGATGCGTCTTGAGGTCATCGAACGCGTGCTCCCAGCCTTGCATCAAGCAGAGTGGGATGGCTCCGTGCGTGACGTTCATCTTCCCCTTTTCGCGTGCGTACTGGAGCGCGTCTCGAACGTGCTGCGCAACCTCGCTGACCCGAGGCATCAGATTTTTGAAGAGGACATCGCCTCCACCCTTGGGCTCGACCATCGAGAACTTGAGCGTGGCGTCTTCGTAGGGCAGACACGCATCCACCACACCGCGCAGATGCTTCATGTTCTGCTTGGTGATCACGCAGTTGATGTGGAGGTCCAGCCCTTTGCCAGTCAGATTCGCCAGCGCGCCGTACGTTTCTTCGAAGGCTTGAGAGCGAACCATGAGGTTGTGCACCTTGGCGCTGCCTCCATGCAGCGAGAGGTACACGTACTTGAGTCGGTGCTGGAGCAGGCGCTCGACGACATCCGGGTAGGCCAGCATTCGACCGTTGGTGACCAGCCCGAAATCGAGGTCGAGGCGCGCAACGTGGGCGGCCCAGTCGAAGAGCTCGGGTCGAATCGTGGGCTCGCCGCCAGACAGCACCACCATGGTGTGACCCAGCGCTTTGGCGCGTTCGATCTTGGCGTGGACTTCGTCGGCGCTCCCATCGATGTGACGCACGTGGAGCGTGTGGCAGAAACCGCAGTGGTCGTTGCAGGCGTATCCGACTTTGATGAGCGCCTTCACTCCACACACTATAACCCGCACACGAAGGCGTATGCTGAGCACATGGGCGATCGATCGAACGTGCTGTTTCGCAATGGTGAGTCAGGTGTTGGCGTGTATGCGCATTGGGGTGGAGCCGCGATGGCCGAAGCCGTTGCGAGCGTCATTGACCGACCTGCGTTTCAAAAGCGCATTGGCGACCCCAGCTACGCCACGCGTATCGGTGTCCAAGGCGTGCTCGAGCTGCTTGGCGCGGACTCGATGGTCGATACCGGATTTGGTCTGTGGACTCCGCAGGGCGGCGCGGACGACAACGAATACCCGTACATCGTCGTGGACGTGATGGACGGATCGGTGTTTGTCGCGAAGGACTATCGCTTCGTCGACCCGTCAACAGAACGAGTCGATCCTCCGACCGCGAAGGCACTCCGCGACGCAATGCGGGGTTAGGCGGAGACCTAGGGCTCGGCGAGTCCGATAAGTTAGCGCCCGGGAAGCAGACGGCCGATCGAGGGCATCAACACGTGCTGCCGGAACGAACGCGCGGCGCCACCGAGCCCCGAGGGCAAGGCACGAAATGCGACGTCGATGTGGCTGTTGTCACTGGTCACACCTTGCAGGGTGACGAACGACGTCAGCACGCTCACGATGTTTCGAACGAGCGGGTTCTTCCCGATCTTGGGGTCGCGCATGAGGTCGAGCGTGATGCGGTTCTCGACCGCCTCAGCCAGCACTGGGTTTCGGTTGGGCATGAATCCCACCAAGGTGCCCGGGCTGCTCAAGTCGAGCGCACCGCTCTTGATGAGCGCCGCGACCGGCGTAGCGGCGTCGCCGTTGAGCTTCAAGTTCACCTGCTCGAGCCGCAGCGCGACCGTGAGTTCGTCCTCGTTGAAGACGACGCGATCGATAAAGATGATCGCGGACGCGCGAATCGGGGTCTTCATCAGATCGATGTCCGCGCCCACGCGAATTCCGGGTGGCTGCGAATCGATCTTCAGGTTTGCAACCTTCCCCTGCTTCTCGGCCTGAGCGCCCAACCAGCGCAGTGCCACAATGGGGACACCGACGCGGAGCCCAAGGGCGTTGCGCATGGCGCGGCCAATCTCTTCGGGGTGGGACGTAAGGTAGCCTCGGGCCGCTCCGAGCGCGGCTTGTGCAAGCGACATGGTCGCGAATATAGCCTGTTCGTTCGAGCTTGCGCGCACGAAAAAGGACTGCGTTTTCAGGGGTCTCGACGCACTGCGTCAGTGGATGGCACGCAACGATAGATCCTTTTGCTTCTCCGCCCGTCGATTCCTCAGCGGTCACGAATTGAGGTGTCGTGGTCACGACCTACCGAGGACAGGCATACGGGCCCGAGGCCTGAAGGAGAAACGATGCGACGCGCATGGATGATGGCCGCGATGGCCTTGGCAGGATGCGGGGCCCAGGACACTGTGGTCGAAGCTCAAACCACCCGAGTGACTGTTCAGAGTTCCGGGGGTGAAGGCACCGCGCAGTGGATTAACGGTGCACCGGTTCGAACTCGAGTTCAGGTCGGAGCCAACGGCGAAACCTTCGTCGGGGTCTGGATCGATGCTCCGGACCAAGTCCCGACGGTTCAAACGCGAGCACCGATGAGTCTTTCGTTGGTCGTCGATACCTCGGGGTCGATGAGCGGCGCCAAGATTCAGAACGCCCGTATGGCGGCAGCATCGCTTCTCGAGTCGCTTTCGGACGGCGACATGGTCAGCATCTACTCGTTCAGCAACGGCGTGATGGAGATCGCGCCGCCGACGGTCGTGAGCCAGCAGTCGCGTCCGCAGCTGATGTCGCGCGTCAACTACCTGCACGCGGGCGGTGGCACCAACATGTACGCGGGTGTGCAAACGGGCATCACGCGTGCCGCGCAGGCTCCGGCGACCCACGCCGTTCGTCGCGTGGTGTTGATCTCGGATGGACACGCGAACATCGGACCGAGCGACGCGATGTCGTTGGGAACCCTCGCCGGCAACGGTACCGAGTACGCGGTTCAGATCAGCGCGATCGGTGTCGGTCTGGACTACGACGAGAACACCCTGGGCGCGTTGGCTGTGCAGAGCTCGGGTCGCCTGTACCACCTGGAGCGTCCGGCGCAGATGGCGCGCATCCTGGAGCAGGAAATCAACCTGCTCGCCAACACCGTGGCAACGAACGCGTACATCGAAATCGTGCCGGCTCCCGGCGTGACGATTCTCGAAGGGCTTTCGCAGGGCGCGACGCTCAACCAGGGTCGACTTCGCGTGCCCGTCGGTAGTGTATTTGCCGGTCAGCGGCGCGACGTGCTTTTCCGTGCTCGCGTGAATACCCAGCGAGCGGGTCGTCAGAACCTGGCGACTGCGCGATTCGTGTACCGCTCGGCCGGTGACGACGCAGAGCAAACGCAAACCACGCAGCTGCGATACCGCGTGCAGCGTGGTGCCGTTCCGGCGAACCAGGGGGTCGATGCCCGTGTTCAGGCGATGGTCGCAACCGTGGAAGCTGCGCGTGCGCAGCGTGAAGCCGCTGCAGCTCTGAACCGTGGAGACCGCGTGGCTGCGCAGCGTCACTTCCAGTTCGCAGAACAGCAGATCGAAGGTGCGCTTGCTGCGCCGGTTCCCGCACCCGAGCGACGTCGCCTCGAAGAGTCGGTTCGGCGTGTTCGTTCGGTCCGCACACGCGCCGCAGAAGCAGCCACCCCGGCAGCAGCACGCGGTGCAGCACTCGAGAGCTACGACGCAGCGATGGACGCCGAGGGCTACTAACCAGTCCACGGGGACAGCACGTCTCTCGCTTTGCGCCCCGGTCGTTTTCGGCCGGGGCGCAGTTTATTGGTGGGGAGAAACTAGGAATGCGTATCGAATAACTCGAACTTGATTGAAGATCTGGTTCTTGCGGGTCACGTTGTGGTGTGCGCGTTTCTTTGCTTTGTCTCGCTCTCGTCGCCTGTGCGGACGACAACGTGAGTCCGGAACCCGATGCGCCCTGGTCGTTCGCCATCTTGCCCGACACGCAGATTCTCGCGATGAACCACCCCGAGATCTTCGACGCGCAAACCGCTTGGCTCGCCGATCAAGCCGACAACGGGTTGCTCTTCGTTCTTCACGTGGGTGACATCACCCACAACAATGACGACACGGAGTGGGATCGCGCGGAAAACTCGCTGCGCATGATGGACGGGCGGGTCCCCTACGTCCTTGTTCCCGGAAACCACGACTACGGTGAGCGCGGCATGGCGGGCGATCGCAGCACTCAGTTGGGCACGCGCTTTCCCGTTAGCGAGTGGGAAACCCAGGCGACCTTTGGTGGCAGCCATCAAGCCGACCGACCCGACAGCACCTATCACGTGTTCGAAACCCCCGATGGGCCTTGGCTTGTGCTCGCACTCGAGTTTGCGCCCACGCAATCCGTCGTGACCTGGGCCGTCGACGTTCTGGAGCGACACGCGGAGCTACCGGCGATTCTGATCACGCACGCCTACCTCTACTTCGACGACACGCGCTACGACGATGATCGCTTCCCCGAACAGATGTGGTCACCCGGCAGCTACGGACTCGCGTTTGGCGAAGAGGTGTTCGACGGTCAAGAGCTGTACGAGGCGTTGGTCGAGCCACATCGCAACGTGCGCTTTGTATTTTGTGGCCATGTGTTGGAGGACGGGCTCGCCCGAATCTCTACACGTCGTGATGACGGTACGTACGTGCACGAGATCCTCGCCAACTACCAAAACCAAACCAACGGCGGGAACGGGTTTCTGCGCATCCTCGAGATGCGTGGCGACGAGGTTGAAGTCCGAACGTATTCACCTCACTTGGACCAGTCGCGACGCGACGCGGACAACGAGTTCTTTCTCACGCTGCGCGAATGAACGAACTGCGCTATGCGCTGGGGTATGGAGATCACGCTTCATCACCTCGAGCACTCGCGTTCGCATCGAATTCTCTGGCTGCTTGAAGAGCTTGAGCTGCCCTACGAACTCAAGGTGTACAAGCGCGACAAAGAAATGCGTGCGCCCGCTTCGCTCAAGGACGTGCACCCACTCGGCAAGGCTCCCGTCGTGACGATCGACGGTGCTGTGTTTGCGGAATCGGGCGCGATCATCGAGGAAATTGTGGACCGTGCGGGCTCGCTGAAGCCTGATGCGGGCACCGAAGCGTTTCGTCGATACCGGTTCTTCATGCACTACGCCGAAGGGTCACTCATGCCGCCGCTGCTGGTTCGGCTCATCACCAGCTTGCTTCAAGGCGACAAGATTCCCTGGATCGTTCGTCCCATCGCCAAGGGCATTGGGACCAAGATCGACGCCAACTTCACCAACGGCGAAATTCAACGCCACACCGCGTTTCTCGATGCCGAACTGAAGTCTCGTCCGTTTCTCTGCGGCGAAGCGCTAACGGCCGCGGACATCCAAATGAGCTATCCGGTCGAAGCGCTGCTTTCGCGTGGTGGCGGTCCTTCTGCACCTGCACTTCGTGCATACCTCGGCCGCTTGCAGGAGCGCCCTGCGTACCAGACCGCGTTGTCCAAGGGTGGCGCCGTCATGCTTCCGAAGTAGTGCCTTTCGTACTTGCCGTTGTCGGTGCGTTCGTCGCATTCCTCGTAGGACGCGCGTTGCTTCACGCCAATGAGCTGTTCTGCTTATCGATCCGACGTGGCAAGGGACTTGTGGTTCGTGGTGCCCTGCCTGCTCAGCTGAGGCGTGAACTGACCGGACTGGTTTCGGGCGACGCGTTGATCCGCGGCGTGCGTGAAGGGCGAACGGCGCGGTTGCGCATCACGGGTGTCGACGATGCGACGGCACAGCGGCTTCGCAACGTGTTTGGGATCAGTCGCTATCGCGATTTGAAGAGCTTGAGCAGCGTGCAGCCCGGACCGCGAAACCTGGGGCAGCGACTCGGTTGGATCTGGTTGGCCTGGCGCCTTCAAAGATGATTTGGGGGGCGCGTGTGACTTTTGTCATACTGGATTGGTGCTCGCCTGTATCGACGGGGATCACATCGCATTCGATGACGGACGTCTGCTCGGTCGAGACCTGAACAGCGCGCGGTTTTGTCCACATCCCGATGCCCTTCGTCGACACATCTACGCGTTGGGGCTCGGTGCACGCGACGTGGGTCGACTGCTCTCGCGCTTCCAAGTGCGCTTTCCGATTCGCCGCTTGAAACACCTCGTCGGTGGAACCTGGCCAGTTCTCGAAGTGAGTTGGCGCGATGGATACAACCTCGACTCGCGACAGTTGGGGCTCAGTTGGTCGCCGCGCGCCACATGGACTCCGTCCGACGGTGAGCGGACCGTCGAACAAGCCGTTGAGCAGTTGATGGAGTACGCCGACGACCACAACTGGCCTGGAACGCGTCAGGGATGGTGGCGCACGCCGCATGTGCCGTGGGAGACCGTGAGTCGTTTTCCAGATCACGGCGAAGGTTATCGGCGACGTGGAGAGCCGATTCTCGCAACGACAGCGTTTCCCACGGGGCTGCGCGCGTGGTGGGGAATGCTGAACCGACGTGCGGACGATGCTGCACCACAGCGGGTCGCACTCACCGCGGACTACGTGTACGGGCGTTTCCAAGATCACGTGGCGCGGGTGCCGCGGTTCACCTTACGCAAGAGCTACCTGGACGGGCAGTTCGCGATTTTTGTGTTCGGTCGACGAACGACGCTTGCCGTGGACCGAACAAGTGGGCTGGCGCGGATGCTCACCGCGCAGATCAGTCGCAACGTGCGCATCGTCCCCTGATCACCTGCCCTGATCACCTGCTAGGCTCGCCTCGTGCCGATTCCCCAACCGCTGGACGTTGTTCGACAGCTCGTCGCTCAGCCATCCGTGAGCTCTCCCGATCCACGCTTCGATCAACCCAACGCGGATGTCATCGATCGACTTGCCGAGTGGTGTGAGCACCTGGGGTTTCGAGTCGAGGTCAGTCCGCTCCCCACCGATGAAGCAAAACGAAACCTCGTCGCGACGTTGGGGGATGGTCCCGAGGGTCTGGTGCTGAGTGGGCACACCGACACCGTGCCTTTTGATGAAGCGCGGTGGGATACCGATCCCTTCGACCTGGTGGAGAAAGACGACCAGCTCTTCGGGTTGGGTTCCGCAGACATGAAGGGGTTCTTCGCCGCAGCGCTTCACGCGGCATCTCAGTTTGATGCCGGCAAGCTACGCAACCCAGTCATCTTGGTCGCAACCGCGGACGAAGAGAGCACCATGAATGGTGCGCGTGCACTCGTCGAAGCCAAGCGGCCCACGGCCAAGCACTGCATCATCGGCGAACCCACAGGGTTGGTTCCAGTTCGGACGCACAAGGGCATTCTGATGGAGGCCATCCATCTCGCGGGTCGAAGTGGACATTCGTCGAACCCTGCTCTGGGCGTGAGCGCGCTCGACGCCATGCACGAAGCGATGGGTGCGCTGATCGAAGTGCGCGAGGCGCTCGCCGCAGAACACCAGGACAACGCGTTTGCGGTGCCGGCGCCAACCATCAACCTGGGGCGCATTGAAGGCGGTGATTCCCCCAACCGGATTTGTGCGAGCTGCTCACTCACGTTTGATGTGCGGTTGCTGCCGAGTATGGAACTCGAGGCTACGCGGGAGCGAATCCAAGCTGCGGTTCGAGCGCGCCTGCGCGATTCAAAAGCCGCACTGGAGTTCGAAAGCTTGGTGGCAGGAGTGCCTTCGTTTGGGACGCCCGCAGACGCTGAGATCGTGCGCGTGGCGGAATCGCTGAGCGATACGTCCGCACAAGCCGTCATGTTTTGCACCGAAGGGCCGTTCTTCAACGCGATGGGGATGGAGACCATCATTTGGGGCGCCGGCAGTATCGATGTGGCGCACCAACCCAACGAGTACACATCTCGCTCTCAGTTGACGCGTGCGACGGAGCTCTATGCCCAAGCGATTCACCAATTCTGTGTGGAGACCTGATGGATTTCGTTCGTTGGTTCCGACAATCCGCTCCCTACATCCGGTCGTTACGCGGCAAGACCCTGGTGTTGGTGTTCGGAGGCGAACTCTTCGCAAGTGACGGTCTGGATGATCTCGTTGCTGATGTGGCGTTGCTCCACACGCTGGGCGTGCGCGTGGTGGTGGTGGCAGGTTCGCGACCGCAGATCGATGCACGGCTGTCCGAGCGTGGCGTGGAGCCTCGCTTTCATCATGGGTTGCGCGTCACGGATGCGGCTGCGCTGACGGCGGTCAAAGAAGCGGCGGGTGCAAATCGGGTGGAGCTGGAACAACGCTTCTCCATGGGCCTTCCTGGAACGGCGATGGCCCAGGCACGTGTGCGCGTGGCGGCAGGCAACTTTGTCGTCGCCCGCCCGCACGGTGTGATCGACGGAGTGGACTTTCAGTTCACGGGTCGCGTGCGTCGAATCGATAGCCAGGCGATTGCGGCTCGCTTGGATGAGGGCGCGGTGGTCGTTCTGACGCCTGTGGGCTACTCGGTGACGGGCGAGACGTTCAACCTGTCCACCCCAGAGCTTGCTGCAGAAACCGCGATGGCGTTGAAGGCGGACAAACTCGTGGCGTTGGTGGAGGGCGTGACGGCGCCGATCGGTGGCGAGCTGGATTCCGATGCCGCCGAGGCTCAACTCGCGTCCGCAACCGGGGACTGGAAGCATCACCTCGAGCAAGCAGTGTGTGCGGTGCGTGGGGGTGTCGCACGTGCGCACTTGTTGGACCGAAACGCGGATGGTTCGTTGCTGCGCGAGCTCTACACGCGTGACGGTGTGGGCTTGATGGTGACCGACGAGCTTTACGAAGGTGTGCGTCCCGCGACGATTCGGGATGTGCCGACCATGATGCAGATCCTCGGGCCCTTGGAAGCTGCAGGGAAGCTGGTGCATCGACCCCGTGAAGTGTTGGAGAACGACATTGAGAAGTTCTTCGTCGTGGAGCGAGATGGACTCGTGATGGGATGTGCTGCGCTCTACCAATACGGCACGGTCGGCGAGCTGGCGTGCCTCGCCGTGGACGACGGGCACCAGCAGCGAGGTCGTGGCGAGGTGCTCTTGCGAGCCATCGAGCGTACGGCTCGGGCGAATGGGCTCGAGTCGCTCTTCGTGCTCACTACGCAGAGCGTGCACTGGTTTCAGGAGCGGGGGTTCGTACCCTGCGAGCCGAGTGAGCTACCGCGTGAGGTCGACCGCGTTCGGAATTCGAAGACGCTGCGAAAGCCGCTCGCCGACGGGACGTAGCGGCCAAATTCGCGGGTCGCTGATCGAAATCGTTGGACCGGCGACCAATGAGAGGGAGGGGACATGCGCATTCGCTTATTGCTCGTTTCGATCATCGCGCTCGGTTGTGGGGGCGACACGATGAATTCCGGAGAAGTCGCGTCGATCGAGCTGGGTCACCGGAACCTCTTGCTGCTCGGAGCCGGTGACACCGCTCCGATCGAAGTCATCGTGCGCGATGCGGAGGGCGCGTTGCTGGATGTGCCGCTCACCTGGGAGATCGACGACCCAAGCGTTGTGGCGATCGACGAGAACGGCATGGCGACGGCGCTCGTCGACGCCGGGTCCACGCGCGTGCGTGCGGTGGCCGGAGACCTCCGTTCGCTGGACGCATTCGTCTTTCCCGTTGTCATGGCCGACGGGGCGTTCGCATTCACGGACGCACAGCTCGTCTCGGATCCCGTGCCCGTCGACCCTTCGGCGGAGCCCGAGGTGGGCAGCCGCTTCACGATCGAGCTCTCGGGCGAAGTGAGCGCGACGGTGGATGCACCGATCGTTGCGCGTCAGGACGCCGGAGTGATCGGACGCGTGACCGCCATCCGCGGCGCTACCGTGGAGTTCGAGCTCGCGCCGCTTCCCGATCTCTTTCGCGAGGTAGACATCGAGATCGAACAGCCCCTCGTCGATGAGCCCACTCCCGGGATGGCGGTGGAGGCGCTCAGCCTTTCCGCAGGTCCGCTGAGCTGCGAGACCGATGTGGGACTCGAGGTGGACGCGATGCTGGCGGGGTCGCCGGAGGTCGACACGAGCAACCTCCGCTGGGCTCGACGCTTTCAGCTACGCCATTCGTTGGTTCCACTCGCCGGGTTCGACGTCGCGGAGCTTCGGCTGGTCGGCAACGCCACGGCGACGGCGGTGGTGGACGTGCTCATGCCCAACCCGTTGCCCGCGACGTTGAAGTGCGAGATCACTGAGGGGATCGTCATTCCCGCGCTCGGGCCCTTCTCCAAGCTTCTCGCCCCAATCGTCGATGTCGGTGTGGGCGTCGAAGTGAAGGGTGAGCTGTCCGGAAACGACGTCGGTCTGCGCATGAGCCTCGCGCTCCAGCTCAACGACGTCGATCTTGGGTTCCAGTACACCAGCGCGGATGGATTTCGAACCTTCCAGGACGTGACGCTCGAGTCCGAGGGGACGAACGTCGAGGTGCTGACCCCCGATCTCAGTGCCGTCACTCTAGACATCGAGGCCTACGGATACTCGACCGAGACGCTCCAGCTCGGTTCACAGATTCTCGACCTCACCGCCGACTACGCGACGGTGAGAAACGGCGTGCGACAGAACATTCGCGATCTGGTCGTCGACGACCTTTCACAGCTCGACGCATCCACCGGTGCGACGAGCTACGACGCGGAGCACGTGATCCAGCTCGAGGCGGGGCCGCTCGCCTGGCTCAGTCCGATCTACGCGCTCTTTCGCATCGCAGGAGGAGAGCCGATGGGCGACTTCCCCACGGCGACCATCTCGGAGTCTCCGCGGGGGATGCTCGAGGTCACACCGGTCGACCCCGATGACATCTACGGTGAGTACACCGCGGCAGTCGACCTCACCAACACGACTTACTTCCTCATTCCGAACCTGGCGCGCGTCGACCTCATGCATCGCGAAGGAGACGCGGCGTGGACGATGCTGGACAGCATCGAAGGCGACAGCGCCGTGGGGCGTTACGAGTTCAGCTGGACCCCCGACCCCGACGGCGCCAGCGAGCATCACTTCGGCGCGATGGTGGTTTCCAACCTGCTGCCGGGAGTGCAGATGGAGATCGCTCCCAACTCCATTCGGACCGTTTTCCTCGAAGACTATCCCTTCGTCGTGACGAACGTCCCAGCGAGCAACGCGTTCGGTGTGCACGTCGAGGGGAGCTACGCGTATCTCACCGACCGCGGCGCGAACATGCTGCGTATCTACGACGTGTCGTCGCCCGACTCGCCGATGATGGTGGGCAGCAGCACGGTGATGAACCCGCAGGGCATCTTCGTCTCAGGTGATCGCGCGTACGTGGCGGCGACCAGCAGCGGCCTCGCCGTGTACGACGTCACCAACCCCGAAGCGCCTGCGTTCGTCGGGAGCGTGATGACGCCCTTCGGGAACGCGCGTGACGTGCACGTCCAGGGCACGCTCGCGTACGTCGCAGATTCGCTCGGAACCGCTGCGCCCAAGGGGCTCGCTGTCTTCGATGTGTCGGGCGCGGGCGCACCGACCCTGCTCGGTGAGCTCTCGATCAGTGGCGCCAACCCGCACGGGATCTCCGTGTCGGGCAACTACGCGTACATCTCTGACTACAACCAGGGGCTGGTTGTCATCAACGTGAGCAATCCTTCCATGCCCGAAGAGGTCGACAACGCGGGATTCGGAAGCGCGGTGTCGATTCACGTCGAAGGCAGCTTTGCGTACGTCGTCTCGGACTCTTCCCAGCTTCGCGTCTTCAACGTCACCGTACCGAGCAATCCCACCGAAGTGGGGCGCTTGGATCTCGACGACTCGGGCGCCGGGCGCGGCATCTTCGTTCAGGGCTCGAACGCTTTCATCGGCAACGGTGGGGCGGGGTTCCACATGGTCGACGTCGCCAACCCCACGAGGCCCGCGCACGTCGCGAACCTGCCCGCGGGCTACGGCGGGGAGGTCTACGCCGAAGGTAATCACGCGTACGTCGCGGGAGGCGGCGACGGGCTGGTGGTGATTCGCACCGGCCCTTGAGGATTCCTACGCTCAGACCCGCACGATCAGCGACGTAATGTTGTCCTGGCTTCCAGCTCGGTATGCAGCCGTGTTCAGCGCCTTCGACGCCTCCGACGGGTCTTCGTGGGACGTCAAGACCGACGCGATTGCTTCCGGGGTCATCACGTCGGTCAGTCCATCGGTACACAAGAGAAATACATCGCCCGGCTCAGTCGGAAACACCTGGATGTCGGGCTCGCTGTTCGCATCGGCCGCAAGGCAACGCGTGACCATCGCGCTCATCGCTTCGGGCAACGCGGCGCGCAGGTCATGTGCACCCGCGCGCTCCAACTCCGCAACGAACGAGTGGTCTTCGGTCAGCTGCTCCAGCGTTGTGCCCCGCAACCGATACACGCGACTGTCCCCAACATTGGCGACGACGGCGACGCCTTCGGTGATCCACACCGCGACCAGAGTGGTGCCCATTTCTTCGAGCGGTCCAACCGCACGTCGAACGACTTCCTCCTGCGCCGTTGCGATGGCTCCCGCCATGATCTTTCGAAGGCCACTCTTGTCGCCCTTGGCGCGATCTTCGGAGTGCGCTTCACCCAGTGTACGAGCGCTTTCGGTGGCATCTGCAGTACGCACTCGGCGGTGAACGCCACTCGGCGCACGACGCGCCGGGTTGGTTTGCATCGATGCGGCTTCAAAGAACGACGCGAGAATATCGACGACCACTCGACTGGCCACTTCGCCGCCTTCGTGTCCGCCCATCCCGTCGGCGACCAGGTAGAGCCCTAGGTCCTCGCAGACGCGAAAACTGTCTTCGTTGTTGTCGCGTCGGCCTACGAAGCTGGCGCCAAAGGCGTGTTGGTCAGCGGGCATTAGCGCCTCTCATTACAAGGCGCATGCCACAAACCCACGACCGGATTTGTCCGCAACGAACGGCTTTTTCCAGTCGCAGTGGCAGAAGTCTTCCCAGAGGTGGCCAGATCGCTAGCCGGTGGGGTGACTAGACCCGGCCACCGCTTCGAGCGAGAGGACTTCTTTTCAGATTCCAGTCCCACTACGGAGCAATGTACTGCGCTTCAGGAACCAAAATGCGTGCGCCAAACGGCTCGACTTCAACGTCGAGTGTTCCGCCGCTCACGGAAAACCGATCGCCGCTGATCACATCGACCAGAGTTCCAGTCAGCCCGGTACTCATCGCGCTTCCTTCGAAGCTGGTGCGCGATGCGTGTGCGCCATGCGCGTTGATCACAACAAGTGCAGCTTCCGCATCGACCGTTCGTTCAAACGCAATGATTCCCGCGTCGGGCGCATCGCCCGTGCGCTCCGATGCCCAACGAATCACGAAGTCGCCGCGACGAAGTGCGGCGTACTGCTGCCGAATTCGGGTGAGGCGAGAGATCCAACGAAACGTGTCTCCGTCGGTGCGGTACTCGCTGAACCAAAGAGGCTCACGGTTGGCGGGATCGTTGCCGCCTGCGAAGTCTTGTTCGGTGCCGTAGTAGATGCAGGGAATGCCGTCTTGCGTCAGCAGGTAGCTGAGCGCTGCACGCAACGCACGCGTGTCGCGGTTGCGGAACAAGAAGCGCGGCACGTCGTGGTTGTCGATGAAGTTCACCAGCGCGTTCTGCGGCGACACGCCAATGCCACCGGGCTGCGCTTCAGTGCCGTAGTTGGTGGATCGCTCGTCGAAGAGACGTTGAATGTTCGACGTCGGACCGGCGTTCGCGAATACGTCGTCGAAGACCTGGAACTTCTGCGGGAAGTAGAACACCGAGTCCAGCTCGCCTGGCATCGTGTAACTGCCGACCAAGATGTCGTCTCCGTCGAAGGCTTCGCCGAACATCAGGAAGTTGGTTTTGCCCTGTCCCGCAAGCCGTTCGCGAACACGCCGCGTGAAATCGGCCCAGAACTCGTGCTCGACGTGCTTGATGGTGTCGATTCGGAAGCCGTCCAAATCGGCCTTGAGCGCCCAGTCCGAGTAGATGCGCACCATCTCGTCCCGCACTTCGAGGTTGGTGGTGTCGATGTCTTTCAAGCCCCCCGGAAAGTCACCCAACACAACCTGCTCGCGCACGTTCCAGTCGATGACCTTGCCGCGAAGGTTGTAGGCCTCGCGTCGCTGAAAGATGCGCGGCTCGGGCGGCACTCGAAAGATATCGGGCATGTCGAAGAAACGAATGGGTGCGGGTCCTGCTTCGCCCAATGACGTGAGCGATTGAATCCCGCGAATGTCGAAGTCAGGGTCGTACTCGGTGATGCGAGTGACCGGACTGATCGTCCCGGCTTGCGGATCACCAGGATTCTCGGGAAAGCCACCACTGAGGGTTTCGTCGGGCTGACCGTTCTGATTGATGTCGTAGTAGAACACCTGACCCAAGTGGTTGGTCACGATGTCGAGTACGACTTTGATGCCGCGGTCGTGACACTCATCGACCATTCGCCGAAGCGTGGCGAGATCTCCGAAGTGCGGGTTCAGTCGCTCGAGGTGAACGGCCCAGTACCCGTGATAGCCATCGAAGCCGGCATCGAAGTCCACGTTGCGGATGATCGGGCTGATCCAAAGCGTCGTGACACCGAGCTCTTCGATGTAATCGAGGTTATCGATGATTCCTTGCCAGTCGCCGCCTTTGAAGCGCGCGAGCGTGGTCGGGTTGGGGTCGAGTCGGTAGTCGTTGCCAGGGTCACCGTTGGCAAAACGGTCGACCAGCAACTGGTAGATCACCTCGTCGCGCCAGTCGTCGACGTGTGTTTCGACGGTGAACTCGATGTCGTCGATGTCGCCATCCACGCAGCCGCTCAGGACGCACTGCGCAACGAGGACGACTACTGCCCATAGCTGGTGCTGTCGAACCACCATTCTGCTCCGATACCCATGAAGTGCTCCACCTTGTTTCGCGAACGCGGGTCCTCTTCCGGATAGAGAGCCTGCGCATCTTCGTCGCGAATCGTCAGTGAGTAGATCAACCGTAGGTGCGGTCGTGTGTAGGTGCCACGCCCAAACGGCGAGTAGAACGGGATGAACCCGATTTTGGTCACACCGCCGCGCACACCTTGGCCCGTTCGCTCGTCGAGCTGATTGGCCTGCATGGCCTGATACGAAAAGTCGAAGCTCAATCCCGCGTGGTCTCCGAACCAAACGTGCGGTCGCAGGTTGAACGCGCCCTCGGCCAACTTGGTGCGCTCGAACGCGCTGGGATCGGCATCGCGGAAGTTGCGGTAGTACGCACCAACTTGCATGCCAAACATGCCGCGCTCAACGTTTGCGCTGATCGCGATCAGTGCTTCACGTGCTCGCTCGGTGTCGTGCACGGTGCCTTCGCGGAACGGAACACCCAGCGGGTTGTAGGCACCCAAGCCACGCGAGTACTTGAAGAAGAGATTGACGAAGGTGTTCTCGTCGGCCTGCCAAAGACCGAGCTGGCCGCCAACCACCCAGCCCGAGTCGTAAGGCAAGCGCTCGGTCAGTCCCACTTCGATCTCGCGGCGACCCTCGGGCAGGAAGTGACCCTCGCCGTAGAGGATCAACTTCATGCCCGTGCGAGCCGTACGACCGAACAGGTAGTAGGTCGCCTTCAGACCAAAGGTCGTGCGCGGACGGTCGAGAACGACCACTTCCTCCGGGATGAATCCATCGATCGGAATGGCGCCGCTGACCTGGCGTTGGAAGGGATCGTCGAGACGCGCAAGACCCACGGCCAGTCGCAGATCCGCGTGTTCGCCGATGCGATAACTCGCACCGCCACCGAGCGTGTTGAGGTTGTCGAGCGGCCAGAAGTTCAGCAGATAGACGTCGTCGCCACGCCACATCCGCGAGCCCGCCCACAGCGAGAGCCCATCGACCAAGGCGTTGTCGACTTCAGCGAAGAGGTTTCGGATAGCGACCGACTCATCGAAGTTGCCGTCGAGGTGAAAGAAGGGACCGCCGAACGCCAACGTGGCCACGACGCGGCTTCGTAGACCGTGGTCCCAACTGTCTTCGCGTCGGAGCTCAAGCTCCATGTAGACGTCTTCATCGATGCGTGGATTGAACGCGACGATGTCGGCTTCGCGACCGAGTCCGCCGTCGAGGTTGCTGGCAGCGACGAGGCGACCGTAGGAGCCGAAGGCGAAGCCGGAGCGGTGCGCGTCTTCAGACTCAGGTTCGCGTTCTTCGGAGCCAGTGTCAGTCTCAGGCTCAGTCTCAGGTTCAGTCTCAGGTTCAGTCTCAGGTTCAGTCTCAGTCTCAGTCTCAGGTTCAGTCTCAGTCTCAGTCTCAGCCTCAGTGGCTTCAGGGACCGTCTCGGTTTCCGTCTCTGGCTCTTCAACAGGCCGAGGTGGCCATGCTGTCGTCTGCCCCTCTTCGGGGGTCAGATCAGCGTCTTGAGCGCTCGCTGAAAGCGCGCTCAGGAGGACAGCCAAAATAGTAACCCCAAACCGAGTCACGTCGGCCACCCTAGCGGAATTACGGGTGAAGTAAAGCCATCGCCCTTTCAGCGAATTTTCTTTGTCACCAGCGAGGGCCTCGCTGCGTTGGCCAGGTGAATCCCGGGAACAGCGCCCGAATCGCAGCTCCCTCAACCAACCCTCGACACACCTGGAGTACCCCATGATCTTCGCACAACAAGTGACTCAAACCTCGACTGCACCCGCCGGTGGCCGCCTTGTCAGCACCGACGGGAAGACCCTGCCTCTTCGCCATGCGCATCTGGACGCGCGGGCAGAAGGTGGGCTTGCGCGCGTCGTTCTCACCCAGCGCTTCGTAAACCCCTACACCGATCCGCTTCACGTGACCTACCTGCTTCCGCTTCCCAGTGACGGCGCGGTCAGCGGCTTCTCGTTCACCCTTGGCGAGACCAAGATCGTCGGCGAGGTCGACACGAAGCATCGCGCCCGTGAGCGCTTCGAGACCGCCCTCTCGCAAGGCCGTACTGCGGCACTTCTCGAGCAAGACCGCTCGAGTCTCTTCACGCAAGAGGTCGGCAACATTCCGCCTGGTGCCGAAGTGGTCGCCGAGATCATCGTCGACCAGAAACTGCGCTGGCTCGAAGAAGGCGCGTGGGAGTTTCGCTTTCCCACCGTCGTTGGACCTCGCTACCAAGGTGCGCCTGGCCGTGTCGCAGACGCGGGCAAGTTGGAAGTCCCGATCAGTCCTGATGGAGTGAGCGCGCGTTCCAGTCTCGCGTTTTTGATCGCCGACGCGTGTCGGGGTGCGATCGAGTCCCCCTCGCATCGAGTGCGTTCCCAAAACGATGGAACCGACACCTCCGTGCGTTTCGACGAGGCGCGGCTCGACCGTGATGTTGTCGTGCGCTGGCCTGTGGCCACGCCCGATGTCGGAGCCTCGATTTCCTTTGCCCGACCGGCAGATTCTCGTCACAACGGCGACGCCTACGGGTTGCTCACGCTCGTTCCGCCCAAGACGGTGAAGCACAGCATTGCACGTGACCTGACGCTCTTGCTCGACAGCAGTGGCTCGATGGGTGGACGTCCGCTCGACCAGCTCAAGCGCGTTGCGTTGGCGTTGATCGATACACTCGGTCCGGAAGACCGGTTGGAGATGATCGAGTTTTCGTCTCGTCCAAGTCGGTTCAAGCCGGAGCCGATTGCTGCGACCCGCGACGGCAAGAAGGCCGCCGCCAAGTGGGTCAAGTCGCTTCGCGCAGGCGGCGGTACCGAGATGCACACGGCGGTTCTCGAAGCGTTGCGTTCGCTTCGTCCTGAGGCTCAACGTCAGGTTGTGCTGATGACGGACGGCTACATCGGCTTCGAGCGTGAGATCACCGACACCCTGATGAAGAAGTTACCGGCCAACGTTCGTCTTCACACCGTGGGTGTCGGTTCGGCGCCCAACCGTTCGTTGACGGAGCCGGCTGCGCGCGCCGGTCGAGGTGTCGAGCTTATCGTCGGGCTGCAGGAAGATCCGGATCGCGCGGCGCATCGCCTGACGGTTCGAACGTCCCAACCGATTGTGACCGACGTACGCATCAGCGGCAGCGCGTTGCTCGAGGTTGCACCCAAGCAGATGCCGGATCTCTTCGCCGGTTGTCCCGCGATGGTCTCGCTCGCGCTTCGACCCGACGGGGGAGAACTGTTCATCCAAGGCACCCAAGCCGAGGGCGAGTTCTCGCATCGCATCGCGGTTCCCAATCAAACGTTGGGCTCGGGCTCACAAGGCGTGACCACTCGTTTCGGTCGGGAAAAAGTGGAGGATCTCGAGATGATGCTCTCCGCTGGCGCGAGTGGAATCGACCCGCAGATCGAGGGCGTCGGACTGCGTTTTCAAATCGCGACGCGACTGACCTCGTGGATTGCGACGACGGATCACGCGACGGTGGATCCGGATGCACAGACGCGCCATGAAGCGCAGCCGCACGAGTTGCCCCATGGAACGTCCATCGAAGGTCTCGGGTTGCGGACGAGTTCGCTGGGCATCGATGGCTTTGCGGAACTCGCGGAAGAGATGGTTGGAGGCGCAGCGATCGCAAGTGCTGCACCTCCGATGGGAGCTGCAGGTGCGCCTCCTGGGCGTCCCTCAAAGCCGAAGCGTCGACGCATGCGCGCCGAGAGCAAGCGAGCCAAGAAGGGTGGCATCCTGCGCAGCATCTTCGGAGGCGGTGGCAAGGGTGAGGACGCTCCGGCCGACGTCGGCGGTGCAGCCGACATGGACGACGAGATCGAAGAGGATATGAGCTTCGAAGAGCCGGCACCGGAACCTGCCGAAAAGGAAGCGCGCGCAGACATGATGCGTGACGAAGCAAAGCCGGTGGTAGGGAAAGCGGAGCTGGCAGCGAGCGGCACCGCAGCGGTTCTCGAAGTCACCCCAGACGGCATTCGTTGTCGGGTCGACGTCGGCAAGCTGCGCACAGGGTCTCGTATTCGCATCGTTCGAAACGGCAAGGTCGTTTGGGAAGGAACGCTCAGCAGCTTGAAGGTCGACGACCAACTCGTTCAGAGCGCTACTCAGTGGCTCGAGTGCGTGGTTCAACTCTCGGACGGATTCACCGCTGAGGTGGGCGACGTCGTGGAGTGCTTCGACGCATGACCAACCTCGACGTTCACCTGCCCGCGATTGCGGCTGGCGATACACGTGCCTTCGCGATGTGGATGGCGCACGCGGAGCACCCGCTTCGGGCCAGCTTGCGCAGTTTCGCGGGGCAGGTGGATGTCGAAGCTGTCCTTCAAGAAGCGCTGTTGAGGGTGTGGCAAGTCGCCCCGCGCTTTGAACCGGACGGCAAAGACAACGGCTTGCTGCGTTTGGGGCATCGCATCGCTCGCAACCTCTGCATCAGTGAGGTTCGCAAGCGGCGCGGTGCCCCGGTCGCGTTAAGTGAAGAAGAGTTGGAGCTCGATGCGCAGCCGTCGGATCCCTTGCTCCGAAAGACTTTGGCCATGTGCCACGAGAAGCTGCCCACGCAGCCGGCTCGCGCTCTTCGCGCACGCATCGAGGCGCAGGGCAACGAACGCGACATCGATACGGCTTCGCGATTGCAGATGACCAAGAACACCTTTCTTCAAAACCTCACGCGCGCACGCAAGCTGCTGGCCGAGTGTCTGAAGAAAAACGGAATCGAACTGACGCTCACAAAGGCGCGAACATGACCCCTGAAGACGAGTTGTTGGTCGAGGAACTTACGAGCGCGTGGCGTCCGCGGGATCCGCGCGAGCTGAAGTTCCATCCGTTTTGGTATGACTTGGACGAAGAAGCGCGCGTTGAGGCGTTCGATCGTACGCAGATGCAGCGCAAGCTCGAGGCAGCGCTGGACCCGGAAGGTCTGAGTTCAACGGCTCAAGCAGTGCTGGCTCGGCTCGCGCGCTAATCCAGCAACTCGCGTGCATCTACAGGGCAGCAGCTTTAAGCGGACAGTTAAGTGGGAGACGTTCACGGTCTCGTCATGAACCCAGACGACGTGAATCTCCGAAGGCTTTCTGCTGTTTCCGTACCACGACGCGCCGTCCTTCTGGCGCTCATGTCCACGCTTGGCGGATGTTCGGAGTCGACCCCGAGTCCGCGCGACGCCGCGGCTCAGGATTCCGCCATGGCTCAGGACTCCGCGCCACCGGATGCAGCCTCAGACTCGAGCGTCGATGCGCTTGCGAGTGATGCCGCACCGATCCTCGATGCGTCCACATCCGATGCACCGGAAGATGCGACGTACGTTCGGTACGAGCGTGATGTCCGGCCAATGCTCGAAGCGAGTGCATGCGGGGATTGCCACGTAGCGATCGGCATGGACTACGCATGGATCAGCGCGCCTGGCGAAACCTGGTGCTCCGGATCTCGCTACGATCGTCGGTGGCACTGCTTCGAAGAACATGCCCGAACGCAGGTCGCCGGGACGGATGGAAGCTGCGATACCGACTTCTACCATCGACACGGGGAGCCCTGCTTCGAGGAAGAGACGCAACAACGCGTTCTGAGTTGGGCGGCGGACGGCTACCGCGAATGATGAAACGCGCCTACTTCGTCGTGCGGTAGTAGCCCAGCTCGTCTTGCCAGTACTCACCGTTGAACGGCCACTCGCCGTTCCATTCTTCGGCGTTCGATTGGCTGTTCTCCTCGAGAGCCTCGCGTAGTGCCTGCCATCGCGGTGGGAGAGCGTCTGCACAACGGGCGAGACGACTCTCGACCCCATCGTCGATTTCGACGATCCACAGTTCGCCGGTGGTGTTGTCGTCGCAGCTCGACCACTCAAGGTAGTTCGCGTCCTGAACCGCCGACCAAATCTCAGCAGCAGCATCCGCGTCGACATCGAGCTCGTCGTAGTCGCCTTCGTGGGCCGGGAAGCCGTCCTCCATCGGCGGGTTGTACGCGACGCTCAACGTGCCTCCACTCTCTGTGCAACGGAACGCGTAGGCGTTGCCGGATTGATCGGCGCGACGAACCTCAATGCTTGCTCGACTTCCTTCCGGGCAATGCGTTGCGATCTGTCGACTCGTCGGAGCCTGTGCGATTGGCGCGCGAGTACGCGTGGCCTCGGGGGTGTGGATCCGATAGTGAGCGCATCCGGCTAGAAGGAGTGTGAGGATGAAGGTCGCGCGCATACCACCGGCTACGGCACGGGTGCTGCGAGAATTCCCCAGCGGTCGAGGGTTACTCGGATGCGTCGCGTGTAAACGGCGTTTGGGTCTTCCACATCCGCCACATCAGCACGATTGGAACCGAGAACCAGGGAGCGTTGAGTGCCAACACCATCGGAAGGTGGTCGGTGGGTGTGCCCCCGACAGTTTCTTCAAAGCAGATGATGAACACGTTGGTCATCATCACGCTGCCCCAAATAAAGCACCAGTTGCGGATCCAATCTTTGCCTTTGATGAACGCGTAGGTTGCTACGGCGTAGAACGGGACGAAGAAGAGCTGGTCGATCCAGATGGTGGCGCGCCACCACGCTTCGCGCGCCATCAACGGTGGGTCGAAGTTGCTGCCGTACCAATGAATGAGATCGACGAACGGCGCGGGTGGCCAAAGCGGATACTCAAAGTCGTTCGGGTCATCGATGATCAGCTGCTCGATGTCGACGATGGTGCTGATGAAGAAGAGGTTCAGCAGAAAGAACCCGACGAAGAGATAGTCGAGTTTGCGTTCGCGGATGGGGACGACGACGCGATCCATGCGAGGGCGTAGCGCAGCTACAGCCTGGTTGCCATGGCGATGGTTGGGAACAGTCCGATCCTGTGGCACAAGAACGAATGAGATTCGTCGCTCTGGTGCTTTGTATTTCGTGCGGGTCCGCGACCACACCCACGGAAGACCCCACGGACGTCAACACACCGCCAGTCGAGGAGGTGCCCACCGTTGAACCAGAGCCGGAGGTGAGCTTGATCGTTCCGCGTGCCACCCAAGCGACCGAGTCCGGCATGTTCGAAGGCAAGACGATCGTGGAGGCGATCGTTCAGCTTCGGCAGCGCATGTACGCAATCGGCGAGACGTCGGGATCGCTTGCGGAGTGGGACGGCGTGATGGAAGAGGCGGCGACGTACATCGCTCAGCGATCGCAGGATCCTGCGCGTGCGGCCGAGCTTGTTGCGACGGAGCAGGGACTGACGCCCTTGCTGCTCGCGAGCAGGTTTGGCTATCACCGTGTGGCGGAGGTTCTGCTTGAACATGAAACCGTTCGAGAGGGCATCGAGAATCCGGACCCCAACGGACTCACGCCATGGCAGTTGGCCAACCTGGCCCAAGAGCTGACTCTCCTGACGATCAACGCGTCAGCTGTCCAGAACCCGTTCGCCATGGTTCCCGTGTTGGTCAAGGCACCCTACTACGGAGACAGCGCGTTTTCGCCCTATCACCGCACGCGTCACGTGCTCGAACAAGCGGGTGCGTCCTCCGACCCCGAACCTCTTCGCGCGTTCCTACTCGAGCTCCAAGTCTGTCCGGACGACGTCAAAGAGGCGGTGCGTGCATCTGGCGACATCCTCGACACGCTCCGTACGCTCTCACTCGAGCGCTTCGAAGCTCTCACGCAGCAGCCACAGTGACGCGCGCTACGCCAACGTCAGCCACAGTCGTTTGAGCGGGTGCTCGCCGTATACGGGGAAGTCTCGCGGGTCGCTCAGATCGACCATGCGCTCCAGCTGAACCTGCGCTTGATCGGCTGCGGCGCGGACATAGCCACGCATGGTCCGACGCGTCATGCGCGAGTCGTTGCTGCTCAGCAAGAGCTGCGCGCCCGGCGCACTCACCGAGAAACACGCTTCGGCTAAACGCACCCAATCGTTCCCGGATGTCCAACGACTCTTCTTGCGTTTCGAGTAGGTGGGCGGGTCTGCGATGATCAAATCAAAGCGACGATCTTTCTTCCGCATGATCTTCATCGCCTCGAACGCATCGTGTTTCCACGTTTCGTGTGCACCGAAACCAATGCGATCCATGGCGGCTTGGGCGACATCGAGCACGCCCCGCGACACGTCGACGCTGGCGATAGACGTCGCCCCGCCCACGGCTGCTGCCAATGAAAACGCGCCGGTGTACGCGAAGAGGTTGAGCACGTTGGCGCCGTCGGAAGACTCCCGTACGCGGCGGCGGGCGTCGCGTTGGTCGAGGAAGATCCCGGTGCTCAGCCCGTCGCCAAGCTGCACCGCATGCTCGATGGATTGCTCGAGAATCAGCATCGGCGCAGCCGGCTTTCCCCAGCTGGGTGTGGCCGGTGCCACCTCATCACGCCGTGTGTCGACCAACGTGTTGGCCTGGCGTGGACGCCGTTTGACGTAGATGCCGGCGGGTTCAAACGAAGCAAGCGCGTCGACCACCACCGATTCACTTTGCAGGGCTTCGTCGTAGAGATGGACGACGAAGTGTTGCTCGTAGAGATCGACGGCGAGTCCAGGCACACCGTCGGCGGCACCGTGGACAAGGCGAAACGCGTTGGTGTTGGGGTCCAACGAAAGCCAGTAACGACGTTCGAACGCTCTTCGAAAAGCACGTCGGAGCGCTGGGGGTTCGTAGGGCCGCCAATCGTCATTCAGCCAGGCGGTGAAGTCCGGCGGTGGTGTGGATGTGAAGACCCGGTCGCCGATGCGTAGTTCACTTGAGTGCAACAAGAGTCGCGGCGCGACAGAGCCTTCGTAGAGTCGGTCGCCGGCGACCGGTGCACCTCGACTCGCAAGATGGCGGCGGATTTGATGCTTGCGTCCGGTGTGCAGCTCGACACTGAGCAAAGCTCGATCGCCTTGGCGCTTGAGCAATCGAACACTGGAGCGAGCCTTCTTGCCGTCGATCGGTGTGTCGATGGAGGCGTGCTTTGACCGCCATCCTTCGACCACGGCGGTGTAGAGTTTTCGCGTGTCGGCCTGAAGTTGTGCGTTGCCGGCTTTGCTGCGCGCGTAGGCGATCAACCCGGATGTCTCGCTGTCCAAGCGACTGTGAACACCAAGCGATTCGAGGCCTAAGCCCGCACACAGACGCGAAGGCAGGTCGTCGGGAACCTCTGCGCGTGGCGGCATGCAGGGCACACCGACCGGTTTGTCGACGACGACGATGTCGCCGTCGTCCTGCACGACCCACGCAGGATCGAACGCCTGGAACACTACGCGTTATTACGGAGTGTTTCGGGAATCAGCATCGAGGGGGACGCCGTCGTGACGACCCAAAGCTGATGTGCGGCTCGGGTGGCTGCGATGTGCATCAAGTGACGCGCTTCGTCGCTCTCCGGGTAGGTCGCGGTATTGGCTTCGACCACGATCACGTAGTCGAACTCCAGGCCTTTGACCTGTCGAACGTCCGTGACGTCCACACCTGCGCGGAACGGGAAATCCTGGTCCGCGATGCGACGCAGGTTCGGAACTTCGCCGACCTTGAGTCCCTTGAAGTACTCGTCGGCTTGCTCGGGGTAACGCGCGATCACAGCGACCGAAGCCAGAGGTTCGGCACGCGTCAGATCGCGAAGAGCCTCGGACAAAAACGCTACCGCTTCACCGTTGGTGGTGAACCGGAAGAGTTCGACCGGTGCTCCATGACGAATCGCGCGTCCGCTCACTTCGTTCTTAAGCGGTCCGAGCACGTCGGTGGCAAAGTCGAGAATCTCCACCGTCGACCGGTAGCTCAGACGCAGCGGTTCGATTTCGACGTGGTCGAGCTTCAGTTGTTCCAACACGCTTCGCCAGTCGGTGAAGCCGTTGTCCATGTAGAGCTTCTGCGCGACGTCACCGGCCAAGGTCACGCTGCGTCGCTCCGATGCGGTTTCGAGGACCGCGGCAAGCTCCAAGGGCGAGAGATCCTGCGTTTCGTCGACGAACATGTGTGAGTAGGTGAGACGATCGCGCTTCGTTCGAAGCGGTCCAACCAAACGCTGGTAGAGACGAATCAGAATCGCGTCGTCCTCGCGGTCGAGGAACACCGCCTCGATTTCATCCGCGCCATCCACGCCACGCACCCGTTCGCGTGGACGAGCTTCGCCGTCCCGAACTTCTTCCATCCGACCTTCACGATCGGCGACCGCGACGGGAATCTTGCGCGAGCACCAGGCATGCGCCCAGTCGAGCTCCGACTTGGTGACGTCCGAACCCTCAAAGGCGCGGCCCAAACTCGCACGGTCCGTCAGAATCTCCGCCCAGGCGCCGACGACGTCTTCGAGCTTTTCCATCGCACGCTCGCACGCGCGCTCGATCGCATGAAGAGTTTCGAGCTCGAGGTCTTCGCGTCGCTGCTCGCTGAGCCACTTGCGCAGCGTTGCGATGCGCACACCGGACGCTTCACCCTTCGTGTCGCGCCAGACCTTGAGCACACGACCGCCGCCTTCGAGCTTCGAACCGGTCTTGAGGATCGCGTCTTCGACAGACTGCGTGATCGCATCCGCGTACTCTTCGATCAACGTCAGCATCGCGGGGTGCTTCTTGACGCGTGTGACTGCGGAAGGAGTGTCTTCGGCGTACTTCTTGGTGAGATGCGGGATGTGCTTGTTGCGTTGTTTCGCTGCCCACTTCTCGTAGGTCATGACAGGGACGTTCTCGACGCCCAACGCAGGCAGTACGCGACTGATGTAGCGCACCAACGCGTCGTTGAAGACCACGACCAACATCTTGTCGGCGCGGAACGTGCGCGAGTCCTGGAACGCCAGATACGCCAAGCGGTGCAGGCCAATCGTGGTCTTTCCGCTGCCCGCACCGCCCTGAATCACGACCAGTCCAGAGGTCGGCTTTGTGATGAGTTCGAACTGGGTCGGATCGATCAGTGCAGTGATCTCCGACAGTGATTTGTCTTCGACGTGTTCGTCGTCGCGCTGGATACCGAGCTTGCCCGGCTTGTGGTGCTTCTCAGGACGCATGGCCGCGCCCTGACCACCCTGTAGCTTGACTGCGCTTGCACCAGCCACTCGCCAGCTGCCGTCGGTCTTCTTGATGAACGTGCCTTGCGGCGCTCCGATTCGCTTCAGTCGACCCTGGCCGATCGAGAGTGCGCGTCGAACCAGCACTTCGCCTTCGACTTCGCGGTTGCCAAAGAGCTCTTCGTAGTCGTCGCCTTCTTCGTAGCGGTAGTAGATTCGGCTGACCGGAGCGTCTCGCCAGTCGACGATGCGAACGCCTGTCTTGGGATCGAGATACGTGGCGCGTCCGATGAGGACTTCTCGCTTACGCTCGTGCTCCTCCAAAACGAGTCGACCGAAGTAAGGAGACATCGGGTCGGCTTGACCCTCGGTGACTTTCGCGCGGCGTGCAGCCACGCCTTGAAGTCGCTCCATCTCCTCGATGAGCGGCGGAATGTCCTCAAGCCGTGCAGTGCGGATCTGATCGCGCAGCGCGACCAGCTCGGCGTCGTAGTCCATCAAGGGTTGTCGGCGGGTCGAACGCTTTTGCGCAATGGTGCGGTGAACGCGCTTCAGGACGCGCTCCTCTTCTTTCACAATGCGCTCGAGTTCCGAGTCCTGAGACTCAGAGGCAACCTCGGGGGTGCTGGCGTCTGTACTGCTTGTCGCGATGCGCTCGCGTGCCATTCCGAACTCCCGCGCTGGTCGCTGGAAAACCGGTTTCTTCCGGAATTGCAGCGAATTCACGCAATCCGAATAGCTAGCACAGCTCTAGAGGGGCGCTAGGCACGCGTGCGTGACGCAAAAAGGCGAGCGAAAACTCTGTTTCGCCCGCCCGTCTCTGACCTCTTCGTGGTTCCTTACAGACCGTACGCGTTTTGTCGTTCCGACCAGTCGAAGGCCACACCGATTCGCAAGACAGCTGACGCCAGCATGGTGCGCGACGCCACTGTGTCGACTCCGTACAGGCGGCGGAAGTCGATATCGAGGCCCACAAGGAAGTGCTTGTATTGAACCTGAACTTCGCCGCCGAGCACCCATCCCCACGCTCGATGGTCCAGTTCTTCGGAGGCGGTTCGTCGAACGTTTTCGTCGTCACCCATCGCACCGCGTCCAACACCAGCGTCGGCGAAGGCACCCGTGAACCCAAGCGTTGCGCCACCGTAGATCTTCCGCTCGTCGTTGCTCATGCAGGGGAAGAGCGTGCGGATCGTGTACCCCACTTCGCCGTACGAGCGCCGCCATCCGTACCCGTCGGCACCGAACTGTCGTCCTGAGGTGAACCCTCCACGAAAGGTCATGCCGTGCCGGAAAAAGCGGTGTCGCCCGAAGATCAGCCGGAGCTTGCCGTCCGTGACGGGGCCGGCTTCTCGATCGTAGCCGTACCCCAAAAGAGGATCTCCGACGCCGATGGTGTTGTGGCCCATCACGCCGATTCCCGCCGAGAGTTCCAGACCACTGACGGCGCTGCCGCGTCCATCGTCTGCGCATGCTTGCGCTTTGTTCACGTTCCACACACTCGCGACCAAGATCGCCGTCAGTACCGCCTGCTTCATCACTGTCTCCTCCGCGCTCCTATGACGTCTGTTACCCACGAAAGGTTTTCACTGTGTCCACCGAGGGGTGCGGCAGCTCACGGCTTGGAGTACTGTCGGCCGCGATGAGCGACGATTTGCAGTTGGGGGGAGCGCCGCCTTTGGGGCCTGGTCCGTCTCTCGAGGACGAAGAAAAAGCCATGAAAAGCGGGAAGGGCGGTCTCATCGCCATTCTCGGTGGGATTGTCGTGCTCGCGGTGGGGGGCCTCGCGTTCATGATGAGTGGCGGTGATGCCGAGGCGTACGAAACGCTCGGACAAAACGTCAATGGCGCGAAGCGAGAACTCTTCGATGGGTTTTGGGGCTGTGTGTTTCAGGGGGATACCGATCCTGCGAACAACACCGAACTCGCTTCCGAACTTCATCAGCGAGCAGCGCGCGGAAGTGAGCGTTTTGCCGAGTATGTGCGACGCAGTTGTTTGCCGAAGCTGACCGAGTTGGAGACGCGTTTGCGCGCGTTGATCCCGCCCGAAGACATGGTGCAAAGCGTCAACGAGTTGATCGCAGCGACCGAGACGATGAAGGGCGGGTGGAGCGACTACGTCGCGTACGTCGAAGCGCTTGAGGGACCGTACGACGAAACGACGGCGGCCGATAAGGTGAGCACGATCGCGCGTGGGTGGTTCGAGTTCAAGAGCACGATCGGGGCGATCAATCGCGCAGTGCGCGAAAAAATCAGCTAGTCGTTGAAGCGCAGTCGCGGACCGCTTCCGCCACCGCCACCAAGCTGGAATCCGCCAGCAGCTCCGCCACCGAAACCACCGCCGCCGAGTCCGCCGCCTAGGTCTTCATCGAGAAGCGAAGGTCCACCTTCGTCGTCTCCGCTTCCCAGCAAGTCCGACTCCAGCGTCAAGTCGCCACCGCCCAGATCATCGATCGGCAAGTCGTCTTCGTCGTCGTACTCCGCGAGCAGATCCTCGTCGACTTCTTCCAACGCGGTCGGTCCAAGCAACTCCAAGATCCGTTGCCGCACGGCCTCGGTCTGATCCGGTTGCACCAGCTCGAGAATCGCGTGCGCTTCACGCCGCATCTCTTCGTAGCGCCCCACCATGCGGAACAAGCGAGCGGCTTGAAAGCGGGTTTCCCAGTTGTTGGAGTTCCGCTCGACGGCTTCCTGTGCCTTTCGGAACGCCTGATCTTGATCGCCTGCTTGGTAGAAGTAGTTCGCCCACAACATTGGCAGCATCAACAAGCGTGATTCAAGGCGCTCCGCCGTCATCAGCTCTTGGTGCGCAAGGTCGTTTTCGCCCTGCGCCATGTGAATCGCGGCGAGTGTTGCGTGCGCTCCCGCAAAGTCCGGGAACTCCTCGATGGCCGCAGCAGCTTCGCGTGCGGCCTGGTCGACATCACTCATCACCACGAACACGCCCGCGAGGTTGTTTCGTCGAGGCCCGTCGCTGCGGATCTGCGCAGCGTTTTGGAGTTCTTCGATGCCCTGTTGAACACCTGCTCCCGCAACCAGGATCTTTCCCTGGAGCGTGCGTAAGTAGGGCGAGCGCTCGTCCAAACGCAGCGCGCGACGCGAACGATCCAGTCCACGTACGGCGTCGTTTTCATGCACCAGTTGGTAGGCCGCGGCGATACCCATCATCGCAGCGACAGCCTGCGCATCGTTGATCACGCGGAACGAGTCCTCGTCGGGCTCAGTCTCGTGTCCGCCGTAGGGATCGAAGATCGTCGGGTCTCCTTGGCCCACGTCGCCTTCGTACACGGCGACGCCGAAGTACCCGAGAAAGCCTGAGGGGTCAGGGGGAACGCGATCGCCGGGGAACTTCCAAATCTCGGCGATCATCGCGTCGACACCTTCTTCGCGGAGTGCCGAAACCATCGCCGCGGCGACCTCCAAAGGATAGAGTTCGGTTTCTTCGGTCTGCGCCAGTTGCTCAGCAGCCCAACCCGCGTTCTGCACATCCGTGCCCCGAGGCGTGTCCATCGCCCACGGAACAAACGCGCGCTCACCTGCGCGCTCGCGAATGTGCTCCATCAACGACTCGGCCTTTGCGGTGGGCGAACCGCCGCTGACTTCCTCAGCCAACTCTTCAATTGCGTCGTTCGCCTCGAAGAGATGGGCTTGGTCTCCGTCCGCGTCGCTCTCGCGCAAGTACCCGCGAAGCTCGGACACACTCAAGGGCTCCAGCGGGACTTCACCAACCACTGCGTCGGGGGTGTTTTGATCCCACACGGTGTAGCCCACGGCCACTGCAGCGACGAGGCCTATGACAACGGCCGGCACCAACCACTGCGGGCGTCCTTGCTCATCATCGGCCAGCATCTCGATGCCGCCCTTGCGCATGCACTTGGGGCAACGAGTCGGCTCTTTGGCGGCCTTGCCACGATGCCCACAGTGGACACACAAAAAGCGAAGGTCACCCTCTTCCTCCTCGGCGGGAGGGGGGTCGGACTTCTTCGTTTTGGACTTCTTCGAGCCGTTCTTTTTGGACGGCTTCTTCTTGCGCGTCTTCTTCTTGGGCATCCGACGCTCAGACGACTCGGAGTCTGAATCCGACTTCGCTTTGGACTTCTTCTTCTTCTTGGTCTTCGGCTTGGGCTCTTGCGCCTTGGCCTCCGCCTTGGCCTCCGCCTTGGCCTCTTCCGCCTTGGCCTCTTCCGCCTTGGCCTCTTCCGCCTTGGCTTCATCGTCGGATGATTCGGAAGCCTCCTCGGCTTCGGTTTCCTTCGACTCGTCGTTCAGCTCGTCCGCGTCTTCGCTCATCGGATTCCTCAACACCACCCTGCGGAAGCGTATTCGCGCGGAGCATAGTGGATTTCGAGAGCCCGGCTAGCAGCGCTTTTTCCGGTGATTCTCAGCTCTCGACAGCGTCGGGATTCGCAGCCGCTTCGGCTTCTTCCACGGTCAGAACACGTGACGCACGAATGTTCTCTTCATCCTCGTCCGGTGCATCCACATCGTAGCCCTCGAAAATCGGATGCAGTTCATCACCGGTCACTCGGGTCGCGTGCTTCAACGGAATCACTCCGTTGCCTTCGAGTCTCGCGTACGCGTACGTGAACGCTGCGCCAAAAAAGAAGATCTGCGCGGTGTAGTAGACCCACAACAAGAGCACGACGAGCGAACCCGCGGCTCCGTACATGCTCGCGGGACTGATGCGTCCCACGTAGTGGCCAATCAGATACGCACCGCCGGTTGCAAAGAAGCTCGTCACGAACGCCCCGATGAACGTGTCACGCCACGAAATCTTGGCGTCGGGTAGCCACCGAAACACAAACGCAACCACCAGTGCGAGAACAGCGACCGAACCTGCAAAATCAAACAGCCGGTAGAGAGTGGGCACCCCACCAAAGAAATGCGATGCGACCGTGAGCCCCGCTTTGAGCAGTGCAGTCAGCATCAGCGCGACACCAAACACGAACACCATGGCGAACGCGATCAGGCGCCGCTTGAGGACGCTCCACGCGAGTCCGCGAAACCCCGGCGGGATCCGAGAGCGAATGCCCCAGGTGTAGTTCAACGCAGCGCGCAGCATCCAAAACAGTCGAGTCGAGGCAAAGAGCAGAAAGAAGAGCGACACGGTCGTCGCCAACCAACCGCCTTGCCAGTTCGCGGAACGCTCGACGACGTCGAGGACGAACGTTGCGGTGTCGCCCCCGACGAAGATCTCCACCTGGTTCGCAAACTCGGTACGCGCGGCGTCCTTACCGAGGATCCAGCCGGCGACTGAAATCGCGATCACACCGAAGGGGGCCAGTGCAAGCAAGGCATAGAACGCGACGGCTCCCGACATCAGCGAGCCTTCGTGCATGCGGAACGACCACCAGGCGTGTCGGAGGACCTTGAGCACCGGCTCGTTTGTACCTCGAACGAGCGCTATAAACGAACGATGCGTTGGATGCTTTTCGCGATCGCTGTGGGACTTGGACTTGGCTGTGGGGACGATGACTCGCCGGATGTCGACGGAGGCGTTGACGCGGGCACAGATGCCGATCCGAGCGACACATCACCCGATGTCCCCTTCGACGCGGGAGACCGACCTTCAGCGAATACGACCGCGGGTCCCGTGGTCGGAACCGAGAGCGATGGCGTCGCGGTCTACTGGGGCATTCCCTATGCGGCGCCGCCCGTGGGCGAGTTGCGTTTTGCCAACCCTCAACCCCACCCGGGTTGGACCGAACCTCTCGTTGCCGACCAACGCGTCACGTGTGCGCACAACGATCTCACCGACGGGGAGTTGGGTGTCGAAGACTGTTTGGTCGTCAACGTCTTTGCACCCGTAGACGCCAGCAATGCCGAAGTGATGGTGTTCATTCACGGCGGTGGGTTCTCGCAAGGCTCGAGTTCAATCGATCTCTACGAGGGCAGTTCGCTCGCGCAACGCGGAGTTGTGGTGGTCACGATGAACTACCGCCTCGGCATGCTCGGGTTCTTGGCGCACGCGGAGCTCGAAGGCGGCAACTATGGCATCGCCGATCAGCTTCTCGCGTTGCAATGGGTGCGTGACAACGTGGCCGCGTTTGGTGGCGACCCGTCTGAGGTGACGATTTTTGGTGAGTCGGCTGGCGCGGTGTCGGTTGTCGTTCACGTGGCGAGCGCACAGAGCACCGGACTCTTTGCGCGAGCCGTGTCGCAGAGCAGTGGCGGTGGGCTTGGTGTCGCCACGGAAGCGAACGCACTGACGCGAAGCGCAGACATGATCGAAGCGGCAGGTTGCACAAGCGACACGGTGAACTGTCTGCGAGCAGCCGATGTCTCTACGTTGGTGAACGCAACCAGCGGCGCAGGGATGGGCGCGACTGGGTTGCCCAACGTGGGGCCGTACATCGATGGCTCCCTAATCGAAGCGGTTCCGTTCGAGCGAATCGCGGATGGTTCCGCCAACGATGTGCCGATGATCATTGGGGCCAATGCGGACGAAGCAACGATCTTTACCAACTCGATTCCGGTTCCCAACGACGCAGCGTTCCGCTCGATATTGGAACTGGTCTACGCGGATCCCGACACGGTCGATGGCGTACTTGCGCTTTATCCAAGTGGCGAGCTCGGCAACTCGAAAGAACGGTTCAATACCTTCTTCGGTGAGATCGCGTTCGTCTGTCCATCGTATCTGCTTGCGGCCGCCGGCTCTGAAGGTGAGTCGACCTACGCGTACTACTTTACGCGTGTGCTCCCTGGTTTGACCGGACGCTTGGGAGCGTTCCACGGACTCGAACTCTTCTACGTGTTTGGCAACCTGGACGTCACGGCGTACGTGCCAAACGCCGACGACATGGTGCTTCGCGATACGATGCAGGACGCGTGGGTCAGTTTCGCGCAGGGCAACGCACCGACGTTTGCTCCTGGATGGCCCGCGTACAGTGCAGCCACGCCGACGCTAGCAATCTTTGACGAGCCGCCGAGCGCGAGCACGGACGACCCGTCCGATGGACGATGTGCGGGCTTGCAGGCCCTCGGCCTGCTTCCCGATAGCTAGCCGTTAGCGTCGCCGACGGAACGCGAAGAACATCAACAAGAGCAGAGGCGCACCGGCATCTCCAGCAGATGTCGTACGACATCCGCATCCACCGGTTGCACTTCCACCCGTGGCACCCGGTCCGGGATCCAGCCCACCATCACGCGGCATCGCAACGCTTCCATCCACGTCGTCGGCACCGGTACAGGGACGTTCGTCGTAGAGCCCATCACAGTTGTCGTCGACGCCGTTGCCGCAAATCTCGTCGCGATCGGGATTGATCAACGGATCTCCGTCGTCGCAATCCGCCACGTCGCTGAACCCATCCATGTCGCGATCGAAGCCGCGCGCGTTGCGGTTCTGCAAGCAGCGTCCGCGGACGCACCCGTGTTCGCATGTGATGGTCGAGCAGGGGTTGTCGTCGAGACACATCCCGTCTTTGCAGAACGCAGGACAGTCCGCGGCGTCACAGGGATCGGGTGCGCACTCACCGTCGAAGCATCCCCATGAACACGGATTGAGTGTTGTTTCGTCTCGGCAGGCGATGGCCGTCGCGTCGATCTTGAAGTGGATCGAGTTCACGCCCGAACACCCGTCGATAACAAAACCAAAGTCACGACCCGCTTCGATCTCGGCCTCCCAATCGGGGCACCAGTGGTTGATGCAAATCGTGTTGGGTTCCCCGGCGACCAACAAGAACGTGCCCATGAACACCGGTTCGGCTGGAACGCAGCAGTTACCGTGGCTGGTGCCTTCGCGACACACCAGTCCTGCTTCGCAGTCAGCATCCGAGTCGCATACTGTGGTGTTGTCGGAGTCGAAAACGAGAAACCGGTCTTCGGCGTTTCGCTCCACTGCCCATCCATCGCCGTTGCAGCTGTTGGCAACCGTGATGTAGCCGGTTTCGTCACGCTGATCGTTACAGCTCTCCGAAAGCTCCGTGTCGTAGATGCTGTAGTAGCCGGTTTCGTCCACGAGCAGGGTTCCGCAGCCTTGCATCGGGTCACGGTTGCCGAGTGCGAAGATCTCACCGTTCTCGTCACCGTCCATGTTGTCGATGAACTCGAACGGACGGTCGCCCATGGGCTCACACGGAGGAGGCGGGTCGGAACATACGTCGCCGCCCGAGAACTCCGGCTCGTAACAGGGGTTACCGCAGTCCGGGTCGCAAAACGCGTCACCGGGTGCACAGTAGGGATCGCACTCGGGGTAGTTCTCCGCACCACAGTGACAATCCGGGTTGCACTCCGGATCTTCGGGCGTGCGGTAGCAAGGCGCGGGTTCCACACAGAACTCCACACCTGGCGGACACATCGGCTGCGCGGAGGCGGACGTGCTCCATGCGACCAGCCCAAACGCACAGGCCAAGAGGGTTGAAGCTCTCATCATCCGACCTCCCAACACCTTGCATTCTGCCACGAGTGCGGACCCAACCGGTTGAAACCGGGGACAGACGTTGCGCCGAACCAAGTCATGCAGCGCGTTGTGCAAGAGTGGATCCAATCATTTTCTCGGTTGGTGACGCGCCAAGAGTCCAAAGTGTCCGGTTCAAAGGACCCCGCTCGGGGTCAGAAGTCCCCGCAACAATCGCAACTACAAATGCAGAAAGGCCCCCGAAGGGGCCTTTCCAGTCCCAAGAACCAAGTCGTTCTCAGGGACCGTTTAAGATCACCAGCGATGATCTTTTTCGATCAGTAACGATAGTGCTCAGGCTTGAAGGGGCCTTGCTGGGGGATGCCGAGGTACTCGGCCTGCGACGAGGTCAGCTTGGTGAGCTTGGCGCCGAGCTTCTCGAGGTGAAGCGCAGCGACCTTCTCGTCGAGTTCCTTCGGAAGGACGTAGACCTTGCCCACTTCGTACTTGTCGTCGTTGCGGTGCGTCCACAGTTCGATCTGCGCCAACACCTGGTTGGTGAAGCTGTTGCTCATCACGAAGCTGGGATGGCCGGTCGCGCATGCCAGGTTCACGAGACGACCGCGCGCCAACACGATGATGCGCTTGCCGTTCGGGAAGATGAAGTGGTCGACCGGACCTTCGTCCTTGATGCGCTCTTCCTTCACGCCGTTCTTCGGATCCGTCAGCCAAGCCATCTGGATCTCGCTGTCGAAGTGACCGATGTTGCAGAGAATCGCTTCGTCCTTCATCGCCGACATGTGCTCGCCGGTGATGACGTCGGAGCAGCCCGTCGAGGTCACGAAGATGTCGCCGATCGACGCGGCGTCTTCCATCGTCACAACCTGGAAGCCCTCCATGAGAGCCTGCAAGGCGCAGATGGGGTCGATCTCGGTGATGAGCACGCGAGCGCCCTGGCGCTGAAGCGCGGCGGCACAGCCCTTACCGACGTCGCCGTAGCCCGCGACGACACACACCTTGCCGGCGATCATCACGTCGGTGGCGCGCTTGATGCCGTCCACGAGCGACTCGCGGCAGCCGTAGAGGTTGTCGAACTTGGACTTGGTGACCGAGTCGTTGACGTTGATGGCCGGGCACTTGAGCGTGCCCTTCTTCATCATTTCGTAGAGGCGGTGCACACCGGTCGTGGTCTCTTCGCTCAGGCCGACGATCTTCTCGTCACCGTCGAAGAGCTCCGGGAACTTCTCGTGCGCGATGATGGTGAGGTCGCCACCGTCGTCGAGGATCAGGTTCGGCTTCTTGCCGCCTTCGAAGGCGTCGAGCTGCTGAAGAATGCACCACTCGTACTCTTCTTCGGTCTCGCCCTTCCAAGCGAAGACGGGGATGTCGGCGGCAGCGATCGCAGCCGCAGCGTGGTCCTGAGTCGAGAAGATGTTGCAGCTGGTCCAGGTCACCTCGGCACCGAGCTCCTTGAGGGTCTCGATGAGAACGGCGGTCTGGATCGTCATGTGGAGGCAGCCCGCGATGCGCGCGCCCTTGAGCGGGTGCTTGCCGGCGTACTCCTCGCGGATCGCCATCAGGCCGGGCATTTCCTTTTCAGCGATCTTGATCTCGCGTCGGCCCCAATCGGCGAGCGAGAGATCGGCAACCTTGTACTTCACCTTGGGCGTCTTCGTGGCGGCGCCCGAGCTCGTCGTGGTCGTGGTCGTGGTCATGGAATCGTTCTCTATCGGGTTGGAGTTCATTCGGGGCGGCGCGCCGCCAGGACCTGCCAATCCAGGTGCCCGTCGGGGCCTTGGCCACATCGCGCGGCCGGAATCGGAGTGAGCTGCACGTCGCACAGACCGACGCGCTTGGCGAGCCGGCGCAACTCGGCGGGTTCAAAACCCAGCCACGCATCGGCTTGTTTGTCTCGGAGGCGCTCGTCTTGGTGAGACGCGTAGTCCACCACCAAGACAAACCCGCCGGGTCGAGTGAGCTGCAGGAGCTCGCCCAGTGCGGTTTCGGGCTTGGGTGTGTGGTGCAAGACGCGCGCGGCGAACACCGCATCGGCACCACCAAGTTCGACAACGCGCGTGCGAAGTTCGTCGTCGCCGAGTTCTGCCTGCAGCAGTTCCACGTGACGATGTCGACGCAGCAGCATCCGCTCCCGTGCCCGTTCAAGCTGAGCTTGTTCGCGGTCCACGGCGATCACCTTGGTGAAGATCGGGGCAACGACATCAAGCAGCCCGCCGTGACCCGTGCCGACGTCCACCGCCAAGTTCCGTTGCGGAACCAGCGGAGCAAGTGCCGCGAGATAGGCGCCCAACTCGGTCGGCCACTGCAACGTGTCGCTGGGCTCACCGCCCTTGGCGAAGAACGCTTTCGCCGGTGCTTCACGCGCCGCGACAACGGCGGGGATCCGCTCCAAGATGCCTTCTGCGCGAATGAGCTCCGCGCCAGAGGCAAGTGCGTCGCGGACCACCGGGTCGTCCGAGGTTGCGGTGGTCACGAACACACGTGTTCCCTGTTTGCGAACGCGGACCAAGCCTGCTGTCCGAAGTGGCTTCAGGTGTCGTGAGACGTTGGGTTGGGCCTCGTCGACCAACTCCGCGAGTTCACCGATGGCGAGCTCCTCTTGGGCCGCGATCGCCAAGAGGCGCAGTCGCATGGGTTCACCCAGCAACCGGTACAGCTCCCAGCGTGTGGTCGTCGCCTCCACGAACTAAGATATATGTTCGTATTCGCATGGATGCAAATACGGTTTGTGCAGAAACGCAAAGAGCCGTAATTCCGAATAGTTAGACTAATCGAAGCTCTCGCGGAGGCTTGCCCACGAGGGCAAATCACGAAGTGGTGCAAGGCCTTCGTGCTCGTCGAGAAGCTGGGTGTCTCCAAATCCGGCTTGTCGTGCCCGTTCAATCCAACGACACGCATCGTCCAGTCGACCGCTCAGACTCAACGCGAGCGCGGCGTCGAACGCGATACGTCCGTCGGGGTCTCGTTCGAAGAGGGTCGACGCCGTCGTGAACGCGCTGTCGAAGTCGCCGAGCTCGAGCGCAAACTCATGAAGCTCCTGCCATTGCGCAGGGGTCAGTGCGTCGCTCGTGACGCTCGACAAGGCACCGAGTTCGCCGCTCTCGCGCACGGCACGGACGAAGCGTTTGGCGGCGTAGGGATCCGGTAGCGCTTCGCGCAAGAGTTCAGCTGCACGACGCGCTTCGCCGAGTTCCAGGGCGACGGCTCCTGCCAGCGCGGGATCAGGGTCGCGTTCGCCGGAGAACCGTCGCAACGCCTCACGCGCTTGGTCGGGACGCTCAGCAAGCAGACGCGCCCACGCCAGAAGATGCAGTGCGTCGTCACGCGTGGTGGGGTCTTTGGCAATCCGCAGGAGAATGAACGCAGCTTGCGATGCGGTCTCTGCGTCTTTGCGTTCGATGGCGGCGGAACCAAGTGCGAGAAGATCTTCCGGCGTTGTCGCATCGGCGAGGCCGCTCTTTCGAAACGCGCGCTCCGCACGAAGTGCCTGGACGTTGGAGAACCCAAAGAAACCCAAGAACACTAGGAAGAACAGAGGATTGAACGGTTGTTCGACCGGCGCTTCGCGGTTGGGTTCGTTGCGTTCTTGTTCGTAGCGCGCGCGGTCCGCCATGGTGAACAAGAGCAGCATTCCGCCCATGACAACGATCAGACCGACCGAGATGTAGCGCGCCCATCGAACGCCGCCTTTGGGCGAAATCATCTGCAGGAAGTGCGCAAGGATGTTTCCGCCATCGAGCGGCAGGATCGGAATCAAGTTCAGCAGAGACCAGCCAAGGTTCACGTACACAAACATCGCGAGTGCCCACTGCACGTGAGATGGCAGCCCAGATGGAACAGCCATCCAAACCAACAAACCGATCGTGCCCAACACGATGCCGACGAAAGGGCCCGCGAAACTCACGAGCACGCCTCGACCCGGTGTCAGCGAACGACCACCGCTCCAACGCGTGAACCCCGCAAAGAACGCCAGGTCGATGTGAGGCTCGAGTCCGAAGCGGCGTCCCATCAACGCGTGTCCCAGTTCGTGAAAGAGCACGCCTTGAAACACGATGAGAAGTGCGATGGGAAGCGTTCCCCAACCAAGTGCCGATCCTCCGGAGAAGTTCCAGATGACCAAGCCGGTGAGCGCAAACCACGCCTGGATGCGCACGGGAATGCCGAGCAGCCGAACGTGAAGCGCCATCGCGGTCAGCCTAGCGCGTCAGCCACAAAGTGCAGTCGGTCCTGGCCCCAGAAAAGCTCCCCCGCACACGCCTGCTTTTACGGCTTCATCGGTAGCCGCAAACAAGAGTTTCTTCACTTCGGGGTCTTTGGTCTTCCCAACCAGTTCGGGATCGAGCCCACAGTCGGTCAGACAGTCGCGCAGACCTTGCTCGTCGGGCACGCGATCTTCCGCCCAACACAGCTTCATGAGGCGATGCGAAAGAGCAGGGCGATGATCTTCGTCCACAGCGAGCGTCAGCCGCAACGCGTTGACGGTGTTGAGCGGGAACGCTGAGGGAAAGAGAAGCGGAACATCCCAGTGCGTGGCCCAGCGTTGCATGTCGAGCAGTTGGTAGCGCTGCTTCACCTCGGGAAACGAGTGCAGCGGAATCAAGGGGGTGCCGATCTCTTTGAACAGGGCACCCAGCAGAAACGGCTTGAACACCACCGTGGCGTTGTTCTCTTTCGCGACGCGTTCCACCTGCGTGCTTCCCAGATACGCAAAGGGCGACGAGTAGTCGTAGTAGAACTCCACGCGCTTCATCAGGACGCCTTCTTCTTCTTCGGGCTGCGCAGCATTGCTTCTTCGCGCATGCGCTTCTTCGTTGCCGCCCAACCACAGATCGGACAGTCCTCAAGAACATGTCCTCGTGCGGGGCAGTACTCGCGACCGAAGTAAATGATCTGAAGGTGACGCACGTTCCACGTCTCTTCCGGGAACAGCTTCTTCAGATCCAGTTCGGTTTGCTTGACGTTCTTGCCGTTGGTCAGCCCCCATCGCGTCGCGAGACGATGAATGTGGGTGTCGACCGGAAAGGCCGGGATGGCAAACGCTTGAGCTTGGACAACCTGCGCGGTCTTATGGCCAACGCCTGGAAGCGCTTCAAGTTCGTAGAGCTCTGACGGAACCTGGCCGCCTTGGTCTTGGAGCATCTGTGCGGTCTTCTTGAGGTTCTTTGCCTTCGTCGGCGCCAGACCGATCTCGCGGATGATCTCGCGAATCTCGTCGACCTCAAGCTCGGCCATTTGCTTGGGCGTCTTAGCGCGTTTGAAGAGCCGTGGCGTGACCTCGTTGACCTTCTTGTCCGTCGTCTGCGCGCTCAGCATGACCGCGACGAGCAACGTGAAAGGATCGCGGTGGTTGAGAGGTATCGGCGGCTCGGGATAGAGGTCGTCGAGAATCTGCCCAATGCGCTTGGCTTTTTCGGCCCGTTTCACCGACTCCATCTTTAGCACCAAAGTGCGACGCGGGAAGGGCTGAGCGCCGGTTCTGCGTTTCCACACGGCGTCGATGCGAACGTCGCTGGGGTTTCTCTATGGTCTCCCGACGATGACGGAGATCTCGTTCGACACGCACCCCGATCGCTACAAGCACTGGAAGCTCGACGTCCAAGGCGAAGTCGCTCGTTTGACCATGCAGGTGGACCGCGATGGCGGCCTTCGCGAGGGCTACGAGCTCAAGCTCAATAGCTACGATCTGGGTGTCGACATCGAGTTGGCCGACGCGATCCAACGACTGCGCTTTGAGCACACCGCAGTCAAAGTCGTCGTCATCGACAGCGCGGTCGATCGCGTGTTCTGCGCGGGCGCCAACATTCCGATGCTTTCGAGCTCCAGCCACGCGTTCAAGGTGAACTTCTGCAAGTTCACCAACGAGACGCGGCTGTACATGGAGGACGCGAGTCGAAACAGCGGCATCAAGTTTCTCGCTGCGCTCAACGGCACATGTGCCGGCGGTGGGTACGAGCTGGCGCTCGCAGCCGATTCGATTCTGCTGATCGACGACGGATCGAGCGCGGTCAGCCTTCCCGAAGTTCCGTTGCTTGCGGTGTTGCCGGGAACCGGTGGACTCACGCGTTTGGTCGACAAGCGCAAGGTGCGTCGTGACCGAGCCGATGTGTTCTGCACGACGAGTGAAGGCATTCGCGGCAAGCGGGCGGTGAAGTGGAACCTCGTCGATGCGATTGCCCCCCGCAGCCGTTTCGAAGAGTCGGTCACCGAGCACGCCACGAAGCTGGCGACTGAAAGCACGCGAAAGTCCGGCGATCCGATCGTGCTCGATCCGGTATTGCCCACGCCCAGCGAAAACGGCTTTGGCTACAGCCACGTCAACGTTGCGATCGACGGACGCGTGGCGACGCTGACCATGAAGGGCCCTGAGGGTGCACAGCCCAAAACGTCGGATGAGATTCAGAAGGCGGCTGCATCGCAGTGGTCGTTGCGTGCGTTCCGAGAGCTCGACGATGCGATCCTTCGGCTGCGGAACAACCACCATGAGGTGGGGTTGGTTTTGCTGGAGACGCGCGGTGACATCGACGCAGTTCGCGCCGTGGACGAATCCCTGTGGGAGCATCGTGAGCACTGGCTCGCCAACGAGATTCTGGCGTTCCAGGCGCGCGTTCTTCGTCGCATTGACACGACCTCGAAGAGCTTCTTCGCCATCATCGACCAAGGCTCGTGTTTCGGTGGCGTCCTCTTCGAACTCGCGATGGCGGCGGACCGCACGTACATGCTTGATGAGGACAACGTTGCGGTGGCGCTTTCCTCGCTCAACCGCGGACCGATGCCGGTGTCGACGGGGCTCACGCGCTTGCAGGTGCACTTCTTCGGTGAGCCCGACAAGCTCGAGATGGCTTTGGGGCAGAGCGATAAGATCGTGACGGCCGACGCCGATGATCTGGGTTTGGTCACACTCGCGGCCGACGATATTGATTGGGAAGACGACGTTCGGATTGCGATTGAAGAGCGAGCCAGTCTTTCACCCGATGCGCTTACTGGCATGGAAGCGAGCTTGCGTTTTCCGGGGCCGGAAACGATCGAGTCCAAAATCTTTGCGCGGTTGAGCGCATGGCAGAACTGGATCTTCCAACGTCCCAACGCTGTCGGGCCGCAGGGTGCGTTGACGAAGTACGGGATGCCCGAGCGTCCTGTGTTCGATTTCACCCGCTGCTAGTTCAACTTGGGTGAGGCATCTCGCGCTTTCGAAGAGAGTTGCCTCACGTGGCGCCTCTCACGTGAGCCGCCACACTGCCGCGTTTGGGTGGCGCTCCTAGGTTTCGACAAATGTCTTTGAGCGACTCGATCCCGAACAACGTCGACCTGGGTTCTGACCGCAAACTGCTTCGCGCACTCGAGCGATGGCAGCCGAACTTCTTGGAATGGTGGAAGGACATGGGTCCGGAAGGCTTCCAAGAGGATCAGATTTGGCTGCGCACCGCGATCAGCGTCGAGGCCAGTGGCTGGGCGCACTATGAGTACGTCCGCATGCCCGAGTACCGCTGGGGCATCTTTCTGACGCCGCGCGAGTCGAAGCGCCCGATCGGTTTTGGCGACAACGCTGCGCACAACGTTTGGGACGAGGTCCCCGGTGAACTTCGCGGCATGCTTCGCGGGATCATCGTGACGCAGGCCGACACTGAGCCGGCTTCGGTTGAGCAGCAGCGTCTTCTCGGAAAGACCGCACCCTCGCTTTACGACCTGCGCAACCTCTTCCAGGTGAACGTGGAAGAGGGGCGTCACTTGTGGGCGATGGTCCACCTGCTTCACCAGTACTTCGGCCGTGATGGTCGCGAGGAAGCGGAAGCACTCCTCGAGCGTCGTTCTGGCGATGAAGATAAGCCGCGCATTCTCAACACGTTCAACGAAGCCACCGACGACTGGCTCTCGTTTTTCATGTTCGCGATGTTCACCGATCGTGACGGGAAGTATCAGCTGAGCGCTCTGTCGGAGTCGGGCTTCGATCCGCTCGCGCGTGCAACCCAGTTCATGTTGACCGAAGAGGCGTTCCATCTCTTCGTCGGTGAGACCGGTGTCGATCGCGTGGTGCGTCGTGCAGCCGAGGCAACCGTGAAGGACGCCAACGGCGACGCGCGCAATCAAGGCGCCATCGACCTTCCGACGATTCAACGTTGGATCAACTTCTGGTTCTCGAGCGCGATCGAACTCTTTGGTGGCGAGATCAGCAGCAACGCGGCGAACTACTTTGCGGCAGGGCTCAAGGGGCGTCACCACGAGGTCAAGAAGTACAGCGATCACACCGCGCTCGACGAGGTGTACGCGCTGGAACTCGTCAAGGATGGCTCATTGACCACCGAGGAAGTCCCGCTTCGCAACGCGATGAACGAGGTGCTGCGAGACGAGTACGTCGCGGACTGCGAGCGCGCGTGCAAGCGCTGGAACAAGACGATCGCCGAAGCGGGTATCACCGACTTCCAGCTCCGAATCCCAAGCCGTCGTTTCAACCGAATCAAGGGTGTGTACTCGGACCACCGCTTCGACTTGGCCGGGAACCTCATCTCGGATTCGGATTTCGAGAAGTTGCGTGCGGCGGTGTTGCCGACACAACAAGACCGCGCATACCTCAAAGAGATCATGCAGCCCTGCTACGAGCCGGGACAGTTCGCGAGCTGGATCGCGCCGCCACGCAAGGGCGTGAAGGGTAAGGGCGTGGACTTCGAGTACGTGCAGTTCACGAACTGAGTCGCGGACACGGAGACAAAGAGTTTCGCGGACAGAGGCGCAGAGCTGGATCTGAATTTTAGTGGGAGACGTGAGGCTCGGAGCCTGCAGAGAACATTCCTTGCCGGTCTCCTACCCGAGCCAACTCATTTTAGATTCAGTTTAAGTTCCGCAATGCGCATCTCTTGTTCGGCTGGCAACAGTTTTGCGGACGTGTGGGGGCATTAAATTTTACCGGGAGGAGTGGAGTAGAGAAGTAGAGGATGCGGCCTCAACCGGTCAGCGCAACAGCTGATCTAGCATGTGCGCGGGTGTTTTGAATCCGAGGGTTTTGCGCGGGCGTGTATTCAGCCGTTGCATTGCATGATTCAGGTCGCGCTGCGTCACATGATCCAGCGTTTTGCCCTTCGGAAAGTACTGTCGCAGTAGCCCGTTTGTGTTCTCGTTGCTGCCTCGCTGCCATGGGCTGGCCGGGTCACAAAAGAACACACTCATCCCCGTCGCCACTGTGAACTTCTTGTGCGACGCCATCTCACCACCACGATCCCATGTGACGCTTCGACGAAGCTCGTCTGGAATCTTGCGCGCGAGCTTGATGAGCGCGCGCACGATGACGTCGGTCTGTTTACTCGTCACCTTCTCGAGCAACACGAAGCGGGTTTGTCTCTCCACCAGTGTAATGAGATAGGCGCCGCCTTGGGTTCCGGCGATCAGATCGCCCTCCCAATGACCGGGGATCGCACGGTCTTCGGCTTCTGCCGGGCGTTCGCGAATCGAAACGGCGTCGACGATCTTTCCCTGGCGTTTCCCTTTACCCGTCGCAGTCCGCGCGCGTCGAGTTGCTCGACGACGACGTAGATGGCGAATGAGCTCCTTTTTTAGTGCGCCGCGCGACTGAATGAAGAGCGAGCGGTAGATCGTTTCGTGCGAGACCTGCATGTCAGAGTCATCAGGGTACGTCTCGACGAGCCACCCTGAAATCTGCTCAGGCGACCATTCACGCGACAGTTTCTTGGCGACAACGCGACACAGTCGTTTGTTGCGTCGCAGCTTGCAGGTCTTTGGTCGGCACGCTGCGCGCCATGCACGCCGATCGGCATCAACTGCGCGGTAGCGCCGAACTCCGCCATTCCGTTCGACCTCGCGAGAAACTGTTGAGGGTGATCGACCAAGTGCTCGCGCGATCTGCCGCATGGACTGCCCAGCAGACAATCCACGTGAGATTTGCTCTCGCTCGCGAAGGGAAAGAGATCGCGGGTGACGCGTCCTCTCGCGCGGCGGAAATCCACCGTGTCGGACAACAATGTTGTTTACCGAACCCTCGTTGCGTTGGAGGGCGCGTGCGATCTCGCTGACCGACTCCCCTTTGCGCCATCGTTGCCAAAGCTCTCGTTTCTCAGCGTTCGTGAATCTCTTCCGCCGTATTCGCATCATCAGAGCATCCTTTGCTAGTGATGCGCTGACCGATTGAATTCACCGAGAGAACTCTTCTACTCCTCTACTCGACTCCTCCCGGTGAAATCATTCGCCCATCGCGGAACAGGTTCACAGACACTAGTCGCGGAGGCAGGGTAGTAGGCGCAGAGAAAAATCGTATCTCTCCGGTCTCCTAGCCTCACGTCTCCCACTAAAAGATAGCCAGCCGGACTCAGCGAGCGACGGCGTCCGTCTCCTTGAGCAGGCGCTCCACCATCGCCTTCGCGTCTTCCAGAATCACGACGTGCTCCGCAATCTCGCGGCGTTCGCCGGTCGTCAGCGCGTTCTTCGCCTGTTCGTGCGCGTGCTTGGCGTGCGTAATCGTGATCAGAGCTGTGGGATTGGATCCCATGCGTTCTGCAATCGCAAACAGGCGATCCAGTTCGATGAGTAGTGACTCGAGACCGTGAAGGAGCCGGGCTTCCGCCTCTTCGGCGCGTCGCTCTTCCAGGTACTCGCGGCTCTCTTCGCTGAGCCGTTCGAGTTCTTCGTCGAGGTACCCGCTCTGACCCTCGATTTCGACGGTCGTCTCTTCACCGGTTTCCAAGTCCTTCGCCGAGACACTGAAGATTCCGTCGTCGTCGATCATGAACGCGACTTCGACATCGACTTCGCCTGCGGGAGCCATGCGCAGACCGCTGAGCATGAAGTCCTGGAGCAGGTCGTTCTCACTCGCGACTTCGCTCTCGCCCTGAAGCACCACGATCTTCAATAACTCTTGGTCGTCGCGACTCGTGGTGAACACGTTCGGGATGCGACAGGGAACACGCGTGTTGGACGGGATGAGCACCTCAAAAATGTCGCCCGCCGTTGCGATACCCAGCGCGTGCGCCGTGACGTCCTCAAGAGCCACGTCGTCGATTTCGTCCGAGAGCGCGGCGGCCTGGAGAGCTGCACCAAGAGCGACAACCTCGTCCGGGTGCACGTTCTTGCTGGGCGGGATTCCGAAGAACTCCGCCACACTCTGCTGAACCGCCGGCATCCGCGTCATGCCACCCACCAAGATCACATCATCGATGTCGGCGGGCGTCTTGTCGGCCATCTCCATCGCTCGCTCACAGATCGAAAGCGTGCGGTCCACCAAGTCTGCAGTCAGTTTCTCCAGCTGCGGACGGGTGATCGCGTAGTGCATGTGGATCGGACCGTCGGGACTTTCGGCGACGATGAACGGAAGCTGAATCTCAGTGCGCTCCACTGCGGAGAGTTCGCATTTTGCTTTCTGGGCGGCCTGCTTCAGACGCTGCAGTGCAATCGGCGAATCGCGTAGATCAATGCCCTGCTGAACTTCGAACCCGCGGATCAACCACGCCATGACTCGATCGTCGAAGTCCTCACCACCGAGGTACGAGTCACCGGTGGACGCAATGACGCTGAACACGCCGCCTCGCTGGATCTCGACGATCGAGATGTCGAAGGTTCCACCACCGAGGTCGTACACCGCGACCCGCTTGTCTTCGCCGCGACCGAACCCATAGGCAAGAGCTGCCGCGGTGGGCTCGTTGATAATTCGCAGGACGTCCAGACCGGCGATCAGTCCAGCATCACGCACTGCCTGCCGCTGGCTGTCGCCGAAGTACGCCGGCACCGTGACCACAGCCCGGTCGACTTCTTCTTGGAGATGCTCCTCGGCGACGACGCGCATCTCCTGCAGCAGCATCGCGCTGATCTCGGGAACCGAGTACTGCTTGCCGCGTAGCACGATGCGAACTCCACCATGCGGACCCTCGACGAGTTCGTAGGGCATGGTGGTTCGTGCGTGTTGCACCTGAGGCGAGTCGAAGTCGCGACCGATCAAACGTTTGGCGGCGTACACCGTGTGCTGCGGGTTGGTAATCGCCTGACGCGCTGCGACTTGGCCGACGACTCGTTTGCCGTCTTGGGCAATCGCCACCACCGAAGGCGTGGTTTTGTACCCGCCGCGATTGCTGATCACGACCGGCTGCATGTCCTCCACGACGGCGACACAGCAGTTGGTCGTGCCGAGATCAATGCCTATGACCCGGCTCATCGGGGGCTATTGTGTCTGGTCCGCCTCCAAGATTTCAAATTTCGATGTAGTGTCCGGCATGATCCGGACGTTCGAGTTCTGGTACGACGTCGTTTGCCCCTACGCGTATCTCGGATCGACCCAGGTCGAGCAGCTCGAAAAGGACACGGGAGCCAAGGCGATCTTCAAGCCCTTCCTACTCGGTGGGGTCTTCAAATCGTTTGGAGACGCGTACGATCCGAACGCTCAGATGGCTGCGGCGAAGCAGGCGCACAACCGAGCGGACATGAAGCGATGGGCACACTGGTTCGGTGTTTCGCTGCAGATGCCCCCTGAACATCCGCGACGCACCGTTCTTGCCATGCGAGCCATCCTGGCCGCTCCAGAGGAGGCAAGACGCACCATCAGTCACGCGCTCTTTCACGCGTACTGGGTCCACGGACTGGACGTTGCAGACGCATCGGTCGTCGCAACCGTGCTCGATGAATGCGGTGTGAACGGATCGGTTTGCGTGGAGCGTGCGAGTCAGCCGACGATCAAAACCGAGTTGCGAACTCGAACAGACCAGGCGATCGAACTCGGCATCTTCGGTGCACCGGCATTCGTGGTGGGCGGAGAACTCTTTTGGGGCCAGGACCGAATCGACTTCGTTCGCTCGGCGCTGACAAGTTAGAGCTCGACCGCGTGGGTTACGTAGCCCACGCGACATGACCCGACGCGTAGCTTGAGCACGCCTTTACCTCGAACCGTAAACGCGGTCTGCGCACGACTGACGCTTCCGGACGATCGCTGATGGAAGAGCTCGCCCATCGAGCCGCGTCCGCGTCCCCATCCTTCGAGATGACCGAGTTCGCGGTGTGAAGCGTCGACGAGTTCGCACCCATCGGGCGTCGCATCGATGTGCAGAGCTTCGTTGAACGGCAGCGTTTGCGACGAGGGAATTCCAAACGTCGCAAGGTATCCCGCGTTCGTCACCTCGACCACAACGCGAGTGTGGTCGTCGCCTAAGGGCTGGACCTCGGTTTTGAGTTCGACTCGCGGGCTCATGGCCGCGACGCGCAAGAACACGTTGGCGAGTCCTTCGCAGACGGCGGCGAGTTCTTTGCGTGGTGGGTTCCACAAGCCAAAGCGCGGATCGATGCCGCCGACTTCGACCGGACCCAACTGCGGATGGTCAAACGCACGCCACGGGAGAATCACAGGGGTCTCGTTGTTGGCCTGATCCCATTGGGCGATCTTGATCACCTCGTCGCGATAGAGCTCGAGGTAGCGATCGACGAAGCGCTTCTTCTTGGGCAATCCCGCCCGTTCGAACACATCCCAAATCTCACACACCCATGAGAGTGCGCCGCGTTGGTGGTATGCGAAGTCACTCAGGTCGCCGTGGAGAGGTTTGTCGGGTTCGTAGGTGAACTCCTCGTAGCCGCTGACCATGGGGTAGCCGGTGAACGCGTCGGTCCACGCTTCGACCTGACGCCAAAGCGCAAGGTCGCCGGGGTTCATCTTGGAGTCGGGGGCGTTTCCGAGAGGGCGAATGTGGACGCCGCCAAACGTGTGCAGGTTGAGCCACGCAAAGATGTTCGGATGCTTCTCCGCGAACTCGACGATGACGCGCGACTCGGTCTCGCTCATCGGATATCGACCCGCGCCGATTTGTTCGTTCGCAGGTGCCCAGTGGTAGGGGAAGTTGCGGTTCAAATCCGGGTCGTTGTCGCCGACGAACGAAGGCGTCGGAATGGTGTGGCCGTCCCAGTGTTCGATGTGTCCTTCGGGGTAGACCTTGTAGAACGGACCGGTGTCCTCAAGCGTGCGACGAAGCAGAAGCCCGGGAACGTCTTTGGACTCGACGAACTCACCCGTCGGATCCTGTTGGCGCATGACAAACGCCAGGCCATCCCCGTCGACATCTGCGCCCACCCATCGAGGATGCTCACGCTCTGGACGTTGATCGCGCGGCACCGAACGCACGTAGCGTCCCGTCTTGAGGACACATTCCGCGCCATCCGGTGAAATACGCGGCACGATGTACACGAGGGACTCGCGCAACGTCTCCACAATGGGTGCGGGCAACGCACTCTGGCCTTGATGGAGAGCGATCAGGTCTTCGGCGACAGCGAGACAGACCGATGATCCCGCAAGCTCGCAGGCGTGCATATTGCCGTCGATCCACGCCGCAGGTCGGATGCGATCGGGGTCGCGTCCGACAGTGAGCAGGTGAATCGACCGGCCTTCTTCGGTTGTTCCGAGCGACTCCAGTCGACAGAGATCCGGGTGTTGTTGCGCCCACGCTTCGAGCTGCGCTGTGAGTGCATCGTAGTCGAGGTAGTCGCTGCGGAACGAAGACATCAGCCCAGGTTCGCGCGCAAGAAGGTCAGAGTGCGGTCCCACGCGAGTGTTGCCGAAGCTTCATGGAACGCGTCGGGTCGACTGTCGTTGAAGAACGCGTGACCCGTTTCGTAGGTGTGGGCTTCGACATCCCCGCCCGCAGCTTGAATCGCGTCCACCAACGCGCTCGCTGCATCCGGCGTGACGAACCCATCGTCTTTGCCCCAGTGGCAGAGGACTTTGCCCTTGAGCTTACCGAAGTCGGGTTTGACCTCGGGGTGGATTCCGTAGAAGTCCACGCAGGCCGCGATTTGCGGATGTTCGGTGGCGGCAAAGAGCGCCAGTTGCCCACCCATGCAGAATCCGAGTGCACCGACTTTCTTGGGCGCCACGCTGTCGAGCGAGAGCAGGTGCTCGGCGGCTCCGCGCAAGTCTTTTGCGGCGTGTTCGATGTCGAGCGCCATCATCATGCGGCCCGCGTCGTCGGGCGATGTGGTCGACTCGCCGTGGTACATGTCCGGCGCGAGGCTGACGAACCCGGCTTCGGCAAAACGGTCGGCGACCGACTTGATGTGGTCCACCAGACCCCACCACTCCTGGATCACGAGAAGCCCAGGACCGGATCCCGAGGCCGGTGTCGCTAGATACCCAGATCCCTTACCGCCGTTGGCGGCGAACTCGATCATCTCTCCCATCGCGCGCTCCTCTCGCGCATCGATATGCGCTCGATCGAGCGTCGGTTTCAACCACAAATGCGCGGATAGGACGCTTACTGAAAGGAGACGCCGCTACGCAGCGTGACCGGTTCGGTGCGAAGACCGAAATAGAGTCCGAGGCCAACCCCGGCGACGGCTGCAACGCCGCCCACGATACCCCAGACCCACACGGGAATGCCGCCACCGCCATCACCGCCATCACCGCCCACGACGCCACCGGTGGCCGCGGGATCACGACCAACGACGCGCGGCTCATCCTCTGTACCGAGTTCGCGGATGCGGTTGCCGTGCTCGTCGAGGAGCTGAACGACGTACTCGATCCGGTCTGCTTCCGGGAGTCCCTCGACTTCGATCAGGCGCGACTCTTCGACCGGGTAACGGGTTTCGTTCATGTCGCCCATTTCACCGGCGACGCGTGTGAGGACACGAACCTCCGTACCCATCGAGAGCGGGTTGGTCGCCAAGACGCGCAAACCTGCGCGCGCGCGGACCAGTCGAGCATCCAACTCGAGTCGGTCCGAACGAGTGGCCCAGTGTCCGCGCGCTTCCATAAACGGGCTACGAAGTCGGGGCGAGAGGTTGGTGTCGACTTGGGACTCGGGATCCAGCGCGAGCATCTTGATGTACGCGTTGCGCGACTCGTCCTCGTCGCCGTTGGCTGCGTAGGCCACACCCATCAACTCGTAGATGCGGGTCACGCGGTCCGGGCCGTGCGTGCCCTCGGTGAGTGCTTCTTGGCAAAGCTCCAACGTTCGTTCGAAGTCGACGTTGAGGTATGCCTCTTCCGCTTGCGCAATCGTGTTTTGGGCGTGTGCCGCAGTCGCCATACCGACCACTGCACAGACCGCGAGGACGTTCTTTACGAGCAGCCGAGCTGACATTTCTCGTCCTTCGTGCAGTCAGGGGGAGCGGAGCCGGCGGGAAACTGTCGACGGTAATCCGCAGTGGGAGCGAGCACGATCTGGAGGGGCGCTGGCTCTGCGTAGACGTTGTAGATCGTGCATCCCGAAAGGAGGATGTCGCCGCCTTCGTCCAGCGCGATCGCGACGAATGCTTTGGTGCCTTCGGGAATGTCCGGAAGCGTGATTCGCGCGGCGTCAAACTCGCAGACGTTGGCTTGGCCACTGTCGATGTTGGCGGCGCTTTGGAGAACCCCGAGTTCGGCTTGCGCAAGCAGATCGGGACAGCTGTTCTCACCCCCGTCTTCGAGGTTCAGCACGAAGATGCGCGCTGTTTCCATCCGCACGAACGCTTCCTGGGAAGGAAAGTTCAGCTCGACGTCGATGGTTTCACCACCACATCCAATCGACGCCGCCAGCAACAAGAGCCAGCTCTTCTTTTTCACTGTTCGATCTCCGAGGCTCGAATCGTTCGAAGCGACTCGAACGTATCCGAATCCGCGCGGTAGCCCCAGATCTCGTAGTCCGAGACCACGTTGCCGAAGGTGTCGATGTCGACCGGGCCCGTTGCGCCTTCGTAGTTGACCGCGCTGTTGCTGCGCAGGGTCTGCAGACCCGTGGCGAGACTTCCAGGTGTGATGACGTCTTCCACCGGGGCTTCTGGTTGCGGGTTGGTCACGAGGTAGAGCGCGTCGCGTACAGCGCTGCCCTCCGTGGTGTTCGCAGCTTCGATGGCCAGAAGCAGACTCGCGGTGGCGTCGTACTGGTTGCCGCCGAAAATGCCGGGAGGTTCGCTGAAGGTCGCTTCGAACGCGGAGGCGAACGCGTTGAACGCTGCGCTTGCGGGAGGCTCGGTGATCGGAGCCGTGCCCTGCACCCCATCGACAATCGTGTTGTCGCCAGCCGCCTCAGGAAAACCGTCGGTCTTGATGCCATCGGTTCCGATCCACGTCACTGCGGGAGGTGAGGGCAGTGCGTTCCAGTCGCGGAGGATCGAGCCGCCGTCGGTCGCGAACGCGACGAGCGCAATGCAATCGGGCATCGCACCTGCGATCATCGATACTTCCTCGGTGTAGCTCGCTTGGCCCTCCGCGAAGGCCACCTTTGCAACGACGGTGCCGCTCCCCGCACCAAAACGACTCTCGATGCCATCGCCAAACGGGTTTCCGTAGCTGTCGTTGAGGTGAAGGATGGCGAGTCGTTCACACGCCAAGTCTTCTTCCGCGTATTGCGAGAGCACCACGGCCTGAAGCAAGTCGCTCGGCACCGTGCGGAAGAAGTAGCGGTCAGTCTCGGGTTGGATGTTGGTCAACTCTTCCGAGGTGGAGCAGCAGCTCACCTGAGGAATTTGTGCCGTCGCGAGGATCGACTGCACCTCCAACGAAGCCGACGACGCCAACGAACCCACCACGGCAACGGCACCTTCGTCGACCAACTCTTGGGCGACCACGGCGGCGCGCGCCGGATCCGTCCGGTCGTCCTTCACGATCACTTCCACGCGACGTCCACCCAGAAGTCCGCCTGCTGCGTTGATCTCGCGAACCGCCAAGGTCGCCGAGTCTTCAAGATGGGGACCCACACTTTCGAGCCCCCCCGAAAGCGAAACGATGACGCCGATTCGAATCGGTTCGCCGCGTTCCCCCACGTTTGTATCACCGCAACCGGCTGTAATTCCGGAAGACATCGCCGCGACGCTCAGCATCGCGACGATCACCCCGCCCTTGTTCATTCCAATCCAATCCTTCGGGACGTTGTTTCGCCCGGCCGGATTCTAACTCGGTACGTTGTGCGCAGTCCACGCTCTGGGTTGGTGAGCGTGAGCACGTGCGTACCGGCGGGAAGCGATACGCGGACTAGGGGAGTTGTCCCGAGATTGCGGCCGTTGAGTGACACGGTCGACCACGGCGTCGTGTCGAGATTGAGGGTGCCCGACTCCTGCATGGCGGTGTCAGGAGGCATCGTGGGTTGCATCGTCATCATCGCTGCGGCGGCAGCTTCGGCCCGACGACGCGCGGCCTCTCGTGCACGTCGGCGACGCTCGCGCTCCCGGGCGGCTCGGGCACGCGCCTGCGCAGAGTTGTTGGAGTTGGAGGCTGTGTCCTGAGTCTGAGCGGCTTCAGTTTCAGGCTCAGTCTCAGTTTCAGTTTCAGTCTGAACTTCAGTCTCAGTCTCAGTCTCCGTTGCGGTCGCGGTTTCAGTATCTGTGGCGGACTCGGGTTGTGTCTCCGTCTGCGTCCCGTCGCCGATCGGTATCGTTTCGATACTCGTCAAACTCGGTAGCGTGACGTTGTCCGCCACGGGTTCATCGTCGTCCATAAACGCCAACGCCGCACCCAAGCCCACGGCGAGAAGGATGACGAGAGCAACCAACACCCATCCGGCTTTCCGTCGGTCGCTCTCCAAGCCGTTGAGCGCTTGCTGCATGGAAAGGCTGAGCGAAGGCTTCACGCCCGAATAGCTCGCCGACGGCGTCTGCTGGCCCACCGGGACCGGCGTCATGACGTGCCCCGGCGACTCCCCGCGCATGTACGCGCTCAGAACCCGGCGCTGTTCGTCGCGTTCCCGTTCGAACAAACCGGTGACGAAGGTGCCGACGTCGCCGCGCGAACAACGAAGTCCTGAGTCGTGCATGAACGCCTCGAGGTCTTCCTTCATTTGCTGTGCGCTCTGATAGCGCCGCTCGGGATCGCGCTGCAGTGAACGATCGACAATTCGTGCAAGTTCGTCGGGGATTTCGACCTGCGAGTCCAAACTCAGGATCGTCGAGTTGAGCGCGTTGTGAAGCGTGACGACTTCGCTCTCACCCTTGAACAAACGCTTCCCTGCGAATGCCTCCCACATGACGACGCCCAGACTCCACAAGTCCGCGCGATGATCCGCTTTGACGTCAGGCGAGGCTTGCTCGGGCGCGATGTACGCGAACTTGCCCTTCACCTGACCTGCGCGCGTTTCCATCAGTTGTGTGCCTGCCTTGGCGATGCCGAAGTCGAGCACCTTCACCTGACCTTCGTAGGTGACGAAGATGTTGCCGGGCGAGATGTCGCGGTGGACGACCGAGAGCGGAGTACCGTCGAAGTCGCGCAGGGTGTGGGCGTAGTGAAGCCCATCGAGCATGTCGATGAAGAGCCGAACCCCAACGGCCAGTGGGATGGGCTGGTTGAGCCGACGCGCATGGCGAAGCACTCGCGAAAGCGATTGCCCCTCGAGGTACTCCATCGTCAGGAAGTGCAGGCCTTGGACGTCGCCGACCTCGTAGGTCTGAACCACGTTGGGGTGGTTGAGGCGTGCTGCGAGACGCGCCTCGTCCAAGAACATCCCGACCAGCGACTCCTCTTCTTCGAGGTGTGGATGCAGGCGCTTGAGAACGCAGAGCTTGGTGAATCCAGCCGGACCACGAATGGCGGCGAGAAACACCTCGGCCATTCCGCCGTGACCGATTTTGGCGATCAGGGTGTACTTGCCGAAGGAGGTTTCCCCGACGAGTCGCTGTTGAAGACCCGGATCACTCGTGGTGACGGTCGGGCCTCCCCTGAGGCGGGATTCGCCCATTGCTCAAGGATTCTCGCTGTGGGAGCGGGGGGTGTCAATCTCGTGGCGCACGCCCGCTCTGACTCCCACTCCCGGGTGATCTTTTGAAATCCGTGGGATGACTGGCGTTCAGGTCGGTCCGAACGCAGCGTCGCTCATCTGAACCGGGCTGGGGTCACATGCGCGCAGTGTGCGAGCGTCGCCGATCACCTCCGGCACGATGTTCATCGCGTAGTAGATGCCCGAGAACTTCTTGCCTTCGTAGAACGCCTTCTCCGCTGCGGAGTCGGTCGATCCAAGCTTGTCGATCGCGATGGCTGAACCCTCGAGCAGCAACCAACCGATCGCCAGCTTGCTCATCATGTGGAGGAAGCGCTCGGCGACGAGCACGATGTTCGACATCTCACCCTTTTGGAACCAGCCAAGAAACTGCATCACGCTGCCACCAACGGCTTCGTGCGCCTTTTGAAGGTTCGCGACGCTGTCTTTGAGATCGGGGTGCTCTTTGTGTTGTGCGATGAACTTCTGTACGTCACCCAAGAACGCCTGCGTGTTCTTTCCGCCGCCTTGGCCCAGCTTTCGACCGACGAGATCGAGCGCCTGAATGGCGTTGGTGCCTTCGTAGATGCTGAAGATCTTGGAGTCGCGTGCGTACTGCTCGACCGGCCAATCCTGGAGGTAGCCCGCGCCGCCGTAGACCTGAATCGCTTTCTCACAAACGCGAAACGCTTCGTCCGATGAGTACGCTTTGACTAGCGGTGTGAGCAGGTTGATCTGCCCCTTGTGATAGGCGGTCGTCTCGTCGTCTTTGCCCTCGGTCGCTTTGAGACGGTCCTCGTGCACCGCGAGCTTCGTGATGAGTGCGCGAATGCCCTCAACCTTGGATTTCATCTCCAAGAGATCGCGTCGGATGTTGGGGTGCTCGATGATGGTGGTGCGCGGTGCCTCGGGGTTCTTCCAGTCCTTGATCGACGAACCCTGCTTGCGATCGCGCGCGTACTCGAGCGCGTTCAGGTACGCACTCGAAGCCACGGACAGACCCTGAATGCCGACTCCAATGCGCGCGAAGTTCATCATCTTGAACATCTGCCGCATGCCTTGGTGTTCGACGGTGCCGACCAGTTCGCCGACGCAACCGTCGTTTTCACCGAACGAAAGCGCGCACGTCGCGGAGCCGTTGATGCCCATCTTGTGCTCGATGCCGGTGACCTGGACGTCGTTGCTGCTTCCGTCTTCCTTGTCGCGCGGAACGATGAAGAGCGAGAGGCCCTTCGTGCCGGCAACCGCACCATCGATGCGCGCCAACACCAGGTGGATGATGTTCGACGCCATGTCGTGGTCGCCGCCTGAGATGTAAATCTTGGCGCCCTTGATCGAGTACTTGCCGTCGCCGAGCGGCTTGGCCGAAGTCGTCGAACTGCCCACGTCGGAACCAGCGTGCGGTTCGGTCAGACACATTGTGCCGCCCCACGTGCCGTTCATCATCTTTCCGCAGAACGCCTTCTTTTGTTCGTCGGTGCCGAACTCGTAGATCACCTCTGCCGCACCCAGGCTCAACCCCGGGTACATGTTGAACGCGGTATTCGAACCACTGATGAGCTCGTCGGTCAGCACCGCGAGAGTCATCGGTGACTCCATGCCGCCGTACTCCTCCGGAGCACCGAGCGTTCGCCAGCCCGCCTCATAGAGCTTGTCCCAGGCTTCCTTGAAGCCCTCGGGAACGATCACCTTCCCATCGACCAGCTTGCAGCCCTGCTTGTCCCCAATCTGGTTGATCGGCCCGGTCACTTCCTGAGCGAAGCGATACACCTGCGCGAGGACCTCTTTGACGGTGTCCTCATCCCAGTCGGCGTAGGGAGGCTTCCCCAATACATCCTGGAGGTTGAACTGCTCGAACATCAGAAACGCGAAGTCGCGAAGGTCGGCCTTGTAGCGGTTGGTGGGCTGCACCGGGTGTCTCCAGGAAAAAGTGAATGGTCCTTCATTGACCGTGTAGGCATCGACGCGGCGCGTCAAGGCGTGGCGTTTCGTCCGCATGGATCGAAAGGAAAGAGGCGCGATCGACCAGGAATACGTGCGGTAAGGTTGCCCCTCAGCCGAACGCAATGCGGGCTCGTATTGTGGGCGAAAGGTGGGGTGATGAAGCACTGGGTGGGGCTCTTGTGCGTGTTGGCGGTGGCCTGTGGTGACGACGATGGCGGCGGAACCGATGGCGGCACCTTCGACGGTGGAACGTGCGCCAGCGATATGGAGTGCGACGACGGGCTGTTTTGCAACGGCACCGAACTCTGCGCACCGGACGATGAGAGCGCTGACGCACGTGGCTGCACGATCGGAAACGCGCCGTGTCTCGAAGGACAACGATGCGACGAAGCGGCGATGGAGTGCCGCAGCGTGTGTAGCGTGGTTGCCGATGCTGATGGGGATGGCGTCGACTCCGTCGAGTGCGGCGGCGCGGACTGCGACGACACCAACCCCAACCGGTATCCCGGCAACACCGAAGTCTGTGACTCGGCAGACGTCGACGAAGACTGCGATCCAACCACCGTGGGCACGCTCGACGCCGATGGCGATGGCTTCGTCAGCGCGGCGTGTTGCAACGACAACGGTGGGACTCTGAACTGCGGCGACGACTGCAGTGACTCGCGTCGCGATATGCGACCCGGGTTCGCCGAAACATGCGACTTCCTCGACAACGATTGTGACGGCGACGTCGACGAGGGCGCAGCGGTTTCAGGTTTTGCCGACGACGACCGTGATCTTCACGGTGATCCAATGCGTCCGATGGAGGCGTGTCCAGGCACCAATGGGTTTGCCGTGGAGGGGGATGATTGCGACGACACCGACCCTGAAGTTCATGGCGCCCAGCTCGAGATTTGCGACGGCAAAGACAACAACTGCAACGGCATGATCGACGAAGCACCTGCCGCCGTGACTTGGTATCCCGACGACGATGGCGATGGGTTCGGTGTGGATGATCCCGCGCGCGCAGTGGTCAGCTGCGAGCCCATCCCGGACTTTTCGTTGCGTGCGAGCGATTGCGATGACACCGACCGCTTCTTGAACCCCGGCGCCGAAGAACAGTGCAACGGCGTCGACGACGACTGCGACGGAGTTGCCGACTTCCGCATCGCGCCGGGCAACTTAGAGGACGACGACGGCGATGGGTTTGCAGACGCCACGTGTGGTGGAAGCGACTGCGATGATGCGAACCCCACGGTCTTCCCAGGCGCACCGGAGTTGTGCGATGGGATCGACAACGACTGCGACGGTGTGGCCGATGGTGCAGACGCGATGGCCATTTGGTACCTGGACCTCGATGGCGACGGTTTCGGCGATGAGTCGCAACCCGGAATCGAAGACTGCGATCCCCAGCCCTCGCGCGTTCCTCGTGGAGGCGACTGCGACGACAGCAGTGCGTTGATCCGTCCCGGCGTCGCGGACCTGTGCGACGGCAACGACGACGACTGCGACGGTGACACCGACGAAGATGCGTTTCGCGAGGCGTACTACATGGACGCCGACAACGATGAGTTTGGAACCGGATCGGTGGTCGAGTTCCGCTGCATCGACGGGACCAACTTGGCGCGCAATCCAGGCGACTGCGACGACACCAACCCGGATTCGTTTCCGACCGCCATGGAGATTTGCGACTCCGAAGACAATGACTGCGACGGCGATACAGACGAAGACGCGCCGATGATGTTTTGGCCGGACGTGGATGGAGACGGCTTTGGCGCTATGGGATCCACACCGATCGAAGTGTGTGGAATGCCCATGGGCTTCGCACCCAACGACACGGACTGTGACGACGGCGACGGTGCGAACTTCCCCGGGAACGCAGAAGCCTGCGATCTGCGCGACAACGACTGCGATGGCATGGCGGACAACGGTGCGGATGCTGCGTGTGTTGTCGCGAACGGAATGGGCAGCTGTTCGGCTGGAACGTGCTCTGTCGCGAGTTGTGATGCCGGGTTTGCGGATTGTGATTCGATCTTCTCGAGCGGTTGCGAAGTCGCGACCTCATCCAACGTGACGCATTGTGGCGGGTGCGGAATGCCCTGCGGCCTTGGAGATACGTGCGGCGTCGGGACGGCCGGGATGTGCGACAACTCCGCGCTCTCGTTCATGGTTGGCGGAGAGAGCAACAACTTCTTGATTCGTTCCACGAACAACTTGCTGGGCTGGGGTGAGAACAACAGCTTCCAGCTAGGGAACGGAGGCACGACGGACGTCTCTATTCCAGCCTTCATGGCATCCTCGATTACCCACGTCGCCTCGGCGGATCGACACACCTGCGCAGTCACCGCCGCAGGCAGGATCTTGTGTTGGGGGTCGAACACGAACGGCGAACTCGGAGACGGCTCCACGGCAACGCGAAGCAGTCCTGTCTTTACGGTTGGAATCGCCAACGCAAGGCAAGTTGCGACCGGTGACAACCACACGTGCGCGCTCATGGCCGATGGGAGCGTTTGGTGCTGGGGCGCGCGAAACAGTGGGCAAGTTGGCGATGGCACCATTGGCTCTGCGGATCAGCTCACGCCGACAATGGTGCCCGGTATCGACGATGCAACGCACATCACTGCGGCCGGTCAGACGACGTGTGTGATTCGGCCGCTTGGCGGCGGCGGCACTCGAGTGCAGTGTTGGGGCACCAACGCGCGCGGCGAGCTCTGCATCGGTACGGCGCCTGGCAATCAGACCGAAGACACCGCCACGCCGACCGATGCGATCGGATTACCAACAGACATTGTCGAGTTCCTCGAGGGATTCGGTAACCGTGTTTGTGTGCGTCTTGCGTCGGGCGGTGTTCGTTGTTGGGGGTCGGGTCCTCTTGGTGCCCATGGAAACGGATCGACAGCATCAACCGCCAACAGCGGCGGTCCAGTCGTGATGACCGAGGCAAGCGGTGGTGCCCCGTCAAATGTTGTGTACGGCTGCCTGAGTGAGTTCCTCACTTGCGTCTTGCGCGATGACGGGGTCACGCCAGGGGAGCACGAGGTCTGGTGTACAGGAGCAGACGACTTCGGCCAGATGGGCGATGGGGACCCAGCAACCTCGCACAATGGGCGACTCGACTTCGTGGTTGGGGTCGGTGGAACAGGGCGCCTCAACGACGCGACAACTCTGGCGTGTGGTCGCAACCACGCATGCGCTGCACGCTCAGACGGCTCGGTGGTTTGCTGGGGCAACGACGGTTCTCGTCAGTTGGGAACGGGTGGCGGTAACCCCTCGGACAACCCGATTCCTCTGCCGGTGACGGGGCTCCCTTAGCGCGTTCGAAAAACCACCTGAACTTTGGTCTCGAAACGCGTAGACCTCCGTCGCCATGCGACTCGAAAAGACGTTGGCGGCGATGGCTGCCGAGGCGATGCAGAAAGCGTTGGAGCTCGACGAGGCGCCGGATCCCCTGGTCCGGCCCGCCGATCCCAAGCACGGGGACTACCAGCTCAACGGCGCGATGAAGCTTGCGAAGCAGCTGGGTCGAAAGCCTCGAGACATTGCAGAGCCGATCGCCGAAGCGATGAAAGCGCTGGATGCGGTGGCCGATGCATCCGTTGCCGGACCGGGGTTTGTGAACCTCTCGCTCGAGCCCGCGTGGATTGCCGGTCAGCTCACCGAGCAATTGGGCGACCCGAAACTTGGCGTCGACGCGGTCGAGAATCCCGAGCGCATCGTGGTGGACTTCTCGTCGCCGAACATCGCCAAGCAGATGCACGTCGGACACTTGCGTTCGACGATCATCGGGCAGTCACTGGTGAACCTCTTGCGCTTTGTTGGGCATGAAGTTCTGGGCGACAACCACGTGGGTGACTGGGGCACGCAGTTTGGTTTGCTCATCGTCGGGATGCGCGCGTGGGGCAATCCTGAAGCGCTGAAGGGCGACGCCATCGCGGAGCTCGAGCGGGTGTACAAGCTTGCCAGCAATGCCGCGAACGAATGGACCTGCGCGTCATGCGGGCTGGTCAATCCGGGTTCACGGAAGGAATGCGGAAAGCGCGCCGAAGACAAAGCTCTCCTCGAAGGATGCGGAAAGAAGAAGACCAACGAGTCGAAGAAAACCGAGGCGGCAGAGGTGTTCTCGGCTCGCGCTCGCGAAGAACTGGTCAAGCTTCAAGCCGGTGACCCCGAGAACCGCGCGCAGTGGGAGACCTTCGTCAAAGCAACGCGCGCCACGCTCGACAAAATCTACGCCCGTTTGGGCGTGAGCTTTGAGCTTTGGCTCGGCGAGAGTGAGTACGATGCAGTACTCGCCGAAGTTGTCACCGACCTGGAGAAGCGCGGGATTGCCAAGCGGGATCAGGGCGCTCTTGGGGTGTTTCTCAGTGAGATCGATGCGGCTGCGATCGAAGGCGCGCTTCCCGATGCAATCGACAAGAAGCTGAAGAAGAACAAGTCGCCCTTCATCATCCAAAAGCGAGACGGCGCGTTTCTCTACTCGACGACCGACATCGCGACGATTCTGCATCGCAAGGAGCAAATCGGCGCGCAGCGCTCGATCTACGTGGTTGGTGAACCGCAGCGACTGCATTTTCAGCAGCTCTTCGCGACGGCGCGCTTGATGGGCATCACGATGGGTCTCGAGCACATCTCCTTCGGCCAAGTGCTTGGAACCGACGGCAAGATTCTTCGAACGCGCGCGGGCAGTGCCGTCACGCTCAAGTCGTTGTTGGACGAAGCTGAAGAGCGTGCACGGACAAAGATCGAGGAGCAGCGCGAAGCGGGCAAGCTCCGCATTGCAGACGAGGATCTCGAGGAGGCGATTCAGGTCATTGGGTTGGGTGCTGTGAAGTACGCCGACCTGATGCAGAACCGGAAGACTGACTACAAGTTTGATTGGGACAAGTTGATCGCGTTCTCGGGCAATGCCGGTCCCTATCTACAAAGCCAGTACGTGCGGACTCGTTCAATCTTCGCCAAGGGCGAGGTGAACTGGGATTTGTTCCAAGCCGAAATCTCCTTGGAGGCTCCGGACGAACAGGCTTTGGCGCGTGAGCTTGTGCGTTTTGCCGACCGTGTCCATGCCGCGGCAGCAACGTCCGAACCGCATCTCATCGCAGGCCATCTCTACGCGGTGGCGCAGGCGTTCAGCCGGTTCTTCACGAACTGTCCGGTGCTGCGTTCCGAAGGTGCGACGCGCGAAAGCCGGTTGGGTCTAACGAAGCTGACGGGACTTCATCTGAAGACCGGCTTGGAGCTCCTGGGCATTGGAGTCGTGGAGCGGATGTAGTTGGAGCGCTCGACCGGGCAATGTACTCGACTCAAACGTCAGCCCGCCGCACGTACTCCACCTCTCCCACGTCGGGATCGATCGGCTGCACCCACGCGTCCACAGCTTGACCTGCATCGAAGTACGCCGCCGGAACTCCGTGGCAGCCGCGCTTCTTCGCCCCACAACCGTCGCACGCGTCGACGTACCGAGCGTCGCCTTCAAAACTCAGTGCTTCGGACGAATCGCTTTCGACTTGGAGCGTGGTCACGTTCAAACACGAGTGTCGTTCGGGGGCTTCAGGAACAAGACACGCAGGGGTGTGGTGCAGAAAGAGTTCAATGCCCAATTCGGCCGAGAGTTGAATCGCCTCGCGCGCGGCTTCGCGAACCTGATCCAAGTCCGGCACGAGGTCCGGGTTGTCGAACAAACGACCGCGCATGCTTGGCATCCCCAATGACAAATCGATCGGCTTGCCGGTTTGGTTGTTCGCGCTCAGAAAGCGCAGGTAGTTCGGGAGCGTGTCGACCGTTTCGGCCAATAAAATACGGTAAAAGTGCGTGTGGATATCGGTTCGCGCCAGGAGCCGTTTCGCGAGCTGCACGTAGGATTCGTCCAGCCCGCGCACGTCTGCCAACGCGTTCGCTTGCCCGGTGTCGTGGCTGTGAAACGAGTATCGAATCATCGTCAGTCCGGCAGCCACGAGCTCGTCGAGCAAGCCCGGACGCTTATGAAGCAGGACTCCGTTGGTGCAGATGCTGACCTCATCGAATCCAGCGGAACGCGCGTGCCGAATCAACGCCGGTAGATCGGGATGCAGCGTGGGTTCGCCACCGATAAAGTCCAACGTCGCACGTCCACGTGAACGGTCGATTTGCTTTGCGGCCAACTCGACCAGACTCTCGATGTACGGGGCTTCGAATAGGCGCGGGTCGTCACCGCCGTGCACGTTGCAGTACACGCAGCGCAGGTTGCAACGCGGTCCGGTTTGGACGTGGGCCATTGGAAAGAACCAGCGCGCGAAGAGGTCATCGGCGCCTTCGCGGAGTGCGACCAAGTCCACACGGTACTCACCGGCGTGCGCTTGAACCTGGGGCTCTGGAAATACGACGGCAGGCAGGCCGGTCAGCTGTGTTGCCAAAGCGTCGTCCCGGTCCAGCGGGAACGTCACGTGCGTCTCCAAGCCGACGGCACGCGCGTTGGCGATGCCCGCGCAAGCTTGCTCAAACGACCCCACAACTTGGGTGTGGGCATCGTGTGACGCGGAGTCCGATCCAAAGAGTTTCACGATGACGCGGTCCAGACCGGCTTCTTTCAATGCGCGCGCCCGTTTCGGGTACACCAAGAGTCGTCCGTTGGTGAGCAACGTGAGCGTCGCTGGCTCGCGCGACTTCAGCTCGGCAATGCGCGTAGGAAGATCGCCGTGCAGAGTGGGCTCGCGATCGCGGATGACCACGTGTTGTCCGGTGATCGATGCACGATTGTCTGTCCCTTGAGTCAAACAAGGATCGCAGCCGTTGTTGCACGCCGCGTCCGAATCGAGCGTGATGAGAAAGGGGAGGGCGCGACTGCCGTCGGCAATCACCGGCAGCCCTTTGCGGAGCCGAGCCGGAGCGGTAGCACGCGTCTCTCGTCGACCCATCGAAATGCAGAGTAGCCGAAGGCGAAGTACGGATGGAGTAGCATTTGGGCAATGCCTCGTTCGATCGGCTTCGTGATGCCTTTCGGGCAGCGACGTCACGCGTATTTCCCCGACACGCTTTTGGGATTGATGTGTGCGGCCGCGCGCGAAGCAGGCGTGCGTGCGGACCTGGTTCGCGTGTACTTCGAAGGCGATGAGCGCGATGCCGTCGTGCGCGAACAGGTGCAGGCATGGCTCGACGAGCGCGACGTGGACGTGGTTGTCGTCGATCGTCTCTTCGATCGTGAAGCGTTTTCAGGTCGGCGCGTTGTTCTCGTCACACGGGGAGATTCGGTGTCCGAGGGTGCGGATGTCGTGATCGGCACTCACGTTGGAGCGACTCCGCGAGGCACGCGGCGCACGCCCACGCCCGGAGAACTGGTCGCGACGTTTCGGCAGGTCGTGCTCGAGGGGCAACCCCAGACGGAGCCTTCGCACGCAACACCGCTCGGCCTGTACGCACCGGTTGTCGACCACGACGTGATCGCGTTGGGTGAGGTGGAACCGCTCGTTCATCGAACGCTCTTCGGGAACCAGGGGTGCCCCTACGGTGCAGAGCCAGAGCATTCCACATTGTTGAAGGGCCTTCCGTTGCCCGACAAACCGCTCGCACGATTGGGTTGCGCATTTTGCGCGATGGGCGGGGACTACGAGAAGCGCGACGTGGTCGATTCGGTCATCGAGCAAGCGCGCTACTTGGTCCAGCACGCTCCGGACACGCAGCAGTTCATCCTCGACGACCAGTACTCGATTCCCTACCTCGGTCGGCTTCTCGAGAACGTCGATGTTCGACCGATGCGTTGGCTCTTTGCTGCGCGTGCCGACACGTTGCTTCGCGAACGCACGCGTTTGGAGCGCGCGATCACGGTGGCGGAATCACACGGGCACGTTCTCGAACTCTACCTGACTGGGTTTGAGTCGTTCTGCGATACGGAGTTGGAGCGTTACAACAAAGGGGTACGCGCGGAGGACCTCGTCGCCGCCGTTGCTGTGATGCGGGAGCTGGCCGAGCGTCCAGGGTTTGCCATCGCCGAGGCGCGTGGTCACAGCATGATCTTGTGGAACCCGTGGACCACGCCCCAGGACGTGCAGGCGTCGGTGCAGGTCATGCGTCGTGAAGGTCTCGCGTCTCTTTTCGACGAAGTGGGTCGCAATCGGCTTCGGCTCTATCCGGACCTTCCGTTGTTCTACGCGGCCGAGCGGGATGGTGCGTTGACCGACACGTGGGAAGGGCAGGGCGGTGCAGGTCGCAAGAAGGGGTACAGCACCGAACACCCGTGGCGGTTTTTGGATGCTCGAACCAAGCACGTTCACGCCATAGCCGAAATGCTGCGTGAGCAGTTGGGTCACGAAAACGAACTTGCCCAGCTGCAGGCTGCACTTCACGCAAACGCTGCAGACGTATCGCTTCAAGAAGCCCGCGAAGGTTTGCGTGCTTTGCAAGAGCTGCTCACGCCGCTGCTCGGCGCCAATCGCGAAGAACCCAGACGCGGTTCCCAAGTCGCTGCGGTTCCGGTGCCGCTCTTCGGTGCGTGCAACAACAACTGCCCAAGCTGTCCAAATCGAGACCGTTGGTCAGCTCCTCAGTGGATTGAACGAGCGGCGGAATCGCAATCGACTCCAAAGGCCCTGCTCTGTGGTCGTGAGCCAACGTTGCATCCTCAGTTTTTGGAACATGTTCGCGATTCAGGTGTGGTGACCAACGCGCGGCGCTTCGCGTATCGAGCGTTTGCCGAGGCAGCGCACGCAGCGGGGCTGGCCGCCGCAAGCGTGAAGATTTTTGCTCCCACCGCGGATGCTTTTGACGCTGTGGTGCGGGATCCTGGAGCGCACGAGCAAACCTGGGCGGGGTGGAAACAGCTTTCCCGTTTGGGCGTGGCGCTTGAAGCGCGTCTCGTTCCGCATGCGGACGGCGACTGGGGTTCGTGTTTGGCCGAGCACGGCGTTCGACAATCGCGGTTGGAGGTGCGGCTCGATGCCATCGGTCTCGGCATGAAGCCGATCGTCATGCTCGAGAAGTTGATCGCGGCGCACGTGCAACGCGGTATTGCGCTAGAGGTGATGCCGCTGACTCAGGTCCATGCGCGATGGATGCCCACGTGATGCAGCTCTTGCGCTGGAACGGGTTGCTCTTGCGTCTGGAGCGGGATCCGAACCATCAGCGACCCGCGTTGGCGCACCTCGACGGGTGGGCGTTGAGTCACTTTGGGCCCAGCACCGAGGCGTTGCGCGAACTCAGTCATCTGCTGCGCGCTGGACAAGGCGAACCGCTTCCACGTTTGGTCTCCGTCGGAGCGTCGTTGGTTCGGGTGTTTGTCGTCGAACCCAAGCTGCCACGGTGGAGCGAGGTGCACCGCATCGGAGAACCCGCGCCGCTGCTGCCTTTCGATCCTGAAGTCGTGGGACTGCGTCTCGGACTGCGACGCATCGCCAAGCGTGACGAACTCGACGATGCCACAGCGAAACAGGTTGAAGCGTGGTGGCACAGTCAGGGTTTGCGTACTCGCCGCGTGGACCACTGCGTGTTTGGAGCACTCGAGGAGACTCACCTCGACGATGCAGAGCGGTGGCAACGCGCGCTTGCAACCAACGAAGTCACGGCGTCTCGCGCTTTAGGCGAAGCGCTCGGATATCCCCCGTGTTGCGTCGATGCGTACGTCGCGCTCGGGTCGAACGACGACGTCGCGTTGGCGTGCCAACTCTTGCCGTGGGACATGCCGCCTGCCAGTCCGTTGACCCTTTGGTTGCATGCTCCGCTCGCGTTGATCTCGCATGCCGCTTGTTCGTTGCAGTGCGAACCCACGCGGGACCTCGCACGCCAGCTCTTGGCCGGACTCGAAGACCGGTATCCCGGTTTCGCGAAGCGCTGGGTTGACGCCGCAAAACGGGTTCACGCGTTCGATGCAGAAGGTGTGGCGTGGTCCATTGGGGCCGATGTGCTGACGTTGGATGGCAACGCGCTCGTCGCGACCCCTCGCGCTTCGTGGAGCATCGATGTCGAAGGCTTTCGCGTGGGTGAACAACGCTTCGGCCTGCATGCCGATCACCGAGGTGAGCTGTGATCGACGTGGCGGTCGTCGGGGCTGGACCCGCGGGTACGACTGTGGCGACGTTACTCAAGCAGCGTCATCCCGAACGTCGCATCGCGCTGTTTGATCGAGCGCGCTTTCCTCGACACGCGGTCGGCTCCTCGTTGCTTCCAGGTTCACGCGCGGTGCTCCACCAACTTGGAGTGCTTGGCGCGATCGACGCCGCAGGCTTTGTGCGAAAGGGCGGAATCACCTATCGGTGGCGCGCCGACCGCCCTGTGTTTGCCGACGAGTTTCCGCACGACACGCATGCTTGGCAGGTCCGGCGCGAGGAGTACGACGCGATTCTGCTCCAGCGCGCGCGTGAGGTTGGTGTGGACGTCCATGAAGGTGTTCGGGTGTCTCGCGTTCAGGGTGGTTTGGTCGTGGATGGCGAGCGCAACGAGGTGGACGTCATCGTCGATGCCACCGGGAGAACGCGTTGGCTCTCACGCCAACTCGGCGTGGATCCGCAGTCGTATCCCTTAGGCGACATCGCGTTTTACCGCTTCTACGACAACGTCAGCTGGGACGAAGCACTTCTGGGCACACCTTCGCGAAGCCGCATCTTCTTCGCCGCATGCGAATCCGGCTGGGTGTGGTTCGTTCCCTTGTCATCGACTCGCGCGAGTGTCGGTCTGGTCACGCGCAAAGCGTTTGTTCGTGAACGCAGCCCGCAAGAACTCTACGAGCGCGAACTCGGCGTGCTCGGTGATCTGCTGCGCGATGCGCGCGTTGCCGATGTGCCCTGTGCACCGTCCAAGCCGCTTCATGCCGTCGAAGACTGGAGCTACCGGTTGCCTCACGCTTGCGGACAACACGAAGGACAGCACTGCGATTCCCGACAGCACTGGTATGCGGTTGGCGATGCCGCTGCGTTCGTCGACCCGGTGCTGTCATCTGGAGTGATGTTGGCGCATCGAACGGGACTCGCGTGTGCGAATGCGATCGGTGCGGTGTGGAGCGGCGCACCCATTGCAGAGATCCACGAGGCCTACAGTTCGTTTGTGCGCGACCAAGCGGACGGGTTCGCACGCATGGCCACCTGGTGGTACGCGCATCGCGATCACGCAGAAACCGAAGCGTGGTTTGCGGAAGCAGAGCCCGGTGGAACGCGTGAAGGGTTCTTGCGTTTCGTCGCGGGTCACCTCGCCGATGTACGTTTTGCGGACGTGGGCGTCGGCTACGGCGCGGAAGGCATCGACCAGAGTTTTCGCGGTGTGTTGGGTGAAGGCGCGCCGGAGATTCGTAGCGACCTGCCCGATCGCAGTCGTCGTTTCCGCAAAACGTTTGTGTCGCACGCGCACGACACGGAGTGGCTCACGGCGTCGGCCATGACCACGTGGGAGCGACTGCCGGTCGTGCGTTTTGGAGAGCAGGTCTGGCGCCCCGTGTTTGGCAGCCACGAAGGGTTTCGCGCAGCCGTAGACCACGTTGTTGAGCGCAGCGACGGAACGCGCGACGTCGATGCGCTTGTTGCCGGTCCACATCGACAGTTGGCCAACCTGGTGGTTGCGGACTTGGTTCGTTTGGGGTTGCTCGTTGGCTGAGATGCGCGAACTGCTGCGCGACGCGATTGAGGGGCGCGTGACGATCGACGTCGTCGAACGACGCTTTCCGCGCTCTGCCCTGGTGCAGCTGGTCGTTGGGATTCTGCGGTTCATCGAGGGCGAGCACGATGCGAGTTTTGCTGCGCTGGAACGTGCAGCGACCTTGAACCCCGCGGCCGAGCACACGGCGTGTGGACTTGCATTTGAACGTGCGATGCGACTCGGGCGTTTTCGTGAGGCGCTGGTGTTCGCGCAGCGTGCTCAACAGGTTCATTCGCCGCTGGTGTGGATGCGGGCGCAGTTTGGTTTGGCGATCGCGCTTGGCGACGATCCCGCCGTGCTGGGTGAAGAAATACTCGCGATCGAACCCCACATTCCCGATGTCCAAGTGCAGCTCGCCGTGCTTCATCTTCGGCACGCGCGCTTGTCCGAAGCGGTTGCGGTCGCACGCGCGATCGACCCATTTCGAAGTGGTGATGCCTCGCTCGCCGCGCTGCGTGTTGCACTTCTTCGTGCCGCGGGTGCAGTCGACGAAGCAACCACCGAGCTTGCCATTGCGCGCCAGAACTTCGACACGGTGGACGAGCCGGCAATCACGTTGGACGTCGATGGTCCCGTCGCACCGGAATGGAGTGCCAACGCAGACCGCCGGCGTGCGCTGGGAATGCTCAAGTCGCAACAACAACCCAACCCTGTGCACGTGTTCGCGCGAGCGCTCACTCCTCAGGAGGTCGACGCGTTTTGTCAGAACGGTTACGTGTGCCTTCGCGGTGCGCTTGATTCCGGTTGGCGCGAACGATGGCTCGAGGATGCTCAGCAACGGCTCCAACAGGACCCGAAGCGCTGGGTGAAGGATTACGCGGGCGGACTCGACAACTACACACCGGCCGACGTGTCGACTTGGCGCGTCCCGCGTGCAGACGTGGTGGGTGATCAACGCGTCCCCGTGGCCGAACTTGCTCCGCGCGCGTGGGCAGTGATCGAACAACTGCTTGGCGATCGAGGGGTGGCGACGACGCATTGGTCGAACTACTTCATCGTGAACTTCGGAGAGCGAGACGAGCCGCGCTACCAGCCTCCACAGCCCGGCGACAAGCATTGGCACGTCGATGCACCGCACCAGCTCGTCTGGGGCAACGTGCATCAAGCGCTTGTGGGCTTCGTGCTCTTCACCGATCTGGCACCTCGAGCCGGCGGGACCTTCCTCGCGCGAGGTTCGCACCGGGCGGTCGCGCGAGCGCTGCAAGAGGGTGCATCGATGAGTGACCGGACGACTGCACGTGTACTTTCCAAACACGCTGAGCACGTTGAGATCACGGGTCGAGCCGGTGATGTCGTGCTCGCGCACGCACTTTTGGTGCACGCCGCGTCGCCCAACCCTTCTGGGGTGGCTCGGTTCATGGCAAATCCCCTGATCGAATCCAAGCGTTCCCTCCGTCTTGAGGGAGATGCTCCTGTCGAACGCGCACTGCGCTGAAATACCGAATCGCTTCGCTCCGTAGGGCTCTGCATGAAGGGAGCTCTCATGTCCTTGCGTTCTATTTTGGTTGTCGCGCTATGCACGCTCAGCTCGTCGGTCTTCGCCCAGTCATCCGTCGTTCGATTTGGCGATGATGTCCGCATTGTTGCCGGTCAGACCGTGGAAGACGTCGCGACGATGGGCGGAGACGTCCACGTGGAGGGCAACGTCGACGGCGATGTCGCGACAATGGGCGGTGACGTATGGGTGCACGGTCGCGTCGAAGGCGATGTCGCATCGATGGGTGGTGACGTCCATGTCGCTGGAATCGTCGAAGGCGACGTTGTCAGTGCGGGTGGTCGCGTGACGATCGAACCGGGCGGACGCGTCGAAGGCGAAATCGCCGATCACCACGGGGCGTTTACGCCTCCAAGCGGGGACTTCTCGTTCCACGTCGATCACGAACCCAGCTTCCTGCAGAAAGCCGAATCAGCCGTAGAGGGCTTCGCTGCCAAGTCTGCGTCGTTTCTCTTCTTGCTTCTGCTCGCGTTTGGGTTCCAAACGCTGGCGCGCGAACGCTTCGACACGACGCAGGTCGCCCTGGTGAAGAAGCCCGCACGCACGTTCTTGATCGGCCTGTTGACGAAAGTTGCGGCAGTTGTGGGCATCATCTTGGCAGCGATTTCACTCATCGGGATTCCCGCGGCGATTGCAGGTGGCATAGGGCTCGCCTTCGCCACGCATCTCGGTCTTGCCGCTGTCGCCGGCGTGGTCGGTGCGCTGCTGCCTATCGAGAACCTCAAGGAGCGTGATGGACTCCGAGTCGCGATGGGCGTGGGTGTCCTCTTTATGGTCTCGCTGATTCCCTACGCCGGCTTCTTGGCGCTCTTCGTGGCGTCGTGCTGGGGCCTCGGCGCGTTGATCGACACGCGAATCGGAAAACGCCCGTCTCCCGAAGGCGATGGACCCTTTCGCACCCCTGCTCCGCCCTCGTCCGAGTTCATCTGAGCCTTTCTGAAATACTGGAACGGGATGGGTCGTAGGAATGGGTCGAGGACAGCAATTGCGAATGATTTCAGGCATTCTCTCGCTCATGACTTCGGCCCCAGCCCGGACTTCGTCCGCTGAAGTCACCGACGCAGAGCTCGCCAAGAAGGCGACGCGAGGCGACCGAGATTCGCTCGATCAGCTGGTGCGTCGACACGCGGCCGATGTCTACAAACTCTGCCACCACGTCGCGGGTCGAGACGATGGCCGCGACGCCGCTCAACAGGCGCTCGAAAAGATCGTGATGCGCATCCACCAGTACGATCCCAGCAAAGGCGCGTTTCGAACCTGGGCGCTGACCGTGGCCCGCAACACCTGTCGCGATCGACTGCGTCGTCGTGGGTTGGAACGCGCCACCTTTGCCCGCGACGGCGAAGAGCGGACCGCCACAGCACCGGGCCGGGCACCAGGTCCGGAACGCATCGCCATTGCTCGCCTTGAAGCGGGGGATTTGGCCGAGGCACTCGAGACCTTGCCTGAGAAGATGCGTTCGGCGATCGTTCTCTTTCACGTGCACGGCGAAAGCTACGAAGAGATCGCGAACACGCTGGAAGTGCCCAAGGGCACCGTGATGACGTGGCTGCACCGCGGCCGCAAGAAACTCCGCGCAGCGTTGACGGAGAAGCAGGGATGACTCTCCCTTTTCGCTGGGAGGTTTTCTCCAAAACCCAGCCCTCTGGGCCTGCAACCCATCGGGCCGAGCCCTCTGGGTCCCCCCTCCGAGTCCGAACGCTTCGCGTTCGCGTCGAGACTCGGGGAGTCTCGACGGAGATGATTCGATGAATCATCTCCCGGAGCAGCTGCCCGAGGAAATCGTCGAGGCGTTGGCCAACGGTCGCGAGGACCTGGTCGACGACACGATTCTCGCTGCGCTGCCCGAACGTGAGGCGTGGAAGGCGCAGATTGCCGAAGCGCGTGCACTTGCGATCGACATCGGTTTGCTGATGCGCGACGCCGAGATGCCTGCGTTGGATCTCGACGCGATGGTGTCGGAGGCGATTGCCCGTCAACCGGTGGCGCCGTCGCGACGCAGCTTGTGGATCGCCTCAGGCCTCGGGCTGAGCGCCACGTTGGGGTTGGCTGTCGCTGCGTTTAGCGACGTACGCATTCCCACGCCGAGCGACGTGTTCAAAGTCGCGGGCTTGGCCGTGACCTTCTTTGGTGCTGTCGATGCCATGGTCCAAGCGCTCCCGGGCGGTTGGGGCATGTTGGCGTTGGGACTGGCAGCCGTGCTGGCTGTGCTCGCGGTCCCCGCACGTGTTCTCGCTCGTGGTGGAGTCCGCGTTGCGGGTGTGCTGCTCGTCGCGTTTGCGGCGTTTGGCTCACCGGTTTCCGCGCAGACCTTCACGGGGGATTGGCCCAGCGACGATACGAGTGTTTCGCTCTCGGTCGATGACGAACCGGTGCGTGATGCACTGCGTTCGGCGGCGGAAGAAGCCGAGGTCAATCTCGTGTTGCACGAGACGCCCGATCGCAACGTCAGCCTGCACGTGGACGATGCGAGTTTGCGCGATGTGATGGGCGCGTTGCTTGTCGACACGGATCTGACCGTGCATCGCAGCGGCAACATGGTCGTGGTTCGTGCGGTGTCCGCCCGAGCTGAGCAATCAACCGAAACCGCAGAGGTACCTCCCCGGACCGAGGCTCCCGAGATTCGCGGTTGGGACTGGCGACCCAGCGTTCCGATGCCGACCACACCCGTCGCGCCCGTCGCGCCCGTGGTCCCACCCGTTCCGCCCACGCCTTCTGGCGGTTTTCCCGAGCGAACGACCTTCGGTGACGACATTCGGGTCGGCCACGGAGAAACCGTTCACAGCGTCTTTACGATGGGCGGTGACGCCGAGATTCTGGGTCGGGTCATCGACAACGTTGTCTCCATGGGGGGCGACGTCGTCGTTCGTTCCGGCGGCATCGTAGGTGGCGACGTGATGACCACCGGCGGAGACCTCGAAGTCGAACCCGGTGGTGTCGTGCAAGGTCGCGTTGCGACACTCGGTGGCGAAGTGAGCCTCGCCGAGGGAGCGTCGGCGGCACAGTGGCAACCCGCTCCCTATCAACAGGCGCGAGTCGAGTCGCTGGGACAGCGCATGGTGGGCGCAGGAGCTGGATTCGGTCTGCTCTTTCTGCTCGGCTTGGTGTTGGTGGGCAGCATGAGTGAGCGACACACCCACCTCGTCCGCGCGATCGTGAAGCAACCGATTCGTTCCGGCATGACGGGGATTCTGGGTGCGATCGGAACCGCCATCGTGACGGTGGTTCTCATCATCACCGTGATCGGAATTCCAGGTGCGATCGTCGTGGGGCTCGGTGGCTTTGTTGGCGTCTACGCAGGCATGGCCGTGGCCGCATCCGTTCTTGGTGCAGCGTTGCCGATCGCCATCCTGAAGAATCGCCCGGTGGCTCAACTCGGCGCCGGTGTCGCGATTCTCTACGTGGCGTGGATTTTTCCGTTCGGAATCGGTCGCCTCGTTGTTCTCTTGCTGGCGTTGCTGGGCTTTGGGGCGATTCTGCTGACGCGCTTTGGAAAACGCGACATCGTCGCGCCCTGATCGTCCACGCAGCGCTTGCAGAAAACTGGCCCCACCCGCAGCGAGGATCCGAGGGTCACGACATGGCTATCTCCTCGCCCGGATCAATCACGGCACCTCTGCACGCGACGCGCGAACCAAAGCGCGAAGAGAAGCCTCGGCTTGAGCTCGTCGTCGACAGTGTTCTTGCCCGCGCCGAAGCGTCGATTGCGCTGCAAAAGCACACCATCGTCGACGTACTGCATCATCGCGCGTTCCGTCATTACGCAGAGGGGCTACGTCAGTACGTATCGATCCGCAGTGGGTCGGTGAGCGCAGGCCAGCGCGTGATGAAAAAGCTCAAGGCCGTTGTGGCCAGCAAAGCGAGCGACAAGCTGGTCGAACCGCCGGGCATTCGCGCGCGTCTCTTTCGTCTCGCACGTGACCTCGCCGAACCGATCGACGACGGAGAGTTTCTTCCTTACCGCATTCCCCGCGAAGGCAAGCGAGCGGCGCGCGTTCAACGTATTCGCGATCACGTGCCCGCCGAAGATGCCGAGTTGCTGGAGCTTCGTTTCGCGCGTGAGCTTGGCCCAACGGAAATTGCGTTCGTCCTGGGTGCTCCCGTCGAAGGTGTCTTGGAGTCGCTGCACGATGCGACCGCACACGCGGCCAAGGTTGCCCGTACCAAACCTGGCGACTCTCTACGTCGGTTGCTCGTCGAAGCGTTCGCGCTTGAAGCCAGCATTCAAACCACGCGCGATGTTGAGGACTACCTCGAGGAAAAGCCGGCGCTCAGCCCCGGCAAACTCATCGGCAGTCGCTATCGCATCCAAGCGCGCGTCGGCACGGGTGCATTTGGCGACGTGTATCGCGCCGAAGATGCTGACGTTCCCGGTCATGTGGTGGCTCTCAAGCTCTTGCATCAGCCAGCGTACTCGGATGAAGCGCGTCGCTCCGCGTTGCGCGAGTTGCAGCACCTCGCCTCGGTCTTCCATCCCTCGGTCGTTCACCTCAAAGACCACGGATGGCACGACGGTCGGCTCTGGTTTGTGATGCCTTGGTACGACGGTGAAACGCTCGAATCTCGTCTCCAAGCCGGTCCCTTGGATCGCCACGAAGCGCGGCGCATCTTCGAACAACTCGCACGCGCACTCGCCGCGGTCCACGCCGCTGGACTTCGTCATCAGGACGTCAAGCCAGAGAACATCTTCCTCGCCGAACTTCCCGGAGACCAAGAGCCCTTGCCGGTGCTGATCGACTTTGGCGTGTCGGCGACAGATGCGGAAATGCTCGTTGCGGGAACCCCGACCTACTTTGCGCCTGAGGTCGCTGCGCAGTTCGCATCGGTCGACACCAAGCCGCGTGTCACCAGTCGTGCCGATGTGTTTTCTCTTGCGTTGGCGCTTCGCAACGCGCTCGATCCAGAGTCGCAGGACGAGGTGCCCAGTGGCGCGGTGGATTCGTTCATCGAGAGCCGGGCACGCAACCGACCGAAACCACCCACGCAGCGTTCCCTGCGCTTTCTCGATCCGTCGTTCGAGCGTTGGATGAACCTCGACGCGTTTGAGCGTCCGACCGCGGAGGAGTTCGCTCACGACCTTGCCGTGTTGACCTTGCCGGAGGAGCGGCGAGCGCGTCGGTGGAAGTTTATTCGCGGCTTCTTTCCGCTCTTGTTGATTGTTGGCGCCGCGTTTGCTGGCGCGTGGTGGCACTTCGAACAGCGAAACGCCGCAACCCAAGAAGCAGCGCAAGCGGAGGTCGCCCAGGTTCGCGAAGAGACCGACGCCGAGCGGCAACGCATTGCTAGCGATGCGGAGCAAATTCGCCAGTCTCTGCAGCGTGAGCAGTTGGACCGGGCTCAGCTCGAAAGCCAGTTGGCGACCACGCAAGCGACCTTGGGGGCCGAGCGAAGTCGTGTGGAGCAGTTGCGCGAGCAAGTGCGCGACGAGCGCTTTCAAGCCGAGTCGGATCGAGAGTCCTCGTCGCAAGCGTTAGCGAATGCCAACGCACGTGCGGAGCAACTGAGTTCGCAGCGTCGAACGCTGCAGACCGCCTTGGACACTGCGCAGCGTGAAGCGCGAACCGAGGTGCAGCGTGCGCGAAGCGCGCGACGTGACGTGGAGCAACGACTGACCCAAGCGCAAATCGACATTGAGCAACGCGATGCGGACCTGAGTCGAGAGCGAGCAAGACGTTCTGAGGCCGAGTCTCGGCTGGAAACTCTGCAGCGCGAGCGCGACGAAGCTGTCGCGGCGAGACAGGCGGCGCTCGATGCACTCACCCCGACCGAGTAGCATCGTGGGATGAACCGTGGACTCTGTTTGTTGTGGGTATGGCTGGTGGCATGCCACCCCACGCCAGCTTCACAGACACCTTCGAATGCGTCTGCAGAGACAGTTGAAGTCACATCGCCCGAGCGCATCTTGTCTCCCCAGCCACCCGCGGAGCTTCCAGAGGCGCGTGCGGTCTTCACTCAGGTCGACGGGGAGAACTTCGTCTCTGCCGCCGAGGGCGTTCGCGCAAGTGACTACCTCGCGATGGCTATGGGCACGCCAGACGGAGCGTCACCCGTCTCGGAGTTAATGCGCGGCACGTTTCCTGAGGGCACTGCCCCGCTTCTGTTTGACGTCGAGGTGACCGCAGGACGTTGCTACGTGATCGCGGCGCAAGGCGGGTTGCACACGGACAGCGTTCAGCTGGATCTGGTGCGCTTGTCGGACTTGTCTCTTCTCGAGGAGGGTACGCAGCGTGATCTGCAGTCCACGCTTGGCACGAGTCGGTCGCTCTGCCCCGCGGAGGACACGACCTACATGGTTCGGCTGCGACTTCGCATTAACGGCGCCAGTGAAATCGCGCTCCAGGCGTTTGCGTTCGACTAGCTTTACTTCGAACCTGCGTTGGTTGTTCTATCCTGGGAGCATGAAGGATAAAGACGTTCGGAAGCTCCGGAAGCGAATCAAGCGACTCGAGACCAAGCTCGATTTTATGATCGCGCAGGAGAAGCGACTTGTGGACCTGGTTGTTCGCTTGACCACCGAGCATGTGAGTCGGGAACTCGAACGTCGCGAACGTCAGTTGGTCGATTCGGTTGTGCGTCACACAACGGAAGAGCTGAAACGGGATCGACCCGATCCCGGTCGGTTGGCGGAAGAAATCGCGCGACGATTGAAGCCGCGCGAGAGCACATCTTGACGCCGACCCAAACCAGGCGTATTTCGAGAACCAGGCGGGTGTAGCTCAGTTGGTAGAGCGTCAGCTTCCCAAGCTGGATGTCGCCGGTTCGAATCCGGTCACCCGCTCCGTTACTTCGTAGTAATTGCACTCGGTTGCCGCACAAACCATCGGACCGCTGGACAGGCTCGTTCGAGCCGTACCCCGTTCATACCCCGTTGGTTGGTGCGGCTGGGCATGTTCATACCCCGTTGACCAGCGCGAGCACGCCCTTGAGCGCCTCGTGCTTCTCGCCGAGATCGACCTCGGAGTAGTGCTCCGACATCTGCACGGTCGAGTGCCCGCTGATGGAGCGCTGGACCGTGCCGCTCGTGACTCGTCGCAGCAGATCGTTGAACGTGTGGCGCATGAAGTGCGGCGTCACGCGTCGGCCGATCTTGGCGGCGATTGAGGCCTCCAGGTACGCCTGTCGCACCCGATCGGGCGTGACCAACGTTCCACTCGGGGTCGTGAAGACGTACCCCGTCTCCAGCGCCGCGTGCTGCTGCGCGAGCATGTGTTTCCGGTGCATACGCAACGCGTGCGCAAGCTCGTCGGAGAGCGGCACGGTGCGAACCGTGCCCGTCTTGGTTCCGCTGACGCGGCCGTGCCAGTGCGCGCGCGAGAAGCGGATCGATTTCGTGTCGTAGTCGATGTCCGTCCATCGAAGCGCGGTGACGGTGCCCCAGCGCCCGCCGGTGTAGGCGAGAGTGAGCGTGATCGGATAAACCGGGATCCCGGATTTGTACGGGTCGACGCTCAACGCGCTCAAGAAGCGCCCCAGCTCGTCCGCCGCCAGGACCTTGGACTTCGATTCGGCTTCGGAGACCCGCCGAACGCGTGCGGTGGGATCTTGCCCGAGGCCCAAGTCGACGACCGCATCACGCATCATCGTCTTCAGGACGCGAAGCCGCCCATTGATTGAGGCCGGAGCCCCATGCTGCGCGTCGCGCCACTGCACGATGTCCCAGCGAGTGATCGCATCAATGTTCCACGTCCCCATTGCCGGGAGGATGTGATTGTCCAGGTACCCTGCGTACAGCCGACGCGTGCTCGGCCTGAGCGCAGGCAGCTTCGAAATCAGCCACTTCCGCGCGTAGTCCGCCACTGTCAGCGCCTTCGTGCTGCCTGGTTTGAGCAGCTCTTCCAGCAGCTCTTCTCGTCTTGCGACGGCTTCGGCGGCGCTTCGCGCTGCGACGTCGCGGGTCGTGTCCCGTTCCTTGCCGGTCTTCGGATCGGTCCACCGGAGTCGGATCCGGTACTGGCCCGGATGCAGTCGACGCACGCCGGGAATGCGCGTCTTCTTGCCCTTCTTCTTCATGTTGCACCTCACTTGATGCCCCCGGCGCCGTGTGCCGAGGGGCAGTGTAGCGCATCACCCAAGCGTCGAGGGTCTCGGTCCGGAACATGTGCGTGCGGCGTGAGCCGTGCCCGTCTGGAACGAGCTCGCCGCGAGCCACGAGCGCGCGGATGCCGCTCGGCGACATCTTCAAGTACTTCGCGGCTTCTTTGGTGTTGCGCCACACGAACCACAAAGATGGGGCGGAATCGAACGAAGCGAATGGCCGGAAACCGACGTCGAGGCGTTCATCCCGCGCAAAGCGGGCTCGTTTGATCGCTTCCTACGAACCCGACGTCGGATTCGGGGGGATGTACGACGCGCTCGCTAGCGATGCCGCTCGCGCAAGATCCGTGGCGAGCTGATCGAACACTGCTATCGGGAACGCCGGCAGTGCCAAGCCGTAGTGTCCCTCGGCCCTCCACAGGCGCGCTCGGTCCTCCCACCGAACACGCACGGGGTCGACCCTATCGTAGGTCTCTAGTCCACACGCACCGGCGAGGAGCGCCAGCTGACTGGGTGATGGCTGGGCGTCTCGTCGACGCTCGGACACCATCCGGACGCCCTCATAAAACGTCCGCAGTCCAACCTTTCCCGAAGCCGCAACTTTGTTCACGAAGTCGTTGATCTCTGGTTTTCCACTCGGAAACGGTGCGGCGTCGGGGACTTGTCCATTGATGATTCCCGGAAAGTCATCCTGGGTGAGGAGCTCAGCGATCGGCCCGAACTTGCCGCTGTGATGCAGCGGGGCGAATACTCGCATCCCGTGTACGACCCAACGCGGTGCCGCGCCGATCGACTTTCGAGCACGAGCGCTGGCCGCCTTGCGCTGGGCTTGGTCGACTTGGATGAACCCTCGCCGTGTGGCGTCGCTCCAGACAGCACACATCCAACCGAGCCATGCGTCGTGGAACCAGGGTGTGCCATGGCGTTCCATATACACTGCTCCTGCCTCGGAGGACGGTATCGAAGGGGGCATTCTAGTAGACGCTCCTGACGCGCCGACCGGGGGAAAACTCCCGGTGTGCGCCCGGCTTGCGGTCGGTGAATTGCCCGGTTCGACCCTCGGTCACCACGAGGCAATTCTATTCGAGCGGGTCGAGGATCGCCAAGGCTCGGCGCAGCCGGTCATCATCCAGCCTGCGACCCCTACGGCTGAGCTCGCTTCGAAGATCGCGTGTCGAGCTGAGCGTTCGAAGGTCGAGAAGCGTCACCAGGTCCACATCGAGAGCATCCGCGATCCGCGCCAGCATCCGGAGCGATGGGTTTCGCGTTCCTCGCTCGATCCCGCTGATGCAGGTTCGAAGCCGAGCTCAGGCCCGGAAGCAGCTCGTCCATCAAACTTTGCTTCCCCGCAAGCGCAGGGCGTTGGCGATGACCGATACCGAGCTGAAGCTCATCGCTGCCGCGGCCAACATCGGGCTCAAGAGAATTCCGAAGACGGGGTACAGAACCCCTGCGGCCACAGGAACACCGGCTGTGTTGTAGGCGAACGCGAAGAAAAGGTTCTGCTTGATGTTGGCCATTGTCTGCTGCGAGAGGAGCCGAGCCCGAACGATGCCGCGGAGGTCACCCTTGACCAACGTCACGCCCGCGCTCTCCATCGCCACATCGGTGCCCGTTCCCATCGCGATGCCGACGTGCGCCTGCGCCAACGCGGGCGCGTCGTTGATGCCGTCACCCGCCATCGCCACCGTTTTGCCTTCGCCCTGCAGGCGCTTGACCTCGGCGGCTTTCTCGTCGGGCAATACCCCCGCGATCACGTCGTCGATGCCGAGCTTCGCGGCCACCGCGCGTGCGGTGGTCTCACTGTCGCCGGTCAGCATGACCACACGAAGCCCCGCCGCGTGAAGCGCTTCGATCGCCTGCGGGGTAGTCGCCTTGATGGGGTCGGCGACCCCGATCAATCCCGCGAGCTCACCGTCGACCGCGACGAACATCACGGTCTGGCCTTCGCCACGCAGCGCTTCGGCCCGGTCTCGAACCGGAGCCACGTCCACGCTCTCGGTTTCCATCATCGCCGCGTTCCCTAGAGCGACCCTCTTCCCGTCGACGACTCCGTGAACCCCCTTGCCGGTGACCGAACCGAAGTCCTCCGCCTTGGAAAGAGTCACACCGCGCTCTTCGGCGCCTCGGACGATCGCTTCGGCGAGCGGGTGCTCGCTCCCCTTCTCCAGCGTGGCCGCCAACGCGAGCATGGCGTCGCTACCTTCCACGGTCACCAGTGCAGGACGACCTTCCGTGAGCGTGCCCGTCTTGTCGACCACGAGCGTGTCGACCTTGCGAAGCACCTCGATGGCTTCGGCGTTCTTGAAGAGCACCCCGAGCGATGCCGCCTTGCCGGTGGCCACCATGATCGACATTGGGGTCGCGAGACCGAGCGCGCAGGGGCACGCGATGATGAGCACCGCAACGGCGTTGATCAAACCGTGCGACATCGCAGGCTCGGGCCCGATGGTCGCCCAAACGACGAACGTGATGATGGCGGTGGCGATGACAGCCGGAACGAAGTACGCCGCAACGACGTCGGCCAGCTTCTGAATCGGCGCCCGACTCCGTTGCGCCTCAGCGACCATGGCGACGATGCGCGAGAGCAAGGTGTCGGCACCGACGCGCTCCGCGCGCATCACCAACGCTCCCGTGCCATTGATGGTCGCCCCGATTACGTTGTCACCAGGTCCCTTCGTCACGGCGAGCGGCTCTCCGGTCACCATCGACTCGTCTACGTTGCTGGAACCCTCGAGGACGACCCCGTCGACGGGCACTTTCTCGCCCGGTCGGACACGGAGGCGATCGTCGAGCTGCACGTGTTCGAGAGGAACGTCCGCCTCGGAGCCATCGTCCTCGATGCGTCGCGCCGTCTTTGCCGCCATCCCCAGCAGCTTCTTGATCGCGTCGTTGGTCTGGCTGCGTGCACGTAGCTCGAGCACTTGTCCGAGCAGGATGAGGGTCACGATCACCGCCGCGGCCTCGAAGTAGACGGCGACCTCGCCGTGCGTTCGAAACGACGCTGGGAAGATGTCGGGAAACAGCGTCGCAACGACCGAGTACACGTACGCGACGCTCACCCCGAGGCCGATCAGCGTGAACATGTTCAGGCTGGCATTCCGAACGGAGCGAATCGCCCGCACGTAGAACGGCCACGCCGACCAGAGACAGACGGGAGTGGCCAAGGCCAACTCCACGTATGCCCGCGTACGCCCCGGGAACAGCGACGAGAACGGCCGGCTCGGGAGCATGTCACCCATGACGATGAGCAGTAGCGGAACGGAGAGAACCGCTGCAAACCAGAATCTGCGAGACATGTCGCGCAGCTCGGGGTTTTCCTCGTCGACGGTCTCCGTCATCGGCTCGAGCGCCATTCCACAGATCGGACACTCGCCCGGCTCGTCGCGTACGACCTCGGGGTGCATCGGGCAGGTCCACTGTGTCGTCGTCTGAAGCACGGGCACGCCCTTGGGCTCGAGCGCCATTCCGCAGCTGGGACAATCTCCGGGGCCCACCTGCTCGACCTCGGGATGCATGGGGCAGGTGAAGATCGTCCCTTCCGGTGCATCGACGGACACCGGTCCGTCCGAGTACTTGGACGGTTCGGCCGCAAACTTGGTCTGACACCCGTGCGAGCAGAAGTAGTACGTGACGCCGTCGTGCTCGTGCCGATGTGTCGCGTCGCTGGTGACGGACATTCCGCAGACGGGATCGGTCAGCGCGTCCTCATGGGTGTCCGGGTCGTGATGGCAGTGTGCGTGCGTCGCTTCGTTCATGTCAGCACCGACAGTTCTTGTTGAAGACTTCGACCAGCTCCGCGATCTTCGCGGACTGATCACTCGGATCCTCGCTGTCGAACGCTCCCCGAACACACGTCTGGATATGCGATTCGAGCAGTAGAGCGTTGACCTTCGCGAGCGCAGCGCGCGCCGCAGTGATCTGATGAAGCACATCCACGCAGTAGCGGTCATCGTCGATCATTCGTTGAATCCCTCCGACCTGACCGGCGATGCGACGGATTCGTTTCTGCACCTTCTCTTTGAGCTCGTGGTCCACGCATATACCTATACTGTGTATAGGTATATGTGCAAATCACTTGATTTTCATGAGAATTACAAAGATGGCTCCTTCCAAAGCCTTGCTGTGCGGAGGTGGACGATGCGCCCGCCCGAAACGCGGCAATCGAGATGAAAAGCGCGACGAGTTGCTGTCGACTGCAGTCGAACGCGAGGATCGAGAACAGGCGGCGACCCCAGCCGAGTGGCTGCTTGACCCCGTACCCTGGTACGGAGTTTATGCTTCGTGGGTGGCCAAGAGATCAGAGCTGAGCATCGGAAAGTTGGCGAGCGCCGCCGGGGTCGGAGTGGAGACGATCCGCTTCTACGAACGCCGAGGTCTCTTACCCGAACCACCCCGTCGGGCATCGGGGTATCGCCAGTATCCGCCTGACTCCGTCGCTCGCGTGTTGTTCATTCGTCGCGCGAAGCGGCTCGGGTTCACGCTCAAGCAGATCACGGAGCTGCTGGAGCTTCGGGTGGATCCCGACAAGAGCTGCGCCGACGTTCGTGCATTGGCCGAAGCGAAGATCGACGACGTCGACCAGAAAATGCGCGAGCTCAAAGGCATCAAGAGTGCACTGATAAAACTGGCGAACACATGTCGCGGAGAAGGTCCCACCAGCGAGTGTCCCATTCTCGATGCCATCGAAACGGATGACCATGCCGAGCGTTGACGTTGACTTCGTCTACGACCGTGGGTGCCCCAACGTGAAAGCCGCGCGCGCCAACCTGATGCGAGCGTTCTCGCGCACGGGGATCTCAGCCCGATGGCGAGAGCATCAGATCGGCTCGCCGGAGGCTCCTGCGCACGTGCGTGGCTTCGGTTCTCCGACCATCCTCGTCGATGGCGCCGACGTCGCGGGCCATGCTCCCACCGCCGAAGCCTGCTGCCGGATCTATCTGGACGGGGTTGTACCCGACGTCGGGATGATCGTCGCGGCGCTCGAGCGGGCGACCCCGCGAGAGGTGACGGTCGCCGAGCCAGGCGTACCGCGTAGCCGGTGGAAGTCGTCCGCCGCCGTGTTACCGGCGATCGGTGTGGCGTTTTTGCCCAAGGTCGTGTGTCCACTGTGCTGGCCCGCGTACGGGGCGATCCTGAGCAGTGCCGGACTCGCATTTCTCATGGAGGATCGCTGGCTGCTCCCGATCAGCGCGGTGTTTCTACTCGCGGCGCTCGCCGCGCTCGCCTGGCGCGCGCGCACTCGTCGTGGATACGGACCGTTCGCGTTGGGTGCAGGCTCTGCGGGCGCAATCATGTCGGGCAAGTTCCTGCTCGACTCGACCAGCATTGTTTACCTGGGCATCGCAGCGCTCGTCATCGCGTGCGTCTGGAACGCGTGGCCGCGCCGCGCCAGCCAGCCGGGTTGCGCCGCATGCCCTGTCCCGGAATGAGAGGAGAAGCTCATGAGTAAGAGAACGATCGAAGTCTTCAGCGCTGGCTGTCCCGCTTGCGAAGAAACCATCCAGCTCGTCAATGACATCGCCTGCCCCTCGTGTGAGGTGAGCGTCCTCGACATGAACGACCACCAAGTGGTCGCGCGGGCCCGTGAGCTCGGGATCCGCTCGGTACCCGCCGTCGTCATCGACGGCGAGCTGGCCGAGTGTTGCCTGGAACGGGGGCCCAAGGAAGCCACACTTCGTGCACACGGATTGGGCAGACCGGGTAGCTGAGGATCACGACCTCACGTGGACACCGGACCGTGATCCGGCAACACGAGATCCGTTCAGGCTCGCAATCGAAGAATTCGAATGGCACCAGAGAGAACGAGTAGTGCGACGAGCGTACCGATGACCAGATCTGGAATCGCCGAGCCGGTCAGCGCGACGAGCACGCCAGCCGACACGACGCCCACGTTCGCGAGGGCGTCGTTCGTGGTGAAGATCCAGCTCGCGCGGAGATGCATGCCGCCCTCCCGATGGCGGGCGAGCAGGGCAACACAGCTCAGGTTGGCGACGAGGGCGAGCAGCCCGATGCCAATCATCCACGACTCGACGGGCTCGCTTCCCGCGAGGCTTCGACGCGCCACCTCGCTCAACGCGACGAGACCGAGTAACAGTTGGATTGCGCCACTCGCCTTCGCCGCTCGACGCTGTGATTGTAGCGTTCGCCCTACCGCGTAGAGCGAGAGTCCGTAGACGAGAGCATCTGCGAACATATCGAACGCATCAGCCACCAGCCCCGTCGACTCCGCGGCGAGCCCGACGCCCAGCTCAATCGTAAACATCGTCGCGTTGATCGAGAGCAACAGCCACAGGACGCGAGCCTCACCGCGAGGTGTCTTCCTCGCGTTCGGCCACGAAGTGCGTGGTCTGGGTCGTCTCTATGGTTGCGTCCAGCCCGAGGGGCTCGAGCAGCAGCAGCACAGCCTGCGCCGAACCGTCGTGAATCACGACCAGCTTTCGTTGCACCAAATCGAACCGGAGCTCTCGGATCTCGGGGCGAGCTTGGAGCGCGAGGCGAATCAGGCTCTCATCTGACGGGCAGTCCATCCTGCGAACGCCGAAGGTCGTCGAGCGGGTCACCCGATTCGCCGTCTGAGAGCGAAGAACATCAGAAACGGGAAAAGCGAGGAGGCGTTGTTGGCTGGGAGCGCAGCGAGATCACACGCGCAGCCGCCTCCGCTCATCGTGCTCGTTCCGGCGTCCGGGCTCCGACAGAGTCCTCCATCGCAGGTGATCATCAGGTCACGATCGATGTCGACGTTCGACCGCGAGCACGTTGTCGCCACCTCGCCCTCGCACTCCACGGGACCACTCATCTCGAAGAAGTCGAAGAAGGGCGTGAACGTGACCCCTTCATCTGCGGAGTATCCGACCGCGAAGCCATCCGTAAACGACCAACCGCACGCCCAGAGCACGGAATCACGCTCGTATAGGCACCCGATCGAGACGTCGTCACGGACGCGTTCAAACTCTGATCCGTCCACCGACTTCCAGAGGCCTCGACCGTCCCCAATCGTCACTCCGCCGCCGTCGAGGAAACCGGCGTCCACGACGGTGCCCGTTTCCGCTCCACGACCACCCAGCCAAATGGTTCGACCGTCCTCACCGAACGTAAATGCTCGGAGATCGGGGATCTCGAACAAGTCCGACCATGTCTCACCGGCATCGAGGGAACGCACCAGGCGCTCATTGAGCTCGGGACGATCTGACTCGTGCGAAACGCGGGCGTACACGACATCGGGATCACTTGGGTCAACGGCCAGCACGAAAACGTTCCGATCCCCATCGCGGAACGGAAACGGGAAGGACGTCCACGTCTCACCTCGATCGTCAGATCGGTGAATGAAGGGTCTGCGAACGGGATCCTCGAGCGTCCGAGGATAGCTTCCGCTCAGATAGATCCGGGTTGGATCGCTCGGTGCCACCCGCACCTTCTCGAATAGGATTGGCTCGATGGGATCTCCGGTCGGTGCCCAGGTGAAGCCTTGGTCGTCGCTCCGATAGAGCAGGTTGACGAACTCGCCGCCCGAGCTGGTAAGCCCATACAGCGTGTTGGGGTCGGTCGGATCGCGAACGAGGTCGATGGTGACGATGCGATTGAGCTCGGGAGTCGGGAAGCTCCACGCGCAACCATCGAGCTCGCCCAGCACCAGCCCATCGAACGTCGCGCCGACGTACCGCTCGTTCCCGATCAGGAAGGGAGGGTCGCGAGTCAGCGAGACGTTCATCGCCTCGCGACACACCCAACGCCACGTCTCTCCTCCATCACGCGTGATGACCAATCCGATCGAGGTGTTCACCGCGATCGTTTGGGAATCGGTGGGATGCCAAAGCACCTCGTACGATTCCGCCAATCGTCCATGCGCCAGCGCTTGGCTGCTCACGAGCCAGCCCGCGAGGATCAAAACGAGACGCGTCATCGATACACTCCAACCATCCCAATACCCACGCCGAACGGAACGAAGGAGATTTGAAGGCGATCTCGTTGGGCTCGCATCCGCAATGCGGGGACGAGCGCACCGACCGCAATTCCCACGGCTGCTCCCGTCAGCACGTCCGTGGCCCAGTGCATGTCTCCCATGATTCGAAACGTGGCGACGCCGGTCGCCAAAAGCATCATCGCGATGCATGGTACGGCCTCCCTCGTTCCGCCACCGTAGAGAGGTACGCGAGCGTGGTACAAGCACGTCGTCGCAGCTCCCGCAAAGCTCTGTGAGGCGTGGCCGCTGAAGAAGCTTCGGAACCGGACACGGTTCTTACATTCTCGATCGTCGGCGTCGACCTCGGTACCACAATCCTGAACGTAGGGACGCTGGCGGCTCGAGACCATGTTGGCGAACGACTGGATGGTCGCCGTGATGAATTGCGTTTCGACCGCGAGAAGCGCGAGCTCGCGCGCGACGCGAGGAGACTCGTGGTACCAAAGCGCGGACGCCAGCGCGTCGAAGAGGAGGGGCCAAGCGACCGTCATCGAGAGGAACACGTCGCTCACATCGCGCACTCGTTGCCGACCGACCTCCCGCTCGAGACGGAAACCGCTCCGCGCGGCCTCGTCGATCGGTGCAACACGAAGCCAAGGGTCGTTCCCTCGGCGCGGTCCCGCGATCTGGAACGCAACGGTTGCGGCAAGTAGAACGCCGATGCCGACCTGGTCGGCCACTGCCCAGTGTCCCCACCGATCGTCCCAGTGCAGGCGAGCGCCGTGGCCGCGTCGCGGTGTCTCGGTGGCTGGTTCGATCGGTGTCGACTCCCGAAGATCCTGGAGCTCCGGATCCAACCTCGGCGATGGCCGCTGGGCGGCGACCGGAATGGCGAGCGCCAGAGAAGCCAGAGCAGACAGTGTGATGCTTGCGCGTGCCATCAGCCTCTCGCTCGGTACGCGAGGAGACGCAGGGCGTTCGCCACGACGACCAGCGTGGATCCTTCGTGCAGCAACACCGCCCAACCAATCCCGGCGAAGCCAGAGAGCGTTGCGGGAATCAGGAACGCGACCATGCCCAAGCTCGCCCACAGGTTCTGCCGAATGATCCGACGGCTCGCCCGGCTCAGGCCCACGGCAAACGGAAGCGAGGAGAGGTCGTCGCCCATCAACGCGACGTCGGCGGTCTCGAGCGCGACATCCGAACCACTCGCCCCCATGGCGACCCCGACGGTCGCTTGGGCCATCGCAGGTGCGTCGTTGACGCCGTCGCCAACCATGGCGACTGTGCCTTGTGAGGCCAGCTCGTGCACAGCGGCCACCTTGTCTTCGGGCAGCAGGTTGCCACGCGCTTCGTCGAGCCCCACGAGCTTCGCGATTGCGTCGGCCGCTCGCTGGTGGTCACCTGTCAGCATCAGCATTCTTCGTACGCCGAGGCGCCGGAGCTCGACGAGCGTGGCCTTGGCTTCGTCGCGTGGCGTATCCATGAGGCCGAGCACGCCCAAGAACTGGTCAGCCGTCGCGACCACGACCACGGTCCGGCCCGTCTGGGCCAACTCTTCGGCGCCGCGAGCGACGTCAATCGGAAGCTCTCTCGAGAGGTGTTCGGAAAATAGCGCCGGCTTGCCGAGAAACGTCTCGACGCCGTCGACGACCGCCTGGACCCCGTAGCCCGTGATCGCGACCATATCGGACGCGCGCGGCGCCGATTCCAGCTCGGCTTCGAAGGCCCTCGTCATCGCCTTCGCGAGCGGGTGGTCACTTTGGCTCTCGACCGCCACCGTGGACGCCGCGAGCACGGCACGAGTCGCGCCCTCGGCGACGATGACGTCCGTCACGCGCGGCTCGCCTTTGGTCAGCGTCCCAGTCTTGTCGAACGCCACGACTGTTGCGGACCCAAGGTTCTCGAGGTGTACCCCGCCTTTGATCAGCACCCCGCCCCGGGCGGCGCGCGCCACACCGCTCAACACGGCGCTCGGGGTCGCGATCGCGAGCGCACACGGGCTCGCCGCCACCAAGAGCGCCATCGCGCGATAGAAGCTCGTCGAGAACGGCTCATCGATCACGACCCAGGCGAACAGCGACAGCACCACCAGGAGCAAGATGGACGGCACGAACACACGCTCGAAGCGATCGGTGAACCGCTGCGTCGGCGAACGTTGTGTTTGCGCCTCTCTGACCATCGTAACCACTCGGGCGAGAGTGCTGTCCCGCGCCGCTTTCGTCACGACGATCTGCAACGCGGAGGTCCCGTTGACGGTCCCCGCGAACACGATCGACTCGCTGCCGATCCGCTTCGGATCGCGCAACGCCGCGTCGAGATCATCCACGGGTCGTTTATCCACCGGGATGCTCTCTCCCGTGATCGGTGCCTGATCCACCGCACTCTCGCCCTCGACGACGAAACCATCCGCCGGTAGCCGCGTGCTCGGGCGCACGAGAACGCGGGTGCCTACCTCCAACTTCTCGACCTGCACGTCCTCGGTGGTGCCATCCGCTCGGATGACCGTGGCGGTCTTGGGCGCGAGGTCCGCGAGCGCTTCGATCGCGCGCCTCGCTCGCCCCATCGCATATCCTTCCAGCGCATGGCCGAGACTGAACAGGAACAGTAGGAGTCCGCCCTCCGCCCACTCGCCGAGCGCGGCGGCCCCGATCGCTGCGACGAGCATGAGAAAATCGATCTCCAGGCGTCTCGTCCGCAGCGCGACGATCATCTCTCGAAGGGCGTAAAACCCGCCGAAAAAGTAGGCGGCGCCCAACAGTCCACGCGCGAGCCACCATGGCGACCCCAGCCATGACTCCGCGACCCATCCCGCCAAGGTCATCGCACCACCGATGAGCGAGAACACGACCTCGGTGTTTGGCCCGAAGACGCCTCCGTGACCGTGCCCGTGCCCGTGACCATGTCCGTGTCCGTGCCCGTGTCCATGACCCGAATGGGGTTGATCGCGAGGCGTGACTCGGAGCTTCGCCAGCAACGCGAGAACTCGCTCACGCGAGCCCCCGACAGCAAGCTCGATGTGGACACGCGCAGCCGAGGCGCTGGCGCGCGCATAGAGAACGTCGGGCGTGGCTGTGAGCCGCTCGGTCACCACCCTCGCCCGCCGTTCATGCAGCAAGCCCTCGACCTCGAGGTCCATGTGCTCGTAGCGTTCGTCCAGCTCGACCCCGACCGCCTTCGCCAACGCCTCCACCTGGGAGACGCTGAGCGCATCAGGGTCGAAGTGGATGCAAAGCTGGGGCGTCGCTCCATCCTGCATGACGTGGGCGCGTGCCACACCTTCACGTCCTTTCAGAATCCTCTGCAGACGTTCGATGCATGGATCTCCCTCGACCACCGAGGGGAGGAGCAGCGGAACATCCAGCTGAATCGTCGATTCGCGCTTCATCGTTTTCTCGCAACCACGTAGCCGATGGGAAACAAACCCGACAACGCGTCGCTCGTGGTCACTTCGAAGCCGATGCTTTCCACGAGGCGCGAGAGGTCGTCCAACGCAAACCGGGTGTGTGCGACGAACGAGGAGATCGAGCTCAGGGCTCGGGAGACCGTTCGCTCGAATCGACCCGCGCCGTGCAGGAACGTAGGAACCACGAGCACCCCTTCGTCGACGAGCACCCGCCTCATCTCTCGAAGGGCGCTTTCGGGGTGTTCCATCACGTGCAACCCGTTCGCGCAGAAGACGCCATCGAACCAGCTCTCCGGGTAGTCGAGCGCGTACGCACTCATCTGGCGTGTTTCGAGGTTGCTGACGCCTCTTTCCAAGGCCCGCTCTCGGATTCGCTCGACCATCTCGGACGAAAAGTCCGTAGCGACGACGTTCTTCACCACGCGTGCAATATCGAATGAGAACTGCCCTGTGCCGGCGGCTACCTCGAGCACCTTGTCCACCCCTCCCAAGTCTTCAGTCAATCGGCGCCGAATGAGCGGGTAGCTTCGATCGAAGAGTCGAATGATTCGGTCATAGCGCTTGGCCAGCCCGTCCCAGTCGGTCGCTTCAGGCATCTGTTCCCTCCACGTGGCTTCCGTCGAACGCCCAACCGTAGATGGAGGGAAGCACGAAGAGGGTCAGAATCGTGGCGGTGACCAAACCACCGATAACAACCGTCGCCAAGGGGCGTTGAACCTCGGCGCCAGCCCCCGACGAAATCGCCATGGGAAGGAAGCCCAGCGCTGCGACACCCGCGGTCATGCACACGGCTCGCAATCGGCTCTCAGCTCCTTGCCGCGCCGCCTCGTGTGAGTCGAGCCCCCCGGCACGGAGCTTCTTGATCGTCGTCAACAAGACCACACCGTTGAGCACGGCGATGCCAAACAGCGCAATGAACCCGACCGCTGCACTGATCGAAAACGGCATGCCGCGCAGCGCGAGCAGACAGACGCCACCGACCGCTGCGAAAGGAACGTTGAGGTAGATCAAGAGCGACGTCTTGAGCTCGCCAAACGCCATGTAGAGCAGCGACAGGATCAGCAACAACACGATGGGGACCGCGAGCGCGAGTCTCTTGGACGCGGTCTGCAGGTTCTCGAACTGCCCGCCCCACGCGAGGACGGTTCCAGGTGGGAGATCCACTCGAGCACGAATCTGCGCCCTGGCGTCTGCGACGAAGCTGGCCAGGTCTCGACCGCGAACGTTCACCTCGACGTTCGTTCGTCTCCGCACGGCCTCTCGACTCACGCTTGCCGGAGAATCGACCACTTCGACCGACGCAACCTGCGCCAAGGGAACGAGCACTCCCTCGCGTCCGCTGACCGGCAGGTGTCGAATCATATCGACGTCATTTCGAAGTTCCGGCGGAAGGCGAACCTGCAGCCGATACCGGACGTGACCCTCGTACACTTCGCCAACCCCCCGACCGCCGATCGCGTCGATCGCGTCGAGCGCATCCCGCACGGACACCCCGTACCGCGCAGCAGCTGTCCGGTCGACCGCCACTTCGAGCGTCGCGAGGCCAGCGAGTTGTTCTCCACGAACATCACTGGCGCCCTCGACGCCTCGAACCACATCTTGAATCGCGAGACTCGTTCGCTCCAGATCGCCCAGCTCATCGCCGTAGATCGTGATCGCGACGTCCGAGCGCGTTCCGCTGATGAGTTCGGACATTCGAAGCTCGATGGGCTGTGAAAACGAATATCCCTGCCCCGGGAGGTCCTCCAGGCGCTCTTGGATTGCGGCGATCAGTCCCTCTCGTGTCGAGGCCGTCTCCCACTCGTCACGGGGCTTCAAGCCGATGATGACGTCGCTGATTTCCACGCCCATCGGATCCGTCGCGATCTCCGCGCGCCCTGTCTTCGACACCACCGACGTGACCTCGGGGAACTCGCGGAGAACCTGCTCGAAGCGTGTGCTCGATGCGATGCTCTCCTCCAGCGACACGCTGGGAAGTCGCAAAATCTGAATGGCGAGTGCACCCTCATCGAGCCGGGGCACGAATTCGGCGCCCATCCGCGTCGCCAGGATCGCGGTTGCAACGAGAACCGCAAGACACACGAGCGCGAGAGCTTTGGGCACGGCCATGACCCGATTCAGGATCGGCGGGTATACGCGGTGGAGCCATCGCACGATGAACGGCTCCTTCTCCTCGGTGTGCTTGCGCATGAAGGTCGCGACGAGCACCGGAACGAACGTCAGCGACGCGACGAACGCACCCCCGAGTGCAAAGAGCACCGTCAGCGCCATCGGCTTGAACATCTTCCCTTCGACACCGGCCAACGTGAGCAGCGGGACGTAGACGAGCACGATGATCAGCTCGCCGAAGAGCGCCGCGCGCCGAACGTCGAGTGTCGACGCGAGCACGGTATCGGCCGCCTCGCGGTACGACAGCGGTCTCGCCAGCCCTTTGGCGCGCGCAGCGAGGTGCACGACGGCGTTCTCCACCACGATGATCGAGCCGTCGACCACGATCCCAAAGTCGATGGCCCCGAGACTCATGAGGTTGCCGCTCAGGCCCAATGCTCGCATTGCGGTGAACGCGACGAGCATCGCGAACGGGATCGCCATCGCCACGATGACGCCTCCGCGCAGGCTTCCCAGGAGCAGAAAGAGGACCGCCACGACGAAGAGCGCGCCTTCGCCCAGGTTCGTGGCGACCGTCCGAATGGTTCGTGCGACGAGCTCGGAGCGATCGTAGAAGATGTCGATGCTCACGCCTTCCGGTAGCGAGGGCTCGAGACGCTCCAAGCGCTCCTTGGCCGCTTCGACGACCTCGCGGCCATTCGCGCCAATGAGCATCATGACGATGCCCGTCACCGCCTCGCCACGACCATCTCGCGTCACGGCACCCTGGCGAAGCATCGGTGCAAAGTGAACGCGAGCAACGTCCCGAACGCGCACCGGCACTCCAGACTCGCGGGTCTCGATGACGATGTCGGCGATGTCGTCGAGGCTCTGAACTCGGCCCTCGCCGCGCACCAAAAGCTGCTCGCCACCACGCGTGAGGTACCCGCCGCCTGCCGTGCCGTTGTTCTCTTCGAGCGCTTCGTAGAGCTCGTTGAGCGACACGTCCATCGCGCGGAGGCGATCCGGCAACACCTCTACCTCGTAGGTCTTGAGCTCGCCGCCGAAGCTGTTCACCTCGACCACTCCCGGAACGCCACGGAGCTCGACGGCGACGAACCAGTCGAGGATCGAACGAAGCTCCATCGCTGTGTGACAGTCCGGTGCATCTTCGACCCCGTCAGCACACATCCGGTCGCTGACGACCTCGAACTGGAGCACCTCACCGAGCCCGGTGCTCAGCGGGCCCATCTCGGGCTCCGCTCCTTCGGGCAGGAGCTCCCGCGCGCCAACCAGGCGCTCGGCGATGAGCTGCCGTGCCCGAAGCAAGTCGGTCCCTTCTTCGAACACGATCGTGATGGCGCTGAGTCCGGAACGAGACACGCTCCGAATCTCTTCGACGTCCGGAATTCCACTCATCGCCGATTCGATGGGGAACGTCACCGTTCGCTCGACGTCGACTGGACCGAGCGCCGGCATGTTCGTGAGCACCTGCACCTGCGTGTTCGTGATGTCCGGCACGGCATCGATGGGCAGCGCGATGGCGCTACGAATGCCGGTGACGACGATCATCATGACCGCCACCATCACGAGAAAGCGCCAACGCAAACACAGCTCGAGGAACTTCTTCATCGCATTCGTCCTTCAGTGCTCGTGCTCGGCAAAGCCCTCGGTGCTCATTGCGCCCTTGAGGGTGAACGCCCCCGCCACCACGATGCGCTCGCCCTCGTCCAGGCCGGAAAGGAGCTCGTAGTACCGACCACCCCGACGACCGATCTGGACTGGCTTGGGCTCGAAGAGTCCTTCGTCGTGGCCCGGCACGAAGACGGTCGGGGCACCTTGTAGCGTGACCACGGATGTGGTCGGGATGGCGAGCACTTGCTCTTCGTCACCGACCAGCTCGAGCGACCCGTACATTCCGCTTCGCAGTCTCGGATCGATCTCTCCCAACCGAACGCGGACCAGGAGCGACCGTGTTTCTGGGCTCAGCGCCGGCGCCACGTAGGTGATGTTCCCCGGCAGGGCGACATCCCGAAACGCGTGCGGCCGAAACACGACGCCCAGGTCTTGTCGCACTTCGCCGACGGACATTTCTGGAATTTCACCGTAGACGCTGATCGCGCGAGGGTCGGCTACGGTGAATGCCACGTCGTCGATGCCGATCGTCTCGCCGCGGGTCACGCCCACGTGCACCACCACCCCATCGATGGGCGCACGCAGACGCAGGCGGCCTCCTGCCGCTCCCAACACTCGCGCTTGTGCCGAGAGACCCCGAAGCTCCGCTTGGAGCGCCGCGACCTCCGACTCTGACTCGATGACTGCACGGGCTGCGCCGATCCCCTCGTTCGCGAGCTGCCGGTGTCGTGCGAGCGCGGCTTCGGCCACGGAGAGTCGGGCGCGTAGCCGGTTTCGATCGGCCACGACCCCACTCGCCGCCGCGGAGGTCGCAAAGCCCAGCGTGTCGCCTTGCTCCACGCGCTGACCGAGCTCGGCTTCGACGGACAGGATTCGCCCAGGTGCAGGGAGCGTGACGTGTCCCGTGCTTTGCGGATCGAAGCGCAGCTCCGCGGGCCACCCCGCCCGGCCAGTCAGCGCGCGACGTTCGACCGCCGCGACGACGATCCCGCTCGCCAGGATTGCGGCGGGCGAGATCCGAAGCTCCTCGTGCTCCCCTTCATCGTGCTCCTGGTGGTCGCCTTCTCCGTGCGCGGCGTGGTCGTGCCCAGCGTGTTCCTCGCCTTCGTCGCCATGCTCGTGGTCGTCCTCCGCGTGCGGCTGTCCCTCGGTTTCACCGCTCCCCGAGCAGGCGAGTAGAAACACGAAGAGGATTCGGAAGGTCATTCGGAGCTCTCATGTTCGTCATGACCTTCGTGGTCTTCGTGACCTTCGTGGTCCTCGTGATCGTGGTGCTCATCGTGGTCTTCGTGGTCTTCGTGCCCGTGACCCTCGTGCTCGTGACCCTCGTGCTCGTCTCGAGACTCGTTTGCGTCACCGCAGTCGCCAGCCGATACCGCCAATGCCAGAACGACGCCCATCAGTAGCTTTCCAATCATCTTCAATCCTCCCTCGATTCAGTCACGAACGCTTCGAGACGCGTCACCGCGTCGTAGTAGGTCAGCCGTGCTTCCATCCACTCGTCCAAAGCCAAGAGCACACGCTGTCTCATCTGCGTCACGTCCAGCAGGCTGAGCTCGCCGAGCTCGAAAGCACGCTGGGTTCGAGCCAGGCTCTGCTGCACGCTCTGCAGGCCGGTCGTCTCATAGACGCGTGCCGTCTCGAATGCGGCCGCCAAGGTGGCACGAAGCTGCGCAACCCGGCTTCGAATCATCCTCTGCGCCACCTCCAACTCTCGCTCGCGACGAAACGCATTTGCGCGCGCGGCCTCTCGTGCAGGTTGATTCCGGCGCCACAGCGGCAGAGGCAGTCCAATGGTCACGAGCCACACGTGCGCTGCTTGCGTGTCGCCTTCGCGGCCGTAGTACGCGCCGACGCTCGGATTGGGCACGGCGCCGCGATCGGCCGCATCCACTGCTGCTTGGGACGCTCGAAGCGCGGCGCGAGCTGGCGTGAGCGCAAGCGATTCCCCCGCGCGCGCCACGAGCTGCTCGAGAGGCGGTGGCTGGCTCAACTCCGGAAGCTCGCCTCGGACCACCGGGACCTGCGGATCCGCCCAATCGACCAGTTGGGCAAGCTCCGTGCGCGCTCGTTGCTCCCGAAGCTCAGCCGCGAGCTCGTTGCGGCGAGCGCGGGCGACCTCCGTTTCGGCGAGCAGCACGTCGAGTGGCGACGCCTCCCCCGCTTCGACGCGCGTCAGCGCGGTCGTGCGTATCCGCTCGGCCACCTCCCGTGCTCGTGTCGCGATCGCGATGCGTTCTCCCTCGATGATCGCGCGATACGCCCACCGACGCACTTCTTGCTCGGCGAAGCGCAGGGACCATCGATGCGAGTGTTGCGCGCTCTCGACACCCATCCGTGCAGCACGCCTGCGCGAACGACGCTGGCCCGCAACGTTCAACGGCTGCTGGATCTGCGCCTGCACCTCGAGGCCGTTCGCAGGCTGGCGGCGACCAAGGCTCAGTGAGACCTGGGGGTTTGCTGGAAGAAGGGGTTGCGTGCCTCGGAATGTCGATTCGGCCGTTTCGACGCCAACCTCGGCCAACGCGACGTTCGGAGATGAGCGTGCGCGGCGCACGAGTGTGTCGACGTCGATCGAGTCGACGGGTTGAGCAAGAGCGGGCGGGTGGGCCACTGCGATGGCCGCCGCCACAAACAAGTAGCGCATGTGCACCTCCTCTCGAGATGGCTAAAGACGGAACGAACGGAACGAACGGGCCGCGCTCGACGCAGGACGGACGACGCGGGACGGACCAGTGGCGTGAAAACGCCTGTCAGCTAGCCGGAGGCCGCTCGACCAGGAACGTCACACCGCCACGCACTGCTGCGTCATCGTTCGAGAATCGAACGGAGCAAGCAGAGCTGACGAACACGACCGGTATCGGTGGAGGCTCGACCGACGGTGCGAGGTTATCGATACTGGACGAATGACAGTCACCGTCGCATACGTGGATCGGCGCCTCGTCGGCGTGTCCGATGTGGTCCTCCACCATCCAATCGGCGACTTCTCTCAGCCCTGGAACGACGCTCAGAACGGCCGCGCAGAGAATGAGCATGGAAGCACAACGCACATGGAATTCGTACAATGCCAACCCACGAAAGGCAACTTGAACCACATGGGATTCATGGGTTGCCGATGGCACCTTCCGACCGTCGGACACTATATTCTCCACCTGATGGTCGACGATATCGGCGACCGTGCAGCGGTACGTGGATGGAGCCGTGGTCGAGACGCCGCACCTCCAGGGTCCTGCGCATCACGGCTAGAGCAACTCGGCGGGACCAATGGATCGACGCCGATCCAAACAGGGTCTAGACACGTACGCAGGTCAGCAAATGGATGTTCGGCCCCTCATCACCACCGTGGCGCTACTCTGCACCACCCATGTGAGCGCTCAGAACGAAGATGAACCCGCTTCGGCAAGCCCGCCGGAGCTCATGACTCCCCAGCATGCTCACCCCGCCTACCCCACCGACGCAGATGGCGAGCCGGCGCGGGTTCTCATCGAGCTCACCGTCGATGAGCAGGGTGCCGTCCAGGACGCGAGCGTCCTCGAGACGGACCGGGACGGCCCAGAAGCGGAGCTCTTTGCCCGTCACGCGGTCGAGTTCGTTCGAGGCTTGCGCTTTCACCCTGCAACACGCGAGGGCCAGCGCGTGGTGTCGCGAATTCGTTTTGAGGTCCTCTTCCAGCCTCCCGAGCATACGCACGGTGTTCCACCACACGATCACGATCACACTCACGACGATCACGATCACACTCACGAACACGATCACACGCACGAACCCGATCAATCCGAGGCACCAGACACGGCGCCCGACCCCACGGGCGCCCAGAGCGAGCCGTCCGAGCAGGACGGACAGGGCGAGCCGGACGAAGAGGGCGAACAGACCGAACAGAACGAGGTAGACGGTTTCGGAGCGACGGCGGAAGCGCGCCGGCCTTATCAAGCGACATCATCGGTCGATCTTCGCGGCGAGGACCTACGACTTCGGCCCTACAACTCGACCGGCGACCTTCTCAATGCCGGAACTGGCTTCTACGTGATTCAGCACGCCGGCGGCGGGAAGGCCAACCAGTACTTCCTTCGGGGCTTCGACGCCGATCATGGAACGGACGTTGCTCTCTTCGTCGACGGTATCCCAGTCAATCACGTCAGCCATGGACACGGCCAGGGGTACACCGAGCTGCATTGGGTGATTCCGGAGCTCGTCGAACGAATGGAAATCCGGAAGGGTCCGTACTTCGCGGAATATGGGGACTTCGCAACGGCCGGCGCAGTCAATCTCGTCCTCGAGGAACAGGTCCATCGGAGCTCCCTCACGCTCGGAGGAGGGACCTACGGTTCGTTCCGCGGCGTCACCGTATTGAGCCCACGGATCGACGGACTGGACACCGTGCTGGCTGCCGAGGTGTACGGCACGAATGGACCTTTCGAAAACGAGGAGCAGCTTCGACGCTTCAACTTGTTCGGTCGCGTCGGCCGCCGGTTCGAGGGCGGCGGGCGGCTCACACTGACCGTCACGAGTCATCTGAGCGGATGGAACGCGAGTGGTCAGATCCCGCTGCGGGCCGTTCGCGATGGACGCCTCGATCGGTTTGGAACGCTCGACCCGAACGAAGGAGGCAACACTCACCGTCACGGTATCTACGCGTCGCTGCGCGTGCCGACTGGTCGAGCAGACTCCGAAGACGAATCGAGCCGACCGGGGCAGTTCGAGTTGACCTCCTGGCTCACGTACTACCGGTTCGCGCTGTACTCGAACTTCACGTTCTTCAGCACCAACCCCGTCACCGGAGACATGATTCGACAGGGCGATCAACGACTGACTGGCGGACTACGAGGCGCGTATCAGTTCGAGGCGACGTTGGGAGCCGTTCGATTCACCACGCGCGCAGGTGCGCAGCTTCGATTCGATGACATTCGAACCAACCTTCACGACGCCCCCGGCCGGGAACGCGGCGCACTCAGAGTGAATGCGTCGGTGGGCCAAGGAAGCATTGGACTCTTTGCGCAGGAGGACATCCGTTGGCGGTGGCTTCGCGGGGTGCTTGGACTGCGCGCGGACTACTTCAGTTTCAGCGTGAACGATCGCTTGGAAGATCTCGGAGCACCAGGCTCGCGGACGAGCGGTGAGGAGCAGGACTTCATCGTGAGCCCGAAGGCCAGCCTGATCGTGACGCCAGTGGAACAGCTCGAGCTCTTCGCGAACTTCGGCTTCGGGTTTCACTCGAACGATGCGCGCGGCGTCGTCCGCGGCGTCGACCCAGTGCAGCCACTGACCCAGGCACGAGGGTACGAAGTCGGCGCGCGACTCTCCCTGTTCGAGCGGCTCCAACTCTCCGCCACGGGCTTCTGGCTCGACCTCGACAGCGAAACCGTATGGGTCGGAGACGAAGGAACGACCGAAGCCCGAGGCGCCACACGACGACTCGGCGTCGAAGCCGAGGCTCGGCTCCAGACGCTCGACTGGCTCTTCTTCGACGTGGACGCGACGTGGACCAACTCGACGTTTGTCGACAACCCGGCAAATGCCGCGTCGGTCGCCTTGGCGCCCACGTTCATGCTCAAGGGCGGTGTGATGGTCAAACACGAGAGGACCGGTCTATCCGGCAGGTTCGGTGTGCTTTACATCGCGGACCGCCCTGCGACCGAAGACGGGTTTCTAGAGGCGGAAGGGTTCTATCGTCTCGACGCCAGCGCCGTCTGGCAAACCGAGTGGTTTGCGCTCTCTCTCAACGTTCAGAACCTGACCAACACCAAGTGGCGGCAGGCGCAATTTGCGACCACCTCTCGATTGGCCGACGAGACGGACGCGGCAGCGTGTCCGCGGGGCACGCGAGCGGTCGAAGAAGAAGGCAGCTTCGCTGGATGCGAGGACCTCAACTTCACGCCTGGATGGCCGTTCCACCTGATGGCGAGCGCGACAGTCTTCTTCTAATCAATCACACCCTGCATCCTCGATCTCTGCAGCCAGAACGGGGTGGCGCGCGGCAAGCGGCTGAGCCTCTGTCACGAGCCGGCACAACCTCTCGCGCTGCCCGGCCTCGGCGGCGGCGCCCATGGCGACGACGTACGCGCGACCGTTCTTCCGGTGCTCCAGGTTCTCGGAGGCGAGCTGGAGAGCCGTCTCCGGCTCACCTGCGATCAGGTAGAACTCGGCTCCGTGGTCGAGAAACGCATGGCGATGCGTCGACAGCAGATGCTCGTAGCGAGCTCGCGCTCGGGCGACCAACTCGTCTTTGCGTTCTCCTCTGACGCGTTCTGACAACCGCGCCGCGGGCTCTGGATCACCCGTGTCGAGCACGCTCTCGAGTAACCGAACCGCTTCGTCATCGTCCGCCAACTCGGACAGATGCACGCTTGCGACGACATACGCCGGCAGGCGCCGTACAGCCTCACGATACAGCACCTCCGCGAGATCAGGTCGATCGGCCGCTTCACCCCACATCACCCCACGGGTGAACGCCACCCACGCCATCGTGAATGGCGAGACTCCGCGGTACTCCTCCATGGCGCGTTGGAACATCGCGTCCGCGTCGTCGAACCTCCCCGCGCCCGCATAGACGGAGGCGACGATCATCAGGGGCCCGTGAAGCGAGCTTGCCTCGGCGATGGCCTCCGCACGCGGCACCAACTCGTCCGGGTTGTCGCCAAGCGCCAGCGCGATGACGAGCCGCTCCTGCTCGAGCAAGTGCGCTGGCGCGCCGAGCGCCTCTGCGCGGTCCAAGAGGACCGATGACTCTTCGAATCGATGCACGGCACTCAAGAAGGATGCTCGCAGCATGACGTCGTCCACGGCTGGCTCTGCGCTCAATGCCGTCAACCGCTCCACTTCGTCAAAGTCGTCGAACGTGCCCAAGAACGGCGTTCGCGCCAACAAGCGCTCGGCGAGCATTCGCCGTATCGAATCGTCGTCGGGATTTGCCTCCAGGCGCGTGCGCAGCGAGTCGACCTGACCTTGAAAATTGCGAACCGCCAAGTTCCCGTCGGTCGTCCGACGCGAATCCAGCCAAAGCCCGGCAGGCTTGGGTCCCACGTGCGGGCCGCCGACCTTGCTCAGCCACGTGTCCGACACATCGGGAGGCGTACACATGGCGAGGCAGAAAAGAGGAAGCAGCAACGTGCACGATCGGGTCACGACCAATCCCTCCCCGCTCCGCATTGAAGCATGCGTGCGCCCATGTACGGATTCGCGATCTCTTCCGTCGGCTGGATCCACTCACCGTAGCCTTCGGCCATGGGACAGTGAAAGAGGTGTAGCCCGCGTCGCAGACGAGCCGACCCACGAACGATGGCCACCAGAGGCTCCGAGACGCGACCGAACGCACGGCGCAGCGCGCGCATGTCGCTGGCATCGGTGGACGCCAGCGCTCGGGATTTCGAGACCAGCAACCGAAGCTTCGACTGGAGATCACCCGAGGCATTCGTCGCCGCGCGGCCCGCCGCCGTGGCCATGCGGGTCGCGGCGCGCTGCACGGGGCCCCCGCGATCGTTGGCCAAGGCGTCCCGAACCCGCTCGTACTCGGCCAAGACCGTGCGCAGGTCTTCGTCGACCGACTGTGCCCGCACGGGCGACCCAATCACACACGCAATGAAACAAACGACGCACGCTCTCATGATCTTCTCCATCGAATAAGGCCTGTGGCGCATGACCGACGCTCGACGACGCGCGAAGATTCTGCACGCGGAAGAATCCGCATCTCCGAGCCCTCACGCTTTACGCTAGCGGCGTGAAGGATTGGCTGAGCTTCCTCAATCTGCTGGTCTCGCTCGTCGCTGTCGCGAGCCTGACCTGGTTTCACGGGGTCGACGCTCACTCCAACACGGATGTCCCGGCAGACTCGACCGAGACAGCCTGGCCGCGGCGGCCCATCCTGAGGTCGTTCGCGTGTATGTCGGATGCACGGTGATCGCGTCTTGCCGCTATCTCGCAAGAATTGGAAGGGAGCCGGCTCCTCTTATGCCTTCATGATCGCGTTCCGCGGAGATGTGGATTCACCTACTTTCTCACGCGGTACTTCGGTTCGATCTCGAGTTGTGCGCGGAGAGTATCGGGACCTCAGTAGTCGACGGTTCGTTTTGTCCCAATTTCTTCGAACCACGCGTCAGTTGAGAGCTGCTCAGCCGGGGGGCGATTCGGAAGGCTCAGGCACGCAAAGAGCCGTACCCCGTTTCGTACCCCGTTTGTTCTGTCGCCGCCTGTCGGAACGCGACGGCACACGACGCATTCGGCGGCAGTTGTTACCAATTCTCTCGCGTTGCTGACTTCGGGATCAGCTTCCCAAGCTGGATGTCGCCGGTTCGAACCCGGTCACCCGCTCCAACGCTTCACATCATCAGGTGGATCAGCGCGAGACTGAACACGGCCAGCACGACAGCCGCAAACAGTCCGACGTAGAACGCGCGGAGGCCGACCTTCACGAGGCCCTTCACATCCACGCCGAGTCCGACACCGGCCATCGCCATTGTGATCAGAAACCCCGATGCAGTCGTCGATGCCTTGGCCATGGATACAGGCACGTCCCCCGCCTCCCACAACACGCTTTGCTCGAGATGAAACGTGAAGTCGGGCAGTAGGTTCGCGGTGTTCAGTACGGCCAGGCCGATGAACCCAAACACGAAGGGCGGGAAGAACTTCGTCCACGAGGGACGGTCGACGACGTGGGCGATGTCGCGTTTGCGCTTCTCACGCGCGTACCAAGCACCCAAGCCGATCACCAGGGGAGCGAGAAGGAGCACGCGCACGAGCTTCACGATCGTGGCGACATCGCCCGCGGTCTCGCCGTACGCAAAGCCGGCGGCCATCACCTGCGGCGTGGCGTGGATGCCGGTGCCCGCCCACACGCCAAACTCGGTCTGCGACATGCCGAACGCACCGCCCACCATGGGGAACACAAAGATCCACGCCAGCCCGAAGAGGGTGATCGCGCCGACGGCAAACGCGGTGTCTTCTTCGTCCGCCTCGATGATGGGAGCCGTGACCGCGATGGCGGTGCCGCCACAAATGGCGGTTCCGATCGCGATGAGCATCCCCAACTTCCGGCCGACCCCGGTGCGTCGGCATAGCCAGATGGTTCCGCCGAGAGCAACGAGCACACACGACACGTTGATCACCAGCGCTTGCCCCGAGACTCGGAGCACATCGAAGAAGTCGAGCTTCGCCCCCATGAAGACGATGGCGAGCGGCAACAAGCTGCCCACGGCGTACTTGATCCCGGGGCGCGTGCGCTTGGGCATTGGAAGTGTGTTGCGAATCAACAGCCCGAAGACGATTGCGAGGATGAGCGCATCGACGGGGTGGGTTCCGTCGGCGAGTGTCAGCGGAGGCACAGGCAGTGTGCGCACGAAATACGCCGCCAAGGCGATCACGAACGTGAGCGCAAGGCCCGGCATCAAGGTGGATCGGTTCGACATCTAGATGATGAAGTCCAGGCCACCGATGCCGGTGTCCGGTGGATCCATGCTGACGTAGCGGTCCCAGGCGTCCGGGATCAACGCGACGACCCGCTTCTCAGAGCCGAGTCGCTTTGCCACTGCCAGCGCTGCCCACACGGCCGCACCTCCTGAGATTCCCACGGAGATTCCCTCTTCTCGCGCCATCCGTCCCGCCATGTCGAATGCCGTTCGATCTGGACACGCGACGAGCTCGTCAATCACGCCCGTGTCGAGCACACTCGGAACGAAGCCAGCGCCGATCCCCTGAATCGCGTGTGGATGTGGTTTGCAGCCGGCGAGTACGGCGGACGTTTCGGGCTCGACTGCCACCACCAGCAAATCGGGAAGCTGTTTCTTCAGCGCCGAGCCGACACCGGTCACCGTGCCGCCCGTTCCCACGCCCGCGACAAACGCGTCGAGTCGTCCCTCGGTGGCTTCGAAGATCTCCCGCGCTGTGGTGTCGCGATGGGTCGCGGGGTTCGCCGGGTTGTCGAACTGCTGCGGCATGAAGCACCGCGGGTTCTCCGCGACGATGGCCTTCGCGCGCTCGATGGCTCCGGCCATCAACTTGCGTGCGGGGGTGAGCACGACCTGGGCACCGTAATGCGCGAGCAGCCGTCGGCGTTCCAGAGAGCTGTCGTCGGGCATCGTGATGATCAGCCGGTAGCCCTTCACGGCGGCGACGAGCGCGAGACCGATGCCCGTGTTCCCACTCGTGGGCTCGACGATCGTGTCGCCGGGTTTCAGCGTTCCGTCGGCCTCGGCCGCTTCGATCATCGCCAACGCGATGCGGTCTTTGACGCTTCCCGCGGGATTTGTAGCTTCGAGCTTCACGAGGACGTCGGCGTGCTCGTTCGCGCTCAGTCGGTTGAGCCGAACCAGCGGCGTGTTGCCGACGAGAGCGAGCACAGAAGCCGCAACCTTGGCCATGTGCAAGGCGGTACTGCGTCCACTCCAGGCGGTCAAGGGTGGTATAGAAGCCGATGCGCCGCCGACGCTTCCTTCAGACCGCCGTCGCTGGGGTGTCGCTCTTGAGCTGCGACGACTCGTCTCCAGCGCCCTCGACGCCACCCGCTCCAGTGCCGCCCTCAGGCGCACGTCGAGATGGACCGATCGTCGGAGGCGTCCCCGCGGACACGGAACTCTCTCACTTCATCGTTCACGGGACGAGTCCGCTCACCATGGAGACCCGGCGCGGCTCACTCGGCACCGGCGTGGTCACGCCGGCGGATCGGCTCTTCATCCGCAACAATCTGCCGCTGCCAGAACGTTTTCGCGTGCGAGACTACACACTTGAAGTCACGGGGGTTGTCGACGCGCGAAGCGTAGGGATCCGAGAGCTGCGTTCGTTGGGACTGTCGACAGTCGCCGCGGTGCTTCAATGCTCGGGCAACGGACGCAAGTACTTCGGCCACCAAGCCTCAGGATCACAGTGGGGGTCCGGCGCCGCCGGCTGCGTCATCTGGACCGGCGTGCGGGTGCGCGACGTGGTCGATGCACTCGGCGGCGTCACCGAGGGAGCGCGTTTCCTGACCGCGACTGGAGGCGAGACGTTACCCGAAGACGTCGACCGCGACTCGGTGGTGGTCGAGCGGTCGATTCCGATCGGCAAGGCAATGGAGGATTGCCTTCTGGCCTGGGAGATGAACGGCGAACCGATTCCACACCTGCACGGCGGCCCATTGCGGCTCGTCGTGCCGGGCTATTACGGATGCAACAACATCAAGTGGTTGAAGCGGATCGCGTTGACGACCGAGCAGAGCTCTGCGCGCATGATGCGCACGAGCTATCGCGTACGGCCGATCGGTGAGTCGGGAGCGCCCGAGCAAGAGTCGATGTGGGAGATGAACGTGAAGTCGTTCATGGTTCAGCCCACAGAGATCGATTCCCTGAAAGAAGGCCTGAATCAGATCGTCGGCGTCGCGTTCTCCGGCGGCTCGCCCATCGTGCGCGTCGACGTCTCAGTCGACGGAGGCGTGACTTGGGAACGCGCGGAGCTCGTCGGCCCCGACCTCGGGCGATACGCGTGGCGGTTGTTTCGCTTTGCGTGGAGAGCCGAAGTCGGCGAGCACACCGTGTTTACGCGCGCCACCGACGCGAGCGGCGCCGTGCAGCCCGAGACTCGCGCGGACAATGAGCGCGGCTACGGCAACAACGCGTGGCGCGATCATGGGGTTGTATTGACGGTCTGCGAAGAAGACGGGTGCAACGAGCGAAGGCCCGAGCCGTCTCCGGCGTTTGCCGATGTCATCGGGGGTGCACGCGCCAGTGACCTCTCGGAAGAGGCGTTGATCGGTCGACGGGTGTTCATGCAGATCGCTCAGCCCTCGTGCACGAGTTGCCACACGCTACGAGAGGCCGGCGCAACTGCGGTCGTCGGCCCGGACCTCGATCGGCTTCAACCCGACCGTGAGCGCGTGATCGGTGCCGTAACTCACGGCGTGGGAGTGATGCCTGCAATGGGGGGCACGCTTAGCGAAGCGGAGATCCGCGCTCTCGCGCAATACCTCCTCGAAGCAACCGGCGGCTAGCCGCCGCTGACGTTGTAGGATCCCGAGATGGGTGTCACGGCGAACGAGTTCGCTTCACTCCGCGAGGCGATGGGGTGGCCTTCGGTCAGCGTCGACGTTGCGCGCGCCTGCCTCGAGAACTCTTGCTTCGTAGGCGCGCGTCGTGACGAGCACGGAGTGCTGCTGGGACTGGTCCGCGTTGTGGGGGACGGCGCGCTGGTGTTCTACATCGCTGACGTGATGGTGCGTGACGAGGCGCAAGGGCAGGGCATTGGCCACGATCTCATGAACCAACTCACCGACTACCTTGGCCAACACGCGATGAAGGGCGCGACGGTCGCGGTGGTTCCGCTGCGAGGGCGCGAGTCGTTTTACGAACGACACGGATTCGTCGCTGCGCCGAAGCCCGTGTTCGGAGACGGTATGCTCTGGCTTGAGCCGCTTCGAGACCTTCTCAGCACTCGTTGAGCGAACGCGTCTATCGACATACCTCGACGCCGCCCAACGTGATGGTGCGACGAGCCATGCTGTCATGATTGCGCCGTATCGGCCGTTCGGCTGGTACTCTCCAGGGTGGAGGGAACCGATGGCGAAATGGATCTTGGCGTGTGTGCTGCTCGCTGTGGCGTGTGACAGTGGTGGCGGCGACGAGACTGATGCGGCCGACGACGTCAACGAGATGCCCTGCGCATCCGACGTGGAATGCAACGACGGTTCCTACTGCAACGGCGACGAGACGTGCATGGTCGGCGACCCCAACGCAGACGTGCGAGGCTGCCTCGCCGGAACTCCACCCTGTGCAGCGGGAAGTACGTGTGATGAAGCCACAGACTCCTGTACCTCAGAGTGTCCTGATGCAGACGCGGACGGTGCGCTCGACAGCGCATGCGGCGGGACCGATTGCGACGACACCGATCCGCTTCGCTACCCAGGAAATACCGAAGTGTGCGATCCAGACGACCGTGACGAAGACTGCGACGATCGCACCTTCGGTGTGCGCGACGCCGACGGTGACGGCTCACCCGACGTACTCTGCTGCAACGGCACCAACTGCGGAGACGATTGCGACGACACACGTGCCGCCGTCAACCCGCGTCAGGTCGAAACCTGCGACGGGTTGGACAACGACTGCGACGGAACGGTCGACGAAGAGGTTGCGCTAACGTTCTACGAAGACGCGGACGGCGACGACTTTGGAAGCGATGATCCCGACGCGATGACGGTCCTCGGCTGCATGGCGCCTCCAGGCTTTGCCGACAACAACACGGACTGCGACGACTCGCCAGGCGCGGGCGCTATCAACCCTGGTGTGCCCGAGGTCTGCGAAGGATCTGTCGACGAGAACTGCGACGGAACGGTGGATGAAGACTGCGATTGCACGGTGCCGGACTCACGGATGTGCCCGGATGCGGTCGGCGTATGCGCTGGAGGGATGCAGACGTGTGTTGCAGGTACGTGGAGCGATTGCTCGATCATGGGCACGGTCGAAATCTGCGACGGGATCGACAACGACTGCAACGGCACCATCGATAACGGCGTGGACGTCGCCTGTTACGCGGACCCTGACCAGGACGGCTTTGCGGCGGTCGGAGCGACTCTCACGCGTCGTTGCGCCTGCCTCGCCAACGAGACGATGACGCCTCCCACGGGAGCCAACATTGACTGTCGTGAAGCACCGGCCACCTCCGCGAACGTGACCTTCCCGGGTGCGTCTGAAATCTGCGATGGAATCGACAACGACTGCAGCAGTGGTGGAGGGACGGAATCCGCGGAAGACCGAGATGGCGACATGTACACCGCGTTGGGCTTCGCAGGTTGTTCGGGAGGCCCTTATCCAAAACAGGACTGCAACGACAACAACGTCGACGTGAACCCGGACGCTTCCGACTACGAAACGACCGGTTACTGCATCGGCGCGTCGCTGTGTGATTGCGGTGGGGTCATGCGATGCATCAGCTCAATGATGGGATGCTTCGGTATCTGTTCTCCGAGTTCAGGAACCGCGCCGAGTTTTGACTACAACTGCAACGGAACCGAAGAGGTTCAGCCTCGACGCACGGGTGGGTGCGGACCCGGCGGCTGTGTGTCGCCGTGTGGCAACGGTGGCTGCGGTCCTTCGGCGACGTACCCATCTTCCTCGTGCGGCGACAACGTCACGTTCTCGTGTTGCGGAGGCTGCCCCTGCATGACGACCTCGCAGTCCAGACCGCTGGGTTGTCGCTAAACTGAATTTCACGCTCGCCGCAGCGACCGGCTATTGCTGCGGTTGAGCGGACCACAACTGGCGATACCACTCGAAGTACGCGCAATCGTCTCGACCGCGCTCTTCGGCCATCGCTGCACGCGACATCGTGTCCAAGGTTGCCCGGTCCGCTTGCGCCCAGTACTCCTGGTAGATCTTCCGCACTGAATCGTTCTCGATGATGCTGTCGAGATGCGTGCGCATTGCGGTCAGACGCGCGTCGACGTCACCGGTCTCGCAAGCCGAGCCACACGTGGCGGGCGCATTGCAGAGCATGTCGAGCGCCTCGGAACGAGACTGACACGCCATCAACAAGACAAAGGGAGCAAGAACAAGAACACGCAACATCGAAAACCTCTCGTCGGGGACGATGTCTCGAGTTCGTCTTCGACGCTGGTGTTGAATCGTACGCCGTTCGATTCAGACAATGAATGCGTCGCTCAAACACGACCTCGGAGATGGGTAACCGCCATGTTCCCAGCCTAGCCGATTCGCTATGGGTTTTCGTCGGACGCGTGAAGCGCATCGTAGATCGCCAACGCCTGCATCCCGTTCTCGGTCACGGTACAGCGGTACTCCCGGCCACCGTGGTACGGACGTCGTCGAACTGCGATCAGTTGGCGCGATGAGAGGCTGAACAACGCGTCCATTTCGGAGCTCTCGACGTCGATCCGGACCCAACTCCCATCGAGTTGGCGCAGTACGCGAGCTTCGTCGTGAGTGAGCTCCTCCAGGGCTTTTCGCTGTTCATCCACAGCGTTCGCGAACCTAAGGATGGACTGGGCACAGTCAACGCTCGCTACGCGAACTCCACCTTGAGCGTGGCGCCGTCATGCGCGCTTAGATCAATCGTTCGACGTTCTTCTTCGTGAAGCAGTTCGATCGAATCGCCGGTTCGCTCAACGGCAAACCAGTCGGTTGGCGAGATTTTCTCGAGTTCGACCTCTTCACCGTCCTTGACCAATGCCATCGACCACACTGGCTCTCGTTCGACGCCATTATCCCCTTCGATCGGAATGGTCGCATGGATGAAGAGAAGCTTCGCGATCAGGTCGGACGCCGGAACCAACTTCGCACCGTGCTCAACCAGGAACGCTTCGCATGCAGCTGCGTCTCCGGTGTGGAACCCCGCACCGATTCCAACTTCATCCGGATCTACCCCAGGTGCCATGAGTTCGAAGAACGTCGCAGTCTCTCCAAGCGCTCCGCCGACGAGTTGCGCCAACGTCATGCCCGCGTCTTGGTCGTCAATCTCGGGCTCTTCGATGGCTTCGAAGTGCGTCGGTCACGCTCTCCTCGTGATGGCTCACCCAGAACAAACACTTCCGCACTGGAGAGTTCTCAGGAATGTCCTGCGTGAGTTCGGTCGGCACATCATCCACGGTGTACACGAGCAAAACATCATTCATACGGCCGAGTATGCGACGTGTTGGCGCCCCGACGCACTAGTTTGTCGCGACGACGAACGCTGAGAGAGAGCCGTCCTGCGAGAGTCAGCGGATGAGTCGGATCAATTGGGTGCTGTCGTGCGTCTTTGTTGTGGCCTGTTCAGGCGACGACGATGTGGCGGACGCGGGGGAGGACGGTCGCGTCGCAGACGTTGGGATGCTGGATGCAGGCACAGACGCGGCCCAGGATGCCGGGGCGGACGCGGGGGAGATCGATGCGGCCTCGGATGTAGGCTCGGACGATGGGGGAACGTCGGATTTGTGCACGTTTACCAACGTGCCGGATGGCTTTGGCCTCGCAGATCGAAACGACTTCACAGAGCTCACGCCCGAAGGTTGGAACATTCGCACCAATCAATCCGACCGTCCGCCCGAACTCGTGGAGACGGCGTCGCCTTGTGGTGGGTCGGTCGCTCGACAGTGGTGGAGTGGTGTCGACGACACGTGGAGCCCTGACTACCTCGGAGTTGAACTTCCCAGCCCAACCCAAGTCTTCTTCGGTGTCGTCTATCGAGTCTCTCCAGAGTGGGATGCAGGAGAGGGTCCGGGATGGACCAAATGGTTCACAGTCATCAATGGCGAGGGAAACGCTTGGTGGGGTAGCGCACCACCCGGAGCGCCCGGCGAACGCACGATGACCGAGCGTTTTCAGTTCGCTCCACCAGGCTTCTCACATCAGTTCGCGGCGGGAACACGCGACACGTCCGCCTTCGCCACCGAACCCATCATCACCCACGGCGAGTGGGTGAAGCTGGAACTCTTCCTCGATCTTCGCGAGGGGAACTACGCGGTGCGCGCGTGGGTCAACGGTACGCTTGTGACCGACGGAGTCCCTGAGTTCGACGTGATTCCGTCACCGCTCCAGGAACTCAAGCTTGGCTCGACGCTCGGGGGAGGCTCGGGTCTCACCACGCTCGATGAACGTTACTGGGCGGAGTACGACGTCGTTGCGACGTACGTTCCGTAGGACTCACAGGTGGCAAGAGTGGTAGCGTCGGCTCGATGAGCGACGTCACGATTAACGGAAAGCGGCTGTGGGACAGCCTGATGGACATGGCCAAGATCGGCGCGACCGAGAAAGGTGGCGTGTGCCGTCTCGCGCTGACCGACGTGGACAAAGCGGCGCGTGACCTCTTTGTCACGTGGTGCAAGGAAGCCGGCTGCGAGGTCTCGATCGACAAGATGGGCAACATCTTCGGTCGCCGCGCAGGGACCAACCCCGACCTGCCGCCCGTGATGACCGGCAGCCACATCGACTCCCAACCCACCGGCGGAAAGTTCGATGGAATCCTCGGCGTGCTTGCGGGGCTGGAGGTGATTCGCGCGCTCAACGATGCCGGCGTCGAAACGGCCGCACCGATCGAAGTCTCGGCGTGGACCAACGAAGAAGGCTCCCGCTTTGCGCCGGCCATGGTGTCGTCAGGCGTGTTCGCGGGCGTGTTCACCTTGGAGTACGGACTGAGTCGCGCCGACCTGGACGGTAAAACCATGGGCGAAGAACTCGAGCGTATCGGCTACGCCGGTGATCAGCCCGTGGGCAAACCGGTCAAAGCGTTCTTCGAACTCCATATCGAGCAAGGCCCAATCCTCGAGGCTGAGGACAAGACCATCGGTGTGGTAACGGACGCGCAGGGACAGCGTTGGTACGAGTGCACGTTTACGGGGCAGGAAGCGCACGCAGGACCGACACCGATGGCGACTCGTCGCGATGCGATGGTGGGTGCGGCACGCGTGATCGACGCTGTGAACCGTACGGGTCTGAAGCACGCGCCGCTCGCATGCGCGACGGTCGGGTTGGTGCAGGTGTTTCCCAACTCGCGCAACACGATTCCCGGAAAAGTGTTCTTTACGATCGACCTTCGTCATCCCGACGCAGACACGCTTTCGGCGATGGACCAGGAAGTGCGCGCAGCGATCGCAGAAGTCTCCAAGGACATTGGGTTGGAGACGGAACTCGAAGAGATTTGGTACTCGCCGCCGGTTCCCTTCGATGGCGAGTGCGTGACTGCCGTACGGCGCGCGGCAGAGACCTTGGGCTACTCGCACCGCGACATCGTCTCGGGCGCAGGCCACGACGCTTGCTACATCTCGCGCGTGGCTCCGACGAGCATGGTGTTCATCCCTTGCGAAAACGGGATCAGCCACAACGAAGTGGAAAACACGACGCCCGAGCTTGTGGAGGCGGGCTGCAACGTGTTGCTTCGCGCGATGCTCGAACGCGCCATGGCCTGACGTGGCCCGGCTCGACGAGCTGATGGCGCGTCTGCGTTCGCGCATCTTGCCCGGCCGGGAAGAAGCGTTGCGCTCTGCGCTGGCCAAGCTCGAATCCGACGAGCCCTTCGATGCCGCATTGGCTCGCGCTCTCGTGCGCGGAGGCGAACACCTCACATCGGTCCCTTTGTCGTTGCATGGGGAGTTCGCCACGACCGCGTTGGAGCGACGATGGCGACTCGCGTTTGCTCTCGACGCCGTAATCCCGCCGCAACTCTTCGATGGGCTGCCGGCACGATGGTCGTCCGAACCGCACACGCGAGACACGGTGCTCGGGTGGTGGGCGACTTGGTTGGCAAACCGAGATGCCGGTCGCGCACCCGAACGCTTGCAAGCCTACGTGCATGTTCCCTGGTGTCGAACGCGGTGCGGGTTTTGTCAGTACGACGTGGTCGTTGCGCGCGACGACGATGCGATGACGCGGAGCGTCGAGTTGCTGGAGCAAGAGGCCGCGGCGTTTCGAACGCTTGGATCCTTGCGGGCACACGCGCTGACGATGGGTGGTGGAACGCCCAGTGCGTTGAGTGCACCTCTCTTGGCGCGAGTGCTAGGAGCGTTGCTCGGGGTGGTGTCGCGCGATGACGAGGAGTTCTTCTCGGTGGAGTTCAATCCCGACTCGACCGATCGAGACAAGCTCGCGGTGCTTGCCGAACATGGTGTGAATCGCCTCTCACTTGGTGTGCAGTCGTTCCATCCGGGCACCCTTCGGGCCGTTCAGCGGGGTTACCAAAGCGCGGAAATGGTCGCAGACGCGGTCCGTCTCGCGCGCGCGGAGGGAGACTTCCAACTATCGCTGGATCTGCTTGCTCCTCTACCCGGTGAAACCCAAGCCAGCTTTGCTGCGGGTGTGCGTAGAGCGTTCGAGTTGGAGCCTGACCAGGTCGTGCTGTACCAGTACGAGCCGGTCACGCGAGGTGACGTGCGCATCGAGCCTGGAGCAATGCCCATCCAGGTGGCGTGCGAAGCGTTTGTGGAGGAGTGCGAGCGACGTGGGTATCGCCGAGTCCCGAACACAGGAACGTCAGTCGTTGCGCAACACGTCGACGCGCGAACGTTCCCGTCGCGCTACCTCCAACACGATCGCGAGCCTTCGTCGTTGCTTGCGCTCGGTCCATTCGCCGAGTCGCACGTGTTCGATGTGGCGGACTACGTGGGCTCTCCGTTGGGGGCAGAGGCTCCTTACCACGGGCGCGCCTTAGCTCCGCGTGAAGAGCGAGCGCGCTATCTCGGTCGGCACTTTGGTGGCGGACTGCGAATCGATCGCGAGGCGTACAGCGCTGCGTTTGGTGCAGAGCCTGTCGACGACTTTCCTGCCGAGTTTGCTTTTCTCGAAGAACGAGCGGAAGTCGTCGAGGGCGTCTTTCAAGGAGATTCGTTGGCGGTCAAACGCGCATCGTGGCTCTTTCTCGACGACATCAACGTGGAACGAATCGCTGCCGCGCGTGCCACAGGTGTGCACGTTGCCGACCGTCGCTGGCTCGCGTCGCAGACGGCGGAAGTTCCCGAGGCCGCGGACCTTGTGGAGGTCGATGTCCGGCTTCGTGTGGGTGCGGATGCCCGCGAGGGGTGGGTGGTTGGCACGCTTCCACTCGAGGCGGACGCTGCACGTGCAGATACCGACGCGCTCTTTGAACGCGCCGAGATTCTCGGGTTGTCCCACGTCGCGGATGTACTCGCCCACGGGTGGATCGAGGGCTCGCTTCACCCACCGCGTGTTCACCGCAACTCGGACTCGCATCACATCGAGGTGCCCTTGTGGGGTGCTGTAGAGCTGACGCCATTTCTCGAACGAACCGGGTTCGTGGGCGCGCGCCGTCCTGGTGGAACGCCCACGGCGATTTGGTTCGACGACGACGACGTGAGTCTTGCGTACACGCTCGGGTCGAATGCGGTTCAACGTTCTCGGCTTCCAAAGGCGGTACGGGATGCCCCACTGACGTACCGTTTCTCGTTGTCGCGGGGGCAAGGAACCTGGCTTGCCGATGTCGACGCCATCGAACAACTCGCGTCGCGTACGCGTGACATTCGAGGTGTGGTTTGCGCTGTCGAGTTTTCGCAACGTGTGGAGGACGGCGTTGTGGTCCTTCGCCCAAAGAGCCGCCGTCGGCACGTGTTGAAGACGGTGTGAGCTAGTCGAGTTGCTCGATCGATTCCGCCATTCGGCGTGCGCGCGAACGCAGCGACTCGGCTTCGACGCCGCCAAGAATGTGCGCGAGCAGTCGGAGCGCTTGGACACGAAATCGAATGAGGCCTCCGTCCGCTGCATGCGACGCCGCTTCACGAGCATGGTCGGCAGCCTTGGCGATGTTCCCTCGCTTCCACGCGCAGTACGCCAGTCCGTGATGTCGACGAAACGCGGCAAAGGGCGTGCTCTCTGCGATGGCGGCGTAGAGCGATTGCGCGTGTTCAAGATCGCGTTCGGCGGAGTGCAGAGACTGGTACGCACGTTGATCGAGCAGTCGCGCCTGGTAGTCCGCGGGTTCGGTGAGCTTACTGACACAGTGCTCGGCTTGATCGAGAAGTGCGGCTACATCCTCGTCCGCGTCGCTCGCAAGACGCGCTTCGAGCAATAGCGATTCAACCTGAATTTCGAGGTCTGAGCTTTGGGCCTTGCGGACGTGCGCACGAGCTTGCTCGAGCTGGTGGCGGCGCATCGCGACGGATGCGAGACCCAGTTGGATCCACGCGCTTGCAGCCGTTTCACAGATCGGGGGGCGGTCCCACAGCAAGAGTTGGGAGTAGCGGAGCGACGTTGGCAGATCGGAGAACCGCGAGTGGTACTGTCCCATCCACCGCGCGGTCTCGATGAGCGGTCGCGGAATACCGAAGTATCGAATCAGCCAGCGTCCGTACTTGCCACCATCGCCATTGCCTCGTGTTCCCAAGCGCCGAATCGCACGCTCGATCGTCTGCGGATCGGTGGGCAAGTCCACGACGTCGCTTCCGCGGTGGATCAACAGGTCCACGAGCGCCGCGCGACCGCCATGCAGTGCGACCAGGTGCTCGATGTAATGACCCCAGGTGCAGCCGGGTTCTTCGATGTCCGGAATCATGTCCTGTTTGGGTACGCGATGCTGACCCACCTTTGAGCCATGCACATCGATATTGTGACGTACAACATCCTCGCGAACGCTTACGTGAAACGCGAGCGATACCCTCACTCTACCCCTGAAGCCCTCGACCCTGTGCGTCGGCGTGCGCTTCTCCTCAAGACAATCACCGAGCTCGACGCAGACATTCTCTGTCTACAAGAGGTCGAATCGGAGGCGTTTTCCGCGATCTCTGCAGTCTTGCCGAACCATCAAGGCACGCATGCGCAAGCTGCGGGGCGTCCCGATGGGCTCGCCGTTTTCGCACGGACTCCCTTTGTCGCGCGCGAGATCCGTGATCCAGGGTTTGACCCGTCGCTGGTCGCGCAAGTCGTCGAGTTCGATCGCTTCTCGTTGGTGAACACCCACCTCCGGTGGCGACCGGACAATACGCCTGACCACGAACACACCGGACTTCAGCAACTCCGTCGAATCTTGCGCGATTGTGACGCGAAGTCTGGAGCGTGGGTCGTCGCTGGCGATTTCAACGCGAACTCGCAGAGCAAGGTACTCGTCGAGGCTGAACACCGCGGATACCGAAACAGTTGTCGTTCTCAGCGCCCGTGGGACACCACGAACATCAACGGCCGTCGGCGCAAGATCGACTATCTCCTACACACGCCCCAACATTGGAAACCCGAGCCCGGGATACTTCCCGAGCTCGGGCGCCGAACACCAATGCCTTCGGAAACGCACGCGTCGGATCATCTTCCGTTGAAGGTGCGCTTCACTCGGCTCGATTAGATCCCGAAGCATGCCTCCGAGCAGAATCCATCTGCCGGGATGAAGTCGCCTGCCGGGCAGCACATCACACCGGACTCCGAGCAGTCGTCGGCGGCGTGACAAAGCTCGAACGCCCGGCCACCACGACAGCTGTCTGCGCAGGCAGCTCCACCGCCACCGGCTCCTGCGCGACCGCAACAAACCTCGCCCGCTTCGCAGTCTTCCGGACCGTCGCATCCGATTTCCACGCCGGTGCAAGACATCGAGCTGTCGATGCAACGACCCGCTGTTCCAACACCGGAGATGCAGCACGTCTCGTCTGCGTCACAAAGCATGTCGCCGCACATCACACCCACCATGCCGCCGCCATCGCGCATCGGACCTGTGTCACGCATCGGTCCTGCGTCGTCGGTGGGTCCGGCATCATCGCCGGGTCCTGCGTCGTCGGTGGGTCCGGCATCGTCGCCAGGTCCCGCGTCGTCGCCAGGTCCCGCATCGTCGCCGGGACCCGCGTCTTCACCAGTTCCGGTATCCGTTCCAGGTCCAGCGTCGACACCTCCCGTGTCCGCTGTCCCTCCGTCTTCCGGTCCGTCGTCGTCACCGCAGCCAAAGCACGTCAATGCTGAGACCAGCCCCAAGATAATAAGCCGATTCATCTCCACCCTCCGCGGACAGGATACCTCAGCTAGCGCTCAGCGAGTAACCGGGCGACGAACGAGCGCAGAGAATCGCTTCCAAAAGGCTTCTGTAAAAACCCCAGTGCGCCTTCGCGCGTCAGCTTGGCTTCCGAGTCACCACCATGTCCCGACACGAATGCGACGGGCGCACCGACGTGTTCTGCCTCCAAGCGTTGCCAGACTTCGCGTCCACTGATGGGTGCCATGTCCAAGTCGAGGAGTACAAGGTCGGGTTGCACTCGCTCGTACTCTTCGGTGACTTTTCGCGGGTCGGCGACTTCGACCACATCGTGCGCGGAGCGAAGGATGCGGGTGATCGCGCGACGCACAACATGGTCATCGTCCACAACCATGATGACTCGCCGTGACGTGGGACGTTGAATCGCAACGGTTCGTTTGGCTGTGACGGACGTTGGCTCCGCGGGTGGAAAGCGGACTTGAAAGACCGTGCCCTGGTCGATCTCGCTGGTCACATCGATCGACGCGCCGTGCCACCGCACCACCTCCGCAACCGTCGCGAGACCCAAACCCGTACCCTTGGCTTCTTTCGTCGTAAAGAAGCGCTCGAAGAGGCGCTCGCGGGTGGTTGCGTCCATGCCCGTCCCCGTGTCCCGTACGTCAAACACGACTCGCTTGTCTTGAAGCTCTGCACGAATGGTGAGCGTGCCGCCCTCGGGCATCGCGTCGCGTGCATTGATCAAGAGGTTCATGATCATCTGGGCGAGCTGAGCACGCGCGCCGCGAACCCAGAGCCGGCGCTCGATGGCGGTCTCGACTCGGATGGTTCCCGGGAACGCACGCGTCGTGAGATGCACGACGTCCGCGCACACCTTGCCGAAGTCGATCAGTGCGTGGCGTTCTTGCTCGCGCTTCGCGAACGCCAGGATGCGCTTCACGAGTTCCGCAGAGCGTTCCCCGGCCGTTTGAAGATCGTCCAAGCACTCGAGGACATCGGGATCGTTGAGGGTGCGTGGGCCCAGTTCGCGGATGTATCCCAACGTGGAGAGGATGACGCCGAGCATGTTGTTGAAGTCGTGGGCAATGCCTGAACTGAGGTAGCCCAGCGATTGGATGCGTTGTTGTTCGAGTCGCTCCTCCTCGCTGGCATCGCTTGGGGCGACCAGGAGCATCGTGGCACCCATTTCGATCTTGTCGCCAAACGCGAGCATGTGTTCGCGCTGGGGGATCCCGTTGATGCGAAGTGTGTTACGGCCACTGGCATCGCGAAGACAGACACCCTTGGGGGTCTGCGCGATCATCGCCTGCATGCGGCTCACCGTTGCGTCGTGGATGACGACATCGCAGCGAGAACTACGACCGATGGCACCGTTGGTATCCACGACGAAGCGCCGCCCAACCTGAGCGCCCCGGACCACGATCAGCCGCAAGGGAAAGCCCAAGACGGGCGCGGCTCCGATGTCGCGAGCGGTGAGCAGTGTGGGTTCGTCGAGGGACACGTTCAGTCGAGGCTTCGGTCACTCGGTGCTTCGCCTTTAGACAAAATCGCTCGGCCGGAATTCAGGTAGAATGGAGTCGGAGGCGATTGGATGCGTGCTTCTTCTTTGCTCTTAGTCTTGTTGGCTTGGCCCACGTCCGTTCAGGCGTATTCGACGCGTCTGCATATGGCGTACGCCAACGAACTGCGTGAAGCGCTGATTGCGACTGGCAACGGTTCGATTCCGCTGCTGCTTTCCGATGCGTCGGTTCAGCTGCGACCCGAAGATGCCGCCGCCATCGAGGCGCATCCGCTCGCGTTTCGGGCTGGCGCCATCGGGCCGGACAACTTTGTGTTTCCGGGAATGACCGATGCTACCCACGGCGTCGAGCAAGACCCGTTTCGTCAGTGCGAGTTGCTCTACCAAGATTCTGTCACCGACGAAGAACGAGCGTACGCACTGGGCTGCTTCGTCCACGGCACCGGCGATGTCATTGCTCACCACCTCGTGAACTGGTTTACGGGTGAGACCTTCTCGCTCAACCCCGTCTCGCACTCCCACATGTCCAGCTTTGACAACGTCATCGGACACATCACCACGGAGTCGCAGATTCAGGCTGCGGTGTACGCAGCGGACCCCTCGGCGTTTGATGCGGGTGCGATGGCGCTGGCGATTCCGCGTGGTTTTGCCAGCCGCAACTACCACAACCCGGAGAGTCCACTTTGGCAGTTGATGGCCCGGCACGTGGTGGCTCGGATCGACGCGGCACAAGCAGCGGATCCGGACGCCGACTTGTTCTCGATCACGGGTGGCCTTGGGCTCTCGGCGTGGGAACACGTGATGATGGCGCCCCGTTACGTCTCGGAGCTGCAGGAACAACGCGCAGCGTTGCGTGAGTTCATCCTGGCAGAGATCGCGGACATGCAGGACCCGCTGAGTCCGCGCGGAAGCGATTTGCTGGTGGGAGAGGGACCCGACGGACTGCTTTCGACTGCGGACGACACGACGGCGTGCTCCGCAAGTTGTCCGATCGACTACGCGACGTACTTCACCTACGTGAACCTGCTTCTGCCGCGGCGAGATGCGGGTGGCGGTGAACTGCCGAGCGCGTTTGATCAGATTTCCGGCAAGCTTGGAGACGACCTCAACCTCTTGTTGCCGGCGTTGATGGAGACGATCGAGCGGCTTTCGGTCGTGCTCAACGAGCCGGTCACAAGCGCTGAGGGCAACGACTTTCCGATACAAGTCAGCGACGTGAACTTCGCGATGCAGCCCATGCGCGACTGGATCACGGCCACGACGGCGCTCGACTATGAAACGGTCGCGCGTGCGGTCACGCCGAGTTGGTACCAATCGCTCTCTGATATTTTTTCCGGTGTGGGCGTGGATATTCGTCCCGCCAACATTCTCGAGATTCTCTTCGAGCCTGTGATCAGTACGGTCCAGCGCCTGATCGAGATGCGCGTCGTGGCTGTCGCCGAGGATTACCTGGGGCAATTGGTGGAGCAGCATCTCGCCACCGCGTCGAACTGGGAGACGTGTATTACCACCCGGCTCGATGCGTCGACTCCGCCCGGTGCGAGTGGCCATGCCTTTGATGACATTCTCAACTCCGGTTTTTGGGCATACACGATGAACTTGATGGCGACCACGTTGGCGAACCATGAGGTCGTGCTTACCCCCGAGGGTCAAAACCCGATCGAGCGTGGTCCAGCTTCGTTTGATGCGAGCTACACGCACGTGTGGACCCAAGCGGGCCTTTGCGATCACCTTCGCCCTTCGGTGTTTCCACTCGGGCTCGATATCGACGCGTTCCTTTCGATCAACCAAGGCGGCATGATCCTCCAGCCCGTGATCGACAACGACGTGCCCATCGAATGTCACGACGGTTCGCTCATGGAGTTCGGCATGCCCAACATGACGACCTGCAACCACACGACGCTCGATGATCTCCGTATGTCGTGGCAAGGCTCGTTGAGCCGCTCGTTCCCCCCATCGGCTTCGATGGCGGATGCTTCGTGTCGCAACCTTGTGGTCGACGGGTTGCCCTTACCGCCTGAGCCAGGGACCGACGCGGGTCCAGGAACGGATACCGGTGACGGCAGCGCTGGAACGACCGAAGGCGGCGGTGGTGGTGGCTGCTCGACGAGCGGAACGACGAGCGCTTGGATGCTGCTCGGGCTTATGGCGATTCTTCGTCGGCGCCGAGCGTAAAGTCATCCGACTCGGACGCTCGCATCCGAGACGACATCTCGCTTCGGTTCCGGCGTCGTCGCCGCGGCGCTTCTTGGAGCGTGACTTCGCGCTCGATGGTCGTGCCTTCCCACTGCGATGCGGTGACGATCTCGCGCTGCGGTGTATAGCCTTCCGCGATGACCAGGAGTTCGAAGGGCTCATCCATCGGGAGTTCGTCGAAGCGAACTTCCGGGCCCACGCCGGCGCGATGAAACACTTTCGCTCCCGCCGGGTCGGTAATGACGCGAAGCGTTCCTGTTCGCGCGTCATCACTCGCTGGGACTTCGTCTGTGTCGACTTCGCGCTCTTCTTCCGGGACCTGAAGTGCGAGCTCCAACGTCGCCGGATCGGCATCGTTCCAACCGTCTGTGGGGACAATTCGATGGCGCAAAATCGGCCGGTCTTCGACGACTGCCAAAATCTCGTGCGTCTCGCGAACAGCCAACTCGTCGATGGAGACCGGGGCACGACCAACGAAGCGGAACACCTCCGCGCCTTCGGTGGCCACCCGCACGATCACGGTGCCAGTCGGGTCGGGTTCGGGCTCGGGCTCGATTACCGGTTCAGGTTCGGGCGCGTCGCGCAAGCCCACCGAGACTAGGAGTTCGTTCATCAGGTCGGGTTTGAACACCGCGATCCCCGCAATGGCGACCGCGCCCAGCACCAAGAGGACGAAGATGAACTTGCCGAAGCCTCCTCGTTTCACGCCCTTCATCAGCTCGGTGTCGTCGAGCAGCGTGTCGTCGAAGGTGGTTTGCACCACGGGAGATGGACCGCCCATCTGGAGCGGATCAGTAAGCCCGGTTCCGGTCGGGGTCGCGCGTCGGCCCGGTCGCGTTGTCGCACGCGACTGGATCGGCAGTTCGCCCTGAACCCGTTGCACCAGCATCTTGCGGGCGTCGCCACGCGCGAGAGGATCGAGTCGTCCCTCCAGTGCTCGACTCAGCTCGGCGGGACTTCGAAACTCCCCTTCCAGCAGCAGTCGCGTGATCGGACTGGGTTCGTCCCCAATGACGGGCTTGAGCGAAGAGACCACCGAGCGAACGGCATCGCTTTCGCGGGTCTCGTCAAACGGCGGGTCGAGCGTGATGCGGCCTTCCGGACTGATCCGAATCTGCTCGGGGGCAAGCTTCGCGGGTTTCTTCTGCAACTGCTCGCAGACGTCCATCGCGAGCAAACCGATTACGGCGGGATGTAGCGTTGGCGCCCCCAAGCTCACCGCTTTGATGATGTCGCTCAGCGGTACACCGGCGGGTGCCGGCATGCCTTCGCCCGGCGACATGTGCATCGACACACTCGGCATGGTTCCGTCGGTGACGGAGCTTTCATCCGCGCCGGGCGCCAGCGACGCGGACACTTTGCCTTGCTTGGCGCGTCGCAAACGATCGACGCGCTTGGCCTTCTCGTCGGGGAAGAGCGATTCCATCCACTCGCCCAGCTCGGCGGTTCCCAACGTGGCGCCAGACTGCGTCAGAAACGAGCGAAGCGCGTGTCCCATCGCGCGTGCACTCGGATAGCGATCTTCGGGTTCCCGATGCAGAGCCCGCAACACGATCTCGTCGAGCTCGGGAGGAACCCAACCGCGCAACATGCTCGGCGGCGGAATCTCATCGTGCACAACGGCCAACAACGTCGCCGCGTCGGAGTCGCGACGAAACAAGCGACGGAGCGTGAGCGACTCCCACAGGCACACACCCACGCCCCAGAGATCGGTCCGACGATCGAGGTCCATGTTTTGAACCTGCTCGGGGGACACGTAGGCGAACTTGCCCTTGATCTTGTTGACCTTGGTTTCGTGAATTCGCTGCGCTGCCTTGGCCACACCAAAGTCCACCAGCTTCACCGCACCGTCGTACGTCACGATGATGTTCTCAGGGCTCACGTCACGATGCACGACGCCCAAGTGGCGACCGGTCGCGTCCGTGAGTTCGTGGGCAGCGTGAAGACCCTCACACGCATCCGCCAGCACGCGAGCGAGGTACCAAGGCAGCTCCTTGACCTCTTCCTTCTTTTGACGCTTGGCGATGGTGCGGATGATCCGGCCGAGCGGTTCGCCCAGCAGGTACTCCATCGCCAAGTAGTAGATGCCCTTGTCGACGCCGAAGTCGAACACGGTGCACACGTTGGGGTGGTTGATGTTCGCGGCGATTCGAGCTTCGTCCAGGAACATGTCCACGAAGGACTTCTCGCCCGCGAGATGGTCGTGGATCACCTTCAGCGCGACGATTTTTTCGAACCCTGCCTCGTTCTCGCTGCGGGCCAGGTACACGGTGGCCATGCCGCCTGCGGCAAGCTTGGAGAAAATCCGGTATCTGCCGATTTTCGACGGAACCGGCTTGGACTTGGCCTCCTCAACCACCCGGCGAGCAGTCTACCACCTTCCTACAGAAGCTGAGCGTCCATCCAAGCGAGCCGATCGGTCAGGAAGTCTCGCAGGAACTGCACTTCTTCCTCCCAAGTGTCGAAGACGAACGTGTTTCCAAAGAGGCGAACACCGAGCACTGGCCACCGGTCGAAGTTGCGGCCTGCGGCTTCGGTCACATCGGCGATCGCGGTGTTGAGTTCGTCCATCACGGCTGCGTCCGAGAGTTCACCCGCACGAAGCTCTGCCCAACGGGAGCGATAGCGCTCGCGAAACGTCGGGTCATCGAACAAGCGGCTCATCCACATCGGTGCACAGCCCACTTCGCAATCGCGTGATGTGGTGACAGGACAGTTGCACATCGAGGTTGCTGGAGGCGTTTCGTCGAAGCGCGCGTGCTGCCACCCCTCAGTGGTCCACCCCGCCAAGATGAACGAGTTTCCGAGTGCGAGGTTGTAGTCCCAGGCAGGTCCGAGGGTGAGGCGACCTCCGCGATCCTTGTACATGAACGTGCTGAGACGTAGCCCGTCGACGTTCCGAGTCATTTCGGTCAAGAGGTGGTAGTCGATGAATGCTTCGACATCGAGAACCTCTTCGTAGTTGCCGAAGTCGTCCCGTTCGATCCGTCGCTCCACGTCGTTGACGTAGTCGACGATGTAATTGGTTTGCGCGGCGGTGAGTTCCGCTTCGTTGGGCTCGACGAACGCCATCATCGCGCCGCCTTGAGTCCAGAACCCCCGGTCGCCTGGGTCGGGTCGATCGAGCGCGACGATGTAGCCGCCAGTGAGTGCCTCCCCGATCTCGTCGCCGGGAGAGAGCCGCTCAATGTCGACGCGATCATTGCCACGTTTGATCTTCTCGAGAAGGAGGTACACGCCGACGTAGTGCTCCATGCCGACGACGTCGTCTCCTTCGGAAAGGAAGAGTTCAAACAGGCGCGTGCGTGGCGCCCAGTGACCCATGCGGCGGGCCAGGTTCATCGAGAGGTGAATGCGTAGCAGTGACTTATCGGAGTAGGGCGCGTTCAGCACCCAATCGGATTCCTCTGGCATCCCAAGAAGCGGCACATCGAGGTCTTCGCGCGAGGCGTCGCGCGTCTCCATCCCGTACTGCACTTTCGGAAAGTAGGAACTCGTGTACCCGCGGCGTCGCAAGCCCATCACACCCGTGTACTCAGGATTAGCCGCAGCGCGTGCCCGTCCGTCGTCGCCGGGCTCGAACGTCGCAATCAATCCGTCGGTGTAGATGGAGTGGTCTTCGTTCACGACCTCGACAACGCGTGCAACCGCGATGGGAAGGTTCGAATCAAACGCCTCGAGTTCGGGGGTAATCGCTAGGTACGACGCCGATGTGACCGGACCCCCGAAGCCGTCGGAGAACACCCGTGCTCGCACGGTAACTGCTGCGTCGATCGTGAGGGGAGCGTCCGCAGGAGGAGACGATTCCGTGGGCATGCTCCCGTCGAGCGTGTAGCGGATTTCACCTTCGCCTTCGCTTGTGCGAAGCGTGACGTCGAGCGTTCCCGAAAACGTGCGGCTCGGCGGATCGAACTCGGCGAGCTGTCCGAAGGAGTCGGTGCCTGGACCATTCGGTGCGCCTGGAGTGGGCTCGGGAAAAAAGAGAGTGCGTTCGCCAGCGACCCCTTCGTTGAACTCGATGCCGTACGAGATTCCTTCGAACTGGGTCGGATAGCTTGGCGCATATTGCGAAACCACAGTCGCGCCGTCGGGGCGAATTAACGCCAGGTATTCGCCGTCATCGTCGAGCGTGAAGTTCGTGTGGAGTTCGCTGCCAACGCGATCTTTGCGCGATGCGTACACCAGGAGGTATCCGCGTGGACCGATCTCGCACGTGGGAATCGCCCACTGCTCGACCTGTCGCGGATCGTCGGTGAGAAAGTAGCCCTGCACACGAACCGCGCGATCGGTCCGGTTGTGGATCTCGATCCAGTCTTGCGGCGTTCCGTCCTCATCGAGCTGAGTGCTCGCGGCGGAGAACTCACTAATCACCAAGCAGCGTTCACCGGAAGGGCAGGGCGCTGCGCACTCGCTCTTGCATCCCATCGCGAAAGCGACGAGCGCGGCGAGCATGGTGAGCCGCCCCGAGTAAGCCATGGCATTCCTTAGCACAGCGTGGCGCACACCACCCGTTAGGGAGCCTCGTGGCGTCCATCTGCATGGATCGCAAAACGGTCCGACGCGCGATCGTGAACCGGTGCATCGCTTGGCCACGGCCAAGTTCCGTAGCCGGTTCGCTGGTAATCCGTAATCGCTTCGCGAATCTCCGCAGTCGTTGTCATCACAAATGGGCCGTGGTGTGCCACCGGCTCACCGATGGGCTTCCCTTGGAGTACGAGCAACTCTGCCGGTTGGTTGCCGTTGGTGAGCTGCAGGGTGTCGGGTTTACAAACGGCGATTGTGCCTGCGTCGAGTTTCGTTTCGTTGAGCGTGAGATCGGACCCCTCGAAAAAGTAGAGGACGCGAAGGGTTTCGGGACCCGGCGGAGGAAGCTCGATGCTGGCGTTGGGAGCCAGTTCGATCGGCCAAATGGCCAAGTCGGACTCTTCGCGTGACGCCCAGCTCTTGGGCGGCGGCGCAGGCGCTTGTTGGCCTGCGAACGAACCCGCAACCACGCGTAGCCGTGCGCCGTTGCATTCAATGATGGGAATCTGCTCGGACCACAGCATGGTGAAATGTGGCTCGACCATCTTGTCGGCGCGCGGGAGGTTGAGCCAAATCTGAAAGAGCTCAGTCGGGTTGGGCTCGGTTTCGCGGACCAAGGGAAACATCTCCGAGTGCACAATGCCGCGCCCTGCCGTCATCCATTGCACGTCGCCGTGACCGAAGCGCGCTGTTGCGCCCAGCGAGTCGCTGTGGTCGATATACCCGCGGCGCGCGATCGTGACCGTTTCGAAACCGCGGTGCGGATGTCGCGGGAATCCGGGAACCACGTCACCGTGATACATGCTCCAGCCGTCTTTGTTGCCGAAGTCCATCCCGATGTGACGTCCCTCGAGCAGTTCAGGACGGGGACCCATCTGCGCGTTGCCCTGCGGGTAGTGGTCCCGGTGATGTACGCAGAAGAGGAAGGGATCGATGGTGGGCCAAGGTGGTGATCCCAGTCGAGCGCTGTCGAGAATTGCGGACATGACTCCAATCTACGACCGATTCGAAATTTTCCGAGGCAACGGAGCATTGCAAGACGTGCACATTCGATCTTTTGCCCCATAGTCCGCGCATGTCGGTTTCGCAGGGCTATGAGGTCATCGATGAAGACGCAGCAGCTCGAGCCACGTCGGTGCACGAACTGGCCTACGAAGTCCTGGTCGGCCTGAGTTCACACCCCAAATCACTGCCCTCGCGCTACTTCTACGACGACCGAGGCAGCGAGCTCTTCCAAGAAATCATGGGTCTCGAGGAGTACTACCTCACCAACTGCGAGCATCAGATTCTCGAGCAGCACGCGGGTGACATGCTCGCGGACCTCGAAGGCCCGATCGACATCGTCGACCTCGGCGCTGGGGATGGTGCCAAGACCCGTCTCCTCCTCCGCCAGGCTCTCGCGCGCGGAACGGACGTCACCTACGTGCCCGTCGACATCTCGCAAGGTGCGATGGCCGCATTGGTCGATGCGCTCCGCAAAGAGATGCCTGAACTCGGGATTCATGGCTTGGTCGGGGAGTACACGGGTGCGCTTCGGTGGCTTTCGGAGAATCGAACCGATCGGCCGCGTCTGGTGCTCTTTCTCGGGTCCAACATCGGCAACTTCAACCGCGCACAAGCGCGAGGGTTCTTGAGTCGGATTTGGACACACCTCGACGCGCGCGATCGGCTCGTCGTCGGGTTCGATCTCAAGAAGGACATCGAGCGGCTCTTGCTGGCCTACAACGACGCTTCAGGCATCACCGCCGCGTTCAACTTGAACTTGCTCACTCGTCTCAATCGCGAGTTGGGAGCGAACTTCGACCTGAGCCGCTTTCGACACTACGGCACGTACGACGTGATGAGCGGTGCCATGGAGAGCTATCTCGTCAGCTTGGAAAACCAGTCGGTCTTCGTGGAGCATATCCAACGCTCGTTCGAGTTCAGTGCGTGGGAGCCAATCCACACCGAGTACTCATACAAGTACCTGCGTAGCGATGTGGACGCACTGGCGGTGGACTCGGGTTTTCAGGTCCGGCATCGATTCGGCGACGTTCGAGGTTGGTTCATCGACGACGTCTGGGCGCCAGCGAAGGGGTAGGTCGACCACAACGCGGTCGCTTCGACCACGTTGGCCGTCGCTATGATCCGGTTTTGTCGGCGATTCTGCCGGCATACGGCCTGCAATGTCATTCGGCGTGCAGCAGCGTCGGCGGAAGTGGTGGTGGTCGTGGCTTGGGGTTTGTGCCGCGTGTGCAGGGGTGTGCACCACCACTTCCGCGGCTCGCGCCTACGAACTTAAGGAACCTGTCGAAGGTTCGGTTGTTCATTGGCGCGCACCTCGCGTGGTGATTCGGCTCGGTCGAGTCGCGCACGAGGAACTGACGGGTGAAGCGGTGCTGGGCTCGTTGGTGATGGCCACCGACGCGTGGCGCGGCATTCACGGTGCGCCCGATGTGGTGATTCAGGGTGGAGCACCGGCCGAGCCGGATCCCACCGATCGCATCAACAGCGTACACGTTATGGATCCCTGGCCCTCCGAGCTTCCCGAGTATCTCGCCGTGACGGTGTCCACGTACGACCTGGCGGGACGCTTGCTCGACACCGACATTCTCATCAACGGTGAGATGCCCTACGGCGTTCTCGACGAACGTGATCCTGCGAACCGCTTTGATCTGCCCTCGGTGCTTACGCACGAAATCGGACACGTTCTAGGCCTGGACGAAAGCAACGTTCCCGAAGCGACGATGTACGGGTTCTTGCGTCGCGGCCAAGTCCACCAACGCACGCTTCACGAAGACGACGAGCTAGGCATGCGGGCTCTGTACGGCGTTGCGCCTGGGCAGGAGTCTACGCAGGCGCTCAGTTGTGATGCGACGGGTCAAGCTCCGACCGGCTGGCTGTTCATCGCGCTGTGGATGCTGTGTTTGCTCCCGCGCAAGCGTCGCAAACCCGTTTCGATTCGTCGTCGCTAGGTCTAGAGCATCGAGCCGATTCGCGCGGCGACTCGGTCCACCTCGCGCTCTGCACGCGCTTCGGTGAGAGCACCTTCAAGCTCACCATCGAACTCAAGCGCTCCGCGACTTCCGCTCCAGATCGCGTCCGCCGTTCCGGTGAACTCGTCGGCCGCGTAGTCGAGGTCGACATCGGTGGTCGTCCCCACGCCGGCCAGCGTCAGAGTGTCGTAGTCGAAGAGCTCGGTGATCCATCCCGTGATCAACTCGCCGAGGTACGCGGTGCCGACCTCGCAAACCATTTCGGCGACGTCGCGGTACGTGGCGCTTTCACCAGCAAGCTCGATCGCGACCTGGTCGCAGGGCACCATTTGCGCAACGAGGTCGCTCATCGTCTCGGGGCTTCCGGGGAAGCGCGGAAGAACCGACTCGTTCAGCACGCTCTCCACGACCTCACCGAACGACACGTCCAGATCGTGTTCGGCCAAAGTGACCTCGCCATCGAGAAAGCTTGCTTCGACGTCGACCACGCTGCTGGTGAGCGGCCGAACATCAAACCCGTCTGCGGTCGGAACGTGCATCTCGGTCAGCTGATGTGTGGAGGTTGCATCGCCGAACTCTCCGGCTTCCCCAATATGCAGGTTGCCCACGAACGTCAGTGCGCGGAAGCTCGCGTCCATGGCGGCGCCTGCCTCTGCGGCATCGACCAGGTACCCCGGTGTGTGGATACGGCCGAGCGCGTTTTCGAGCATGCCACCGACGAGTCCGCGCGACAGGCTCAAGAGTCCTTCGGCGAACCCTGGCAGTCGACCCGACTCGATCGCGAGGTCCACCAGGTACCCACCGGGATCGGTGGTCAGTCCACTCATGGCGTCGAGGGTGCGATCCAGCGCCGGCGGCATGCCTTCGGTCACGTCGAAGGTCTCGCGCGTGGTGAACGTGCCGCCCTGGGTTCCTTCCACGTCGACGAGCTCAAAGCTCTGAACCGGAGCGTCGTGGTCGACGTCCAGGCAACGCGAGGCCGAGATCATTCCTTCACCGTTGAACCCAATCGCGTACACCGCGTCTGGGCTGGCCGTGTCGACACCCGCAAACGTCACCGGCTCGTACGTACGTGTTTGCGCGGCGTCACGCGGCATCGGGATTCCACCCGAGAGAGCCGAACATGTGGTGTTCGCGAACAGGGCCATCTCGACCTGGTCAACGCGACGCGTTCCTTCGTAGGTGGGCGTCATGATCAAGTCGACGAGGTTTCCTTCGGTGACCGTGACTCGAAAGTCGGCGGGGTCTGCGACCGCCGCAATCGCGCGCACTCCAAAGGCTCCGTTGTCGCCAGTTCGAAGCGTCACCGTGGCCATCCCGTCTTGGTCGGTCACAGTCTCGCTCGCCGCAAGTGACGCACCGGCGGACTCGCCTTCGACGGTCCAACCCACTTGTCCGCCCTCGATCGGAGCACCGGCGCCGTCGACGTAGCGGACCGTCAGGCTGACTTCGGCGCTCGCGCTCGCGAGGACATTCGATTCGCCCACGATGTCGAGGTAGGCGGACTCCAGGTCGGGCCGGTCGCCAGGAACTGGTGAAGTGTTGTTGGCGCAGCCGAGAGCAAGGATGAGAGCGAGGGGTGCGAAGTGGTTCATTGTAGACCTCGCACCTACATGTAGCTCTAAGTGTGCCAGCCCGAATTGCCTAGTAATTTCAATAGGCAACTCGGGCTGGTGGCAACTGGCCCCGCCGATCGGAGGGGCTCAGGTCGGGTCAATCGACCTCAGTCAATGCCGAAGTCGTCGAGGTTCACCATGTCTCGCGAACGAGTCAGACCGTCATATCCCGTGTCTGCGCTCGTGGTGGGACCGGTATCGAACATGTAGAGGATGTTGCCGTCCGGGAGACCGTCTGGAAGACCGGTGATCTCCACAGTCTGGAACACGTTCCAGTTCGAGGAGGTGAACGTCAGGGACGCGGCGATACCTCCACCGTTGACGGAGGTGATGCGAGCTTCCGTCGGGTCGCTCACGGCGATGGGCACGGTGACACTAGCACCACCGGCGGGCTGGCTTCGCAGCCGCACCCGCGCGATCGCAGTATCGCCGAGTTCATCGGTGATGTTGTCGCCCGCGACGAACCCGATCACGATTCCCGCGATGTCGTTGTCGATGTTGACCATTGTCACGTCATCGACGGCGATCGCGTCGTAGTCGGTGTCGGTGCTCGAGGCCACCGTGTCGATCGTGTAGCTGATGTCACCGTCATCGAGGAGGTCGTTGACGCCGGTGACCGTCACGGTTTGCGGGACGTTCCAGTTTCCGCTGTCGAACGTGAGTGTACTGCCCGATGTGACCGTTCCCTCCGTGGTGTCGAGCGAAGCGTTCGTCACAGTCACATCGTCGGAGGGGATCGTCGTCAACACAACTGTGTACGATCCGGTGTCACCGTTTTCGCCGGTGTCCGAGTCAACCGGGGTTACGAGCACGCCGGGTGCATCGTTGTCCAGGTTGGTCAACGTGGCACTCCCGTCGGGCAACGCGTTGTACGCGGGGTCCGCGCTCGCCGGGTCGAAAATGAGCTGATAGTCGACGTTACCGTCGTCGATGAAGTCATCCACACCTTCGACCGTGACACGGCGGTACGCAGACCAAGTCGCCGGGTCGATCGTGATGCTGGTGAGGCCCACGATGGTGCCTTCGGTCGAGTCTGGGACCGAAAGGTTCAACACAACGCTAGCCGTGGGCTGGCTGGTCAAGGCGACGTCCACGAAGGCTCGCCGACCATCTTCACGCGAGTTCGGTCGGACGACCACAATGTCGAGTCCTGCAGTGTCATCGTCCAAGTTCGTCAGCGATGACGAGCTTCCTGCCGGCAGCGAGTTGTAGCCGCTGTCTGCGCTGCTGACGGTGTAGTCGATGACGAAGTTCTGCGGTCCGTCTGCAATGAAATCGTCGATGCCGTCGATGAGGACATCTTGGTCGACGTTCCACAACGCAGGCATGAACGTGATCGAGCTGACCTGCGGGTCTCCCTCGTCCGGTCGGTTCGACGAGATGTTGATCGTGACCGGGTTGAAGGGCTCGGATTGGAGCGAGAAGCGCACGGTGCCGGTGGTTCCCGACTCGCTGGTGGTGCTGTCGACAACCGTGACGTTGATTCCGGGGGAGTCGTCGTCGAGGTTGCGCAGGTCACCACTTCGTCCGCTGGCGAGTGCGTTGTAGATGGCATCGCCCGCGCTCGAGATGTCGTAGTCGATCTGGTACGTCTGCGGACCATCGGCCAAAGCATCGTCGACGCCCTCGATGTCCACGGTGATGAACGAGCTCCAGTTTGAGGAGTTGAAGGTGATGGAGTTCGGATCGCTCGCTTCGGTCGAGTCGGTCGAGGTGAACGAAACGTCCACGTCCGCCGTCGGTTCCGAGGTGAGTCGCACGCGGATTTGACCGTCGTTGACGCCGTCCTCGCTCGACTCAGCGTCGATCACCTCGACGATGATGCCCGCGGAGTCGTCGTCGATGTTCGTCAACGGCGCGCCAGGCAGAGTCGAAGTCGAGCCGGAGCGGCCGTTGTAGCCCGCGTCGGCGCTCGTGACGCTCCAGTCGATGTTGTAGGTCTGGTTGCCGTCTTGAACATCGTCGTTGGCGCCGTTGATGGTGACGGTGCGCGGCGAGTTCCAGTTGGCCGAGGTGAACGTAATCATCTGCGTGGACGCGCTGACGTTTCCTTCCGAAGGGTCGTCGGTCACGAAGCTGATGGTCACGTCGTTGAACGGCTCCGAACCCAGTCGGACGGAGAGTGTCGCGTTGTTGCCGCCACTTTCGCCGCTCGTCGAGTCCGTAATGCTGATCTGAACGCTCGGAGAATCGTCGTCCACGTTCTCGAGCTCCACCGGCGTGGTTCCCGAGAGCGGGTCGTAGTTCGCGTCCGAGCTGTCCACGGTGTAGTCGATTCGGAAGCGCTGCACGCCGTCGGCGAGGTTGTCGTCCACACCGTCGATGATCACGTCCTGAGCCGAGTTCCAGTTCGCGGACGTGAAGGTGACGCTGCTGTCGCGCGGGGTGCCTTCACCCGTGTCGGTCGACGTCAGGTTGACCGTGACATCACTGACCGGCTCACTCTGAAGCACGACGCGAACCAAGCCGGTATCGTCGCCATCCTCCGACGTGGTGGTGTCCGGCACGGTGATGATCACGCCTGCTGTGTCGTCGTCGAGGTTGTTCAGAATCTGACGCGCAACCGGGAAGCCGTCGTAGCCGGAGTCGGTACTCGTGACGCTGAACTCCACTTGGTAGTTTTGGTTTCCGTCCTGCACATCATCGTTCTGACCGGTGATGGTGAACGTCTGCGGTGCGTCCCAGTTGGCTGAGGTGAACGTGATGTTCGGGACGTCGACCACACCCTCGGTGGTGTCCAGTGAGGTGGGCGTGATGACGACATCGGCGGTGGGCTGGCTGTTCAACACCACGCGAAGTGCAGCTGTATCGCCACCTTCGTCGCTGATTCCGTCGGCCAACACCACGGTGATGCCGGGCGAGTCGTTGTCGGTGTTGGTGACTTCGACATCCGCGGCGTCGATGCCGTTGTACTGCGCGTCGCCGCTCGTCGCTGCCGCGGTGAGAATGCGGTAGGTCTGGTTTCCGTCTGCGACGAGGTCATCGACGCCCGTCACGGTCACCGTTTGCGGCGAGTTCCAGTTCGCCATCGTGAAGGTCAGCGTCATCGGGTTCACGGTGCCCTCTGCGGTGTTGTCCGAGCTGAGGCCAATCACGACGTCACCCGAAGGCTGACTGTTGAGGACGACCTCGAAGGTGTCCGAGCCGCCGCTCTCGGTGGTGATCACACCCGTGGTCGGGGTGACGCTGATTCCGGGAGAGTCGTTGTCGGTGTTCGTGACCTCGACGTTGGCCGGGTCAATACCGTCGTAGTCCCCGTCGGCACTTGTCGCCGCGCCGGTGAGGATGCGAACAAGCTGGTCGCCGTCTGCAACGGGATCATCCACGCCAGTCACGGTTACGCTCTGCGGCGCATCCCAGTTTGCGGAGGTGAACGTCAGTGAGCTCACCGATGTGGTGACTTCCGACGTGTCGTCGCTCGTGATGGAGATCGACACGTCCGCAGTCGGCTGGCTGTTGAGCACAACCGTGAAGCTGTCGATGCCACCACTTTCGGTGGTTCCGAGTCCTGTCGTCGGCGTCACGGTGATGCCGGCCGAGTCGTCGTCAATGTTGATGACCGAGACGTCTGCGGGGTCGAGTCCGTCGTACTCTCCGTCCGCGCTCGAAGCGGCGTCGAGAATCACGGTGTAGGGCTGGTTGCCGTCGGCGATCGCGTCGTCCACGCCCGAGACGGTCACGGTCTGAGGCGCGTTCCAGTTCACGTCGGTGAAGGTGAGCGTCGTGGGAGCGGCCGTGCCTTCGCCGGTGTCGCTGGAGCTGACTGCGATGGTGACGTCGGCGGTGGGCTGCGAGTTCAAGACAACCGTGAAGGTCGCCTCGGTTCCATCCTCGCCGGTGTCTCCGCTGATCGGTCCGACGGTAATGCCGGCCGTTTCGTCGTCGGTGTTCGTGACATCGACGTCGGCGGCATCCAAGCCGTCGTAGTTGGCGTCTGTGCTGGTCGCGGCCAGAAGCTGCGCTTGGTAGGGCTGGTCTCCGTCTGCGATCGCATCGTCGACGCCCGTTACGGTCACGGTCTGCGGTGCATCCCAGTTGAGGCTGGTGAACGTCAGCGTTCCCGGCGATACGGTGCCTTCGTCCGGATCGGACGACACGACGGGAATCGTCACGTCGGCCGTCGGCATGCTGTTGAGCACGACCGTGAAGCTGTCGCTTCCGCCGCCTTCTGTCGTGACCAGTCCGTCTAGCGGCGTCACGGTGATTCCGGCGGTCTCGTCGTCGATGTTTGTGATGATCACGTCGTCGGCGTCGAGGGTGTCGTAGTCCGTATCGGTACTCGTCGCGGGACCGGTCACGGCCGTGTAGACCTGGTTTCCGTCAGCCACGGCATCGTCCACACCTGTCACGGTGACGGTCTGCGGCGCGTTGAAGTTCTCGCTGGTGAAGATCAGCTCGGTCACCGAGACCGTTCCTTCGGCGGTGTTGCTCGAGGAGATCGGCACCGTCACGTCTGCGGTCGGTGCGGTGAGCAAGACGACGGTGAAGGTGGCTTCGCCGCCCGCTTCCGTGGTCATCAATCCTTCGGTGGGGTCCACCAAGATTCCAGCGGATTCGTCGTCCAGGTTTTCCACGGATACGTCGTCGGCGTCGAGGCCGTCGTAGCCCGAGTCATCGCTCGTCGCGGCCGCGGTCACGATGGTGTAGGCGACGGTTCCATCGGCCTCCGCGTCGTCGACGCCCGTCACGGTCACGGTTTGCGGTGCGTCGAAGTTCTCCGGCGTGAAGGTCAACGAGTCGGGGCTCACGGTGCCCTCGGTGTCGTCGCTTGTGCTGAGGCCGATTGTGACGTCGGCCGTCGGCGCTGCGTTGAGCACCACGGTGAAGGTTGCGGTGCCGCCCATTTCGGTGGTCTGCAAACCTTCGGTCGGATCCACCGTAATCCCCGCCGTCTCGTCGTCGATGTTCGTCAGCGTGACGTCGTCGCCGTCGATGCCGGCGTACTCGGTGTCGTCACTGACGACTGCACCCACCTCGACGACATAGACAACCGGACCATCGGCGTCCGAGTCGTCCACGCCGGTCACCGTCACTGTCTGCGGTGCGTTCCAGTTCTCAGGCGTGAACACGAGCGAGTCCGTACCGACCGTTCCCTCGGTGGTGTCGTTGCTCGTGATCGGAATGGTGACGTCGGCATTGGGCGCGACGCGCAACACGACCTGGAAGTCGGCGCTGCCACCTGCTTCGGAGGTCTCGAGTCCCGTGGTCGGTGAGACGATGACGCCTGGTTCCGAAGGCCCCACATCAAAGGGGGCATCGATTCCGCCATCGGGGTTGTCTACCCCATCGTCGTCTCCACAAGCTGCGGCTCCTACAACAAGCAAGCCGATCATCAGGCGATTCAAAAGCGCGCGCATCCCTCTCTCCTTTAGTTGGGGGAGAGACTGCGGCCGTGACCCACACGCCGCTCCCCCCAAGCGGCAGCAACGTGGCACAGTCGGAGCGCACTTTTCAACCTTTGCCGGACTTGGGATGTGTGCCATCTCAGCCGAAAGCGAAGATCTCCACTAAATCGGGGACTCAGTCTTCAGACAAGAGGTCGTCGAAGGCTGAATCGACGTCGTCCAAGACGAGCGGCTCCGGCGCGGCCACAGCGGGCTTGGGACTGCTCAACGCTTTGATGCGAGCTTCGACCTCGCGAAATCCGGGGGAACGCTTCGCCACCTTTTGGAAGTAGTAGAGCGCTTCCTTCGCGTCATCGAGTTGTTCGTACGCGGAACCGAGTTCGTAGTAGAGCCCGAGTTCTTCGCGCTCGGTCTTGGTCTCTGCGTAGAGGCCCTTCTTGTAGTGCCCAATCGCATCGGTGAGGCGACCTTGCTCGGCGCGACACAGTCCGATCATGGTGTGGCAGATGCACTCACGCTGGGGATTCGACATTGCGAGTTCAAACTCACTGATCGCGTCGTCGAGCAGACCCATTTCCTTGTACGCGATGCCGAGGTCGAAGTGTGTGTCGGTGTCCTCGAGCCCGATCTGCTCTTCGACACCCTTCTTGAACTGCTCGAACACGCTGTCGACATCGAGCACGTCGCTACCCGTCAGGTCGTCAACGTCGTCCTCGCCCAGCTCTTCGGCGAGCTTTTCAGCGAGAGCGAAGGCTTCGTCCTGTGGCTCGGTTGGTGCCGGTGGGAGTTGCGAGGACGCCGCGGAAGCACGGGCCTCTGCAATCTCCTGAAGCTTATCCTGCAGCAGAGGATGGCCGGGGTTGGCGGTGAGCGCATCTTCGATGGTCGCTTGAGCCGCGTCGAAAAGCCCTTGAGCCAAGAAGAAATCCGACTCGTCCAGAGTTTCTTCGATCTCACCGGGCGGGACGGAAAGTCGTTCGCGCGCTTCTTCGACGTGCCGTGAACTCTCACTCACCGGTGCTGCCTCGAACTCGTCCGGCGAGATCGGGGCCTCGAGCGATGCAGCGATGTCGGGAACACCCGGTTGGGTGCCCATCGGAACGGGGATGCGGAACGACGTGTCGATGACCGTGTGTTCCGGAATGCCGTCGTCGTCGTCGTCGATGCTCGGATGAACATCGACCGGCTCGGGGAGACCCATCTCCTCGGTGAGCACAACGCCTACGGGATCCGAAGGCGGAATCTCTTCGGCTTGTGCCGAAGGCTGATCATCGATGCGCAGGTCTTTGACCGCAGGACCACGCGCCGTCTCTTCCGGTTCGTCGTCGAGGAAGAGGATGTCTTCCTCCGCCTCCATCATCATGGTGTCGTCTTCGACGACATCCGGAGCGAGGTCTGCACGACTCGACGGGGTGACGTCGATGCCCGACGCGGTGACTTCGATGGGGTCGTCGACGAAGATCAAATCGTCTTCGTCGTCCATGGAAATATCGGCGACTTCGGCTTCCAAGTCGTCGAGGTCGCCCAAGGGATTGTCGACGAATACCGTGACGTCGCTTTCTTCTTCGTCGACCTGGGCGTAGTCCGAACTCGGTTCGTCTTCGTCGATGATCAACACGTCTTCGGCAGGCGGAGCCATCGACGGCGTTTGCAGAAGTTCTTCGGCGCGACGTTCGTACATCTGCGCGACTTGCGGCTTGTCGGAGAACAGCTCTGCCAAAGCGCGCAGCTGTGCGGCAGCATCGGCGGGTCGATCCGCGTCGATGTACGCGTCCTTCAGTCGCTCGCGCGCCTCGACATGTTCCGGTGCGAGTTGAATGACTTGCTCAAGCTGGGCGATGACTTTGGTCTTCAACCCATAGCGTGCGAACACATCGCACTCGGTCAGCAAGCGGGCGATTTGCGCTTCGCGCGCGACGTCGGGAGGAATGGAGGTGCGGGGACCTTCGACGACGGGTTCTTCGTCGACGTCCTCCATCTCCATCATGTCGATTTCGACATCCTCTTCGACGATCATGATCTCGTCGGAAACGTCGTCGTCTTCTTCTTCGATGATCTCTAGTTCGGGATCATCTTCGGTGAGCATCATCCCCGAACCGGAGTCCACGATGGCTCCCGGCGGCATGGATTCCACGCGAGGTGCTGGACGTGAGGGACGCTTCGCACTGGGGGCAAAGCCGGCCAACGCTTGTCGTGCCTCGGCGTCGTTCGGGTCGAGCTCGAGGATCTTCTTCAGGATGCGTGCGCGTTCCTCGGGCTTGCCGGATTCCTGGTGAATCCGGGCCATTTCCCGGTACACGCTGATGGTTTTGGGGGTCTGTCCCAGGACGTGAAACGCGCGCGCAAGAAGCTCGAGCGTGTCGACGTTCTTGGGGTCTTGCTTGAAGCAGAGCTGCAGCTTTGCCAGTGCTCGCTTGGCGTCGCTGCGTTGAAGATAGAGCTCGGCCAACCCGCGTGCGAGATCAGAATCTGCGGGGCGATGGTAGAGCAAACGCTCGGCGACTTTGACGTAGTCGTCCATGCGTCCTTGCTCGCGAAGCAGCTCTGCGCCGGCCTCAAACTCGTTGCCTGCTTCGTCTCGACGTCCAGCTTTGCTGAGTGCCTCGGCGTACTTAATGCGAACCGGGATGTTCTCCGGATCGAGCGCCGCCATCTTGCCGAGCGTCTCGAGCGCGCGATCGATATCGCCTTCTCGAGCGAACGCACTTGCAGCCTGCTCGTACGTCGACAACGCGTCGCTGACGAGCTGGAGGTTCTCGTACATTTCCGCCAGTCGAAGCGACACATCGTTGCGGCCCGGCTGAAGTTTCAGAATTTGTTTGTAGACCGCGACGGCCTTCAGAAAGAACCCCTGCTTCGCGTAGTGCTCCGCAACACGGCGGTACGTTGCCGTCGCTTCGCGATGCGCGCCCTTGCGCGTGTACAAGTCCCCGATCTTGAGCAGAGTGCGCACATCGCGCGGATCCGCCTTGACGAGTTTCTGGTACTCGGCGATTGCCCGGTCGTAGTTGCCTCGACTGAGGTGCTTTTGGGCTGCGGCTAGAATTTTGGTGCGGTCGACTGCCACGCCGGATTCAACCTACCTCACCCGTTCGCGGACGGATGCAGGTTCGTGACCAACCCGAAAAACCGAGTTTCTTTGGTCGACGATTAGCTGCAAATCGCGCGGTTGCAACACGTGAGGAGGATAGTTTCGCGCGACCGGAAGGGTCAAATCCTCTGAGGTTGCGGAAAGAATGACCGATTGGTCACATTTCTTCGAGAAAGCGTGTCGAGAGTTGTCCCTCGAGGAACGCGGGGTGATCGAGGATTCGGCGGTGCAGCGGGAGGTTGGTGCGAATCCCGCCCACAACTGTTTCGTCCAGCGCGCGCCGCAGTCGGCGGATCGCATCTAGACGAGTCGGGCCAAATCCGATCAGTTTTGCGAGCAATGAGTCGTAGCAACCCGGCACTCGAAATCCGGAGTAGATCCCGCTCTCGACGCGGATCCCGGAACCGCCGGGCATGATCAGCTCGGTGATCAGACCAGGCCACGGCGCAAACGTATCGGGGTCTTCCGCGTTCATGCGGATTTCGACCGAGTGACCGCGCAGTGGAATGTCGTCGGGTAGATCCGGCGAATGTCCGGCGGCGATTCGAATCTGTTCCATGATCAGATCCACGCCGGTGATCATTTCGGTCACGGGGTGTTCGACCTGAATACGCGTGTTCATCTCCATGAACGCCAGGTTGCCCTTTTCGTCCATCAAGAGTTCCACGGTTCCCGCGGACACGTAGTCGCTCTCACGCATTGCGCGCTTCAGCGTTTGCGTCATGTCGCCGCGCAGCTCGTCCGACACGGCCACTGAGGGTGCTTCCTCGACGAGCTTTTGGTGACGACGCTGGATTGAACACTCGCGTTCACCAAGCACCCACACCTTGCCTTTGCCGTCGGCAAGGACCTGAAACTCGATGTGGCGCGGACGTTCGACGTAGCGCTCGCAGTAGAGGTCGCCGTTGTCGAATCCGGCAATCGCTTCGGCCTGCGCTTGAGGAAATGCGCGACGCATCTCGTCCGCCGTGCGGATGATCTTCATGCCGCGTCCACCGCCGCCACCGGATGCTTTGAGCATGACGGGCAAGCCCACCTTCTCAGCCTGCACCGCAGCATCGTCGGCATCCTTGAGGACGGAACTGCCTTCCATCATCGGAATACCAAGACGTTTCGCGAGCTTTCGCGCCTCCACCTTGTCGCCCCACTGCGCCATGTTTTTGGAGGTGGGCCCGATGAAGGTGAGTCCGCATGCGTTGCAGATGTCCGCGAAGTCGGCGTTCTCGCTGAGGAACCCGTAGCCGGGATGCACCGCATCAGCGCCGGTGATTTCGGCGGCTGCGATGAGCGACGGAACGTTGAGGTAGCTCTTCGCCGGAATGTCTGGACCGATGCAAACCGCTTCGTCGGCAAACCGAGTGTGTCGGGCCGTCGTGTCGGCCTCGGAGTGCACAGCGACTGTAGCGATGCCGAGTTCGCGACACGCGCGGATCACGCGCACCGCGATCTCACCTCGGTTCGCGATGAGAACTTTCTTGAACAAGGCTCAGGCCTTGGTGACTTTGAAGAGACGGTCGCCGTACTCGACCGGCTTGCCGTTCTCGACGAGGATCTCGATGACCGTTCCGTCGAACTCGGCCTCGATCTCGTTCATCAACTTCATCGCTTCCACGATGCACAGCACTTGGCCGGATTCGAACGAACCTCCAGCCTTGATGAAGGGCGGAGCCGTCGGGTTGGGCGCGTGATAGAAGGTGCCGACGAAGGGTGACGTGATGTAGTCCCCGTCGTCGGTTGCATCCGCCGGTGCGGCAGCGGGTGCTGCACTCATCGCGGGAGGTGGCACCGAACCCAGAGGCAGGGGAACGCCCGGTGATGCGATAGGGACGACCGCGGTCGGCTGACCGCTTCGTCGGAGGATGATGCGTTCCTCGCCTTTCTCGATCTCCAGCTCGTCCAGCTCGAAATCACGAAGCGCCTGCATCAGCTCACGAAGTTGATCGAGGTCGATGTCCATTTTGGGCGACCTTTGTGCTGCAAATTCGGCAGCCCGCAAAGGGAGAATTTGAGTTTTTTTCCGGCCGTTCGGCCTAGGAGGGCTGGGTGTGGCGAGATTCCAACGATCCCACAAGTCCGCGCAGCCCCAACATGTAGCTTTCTGCGCCGAAACCGGTGACGACACCGATCGCAGTGCGCGCCGTCAGCGACGTTTCTCGAAACTCTTCCCGTGCGTGGATGTTCGAGACGTGCACTTCCACGCAGGGAAGGGCGACAGCGCTCAGTGCGTCTGCAAGCGCGACCGACGTGTGGGTGAGCGCACCGAAGTTCACGAGAAGCGCGTCGAACTCACGACCGGCCTCCTGGACCCAATCGATGAGCACACCTTCGTGGTTGCTTTGTCTGCACTCGATCTGAACACCGAGCTGGCTTCCCAGCACACCGAGCGCGGCATCGATTTGGGCAAGCGTCGTCTCTCCGTAGATTTCTGGTTCGCGGGTCCCCAAAAGGTTGAGGTTGGGCCCGTGCAGAACCAGGACGCGCACGTCAGACGAGCTCGGCGAGAAGCTTCGTGGTTCGCGTTCGCATCAAGAAACGGGCTTTACCCAGATTCCCCGAAGGCTTGAGTGTAATCGCCACGAAGTACTCGTCGTTGAGCATGCGAATGATCGTGGTGAGTCGCTCAGACTTGATCGCAATTTCACGTGCTGCGCCGACGTCCAACATTTCAGCCGCCTGTCGGATGCTCTTGACGATCACGCTGTACTCCATGCCGATCGTCTCGATGTCGAAGACACTGTCTTTGACGTACTGATCGACGGGGATGCCGTCGTACCCCATCAGGAGTCCAGCTACTCCTCCATCGGTGTTGTCGACGACTTCCTGCAGGACCTCTTTGAACATCGAGGCGATCGACGCATGCTGCGCCGATTCCGTCAAGTATCGGGCCGCCGCTTGGGCTTCTTGACCACCGTTCGTACGTCCAGTGCCTTGGCAATCACCGGTGCGCACGCAGCCAGGGCAAGAAAGGCCGCCCAATAGACCCAATCGTCCACCACCAGAGGATGCTCGCGGGTTGCTCAGGGCGCAACGCGGCGGTAATGGCTCGGCCATGGCCCACGACTTTCCCTCTGAAGCTTGGACCGCCGCGTTCAAGGATGCCGTCAACTCCAACGAGGACTACCGCAAGCACGGCAAGCCCTGGACGTTTGGTGCGGTGGCCATGGTCGTGTCCAAAGATCCTGCACTGGGCTTGGACGACGACATGGGGATGATCCTCGATGTCCACGAGGGCGAGTGCCGCGCGACGCACTACGTCAAAGGTCTCGATGCGGTGCAGGACACTCCGTTTGTCATCGTCGCTCCCTACAGTCGGTGGAAGCAGGTCATCAACGCGGAACTCGATCCGATCAAAGCGATGATGGAGGGGAAGCTTAAGATGACGAAGGGTCACCTTCCGACGATGTTGCGGTTCGTGGAAAGTTCGCGCGCACTCGTCGTCAGTGCGTCGAAGGTGCCGACGCAGTTCCGCGATGCGTGAACCCGCCATCAGTCTCGCACCCGGGGCCGAGAACAACGGGTTCGCGTCCATGCTTGCGCAGCTCGTGCGGCAAAATCTGGATGAGCGACCCAACAAGAAGAAAACGTTGGGACGTATGCATGGGCGCGTTGCGCTCGTGGTCACCGACCTCGGGATGAGCGTGACACTTCAGTTCGAAAGCGGTGCGCTGACCGTGCACGACGGGATTGTGGGAATCCCGGATGTGACGGTGCGTGCCGAGAGCGAATGGCACACGAAGATGTCGCTGGTCGAGCTGGAACCACGACTTGGGCTTCCCGACCCGCGCGGCGATGTTGCGCGCGAAGTGTTTGAAGCATCGCGTCGTGGCGATGTGAAGGTGTACGGGATGCTGGGTTCGCTGGGGTTGATGCTTCGACTGACGAAGCTGCTCAGCGTTGCGGGCTAGCTCGCGTCCTAGCGTTTCGGGCTGACGATTCCAGCAATGTGTCGACCGCTGGAACCATCGCGCCGGTAACTAAAGAACCGTTGGGGATCGGAATGGGTGCATCCGCCAACATCGTCGATGGTTTCGACGCCTAACGCGCGGAGCTGCGCCATCAGCACGGTCGTCAGATCGACGTGTGGTTTGTCGTATCCCCGGTCGATGACGTCTTGGCCGTGGGCGACTTCTGCGAGTCGTTGCGCGATGTCCTCGCCGACTTCGAACTTCTCGACGCGGATGTGGGGTCCGACGGCGCAGACGAGTTCGCTCGGCTCGACCGCCATGGTTTCGATGGCGGCTTGGGCAATTCGGGCTTCGACGCCACGCCATCCTGCGTGGACGGCGGCAACGGTTCCGCTTTTGGGGTGGGCGATGAGTAGTGGGATGCAGTCTGCGACCCGAATCGCCACAGCCACGCCTGCTTCGCTGGTCCACAATCCGTCGCCTTCTTCTTGGCGAACGACTTCAGGTTGTTCGTCGGAAGAGACACGTCGAACGCGTCTGCCGTGTACCTGAGAGAGCTCGAAGGGCAGGGTCCCCAGGGCTTCGGTGACCTTCGCTCGGTGCTCAGGCAGATCGGCGCCGAAGCTGCGGAGTGAGAAACCGTGGACGAAGCCGGCTTGAGTGAGTGCGTCGCTCTTCAGCATGTCTTTTTCAGAACGCAGGCAAAAAGAAAAGAGGAAGCACCAAAGTGCTCCCTCTTGGGTGCGGACGAGAGGAATCGAACCTCCACGGGTTGCCCCACTGGATCCTTAATCCAGCGCGTCTGCCAATTCCGCCACGTCCGCACAGGCAGGCCGCCGTTTTAACCCCTAACGCGGACGTGTCAAGTCCGGCGCTTTCGTGCTAGCTCCGAGGTGATGGCCGAGTTCACCAAGACAAAGGCGACGGTCGAGGGTTCGGAGAAGAAGACCCTCGGCAAAGGTGTCTTCCGTCGATGTGACAATTGCGGTGCGACGGTGCGGGCCGAGGAGTTCACGGCGAACTTGGAGGTCTGTCCGGAATGCGGACACCACTATCGACTCAGCGCGGAAGCGTGGATTGAGCTTCTCCTCGATCCCGGCTCTTGGGTCGAGCACAACGCGGAACTCGCACCGATCGACCCGCTTGGGTTCGAGGACAGCAAGAAGTACACGGACCGCATCGTCACAAGCCGTGGCAAGACCGGGGTTGAAGACGCGATCATGACCGGTGACGGAGTGCTCGCCGGGCGCCCGGTTCAACTCGGTGTGTTCGTCTTTCGGTTCATGGGCGGCTCCATGGGTTCGGTCGTGGGTGAGAAAATCACTCGCCTCTTCGAGCGTGGGGCAGAGCGCAAGGAACCGGTTCTCCTGCTCAGCGCCTCGGGTGGTGCACGCATGCAGGAAGGGGCCCTCTCGTTGATGCAGATGGCGAAGACCGTCGCAGCTCTTGGACGGCTGCGCGAGGTGGGGGCGCCTTTCATCAGTATTCTTCTGCATCCGACCACCGGTGGCGTCGCGGCGAGCTTCGCATTGTTGGGCGACGTGAACATCGCCGAGCCCAAAGCGCTCATCGGATTTGCGGGACCGCGCGTGATCGAACAAACGATTCGCCAGACGTTGCCCGAAGGATTTCAGCGTGCCGAGTTCTTGTTGGAGCACGGCATGATCGACACGATTGCGCCCCGTCGAGAGATGCGCGCCACGGTCGCCCGCGTGCTTGAGCATCTCTGCGGCTGATCCCCTCATTGGTAGCTGCATCGTGAAGAAGTACGACGAGGCGCTGAAGTGGCTCTACGGTCTGTCCGCTCGCGGCGTTCGGCTTGAGCTCGACCGCATGCGCGGAGGCTTGAAGTACCGCGGAAATCCCCAGCGTGAGCTCGCTGTGGTGCACGTGGCTGGATCGAACGGCAAGGGCAGTACAACGGCGATGACCGAGCGCATTTTGCGTGCCGCCGGTTACCGCACGGGCATGTTCACGTCGCCTCACCTGCACACCTACACGGAGCGCTTTCGGATCAACGGCAAGCCGCTTTCTCGAAGCGAAGTAGCGCGGCGGCTCCAGGACCAGAGAACGCATGCCGACGCGATGCCGCCGCTCACGTTTTTTGAACACTCGGCACTCTTGGCGTTCGAAGCGTTTCGCGATCACGAGTGTGACGTGTGCGTGATCGAGGTCGGACTCGGGGGGCGTCTCGATGCGACGAACGTATTCGATGACCCCCTGGTCAGCGTGGTCACGCGAATCACGTTGGAGCACAAGCGCATCCTTGGGGACACACTTGCGAAGATTGCCAAAGAAAAGGGCAGCATCTATCGCGCAGGCTCTCCCGCGGTGATCGCCGTGCGTGATGCCGAACCCCAGCGCGTGCTCAAGCGGATGGCGCGCAGAAGCGACGCCTGGGTGCTGGGTCGCGACTTTGACGGTGAGATGCGCGAAGGGCGTGCTCAGCTTCGCGTCGGTGATTCCGAGTTCCACCTGAAGCTCGGGTTGGCCGGTGCCTTTCAAGCGGACAACGCCGCCACTGCCGCTGCGATCGCATATCGCTTGAACGAGCGCGGTCTCGATGTTGATGACGCACACATCCAGCACGGCCTGCGCAACGCGAAGTGGCCCGGTCGATTGGAGACGATCGGTCGCGAGCCAGAGTTCTTGGTGGATTGCGCACACAATCCCGATGGTTGTCTCGCGCTCGCGTCGCACCTGCGCTCGCTGCCTCCGAAGAAGACGGTGCTCGTGTTCGGCGCACTTCGCGACAAGCCCCTTCGACCCATGCTCAAGGCATTTGACGACGTCGTCGATCGTCGCATCTACGCGATTCCCCAGATGCGCCGGGCACCGCGTTCGCCCAAAACCTACGCTCGGATTCGTCAGGGAACCTGCGCACGTTCGATTGCAGACGCGATCGCACGCGCCCGTCGCGCAGCGGGGCCAAATGGGCGGATTGTTGCTGCGGGTTCGATCTTTTTGGTCAACGAAGTCCGCGCGCACGTCTTAAAGCGAAAGGTAGACCCGCCCATCGGCATGTAGCGCTATGGTTGCGCCCATGGCGGTCTTTCTCGACGCACTGGCAGGCAAGCCCACTCCCTACACACCGATCTGGCTCATGCGGCAAGCCGGTCGTTACCAACCTTCGTATCGCGCGATTCGCGAGAAGGTCTCGTTCCTCGAACTGTGCAAGTCACCCGACCTCGCGTGTCAGGTCACGGTCGATGCTGTCGATCAGCTTGGTGTTGATGCCGCGATCATCTTTGCCGACATCTTGCTCGTGCTGGAACCACTCAACGTGGGGTTCTCGTTCGAGAAGGGACACGGCCCGAAAATCCACGAACCGATTCGTCGCGCAGAACAGGTCGACGCGATTCCCGAGACCATCGATGCGGTCGAAAGCCTGGGCTATGTCATGCAGGCGATTCGCCAAGCACGCGCTGCACTCGACGTCCCGCTGATCGGTTTCGCGGCGGCGCCGTTCACGCTGGCGTCGTACGCGATCGAAGGTGGGGGTTCGAAGAGCTACTACGAAGCCAAGAAGCTCATGTTTGGCGACTCCGGGCTTTGGGACACCTTGATGACGAAGTTCGCCGACGCGTTGGCGCTCTATGTCTCGGCGCAGATCGACGCGGGCGCACAAGCGATTCAGCTTTTCGACAGTTGGGTCGGCGCCCTCTCGCCCGCGGACTACCGCAAGTACGTCATGCCCTACACGAAGCGCGTATTCGATGCGGTCCAAGGGCGAGTGCCGACGCTGCACTTTGGTACGGGCAACCCGGAGCTGCTGGTTCCGATGCGCGAAGCCGGTGGCGACGTGACCGGTGTGGACTGGCGCATCTCCCTGTCGGAAGCGTGGTCCCGCTTGGGTCCGGAAGCACGCGTGATGGGCAACCTCGAACCCGCGATGCTTCTCGCGCCTATCGAGTTGATGAAGCAGCGAGCGAGCGAGGTGCTCGCGCAGGCTGATGGCCGACCCGGGCACGTGTTCAACTTGGGACACGGGATCATGCCGCAGACCACGGTCGACCAGGTTCGGACCTTGGTGGAACACGTCCACGAGGCCAGCGCTCGGTGAGCAAGGTTGTCGTCGTCGGCGGCGGACCTGCAGGTCTCGCTGCTGCGTACCATCTCAGGCAACGCGGTGCCGAGGTGGTCTTGTGCGAAGCATCCGATCGAATCGGTGGTTTGCTGCGCACCGAAAAGCGCGATGGGTACGTGATCGAACACGGTGCAGAGTCGATCATCACCACGAAACCCGAGGCGCTCGAGCTGAGCAAGACGCTTGGGCTGGAACCGCGGATCATCCGGACGAGGAAAGAAAACCGCGGTGCCTACGTGGTTCGAGGCGGGCAGCTGGTCCGTATCCCCAAAGGGTTCAACGTCGTGGCGCCAGCATCGCCGATGGGCCTGCTGAAGTCCGATGTGTTGAGTTGGTCTGGCAAGGCACGCGCGGCTCTCGATGTTGTCTTGCCGCGCGGAGGGCAGGGCGACGACGAAAGTCTCGGTCACTTCGTTCGCCGTCGTTTCGGTTCGGAACTCTTGGAGCGCCTCGCTCAACCGATGGCTGCCGGAATCTACGGTGCGCATCCCTCGCGCTTGAGTCTGCGTGCGACGATGCCGCGTTTTCTCGACTTCGAAGAGGATGCACGCAGCGTCACGTTGGGGCTGATGCGGCAGGCGGGCGCGGCACAAGCCAGCGGTGCCCGGTACGGCATGTTCATCAACTTCGACGAAGGCAGCGAAGTCTTGACGCGCGCGTTGCACCAGCAGCTAGGCGACTCTGTGCGCTTGCAGACTCCAGTGCTCGGCGTGGAAGCGCGAACGGGTGGGTACACACTGACCCTTCAAGGTGGAGAAAAGCTCAACGCAGACGCCGTCGTCCTCGCGCTTCCGGCGTGGCGAACCGCCAACCTGATCCGTTCGATCCTTCCACGTGCGTCGTCTGAACTTCGTTCGATTCCGTATGGGTCGGCAGCGACGGTGACGATGACGTGGCCACGCGAGCACGTTCCGCACGCGTTGGATGCGAGTGGCTTCGTGTGTCCTTCGGTGGAAAACCGCTTGGTGTTGGCAGCGACATGGTCGAGCGCGAAATGGCCGGGTCGCGCGCCCGATGGCCGCGTGCTCATCCGCGTGTTTGTCGGCGGCAACGAGCGCGACGAGGTGGTTGGGTTCGAAGATGCCGAACTCGAAGTCATCGCGCGGCGAGGATTGGCCGAGTTGATGGGAATCGAGGCGCCGCCTCTGTGGGCGATCGTCGATCGCTACGTGCGGGCGATGCCGCGACTCCAAACAGGTCATCTGGCACGAATCAGCCGGATCGAGCGCGATTTCGCGGGCATAGACGGGTTGGCGATCGCGGGTGGCTTCCTTCGTGGCGTGGGAATTCCCGATACTCTGGCCAGCGGACGCCGGGCTGCCGAATCGTTGGGTTGAGCCTGGGAGACGCCCGACCCAGCTTGAGTTATGCTTGGGCAGGAGCGGACGGTCATGACCAACCAGCAGCAGAACGATTTGCGCGACGACCTTTTGCACGATGATGCAGGCATCTCGACCACCGAGTACCTGATTCTCATCATCCTCGTCGCCATCGCTGGCTTTGCTTCCTGGGCGGCTTTCGGAGATGCATTGAAGAAGAAGGTTGAGCCTTCGCAGAACATGCCCGAAGTCACCGAGACCGCGATCGTCTAACGCGCGTTCCCTAGATGTGAATGGTCAGGTGCGCGTGGATGCGCAGCTGGAAACCTACGGCGTCGCCCGACTCCTCGAGGTTCACCTCGGCGACCATGAGTCCATCGCGGACGGATTGTCGGCCGAGGTTGAGAAACGCCGCATCAAACCCTGCGCCTAACGACACGATGCGGGCGAGTTTGATGTTGAGCCCGAGTCCGACGTCGGCGACCAGACCGGTAACGTCGGTCGTGCTGAGATCGGCGTTGTCCCAATCCGCGTCGCCCATCCATGCGTAACCAAGACCGGCACGGATGTAGGGAGAGATGAACGGGATCGGTAGGTGGAGCGCAACATCCAAACCGGCGGTGCCGAGCTCGAAGCCGAGGTAGCTGGCGATGGTGGCGCGAGCACCGATCGTGAGGAAGTAGATGCGGAAGCCGAGTGCGGCGCCTCCGAAGAACCCACTACCGGAGAGCTTTTCGGCTTCGGGGATGAAGTTGTCGGAGTTGAAGAGAACGAGGTTGGCGAAGCTGTAACCGGCTTGTGCTTCGATGAAGAACACGCCCCAGGAATCTTCGTCTTCGTCTCCTTCTTCTTCCCCGGCAGCGTCGTCGGTGGAGTCGGCTCGAGCCGCGTTGCGGGTGTCTGACGCGGGAGTGTTCGTCGTGTCAGTCGGCGGAGGCGACGAGGTTTGAGACTGAGACTGAGACTGACTCTGAGACTGAGACTGAGACTGAGACTGAGACTGAGACTGAGACTGAGACTGCGACTGCGACTGAGACTGAGACTGAGACTGAGACTGAGACTGAGACTGAGGTGCAGGCTCGGAGAGCCCGTCCTGGGCGAACGCCGAGTTCGCCACGAAGATGATCAAGACAAGCAGTCGACTCATGCGTCAGGACCTTCCAAGAGCTTCTCGATCAGCGCGGGATCCAAGTCGTCGGGCGGTAACGCCTCCATCCGGTAGGCCTCGCCCAACCAGTCACCGAGATCGATTGTGCGACAGCGTGCGGAGCAAAACGGGCGTGCTTCGGACTTCTTGAAGGTCTTGCGACACGTGGGACAGCGGGATTCGCGCATCCCCCGCAACATAGCAGTTCAGGCGTTAGAGTGCGGAGTCCATGGACTACCAGCTGCGTCACCGGTTCGGTTCGACTCGCGGATTCGAGGGGTTCGTCCAAGGCAACCGGGTCACGCTCTTGCACGACGGTGCGCAGTGTTACCCCGCCATGCTGGAGGCCATCGCTTCCGCGCAGCACGAAGTCTTGTTGGAGATGTATTGGTTCGGATCCGACAAGTCCGGAACTCGCTTCGCCGATGCGCTGATCGAAAAGGCCCGGCAAGGGCTACGCGTGATCGTGATCTACGACGCGATTGGAAGTCTCGAAGCCGACAACGCGCAGTGGGAGCGAATGCGTGCGGCCGGTGTGAGTGTGTACGAGTACAACCCGATTGCGCCGTGGCGACACCGCTTTCGCATTGGCGTGGTGAACAACCGCAACCATCGCAAGATGCTGATCATTGACCGCTGTGTCGGGTTTACGGGCGGCGTCAACATCGGTGACCCCTGGGCGTCGTTGGAAGACGGTGGCGGAGGATGGCGCGACGACATGGTGCGCATCGAAGGCGCAGCCGTGCGCGAAATGTGTGGTGTGTTTCTACACGGTCTTTCGACCATCGCGGAACCCGACGTCGAACCACCGCCGTCGGTGTTGGAGAGTGTCAGCGGTGGCGAGGCGCCGGTACGTGTTCTCGCCAACCACTATTTTGGCGAGCGTCGCGCGATTCGGCGCGCATACCTGGAGCGGATCGAAGCCGCTAAACGAAACGTGTTCATCACCAACTCGTACTTCGTGCCCGACGGTGCGATTCGAAAAGCGTTGTCACGTGCGGCATCTCGCGGTGTGGATGTGCGCGTTCTCCTGCCGGCCGAGAACGATGTCAAAGCGGTCTACTACGCGAGTCGTCGCAACTATGGTTGGCTGCTCAAGCGCGGTGTTCGACTCTTCGAGTGGACGGGCGAGATCCTGCACGCGAAGACGGCCGCGGTGGATGGGGAGTGGTGCACCGTCGGCACGTACAACCTCGACTATCGATCCTGGCGCTTCAATCTCGAGGTCACCGTTTCCATCGACGATCACGAAGTCGCCCAAGCGCTCGAGTCGCGTTTCCACCTCGATCTCGAGCGCTCGGTCGAAGTCACCCGCGAGAGTCTGCGATACCGGTCGCTAGGCGAGCGTTTCTTCGAGAATTTCTTCTATCTCTTCCGTAAACTCCTCTAGCCGAACCAAGGCCTCCGTGGCCTGATCGGTCCAAGGAGCTTCATGCGTTTTTACTCCGGCCGATACCGGTTTCATGCCCTTCTCATCCTCGCCATGTCGTGTGGTGGAGGCAGCCAACTCGAACCGCGCTTCGTCGCCGTGCACAACACGATGAGCGCGATGGGAATGGCGCAGAGCGGACCGATTTCGGAAGGCTCGTTGGGCGAGGGCAACGAAGCGAGGTTCGATGTCCACCTGGATGGCGGGCAGTGCTACACGGTCGTCGCGCTTGGAACCGGTGGCGTGCGCGACATCGACCTTCGTGTTGTCGGTGCAGGGGATGACGAGTTGGGTCGCGACGTGACCCACGATCGACAAGCTGCGGCGCAAGTGTGTCCGGGACGCAGCGGCGATTTCCAAATCGTGTTGCAGATGGCGGATGGGTCCGGTGGCTACCTCGTTTCCTACTGGTCCGGGGGCAGCACCGGTGGCGGAATCAGCCGCGTCGCTCGTCGTCAGCCCATCCCCACTGGACCCGGTGGCGAGGGAACATGTGCATCGCCCTTGGAGCTTGCGCTGGGTCAGTCGGTCCACGGCGACACGACCGGCGCGCAGCACATGATGTCGGGTCCCTGCGCTTCGGGAAATGCACCGGAGCGCGTGTACCGGTTTGAGATGGATCAGCGCGCGCAAGTGACCGTGTCACTCACCTCCAGTTACGACGGAGCGATCTACATCTTGAGAGAATGTGGTCAGCTCAACACGCTGGTCGATTGCAACGACGACAACCCCGACACCAGTCACTCGCGAATCGACACAATGCTTGAACCCGGTACGTACTACCTGGTCGTCGATGGCTACGGCGATGCGTCGGGTGGCTATGATGTGGCTGTTTCCGTTTCGCCGATGCAGGCGCTTGGACAAATTTGCGGGGGCGCGACGGCGCTGACTTCAGGCCAGCAGGTCAGTGGAACCACCGTGGGAGGCGCCGACTACTTCCAGGCGACGTGCGCGGGTGGTGCGCGTGCACCCGACCAGGTCTACAGCATTCAAGTTCCCGCGCGTTCACGCTTCCGTGCGCGGCTCGACACGAACACGCATGATGGTGCGCTCTACCTGCGCTCGACCTGCGATGACACCACGTCGGAGATCGCGTGCAACGACGACTTTGGGGACACCCGACGCTCGCGGATCTCTTCGATTCTGGATCCGGGCGAGTACTTCCTCTACGCGGACGGATACACGGGAGCCAACGCAGGGACCTTCGACATTCGAGCCGACCTCGCCTCGCCGCAGGGCGGTACTGCGGCAGGTGACACGTGCGCGACCCCAGCTCGGTTGAACCCCGGTGCCGCATTTGAGATCGACACGTTTGAGGCTGCCGACGATATGTCGGGCAGCTGCGGAGGTGGGGGTGCGGCCGACGTGGTGTACTCGCTCGACGTGCGTGCGCGTTCCCAGTTCCGCGCGACCGTTCGCGACGCCGAGTTTGCCGGCGCGATGTACATCCAGCGAACGTGTGGCGATGCCAGTACCGAGGTTGCTTGCCAGCCGATCCAGATCACCAGCAACTCAGCCACGGAAAGCACGATGGAGGCTACGCTGACACCGGGGCAGTACTCGCTTGTGTTTGATGGAAGTCGACCGGACGCGTTTGGCGCAGCCAACGTGCAGGTCGAGCTGACGGACTTGCAGGCTGTCGAACGTGTTTGTCGGCGGGCGCCCGTGCTTCGACCGGGGCGTACCGTCAACGGCGACACCTCGGGTGAAAGCGATGATTTCCGAGCGTCGTGTGCTGGTGGTGCGCAGAGTAACGACAAGGTGTACCGAATCCGACTCACACGTCGGATGCAGGTTCGGGTCACAATGACGTCCGACTTTGATGGTGCGTTGCATCTGCGTCGTGATTGCGCAGACGCGACCACAGAGGTGGCGTGCAACGACGACCACGAAAACAACCGTACTTCGCGGATTGAGACGACGTTGGATCGCGGGACGTACTACGTGGTGGTCGATGGCTTCCGGACGGGAAGCCAGGGAACGTACAGCCTCGAGCTGGAGACATCGCGTCCGTAGTTAGGGCGGGGTCCAATCGATTGGACCAGGCTCCCAGGTTTGTTCACGTCGAATGATGATCCGCGATAGGCGCTCGCCCTCGGCCATCGCCTCGGCAACTAGACGCTGGGCTTCTTCTCGCGTGATGACCACGTCGTCGTGAGATGCGGGTTCGCGATCTTCGGGCGGAGGCTCGGTATTCGGAGTGTTCTCAGCAACACGCACCGCGTCCTCTGTGGGTGCGTTTAGATCCCAACCGGGCCACGTACCGTAGTCGGCGCGTTGTCCTGGGCCCGAGCGGTCGATCCAAAACGCTGAATCGTCGCGTACATCGATGTGGGTGAACGTACTTCGTGGATAAAAGCCCACGCCGGTTGCATTCAGTGTTCGCGCGAAGCGAGCCACTTCACCCCGGTGGACACCATCGACTTGGACATCGAGCGCACGACCGACACGATGACGGCTGGTGCGTCGAGCGCGTGGTCGATGCCCCGACACAATGATGATCGTTCGGTCCGGCCACTGGTCTGCGAGCGCTTGCAGTCGCGTGAGCAAACCTGGATGCAGGCGACGTTGCGTGGGGGAGATCCAGTTGCGTGCTCGCGCTGGATGCTCGCGCACATAGGCATCGAGTTCTTCTTGGGTAGGAACCGAGGTTCGCCACGCGCGTGCAGCCAGACTCAAGGGCACCAGAGCCTCAAGGTTGGCGTGTCCTTCGCAATCCGTGAGCGCGATCTCTACGGCTTCGCGTGGTCGGCGCAGATGGTGCACGCGCACCGGGTCGCGAAGACATGTGTCGCTTTCCGTGGGTTCGTCCGCTCGCGCCACGGCCGTCATAGAGACGACGAAGAACACGAGTGCCGCGAAGCGCATCTCTTGGACTTAGGCGGCCTCAAACAAGGCGGTCAAAAAAGCGCCCGCGTTCGCTGTACGAGAACTGCTCACCCGCTAGAGCAGATGCTTTGCGTAACGGCCACGAACCATGATGGGTTCGCCATCCACGGAAACGTCGGGACGTCGACACAGCACAGCGACGATCACCGTGCTCGACCACGCTGCGCCGGTTTGCTCGGGGCAGCTGTATCCCAAAACCAAGTGCAGGCCAGGCATTTTTAGGTCTTGAAGCATGGCGCCGATGGGCGTCAGCACACCGACGTTGGTGCCGAATGCGACTTGGCCCACACGCCGACCGTTTTCGTCCGCATCGAGCACGGAATCCAACTGTTCGCTTCCACGCCCGCGAATCCCAACGACGTGGCCTTCACGAAATTCGAACGTGAGTCCACGAAGGTGTGTTCCGTCCGGAAGCCATACGCCGCCGTCGGCGTGAAAGCGCCCACTGACCGACGCGGGACAGGTGACCACTTCGCCGCCGGGCAAGTTCGTGAATCCGGGTTTGCGTAACCAGCCGCTGCCGTTGTGCCAGCGCGCTTGTGGATCGAGTTCAATCGTCAACCGCGATGCGGGACCCGATACAACCGTGAGATTGCGCGAGCGACTGACCGCTTCGCGAACTCGCTCGCCGAGCGAGTGCACCTCGGCGTAATCAACTCGCATGGATTGCCGCATCATCTCCGCGGTGATGCCGATCATGTGGGCGTGGCGTCGCCGACCCGGACGGACGCAAACGCGTTTGCGAAACGGCTGCTCCATCTCGGATGGATCACCGACCAGAATGGATGCGTCACACTCATCCATGCGCATTTCGAGTCGCTTCATGAACGGCTCGGAACGCGAGTCCACGATATCCACCAGGTAGGTGCGCGTGGTGACCTGAAGTTCTTGAGCCGCTTCAAGGAGCGCCGCACCCATCATCTCGTGCGACTTGCCGACAACCAGGAGGAGTCGATCCTCGGCTCGCAGACCCAGCGCATCGCGAATGGCGTTGCGGGCACCTGGCATCAGCGACGAGTCCAAATCGAGTGAGCGCAAATGGGCTTCGGCGTCGACGCTGACAGTGATGCTGTCGCGCCTCACTCGGTCCGATCCGCGCTTCAGCTCGGCCGCACTCATAGGTCCCTAGAATCGTCGTTCACTCAGGATTTCGCGACCCCTTGGTGGGTGATCCCAGTCGGTTCCACAGCAGCAAACCGCTTGCACTTGGTTCGATCGCGAAATCTCGGGCCACCTCGGCGATCTGAGCTGTGGCTGCGAGCGCGGCCGCGAATCGCGGCGCCCAGGGCTGACGACTCAGCCAGCGTTCTCCCTCGATCGCTAGCTGGATAGCGGTCGTTTCGCCGGCCAGCGGGTCTGAGCCGATTGCGTCGTAGTACGCCCGGAAGTCGGTCGTCGGCGCAAGCACTTCGCGCAAACCGTGCGCATCGCAAAGCGCGGCTTGAAGGTGGAGGCACGCGTGCTCGCGTTCCACATCGCGGTCGGTCGTGTTGTCGAGACCCCAATCCGGTGCTTTGCCCAGCTCGCCTTGAACACATGCATGACAGATCTCGTGCGCGATCATCTGGGCTAGACAGTCGTCTGCGTCGAGCGTGTCGTCGGTTCCCAGGGTCAGCGTTCCTTCCCCATCGGTCGATGCGTACACCTCGCTGGAGCGCTCGATGGTCCAGCCGATCTCATGGGCGAGTTGCAACCAGATCGCGTCGACGGGGTCACGGTACACGTGCGTGACGACGCGCTCTACACGCGTCGACACAACATCACCTTGAGGTAGTTGCCTTCGGGAAACGCTGCGAGACGAGGATGGTCCGCGGGACCTCCCCACTGTTCGAGTACCTGCAACACTGTGCGTGCACCGCGTGCGCCTTCACGCAGCGTTTGTGCAAAGTCTTCCGCGGTGACGTGGCTCGAACACGATGCGGCGAGGTAGAGCCCTTTACGGGTCAGACGTTGCAGACAGCTTTCGTGCAGTTTTCGATAGGCTTCGAGCGCAGCGGGTTTGCTCTTCGCGTTCGGCGCAAAGCTTGGCGGGTCTGACACCACCAAGTCCCAACGCGTCGAGTCCGCGTTGAGAAACGCGCGCGCATCTTGGGCGTGCCCCGTGTGCACGTCGGCCAGGTCGTTCGCTTTCCACGACGCGTCGGCCATGGCGATCGCGGGCTTCGCGACATCGACGGTTGCAACCTCGCGAGCGCCGCCCATTCCAGCAGCGATGGAGAAGCCCCCGGTGTAGCCGTAAAGATTGAGTACACGACGGTCGCGGGAAAGTTGGCGAACGCGCGCTCGGGACTCGCGGTGATCGAGAAACAATCCGGTCTTCTGGCCCTGCCAAACACTCGCCACGAGTCTCATGCCGCGCTCCCGGACCTCGATTGGATCCGGAGGCTCATCGCCGCGCACATGTTTGACACCGTCCTCACCGCGTCGTTCTTTGCGCAGCAAGCCCGTCACGCCCGCATCGCGCACCGACTCCCACACCACGTCGAGCAGCCACGGGAGTTGAGCGACGGCACCATCGAGCCGCAGCACGGCAAACGCGCCGTAGCGGTCCACGACGATTCCAGGCGTGCGGTCGCCCTCGCCGTGCACCATTCGCCACGCCGTAGTGTCACCGAGGTCGAGCGACTCGCGCAGTTGGCGCGCGCGCATCAAACGGTCCCGCACCAAGTCCGGACCAAGCTCTTCGTCCTGAAGCGTCCACACCCGCATGGCGAGCGGACCCGACTCCGCGATGCCTCGCGCCAGAAAGCGCCCCTTCCGATCCAGCAGGTCGGTGACTGTGCCCGGCTCTGCACTGCCGCGAATCGCATCGCGATAGACCCACGGATGCCCTTCGCGGAGGGCTCTTTCTAGGGGTTTTGTGAGCTTTAAGGGCACCGGCAGCACTTAGCACCTGCCAGCTTTTGCGCCCGCCGGACGATCTGATATACCGCCGCCGCTTCCACTCTTCGGGGTGGGGCCGGGCGGCATTCCAGCCATCCGAAATCACACACACTTCCTGAGCTCGAACGGTCGATCCGGTGCTCTCTCATTCGAGAGAGTCGTCGCACCGCAGGAGGTGGAGGAACCAACCGGAAGGAGAGAGCAAATGGCAACGCAGCATGAAATCTCCGAGGCGCCCGAACTGGCCGCCCTCGGAAGCCCCGACGTCGCAAGTGGCGACCTTCCCATCGGCCTTCGCGCCCTGATCGATGCCGGTGTGCACTTCGGTCACCAGACGAAGCGCTGGAACCCGCGCATGCGCCCCTACATCTACGGCGCGCGCAACGGCATCCACATCATCGACCTCGACCAGACCGCCCAGCTTTTCAAGAAGGCGTTCCAGTTCGTGAGCGATGCAGTGGGTCGCGGTGGACACGTTCTCTTCGTGGGCACCAAGCGCCAGGCCGCCGACGTGATTCACGAGGAAGCGGTTCGCGCCGGTCAGTTCTACGTCACGGGTCGTTGGCTCGGTGGCACCCTCACCAACTTCCGCACCGTCAAGGTGGGCATCGAGCGTCTTCGCGAGCTCGAGCGCATGGAAGAAGATGGCACGCTCAAGCAGCTGGTGAAGAAGGAAGCTCTTCGTCACCGCCGCGAAGCGGGCAAGCTCGACAAGTTCCTCGGCGGCATCAAGCTGATGAACGCGCTTCCCTCGGTCATCTTCGTCGTCGACCCGAACCACGAGCGCATTGCGGTGCTCGAGGGTCGCAAGCTCCACATTCCGATCGTGGCGCTCACCGACACCAACTGCGATCCGAAGCTGGTCGACTTCATCATTCCCGGAAACGACGACGCGATCCGCTCAATCAAGCTGATCACCTCGCGCATTGCCGATGCGTGCATCGAGGGTCAGCAACGACGTCGCGAAATGGTTCAGTCCGGACATGCCCCGCAGGGCAGCGCGGACGGAGTGGCCGTTGAATATTCGCAGCGCAAGCGCCGCGGTCGGCGCTAACGAGGACTCAGATGGCAAAGAGCTACTACAAAGAGATCGACGGTAAGAAGTACGACGCCGGCATTCTTGACGCGGCGGCCGCAGCAGTGGAGGGCAACGGCGACGGTCGTATCTCCAAGGAAGACGCCGCGAAGCTGCTTGAGCAGGTCAAAGACGGCAACAAGTACACCGACATCGAGAAGCACACGGTTTCGCTGCTTCGTGAGAAGTTCAAGTGGACCGATGCAGCCGACGAATGGTTCCGCACCGAGATTCGCAAGTGGGCCGCCGAGCGTGGCGCCAAAGGCGGCAACGGCGGTGGCAAGGTCGACCTTGCGCTGGTGAAGTCGCTTCGTCAGCGCACCGGCGCCGGCATTGGTGATTGCAAGAAGGCGCTCGTCGAAGCCGAAGGCGACGAAGAGAAGGCCGTCGAGATCATCCAAAAGAAGGGTCTCGCGAAGGTCGCCAAGAAGGCTGGCGCGATTGCCGCCGAGGGCGTGATTCACGCATACATCCACGCCGGTTCGCGCGTGGGTGTGCTTCTCGAGCTCAACTGTCAGACCGACTTCGTTGCCCGCAACGAGGAGTTCCAGCAGCTGAGCCAGGAAGTTTCGATGCACATTGCCTCGGAGAAGCCCGAGTACGTGCGCGCCGAAGACATCACGGACGCCGCGATTGCGAAGCAGGAAGAAATCTTCCGCGCGCAGCTCAAGGAAGAGGAAGCCCAGACCGGTAAGTCGAAGCCCGAAAAGGCTCTCGAAGGCATCATCAAGGGCAAGCTCGCCAAGTGGAAGAAGGGCACCGTTCTGCTCGACCAGGAGTTCATCCTCTCGGACGACAAGAAGACTGTGGCCGCCATCGTCGACGAGCTGAGCGCCAAGCTTGGTGAGAAGATCAGCATTCGCCGCTTCGTTCGCTACGAGCTCGGCGAAGGCATCGAGAAGAAGAAGGTCGACCTGGCCGCCGACGTGGCCGCGACACTCGCCGGAGCGGGATGAAACTCAACCGCGTCATGTTGAAGCTCTCCGGCGAAGCCCTTTGTGGCGAAGTCGGAGGCTTCGGCGTGGATCCGCAGACGATGCAGAACATCTGCGCTGAGATCGCAGAGGTTCACGCACTCGGGACCCAAATCGGAATCGTGATCGGCGGAGGCAACATCTTCCGCGGATTGAAGGGTAGTGCTCAGGGAATGGACCGCGCGAGCGCGGACTACATGGGCATGCTTGCGACCGTCATCAACGGCGTCGCGCTTCAAGACGGTCTCGAAAAGATGGGTGTGGAGACGCGCTGTCTTAGTGCGTTGAGCATCCGTCAGGTTGCGGAGCCCTACATTCGCCGTCGGGCGGTGCGCCACCTCGAGAAGAACCGCGTCGTCATCTTCGTCGCAGGAACCGGCAACCCCTACTTCTCGACGGACACGGCTGCTGCACTTCGGGCGATGGAGATTCAGGCAGACTGCTTGTGCAAGGCCACCAAGGTCGAGGGCATCTACGACAAGGACCCCGCCAAGCATCCCGACGCCAAGATGTTCCGTCGCGTCGCGTACGACCGGTTCTTGGTGGAGCACCTTCGCGTCATGGACTCGACCGCGGTGACTCTTTGCCGAGACAACGGCCTGCCAATTCGCGTTTTTGCCCTGAGCCAGCGCGGAAATATCAAGCGGGTTGTACAGGGTGAAGACGTCGGCACGCTGGTCACGGAGACCGGCGAATAGAGTTCCGTCGAGCGTGGGAAAGATCTACTCTCGCGCTCCATGATTTCTGAGACTCTGGAAGAGCTGAAGGTCGGGATCCAATCCGCTCACGAGGCGTTGAAGCGCGAGCTGGCAAAGATCCGCACGGGTCGCGCGAACCCCGACATCTTGGATTCGGTGCGTGTCGACTACTACGGTTCGATGACGCCGTTGAAGCAGCTGGCTTCGATCAGCGTGCCCGAGGCGCGCATGTTGTTGTTGAAGCCTTTTGATCGGACGACGATCAAAGCGATTGAGACCGCGATCGTGCAGGCGAACATGGGACTCAACCCGTCGAACGACGGAGAGGTGATTCGCTTACCGATGCCGGCGTTGACCGAGGAGCGTCGTCGCGACTTGGTGAAGGTGGCGAAGTCCAAGGGCGAGGACTGCAAGGTGGCGATCCGAAAGTCGCGTCACGAGGCGAAGGACATGCTCGATCAGCTGCAGAAGGACGGCGAAGCGGGCAAGGACGACGTCGAGCGCGGCAAGAAGGAAATGGAAGAGATCGTCAAAGGCGGAACGGGAACCGTCGACGACATGGTCGCGCGTAAAGAGACCGACATCATGGCGGTCTGAGCGCTTACCGGTTCGCCAGGTGCCCATGCCCATGTTGGTGTGGGCATTTTCATTTAGTTTTTCGAAGACTCCAAGACGTGCAAAGACGCCAAGTCTTTTGCGGAGCGGCGAGCCAGCGGAGCCGAAGGCGGAGCGTCAAGACTCGCAGTCGTCGAAGGCGACGAGAATCGAGGGCAGCCGCGGGAGCAAAAGACTCAATACAGAAGTCGTCGGGTTGGGCCAGTATTTTTTTACCGGAAGGGGGGAAGACTGGAAGGCGGGAAGAGTTTTCTTTTCTCTTGCCGGCCAGCGTCCCTCCACTTGAACGCTCGTTCGCTCCTAGCTCCGGGGCGTTTTGCGCTGCTCACCGCCTCCGATGTCTCGCTCGTGTGTCCTTCCGCCGAGCGACGCGCATGAGATCAAAACGCAAACGCATCGCCAGGGTCGATGTGCAGGGTGTCGCTCCAACTGCGTTTTGACCTCGTCGCCGCAGCGCGAAGTTGGGATGCATGCGGCATGCGCGGCGACGTGTGAGTTGTGAAAAACGCCTCGAAGATCGGTGCGCACGAGCGATCCGGTGGAACGTTCGGCGGCGTCGCGGGCGAAAAGAAATCAGACCTTCCCGTCTTCCCGTCTTCCGATCTTCCGGTAAAAAATACTGGCCCAACCCCGACGACTTCTGTACCGAGTCTTTTGCTCCCGCGGCTGCCCTCGATTCTCGTCGCCTTCGGCGACTGCGAGTCTTGACGCTCCGCCTTCGGCTCCGCTGGCTCGCCGCTCCGCAAAAGACTTGGCGTCTTTGCAGGTCTTGAAGTCTTCGAAAAATTAATCGAATACCCACGCTAGATCGCTTCACGATCCGCCAGCGAACAACCAATCCCAGAACAGCTCCCCTCGCTCACCGCGAACGCTCCAATGTCGATCCGCCGGTAGTACACGCACTCTCCACTCGTGAGCGGCTCATACGCGAACGTGTCGAAGTCCAGATCCGCCTCCAAAAACAGCACCCCACTCGCCTCCGCGCGAAAGCTCTCATCCGGCGCCTCGGCCGTTTCGCGCGTGTAGGTGCGCCCCGCCACCGGAACGAAAATTCGACCGCACTGCGTCATGCTCGTCGCGTCGTCCGCGCACTCGCGTGCGAGCAAGATGCACGTCGAACAGTCATCGAGCGCCGCACTTCCAGACCGGAACTGCAAGTCGCGCTGCGTGCCCGTCCACCAAAATCCTGCGCGCTCGTTCTCGCCAAATGCCGCTTCGGTAAACACCAAGTTGTTGTCGCGTGGGGTGATGACGTGCTCGAGCGGAACCCCAAGCGCATCAAAATGCGTGAGCTGTTCGCAGTCACGAACATCGATGGCGCTCGGGCCGGCGTCCGTATCCGACACATCTTGAGGCACACTTCCATCGCCCAAAGGCGTGGAGCTCTCGCAAGCCACAAGCAGCAGCAGAGTCAGCGCTCGATGCATACGCCCTGCAGTGCAAGTCCGCGCGTTTCGACATCGTCAAACGCGGGGTGAGAAGGGTAGAGGGGCTCGCAATCTTCGGTTCGCTCGCAGTCGGTCGAAAACGGGGTGTCGCCCTCGTCGCGGAAGAACGCCATGCAGGGTCGCCGACAACGCGCGACGCCCACTTCGTCCGGCACGCAGAGCAGACCTTCAACGCATCGCGACGTCTCGTCGACGGATCGGCACGGTTCTCCCTCCATGACCGGTCCGTACGTAAACATGTCCGCAGGCTGACAAACGGTGAGCGCAGTGTCGGCGGTGATCGGAACTTCCACGGCAGCTTGGACGGGACCGCACACGTTCTCGGCAGGGCACTCGTCATCAAAGCCATCGACGATGCTGCACTTGAGCACGCACGCGCCAAACCCGTACGCCGGATTGAAGAAGCAGCGGGTGTCGAAGGGGCAGTCCCCGTCGACCACGCACAAGCGGAGACAGATTCCGTCTGAACAGGCGTGTCCAGGTGCGCATCCGCCGGTCAGGGCTTCTTCTTCGACACACTCTTCGCCGTGTTCGCGCGGTTCCGGCGGTGGTCGCGAGCAGCGCTCGGTGTTGTCGTCGGGATCGATCACATAACAAGACAATCCGCGCGGACACCCATCGTGGGTGAGCACGTCACACCCGTCGGGAGGCGTGAAGGGCTCACACAAACCGAGGTCGATACAGATCGGTTCCTGACAATCACCCAGGCCGTTGTTGTCGTTGTCGATGCCATCGCGACACAGAGCTTCGCTGTTCTCACACGTGGCCGCTGCGGCGCAGTCTGGATCTAGGCAATCGACCATGCCGTCGCCGTCGTCGTCGATGAGGTTGCGGCACGCGGCGGGCGTGTCTTCTCGGATGGCGGCATCCGAACATCCTGCGAGAAGCAGAAGTCCGACTAGAAGGTCACGCCGGTGACGCATTGCCCACCATCCGGACCCAGCATACATGCGGTCTGCGTGTCTTCGCCTCTTCGCTGCCGTGCCCAGAGGATCATTCCTGCGATCGATGCAGCGGTGAGTGCCCCAGAAACCGCCAGAGTGCTCAGCGCGACACGACGTTCGGAGATCAGCCGGTCTTCGTTCGTGCATCGGATTCCACTACGAAGCGCGCCTTGGCAGGCATCGAGTGCGTCGGAGCGATCGCGCGTCCACAAGATCGAACCTGTCAGTCCACCCAGTGCCGCCACACCGACCCCTGCAGAGACGCCGAGAAGACCCGAGCCGCCTCGGCTTGGCGAGAGCCAGATGCGCAGCGATTCGGTTTCTCCGCCGGCAACGCGAACGGTGCGTTCGACCGTCTCGTGACCTTGCGCGCGAACGACCACGGTGTGTTCGCCTGCTCCAACGCGAATCGCGGAGTCGGTGGAGAGAACCCCGTCGACGGTGATCTCGGCGTCGGCGGGACGAGCTTGAATCTCGAGCGTGGCGACGTGACGTCGAGCGCGCTCGATCAACTCGGTGACATCAGAGCGGAGATTTCGCGTGAGCGGGTCGACTTCTGATTCCAGGGCGCGTTCCAGCGCGCGCAACGCGTCGACGTACTCACCGAGTTCGAAATAGGCCTTGCCGATTCCACGAAAGACGCGGGCGCTTTCACGGTGTTCGAGCGCGGCGTGGAAGATCGAGATGGCTTCGCGGTAGCGGCCTCCCCAAAACTCTTCGAGCGCTTCTTCGACGAGTTGGTCGTATTCGCGATCGGCGCGTTGAGCCGAGCCGAGCGTGGTGGCGAGCGTGAGCAGCGCAACGATTAGAAGTCGTCGCGGCACAAGCCTCCACTTCGACCGCCTCGGCGGCAGGGATTGCGGCGCATACCGACACGACCGCGCATTGTGGCGACGGGAGTGACGGTCGTGGGTACTTCGGGAACGACTTGCGGGTCAGCTTCGGCCAGACCCGCAACCTCGGTCGGGGCTTCGGCTTCGGTTTCGGCTTCGGCTTCGGCTTCGGACTCGGCTTCGGCTTCGGCTTCGGCTTCGGCTTCGGCTTCGGCTTCGGCTGCAGCGGCGGTTTCGGCGACGCGTTCCGCGACATCCTCGTGAAACCGGTCCGAAAGCGAGGTCAGCGCGAACAAACCGCCTACGATAAGTAGGCAAGCCACGGCGAGGACGATCATCCAATCGCGTCGGTCCGATTTCTTCTGCGCTGCGACCGCCGGCCGCGGTGGCGGAGCCGTGCTTCTCGGCGCCGCAACGCCTAGCGCAGCCGCAAGCGCGCGCCGAAAGTCATCTGCCGTTTCAAACCGATCGTCGCGCGACTTCTCCATCGCTTTGAGGATCACCTCGCGGACCCGTTCGGGTGCTTCGGGCAACGGCGGCGGTGGTTGTTCGGCGACTTGATAGAGCAGTGCGGGAATGTTGGGCGCTTCGAAGGGCAGCCGACCGCTGAGCGCGTGGTAGGCGATGACGCCGAATCCGTACACATCCATGCGCGCATCGAGATCGGCTTCGCCTCGTGCTTGTTCCGGCGACATGTAGTTGGGGGTTCCAAGAACGGTGCCGGTTTTGGTCAGGCCGTCGACGCTGGGTGTGTCGAGAATCTTGGCGATGCCGAAGTCGAGCAGTTTGGGCACTTTCGCGCCGCGTGCATCGCGGGCGAGGAAGATGTTCTCTGGTTTGAGGTCGCGGTGAACCACGCCACATGCGTGTGCGACGTGCAGCGCGTCGAGAATCGGTTCCGCCAACTCCCAAAACGTTTCGGCGTCCATCGAGCCTTCGCGTTCGAGCCAGTCGTCGAGCGACTCGCCGTCGAGAAGTTCGAGCACCATGTAGGGAACGTCGGGGGCTTCGCCTTCGGGGTCTTCGATCACGCCGACGTCGAACACCTGCACCACGTTGGGGTGGTCGATGACGCAGGCCGCGCGTGCTTCCGCGATGAAGCGTTGAACAACGTGCGGTTGCTTCGCGAGACTGGGCAGAAGCGTCTTGATGGCGACCTTCTTTCCGGTCACCGAGTGCGTCGCGCGGCGGACCATTCCCATGCCGCCTTCGCCGATGCGCTCACCGAGGATGTACTTCCCCAGCGTCTCTTCTTCGTTCGCCACCCCTTGTTCATCTGACATGGGAGAGCGTGAGAAGCAACACAGTGGTGGGCGGTGTTGTGGTGGGGCTGTTGGTTTGTGTTGTGGGTGTAGTGCGGTTGGGTTTGTTCGGGTTCGGGTTCGGGTTCGGGTTCGGGTTCGGGTTCGGGTTCGGGTTCGGGTTCGGGTTCGGGTTCGGGTTCGGGTTCGGGTTCGGGTTCGGGTTCGGGTCCGGGTTCGGGGTTCGGTTGGTTGGTCACTGGGGATCGGCGAGCTACAGCGGTGCTCGCTCTGCATCGCGTACGTGCGTCTCAGAAGTCGTGCAGTGGTCAATGAGTGCAACGCTTCGTGCAACTCGTCAGGCGTCCTCCTGCCTGGGTACGACACGATGCAATCGCTTCCACCATTCGCTCGACGGGATATCTAGTCGTCGTCGGACCGCACCGACTTTGCAGAGACGATCCTCTTCGAGCGGTAAACCGACACGGCCAACTCTCCAGAAATACGACTTGGGATCATGTTCGGCTGGCGCTGCCGGGATCAACGCGTGCGCAGGCGCTCTGAATCGCTGCCGGGATCACCCAACACCGCTTATGTGATCAATGCGCGCGTCGTCCACTGCTGCGCAGTGTCGCCGCCGCGTGAATTCGTTCGCCGCGCCCCGCAGGGCGTCGGTCCTGGTAAAATCATTCGCCCAATCCCGGAACAGTCTCAGGGACGAGCCCGAACAATGCGGGATGCAGGGTGCCGGTGCGGGATGCGAACGAAAATGACGGGACTGTCTCTACCGGGAGGAGTCGAGTAGGGGAGTAGAAGAGTTCTCTCCTCTACTTCTCTACTCCACTCCTCCCGGTAAAATTAGTGCCCCGACCACTGTCCGTGAAGCGTTCCTCAACCGGCAGCTCGGGTCGCGACGACGGCAAGAACGCAAATCTTCAATCAAGTTCGCGTTCATCAATACGCATTCCTAGTTACTAACGAACACCTAAAAGGGAACCCCAAGGTGGTAGTAAATCTGGATCCCGGCATCATCCATAAACCCGTACGCCGCGCCAAAACGAAACGTAAACGGGACGATGTAGCCCAACGTAAAATCCAAATACAGCTCGGCACCCACTCCCACGCGTAGCTCGGTGGGATCGAACGCGTTGTTCCACGCGTCACCAACATCCACAAAGACGCTTCCGTAGATCCGATTCAGATACACGGGCAGGGTCTGATAGCCGGCCATCAACCGATAAAACGGAATCCGGTACTCCATCTGGACCAAGCTCATCCGCGTCCCACGCCGGTGAAACTGCGGATAGCCACGCAGCGCGACTCCGCCCAACGCGGTTTGGTCTCGAAACGAAGAGACAAGGTCCGGCTCAGGAAAACCACCCACCGAAAACAGACCCCGCCGGCCGAGGTCCCCGCCACTCATCCCGCCGCCGTAACGAAGCGCAAACACGTGGTGCTTCGCCCACGGTGCTTCGATGTAGCGACGCCAACTCCACGACGCGTTCACCGATCGCAACTCGCTTCCAATCGCGGGATGCGCAACCGACATCGAGAGTGAAAATGCACGACCCGCCGACGGGGTCATGTCGTAGGTCCGCCTTCGAATATCGGAATACCCCCAACCCGCACGAAGCGAAGCCAGTCGACCCAACACCGGCACCACGGGTGGCGGTGTGTTTGGATCCAAGGTCCCTCCGAAAGGCTCAGCCTGACGCAATTGCGACAACGAGTAGCTGACACTCAGCGTTTCGGAGTGAAACGCACGCGGCATTGTGTACGCCGCAGAAATGCTCCCCCCGATCGCATCCTCGATCCACACGCGGTCCTCACCGCCAACCTGAAGTCCGCCACGCGGTGAAACGGTTCGAAAAAAGCGAGCTGTAATCGGCGCGGGTAGTCGGTTGAATCGCCACACGGCATCGGCATCCACGTATCCCTCTTCGAGGCTCACGCCGACGCGTGCCTCCCACTCGTACATCCCCACCACGTCCACACCGCTAAGCGTGACGCCCAGCTGTGTTCCGAACGCACCCTCCTGGGCATCGAGAATGTAGTTTCGGGGATAGAGCGTGCCGGCTGGGCTGTAGCGCGAACTCTCGGCAGCCCGCGGATCCGTGGTTCGCGGAGTAGGGCGGTCGTCGACGTAGGGTTGTGCGGGTCGCCACTGGTCACGTCGAATCGGCAGTCGCCACAAATCAAAACCACGACCTGTGTACCCGAGGTAGACCAGCTCTCGACCGTTGGGTGAAACGTGCGGCGAGTACGCGCCCGCGATCACGTTGGTGACTTGGTGCAACGCACCCGACTCGATGTCGTACGCGTAAAGGTTCGAGATGCCGGTTCGGTCCGAACTGAAGTAGAGCGTTCGACTATCCGGCGACCAGGTGGGTCCCGAGTCCTGAGCGCGGTCGTGGGTGATTGGGCGAACATCGCCAGTGTTGGGATCGACGAGCACGATGTCGCGGTAGCCGCCCGCGGACCAACGACTCACCGCGATGCTGCGACCGTCCGGCGACCAACGAGGCGTGTAGAACTGCCCAAAACGAGGGTTGCGCACGAGCACCTCAGCAGTGGCTTCGATGTCCGCCAAGTCCGCGATCATAAGGTGCGTGGTCCCTGCACCGTTTTGGGTGAACACGACGCGACGCCCATCCGGACTGGGATCCGGCGCTCGAGCCCGCCGTCCGTCGGTCAACCGAGTCACCGTCCCGTCGGTCTCGAGCGCAAAGAGGTCGTAGAAAAAGTAGATGTCGCGATGTGCGTCCAGGCCGTCGTAGAGGATTCGTCCCGAGGGCATCGCCACCGGTGCGGAGGTTCCTGCGGCGCGGATGAGTTGAGTCGGATTGTCCCCGGTGCGCGTAATGCGTCGAATCTGTGAATCGGAGTGGCCGTCGTTGACGAAGTAGACGATCGAGTCTGCGTTTTCCCATCGCGGTGCGCGCGCGATCTCGCCGTGGAAGGTAATGCGTTCGCCTTCGACGCGACCTTCGGCAACGACCTGACGCATGACGGCGCCGTAGTGATCTTGAAGCGAGCGCTGCCAGTCGGCGTAGAGTTCGGTAAACGTTCGTCCCGTGACGCGTTTGGCGACGCGGTTGACGTCGTAAGGGATCAGCTGTCGACCGTATTGGTGCGAGATCTCCGTGAGCGCTTCACGTCCGTGCTGCCGTGCGATCCAATCCACGAAGCGAGAGCCGTAGAGGTACCAAGTCGAACCGCGCGGCCAACGGTCGACGCTGCTTGAGAGTTGGTCCATGCGCAGCAACCGGTCGTCCAGCGTCTCCATGCGCATGTACATCTCGAAGAGCGTGGACCGAAGCCGACCGCCAGAGGTCTCTCGGGACTCTTCGTGGGTCGCCAGCCCCTCGATGAACCAGCGCGGCTGAATCAAGTTTGGTGCGTACACCTTGCCGAGGATCGAGTTGATGATCGCCGGGATGCCGCTGATCGTGTCGAGGTGCAGAACGTGCGTGTGCTCGTGCGTGATCAGAACCGAAAGCCAGTCGTCGAAATCACCGAGCGTGGCGAGGTCCTCAGGTGCCGTGACGAAGAGGTCCATCTGGTTGAACGGAATCGAGGTCGCAGAGCCGTTCGCACCGTCGCTGTCGTCCCGAAGGACCACTTGGACGCGCGATTCGACGTCGTGGTCGAGAATCCGGCTGAGGCGGGAATGGGACCGTTCGCAGGCATCCAGGGTGTGCCGAGCCACCATTCCGAGCGGTTCGGGGTAATGAACCTCGAAGTGCTCACTCTGAACGGACAACCAGCGGACACGGCGATCCCGGACCTGCGCATCGGCTTTTGCCCAGCAATGGAAGGCCAAGAGAGCCACAAGTGTGGCGCGAGCCGTGTGCCGCCAGAGGCCCACCCCAAGGTTGTAGCAGAGGTAAGTGAGACGAAGTCAGCCTGCTGCTTGACCATTTGGGTACCGAAATTCTAGCCTTGTGGCCGACCTAGCGTCGATGGAGCCCCCGGTCCCGAAGATGACGCCCGTCCCGAATCCTGCACGGTCCTATGCGTTGCGATTCATCTCGGGAAAGTACCAAGGTGGAGAGTTTCCTCTACCTGAGTCCGGCGAGATTGTAATCGGCCGATCAAGCGAGCTCGACATGGTGCTCGTTGAAGACATGGTCTCGCGCCGGCACGCGAAGATCACGGTCACCAACTCCCAGATCTTCATCCAGGACTTGGGCTCGACCAACGGCAGCTTCGTCAACGGCGAGAAGATCAAGCGAGCCCGTCTGAACGAAGGCGACCGCATTCTGATCGGGACCAGCATCATCAAGGTCATCGCGACCGAGAGCGCGCAGAGTCTCCGCGAAGCCAAGGCGCATCTCGAGGACGTCGCCGCCGGCAAGCGCACCTCTCAGGTGCGCACGATGACCGGTTCGATTGCCGAGGTGCCGCTTCCCGATCTCCTTCAGCTCTTTGCAGCGAGCAAGAAGAGTGGCGTTTTGGTCATTCGAACTGACGAGGATGTCGGCAAGGTCTACCTCGATAAGGGGCGGGTCGTGTTCTCCGTGGTGAACGACAACTACGACGTCTCACCGGTGAAGAGCTTCTACCGAATCATCACGTGGCTTGAAGGCACGTTCGACATGGAGCCGCCCGAGAACCGCGAGTTCCTCGAGCCGATCGAGATGAGCACCGAAGCATTGCTGATGGAAGCGATGCGTCAGCTCGACGAAGTGCGCCGGCTCGGACCGGACATGCCGCCGATGAGCGCGCAGGTCTCGATGTCGATTCCGCTGATTCCGCCGCTGCGCGATCTCTCGCCGGACGAGCTGGATGTGCTGCAGCTTTGCCACAACTACGGTCACGTCGAGACCGTGTTGAACAAGAGCCTCGCGAGCGATCTCGAGACCAGCAATATCCTCGTGAAGCTGGTCAAAGCCGGCTACCTCAAAGTCGACTGACCGTACCTACGGAGAGGCGTGCGAGGATGACCGCATGCTTCGATGGGGATTGCTTCTGGGTGCGCTGTGCATCGCCTCGCCCGCGTTGGCCGGAAACGACGACGGGTATTTCCACGACAACCAAGCAACGCTTTCCGGTGGTGCAGTCGTGGGTGGTGGCAACGGCGCGGGAATGCTCTGGTACAACCCGGCCGGGCTTGGCGCGAACGACCGAGGTCGCGTCGAAGTCACCGCCAGCGCGTTCACGTTGCGCTTTCGCGGCAACGACGAGTTCTTTGGCGTGGGTTCACAATCCGAGGGGTTGGCTTCGTCGAGCTTTCTGACCGTTCCCACAGCGCTGAGCATGGTGCGCAAGTTGGGGTCGCGTTGGTACGGCGGGATCGGCAGCTACACCACGCGCCAAGATTCGTTCGACGAAGAGATGGTGATTCAGCTTAGCGACTCCGACACCGCGACGTACCGCCTTGCCTCGAACATCGTCCAAAACAACTTCGGCTTTGGGTTTGGGCGCGCATTCGCGAACGGGCGCTTTCGGTTTGGCGGTTCCATCTTCATCGTGCTGGACAACCAAAGCCTCACCGAGTCGGTGTCGTTCATCCGCGAGAGTTTGGACTTGGACGACGCAGCGATCGGTTTGGTCGACGAAAACCGCGCGACCCTGAATCGGCTGGGTCTCGACATCGTGTGGGGCATCCAGTGGGACGTGGCCGACGCGTTTGGGATCGGCATTACGGTTCGCTTGCCCCGCTTCAAGCTCAAGGACGACGTCGCAGTCAACGACACGAGCGTGGATGCCGTAGGCGGCGTGGATGGCGATGCCGACGCATCGCGTGGTCGAGCAACTACCGAAGGTGATTTCTCGGCGTTCTCGTATCCCGCGCGTCTCGTGCTGGGCTTGCGTTTCGGTTCGGGCAACGTGCGGTTCACCGTCGATGCGGACTACAGCACGCCCTTGGCGATTTCGCTGACCACGTGGCAACAGCAGTTCAACGTGCGGGCGGGGCTGACCATCGCGTTTTCGGAGGACCTGCGAATTGGCTTTGGCGCGTTTACGGATCGCTATCGTGGACGCGAACTCTCACCGGCGATTGCAGGGGACTTCTACGGTGCGAGTTTCGGACTGACGAAACGGAAGCGACTCGCAGTGAGGGAGTCGGGAGATATCGTGTTCACGACGACTGTGGGACTTCGCTATGCGGGCAGTCCCAATGCGCGGTATCGCGGAGGTCAGCTGGATACGTCCCGCGTGGACGACGACGGAACGGTGTTCTTCGAAGCAGGACTGCGAAGTGTGTACCTGCACGAGGCGTCGTTGTACTTGGGATCAGGCTTGGACTTCTAAGTGGTTTGATGTGCATTCCGCTTCGCGGATCCGGAAGCTTGGAAGTTCAGGAGCACGAAAGCTTCGGCGGGATACCGATCATTTTTTCGAAGTCGGTCAAGTGACCAAACCAGTCAAGACTTTGATCGCTTGGCACGTCTTTCAGTCTTCGAAAAAATAATTGGTCTCCCACGTAACCCGCGAAGCTGCTCTACCGCGGCAGGACTTCGATCGGGATTTCGCTCGCGCCCTGATCGTGGTCCAGCACAAGTGTCGTTGACCCTGCGCGCAAACCCACCATCAGAAACACCCGTGAATCGCCCGTCGGCAATCGATCGGCGTCGATCTCCACTTCGCGAATTACATCCGAGTCCAAATACAGTCGCTCCACCAACGCGACGTTCGGATCGTTGACGCTCGCTTCGAGCCCGTAGCAAACCGCTCCACCTGACGTTTCGCAGTCGAACGCAAACGCGACGCCTTCGGAAAGCCGGATGGGTTCGGCGTACGCACTCACTCGCCCTTCGGCGTAGTCGGGCAAGACGGTGATTGGACGGACCTTGGCGTCGACGTTGGTGCACGCGCACATCATGGCAGCAAGAAGTACGTACCTCATTGGACGCGCACTCCCAGCGAGTCGGTGAACTCACCTTGCTGAACTTCGAGCACGGCCGAACCCACCTGTGCAGCAGCCATGATCCGTTCGATGCCGCGGACTCCTTCGCTCAAGGAAATCGCGTCGACGTCATCCCCCGCGATCGTGAACACCGTGTCGATATCGCCGAGAAGGGGACCCGACGCACCGCGAGGTATCGCTCGAATGCGCACCGAGTCTCCTTCATCGAGCACCAACGAACTGGGGAAGGGTTCGGGTTCGTCTGCACCTTCACGGTAGAGCGCGATGTCCACCACGGCTTCCACGGTTACGTGCGTGTAGTCGAGAAGGCGTCCCTCGGAGTCGCGGAAGAGCAATACCGCGGTGCCTGGACCAGTGCCGACGATCGTGCGCTCGTCGATCGTGAAGATGGCGGGGTCCGACGACGCCAACACGACATTCTCGCCCGAGGTCAGCGTGGTCCGTGAGCCGAGTCGAAGGTCGAGCCGAGCACCCTGCGCGACGCGTGTACCGAGGTCCTGACCGCGACACCACGCGTCCCATTCCGCGCAGGCCGGCTCTGCAAGAAGCTGATCGAACCCTTGCAGATCTCCGCAGCCACACACCAAAGCAAGGAAGAGTGCCCACCGCATGCACTCACTCTAAAGCAAGCCGCGGGCCAGCAAAACAGCGCCAACCCGTGCCAGTCTTGCGAAGAAGGCTATCGGCGCGCTTGCTTGTCTTTGTGCGCCAGCAAGCCCTGATACGCCTTGGTGAGCGACTCGCTCAGTTCCTCGGCGGCGGCGCGCTTCTTCGGATCGTTGCGATGACGAGACGGGTGGTACTTCTTCAACAGACGTCGATAGGCGGTCTCGACCTCGTCGCGCGATGCGCCCGGCTCCAACTCGAGATTGGCGTACCAGCGCATGACCTGAGCGATTTGCTTGGCGCCCATGTCGGGCCGACCCGGTCGACGGCCACGTGCACGAGACTTTCGTCGACGTTCGACTTCGTCGCGAAGTTCCGAATCCGACATACGAGCGAGGGTGGCTTTGTCGAGGCGGCTCACGGGCTCTCCTCTTCGGTCGGTGCCAGCGTCAACAAACGTTGCAGCAAGTGTTGCGAGTATTGGCTGAGCTCGGTGAACACCACACCCATGCCCGGCGGATCCTTCTGGACTCGTACGACGGTTCCGACGCCCTCGATGGTCTCGATGTCATCCATCACGACCGTGAACTTCAGGTCGACCGTGGTTCCCACCGGAAGCGGTTCCTTGGATTTCACGAACGCGCCGTGACGCGAGATGTTGGTGACATACTCGTGGATGAACGCGTCGAAGGACTCGAACTCCTTGTTGATCGTCACCCGCTGCTCGGACCGGCCATCCTTCGTCACTACGCCCCCGTGAGGTCGAACTGCTCGAGATGATAGTCGTTCCGAGGCTGAAGCTCGATACGTCGCATCAAACGCTTGGATGCCTCTTCGAGAGCAGCCTTTTCTTCGCGCTCAAGCACGTCACACACCGCCGGATGCGCGGTGATCTTGATCTTGTAGCCGGGCAGGTTGTCTTTCTCGCGGCTGATCTGCCGGAAGATCTCGTGGCACACGGTGGTCTTCGATTTCAGCACGCCGGTGCCATCGCAGTAGAAGCACGGTTCGCTCAAGAGTCGACCGAGCGATTCGTGGGTGCGCTTCCGCGTCATCTCCACGAGACCCAGTTCGCTGATACGCACCGCAGACGTCTTGGACTTGTCCTTCTTCAGCTCCTTGAGCAGCGCTTTGTACACCTTGTCGCGATTGCCGGCCTTCTCCATGTCGATGAAGTCCAGCACGAGAAGTCCGCCGATATTTCGGAAGCGAAGCTGGTAGCAAATCTCTTTGACCGCCTCGAGGTTGGTCTGGAGGATCGTTTGCTCTACGTCCTTGCCCTTGCCGGTGAAGCGACCCGTGTTGACGTCGATCGCCGTCAGCGCCTCGGCCTGGTCAATGACCAGATGACCGCCCGACGCGAGCGGGACCTTGCGTGAGAGCCCGCGCTGGATCTCGCCTTCGATGCCATACGCGTCGAACAAGGGCTCAGCGCCTTCGTACAACCGCACATCCTTCGCGCGCTCGGGCAAAAAGATCTCGAGGAAGTCGCGAACGCGCTCGAACTCTTTCGCGTCGTCGATCACCAGTTCGTGGACGTTCTCGTTGAGCATGTCGCGGGCCACGCGCAGCACGAGATCCGGTTCTTCGTGCAGCAGGTAGGGCGCCTTTTTCTTTCGACGCGACTTGCGGGCGGCTTCGAGCTTCTGCTCGCACTTCTCCCAGACGTTGACCAAGTACCCGATGTCGGCTTTGAGCTTCTTCTTGGTCAGTCCTTGCGCGAGCGTTCGAACGACCACGCCACCTTTGGGCGGTTTGATCGACTCGATGACTTCTTTGAGACGGCGCCGCTCCTGCTCACCGCCAATTCGCTTGGACACGCCAACGTGTTCGACCGTGGGCATGTACACGACGAATCGACCTGGCAGTGCGAGGTGGCTCGTGACACGTGCACCCTTCGTGCTGATCGGTCCTTTGGAGACCTGAACCACCAACTCCTGACCTTCTTTGAGAAGGTCTCGAATCGGGGTGCTTCGCGAGGCGCGTTTGGACCGACGTCCGCGCTTGCCGTTCTTGTCCTTAGTGTCTTTGCCGTTCTTCTTCCCGTTGTTCTCCTCACCACCCGGAGGTTGGAGATCTTCGACGTGAAGAAACGCAGCACGGTCGAGACCCACATCGATGAACGCGGCCTGCATGCCCGGAAGCACACGTGTGACCTTGCCGACGTAGACGTTTCCGACCGGAGAACGTTCGCGCCGTCGTTCGATGTAGAGCTCTTGAAGGATCCCGTCTTCGATCAGACCGACGCGGGTCTCACCCACGTCGATATTGACCAAAAGGCTGTTGTGGCCCATTGCAAAATCATCCTTGAGAATTCAGCGGAAGAATTCCTGCGCAGCGCGCCGATGACGGAAAACGTCAGAGCAACCAGTTCGACTGGAAGTGAGTCAGCGCGCGTGCGGCAAGAGTGTGATCAGTTCGCGTCGAAGATCTTTTCGATCTCTTCTTGAACCTTCTCTTCACTCTTGCGACGTGCGACCGCGATTTCCTTCACGATCAGGCTGCGTGCTGTCTCAAGCATCTTGCGCTCGCCGAAAGACAACGACTTCTCGGCGCGCAAGCGATAGAGATCGCGCATGACCTCAGCGACGTCGAAGACGGAGCCGGTCTTGATCTTGTCCATGAACCCGCGATAGCGGCGGTTCCAGGTCTGGTTGTCGAACGCGATCGTCTTCTCTTTGAGAATGACGAAGATCTCGCGGATATCCGCTTCCGAAATGGGAGGGCGAAGGCCGACGTTCTTGGCGTTGCTGACGGGGACCATGATCTTGCGGTCCGAGTCGAGAATCTTCAGCACGTAGAACTTCTGGCGGCTTCCGGCGATGTCCTTCTCTTCGATCGAGATGACCTCTGCCACTCCCTGAGCGGGGTAGACGGCTTTGTCGCCGACTTTGAACGTGTGCTCTGCCTGCATCAGGACTCCTTAGAAATCGGGCAACCCCGAGCGGCGAGTCCGCGATTTGCGCGATTCGACCCGCCTACGAGGTAAAGACAATCCGGGGATGCCGTTTATTTCCGCGGTGTTACGGCACGAGGCATCAGCCCGTATAAACCTGCCGAGGCTTTTGGACACAGTCCGCTCGGCCCGGACATCTTAAGAGACCCAGGTAGGGGGGTCAAACCGACCCTGTGAGTGTCCGCTATTCCTGCTCAGCGAGCGAGGACAGGTCGGGCAGCTCGTCGAGGTTGGGAACCAGGACGATCTCGATTCGGCGATTTTGGGCGCGGCCCTCATCGGTCTCATTCGAGGCGACGGGCTGTGTGTCGGCATAGCCCGCGGCCGAAATGCGGTTGGCCGGGACTTCCTGCGTGATCAAGAAGCGGGCAACGTTCACCGCGCGCTGGGAGGAGAGTTCCCAGTTGCTGCGGAAGCGACGGCTTCGGATCGGCACGTTGTCGGTGTGACCGGCGATCTGGAACTGACGGTTCTCGATCTCCTTCAAGACGCCAGCAACCTCGGTCAGCGTGGTCTCACCATCGTCCTTCAAGTTGGCACGACCCGAGTCGAAGAGAATGCCCTCGGGAAGCTCAACCACCATGCGATTACGGACAATTCGCACGCGGAGGCGACCACTCTCGATCATCGATCGAAAACGCTCGATCAAGCCTCGGAACGTCTGAAGACGCGCTTGGGCCTGACGCTCGCGCTCCCGAAGCTCTTCGAGTGCGCGTTGGGTCTGAGCCAAATCGCTCTGAAGATTTGAGCGCTGACCCTCCAGTTCCTCCACGTTCTCACCAAGTGCGCGAAGCCGGTTGGCGAGCGTGCCGTTTTGAGATTCGACCGTCCCAAGACGCTCGGTGAGTTCAGCGTTCTCTCCGCGAGCAGTTTCGAGCTGTCCTTCCAGCTCCTGAATGCGGTTGTTGGCGTTGTCCAAGTCCTCCTGCGAGGGACCGCAGGCGAGGGCACTCAGAATCAGTAGCGAGATGGTGCGCGACATGGAGCGGACCCTAGTTCGGGCTTCAAATCCGTGTCAACGAGGCCGCGATCGAAGCCGAAGATCGTCTTGACAACCTTTCTCAACGGTTTCGGGGACCTTCGTTGCCATACATTTTTCTTCAATGATTTCGTCTGGATATGAAATTTACGCACAAGAGATGGCGTAAAGATGGCAAAGTTAGATATAACTTATGCTCGCTTCCGCTTGACACGTGACGTGACGTGACAATACGGTACCACCGTACGGAACCCCAGGGATGTGCCCTTCCGTCCAGCACTCGGTAGTCAATCCACCCGCACTTCAAAGTTGCACTTCAACGATGCAGTCCAGGTGAACTTGAACATGTTGGCTGACGAGCGCCGAGACGCAGGGCCCCAAGGAGGAGGATAGCCAATGGCTACCAAGAAGAAGAAGACCGCGAAGAAGAGGAAGCCCGCCAAGAAGCGGGCGACCAAGAAGCGCTCCACCAAGAAGCGCGCAACCAAGAAGCGTGCAACGAAGAAGCGCAGCACCAAGAAGGCTGCGAAGAAGCGCTCCACCAAGAAGCGCAGCACGAAGAAGCGCAGCACCAAGAAGGCTGCGAAGAAGCGCTCCACTAAGAAGCGCAGCACGAAGAAGCGCAGCACCAAGAAGGCTGCGAAGAAGCGCTCCACCAAGAAGCGCAGCACGAAGAAGGCCGCGAAGAAGCGCAGCACCAAGAAGGCTGCCAAGAAGCGCAGCACGAAGAAGCGCAGCACCAAGAAGGCTGCCAAGAAGCGCAGCACGAAGAAGCGCTCCACCAAGAAGCGCAGCACCAAGAAGGCTGCCAAGAAGCGCTCCACCAAGAAGCGCAGCACCAAGAAGCGCGCCCGCAAGCCCGCCAAGAAGAAGTAATCCACGAGCTCGCCGCACTTTGCGCGCGAGCTCTCTCAGTATCTCGGCAGAGATACGCGAGAAAGCGCCTCAGTCATCTGGGGCGCTTTCTCAATTGTGCTTCTTCCACTGATTTGGAGCGATCTAAATGCGCTCGCTGTTCAGAAGTCGTCGCAAGCGTTCGGGTTCCATCCGCACCACGATGACTTTCTCCTGCGTCACGCGGACTGCGCCGGGCGGAAAGCCGCGCGGTTTGCGAACGTGTTTGCGAGGGGTGTGTTGAACCTCGATGCGATCGTCGCCGCGTGACTTGCTGAAGTGCGCCGCGAGCGTGGCGGCGTCGACAAGCACTTCGCTGGAGATCATGGTGCCCTTGTCCAGAGGAACCACCACGTGTGCGCCGCCAACCCCACGAGCGTGCAGCCAATGGTGGTAGGGACGTGCGTCGAGGGTGAGGCTGTCGTTATCGCGGGGACCCTTGCCCACCAAGATTCGCTGAGACCCACTCACAAAAGTCCGAAAGGGCACTCGTGCTTGCTCACGCTTCCGGCCCGGCGGCGCTTGTGGCCGCGCGACCCCGAGTGCTTCCAGAGCCAACTTCAGTTCATCGAGGCCGAGGTGATCGATTCGATCGCGAAGTGCTTCCGCGTCGGTCAACGTACTCGCCACCTCGGCTAAACGCTGGGCGGCCACCTTGGCACCACGCTCGAAGCGTTTGGCACTCTTGTAGCGTTTGTCGGCTTGGGCTTTCGCACCGAGCTTGGGATCGATCGGGATGGCGCGTGTCTCCGAGGTTTCCCAGTCGACGACAGTCAGGGACGTTCCTCCATCCCATTCGTGCAAATGCGCGACGATGAGATCGGCTTCGTGCCGGAGTGTCGGCGCCTTTGCGGCACGCGCCGCGTCCTTCTCGATCGCGCTGACTTTCCGACGCAGCTTCCGGACGTGCGCTTTGAGCCGGGCGCGGAGCTGGTCTCGTTCACGATGGTCATCGGACGAGGGTTCGACAGTGACTGCGTCGTCGAGTTCGAACGCTTGCCACCCATCCCCCATCGACTCCGTCGCAAAGCGTCCACGCCCAGCCAGTGGACGCCCGTCGTCTTCACGAAGCACGGGTGTGCCGCGTCGTGACACGAGCCACGCGACGCGTGCTCGCAGTTGAAAGCCGAGTCGAACCCGATTGCTACGGCGCTCGACACGGTCGACGTTGGCGCCGACCAAAAGCTTGCGTAGCCGGCGAACAAAACCGTCCGCAGCCTGACCTGTAGGGCGTTTGGGAACCCAGCGCAGAGATTCGTTCGCGGCGTCGAACACCAAAATGCGTTTGCCGGCATCACGTTGATAGACCGTCAAGACCACGATGGAGGGCGAGGGGCTATCGACGCGCTGGACGCGCCCGATCATCTGTTGTTTTCGTCGACAGCTTCCGACCGGACGCTGTTTCGGGCGACTGCCGTCATTCGTCGGCGAGCTTTTGGAGACGAACGGCTTCGTCGAACGAGCGCGGCGATTCGATGGCGACGTACGCTTCCCGAAAGTCACTCAGCGCATCGACCAGTTCATAGAGGATGCCCTCGCTGAACCGTTGGCGTCCGCCGAGTGCTTTGAGCCGCACGTACGCGGTCTCGCCGCCGGGTGAATCGTCCTGGAGAGGATCGAACGCGCACGTGATGCCCAACTTGCGGGCAAAGGGGTGCGCTTCTTCTTCGGTCCAGATGCCAGTGGGTGCCCACACGCGTCGGCGCGCGTCCGGAATGCGCCCGAAAAGATCGGCGAGACGGTCACGGTCTTTGCGGCTCGTCGAGACTTCGCTTCCCGTGGGAATCACCGCGATGGCCTGCAGCGCCTCGAGCGCTTGGAGATACCACCCAAAGCGTTCTTCCAGTGCATCGTCCCAACGCAGCACACCTGCGTCGCTCCACAAGGAGGCACGTGGTGCCACGACCGACACGGCGAGCTCGGATCCAACCTTCTCGCGCCACTTGCGGAGCGTGCCCACCTTCGGTCGACTGGAAGGAAAGGTCAGCTCGGTAAATCGCAGGGTGCGAACGTATTTGTCTCCGGGCGGTCGTTCGACCGTAGCTCCCGCGTGAATGCGCGTCATGAAGGGGGCGATCTAGCACGAAGGAGGTCGACCGCGAGGCGCCTTGGGGTGGTAGAGTGCCCTCGTGCGTTGGCTTATCTACGCGGTCGCTGCGCTGGCTCTCGGTTGCGGCTCCGATGTCCCGACTTTCGACTCGCTTTTTCCGGACCCTGAACCGGAGTGCGTCGAAGAAGGTATGGAGGGCCCGACGTGCCCAGCGGGTCAGCTTTGTTTGGGCTCACGTTGTTTCGATCCGTGCGAGATGGATAGCCAGTGCTCGATTGCGCAGTCCTGCATCGATGGGGTTTGCGTCACCACCGGTGACCGCCCGGACTCGGGCCCACGTCCGGATGTGCCGCCCGATCCTTGTGACCTCGTGATGTGCGACACCGAGCCGAACACGGCGTGTCACCCCACGGGAACCTGCGTGCAGTGCATCGATATGAGTGGTTGCAACCCCGCAGCTCGAATCTGCGATTTGGGTCGGGGTGCCTGCACGGACTTTGTCGCGGACGTGATCTGTGCGCCCTGCAACGAAGACTTCGATTGCGACGGTGACCGCGTGTGCACCGAGCTGAGCGACTCCAACGAGCGGGTATGTCTAACCGCGTGTCCGGGTGGAGTGGGGTGTCCACAAGGCTTCACCTGCAACGCCGACGAAGTGTGTGAGGTTACGCTTGGTACGTGCACCGGGATGCGAAATGCAGTCACCAACGGCGCGTGCATGACCGACGACGAGTGCACTCCCATCGGCGTCAGCGCACAGCCGGACACGTGTCGTGGTGAAGATGTTGGAATGATGATCCCCGGTCGTTGCGTGCATCTTTGTGGCACTGCGGATCAATGCCCGCCCGGATTCACCTGTGACGGAACGACCTGCGTCGTGATGCCCGCCACGTAGCCGGGACCGAACCTTTCAGCAGCCGCGCTTATCTGCGCGTTGACCACCACCGTGGCACTCTCGTCCGATGCGACGGCAGTACCTGGCGCTTCTCTTCACTTCCATCTTCGCGGCAAGCGCGAGCGCACAAAACCCGGCGTGGCCCAACCGAACGGCCACACCCGAGCAAATGCGCGACCCGGCCAACTGGCCCGATGATCCCAACTGGGGTTACGACATTGAGGGCGACGGGGAGACCTGCATCGGAGATGGGTTGCGGTGCTGGACCAACCCCAACGGTGGTCAGTGGAACATGTGGTCGTGGGTGCCGCCGAGTCTGGCAGAGCGCGAGACGTTCCGGACCGAGGAGTTGGATCAGCCTTCGGGAATGTCGGCGGACCTTGCGTGGCAGATGACCATCGGTGACCGACGCGTTGTGATCGCGGTGATCGACAGCGGCATCAACTGGGACGAGCGCGACCTGCTCAACCAGCACTACCTCAACCAAACCGAGTTGGAAGGCGCCCCCGATGGTCGGTGTCTCCCCGCACCGCCAAGTGGTCACGCAGGCGACCCGATCGACATCGACGGCGATGGCTTTCTGACCATGCGGGACTACACGTTTGGCAAGACCAACGAAGAGCGGAACGCGTTTGTTGCTTCGCTTGATGGCGACGGCAACAACAACGGTCTCGCGGATCCGGGCGACCTGATCACCGTGTGCACCGACGGAGTCGACGACGACGACAACGGTTACATCGATGACATCAGCGGTTGGGACTTTCATTCGGACGACAACGATCCGATGGACGACACGCGCTACGGACACGGAACTGGCGAAGCGCGTTGGGCTGCGGCGGAAGCCAACAACGGAATTGGCCGCGCCGGGATTTGCCCCAACTGTCGTGTTCTCCCCATTCGCGTGGGGGATAGCTTCGTCGCGGACGTTCAGGACTTTGCTCAGAGCGTGGTGTTTTCCGTCGACTCGGGCGCCAGCGTGGTGCTCGAAGCTCTCGGCACGATCAACGGAACGACGTACATGCGTCGTGCGATCGACTACGCCTACGCCAACAACGTGATGGTGAGCGCGTCGGCTGCGGACGAAAACTCGTATCACCACAACCTGCCCGGCACGGCGAACCACATGCTCTACATCTCGGCGATTCGGTTCTTCGGCCCGAACCCACAGTCGTCGGATAGCTTTCTCGCGTACGACAACTGCACCAACTACGGCGCGCAGTTGGTGATGAGTGCGCCGGGCACAGGGTGTTCGTCGGAAGCCACGGCGGTGGGCGCAGGCATCGCGGGCTTGATGTACTCGGCGGCGTTGAGCGCGGAGCGACCGGGTGGACCCTTGGATCCTCCGTTGAGTGCCGAAGAGGTCATGCAGATCCTCCGGATGGAAGCCGACGAGATCAACGTGCCGGAGTCACAGCCGGGGCATCCCGATTTCAACCGCGAGATCTACCCGTCGCTTGAGGGGTGGGATCAACGCTTTGGCTACGGGCGGACCAACGCCGCAACCTCGGTCCAGGCGGTCTGGGAAGGACGGATTCCGCCGGAGGTCGACATCCTGACACCGGACTGGTTCCGCGTGCTCTATCCCGAGCAAACCGGTTCGGTCACGTTGACCGGAACGATTGCGGCGCGACGTGCGGAGTCGTTTGACTACTTCGTCGAGTGGGCTGCGGGCATCGAACCCGAGGACGACGACTTCGAAACCATCGCGATGGGCTTGGGTGAAACCGAAGCGCTCGAAGGTGACTTGGCCAACTGGGACATCAGCGGCATCAACATCGACAACCCGCCCGATATTGGAGCGCACAACCGCTACAACGTCACGGTCCGCATCCGCGTGGTTGCGCACTATGGTGGCGAGGTCGGCGATGTCGCGGGCGAACAACGGCGTGCGTTTGCGATCGTTCGCGACCCGAGTCTCCGTCCTGGATTCCCCTTGGCCATGGGCACGCGGGACGACGCTGACGTGCACCCCGGCGCGTCGGGCGAGAGCTCGCCCAAGCTCTACGACATCGACGGAGACGACGTGGTCGAGATTGTGTACGGCGATGCTGACGGCTGGCTGCACGTGATCAACGGCGAGGATGCGAGCGAGGTCACGGGCTTCCCGATTCAGCTCGGCAACCTGCGCGGTTTCGATCCGGACGATCCCAACAACATTTTGGGATCGGCGGCATACGCGAGCGGCGACGTTCGTGCAGACGATGTCGCGTCGTCGATCTTGGCCTCCCCTGCGATTGGCGATCTCGAAGGCGACGGAACGCCCGAGATCATCGCCGTGACGATGGAGGGGATGATCTACGCGATCGAGCCCGACGGGAGCGTGCGCGAAGGGTTCCCGATCGAGCTTCCGGTCGTGCCTTCGTCCGACCCACTTCGCATGGGTCCCGCAAACCGCGATTCGATCGTGGAGCAGGGCGCGTTTGCTTCGCCTGCACTCGCGGATTTGGACGACGACGACTCGCTCGAAATCGTTGTCGCTGCGTTCGACGGCAACGTGTACGTCTATCGCGAAGACGCGTCGTTGCAGCCCGGCTTCCCGGTCGAGATCACCGCGGAGCGTTTGTGGATGGATCCCGACGATGCGCAGCCCAGCCGCATCATGACGTCGCCTGCGATCGGCGATGTTAACGGAGACGGACTCCTGGACATTGCTGTCGGAAGCAACGAGTACGGCGACGACAGCACCTCGGGGGCGATTCATCTGATCCACGGCGACGGCAACTTGCACGAGGGCGGTCCGGACCACGACAACTGGCCGATCACGATCACCTCCGTGGACGTGTTGCCTTTCGTGGGACGCGGAACACCAACCGCGATCGTGATGGCGGATACCGACGGAGACGACATTCCCGAGATGGCGATCACGGGCACTGCGTCGCAGATTTTTATCGTCCCGGGTGTTCAGCCGCCGCGCGGACCCGGCGAACGCGAAGTGCGTTTGGCGACGTTGGACTCGGCCGACCGCGGCCCGCTGTCCAACATTACCGACCCGATCGACAAGCCGGTGTTGAACACATTCGCCAACGGATCGTTCGGCGATTTTGACCAAGATGGACAGCCCGACTTCGTGACGGGTGGGGCAGGGCTACGGCTCGCGACCAACCTTCTCGGCGGATACGTCAACTCACCCTTCAGTCATCAGATCGGTGTGTGGACCACGCGACCGCGACCGGGTGAGCGTTTGCTCGGACCCGCGTTGCCTGGATTCCCGCAGCGCATCGAGGACTACCTCTTCTTCATGAACCCGACGTCTGCCGATGTGAGCGGCGATGGCTATCCCGAAGTCGTCGTCGGTTCAGCCGGGTACTGGATTCACGCGTGGGATGGATGCGGACGCGAAGCCGAAGGGTTTCCGAAGTTCTTGGGCGGTTGGATCATTGCGAGCCCTGCGCTTGGCGATATCGACAACGACGGAATGCTGGAGATGGTGTCGGCGACGCGCAGTGGATACATGTTTGCGTTCGACACGAACGGACCGGCCGACGGAACGATCACCTGGCCGGAGTGGCGACACGATTCGCGCAACACGGGCAACTACGAAACTCCGCTTCCGTTTGGAACCGCGCTTGGTGCGTCCAACCCGATCGAGTGTCCGATCCCAGAGGACCCGGATGCAGGTGTGATGGACGATGCGGCGACACCCGATGGTGGAACCGCGGATGCGGCGGATGCCGGGTCGACGGGAGTTGGCGGTGGAGGCTGTGATTGCCAGACCGGAGCCGGATTCGCCGGTTGGCCGATTTTCGCAGCGATCTGTGTGCTCGCGCGCAAGCGTCGACGCATTTGCTAGTCGCTACCAATGCGCACGCGGCTCCGCGATCATGCGCTCGCGCACGTCTTGGAGCGCGTCTTGTGTCCGAGCGTGCGCATTGAAGCGACCTTTTCGGTCGATGAAGGCGACGATGTCCTCGTCCTCCAGGAGCCAGCCACGACCCAAATCGATCCGATGGGGAAAACGTGCGCGCACATCTTGTTGTGGAGTGAGCTGACCGTGAAAGCCGTGTGATCCACTCAGATGGAGGTGCCGCACAATCGTGTCGAGAGCCCATTCTGACACGCTGGGCGTGCGCGAAAACGGCTCCACATCGCCGGTGTCATAGTTGAGGTGCAGACCATACACAGGAGGGTCGTCGCTCAGCTCAAGTTGAAGGTGGTAGCCCCAATAAGCGTCGTCCTCGCCCGTCGTGAGGAGCGCGAGCACGTCATGGCCAGGGACGTTGTCGAGGGTTGGCCTGTCCCGCAGAACGCGAAACCAGACGTCCGCACGAACAAGTTGGTCCACAAGACGCACCCAGTGTCGTGCCGAACGCATCAGCGGGTAGCCGCGACTGGACTCCGCACGCTGAAGCCGTGCCGGCATCTCCAAAGGCTCAGGAAGCTCGAGTCGATGCCACCTGCGAAGAAACTCCCGGATAATCTCCCAGCGCGCTTCGTAATCATCGGACCACCGATGCAGCACGGGCTGGTACACGGATGCGAGTTGCCGTGAGAACATTGCCTCCGCGCGACGCCGAGCTTCGATCCACTCTGCGGTTGGTTCGTGCGTATCCGATTCGCCCTCTTGTCTTTCGCGGGGAGCGTCGAGAGGGGTGTCGCTTCCGCCGTTGTCGCGAAACATGCGAATGGCGTCCGCAACAGTCTTGAGCTCGTCCGCCCACGCATCCATGTCGATGTCGATGCCGAACTCGTCTGCAATGACATCGACGAGGAGAAACACTTCAGATTCGTGCCAGCGGAGGTCCTCCACGAAACGCAATCGATCGCTCACCTCCGCACAAGGTGCCGGTGAACACGCGTGGATCGCCGCACGGAGCCGTGCGTCGTGCTTGGGATGGATCGACATTCTTGTGCGTTATACGGCTCAAACGGTCCGGAATCGCTTGGTTTCTCGCAAAGCTCTCAGCGTGCGGCCCAAGGAATAGTGACCCTGGGGCGTACCTTCTTCCAACGTGTCCCCCTCACGTGATTACCCTGGTGGTGTGATTCCTCTAAAGGTCTCCCGCCTGCTTGCGTGCGGCGTGGTGTTCTTCGGTGTGGTGTCGTCTTCTTCGAGTGAGGCCCAGTGGAGCCTCACCCGCATGAACGACATGGGCATGACGACCTCCCAGATGGGCATGCGCGGGATGAGAGGCATGCGTGGCATGCGGGGCATGCGTGGCATGCGTGGCATGACCACGATGACCACGGAGGCGGATGGGAACCGTCCCGATCCGGCTGCGCGACGTACCGAGGTTTTGATCCAGCGGTACCGCACGATCCTGTCGCGTGACCCGCGAGAGAGTTTTGCGTTCCAGCGCTTGATGGACCTCTATCGCGAACGCGATGGAAACGTCGATGGCCTCGTTCGTGATTTGGAACAGCAGGTTCAAGCATCGGCGCAAGCGTTCGCACCTCGCATGTTGCTCGGTCACGTTTACAAAGCGCAGAACCGAACCGCCGATGCCGTGCGACTTTACTCCGAAGCCTCGGCGCTTCGTCCGGACAATCCTGTGCCCTTGATCGCGATGGGCAACCTGCAGCGTGCGGACAACCCTGCACGTGCGCGCGAACTCTTTGAACAAGCGTTGGCGCATCTTCGAGACGCTCAAGAGAAGCGTGAGTTGTTGCGGGAACTAGGTGCGCTCGCGCTCGATGCGCGCGACTGGGACGGTGCGCGTGGCTACTTCGACCAGCTCGCGCGCGGTGCAGGTACCAGCGTCTATCTCCGTTCGGAGTTTGCCCGAGCGCTCGCCGAGCGAAATCAACACGAACGCGCGATTGCCGAGTACCAACGCGTGCTCGGTCAACTGCGCGGCGACAACCGCGTGATCGGTCCCATTCTTCGCGACCTGGCGCGTGCGCAGCTCGAAGCCGGGCAGATCGAGGATGCGATCGCCACGTTGGATCGGGGATTGCGAGTCGTTGGACGGCAGTCGGGGATCCGCAGCGAGATCTACGACGTGATGGTCGAGGTCTATCGTCGCGCCGACCGGCTTCCGGATCTCGCGGAACGACTCGCGCGTGCACGCGACTTCGACGCTGTCCATTTGCTGGGCAAGATTCACGACGAACTCGGTGACGAGGACGAGGCGCTCGCGGCGTATCGACGGGCACTTCGGATGAACCGCCGCCACATCGACACCCGCGTGTTGATCATTCGTCTGCTCTCGCGTTCCGGTCGTATCGACGACGTCATTTCGGAGTACCGCGAGCTCGTACGCGTGGCACCGCGCGAACCGCGTTTTGTCGTCGAGCTTGCACAGCTCTTGATGCAGGTGGGACGCCGCGAGGAAGCACTCCGACTCGCGGATCAGACCAGTCGGCGTCACAACCGCGATGCCGGTGTGCACCAAGCGCTTGCCGATCTCTACACGCGTTGGGGCGAAGACGAACGAGCCACACGCGAAGTGGCGACGCTGGTTCGCATCGATCCGCGCGATCCCGGCCACCTGATCGCACTGGGTGAACAGCAGCTTGAAGAAGGCGACGCAGACGCTGCGTTGGCGACGTGGCGTCGCATTCTCACCGTCGATTCGGACCGCGCTCGCGCGAACGCCACGCTTGCCGGCGTGTTGGCCGACCACGACATGCTCGATGATGCCGAGCGACACTATCGGCGCGCGGTGGAACTGGATCGCGATCGGGTCGAATACCTGCGTGGGCTCGCTGCGGTCCTAGAACGTCCCCGTCGCGGCGAACGGCCGCCCCAACGACGTCAGCGTGATCAAGCCGCAGCGGAGTTCTGGGCGAAGGTGTTGGAGATTGGCGTCGACCGCGCGGAACGACGTGAAGCGCGTCAGCGCATTGTCGGCATTTGGTCGCGTCGTGGTGAGCTCAGTCAAAAGATCACCGAGTGGCAGAATGCGTTTACCTCGGATCCGCCCGACGCCGAGTCGGGGCGGTTCCTGGCGGAGGCGTACCTTCGGATGCGGCCGCGCAACGTGGAGCGAGCCGAAGAAACGCTCGTGCGCATCACCGAGCTTGAACCAGGCGACGTCGAGAGCCTCTTGAGTCTGGAACGCGTTCGGGCGGCTCGCGGTGAACTGGCTGGTGCGATCGAAGTCTTGCAGCGTTTGGTCGAGGCCGACCCGCGTCGTGCGCCGCGTTACCTGCAGCGCATGGCGGAGCACTCGCACGCGTTGTACCGCGATGAGGATGCCGTGCGGTACGCCGCCGAAGCGGTTGCACGTACGCCGGATGATGCCGAAGGACACCGGCGCCTCGGCGACCTCTACCGCGCGCGCCAAGACATGGAGGACGCGATTGCCTCCTACCGTCGTGCGATCGAACTCAACGAGCGCCTGTTTACAACGTACTTCGACCTCGCCGAGATCCATCTCGCGCGCGGCGAGCATCCCGAAGCGGACCGCCTCTATCGTGGCGTGCTGAAACTCTCCCCGGACGATGATCTCGTTGCGCGCGCAGGTCGCGCGTCGGTGCAGATCCACCTCGGCGCGAACACGCTCGAAGAGTTGGAGCGTGATCTTCTCCCGCTTGCGCTCGGCAATCCTCGACGTCCGATCTTTCGTCGGCTTTTGGTGGAGCTCTACGACAGTTTGGCGATGGGCTGGATCCAAGAGGCCCGCGGAACCGGAGACGCTGCAGTCGCAGCACGTGAGTCCTTGGCGCGACTCGGCGTGCGCGCGATCAAGCCTTTGCTCGAGGCGCTTGCTGATGGCGATCCGACGCAGCAGCGCATCGCGATCGATGTGCTGGGTCACCTCGGGAACGAGAACGCTGCAGGTCCGTTGCTGGCTTCCGCCGAGGGTGACGGCCCGCTCGCGCTGCGTGTCCGCGCACTTGCTGGCGCCGGTGCGGTTGCCGAGCCGCGATTGGCATCGCGCTTCGTCGCCATCGCGGAGGGTCCTGAACGGCGACTTCGTGCGGTCGCTACCTGGTCGCTCGCGCGCATGGGCGGCAACACGGCGATTCAAGCGTTGCGTGAACTCGCAAGTGCAGGTGACCCCGACGTCCGCGCGTACGCCGCGCTCGGAATGGGGCGAGCGGAAGATCGTCGCAGCGTGGGCGAACTCGAACGTTTGGTTCGTGAAGATCGCAGTGCGCACGTGCAAGCTGCTGCCGCATGGTCGTTGGGGCGCGTCGGTTCGCGCGCTCAGATTCCGGCGCTTGTCTCTGCGTTGCGGCGTGGCGGGCTGGTGAGTCGTGCTGCGGCGCAGTCGCTCGGCGCCCTCGGTCGAGGTGGTGATGAACGCGCGCTCGATGCGCTCGTCGAGGCGCTATTCGATCCCGACACCACGCTGCACAACGCGTCGGCGTCGGCGCTCGCCAACCCGGACGGGGGTGAGGAGCGACCCTTCCTCGTTCCGCCCGCGGATGCTGCTGCGTACGTTGGCGGTCTCTTGGAGACGTCGGGAACTCGTCCGGTCGATCTCACGCCGATTCTTGAGCGCGTCGAATCCGCAGCACGCGAGGCGCTCCATGGTCCGGTGGAACGCGTGTTGACCGCGCTGAGCTTGTTGCGTCCCGTAGGTGACCATCCCATTGGGATCGGAGCGTTGACTGCCAACATGGCGTCGTGGCCCGAGGACGCGCGCGAAGCTGCCGGCACTCGCCTCGCTCGTTTGGGAAGTTCGCTTGCGACGGACCTGCAAGCGCTCAGTCGCCACCCCGAACCGCAGGTTCGTGAGCATGCAGTGTTGCTCGTGTCACGCGCTGCGGAACCCAGCGTGGGTGGTCAGGCGCTTGTCGTGGCGCTTCGAGACTCAAACGAGCGCGTCGTTCGTGCAGCACTGAGCGCCGTCGGTCCTGCCCATCGAAGTGTGGAAGGGCTGGTCGAGCGTACTGCGCACCTGTCCCGTCAAAGCAGCGAGTGGTCCACCCGGCTTCGTGCTGTGCAGAGCCTGGCTCGACTCGGCGATCCGGCCGGTGTTGCTCCCTTGATCCAGATTCTCCGGGAGGATCGTTATGCCTTTGTTCGCGAGGGTGCGGCGACCGCCCTGGCCTCTCTAGGGGGTCCTCAGGCCCAGGAGGCCCTGCGATCTGCGGCCCAAGACCCAGAGCCTCGAGTCCGGCAAGCGGCTCGCGAAGCGCTCCAGCGTTGACCTGCCGAGCCTCTTTGAAATACAACCTCTTCGCGTCGGTTCAGCTGGCGTTGTAGGGAGATGCAAGAGTTTGTCGGGATCGTCTGCGGTCAGTGCGACGCCCTTTCACCGCTAGGGGCACCTCGGTGCGTCAACTGCGGGTACGATCTGACGGCCTCACATGCCCCCCAACACGAAGCCAGTGGCGTACTGAGCGAGGAGGAGTTGATGGAGCAAGCGCGGAACTACGTGTGCAAAGAGTGCTCGAGTCCTGTCCCCTCGGGTCACAAGTTTTGCGGCGCGTGCGGCGCCACCGTGCCCGAAGAAATCCAAAACGCGCAGACGAAGTACTTCGGCGCCATGCAAGCGCCCGGAAAGGCGCGTTTGATCTTGATTCGCGGTGACCAAGGCATCGATGGCCTCAGTTACCTGCTTCAAGGTCAGGAGCACATCGCCGGGCGGCAGGATGCACAGATCCTCTTCCCCGAGGACTCGTGGCTTAGCCCGCGTCACGCCAACTTCATCTATCGCGGCGAGAAACTCGTCGTGCGCGACGAGGGCAGCACCAACGGTGTGTACGTACGCGTGCGCGGCTCGCAGCAGATGCAAATGGGCGACTACTTCCTTTGCGGTGAGCAGGTTTTCCGACTCGATCCCACGCCGAAGGATGCATCGGGTCCCGATCCCGATCAGACCTACTTCTACAGTTCGCCCAAGCGCCCGAGTCCGTTCCGGGTCACCCAAGTCTTGGCGGGTGGAATCGACGGGATGGTCTTCTGCGCACGGGACAACGCTGCGCGGGTAGGCCGCGAAGACGCAGATTTGAACTTTCCCGAAGACATCTACATGTCGGGTGCGCACGCGAAGGTCGAGGCGCAGGGACCGACCTTTGTGTTGACCGATGAGGACTCCCGAAACGGGACGTACCTTCGCATCAGCGACGAGCACGAGCTCAACCACGGCGACTACCTCTTCTTGGGTCGTCAGCTCCTGCGCGTGGAAATGACCAGCTAGGCTCGACGCTCCGTAAGGCTCTTATTTTGTGATTCGCCGAATGCCTTCGCGCATGGAGCCGACGTTAAAGTTCGCAAGCAAACCCACGTCGATGTCAGCGAGCTTCAAATAGGTCCGCAACTGCGCTCGGTGGATCCGTCCGAGAGAAGCAACAGCCTTAACTTCCACGATGAGACGGCGCTCGATGACGAGGTCCGCTTGGAAGGCGTTGGGTATTGAGAGCTCTTCGAACACCAGATCGATCGGTGCCTGTCTCTCCACGCGTAACCCTTGTCTGAGCAGTACGTGCTCAAGACAGCGCTCATAAACGCTTTCGAGCAATCCGGGGCCGAGCATGCTGTGCACTCGGATGCACGCACCGATGACGTGCCGACTCAGTGGGTCGAATTCCATAAGACGTCATCGGTCAGGACTGTCGCGAGTTGCTGGTTGCTGGTTGCATTATCAGGAAGGCTCAGGATCCAACGTCTTCTCTCCTTCTTTCCTTCTCTCCTTCCGGGAAAAAATCTGAGCGCTTCCGCAACCACACGCGGTGCGGGCGTTTCTGGTTGCCTGCGATCGCAAACGGTCCGCCACACAGACTGCGTATCGGTTGGCGCAGAGGAGGGAATTGATTTTCCCGGAAGGAGAGAAGGAAAGAAGGAGAGAAGACTTCTGTGCTTTATTGAGTCTTCGTTCGCGGTCGCTACGGCGACTCTCGACGCTACGTGTTCGCTGGCTCCGCAAACGACTAGCGGAGTCGCTGAAGGATCTGCTCCACCAACGCACGATCTCCAGCGTTCGGTGCGAGCTCCAAGTAGCGCTCGTAACTTGCGGCGGCCTCACCGAGGTCGCCGTTTCGCATGTAGGCGCGTCCAAGCTGCTTGTGGACCTGCGGGTTGCGCGGTGCCAGACGACGTGACGTTTCGAACTGGGCGATCGCACCTGGGATGTCGTTGGCGAGAAAGAGGCGGCGACCTTCCTCAAACGCAGCACGCGAGGGCGCGATCTCCGTCTCCATGGTCTGCGGTTCCATGGTCGGACCCGCGTCCGCGGTCATCGGGGTGGGCCGCATCATGCTCACCATCGTGTTCGCATCTGCTGGCGGCTCCGGCGCAACGTCGCTCTCCACATCGGGCGGACCCGCATCGATCATCACGACGGGACCGGTATCCAACACAGCCGGCGCTGCATCGACGACCGCACTATCGGTTTGAACGCCAGCGTCGTTGGCGTCTGTCGATGTGTCGGTTCCGGTGAACACAACAATCCCGATGAGGATCACTCCGATCGCGACGAACACGGGTGCCATCCAGGTTCGTGAGGGTTCGGGCGGTGGTGGCGCTTCGGCCGTGGGATCGATTTCGTGGGTTCCGAGCGGGTCTGCCGCGAGTTCACCCAACGCGTCGACCGCGTTGTCGAGCGCCTCGCGCATCTCTCCGGCGGTGCGGTATCGCCGGTCCGGATCTTTCGACAGCGACTTCATGCACACGCGTTCCATGGCGCGCGGAATGTAGAGTTCGGGCTTCCGTCGCCCCGGCGGTTCCACGGGTTCGGTCAGATGCTTCGTGATCGTGCCCAGCGCCGAACCGCCCGAGAACGGAACGGTTCGCGTCATCAGGTAGTAAAGGAGGCAACCGATTGCGTAGAGATCCGCGCGTGCATCGAGTGCCTCGCCGCGTGCCTGTTCGGGCGCCATGTACTCCGGCGTTCCGCACACGAAGCCGGTGACTGTGATCGCGGAACCTTCGGCTTCGACCAGCTTTGCGATTCCGAAGTCGCACACCTTCACGTGCTCGCGACCTTGGTGATCTTCGACCACCATGATGTTCTCGGGTTTGAGGTCGCGGTGGATCACCCCAAGGTCGTGGGCCTCTTCGAGCGCGCGCAGCACGCCGCCAACCAAGTTCGCGATCCTTCGCGGACTCAGCGGAAACTCGTCCTCCATCAACTCGAGAAGGTCAGGCCCATCGAGTAGCTCCATGATGATGTAGAGAACGGGTCCTTCGTCTTCGCGTCCGAAGTCGAAAATCTGGAGCGAGTTTGGATGGGAGAGACGACTTGCGGTTCGCGCTTCGCGATGAAATCGCTTCGCCACTTTCGGATCGGCGGCGACGTGGGTGTGGAGCACTTTGACCGCGACTTCACGATCGAGGTCGATCTGGTGCGCGCCGTATACGCTACCCATCGAACCTTCACCGATGATCTCCAGCAGCTCGTACTTGTCCGCAATGACCCGTCCCACCAAGGGATCCGGGGCATCCGCGGTCTCCGGCAACGCTGTACCGCAGCTCACGCACTCGTCCGCAGTCGGGACGTTCTTCGCGCCACATTCCGGGCAGAGCACGACGGGGGATAGCTAAGCACGCGGCGTTGCCCTTGGGGAAACCGTTCTTGACCCTCTGAGCAGCGGCTTTATATCCTCGCGCCGGCTCCGCTCATGGAGCGTGGAGGTTCCGCGGTGATCGTTTGCCCTCGCTGTAGCAAGGAAAATCAGGACCATTACAAGTTCTGTCTTGGATGTGGCGCAGAACTCCCGCGTGATGCGGCGCAGCCCAAGAGCTTCACGGCACCGACGCCGCCTGCCGGTGTTCCGGCTGCAACGGCTCCGCCTGCCGATCCGGGCGGGTTTGCGGCTGCTGCGACCACGCCTGAAACGGCACCCACACCCGTGGAGCCACCGCAGCGACCGGTCGAGCCCGCGCCTCAGCCGCAGGCCGCTCCGCAGCCACAGGCGCAGCCCGACACGGTGCCGTGTCCTCAGTGTGGCAACAGTGTCCCCAAGAACTTCAAGTTCTGCGGAAGTTGTGGCTTCGACATGACGTCGCAAGCCGCCGCAGCTGCACCGGCGGCACCCGCAGCGACGGATACCGTTGCGACCCCCATGGTCGGTGGCGGTGCTTCACGCGGAAGTCTGGTCTTGATTCGTCCGGACGGAACCGAAGGTGAAGCCTTTCCGCTCTCGGACACCACGGTGGTCGGTCGCGAAGCTGCCGGTCCTTTTGCCTCGGATTCATACCTTTCGCCGCAGCATGCCGAGTTCGCGTTTGGCGGCTCTGGGCTGACGGTTCGTGACCTCAACAGCCTCAACGGTGTGTACCTCCGCATCGCGGCGGACTCGCCGGTCGAACTCAAAGACGGAAGCATCTTCCGCATCGGTCAGGAGATCCTGCGGTTCGAGGCGATCAAGCCCGCGCAGAACGCCCCTGACGGAACCGAGCACATGGGCAGCCCCAACCCGGGCTACGTCGGTCGAGTGCGCCTGGTGATCGGACGTGATCAGTACGGAAACACGTACCCCGTGCCGGCAACCGGCATGCACCTGGGTCGTGAACGCGGCGACATTATCTTTCCTGAGGATGGTTACGTCTCGGGCCTGCACTGCCGAGTTCACCAAGAGGGCGGCAAGTTCTTCCTCACCGACGTGGGGAGCTCGAATGGAACCTTTGTCCGCGTCGAGGGACAGGCCACCATCCACAGTGGCTCGTTGCTGCTGATGGGCCAGCAGCTCTTCCGCGTCGAGTTCTAAGCTCGCACTCAGACACTGGGCGCTCAGGCTTCGTTCGCGAAGTTGCTGTGGAGGTATTTGTCCACGCGCAACTGCACGGTCATCGGCTGCTCCACGGGGGCAGCGTGACTCCCTCCGCGAATCATGAAGAGATCGCACCCGATCTTCTCAGCCATCTCTTCGGCCAGACTCGCTGGGGTAAACGTGTCGCGTTCAGCGGCCACGACAAGCGAGGGCACGTTCACGCGTGAGAGCAGGTCCTCTGCGCTGTGTTCTCCGGCTGCTTCTAGCAGTTGCAGAAACACGTCGGGATCCATCACCGCGATGTGTTCCCAGTAGTTCTTGAAGTCTTCTTCGCGAATGGTGACCGCGTCGACCTCACCGCTGAGCCGAGCCACTCGGTACGCCACGCTTGCAGGGATGCGACCCCACAAGGCGCGCGCAAATCCGCGGTGCTTGCGAGCTCGTTCGCGCACGACCGGGAGGATCTGGCTCAGCACATCCGAACCGTGGAACGTGTGGGTGACCCGACCCCAGCTGCCACAGAGGAACACCATGCCTTGGACGCGCTCGCTCGCGAGTCGAAACGTCTCGAGGTTGACTTGGGTGCCCATCGAGTGGCCGATCAGAATGGCGCGTTCGACGTCTTCCGAGTCAAGAACGCGTTGCAGGTCGTCGGCCAACGCTTCGATGGTGAGACGCGTGCGGTCCAAGGGTGGACCCGAGCGTCCATGGCCTCGGTAGTGCCAGTGGACCACACGAAAGCGCTCCGCGAGATGCGGTTGGAGATAGCGCCAGACAAAACCTTCACAGCCGATGCCGTCGTTGAGCACCACCGTGGTCTCGCCCTCACCCCGGACACCCACAAAGAGGCGCGTATCGTCGGCCGCTCGAACGAAGCGGTGACGGTCGTACTGCACTCTACTCGTCGGTGTCAGGATCGTTGATCGAGGGGAGCTTCTTCAGCTCGGGAAGCGCAATGCGGACACAGCGCTGAACGATCCACGAACGAGTCCGGTCGAGACGGAGCGCTTCGCGCTCGATCTCCTCCAACATCGCTGCCGGAAAGTAGAGGCTCTGCTTACGCTTGTCGGATGCCATCGTATGTTGTCGCTGGATGGGTGTGTTGTCTGAGGTGTGGATGTGTGAGGTCGTGTGTGACGGCCTCATCCAATGTAGTACACCCTCCCTCAGAGGAGTTCAACCATGCCCCACCGCCTTCGCTGGACCCACGGAGTCCTTCTCTTGGTCGTCGGTTTTCTCGTCGGACGATCGCCGGCCACGGCTGAAACCACGAACTCCAGCCCCTTCGCGAATCTAGGTGTCTTTGCGCGCGCACTTGCGCACATCGAGAGCGCCTACGTCGAAGAGGTGGATCAAGACGCGCTCATCCAAGGTGCGATTCGCGGCATGGCGGACTCGCTCGATCCGCACACCAACTACCTCGACCCCGAGGAGTACCGAATCCTCACCGCGGACACGCAAGGGCAGTTCGCAGGAATCGGCGTCGAGATTTCGGTTCGTGACGGGTGGCTGGTCGTGCTTTCGGTGTTCGAAGACGGTCCTGCTGCGCAGCAAGGGATGGAGGTTGGAGACCGGTTCTTGAGAATCGAAGGACGACCTGCCCGCGACATGCGCATTCAAGAAGCCGTTCGACTGATGCGGGGTGAACCTGGCACTCGCGTTCGTGTTTCGCTTCGACGTGAAGGCGAAGAATCGGATGTTGAGGTCACGCTCACGCGGGCGGTGATCGACGTCAACCCGGTGGAAGCCCGTGTCGTTTCCGAGCGAATTCTCTACGTCCAGGTCCGAGCCTTCCAAGACAACACGACCTCCGAGCTTGCGGCGGCGATCGATCGTGCGGTGGAAGAGCTGCGCGACGAAGGCTCAATTCGCGGTCTGATACTCGATCTCCGCAACAACCCCGGCGGTCTGCTGCGTGAGTCGATCGAGATGAGCGACCAGTTCCTTAGTGACGGTGCCATCGTGTCGACGCGAACTCGCGGAGGTCGGGTGCTCCACGAAGCCCATGCACATCGCCGTGGCACGCGTCCCAATTGGCCCATCGTGGTGTTGGTCAACGGGTACACCGCAAGCGCAGCGGAGATCGTGGCGGGTGCTTTGCGCGACCACGAACGCGCGATCCTGGTGGGAACCCGGACCTTTGGAAAAGGCAGCGTCCAAAACCTGGTTGAGTTGCCAGACCATTCGGCGCTCAAGCTGACCATCGCTCGCTACTACACCCCCAGCGGACGCAGCATCCAAGCCCAAGGGATCGAGCCCGATCTGGTGGTCGAGCAGCTCCACCCGCGTTTGGTGGAGCGAGCCCGCCTCGAAACCGAGCGCCAACTGCGAGAATCCAGTCTGGAGGGGCACCTCGACGACTCTTCGGACGATCGCGGGGACAACGAACCCCGAAATTCCCCGAGAAATGAAGCGATCGGGGACGACCGACCCCCTTTTGCGGACGACCACCAAGCTCGGATGGGCCTCCAGGCCCTGCTTGCGATCCTCTCGGATCGCTCAATCCGAGATGCAGTACGACCGGAATAGCTCGAATATCCTGGAATTCAGCGTGACAAGCTGGCTCGTTTTGAGTTGAGGCTTGTCGACTTCTCTAGCCTTTCGGCATTCTGGGTTTGCGGCACCAGGCTTGCAGCTGAGAGGTACTAATGGGCACCCAAGATTCCAATCGGGGACAGCCGACCCTTCACGAGACGCAGGATCGCAACCTGCTCTCGGAAGAAGACGGTGCAGTTTACGTGGAATACATCTCGATCACGATTTTGGTCGGGATTCTCGCCGCGGCAGCACTGATTCTCGTCGGCGTCCCACTGCTACAAAATTTCCAGAACACGCAACTTTTTCTTATCTCGCCATTGCCATGATTGATTCCAGTCAGCGTGAAATTTTGCAGGATGAGGAGGGCCTCGTCTCCGTCGAGTACGTGGTCATCCTCATTCTTGTTTGTGTGGCCGGCATCACGGGTTGGGTCTCCTGGACCGACACCGTCGAGAACAAGGCCTCCAACGACTACCAAACGTTCGGCTACCCCCCCTAGGAAATGGAAGTTTCCACCGTGGTCGCGATCCAACACGTTGCAGCAGTCGGAGTCACGGGAGTGGCTGCGTATACCGACGCTCGCACCGGTGCGATCCCGAACTGGTTGACCTATCCGCTCTTCCTACTGGGGCCGCTCAGCTTTTGGATCATCGCCGAGCAGAACGGTTTGATCGACTCCGCGCTCGGGTTTGCGGGGTGTGGCCTCGTTCCCTTCATCATGTGGCGCTTCTCGCAAGGCATGGGCGGCGGCGAGGTGAAACTTCTTGCGGGGCTCGGTGCGCTGACGGGAATCCTCGTCGGCATCGAAATCGAGTTCTACGCGATGGCCACGGGCGCCGTGGGTGCCCTCGTTGTGTTGGCCAAGCAGCGTCGCCTTCTGCCGGCACTCGGCAATCTTTTCTTCCTCTTTCTAAACAGCGTCTTGCCCAAGAAGTGGCGACGCGACGTCAGTTCTGAGCTCAAACACGAAATGCGAATCGGTCCCTACATTTTCGTGGGAACTCTGATCGCGGTTGCGCTTCAGCATCCGCAATGGGTTGGGATGAATCCATCATGATGAACCTTATTCGAAACAATCGCCTCCATAAGGATGAGCGTGGCGTGATGTACGCGGAGTTCCTGATCGCGTTCCCCATCATGCTCATGACGTTCTTGACCATCCTCCAGCTGTCGATGATCTACGCCGCCAAGCTCGGTGTGCGCAGTGCAGCTGTTCGCGCGAGTCGCGCTGCGGTTGTTGTCATCGCGGACCCCGACAACGCGACCTACTACGGCGAAACCGCGTACCAAATCAACCAGACCGGTTCAGGTGCAGGCGGGTCGGCTCCGGGTGGAATCATGGCGTTCCTCACCGGTCGCGGTAGCAGTCGTATGAAGTACATCCGCGCTGCGGCGGCGTTCCCGCTGGCGGGCTTCTCGCCGCGCTTTGGAAGCATTTCGGAAGAGCAGTCGCTTGCGGACACCTACCGTCGCGACGCTTTCGACTTGGGGTACGCCGCCATCTATCAAACCGGAGCAACAGCAGTGACATTTCCGCGAGCTCCAGGAGACATGCGGTTCCTGCAGAACTTCAGCGGCGGAAACCCGCGACAGATGCTGACCACGCGAGTGTCGTACTTCTACCAATGCTCCATGCCGATTGTGACCAGACAGCCATGGGACATGTGCCATGGCGCGTTGGATATGGTCATGGCTGCGCCCTCTGCTGTGCTCGAAGGAGCCATCGGGTCCGTGGTCGACGGCCTCGACACGTTACGTGAACTCGGGTTCGACACCTACCGAAGCTGGTTGGTTGGTCGTGAAGACCTCGCCGACGGTGTCGAGGAGATGCAGTTCAGCGGAAACCCGCTCTTCCTACTTCCCGCTGCTCTTGGTCGCGGACTCAACGGCAACCGATTTGTCATTCTCCGAGCTGAAGCTTCCATGCCCTTGCAGGGGGCGGAGTACCACTACTGATGACACTCACGATCAAAAATAAGCTGAGCGATCTGCACTCGGATGAGCGCGGCGCGATGATGCTCATCTCCGTGTTCATGGCACTCATCGCCGTCGCGATGCTGTACTACGTCGCGGCGATCGGTGAGACGGTCGTCTACCGTGAGCGCCTGCAAGATGGTGCCGACGGTGCCGCGTACATGGGCGCAGCCGTTATGGCGCGAAGCATGAACATCGTCGTCATCATGAACCTGGCGATTGCGTCCATCTTTGCGTCCGCCGTCATCACAAATCTGGTGATCTGGATCATTGTGGGCGCGGAAGCGGCTGCAAGTGCGGCCTGCGCCGGATGGTGTGGCTCCTGTTGTCTCGCAGCCTTCTGTCTCGCGGGCGACATTTGCGAAGCCATGGACGACCACGACGCGATGGTGGATGAGGTCCAAGATGCAACACGGCTAGCCGATGCCGTTCAAGACGAACTCATGAACCGGGCACGTATTGCTGGTGTGGCTGCGTCGATTGAGATTGCGTTGGGCTATGGAGACCCTGTCAATTTCGGCGGGTCCTTTGGACAAAACCTGCCTATCCAGGACGACACCGATCGTCGTCGCATGTGCGACAAGACCCTCGGTAACTTTGGACAGAGTGCTGCGATTGCAGGAATCGCGCTCTACCAAGCTCAGACGATGGCGTGCAGCCGAGGTCGACCCTACGTCGTTGCCGGTTTGCTGGCATCCATCGGTCTAAGGTGGATTTGCAACAGTGCGCATGGTGACGTCAGACCCAGAGCCGCACGACTGACTGCCGATCTCGGTGAACGCGAATTCCAGTTCTTTGGAGGTGTCGCAGGTGGGGAACCACCTATCGACGACAACGACGAACGCGTCGGCGTTGCAAGATGGAGCACATCGGGCAGCACGATCGTGGATGACCTCGGTCTTCGAAACGTCGCACGCGTCGCGGTGGCTCAATCCGAGTACTACCACGGCTCGCGCGAAAGCCGACAAGAGCAGCCATGGAGCGTTCAGTGGAGAGCACGGCTCCGACGCTTCAACGTCACCCAAGCCGGTGGCGGGGTCTGCTCGGCAGTGGGTGACCTCTGCGGAACTCTTGGTCGAGCCGTGGTCCACTGAGGGGAATGAACATGGGACTTTTAAAGAACGAAGACGGTGGAATGTACGGCGAAGCAGTTGTCGTACTGCCCGCATTCATTCTCGTGTGGACCCTCGTTTCCTTCGTGCACAGTGGATACGAAGAGGCCGCAAACATCAGTACCGACGTGCGTCGCGAACACTGGCGGCACGCTCAGGGCAGCAACACGTGGGACGGCATCAACGCGTACCACGAGAATGTTTGTGACGGTTCCACAGGCGACGGCGTCACGAACGACTCGTCGGTCAATCTCGCCACGCTTGCCGGCGCTGCTGTGTTGACCCCCCGCGTTCTGCAGGTCGCTCGGACCCAGCCCTGGGTGTATTGGCCTGGCGACCGTGAGTTCACATTTGGCCCTGTCAGTTTTGGGCCACTCCCCGGCGGTAGTTGGGGTGAGTACACCGCCTTCGTGCGAAACACCTACCACTACGAAAAGACAGGGAGTGTTCCAAGACCTGTCATCGGTGGCTCGGCTGCGGTCGGCCACCATACGTACGGCGCGTGTGATGAAAACGAAGAAGAGATGGGCACGTTCGAGTTCATCATCTGGATTGGTACGGCCTTCCTCATCTTGAAAGGCCGAGCAGGAATCTAGCTCGCATCGTGGCCTCGATCGCCCAGTCGGCCGACGACTCCGAGCCGAATGAGGAGTCGAATGAGGAAGCTGAGTCGGACGAGCAAGCCAACGCTCGTCCGAAGTGGCAGCAGTGGGTACTTGCGTCGATACGCCGCATCGCAGTCTCTGCGGTCTTCGTTGTCGTGTTTGCTGGGATCTTCTTTGCGATTCTAACGAGCAACGCTCGGAAAAAGCTGCATCGAAGCCTGTCGACCATCGGTTCGGATCTCGTCCGACAGTATGAACTCGAAGAGGGGAAGCTCGATGACGTGGAAGAGGGCGAGCGCGTGTTCGTTCTCAACGGTCAAGAGATCTACGTGCGGGTGGGTCGGGACGAGCGCGGTGTGGATGACCTCCTCGCTTCCATGCCGGGTCGGTGCGAGCGCTTGGATGAGGATGGGCAATCCCACCAGACCTGCGTCACCGATGAGCTCTCGCTCGACACCTTGACCGAGGTCGCACGTGGCGGTGGTGCAGCAAATCTCGAGGGGCTGAAATACCGACTCGCGATTGGGCAGGACGAAGGTGGGACCTTCTATCTCGACCTCAGTCCCAAAGGAGAATTCGATCCCGCGCGTCTCATGGGCAACGAAGATGAGGATGTTGAAGGTCCCGACCACGCCGATATTCCACGCCCACCCTCCGGTCGTCGTTTCGTCTCAGCGCACGAGCGTGGGCGACCCTATCTCGCGAGTTTCTTCACCGGATCCGAAGAGTCGCCGAGAGAAATCAAAGAGTTCTATCGCAACAACATGGATCCCGAAATCTGGACCGAGACCGAGTTTGAGGACGATCCCGACGGTTTCGTCATGTTTCGAAGGCGTGGCGCGCCACATCGATTCGTTGCGATCACGATCCGCGAGAGCGACACCCCGGAAAATGGTACGTTGACCGCGATCACGGAGGCGCAGTGAAACCCATACTCATCACCTTGGCGATCGCCCTGGGGTGCGGTGGCGGCGAGTCACAGTCGTACACCTCTCCTGCGGAACCGGCGACCATGGCGCCGGCAACGAGTCAGATGGAGCCGACCAAGGCCAACATGTCCGTGCGAAGTGCCCCGGCGGAGGTTCCTGCCGAAGAGGAGCAAGCGTGGCGAGCGGCAATCCGCGAGGCGGAGGAAAACGCCCAGATGGGCGGCGGTGGAGGCCGCGCGGTGCCCGGCGCACACGATGATCCCTTCGTTGCGTGGACCGAAGAGCAGTCCGACCGAATGAGTCCTGACCAGGCGCAACGTCTGATCAAGGGCATGCTCAATGCGGGCATCCGCGCCGATCCCGAGGATCCCTGCGCGCGTTTCATCGCGATGATGGAACATGTCAAAGGCGATGTGAGCGCGGAGGAAGAGGCGAGCATTCGTCGCCGCTGTCGAGGGATGCCGCGCGCACTCACCGGTTGTTTGAAGCCGGAGAACGAACGAACACCATACGAGCGACGCTCGTGTCGACGCTTCCTGACCGGTCCGGACGAAGACATCCCGGATATCTTCGGAACCAACGGCGCGGCCATCATGAGGGGCGGGCATTCCGCAGGCCTTGGTGGACCGGAACGCCTCGAGGGACCCGTCCCGGAAGAATAAGCGCGATGGCGCTCATCGAGTTTCGCGGGGTCCAGAAAGCGTTCGGGCCGAAGGTGGTGTATCGCCACCTCGACCTCGACGTACACGAACGCGAAGTGCTGACCATCATCGGCGGCAGCGGTCAGGGCAAGAGCGTGATGCTCAAGATGCTGGTCGGTCTGTTGAATGTAGATGGGGGCACCATCACGTACGACGGCGGATTGATCTCGGACGGAGACGAAGAAGCGTTTCGACAGGTGCGTCGCAAGATCGCGATGCTTTTCCAGGGAGCGGCTTTGTTCGATTCGCTCACCGTTGGCGAGAACGTCGCCTATGGGTTGGACGAGCAGCGGGCCGATCCTGCACTGGTCCGGGAACGTGTGGCGGAATCCCTGGCGTACGTGGGTATGGAGGGCACGGAAGACCAATGGCCGGCCGCTCTTTCCAGTGGAATGAAGAAGCGAGTGGGCCTCGCGCGAGCGATCGCTGTCAGACCTCAAGTTTTGTTGTATGACGAGCCCACAACAGGGCTCGATCCGGTGAACGTTCAGCGCATCGTCGAGCTTATCCTTCACTTGCAGAAACACCTCGACGTGACCTCCATCGTTGTCACCCACGACATGCACAGCGCGCTCATGATCAGCGATCGAATCGCCATGATTCACGAAGGTCACGTCATCTTCTCCGGCACGCCGAGCGAACTCATGACGAGTGACGACCAACACGTGCGTGACTTCGTTGAGGGCAACGCTCCGGAGTTGGAAAGCACCGAGGCAGTGCTACGGAGCGCTGGATGAGCGGAAAGCGCAAAACCGAGCTTCGTGTCGGCGTGTTCGTTATCGTGGCGCTTCTCGTGGGTGGTGTGTTGGCGTTCGTGATCGGCAACCAGCGCAACATGTTTCGCAGCAAGACGGACTACACGGCGATCTTTTCTGACGTGGGTGGCCTGCGTCCTGGCAACAGCGTGTTGATCGCCGGCGTCAGCGTCGGAACGGTCAATCAGGTGGACTTCCAAGAAGACGGACGCGTTGCTGTCCGCTTCCGAGTCATCAGCGATGCGGCCCATCTGATTCGCGGTAATCCGGAAGCCCCGCCTGATCCCAACAACCCTGACCCCGAGGCACCGATGCCGAGTCAGGTCAGCATTGGCAGCAAGGGATTGCTGGGCGATCGACAGGTCGACATCACGGTCGGTGCGGACTCGTTCAATGAGTGGCCGGCAGAAACGCCTTTGTTTGCCGATGAATCGGGTGGGTTGATGGCCCAGGCCGAAAACGTTGCGGATGAGGTGGAGGCGACGGCCGAGAACCTTCGTCTGATGACCACGCCCTTTCGCGATCAACAGATGTCCAACGACCTCAAAGAGGTGGTGCACAACCTCGCGGAAGTGACGGGAATGCTCGCCACCGGGGAGGGTGCGATCCAGAGGTTGATGACCGATCCGACAACGGCGGACGAGATCGACGTCACCCTTCGCAACCTGCGTACGACGAGTTCGGAACTCGCGCGCACTTCACGCAGCTTTCGTCTGATCGCGGATGAGGTGCGGACCGGTGACGGAACCGCGCATGCGCTGATCTACGGCACCGAAGGGCGAGATGCGTTGAACAACATCGGTCGTGCGTCCGATGAGCTGGCGACACTCCTCGGCGATATTCGTGAAGGCGACGGCACCGTTCACGACCTGATCTACGAAGACACCGCAGACGAGATGCTCGCCAACATGACGCGGGTCACCGACGACCTTGCGCACATTACCGGCGAGGTTCGTGCGGGGCGCGGCACCATCGGCGGGCTCTTGGTGGACCCTTCGATTTACGAGGACGTGAAGCGTCTGGTTGGCGACCTCGAACGAAACGACATCCTTCGTGCGTTGGTGCGCTACTCGATTCGTCGCGATGAAGCGGCCGAGGGTGCTGAGGCATCGGAGTCCGAATGAGCAACGAGTCCAAGTACTTGGCGCTGCTTCGCGAAGTGCGCGACCACGGCATCACCCGCGACGATCGGACTGGAACGGGAACGCGTAGTCTCTTTGGCTATCAGTTGCGGATGGATCTTCGTGAGGGGTTTCCGCTTCTCACGACCAAGAAAGTCCACCTCAAATCCATCGTGCATGAACTGCTTTGGTTCGTGCGTGGGCAGACCCACGTCAAACATCTCAAAGAGGTGGGCGTTTCGATTTGGGACGAGTGGGCGACCGCGGAACAGACCGCTCGCTTCGGTCGAGCGGAGGGTGACCTGGGCCCGGTGTACGGGCATCAGTGGCGAAACTACGGCGCGACACTGGAGGATGGTGCCTACCTCGATGACGGTGTCGACCAACTCGCGCAAGTGGTTGAACAGATTCGGACGAACCCGACGAGTCGACGCTTGATCGTTTCGGGCTGGAACCCGCGCGAGGCGGATCAGGTGGCGCTGCCACCGTGCCACACTCTGTTTCAGTTCTACGTGGATCCCGTCGAGAAAACGCTGAGCTGTCAGTTGTACCAGCGAAGCGCGGATGTGTTTCTTGGCGTGCCCTTCAACATCGCCAGCTATGCGTTGCTCACCGCGATGATCGCGCAAGTGACCGAGCTGCGACCCTTGTGGTTCGTGCACACCTTCGGCGACGTGCACCTCTACTCCAACCATCTCGAACAGGCTGAAACGCAGCTTGCGCGAGAACCCCGCTCTGCACCGCAGCTGGTACTCGATCCGTCGGTGACCTCGCTATTCGACTTCAAGTTCGAGCACGTGCGGATTGAAGGCTACGACCCGCACCCCCGAATCAAAGCGCCCGTCGCAGTGTGATGAAAGAGCTGGCGCTTATCGTGGCGATCGGCCGCGACCGCATCATCGGTCAGACCGACGGGGAGTTGGGGTTGCCCTGGCATATCTCCGAAGACCTGAAGCGGTTTCGAAAGCTCACCTCAGGGCACGCGATCATCATGGGGCGCGTGACGCATGAGGCGATTGGTCGCGCATTGCCAAAGCGGCGGAACATCGTCTTGTCTCGCGACCCCGAGTACGTTCCGAAGGAAGGTGCGGAACTCGCGCGCTCGTTGGATGAAGCGTTGCAACGCGTATCTGACGATGACTTGCCCTTTGTGATTGGAGGCGCGCGTTTGTACGCCGAGGCGTGGAAACGGTGCACCGTGCTGCACGTGACCGAGGTGGACCGCGATGCAGAGGGCGACGTCCGGTTTCCGGCGATCGACTGGGAACTGTTCGAAGAAGTGTCGCGTGAACCCGCAACGACCGAGAGCGACGTAACGTTCGTGACGTGGGAGCGCCGGTAGGTGTGCACGCGCGGGACCGCGCTGGTCTTGAGTGCGTGCGTTGCGATGGCATGTTCGACTGAGGGAGAGCCCGCTGCGCATGCACGCGATGTCGAGCCGCATATTGAAGCGTTCACGCGCTTTGAGCGGTGGACGCATCGGACGTTGAGTGCGTCGGTGGAGATGCGGGATCGAAATGCGCGTCGCGAAGCGTTGTTTGCGCCGCTGGGACTCGAGAGCAGCGTGAAGGGCGCGCGGGTTGTCGTGGACGGCACCTCGTACGAGCTGCGTGATGTTGCCGACGGGGAGTGGGTCAGGGTGCAGGTCGCAGGACGTGAGATCGAAGCCGCACGAACGGACACCGCGATTGGTGTGGCCAGTACAAGTCGAGTGACCCACCACGAAGTACGGCTAGAGATGTGGTTCGACGCGAACTGAAGCTATAGCGTCCGCTCGACGATCAGCGCTCCAACGTACGCAAATCGACCCGACCCCGAGGGTGCGACCGTTACCCGAATCCGCACTTCGCCGAGTTCATCGGGACGCACGTCGTCGAACACCGCAGTCCGCTCAATGTTGTCCGACACCTCAAGGAGCTGTTCCTCGTCGCCGATTTCGTAGCGGGTCAGTCGACCTCGACCACTGTCGTCGCTGGTTCGGCTGGCAAACAACGTGACGCGGTACACACCTTCGCGAATCAAGCCGCGCACAACCAACATACCTTCGCGGTCCAGCGCAGCCTCGTGGCCGTCAAATGTGCCCACCCAAAGCGTGTCGGAACTGACATCGCCAGGCCAACCCAACGCGTTATCGCTTCGTCCGCCGGTTTGGGTCCCGTCGAAACCCATCGCGGTGACGTGCACGTTGGTTGGCTCGGCGTCGTCCGTCGGGATCGGTCCCGCGCTTCCCATCACCGTCGTCAACGAAGTCCATCCAGCGCCGAATGTCGGGCCAATGTCCAACCTCATGGTTGCGCCGACGGGAATCGGCAGAGGAGATTCCACGGCGGGGGGCGGTCGCGTCTCGCCGGTGATCGCATCCGCGCTGACTTGAAGCTGTGCAGCGATGTCCGCGTCGACGCGCAGAGGGGTCTGCCCCAACGCACGTCGCCGATAGATGGTCGAGTAAATGACGAGAGCGTTCAGATACGCCCCATTCGCTCCTGCGTGGTAGTCGTCGCTGTCGTGAAGGCGGGGCGGTTCGCCCATCGCAAGTTGGAACGCCCACGCATCGCCTGCAGGTGCGACCGCAACGTCAACCGGCATCGTGGCGTGAAGAGGGATGTAGTTCTCCGCGGCATCGAAGTAGTGCGTTCGCAACTGGGCCTGCATATCGGCAGGGTCCGCGAAGCTTCCAGGATAGATGCCGTGGTTGAACCGGCGCGCCCACGTTTCGTACAGGATGACTCGACAGTGTTCCCGAGACTCGCGTGCGAGGTCGTGAAACCACGTCGCGTCTTCCTTGAAGCCTTCGGGATCGCCGATCGAGTCGGTCGGACGAGTGCTGAAGTCTTGCAGCACAACAACGTCCCAACCCTCGGCGACGCGGGACGGTGCACCGGCTTCGGTTTCATCCTCGCGGTGATAGCGCAGACTGCGACCGCCTAAGGCGCGGTACTCCACGTTGGGTTCGGGAAAGCCCGCGTATACAGCGAGATCGTGCACCAAGACCGGAACGGGACCGCCGAACGTAAAGCTGTTGCCCACGAAGAAGATGTCGTTGGGAGCTTCGAAGTCGTCTGCGTCCACGCCGGAATCGGTGAGCGCATCCGGGCCCGCATCGAAGGCATCCAGAGACGCATCGAAGTTCGCGTCCAGGCCGGCGTCCAGGCCGGCGTCGACTGCGCCGTCACCCCCAGCGTCCAGCATCGGGTCGGCGTCGTCTCCGCAGCCCAGCACGAGCAAGAGCACCACTCCGAACCTTTTGGCCACCGTGCACGTTTGCATGCCGTGCCGGCGGCGACAATGGCCGCTAGACTGATCAAGTTAGGGCGTGGAGCGTCCGACAGACGAATTGTGGCGGTTCACGTTCATACCCGGAAGGTTCACGGCGTCGGGATGCTCGTCGTCGAGCCGCGGAGCCCCGTGTTGGTCGGGCGCGCCCGGTTGGACCGGTTGCGCGAGACCGCCGACGGCTCGGGTGCGATCGACGACCAGATGATCCGTGAGGTGAAGATCCACGCGCCGGACATTTTGGTCTTCTCGCGCGGTGCCGATGGATCGCTGTGGCGCTTCGACCATGAGCTGAGCGACGCGGAGTACGACGAGCTGGGCTTCCACTTGGTTCGAACCCAGCTGCCGACGTGGCGTCGGTTCGCCCTGAGCGGTGTGGTGTCGTACCTCCACGTGGGGTGGAGCACCCGAGAAGTGTTGGCGCTCGAGAATGGGAAGCGCCGTTTACTGCCGGAGCTGAGCGACGCGTTGGACTCGTGGATCATCGACACGATGTCGACCTTTCTCGTCAGCACGCTGGATGACGTGATCCGGGATGTCGTCCCGCTGGTGGCCCGTCTCAAGCACGCCAGACGAGCTCGCGTCCAGCAGCTGACAGCCTAAAATTCCCAGCGCACTATTTCGGGAATCCGTGGCGATTCTGTGTTGTCCTTTAGGGGTGGGATTGTGGCGGCAGCTAGGACGGATCCGCGTTCGGCTACTTGTCGTGAACCTCGTGGTTGTTCTCGTTCCTGTGGCCGGGCTCGAGTTCGCCGACCTTTACGAACGACAGCTGCTCGGTGCCCTCGAGCGCGACATGCGCAACCAAGCCGTCGTGACGCGCCGCTTTCTCGAAGCCAACCTTCGACACGGTGTCTCGCTCGACGCGCCTCAGCACGAAGAAGCGCTCCGCGACGCGGCGGAAAAAACTCGAACCCGCATTCGATTGCTCGACCGGAGTCGTCACGTCGTCGTGGACTCTCACCGCGGCGGACCGCCGGAGGGGCCGGAGCCTCCGGCGCCCCAAATCCTCGGAAGCAGTGCGACCTACGTGCGCGGTCGGTCGCCGCGCGACGATACGCCCTGGCCCGTTGTTCCGCGTCGCCGTGAAATCCGCGAAGCGTTTGCGGGTCAGCGCAGTTCCTACACACGCGTCCGGCAAGCCGAACCCGCAGTCTTTCTCTTTGTGACGGAGCCGATTCTTCCTCGACGTCGCGTCGCAGGAGTGGTGTACGTGGTGCGTTCGACGACCCCGGTATTGGTCGAGCTGTACCGGATTCGTCGTGGGCTGGTGTGGGTCCTCGGTGCGGCCGTTGTCTTCACGCTTCTGGTCTCGCTTGCGCTTGCGTGGAGCATTAGTCGGCCATTGGCGCGACTATCCAAAGCGGCGAAGCGCATCGCGGCGGGTGAACGCGATGTCGATGTTCCAGTCGGGGGAGGAGGTGAGATTCGCGAACTTGGCGAATCGTTTGCGGCGATGACCAGCGAGCTGGGCGCTCGCATGCGCTACATCTCCGAGTTCAGTGCGGACGTTGCGCACGAGTTCAAGACTCCGCTGACCTCGATGCGCGGTGCGGCAGAACTCTTGGTCGAAGGTGCGGCTGAGGATCCAGAAGCCCGAAAGAAGTTCCTCGGCAACATTCTTCTGGATGTTGACCGGTTGGATCGTCACGTCTCGCGATTGCTCGAACTGAGCCGGATCGAAGCCGCAGCGAATACCGCGCGTGGTGTGGTTGCGCTGCAGCCGCTGGTCGAAGCGGTGGCCAACCGCTCGTCGACGCCCGAACACGAAGTGCTTGTGGAGTGGGAGGCGAGTGCGCCCTTGGTCGAAGCGCGCGAGATGGATATCGAAACGGCGATGGGCAACTTGATCGACAACGCGTTGCGCGTGTCTCCGCCTGGAGCGCAGGTGCGCGTGATTGTGCGGGATGGGACGCGTCGGGCAGATGAAGAGTTCTCTGCGCGTTCCACCGAGTCGTTGCTTCGTCGTGCTCCGGGGTGGATTCAGATCGCGGTGGAGGACGCAGGTCCGGGTGTTCCGGTGGTGGACCGAGAGCGCATTTTCGATCGGTTCTTCACGACGGAAGGCGAGAGCGAGGGCACCGGACTGGGTCTGGCGATCGTGCGTGCGGTGATGGAAGCGCACGGAGGTCGCGTGTACGTCGAGGATGGTGACGTGGGTGCGCGGTTTGTGCTGGAGCTACCCGTGATGCGTCGACTGCGACGCGTGTAAGACCTCCGGGTCCTGCATGTGTCAGGACTTTCGTGGGACCGCTGTGGTGCAATTCTATTAACCGGAAGTGCGGGAAGGCTGGAAGACGGGAAGGTTTCTTTTCCCTGCGGCGCCGCGTATTCGGTAGATTCGCTCGTGCGCACCTGGCTCCGGGGCGTTTTGCGCAACGCGTGTTGCCTCCTGACCAGCGACGGATTCCCGATTCCGAGACGCGGGTGTGAGATCAAAACGCAAGCGAGAGCAGCGCTGCGATACGTTTTGACCTCATACGTGAAGCTCGAAAGCCGCGGGGTGATATCCGTCAGAATACGGACGATAGCTGTGCAAAACGTCCCGAAGCCAGGCCGAACGAGCGTGCCCGTGGAAGGACAACGGCTGGGAGCAAACAAGAACCTTCCCGCCTTCCAGCCTTCCCGTACTTCCGGTTAATAAGGTCGAAGCACCACAATCCACATCGCGGCGGCGAGTAAGGCTAGAACTCCGCCGCTTTGTATCCAACACCATGCACGGTTTGGATGGGGTCCACTCCGTGCGGCCGGAACTTCGAGCGAATCCTACGCACGTGCGTGTCGATCGTTCGCTCGGTCACCAAGTTGTCGTACTGGTAGGCCCGCTCCATCAACTGCGCGCGCGTCAGCACAATGCCCGGACGTTCGTAGAGCGACTGCAACACCCCAAACTCCGTCGCAGTGAGTTTGATCGCCTCGCCCTTACACTGGACGTCGTGCCGTTCCGGATCGATACGAACCGGGCCATGGCTCAGGACACGTGCACGCGCACGTTGTTGCGTGTCGTCGGCACGACGCAAAATTGCTTTGACGCGCGCTACGAGCTCGCGCGGTGAGAACGGCTTGGTGATGTAGTCATCGCCGCCGATTTCCAGACCCAGAATGCGATCGATTTCTTCCGCTCGCGCAGAGAGAAACAGAATCGGAGTCTGGCGCTCTGCGCGGATCCGACGACACACCTCGAGTCCATCGATGCCGGGCATGGTGATGTCGAGCACGATGATGTCGAATGGTTCACGCTTGGAGGCTTCAAGTGCTTGCGCGCCGTCGGGGACGACGGTGACCTTAAAGCCCTCTTTCTCCAGCGCGTACTGAACCACCTCGCGAATGCGTTCCTCGTCGTCGGCGATCAGTACGTGACGCATGTTGTGTCCTACGTCGCCGCGGCGAGAAGCTTTCGCGCCTGATCGGGCTCGCGCGTGATCTGTTCACGGTCTTCACCCGTGCCGCTGCGAATGCGACTGTTGTGCTGTTGCATCGCCACCGTCGCGCTGTCCGCGAGCACGACGAGTCCGCGACACCCGGGTGAATCGAGACACGCACGCTTGGCTTCCGCCAAGAGCTGAATGGACTCTTGCTCGAGAGGCATCATCCCGCGCAGATCGAGCAGGACTCGAAACGGATGACCGGCCGTGCTTGCCAGCGCGTTGCGCAGGGCCACCGCCATGTCGCGCACGTCTTTGGGGTTGACGAGTTCGGCCAGACGCAACGACAGGCGCTTACGATCCGGCTCGAACTCGACTTTCCACACGCCGTTTACTGAACAGCGCCGAGGTTCTCGATATGGATGATCTTGTATCCAGTATCGAGACCACATCCGACGATCTTCGCAGACCCGGATTGGTAGACGTAGCACTGGGAAGCATCGACACCCGCAGCGGCAGCTCGCGATTCGTCGGCCGTTCCGGCAAGTGCGCCTGCACTCGAGCAAGGCATCTGACCGGTGTTGCAGTTGCGGCTAAACGCTTCGAGCGTGGCGTCAGTCACCTGACACGCCGAGCCCTGGTATGTGGCTGCAACGCTCGGTGCGAACCAGTTGGACGTACCGGCTCCGCTCGGATCGCTCGCACACGAAACCTTCATGCTGCTCAGTGCCAGCGAGAGGGAGATGCGCGTCACTTCAGCCCCGAACTCGCCGCCGAGTTCGCTGGTGACCTCTTCTGCTTTCATCTTGCAGTAGTACCAACCACCGACGCAGCCGAGGATGATCGCGAGCAAGCATCCGCCGCCAATACCGAGCCAAAGCTTGGTGTTGTCTTTCTTTTGCGGAGGGCCGGCCATGCCGGGACCCGGAGGTCCTCCAGGGCCGGGAGGTCCGCCGGGAGGTCCACCAGGCGGTCCACCCGGAGCGCCTCCACCAAATCCGCCGGGTGCTCCACCACCTGGTGCGCCGCCGGGCGGTTGACCGAACCCACCACCACCACCGGGAGGTGCTCCGAAACCGGATGCCTGTTGCGGTGCTTGTTGGGGAGGTGCGCCAAAGCCGCCTTGTGCAGGAGGCGCTCCTTGAGCGGGAGGTGCTCCGAAACCACCACCCGGTTGACCTTGCGGTTGCGGCGCAGAACCAAAGCCTGCAGGCGGACCACCGGGATCGGTGGGAGGTGCGCCAAAGCCGCCTCCGGGTGCAGGCGATCCCGCAGGAGGCGCGCCAAAGCCGCCGGGCGCGGGTCCTCCAGCTGGAGCACCGGGTGCCGGAGCTCCGGGTGCGCCGCCCGGCGTAAACCCTGCCGGAGGCTGATCCTGTGCGGGGGGAGCGCCAAAACCACCACCAGGCGCACCTTGCGCGGGAGGCGGAGCTCCAAATCCAGCACCCGGCTGAGGAGCTCCCGGAGCGCCCGGAGCTGCTCCAGGCGGCGGGGTCATCGGGCCCAACATCGTCTGCTGAAACGCCAGATCTTTCTTCGGTGCGCCGCCTTGCTGGGGCGATCCCGGTGCTGGTGCTCCCGGTACCGGTGCTCCAGGCGCGCCAGGCGCCGGCGCTCCAGGGGCCGGAGCTCCCGGTTGCCCGGGCTGGGGCGCGCTGACGCCCGCCATCATCATCGTGCCCTTGAATCGGGCTTTCTTCGCGCCTTGCTTCCGAAGGGCGGTGCCGCAAGCCACGCACTGCTGTGCTTCGTCGGTGTTGGGTTTGCCGCAATTGGGACAGTAGACCGTCACAGTTTCCTCGTGTTTTCACCGGCAAAAACCAACATGGATCGCGCGGTGCGTCCGTACCCTATCCATTATCCCGCGTGTAGGGAAGGGGGACTCCACGCGTGATTTTCCCCAACGCTTTGCGGGGAAACGACGCAATCCGACGCGCTTGACAGACGAGGGACGGAAGCCTAGCGTCCCGTCGCCCGGCCGCGAGATATCCCCTGTTCCCCCGGCGCAAGAGGACAATGGCCTTCGCCCTCAATCCCGAGCAAGAACGAGAAGTCGACGAGTTGCTCAGCCACTACCCGAACACTCGGGCGGCACTGATCCCGGTGTTGTGGATCTGCCAACGGCAGCACGGCTGGATCAGCCCTGAAGTCATCGAATACGTGGCAACTCGACTCTCGCTGACCACATCCATCGTCAAGGGTGTCGTGACCTTCTACACGATGTTCTTCGAGCACCCTGTTGGCACGAACGTGATTTGGGTTTGTCGAACTCTGTCGTGTGACCTGCGTGGCGCGAAAGCGATCCAGGAACACCTCGAAGAGAGTCTCGACTGCCACGTTGGACACACCTCGAGCGATGGCAAGTTCACGTTGCTCAAGGCAGAGTGCTTGGCCGCATGCGGACAGGCACCCATGGTTCAAATCAACGACGACTACTTCGAGGATCTGACCATCGCCAAGTTGGACAAGATCATCGATTCCTACCGGCAAGGTGGCGCATGAGCGATCAACCCGAGCCGATGCTGACGTCTCGTTACGGCATCGAAGATAGTCACAAGCTCGACGTGGCAGAACGTCACGGAGCGTATCGGACAGCGCGTCGTGCGCTGACCATGACCAAGCCAGAAGCACTGCGCGAAGAGGTCAAAAAGGCTTCGATTCGCGGACGCGGAGGCGCTGGTTTTCCCGCGGGTGTGAAGTGGGGATTCCTCAATCCCAAAGAGGGAGACGACGTCTACCTCGTGATCAACGCGGACGAGAGCGAGCCCGGAACGTTCAAGGATCGCACGATCATGAATCTCGATCCGCACCGGTTGATCGAAGGCATTCTGATCACCTGCTACGCGATCGGCGCACACACTTGCTACATCTATGTGCGCGGTGAACTGAAGCACAGCATCGACATTCTCGATGCGGCGCTCGAGGAAGCACGCGCCAAGGGCTACGTCGGCGAGCGTCCCTTCGGGAAGCACCACCCGATTCACATTTGGACGCACACCGGAGCGGGTGCGTACATCTGTGGTGAAGAGACGGCGCTGCTTAACTCGTTGGAGGGTCGTCGCGGCGAGCCGCGGCTGAAGCCTCCGTTTCCGGCCATCAAGGGTGTGTTCGACATGCCCACGATCGTGAACAACGTCGAAACGATCGCAGCCGTACCCGACATCATTCAGATGGGTGGCGAAGCCTGGTGCAACCTCAGTCGACTCGCCCCGCGTGATGGTGGTGTTCGCTTGTACGGGTTGAGCGGTCACGTGAAGAAGCCGGGCGTGTATGAAGCGCCGGTGGGTATCACGATGCGCGAGCTCATCGACGTCTACGGCGGCGGAATGCTCCACGACGATCGTCCGCTCAAGGGTGTGATTCCCGGCGGGTCGTCCACACCGGTCCTGCGACCCGATTGGCTGGTCGATGCGCCGAACGAAGATCATCCCCTGCACCAGTGGCACGGCCAAAGCGAGATCGACGTTCCGATGGGCGTCGATACCTACCGCGCGCTGGGAACCATGCTTGGCACCTGCTGCGCGATCGTCATGGACACCTCGGTGAACATGGTGGAGGCCTGTCGCAACCTGATGCGCTTCTACAAGCACGAGTCCTGCGGACAATGCACGCCGTGTCGCGAAGGCAGCGGCTGGCTGGTGGATCTGCTCGACAACCTGCTCAACGGAAAGGGCAGGGTCGAAGACGTCGATATTCTTGTCGACGTCGCGAACAACATGATGGGCAACACCATCTGTGCCTTCGCCGACGGAACTGCGATGCCCATGCTCGGCTTCGTTCAGCGCTACCGGGACGAGTTCATCGAAGCAGCGAAGCGCGGAACTCCGCTCGACGCGCGTCACGACGACAGCACCCGCAAGTTGCTGGAAGAGGTGGCGGCATGACCGACGCAAAACTGGTCCTCTTCGGTCTCACGGCGTTCGTCGCACTCGCGGGTGCCGTGGGCACGGTGATCGCGCGACGTCCTCTGCGTGCAGCGATGGCCTTGCTCGTGAACATCATCGCGCTGGCAGGTTTGTACCTGACTCTCAACGCACACTTGCTCGCGGCGATTCAGCTGCTGGTGTACGCCGGCGCGGTCGTCGTTCTCTTCGTGTTCGTCATCATGTTGATCGGTCCCGAGACCGAAATTCAGAAGTCGGACCGAGGGCTATCCACTCGAATCCTAAGTTTCATCGGGATGGCGATGTTCACGGGAACCATCGCGTTCTCGATCGTGGACGTCGCTTCGGAGTGGGTGGCGGCTCCTGCCGGGTTCGGCACGGTCGAAGGCGTGGGCACCGCGCTTTACACCGAGACCCTGGTTCCCTTCGAAATCGTTTCCATCACGTTGCTCGTGGCCATCATCGGCGCAGTTGCCGTCGCCCGCCGCAGCACCAAACGCGAAATCGCGCAGAAGAAGCGCGACGCGAAACAGGCTGCGTAGGAGGTCATCGTGGATGTCGGACTGGGCGAATACCTGACCCTCTCGTCGCTGCTTTTTGGCATCGGCGCGATCGGGTTTTTGGTGCGCCGCAACGTTCTGATTCAGCTCATGTGCATTGAGCTGATGCTCAACTCGGTCAACGTGGCGCTCGTCAGCGTCAATCGTTTCCACCCGGACAATCACGTCGGACAGGTCTTCACCTTCTTTGTGATTGCAGTCGCCGCTGCGGAAGCTGCGGTCGGGCTGGCCATCGTCATCGCGCTCTATCGTCTGAAGAAGAGCGTCGAGACGGATAAAGCGGATCTGCTGAGGCACTAATGTCCGTACAACAAATGCTTATGTGGATCGTGCTCCTGCCCCTTGCAGGCGCGATCATGAATGGCCTCGCAGGTCGCTACGCCAACAAGAGCCTGGTCTCGGTGGTTGGCGTCGGCAGCGTGCTCGGGTCCTTTGTCTTGGCGATCCTTTGCTTCCTCGAACTCTGGGAAGCACGCGGCGTTCAAACGAACCCTGCGATCGTCACGGACCTCTGGGAGTGGTTCAGCATCTCGTTGCCCGGTGCAGCAGGCGACCGCCCCGTTCCCATCGGGGTTCGCTTCTCGTTCGATTCGTTGAGCGGCTTGATGTGCTTGATGGTCACGGGCATCGGCTCGCTGATTCACATCTACTCGCTGGGGTACATGAAGGACGACCCGGGTTACGCGCGCTTCTTCGCGTACCTGAACCTCTTCATGGCCTCGATGCTCATCCTCATCTTGGCCTCGAACATGCCCCTGATGTTCGTCGGTTGGGAGGGCGTCGGACTCTGCTCCTACCTGCTCATCGGCTTCTGGTGGAAGAACCCCGCCTACGCTGCGGCAGGTCGCAAGGCCTTCGTCGCCAACCGTATCGGCGACTTCGGCGTGATCATCGGCATGTTCATCCTGATGACCACCGCGGGCTCGTTCGAGTTCACGGCCATCAACGCAGCCGCACCCGAGCTGCAGGGTCAGATGACCTTGGGCGGCTTCGAGATCGGCACGATGGCCACGGTCGCGTGTCTCTTCCTCTTCTTGGGCTGCACCGGTAAGTCCGCGCAGGTTCCGCTCTTCGTCTGGCTTCCGGACGCGATGGCGGGTCCCACGCCGGTTTCCGCACTCATTCACGCCGCAACGATGGTCACCGCAGGTGTCTACCTCTGCTGTCGTTTGAGCGACGTGTTCCTGCAGTCGCCCATGGCGCTCACCGTCATCGCCATCGTCGGAACGCTCACTGCCTTTATCGCTGCGACCATCGCGGTGGTTCAAAAGGAGATGAAGAAGATCCTGGCGTACTCCACGGTCAGCCAGCTCGGCTTCATGTTCGCTGCGGTCGGTGTCGGCGCGTTCACGGCCGGCTTCTTCCACGTGTTCACGCACGCGTTCTTCAAGGCGTGCCTCTTCTTGGGTGCCGGCTCGGTGATGCACGCCGTGCACGCTCACGGCGATGCCAACATCTTCAAGCTCGGCGGCATGAAGAAGTTCATGCCCACGACCAACATCACGTTCTTCGTGAGCTGCTTGGCCATCGCGGGCATTCCGATCTTCGCCGGCTTCTTCTCGAAGGACGAGATTCTGCTCGGCGCGGCAAGCGTTGCGTTGGGTCACGACGGTCCGCTCAACCCGACGTTGGGTTGGGTCGTGTTGGTCGGTCTCGGAATCGCCGCTCTTCTGACGGCCTTCTACATGTTCCGCCTCTACTACCTGACGTTCACGGGTGAGTACCGAAGCGCGCACGCAGACGATCACGCCGACGAGCATCACGGTGACGACGACCACCACGAGCACTATCCGGCTGAGCCGCACGAGTCCGAGTTCGCAATGACCTTCCCCTTGATGGTCTTGGGACTCGGCGCGGTGCTCGCGGGCTTGCTCGGGTTGCCGCACGTGATTCCGTTCACGCACGTGCACATCGAGGACCTGGGTGTGCACCACTTCTGGGGCGACTGGCTGGCGCCCTCGATCAGCACGTTGGCGCACGCCGCACACGGCGAAGAAGAGGGCTTCCTCAACCCGATCAACCTGGCGGCCATCGTTGGCTTGATCGTGGGCTTCGGCGGTTGGCTCAGCGCACGCGCCATCTACAAGGACAAGGACGTCACGCTTGCCAACAGCGATGCCGACGCGTTCACCAACAACATTCCCGCGGGACTCTTCAGCTTCCTCTGGGACAAGTGGCGCTTCGACGAGCTCTACGGCGCGACCATCCTGCGCTTGAACAAGGCTCTGGCCATGTTCTCCGGTCGCATCGACCAGTCGTTCGTCGACACGCTTCTGACCAAGGTCACGTCGAGTGCCGTCGCGCTTGGAAGCTGGGTCTTCACCCGCATCCAGGTCGGCGTCGTTCACGTCTACGCGCTTGTGCTCGTCATCGGGCTTCTCGGCGTGTCGTGGTGGTTCCTCTATCCCCACGCGGATGTCGAAGTGGAAGCCACCTCGAACTCGGCCACGCTCAGTGTGGGTCGCGGCTTTGGCTACGAGTACCGGTACGACTTGGATGGTGACGGAGCCTTCGACGTTCCGCCCCAACCCCAGCACGTCACGATCGACCTCGCCGACGACATCAGCGACGAAGCTGTCGGTCGCGTGGTGGCGCTGGTTCGAGCTGCACTCGCACCGAACCAGACTCCCGCAGACCGTTCGGCGCTCGGACGCCTGACCGATCCGGTTCGGAAGATCTACGAGCTGCATCCTCCGGTCAGTGAACTGAGCGATCTCGAGCAAGCGTTGGAGCGTGCCGAGAACGTCGAGCACTTCCACTTCCACGCGATGGAAGGGGAGGTTGCATTCGCCAACGCCGCGCGCGCAGAGCGTGCCTACACCTCCGAGGATTGGGGCGAGAACTGCACGCCGACCGACCAGTCCTACTGTGCCGTGTTGGTCAGCGACCGACGTGGTGAGATCACCGAGATTCCGATCGGCGAATCACCCACACGGTTGGACGATGATGTGCTTGGACCGCGTTGGGAACGCATCGAAGCGCCCAGCGAGTTGCCGCCGCTCGAGTGTGAGAGCGATGACCAGTGTCCGAACACCGCGGAGTGTGGTTCGAGCAGCTGCGTGAGCGGAGTGTGTGAATACGCCGCGAACAACAGCGCCTGCGAGGACCCGGGCTTGGAATGCGATTTGGTTCACGGATGCGTGTCCTACGAACCTCCCGTCGTCTTCGTGGATGACGAGGGTCACGTGGTGATGCGTCCGAACAACGCGACGGTGCGCCAGGGCGGCCAAGCACGAACCGAAGAGTTCTGGCTCGAAGCCGGACAGTCGGCGTTGGTGGGTCGCACCTCGATTCACATCGCGCCGGTGGTTCGCGCCACTGTCGAAGTCCGCAACGCCTTCGGCAACGTGGACCGCGAAACCGTTGACGTCACGCTCTTCGATCCGCCTGCGCCGACTCCGGCCCAAGCCGCTCTACACCTCAACGAGGAGGTGGTCCGATGAAATCACTGCTGACAGAGCACCTGTTGAGTCTCTTGCTCTTCCTGCCCTTCCTGGGCGCGATGATCCTGCTCTTCATGCCGCGCCAGTGGCATCAGGCCATTCGTCGCACGTCGGTGGGCTTCCTGCTCGTCAACTTCGCGTTGAGCCTCTTGCTGATTCCCGAAATCGTCGAGTGGTTGGGCGAAGGCTTGGGTCGCTTCGAGGCCATGCGCGCGCTCGTGATGCCCAACTACGCTGAGGGCTACTCGTTCGTCTACGACGCCGTGTGGGTCGAGAGCGTCGGCATCCACTACAAGGTTGGCGTCGACGGCATCTCGCTTTGGTTGGTCCTTCTGACCACGTTGCTGACGCCCATCGCGCTCTTTGCGTCGTGGACCAGCATCAACACCAAGCTCAAGGAGTACGCCATCGCGTTCCTCCTTCTCGAGGTGGGCATGCTCGGCGCGTTCTTCGCACTCGATCTCTTCCTCTTCTACGTGTTCTGGGAGCTGATGCTCGTGCCGATGTACCTGATCATCGGCGTCTGGGGCGGACCGCAGAAGGTCTACGCCGCGGTGAAGTTCTTCCTCTACACGATGGTCGGCAGCTTGCTGATGCTCGTGGCGATTCTTTACGTCGTCGCACAGTACGAAGGACTCGCGGGGCACTACACCTTCGACCTGATCGCGCTGCAGGACGTGATTCTGCCCTTCGATGCGCAGCTGCTGCTCTTCTTCGCGTTCGCCTTGGCCTTCGCGATCAAGATCCCGATGTTCCCGTTCCATACCTGGTTGCCCGATGCTCACGTGCAGGCACCCACGGGCGGTTCGGTCATTCTGGCTGCGGTGTTGCTGAAGCTCGGTGCCTACGGGTTCCTGCGCTTCGCGATGCCCATGTTCCCGCTGGCCAGTCAGTACGCGGGTCCGACCATCGCGGCGGTTGGCATCTTCGGCATCATCTACGGCGCGTACTGCGCTTGGGTGCAGAAGGACGTCAAGAAGCTGGTCGCATACAGCTCGGTCAGCCACATGGGATTCGTTGCACTCGGCATGTTTGCGATGACCCCGCACGGTGTGAATGGCGCGATTCTTCAGATGCTCAACCACGGTGTGTCGACAGGCGCGCTCTTTATTCTGGTGGGCGTCATCTACGAGCGTCGCCACACGCGCGACCTGGATGAGTTCGGCGGCTTGGCGAGCGTCATGCCTTGGTACGCGGTTGCGTTCATCATCGTGGCGATGAGCTCGATCGGCCTGCCCGGAACCAACGGCTTCGTCGGCGAGTTCATGATCATGAGCGGCGCATTCGTGTCGAGTGGGTTCGTTGGCTTCGGCCAGTGGGGCGCGCTCTTCACCATCGTGGCCGCGACCGGCGTGATTCTCGCGGCTGTGTACATGCTGCACGCCGTCCTCAAGATGTTCTGGGGACCGCTGAAGAACGAGAAGAACGAAGGGCTGCCGGACATGACTCGTCGCGAGTGGGTCGCTGTGCTGCCCTTGCTCGTGCTGATCTTCTGGGTTGGTCTCAAGCCGAATGTGTTCTTGGAAAAGTCCGAACCCGCCGTGACCAACTTCATCTCCGACTTCCAGGAGAAGTGGGCTGCGAGCGACCAGGACGATCGTTTGCGACTGTGGCATCCCGACCGCCATCAACAGGCGGGCGACGAGGCTGAGGCCGCAGAAGAAGACACCGAAACCGCACAGGCGCCCACGGACGGCGACCGCGTTGCGCAGTTGATGGGAGGCACCCGATGAGTCTCTGGGTTGCCATGTCACCGCTCTTGCTCCTGATGGTGAGCGGTCTGTTCATCATGTTGGTGGACGCGTTCGCGAAGGAACGAGCCGAACTTGCCACCGTGACCTCGGTTGCACTGGGCGTGAGTGGAGCCATCTCGCTCTCGCTGCTCGTCACAGCAGACACGCCTACCGACCTTCCGGAGTTCGTCACCAACTACATCGCCGTCGACAAGGCTGCGCTCTTCTTCGATGTGGCGATCTGTATCGGCGGCGCACTCTCAGCGTTGCTCGCTGGTGGGTACCTTCGTGAGCACGGGATGGAGCGCGGTGAGTTTTACGTGCTCATCCTCTTCTGCTCGTTCGGTGCGATGATCCTCGCGCGTGCAACGGACTTGCTCACGCTCTTTGTGGGCCTCGAAACCATGTCGCTTGGCGTGTACGCCATGGCCGCGTTCCGACGTACCAGCGCGCGTGCCGTGGAAGGTGCCATCAAGTACTTCCTGCTCGGCTCGTTCGCCGCAGCGATTCTGCTCTTCGGCTCGGCCATGCTCTACGCGGGCACGGGCTCAACCAGTTTTGCTGGCATCGCGGAGTCGATTCAGTCCGGAAGCGCCGAGAGCCGTCTGGTCCTCATCGGCATGCTGATGACCATTGTCGGGTTGGCCTTCAAGGTCAGCGCGGTTCCCTTCCACATGTGGACACCCGACGCGTACGAAGGCTCGGTCACGCCCGCGACCACCTTCATGAGTGTGGCTGTGAAGACGGCTGCGTTTGCAGTCTTTGTTCGCATCCTGATGGTGGGTTTTGGCGACGAACTTTCGATGAGCGAGAGCTCGGGATGGCCTCCCCTCCTGGCGGGACTCGCCGCCATCACGATGGTCTACGGCAACATCGCAGCGGTCGGGCAGAGCAGCATCAAGCGCATGCTGGCGTACTCGTCGATCGCACACGCGGGGTACGTGCTCGTCGGTATGGTCGCCGCGTTCAAGGTCGGCGACGCCGCGGTGAGCGCCGTGATGTTCTACTTGCTGGCCTACACGATCAGCAACGCACTGGCGTTCGGTTCGCTCATCTACTTTGGCTCGCGCGGCAAGGAGGCGGTGAGTTACGCCGACCTTCGTGGTGTGGGCCGTCGTCACCCCATGGCCGCGTTGCCGATGATCATCGGCGCGCTCTCGTTGATGGGCTTTCCGCCCACCGCTGGATTCTTCGGCAAGTACTACGTGTTTAGTGCAGCCGTGCAGGCCGACCTGATCTGGCTGGCGATCCTGGGTGTTCTGACCAGCGCGATCGGTGCGTACTACTACCTGCGCGTCATCGTGGTGATGTTCATGGAGAAGCCGGAGCCGGCCGATCCCATCGCTGTTCCGATGCGTTCGGGCTACGTCGCCACCGCGCTTGCAATCGCAGGCATTGCGGTGCTCGAAGTGGGCTTGATGCCCGGTTGGTTCCTGGACCTCGCGGTGCAGGCTGCGCAACAACTGGTCGCGTGAGATCGGAGCGAGCGGTCGTGAACAAACTGCTCGCTCTCCTCGTTTTCGTGCTGGGTTGTGACGGCTGCGGTGAGCGGCCTGGCTCGACCGAGTCGCCTTCGACCGAAACCCCGACGACGCGTTCTGAGGGCAACGTGGGGACCGTTCGCGGCATCGTGCGCATCGCGGAGGGTCAGAGCCCACCCGAGTATCCAGAAGCCGCTCTGCAAGGCATGGGGCCACCCGGTGACCCGCCTGAGGAGTGTCCTCCGCTGGACGGTCGTCAGCGCCAACCGGTGACTCTCGAGGAGGGTGGCCTCGTCGGTGTGATGGTGAGTGCGACAGGCGACCCGGAGACCTTTTTTGAGGCGCTGGGCGAATGGGAACCGACTGCGCACGAGGTCGTGATTCGCGACTGCCGCCTTCAGCCTGCGTTGGTGGTGGCTGCGCGCAACGACACGCTGACCATCAAGAACGAGAACACGTACCCCTTCATGCTGGCGGTGGGACGCACGAGCTTCATGGAGGCATTGCTTCCCAACCAGCCCAAAGAGATCACCCTCGACGAGGGCGGGACCCAGGCCATTCGGTGTGGTTTTGCCGCGCCCTGTGGCCGGACCGATGTCGTGACGGTCTTTCATCCGGTGCACGCCGTAACCGAGGCGGGTGGTCGTTTTGAGCTGACCAACGTGCCTCGAGGTCAGGAAGTAGAGATTCACGCCTGGCATCCTCTGTTTCGGGATTCGAGCGTGAAGGTGACGATCGAAGGCGACGAAGTCCCCGAGATCGAGCTCACGATCGAGCCGGCCGAGATTCAGGTGCCCGAGCCGCGTGAACCGGTTCCCGGCGAACCGTTCTGAGCCGCGATACAATTGTTGAGACGGTTTTTGTCGCGCCTGCCTCTGTAGGAGTACGTGTCTCATTCGCCCCCGCGGCATCTTCGCCTCGCGATCGATGCCTCCGAGCAAGAGCCTGTCTCGTTCGAGGCCGCGTTCCGGCGTTGGGCGCCCTACATCGGCGGCGTGGTGACGCGAATCCTAGGTCCCGGGACGCACGTCGACGACGTGGTGCAAGATGTCTTCGTCGATGCGTACCGCGCCTACGATCGGCTGCGTGACCAGGATGCGCTCCGACCGTGGCTCACCACCATCGCGGTGCGGCGTGCGCGTCGTGCTCTGAAGCGTCGACGCCTGCGTCGCTTCATCGGCCTCGATGCGGTGTCCGAGATTCCCGACACCTACTCGATGCAGCCAGAGCGTCGCGTGCAACTGGTCGCGGTGTATCGGGTGCTGGATCGGATGGATGCGGAGTCGCGCATCGCTTGGGTCCTTCGACACGTTCAGGGGGAGACCCTGCTGGAGGTCGCTCGCCTTTGCGATTGTTCACGCGCCACGGCGCATCGTCGTATTTCCAAAGTCGCCGACGCGCTGGCGAAGGAGTTTCGTGATGTCCTCTGAAGCGCCCCACGATTTGCTCGCCGAGTTGGGCAACGATTGGGACGAGCCGCGGATCGACGCTGTCGTGCAGGGAGGTCACGCAAGATTGCGCGCTCGTCGTCAACGCCAAGTTGCAGGCGCACTGGTCGCGATCGCGGCCACGGTAGTTCTTTTTGTGGCCCTCGGTGCGCCGGTGCTGTCGTGGGCGGGGAAGGCAGAGCCGAAGCCTGAAGCTGTGATTCGCCTTGCCGACGGATCGCGAGCGCTTCCGTTGGGTGCGGATAGCGAGGTCATTGTTGCGCGCGTTGAAGACAACCTGACTGAACTCTCACTTGAGTCTGGCCGCGCGAGGTTCGAAGTGACGCCCAACGCCAGTCGCCGGTTCAAAGTACGGATTGACACAGTGTGGGTGGAAGTCATCGGAACGCGTTTCGACATCACTCGCTTGCCCGGTGAGGTCGACGTCGTGGTGCACGAAGGAGTCGTGCGAGTCACTGCGCCTGGCGAAGTCGCGGAGCTAGTCGCTCCGATGACACGGCGTTTCGCGCTCGACGCACCTGTCGACCGGGAGGAAGACGCGGCTGAATCGGCGTCTTCCGAAAACGCAGCGTCTTCCGAAAATGCAGCGTCATCGGGAAACGCTGCGTCTTCCGGAGATGCGCGAACCGATCCGCGACGCCGCGCAGACTGGCGAGCACTGGCCCAGGAAGGCGAGTACGAAGCGGCCTTCCGCGCGCTCAGGACGGCCACGCCGCCGACATCCGTGGCGGACATGATGCTCGCGGCGGACTCCGCCCGCTTCTCGCGAAACTACCGCGAGGCGATTCGCTACCTCCGACGCGTACATGGGGAGCATTCCGACGACCCGCGTGCACCGCTCGCTGCGTTCACGGAAGGTCGAGTGCTTTTGCTCCAGCTTGGGCGACCCCGCGAAGCCGCCGCTGCGTTTGCCCGAGTGCAGACCCTCGCTCCACGAACCTCGCTGGCCGAAGATGGACTGGCTCGTGAAGTCGAAGCGCGCGCACGAGCGGGGGACTCCGCAGCGGCTCGACGTTTGGCGCAGCGTTATCTCGAGCAATATCCCTCGGGTCGCCGAACCGCTGCAGTCCGACACCACGGTGGACTGGACAGCCCGTAGACTCTCTCCGTTGAGCTGCTCGTCCAGACATCTTGTTGTCATTGCATGGGTATCGTTGTGTTCGACCACGTACGCGCAAAGCGTCGAGATCCGTTGTCCGAGCGCGCTCGCCGCGGATGTGGAGCGAGTGCTTCACCTCGAGCTCGAGACGAATGGGCTGACTCCTCCTCTCGTCGCGATCGAGTGTCGTGGATCGCGCGTCTGGATCGCCGTGGGCGACATGCGGCGAGAAGCCGATGTTCCGTCGGATGGAACAGCGGGACGGGCGATCGCGCTTGCGGCAGCTGAACTCGTGTCGGAGTGGGATGAGCAACAACTCGTTCGACCCGAACCAAGCCCGGCGCCAGATGTTCTTCGTTGGACACTTTCCGTGGAAGGCATAGGGCGCTACGCGCACGAGTCTCGGATTCGTCAGGGAGGTGCGCTACTTCGCCTTCGTTATCGGGTGACCCACGTGCTGGTGTGGACGCTTGGCGTTGGCGTGGTCGCCGGGAACGGACGCAGCGACGTGGGCCGCGTGAAAGCACGATCCACGTGGTTCGACACCGCTTTGGGCGCACACGCGGGTCGGACGCTTTGGTGGCAGGGGGCGTTGGGGTACCGCGTCTCCGTCGGCACGTGGACCGGGGAACCCAACACCAGCGATGTCGTCGGGCGCAGCACGCGCGGCAGTTGGTCGGGACCCTTCGTTCGAAGTCGCATCGGTGTTTCACCCGGTCGCTTTCGCTTGTCGCTAAACGTCGAAGCGGGCTACGCGCTCTCATCGGCGGGTACGCTCGCAGGGGCGGAGGTGTTTAGCGCACAGGGTTGGTGGCTCGGTGCAGGACTCGAGGTGGGCGTTGCGATTCGCTAGCGTGCTGCTGCTCGTTGTGGGCTGTCAGGACGGAGCCGTCTTCGAATTTGCCGATGGCTCGGTGCGCGCGGATAGCGGCAGCGACGCGGCATGCGGAGTTGTTGCACCTCAATGCACCGATGGCCCTGCGCGGGTGTGTTTCGAGAACGCGGCGGCCTGCAGCGGTGACGTCGTGGAAGTTGCCGTTGTGGTGCTCGGCGACGGATGCCCAGGGAGTGGTGATCAGGGCGGCGGATTTGAGTTGGGTCCGTTTGAACTGGTGAATCCCCAAAGTGTGGATTCGACGGTGGGCCGCTGCTTGCGGCGCGAGATCGTGGGGGACTCGGTGGAGTGGTCGCAGTTGTCGTCGGCGACGCTTCCGATGGGATGCCCGGACTCGTACCCGCGTGGAGAAGTGGATCGGATTCTGCTGCGCGTTCCGGAGGACCTTGCGCCTGGTGAGTACCCGCTGACCGGATTGTGGGGGCTCGTCCAAGGGGAGGGCGCCTGCGGGACCATGGATCCTGCGCTTGGCCCAACCATCACGGTGTTCTGAAAAAGTTTGAGACCCTTTCGGACGTCTGCGCCTCTTTACGAGCGTGACCAAGTTAAGTCGTCGGGCGTTCCTTCGTGCAGGTGTGGCCGGTACGGTCGGCGCGAGCCTTCTCGGTCCGTTCACGCGCGCAAAATCCAGCCCGGCCGCAGCACCGACGCGGTTGATCCTCTTTCCTTCGCTCAACGGAACGCGGCATCCCGATTTCTGGCCGGGTGCCGACGGTCGACTGCAAGCGATCACCAGTCCACTTGAGCCACTGCGCGACCACGTGACGTTCGTGCGCGGCCTCTCGATGAGCGGGTCGTGGGACCACTTCGCGATTCGCAGCATGTTCACGGGCGCACCGATCATGAGCTACGCGGATCCGGAGCCCGCGGTTCCAAGTTTCGATCAGCGCGTCGCGGATGCGATCGGCACGACTCCGGTGCGTTCGCTGCATTTGGGCGCTCGACCTGCGCAATACCAAGGCGCGGCATTCAACGGTCGGCAGAACATCTTTCGCACCGCGGACGAAGCGGTGCGGGTTTACGCCAATCCGGTCAGCGCGTTCGACACGTTCGTCGGTTCGGTGGGTGTACCACCGCCCACGCCACCGACGCCAGAAGGACCCAACTGGGAAGCCGAAGCGCTCGCGATTACCCAAGCGGAGCTGACCGACTTACGAGGGCGCGGATTGGGACCCAGCCAGCAACGAAAACTGGATGTGCATGCCAGCGCGGTGTCCGGAATGATCGACGCACTCGAACCCGGCGACGTCGTCCTGCCGGGACCCATGGTCGATTGCAGCGGTCCCGTCGCGAGCGTCGAAGCGTTGCGTGGATCCTTGCAGGGCAACGATGCTGCTGCATACGAAGACCGATACTTCCCGGACATCGTCGACGCACAGGTCGACATCATCGCGCGTGCCGTGACGTGTGGGCTTACGTACGTGGCAACGCTTCAATCGAGCTGGGCCGATGGCGATGTCACCGTGCCTGTTGAATCGGGCGAGCGGCTTCCGTGGCACCCGACCTCGCACGACCGACCGGAGGCGTACGCGCTGCTTCAGAAGTGGTACGTGGGCAAACTGGTCCGGCTCGCCACGCAGCTCGATGCGCCCGATCCCCTCGACTCGACCGGCTCGAGCACGGTGCTCGACAACACGGTGATCGTGTGGATGAGCGAGTGCGAACCCAGTCACAGTGCGGATGAGATCTCCGCGATGTTGGTGGGCGGCCGTTGCGCAGGGCTCAACACGGGCGGCGTCGTCACGGGCAGCAGCAACCTGCAATTGCTTCGCACGCTTTGCGAGGTGTTTGGCGTCGATGGAGCCGCGGCGGATCAGTTTGGCTCCAGCACGATCACGGAGCTCTTGGCGTGAGGATCTCGCTTCCAGGCTATCTCCTTGTTGTCGCGGCGTGTTCCGGGCAAATCGCGGAGCCGGGCTCCGAACCGCCCACGGATCCCCGCGCGCCCGTGTTGTGCACGGGTACGGATCCCGTGGGCATTCAGATGGTGCGTCGACTTACCGGCCCCGAGTTGCGCGCGACCCTCGAACAGACGTTTGGTGCAGAGTTCGCACTCGACCTTCCCGCGGATCCGACGAACGAATCCGGTTTGCGGACCGATGAAAGTCTGCTTGTGGTTCAGCCGCGCTTCGCCACCGCGGTGCACGAGGCTGCAATTCAAGCAGGCGAGCACGTCGTGGCAGAACTCGAAGCGTTCGCACCCTGTCACCGCGATGCGAACGAAGCGTGTGCACTAGCGTTTGTCGACGCGCTCGGCCTGCGCCTGTACCGCCGCCCGCTCAGCGAAGATGAGCGCGTGCGCTACCGGTCGCTCTTCCGTTCGATGGATGACGCGGGAGAACCCTTCGCGACCTTTGCGCGTTGGGCAACCGTCGCGATGGTGGACTCTCCGTCCACGCTCTACCGCAGCGAGATCGGAGAGCGACGTCGCGGACGCTACGCGTTGGACGAGTACGAGCTCGCGACAGCACTGGCGTTTACCTACACGGGTGCACCACCGTCCGACGCGCTCCTCGCGCAGGCGCAACGCGGTGAGATTCGTGGAAACGAGGAGCAGATTGCCAACGAGCTCGCCTTCTCGGGCGGCGTCGCCACGGCGGCGTTTCGGGATGCGATGTTCCGCTTTGCGGAGCAGTGGTTGCGACTTCCCGCCATCGGGAGTGTCGGAAAGGACGACCCTGCGTTTACGCCCGAGGTGCGGGCCGCGATGCGCGAGGAGACCGATCGGTTTTTGGCAGAGGTCCTTTTCGAGCAAAACGGCACGCTCGACGATCTTCTTCTGTCGTCGGAGACTTACCTGAACGCAACGCTGGCTGCGTTCTATGGGTACGGCAGCGGCTCGACCGAGTTTGAGCGAACGACGCGACCACCGGAGTACGGTGTGGGTCTGTTGGCCCAGGGCGGGTTGCTCGCCGTCCGAGCCACAAACGCGCACAGCTCACCGACGCGACGCGGACTCTTGGTTCGACGCGACATGCTGTGTCAACCGGTCCCGCCAGCGCCTGTGGGTGTGGATGTCTTTCCCGAAACCGACGCTGTCACCACGCGCGAGCGTCATCAGGTCCTGGTGGACGAGTCGTTTTGCGCGGGCTGCCACCGACTCATGGAGCCCATCGGCTTTGCGTACGAATCGTTTGACGAGATGGGACGCGTCCGTACGCACGACCACGACGTTCCAGTCGATACGTCGGGGTATGTCTTTCAGGACGGCGTCGAGCTCCCGTTTGCGGATTCACGCGAACTCGCGACCACGTTGGCGGACATGCCCGAAGCCGAATCGTGCGTCACCGCGTTGCTCTCGGCCTACGCGTTTGGTTTGGATCCGGAGCGAAGCGAGTGTCTCGCGAGCGCCGATGCGTCGACGCCCCTGGTGGAGCGTTTCGTGGCGCTTGCAGGCACGGCGCACTTTCGTGAACGAGTCGCCGAGCCCTAAGCGATTGCACACCTCTGGTTTGTGCGAGGGGCTATCATCGGCACATGGCCGACGAAGTGACCATCGTGGTCGACGGCAAGCCCATGCCCGCACGCGAAGGCGAACCGATCGCGGTGGCGTTGGTGCGCGCGGGGCGGCTCGTGTTTGGCCGCAGCGTCAAATACCACCGGCCGCGCGGCGCGCTGTGCTTCGAAGGTAACTGCGATGGCTGTTTGATGCGGGTCGATGGGATTCCCAACGTGATGACCTGTTGCGCGCCGGCCAAACAAGGCACCCAGGTCGAGACTCAGAATGTGATTGGGACCGCGAAAATCGATCTGCTTGCGGCGACGGATTGGTTCTTTCCCGAAGGTCTCGATCACCACCACATGTTCACGCGCTTTGCGCCGGTCAACAAGCTCATGCAGAAGGTCGCGCGTCGGATTGCAGGCGTCGGCAAGCTGCCCTCACGCGTGGTGGAGCCAAGTACACCAACCACGGCCGAGGTCGACGTGTTGGTCATCGGTGCCGGTACCAGCGGGATCCGCGCCGCCAACGCAGCCGCCAAAGCCGGTGCGAGTGTGATGTTGGCTGAGGCGCACGACGTGGGTGGACGCGCAGCGTTGATGCGTGAAGAGGTTCCCGCGCTGGGTCCACCGGTTCGCGTGCACCGAGGCGCGGTCGTCGCGATTTTCGACGAGGCACCCATTGGTTTCGTCCAGGCCCAAGATGAGAGCACGCGCAAACGATGGGCGCTGCTGGACGACGATGATGGGCTTTTGCGCTTGGCTCCTCGCGCGGTGGTCATCGCGACCGGCCGCACCGAGTCCGTCGTTCCCGTTCCGGCCAACGATCGTCCTGGCGTGCTGACACCCCGCGCCGTGTTGCGTCTCTTGGACGCGGACGCGATCCACCAATGGCGTGTTGTCGCGGTCGGTGAAGGTCGTCTCTTGGACCACGCGTTGAGTCGCTTACGGGCGCAAGGCTGCACGGTCGTCGGACCCTTTCCGCCGGATCACGTCGAGTTTGAGGGCCGTCCACGCGTAAAGCGCGTGCGCGTGGGCGACGAGACCCATGGCTGCGATGCCGTGGTGGTCGCGGGCCCAACCTCTGCGGCGTATCCGCTCGCGCATCAAGCGGGCGCTGAACTGGGCTTTGACGGCTCGGGCTTCGTCGTTCGTGCAGACTCGGAAGGGCGAACCACGGCGGACAACGTGTTGGCTGTCGGATCCTGTGCGTCGACACAGGTCGATCCGGAGCGTGCGGGACAACGTGCCGCGCAAGGAACGCGTGCCGTCGCATTCGAGCCCTTGAACAAGCACGCAACCACGACAGTCCCGGAACAGGACTCGGATAAAATTCTGGTCTGTCGATGCGAGGACGTGACGCTCGATGCGATCGAAGAAGCGATCGAACGCGGACACCGAGATCTGGAAAGCGTGAAGCGCTACACCGGCTTCGCCACCGGATGGTGCCAAGGCAAACAGTGCGTTGCGATGTGTGCACGCTTGGTCGTCGCGGCAGGCGGCACGTCACCGGACCACCCCATCACGCCACGTCCTCCCGTTCGGCCGATCCCGCTCGCGTCGCTCGGTCGCTTGATCGATTCGTCTCCGGAGATGAAGCCCGCGCCCAGCACAACCCCGTCAGTACCGCTGAAGAAGAGCGAACAAGAGCTGCCGACGCACGCCGATGTCGTGGTGATCGGCGCCGGCATCATGGGCCTCTCCACGGCGTTTAACCTCGCGCAGCTGGGCGTCGAGAACATCGTCGTCATCGACAAGGGGTATCTGTGCAGCGGAGCGTCGGGGCGCAACGGAGGTGGGGTGCGCGCGCAATGGTCCAGCGCCACCAACATCCGCTTGATGAAGCAATCACTCGAGATTTGCGACGATTTCGCAACCGACATGCGCATCAACGTGTGGTTTCGACGCGGCGGTTACCTCTTTTTGGCACGCAGCGAGGAGCGTGCCCAACAACTCGCGAAGTCCGTCGATTTGCAAAAAGCACACGGACTGACGTCGCAACTGATCGACGCCAAACGCTGTCGGGAGATCGTGCCTGAACTCGACGTGACCAACCTGGTTGCCGCGAGCTTCAACCCGGACGACGCGGTGGTGTTTCCGTGGCCCTTCGTCTGGGGGTACGCGAACGCGTGCAAGAAGCTTGGCGTGCAGGTCTCACCCTTTACCGAAGCCCTCGAGATCGAGACCGACGGTTCGAAGGTCAAAGCGGTGGTGACCTCACGGGGTCGCGTGGAGACTCCGCTGGTGATCAACGCCGCTGGAGCGTGGAGTCCCGAGGTCGCGAAGCTGGTCGACATCGCGATGCCCAACAAACCGCACCGTCACGAGATTTGTTCGACCGAACCGCTCAAGCCCTTCTTGCGGCCGCTCGTCGCAGAGTTGGCGACCGGGCTCTACTGCAGTCAATCGATGCGCGGTGAGATCGTCGGCGGTGTGTCGAACGAAGCGGTGCCCGATGGGTTGAACCAAGGCAGTTCGATGCGCTTCCTGGGTCTCTACGCACGCGAACTGACTCGGACGATGCCACTGCTTGGCGGTGTGCGCGTGCTTCGCCAATGGGCCGGCTGCTACGACATCACACCCGATGGAAATCCGATTGTGGGTCGAGTTAAGGCGCTGGACGGGTTTGTGCTGCTCGCCGGGTTCATGGGCCACGGTTTCATGATGGCGCCCATCATGGGCAAGCTCACCGCGCGACATCTGCTTTACGGCGACGAGGAGCAGCTCTTCCACCGCTGGAGGCTCGAACGCTTCGCCGAAGGCGACCTCCTCGAAGAAACGATGATTCTCGGCTGAGAAAAGAGAGCTGTCGTCGTCTGTAGACGACACTGCAGTGTCCAGTGGGACACGTCGCTCTGGCGCCGGGTCTTCGGATTCTGGGAATGGGACGGCTGAAACAACCGTCTCCATTCCGCGTGCTGGAGGGGCACGCCAGTTGCTTTAGAGGTCTATCGCCTGGCCATCACAACGCAGTGGCCAAGTTCAGCAGGAGTCGGGTGTCAGTGAACGCGGTCGGAACGATCGTCGTTCATCGGTGTCCGACCAGCGCCAGATCTTTTTGAAGGCTGGTGCGTCAGGAGAGCAGTGATGTGTGAGCGGACGCTCAGTTGAGCGCTCCGAAGGGGTACGTGTGTGCGCAGTTCGCTAGCAGTCAAACGAATCTTTGTGACGGGCTTCGGTTTAGCCATCGTCGCAGCGGTGGTCGGCGACCTTTTCGCGTCGTCGACGTTGGCGCTCACCCCCCGCGTCTTCTGGACTGTGGTGATGCCGCTGGTGCCGATCGGCTTCGTGCTCTTCGGCTTTCACACCTGGCGGAAGGTCTGTCCCATCGCCACCGTCGGCGAACTCGGGGCAAGGCTGCACAAACGAGGCAAGAGCGCTCCGGCGTTTTGGCGCCGCAACGCGATGAGTATCGGGTTGCTGATCTTGATGGTCACGCTGGTGTTTCGGCTCGTTGCCACGAATGGAGATGGGATCGCACTCGCGGTCTTTCTCGTGATGTTGGGACTCGGTGCGTTTGTCTTCAATGCCAAGTGGGGCGGCCGAAGCTTCTGTCACTACGCGTGTCCCGTCGGTGTGGTCGAGCGCATCTATACCGATGCCATCGGACCGGTGTTGCCACGCCGAGAAGACTCGAGTCGCTGTGAGCCGTGCACAGGTTGCACCAAGTCATGTGTCGACATTGACGGTGACCGCGCCTACGAGCGCACGATCGAACAGGGCGACCGACGTCGCGTGTTTTACGCGTTTCCCGGTGTCGTATTCGCGTTCTACTTCTACTTCTGGTTGCGCGTGGGTGATTGGGAGGCGTACTTCGATGGGCGCTGGACCGCGATTCCGCTCGACGAGCACCTGCTCTTTGGACCGGGGTTCTTCTTTGCCCCGCAGGTTCCGGCACTCGTCGCTGCCACGATCACGATCTTCGGTTTTGCTGCGCTCAGTTGGTTGTTCTTTTCGACGGCTGAGCGGCAACTTGCGCGTCGTTGGAACGATTCGACGGAGCTGCGCCATCGCATGCTCTCACTCGCGAGCTTTACTGCGTTCAACGTGTTCTACGTGTTCGCGGGGGCACCCACGTTGCGCCTTGTGCCGGGGCTCTCGCGTTTCGTTGCGTTCGCCATTCCCATCGTCGCGACCATCGTGATCGCGCGTCGATTGGTCCGCGGCAAGAGCGTGACGTCCAACGGCAAGAAGAAGCTGCGTTTGCAGGTCATCGGGACTTCGACGGGGTCCGCGGTCGCATTCATGGGGTCGGTGAAATGAACGAGAAAGATCAGCGCGTACGAAAAGTCCTGCTGGTGGCGTTGGGTCTCAACGTTGCCGTCGCCATCGCCAAGATCATCGCCGGTCGTGCGGCGTTGATGCTTTCGATCGAAGCGGACGGGTACCACAGCCTCACGGATGGTTTGGCATCGGTGGTGTGCTTGGTTGGATTGGCGCTCGCCGCTCGTCCTCCGAGCGCTCGCTACCCCTACGGCCACCGAAAGATCGAGGTGATCGCGGCGATTGCGATCGGTGTTTCGCTCTTACTAATGGCGGCGAACGTCGCAGGTGAGGCGGTCATGCGCTTGCAGGACGGCAAGGCAGCGCCGCCGGAGCTTGGGATCGGCTCGATGATCGTTCTGCTCGCGACCTTGGCGGTCAACTTCGGCATCTCGTCGTATCAGGCGCGCGAAGGGAAGCGTGTCGGCAGCGCACTCTTGATGACCGATGCACGCCACACCCGCGCCGACTGTTGGGTGACGCTGGGCGTGATCGGTGCCAGCGTGATGACGTGGCTGGGGCAGAGCGGCCTAGACATCGCTGCAGCCGTGTTTGTCGCTGTGCTCGTGGGCAAGGCCGGCGTGGATATCCTGCGCGAGAACGCAGGCTACCTGACCGATGTTGCGCTGGTGGAAGCCGACGAAGTGGCAGCGCTGGTAGGCGGCATCGCACCGGTCATGGACGTGCATTCGGTGCGTACGCGTGGAACTCCCGGCGCGATCTTCATGGACCTTCGGATCGCGCTACCTGAACACATGTCGATCGCCGCCGCAGGCAACGTTGTCGAGCTGGCCAACGAGGCGATCCGTGACGAGTACCCCAACGTGGTGGACGTGGTCATTCACGCCGAACCGGTACGTCGAATGGCGGCGTAGCTATTCGGCGAGCGCGCCCCCGATCTCTTGCGCAAATCCAACGACCGCGGCGCTGTAGTCGTCCTGACAGATCGTCTGCACAAATGCGCGTGCGCCTCGTTCTTCGAGTTGCTGAGCGAGTGACACCATCCGTCGCGGTGGGAACGCGCGACCCGTGCCAGGACGGTCGCATGAGGGTGTCAACTCCTGGGGCATCATGGGGTTGACGCGCTCTTGCATGTCGTCGTCAGCGAGAATGCGATCGTAGTCGATTGGCGCGCCCGGAATCGGGTTGACCGCTTCCGGAATGCCGACGATCGCACCATAGATCAGGCGACCCGCTTCGCTGCGCGACGCTAAGAGCCCGTCCGCATACCGAACGATCGGATGAATGGCTTCCGGGTACTGGAAGCAGCGAAGGTTCAGTTCGGGGTTGGGGTAGCGCGTGCTCATGCGGTCGTAGACGTCGGGGTCGAGTGCAGAGCAGTCGTCTTCGTCAGTGACGGTGAGCACCGCGAGGAGCGCACCGGGACGAAGGAAGCCGCGGTTTTGCGTGTCGGCGTGTCCCGTCGTGCCCATGACGAAGCTGATATCGGACGCGCTTGGAGTCACAGCCTTGAGGACGGCCTCGAGGGGTTGCTCGAACCCGCACCCGTTGGTTCCAGGTGTCGAGAGGCACGCGATGTTGGCCGCGAAGACATCCGGGTCATCCATCGGTTGGAACTCGAGGAAGTTTGGGTCGTACGTTGCCGCACACCCGACGATCGCGGGGTTGCCTTCGTTGCGCAGCACGCCATCGTCTCCGAAATTGGGATCGCGCTCGCAGGCGCCGCGAACCACCCCGCCTGTTCCCATGTCGGAGGTCACCACGCCCACGTGAAGGTTCACCACGGGCGGAAACTCCGCTGCACCGTCACCATCCACGTCACCTGTCACGAGTCCACGAACGAGCTGCGGAACTTCGCGCGCCAACGCCGCTTGCTCTTGGGACATCGATCCGGAGTTGTCCATCATGATCAGTAGGTCGACCTCGCCGGTGAGCGGGACGAAGGGAACGTCGGGAGGCGCGTCTTCTTCACCCGCGTCCGCAGTGGCATCGGGTGGGATGAACGGGACATCCTCAGCGGCGTCTCGCGTGGGCAGCACGTCCACCGCCGCGTCTTCAACGACCTTTGACTTGGTGCAGCCGAGCGCCACCAACGCGCATACGAACAGAACGCTCCCTCTCATTTTGATCCTCCATCCACGTCCATGTGAAAGGGCATCTTTCGTGCCATGCGTTTTCGTGCCGTTGTGTGCCGACGGCCCTATAGTCTCTCGACGTGGCTCGCGACGACCAGCGCGAACAGATCCGCCTGCGCCTTGAGCGCGAAACGGGAACGCTCGTCGACCATGCGCCTGAAGCGGTCTGCTTGTTGTATCCGAGTCCTTATCACGCCGGGATGTCGTCGCTGGGGTTTCAAACCCTCTACCGCACGATCAATCAACGCTCTGGTCGCGCCGCACACCGCGCGTTTCTTCCGGACGACATCACCCACGCGAACACGATCCTGACCTACGAGATGCTGCGTCCGGTTGGCGACTACCGTGTTGTTGGACTGAGCGTGGCGTACGAGCTGGAACTGGCGGGTCTCGTCCAAGCCTTGCAACTCGCGGGGATTCCACCGCTTGCCCGCGATCGTGGCGCCGAGCACCCCTTCATTCTGGCCGGCGGGCCGCTCACTTTCTCCAACCCGCTGCCATTGGCGCCCTTCGCAGACGCGATTCTCTTAGGCGAAGCCGACGACACGACGCACCAGGCCCTTGATCTGATTTTTGCGCAACGTGGCGAGTCGTTGCTGCGTGCTCTGGCCGACGCGATTCCGAGCGCGTTCGTTCCGAGCTTGCACGGCGACACGATGCCGCCGATCGCACGCGCGGATGACGCACATCTCCCGGCGCGTTCTCAGATCACGACGCCCGAGACGGAACTGCGTGACATGTTCCTGATCGAACCCGAACGGGGTTGTCATCGTGGGTGCACGTACTGCGTGATGCGCCGGTCGACCAACGGCGGCATGCGCCTCTTCAAGCCGGAGCAAGTTCTCGAGCACGTGCCCGACCATGCAAAGCGGGTGGGGTTAGTCGGAGCCGCGACGACCGACCATCCGAAGATCACCGACATCGTCGAAGCGTTGGTCGACAGCGGACGCGAAGTCGGGCTTTCGTCGTTGCGCGCGGATCGACTCAATGACCGATTTGTCGCCGCACTTCGAAAAGGCGGGCAGACCGTGCTCACCACTGCAGCAGACGGCGCGAGCGCACGTTTGCGTAAAGCCATTCAGCGACGCGCGCCGGATGAGAAACTTCGCGAAGCAGCGCATCTCGTAAAGCGGCATGGCATGCGCAGGCTGAAGCTCTACATGATGGTTGGGTTGCCCGATGAGACGGACGACGACATCGATGAGCTGGTCGAGTTCTCGCTGGAGCTGAGCCGTATCGCTCCGATTTCATTGGGGATCGCGCCGTTCTGTGCGAAGCGAAACACCCCGATGGACGGAATGCCTTTCGCTGGAATCCGGACTGTCGATCAACGTCTCAAGCGACTTCGCAAAGGCGTGAAGGGTCGCGTCGACTTGCGTGCGACCTCCGCGCGATGGGCGTGGGTGGAGTACGTGCTGGCCCAAGGAGGTCGTGCCGAAGGCGAAGCCGTCATCGACGTGGTCGCCAAGGGGGGAAAGTTTCGGCATTGGAAGGAGGCGTTCGAAACGCTTCCAGCAGACCGACCGCGTCGCGCACTCGTGCGTCCCGGAGACCGTGTGCTTCGCGTGATGCGCTAGCTACTCGACGCCATGGAAGAACCGGTTCCAACGCGGTGCTCCGCAGAAGAACCATCCGTCATCGCGTTCGTCGCAGCTCAAGTAGATGAAGAGCGCCTTGCCTTTGACCCGTCGGACGGGGATCGCTCCGATCAGCGGGTTGGTGCTGTCATTGGAGTGGTCGCGGTGGTCGCCACGGACGTAGATGTGTCCTTCCGGAATCCGGATCTCGCCGCGGTCGAGCTCCGCCCAACCCTCACCTTGTGAAATCCGGTACGTGACGCCCTCGACTTCTTCTTCGTAGATGCGACAGTTGTCGTTGGGCTCTTTCTGTTGATCCTGCTCGCATTCGCCGATCATGCGTCGCGGAATCGGCTCCCCATTGCGAATGGTTTGGCCATCGCGAATCTCGATCGTGTCCCCACCGACAGCGAGTACGCGCTTCACGATATCGACGCCGTCCGCGGGGCTGTTCACGATCACCACGTCGCCGACGTTCGGCGCGCCCCAGGTCTCCACAGCTTCGTGCATCTGCGGCAAAAACAGGCCGTAGAGCATCTTGGCGACCACCACACGATCTCCGTGCTGGAGCGTGGGCTCCATCGAGGGGCCGTCGATCTCGAACGCTTCGAACAACACGATGCGAATGAACACCGCGAGCAGGATCGCGCCGCCGATGGTGCGCACGTTGCTCTTGAATCGCTCCCACGACGATTCTTCCGGCTCGGGCGCTTTCTTCTTCTCGCGCTTCTTGCTCATCCGTGAACCGTCGGACCCAGTGGAAGGTGGTGCACAACCTCGGCCTCTCGTTCCGCGAGCAGTTCCAAGCGTCGTCGCGCGTCAGCGCCAAAGCGTTGCTCGGCGAGTCCGAAGAAGAGGGTGAAGTGGCGTGCCTCGGCAGCCATCAACGCCCGGTAGAACTCCGCCAACTCGTCGGTGAGACCCTCTGCAAGGAGTTTGAATCGCTCGCACGAACGCGCTTCGATGAGAGCCGCGATCAGCAGTCGGTCGAGCAACACCGGAGCGTCGCCGTGATCCTCACGGGCGCGCGTGCGAAGCGCGTTGACGTATTCGTCCTTGCCCGGACGCGTCATCGTTCCACCCCGTGCCTCGATGTGTTGATTGACCTGTCGAAAGTGCTGCGTCTCCTCGCGCGCCAGGTCGGCGAGCGGCTCGATCAACTGCGGCTCCTCAGCACCAAACCGACCGATCAGCGACAGCGCGCTCTGTGCGGCCTTGAGTTCGCAATGTGCGTGGTCGGCCAAAAGCCCGTCGAGGTTGTCTCGAACGGCGGCGACCCAATGGGTCGGGGTGGGTTGAAGGAGGTGCAGCATCTAATGTGCCGGAATCGCAGCGAGTCTAGCCGGAACGCGATACCCTCGGCGTTCTACCAGGTCAAGCGCATCACAGATGTCGATATTCCGAAAGATACTGGCGATCGACACGTCTCGCGGAGCGGCCTCGGTGGCCCTGCTGGACGGCTCCCGAGTCATTGCCAAGGGGTTCGAAAGCCCGCCCGCCGAAAAGCTACTTCCGCTCATCGACGATCTCCGCAGCGAGGCGAAGGGCTTTGACCCCGAGCTGATCGCGGTGGGCTTGGGTCCTGGGTCGTTCACAGGCACGCGGGTAGGGCTCGCGACCGTCAAGGGAATGGTCTTGGCCAACCCCACGCCACTCATCGGTGTGTGCTCCCTGGCGGCTCTCGCTCGGTCAGTCGGTCCCGGCAGCGTGACGGTGTTAAGCGATGCCGGCCGCAACCAGGTCTACACCGCGCAGTACGACGTGTCCGAGGGTGCACCTGTCGTCGTTGTTCAAGAACCCCGCCTCGCGAGCATCGCCGAGGTTGAAGGTCATGACTTTGGTCGAGAGCCCCTGGCCGAACTCGCCATTCACCTGGGTATCGAGGGGATGCTGCGTGCAGAACGGGATGGACCGGACGACGCCGCGGCGATCGAACCGCTCTACGTGCGACCGAGCGACGCAAAGCTGCCCGCGAAGCCGTTAAAGGTGCCGTCGACTTAGTCCACAAGGGAGGCGTAGAGACGCTCGTAGATGCGAGCGCTGCGATCCCAACTGTGGTCGAGACGCATGATTCGGCTTCGTAGTGAGTCGAGAGCATCCTCGGTAAACGCACCGAGAGCGCGTTGCGCAGCGCCGAGTAGCGCATCCGGGGCGTAAGGCGCGAAGCAGATTCCGGTGCCCGACTCGAGTCGTGCATCGATGTCGACGACAGCGGAAGCGAGAGCTCCCTCCGCGAACACGATCGGCACCGAACCGTAGCGCTGCGCCTTCATGGCACTCGCGGGAGACACGGACGTTCGACTGGGCAACACGGCGAAGTCGGCCGCAGCCAGGAGTTGATGGCGAATCGCCATGTCGGATGCCGTACGCACTTGAATGCGATCGGGCCAGCGATCCCACAGCTCCTCGTACGCCGCAACCAGAGCTCCGTCTTCGTTCTCCTCGACGAGAACTCCAATCTGAACGTCGTTGCGCAAGAGTTTGGAAGCGATCTTCACAAAGAGAGTGAGTTCTTCCCCACGACCCCCGAGCGCGAGCAACGGGATATCCGCACGCACCGGCAGCCCCAGCGTGCGCTGCATCTCCGCCTTGCAACGACGCTTGCCGGAGAGGTCCACCGGATCGAAACGCGCGGGCAGATGCGTGTCGGTGAGCGGGTTCCAGGTCGCAGCGTCGATTCCTGGCGCGATGATGTGAATGTCGCCGTCCCACTGCGCATCCGCATTGCCTAGAACCAAGGTCTTGGTGGCGGGCTTCAAACTCTCGCCATGCGGGCTCAGAACTCGTGGCAGCGATTCGCCCAAGGCATTGAGCGCGTGGTTTCCGACGGCACCGTGCGCGTGCACTACGTGAACTGCGGGATCCAGGGTCAGCAAGACTTTCGCCGCGGCTTCGGCGAACACCGCGCGACGCGTCGCTGCAACGTCGCCATCGTCGATCGAACGAATATCGGCGAAGAGCTCTTCGTGACCGATAAACTGCGTGACCACACCGGAAACTGTTCGTCCGGTGTATTGCTCGCATGCGTACGTCGTGCCGTCGACTTCCACGTCGATCTTCGTGAGGCGTCGCGCCAGCGAGTGCTCCTGCGGATCGATGTTGGCGAAGAGCGGGGAGATCACCGAGACGGTGTGGTCCAACGACTTGAGCGCCTTGGGCAGCGCGCCGCAGATTTCGGCGGCAGGACCGGTCCCGCCGTAGGGCTCTAGAGCTTCGGTAATAAACGCGACGTGCATGCGGCCGGGACCATAGCCCTTGGCGGGTGGCGGCACCACTCCTACGCTCCTGAGCATGCGCATCGTCGTCAGTGGTGCATCCGGGCTTATTGGACGCACGCTTGTGTCGATTCTTCGTGAGGCAGGGCACGAGCCGATTCCCCTGTCGCGCAAAGCAAAACCGGGCGGCCTGACCTGGGATCTTGCCGCCGGGCGAATCGACCCCTTCGAGAACGTCGAGGCCGTTGTCCACCTCGCCGGTGAGAGCGTTGCTGGGCGATGGACCGACGAACGGAAGCGCCGAATTCTGGAGAGTCGTATCCACGGCACCACCTTGATCGCACAAGCGGCCATCGATGCGGGTGTGTCCACGTTCATCAGCGCATCCGCCACGGGCTTCTACGGAAATCGTGGCGACGCCGAACTCTCGTTTGAGGATGAACCGGGCAACGGTTTCCTGGCGGACGTGTGTGTGCAGTGGGAGGCGGCCGCACAACCGGCGCGCGATGCAGGGCTGCGGGTGGCGCATCCACGAATCGGCGTGGTCTTCGATGCCGACGACGGGGCACTCGCGAAAATGAAGACGCCGTTCAAGATGGGTGTGGGCGGCAAGGTCGGTGACGGATCGCAGTTCATGCCCTGGGTGCACATTCAGGATATGGCGCGCATCCTGGCGTTTGCTGTCGAGCAGCCGCAGGTCACCGGAGCGTTCAACGCGTGCACCGGCTCGATCACCAACGCTGAACTGACGCGTGCGTTGGGAGCTGTGTTGTCGCGTCCGACGGTGGTGCCGCTTCCGCGTTTTGCGGCGCGTCTGGCGATGGGGCGCGAGATGGCGGACCAGATGTTGTTGATCTCCACGCGCGCGGTGCCGAAACGCTTGGCCGAGTGGGGGTTCGAGTTTCGTCATCCCGAGCTTCTCGAGGCGCTGCGCGACATTTTCGCGTAACGCGACCAGGAAGTGACCGCGCGGCAGGTCACGTGCTATCGCTGAGACGTGAGAGCGTGGGCACCGATCCTTGTTGCGGTGGGCGTCGCAGTCGCCGGCACACTCGGTGTGTTTGGCTACCTCGATACGCAGGAGACGCAGCGCGAAGAAGAGCTCCGCGAACAACGCCGCCAGGATCGCGCCAGGCAAGACGACGAAGTGTCCGAAGCGCTTCAGCGCGAGTCGACCAACCTGATGCCGGCGCCGATTGCCGGCGCAGCAATTGGGATGACCGAGCGAGAGTTGCGCGAAGCCCGCCCCGAAGCGCACACCGATCCGACGCCACGGAATGCTGCTGAGAAGTGGCTGATGGAACGCTTGGCCGGTGGGTCGGTGGCTCTCTATGGGTTCAACAACCTGCGTCTCGCGTTGATCCAAGTGCAGAGTCAGATCGATCCGCGTGGCGTCGCACCGCATCTGACGGCGATGCGTGAAGAGTACGGCGCGCCGACGGGCGTGTTTCGTTGCGCGCCCGTGGGAGGCATCGGCACGTTGCGCTTTGTGTGGCGCAAGAGTCATCTCTCGGTGCAGGACATCTTTCTGTTTCACACTGGGGGTGTTGCGGTGAACCTCTACATCGCTCCTTCAGACACGGTGGGGACGAGCTTGCAGATGTCGCAGTGTCGACCGATTCGAAGCCGTTCCGAACTCGAAGACTTGCCCATCGCCACGCCGGAACTGCTGCGCGAACACGAGCTTTAAAATGGGAATGACTTCGCGGGCGCCCGCCGAATAGCATCGTCCGATGCGTTGGCTATTGGTGCTCTCTCTTTGTGTTTGGGGTTGCGACGACGAACCTGCGAACCCAGAACCTCCGGCGTCTCCGGCGACCGAGACTCCGGATCCCGAGCCCGAGCCCGAGCCGGAACCCGAACCCCTGGCCGATCCGAATGAAGCGTGTGTGCTTGGGGTGGTTGTCAGTTTTGCAGGAGCGAACCCTGCATCGGCGGGAGTGACCCGAAGCGAAGACGAAGCACGCGCGCGAGCCGCTGAGCTTCTTGCTCGAGCGGAAGCTGGTGAATCGTTGACGGACCTCGCCCGAAACGAGTCGGATGCCCGAACGAGTCGTGCGCGCGGTGGTGCGATGGGTACATGGACGCGAGACGCGTGGCCTGATCTGCACGGACCGCTCAAGGATCCGATCTTTGGTTTGGCCGTGGGTCAGCGTACGGGGGTGATCGAGACCGGGTATGGCTACGTCGTGGCTGAGCGGTGTCCGGTGGAGAAGGTCCACACGCGTCACATTTTGATTCGCTACAGCGGTGCGAGGAATGCGCCCGACGACATCTCGCGCTCGCAGGAAGAAGCGCAGGCAAGGGCGTCTGAAGTTCGTGAGATGGCGTTGGCCGAAGGCGCCGATTTCGAGGCGCTGGCGCGAGAGCATTCCGATGACTCGTCGGCAGAGCGTGGTGGCGATCTGGGTGCAGTCGGACGTGGGCTTTTGATGCCGACGTACGAGAGTGCGGCGTTTCAATTGGCTGAGGGTGGGATCAGCGATGTGGTCGAGACCGACTTTGGCTATCACGTGATTCAACGCTACTGATCGGAGTCGCCGCGGCCTTCGTTCCCGCCTTCGGCTCCCACTCGCGGCCACGGCTCCTCCTTGGGGAGGGATTAGCAATCCCTCCCCCCGAACTTCGTTCGGGACCCCCCTCCAAGCACGCGCTTCGCGCGCGTCTCGGCTCGGGGAGCCTCGACGTTGCCCGGCGGTTCGCGTCGCTCGAACGAACGCTTCGCGTTCTGGGTCAGCCGTCCTTGTGCTGCCCGCTCGCGCGTTGCGGCGCGTTGTTGCGGCGCGTTGCGGTCCGCGTTGTTGCGGCGCGTTGCGGTGCGCGGTGTGCCTTGCAGCTCGCGTGCACTTCTTCAATCAAGTTCGCGTTCTTCAATACGCATTCTTTGATGCGCACTGAGACCCGAAGCGCGAAGTGGGATACATGCCGCAAGCGTGGCGACGCGTGAGTTGTGAAAAACGCCTCGAAGATCGGAGCGCACGAGAGATCCGGTGGAACACAAGTGTCGCAGGAAAAATTAAACCTTCCCGTCTTCCCGTCTTCCTATCTTCCGGTAAAAAATACTCGCAACTTGGCGTCTTTGCAGGTCTTGAAGCCTTCGAAAAAATAATTGGCTGGGCCTCCCTCGCTTTCGTTGACACCGCCTTGGAGGTGTCATGGGCTCAAGAAGATCGAGAAGGAATAGTCGCTACTCGGCTGAGTTTCGCGCTGAAGCGGTGAAACTCGTCCTGCGAAGCGACGACACGTTTGCTGTTCTGGCGGAACGCCTCGGCGTGAATCCTACAGCTGGTACCGTGATGAGATGGCTCGGAAGAAACCGAAAAAGAAGCGGACGGCGACGAGGAAAGAGGAGACGCCCGAGGAGGAGTTGCAACGGTTGCGGCGTGAGGTGAAGCGTCTGCAACGGAAACTCGACTCCGCGGAAGAGGACAAGGTCATCCTAAAAAAAGCCGCGGCCTTCTTTGCGCGCGAAAGCGAATGAGATTTGCTTTCATTCACGCAGAGAAGGCAAACCACTCAATCGCTCGTCTCTGTCGCGTCCTTCAGGTCACGCGTGCCGGGTACTACGCGTGGAGAGATCGAGGACCGAGTCGGACTGAAACGCGTCGACGACACGTCGAAGAACTTGTTCAACTCATCTTCCTCGCGAGCTACCAAACGTACGGCAGTCCACGCGTGTTGGCGGAGTTGCGCGAGACGCATGGGATACGAGTCTCCAAACGCACCGTTGAAAACGCCATGAAAACACTGGGGATCCAAGCGCGGAAGCGAAAGAGTTTTCGAAACACCACAGAACGCGATGAGACGCGACCTGTTGTAGCAAACATACTCGACCGCGACTTTGCGGCGTCACGACCGAACGAAAAATGGGTCAGCGACATCACGTACATTCAGACCGCAAAAGGCTGGTCGTACCTCGCAGTGATCCTGGATCTGTTCTCACGCAAAGTCGTTGGCTGGTCATTGCGTAGCGACCTCACAACCGAGCTGGTGCTCAGCGCTTTCAATGCGGCGCTGATTTCTCGCGCGCCAGAGGAAGAGCTCGTTCACCACTCCGATCGAGGCAGGCAGTACACAAGCTATGCATTCGAACTTGCGCCACTCAAGCGGGAGTACGTCTGAGCATGAGTCGCAAAGGCAACTGCTGGGACAACGCGGTCGCGGAGTCGTTCTTCAGCACGCTCAAACAAGAACTCATCTCGCGTCGCACTTGGCCAGACGAGCAGGATGTCCGGAGTGCGCTCTTCGAGTACATCGAAGTCTTTTACAACCGGGAACGACGTCACTCGACGCTTGGGTACGTCTCCCCAGAGCAGTTCGAACTAAACCACGCGGCGTTTGTCGCATAGGTGTCAACGAAACTGAGGGAACCCCAGGCTCTCCCACTAACCCGCTGATGATGCCCGAAAGAGCGCTACGCGCGACCGCTTCCCCGAAACACAACCTGCGTGAAAGACGCGGCTTCCATGTCCGGTAGCGCACGCAGTTTTTCCGCACCGCGTTGCAGTTGGTTTTCATCAAAGCCTGCTTCGACCATCTGCGGAATCATCGGCTCCATAAATCCCAGCATGTACTCGGTGATCGACTTCAACTCAGGCTCACCTGTGAAGTAGTGAAATCCCATCATCCGATTCCGAACTTCGCTGAACCCAGCTGCACACAACTGCGCACCCAACGAACGTCCGATCACGGGATTTCCCCGCTCTTCAAAAAGCGCGCGCTGCCCAGCAGCAAACGCTTCCACATCCGCACACGTCGGCCACACCAAGAACGTGGAGTAGTCCGTCTCGTTGATCGCGATCGTTCCGCCAGGCTTCAACACGCGTCGCGCTTCCCGCAAGAACGGCAAGGGATCACGGACGTGCTCCAAGAACCACATCATGTACACGTGGTCGAACGCCCCATCCGCGAAAGGCAGTGCAGACGCATCGGCGACGTGAAGCTCCGCGGCTCCGTCGAGAACCATCTTCGCCCGAGCGATTTGATCTGCGGAGAGATCAACGCCGGTGTAGCGCAGCGACGGATGCGCGTCCGCCAGTGTCTTGAGCACGGCTCCCACACCACAGCCGATTTCCAACACGTGCTTGCCCGGTTTGTATGATAAATCCGGCAGGATCAGTCGGTCGCGCCAGTGGCGAGCCTGCTCCAATAGCCGGTCCTGTTCCTCGCGCGTGAAGCCGTGAATGTAGTCCTGTCCCATCCATGCGACTCTAACTGCATGGACGTTCCTGCGGGCCCATCCACCTCGCCATGGATTCAGCTCTTTCAATTTCTCTATCGGCCTCAGCATTTCTTGGGACGTGCACGCGAGCGCTTTGGTGCGCCGTTTTCCATTCGACTGCCGGGCCTTCCGCCCTTCGTGCTCTTTGCGGAACCCGATGCTGTCAAAGAGGTGTTCACCGGTTCCGCGCAGGAACTCCACGCAGGTCAAGCCAACATCGTCCTGCGTCCCTTTCTCGGTCCTCATTCGGTTCTCGTCTTGGACGGTGAGCGACATATGCGGCAACGCCGCCTGCTGCTACCGCCGTTTCGCGGCGACCGAATGAAGTCGTACGGCGAGGCGATGTGCAGCATCACGCGCGCGCAGATGGCGGCGTGGGGCAGACGACCCATGCGCCTTCAAAGCCAGACACAGGCCATTACGCTCGACGTCATTCTGCACACGGTGTTCGGCATGGAAGAAGGGCGTAGTCGCGATGCGCTGCGGGCGGTGCTGGTCAAGACGCTCGCGATGCTCGACAACCCACTAAGCATCGTGAAGGAGTTCCAGCGTGACTTGGGACCGTGGTCGCCCTGGCGACGGTTCCTCCGTCTGCGGAGCACGATGCGCGGCTTGATCATGGACGAAATCGCTGCACGTCGCGTGGTGGGTCGAGGCGATCGACAGGACGTGCTCTCGATGTTGATCGAAGCGACGCACGAAGACGGAACGCCGATGAGCGACGAAGAGATTCGGGATGAACTCGTCACGATGCTGGTGGCTGGACACGAGACCACGGCGACTGGCCTCTCGTGGAGCTTCCATCGGCTGACACGCCATCCGGATGTGCTGCGCCGCGTTCAAGACGAGCTGGATCGCGTGTATCCCGATGGGCACGTCACCCCAGACAAGCTCGGCGACCTCAAGTACTTGGATGCGGTTGCGAAAGAGACACTTCGAATCCACCCCGTGATTCCCGGTGTTGGCCGCGTCACCCAAGTGGACACCACGATCGGCGGTGTAGACATTCCCGCGGGCACCATCGTGGCGTGCAGCATCATCCTCTCCCACACCAACACGACGACCTGGCCTGAACCCGAGCGCTTTGATCCGGATCGCTTCGTTGGCGTGCGCGTGAGCCCCTACGAGTTCTTCCCGTTCGGCGGAGGCATCCGAAGGTGTATCGGCGAAGCCTTTGCGCTGTGGGAGATGCGCGCGGTCCTCGCGACAGTCTTGCGCAACCTCGAGCCCGTTGCGGTGATGCCGATCCGAACCGTTCGACGGAACATCACGCTTTCGCCCTCGCTGGGCATGCCGATACGTTTCCGGCCGCGCAGCAATTAGAAACGCCCGAGCGCTAGGCCCGGGCGTTCGATGCGAAAGCGTGCCTTGGTTACTGGCCGCCGGCCGGTTGCGCGGAAATGGTCACCGTATACGGGCCGGTCTCGTTCGCACGGAGCGAGTTTGCCCACACCACGTAGGTGCCGCTTGCCGGTGCGGTGATGTTGATCGTGGAGTTCGTGTTGCCAGACACGACATCATCGTTCTCCTCGAGGAAGACCTCGTCCTCCACACCTTCTTGGCGAAGCTGGAGATACGTATCGAATGCGTCCGAGGTCATCGTGACGGTGATGTTCCAACCCTCGGCGGCCTTGAACTTGTACTCGTCGTAGAAGGATTGGTCGTGCGCGTGTTGGGAGTCCCCGGTTGCGAGCTCGCCCTGATGGGTTTCGTTGACGGGGTCGGGGGAACAGCCGACCAGCGCGAACGAGGCGATGGCGAGTAGGACCGAGAGCTGACGAAAGAACATTCAATGCCTCCTATGCGGGCGCATCCTACGTGGCTTGAGCGAGACCTGCAAAGGGGGTCGGTGTCGGCTGGCCGTGCGTGCGAGAGAGGTGTAGATCTCGCGGCGTGTCCAAGGGAAAAGCGAAGCATCAAGCCCGGCTGAATGCCATTCAGGCATTTGGTAAAGACCTCGCCCGTCGGGCGAGGAGCAAGTGCGAGCTCTGCGAAGAAAACGACGACCTTCGGATCGTCGACATCGATCCTGAAAACGAACCCAGTTTCGACACGCTGATGCTCGCGTGTGCTCGGTGCCGGGCAGTCCTGGATGGGCGCCGGGACGACCCCAAGACACTCCGCTTTCTGGAGACCGCGATCTGGAGCGATATCGTCCCCGTCGCAGCTAGCGCGCGCACCCAAATCAAACAGGTCGACGCGGATTGGGCGCGTGACGCGCTCGAACTGGTCCGGACTTCGCGGCCTTCGCAGCCACCTGGTTGATTTGCAGGCGGCGACTTGACAGCTAGCCGGGCCGGCTGCAATTTGCCGCTCCATTCCGGATTAGCTCAGTTGGTAGAGCGATCGGCTGTTAACCGATTTGTCGCTGGTTCGAGTCCAGCATCCGGAGCTGAGAGCCTCGCTGGTAAACGCAGCGGGGCTCTTCTTTTTCTGGTTTTCTATTCCAAATCCTGAGGTATGAGTTCGAGCGTAGATGCCTCGTGCTTCTTTCGGTTGAAGGTCAAACGCATGAGCGGGTAGAGGACCCAGAGGAGCTTGAAGAAGGCTCTGTTCACCTTCGGATTCACCTCTTCCAGGTCGGTTGGAACCTGGCCAATGACTGGGACTTCAGCCTCGCCAACTCTCATTGCGCCATTTGGAGCGCCGTCTGCGCTTGGGTTTTCCACGAACGCGTCGTACCAACTGCGCTTTCCGAACTTGTACTGGCGCACGAAGAACCGGCCCTCAGTTTCCACGATGGTGATATCGATGAAGCGATGATCGCCGCAACGAATCTGATGGACACGGCGAGCATTCACTTGCTCAACAAGTTCCTCAAGGGTCATGGGTGCCAGCGATCAAGCTTGTAGAAGTCGACGCTCACTTGTTGAAGAACTCGGCTGTCGCGTCACACGAGGCCTTCACGGCCTCCGGCTTCCAGTAGAAGTCAACGTGACTGAAATCATCGAACGCCAACACTTCAGGGTTATTGGTAAGACGCTCGATGAAGTTGGTGGAACAGATCGCCGTTGCCGCGCTCGTTCCGTAGATCACCATCGTAGGCTGCGTGATCTTGTCCGCGTAGTGCTCAGCGATCGAGATCAGCGACTGCATTGCCTGATCGCCGATGTGTTCGGCGGTGAAGTTCTTGGCCTTCCCAGGGCCAGCGAAGCCATCCTTGCCGTAGAAGTTGTACGTGTCGTCGGCCATTGGAACGCCCGTCGCAACAAACTCCTCGCGTGTCATGTCGTCCCTCAGGACAATCGGCCAGGTGTAGTCCGCCTCTCCCGTTTCGAACATCTTCTGTTTCGATGCATTCGCGGCCGCGATTGTCTGATCCACAATTGCACGATCACCCCACTGGAACGCGTCGGCGGCCATCATGCCGGACACTGTGGCGATCTTCTTGATCCGGTGGTCTGTCACCGAAGATGAAGCGATGATCGAGCCGCCTTGGCACACGCCCAAGCCGTAGATCTCTTCGACGAAAGGCAGCGTTCCTAGGTACGAAACCGCATCCCACGTGTTTTCGATCAGGCGAAACATGTAGCGGCTTTGTTTGAACTCGCCGGGCAACGCTGGCGAGTCGCCCATGCCCAGGTAGTCGAAGCCCAAATAGATGAAGCCGCGCGCGGCCATCTCCGGGCCATAGATCGCCGGGATCTGGCTCTTGACTGACTCGCCGCTACTCGGTTTGCTCATGCGCCTCGATACGCGCGAAATGTCGCGGCTTGTTGTGGATGTGCAGGCATCCCAGGACAACGCACCGCAGCGTGGGCAGAAACCATCGGAAGGGTTTGGGGTCTTTCCGCGGGACAAAGGGTTCGACGCTGCGCTCGCGCGGTTGTTGGCGCTGCTTGACGATCCCGTTGCAGCGCAGGTGCTAGGACCCGGACGTCTCCGGGAGTTGCTCTTCGCAATGCTGCGCGGGGAGGCCGGTGGTCGGCTCTCGCGAGACTTCGGTGGCGCACCAGCGCTGGCGGCCACGCTCAGCTACGTCCACGCACACCTCAGCGAAGATTTCTCCATCGATGCTCTTGCGCACAGAGCGGGAATGAGCCGCGCGGTTTTTGACCGACACTTCAAGACCGCAACTTCGTTGTCGCCGCTTCAGTACATCAAGGCGCTCCGGCTGGCGGAGGCGTCGATGAAAATCGCGCGCGGGGAGAGTGTGGGCGACGCAGCACGGGCGGTGGGCTACCAGAGTTCATCCCAATTCAGCAGGGAGTTTCGCCGACAATTTGGTGCGTCACCACGCGAGTGGGCTCAATCGATTCAGGTGTAGCCGCAGCGTTGCGACGAACGAGCACTCCACATGAGAGTCGAATCGTCGACACGGGATTGCCACACGTGGATGGGACGAACGGACATGCGTTTTGCTGCACTTGTCTTTGGAATTCTCGCGGGGTGCGATTCCTGTGCTCATTCAAACGCCAACTGGCCGTTGACGGTCCACCTTGAGTCGAATGTCAGCGTTTCGGAGGTGGTCCAAAGACCGCTTGTGGACAACCGAATCGTCGCTGAAAACCCGCACGCCATGTCGATCGCGTCGCGCACATACCGCGCGTCTGAACTTCGATTAGGCTCGGATGCCGATTACGTCCTCGTCGATCTCGAGGATGGTGCACGGTGGGTACTCGCCACACCGCCCTTGTCCCCCGCTCAAGACGAGTTCGTCCGAGGACTGGGTCAAGATGTCTACGTCCGCTTCTTTTCCGATGGCGACAGAGCGATCGTAGTCACCGAAGAAGGCACCATGGCAGTTCAACTCTCGAGTGGTCGGGTTCGACTCTTGGATTCACGAACCGCCACGCTTGAAAACTGTGAGATGTCCGCGGGTAGGCGGGAATATGAATGTGTACTGGACATGATGTGGGAGTCGACCCGCTTCGATGCGGACGGATACTCGCTCGACGGGAATTTCACGCCGCATTGGAAGCTTGGTGTTCCGTAGGGTGTCGCCGTCTGCGAATCAATTGGTGCGCTTTGCGAATGACACGAAGCGCACACAGCAACATCCTCAGTGTAACGACAGGAGATACGCATGACGTTCGACAGAAACTCCACCACGACCGACGTCCTTGCCGGAATTGATCTGAGCGGCAAAACAGTTCTCGTCACCGGCGGGTCGACCGGCCTCGGAGCGGAAACCGCTCGGGCTCTAGCGAAGCAAGGCGCACAGGTCACGATCGTTGCGCGGTCGACGGAAAAGATGGCCAAGGTCGCTGCGCAGATCGAAGCGGAGACGGGCCGACAGCCTGAGGTCGCATCGCTCGAACTCGATAAGCCCGGAACCATCCGCGAGTTTGTCCAGGCGTGGCTGAGCAAGCACGATCAACTCGACGTTCTGATCAACAACGCCGGCATTATGGCGACTCCGCTGCAACGCACCGCAGAAGGTTGGGAAAGCCAGTTCGCGACCAATCACCTCGGGCACTTCCTGTTGACCAATCTCTTGGCCGCGCCGATCAAGGCTGCGCCCTCGCCACGAATCATCAACCTTTCGTCGATGGGGCACATGTACTCCCCCGTCGACCTTGACGATCCCAACTATGAGAACCGTCCGTACGATGCGCTTCAAGCGTACGGCCAGTCCAAGACGGCGAACATTTGGTTTACCGTCGAACTCGCCAGGCGTTGGACGGATGTCGCGAGTTTCGCGGTTCATCCGGGCGGCATTCAGACAGAGCTGAGTCGCAACCTAGACCCCGACGTGGCTGCGCTTTTCGAGAAGATGCTCGGGGACATGCCGGACATCTGGAAGACGATTCCTCAAGGCGCGGCAACCTCGTGTTGGGCAGCGACGTCATCGGACCTCGACGGCAAGTCCGGTCTGTACTTGGAGGATTGCCGGATCTCGGTGCCGATCGTGGGCGAGCCCGACTTCATGAAGGGCGGTCACACCGACTATGCATACGACGTGCAGAGCGCGAAGAAGCTCTGGGACGTGTCGAACGCACTCCTGAAAACCGACTTCTGACCTCGAAGCCACCGATGCGCGGGCGCGTCGCTTTCGCGCTCGCACACGACTCGATTCCGACTACAACAACGGTCGTGGACAGTCGTGAGAAGCTTGCTTCCGAGATCATGCAGGCCGAGTGGAAAATGCTCGCCATGCACTACCGGCGTTCCGCGCTGTTCGTCGTCGCGGACTCCATTGACTTGCTCGATGCCGCCTGGGCTGTCGCCAACGACGACCAAGCGTCCGTCAAGGCATGGATCGACAACGGAGACCTCGTTCGACCGACCGAAGCACAAGTCGAAGTCTGGCAAGATGAAGAGGGTGCACAGTTTCGTTCCGTGATCGTGCAGCCCTTTGTCCTAGCGCAACGTGCTTCCAACGAATGAAGCCGCTGATCGGAGCGGATGGTCGTCCAGAGTTTGGCGTGTTTTCCGAAGCGCGCGACGTCAACATTGCTGACTATCGTCACCGTACACCGATGGGTGGGCGTGCGGGTCGCCTGTCGTCTTGGTTTGGGTTCAAGCAGTTTCAGTACTTTGGGGTGATCAGCGACGACCTGATGGTGGGTTGCGCGATTGCGAACTTCCGGCTTGCCGCGGTGGCGTTCGCGTACGTGTACGAACCTGGACGAGGAATGCGCGTGGAACACACGTCGCGTGCCGCGCTGGGGCTCGGTACCGACTTCTCGCGCTCGCCGACACAGGGTTCAAGCTCGTTTCGCACAAGTGCCCTGCACGCGACGTTCGCGTACGAAGCACAGCCGCGCCGCAAGTCCATCCAACTCGAGCTGGCGGGAACGCTCAGCATCGATGCGCGACTGGACGAAACGGCATCCGACTTCGAACCGATGTCGATTTGCACCCGCATTGGCCGAAACGGGTGGGTGTACGCGCACAAGGTCGCCGGGGTTCCTGCACGAGGCTCGATCCGGTTTCGCGACCAATATTGGGATCTCGAAACCTTGGGTGCGTTTGCACATCACGACTTCTCGGCGGGGTACATGCGCCGCGAGACATTCTGGAACTGGGCGTGCTTGTCCGGCCGAACTGTCCACGGCGACATCGGACTCAACGTGTCCTGCGGCGTGAACGAGACCAGCTTCTCCGAGAACTGTGTGTGGCTCGACGGCAAGCTGCATCCCGTGGGGCTATGCCACTTTGAGTACGATTGGGATCGTCCACTCGAGCCCTGGCGCATCACGAGTGCCGACGGCGCGATCGACCTGCGTTTTGAAGCGGAAGGGCAACACCAGGAGAAGATGCGTCTCGGGTTGGTTGCCAGCGATTTCAAGCAGATCTTTGGCGTGTTTCGTGGTCGAGTGCGACTGAACGATGGGCGAGAAATCGAAATCGACGGCCTACGAGGGTTCGTCGAGGACCAGTACGCCAAGGCGTGAGACCACGCTGATTTTTTTTCTCGCTCCGATGTCGATTGTCGCGGGTGTCACGCGTCATCGTGTTGTCGGCGCGTTGTCGACCGAGAACACTAAGGAAAAACCATGAAATACTTCGTGTTGCTTGCCGGATACGGCGAGACCAAGCCCTGGGACCAACTTACAGCAGACGAACAGGCGGCCGAGATGGCCAAACACGGCGCGTTTGCGGAGGCGTGCGAGAGCAAGTCGGGGGTGACTCTTCTCGGTGGCGAAGCGCTTGGAGAAGGCTCGACCGCAACCACGCTTCGAACGCGAGGCGGCGAGTTCACCATCACCGATGGCCCGTTTGCCGAAGCCGCAGAGCACATCGGCGGCTACTATTTGCTCGAAGCGCCCGACCTCGACGTCGTCATCGAGCTGTGTCGGAGTCTTCCCGCGTATGACATCGAAGTCCGACCGGTTCTCGACGCGCCCTGAGCTCGACCGCCTGTATCGAGCCGAGTGGGGGCGTCTTGTTTCACTCTTGGTGGCAAGAACCCGCCGGCTCGATCTGGTCGAGGATGCACTCGGTGAAGCATTCGCTCGCGCGTCGGCACGCTGGCCTGTTGAAGGTAGCCCCACCAACCCGGTCGGATGGCTATACCGCACCGCCCATCGGCAGATCATCGGTTGGCTTCGTGCAGAAGCGGTCGCTGCGCGCAAACGACGACTCCTCACGTTACGAGGAGACTGGGTGGCTCCCGACGAAACCGTCGATGCGCTTCCCGATGAGCGTCTGCACCTGATTCTGCTCTGCTGTCATCCCGCACTTTCACCGACGTCGCGCAGCGCGCTTGCGTTGCGATTGGTCCTCGGCACATCGACGGCAGACATTGCACGACTCTTTCTCGTTGCGCCGACCGCGATGGCTGCGCGCATCACCCGGGCGAAGAAGAAAATCGTGGATGCGGGGATTCCGCTCGCACGGCCCGTCGACGAAGAACTCGCCTCGCGTCTCGATGAAGTCTGTCGAACGCTCTATCTGGCGTTTACAGCGGGGTACACTCCCGCGACCGGTGACCAACTTTTGCGCGCAGATCTTGCGGGCGAAGCGGTGCAACTCGCTGCGCTGCTTCATTCACTCGTCCCTGCGCCACAGGTTCGAGCGCTCCTCGCGTTGCTGCTTCTTCAACACGCTCGGCGAGATGCGCGCGAACTCGATGGGACCCTCGTGCGGCTCTCGGACCAAGATCGGAACCTGTGGCATCGCGACGAGATCCAGATGGGCTTGGTGCTCATCGGCGCGCTTGCTCCGGCGCAGGGATACACGGAAAGCCTTCGCCTCCAGGCGATTATCGCCGCAGAGCATGCGCGCGTCTCGTGCGCGAGCCAAACGAATTGGGCCGCGATTGCACACGCCTACGAGCGACTTGAGCAGCTGACTGGCTCCCCGATTGTGCGTCTGAACCGAGCTGTGGCTGTCGCCGAAGTGCAGGGTGCCAAGGCCGCTCTAGCACTGCTTGAACCTCTCGACGCGCTCATCGGTCAGCATCATCGCCTTGCAGCGGTGCGCGCGGAACTCGCTCAACGGGCTGGCGATGTCGAACTTGCGCACGCGTCGTATCAGGAAGCGATTCGACTCTGTGAAAACGAAGTCGAGAAGCGTTTTCTTCGTGGCCGGATCGACGCTCTTGGTGCGCTCGTGTAGCGGCTAGGGCGCGACGCACACACCATCGAGACAAACATCGTCGAGCAGGCAGTCTTCGGTCGTGTCGCAAAGAGGTTCGCAGTTTGGGCCGCAACCCGCGGTGAAGACACAGTCGGCGGCTTCGAAGCAGACTTGCCCGCACGTTCCCTCCGTGCCTCCAAAATCAGGATGTTCGCCGCACACCGCCCAACAGCTGCCGCAGGGTCGTCCCTCGGGAAGGGCGGGGACACCCAACCGAGCCGCGCAGTCCGAGTGGGACACGCACTCCGCACCGCTATCGGAGCGTGTGTCGACCGCATCCGCATCGGTGGGAGCGTCCATGCGAACGTCGACCATGCGAACGTCGACAGGAACATCGACGGGAGCGTCGGGGACTCGACTGTCCAAACCCGCGTCGACCGGCGAGCTGGAACTACAGGCGAACAACAAGAGCAAGAGCGTGCAGACGTGTGCCATTGCCGATTGCGTACGCAAACCACGTACCAATCAATTGTTAGATTTCATGCAACTAATATTTAGAATGATTGCATTTGATGCATGGGTATATCTGCTCGAGATTGAGGCTCCAACTGGAGTTACTCATGAGCGCGAACATCAACGTCACCAACAACGAATCGAAGAAGAAGATCCTCCTCGTCGCAGCGAACCCCTCCACGTCCACTGTCACGCAGTGGCCGGTCGGGTTTTGGTGGGCCGAGCTGACGCATCCCTATTGGGCGTTCACGGAAGCCGGGTACGACGTCGAAATCCGAAGTCCGGATGGAGGTGCGTTGCAAGCGGACGGCTTCAGCGACCCGGAAGACGAGAGTGGGTATTCCGCACACGACATCGTGAGCCTTGGCTTCAAGAAGTCGGCCCAACACCGCGCGCTCATCGAAGACACGAAGCCTATCGATGACGTCAACCCGGCCCACTACGACGCGGTCTTCCTGACGGGTGGGCAATCACCCATGTTCACGTTTCGTGGAAACCCGAAAGTGCAGAAGCTCGTGTCGGCCTTCTACGAAGCGGGCAAGATCACGGCGTTGGTCTGTCACGCGACCTGCGTGCTGCTGGAGGCCAAGCTCAGCTCCGGCGAACTCCTCGTCCAAGGAAAGACCTGGACCGGCTTTGCCAACGCAGAAGAGAAGTTTGCGGACGACTTCGTCGGGCAGCGGATTCAACCGTTCTGGATCGAAGACGAAGCGCGAAAGCTCGAGGGAACCAACTTTGTGGTGGACCAGATGTTCCGTGAGTTTGCGGTGCGAGACGGTCTATTGGTGACCGGTCAGCAGCAGTTTTCCGGCGCAGCTGCAGCGCGTCTCGTGATCGAAGCACTCGGCCGCTAGTGACACCCGACGACTTTGTCGCACTGGCTCTCGCCGAGAATCTGGAGAGCGGTCGAGCCAAATACGGCTACGCGATGCGCGTGGCTTCGGACAACAAACGACCGCCGGGTGTGATCGCGTTGACGTGGATCACCGGGAAGAACGAGAGCGAACGCGACCGCATCCGAGAGCATTCGAAGCAGAACGTGCAGAACTTTTTGGAGGAGCCGGGCTTCATCTCGATTGTTACCGGCTTCATTGGACTACGCGGCTTCACAGTGACGGCGTGGGAAGACGAAGCGTCGCTAAAGCGGGCACTCTCCAAGCATCACGCAGTCGCGATGAAGGAACTCTTTGGCGAGGACTTCGTCGCCAGTGTCTGGACCAGCGTCTGGACACCCACGCGAATCAATCGCATCTGGGTCCGTTGCGTCCAGTGCGGGTCGCTCGAAGATGTTTCCGACGGTCACGAGCACTGCGGCGCATGCGCGGCAGACATGCCAGAGAGACCCGCCTTCTGGTAGACACCTACGCGAGTTGTGCTTCGAGGCGTTGGCGCCAGTACGTGAGTGCGCCTTCAAAGCGAGCGAATCGAAAGTGGCTGTTCGCCGAGGTGGCGATCCCACGCTGAATCTGCTCCCCAATCGTGAAGTCTTCGTCGAGGGTTGTGATGGAAAACGCGTGGTTTTTCGCCATGAACGCTTGGGCTTTCGGGCTGAGTTCGCCGGACTGAGGCGCACTTCCAACCGTGTGCACATCGAGACGCGTCTGATCGGCGCGCAAGGGAGTCATCACAATCAAATCAAAGTGCGTCTTTTGAAGCAGGATGATCGCGTTGGGGTGAAGCGAGTACAGGACGTGTGCGTGATCGCGAATGTGCCATTGCTCGCGCGGTAGGTCCTCCAGTGTTGCAAGCGACTTCTTGGGAAGCACTGTGCGCATGTGACGCCCGATGCACTCCCAGGTCGAGAGCGTGTCGAAGAAATACGGAGCGATCGTGTCCTTGTGCGCGATGCTGAAGTGGTACGACTCGATTCCACCTTCAGCGATGATCTTCCAGTTGGCGTTCCAAACTCTTGATGTCGAAGCGAACACGGAAGGACGCGGGCCTAGAGCCGCTTCCAGTTCTTCCACGAACGCTGGAGGCATGGCGTTGGGGGTGACGCCAGGCGTCGGGCACACAAAGACAAGACCCGCAACCTCCTGACACGCGAGTTCCACGAGCCCGTGTTGCTGGACATTGAGCGTGGGGAATCCTTCGGGATGGCGGACTCGATGAAGAGAGCCATCCGTGTTGTAGGTCCACGCGTGGTAGGGACAGACGAAGCGTTTGCAGCGGCCTTCGCTACGAGTTTCGACGGTTGCCCCGCGATGTCGACACACGTTGAGGAACGCGCGGACCTTCGAGTCCTCACCTCGCACGACGATCACTGGCGTGGACACGACGTCTGCGGTGACGAAATCGCCGGGTTCGGCCATCTTGCTCGAGAGCGTGACTACGTTGAAATCACGACGAAAAACGCGGTCGAGTTCACGCTCAAAGCGCGTCGCATCCGTGTAGTCCGAGACGAGAACCAGGTGCTCGTCACCATCGATGGGTCGCCGCTTCTCACGAACCATCGCCAACGTCGACGCCAAGATCTCGATCTCTTTGTCTCGGTTCACGCGGCCTCCAAACACAGCACTCGTTGCATGAATGCCTGCAGCTCGCGAATCACTCGTTTTCGCGACATCTTTCGTCCACGCGCTAGCGCGCTGTGTAGCCCTTGGCTCATTCCACCCATCAGCACAGCGCCGAAAACCTCGGCATCGATGTGTTTCGGAACGCGCCCCAACGTTTGACCTCGGGCTACGTTCTTCACCGCACCACGCACCTGACGGTCCGTTCGCACGCGCTGATGCCGAACTGCTTCCGCATCGCCGATCAATCGCTGCTGCATGAGCGCGCCGAGTGGGTGCCGATAATGGAACTCGACTGTGAGACGAATGCGTTCCTTCTCACACTCCCACCAGTCGTCGGAAATCTCTTCCAGGGTAGGCCGGTAGGCGAGCTCCTCCCATTCGTCATAAAACGCGTCCACCAGTGCGACGAGAAGGTCGCTTTTGGATGCAAAGTGCCGATACGGGGCACCTGCTGAGACTCCAGCGCGGAGTGCGACCGCAGCGAACTCGACCGCTCCATCATGCGCGACCAGTTCTTCGGTTGCCGCCTGCAGCAAGCGTTGCCGAGTGCGACGTCCTCGTTCGGTGAGCGGTGCCGTCATTGTGTAATGTGAATTCACTTTACATTCGCGTCGAGGCTCCCGTCAAATATGGCGAGTTGCTGCACGAATTGTCGGGTGAATCAGGCCGAAACGTCGATGACGACTTTGCCCCGTGCGCGTTTGGTCTCGATTCGCTGGTGACCGAGTTCCGGCCGGCTCATCGGCACAACACAATCGGTGACCGGCCGCAGTTCGCCTGTAGAAATCCAGCGTGCGAGTTGCTTCAAGTCTGCTCGGCGACTCTGCACGACCACCAACGCTGCACGATGAGCACCGACACGTCGCAGCGCACCACGTACGACGGACCCCGGTCGCGGAACGGTGGTGCAATACCGACCTCCTGTCCGGAGCATCTCTCGTGCACGAGACCAGGGCAGATTTCCGAAGATGTCGAACACACAGTCCACGTTGCGTTCCTCGATCGCGCCCAAGGTGTAGTCGATCACGTGATCTGCGCCTAAGTCGCGAACGAGCTCCTCGTTGCGCCCCGAGCAGACAGCGACGACCTCTGCTCCCAAGATCTTGGCGACTTGAATTGCGAGCGTGCCGACTCCGCCAGATGCACCGTTGAGAAGTACACGCTGCCCTCGTTGGAGCGATAATTCGTCGCGAAGTGCTTGAAGCGCAGTCAGTCCGGCAAGCGGAAGTCCTGCCGCGTCGATCGAGGGCAAGCCGGGCGGCCGAGCAGCGAGCCAATCGGGACGAACAGACACGACTTGTGCGCAGGTTCCTCCACGATGTTCCTGAACCATGCCGAACACAGCCGCGCCCGCGGGCATCTCGCCGAGCGGATCCATCAGTACACCACTGAAGTCGAAACCGGGAATGCGCGGCAATGGAGCACGTGCCAGCCAACGCATTTTGCCTTTGCGAATTAGGATGTCTTTCGGGTTCAACGCAGCCGCTTCGACGCGCACCCGCACCCAGCCTGACCGCTGCGCTGGCGCTGGGCGCTGTCCGTACTGCAAGACATCGACACCCCCATAACGCTCGTAGAAGATCGCGCGCACCACTCAACCATGGGTGTACCGAGTCAGGTTCGCCAGCGTCCGAGAGCGGTTTCGATCGCCTGCATCACAGCGACGACGTGGTCCGCTTTGGAGGCTGCTGGATTCGGCGGTGCGAAGCGTCCTTCATCGTTGTCGAAGTAACGTCCGGTCTTGTCCTGAAACGAGTCGTCGAGAGCGGCTTTCACGAGTATGTCCGCTCCAATGTTGAGGTCGTTGCCAGCGATACCAAATCCTTCCTGAACCATCTTGGTCGCCAGCAGAGAACCCGGGTTGACGGATACAACGATGGGGCCGCTACCCAACTCACGGGCCATCTCCTGCGTCCAGATCGTAATCGCGAGTTTGCTCTGGGAGTAAGCGTCCATGTCTCCAAGCGCGCCGCCCTCGGTCATTGCTTTTGTACTGACGGGAGCTTGTGCCGCAGACGAAAGGTTGATGATGCGACCCTCGGCGGGAATGATCCCAAGGAGCAAGCGAGTCAGTCGGTACGGTGCGAGCGTATTGACCACGAAACGAACGTCGAGTCCGTCTGCGGTGTGAGTGGTGGACGTCTTGAGCACACCCGCGTTGTTGATGAGTACGTCGAGCGACGTTTGGTCACGCAGAACGTTGGCGGCGAACGCCTCCACGTCGCTTCGGAGCGCCAAGTCCGCGCGGTAAGGGGTGGCGCCTGTGCGGGTCGCAATGCGGTCCAACTTGGCCTTGTTGCGGCCATGAACCAACACGCGGTGTCCGGCCTTGGTGAGCTTTTCGGCCGTGAGTGCGCCGATGCCGTCGGTTGCACCCGTGATGAGAATCGTCTTAGGCATGTGTGTTCCTTTATCCGTGAAACTCGGGAAGCAGCGTGGAGAGGCGCCGCAACGTCTCGTCGATGGGGGCCTGGTTAAAGCGGAGGTTGAGAGCGACGTGATTGATGCCGCGGATGCGAAGTGCCTTCAGATGATCGCGTAGTGGGTTCAGACCGGACTGGAAGCCGAGGTGAATCGGACGCGGTTTCGCATCGTCGTCTGGGAGTACGTCCACGTAGAGCGATTGCATCACGGGCTTGTTCGTTTCACCCGCGTTCACAATTCGCTTTCGGTAGTCCGCGACGACGCGAGCCTGCATGTCTGGATTGCGGGGATACGTCATCCAACCGTCTCCATGCGTGGCAACCCAGTCGGGCGACTGCTGACTTCCGCCGGTAATCAGGATGGGCAGGCGTGCTCCGACGGGTTTTGGAAGCATGTCAATCTCGCCCGTGAGTGCACCGTAGTCCGTCACGAAGCTCGGACTGCTCTCGGCGACGCGTTGGATGTACCGCACGCTTTCACGAAAACGAACACCGCGATCCGAGTAGTTCATGTGCAGCGCTGGATACTCTTCGGGCCGGTCACCGGATGCGACCCCGAGTAGTACGCGGCCGTTGGACAGAGCATCTGCAGACATAGCCGCCTTCGCAACGTGCGCCGGGTGTCGCAAGGGAAGGATGATGCTGGCGACCCCGAGCGCCACCGATTGGGTACTGGCGGCCAGAACACCGAGATACACAAAGGGATCGAACACCTGACCTGCGTCGCCGAACGAAGGTACGTTGAACGGAACGTCCCGAAGCCAAACCGCTGCGAACCCGAGCTCTTCGGCGAGTTGAATCGCTTCGACGTGCCGGTCGAGTTTGGGGACCGCCGAGCGCGGATACGCCTCGATCGGGACGACGAGTCCAAGGCTGAGTTGGTTCTGTTGAAAAACCGCGTTGTACGCGCGGTTGATGCGAGGAAACGCCGACACACGACCAACCTAGAGCGCCGCGCCGAACGGAGAAACGATCTCTGGCGAGATGTCTTTCAACGATTCGTTGAGAAACGTTCCGCGCCGTTTACTCCAATAGTTTCGCGATGGCCGCACGCAACGCACGTGCGTCGATGGGTTTCTGGAGAAACGTGTTGTCGACCGTCTCAAGAAAACCGGCGACACCGGAGCGGTACGGGAGCCCTCCAGACACAAAGATGAACCGCTCGGCGATGTCTGGAAACTCGCGGCACGCTGCTTCGAACAACGCGGGTCCCGGCATCCCAGGCATCATCATGTCGCACACCACAACATCGATCTGACCTCCCGCCGTGCGGAGGTGCTCCAGTGCGGCTTCCGCGCACAATGCAGTGTGTACTTCGTACTCGCGCAGCAACCGCCGTATCGCACGCAGCACAACTTCGTCGTCGTCGACCACCAACACTCGGGCGTCCGTGGTTTTCGCAACCTCGGAAGTGGTTTGCGTTCGCGTTGGGCGTGTCGCGCTCGGAAGCGTGACGACGACGCGCGCGCCGTGCGGGACGCTCTCGAACGCGATGCGGCCACCATGGCTTTCGACAATGCGTTGGCAAACATAGAGCCCTAGGCCCGTGCCTTCTCCAACGTCTTTGGTGGTGAAGAACGGGTCGAACACCCGAGACTGAAGTGCGGAGGCGACGCCGGGACCATCGTCTTCCACAATCAAGTACACATGCTCAGCTTCTGCCGAGGCACGCACGCTGACCTGAGAACCGTTTCCATGTGCAACGGCATGTGCAGCGTTGAGGACAAGGTTCAGGACGACTTGCGTGAGTGGTCCATCGACGCCTTGCACGTAGATGTCTGCCGGAACTGCAGTCTTCGTGTCGATATCCGCCAGCGCACCTGCCGCCAGTCGCAGTGCGCTCGCCACAACTTGACGTAGCTCAAGCGGCCCTGAGTCTTCGCCGACACGGGAGTAGGCGCGCAGATCCGAAACGATGCGAGCCGCCCGATCGGTACCGTGAAGTGCATCGCGAATCGCGTGGGCAAGCCGGTCATCCGCGTGCTGGTAAACAGCCTTTCGCAGAAGCTCGAGATTGGCTCGGATGATGGTGAGCGGATTGTTGAGTTCGTGCGCCATGCCAGCCGCGAGTGTGCCGAGCGAGGCCAGGCGATCAGCGAGCTGCACTTGGAGCTGTAGAGCACGTCGTGCCGTGATGTCGACGCCGGTGTAGACCTGGTCGTTCGCCAACTGAGTCACACTCCAAAGAATCAGCAGTTCATCGTCGCCATCGCCGATGCGCATTTCGACTGCGCTTGTGGGTTCGTCTGCCGGGAGGCCTCGGACATCACCGACACGCCGTCCGACCAGCGGGCCCAGTCGCGATTTCGCAGCTTGGTTGGTGTGAGTGATCGTTCCGGTTTCATCCACAACGATCACCAGCGACTCCAGCGTGTTCAACACACTTCGAATGAAGTCGCGCGAGGCTTCAAGCTCGGTCGTGCGCTCGACAACGCGGTGCTCGAGATGCACTTGGGCTTCACGAAGCTCATCCTGGGCTCGCTTGGTGTCTTGGATGTCCTTCTCATTGACCAGAATTGCTCGATGTCCCGTTGCAGGATCGACGGTCATGCGCGCATCGAGTCCGTGGTAGCGAAGGCCATGCTGCGTTCGCATTTGCACCTCGAGACTTGGTGACTCCCCTGCTTGAACCGCCTGCCATACGTCGCGCCCTACGTCTGTGTTGGCGAAACGTTGAATCCAAAGTTCTACGATGTCGGGAGAGTCTCCGTACGCGCGTAGAGATGCGGGATTGGCGTAGAGGATTCGTTCTCCGCTCTCGTCGAAAAGCGTGATCATCACACTGGTGTGCCGCACGGCTTCCACTCCACGCAGCGCGTCTACGGATTCTTGAGTCGACGCTTCGATCGAGAACAAGATGGCAGGGCGACCGTCGGAGAGTGAGGTGGCCTCACCACGAAGTGCAACGGTTTGGGGCTTGGGCGAGTTCGACGGGTAGAGTGTCCACTGCTCGTGCACGAGCTCGCCGCGTACGACACGCGCAAGCGCAGCGGCGAGTCGACTTCGAGTGGCGTTGGACATGTCCGAGGAGAAGTCGCGCTGAACGAGTTCTTCAACAGTTTTCGCACGCCAAAACTCGCACGCCGCAGCGTTGCCGAAGACCATGCACTCGCGTTCGACGTCGAAGATCCAGACAGGGTCACGACGACGTTCGATCGCGCTGATCAACGCGCTGTCGACGAGCGGCACACTGCGATTGTACTGGAACGCGAAGCGTTTTCTTAGAGCCTACGTTTTCCTACGACGTGGTGTCGAAGAGGAACCAGATGGTGACGTCGCCGGTCATTCCGCCGCCCGCATCACTGGGCAAGGGCAAACGTAGCGCCGGGACTCCATCGATCGTTCCGAACGTTCCATCACCAACACCACCGCACATCGACGTGAACACGTTGAGTTCGTCCACTGTACCTCCGAAACTGACGTCGATCTGCGCTCCATCACGAAGTTCTCCGATCGGCGCAATAATGTGGAAGGTCGCGTCGCCGTCGAGTGCCTCGCCGCTGCGCTGCAGTTGACCTGCTCCGGTCCACGTCGCCAAGCGCACAAAGTCCGGCATCTCCGCTTCGACGGTCATTTGAGTCAGAGCCCAGTTGCCGTCGGGGATCACGCCGCCCTCATCAAACGCAATCGGGTCTCCGGTGACGACACCATCGATGACTTCGACTCCGGGGAGGGGCGACGAGACACACTCGCTGGGCTCGTACGCGAGTCCATCACCCGGCCCGGCGCCACAGAAGTTTGTCACGGGCGGAGTGACGTACGTGAACGCGTAGCACATCTCGTCTTCCGTTCGGGGACCGGCCACGACGTCGTCGGCGTACGGGTTTTCAAAGTCGCATCGCACGATCAGTTCGTCGCCTGCTTCGAGGTCGAGTGGAATGTCGTAGAAGAGTTGGGTCTCGAAATCCCATCCGCCGAGCCGAAGCAAGTTCGTCGCGTTGTCCTCGCCAGCTCGCTGCAAGTCCAGTTCGAATCCCGTTCCGATCTCGTGCATGTGCGGCATCGCGGCCAGCATGGAAACCGGTTCGCGAACTGTGCATCCCTCTTCCTCCGTCGACTCCGAACGTGGCGGAATCGCCCACCCCGCAGCACCGGGACCTGGGTCGATCATGATGTATTCGGGACCCTCGGGCTCAGCGACGTAGAGCTTCACGCCGCTTGAATCCACGACATCGTCGTAGCCCGCACCGTTGTTGTAGTGAATCTGAAGGCGCAGCGTGTCTCCGGGCTTGAGTCGAACACCACCTGCCGGAAACTCGAACGGACCCGTGCCCGGTGCCCATGCGTAGAGGTATTCAAACCCGCCAGGCAGAGTCGGATCTCCCCGGCGAAGCGTGAAGTGATGAATCACGCGCGTGTCGTCGAGAATCACGTCGAAGCGACGGATGAAGACGTCCTCGTCGACGAGATCGGTGAAGTCGATGTCGACGTAGCGGTCCACCTCGTCCACACCAATGGTCAGGTTGTCCGCGGTAAGGTCGATCTCGGCGAGCCCGGTTGGAGCTGCGTTGGGCGACACAAACACGGGGCGGTTGGCATCGAGTCCAACGGGGTCTTCCACGCGCACCGTGCCGCACGATGCCCAAGCGGCGATGCGATCACGATCGCTGAGTGCAGGTTGCTCCGCGCCAGTCGGCGGCATGATCCCGTCGGCGACCTGATGAATCATCCGGTCCACTCGTCGCTCGCCTTCGCGGCCATCGGTGATCGCGTCGTAGTCGAGCAACGAAAACGGCGCACCGAACTCAGGTGTCTCGCCGTGGCACGTGCCGCAATGTTGTTCGACGAGCGCACCCACTTCGGTGTCCCACTCCATCTGAGACGGCACGCAATCCGGAGGCGACTCAGAGTCACACGCGCTCACCACCAGCACCGCACTCACCAGCAACAATCGAAACAGCATCACCATGAAGTTGGCGGTTTTTGAGGAAGATCGCCAGTCCCCTCTCTCAGATGGGCCTTGCACCAGGCGCGTCCTGCAACGAGTGGACGTGAGCGCGCGCTGCCCCCAGGGTCTCGCCAGGGAGATGAGATGAACGACACCCTTCGTGAGGTGGCCCCGGGCGTGCGCGTCGCGGATGCGAAGCAGCGATTTGTGGGGCTCGAGGTGGGCACGCGCATGACTGTGTTGGAATTGAGCGCCGGCACGCTCGTGCATTCGCCCATCGCGCAGCGTCCGGATTCGGTTGAAGCGCGGTGGGTGTTGGCACCCAATCTCTTTCACCACCTCTACGTGGGCGCTTGGTCGGAGGCTGAAGCGTGGGGCGCTGCCGGGTTGGGGAAGAAACGAAAGGACGTTCAGTTCGCGGGAGAGATCGTCGATGCGAACCATCCCTTTGGCGATGAGGTTTGGGTGCATCCGATCCAGTGCTTTTCGTTCACGAACGAGGTGGTGGTGCTGCATCGGCCGTCGCGCACGTTGATCGTGAGCGACCTGGTGTTCAATCTCCCGCCAACCTCGCCCTGGCTTACACGATTTGCGATGTGGCTGATGCGCGGTTACCCCGGACCGCGCGTCACACTTCTCGAGAAGTGGGGGATGAAGCGCGAGGCGGCTCGTGCCGACCTCACCACCATCCTCGAGCAAGACTTCGACCGCGTGATCATGGCGCACGGAGACATCATCGAGTCGGGTGGCAAGGAAGCACTGCGGAACGCGTTTGCCTGGCTGTTCTGAGGACCGAGTTGTGTTGCGTTTTGTAACGCCTCAGACCGCAGCTAAGCGTGCAGACTCTGGCGTCTCGCCGGTCCATTCTCGGAAGGCGCGGAAGAACGAACTCGGTTCCTCGAAACCGATCAGAAACGAGATCTCGGCGTACGCCAGTTTGGTTTTCGTGAGGTAGTGCAACGCGAGTTCTTCGCGGGTGGTTCGGACCACTTCCTTGTACGTGGTTTCTTCGGCGCGCAGCTTTCGCTGCAGACTTCGTGAACTGACGCCAAGTCGCTTCGCGATGACGAGAATGCTTGCCTCGCCGCTCGGCAAGCTCTCGAGAAGCGCAGATCGGACCCGTTCGGCCAACGTTGCCGAAGCATCCAGCTCGGCCAGCCGCCTCCGCAGCTCAGGCTCAAACGTCTCCCACATGCCATCACTCGCCGTGAGGAAGGGAAGGGTGGCGTCGCTCTTTCGAAAGAGAACTCCTCGCACGCTCCCCCGGGCCGGCGGGATGCCTAGAAACTCCACGTACGCGTCCACGGCTTCGACCGCGTGTGGCAATACGAACTCGAGTGGCTCGATGCGCTCCCGCGTTCCCATGCGCGCGATCTGAACCAACGCCGTGAGGTCGGTTGTCGAGAGCATGGGCGGTGGATCGACGTGAGGGTCGGTCCACGCCTTTTCGATCCACAGTCCATCGGGTCGCTCTTCGATGGTGATCGTCACCGGCGCGATAAGACGCTTGTACGTCGCCATGCGCTGCATCGCGATGACTAGGTTCGGACTACACAGACACGCGAAGAGCATCGGGCTGAACGACTCGCTCGTGATTGCCTTCGCGATTTGGATCGGAAGCGTAGGCTCACCCACCTCGTCTTCGATGGCCTGCCAAAGTCGAAAGTACTCCGGCACGCTAAGACTGGCTTCACGACTGAACAGGTCCTCGGGCAGTGCAGCGCGACGCGTGACGTTGGCCGGGTTCACGCCCAGGTCTTTGAGCATGAGTCGCCAACCTCGCTCCACACGAACGCTTCGAGTCTCCACCTTCCGATCATGGGAATCTTCGGAGCCAATGTCACTGGCGAGAGGCGCCGAGTTACTCGCCGTGGGCGCCAGGGCAAAACCTCCATGCTTTCAAGCCTTTGCTTCGAGTCGGGCGCGAAGTTTCGCGCGCATTCGCGACAATGCGACTCGTGCTGTGAGCGGTGTGATGTCCAAATCCGGCGCCACCTCACTCGCGGATTCTCGACGCACCAGACAGCGTTCGAACAAGACTTGCTCGCGCGCGGAAAGGTTCGACGGTTCGAGATGGTGCAGTGAACGGCGCGCGTCGAGCGTGGCGTCGTAACTTGGTGCACTCGTTGCGGGCTCTTCGAGCAATCGAACAAATCGATTGCTGCGACGCCTGTAGTGGTCTGCGATCTTTCGACGAAAAATCGCGTAGAGCCACGTTGTGGGATTGGCGTCACCCCGAAACCGATCCCAGGCCTGCGTCGCGGCGAGGAACGTCTCCTGGACGATGTCCTCAGCAACGCGCGGATCGCGAACTTGTCGCCGTGCCCAACCGGTCACTCTGCCGTAGTGGCTGGCAACAAGGTCATCAAAAGTGAGATCGGTTCGGCGCTCATCCATGGTTAGACGATGCGGGTACGCACGCGCCGCGTCACTCGCGAGTCGCGCCTTTGCGCTAACGAGAGGCGCCACCTACACGGCGTGCATCGTGAGCCACGTGGTCACCTCAGGCCAAAGCGCTGCAGAGGATTTGCGAAAGAACCCAAAGTGTCCGAGCCGTTCCATCCCGTGCTCCATCGGGACAATGTGCCGCCGTTCGACCTGTGGATACGCACGCATCATCGCATCGACCGAACGTGCCGTACCCCATTTGTCGTCGTCGATGCTGTAGGCCAACACCGGTGCCGTGAATCGTTCGAAACGCTCAAGCGGAAGCGACTCGTCGCCGAGTAGGTAATCCGGATTGCGGCACCAACGCGCCCACTCCAATGCGGCACCTTTCGGAAGGTCTTCGCTCGAACCCAGACGACTCCACGGCATGTAGCCGAAGGTGTGGCTCAGCAGCGGCAGAGTGACCCACGTGTGAAAGAGCACCATCGCTTTTTGTTCGCCGCCTTGCATGCGCCAGTGCCCGGATTGCGAACTCATCGTGACCATGCCGTCCACACGTGGTGCGTTTTCAAGCAAACCAGCCACCTGGCCACCAAGGCTGTGTCCGACGAGCAGAAGTGGTCGCTCCGGCCAATGCGTGTGTGCCCATTCGAGCACGCCGTCCATGTCGAGCATCGTCCAGTCGCGAACGTTGGTTGCGAAGCCACGCAGCTTTTCGGGACGCGAACCACCGACGCCTCTGTAGTCCCAGGTGACGACGTCGAAGCCCTCATGTGCGAGCGCTTGGGCAAAGTGCCGGTAGTACCGGCGCGGTGTCGCCATCGCGCTGTTGATCACCACGGTGGCGCGCGCTGGAGAAGAACTCTCAAAGAGCGATGCAGCAAGGGGATAGCGGTCGCGTGCCGGGATTTCGAGTTCCTTCATTTCTTCCTCCGTTTCGCCCCCCGAATTTGCTCCTTCAACGTTCGGCTAAGTTCGTCGCGCACAATCTCGATCGCGCGCGTGTCGCGGCGTGCTTTCGCGAGCATCAACGCGCCTTCGATTGCGGCCACCGTGAGTTCCGCGGATTCGTTCGCGCGTTTTCTGCTCAAGCCAGCGCCACGTAGACGCGTCGCAAACAGGTCGACAATTCCATCAAACGCAACCGCGCATGCTTCGTGGACAGGATCGACGTCCGCGGCAACTTCGAGCGTGATCGTGGCCAGCGGGCAACCGCGACGAAAGTCGCTCTCGTGAAGCTGTGCGATGTAGTAGTCGCAGAACGCACGCATCGCTTCGACCGGCCCGCCGGTTCGATCCGCGAGCTGTTCGAGAGCACCGACGATGCCCTGACCGGATCGTTCGACGGAGGCTGCGGCGAGTTCTTCCTTTCCGCCCGGGAAGTGGTGGTAGACGGAACCTTTGGGGACGCCGGTCTCCTTGACGATCGCGCTGACGCCCGTGGCTGCGTAGCCCTTCGTTCGGAGCAAACGTCCTGTGCCTTTGAGCAACTGCGCGCGCGTCTCTTTGGATTTCGCGTAGACCATGTTTAGACCGACCGTTCTAATTTGAATGATCGGTCTATTTTGTCAACCCCTTCACTTCACTCCCGAATCGGGAATTGAGGCTCCCGGTGCGAAAGCCCCATGTTTCCAAGCGAAAGGAGGTCGTGTGGATCTACGAATGCATCGGGTGTTTGAGCACGACGCGCGCGAAGTCTGGGCCGTGGTCGGCGAGCGTTTTGGGGATCTGACGTGGGTTGGCGACGTTCAAAGCTCGGAGCTTGAGGGAGCGCTGGAAGCAGGGGCGGTCCGCACCTGTAGGTTCGAACCGAACATGTTCTCGAGGACGGGAGTTGTTCGGGAACGGCTGCTCACCTTCGACCGAGCGACACGTTCAATGTCGTATCAAGCGCTTGGTCTCACAGGAATCTTCGAAGGCGCCGTGAACCGGTGGACGGTGAAGGAAGTTGGACCCGGTCGAAGCCGTGTCGAGATGCACGCGACCATCCATGCGGGTGGTGTTCGGGCCATGTTGCTGCTTCCACTATGGCCGGTGATGCGCCATATGGGACGCAAGACACTCAACGAGTTGGCGACGCACTTGAATGAAGCGAGCGAAAGAACGCGTCCGCTTCAGCGTCCATCGGAAACATGAGTTCGACGCGGAGTTCGCTCACTGTGATCTCGAACGGTGCTTCAAACCGCAGCACGGTACTAAACGTTCGAACCGTTTGGTCGCCAAGACGCAGCCGCACGCACAGGATTGGCGTAGGAGCAGGATCGGGCGCGGGTCGCGGCACGTCGGCGAGGTGGCGAATGGCGCGATCGAGCAGTGCAGCGTGCCTCGGGTCATCGCGCTGAGAGACATCGTGCGACATGCGGTCGACGAGTGACCACGCGACCTCAGCGAAGTTCTCCACGAGTTTACGGCCCGGTCCGGGCGCCAGAAACGCATCCAGCATGTCTTCCGGCGACTGCGATTCCGCTCCAGGAAAGAGCAAGCGGGAGGTTGCGTTCGCCATCACGACTCGACCCAGCGGATCAATCGCGGACGCAGGGTAGGGCTCGTGACGTGAAAGCACTCCCTCGATGGCATTGCGCACGGGTTCGAGTGCTTCGTGGCTCAGTGGACGTTCTTCGAACGCGGGTGGAAAGCCCGCCGCCAGCAGCAGAGCATTGCGACTTCGAACCGGGAGGTCCAGACATCGCGCGATGCGTAGGACCAGTTCTCGTCCCGGCCGAGAGCGACCTGTTTCGATGAACGAGAGGTGGCGTGGCGTGGTCTGCGCCCGCGTCGCAAGGTCGAGTTGGCTGATCCCACGCCGACGTCGCCAATAGCGAAGCCGGCGACCAAACGCACTCGTTCCGAGGCTCATGCGGGCAGGGTAGTCAGCTCACGTTCGGCGACCATTCCCTTTTCAGGAATCGAGTGGATCGGGCATCGGCCAATCTTCCGGCGGTTCACGACGACGTTCGGCGCGACGCCTCTGGAGAGTCGCAATCACTTCCTGCAACTTCGGGTCGTCGAACCGTCGGTGATCGAGCCGCGATCCCTTGCCTTGATTGCACCCCGCGCAGGCGAGAGCGAGGTTGTCCAACGCGTCGGTCCCGCCGTGGTTCCGCGGCACGATGTGTTCGAGTGTGGCGCTCGAGCGACCGGCATCCAACGCGACGATGATCGCGCGCCGACAGTGGATGCACTTGCCGGCGAGAACGGGGCGACTTCCGATCGTGGTTTGCCGAAATGTGCGGTCGGTCGCTGCAGCCCAGATCAGCTTGCGTTTGAGGGAAGCCGGCACGGGTCGATCATAGCCATCTTCGTCGCGTACGCTTGAGGCATGAGGGTTGGGATCATCGTAATTGTTTGCTGTATCGCGTGTGGAGACGACGATGGAGGCGTCGATGCCTCGCTGGATTCAGCTGCGCGTGACACCTCGGTGGATGTTCCTGCCGAAGACGCTCCCGCCGACGACACGATGACGGACGCGGGCCCGCGCGAAGGACGCGATGCACGACCACGCGACCCGGGAGATCCCAACCAGTGGGTGCGCGAAGAAGTCACGTTCGACGTTCCGCCCGAGATGGGAGGGCGGTTCCACGTTCGGTACTGGGGGACCCTCACGTACGATCCGGTGGAGCGTCGGATCTTGTTTCTCGAGGGCTATTCCAACGACGCGGACCAACCGAACTCGATCTACTCCAACGCTGTGTACGAGTGGCGTGTCGACGAGCGCGTCGTGCGAATGTTGAGTTTCGTCAACTGGACCAGCATTGGTGACAACGGATACGTGCCGGGGCCAGGACCCGCATCCGATCCGCATCCGCGCCATCCCTACGGTGCGTTCCGCTATCACGCCGGCCAAGACGCTGTGTACATGGCGTTCGGTGCGTGTGTGCGTTCCAGTAACTGTGATGTTTCCTCCACGTGGCGCTACGACACGGCGTTGAACACTTGGAGCGAGGCCACGGAACTCACCGCGGGTGAACGCTTTGGTGGCTTCGATACGTGCTTTGAAACGGTGGGCAACAACGTCTGGGCGATCAGTCCGCGAAACGACTCCTCGGGGTGGATTCAAATCGCCGCGCTCGACGTGGATTCCAACACCTGGACGGACGCAGTTCCGTTTCGCGACGTCGACGACGAGGAAGTTGCAGGTCTTGTCGATACCGCGCGTCACGACGACGAAAGCGAAATCCTGATCTGGGCGTGGGGACAGCTCTCTCGTTTCTCCCCAACAAGCGCGACAACAACCCAGCGAATTGCCGGTCCACCGGACGTCAGCCTCGAACAATCAGGGGCCATCGCGTTCGGCGCGGGCGTCTACCTGTTCTACTTTCCTGAGCTTGGCGAGACGTGGGCGCTCGATCCCACGGACGACTCCTGGCTCTTGGTCGACGCGTTTGGTCCCGCCGATCGCATCGATCGCTACTTGGAGTACGACGCTTTCAACGACCTGTTTGTGATGTTCTCCGCAGAGGGCGAGTTCTACTCACTCCAGTTCGACCGAAGCATGCTCTAAGGCGGTGAGCAGAAACCGAATCCAAGTAGCGTTTGGCAGCGGTACCCCTCCGACTGTCGACAATCGGCATCGCCGCTACACGAGATTGTGCAGGTCATCGACGAGACACCGCCGCCGCCGCCGGACATGCTCTGGGTGACGCACGTGGCGTTGTCGCCGCTGCCGCAGTCCTCGGAGCCTTCGCATCCCTTGCTGCAAAATCCGCCCGGGTAGTTCGCGATCAACGATCCATCGAGCGGGTTACGAATCTCGGTGAAGCACGTCGCATCCGGCGGGTCGGTACAGTCTGCATCCACGCTGCAGGGATCACCGATGCCTGCGCCGCCGGAACTTCCCGTGTCGATGCCGACGTCGGTTCCAGGTGCATCCACACCAGGTACGTCAACACCGGTCGCGTCGGGTCGAGGACCGGAGTCGCTGGTGCGGCGATCGTCGCTGGAACACGCGGCGAGCAAGGCCAGAATGCAAATGGCTCGAATCACGTCCGCACCCTATCACTGGACCGTTTGCCTCTTGCTTACAGATGATTTGCAATGCGCGGGTGCACTTCGGCGCTGGTCTTGGGGTTCTCGCCTTGCTCTTCGCCACTGCGGCGTGGGTGTTCGCGGGAATGGGTGTCGTTGCGCAAGTCGTGTCCGTAGGGTTCGCCTGGTGCTCGCTCAATGCCGGTTTTGTGGCCGTTGGCTATGCCTGCAACATGCCGAGCGTTTTTGGAAAACGAGTGGACGGCGGGCGTGCGCCTTGGGCGCGGGTGTTTCTTCTTCCGTACTTTGGGGTTGTCGCGATCGCCCGGTGGCTTCAGCGCACCGTGACGGGGGAGGACGCATTCAATCAGGTCACGCCGATGCTCTACGTGGGTCGACTCGTGGAGACGAGCGAGTTGCCGGACGACGTCACCCTGGTTGCCGACCTGACCGCCGAACTCGACGAGCCGCGGCGCACGCGTGACCAATATGCATACGTGTGCCTCCCCACGCTCGATGGAATGGCTCCGAAGCACGAAGCGCTGCGGACGTTCGTGGACCAACTCGTTGCGCATCAAGGTGTTCTCTACGTCCATTGCGCGGCCGGGCACGGACGTGCGGCGATGGCGGCCGCAACTGTGTTGGTGCGCCGGGGAGAGGCGAGCGGTGTGCATGATGCCCAGCGATTGCTGCGTACCAAACGTCCGAAGGTGCGCATGACGCGAATCCAGCGTGAGGCTGTCACCGCAGCAGGGTTGGCGCGATGAGTTCGGATCGACGATGCTCCGCACATGGACTGGGATGACGTCCGCTACTTTCTCGCGCTGGCGCGCTCCGGGTCTGTTCGCGCTGCAGGAACGGCGCTCGGCGTAAGCCACTCCACAGTTGCCCGGCGTGTCGAAGCGCTGGAGGTCAAGCTTGCGACCCGGCTCTTTGATCGGAGTCGCGATGGATACGCGCTGACCGAAGCAGGGCAGCGAATGATGGGGAGCGCCGAACGGGTCGAGCGCGAGATGTCGGCACTGGAACTCGATTTGGCGGGTCAAGACGAGCGCTTTGCCGGACCGATCAAGCTGACCTGCTGCGATGAGTTCGTGTCCGACATGATGATCGAAGAGCTCACGGTGTTCTGCGCCGCATATCCGGGAATTGAACTCTGCATCACGACGGATAGTCGCACCTTTGATCTGAGTAAACGTGAAGCCGATATCGCTGTCCGAACGCTGGCTGTGGAGGACACACCGCAGGAGCACCTGCTCGGGCGAAAGCTCGTCGGCATACACGTGGCAAACTACGTTGCGGTTGCGCACGCGCATCGACTGGACCCGGAACGTGAAGGAACCAAGCCGCGCTGGGTGGCGTTTGCGCATCGGCCTACGATTGAACGCATGGTCGCGGCCACGAGTTATCCGGATGTACCGATCTGGGGTGGCTTCTCATCGCTGGGACTCTTGGTCCAAGCGACGCGCGCGGGGCTCGGGATCGCGATGCTTCCCTGCTACGTCGCGGACCGCGATCCCACGTTGCGTCGGCTGGGCAAGCCCGACCTCATGCACGTGGCAAACCTCTGGCTGTGCAGCCATCCCGACCTGCGCGACAACGCTCGATTGCGCGCCGCGCGCGACTGCGTGGTGCAAGCGATCACGCGTCGAGCCCCGCTTTTTCAGGGCGAAACACCGTAGGAGCCGCGTGGTGCAGCGCTGCACCCGGCTGTCCTGGAAACGCTCCGTGCACCGCTCCTCTTCGTCCCTAGCCTGCTGGGCATGACGACGATCACGCCAGGGTATCAATCCGTAAAGTTCTGGGACCGCATTGCCGAGCGGTACTCCAAGCAGCCTGTCGCGAACGAGGCGGTGTACCAGAAGAAGCTCGAGATGACGCGCGCCTACTTTCGCTCGGACATGCGCCTGTTCGAGTTTGGTTGCGGAACAGGGTCGACTGCGCTCGTTCACGCACCGCACGTCCAACACATCCGCGCGATCGATGTTTCGTCCAACATGTTGGATATCGCGCGCGCCAAGGCCAGCGCTGCAGGCATCGACAACGTCGAGTTCATTCGCGCCACAATCGATGAAATCGAACCGGAGCCTGGTGCGTACGACATGGTGCTTGGGCTCAGTATTCTCCATCTCCTGGAAGACAAAGAAGCGGCGTTGGCCAAGGTGCACACCATGTTGAAACCGGGCGGCATCTTCGTCAGTAGCACCGTGTGCATTGCAGACTTCATGCCTTGGTTTCGCGTGGTGGCTCCGATCGGACGTTGGTTAGGGCGTATGCCGCTGGTGAAAATCTTCACCCAGGACGAGTTGGAACGTGCGCACGCCGACGCGGGTTTTCAGTTGCATCATGTGTGGCGACCCGGCCCGAAAACCGGAGTGTTTCTCATCGCTCAGAAACCGAAATGAATGCCGGACCTGCGATGCGCACCCCATTGAACAATGCGCATCACCTGGGTCTTGTTGCTCGCTTCGATGTCGATTCCGGTTTACGCGCAGGAGAGCGCCGATGCGCTGAGCGCGCCGTATGAAAGCGAAGCATCGGTCGCTGCGGAACAACCCTCCAAGTCCGTGTTGAGCATGGAGGTGTTTGCCGGGACGACTGCTCCCTTGGATGTCGGTGTGGGCGTCAACGTGGTTCTTTGGGAACGCCTTTTCTTCACCACCAGCGTTGGCGTGTCGGTGTACCGGCGTACGATCGATGCGGTTGCTCAAGGACTTGGCGGCGACGAGACGGCAGACATCGCAACCCCATTGCTCTTTGGTGCAACGGTCGTTCGATTGGGTGTCGGGCTTCGACCCTTCGGCAACGGTGGCCCCGAAGTCGTTGGCGGTTATCTGCGTTTGATGGGTGACGCGACGTGGGATGCAGGCAGCTTTGGAGTTCCTGCACGTTTCGGCGAGATCTCGGCGAGTGTGGCGATCAACGCGTTCTATGCAGAACTCGGTTGGGCGATCTCGATGGGTCCCGTGTTCATTCGACCCGCGTTGGGCGTGACGCGTGCACTTGGTTCGCGTGTGTCGGTGGATGCAAGCGGTGCGAGTTCTGCGCAATCGGCGACCGTGAACTCCCTTGCAGGCGAGGCGGTGAGCAACGCGTTGGATGAGTTTGGCGTGACGCCGACGGTCTCGTTGTCGATCGGCGGGCGTTTCTCACTTCATCGCCGTTGAACGGATCAAACTGGCGAGAGCACTTCGACCCGTTTGGGGCGCGGTCCTAGCGCTTCACTGAGCTTTGCCTGAATCAGGTCGATCAACGCTTGGTTGACCTGTCGACGCAGCTCGGTTCGCGCGGTGACGAGCCCGATCTCGCGCACCGGAATGGGCCTTCGCACCGGCCGAACGCGCTCGCGGCGCGCCTCGCTCAACTCTCGAACCACCAATGCTGGAAGCACTGTCGTCCCAAGCCCATCATCGACGAGCCGTGTGAGCGTTTGGAAACTGCCGGACTCGAAGTGAATGCGTGGCTCCACCGCGCGCTTGGTCTGACAAAACGAGAGAACCTGGGTGCGAAAGCAGTGTCCCTCAGGCATGACCCAAAGTTCGCGTCCGCGAAGGTCCGCATCGGTTACCGACTTCTTCTTCAAGAGCGCATCCCCTGGCGGCAAGTACGCGAAGAGCGGTTCGTACCCCAGTGCCGTTTCCTTGAGTCCTGGCGCATGCAGTGGTGTCGCCGCGATTCCCGCGTCCAACGTATCTGCTTGCAGCCTGGCGATGATGTCTTCGGTCTTGAGTTCCTCCACGCTCAGTTCGACCTTCGGGTACGTTTCGACCAGCTCCCTCAGGAACAAGGGAAGCACCGAAGCTGCGAGGGTGGGAATCACGCCCAGACGATGTGGACCGGAAGGCTCGCCATGTGCCGCAACCACCTGTCCCAGTCGTTCCGTCTCGCGCAAGACCGCCCGCATTTGTGCCAGTGCGGCTTGTCCAGCATCGGTGACGAGGATGGGTTTGCGGCTGCGATCGAAGAGCACCACATCCAGCAACTCCTCGAGCTTCTGGATCTGCATGCTCAGCCCAGATTGCGACACGCGAGACCGCTCCGCAGCGCGACGAAAACTACGCGTATCCTCGACCGCGACGGCGTAGCGCATCTGCGTCAGAGTCACCTGCGAGAGGTCCATCCCGCGAGCATACTTCAATCAGTTTTGCTGAACGCGCGATAGAAACGTTCGATTGGATCTATGCGAAAAACAACGCCAGAGTCCCGCGCGTGAGGCGCAGCTGCGCCCGAAAAACATCTGCAATTACGAGGATTATCGATGTCTCTCATCAACACGAAGCTCCAGCCCTTCAAGGCCCAGGCCTACCACGACGGTAAGTTCATCGACGTCTCGCACGAGACGATGCTGGGCAAGTGGAGCGTGTTCTTCTTCTACCCCGCCGACTTCACGTTCGTGTGCCCGACGGAGCTTGAGGACCTGGCGGAGAACTACGCGGAGTTCCAGAAGCTCGGCGTGGAGATCTACGGCGTGTCCACCGACACCCACTTCTCGCACAAGGCGTGGCACGACACCTCCGAAGCGATCGGTAAAGTGAAGTACCCCCTCATCGGCGATCCGACCGCGACGCTTTCGCGCAACTTCGGCGTGTACATCGAAGAGGCGGGTCTGGCCTACCGCGGCACTTTCTTGGTGGACCCCGAAGGCACGATCAAGCTCTACGAGATTCACGACAACGGTATCGGCCGCAACGCCGCGGAGCTTCTTCGCAAGGTCCGCGCCGCACAGTACGTCGCGGCGCACCCTGGTGAGGTCTGCCCTGCGAAGTGGAACGAGGGCGCGAAGACCCTGAAGCCCTCGCTCGACCTCGTCGGCAAGATCTGAGGAGACAAGGACAGCCGTGCTCGACGACGAACTCAAAGAACAAATGCATGCGTACCTCACGCGCCTTCGCCACCCGATCCGTTTGACGGCGTGGTTGGACGCGGGTGAGGGATCGGCGAACGTTCGGTCGCTTCTGACCGACATCGCCGCGGCGTCAGATCTCGTGGAGTGGGTGGAAGCGGAGGCGGGGGACGAGCGTGTTCCCTCCTTCGGTATTCATCGTCCCGAGGAAGCGCCTCGCGTTCGGTTCGCGGGTTTGCCGCTCGGGCACGAGCTGACCTCGCTTGTGCTGGCTCTCTTGCACGTGGGCGGACACCCGCCCAAAGAGAGCGATGAAACGCTGGAGCAGGTGCGTGGATTGACGACGCCCCTGCACTTCGAAACCTATTTTTCGCAATCGTGTCAGTCGTGCCCGGAGGTGGTGCAGGCCTTCAACGTGATGGCCGCACTCAACCCGAACATTTCGCACACGGCCATCGAAGGCGGGCTGTTTCCCGACGAGGTTGAGTCTCGCAAGGTGATGGCTGTGCCCACCTACTACTCGAACGGCGAGCACTTCGGACAGGGCCGCATGGAGCTCGACGAGCTGCTTGAGGTGATCGACTCCACGGTTGCACAGAAGCGAGCGGCTGCGATCGCAGATAAGGATCCCTTCGATGTCCTCATCGTGGGCGGTGGTCCCGCAGGTGCAGCGGCGGCGATCTACGCGGTCCGCAAAGGCTTCCGCACGGGAATCGTCACGGAGAACTTTGGCGGGCAGTTGCTCGACACGAACGCCATCGAGAACTTCATCTCAAGTGTGCACACCGAAGGGCCACAGTTGGCGGCTGCGTTGGAGCAGCACGTCGCGGACTATCCGGTCGACGTGATGAAGCATCAGCGCGTGAAGCGTCTGGTTCCGGGACGCGAGCACCAGGTCGAGTTGGAAAGCGGGGTCACGCTTCAGGCGTCCGCCGTGCTCATCGCCACGGGCGCACGTTGGCGGAACATGAACGTTCCGGGTGAGGCCGAGTACCGAACGCGCGGAGTGACCTACTGCCCGCACTGCGATGGTCCGCTTTTCAAAGGCAAACGCGTGGCTGTTATCGGCGGTGGTAACTCCGGCGTCGAAGCCGCCATCGACCTTGGTGGAGTCGTGGATCACGTGACTCTCTTGGAGATCACCGACCATCTCAAAGCCGACGACGTGTTGAAGCGGAAGCTCGACTCGATGGGGAACATCGACGTCATCACGCAGGCCAAGACGCTCGAGATCCTCGGTGACGGGGAAAAGGCAAACGGACTGTCCTACGAAGACCTCACGACCGGTGAGCAAAAGCGCTTGGACGTTGCGGGCATCTTCGTGCAGATCGGTTTGCTTCCCAACACGGAGTGGTTGGAGGGCGTCGTTGAACTCTCGCCCTTCAAAGAGATCGTCGTGGACGATCACGGACGCACGTCGGTGCCCGGCGTGTTCGCAGCCGGCGATGTCACGACGGTTCCGTACAAGCAGATCATCATCGCCACCGGTGATGGGGCGAAAGCTGCGCTGGGTGCGTTCGACTACCTGATCCGACGGGCTCCCGTCGAGACCAGCCAGCCGAGCGCACCCGCACAACGCGCAGAAGCGTGACTACTCCTCAGGGTCCGGCGCGGCACACGCCATACCCACGAATGGGATCTCTACGCACTCCGTCGCCGGAGCTGCGCAGTCATCCGCCGACTCACAGGCGTCGGTGCAGTAGAGGGTGTCGCTGTTGAAGTCGAGGCATACGCCTCCAGCGCAATCGCCAGCTTCTTCGCATGCGGAACCAACTGCACCCGTGCCACGATCGCCCTCGGCGCACATGCACTCGAGCTCGCACTCGCAAATCTGATTGCTCGCGCAATCGCGGTTGAACTCGCACGCTGCGCCCACCATCGCGTCGGATGCAGGCGGTCCTGCATCGTCTGCTCCAGCGTCGTCACCGCCACCAGCGTCGTCACCGCCGCCTGCGTCGTCACCGCCGCCCGCGTCGTCACCGCCGCCCGCATCGTCACCGTCGCCAGCGTCGTCACCACCGCCTGCGTCGTCGCCGCCGCCGGTGTCCATCATCGCAGCGTCGGTTCCGCCGTCGTCGTCGTCACCGCAGCCGAGTGATGTGATCAAAACAAGAGAAAGAAGAATCATCCCAAATTGCATTCGCGTAGGTTACACGCTGCAATGCAAAGTTGACTATTCCTCGTCGTCGACCTGAACCGTTTCGTGCGCGATCCACCCTGCCATCAAGAGCGGGATACACGAGATCAGTCCGAACACGATCTGATCGGTCATCAGATAAATGCCTGTACCTGCGGCGAAGAAGGCCGTCGTCGCGAGCGCTCCAAACACGCGCGTGCGCGGGACGAGAATAAAGGCCATGGCCGCGAGTTGAAGTCCGCCAAAGATGATCACGACAGCTTCACCCAAACCAACGTGACTGAAGAAGAACACTTCGTCGGGTTCGAGCATTACGCGGCGAACGCCCATCGCGAGCGCGACTGCGCACACCACCACGAGGTTGATCTGATTGGCGAAACCACGCACGACGCGAGCATACCTCGCGAGACTTGGGTAGCGTCGTACTGGGATGTACCGTTGGCTCAGTCTGTTCTTGATGGCTTGTTCAGGGGGATCGATGCCCTCGGATGCCGCTTCGGATGCCGCGACCGATGCCGCGACCGACACGGTTCAAGCCGACACCGAACGGCCGGACGCGAACCTTGGACTCCGGCTCGTCGGTACCTGGGGCGGACTGGGTACCGAGCCGGGTGAGTTCATCGAACCCAGTAGTGTCGAGCTCGACAGCGAGGGCTTCGTGTACGTCGCCGGTCACGAAGATCGCTTTCAGAAGTTCACCGCCGAAGGTGAGCTGGTGGCGATCTACGGCATGCCGGGCATTGGCGACGGAGAGTTCAATCATCCCCACGGTCTCGCTGTCGATCGCCGTCGGGGCGATTTGATCTACGTGGGTGACCAAGAGAACAACCGTCTCCAAGTCTTCTTGCCGGACGGGACCTTTGTCCGGCAGTGGGGCGACGAACTCTTTCAACACATCCACGACGTGGGCATCGATCCTGCGACGGGTGACATCTTTGTGGGCGACTTGGAGCTCAACATCGTTCGCCGCTTCACTGCGGAAGGCGAAGAGCTGTGGCGCGTCGGTGGCCTCGGTCGCGAACCCGGTTTCTTCGATGCGATCTGGGGCATGAGCACTGACTCCGAAGGCAACGTCTACATCGGCGACACCAACAACCGCCGTGTTCAGGTACTGACTCGCGATGGTGCGCTGGTGCGTGAGTGGGACGGGTTTGGTGACGAGCGTTTCAACAAACCGACGGGTGTGTTCGTCGATGGAGACGACGTGGTGTACGTGTGCGATTCGCTCGACGAAGCGATTTTGCTTTTTGACGTCGAGGGAAACCCACTCGAGCGCTGGGATTTGCGGGAACTGGTCGACTTCACGAGCGAACCCGAGGACATCGTGATCGATGCCGCGGGCGAGCACATCTACGTCGCAGAGGTGCGTGAACATAGGGTGATCCACCTCGTGCGTTCGCGCTGAGCCGCGTTGGCGAAGGTGGTAGAGTCGCGGTCGCGAATGAGCGAGCAAGCCCACTCATCTCCGCTGCGCGCTCGGATCTCGATCATGGTCGCAGCGTGCGCTGTGCTCATTCTTCAGATCGCGACCACACGGATTCTCTCGGCGGCGATTTCGTATCACTCCGGAATGGTCGTGATCGGGATTGTCATGCTCGGCCTGGCCGCATCCGCGACGACCGTGTTCGTGCACCGCAACCGACGTGACAATCCGTGGGGGATGGATGCTGCGGTGCGCGCGTTCTGCGGCGCGGGTGTCGCCTGCACTATCGCTGCCTTTGGATTCAGTTTCGCCAGCACGCTCGCCGGAGGCTCTCCCGTCGGCTTCGCCGTGCTCGTCGTCCTCAGCGCAGTGCTCTTCTTCGCGGTGACGTGGTGCGCAGGATACGGCGTCGCGTTCCTGCTCTCGGAGTACGCATCTGATGTCTCGCGGGTGTATTGGTTTGACCTGATGGGTGCAGCAGCGGGTTGTCTATTGGTGATCCCGCTTCTGGACGGTCGCTCACCCTTGGTGGTGGTGCTCTGGTGCGGCGCGCTCTTCGGCGTGTCGGGTGTGTTGCTTACCGAACACGCCGTGCACCGAAGAAACGCGACTGGTGTCACCGCTGTGGTCGCGCTTTTGGCTGTGCTCGCCAGCGTATTTCCCGCGATGACCCAGCTCTACAGCGCAAAAGGTGAGGACCAGCGGGGCATTCGTTACCAAGAGTGGAACCGCATCACGTGGGTGACCGTGGTGGATCGGGTTCCGCAGTACGAGCGCAACCTCGAGCTGCTGCGCGAGCGGCGCCCCGACATCGACGCCGAAGCATTTCTCGCGCGCTGGAATCTCGGTTGGGGGATGAGTCCGACCTACGAAGGCGGTGTCCCGACCACGCTCTTCATGGCGCTGGACGCCGATGCCGGCACTCAGATCATCGAAGACGGCGCGAATCGTTACGCTGACTTGGAGTACCTCGAGTACGACGTCACCAACGTCGCCTACCAGCTTCGATCGGCAGACGACATCGAAGACACGTTTGTGATCGGTGGTGGTGGCGGTCGCGATGTCGTGACCGGTTTGCACTTTGGCGCGGACGAAGTGGTCGTCGCCGAGATGAATCCTGGCGTGATCCGTTCCGTCAACGAGGCCTTCGGGGACTTCAGCGGGCGGCTCTACTCACACGACAAGGTCACGATTCGACTTGGGGATGCGCGCAGCACGCTGTCGCGTTTGGACCGGAAGTTCGATGTGATTCAGATGTCGATGATCGACACCTGGGCAGCGTCGGTGGCCGGTTCACTCGTGCTCTCGGAGAACAGTCTCTACACGCTCGAAGCGTTCGTCCTCTACCTGCAGCACCTCGACGACGACGGGATTCTGACCGTGTCGCGCTGGGCCAGTCCTTCGATGTGGGGCGAAGTTGGCCGGACCGTGTCGCTCATGGGTTCGGCGTTACGCGAACTGGGGGTCGAGGATCCGTCCGCACATCTCGCGATCGTTCAGACGCAAAGCGATCCCGCGGTCGCCACGTGCATTCTCAAACGCACACCACTCACCGACGAAGAGCGTGCCACGATCGCAGCCACCGCCAGTCGTCTCGAGTTCGTCGTTCCGTTCAACGGGACCACCGAAGGACTGGATGTCGATCTCGGGGCCATTGCGCGCGGTGAACCGGAGGCGATGGAAGGCACACCGTTCGACCTTTCACCGCCGACCGATGATCGTCCGTTCTTTTTCAACACACGATGGATGTTCTCGAGTTGGGTCGACGCGATTTCAGAAGGTGACATGAGCTTGGGCTCGCCGAGCTCGGTTTACACGGTGGGCATGCTCTTGTTGCTCTTGTTGGTGGGTCGCATCCTGACGATTCGGCCGCTCGAGCGATACAACCGCGACTTGCCTGAGGCCGAGATGATCCACGTGCGCGAGCACCTGGGACCCATGCTCTACTTTGCGGGAATCGGACTTGGCTTCATGTTGGTCGAAGTCGGAATCCTGCAGCGGTACCTGACCTTTCTCGGTCATCCCACCTATGCGATGAGCGTGGTGCTCTTCTCGGTGCTTTTGAGCAGTGGCATCGGGTCCGCCGTGAGTGCCCGCATGGAGACGAAGAAGGTCGCGCCGCTTCTTGTGGTGCTGCTGGTGTTGGTGCTCGCCACTGCGTTCGCCGTTCCGCCCTTGTTGCGCAGCGCGCATAGTCTGGAGTTGATCGCGCGGATGGCGCTCGCAGCAGCGCTGGTCATTCCCTTGGGATTGTGTATGGGGATGATCTTTCCACTCGGCGTTCGCCAGCTTGGTGAAAGCAAACTGGATCGTTTGGTTCCGTGGGTCTGGGCGGTCAACGGCCTGGCGGGTGTGATCGGCTCCGTGTTTGGAATGCTGATCGCAATGCTCTGGGGTTACACAGCGGTGTTGCTGCTGGGCGCACTCGCGTACGCCGCAACAGCGGTTGCGTCGCGTCGTGCGTGGAATCCCAGCACTTCGAGCTGAGGCTTACCGACACCGATTCGATCGCCGACCCCGACCCCGACCCCAATCCTGTTCCCGACGCCGACGCCGACGCCGACGCCGATGCCGACACCGATGCCGACACCGATGCCGACACCGAGTCCTCCGCCTCTCCGCGATAGCGGGGTTGCTCGCCGCCTGCTCTCGCCGTGAGTGCCCGAAAGCTCCCTCGCAGTAAACCCCGCCTTCGGCGTCGCTTCGCGACTCGTCGCTTTGCTCCTCGGGGTTGACAGCTCAGTCGCTTCCGGGCGGTAGGCGGCGTGAGGCGGACTCGCTGCACTGTCGCAAGCGCGCTTCACGCGAGGAGGTCGTCATGATCGTTTACCGTGAGGCTCCGAGGTGTGATTCGAAGTGATTGCACGAGCGCGGCGAAGGTGTGTCGGCTGCTGTCTGCCGAACAATAAATAGAGTGCGCGAAGCGCCCCAAGACGAATCCAGTGAGCTGGTGTGCATTCTTCACAAGCAGGTGATGCCAAAGCTACAAGGGCGTGACCGTGAACTGCATCAACAGATGCATCGCGCTGTCCGGAGCGTCGTGCTCAATGCAGCCGAGGCACGGTCGCTCAAAGGCAAGCGTCGAACGCATCACTTCTCCATTGCACTCGGAAGTGCGCGCGAGGTGCACGCGTGTCTTGAGCTCGCGATGTCACTTCCCGCCTTCCGGCCTTCTCGCACTTCCGGTTATTAGAATCGAACCACGCCAGCCCGGTACAATAACGAGTTAGATCGCGTCGATAATCGCGTTCAGCGTTGCGCTCGGACGCATCGCCTCCGCAGCCTTCTTTGGATCCGGGAAGTAGTACCCGTCGATGTCCATCGCTTGGCCCTGCACGCCGTTCAGCTCGGCCACGATCTTCTCTTCTGCGTCGGCAAGCGACTTCGCAATCGGTGCAAAGCGCTCCTTGAGCGAAGCATCGGACGACTCGGCCAACGCCTGTGCCCAATACATCGCCAGATAGAAGTGGCTGCCACGATTGTCGAGTTCGTTGACCTTTCGGCTGGGCGACTTGTTGGTCAGCAGGTACTTGGTGGTCGCGTCGTCGAGCGTCTCACCCAGGATCTTAGCCTGCGCGTGGTCGTTCTTCTCCGCCAAGTGAATCAACGAGACGGCGAGCGCGAGGAACTCACCAAGCGAGTCCCATCGAAGATGGTTTTCCTTCTCAAACTGCTGCACGTGCTTCGGCGCTGAGCCTCCTGCACCGGTCTCGAAGAGACCACCACCGTTCATCAGCGGCACGATCGAGAGCATCTTGGCGCTCGTTCCCACTTCCAGAATCGGAAACAGGTCGGTGAGGTAGTCGCGCAACACGTTACCCGTGACCGAGATGGTGTCTTCGCCCTTGCGGATTCGCTCCAACGCAAACGCGGTGGCTTCGCGAACCGGAAGGATCTCGATTTGGAGCCCTTCGGTGTCGTGGTTCGGCAAGTACTGCTTCACCTTCTTGATCAGGTTGGCGTCGTGCGGACGACTCTCATCGAGCCAGAACACCGCGGCCGCACCGGTCGCACGCGCGCGCGTCACAGCAAGCTTGACCCAGTCTTGAACAGGAAGGTCCTTCACCTGACACATGCGCCAGATGTCTCCCGCGGCCACTTCGTGGCGTGTGAGCTCTTTGCCCGAGGAGTCGATGATGCGCACGACGCCGTCGCTCGCAATCTCGAACGTCTTGTCGTGTGAGCCGTACTCTTCGGCCTTCTGTGCCATCAACCCTACGTTGGACACGCTGCCCATCGTCGTCGGGTCGTACGCGCCATGCTTCTTACAGTCGTCGATGACTTCTTGGTAAAGCGCCGCGTAGCTGCTGTCCGGAATCACAGCCTTGGTTTGCTGCGTCTTGCCTTCGCCGTTCCACATGCAGCCCGAGGTGCGAATCATCGCCGGCATCGACGCATCGATGATCACGTCGCTCGGAACGTGCAGGTTGGTGATGCCCTTGTCGGAGTTGACCATGGCCAGGTCGGGGCCCTTGTCGAGCGCGTCCTTGATGGCGGCTTCGATGGCCTCGCGCTTTGCAGCATCTAGGGTGGCAACTTTCGCAACCACGTCGCCGAGTCCGTTGTTGGGATCCGCACCCACCTCGTCGAGCGTGGTTCCGTGCTGCTCAAACACCGACGCGAAATACGCACGCACCGCATGTCCAAAGATGATGGGGTCGCTGACCTTCATCATCGTCGCCTTCATGTGCAGCGAGAAAAGCACACCAGTGGATTTGGCGTCTTCCACCTGCGCCTTCAGGAACGCGATCAGGTCGCGCTTGCGCATCACGGCAGAGTCGATGACTTCGCCAGCCAGCACTGCCACGTCCTTGAGCTTGGTCGTGGTTCCGTCGGTCGCGACGTGCTCGATCGTCAGCGTGGTCGCAGCGTCGATAGTCACCGACTGCTCGGTGTGGCGGAAGTCGCCGGCGCTCATCGTCGCGACGTGCGTTTTCGAATCCGAAGTCCACGCACCCATCGAATGGGGATTGGCGCGCGCGTATTCCTTGACGGCTTTCGGTGCGCGGCGGTCCGAGTTGCCTTCACGCAGCACTGGGTTGACTGCGCTTCCCTTGACCTTCGAGTAGCGCGCTGCGATGTCCTTCTCGGCGTCCGTGGAAGGTTCTTCGGGATAGTCCGGAACCTTGAAGCCTTTGGCTTGCAGCTCGGCAATGGCGGCCTTTAGCTGCGGCACAGACGCACTGATGTTCGGAAGCTTGATGATGTTCGCTTCCGGCGTCTTCGCGAGTCGGCCCAGCTCCGCCAGCGCGTCGTGGTGATCGCTGTCCAGTTGGTCGGAGAACGCGGCCAGGATGCGTCCGCTCAACGAGATGTCGCGGGTGTCGACAGCGATGTCAGCGTGCTTGGTAAACGCCTGAATGATCGGCAGGAACGAGTAGGTGGCGAGTGCAGGAGCTTCGTCGGTGTGCGTGTAAAGGATCGTCGGTTTAGCCATCGGAACGGCTTTATAGGCTCAGACGCGTCCTTTTGCAGCCGCTTTTACGCGCGGCGGTAGGTCAGCGAGTAGCGAACATCCGTGTCGAGGTGCGGGCTCTCGATCCGAACCTTCATGACCAGCTGATCGGCCCGAAAATCCAAGGTGACGTGACGAGCGCCACGTGGGCTGCGGAAGTGCAACTTCAACTCATGGTCGCTGATTTCCTGGGATGCGCGCCCTCGCTCACCCCCTGGACCGACCAAACGCCGCGAGCCAGTGGTCGGGATCCGGACTTCGGTGTCGTCGAAACGAAGCACGGTGTCATCCGTTTCGAAGCGGACCGAGAGCCGTTCGACCGGTTGGTTGCTGCTGGCCAAGCGGATGCGCGCGACGTTGGCCGTGAGCGAGTTCATCGTGGCCACCGCGGTCTCGATAGCGCTGGCAATCGACTCACGCTCGGACTGGCTTCCGACCCACTGGTAGTCGCCGGCGTGCGCGTTCAGCGATTGCGCGTGTGCGACAACCGCGAAGAGAGCAAGCAAGAGTTGGAGGGAGCGCATGAGATCAGCCTAACCAATCGCCACGCGCGCTGCACTCACCCAGGCTTGGCACTGATGAACAGGTTGATCGCCAAGACATGGGCTCGAATGTTGGGATCGCGATCCAGGTACACAAAGAGGTACCCCGCCTCCAAACGCGCCCATGGTGCTGCTTTGAGGAACGGACCAATAAACAAACGGTTTTGATCAAAGCCCTGAGGTGCACCCCAATCGGGTTCGTTCACGCCCAAGAAGAGTTCATCCCACAGTGCGATGCCAACCGGGTTGTTTGGGTTGGGCTGCCAGTTCACTCGTACGAACTGCCGAATACGAAACCCCACATCGTCGCCACCTTCCGCGAAGCGTTGCTCGAAGCGAGTGCGCGACTGGAACGTGAACTGGTTGATGCTCGTGCCGAGGACCACCTGTTGCCAGATTCGGTGCTCGTCGCGACGTCCCATACCGTCCGTAAACACAGGAACCCAGGCGTAGCCGGCCCAAAGCGAGAGCCAGTCCGTGACCACAACGCCGACGGCGGGACGGAAGATGTGAACCGTACCGGTTTCGCCGCGTCGTCCATGCACATCGAGCCAGAACGCGAGACGTGGCGTCGACTTCGAGAGGTGCCCAGTGCCGAGAAGCGCGCCCCAAATCTGGAACTCACTTTGGTCTTGGGCGTGGGTCGTCGCGCTCGAACCAGCGAGCAGCGCGAAGGCAAGCAGCGCGTGTTTCATCCGAGTGCGTTCTTCAGTGCGTCGACGACCTGGGTTTGCTGGTCTGCCGTGATCTCGGGAAAAAGTGGCAACGAGAGGATTTCCTTCGCAGCCTTCTCGGCCACGGGAAAGTCCCCCTCCTTGTGTCCGAGGTGCGCGAACGCGCCTTGGAGATGAATCGGCACCGGGTAGTGGATACCCGCGCCGATCTTCGCCTCGTGAAGCTTCTTGAGCACCGCGTCGCGGTTGGCGACGCGCACGACGTAGAGGTGCCAGATGTGTTCGTTGCCTTCGCAGGTTCCGGGCCGCACCACGTCGACGCCGTCGAGCATCTCGTGGTAACGCGCGGCAGCGGCGCGACGCATCGCGTTCCACTTGGCCAAACGCTTGAGCTTGGCGTTCAGCACCACGGCCTGAAGCGGATCTAGCCGGGAGTTAAACCCGGTCTCAGGGTGGTGGTACTTCACCGTGCTGCCGTAGTTGCGCAGCGCGCGAACCTTGTCCGCCAACGCGTCGTCGTTGGTCACGACTGCACCGCCGTCACCGAACGCACCCAAGTTCTTACCTGGATAAAAGCTGGTGCCCGCAAGTGCACCAAAGGTGCCGGCACACGCATCGCCTTGCTTCGCGCCTTGGGCCTGCGCCGCATCTTCGAGGATCGGAATGTCCCCCGCGGCTGCCGAGATCGCAGCCATCGGAGCGATCTGTCCGAACAGATGGACCGGCATGATCGCCTTGGTTTTGCTGGTGATCGCAGCCTTGATCTGACTCGCATCGATCAGCTGATGCGTCTCGTCGCAGTCGACGAACACCGGGGTTCCACCGGCGCGTGAGATGGCAAGTGCACTCGCGATGAAGCTGTTGGCAGGGACAATGACTTCGTCGCCGGGGCCGACGCCCAGTGCGCGTAGTGCGAGCTCGAGCGCATCGGTACCGTTGCCGACGCCGATCGAATGCTTCGCGCCACAGAATGCCGCGAAGGCCTCTTCGAACGACTTGACCTCGCCACCGAGGATGAAGGCGGTGTTGTCGATGATGCGTTCAAATCCCTCTCGAACCTCTTCACGGATCTCGGGGAGCTGCGCCTTCAAATCCACCAAGGGGATGCTCATTGGCCGACCTTTTCTTCCTGACCACCGGCTTTCGCAGAGCGGTCGATCGCTTCAAGCGCCTCAACGATTTCCAAACCAAAGCGACCATCGGACTCGCACTTGGTCGCGCCGCTCAGAACCGCATCGATGAATGCTTCGCACTCCACGCGAAGCGGCTCGCCCAGCGAGACGGGCGGGATCGTGATGCCGCCGTTGCGGATGCTCGCGCGGAAACCCGCGAGCGAGTCGATGAACGAAGGTCGCGTGCGGTCCTGCGTCACTTGCTTGTCATAGATCCGAATCGGTTCCTGCACGTTCATGTCGTCCAGGGTGAGCATTCGTTCGTCGCCCACGACCGTGATGTCCCGTGCTTTGCGGGGGTTGAGCCACGAAGCGTGCAAGTTCACCAGCACGTTGTTGGGGTAGCGCAGCGTCGCGAAGATCGTGTCTTCGATACCTTCGTTGATCCAGTTGCCCCCAACCGCAGATGCCGTGATCGGTTTCGCGTCGAGCCAGTAGTTGACGATGGAGATGTCGTGCGCTGCCAAGTCCCACGCAGCGTTCACATCCATGCGCACAGGGCCGAGGTTGGTTCGCGTCATCGAGACGTAGTGCAGTCGTCCCAGATCACCTGCGGTGATGTACTGCTTCACTCGCTGTACGGCGGGGTTGAACAAGAACACGTGCCCAACCATGAGCACCAAGGAGTTCTTTTCGGCGAGTTCGCACAGCTCTGCGGCTTGTGCGGAATTGGTGGTGATGGGCTTCTCCACCAGCACGTGCTTGCCGCGCTCAAGCGCCTGCTTGACGATTTCGTAGTGCGTTGTGGTCGGCGTCGCGACGACGAGCGCCGTGACCTCCGCGTCGTTGAGCGCGTCGTCGGTGTTCTGCGACAGCTTCGCACTCGGAAACCGCGTTTTGACGAGTTCGAGCCGGTCCTGATTTTGGTCGATGACCCAGGCCACGGAGCTCTTTTTGTGCGTGTCGAAGTTCCGAACGAGGTTCGGGCCCCAGTGGCCCGCGCCGATGACAGCAACTTTCACGATCCCTCCAGTAAGCTAGTGCGCGACAGGGGCTTAACACCCTGCTGGTTGCGGTGCGAGCCAATCCGGCGTCTTGCGGTGTTCAGCCAGTGCGGCTACGGAGTAGCCAAGGGAAAACGATGAAAATCTGCATGGTTGGCAGTGGCTACGTGGGGCTCGTATCCGGCGCTGGATTCGCCGAGACGGGCAACGAAGTCATCTGCGTCGACATCGACGAGGCGAAGGTCAAACGGCTTCAAGCGGGCCAGATCCCCATTTTCGAGCCGGGGCTCGAGGCGATGATCGAGCGGAACGTCGAAGCTGGACGCTTGTCGTTCTCAAGCGACGTGGCCGGTGCAGTCGCTCAATCGACAGTGGTGTTCATCGGGGTCGGGACTCCGCCGCGAGAAGATGGCTCGGTGGATGTCTCTGCGGTCGACGCGGTCGGTCGCACCGTGGCGGAAAACGCGGCGCGCGAGATGGTTCTCGTAGCGAAGAGCACCGTTCCCGTCGGCACGAACGCACGCCTGACCGAGATCGTTCAGAACGCGGCGCACCGTGTTCACGTGGTGTCCAACCCGGAGTTCCTCAAAGAGGGCGACGCAGTGACGGACTTCCTGCGACCCGATCGCATTGTGATCGGTGTCCGCGAAGGAGACGACTTTGCGCGCGACGTGATGGCGCGGCTCTACCATCCGGTGAGTTTGGACCGTGACCGAATCGTGTGGATGGATCCTGCCAGCGCCGAACTCACGAAGTACGTGGCCAACACCATGTTGGCGATGCGCATTTCGTTCATGAACGAAATCGCGACGCTCTGTGAACAGGTTGGCGCCGATGTGCACTCCGTACGTTTGGGCGTGGGCAGCGACATTCGCATCGGTCCGAAGTTTCTCTACGCCGGCCCCGGCTACGGTGGGTCGTGCTTTCCCAAAGACGTGATCGGCCTGGTCCAAACCGCGCGCGATCATGACGTCGAATTGGAGTTGGCTGCGGCTACAGACCGGATCAACCGTCGGCAAAAGGGTGTTCTTGCCCGCAAACTGGCGCGTCATTTTGAGCAAGGCTTGGAGGGCCGTCGTATTGCGGTTTGGGGGTTGGCGTTCAAACCGCGAACCGACGACATTCGCGAGTCTGCAGCGCTCACGCTCATTGACGCGCTCTTGGAGCGCGGTGCCACTGTTGTCGCGCACGACCCAGAAGCCATGGACAACGTGAAGGCCATCTACGGCGACAAGGTTCAATTGGTGGAGGACGCGTACGAAGCGACCCGAGGTGCCGAGGCGCTCGTGCTCGTCACCGAGTGGCGGCAGTACCAGCATCCGGACTTCGAGAAGCTGCGCACCCTTTTGGCGCGACCGCTCCTCGTGGATGGCCGCAACATCTGGAACAAGTACGCACCGCAACGGAACGGGTTCACCTACGAGGGGATTGGGACGCGAATTCGATGAGGGTTGTGATTACGGGTGGAGCTGGGTTTGTGGGCTCGGCGCTATGCCTTCGCATGCTCGAAGACGGACACGACGTTATCGTCATCGACAATCTCTTCACGGGGCGACGTGACAACGTCCCTGCGAGCATCGAGTTCATCGAGCACGACATCTGTGAACCCATCACGCTTTCAGGAGACGTCGACCGCATCTACAACCTGGCGTGCCCAGCGAGTCCTCCGCATTATCAGCGCGATCCGATTTTCACGCTGAAGACGAGCGTGCACGGGATGCTCCACGTGCTGGAGTTTGCGCAGCAAAAGGGGGCGCGCGTTCTTCAGGCGTCGACCAGCGAAATCTACGGCGATCCGGAAGTTCACCCGCAGAACGAGTCGTACCGTGGCTCGGTCAACACGTTGGGTCCGCGTGCTTGTTACGACGAAGGTAAACGAGCTGCGGAAGCGGCATGTATGGATTTCGAGCGCGTGTACAGCACCGAAGTCCGGATCGCGCGTATCTTCAATACCTACGGGCCGCGGATGGACCCCGCCGATGGTCGGGTCGTCAGCAACTTCATCATGCAGGCGCTGCGCGGAGAGCCGCTCACGCTCTACGGCGACGGGCAGCAGACACGAAGCTTCTGCTACGTGACCGATCTGGTCGACGGACTCGTTCGTCTCATGGAGCACCCGGAGAACCCTGGGCCGGTGAACCTGGGCAACTCGGACGAACGCACGGTGGCGGACCTTGCCCGTGTTGTGTTGGAACTGACGGGAAAGAAGAGCGAGTTGGTGAACCGACCTCTTCCCGCCGACGATCCCAAAGTGCGCTGTCCCGATCTGACGCGAGCCAAAACGGTGCTCGGGTACGCGCCCAAGGTTCCGATCGAAGAGGGACTACGCTCCGCGATCGAGTGGTTCTCCACGCAACTCTAGAGGAGGGCGGCGAACTCGCGACCGAACTCAAGCGGGGTGGGTCGGTCTTTCCATTCTTTGGCGGTCGCGGCGCGTAGAAGCTTCACGAGCGCTGCGGGATATTCGGTAAACCGCGACTCGTCCTCCATCGGATCCTGCCGCATGTGCGCGACGATACGTTCGCGTTTGTCTTCGATCTCGTCGAAGAACGTACGACCCGTCGTGACGTTGTAAATGGTCCCCGCGAGTGCATAGAGATCCGCCCGCCCGTCCAATTCGACGGGGTCGAGAACCTGCTCGGGCGCGATGTATCCCGGCGTACCTGCGACAAAACGGCCCCCAACATCAGGCGCGACTTTCTGCGCACGCACCATTCCGAAATCGATGATGACGGAACTGAGAGGCGTCGCACGTGCAGGGTCGCGGTGCTTCATCGGATCGAAGCGCTCGCCTCCCTGCAGCGGAAGTCGCAGCCACAGGTTTGCAGGTTTGATGTCTCGGTGAACCAATCCAGCGTTGTGAAGTGCAGTGAGTCCAGCACACGCTTCGAGCACGATGTTGCGCAACTCGAAGAGCGTCATGTGCTTGGCATCGGAGTACATTTTGAGGTCAGCGCCGATGAGGTACTCGAGCACCAGGTAGGGCATCCCGTCGGCGATACCGCGGTCGATGATGTTGGCCACGTTGGGGTGGTAAAGCCCGGCCAGCGCTTGGGCTTCGTCGTGGAACGAGGCGAGGATGCCTTCGCGTTCCGTGTCCGAGGCGTTTGCGAGTGCATCGGCTTTCGGAATCTTCAACACGAAGAAGCGGTCGGCGCCCGGCTTGCGCACCAGCCACACGCTACCCATGCCGCCTTCGCCGAGCGCTTTGACCAGCTCGTATCCAACGACGGTTTTCGGCTTCTCTTTCTTGGGAACGGGTGGCGGTGGCGGCGTTCGTCCGATGGCGCTCTCGATGGCGTGTTCGACCAACGCCGCGGGCGTCGGCCCCAAAGACGCAAACCACACTTCGAGCATCGTGATGTCACGCGCTCGGATCGAACGCGCGACGACAGACGCCATGCGCGGCGCATTTTCGGAGGTGCGACGCTCCAGCGAATCGTCCACCGGACGCTCGCTCGAGGGATGCAACGCGCGCACGGGATCGGCCAGCGCGGAACGAACGCGCTCAGCGGCGAGAACCAGCTCGATCGCCTTGGCCTCCAAGTCGGGTTGTGGACCCGCAGCGGTTGCGAAGCCACCCAAGGCGCGTGCGAATCCACCAAGTGAAGCTGCGAGTTCGGTGTCTTCCGCCTGGAGCTCTGCCAACTTTGCGGCTGCTGCATCGCCCCACGATCCGGGCTCGGCATCGTCCGGTGTCAGCACGGCGCCCACTTCGTCGGCGAGGCGACAACAGGTCTCGAGAACACCGTCGGCAATCATCGGAAGTGCGTGTGCCAGCTGCTGCAAAATCGCGGGACGGTCGATGACCAATCCCCACCACGCCGCGAAAGGACCCAACCACTTCACGTCGTCGACCTCGCCTAACGAGGTTCCGCGCGTGGTATCGACCAGCCGCCAGAACAAGGCACTAAGCGAGCTTTGGACCGACGGAGGCATCGTGCGCGAGCCGTCGCTGAGACCTTCAAGCTTACGCAGCCACAGACAGGTGTCGTGCGCGGTTTCACCTCGGCCCGGTCCAAGGTGGTGCTCTTCGCCACACGCATCGAGGGCGTACCCACCGAGTTTGAGCGCGAGGACTTCCAGAGCTTCTTCGAGCGCTTCGTCCCGCTCACCTTCTTCGCTGCGGCGCTCGCGGACGAGATCCAGCAACTCTGAGGGAGCGCGCGCCACGATGTCCCAGGTCTCTCCCATGTCGGGCTCGGCCATTGGATCACCCTGCGGCCGTGTTGCGAGCATCGGACCCCAAAGGCGCAGCGCCAGAGATCGCGCACATCCTTCGATGGCGTTGACAGCAGCAGCGCGATGACGGAGCGAGAGATCGCTAACCACGACCTTCCGACACTCTTCAAACGTCGGCGCGAGGGTGGCAGCGAAGCGAGCGGCTCTCGCGTCGGCTTCCTCGTCGTCGTAGTGCGCCGCGATGCGAACGAGATTTTCGAGACCGGTCTCGATGTCGAGCGGATCGCGCTCCGCGTCGTCGATCGGATCGGTGACAGCGATGAGTTCCAACCAGCGCCGCCAATCATCGATGTTGGTGGTTTGTGCGTTTCGAGCTGCGCGTCGAAGTTTGCGGAACACATCGACGACGGCCTCGCGATCCTCCCCGCGTCGCCAGAGCGTGCCGATTCCGCGTCCGAGGGCGCGCGCGGCAACTGCACCTCCGTCTCCGTCGAGAATGCGAGTGGCCAAGCGATCCCAGAGCTTGCGTCGTTCGTGAAAGAGGTACGGCGTTGCGGCTGCAGCTGCGGCCAAACCCCACGCCTTTTCCTCGGGGTCATCAAGAATGGACTCAAGTTCGTGACCCAGGAATGCCAGTCGATCTGAAGGGAGGGAGGCGAACGCGGTCAGTGCGCGTTGTCGCAATACCAAGGTTGCACCGTGCACCCAGTCGAGCAGCGTGCCCTCGAGCGGTTCGAACGAACCCGCGAGCCGGCCGAACGCGCGCGCTGCGTGCACCCACACCACGGGTTCGGGGTGAAGTAGCAAGGGTTGAAGGACCTGCAGCGTGCGGCCGACCAAAGCGGGGTCCGTCATCACGCTGATGCCGCACGCGGAGACCTCGAGACACCGAGCTGCCAGGACACGACCGCGCAACGAGCCGCGTGCAGGATCGCCGACCACGGCTTCGAAGGTCTCTGGTGCGTCCCAAATCCACTTACCGAGATCGGGCAGTTGAAGCGCGCGGGCACCGGCTTCCCAAATCAGGATCTCGAGCCGTGCAACAGCTTCGAAATTCTCGGGTCGGCGTAGTTCACTTCCGCGACCCAGAAGCGGAACGCAGCGCAGGGCGTCGGCGAGTGGGCCTTGAATGACGCGGTTGCGGGCAAGCACGCGTCCGCGCGGTCCATGTTCGGCATGGGCAACTGCAGGTGCGAGAAGCGGGGAGAGGTTGGCCTCGGTGTTTGCTGCGTTGGCCGCAAGCCACAAGAACGTGGCTTCGGAAACGTTGTCGTCGAAGAGAGCTTTCGCGTCGCCATCGCTCCATGCAGTCAATGCAGAGTCGACGCGATCCGCAGCGGCGACCACGTCGTCGTCCGGTCGTTCACCTGACCACCGACCGTCGCGCCACCGCGCGATGACCGAACCACCGAGTTGAGGCGCGACCGAAAGAGCGGCGGTCAGCCCGTGTAGATCCTCCAAGAGCTCCGGCACCCGACGATGTTACAGGAGATCGAGCGCCGCTATCTTCCCGATGTGCGCCGCGGATACTTCAACACGAATGCGAGCTCGACGAAGCGGGTGTTTCGGCTGCCTACCGCGCCACCTGCGCAGATGCTCACCGCTCCCGAGGAGAGGCAACCGCGACCACGCAATCCCAGCGACGCACGGTCGGGAAACCGCAGGTACGCCGCAAGGTCCACCACGAAGGGACCCCAACCCCCTTCGAGACCCAACGAGAGTCCAACGCCCGAGCGTTCATCAAAGCGTAGTTCGGCGAGCCATCCGTAGAGTAAGCCACTTGGCAGCATGTGGACGAACGACACCTCCACGCCGGCTTGCGCCCACGTTCGATCGTCCTCGAGCATTGCGCCGACCGTTGCGCCGTAGAGCCCCCACCCACCGGCGAGACGTTGTAGGAAAGGTCGATCGTCGGGCGTGTCGTCGGACTCTGCATGCGCCTGTTCGGTCTGCTCGGTCTGCTCGGTCTGCTCGGCCTGCGCTTGTGCTTCGACGAGTGTCGAAGTGAGGACCAAGCCGGCGATGAGCGCGCGACGCACACCGGGCTTTGACCCGCGGCGGAAGCGTGAGCAAGCGAGTTGGTGTAGGTTGCGCGAATGCGCGTGCTTGCTTTCCTTCTTGTGGGTGCCTTGGCTTGTGGTGACGACTCAAGTCCTGAGAACGACGCAGGCGCAAACCCAGACGCTCCGGGCGTGGATGTGGGCATGGCGGATGCGACGCAAGATGTCGGCGACGAAGACGCGGGTGAAGACGCAGGCGAGGCGGATTCCGGCCCCGGGCCGCAACCTGACCCCGTGATTCCCGAGCCCACGGGTGCGTGCCCAACGTTTAGTCCGTCCGCATCCATGATTGCGGTGCAGCCCGCAGGGTTGCCGATTCGTCGCGCACGCCTTTGGATCTCCGAAGCCGCCGAGACCCTCGACGGGCCGATGGTGTTCTATTGGCACGGGACGGGAAGCAATCCCGGCGAAGCGCAGTTCGGTCTTGGCGACGACAACATCCAGTGGATTCTCGACCAAGGTGGAATCGTGGTCGCGCCGGAAAGCGATCCCACGTCGGGTACGTATCCGTGGTTTGCCGTTCTCGATGTTGCCGAGGACCGAGACTTTCGCGTCGCCGATGAACTCTTGGGATGTGCTGCCGAACAGGTCGGCGTCGATCCACAACGGATTCACAGCATCGGGTTTTCCGCAGGTGGACTGCAGACCTCGCAGATGAGTTTTCGTCGCGCCAGCTACATCGCGAGCGTGGTGACCTACAGCGGTGGACTGATCTTGGCACGACGTCCGATTACCGATGAGCCCAACAACCGCTTTTCAGCGCTCCTATTTCATGGAGGACCCAACGACATCGTCGTTGTCCGCTTCCAGGATACTAGCGAGCGCTACTGGAACTTGCTCGACTCGGGCGGACACTTCGCGGCGATCTGCAACCATGGGGGCAGACACACGATTCCGTTTGATGCGGCGCCGAGCGTACGTGATTTCTTCGAAGCGCATCCGTGGGGCGTGACGTCACCCTACGAAGACGGTTTGCCGGACGGCTTCTACGCGCCGTGCCAACTGTCGCCTTAACTTATCGGAGTCGCCGCACCCTAGGTCTTCGCCTTCGGCTCCGACCCGGCCTTCGGCCTTACGGGCACGGCTCCTCCTTTGGGGAGGATTAGCAATCCTCCCCCCAACCTTCGGTTGGGTCCCCCCTCAAGCTCGCGCTTCGCGCGCGTCTCGGCTCGTGGAGCCTCGACGTTGCCCGACGGCTATCGTTGCTCGAACGAACGCTTCGCGTTCTGAGTTCGGCGTGCTCGTGCTGCGGCCCGATGCGGTGCGCGTTGCAGCGCGTTGCAGCGCGTTGTGCACTTCTTCAATCAAGTTCGCGTTCTTCAATACGCATTCTTTGATGCGCAGCGCCACGCAGACCGATACCAAATCAAGCGCGGCGATCGCGGATCAGGCCTTCTTGCATCGTCGACGCCACGAGTCGTCCATCTTGGCTAAACCACCGCCCGCGTGCGAGTCCACGCGCACCTTGCGCCGACGGTGCATCGATGTCGTAGAGCATCCACTCGTCAAAACGAAACGGCCGGTGAAACCACATCGCGTGATCCAGGCTCGCCACCTGCATCCCACGGGTCATCCACGTCACCCCATGCGGCTGCATCGACGACGCAAGAAGATGAAAGTCCGACGCGTACGCCAGTAGATGCTCGTGCACGGAGCGCGTGTCCGGAAGCTCACCAGTCGCTCGGAACCACACTCGGCGAACCGGCTCGTGCACACCCGGCTTCATTGGGTCGAGCGGGTTGCACGGTCGAACTTCAATCGGCCGCTCGGCGACAAAGCGTTCGCGCATGAGTTTCGGGATTGCGGACACGATCGCTTCAGGAAGCTTCTCGAGGTAGCGCTTCCCCAACTCGCGTTCCGACTTCAGTTCGTCCGGCGGTGTGACCTCCGGCATCACCACAGCTTGGTGATCGAGGCCCTCTTCCTCGATTTGAAACGACGCAGAGAGGTTGAAGATCGCTTTGCCATCTTGCACGGCGACCACGCGTCGCGTGGTGAAGCTGCGGCCATCGCGAATCGGATCGACGATGTAGACGATGGGCTTGTTCGCATCGCCGGGACGCATGAAGTAGCCGTGCAGTGAGTGCACAAAGCGGTCATTGGGAACCGTCTGTACAGCGGCAGAGAGAGCTTGTCCGACGACCTGGCCGCCAAACACCCGGCCCCAACCCAGGTTCTGGCTTTGGCCTCGGAAGATGTTCTCCTCGATTTGTTCGAGGCTGAGAATGTCGATGAGCTCGGCGAGTACGTTGCGCACGAACCCACCTTGAACCGCTTCCGCGTCGAGAGCCACAGCTTCGCGGACTTGGTTGTGCCGCGATTCATTTTTTATCTTGGAAGATTGAGAAGCGGAAAGCTGGGAAGAGAACCCGAGTTTTCTCTCAGCCAATGCGTTGAGGTTCCGTACTCCCTAGCTTCCAAGCTTCCGGATCCGCGAAGCGGAATGCTGCCCACCGGAACCGGGAATGCTTCCCACGCAAAACAGGTCAGTTTCGCGAAACGGGAATGTTACGCGTGAACGTCGTCGGGTTTTGCGCCTGCGGAAAGCGAATGATCGAGAGCTGTGTACGAAGGCAGTTCTGAATCGAAAACGGTGTGCCGCGCGCGAACTGAATCGCCCCATGCAGAGCTCGACCTTCGGGATTGATCGTGAACGTGACCTCTGCAGTCGGCACGCGCTGTGGCAATCCGCGCTGGTGAACATCGCACGAGTTGCGAATCACCATCGAGCGTATGCGAAGAATTTGGTCGAGTGCACGGTCGCTCACCTGCTCCGGTAACTCCGGCTCCGTTTCCATCTCCGCGCTCGCGGCTTCCATCATCGCGGCTTCCATCATCGCGGTCATTCGTGGGCCACGCATCATCGACGTGGTCTCTTCCGCCGCATCGGTTTCGTCGCTCGCGTGCTCCGGTCCAGCATCCACGGACCCCGCGTCCTCGTCTTCGTTGACGTCGACGGCTACATCAGTTGCTGCGTCGAGTTCAGGTCTGTTGTCGCGATCCATCACCACCGGCGTCACGCGTCGCGGGGTTTCTTCCGTTACCGGAACCGTAGTGTCTTCATCGCCGTTCGCGACCACCGCTACCGCAACGCCACCCAAGCCAAGAAGGACCAGTGCGCCAATCACCAACGGAAGCTTGCTTTGCTGCGGGGCTGGGCTCGCGGCGGTCGCATTGGCTTGTTGCGGCACGGGTTGCGGAATGGGTTGTTGACCCGAGGGTTGGGTCGGGTCGTTGGGGTCCGCCAGCAAGGTCGGTGACGTTCCAACTTCCGCACTCATCGCTTGCGGTGTGGCGCGAGTCTCTGGAAACGGGGACCCGATTGGACCCGTCGCGCTGAGCGGACTGCCGGGTAGCGGCTGTTGTTGCTTCGGAGGTGGCGGCTTGGAGGGGGCGGGAGTGGCGAACGCTTCTTTGAGCGCAGTCGCGAAAGCTTCCATCTTCTGGAAGCGTTCGACGGGACGTCGCGCGAGCGCCGTATCGATCACGGTGGCGACAGGGACCGACACGTGCGCTGCGATGCTCCGCAACGGCGGTGGCTGTTTGGTCAGAATCTCCGCCAGCATCGCTTGCGGTCCATCGGCATCGAAGGGCGTGCGCCCCGCGATGCACTCGAACCACACGATCCCCATCGCCCAGATATCCACACCCGGGCCAATTTCTTTGGAACCGCGCGCTTGTTCCGGGGACATGTAGGCCGGAGTGCCCACGACCATCCCCGTTCGGGTGACATGCGACGAGTCGTCGATGACTTTGGCGATGCCGAAATCGAGAAGCTTCGGAACGATGCGACCGGCTTCGCGCGAGAGGTAGATGTTGTCGGGTTTGAGGTCGCGGTGAACGATGCCTTTGTCGTGCATATGACCGATCGCATCCATGATCGGCAGCAACATTTCGGACGCTTCGTCCGGCGGCAGCGGAGCGCGGCGCAATCGCTCGGTCAGCGATTCGCCCATCAAGAGATCCATGACGATGCATGCCGCGCCGTCTTCCGCTTTTACAAAGTCGAGGATTCGCACCACGTTGGGATGGCGAATCTTGGCTGCCGCGCGTGCTTCGCGCTCAAAGCGAGTCGCGGTGTTCTCGTCGCGCGTGAGGTGAGGGTGCAACAACTTGATCGCAACGCGTGTCTCGAGCGCCGCGTGCGTCGCTTCGAACACAACGCCCATGCCGCCTTCTCCGATCAGGCGGTCGAGCTTGTATCCACCCACCATGGACCCGATGCGCTCTTCTGGCGTGAGCAGCGGCACGGCGGGAGTCTTTCACAAATGCACCCGAAGTGGTGAGCGCTTGACACGATGAGGGCGCCGACCCAAGTAAACGCACCGTCTCGGGCCTCCGCGGTTCGCCGGAGGAGCACGATGACCCAGCCCGATACCCCTACAGACTTCACCGGCTTTGGCTTGGATGACCGGCTGATCGAAGCCGTCGCGAAGCTGGGTTTCGATACGCCGACTCCGATTCAGAACGCGGCCATGCCGCCGATGATGGAGGGCCGCGACATGATCGGTCGCGCGCGAACTGGTTCGGGCAAGACCGCTGCGTTTGGTCTCCCGCTTTTGCATCGCGTCAAAGATGGCGGGAAGCACGTGCGCGCACTCGTGCTCACCCCCACGCGTGAGTTGGCTCTGCAGGTCACCGATGCGCTGCGCAGCTACGCCACGAACCTGCCCGTTCGTTTGGTCACCGTGTATGGCGGGTCTGCGTACGGGCCTCAGCTCAAAGCGCTTTCGCGCGGCGTGCCGATCGTCGTGGGGACCCCAGGCCGTGTTCTGGATCATCTCGACCGCGGAACGCTCGACTTGAGCAAGCTCGAGTTGTTGGTTCTCGACGAAGCCGACGAAATGCTTCGGATGGGATTCATCGAAGACGTGGAGCGCGTTCTCGCGGCGTCTCCGGATGAGCGGCAGGTCGCGTTGTTCTCGGCCAGCATGCCCGAGCCCATTCGACGCGTCGCCAGCACGCATTTGACGGACCCGCTCGAAGTGCAGGTCGAGTCACGTGCGCTTACGGTGGACCACATTGAGCAGCGGTGGGTGCGTGTCCCTGACGCGTACAAACTCGAAGCGCTTGTTCGGATCCTGCGTGTCGAGCCTCCGGGTGCGTCGCTGGTGTTTGCGCGAACGCGCGCTGGATGCGCAGAGATTGCAGACGCACTGGCTCAGCGTGGGCTCTCGGTGGACGCACTCCACGGCGATCTCAACCAGGCTGCGCGCGAACGAGTGCTGCGTCGTCTGCGATCCAAGCGTCTTGATTTGGTGATCGCGACCGATGTGGCTGCCCGAGGCATCGACGTCGAGCATCTCGCACGCGTCATCAACTTCGACTTTCCTAACGACGCCGAAACCTACGTGCACCGCATCGGTCGAACCGGGCGTGCTGGACGCAAGGGCGTTGCGATTAGCTTCATCACGCCGAAGGGACAACGCGCACTCAACTGGCTCGAGAAGCGTCTCAAGGTGAAGCTCGCGCCGATGCCGGTTCCCTCGGATGCCGACATTCAGGCGGCGCAGTTGCGTTGGCTTGAGCAGACCGTGCGTGATGGTGTCGCCGCTCCAGCGACCGAATCGTTGGTCGATGCGCTGGTCGCGAACGGGACCGATCCCAAAGAACTCGCGCACAAAGCGATTTCACTGCTCGCGTCCGCGCACCATCTCCGACTGACCGAAGAGCCAGACACGGAGCCGCCCGCGTGGAGTCGTCCACCGAAGAAGCGACCGCGACAGGCCGGCACCAGTGGCGATCAAGTGGAGCTCTTCTTTCCCGTCGGAAAACGGCGTGGTGTGCGGCCGGCGGATTTGGTGGGCGCGCTGGCCAACGAGGCTGGTGTGCCAGGCGACGTGATCGGTCGCATCACCGTGGTCCCGTTCAAGAGCTTCGTCGCGTTGCCGCGAGAGATTGCCGAGCACGTGCTCGAAGGCTTTGATGCGTTGACCATTCGCGGCCAACCCGTGCGCGTGTCGATGGCGCGACCTCGGACTGCCGCGCCTCCGCGTGAGCGCGACGACGGTCCGAGCTACCACAAGAAGAAGAAGCCGTTTCGAAAGTTCGGACGCAAAGGCAAGCCGGGGAAGCGAGGCAAGCCTGGCAAGTCCGGCAAGCCGGGTAAGCCCGGCAAACCGGGGCGGTTCAAAACGAAGCGTTTCAAGAAGTCGTAACGCTTCCGCTACGTTCTTGCGTGGTATGACGCGGGCATGTCTCGAGTTCTCTTTCTTTGCGTCGCCAACTCCGCGCGCAGCCAGATGGCCGAAGCACTCGCGAAACATCTGCTCGAAGGCTGGGATGTGCAAAGTGCGGGTTCCTCGCCGTCCGAGGTGAACTTCTTCGCGCGCGCGGTCATGGAGGAACGAAACATTTCGATGGACGGACAGCGTTCGAAGTCTGTCGATACAATCGACGCCAAGACTGTGGACGTTGTCGTGACGTTGTGCGCAGAAGAGGTTTGCCCGGTGGTGCTGAGCGATGCGAAGCGTCTTCACTGGCCTTTGCCGGACCCGGCAAGTGCGGACGATCTCACTCGCGAGCACATGTTGCAGCGTTTTCGGGACGCAGCCGATGCGATCACCGAGCACCTCAAGGGTTTCGAGGCGGAGCTCGCAGCCAGCTCTTGAAGTGGATGCACCTGCGTGCGATCCAGCGGTCGTGAAAGAGAAGCACATCCGTATTCGCATTGAGCAGTGTCTCGCCCTGGCCAAGGCTTCGAACTGTCCGCGGCGAACGTTTGGTGCGCTCTTGTTGGATCCCGAACGCAACGTCGTGCTGATGGACGGCTACAACGGTGGACCTCGCGGTGGTGGACGACTCTGCGGTGGCGAGGTGTGTCTGCGCGACACGATGGAGATCGAATCGGGGACGCGGATGGAGATCGGGTGTCACCACGCCGAGATGAACGTGGTGTGCAACTGCGCGGCAAATGGTGTGCGGACGCAGGGGGCGTGGATCATCGTCACCGGTGAGCCGTGCATGATGTGTTCGAAGCTGATTCACCACGCGGGAATCGCGCGGGTGATCATCGTCGAAGGTGGTTACATGGGCGCGAACGGCGTGCAGTACTTGCGCGAGCACGGCGTGGAAGTCGTGGCGGTGGAAGGTCCCAAAGATCCTCGCGTCGCCGAAATGGCCTAGCCGGAGAGACTGTCCGCGACCGCGCGTGCCTCCTCCGATACCGGAACCCCACAGTGTTCGAATCCGGGGATCACGACTTCCTTGAGGGCGCGCGTGAGTGTTCGCCGGACTTCTTCGTCCCCGAGCACGCCGTGTGCGGCAAGTCCTTTGGGAAGAGTACTGGAGCGACGCGTCCAGACACGTACACACGCATGAAGCAGAGCCGCGAGGTGTGTGCTGAGGCCGGCTTTTTGGCGCGCGTTCAGACCTGTCACAAACGCCCACCCGATTCGACCGTGATCGACTTCGTCTTTGAGCAATGCGCGAAGCGCCATCTGCATCGTCGGGCCTTCCGCGCGATCGAGTGATTCCTGGAGGAACGCGCCGCCGAGTGTTTCGTTGACGCAGCAGGTGGCCACGATCAGTCGATCGGTCGCGTCGTCACTGGCAGGCGGTGCGATGGTGGGCCACTTCGCAGTGCTGCCGTATGCGCGCGCGATCTGGAGCGCGATGGCGCAATGGCGAACTTCGTCAGCGACCGCACGAGCGGCGAGGTACTGAACTTCAGCAGGCTGGCCGAGTCCGATCAGACGCTGAGCAATCGATGCGAATGCCATGCCTGCGGACAGTTCAGATGCTGCGCGCTGTCGCCAGACACGAGCCACTTCGGCGCGCTTGGTTGCGTCGAGCGCTTCGATGGTGGGGTCGTCGGGAAGCGCTAGAGGATGCATGCGACGACGCAGTTTTCCTGGCACCAGATGTCGGCGCTGCAGAACTCACATTCGTCGCAGCTCCGTGCGGTTCGCGTGTCCGGTCCACCCGCGTCTGGAAACACAATGCGCGCATCGACGGTGACGTCGGGGCGGCGTTCAACGCGATGATGTTTGGCGCACCCGAGCGCAAGCGCGCTGCCTCCGAGCACAACTGCGTGGAAGAGGGAGGGCTTCGCCATGCCGAGAGCCTAACAGTTCTGAGACTGATAGACTTGCGTCGGCTTCGGCATCGGCTTCGGACTCGGCATCGGCATTGGCATCGGCATCGGCATCGGCTTCGGACTCGGCATCGGCATCGGCATCGGCATCGGCATCGGCATCGGCATCGGCATCGGCATCGGCATCGGCATCGGCATCGGCTTCGGCTTCGGCTTCGGCTTCGGCTTCGGCATGGGGCATCGGCTCGGGCACGCCTGGGGCATGCAGGCGGACGAGCGAACACAACCGTGGCGCACGCGTTCCAACCGCTGACCGCTGGGACTGAAACTGAAACTGAAACTGAAACTGAGACTGAGACTGAGACTGAAACTGAAACTGAAACTGAGACTGAAACTGAGACTGAGACTGAGACTGAGACTGAGACTGAGACTGAGACTGAGACTGAGACTGAGACTGGCTAACGCGCCGCCAACTCCGCCAGCACCGCCGCCATACACATCGTCAGCTTCTTCGCGCATGGCACATGCAAAAACTCATTTGGCCCATGCGCGTTTGACGCGGGTCCAAGCACACCCGTGATGCAGAACTGCGCCTCGGGAAACTTCGCACCGAGCATGCCCATGAACGGAATGGTTCCGCCCTCGCCGATGTACGCGGCGTCTGCGTCGAAGAACATTCGACTCGCCTTCTGCAGCGTCTCGCCCAACCACGGAGCCAGCCGAACGCAGCTTTCAGCGCAGCCGTCGCCACCTCCGGATCGACGTGTGGCGGGATTCGAATCGAGAGCTTCGCGCGCAATCGACCGCGCAACACGTTGCCTGCTTTGAGTGAAGGGGTATCGGTGCCCACAACTTCGAGATACGAGCGCCAGGTTCGGTTTAGGATCGCCTCTGCGCCATGTGCGACCGGATCCGCACCCGCGTGGAATGGAAACTTCTGCCACACCGCGTCGCCAAGAATCGCTGCGGCCTGCTCGGCCTGTTCACGTCGTTGCTCCGGGATCTCAACCTGCACTTCGGGCAGCTTCATCCCACCCGTCGCGGGATCCTCGACGCGATCCAAGAGCATGCGCAGAATGCGAAACGTCGACGGCACCACGCCACTCGCGTCACCCGAGTGCACACCGCTCGCACTGCCGTCCGCGGTGGGCTGCATGATCTCGATTGTGAGTACGCCGCCGATCAACCCGCGAAGCGATGTGGTGCTCCAGAGCTGATCGTAGTTTCCGCAACCCGAGTCGAGGCAAATCACCAACTCCGGCGTACCAATTCGACTCTCGAGATGATCCAAGTAGGGCGGTAGGTCGAAGCTGCCGCTTTCTTCGCAACCTTCGATCAAGACCACGCAGCGGTCGTGCGCTAGACCTTGCTTCTGCACCGCTTCGATTGCCGTCAGCGACGCGTACGCCGAGTAGCCATCATCTGCTCCCCCGCGGCCGTAGAGTTTGTCACCGATGCGCACGGGCTTCCACGGACCTTTGTCGGCATCCCAACCACTCATCTCAGGCTGCTTGTCGAGATGTCCGTACAGCAGGATGGTGCGGTCGTTGGAGCCGCCACCGAACGCCGGAATCTCCATAAAGATCACCGGCGTTCGGCCTTCGAGCGTCACCAGCTCAACCTGGAGTCCTTCAATCGGACGTTTCTCGCACCACGCTTGAATGTGCGCAGCCGCTTTTGCGATGTGTCCGTGTTCCGACCACTCGTGATCGAAGTGCGGACTCAGCGCCGGGATCTCGATGTACGTCTCGATTTCAGGAACGATCGAGTCGTCCCAAAGTGCATCGACAAACTCGCGGGTACCATTGACATCCATGCCGGCGGTCTATCACCACTCGCCATCGCGAACCAAGCCAGCCCAGATCTTCTTCACCAACGAAGGTTCGACCGGCTCATCATCTTGCAAGGGCAGGGTGCTCTTGTCCGCATCAATGGCTTTGACCGACTTCACTTGATCCAAGGGTGAAGAGTGTCCAACCGCCGGAAGATGCTCGTCGTAGAGGTCAAACCACGGAAGACCATGCTGGGTGTATGAACGCGCTGTCACTGGTGTGGCAGGAGGCTCTTCGCCCGTGATTTCACGCCAAAGCGCGCTGTTGACGATGTGCACGAACACCCGTCCCGACTGATGAGGATCCCAGGTGTCGATGCCGTGCGGGTCGGAGTAAATCTTTTGCTGCATGCGACCGCCCGCAGCCAACCCCATGGACCCAGCGGCTTGCGGCGCTGCGGCGGCAGGTGCGCACGGAACCGCACCGCGACGGCGCATCACCGGTGGCCGATCCGGAAACCGTCCCGGCTTCGGGTCGAACACTTTGAGTTGCACGCCGCCGAACCGCTCCTCGCCGGTGAGTTGCCCTTCGACGGTGTAGCCCATGCCGAGCGGCATCGCGACGAATTGGCGGATGGTGCCTTCGCCTGCAAAGATTCCATCGAGCCACGGTTGGCGCGGAGCGACGACGTAGTCTTGTGGCTTGCGACGCAGCGACTCCGACCAGGGCAGACCCGTGATCGCGCACACCTTGCCGATGCCCACTTTGACGGCGCGAGGTTTGTGATGCGGAGCCATGAAGCGAATCCACATCGCTTCGCGTTGGTACATGGGAAGGAACACGCCGCCGCGACTGCGCCAATGTGCGGGAACGCGATCGAGGTAGTCGTCGACACGGCGAATCGGAAACGCGCCGAGTCCCGGGGGGAGTGGGTAGTTCTTCCCGTCGTCTGGAATGCGAAGCGTGCGTTGAAACTGGATGCGGACTTCGCCGATGCGAAGCGTCGTGGGGTTATCGAGATGGAAGTTCATAGGTCGTTCTCCTTGGGCGTGTTGCCCGTTCGTGGAGATCGACGGCCAGGTTCACGCGCTGTCACAGCGCCTGCGGCAGCGAACTTTATCTAGCTGAAATCACGCGGGTTTTTGCTGGGGTCTCAGAAAGTCGGTGACAAAATCAGGGCTCGTCCGTCGCGTGACCCGCGGTATTGTTGCGCCGTGGACGAGACCCCGTTTCGAGATGCGCTAGCGGCAGGTGATCGCCGACAAGCTGCGGCTTGGTTGGTGCAAACCTTCGCGGGTGACGTCCACGGTCTGTGCCGCGCGTTGGTCCGCGATCACGCGACTGCCGAGGACCTTACCCAGGATACGTTTCATAAAGCGCTCGCGGGTCTCAGCGAGTTCCGTGGTGAATCGTCTGCGCGGACGTGGCTGCTTGCCATCGCGCGCCATCGCTGTGTCGATCACCTCCGACGTCAGGGGCGTCGCCCCGATCCCGTGGGTACGGATGTCGAACCCACCGAGCCCGTCGACGACGCTCCGCTGACTTCAGACCTGCTTTCCGATCGCACGGCACTCACGCGCGCGCTCGCAAGCTTGGACGAGTCGTCGCGTGCGCTCGTCGTGCTGCGTTTTCATCACGGACTTGGATATCCGGAGCTGGCGGACGCATACGGACTCAAACAGGGCGCCGTGCGAATGCGAATCTCGCGCGCTCTTGCAGCGATGCGTGCCGTGTTGACCCCGGCGCCTGCAGCTGCGGGCGCGGCGCTGGAACGTGCGTACCAGCAGGGGACTCCGACGGCGGTTCCGCCTCCTGCACGACGAGGCCGCACTCCTGCGCCTGGGGCACCCGCTGCCCCGCCGGTTCCGCGCGCTCCCGCAGCACCCCAAGCGGCGATGCCTGCGCCGAGTTTTGGCGATCTTCTCGGCGCGCTTCAGCCTGCTCTGTCGGGTTCTCTCGCTCAGCGTCTAGACGCGTGGGTCGCGACGATTTAAGTCGTTGGCTCGCATGAGCAAACTGCGCCACGGACTTGTGACCGAAGTGCAGGCCGGTCCGTTCACCGTACGGGGCGTGTCGTTGGGAGGCGTGTACACGTCGATCCAAGTTCCGGAACTCGGCGTCCTGTTCGATTGCGGCATTCCGATCCGCCAGTTCGCCGGGACCGACCATATCTTTCTCAGCCACGGACACGGCGACCACGTCGGAGCGCTTCCGGCGATTCTCGGGATCCGTGGACTCATGCGCGAGAAGAAGCCGCCTCGTCTCTACTGTCCCGCACCGATCCTGCCGACGCTGCAAGATGCATTGGCGGCGATGACCAAGATGCAGCGCTTCGAATTGGCGATCGATCCGGTACCGATGAAAGCTGGTGACGAAGCGGAGTTGCGCGCGGATCTCCATGTGCGGGCGTTCAAGACGCATCATCCGGTGCCTTCGCTCGGCTACCTGTTCTTCGATCGTGTGCGCAAGTTGCGCGACGAGTTCAAGTCGCTTCCGGGTGCCGAGATCGGTCGACGTCGAAAGGCCGGCGAGGATCTCTTCGACGAGGAAGAGCACAAGCTTTTGGCCTACGCCACCGACACCCTGATTCGGGTGCTGGATACGGCGCCGGATCTGCGGAAGGTGGGTGTGCTGATCATGGAGTGCACCTTCCTAGACGAGCGCAAATCGTTGGAGGCGTCACGCGCCGGTTGTCACATCCATCTCGACGAATTGCTGGAGCGCGTCGATGACCTCGACAACGAGCACGTTGTGTTGATGCACTTCTCGCAGATCTATCAACCACGTGAAGTGCACGCGATCTTGGCGAAGCGTTGTCCCAAGCGACTCTTGGATCGTCTCGTCGTGTTTGCACCCGATTCGGGCGTGTGGCCGGGCTAAACCGCGACTACAGGCACGGCTCAATAAACGTCTCGGGGCCGTTGAGGTCCATCCATGCAAGCGTCGGATTGCCGTGTTCGGTCACTGTGCCGAGACCGACGACGTAGAGGTCTTCGGGCGAACATGTTCCGTCGTCGCCGAAGTCGATGTGCAGGCCGACGCTGAGAAAGACCTCGCTCTCGGGTTCAAAGCTGCCGGGCAGAATGATGTGTGCGCTTCCGTCGATCACGGTGGCCGGCATGGGTGGAGAGTCGGCTTCGAGAACGTCCGCCCAAACGGTCAGACCTTCGAAGGATTCGAGTCCAACAGCCTCGATGATGAGGTCGACGCGCTCTCCGAAAGCCGGGTCCATGTTGTCGTCGTCGTCGAGCGGCACGAACGGAACGACTCCCGTCGGCCCACATCCAACGAGTACGAAGCACAGCACCGCTGTGGCCATGCGCGTTCCAGTCACCATGCGCGTTCCACTCCCAACGACGCTGCGAGCGTCCAACCGGCCAGGGACAGCCCACCGAAGTCCGTGATTTCGTCGGGTGGATGAACGTCGACCGGTCGTGCGAACGCACCAGCGCGCAACGCGGCGAAGAGTGACCAGCGGGCAGCGAGCGAAACTTCACCTCGGACGACCGCATAAGGAACAAGTGTCCACGCGCGTGTGCGCTGACCTTGGAGTCCGAGGATTTCGCCACCGGATGGTGTGAGTGTCATGCGCAGTGCCGACAACCCTGCACCGACCGAGAATGCGCCGCGTGCGCGTCGGTACGCGTAGAGGGTTTCGAACCGCGTTTCGATGAAGCGGGCGCGCAGGCTTGCGGACTCGGGAACCTCCATGTGGAACACCTGCACGCGTGGACTGAGTGCGTGGCCACCGAAGGCGGCACGAATATCCACGTGTGGAAGGGCGAGGGTTGCGTGCACGGTTGCACCTGCCGCGGGCAACAGATCGCTTTGCGCAGCGAGCATGTTTGCGGAGAGGCCGACGCGGACCGCAACGTCCGGATCCGAAGCCGAAGCCGAAGCCGAAGCCGAAGCCGAAGCCGAAGCCGAAGCCGAATCCGAATCCGAATCCGAATCCGAATCCGAATCCGAATCCGAATCCGAATCCGGGTCTACCTCCGTTCGCGAACGTGCCCGTGCCCGTGCCCGCGAAGCCGAAGCCAGACCGGAACCGGCATCGGCGACGGACTCGGGATCGGGATCGGGATCGGCGACGGACTCGGGATCGGCTTCGGCGTCGGATTCGGCCTCGGATTCGGCCTCGGAATCGGCAGCGGAGGATACGAAAGCCGAGGAAAGCCCGGCGCCGGTTTCGCGGAACATGACCCTCGCCCGCACAGCCTCCGCGATTTGCACCACACTTCCGCGCAGCACGCGACGCCCCGACCGCGACTCCAACACAACCTGGACTCCGCAGCGCACCCGGTTATCTGCAGACGACTCGAGCGTCATCTGGATCGCTTGCAACTCAGCCCGAATCTCGTCGCACGGCGGTCCGCCCTCGACGCTCACGCTCTGTGCAGAAGCGACCGAACATGCACACACGCCGAGGACGACGACGGTCGCTCTCACGGCGACGTCACCGCACGCGCCAGCTCAGCATGTGGACCGTCCGGAAAACGCTCCAGATACGTCTGCGCCTCACGCGGCAGCCGCGGATCGTTTCGACGGCGAAGCAACTCCAGCAAACGCCCTCGCGCCTCACGCTCGTATTGTCCGCCGGGCCGACTCAGGTACGTGCTGAGCCAACGCTCGGCATCCTCCGCACTGGTGTGAAACGCGTTGCGCCCAAGGTGAAACGCAGCGTCGCGGTCCCCGAATCGGCGATGCAGCACGCGCCACGCAGCGTTCTCACGTCGGTCTCCGGCCCGTCGAAGCGTGTTCGCGGCCAAACGAACGTCGTCCTCGGACTCGCGCCAGAGTTCGGCCACGCGAATGCGCTGCGCTGCGTCGGTGTGTCGGCCCTGTCGCGCAATCCGCTGCCAGTCGGGGCGTGCATTAGGCGTAACCGGTTCCACCGGCGCGATGTGTTCCTCTTGAGCTTCGTCTGACGGTTCCTCCTCGACATGCGGCTGCGCCGCTCGCACACGTTCGTGTCCTTCACGATGCAAGCGTTCTTGCCCTTCCAAGCTCGTCCGATACCCATCGGGGCCTTCGACGATCACTCGACCTTCGTGCATCGCCACATCCAACTCGGCGGTTCGCGCATCCCAACGAATCGCGAACCGAGTCCCCACCACGTGCACGGCGTAGGGACCCGCTTCGATCTGCCAGTCGGTCTGCTCCCGATGGATCACGTGGACATTGGCATGTCCATGCTCAAGTCGAAGTGTCGCTCCGCGCGACGTGAGCGCGTTCACCCGCGCACTGCTGCCGCGAGCGAGTTCGACTCGCGAGCCATCCGAAAACGTCAGTGGCGTGGACGTGCTCAAGGGTGCGCTCACGAACGCTTCGCGGGTTCCAGGTTCCCCTGCCACTGCGAAGGTCAGCGGTGTCTCGGTGCTGGGTCGCCATGCGATCAACGCAACAACTCCCACAACCAATGCTGGAAGCAGCCAACGCACGTTCCACTTCTTCGGTGCGGGTGTTTCCAAAACCCGCCGACGAAGTTCAAGACGGCGTTGTTCGCTCAGAGAGGTGTCTTGTTCACGACGAAACTCGCGACTGAGTGCATCGAGGTTCATGCGTCGCTCCTCTCAAACTGAGCGACGAGCTCAGGGTCGCGCCGAGCGGCTTTCTCGAATGCGGTGCGACCTCGCTTCACTCTCCGCTTTGCGGTAGCCAGCGAACAGCCACACGCCTGAGCGGTTTCGGGAAGCGTCATTCCGTCCAGGTGTCGCAATGTGAACGCGATGCGATCATCCGCGTTCCGAATCGCATCGAGAGCCACATAGACGCGAGCCACCAGCGCGCGCGATTCGTTGCTTCGCTCGTCGATTTGCTCCGGTACGCGTTCGTGCGGCAGAAACACCAACCAACGCGAACGCGTGCGCTTGCGAATGCAGCTGCGGGCTACGTGGACGGTCACTCGTGCGATCCAGGGTTTCAGGGCGGAGGGGTCTCGGAGTTTGTGGATGCTGGCGAAGCTTTGGAGAAACGTTTCGTGAACGAGGTCCTCGATGTCTGGGTCGCGACCCATGACGCGAATCAACAGGCGTTCGACGTAAGGCGCGTACCGATCGAAGAGCCGGGCTTGAGCATTGGGATGTCCACTTCGAAAGGCCTGAACAATGTCGATGTCGACGAGCTGACGCGTATCGATGCGTCGCAAGGTTGGAGACGAAATAGCGCTGGCGTCGGCAATCAAAGGAAGTTCATTCGTCGAGGTGGCATCACGCTTCAAAGGGTGAGTGGCGACGAGAGGCAAAATCCTTCACCTCTCGTCGCCACTTTCTGACCGTCGTCCCTACGGGGAAACGGCGTGGTGGGATGGGGGGTTCAGTGCGGCTGGATTACTCCATTCCATCGTGGGGAACGCCGTGGGGAATCTCGTCCGGATCAGGCTCGCCAGGGTCGTACTCACAGGCGATGAGTTCTTCGCACTCGGCAGGATCCGCGCCGCTGCTCAGGCACTCGTCAAAGGCGAACCAGCTCTCCTCGCTGGGGCAGGGCGGAGGCGCGCCGACATCACCGTCACAACGGATGAACTCTTCGCAGGCCGCGGGGTCTTCGCCAGTCGAGAGGCACCAATCGAACGCTTCCCAATCTTCGAAGCAGTCGTCCGGTTCGCCCGGATCCTCGTAGCACTCGTCGGCCAGCGGGATGCACATCTCCGCACTTTCCGGATCGGAGCTTGCGATACAGGCTTCGACTGCCTCAAAGCACGGGTCGCTGGGCGGCTCTTCGGGCGGGCACGCAGCGTGGAGACACTCTTCGAGAATCAGGTCGCACTCTTCGGGTGGTCCCATCGATTCGAGGCACGCGATGTGTCCTTCGAAGCAGATTTCGGCGACGTCGGGTGCATCGCCCGGATCGGCGACATCTTCGATCGACTCGAGACACTCGCCCACCATTTCCAAACACTCGTCGGCACTCACGCCGAGTTCGCGCGTACACTGTTCGCCTTCGTCGTAACAAAAGCCGATCGCATCATCGACGGGGTCCGACTCGTCGTACACGTCGAAGCACGCGTCGAGCAGTGGGTCGCACGCTTCGGGGTCGGGCGTCCCTTCCAAACAACGCGCGTGCTCTTCGAAACACGCGTCGAACACTTCGTCGGGTTCGGAGCTGTCGAGTCCTTCCAAGCAGGCTGGGTCGCCAGCGTCGTAGCACTCGGAAATGGCAGACTTGATGGAGGCGCTGGGGTCTGAGCTGCCGACGCAGGCCGTGCCCAGCACGAAGACGATCGCGATGAAATTTCGCAGGTTCATGAGTCTCTCTGTGGCTGAAGGTTGAGGTGGGCCGGCCGGCTCCACCCTCCACGTCGCCACCAAGTGCACGAACCGGCTCAGATTTCTTCGCCTCCACCATATGAAGCAGGGAAATTTCGCTGTTTCCGACGTCTGATCGTGTTTTCTAACTCGAACGGAGGATAGAGAGTCGACACTGCAATCCGATGGGAGTTTTTCCTATCATGGGCTGTGGCGCGTTTTTCGAGCCAAGCCGGTCGATGGCATCTCTGCAAGGAGTGCGGCGCCCAGTGTCCGCTCAAACAGAAGCTGTGCGACGAATGCGAGCGCAAGAAAGACGACGCACCGAAATCGCATCGTGCACCACGTCGAGTCCCAGCGGAGGCGCAAACGCTCGACGACGATGGAAGCAGCAAACTCGAGAGTGTGACGCTCAAGCCAAACACGGTGCTTGGTGCCTATCGGGTGGTGGAGCTGTTGGGGATTGGCGGGATCGGTCAGGTGTACCTCGCCGACCACGTCAAGCTCGGCCGAAAGGTCGCCCTCAAGAAACTGAGGCGCGAGTTCACCCAAAACCCAGTCATCGTTCGTCGGTTCTTTGATGAGGCACGTGCGGCGAATCAGATCTCCCACGAGAACATCGTCGAGATCACCGACTTCATTGAAGACGAAGAGAACGGTTCGTACCTGATCATGGAGTTGCTTCGAGGTCAGGACCTCGGACAGCTGATTGAGAGTGGGGCCCCACTTCCAATCAAACGGACGATCAGCATCATGCGCCAGGTTGCCGACGCGTTAGCTGCAGCGCACCAAAAGGGGATCGTTCACAGAGATCTCACCCCGGACAACATCTTCCTCACCCAACGTCGCGGACAAGCAGACTTTGTGAAGATTCTCGATTTTGGAATCGCAAAGCTCTCGAACGACGAAGACAAAGGTGGGCGGACCACCGCTGCGGGCTCGGTGTTGGGAACTCCGGCGTACATGTCGCCGGAACAATGCTTGGGTCGAAGCGTCGACTACCGAACCGACATTTACGCGTTCGGCGTGATGCTCTACGAGATGCTGTCGGGGCTTTTGCCGTTCGAGGCAGAGACCGCTGGCGAGTTCGTGGTTCAACACACCACGGCGATACCGCGTCAGCTTTCCGATCGGATGTTGGATCGGAGCGGTCTGCCACTCCAACTCGAGACACTCACCATGCGTTGTCTGGAGAAGGAACCTGACGCGCGGCCGTCAAGCATGGACGCGATTCGCTCCGAGCTCGAGGCTCTCGCAGACGAACACGACATCAGTCTGCAGATTTACTTGCCGCAAAGTGACCCACCTCCAATTCGTGCTGTCCGGACGGTCGCACCTGAGATGGACGACACCCAACCGCTGCCCGCATCGGAAGAGTCGTCCCGGTCATCGAAGCTCATCCCGTTGGCACTCGTTGCGCTTGTCTGCTTTGCGGTGGGAGGTTGGTGGGCGACATCGCGAACCGAGGTCGTGGACACGTCCCCTGCCTCTGACCCGCCCACTCCGGTTGTCGAAGCTGCGGAGCCGGCAGATGAAGTGGCGCCGAGCGTGGAACACGAGGAAGAACCCGCAGCTGAGTACGTGACGATCCGCTTCGAGTCACTGCCTCCAGGTGCGGAAGTTTGGCGCGAGGGCGCCGACGTTGCGATTGGGACGACGCCCATCGAACACTCGTTTCTGCGTGCCGAGGGCTCGACATTCGAGTTTCGGCTTCGCGGTCATCAACCACTCCGTCATGAGGTCCGCCTCGACGAGGACCGCACAGCGACTGTCCAGCTTCGACCCTTGGAGAGAGCGAGGATGCGAGTGGCGGTGATGCGTGCCATGGAAGCGGCGATGGCGCCCACGATGTCCCGCATGGATCGAAACTCGACCAACGGTCGTCGGGCGGTTTTGGAGTTTTGATGCGTTGGTTTTGGGTGGGCGTGGTGATGTGCGCCAGCACGTTCGTGCACGCGCAGGATGCACGGCAAGAGGCGCGCGAGATCGCCGCCGAAGGTACGCGTCACTACAATATGGGGCGCTTTGAAGAGGCTCTCGCGGAGTACCAGCGCGCCTACGACGTGTTCGCGGCGCCGCAGTTGCTATTCAATTTGGGACAGTGTCAGCGCGAACTCGGTAACCACGAACAAGCGGTGTTTTTCTTCGAGCGTTTTCTCGAGCAAATGCCGGATGCGCCGAACGTCGAAACGGTGCGTGGTCTCATCGTGGACGTGCGCGCAGAAATGGAACGCGAAGCTGCGCGTGAGGCCGAGCGCGAAGAGGCCGAACGCGAAAGAGAGCGACTGCGCCTGCAGCACGAACATGAACTCCGAGAGGCTCAGTTGCGTGCTGAAAACGCCGAACGTCAGCGGGAGCGAGAAATCGATGCTTCGCTTCGGAACGATGCCGAGGAGGACGACCAAGGCGTTCACCAGAAGTGGTGGTTCTGGACGATTGTTGTAGGCGTGGTAGGCGCGGGTCTCGGTGTGGGACTCGGCGTGGGTCTAAATCGCGACACCGTGTTGCCCTCAGGGTCGGCGGGAACGGTCGACGCGCGATGAAGAAGATTGGTTTGCTGATTCTCCTCGTCGCCTGTTCGACGAAGGTCGAGACGGGTCTCACTGGCGTGGAAATCGTTGTCGAGACCGGCGCGCGTGAGCTCGATCAACTGCGCTTCGAAGGCGACGTTGACGGAGTGGAGGCGTTCCCCGCCACGCTCTATCCCGACATGCCCGGAACCATTGATCGCGAAGAGTCGCTGGTCGTCTTGGTTGCCGATGAGCTCGCCGGCTCACCGTTCGTCGCTCGCGTTTGGGGGTTTCAAGGCGGCACGCGCGCCGCTGCCGGTGTTGGGAGCGTCACGCTCGTCCAAGGTGAGCTGGCCGAGGTTCGAATCACACTCACAGACGCACCGATGTGTGGCGATGCCGTGGTCGCGGACGCCCTGGAAGCCTGTGACGACGGGAACACCGACATTGGGGACGGCTGCAGCAGCGAGTGCGCGGTTGAAGATGGTTGGATGTGCATGCACGCGGGCGTCGGGCCTTCGGTGTGTGAGTCCGGTTGCGGCGGTGGACCCACGTGCGCGGCAGGGCAGCGCTGCCTGGGCGGCGAGTGCGTGTGTGACAACGTTTCGTGCGACGGCTGTTGTCGAGGGACGATGTGCCTTCCTGGCGACAGCTCCACGGCGTGCGGCACCGGCGGATTGACGTGCAGCGAGTGTGCGGCCGGCGACACCTGCGATGGTGGTGTGTGTTCGGGATGCAACGCGACAACGTGTCCCGACGGTTGTTGCTCGGGTTCCACCTGCAACCCGATGGGAATCGACTCCTGCGGAATTGGTGGGGCGGCTTGTTCGCCCTGCGACATGCTTCGCGCCGACCGGTGCATTGATGGAGCGTGCCTTTGTGGTGATGGCGATGTGTGCGCCACGGGTCAACGCTGCGTCGCGGGCCTGTGCATCTGCGACCAGACTTCTTGTCCGGCGGGATGTTGCGATGGAACCGACTGCCAGATTCGAACAGCGGAGACGTGCGGGGTCGCCGGCTCGACCTGCGTTGCTTGCAGTTCGGACATCGCGAACGGCTGCGCCGCCACTGGGACGTGTCAATGCGGCGCGGGACCGGCGTGCGGCCCTGGCCAACGTTGTCTGGGTGGAAACTGTGTGTGCGACTCGACGTCGTGCACCGATGGATGCTGTGACGGCAACGTGTGTCGGGTTTCGTCTTTGGCCGCGTGCGGACCGACAGGCGGCGCATGTGGAACATGCGATCCGCTCACCGCGGATGCGTGTACAAGCGGCGCATGTACGTGCGGCAGTGGAGCGGCCTGCGACGCGGGACAGCGCTGCGAAGGCGGCGTGTGCATCTGCGACGGGATTTCGTGCGACGGTTGCTGCAACGGCGACACCTGTGAGACCGGGGACAGCTCCACGGCGTGCGGTGCAGGTGGTGCGACGTGCGAGAGTTGCGGCGGCGCTGCCTGCAGCGGTGGTGTGTGCGCGAGTTGCAACGCGACGACATGCCCCGACGGGTGTTGTTCGGGCGCGACGTGCAGTACAGCCAGCGCTGCCACCTGCGGGTTGAGCGGAGCCGCCTGCGTGGCGTGTAACCCCATGGTCGCCGACCAGTGCGTCGGCGGGACGTGTGCGTGTGGCGCGGGACCCGCTTGCGGCCCGGGTCAGCGCTGCGACGGTGGAACGTGCGTGTGTGATTTCACGTCGTGTCCGGACGGATGCTGCGATGGGACCACCTGCCGAGCGAGGTCGACCTCCACGTGTGGAACCGCGGGTGGAGCGTGTTCGAGTTGTGATCCGGATCTCGCGGACAACTGCGACGACACAGGATCGTGCGCGTGCGGAACGCGACCCGCGTGCTCTGCGGGTCAGCGTTGTGAAGGCGGTGACTGCGTATGTGATGGCACGTCCTGTCCCGGCGGGTGTTGCTCTGGCCCGACGTGCAACAGTCCAGCGACCGTCGACAACTGCGGAACAGACGGATTTGCGTGCACCGCGTGTGATCCGAGCAAAGCCGATGGATGCGCGGCGGGCGGTACGTGCTCGTGTGGCTCTGGTTCTGCGTGCGGTGCGGGTCAGGCGTGTGTCGGCGGAGCGTGCGTTTGCAACAGCGCGTCGTGTGGTGGGTGCTGCAACGGGAATGTCTGCGAGCCGGGCACTGATCCGAGTGCGTGTGGCGTTGGTGGTTCATCGTGCGAGACGTGTGCGATGGGATGCATCTCCGGCGTCTGTGAAGGCACCTGCGGTGCGGGTTGCGACGGTTGCTGTGCAGGTTCCATGTGCATTTCTCCGGCAACCATCATGCAGTGCGGATCCGGTGGTGATTCCTGTCAGGCGTGTGACCCAATCACCGCGGACTCCTGTGTCGGAGGGGTTTGCGGGTGTGGAGTTGGTGCGGCGTGCGACCTCGGGCAACACTGTGTCGGTGGGGTCTGCGAGTGCGATGAAGTCTCCTGTCCGTCGGGATGCTGCCAAGGCAACACCTGTCAGCCCCGTGCGGTGGAGACCTGTGGGGTGATGGGCGACATGTGCACCAACTGCACCACGGGAGGCGGGCGCGCCGACGGATGTTCGCCGGCGGGCGAGTGTACGTGTGGTGGCGGCCCGGCATGTTCGCCGCCCCTTCGTTGTAACGGCGGAGCTTGCTCCTGAAGCATTTGACCTGCGCCTTTCCTTCAGGCTCCGCGTTTCTCGAAGGCGTGCGGATGAGCGAAGGTCTTGCATCGTTTCGCTACACCCCCGAGCGTGATTTTCCTCCCGAGATGGACATTGGCTCGGTGGTGGAACTCGTGGTCGTGCTCCGGGACTCCGAACGAACCTTCCGGGTTCATGGACGAGTCATTAAACGGAAACCGACAGGGGAGACTCGCGGTATCCGATTTGAATTTCTGCGCGATGAGTTGGTGCGACAAGAGCTGCTCTTGTTAGCGGCGAAAGGCGAGAGCATTCCGTACCGTCGTCGCGCCCATGAGCGCTTTGCGTGTGCGCTGTCTGCCACGTTTCGAACGGCAGACGAAGAGCGAGTGGTCGAGGTCAAAGATGTGTCGATGGGCGGCTTTCGTCTCGCGATCGAATCGGACGCTCTCGTCGACGTCGGCACGAGTGGGCGACTTGAGTTGGAGGGCGAAGTCGTTCCAGCACACGTGGTCGGGACGATTCCGCATGGCCCGGCACGCGGGATCTGCTGTGAGTGGTCACTGCGATCGAGTGATCAACGTCGGGCGATCGAGGCGATCGTCCGATCCGTCCGGGAGTAGCGCTGGCCGCTGTCTCACCCAGGCTCTAGAGTCCGGCCACCCATGGCCTCGAAAAAAACGCTCCGCGATTCGCCTGCGCACTACTCCAAGGGCTACTCCAAGACGGGGAAGGAGCGCTTTGAGCCGATTCGTGAGATCCGCGTTCGCGGCGCTCGAGAGCACAACCTCCAAGCGGTCGACGTCGACATTCCGCGCGACCGCTTGGTGGTCATCACGGGGCTGAGCGGATCGGGCAAGTCGTCGCTCGCCTTCGACACGATCTTCGCTGAGGGGCAACGCAAGTACATCGAATCGCTCTCGGCCTACGCCCGGCAGTTCCTGGACCAGCAAAAGAAGCCCGACGTCGAGAGCATCGAAGGGTTGCCACCGACCATCGCGATCGAGCAACGCCGTGCGGGACACAACCCGCGTTCGACCGTCGCAACCTCGACCGAGATCTACGACTACCTGCGTTTGCTTTTCGCACGTGCGGGACAGCCGGTGTGTTGGGCACCGATGAAGAAAAAGCGCGACGGCACGATCACGAAGCGTTGTGAGGAGCCGATTTCGTCGTCGCATCCGAGTCAGATCACCGAAGCCGTGTCACGGATGGACGAAGGCACTCGGTTGATGGTGCTCGCTCCGGTCATCCGTCAACGTAAAGGCTTTCACCGCGAGGTTCTCGAGGACTTGGCCAAAGACGGCTACGTCCGAGCTCGCGTCAACGGCGAGATCATCGAGATTGCCGAGGTGCTGACCAACGAGGGTGACAACCCGATGAAGTTGGGCCGCTACGAAAAACACGACATCGAAGCGGTCGTCGATCGTCTGGTCATTCGGCCGCGTGCTCGTGCGCGGTTGGCGGATTCCGTCGAGACTGCGCTCAAAACCGGCAAAGGTGTCGTCGTCGTCAGCGTGCAAGACGGCAAGAACTGGCACGACCACATCTACTCCGAGCGCTACGCGTGCGCGCAACACCCCTCGCACGCACTGGATGAACTCGAACCGCGTCTTTTTAGTTTCAACTCGCCGCAGGGTGCATGCGGAACGTGTCACGGGCTTGGGATCCTCTTGGAGTTCGACGAAGAACTCGTCATTCCGGATCCGGATGTGGCCATCGGCAAGGACGCGATCGTGCCGTGGAAGAAGGCCGGTCCCGCGGGCATGTTCAGCAACCGACTCAAGCGTCGGTTTATCCGTCGCTTTGAGCTCAAAGGATCGACGCGGATCAGCGACCTGGAAGACGAGGTGCGCGACATCCTTCTCTACGGCACGACCGAGGAGCAGGAAGAGGAGTACGGCACCCACTGGGACGGAGTGATTCCGCACCTGCAAGGGTGGTTCGAGCGCACCGAGTCGAAGTGGGTGAAGGAGTTTCTGCAGGACTTCATGGCCGAGCAGGAGTGCCCCGATTGCATGGGCAATCGACTCAACGTGAAAGCGCTCAGCGTCTACCTCGACATCGGAAAGAAGCTGCCCAAGTCGGTGCTGGACGACCGTCGTCGAATGGGTCTTTCGTCCGACCCACACCGGATCAACCTGAGCGACTTCACGCGTCTCGATATCGAAACCGCCGTGGAGTTGATCGAGTCGCTCAAGCTCAGCGACGAGGGTAAGAGCATCGCCAAGCCGATTGTCCGCGAAGTACGAGCGCGTTTGGGGTTCCTCCAGTCGGTGGGTCTTGGTTATCTCAGTCTGAGTCGCCGCACCTCCACGTTGAGCGGTGGCGAGGCGCAGCGAATTCGCCTGGCCACGCAGGTGGGCTCCGGCATCGTCGGAACCGCGTACGTGCTGGACGAACCGACGATTGGACTGCATCCACGTGACAACGCTCGTTTGATTCGGACGCTTCGCCACTTGGCGGACATCGGCAACACCGTGCTGGTTGTGGAGCACGACGAAGAGATGATCCGTGCCGCAGACCACGTGATCGACATCGGTCCAGGACCGGGGGTGCACGGCGGAACGGTGATCGCGCAGGGCACGCTCGATGAAATTGCCGGCGTGGAGACTTCGTTGACTGCGCAGTACCTGAGTGGTGCGCGCGAGGTAGCGACGCCGACCGCGGAACAACGACGCAAGCTCAAGAAGAAGAACGCTCTCGTGGTGAAGGGTGCCAAGCAGCACAACCTCAAGAACGTCGACGTGACGTTTCCGCTGGGCGGTTTGATCGCGGTCACTGGAGTGAGCGGCAGCGGCAAGAGCACGCTGGTGAACGACATCCTCTTGGCCGGTTTGAAGCGTCACATCTACGGCAGCCGCACAAAGCCCGGAAAGCACCTACGCATCAACGGGATGAACCAGCTCGACCGAATCATCGAGGTCGACCAGTCGCCGATCGGTCGGACGCCGCGCTCGAACCCGGCGACCTACACCAAAATGTTCGACCCAATTCGGAAGATCTTCGCCGCGACCCAGGATGCACGTGCACGCGGATACGAAGCCGGCCGATTCAGCTTCAACGTCAAAGGTGGGCGCTGCGAGGCGTGTCAGGGGCAGGGCGTCAAGAAGATCGAGATGCACTTCTTGCCCGACGTGTTCGTGCAATGCGAGGTCTGCGAAGGCACGCGCTACAGCCGTGAAACGCTGGAGATCGAGTATCGCGGCAAGAACATCTACGACGTGCTCGAGATGACCTGTGAAGACGCGTGCGAGTTTTTCGAGAACCACCCGAAGATCATGCGCTTCACGAAGTGCTTGGTGGACGTGGGGCTTGGCTACATCAAGCTTGGTCAGCCGTCGAACACGCTGAGTGGTGGAGAAGCGCAGCGCGTGAAGCTCGCCAGCGAACTTGGTAAGGGGCGTTCGCTACGCGCACGTGACGAGCACACGCTTTACATTTTGGACGAGCCCACGACGGGTTTGCACTTTGAGGACGTGCGCAAGTTGATCGGTGTGCTGAACCGACTTGTCGATCAGGGCAACACGGTGTTGGTGATCGAGCACAACTTGGACGTGATCAAGTGCGCCGACTGGCTGGTCGATCTTGGTCCGGAAGGTGGCGACGGCGGCGGAAAGATCGTCGCGTGCGGAACGCCCGAAGAGGTCGCGGCGACCAAGGGCAGTTTTACCGGCGCGTTCTTGAGTGAAATCCTGCCGAAACCCACGAAGAAGAAGGCGAAGAAGCGACGCGCGCGCGCCTCTGCCTGAGGTGTACCCTCCGGGCATGGAGCACGTTGTCACCAAGCCCACCGCGCCCTTTCGAACGGCCAACGGAAAGCTGGAGATCCATCAGATTCCGGCGTGGCGCGACAACCTGATCTGGTTGGCGGTGTGCACGGAGACCGGTGCGGCTGCAGCCGTGGATGGTCCCGATGCGGGCGGGGTGTTGGCGTACTGTGAATCCAAAGGGATCACGCTGACGCACGTGTTGAACACCCACACGCATCCCGATCACATCGGCATCAACAAGGACCTGGCGAAGCGCGGCATGCTGGACTCGTTGACCGTGGTCGGTGCGTCGAGCCGCGATGATGTTCCGGGCAAGACGCTGGGCGTCGGGGAGGGCGATGCCGTGCAGGTGGGGAATGCGTCGGGTCGCGTCATGCTGACCGAGGGACACATCAACGGGCATATCTCGTTCGTGTTCGACGACGTGGTGTTTTGTGGCGATACGATGTTCGGTGCGGGGTGTGGGTACCTCTTCGATGGACCACCGGAGAAGATGTACGACTCACTGCGAAGGCTTGCGCAGCTCCCTGCGGAAACACGCGTGTGTTGCGCACATGAGTACACGCAGGACAACCTGCGTTTCGCGTGGAGCGTCGAAGCAGACAACGACGCGCTTGCCGAGCGGATTCGTGAAACGTGGAAGATTCGCGGTGAGGGCGGGTGCGTGGTGCCGAGTACGATCGGATTGGAGAAAGCGACCAGTCCGTTTGTTCGGTGGGATTCACCGTCGTTGCAAAAGAGCTTGGCCGATGCATGGCCGGAGCGGTCGTTGGACACGCCTGCAGAGATCTTTGCGGCGACGCGCGCGCTAAAAGATCGCAAGGACTACAAGTCGATGACGGACGCGGACTTGCCCTTGTAAGTCATCCGCGAGGCGACCACCGTTTCTCTTCCAGCGCGACGTTCGCGCCTAGCTGCTCCAGAACCGCAACCGCGTCTCGCCGTTCGTCTGCGTCATCACGAACGATCGCGCGCGCCAGATGCGTGGTCGCGCGCTCGTAGGGATCGCCGATTCCTGCATCCAGAACGCTCGTCAACGCTTCGTCTGCGGTCGTGCGATCGGAAAACACCGCACGCACCCGCGCAGCCAATCCCGCCTCAGCACCTTTCGCTCGTTCGTGCACCGCGTCGATCTCCGCGTCCCGGGCTTCGAGTTCTCCGCGCGCATGATGCGCTCTCGCCAACGCCATGTGGGTCTCGGCGACGGTTTGCGCTCCTCGTCGTTTCGCCAAGGCAATCGATGCTTCAGCGTGCACGAATACATCGTCCCACCGTTCTTGGTCCGCCGCGATCGTCGCTAAGTTGTTTTCGGCAATCATCCCGGCAGCGAGCGCACCATGTTGCTTGGCAAGGCGCGCCGACTCTTCGGTGTGTGCACGGGCGAGTGCCAAGAGGCCACGGTTGGTGTAGCAAACACCGATGTTGATGTGCGCGCGGATGATTCCGTAGAGGTCCTCGGCAATGATGGAGAGCCCAAGGTCGGTCAGGTTCGTCCCGAGCTGTCCATTCCAGTCTCCGGCACGAAGTTGGTTCGCACCGACACGACCGCAAAGATGGGCGCGAAACCGCGGGACATCGATGCGCGAGGCGACCTTGAGCGCCAACTTGCCGTACGCCAAACCCTGTTCGTTGTCGCCCGCAACGTAGCCCAGCTGCCATCCCAAACTGGAAAGAACGAGGGCCATTTCCATGGGGTCTCCGTCGCGGGAGATGATTGTCAGTGCGGCGCGAAGGCAGCGAATCGCTTCGCGCGTTTCGCCGTTGTCACCAAGCGCCGAAGCGCGGAAGCGAAGTGCACGTGCATGCAACACGGGGCGGCGAGCCCGAACCAATTCGCCCAACGCGTCTTCGAGACAGGCCATCGCGTGTTCGCGTGAACCTTGGCGGATGTCGATCTCGGCGAGCCGAACCGCAAGCTCAGGTCGATCGATCGACCCGTAGGGCGCTTCGAGGTCGAGCGCACGCTGCAAGAACGCTGGTGCGTCGGGGTCGCCACTGTCCGCTGCTCGTCGACCTGCTTCTGCAGCGGCAAACGCGGCGAGTCGGGTGAGACCGCCCCGTTCCGCGAGTTCGGATACTCGCGCCTGCACACCGGGTGAGCCGTCGAAGGACTCGCGCGAGAGCCAAAGTGCGACGTCTCGATAGAGCCGTTGGTGATCGACCCGCACGGCCTCCCGTGCAGCCTCGCTGCCCCATCGCAGCCATCGTTCTGTGCGCGCGCAGCTGTACTTGACCGGCATCAGCACCCGCGCGTCGACCAGTGACTGCAGCGCGGCGTCGTCCACGGTCTCGCCAAGGCGATCCGACGCGACAGAGAGCAGCGCACGCGCAGGAACATCGCCCTCGAAGACCGCGGCCACTCGCAGCATCTCCAGTTGTGCGGTCGGAAGCGTTGCCAGGCGCTCGCGTAACGAATGTCCATCGCACCAACGCGTGAGAACCAACTGGGCGGGAATGCGTTCGCGCGTCGCGGAGCCATGAATGCGACTGGCGGCGATGGGATCCAGCGGTGGAACTTCGTGGGTTTTGCGTCCGCTAACGGCTTCGCCGACCAAGAGCACGCCTAAACGCGCGTCGGGCAACGACTCCAGCACGCCACGTGACGCGGCGTCCAAGCCATCCGCATCATCGACGACCAGCACGAGTGGTCGTCGCGGACGAAGCGCTTGAATGGCGCCGAATACCTCAAAACTGACGTTGCCAATGTCGGCCCTTTGGCCTGCACCCAGAAGTCCGCGTACTAAGGCGTCGCGTGCCCGTGCGGCGACTCCAGCGTCGTCGAGCTCTCGCGCGAGTCGCTCTGCCGATGCCCATGGACGTCGACGATCGTCCGGGTCGACCATGGCCAACGCCAAACTCGCCAAGGGTTCAAATGGCGCACAGGCGGAGCCGCGCCGTCCTTGAACGCGTGCAACCGCCACGTCTGCTGCGTTGAGTGCGCGCGCCACGCCATCGATGACCGTGCTCTTGCCAATGCCCGCCGGCCCTTGCAGGGCAACAACCGCAGCGTCTTCTGCAAAGAGATCATCCACGACCGCGCGGATCAGTTCCTCTCGCCCGTAGATCGGATCGTCCTGCAGGATCTCCGCTTCCACCAGACGCGTGGGGCGTGCCGGGCGCGTGGGTTCGGCGCGGACCTCGGTTTCGATCGTGCCCAGCCGCTGGATCGGCGCAGCAGGCGTCGGTTGATGCGGATCGACCGTCGTGAGCGACTTGGACTGCGTGTGCCGACGCCATTCGCGAAGCGCTGCAAACGCAGTTGCTGGTCGATCTTCAGGACCGCGCGAGAGCATCCGGTTGACCAGCGCGCAAGCCTCGGCGCTCAACGTGATGCCGGCTCGCGGCCGGAGCGGCTCCGCGGTCATGTGCAACGTGCGGTGAATGATCTCGGTGCTGTCGCCGCCAATGTGCGGGGCTTGACCAGAAATCAGTCGATAGAGCACGGCACCTGCACCGTAGATGTCCGTGCGCGGACCCAGACCTCCCGCACCGATCGCTTGTTCTGGACTGAGGTAGCCGGGGGTTCCAGCGACCACCACATTGCGCACTCGCGAGCCCGTCGGGTCGCGCGGAACCGAAAGCCCAAAGTCCGTCAGATGCGCGGAGCGCTCGTCGTCGTGAATCAGAACGTTCCCTGGACTCACATCGAGGTGCAGTACGCCAGCGTCGTGCGCATACCCCAACGCTCCCAAGAGTTCGGCACCCACACGCACGATTTCATCGGTCGACATGGAGCGGCCAGCAAACTCCAGCGACTTACCGGGAACATGTTCGAGCACCAAGTAGGGTCGACCATCATCGAGGCGTCCAGACTCGAGCAGCGCCACGATGTTGGGATGACGCAGACGTGCTGCGACGGATGCTTCTTGCAGCAACCAGTCGGATCGGAGTGCGCCGAGATCCGGAACTTTGATCGCGACTTCGGTTCCGTCTGGTGCACGTCCGGCGTAGACGGTTCCGCCACCACCAATACCGAGCACACTCTCGATCGCGTAGGGGCCGACCCGCTTCACCGCCGCTACCTTGCACCGCGACAAAGCGTTTGGGTATCCCCGAAGTTTGGTAGTGTCGGCAGGTGAGCTGGCGCCGTCGTATCCAACGTCTCAGCCTGGGCGCGCGCAACGCGCTCGAGATTGCTCGATTCGGTCGACTGACCGAGCCCTACCGGGCGCCCTACGAGGTGCTGGCCAAGGACGCGGTGAGCGAGCTGCGGCGTTACACCAGCGAGGGAGAACGCACCGTCGGTCCCTTGCTGCTGGTGCCGCCTCTGATGGTCACGAGCGAGGTGTACGACATCGCCCCGGATATCAGCGCTGTCGGAGCGCTGGAGCGAGCCGGCGTGGACGTGTGGCTCTGTGATTTTGGCGTGCCGGAAGAGGCCGAAGGCGGGATGGAGCGCACGCTCGATGCCCATGTCGTCGCCGTCAGCGACGCGATCGACTTCGTCTACAAAGAGACGGGTCGACTCGTTCATCTCGCTGGCTACTCGCAAGGTGGCATGTTCTGTTACCAAGCTGCGGCGTTTCGACGTTGTGAAGGACTCGGCTCGGTCATCACGTTCGGAAGCCCGGTCGACATTCGCCGCAACCTTCCCAACGTCGATGAAGGCGCCGCGGAGCAGTTGATTCGTCTCGCCGAAACGATCCTCTCGCGACCCCTCGATCGTATGGAGGGTCTGCCCGGCTTTATGACGAGCACGGGCTTCAAGTTGGTCTCGGTCCGCAAAGAGGTCGGTCAACTCGTCGACTTCGTACGGAAGCTCCACGATCGACAAGCGTTGGAGAAACGCGAAAGCCGACGTCGTTTCTTGGGTGGCGAAGGGTTTGTTGCGTGGCCAGGACCGGCGCTGCGCAAGTTCATCGACGAGTTCATCGTGCACAACCGCATGCTTTCGGGCGGCTTCGTCATCGATGGGCGAACGGTCACGCTCGCGGATATTCGCTGTCCGGTTCTCTATTTTGTCGGTGAGCGCGACGACATCGCGCGTCCGGCGTCGGTGCAGGCAGTCCAGCGGGCGATTCCACACGGCGAGCTTTACGAAGTCAGTGTGCCTGCGGGTCACTTTGGGATTGTGGTGGGCAGCAAGGCGCTCGCGAAGACCTGGCCGACGGTCGTGCAATGGATGAAGTGGCGCGAGGACAACGGGCCACGGCCCGAGTTGTTACGCGACGAAGAAGCGACGGTGCCGCTCGAAGATCCCGAAGTCGCCGGGTTCGAAGATATCGACGTCGATGTGAGTCTCTTCATCGATGCGATTACCGACGTGGGTCGTTCGCTTTGGAATCGCCTCGGCCAGATGACCGACGACGCAGGCGACTTGGTATCGAGCCTTCGCTATCAGATTCCCCGGCTTTCACAGCTGGAGAAGATCGACGGCGACACGCCCCTGGGCATTGCCCGGGCGCTTGCCGAGCAAACCGCGAGCGAACCCGACCGAACATTCTTTCTTTGGCGAGGTCGAGCGTTTACGTACGCCGAAGCCGATCGACGCGTGGATGCGGTTGTGCGGGGCCTCTTTCATCTCGAAGTCAAAGCAGGCGATCGTGTCGGTGTCTGGATGGGCGGCCGCCCGAGTCTCCTCACCGCCGTGACATCGTTGAACCGCATGGGCGCCGCGGCCGCGCTTCTTCGTCCGCATGACGACCCGCAGACGCTGCGCCAGGCGATGGAGATGGCCGGCGCGACAGCCGTGATCGTCGACCCTGAGCGAGCGGCACAGGCGCGAGAGATCTTTGAGGGTCCCGTGTGGGTGCTCGGCGGTGGCGCCTCGCGCGAAGTGGAGATCGAAGGCGTAGTCGACATGGAGCAGATCGATCCCACGCAGGTTGCGCCGCCGGTGGTGTACCGGCCCAATCCAGGACGAGCGCGCGACGTCGCGATGCTCTTGTTTACCGATGGTGGCGACGGTTTGCGGATGGCGCGCATCACCAACGGTCGATGGGCGTTTTCGGCGCTCGGTGGAGCGGCAGCATGCACGTTAACCAGCGATGACACGGTGTACGCCGCGCTGCCCTTGCACCATGCCGCAGGGATGTTGGTCACGGTCGGCTCTGCGTTGGTGGGTGGTGCTCGCATCGCACTTGCGACCGATGGCGACTCCGGTTTTCCGCGAACCTTCGACGGTGACCCGGCTGTCTTCTGGGACGAAGTTCGTCGCTACGGCGTGACGGTCGTGTTCTACGCCGGCGAGATGTGTCGCATCTTGCTCAACGCGCCGTTTCGACCGAGCGATCGCACCAACGCGATTCGACTCTTTGCTGGAAGTGGCATGAAGGCGGTGCCCTGGAAGCAGGTCATGGACCGCTTCGATGCGGGTGTCCTGGAGTTCTACGCGTCGACCGAGGGAAGCGCGGTTCTCGCCAACGCTGCGGGTACCAAAGTGGGGGCGATGGGTCGTCCACTTCCGGGAAGTGCTGAGATGGCGGTGGTTCGCTACGACTTCGAGACACGTGCGCTGGTGCGCGATCCCGATGGGTTGATGAGTCGAGCGCCGGTCGATGAACCGGGGCTCTTGCTAGCGCGTATCGACGACACGCATCCGAGTCACGCCGAGCCCGATGCTGCGCGCGTGGTTCGGAACGTCTTCACGAACGGTGATCGCTGGTGGGCGAGCCGTGATGTCCTGCGCATGGATCGCGAAGGGGATGCGTGGTTCCTGGGCGCGCTGCGGGATTGTCGACTCATCGAGGGCGACCTCGTCACGCCGCGACCGATCGAGAACGCGCTCGAGTCCGCGCCAGGAGTGGTGCTGGCGCTGGTTCGCATGCGCGACGACGAACCGGTGGCGACGTTGGCCATCACCGATGAGGCGCCCGATCCCGCGGACGTGGTTGCCGCACTGCGAACGCTTCATGCGACCTCGTGGCCTCGGACGATTGCGTTTGTGCCGGTCAGCGATGTTCCACTCACAGCGGGCTACCGCGTGCTGGCTCGACGAATCGAAGCAGAGCCGCGTTGGCGTTTGGTCGAAGACCGCTACGAAGCGATCTAGATCAGCCTAGGCGCAGTTCATTTCGGCGAGCGTGTGACCGCGCTCGGACGCGACAACGTGCGTGACGCCCGTGGCTTCGCCAACTCGTGAGTCGCCAAGAATCTCTGCGACCATGGCGCGCTGGGTGTCCGGTTCAAGCTGCAGCCCGACGCGTTCGCCACCGTGTTTTTGAGCCAGCTGCGCCAATGCATCCGAACTCAGTTCGTCGAGTGCGTAAGTCTGATTGGGCTTCTCGTAGAGTTCAGGAAGTTCTTGGTGCAGAGCGACGACGGTACAGCCACGCTTGAGTCGTTCCGCGCCCCACTTGCCCACCGGTCCCAGGTGTAGCGTGTCGTTGTAGCGTTGCAGCGACCACTCGCCGTCGTCGTAACGCAGCGTGGTCACCGCGGTGTTGTTTACGTTTCCCAAGCGACGCGGGCGTCGCATCGACAACCCCAGTCGGCCGCGCACGATCGACGCGATGAGCCCACCGTGGCTAAAGACAATGGCGCGTTGTCCATCCACAAGCGATTGCCGCAGGTCCTCGAGTGCGGCGTTGGCGCGTTTCTCCAAGTCGGCCCAACTCTCGCCGCCTCCAATCGGGATCATCTCTCCGCGCGCAAGCGCCGCGACCTCGTCGGGAAAGCGCGCGACAACCTGGGGGCGCGTCAGTCCTTCCCAACGACCGACGTCGATTTCACGCCAGCGTTCTTCGGTCTTCACCTCGGCGTGCCAGCGCGACGCCACGGCGATTCCGGTATCGCGGGCACGTGAAAGGTCGCTGCCCAGCACGACATCAAAACGCTGATCGGAGAAGCGGGCAGCCAAAAGCTGCGCCTGCTCACGTCCGAGTGCGCTCAAAGGGCTGTCGCCATGCCCCTGCCAATGACCGGTGAGGTTCGACTCGCTCTCGCCGTGTCGAACAAAAGTGACCTCGACGGCCAGGACGTCAGTCCTTCTTGCCGGGCGTCTTGCGTGCCTCGATCACGTGGTCGATCAGGCCGTATTCCTTCGCGGTCGCCGCGGACATGAAGTTGTCGCGCTCGGTGTCCTTGCGAATCTGCTCGACCGGCTGACCGGTATGCGACGCCAGCAACTCGTTGAGCTTCTTCTTGGTCGCGATGATCTCTTTGGCGTGGATCTCGATGTCGGTCGCCTGACCGCGGTAGCCACCAAGCGGCTGGTGGATCATCACGCGGCTATGCGGAAGCGCGCGACGCTTGCCCGGCTCACCTGCGGCGAGAAGGAACGCGCCCATCGAAGCCGCTTGTCCGATGCACACCGTCGACACGGGACACCGCACGTACTGCATGGTGTCGTAGATCGCGAGACCGGCCGTGATGATGCCACCGGGGCTGTTGATGTAGAGCGTGACCTCTTTGTCCGGGTCCTCGCTCTCGAGGAAGAGAAGCTGCGCGATGATCGCGTTCGCCACGAAGTCGTCGACTGGCGTACCCAAGAAGATGATGCGGTCCTTGAGCAGGCGGCTGTAGATGTCCCAGTCGCGCTCACCACGGTGCGTCGTTTCGACGACGCGGGGAACGATCATTCCTTTGGGGCGAAGATCCTCATCCATGAGGGAGACGATAGTGCTCGTACCGATTAGAGCAACCCAGATTTCAGCCTTGTGATGCTGAGGGATCGTTGGCTTCGTTCGCCATCCGGACCAGCTCCCAGTACGGCGGCCGATACCCCTGCTCGTTCTCGAAGGATTCGGCGGCCTCTTCGACCTGCGTTTTGATACGTCGGTGCTGCTCTCTCAGCCATTCGACGCGTAGCGCCACTGTTGCGCTCATGCCCTCTGGAATCGGCCCCTCGGCACCAAACCGGTTCTTGATCCAACTCCAGGCTTTGAGCAGTCGTGCAAAAGGCAACATCGCTCGGCTGTAGTGCACGTCGTCGCCGCGCGCTGCGCCCTCCAAGAGCGCGTCCAATACGGCGCTGTCGAGATGGTCTTGCCACAGGGTCTCTGCGTTGCGCCACTCTGCAACAACGACGAGCTGTGGGTCGTATTCCAGATCGCTTGGACCATGCGTCACGAAGTGGCGCACGCCGAAGCGCGACAGCCAACGGGCCGTTCCTTCCGACGACATGCTGGTGAGCCCTTGCCACAGTTCGATGTCTTGACTGCGGTACGCCTGCGACGCGACCTCGGAACAAAAGAGAGCGCTTTCATCTTGGTAGTCCATCGCGAAGTCGTACGGGATATGTCCCTCGTTCGCGTCGTCGAGCGCGTGCGTAGCGGCACGATGTGCAAAGTCTCCAGCGGCAAGATCGGCGCGCGGTCGAAGCAGCATCACGCGCAGCTTGGGGTCGGCTTCGTAGGTCTCGAGCCCCGCCACGGCAACGCCGATTTCGATGTGGGCTTCGATGGTCTGGAACGTGCCGTCGTCGACGTGCACCAATGCGACGTGCGAGAAGTTTCCAGGGTAGTCGTTGCCTCGCGCGATGAACGCCGATGTGGTGGCGCCACCGCGGGAGACCAAGATGTCGCCGCTGTGCACGCGCACCCCTCGAACTTCCACGCTCGGGGATTCGGACGCTTCGTTTCGCCCCTCAAACAGTGTGGGCATCTCGTCGGGGTCCATCTGCAAGAGGACCTCTTCCACGGCCATGCGCGTGCCGTAGAGAAGTCGGTACAGACGGTTACGTGCAGCGCGCTCGTTCATCGCCCACGAACGCGAACGGTCTTTCAGTGTGGCGCGGGTCTCCATGTAAAGGGTAATGAGTCGAGGCGCGAGACGCGGGCAGGCCGCCACGTCTGCGGCGACTTCGAAGAACGATTGTTCGATCGCATCTAGCTCGGCGCTCTGCGGTCCCACATCCTCGGGCAACGCAGCCACGCGCTGACCGACGCTGCCGATGCGCTCGGCGATCGAGATGGAGGCAGAGTGGCAACCGCGTTCACGAGCGCGATCAAAGCGACGGTGAAGTTGCGACCAAACCGCGTCTTGATCCCACACGAAGGGTTCGCCTTCTGCCGGCTCCACCTTGGTGTCGCAGTCGGGGATGTAGAGCAGACCCAGCGTTGCCACCAGGCCGAGCACAACGCGTCGGAGCGTCTTCACCTATGCCTTGGGTCCGAAGCCCAAAATCACGTACCCGCCAGACTTTTCGTCCTTCAACACCTCGAGTAGCTGACGGGAACGTGCGTCTTCCAGCAACTGGTTGAAGCTCTTGTAGCCGTAGTAACTCTCGGAAAACTGTGGACGCTTGCGCTTGAGCACCTGTTTGACCATCGAGCCCCAAAGGTTGCTGTCGCGGTCTTTGAACAGTGACTCGACCACATCCAGGACAATGTCGAGAGCCTCTTCTTTCTCACCGGACTCTTCTGCGGCGCTCTTGTCCTTCTTTGGGGGATCGACTTTGGGCAGGCTCTTGGTGTCTTCCTTCTCTTTCACAGGAGCTGCGGCCGCCGGTTCGGCAGGACGTTCAGCTTTATCGCGACGACCGTTCTTCTTCTTCCGCTTAGGCTTCTTGCGTTTGGCGGCTCGCCGCGCCCGAACCAAGTCGTCGTAGTAGATAAACTCGTCGCAGTTTTCGATCAGGAGATCGCTCGACGAGTTCTTTACGCCAAGTCCGATGACGGTCTTGTTGTTTTCACGAAGCTTGCTCACCAGTGGTGAGAAGTCGCTGTCTCCGCTGACGATCACGAACACATCGACGTGTTGCTTCGTGTAGCAAAGGTCGAGCGCGTCCACGACCATGCGGATATCGGCGGAGTTCTTGCCGCTGTACGAGACGTGCGGGATCTCGATGAGTTCGAACGCCGCCTCGTGCATTGGGCGCTTCGCGGACTTGTAGCGGTCCCAATCGGCGTACGCCTTCTTGAGAACGACCTTGCCCTTGTCGAGGATTCGCTCGAGCACCATCTCGATATCGAACTCGTCGTAGTGCGCGTCGCGAACACCAATTGCGACGTTTTCGTAGTCGCAAAACACCGCCACGTTGGGTGCTACATCCGTTGTCACGCTCCCCTCTCTAGCAGAAACATGCGAGATTCGCTTGGTGGAAGGCGACGCACTCGAGGGACTCCCGGCGTTGTATCGCGGATGGGCCCAGGCGCTGCTGACCAGTCCTGTCGAAACTGAGGAGCGTGCGGACTGCACGAAGTGTCCGATGGTCGATGCGCAGCCACCGGCACAGAGTTTTCTGCCCGATGCGAAGTGCTGCACGTTTCATCCGGAGCTGCCGAACTTTCACGTTGGGACGTTCTTTCGCGAGGCTCGACCGGACCTGCGTACAGGCCGTCGTGTGCTGGAAGCGAAGCTACGCGCACGCATCGGCGTCACGCCTCTAGGGATCGATCGGCCACCTGAGTATCCCCGAACGCTCGGGAACGCCTTTGGTCATTCGCTGGAGCTGAGGTGTCCTTACTACCAATCCGAGGGGTCGTTGACGTGCGGGATTTGGGCTGCCCGCGAAGCAACGTGCGCGACGTGGTTCTGCAAGCACAACCGTGGACGGCGCGGGCGAGCGTTTTGGGAGGCGTTGCGGCTTTTTCTTCAATCCGTTGACCGCTCACTTGCTCGTTGGTGTCTGCTGCAGCTCAAGTTACCTCCCAAGCAGCTTGCCGCGATCGATGCAGAACGTTGGACAGCAGGGGAGCGATCTCCCATGACCCCGGCTCGGTACGAAGCCTTGTGGGGCGAACACCGCTTTGGCGAGCATCGGTTCTTCGCCTCATGTCACGAGTTGGTCGAGTCGCTCACGTGGGCGGAGGTGCGGGTGATCGGGGGCGCAGACGTGGAGTTTCGTGCGGGACTAGTGCGGCACGCGTTCGATGAACTGACACGTGAGCCCACTGGCACGCTTCGCGCTCAGCCCACCACTCTTGTCTGCATTCAGCGCGACGAGTACGTGCTCCAGACCTACAGCCCCTACGACCTTCGCTCGTTTCCCAAGTCGCTGGTGGCGGTATTGGAGCTCTTCGATGGACGAGCCACCGAGGACGTTGTGCGCGCGGCGGCAGAGCGAGGCGTCACGCTCGATCCGTCCACACTTCGGGGAATGGTCGAGGTGGGTCTGTTGAGCGAGCACTAGAGTGGCGCTTTTTTTGACGCGATCCGCCGTCTGCGAGAGATGTGGTTCAAGGAAGGTTTCAGGGCGATGAACCACGACGAAATGATGAACACCCTTCGAGAGCTCTTGCGTGACGTGCTTCGAGCACGCTTCGATGGAGCCGCGTATGCGAAGCTTGCACGAGCCCACGGCTATGCCGACGGATACATGCGAGCCCTTCTCGATTCGGGTCTCGTCGATCGTGACCAGCTTCTTTCGGTGGTGGGCGACGAGCGTCGTCGTTTTGTGGAAGAGGTTCCGGCCTACACCGGCGCCAGCTCGACCGCGGTCTGAGCGACCTACTTCTTCTTCGGCTTCGAAAGCCGGTCGACGAGCGACTTTCGCGGTCGCGGCTTACGCAGCTTTGGCGCGGCGTGAGCGGCTGACAGAATCGCGGCGAGCTCGTCGTACCCCTCGGCTTCGAAGATGATGAGTTTGCACGCGGGGCACAGCTCATAGAGCACCTCGCGCTCATCGTGTCGTGCGCACACTCGATACATTCGCGTACTGCAAACCGGGCACGTGAGCTTGAGTTTCTCGCGCCATCGCTCGATCGGTCTCCAACCGGTCGCGGCGACCACGTCGAGGCCAAGGTGCTTGCGCGCGTCTTCGGATGCCACGGTGATGTCGCATCCGTCGCACTGCAGCAGAACCGACTGGTTTTCGGAACTCCGGTACGGGCTGCGTAGGCGCGCACGTCGCTTGTGCGGCATCATGACTTCGCTGCAGCGCGGACAGTCCACTACAGACCCGGTGCCTCCCGCCCCGAGGCTTCCACGTACTCGGTGTATCCACCGCCATACGTGTTGATGCCTTCGGGTGTGAGTTCCAGAACTCGGTTCGACACCTCAGCCAAGAACTTCCGGTCGTGCGACACGAAAATCATGGTGCCTTCGTAGCTCGCAAGGGCCTCGACGAGGGTGGCTTTCGTGTCCATGTCCAAGTGGTTGGTCGGCTCGTCGAGCACGAGAAAGTTCGGCGGGTCGTAGAGCATCCGTGCGAGCACGACGCGCGCCTTCTCACCCCCGGAGAGCACACCGCATTTCTTGTCGGCTTCGTGACCACTGAATCCAAACGCGCCTGCCAACGTGCGCAATTGTCCAACGCTGGCCGTGGGAAAGGCGTTTTGTAGCCATTCGAACACCGTCTGCTTCGGGTCGAGCAACTCCATCGCGTGCTGCGCGAAGTAGCCCATCTTGACGCTCGCCCCGATTCGAACTTCGCCGGAATCCGCATCGGATTCGCTGGCGATCAGTTTCAAGAGCGTCGTCTTCCCCGCGCCGTTAACGCCCATCACGCACCAGCGTTCGCCACGCCGAACGAGCAGGTCGAGCCCGTTGTAGATCACGTGCTCACCGTAGGCCTTGTGCACGCTTTCCAACGTGACCACGTCTTCGCCCGAGCGTGGCGGTTTGCGGAACTCGAAGCGCTGCCTCTCCCTGCGCGCCGGTGGCGCCACGAGTTCGATCTTCTCGAGCTTCTTGACGCGTGATTGAACCTGAGCAGCGTGGCTCGCGCGTGCTTTGAACCGGGCGATAAACGCACGTTCCTTGGCCAGCATCGCCTCTTGCCGAGCGTGTTGAGCCGCCTGCTGCGCGTCCGCGATCTTCCGCTGGTCTTCATAGAAGTCGTAGTTGCCGGTGTACGTACGGACTTCACCGCCATCGATTTCCACGATGTGGGTGACCATGCGGTTGAGAAACTCGCGATCGTGAGACGTGATGATGAGCGCGCCTTCGAACGCTTTGAGAAATTGCTCGAGCCAAATGATCGACTCGATATCCAAGTGGTTAGTCGGCTCGTCCAAAAGCAGAATATCCGGGCGCTGCAGAAGGATCTGAGCCAACGCCACGCGCATTTTCCATCCGCCCGAGAGCTTTCCGACGTCGTCGTCCACGGCATCGCCGCGAAAGCTCAGGCCCGCGAGAATCTCGCGCGCGCGCGCGTCGAGCGAGTAGCCACCCAGTTCGTCGTAGCGCGCCTGAACAAAACCAAAGCGCTCGACGAGAGTGTCGAGCTCGTCCATGCGTGCCGGGTCCGCCATCGCGTCTTCAAGCTCTTTGAGCTCGGCACCGATCGTCGACACTTCACCTGCGCCGGCAAGCACTTCCTCGATCACCGTGCGGCCTGACATCTCACCCACGTCTTGCGAGAAGTAGCCGATGGTCAGGTTCTTTCCCTTGATGACGTTCCCCGAGTCCGGAGTTTCTTCGCCGACGATCAAGCGAAAGATCGTCGACTTACCCGAACCGTTGGGTCCGACGAGCCCGGCACGTTGGCCGGGCTCGACCGAGAAGGAAGCATCCACGAACAGGAGTTGTCGTCCGTGGCGTTTGGATACCGAGTCCAGTCGAACCGTCACGAGGCGTGGTTACCACGTTCCGACGCTCTCCGCCCCGCCTCCACCAAAGTCGATGGTGTCGACTTCGGGCGTCCGCTCCATGAAGGTCTTCACGTCGCTCGAGGGAATCGCGAGATTGAGGTTTTGCGCCCGAAACTCGGTGGTGGCGACGCGCGTCGACACCCCAATGACCACGCCGTGCGCATCGAAGATCGGACCGCCCGAGTTGCCGGGTGAGATCGGCGACGAGACCTGAATCCAACGCGCTCCGTCGTACATCCGGCGCGCCGACACGATGCCGTCGGTCAACGTGTGGTCCAAGCCATACGGGTTGCCGATCGAAATCGCCGGCTCACCCACTTGAATCGCGTCGTCATCGGCCAGCGTCACCGGAGGAATGTCTCCAGGGACATCCACGCGAAGAAGGGCGAGATCGCGCGCTTCGTCGTAGTCGAGCAACTGGACCTGTCGTGCCCACGTGCCGTCCTTCATTTGAACGCCCACGCGCAAGTGTCGTCCGCGCTTCCGCGACGCAATCGCCGAGTTCACGACGTGGTGATTGGTCACCACCAGATCACGAGCCACAACGAAACCCGTGCCGCCGCCAAGTTCCGTCGATCCACGAAAGACTTGGATCGCAACGACGGAGTCTGCCCAGCGACGGAAGACGGCACTCGGAGTCATCCGCGCATCGTTCGAGACGATGGGTGTGTTGGTGACGACTTCCGATACGGCTTCTGCCTCGGACTCCGAATCGTCAGAGGCTGAGGCCGTGGTCTCGACAGTGGTCTCTTCAGTGGTCTCTCCGGTGGTCTCTTCGGGCTCTTGCGTTTCCGGCGCCTCTTCGATCGCCTGTTCGACCACGTCGGTCGCTTCGGTGTTGTCGAGCGCGATCATCCGCACAACTTTCGCTGCGGGCGCCAACGGGCTCTCTTCCAAAATCGCTGCCTCCGCGTGCAGCAGAGGACTGACCCAACCGAGCCCGAGACACAGCACCACCACGGGCACCATCGACCACGTTCCTGCCAGAACGCTCGACGTCACGCCTCGACCGTGTTCGACGCCACCTTTGAACACGATGATTCGGTCCGCGATCCAAAGAGGAAGTGCGATGGCGGCCAGTGCAGCGAGTCCCAGTTGAAGCCACACGTTGGCGGTGAGCATCGACGCAAGGGTCATGAGCGCCAGAAAGGTGAACGGTGCTGCGATCACCAACGCGACCAGCTTCAGCCAACCATCACCGCGACTTTTCGTTTCCATCGCGTTTGATTTCGCAGGATCTGTACCGATCCGTTTCGACTAAAACAGGCGTGATTTCAGTCACTTCTCCTAGAAATGAGTAGAAGTGCCCAGGCAAAACACAGCATTCTCGTCCGACCATGCGAGCCGCTCTTCTTCTCCTTCTTATGGGCTGCGACCTGACCACCTTCGCTGCCAACTCCACCGGCTCGGTCTTCGCGCGTGCATCACCCGCTCTGGATCGTCACTGGGACGTCGAGCTTGCTGGAAACGCGATTCCATCGTCGCTGATCCAAATGGAAGGTCTTCTTCGCGTTGTCCCCGACAACGAAGAGATCTTGCTCAACGCGATTCGCGGGTACGTCTCGTATGCGTACGGGTGGGTCGAAGATCGGTCGGAGTCACTTCGCGCGTCTGGTGATCGCGACGAAGCCGACGTGCAAATGCAGCGCGCGATTCTCCTTTACGAGCGTGGCGCTTCGCTGGCGCGCTACTACATGAGTCTGCGTCACGAGGGCTTTCGTGAGGCGCAGCGTGGTGGAATCGAACGCCTTCGGGAGTGGCTGAGCGGCGTAGACAACGCCGAGGACCTTTGGTGGGTCGGCTACGCGTGGGGCCAACACATCAACGCCAAGCACCCGCGCTCTGCGCATCCGGATCGTGCGTTTGCGATCGCGATGGTGCGTCGCTCCGTGGAGTTGGATGTGGGCGTCTACGGCTCGGCTGGCTCGGCGTTCCTCGCGTACGTTGCCACTCGTGCTCCAGGATCAACGCTCGAAGGCGCGGAGCAGGCATGGACTCTTGCGCTCGAACGCGCTCAGCGACGCAACTTGCTCATGCAAGTTGTCATGGCCCGAACGTATGCAGTGCGTGCGCAGGACCGAGAACTCTACGTCGCACTCTTGCGCGAGGTGTTGGAAGCACCTGATGTCGAGCCCGAGCTGAGACTTTCCAACATGATCGCGAAGCGACGTGCGAATCGTTATCTGCGCGAAGTGGACGCGCTGTTCGACTAACTCGCAACGTGCGCCAGCGGGCTTGCCGTTTCCGCCACGCCCAATTGGATGGCGTAGTCTCGTCGGATGCGACGGATGGTTCTAGTTCTGCTTCTTTGCGCGTCGACCGCACACGCGGGCAACGACGACGGGGTTCTGATCGGTGATGACGCAGCCCTGATGGGCGGCGCGGTCACTGCGATCGCCAACAACGGTGCGGCGCTCTGGTACAACCCCGCCGGCATTGTTGGCGCGGAGCAGAACACCCTCGACGTATCGGGCACGGCCTACAACATCCGAATCCATCAGACGCCGCGACTTCTCTTCTCGGCGGATGGTGCGTCGGCCGACGGTACGACCACGGAATTTGCCATCGTGCCTGCGGCCGTAACGTACGTACGCGCGCTCAATGCACGCACGCGTTTCGGCTTTGGTGTGTTCCAACCGAACGCATCCGACTACGAGATTCGCAGCGACCTCATCACCGGAGGCCCGATACCAAGCGAGTGGGTTCTCGATGTCACCGAGCGTTTTTCCGAAACCCACATCGCGTTGGGTGTTGGGCATCGCGTCAACGACCGGTTCTTTTTCGGAGTGACGTTGACAGGTTTCTACGTCTCGATACGACGCGCCGGGCAATTTGCGGGCGTTGCGATCGGCGATTCGACCACCTTCGCTGCGTTTTCGGGTGTGCGCGCCGCGAGTGGATTGGGTGCGTCGCTCGGCGCCGGTGTGCAGATGATGCTGCACCCCAAGTTTCGAGTCGGGATCACGCTCAGCTCGCCCTCGATGTTGATTCAGTCGTCCACGCGAGTTGAAGACGTGTTGAGCTCCAGCACCGGCGAGCCTTCCGGTGAAGTGATTCGAGAGACGAGCTCCGAACTCGGATTCACGGCGCTCTTTCCGGCACGCGCTCGAATCGGACTCGCCTACACCGACAACCACATGACGCTGAGTGTGGACGGCGACTATCAACATCGATTGACGAACCAGCGCGCGAGTCTTCGGCGCCAAGCGGTCTACAACTTCCGCGCGGGTGCGCGATTTCGCGTGGCTCAAAACGTGGACTTTGGATTCGGCCTGTTTACCGACCGGGCCAATCTCCGCGAGGTCACAGACTTTCTCGATCGTCGGCTCAACTTTTACGGCGGCACTGTGGGTGTTTCGTTTGAGAAGGTTCGACGACTGGATACCGATGCAGAGTCGGTCCCACGCATGTTCTTCGGCACCACCCTCGCGCTGCGCTACGCGTACGGACACGGCCGAGTGGGCGGCCTCCAAGTCGATGCCGATTTCGACAACAACGGCGTGGCGGAACACGTTGCCGTCCGTCAGACCGCTCATGAGTTGGGAGTGAACGTCGCTGCGCGTTTGCGCTTCTGACGACGTCAGGATGTGGTGCCGAGGGCGGGACTCGAACCCGCATGTGTTGCCACGAGCGATTTTAAGTCGCCTGCGTATACCGATTCCGCCACCCCGGCTTTCTGTTGGAACTTCATCATCTTCCACGTCGCCGTCGCTCTTGGCCAGGGGCTTGTCTGACGATTCCCTGACGATTCGCAGCTCGGGGATGGCTTTGTCGAGTGCATCGAGAGGTCGAAGACCGAGCTCTTGGGCATGTCGTGCTGTACGTCGGTAGGTGTTGATCATCGTGCTTGAGCGATGTCCCGTGCGGTCTGCGACCCACGCTTCGGTCTTACCGTTCGCGAGAGCGAGAGTGATGAATGTGCTCCGCAGGTCATGCACTCGTATTGCGAGGCGGTTCTTGTTCCCCTCAAAGAGCTCGACACGATCGACCCCAGCACGCTCCAGATGGCGCCGAAAGGCGACCGCGGCGTGTCCCTTCAGCTGCTGACTGAACACGGCCTCTGAGTCCTCCTTGGGGCGCTGGAGAGCCTTCCAAGCTCGCAACGCCGCGACGACACCTTCGTCGAGCGCCCACACACGAGGCTCGTCGGTCTTGGTTGTGTCGAGCCGTACGGCGCCCCGCTCCAGGTTCAAGTCGGCCCAGCGAAGCTGACGCGCCTCCCCGTGTCGCATTCCCTCGCGAGCGAGCAAGCCCCACATGAGTCTCGCGGCCAGTGGGATGTCTTCGCAAGCCATCAGCAGACGATCCTCGGCAGGGTAGAGGAAGCTCTTCGCCTTCCTCGACCTTTGGGGCGGCACGAAGCCGCGTGGCAGAGGACTTCGCTCGATGACTCCGACCGGGTACGCCGCCAGGCTGAGCACTCTCGATAGGAGCTGAGCGTGCTGACGTCGAGACGCTTGCGACAGCTCCTTGGGAAGCACTCGCATCGCCGCCTCGGCGTGGTCGAGACGAAACTCCTTGAGGCGAACGTGGCCGACGATTGGGTAGAGGCGAGCGCGAAAGAGCTGTGCATCTCGATTAGCAGTCCGCTTCTTCTTCACGTGATCGGGATAGCGACGGTGGAGCTCTCCGCTGGTCCAAAGCTCTCCGAGCTCCTGGAACGTCATCGCGTCGGTGCAGCGAACCTTGAGCTTACCTGCGCACAGCCGCTCGACAGTTTCGGCGGCCTCGGTTGGGTCGGCTGCACTCGCTGCGGCCTCGAGCAGCCTCGGGGCGAGCTCCAAGTGCCCAGCTTTTCGCAGCTTCTGGGCCAGCTCAGCGAGCAGCTCTGCTCGTTGTCGCGCCACCTTCTCGTCGTCGCCCAGCGCGAATGTCGGACGCTTCTTGCCCAAAGTGAGGCGAACCCGCCACGAATCGCTCTGACGATAGACCGTCCCCTTCGCCTTCCTACCCATCGACGTTCTCCAATCCGAGCTGTTCAGCGAGCGAGAGCGGCCTCGTGCGGTCCTCCTCTGTACGGCCCTCGGTGAGCGTTTCCAGGTAGGCCATAAGCTCTTCCCGCCTCACACCTCGTGTCCGGCCCGTCTTGATGACTCGGAGCGGGGCCGAGCGAATCAGGGCGAGGAACTGCCTCGGCTTCAATCCGATGACGTCGAGCGCATTGTGCTGCGTCACGAGCTCCGGTGCCGGTGGTCGGTGGACTAGCGCGCTGCGGGGTACTCGTACAACGATCTCAACTTCATCGGCCATCAACTGTCTCCTCAGAAGAGACATACTTGATAGCCATGAGACTGAATCCCCTGCTGCGCTGCGGACGGCGTCTCGGTATCGACAGTTTCGATAGTCGTCAGAAGGACGTTTGAGTGCTGTATCGAAACTCGCGATAGTGCTCACCGGCGCTGCGTTGCCGTTCGCATCCAGTCGCCATTCGGGCGCCGTCCGATAGTCGAAGCGTACTCTTCGATCTGCCCATCGCAGTCGATGTCGGCTCTTGCTACGAGCGAGACGCCATCTTCGGTCGGCTCGGCCGAATACGCGAACCAACTCGACGAGAAGTCCGCGCCAAGGGAACGCCACTCGGCTGTCGTTTCTTCTGATAGCCGTGATCGTTGACCGCATCCCGGAACCGGCGTGCCAGTGATAGCGCTCGGAGCGGAACCGGATGCGATTCCTTGAAGAACCGCGCTGTAGGTCCGTTCGACTTCGTCCCGTTTCCGCGTGCGAATCCTCTCGACGACGCCACGCCCGAAGAGCGCCACGTTCAGGGCCATCAGCCGCCACGCTGGTCCCGTCCGCGGAAGGCCCGACGGGATTGCGATGGTCTCCAGCTCCGGGATGTCGACTGGCATCTCTGCCGCGTTCGGGAGGTCCTCGCACGACAACCCGCGGGCACGGCGCCGGGCGGCTTCATCCGCCCGCAGTCGAGCGCGAACGATGTGAAGAAGGAGCCCTTCGCGTTGCTCGGGCAGCGAGGTGACGACGCGCCTAACGGCGGCCACCTCGCGTTGGATTGCAAGTGCGACTACCTCTGGGCGTTGACAGTCATGACGCGACCGGGAAGTCGGAGGCCGGAAGCGCAACCGTGTCAGGGGCTCACCCCACTCATCCCACTGACGCAACTGCCCGTTCGCGTCACCATCGACGATGTCGACGGCCGCGAGCTCTGCCGCTGCTAGCGCGAGGAGCGAGAAGAGTGCGCGCCCGTCTCGGGGGTTGGCACGGGGCGGCCGTCGTCGGCGTCGCTCGAGGCGCCGAACGACCGGCATTGAGCGGGTTCTCACCGCGCGGGCGACCTGGTCGAGCTCTTCCGGCGAGACGATCGAATCCGGCTCTTGGGCAGCGCCGCTCAGCGGCAAGACGAGAGCCAGTCCACAAATGCAGACACGGCGCATAGCGTTCGATTCAACTTATAAGTTGGGGAACTCATAAGCAACCTTCGATAGCTGACTTAGGTGCCCAAACCGTCGGCATCACGTCATTCTCACGGGCGTTCGGAGGTCAAAGAACGCCCGGCGTTGAAGCGCGCCGTGGCCGCCGAGCAGAAGCGCTTGGGCAAACGATTGCGCGCGCTGCGCAACAACCTCGAGCTCAGCCAAGAAACCGCAGCCGAAAAGGCGGGGATCCACGCCAAGTACCTTAGTCGTGTCGAAGGGGGCTCCGCGAACCCCTCCCTTGCCATTCTGGTCGCCCTCGCGAAGAGCTACGGCGTTTCGATGAGCGAGCTGTTCGAGTGACCTCGAGGTTGAGCTGGGCACGTGCTTTGCTCACTCGTTCGATGACTTCGAGCTCCTCCTCGTCCAAGTCGTCGACTTCACGGCTGAGCGCCTCGGCAGCGGGATTCAACACTTGATAGCCGCTCCGATACTTCTTCTGGAGCGCTAGTACCAGACCCTCGACCTGGCAGCCGCCAAGCGTTGACGCGCCTTTTCCAGCCGCACGGCTTCGCGCTTGTAGGTGCTGCGATGCTGATACGGGCGCGGTTCGTGTGTCGCATGTTTCGATAGCCCATACCGTTGCCGTAGTCGGGCGTACGCAAGCTCGGCACGTTCGAGCTCAGTGCCGCGAGCCGTCGCGTACTCCACCTGCGCGCATTCACGGCACACTGGGAAGAGCTCCGCGCGTGGCTCGCTCCACAGGATTCGTGCGCGTCTCCTACAACCACGGGGGCAAACGGCCAGAACTGGCCCACGAACTAGCTTGCCCGTCGAAGGGACACGCACCGGAACACGGACGAGGTCGATCTCCAAGTCGTCATCCTGGAACACCAGCACTTCGGTGTCTTCGTCGAGCTCAATGACCCTGCCCATCCATCGAACGCAGCGTGACGGCGTCGTGCGCGCGACGCGAATCAATCGAGCGATATCAAGGCGGACGGCGTCGGCGTCGAGCATGCGGAAAGGATCGCTGTGGCGCCGCTGACGTCAAATCGGCTCCAAATGTTCCTCGAGCTTGACCTCGTTGATCCATGTTCGAGCCAACCACGTCGTTGATCCACGATCGAGCGAACCACCGTTTTGATAGTCGCAAGTTCACGGAAAACAGAGGACGGGCTTGCCTGTCATGGCTTTCAACCGCAATACTCGCGTCGTGTTCGTGCGCGCCTCACTGCTCATCATGTTCGCCTCGAGTTGGTTGACGCCTGGCGTGCAAGAAGCTTGTGAGCCCGTTGTCGCATCAGCCGCTGCGGAGAAGACTTCGGTAGCAGTCGACGCGCCATGTCACGACCCTGGCGCCCACGATAGCTGCTGCACGGATTGTCCGTGCCACGCAATGGTTCTGACGCAGCCCATCGGTACTGTTCGCACTCGCGCCGTGAGTCGTGTGACGACGCCATCGGTGAGCTCCCTGGTCGGCCGCGGCGCCAGCGACCTCGATCACCCTCCTCGAGCCTGAGCTGACGGCCCGACACGCGTAGTCCGTCCGGACTTCGGGCCGTCGCCTGGACGACGCTCTCGCTGCTGAGAGTGTCGAAATGGGTCCTGCTCGGGAGAACGATGTGAAACGGATACTGCTCGTAAGCGCGGCCGCGTGGGCCGCATGTCTCAGCAACGAATCGAACGCACAAGACGTACAACCAACGTCGCTGGCAGAGCTGCTGCGACATGCGGATCAACACGCGCCGTCGCTGCGCATCGCCCGAGCCGAGCTGGGCAGAGTCCGGGCCGACGAAGGAGCGGCTGCCCCCCTGCTTCCTCGGAACCCGGTACTTCGTGCCGCGGTAGGACCTCGCTTGGGCGAGGAGGGCTCGGACTTCGATGTGCAAGTCGGTCTGCAACAGGCGCTCGAGATAGGAGGCGAGCGCGGCCATCGGCGTCGCGTGGCGCGCAGAGCTCGCGAGCGACTCGACGCGGAGCTGGAAGCGGTGCGGTGGGAGCTCCACCGACGCGTGCGGGCGTCATTTCGCCTCGCGACGGTGGCGCACGCCCGGTCCAACGTTGCAACTCGTCTCGAGGAGTTCCAGCAGCGCCTGGCGGAAGTTGCCGAGGCGCGCGTGTCGGCCGGTGACGCGTCTCCGCTCGTCTCGAGCCTCGCTGGCGTCGAGGTCGTCCAAGCGCGCCAAAGCGTTCTCGATGCTGAACAGGCTCTTCGTTCGCTGGAGTTTCGCCTGGCTGAGCTCGCAGGATGGGACGGCGCCGTATCGCTTCGGCAAGCCCCTCTCGACGCCCCTCGAGCGCTCGCGAGCGTTTCGAGACTGCTCGCGCTGGCGCGGGAGCACCAACCTGCTCTTGCTGCTCTTGCTGCTGCCGTTCGTGAAGCGGAGGCCCGTCGGGCTCTCGCAGGTCGGGACGGCTGGCCCGAGCCGAGCCTCGGCGTTCGCTTCGTTCGCGAAGGCGCACCGGATGATGGTGGGCGAGAGTGGTTGGTCCTCGGCACGCTCACCATGGCGCTACCGCTGTGGCAACGAAACCAAGAAGCCGTGGGACGTACCGAGGGCAACCTCGATGTCGCCCGAGCCCAGCACGATGCCGTGACCGCGACACTAGAGGTCCGGGTTCGACGACTCGCCTCGGAAGTCAGCACAGCCGCCGCGCGGGTCCACGCCTACACCTCCGAAGTCATCCCACGCTTTCGGCAGCACCTCGCGCAGCTCCAGCGCGCGTTCGAGCTCGGCGAGATCGACTTCCTTCGACTCTCATTGGCGCGCGAGCAGATTCTCTCGGCGCAGCTCGACGCGTTGGATGCTCACGCCACGTACTACACAGCCGTTGCCGATCTCGAGGCATTGCTCGGCGCGGAAGCCTGGGCATCGAACGGCGAGGTGACGCCATGACCCGCTCTTGGTTGCTCGTGCTGGCGTGCATCGCGTGCGGCACCCACGATTCGGACGGTTCATCCGAACACGAAGAAGAGGAACACGAGCACGAAGCACGGCCCTCGGTGGTCCGGTTGTCGGCGGCAGCCATTGAACGCTCGGAGATTCGGCTCGAGGAAGCGACGCAAGAGGTGCTTTTTGGTGGTGTCGAGGTCCCTGCCGAAGTGCAACTCGACCCCGACCGGACTGCACATGTCTCCCCGATTTTCCAGGGACAGATTGCGGAAGTCCGAGCATCGATTGGAGACACGGTCGCGGCGAATGACGTCTTGGTGGTTCTCCGCAGCGTGGCGTTGGGCGAAACGCGTGCGGCGTTGGCTGCGGCCCAGGCCGAGTTGTTGGTCGCCGAAGAGAACCACCAGCGACAACAGGAACTGCACGAAGCAGGAATCGGGGCGCGCCGGAACCTCGTGGCCGCAGAGGGTTCGCTCGCTCAAGCCCGCGCCAGGCTCTCGGGGTTGCGGAGCCGCGCGAGCGTGTACGGGCGCGGTGGTCGAGGAGCCCAGACGGCGATCCGCAGCCCCATCGCTGGGCGCATCTTGGCGCGGCACGCAACCGTGGGCGAGGTCGTCGACCCAGGCACTACGTTGTTCGAGATCGCCGACCTGACTCGGGTGTGGGTGATGGGCCGCGTGTTCGCTCGTGACGTGGAGTCGGCCCAGATGGGGGCTCCAGCGACGTTGTCGCTCCGTAGTGTGCCCGAGCGCAACTGGACGGGGACACTCGACTACGTCGCTCCTGCGCTGGATGCCGACACGCGGACGCTCCCAGTTCGCATGGTCCTCGACAACGAGGACGGCAGCCTCCGCCCAGGGCTTTTCGGGACTCTGCGATTACCAGGCTCCGACACCACCCCAGCGCTCACGATTGCTGCGACGGCAGTTCAATCGATCGAGGGCGAACCGTACGTGTTCATCCCCGAAGGCGAGGAAGCGTTTCGCGCAGTGCCGATGCGCATCGGCCGTCGGGATCACGGGCGCGTCGAGGTGCTCGAAGGGCTCAGCGCAGGGGACCGTTACGTCGCCAGCGGCGCCTTCGTTCTCAAGTCGGAGGTGATGCGCTCCGAGATCGGCGATGACGATGATTGAACGCGTCATCGACTTCTCGGTGAGAAACCGTTTCCTCGTCATCTTCTTCGTGTTGTTGGTCGGAGCACTCGGGCTCAGAGCACTCGAAGACCTGCCCATCGACGCGGTTCCGGACGTCACGAACGTGCAGGTCCAAGTCCTGACGCAGGCTCCCGCCCTCGGCCCTTTGGAGATCGAGCAGTTCATCACTTTCCCGGTGGAGTCCGTGATGAGCGGACTGCCCCGACTCGAAGAAGTTCGCAGCGTGTCTCGGTTTGGCTTGAGCGCGGTCACGTTGGTGTTCGAGGAAGGAACGGACATCTACTTCGCGCGGCAGCTCGTCGGGGAGCGGCTCGCCGAAGCCCGTGAGGCCATTCCCGCCGAGTACGGGTCCCCCGAAATGGGACCGATCAGCAGCGGTCTCGGCGAGATCTACATGTTCGAGGTGCGCGGCGACCCTGCCTGTGAAGGGGAGGATACGCCCGAGTGCTGGTCCTTGATGGAGCTGCGAGAAGAACTGGATTGGTCGATTGCGTACCAGCTTCGTTCGGTCGAGGGGGTCGTCGAAGTCAACACATTCGGTGGCGAGCTCAAGACCTTCGAGGTGCAACCGGATCCCACGTTGATGCGTGGCTTTGGGCTCGGCATGGGGGACCTCTTCGATGCGCTCATCGACAACAACGTGAGCTCCGGTGGTGGGTACATTGCGCATGCCGGAGAGCAGCGACTGATCCGCTCGGAGGGGTTGCTCTCGAGCCTGGACGACATTCGGCAAGTCGTGGTGGCGACCCGCGATGGCAGCACCCCGATTCGTGTCGCCGACGTCGCGCACGTCCAGCTCGCGCCGATGATCCGCCAGGGAGCACTGACTCGCGACGGTCGAGGCGAGACGGTCAGCGGCATCGTGATGATGCTCATCGGGGCGAACTCGCGCGAGGTCAGTAGCGCGGTCGCAGAACGCATCGACGAGATCAGCGCATCTCTCCCCGAGGGTGTGACGATCGAGACCTACTACGACCGTACGGAGTTGGTGGACCGGACGGTGACGACGGCTGCTACCAACTTGATCGAAGGGGGCGTGCTGGTCATCGTCGTCTTGCTCCTGCTCCTTGGCAGCTTTCGAGGCGGCCTGCTCGTCGCCAGCGTCATTCCACTGAGCATGCTGGCCGCCTTCATCGGAATGCGCGCCCTCGACGTATCTGGGAACCTCATGAGCCTGGGCGCGATCGATTTCGGGATACTGGTCGATGGCCCCGTCGTGATCGTCGAGCGGGTCGTGCTCGTGTTGTCACGGCGGAGCCCGCCACATGCACCGGCAACCGTGCGAAAGGCTGCACGATCCGTCGCACGGCCGGTGCTCTTCGCGGTCGGCATCATCATGCTGGTGTACGTCCCGGTCCTCACGTTGCAGGGCATCGAAGGGAAGATGTTCAGGCCGATGGCCGCCACCGTTCTGCTCGCCCTGGCAGCTTCGGTCGTGCTGGCGCTCACCCTGATGCCCGCCATGAGCACCTTCGTCTTCGGTCGGACCACCTTGGGAGAGCGCGAGACGTGGTTGATGCGCGCTTTGCGGCGCGCCTACGAGCCAGCGTTGGACGTCGCTTTGCGGCGTCGTCCAGTCACCATCATCGGCGCGCTGCTGCTCGTCGGAGTTGCGTGTGCGATTGCCCCGACGCTCGGGGCCGTCTTCGTTCCGCGACTCGACGAAGGGGCGATCGCCATGCACGCGATGCGTCTGCCCTCGGTCTCTCTGGAGGAATCCGTTCGTGCCGTCACCCGCGTCGAACAGGTCTTGCTGGAGAGCTTCCCCGACGAGGTCAGCACCGTCATCAGCCGAACCGGACGGCCCGAGATCGCGACCGACCCCATGGGTGTCGAGCTGAGCGACGTCTACATCATGCTTCAACCGATCGACGGTTGGACGCGAGCGGAGACCAAGGAAGAGCTGATCCAGCAGATGGAATCTGCCCTCACCGAAGAGGTTCCTGGCCAGGCATACGCGTTCTCCCAACCGATCGAAATGCGGACGAACGAGCTGCTCGAAGGGGTGCGTGCCGACGTGGCCGTCCAAGTCTACGGAGACGACTTCGCCACGCTTGCCGACATCGGAGCGGACATGACGCGTGTCCTATCGGATGTCGACGGCGCGGGTGATGTGATGGCGGAGCAAGTGGAAGGGCTGCCCTTTCTCAACATCATCGTCGATCGGGCTTCCATTGCTCGGTATGGAGTGAGCGCTCGAAGCGTGACAGACGCGGTCACCACCATCGCCGGACGCATGGCCGGGCAGGTGTTCGAGGGGCAGCGGCGATTCGCGCTCCAAGTCCGGCTGCCTCCCGACACGCGTGCAGACCTCGCCGCCATCGAACGGATTCCCATCGCCTTGCCAGCCGGGGGCACTGTCGCATTGGGGGAGCTCGCCAGGGTGGAACGAGAGGATGGCCCCGCGAGCGTGAGCCGGGAACGCGTTCGCCGTCGCATGACGATCCAGGTAAACGTTCGCGGCCGCGATGTCGCTTCCTACGTTGCAGAGGCTCAGCGACGATTGCGCGAAGAGGTCGACATGCCCCCAGGCTACTTCGTCGACTGGGGTGGCCAGTTCGAGAACCTCCGCGAAGCGGCGGGGCGCCTCGCCATCGCCGTTCCGGCCGTGCTTCTCCTCATCTTCCTGCTGCTCTTCATGACCTACGGAGCCGCACGCCCGGCGGCGCTCGTGTATCTGAACGTCCCCATCGCCGCGACCGGCGGAGTCTTCGCATTGGCCGCACGGGGCATGCCGTTCTCCATCAGTGCCGCAGTCGGGTTCATCGCTCTCTTCGGTATCGCGGTGTTGAACGGAGTCGTACTGGTCTCGGCGATCCGCGACCGACAGCGAGAAGGAGAGAAGCTCGAGGACGCCACCCGAGAAGCGGCAAGAGGGCGTCTGCGGGCGATCATGATGACCGCACTCACCGACGCGCTCGGCTTCCTGCCCATGGCCATCGCGACCACCGCCGGTGCCGAAGTCCAGCGTCCGTTGGCCACCGTGGTCATCGGCGGCCTCGTCACCTCGACCCTCTTGACGCTCTTCGTCCTTCCGGCCGTCTACAGCCGCTGGGGAGGCAATGTCGTCGCAAACGACGACGACACGGCGCGGACATGACGGGCGTCGCTCGAGAGCCGGTTGATGTGGTGCGATGGACCCGCATCGCCATCGCATTGGTCGCCACGACTCTGTTCTACAACGTCGCCGAAGCGGTCGTCGCTCTGTGGTCCGGGAGCGAGGCCGAAAGCGTTGCGTTGCTGGGCTTCGGATTCGACAGTCTGATCGAGACCGCAGCCGCCAGCATCGTGCTGTGGAGACTCCTGTACGCGAAGGCCCCGCAGGGCGAGTCGATCGAACGAGTCGAGCATCGCGTGCATCAGTTCGTAGGGGCAACGTTCGTGCTTCTCGCCCTCTACGTAGTCAGTCAGGCGGGATGGACGTTGTGGCATCACGACGAGCCCGCTGAAAGCGCGATCGGGATCGGCTTGGCCGTCGCGTCCCTCGTCCTCATGCCCCTCGTCTCGGTAGCCAAGCTACGCGCGGCCGCGAAGCTCCAGAGCCGAGCACTACGCGCAGAGGCGAAGGAGACCCTCGCGTGTTCGTACCTCTCTGCCACGCTCCTCTTGGGGCTCCTCCTAAACGCGTTGCTCGGGTGGTGGTGGGCCGACGTGGCTGCGCTGCTGATGGTCCCCTGGCTGATCAAAGAGGCGCGCGAAGGCTTGCAGGGTGAGAGCTGCGAGGATGACTAGTTGCGGTGCGACCTGCGTTGCCTATCGAGATTGGTGATAGCGATAAGCTCCTGCGCAATGTCAGCTTGGTGAGCGGAGACGATCGAGTCCAACCGCTGCGCGGGAAGCGACCGGAGCAACGACACCGTGGCTCGATACCAGCGACGCGCAAGAGCCACGGCCTCCGCGCCGGAGTACTGGGGGAGTAGTGCGTCGAGAACCACCTCACCGGCATCCATGAGTACTGGTAACCCCTGGGTGTCGTACAGCTCAGCAAACCCGCCGAACTCACGCGACGCCACGAGCTCTGCTCGGCGACGCTCGTTGGCTGCATCAAGTCGCCGTAGCGAGGGTGCGCATCGAATGAACCCGTGCCGCTGTATCCAAGAAAGCGATAGCAATGCACCGCGTGGAAGTGATTGCACATCGTGTGCATCGAGGTCGACCACGCGAAGGTGCTCAAAGAAGCGGGGCATCTCCGCCTCCAGCTCAGCAATAACGTCCACCCGGTCGAGTCCCAGCTCCTGCCGAAGCAACCTCATCTTCGCTTCGATGCGTAGAGGCAGCTCGCAGCAGTCGGGCGTCCACGACCGCCCCGGAAGTCGGGCGGCGTCTTCGCGATCGTAGACGGCGTAGTGTAGTGCCGAGTCGCGGGACCCGAGGCGGAAGTAGTTCGTGCGACCCGAGCCCACTGCATTTGCCAGGTACGCCTGAACGCTGCGGCGCGGATGACGCTTGTCTTCAAAGACGATAGCCGACCGAAACCTGGAATCGATGTCGACCGCGACGTGAGCCTCGCGCACGACCACGTCACAAGGCCATTTCCCGAGACAGAACGAGGAAAGGTCACGCCCAAGCCCCAATCGTAAAGCGCTTGCCTTGATGTCGAGCCTTACACGAGAGGCCCTTGGATATCGCGGTCCCCATTCGACCACGGCGAAGGCCGGGGGCGCGTGAGAACGGTAGTCGTAGTCGTCCCCATAGTCCGGCCCGATAACGCAGCGTTCTCGATAACCAGCGGTTTGCGACGGGTACTTCCGGTAGCAACGCAGGCGGTGCCATCTTCCGTCGCCAGGAAGTTCCAGCAGGAGCCGGGAGCCCCACGTGATCTCGCGCAAGAAAGGCGAAGGCTCGCTCTCCGCACCGAGCACAACGCCGTCGAGCGAAACGTGGCCGGGCCTTCGGCCCTCGGCGGTGGCGATGCAGGACGAGCCTAGCGGCTCGTCCTGCCGCCCCCGATTGTATGGAGCGAACAAAGCTTCAATCGGTGAGAGCCGGTGCTCAGGCGCGACACCGTGGTCATCCCGACATGAGCCCAAAGCCCATTGGTCGTGATCAGCGTAAGGTAGAACTAAGGGCCAGGCGGCATCCGGGACTTCAATCTCGCCCTTGCGCGCGCGGGACAGCGTCGAGGGGGACACTCGAGCCCTGCGGGCAATCGACCGAAATGATGCGCCTTTCTCCGCCGCGAGAATCGTCAGAACGAGTCCGTCCAGCTCGCGCTCGGCCGGGCTGAGTTCGCGCGTGCTGTTGCTCGTGATCGAGGTGGGCAGCGTCGGTGGTTGCCATCGCGAACGAGGATGCGCCGCCCACATCAAAACCAGCTCGAGGGCTATCAACTCGTCGTCGGGAACCGCGCGCCCGCTCACCGCTGCGCGGACCCGCGTTCGTCGCACCTGGGCTCGCCGCGCCAGCTCCCGCTGCGACATGCCGACCAGCTCCATGTCTTCGCGCAGCCACGCCAACCGCTGTCGTAGCGGGTAGGGCGATTGAGGACGTAGACTCCGACTGGGGGCCGGTGACGCAGACACCGTTTGCTCCTTCGACGCTCACCTCCGGCCAGAGGTGAGCGTCAGTATTTTGGAGCAAGCGTAGCACCAGCCAGAAGCGCGAGCGCGCTGTCGGGTCAAGAGTGAGATGCAGTCGTCGGCACGACTGCCAAAAGTTTCGATAGCCGGATCAAAGCATCGGGTGCCAAAGAAAGGAGAGCACCGCGTTCGATGCGACGCGTCGCGAGTGCTCGTGGAGTTCGTGTTCGTCGGCTCGCGTGGAGTCCGACCACTCGTCCCCATCGACCAGAGAAAGTCCGTCGCTACTGACCTTCTCGCCCGCGTGCAAGTCTCCGGCGTAGGTCCCCCGTCCCAAGACGCGCTTGGGGATGTAGAGCCCAAAGGACTGGCTGCGAGCCACCCAGTCAACTGACCCGTCGGTGCTATGGACTACAGCACACGGCTCGGGGGCAAACGTGACGAATCTGATGGCGGCGGAAGTGAGCGACGTCTTGAAGGCGTTCGCGAGCCCCTCCACGTCCACCAATGACGGGCGATTCACGTCACACTCCCTCTCGACCAGGAAGCTCGGCATGAGGAGCTCAGCAGCGAAATCGTTCGCCTCGGCTTCTCGTCCTCCATATGCCGCGCGAAGGTCCGCATCAGAACAGAAGTTCAACTGGTTTAGATTCTGGTGGCGCACGAAGTGGCCGATTTCGTGAGCAATGACGAACCGCCACTTGTTCGAGCGGTACGCGGCTTCCGAGACGGCGATGATTCCGTTGTCGTCTCCTCGGAGCAGCCGACCCTCACAGTTGGTGAGCTCACGTTGGCGCACTTCGAGACCGAGATATCCAGCGATCAACTCTACGTCGATCTCGTCCGCGGCTTGAATCTGCAACTCGCTCAGCAACGACCGAGCCTTGCCGACCGAAATGGGGCAGTAGTTACTCTTCTGACGAGCCATCGGTCCCGCCTGACCGAGCGATGACGTCTTCGAGATCAGCGAGGAGCTCCCGTAGCTCATCGTCGCTCATCTTGTCGTGGCTGCGTTTTCGGAACGCGGCGGCGGCAACCGCGGGATGAGAGGCAGCACGCTCTAGCGCCTGCCGAAGCGCGGCACCCGAAAGATCGAGGCGCAACTGCCTGCTCCCTGCCCGCTTCATCTCAGCGATGCGAGCCCGCGCCTCGTCTTGCCACGCCAACCGTCGGCGTCTCATTGCCTGCGCTGCAATCGCTCGCCCCTTCTCGGCGCACGCAACCGGATCGGCCCCGGCTGCACGCAACTCCTCGTCGATGAGCTCCATGGGGTAGTCGTCGGCAAGGACATCCTCGTCGACTTGCTGGAGGCTCAACCAGAGTTCTGCCTCACTCTTTGACCCCGTCATGAGTCCTCCATGGTAGCTCGGATCTTCGCCGCGTGACCCTGTAGACGTCGCCGAGCGTTGTAGACGTCGTTGATGGGGACGCTCAGCCTGGCGGCGGTCTCCGCCGGTTTCTCGTCCTCACTCATCGCGATCAGCACCTGCGTCGCCATGTCATCGTCCGCGATCGCCTCGAGCAGTGCGTCCGTCACCTGACGAGCTTCGTCCTGAGCGAGGACCCGGTCCTCAGGTGACCCGCTTTCCCAACCCTTCGGCACGTCGGCGCGCTTCTCGTCGCGTCGCTGTTGTTTCTTTCTCAGGTTGCTGAGGAGGCCATTCACGCGGCTACCCAGATCCTGTGCGAGCGAGCGCTCCTTTGGATCCCAGTCCACTTTGGACGGATCGAAGAGGTCCGCGATGGCCTGCTGGAGCAGATCCTCGGCGAGCGCCTCGTCGCCTCCCGTCCTCCGGGCCGCGTAGACGCGCACCTTCTTGTAAACCGCGCCCCAATCGATGTCTTCCAGGCTCTCATCCACTCCCTCATCTCCTAGAGGTGTTCAGGATGCACTTTTTTCGATAGCCATCGCGAAAACCCGTTTCTGACGACCTCTATCTATGACGGCCGAGAACGGCGGTGGAGGTTTGGATGAGAGAGTTCAGAAACACGGATTTTTGGGGCGATACGGCCCGTTCGGGGGCGGCGTGACTGCACAGGCCTTGAAGCGACGCCGGGACTGGGAGGCGATCTTTCGGGAATGGGCGAAGCCGCCGACCGCGACCGAAGAGAGCCGGTGTGAGAACGCCGTTTCTGTAGTTCGGAATGCGATCCAGCAGAGCGACGCGCTCCGCACCCGTGATGTTCGGGTCTTCGCCCAAGGGTCCTATCGCAATGGCACGAACGTGCGAGCGGAGAGTGACGTCGACGTCTGCGTTTGCTGCTACGACACCTTCTTCTTCGACCTACCCGCGGGGTTCACGCCCGACGATGCGAGCATCAGCACGCCCGCGCGGTACGGGTATAAGACCTTCCGTCGGGACGTGATCGACGCACTCGAGGAGTATCTCGGCAAGGCGAGCGTGACGGTCGGGAACAAATGCATCGACCTGCATGAGAACACGTATCGCGTGGACGCCGATGTCGTTCCGACGTTCGAGCATCGGCTCTATTATCGGCGCGGCGGACTGACGTACCTCAGCGGCACTGAGCTACATCCGGTCTCGGCTGGGCGCATCATCAACTGGCCGGAGCAGAACGCTGCTAACGCCACGGCGAAGAACGTTGACACTGGATATCGGTTCAAGAAGATCGTTCGTGCGCTCAAAAGGTTGCGCATCGAGATGGAGGCGATCGGCCAAAACTCCGCGAAGGGTATCCCCAGCTACTTGATCGAGTGCCTCGTGTGTTGCGCCCCCAATGAGAGCTTCGCTCACGGCTCCTACGTTGCGGACGTTCAGGACGTTCTTCTGGAGGTATTCGGAGGCCTGAAATCGGACTCGAGCGAGTGTGAGTCGTGGACGGAGATCAACGGGATCAAGCCGTTGTTCGGTGGGTCGCAGCCTTGGACCCGCATGCAGGCGTTGCGCTTCGTGCTCGACGCTTGGAGCATCGTGGAGGGGCGGTCGTGATCTCGCGGCTTCACCTGTCTGCCCTGCTCGGCATCTCCGCTCTCGTCGGCGGCGTGATCCTGTTGGTGAACGGGGTCAGCGTCCGCTTGTCGTGGCTCTCGTCGATCGGCGCCACGGTTACGATCACGTCGCTCGTACTGCTCGCGTTCGAGCACTGGGCGTGGCGGTGGCGGTGGCTGAGTGGATGGTTTGTGCAGCGACCCGACCTGAGGGGAACCTGGCGAGTGACCATGGACAGCTCCTGGACCGGAGGCGGCGAGACTTCCACTCAGATCAACGCGTACCTCGTCGTCAGGCAGACCTATACGAAGCTGAGCCTGCGGATGCTGACGCCGGAGTCGGCGTCGGAGATGGTCGGCTGCTCTATCGAGCGAGCTGAGGACGGACTGTTTCTCGTCACCGGCACCTACCGAAACGAACCGCGTATCGGAGTGCGTGATAGGAGCCCCATCCACTTCGGAGCGGTTGCGCTCCGGGTCGAAGGGGACCCGCCAGCGTCCATGAGCGGCCACTACTGGACTGATCGTCTGACACGCGGGGAAATGCTCGTGAGCGCCCGAGTCACGAAGGCCGCACACTCCTTCGACGAGGCGCGCAGCCAAGCATCGACCGGAATCGACGTCGTGTCGCCAGCCACGATGACCAGCTAGTGGCTGCCTCTGGTTTCGATATCTTGGAGTTTGCATGAGCCACCTCACCGACGCGATCGACCGCCTCGACCGCCTTCACCAGTTCTTTGCTGATCGTCCATCGGAGGACGTGTTCGCGGAGCTCTTCCGGTTCGTCGAAGTGCTCCGCCGTGACTCAGAGCTCGGTTCCATCTTCGACGAGCTGCTAGCGGAGTGCCTGGCTCGACTATCGGAAATCCAGATAGCCGACGAGGCTGCCGCCAAAGAGCTGGCTGAGATTCGACAGGAGCTCGTCGGCGATTTTCCCGAACTGGCTGATCGCGAGGATGAGCGCCCTGACCAGGACCATCCCCTTCAAGGGATCTACTCGCTCGCCCAGTTCGACACGTACGGCTCACAATCCAGCCCCATTCGGTTTTCTGTCGTCTCTCGTGACACCGACGACGACTCGCTGACACGGAAACTCATCGGTATTCTTCGTCCTCGGGTGCAGCGGCTCGGAGACGCTCGACTCTATCCGCCCGATGAGAAGAGCGAGTCTATCGGGGCGAGCTACTTGAGACGGATTCGCAACGTCGAGGCGCGTTTCGATCACCTGCGGAAGGAATGGCTGCTCTTCGACCGGACGAGCGGGAGCGCTGCGGCTCTCCGAATCCTGGGGATGGTGAGCTACCTCAACCCGAAGCCGAGTGAAATGGGTGCGGATTTCAACCTCCTGGCCTTTGCCAACGCGGCCATGGCCGAGATGTTCCACCCCCTTACCGACCTGCGCCACAACACGTTTGGAGAGCCGGTCGAACGGGCAAACACCCCGCGTGATGCAGCGGTGCTGGAGATGATGCGTACCGAGGCTCGACGGCTGTACGAAGAGATGCGCCGCCGTCTTCTCTATGGACGGTCATATCGCGCTCTCGTGCTTCGTTTCGCGCAATGGGTGCAGCTCTACCAACGTGATGAGCTGTACAAGCTCGCGCTCAAGTCGCCCCGCAAGGTTGAAGACGTCCTCACCCAGCAACTCGCGCGTTTCCTGTTTGAGGCCGGTCTGGATCCTCTCACCAAGGCGAATGTGGGAACCACCCAGCCAGATGTGCTCGATCCCACAGCACGGTGGACGTTCTATGTGGAGGCGAAGCAATACGGCAAGAAGTCCCCACGCAGCGTGATCGTCCCAGCCTTTCGCCAGGTGGCTGACACGCTGCTGCGACTGCGCGGTCTACCGAATGGGGTCCGTGAGGCTTTTCTCGTCGTCTTCCGCGTAGCTGGCCCGTTGGCCGAGATGCCACAGCAGGTGGCGTTCGACGGCGTACGGATCTGGCCGATTCTCGTGGACCTCGCTCCGCCGACCGAGACCGGGTCGAGCCAGAAGCACCACCCCGTCACGATCAGTGCAGACGATTTGAGGTCTCGTCCAACGGCGAAGGGCAAGAAGAAGAAGAGCTCCAAGGCGAAACAGTCGAAGTGATCACACCCCCAGTCGCTCAAGGAGTTCGCAGAGTCGTCGACGAAGTACAGTGGCATTGGGCGCGTCCAGCCAGTCCGTCAGGGCAACACTGAGCGCCGCTGCGATCACTGTCTGGGCGCTCGCGGAATCGTCAGCGACCCCCTCCAAATCGTCATGGCGCTCTTCTGTAGTGTCACCACTCGCCCCAGCTGTCGCCGTTTTGGTGCCGGGAGGGGGACTCGAACCCCCAAGAGGTTTCCCCCGAGCGATTTTAAGTCGCCTGCGTATACCAATTCCGCCACCCCGGCGTGCGCTGCACCATAAGTCCCCGACGCGCGAAGACCAAGCTGATCTGCTACAGTTTCCGCATGGCTAAACTTACTCCGAAGCCGAAGGGGCCGGCGTGGGTGCTTGTGGGCGCACTGGCCGCCGCAGCACCCATCGCGGTGGGTTGCGGAGATGATGACGCACCCGCTGATTCCGGCGCACCCGACGTTGGCTTTGATGCGGGTCGTGACGCCGGCGTCCTTGATGCACCAGGAGTCGACGCGGGTCGGCCCGCTCCAGATGTAGGCGTCGATGCGCCTCAGCCCGACGCCGGCGAGGCCGACGCGGATGACGACGCGTTCGTCGGAATCTGACAAGACCGTTGCGTTCCAGTGGGCGCGCTGGGCTTGTGAGAACCTTCTACAGGGCGTTGCCGAGAATCAGGTCGTCGACGCTCTGATCGACGAGGGGGTTCCCGCGCAGGACGCCAAGGCACTTGTCGACGAGCTCCGGTCTTCGCCAGCCTTTCACGCCGGTGCCGACGTAGCCGCGAAAGCGCGCAGGCTAGCGATGGTGGTGAGGCTCGATCGTGAGCGCATCAAAGAGATGCCAATTCCACGCTACACCAACATTGCCCCCGATGTGCTTCACCGCTGCCGGGCTGCGCGTCGTCCGATCGTCGTAACCGATCTCCTGGAAGGCACGAGCGCGCTACGCACCTGGTCACACGATGCCTTTGCCACTCGGTTCAAAGGTGTGCCGATCGCTGTTCGCGATGGACGACAAGGCGAACGCGTCACCGCGCACATGCCGGTGGATGAGCTTGTGGAACTCTGGCGTACCGATCCGAACGCGCAGCTGGTGTATTCGATGGCCCGGAACAACGTCCTTCATCACGCGCCTTTTGATGCCCTGGTTGACGAGGTTGAACTCTCTCCCGACATCGTTCTGCCTCGCATGAGGAAGTTGTCCACGGCCATGTGGTTTGGACCGGCGAACACGATCACGCCGCTGCACTTCGACACCACCGACGTACTTCTCTCGCAGGCGTTTGGCCGCAAGCGAATCCAGTTGGTGTCGCCCTACGAAGAGACCACGATTCACGAGTTTCGGCGTGACCACATGGTGCCCGATTCGTTGTTTGAGGATCTCGCTGCACGCGTGCACGTATTCGAGGTCGAGATCGGACCCGGTGAGGCGCTACTGATTCCAACCGGCTGGTACCACCGCGTCACCGCGTTGAGTGCCAGCATCTCGGTGAGCCTGAACGGTTTTGCCACGCCAGAAGCCGATTGGTACGCCCCCGGACGCGTGACGAGCGGACGCTAGGCCCGCTCGTAAGCGCCTGGAGTTTGAGCTCAGCGACGGCGTCGTAAGACGAGTCCGACAAAGCCCAATGCGAGAAGCGCGATGGGAGCGTCGTTGGAGGGTGCGCCTGGGACCGCACAGCCACAACCACCCGTGATGTCATCATCAGGAATCACCGCACACACCCCGGTTTGACAGCTTTCCCCCGCACCACATGCGTTGCCGCATGCACCGCAGTGCGCGTCGTTGCTCCGCGTATCGACACAAGCCCCGTCGCAGCTCACAGCGTCGCCGGAGCACTCGCACACGCCACCTTCAACACAAACGTTGTCGGCGCCGCAGTCCCCGCACACGCCATCGCAACCGTCGCTGCCACAGGTGCGTCCTGTGCAGTCCGGTGTACATACCGTGTCGGTTGTGCACTCGCCTGCGAAGCACATTTCCCCTGCCGTACAAGCGTTTTCGCACGTTCCGCAGTTGGCTTCGTCGGTGCGCAGGTCCACGCAGGCATCGCCGCAGGTCACCGCACCGCCTTCGCAGAGGCACGATCCGCCGCCCCCGCACACGCGTCCGTCACCGCAGGTACCACATGTGCCGTCGCACCCATCGTCACCACAGCTTCGACCGTCGCAATCCGGGACGCACACGCCGGCGTCTGTCCCGGCATCCATGCTCATCATGCCTGCGTCTGTGTCTGCACCGGCGTCCATCCCCATCCCGGCATCCATCGGTGCCATGCCTGTTACGATCACCGTCATGCTTTGTGTGGCGACACCGCCTTCGTTGTCTCGGACGAGCAGCACGACGTCGTGCGCGCCAGGCAGATTGAACGTGTGACGCACGGTGCGGCCGAGTGCAGATTCGCCATCGCCGAAGTACCACTCGTAGCGCAGGATCTGCCCGTCCGAGTCGTTGCTCCCACTGCCATCAAAGTCGACGACGTAGGGCGCGTCCCCACCTGTGCCGCTCATCGTAAACTCAGCGCTTGGCAACGCCGTCGAGCTGTTGAGTGCGGGAAGGATGTCGACGAAGAAGCGCGCCGTGGCGGTGGCTTCGTTTCCGGCGGTGTCGCTCACGCGCGCGGTGAGCGTGACAAGCGTGTCATCGGGCAGGTTATGCGGCGGCTCGAAGTACGCGATGAAGGCGTTTTCGTCGTGTCGGTAGGCCATCGGGACCAGGTTTGTACCCGCAGCGATCGGGCCCATCGCCGCATCCAAGCTGACGTGAAGCGTGCTCGGGTCGACTCCACTTTCGTCGCCGTATGCGATGACGATGCGTGGGTAGCGCATCCAGTCCGATGCGGTTGGGCTCACGATGGACAGTTCGGGTGCACGCGAATCTGCGCCGCCGCTGCCCGGAACCATGGCGCGAACTTCGGTGCTGTGCACGCTGTGCTCGTGCTCCGCCCCGACGTGTTGGATCGTGTACCAGTACGGGACACCCGGAACCGCGGTGTCGTCAGTGAAGCGGACTTCTCCGTCGCCCGCGATCGTGACGTCGGCATCCCCCAGCTCTGCTGCAGTCGTGTTGTCGTTGATCGCGTAGAAAAAGTCTTGGTCCGCGTGTCGCTCGCCCACGTATCGAATGAGCTCTCGGTTGCGGTCTTCCATCCGCGGCGCCAGGGAGCGATACACCTCATAGCGGCGCACGTTCGACGCGAAGCTCGGATGCCTCCATCCGATGGTGTTGCCTGCGGCGACCTCGGAGATGGTGCGGACGCTTTGCGGAACGTCGATCGGAGCGTTTGGGTCACCGTCACTGTTCAGGAGGATTCGAACGGTGTCACCGCCCAGGCCCAACCAGACATCAAGCGATCCATCGCCGTTGAGATCCGAGAGGTCGAGGTCTGCACCCAACGCATTGCGTGACGAGGGGATCGTCATCGACCGTGCCGTCGAGTAGGTAAACGTTCCGCTGCCGTTGTTGAGGAAAACACTGAAGTGGATGTTGCTGATGCCAGCCCAATCGGCGTTTGGCATCACCGAAAGGAAGTCCAGGTCGCCATCGTGGTCGACGTCAGCCATGGCCACGTTGCTCCCGACGAGCTGCGTGGTGTGTCCAGCTGCATCAAAGTTGGTGGCCGAGACGTCGGTGAACACACCGCTGCCGTTATTGAGCGCGAGAAGATGCGCCACGACGGGGTGTCCGCCTGAGTAGTTGCCGCAGACCAATCCGCCCGAGTCTCCCAGATCGCAGGGGCCTCGGCCGACCATCAAGTCGAGGTCGCCGTCTCCATCGACATCGCCGAGGGCACCGCTTTGCGCAAAGCCGCTCGCGCTCGTGGGCCAGTTGTCGTACTCGGTGCGCGTGAAGTTGCCGCTCCCGTTGTTGATCGCCACCGTGAGTCCAGGTGCACCCGAGCGTCCACGCTGAATCACCATGTCGTAGTCGCCATCACCGTCAAGGTCACCGCTCACCACGCCCACCACGTTCTGTCCGCTGAAGTTCAGTCCACGTGCAACACTCTCTTCGGTCATGTTGCCACTGCCGTCGTTGATCAGAAGCGAGAACTGAACCGGACCCCCGCAGCTGCCCAAAATGCAGAACGCGTGCGCCACTACAAGGTCCGCGTCGCCGTCTCCTTCGACATCGATGGCGCTGATGTTCAACGCGCTGCGGGGCATGGTCCAACCGGTCCGAAAGCGCCACGCTTCGTTGACCTGCAGCGACAGTGGTTCACCGTTTCCACCGCTGAGACCATCCAGGTCGCCATCGTTGTCGACGTCGATCAGGGCAAACCCGTCTTCGCCCCAACCACCGGCACCGGGATCGCCTCGCAGCAAAAAACCCAAGTCGCGACGGGCGATTTCCATCCATCCGCCACCGGTGTTGAACAGGAGTCCAAACCGAGAGCCGAGAACACGATCGGGATGACCATCGCCGTCGATGTCGCCCATGTCCCCATCGTAGTAGTTCTCGTTCCCGCCGGGTGGCCCTGTGAACGGATACCGGTCCGTTCCCAGTTCCGTGCTGCGATTGACAAAACCCGCCCACTGCGCGGACGCACTGGCCGTCATCAGCAGCACCGTCGCAAGACTTAACGCTCTCATCGTTTCCTCCGCTGGATCCACAACCCAAGAATCAAAAGCCAGAACCCCTCACGCGCGGACGCCGTGGCACAACCGCCACCGCCGCCTGTGGGTCCTGCATCATCCGTCCCGCCATCGAATGCGCCTGCGTCGACAATGCCGGCGTCCGCGTCGACGCCTGCATCGGACTCCGGCACGTCTTCGCGACCGTCGAGTTCCAAGAGGAACGCAACCACGTCATCCACTTCGGCATCGCTCAAGTGCGACGTATGTCCATGTTGGTCGTCTGCGTTGTGTTCACGCAGCACCTCCTGAAGCGTGGCCGCGCGTCCGTCGTGCAGGTACGGTGCAGTCGCCCACAGACCGAGAAGGGTAGGCGTGTCGAAGCCTTCGAGTGTCGCGCCAAGCCGCTGTCCCGCCGCGTCGTCGATCGTTCCGACGTCGTGAAGCGTGAAGTCGAGACTGCTGTCGGTGTAGTTCGGTCCCGCGTGGCACTGCGTGCAGCCAAGCGCGCTGGATTCAAAGAGTGCGCGACCGCGAAGCGCAGCGGCCGACCACTCTGCCTCGCGATATGGGCTCGCTGGAACTCGACGAAGTGAGCTCAAGTATGCGGAAAGAGCGTCTAATTCGACACTTCGGCCCGCGTTGGGCGTGGCTCCCAGCGGCGGATGTGGAGGTTGTCCATCGGCCGCCAAGCCTGTGCCACCAAACGCATGAACGATGTCGTTTTCGAAGTCTTGGACCTCGTCGAAGTTTGCTGACCAGTGAAGGGGTCCGTGCCCCATGCCCGCGCGACCGCGCAAGTCGATGGTGTTGCGAAGTCCTTCGCCCGCTTGCGTGAAGTCCCAGGTGCGACCGTCGTGGCCACCTCCTGGGTGACAGCTGGCACACGCGATGTAGTTGTCCTGCGAAAAGATGGGCGCAGCACTCTGATGGAAGAGTCGTTGTCCGAGCGCTACTTCAGGAGGCAGTGGCTCTTCGGTCAACACGATGCGCGGAAGGGCGACCGGGTTCGCGGGATCGGATACATCGACGCGATCGACCGAACGGGAGTGCTCGGCCAAGACGTAGAGCACGTCTCGGTGCAACGCGAGCGAGCGTGGAGTGAATCCCACGTCGAAACGCGAGACCGTGTTCAGCGGCGCCGCCGACTCGGAGCGTCGAAAGCGGCGAGCCTCGGTGGTGTCGTAGACCGACACGAACCCCGCACCAGGATGGGCCACGTAGACGAAACGACCCCGCGCATCGAACACCATCGATGAGACTGCGTCCGCGTCGTTGGTGTCGATTCGTGCGTCGATGTCGTCGCTGCCGCCTGCCGGGTCGATCGGTGCGAGAACGCCACGCAGCCGATTCGTGGGCACCAGGGGCACTCCGCTGACAAACTCGCCACGTCCGGTGTTCGACTTCAGTCCGCCGACCCACACTCGTCGCGCAGACGGCTCGATCGCGATCGCCCCTAAAAGATTGGGGATTCCGATGCCGCTCGTCAGTGTGTCCGGCCCTGGATCTTCGGCCAACTCGATGCGCCCAGTCACGCTGAACGATGCGAGATCCACCACGCTGACGTGGCCTGCATCGCCGCGTGTCAGAAAGTGGGTGACGTATGCGCGAGCACCGTCGTGTGTGACCGCGATAGCAGACGGGTCGTCTCCAAGTGTGACGCTCCGCAACACGCGTGTCGCATCGGCGCTGAGCTCGACGAGTTCACCGCTGCCGAGCGAAACAAGCAACGTGCTATCGCTGGGGTTGAGTGCAACAGCTTCGGGCTGGTGCCCCACGACGGTGGTCTGCACGAGAGTCCGGGATGCGCGATCGACAACGCTCACCGAGTTCGAATCTCGGTTCGTGACCACAGCGTGAGAGCCGACCAGCGCGATGCTGCGCGGCGCGAGCCCGACTTCGATCTCGTCGAGGACGGAACCGTCGAGTCCGAAGACGGTCACCGACCCACTGTCCACATTGACCGCCCACCCCTCGTCGCGTTCCTCGTCGATGACGATCTGCGTTGAGTGTGTGGGCGAACCCGAGGTCAAGGGTTCGAGTACGTGAACCGTGACGCTCGACAAGCTCGAGCGGTCGCCATCGCTCACTTCGAGTTGAACGTCGTACGCTCCGCCCGTGTCGAACGTGTAGTCGGTGCTTTCGCCGTCCACCCGGACGTCACCAGGGAAGATCCACGTGTGCGTAAGCGCGCCTGGACCCTCGTCGGGATCAAACGACGCCGATCCATCGAAGCGGAACGTCTCACCCACAAACGCGTCCGCTCGATCGACGGAAATCACCGCTCGTGGAGGGAAGTTCTGCGCTTGGGCGACCGACGCCCAGAGAACCAGAAAAGCCGGGATGAAGCGGGCCACGTTCGGGACACTTCGCAACTCGCGCGCCAACACAAGTGTCCTGAAATCATTGTGTTTTTAGTTTGTGCCGGTTCGCGAGATGTCTCAGCAGTGTCCCGGATTCCATAGTGAGACACTTTTGGTACACTTGTCGTCGGTGTTTCCGCTCTTCTTTGTTGGCTCGGTCGTTGCTCTACTCGTCGAGAATTCTCCTTAGGAGCCCACCTTGGTTCGTCTGTTTCTCGTCCTTTGCCTCCTTGGCTGCAGCGTCAGTCCGCAACCTGATCCCGCGCTCGACGTGGATCGCATTGGGTATACCGACGCCGAGCTGCGCGGTGAGCCGGGCAGTGTTGTTCCGCGTGGTGCTCAGCTTTACGTGTGGCCGCTCTTTGCCACCGAAGGTCCGACCATCGTCGACATCGAGCGCGATGGAAGCTTCGCCATTCCGTGGACTCCCGCAGAGGACGAGACACGACTGCAAGTACGTAGCGACGAGATGACGTCCGATGTCGTCGATATTGTTCGCTCTGGGGATCGCGCCGTACTTCGTCCGCTTGAGGACTGCGTCGACATTCCACGTGTGCTGGAGCTTTCCGGAACCGTGGGTGTGGAGCTGATCATCGACGTACCAGTCACCAGCGACTGTGCCTTCGTTTTCGAAATCGTACCTGGAGAATCAGGAATGCTTGGGATCGAGCCGGGCTTCATGTTTGAGGACATCGGCCTGGGCTTCGATGTTGGACCTGGAGAGACGCTCAACGAAATCCGCGTGTTCTTCACGCCGCCTGCTGCAGGTGTGCACACCGACCGTCTCCTCATCGACGTTGGAGATCCGGTTTCTCAACTCTACGCCACCGAGATCATCGTCAACGCGGAGTGAGTAGTTGACTCTCGTTGGACGTGTTGTGGCTGGGCGGTACCGCGTTGAAGCGGCGCTTGGAACCGGCGCGACCGCATCGGCATGGCGCGTGGAAGACCTGCACTGGCAGGAGAAACTCACGCTCAAACTCGCGAAGCACGGTGCGCTCGCGGAGTTACGTCGTGAGTTCGCGCTCCTGACTCGGCTGCGTGACCCTCGGCTTCCTCGTGCTCGCGATCTCGGCTCGTTGGTGGTGGATGGCCAACACTACGACTTTCTCACAACGCACTACGTCGAGGGTCAAACCCTTCGCGACTTCTCCGTAGGCGCTTCGTCGGCCCAGCTTACGGACGTCATCGCCGATGTGTTGCGCGGTCTGGACACCTTGCATGCGTTAGGCCTGCGACATGGAGACGTGAAAGGCACCAACGTCATCGTGCGGGCACATGAGGGCGCGACGCACGCTGCGCTCATCGACTTCGGCATGGCGCAGCGGATGGGTGCGGAAGTGCGGGGCGGAACGCCGCGTTTCATGGCACCCGAACTCTCGACCGGGGCGCGTGCGGATGGTCGTGCAGACTTGTTCGCGCTGGGCGTTGCGCTGGGCGACTGCTTGGAACATGCACCGTCGACTGCGCTGTCGGCGATTCGCGACGCGCTGTGTGCTGCGAAGCCCGATGCACGTCCTGCGGATGCTCGCGCCGCACTCGCTTTGCTGGGCCGAGAGCCGGCTCCTCTTCCGACAGCATCTCGTTTGGTAGGACGCGATCGCTCGATGGCGCGCATCGAAGACGCGGTGGAGGCGTGCCTCCAAGGCCGCAGCGATGACCGGGTGGTGTGGGTTCACGGCAGACCGGGAAGCGGTCGGTCAAGGTTGCTGGAAGAAGCGAAGTGGCGTGCGCAAACGATGGGCCGACTTCGGGTTGTTTCGCGCCCTGGAGGCGATGACGCGATCCGGTCGTGTCTTCGTGAAGCCCTTGGTCGCGATATCGGCGCCAACTTGGTTGAAGCACTCGATGCGGTGGAGGAGATCCGAACGCCGAGTGTGTTTATCGTCGACGACGTCGATGCGCTTGGTGCTCCCGCACGTCAGGTTGTGGACGCGTTGGTGCGCACCTCAACCCGTAACTCCACCGTGCTGTGGTTGTTCGCGAGTTCACAGCCACCGCCTGCGAACAGCGCGAGTGTTGAGCTTGGTCCACTCACAGTGGCTGCTGTTGCCCGATGGGCGGAGGGTCGCATCGATGCATCGGAACACCGTCGGCTCCACGAGCTTTCCGGCGGCTACCCGGCGATCGTGGAGCAGCTTCTGGCTTCGGCTAGCCACTCCGCAGGTCTCGAGGGCGCAGCGCAAGCGCTGAGTGCCGATGATCGATTTGTTCGACGCCTACGCGAGCTGACGGCGGAGGGACACGAGGTGCTCGCGTTCATCGCCTTGGGTGGAGACTCGGATCAAACGGAGACCCTTCGCGAGTTGGAAGAACGCGGGTGGCTTGTTTCTGAGGGATCTCGAATGCGACTTGCGCGCCCTGCGGACGTCACCCGCATCGTGGACTCTCTTGAACTCGACGTTCGCCGCGTGGTGCGACGTCGCGTTGCGGATTCACTTCTGGGCTCGGAGTGGCCTGACGATCGTGCTCGGGCGCTCGAGCAGCTTGCCGAACTCGGTGAACGCGCGGAAGTCGAAGCCGTGTTGGACTCGGAACAGTTGAGCGATCCAGCGGTTTGGTTGCAGGCGGTCGAACGCGTCACGCGGTGCTTCGATGGAATGGCGCTCGATATTGCGGCGAGACTCGCACTTGCCGCGAATGACCCCGAGCGCGCCTTGGAGCACCTCACCCGATCGAAACCTCGAAGCGTGGAGGACTGCGTTCTTCGGTCCCGTGCGCTCAGCGCGTTGGGACGTAGTTCGGATGCGCTTGCGGCACTCGAAGCAGCGCGCGGTTTCGACGCACCGTGGGCCGAGGCGAGACTCTTGGACGCCGAAGCGCGCGCACACACGCGTAGCGGTGATCGGAAAACGGCTTACGAGATTGCGACGCGGGCGCTCGCGGCGTTGCGCGAGGATGCACCTGGGGAGGTGCGCGCACGTTTGTTGGAAGCGCAGGGCGTCGCAGCAAGCTACTTGGGCGAGCATGAAGTGGCCAAACAGGCACTGACGGAGGCTGCATCGTGGCTCGATGCCGGACCGGCCGACCAAATCCGCATTGCGACCTACCTGGGAATCGACGCGTACCGACGTGGCGACGTGCGCGCAGCGGCGCTGCACTATCAGCGGGCGTTGGAGATTGCGGAAGCACACCGCCGTCCTGGCGACATCGCCCGTTCCGCACTCAATCTCGGTTCGGCGCACCATCAGGCGGGCAACCTGGGAGAGGCATGTCGTTCGTACATCCGCGGAGAACGACTCGCGCGTGCGCTCGATCAACGCAGTATCCGTCTCACCCTGCAGCTGAACCTCGGGAAGCTTCACACCGATGCCGGGGATTTCGAGGGCGCGGAGAAGCGACTTGCGCAAGTCGAGTCGGAGTCAGGTGCACTGCAGATGGCATTTCTCGCCGCGGCGGCGGCCTCGATACGCGCGGAGAACTTCGTCCGTGCGAAACGCTTTGACGATGCATGGGACGCGTACGCGCGTGCTCTTGAAGGTTTTACGTCGCTCGGTGCAAAGCGCGAAACTGCAGAAGTTCGATTGCTTCGGTGTGCGGGATACGCGGCTGCGGAAATGGGCGCGCGCGCGCGCCAGGAATGGAGTGCGTTGAGCTCGGAGCTTGAGCAGCTTGGCGCTCTCGACCTTCGGATTCGCCATTCGCTCTTGTCCGTACGCCTCGAAGAGTCGACGCAGCCGATCGCCGTGTTGGAAAACGCGCTCGAACAAGCACGGACAATTGGCCAAGCGCTGCTTGAAGCGGAGGTGCACGCGGCGTTGGCGACGGAGTGGGACACGCGAGGTGCTGTGGAGTTGCGTCAGCGTGCGCTGCGCGAGATGCGTGGCCTTCATGAACGCGCTACCGCAACGCTTCCCGCCTCGCTTCGGACATCGTTCCGTGCGCTTCACGAACAGCCTGCGCACCATCAAGCAGCATCCCAGAGCGGATCCGATGAGAGCCAAGACTGGCGACAGCTTGTCCAAGCCACGGCGTTGCTCAACGAGGACCTGTCGCTTTCGCGAGTTCTCGCACGTACCATGGATGCGGCGATCGGACTGACGGGCGCCGAACGTGGTTTCGTAATTCTCCGCAACGAGGACGGCGCGTTGGACGTGGCGGCTGCGCGCAACGTCGATCGCGAGCGTGTCCCTCACGGCTATCTCAAGTTCAGTCGTTCGATTGCAGAAAAGGCGATGCAAACGGCGGAATCGATCATCGCGACGGACGCGCAAAGTGACGACCGCTTTCGGGACGAAGCCTCCGTGCACGCGATGAAGCTGCGAAGTGTGCTCGTGGTTCCGATTCCCTCTCCGGCGGGAATCCTGGGTGCGCTCTACCTCGACAACCGGTTTGAGGTTCGGCGTTTTGGTGAGCGACAGCGCGAGCTCTTGATGGCACTGGCCAACCAAGTTGCACTCGCCATTCGGAATGCGCGCTTGGTCGAAGCGCTCGAGCAGGCGCAGCAAGAGACGCAGCTGGAGTTGGAACAACAGCTCGCACGAGTGGACGAACTCAGCGATCGACTTAGTGCAGAAGCGGAGCTGCGTTTCGAGTACGGCGGCATCGTGGGACGCAGTGAAGCCATGCGAAAGGTGTTGCGGGTTCTGGACAAAGTCACCGACTCCGCGATTAGCGTCTTGGTTCAAGGAGAAAGCGGGACCGGTAAAGAGGTCGTCGCGCGGACCCTGCATGACAACGGGCCGCGTCGTGAGCGTCCGTTCGTGTCGCTCAACTGCGGTGCGCTTCCCGATTCTCTCTTGGAGAGCGAACTCTTTGGACACGTGAAGGGCGCGTTCACTGGGGCTGTGCGCGATCGCTCCGGCCTCTTCGTTAGTGCGGAGGGCGGAACACTATTCCTCGACGAGATCGGAGAGATGTCGTCGGCCATGCAAGTGCGACTGTTGCGTGCGCTTCAGGAACGACGTGTGAGGCCGGTTGGATCCAGTCGAGAGATCGACGTCGATGTGCGCGTTGTCGCCGCGACGAATCGAAACTTGCGCGACGAAGTCGACAAAGGACGGTTCCGCGAGGACCTCTACTATCGGCTCAACGTGGTGGAGCTGGAGCTGCCGCCACTGCGCAAACGCGTCGAAGATATCCCGCTTCTGACCCAGCACTTTCTGGAGCGACTCAGCCACCAACACGCGATCGAACCGCCGACGCTGAGTTCGGCTGCGCTACGAACGTTGGTGTTGCACGATTGGCCGGGCAACGTGCGTGAGCTCTTGAACGTGCTCGAGCGCGCGTTCGTCATGGCCGACGGAGAAATTCAGCCTGACGATTTGGCGCTTCCGCATCGCCGACACACCAAAGGAAAGCGCACTCCGCGCAGCAAGCGAACGCTCGAGCGAGCGCGGATTCGCGAAGCGTTGATCAAACACGATTGGAACGTCGCCGAAGTCTCGCGTGCTCTGGCGATTCCCCGGTCGAGCTTGTACCGAAAACTCGCCCGATACGGATTGCGACGCCCCAAGAAGGCTGGCTGATGTCAGCCGAGGTGCACCCACCGTTCCGGTGGAGCGCTTCGCGGCCATGGTGCGGCCTCTTCGATTTGCGCAGCCAGTGCGAGGAGGCGTTTGTCTCCGCCTCGCGTCGTCGAGAGTTGAACGGCTAGAGGTAAACCCTCGTGCTGGCCAAATGGGACGCTGATCGCGGGAGCTCCCGACAGGTTCTGAATCGGCGTAAATGCGCCGAACTCCTCGATCCGACTCCACGCGGTTGGGAAGGGCAGGTCGGTGGCGAGGTGTCCAAGCTCCGGTGCTGGTGCGGCCACCGTGGGGTTCAGCAGAATGTCGGCGTGTTCAAACGCTTTGGCGTACCCACGCGAGAAAGCGCGTAGTCGGAGAACGGCGCGGCTCACTTCGAACTTTTGCGCGCGGTAGTAGTCGGCCATGTCACGCGTCCACGGCTCCACGCGGGACGTGTCAAAGCGTGGATGACACAGGACCTTGGCGCCTCGAATTTGGATCCACGCGAGCATGCCCCAGAGCCGAAGAAAGTCTTCGTTGATCTGACGCGGAAATGGGCAGGTGATCTCGCGAACGTCGTGACCGAGTTCGTTCAGCAAGGCGGCTGCCTCACGAACAGCTTGCTCTGTGGCGGGGTGCACGGGTGTGTCGAGTCCAGAGCGAGTGAAATATCGGATGCGCAGGGGTTGTCGTTGCGGAACGGGGCGACGATCGATCTGCGCCCAGAACGCGACGAGGTCTCGAACGCTTCGCGCGACCACGCCATCGACGGCGATGTTGACCGGCAGCATCGCAGAGCCCTGCATATCGAGGGTTCCGCGAGTAGGCTTGAGCCCGACGACCCCACAGCACGAGGAGGGGATTCGAATCGAACCGCCACCATCGCTGGCGTGCGCGATTGGAATGACTCCGGCTGCGACCAGTGCGGCTGCGCCACCGGACGACCCCCCCGAACTGTGTCGAGGGTTCCACGGGTTCCGGCATGGCGAGTTCAAGAGCGGCTCGGTGGTTGCGGTCATGCCCCACTCCGGAGTGGCGGACTTTCCGATCGGAACGAACCCCAACGACTCAAATCGCTTGGCGATGGGATCGCTGCGCTTTGAAACAAAATCTCCTGCGCCGCGGCTGCCCCATGTGGTGCGAACACCAGACAGCTGCGCCAAGTCTTTGATCGCCGTGGGCACTCCTGCGAAGGGTCCTGTGCTTTGTTGCGCGCGTGCGCGGTCAAAACAGGTCGCGACCAATCCACCCAAGGGCTCGGCCGCTTCGGCGCGTGCGATCGCACTCTCGAGAACTTCGCTTCTCGACACGTCGCCGGAGGCGATGCGTTCAAGAGTTTCGGTCGCGTCCCACTCCGCGGATTCGGTGATCACCGCTGCAAAGTATAAACCGCTCCGCGTGGCGACGAGCGCTACTTGCTGACAGCCGCGCGTAGAAGGTCGGCGTAGCCGTCTTCGATGTGTGCATGTTCCAGCAGCCCACGTTCTTTAAGCATCCGATGCAGACGCGGGAGATTGGATGCAGGAACCGTCATCAAAAGATGGTGTTCCAAGTGGTAGGCCACCCCGTTGGGCGCGATGAAAAGCCGCTCCCACCAACGTGTGTAGATCGTTCGCGTGTTTCTGAAAGGGTCATCGACCAAATCGGTCATTGCGTGCTCGCCGATACTTCGCAGTCGCGTGACGAGGTTGTGGGTGGTCAGCCACGCCACTGCCCAAACCGCGAAGAGCCAAGGATGTCCCAAAGCCCAAAGCACGACGACGAGCGCACATTGTGTGGCGAAGAATCCGAAGATCGTGCGTGCGGCATCCCGGCGTGAGAACCCCGTGCCGATGAACGCCACAACGTCAGGTTTCGTTTCGGCGGGGCGACTCACGAGTGTTTTGATCAAGAGCGCGAACGTCCCAAGCAAGCGTTTGATACCCACGATGCCGGTCAGATCGCGAATGACCTTGCGGGTCATGCTCGCAGGTGTCGTTGGAAAACCGTTGCGCAACGCAATGTCGGGGTCTCGTTCTGAACCGGTGTGTGCGTGATGTTGCAGGTGGTAGGGGCGGTACAACTCAACGCCGAGGAAGATCCAGTAGCCTGCGAGCCAGTTGCCCACCCAGTCGTTGAGCCAGCGCGAACGAAACAGCGTACGGTGTGCGGCCTCGTGCATCACGACCGCGAGACCAAGTTGGCGCGCGCCGATCAAGAACACGGCGAAGACGATCGCCAGAGCGTGCCCAAGCCAATGTCCGGTGGATGTCCAGCCCACCAGCGCGAGAGCAGCTCCAATGAGGACCCAGTTGGTGCCGACCATCGCGAGTCCGTGAAGATCCGAGACTTCGCGTAGTTCCCTGATTTCGTCGCGGGAAAACGACTTTAGCCAGCTCATGCTGCGCTCCGCGTTTCGAAGATGAACTCGCCCCACAACACGCGGCCGGCTGCGTCGTAGTCGAGCATCGCCTGTTGCACTGCATTCCGCTTCGTTGCGTCCACCAGAGGTTCGGGCAAGAGCGGATCGAGAACGAGCAGACGAATCGCCTCGCGACCGATTTCAAACGACTCGCGTACAGCATCGTCGAGTTGCAGGTGCGGAAGTCTGTCTCGACTGGTTTCGAGCGCGTCACACATTTCGTTGTAGCCATCGTTGATGACGGATCCGTTCCACAGCTTGCGTGCCTCGACATCGGCGTCGCCCAGGTCCGACATGCGACACACCATCGCGGACGTGAGTCCTAAGGCGCGCAGTTGCTCGCGAAGTGTGTCTAGGCTGAGAATAAGGTTGTCTGGTCGAAGTGCGAGGCGTGGTCGGAAGTCGCGAAAGCCAAACAGTCGCAAGGCGCGTTCAGCGTGGCGGAGAGCGGTGCGGTCTTGGAGTTCGGCGTAGCTCACGGCGATCCAATCACCGCTCCACGCTCGGACCAGGCTATCCGTGTCGCGCCAGGAAAGAACGCGTTGGTGAACGGGTCGCGCGACCTCGCCCAACGCATACACACCTCGACGCGTCGAGACGATGCGACCTTCGTTGCGGAGTCGAACCAGGGCGACGCGCAAACTCGACTCGCTCAGACCAAACGCACGCGCTGCGCGAAGCAGCTGCTTGACGCTCAGCTCTTCATCGAAGGCGGAGAGAAACTCCACGACGATGTCTTTGGCCCGAACCATATTTCGAATATTACACGAAATGACGTACGACGCCAGGTGTTGTAATGTTTGTAAGTCGCAGCAAACACGAGCTTTTCGGCTCAGGGTATTCTTCTGAGATGCGTTTTCCGAGCCGAACTCAGCGTCAGTTCTATCGCCAGTCTGCGGAGACACTCGCGAAAGTGGCGTGGAGTCGTTCACGCCAGGGCCCCAAAGAACCTGGTTGGTCGCTGCGGTACGAGGTGCTCGTCGAGATGCTGCGTGTGCAGTTCGGTGGCTCGTCGCGTGAACTGACTCCGACAGAACTAGCACGTGTTCGAAAGCGCTTTGATGCGATTGGCGACGTGGAAGACAAGCGCGATCGCAGCGTGACCGAGTGGACGCGCGTCGCAGGCTTGAAAGCTGCATGGCTACGTCCGAAGTACAGGACGCCGGAAGAAGGCGTGGTGCTCTACCTGCATGGCGGCGGGTACATGGTCGGTTCGCCGACATCACACCGCGGGATCATGGGTTCGATTGCGGTGCACACACGTCGTGCCGTGTTGGGGATCCACTATCGGCTTGCTCCGGAGAACCCGTGTCCTGCAGGGATCGAGGATGCGCTTGAAGCGTATCGCTGGCTCCTGGAACGTTACGATGCGTCGCAGATCGTGATCGCAGGCGACTCGGCGGGCGGTGGTCTGACCGCTGCAACACTGGTGGCTGTGCGCGACGCGGGTTTGCCATTGCCAGCAGGAGCGGTGCTGATCAGTGCGTGGTTGGACCTGAGTGCAACGCCGCGCAACGGTGGATCGGACTACATCTTCATCGACGACCACATCGCGGCGAAGCGGTACGCGGGGGAACGTTCGCTCGACGATCCGCAGGTTTCGCCTTTGTATGCCAACCTATCCGGACTTCCGCCGCTTCTCGTGATCGCTGGCGGAGTGGAGACTTTGGTCGATCAGAGCATCGAGTTTGCGCGTCGAGCGCAGGCGGCGGGTGTACGCGCGCAGCTGCACGTGGAGCCGCACGAGATTCACGTGTACCCGGCGTTCTTTGAGATGTCGGCGCGTGCGCAAAATGGGTTGGGGCGGATCGCGCAGTTCATCACGGCGCAAATCCTCCGGTCTTAAGCGAAGACGGGCGGAGCACCGAAGCAGCCCGCCCGCACGTCCTGTCTAGAGAGCTGGTCTAATCCACTGCGGAGACACGCACTCCATTGCCCAGCATGTCGCGCATCTGCTGTCGCCACCAGTGCGCCACGAAACTGGTCGTGCCGACCAACTGCTGTGTGGTGAAGTATCCAGCGCTGTCGTCCATGTCGACGATTTGAATCGCCCACGTTCCGTCGCCGGGGCCACGCGCCAAGATCGCTCGCTGCGAGGTCGCATCTTGGTACGCGATCCGAATTTCGCCCGAACCGGTCACGACGATCGAGCTGTCGTCACCGACGATGTGACGTCCATCCGGATGCGGGTTGGTTCCGTCGGTGGATCCGTCGTCGACGATCATCGTGGTCGGCGTGGTGCCTTCCACGCGCGCGTAGCGAAGGGTTTCCTCCGCGCCGTCCGCGTAGCTGACGTGCCACGTTCCCGCGTCGTCCACAGCGAGACTTGCGCCCACACCACAGTCGCCCACGTCGGGGTCACCGACACCGTATCCGTCGATCAAGAAGGGCGTTCCCCACGCTGCGCCATCAAAGGCTGAGCCCATGATGTTGCCGGCTGCACGGTCGTAGTACACGAGCGCGAGGTTGCCGTCCGGGGTGGCGGCGATGCGCGTGAAGAGACCGATCGCAGGCGGACGATCCTCGATGAAGGGATCGTCGAGCGGAGTGTCGTCGCCCGGGTCGGCCACACACTGACCGTTCTCGAGACACGACGCACCTTCAGGACAGAACTGGGGACGACAATCGATCTCGGCCGTGCCGACTCGAGCGATCGTCCAGCTTGCTCCACCCGCGGGTGCCGTTGCGACGCGAACCTCGGAGGTCGGACGACCCGGCAAGCTCGCCGGCTCCATCACGGCGAGGTACGCCGCGGCAAGACCACCGCTGTACTCGGTGAGCTCGGAGTACTGACCGGCCCAACCTTCGTCGTCGACGGTTTGGATATCCCAAGCGCCGCCCAGCGTGCCCGACGCGAACTTCAACGCGCCGTTGGTGGCGTCAAAGTAGGTCACGTTGAGCGTGTCGCCGGTCGTCGCGATGATCGAGGTGTACTCCCCGACGTCGTCGCCCGGGTCAGAGATGCCTCCGCGATAGCCCGCGGGGTCGTTGCTCGGCGGGACGTCGGGAATGCCGTCGACCGACTCCCAATCCACCGAGGTTCCGTTCCACGCACCCACGACGAGGTCGCCGTAGCGAGTGCTGGGCGGAACACCTGCGTTGTATCCGCTGAGCACGAGCGTGGAACCATCGCTGAGCACCGCCATGTCGAGGTGTGTGGCGAGGTTGCCGGGATCGAGCGGTCCTGCAGGACCGGTGTCTGGAGTTTCGCCATCGGGAAACTCGCCGTCAGGAAGCGGTCCATCGGGCAAGCCGGTGTCACCGGGTCCGGGATTGCTGCCGCAATCACATCCTGCGATCGCGAGAACAAACGGAAGGATGACGCGAAGAGCAGAACTCAGCCCGAGCGCTTGTCGATCCGTGGTCAGAGTGGGTGAAGTCGTGCGTCCGTGAGCCGAGGCAATGTCATTCATTGTTGAGGCGAAGGGACGGTGCGAGGTTGCGTGCTGTGGCCGCGTAGCGGCCGGCGCTAGGGATGAGTTCTGCTCACGAAAGGTGCGGGCCTTGCGCGACCCCACCTCCTTCCGAACCGTTTCTTTCCGACGCGGGCGCAGGAAGATCATCATGAGGCCGATCAATGCGAGCCCACCGAGCGGGCGGTTGTCGCTTTGTCCGGGAACCGCGCAGGCACAGCCGCCGTCCGCAGACGGGTTGGGCCGACCACGAATCAGTGCGTTGCTGGCCGAACCGACGTTGCCCGAGGCGTCGCGGACTTCCACGTCCACACCGTCGGAGCCGATCACGTGGTCCTCTTCAAGAACCGCCCAGTCCGACCACTCGTCGCCCGGCTCACGGAAGCGAACACGAAGGTCGTCGCTGATCACGTCACGTGCGGTCACCAGCGTGCCACCCAGAACGCTCTCGAGTTCAACGGCGGGTGCCAACACATCGATGACGACCTCGGCGCTGGCCGGAGTCAGGTCGACCGTGTCGCGTTCACCCACAACGCGGGCGCGCGCTTCGATCGTGTGGACAGCCTGGAACAAAAGCGTGCGGCTTTCGAAGACCACGTGCTCTTCGGTGGTCCACGGTTGCCACTGCATGTTGTCCAAGCGGTACGAGTACTCGAACTCGACGCCTTCCGGTCCATCGGCCTCAAAGAAGAGGTCGACCTTGGGAATCTCGCCGTTGCCCCAGTTCGCCAGGGTCATCGCTTCGGGATCCAGCACCGGAGTGCCGACCTCGAGACGGGTGTCTGCGGGGAACGAGAAGGCCGAGGGGCCTGCCACCGCGAGGTTCGCGAAGATGCCGAGGAACTCCTCGCCACTTTCTTCGATACCGCGGATACCGCCTTCGGGAACCTGCAGCTCAAGGCCCATCAGTTCGGGAAGCTCGAAACCACCGAGCCCCTCAAAGGCCATCGAGGCAAACGCCGAGAGGATGTCTTCGATAACGCCTGCGAGCATCGCCGGGTCTTCGGTGAGCAGGACCTCTTGGTTGGTCACAACCGAGTTCGCTGCGGTGAGGCCGAGGATGTTCGGGACGATCTCGCCGTCCATGACCGAGAGGTTGATCGGAATCGAGAAGTCCGCCTCGTAGGTCATGAAGCGAACGAAGCGCTCCTGGCTGTAGACGTAGAAGTCGATCTGCAGCTGCGGGAGTTCCACGTTGAGCAGCGGGTCGACCTCGGTGCCGGCGCCGATTTCAAAGTCGGGCGGGTTCTGCGGACGCAGCACCACGGCGAGCGGTGCATTGCGAAGCGGGAACGCCAGACGGTTCAAGCTGGGAACGAGCAGCGAGAAGAGACCCGTGCTGAGTTCCTGTGCGAGCGGCGTGCCTGCACCGATGCAGAGCAGACCTGCGTCGTACATGCCGTACCCGGCGTGGTCGAGGAACGACTCCGCCAGACCGATACCGACGTGCGGCGGTGTGGCCAGACCCGGAACCGAATTGCCGCGGAAGGTTGCGACACGCGGAATCGTGGGAAGCGGCGGCGGATCGAGAGCCGGCACGCAGGGGTTGTTTGCCGGCGTGGTCGAGAAGTCTCGAGAGGTGCCGAGGAAGCCGCCGTACATGAAGAGCGACATACCGTTGTTGACTGCTTCACCCTCGCCTCCGGCAGCGAGGAGGAACTGACCGGGAGCGTGCGTTCCGGGCGAGATCGAGCCGAGGAACGCCGCGCCGAGGTCGCCCTGGCCGTCGGTACCGAGGAGAATGGGCACGCACTCACCGCCCGCGGTGAAGCGGCAAACGTCGTCTTCGGCCGGACCGTCCGCGACAGTGCCAGTGGGGCAACCGAACTCGCCTTGAGTGGTGCAGAGCTGCTCATCAACCTGGTCCTGAATGAGATCACCAACCTGATCCTGAAGTGCGTCAAGCAAGAGCCCAGTGACCAAGCCTGGCAGGAGGTCGACAACGAAACCAAGCACGCCGCCGTCACCGTCGAGCATGATGTCTGCTTCCTCGATTTCGCGACCCGACTCGAGTCCGACGCTCTCCACAACCACCTTCGTATAGCCGGCGCGCGCTGCTTGCGTTTCTTCTTGGAACGAGATGTTGGCGACAATGCCAACATCATCCCGAGAGCCGGTTCCGACGGTTTCGATTGTTGCGTTCACGCCTCCGTTGCACAGAAATCCGCCATCAATATCGATGTCCAGGGGACCGGTGGTGGAATCGGTACACGAGCCATCGCCCGCACGCGCAGTACAAACACGCGTTTGCAAGGTTAGACGAAGGGTCGCGTCGAGGCGGTTTGGGTTAACTGGGTTCAAACTTAAGGAGCTGACCATTCCCCGCACGATGCAGTTGCCACTCGGACAGACATCGATATCGGTACTACTGGAGCACGGGAAGGTCACGTCTTCGGTCGTTGACGTGGGAGGGATCTCGAACTCAAGCCCGTCTGGAAGAAGCAATGTGACGAGCGAGTCGCCGTTGTCCTCCATCCACTGGAGACCTGATTCGGTGAGCCGAATCTGTGCGGAGTTCGCGACGCGTTCTTCGATTTTGAAGCCACCAGGAATCGGGGCGACGCCGCAGCCATCGCACGCGCTACAGCCCCCACCGCCGCAAGCGCTCAAGATAAACATCGCCAACAGATGCGGCAGAGACCGGTACCAAACAGGCCCGTTTGAGGGTTGCCAGCTCGTCATTCCCAACACTCCCGGATAAGCAGAGGCACACTTACTGTGTGCCCGACAGCCTAACTGGTTTGCTCGGAACCGAACAGAGTGGGCGTGATGTAAAACACCCCTGTTTTGTAGGCTAGTCAGGACAGCCGAACCGACGGAAAGCCACATCCGAGGGGGCGACGTCAGAACCAGACTCCAAATAGACTGCGCCGTGTGCGCCTAGCATTGTCGGCGCTGCTGGATTGGCAGTGGTGCTGACAGTCACCATCGTGCCATCTGGGCGGAAGAAAGCAGCGACGCGATCCGTCGGACTGACTCTGTAGCTTCCAATGAGCGGTAACGACTCTTGAAATCGGGGCGGGAACATAAGCGCGGGTTCGTCGAAAACGATGGACTGGTCGGTTCTTGTGCCATCGAGATCGAACGTCTCGTACACGAGTCGTGAACTCTCCTCCAGGGTGTCCGGCGCCACCAGTTCAGCGATCGCATATCGAACTTCATCGTCAAACACGCGTGCGTCGAAAACTCCCTGAGTCGCGGTTACGACAGCCCAGTCTGAACCTGGCGAGCCCAGGTCTAGCTGAGCGATTCCGTCGCCGGAACCTGTCTCGCGAAACGCGGAGATCAGGCCGTCGGCGTTGCCCACCGCGCTGATCCAACGAAGGTCACCATCTGCATCTGACCAGATGAGCCGAGGTTCTATCGCGAACGGACGAGACAGATTGTTTTGCACAGGCGTTGCAAACGTTTCACCGTTCTCGTCGCGCCAAGCAAGAAAGTAGCCCGTGCCAGATGGAACGAGTTCGACGAGCGGCGCGTGGTACGTCGATGTTGAAGTCTCCCACGTGTCGACTTCAATGACCTCGAACGCGGGACCTGTTGGGTTGCCGCTCAAGTCGTACGTGCGCCCACGAATGGCTGCAGAACTCCCGTCGCTTGCGTGTCCCACGATTGCGATGAGCCCACCGATTTGGCGAACCATCGGAGAAAGAGAGAGGCGAGGCGAAGCTTCGTCCACCACAGATTCAACCCCGACCTCTTCCGTGCGTGGATCGAAGATCCGAGTCACAAACCGTCTGTCTGATCGCTCGTAGAAAAGGATGTACGACCCGTCGGTGAGCTGTTCAGCGAACACTTGAGACGTGGTGAGCTGCGCGAGCGCCCCTTCGCCCGTCGTAATCATCACCGGGTCGCCCACAGGAACCGTCAGGCCTTCGTCACTAAAACCGTCACAGTCGTTATCGACGGTGTCGCAGACTTCCTCCGCCCCGGTCCAACATACGTTGCACGAATCGTCGCAGTCGTCTGCGTTGTCCACGTACTGCGGGTCGCTGCATGCCACGATCGAATCATCCGGATCTCCGCGTCCGTCCCGATCCCGATCGCGGTAAAGCGTGGTCTCGGTGCAACCGTCGGTGTCTGGTCCGCCATCGAACTCGGGTGCGTCGATTCCCACGTCGGGTCCTCCGTCGAACTCGGTGCGCAGGATGCAGATCATGTCGACTTCGACGTACTCGGAACGACAGTCGCAACGACCGGTCTCCAGGTTTTCGACGCGAGTGGGACCGCAGGTCCCCTCACTGCAAGCGTGGAGAAGAAGCGCGCTCAGCGCTGCGAAGCAAAGTCGAGTCAGCATGTCTCTTTATCGGTGTGTCGGCGGGTGGGTTTCGCCGTGGTGGGCGATTCCTTCATTTTTTCGAAGACTACAAGACTTGCAAAGTTGCCAAGTTCCGCTTTGTTCTTTTTTTAGTGGAAGATTCGAAGGCGCAAGACTGGGGAGCTGTCATTTCATGGGTGCCTCGGAGCCACGACACCCAGAATAAAATCAGTCCACCGCGCTCTTTCGTCTTTCGCCTTCGAAGCTTCCACCAAATTGATGAATAGAGCAGCTTCCCCCCCCTTTCCAGCTTCTGTGCTTCCAGATCCGCGAAGCGGAATGCGCATCAAACCGCTCACGGATCCACAACGAACTGAAACGGCGCGGTTGCCAGCGAACCCGTCCCTAGATTGATGCCGCGGAGCACGCCTTCGTACTCGCCCGCTGGGAGCGGGCCCCATGAATCCGGTCCGGCACTCTCTTCGTAGAAGCCGGAAATCCCACCATAAAGCTGCGCTACGATCGTCTCGCTTTGCGGCCCGATGTCGACGGTGCGCTGCGGGATGCCTCCCGGCGGCGGCATCGGCGGCGGCATGAACATCGGCTTGAATACGGTCCCATCACGACGCGTGACCGACCACTCGAGTTGGTACGACGCGAACGCTGTGAACTCCAAGTGAAGCGCCTGGTCGGAGTTGTTGCGTCCGTAAATCACGCCGGACATTCGCGCCGCAACGTTGGTGGAGGAGTCGCCCGCGGGAAAACGGTCGGTCTCGAGTTGGTAGCGCAGCGTGATCACGTTTTCAGTCTCGGGTTCAGTCTCAGGCTCAGGTTCAGTCTCAGGTTCAGTCTCAGGTTCAGGTTCAGTCTCAGTCTCAGCGGCAGTCTCGGTGTGCGCGTCGGTACTGCCGCACGCCATCCATGCACTCACCAACACAACTCCAACGCGCATCACGAGAGAAGAATCGCAGCGACGGCGCCAAATGCCCACAAGAGATGAACTGCACACACAGCGCCCACCAACACAGGTTCGACCACCTTGGTGTACACACCCACGCGAGTCGGGTTGGCGAGTGCGCGATGCCCTTTGAGGCGCGCGTGCTCACGACGCCACGTACCCACGTCGTGTTCAGCGAGATCGGAGAGCGCTTCGTCGAGCTCTTCGTCGTTCATTGGAGCACCTTCTTGAGCATGGCACGACCTCGGGACAGGCGTTTGCGCAACGCCTCGGGCTTGAGGTTCAGAATCACTGCGGCTTCATTGGGTTCAAAGCCTTCGACCGCGACGAGCAGCACGGCTTCGCGGTATGTCGCTGGGAGGTTGGCGAGTGCTTTCTCCAAGCGCTGTTGGGTTTCGTTCGCTTCGGCGAGATGGAATGGGGAGTCGACGCGCGCGCTCGGCCAAAGCGCCAGGTCGCGTAACCGATCGAAGTCCACCAGCGCACGCCGCCGTTGGTCCAACCAGAGGTTGCGCGCAACGGTGAACAACCAGGGACGCAGTCGGGTGTCGGGGTCGAGTTGCCGAGCTTTGAGCGCCAAACGAACAAACGTCTCTTGCATGAGATCTTCGGCGCGAATTCGGTCGCCACTGAGGCGCGCTACAAACGCGAAGACCCGCGCCCGATAGCGATCGTAGATCGCATCAAACGCGGCAGACTCGCCACGGCGTAGAGCCGCGACGAGTTGCGCTTCGTCGTCGTGTGCAGCGCGTGCCAACTCAGGCCGGTTGCAGAGCGCCGAGTCGTCGCACACCTACTCCCGTGACGAGCCACGCGAGCGAGAGAAGCGTGAAGCCGAGCATGCCGGGCGTGAGTGCCTCGGCGAGACCGGTCATCACAATGAGCGGCATGTCGGGGCTCTGTGCCCACTCCGGATTGTTGGGAACGTTGTGAAACACCGCGGCCAAGTCTGTGCAGATTGCGGCGAGCACGGTGAAGACGGTGGCGACCGAGAGACCGCGAATCATCCCGATGTGTCGTTCGTCGGGCTTTCGAAAGAACGTCACAGACGCGATCAGCGTCAACACTCCAAAAAGCAGCACCACGAACATGGGCCAACCACCCGCGACAAAGAACTCCATCATCGTTCCGACTCCCTTTCTGTCCTCGCGTTCCCTCGCGAGGTTCGAAGGCATAACGATTCGCCGGTCGGAGCGTGACAAAGAAAAACGGCCACTCCGAAGAGCGGCCGTCTTTCGTTGAACGTGAAAAGCGATCAGTCGGTGATTTCGACGCCATGCGCCGAAAAACCACCGGACACGCGCCACGCGTTGCAGTCCGAGGCCGGATCGCAGGTGTCGGTGCAGGTTCCGTCCGTGCACAACGCGTTGGGCGGAACGGGCCACTCGCCCTGCGCGATGTCGGTGCAGGGACCCATCTCGCTCGCCATGCCTGCGATGAAGTTGCACAGGCTGGTGTTGATCGGCGGAAGCTCGACGTTGCCTGCCATCGCATCTTCGACGGTGATGTACGTCTGAAGGCTGCCGTCGTCCGTTCCGTAGACACTGCCGTTGCGCAGACCAATGCAGGTGCGGCTCTCGGACATGGTCGCGGAAACCAGTTCGAACGCCTGCAGCGGGAGCTCAAGCACGACAGCCACGCCGTCGTCCTCAAGGATGGGCACCGTGAAAGTGTCGGTGATGGCCGGAGCGCTGAGTCCCTCGCCGGCGAGCGTGCCGGTCACGGTCAGCGGATCCCAACGGTTGGGGTCGCCCGGTGCGGGCGCTGCGCCGCTTGCGAACGCGTAGGTTGCGTCGGCGTTGCGGGAACCAAATCCGGTCTCAATCATGACGTCACCATCAGCACCGGCGTTGCCGACGCGGATGAGCCAGTTGAAGCGTTCCTCGTCCAAGGCATCCTGAAGCGCGCTGCGCACAAGACCGGCGGAAAGAGTCGCAGGCTCAAGAATGCGCAAGCCGCTGACGCGGAACTCCGGAGCGTCGGTGCGGCCCTCGTTGCTCATGCGAGCACAGCAAGCACCCATCAGACCCTCGGGATCCGGAATCGACATGCCGGACGGGCACATCGCCGTCTCACCGCCGGTGTCGACCATGTCTCCACCGTCGGTCTCGGGGCCCGAGTCCGTGCCGCCGCCGTCGTCATCTCCACATCCCACGACGAGACCAGCGAGCGCCATGCCCACTACAAGCCAATGCAATCGTTTCATTTCATTTCCTCCAAGAGCGCGTGCTTGGCACACGCGTGGTTCTATCTTGCCCGACGCCTGTCACTTGCGCCCACAACGGGGCAACAACTCGGGTGAGCAGTCATTGCGACAGCCCCATACCACGGGCTTCAGCAACGGCCAAAAGAGGCTTTAGCTTCCGAATTCGACCAATTCACGGAACTTTGCGACTCGCTTGTCAATGTTCTCCCGCGAAATGGTCAGAAGCCGCTCCACGCCGATGCCTTCGACACAGAACGAAGCGACGGTCGAGCCGTAGATCACTGCGCGTCGCAGGACTTCCGGAGCCGTGCTGTCGGCGGCCGCGATGTAACCGAGAAAGCCACCCGCGAAGCTGTCACCGGCACCGGTGGGATCCTGCGCTTCAAGCAAGAACGCGGGTGCGCTGAAGACATGCTCGCCTGCGAAGAGCCACGCACCGTACTCACCCTGTTTGATGACGATCGTTTGCGGACCCATCTTCAGCAGTTCGTGGGCAACGTGAACGAGGTGATGTCGACCACTGAGTTGTCGCGCTTCCTCTTCGTTGATCACCAGCACGTTGACGCGCTTGAGCAGTTCCTTGAGCTCGGGAAGCTTGCCGTCGATCCAGAAGTTCATCGTGTCGGCTACGACGAGCTTCGGCGACTTCACTTGGTCCAACACGCTGATCTGCAGCTCCGGCGCAATGTTGCCGAGCATGACGTAGGGCGTGTCGCGAAAGCGCTCGGGGATCTTCGGGTCGAAGTCGGCGAACACGTTCAGATCCGTGCGAATCGTTTCGCGTGCCGTCAGGTCGTCCGTGTAGCGCCCTTCCCAGTGGAAGGTGTCGCCATCCGCCACCTCGAGTCCATCGACGTCAATGCGACGGTCCTTCATCGAGCGCACGACATCGTCGGGGAAGTCACGACCGACCACGCCCACAAGCTGAACGTCGGTGAAGAACGATCCGCTGAACGACGCGTAGGTAGCGGAGCCACCAACGACTTTGCTGTGTGTACCGAGGGCGTTGTGAATGGTGTCGAATGCGACGGATCCGACGACGAGCATCTTGGACATGATCAGGACTCTTCGAGGTAGTGGCCGATAAGAGGAGCGAGCTTGGTGCGCGCCTCCGGAGAGATTCGATCGCGAGCGGTCATCACCGCGTGCTTCATCGCCTGCCGGGCAGGCATGGTGTCAGGGTCGGGAACAAGAGGCGCCACAGCTTTGAGGATGGCTTTGGCAGTGGCGATGTTCTTCTTCATCACCGCCATGACGGACTCGACCGACACGGACTCATGGCTTTGGTGCCAACAGTCGTAATCGGTTGCGAGTGCAAGCGTGGCATAAGGAAGCTCGGCTTCTCGTGCGAGTCGTGCTTCGGGCAGGTTTGTCATCCCGATCACGTCGACGCCCCAGTTCCGATAAAGATTCGATTCTGCGCGGGTCGAGAACTGAGGGCCTTCGATGCACACGTAGGTTCCGCCGCGGTGCACTTTCGCGCCCACTTCGATGCACGCGCGGTACAGCGACTCGGCCAAACCGCTGTCGACGGGCTCGGCAAACTCGACGTGCGCCACCACTCCGAGATCTTCGAAGAAGGTGCTGGGTCGTGAGCGAGTGCGATCGATGAACTGGTCGACGATGACCATGTCGCCGGGTTCGATCTGTTCTTTCATCGAACCGACCGCCGAAACACTGATCACCATTTCGGCGCCCAGCTTCTTCAACGCCAAGAGATTCGCGCGGTAGTTGATCTGATGTGGAGGGATTCGATGACCCACGCCGTGACGCGGGAGAAACAACATCCGAACGTCCCCAAACGTGCCGCTGACGGCCTCGTCCGAAGGTTGCCCGAACGTCGTGTCGACAACGTGCTTTTCGACGTTCTCTAGGCCTTCGATGGCGTAGAGCCCGCTTCCACCAATCACCCCAATTGTGCGCACGGCGGGACCCTTTAGCTCAGCTTTCCAGCTCCGCCACCTGGCGGCTGGTAACCATCACGACCACGGCCACAAAGGCCAAGGTTAGAGCCGCTATCGCACCGCCTATCAAGGCGATCCATGGACCTCCGACCAGTACTGCGGTGATCGCGCCCAGCGCAGGCAAGAGCCCCACCGCCAAGCGCGCCGGTCGGGGTGCGGTGTGCGGGAGTACGCGGCCCAGCGCGAAGCCCCAAATCGCGAACCCCACCGCAGCGAGAGCAAGCAGTCCTGCAAGTCCGAACCGTGCCGCGAGATCGCTCTCGCCGCGTCCCATCGCACGCATCACGAGGCCACCGCCCGTGGGGAGCATCTCGCCCACCACATCGATCTGATGTGCGATGGCAAAGTCTTGTCGATCGAGCGCGCCCAACCGACCGGGTTGCAAGATCTCGAAGGGCACACCGTCTTCAACGCGGAACGCCAGGTCTGCCGGTTCGCCGTTCAGTTCGAACTTTGCGTCCGAGACCATTCCGCGTGCTGTGCCGACCGAGAGCGCCGGGTTGCGAGGTTCGCCTTCGACGATGCGAACCATTCCATCGTAGAGGCGCTCGTCTTCCTGACGCTGGGATGCGGACGATGCGCTCAGGCGAAAGATGCGCGTCTCCATCAAACCGCGTCGGTCTGCATACCGTTCGCCGAACGCGCCGGTTCCGACAAAGGCCATGACGAGCAAGGTGCCGACCACAGCGTACGCAAAGGGAACCAAGATGGCAGCACTGGCCTGGCCGCGAGTCTTGCCACCGGACAACGAGTGCATGGCACCGACGACGCCGCTGCTTGCACCGATCGGGGGCAGCACTGCCAGAACGGCCGCAAACGCGATTTCGCCTACGAAGGCACCGGTGAACTCGCCGCGGCGAGGTGCGCCGTCGAACGCATCTGAGAACGCGTCGGCGAACGTTCCAAAGGCTTCGCCAAAGTTGCTCGACATCGCCCAGATGGCCGCGACGACGAGTGCAAACAAACCGGCGAAGCCGAGCCAACCTGCAAGCGATTGTGCCTTGTCTTGGAAGATGACGAACGCCGCGCCGACACCCGCCGCACCGCACACCAACGCAAGTGTCGAACCTGGCAGAAGAACTTCTGCGGTCTCCGCAAGCGCGTGACCTTGAGCACCGCCCGCATACGCGAAGCCGGTCGCGAGCACGAGCACCATCGAAAGCAACGCAGGCACTCGCCAGCGGTCGCCCATTCGGCCGAGTCGTCGTGACAACGAACCCGTTGCTTCCTTGTCGGACTGACCGGGTGCGTCTGTACGCGCCAACCAGACTTCGGCGTAGTGCAAGGGCGCGACAACGATGCAGATCAACCACAGCCAAGGAAGGACACCCGGTCCACCCAAAGCGACCGCAGTGCCTGCTCCAACAGCACCCGCAGCGCCCAGTGTGCCGACCGTCGTCAGTGTGGTCGCAAGCCCCGGCGCCAGACCTTTCTTGGCGGGGGCGCGCGCGGCTTTGAACGCTTTGGGAAGCAAGCGCCACTGCGGTACGCGTAAACGCACGCTCGTGACCAGGAACGCCAACACCGCGAGAGGGGCTGCGAGATAGAGCCAAAGGTCGGCTCCGAGCGACTGCAAGGCCGGGAAGTCCATGCGCAACCAGGGTCATGGTGGAAAACGCCCGTCCCGGCAACATGACCGTCAAGGCCGAGCCCTTCGCCGCGTCGAAAAGCGATGCTATCTAAGCGGGGTGAAGTCCCACAGCGCGGAACCTTACGACCCCAAGCACCACGTTAGGATCGTGACGGCCGCGTCGCTTTTCGACGGCCACGACGCGGCGATCAACATCATGCGTCGGATCCTGCAGGCATCCGGTGCAGAGGTGATTCACCTCGGACACAACCGTTCTGTGGCCGAGATCGTCCGCTGCGCAATTCAGGAAGATGCGCAGGGAATTGCGATCACCTCCTACCAAGGCGGGCACGTCGAGTACCTCAAGTACATGGTCGACCTGCTTCGCGAGGCGGGGGCCAAGACCAAGATCTTTGGCGGTGGTGGCGGAACCATCCTGCCGAGTGAGCTCAAGGAGCTGCACGACTACGGCGTCACGCGACTCTTTTCGCCGGACGACGGCCGGTCGATGGGTCTGCAGGGCATGATCAATCTCGTTCTCGAAGAATGCGACTTCGAGATGGCCGAAGCGGTGGAACGCGACGGACTTCTGGCTCGCCTTGAAGAACGCGACCCGCAGGTTCTCGGTCGGTTGATCACGCTGGCTGAGAACGTCGAAGGCGAGGGTGAGCGCATTCGCGATGCAGCGCGTGAGAAACTCGGCGACCGCTTTGTTCCCGTGTTGGGCATCACGGGAACCGGTGGCGCGGGGAAGAGTTCGCTGGTCGACGAGTTGGTGCGCCGCTTTCTGCGCGACTTCACCGACAAGAGCATTGCGGTGCTTTCGATCGATCCGTCGAAGCGACGCACCGGCGGAGCTCTTCTCGGCGATCGAATTCGCATGAACTCGATCGATGACTCGCGCGCGTTCATGCGCTCATTGGCGACGCGTCAAAGCAACTTGGCGGTGAGCAAGCACGTTCAGCACGCGATCGATGTGTGCAAGGCCGCTGGGTTTGATCTGGTGGTGGTGGAAACGAGCGGTATCGGTCAGAGCGATACGGCGATCACCGACGTTTCCGACGTCTCGCTCTACGTGATGACCAGCGAATACGGTGCGGCCACGCAGCTCGAGAAGATCGACATGCTCGACTTCGCCGACGTCATCGCCATCAACAAGTTCGACAAGCGGGGCAGTCTCGATGCGCTTCGCGACGTGCGCAAACAATACAAGCGCAACCACCAGCTCTTCGACGCCAAGGACGACGAGATTCCCGTGCTGGGCACGATCGCGTCGCTGTTCAACGACCCCGGTACCAACCGACTGTACCGACGACTGATCGACACGATTGCCGCAAAGACGGAAGCGAAGCTCCAGTCCTCGATGGAGGTCTCCGACGACTCCAGCGAAAAGGCGTTCGTCGTTCCCCCCGAACGGGTTCGTTACCTGGCGGAGATTGTCGAAGAGTCGGATCGGTACGACGCCACCGTTGACGCGCAGTGCAAGATTGCCGGTCAGCTTTATCAGTTACGCGGTGCAGTCGCTGCGCTTCGCGAAGCAGCGTCCATTGCAGATGCGGATGCAACGGTTCCGTTGTCTGAAATTGGATCGGTGGACGGAGATCCCGATGCGATCGCGGCGCTTCGGACGCAGTACGACATACTCAGGGACTCGTTGTCTTCCGACGCGAAGGCGTTGTTGCGTAGCTGGCCGGAGTTGAAGGCCAAGTTCAGTGGACCGACGTACAGCTACCAGGTTCGCGGCAAGACGTTCGAAGTTGCGCTCGAAACCGAAACGCTCTCGCACACCAAGATTCGCAAGGTTGCGCTTCCGCGTCATCAAGACTGGGGCGCGCTGCTTCGTTGGCTGATGACCGAGAACGTGCCCGGCGAGTTTCCGTACGCGGCGGGTGTCTTTCCGCTCAAGCGCGAAGGCGAAGATCCGGCGCGCATGTTCGCCGGCGAGGGCGGACCCGAGCGCACCAACAAGCGTTTCCACTATGTCTCGCGCGGGCTTCCCGCGAAGCGGCTCTCGACCGCGTTTGATTCGGTCACGCTCTACGGTGAAGACCCCGATCACCGACCCGACATCTACGGAAAGATCGGCAACTCCGGTGTGAGCATCGCGACGCTCGACGACGCGAAGAAGCTCTACAGCGGTTTCGATTTGGCGGATCCCACAACCAGCGTGTCGATGACCATCAATGGTCCGGCCCCGATGTTGCTGGGGTTCTACATGAACGCCGCGATCGACCAGGCGTGCGAGAAGCACATCCGCGCCGAAGGGCAGGTCGACGCGATCGAAAAGAAGATCGCGACCATCTACGGTGACCGACCGCGCCCGCGCTACCAGGGTGAGCTCCCGGAAGGTAACGACGGACTCGGGCTGATGTTGCTCGGCGTGACCGGCGACCAAGTGCTCGACGCCGAAATCTACGCCGCGATTAAGGCCGACACGCTCAAGCGCGTTCGCGGCACGGTGCAGGCGGACATTCTCAAAGAAGACCAAGCCCAGAACACCTGCATCTTCAGCACCGAGTTTGCGTTGCGGATGATGGGCGACATCCAGCAGTACTTCGTCGACCACGCGGTCACGCGTTTCTACTCGGTCAGCATCAGCGGCTACCACATCGCCGAAGCTGGAGCGAACCCGATCACGCAGCTCGCGTTCACGCTCGCCAACGGATTCACGTTCGCCGAGTACTACCTCGCGCGCGGGATGAACATCGACGACTTCGCGCCCAACTTCTCGTTCTTCTTTTCGAACGGAATCGATGCCGAATACTCGGTGATCGGCCGTGTCGCGCGACGCATTTGGTCCAAGGCGATCAAGCACCGGTACGGTGGAAACCCGCGCTCGCAAAAGCTGAAGTACCACATCCAAACCAGTGGTCGTTCACTGCACGCGCAGGAGATCGGCTTCAACGACATCCGCACCACGTTGCAGGCGCTCTACGCCATCTACGACAACTGCAACTCACTGCACACCAACGCGTACGACGAAGCGATCACGACCCCGACCGAAGAGAGTGTGCGACGCGCGCTCGCGATTCAGTTGATCATCAACAAGGAACTCGGCCTGGCGAAGAACGAGAACCCCTTGCAGGGTGCGTTCATCATCGACGAGTTGACCGACTTGGTGGAGCAAGCGGTCTATGCGGAGTTCCGCCGCATCAGTGATCGCGGCGGTGTGCTGGGTGCGATGGAGCGGATGTACCAGCGCACCAAGATCCAAGAAGAGTCGCTCTACTACGAGTCGCTCAAGCACACTGGGCAGTTGCCGATCGTGGGTGTGAACACCTTCCTCAGTGACAAAGGCTCACCGACGATCATCCCCGACGAAGTGATTCGCTCCACCGTCGAGGAACGCGAGTATGCGATCTCGTCGCTCCAGGCGTTTCACGAGCGCAACGCCGATGCAGCCGAACTCGCACTCGCCTCGTTGCAAACCGTCGCGATCAAACACGGCAACCTCTTTGATGCCTTGATGAACACCACGAAGGTGTGCTCGCTCGGTCAGATCAGCGACGCGCTCTACGAAGTCGGCGGACAGTACCGCCGCAACATGTGATGCACGCGTTTCCTCGTTGGCTGTCGGCGATGTTGCCGGGTGTGCGTCGGTCGATGATCGAGGTCGGTCGCGAGACTCTGCACGTGATGGAGTTTGGGCCTGCCGATGCGCGTCCCGTGGTGTGCGTGCACGGCAATCCTTCGTGGGGCTTTCTCTATCGGAAGGTTGCGCGTGAACTCGGCACAGACTTTCGCGTCGTGATGCCGGACTTGGTGGGCTTGGGCTTCAGCTCGAAGCCGCCGGCCAGTGCACACACGCTCGATGAGCACGGACGGTGGTTGCGCGGAGTCATCGAGAGCCTGGATCTGCACGACTCGATCTTCATCGGACAGGATTGGGGTGGCGCGATTGGTCTGCTCGCGTTTGAGGGCGCACCCGAGCGACTGGGTGCGATGGTGATCCTGAACACGGTGGTGGGCCCGCCGCGTGAAGGCTTTCGGCCGACCGCGTTTCATCGCTTCTCGCAGATGCCCTTGCTCGCCGAAGGTGTGTTTCGCTTGGGCGGATTTCCGCAGAACATTATGGCCTTCGCCCAAGGGGATCGAACCAGTATTCGCGGTACGGTCGCGCGCGCGTATCGCTATCCCTTGCGACGACTGCGGGATCGCAGCGCACCCTTGGCGATGGCGCGAATGGTTCCCGACTCGATGACGCATCCCTCGATTCCGCATCTGCAGAGGTCGCAAGAGTTCTTCGAGTCATTCGATGGTCCGATCGAAATCGTGTGGGGCGATCGCGATCCGGTGCTGGGTCCTTCCGTGTGTCGTTGGATTTCCAAGCTCAAGCCCGACGCACGCGTGACCCACACGCAGGCAGGGCATTTCCTTCAAGAAGAAGTGCCGCGTGAAATCGGTGAGGCAGTGCGTCGGCTGTGAAACGACTGGCCATCCTCACGTTGGTCATCGCTACGACGGCCATGATGCTCTTGGTTTCGTGTGCGCAGAGCGTCGGCGGAATCCACGTTCGCATGGGCTACAGCGAAGAGGGCGGTTTGCGGATCGTCGATGTGCCGCACGGCGGTGGCGGATACGAAGCAGGACTCGAAGAGGGGGATCGAATCTCGGAGATCGATGATCGTCCGGTGCGTTCGATGTCGATGCAGGAAGTCGTCGAGGAGTTGCGTGGGCCGGTGGGTTCGCGGGTCGAGCTCAAGGTGATCCGCGACGGTGAGATGCGAACCGTAACCGTGGAGCGGACGCCCTACGCGCAGTGATGTCAGTCGCCGCTCGCGTCACCCGCGTCCGTTGGGCCCGCGTCCGTCGTGCCCGCGTCAGTCGTGCCCGCGTCGGTTGGTGCATCTGTACCTGCGTCGGTGATGCCCGCATCCAAAAATCCCGCCGGCACGATCACGCGAATCGTCACTTCATCCAGCACGTTTCCGTCGCCCAGAATCTGCACGCTTAGCCGAAAGATCTGGTCGTACGTTGCCGGCGGGATCGTCGTGTTGCGAAGACGAATCGCGAACCGCAGGTCCGTTCCAATACGCACCATCTGAAACGTGTCGTCGATGCCATCCATCGGACGCAGGTCGGCACTTCGTGGAGGCATCAGCCCATCTGCCGTCGTGGCTTCAAGTGCTTCCACCGCACGCACGAAACCAAGTCGGTCGTCGAGCACCTCGCCATAGACCTCGTCGTACTGAACGCTGTCGAGCAGGTTCACGATCGAGTCGATGATCGCGTCGCTCAACCCATTGCCCTCGGGGTCGATGTCGAACACCAACGGACACCGACCGCTGCTGGGCGGGTACGTTTCGCCGTCAATGCCAGTCGCGCAGACTCCGTCGTCCGCGGGAACCCAGGTGTCCGTGGCGAGTGCAAGAGATTCGAGGTGCGGCCGTGCTCCGATCCCACTGACGATCCCAATGACATGACCTTCCAAGGCTCGGAGTGCGTCGACGGCATCGGCTTCGCCATGGGTGCCTGGAAGGTCCGGGTAGTCTTCCGGAAAATGCGCCGTGGCGTCGGTGACATGCACAACCACGTGAAGCGCGCGCTCACGAAACCCCACGCCACCCAGTCCGGCTCCGCTGAAGGGTGCGACGTACTGCACACCACCGATGGTCAGTCCTTCACCTGTGGCGATTTGATAGAGCGCTTCGTATCCGCTCTCCGACGCGTCACCACCTGCACCCAGTGGTTGGTCAAGACGTGCGACCCCCGATTGTGCGCGAGACCGATCTTCGCTCATCGGGGCGAGCAGTTGAAACGGCGAGTCGCCTTCCGAGCCGTATGGACGGAGCGGAAAGTCCTCGAAGCGAGAGACGCCAAACGCAATGTCGGTCACGCGCTCCTCGAGCGTGGGGATGATCCGAGAACTGAGGTCGCGCTGTAGGGCGTCGATTTCACCGCCAAACGACCCGGTGGTATCGATGGAGAAATGGACGTCGAGGCGACCGGGCTGGGCGTCGATGATGCGTTCTTCAGTCACTTCCTCGCCGAGGTAGGGAAGCACCACCTCGATATCGGCGGGCGGAAGCAGTGCGCCATCCCGTCGAGGAGAGCCAACATCGTCGGGAACAAGGGCGTCCGGGAGCTCTCCATCCCGCAAGATCTGCCCGCCATCGAGCGGAGGAGGCGGTGGCGGCACGTTTCCACCACAACCCAACAGCGTGAGAGCCAATCCAATCCGCTGCCAGATCACCGTGCCAGGTTGGCACGCGCGAGCCCTGACTGCATGGACAATTCGAGTGAATTCAAAGCTCTGATTGACAGGCAACCGGTGCCAGGTACCATCCGTTTTATTACGCAATTGGCGCGTAATTTGGACGCCAGACAGGTGTTTTAGGCAACGGCAGGATGTTCAAGCTCGTCATTTCGGACGACGAAGGGAAGACCACAGTCGTCCCCCTCGTGCGCGACGAGATCACCATCGGGCGCAAGGAGGGGAACACCATCCGGCTGACCGAGAGGAACGTCTCGCGTCGCCATGCCCGCCTGCGGAAGCACAACGGTCATTTCTTCATCGAAGATCTGAACTCGTACAACGGCGTTAAGATTAACGGACGTCGCATCGAGGGTGAGATCCAGGTTGGCAAAGGCGACCAGGTCTCCATCGGTGACTACATCCTCGCGTTGCAGAGCGAAGCGGGTGCGGAAGATGCGGCGCCCGGGGCTGCACCTGGAGCGCAACCGCAAACGCCGCCGCGTTTGGTAATGCTCACGCCTCCTGCGCCGGGTGCTGAGTTCGCACTCACGCGCAATGGAATGCGCATCGGTCGCGCCGAAGACTTGGACGTGTGGGTTAACCACCGATCGATTTCACGCGAGCACGCGGAAGTTCAGGTCGATGGAGATCTGATCAAGGTGGTCGATCTCGGAAGCGCGAATGGCGTGCGTCTCAACGGTGAAGACGTGACGGAAGCCCTGTTGGGATCGGGCGATGTGCTCGAACTCGGCCAGGTGCGTTTCCGCTTTGTCGGTGCCGGCGAGCACTATCAGTTCGAGGCGGATCGCACGATCGCGATGGACGCGATCCCCATGGACGACAGTGGTCCAAGTCGCGCTCCGATCTTTGCGGCGGTGGCGATTGTGATCATCGCGATCGGTGTGGGCGCGGCCATCGCGTTCACGAGCGAAGACCCCAACATCAACAACCAGGTTGTGATTCAAGGGCAGGGCGGACAAGACCCCGATCCCATTCCACAGGCGCCGACACCGGAAGAACAAGCGCAGGAGCAGATCGAATCCTGTCGCCAGCTGGTGACGGACGGGGACTTGGTCGGAGCCGTCGCCGCAGCCGACCTCGCGTTGCAGTACTCGCCCGGCAGTGAAGATGCGCTGCAGTGCAAGCACGACGCGCAGAGTCGCGTGGACGAGCGCGGGCAGTTCGAAACCGCCGCGGCGTTGGCCAACCAAGGTCAGTGGGTTCAAGCGCACGAAGCGTTCAGTGCACTTCCCGACGACAGTCCTTTCCGCGACGACCCGCTCGTCGATCAGGCGTTTCACCACTGGGCTGCAGCCGAACTTGACCGTGGTCGCTTGGCGCTCGACGAAGGTGATCCCACCGAGGCTCAGACCGTCGCGACCGCGCTCATCGATAGTGGTCGGCTCACAGCCTTGGAGGAACGTGCAGCGGAAGAGCTACGACGGGATGCCGCGGCTGCTCTGGCTCCAGAACCCGGTCGGATGATGATCGGCCGGGTCCGCATGCCGATGGACCGCCCCATGGACACCGTGATGGAGCCCGTCGTCGTCATGATGGAAGCGGCCATGATGCGCGAGAGTCCGCGTGCCGTGGTTCAGCGCTGTCGCTACAGCCAGCCCTGCATCATCGAGAACCTTCGTGGCCGCACGGATTCTGCACAGGTCCTCGGGATTCTCGCCGAGGCGTACGCCGCAACCGGTCAAGACGCCCAGAAGCGACGGACGATCAGCCAGCTTCAGCGGCTGTATCCGACCAGCTCGGTCGCTCGAATGTACCGCTGAGTCGTTAAGGCTCATCCGCCGGAATTGCGGGTTGTTGCGCGCAGTTGGGCCATCGTGCTACTCCCGGCGCGCGCGTTGAGCGCGGAGGAGGCTGTTCGATGCGGCAGATGCTGCGGGCTTTTTGTCTCGTTGTTGCGGGGGTCAGCGCGTTCTCGGGGAACGCTCAGGCACAGCGCCCGGGTGCGCTTTCGGTGAACGGCATGGACCTTCACCTCTTTCGCCCCGCGATTGACTCGAAGGGTCACCTGACGGTCAACGGCACCGACATCCTCGGTCATACCGATCTCAGTTTCGGTCTGGTCTTGGACTACGGGCGGAACATCCTGCCGTTCCGTGGTTTTGAGAACGACGAGACCGTTCCTGCGATGGATGCCGAACGTACCGATCATCTGATCGACAACTACTTCACCGGCACGCTGCAGTTGAACTTCGGCCTCTTCAACTATGTCGTCGTGGGTCTGCAGCTCCCCATCCAGTTCGTCCAGGGCCCGAACGTGACCGTTCCAGGTCTGTACAACGACGTCGACGCCAACGCATCGCAGGGTTTGGACGAGCAGGGTATTGGCGACCTCCGCATTCACACCAAGGTTCGAATCCTTCGCGCCGAACAGAGCCCCATTGGTCTTGCTGCGATCATTCGCGCACAGATTCCCACCGGCGACCATCGCCGGTTCTCTGGAGAGCCTGGGTTCACGCTGTGGCCCTCGGCGATCATGGAGTGGCGACCGGTACGACGTTTCCGACTCGGTGTAGAGGTTGGCTATCGCCTCAATCTGGGGGACGGCGCGGCCTTGCCCGTCAACGGACGCACGATGCCCATGGGCACCAACGCGACCATGCCGATGCTTACCGACCCAGGGAACACCGTCGAATACGACGACCTGCTCACCTTCGGTTTGGGTATGAGCATTCGTGCGACCGACTCGCTCGACATCGTCCTCGAAGGATACGGCGCGCAAATCGTCACGGAATTCGGCACGACGGGCGCGTTCAGTGCAGAGGCTCTGTTGGGTCTCAAGATCTTCGTGCAGGCCAACAGTTACCTGATGCTCGCCGGTGGTGCGGGACTGACCCGCGACTCGCTTCAGGCCGCCGACATGCGCTTCACCGCAGCGTTCATCTTTGAGCCCTCGATCGGTGACCGGGATGGCGACGGATACAAGGACGACGTTGACCAGTGTCCGGATGAGCCAGAGGACTTCGACAACTTCGCCGACGAAGATGGTTGCCCGGATCCGGATAACGACCGCGACGGCATCCTTGACGACGACGATGAGTGTCCGCTCGTTCCCGAGGACCGTGACGGAGACGCCGACGAAGATGGCTGCCCTGAAGGTAACGAGGGCGACCGCGATGGTGACGGCATCCTCGACGATGTCGACGAGTGTCCCGACGATCCCGAAGACCGCGACGGATTCCAAGACGAAGACGGCTGCCCGGATCCCGATAACGATCAGGACGGCATCCTCGATGGCGACGATCTCTGTCCCAACGATCCGGAAGACATGGACAACTTCCAGGACGAGGACGGCTGTCCCGATCCGGACAACGACAACGACCGCATTCTCGACGTGGACGATAGCTGTCCCAACGATCCCGAGACCTACAACGGCTTCGAGGATGAAGACGGCTGCCCGGACCGTGGTTCGGTCGTCATCGAGGACAACAGCATCATTATTCTCGAGAAGATCTACTTCGAGACGGACAGCGCCGTGATTCAGCGTCGCTCGTACCCCATCATCGACGCTGTTGCGGCGACCCTGAATGGAAACCCGCAGATCACCCGCGTCGAAGTCCAGGGACACGCCGATGAGCGTGGTGCCGACGACTACAACATCCGACTGACCCGCGACCGCGCGGCGTCTGTTGTGGAAGCTGTGGTGCAGCGCGGTGTGTCGCGTGAGCGTCTGCGAAGCGCTGGTTACGGTGAGCGTTGCCCGGTCGATCCGCGTAGCAACCGCGAAGCGTGGGAGCGTAACCGTCGCGTGGAGTTTAAGATCCTGGCGACGGAAGATGGTCCGACCGGTGTTGAGGTCGCGTGTCCTGCGGGGCGCGAGCTGATGCCTCAATAAAACTCTGCTTATCGTCGGAGACGTGCCCTACGTCTCCGCCTTCGGCTCCGACTTTACCGCCTCCGGCTTACGGGCACGGCTCCTCCTTGGGGAGGATTAGCAATCCTCCCCCCAACCTTCGGTTGGGTCCCCCCTCAAGCTCGCGCTTCGCGCGCGTCTCGGCTCGTGGAGCCTCGACGTTGTTCGACGGCTGACGTCGCTCCAACGAACGCTTCGCGTTCTCGGTCACCGTTGCTCGAGCGCCGGCCGCTCGAACGCCGGATGTTGTCGCAGCGGAGCGAAGCAAATCTTCAATCACGTTCGAGTTAATCAATACGCATTCCTAGTTACTGACGAGTTACCGACTAGAAGCGAAGTACGCAGCAATCGCGCGAACTAGCTTCTGTCGGTATGCCGGATCGACTGCGCGATCTTGCCGCACTTCGATCTCCAGCCCGATCTTCCCGTTCGTGTTGGCGTGGTGCTCGACGCTGTACATCAGTCCGTTCTTTCCGGACCAAGGTTCGTTGTACTCAATGGTGAACCCGGCAGCGACCAGTGCCTCGCCGAACGACTTGGCTTCGTTCTCCTTCGAATCAAAGAGCACGCCAAATTCGACTTCACGAATCTGACCTTCGTACTCGGGCGTAAACGTATGCACGGAGAGCATTGTGTGACCGGTGAACGCAGCCGCGGTCCGCGCGATCGCTTCGTGGTAGGGGCGATAGAATCCATCGATACGCCGCTCACGCTCGTGGTCGTCGAGCGCTTGGTTCAGCTCGACGGGTTGCCCCTCGGCGTCCGGACGAAACAGAGTGGTCGAACTCAGCTCTCGATTCGGGTCGATCAAAAGTCGCGTGAAGTTCGAGAGCACGGCCGCACAACCGAGCTCCGCAGCGAGTTCGTGCACGATCTCCGATGCACCCAGATCGTAGGCCCAGTGCGTTCCCACCAGCCGTTGATCGGCATCAGGCCACTCCCACCCCTCTGGAAGCCGCTGCGTGGCGTGTTCACAGGTGATCAGCACCGGGCCGGAGCCGGTAATCTCTGTGTAAGGCGTGTTCACAGTGCTCATCTTACGCTTGGTTGCACGTCCGCGATGGGCAACAATGGGCGCGCGTGAGCGACGAAGACGAGATCCCCAGAGTCACGGGTGTCCCCATTCCGGAGGACGACGAAGACGAAGAGCTGCCAACCAGCGGCGTTCCTGTTGAAGAGGAGAGCCGCGACAGCATCGAGCGAATCTCGCTGAGCGATATCGAGATCGCATCGGACCCGGGTCCCGATCCTGGCGACCTTGCCTCGAACCCGCCCCCAAGCATGCCGCCGATCCCGTCCCGCTTGGAGGTGCCGCATGCTCCTCTGCCTGTTCGTCGCAAACCGAAGAAGAAGCTGCCGCCTCCCCGGACCCGACCCAAGGGTGAGCCCACGCAGCCCTTTGGACGTCCGGGTGGCACCAAGCCGCCCGCTCCACCGCCACCCAATGTGGAGTTGCCGCCTGCGCCGCCCAAGATCGCTGCGGCCGCGAAGGCCGATCCGACGAAACCGGATCCGACGCGTCCGAAGCCCGAGGTGCCGAAGAAGAAGTCCACGTTGGTGGGACATCCATCCCCGCCTGATCCGGGTCGCACGAGTGGCATCGACTTCGACAAGGTGCTGGTCTCGCCCGAGGCGTACATCCCGTCGCCGCCCAAAGATGAACCCGCAGACCTTCCGCGTCCGCCAGGTGCGGATCGCGATCCGCTTTCCAGTCTTGCACCGCCCATCGCGATTGCTCCCCCGACCGTGGTGGACGAACCGAGCGGTGGTCGCGGTGGAACGATCGCAGTTGTGCTCGTTCTCTTGTTGGCGGCCGGTGGCGCGGCATGGTGGTTCCTGACCCAACGCGATGTGGGTCCAACGGAAGTGCGGCTTGCTCAAATCACAGTGGCCGCAGAAACGCCCAGTGAGACCGAGACGGAAACTGAGACTGAGACTGAGACTGAGACGGAAACCGAAACTGAGACTGAGACTCAGACGGAAACCGAAACTGACACTGAGACTGAGACGGAAACCGAAACCGAAACTCCGCCCGACACGATGCGCGCCGTCTCCATGGTGGGCATGCGCGTCACGATGACGGGCTACGACCCACGCGACGATGTCTACGTACCGCCGACCATGGATACCGAAACCATGGAAACGACGACGATGACGGAGATGGTCGCCACCACGATGACGACCACCATGAACCCGCCACCGCGCATGGTGGATCCCAACCTTCCGGAAACGCCCTCTCGACAGGACGTGCAAACTGCACTGACCGCTGTTCGTCCCGCGGTTCAAGCGTGTGTGCAGGGCCACGGCACCATCCGTGTACGCGTGACCGCGGTGAGTTCCGGTCGCATCACCACCGCGTTGGTTCAGGACCCTTACTTCGCACGACCGCCGACCGGTTCGTGCATCGCGCGTGCTGTTCGCCAGGCTCGGTTCCCGGCTTTCCAACAAGCGCGTTTCGTCGTGCTCTATCCCTTTCAGATCTGACGGTGGACGAAGCCGACAAGGAGCGCTGGGGCGCGGTCGAAGAGGGCATCGAGTTGCTTCAGGTCGGCGAAGTCGACCAAGCGCTCGACGAGCTGTCGCGGGTGGCGCGGGACCATCCCGACAACGAGTACGCGCATTTCTTTCTCGGCAACGTTTACTACGAGCGCAAGGACCACGCGCGTGCGCTTAAGTGCTACGTGCGCGCGCTAGAGCTTCAGCCCGAGTACGTCGGTGCGATGATCGGGGCAGGTCAATCGCTTCGTATGTTGGGTGACCACGCGCGTGCGCTCCGCATGGGCAAACAAGTGCTCCGGAAGCGAAAAGACGATCCCGACGCGCTCTTTCTCATTGGTGCGGTCTTGTTTCAGCGCGGTGAGTATCCCGAGGCGCGTGGTTTTCTCGAGCGGTTCTTGGAAACCCGCCCCGAGATTGAAGTCGCTCTCGAAGTCGAGGGCATGCTGCAGATCGCTCGCGGCGAAGGGTGACCTACCGCGCGTACAAGAGCGCGCTCGAAGGGAGACGCCTGCCTGCTGCGTTTGTCGACCTCGACCTGCTCGACCGGAACATCGCGGCGCTTCGTCAACGCGCTCGTGGCAATCCGATCCGGGTCGCGAGCAAGAGCGTGCGGTGTGTTTCGGTGTTGCGTCGCGTGCTCGAGCAACCGGGGTTTGAGGGCGTGATGGCGTTTACCGCCGCGGAGGCTGCACATCTGGCCGGCCACGGTCTCGACGACATCCTCATCGCCTACCCGACGCTGGAGGCCTCGGAACTCGAGCAGACCTTCGCGGCCATTCGGGCTGGCACGCACATCGTCGCGATGGTCGACGACCTCGACCAGGTGCGTGTTTTGGCGGACCTCGCGGAACGCGCTTCGGTGGTGCTGCCTTTGTGCATCGACGTGGACATGTCGCTTTCGCTTCCAGGACTGCACTTCGGTGTTCGTCGCTCGCCGGTTCGAACCGTGGCGGATGCCCTTCGTGTGGCCAGCGCCATCCGTCGTCGCGCATCGGTGCATCTCGAAGGTGTGATGGGCTATGAAGCGCAGGTCGCCGGACTGCCCGACGACACGTCACGCCGTGCGTTTAGCCGCGTGATTCGTCTGCTCAAGAAGCGCTCGCTCCGGGATTTGCGTAAGCGCAGAGGCGCGATCGTCAACGCGCTGCGCGGTGCAGGTCACGCGTTGCGTTTCGTCAACGGTGGCGGAACCGGAAGTCTCGAGTCCACAGCCGAAGATCCGAGCGTGACCGAGTCGACCGCAGGTTCGGGACTCTACTCGCCGACCCTCTTCGACGAGTTCCACCAGTTCAAGCACGAGCCGGCTGCAGGGTTTGCTGTGCCAGTCGTGCGTCGTCCTGCGAGCGGGATGGTGACGTGTCACGGCGGGGGCTACATCGCGTCGGGGTCTGCGGGGAAAGACAAGCTGCCCAAGCCGTACTTGCCACGCGGGTTGGAACTTCTGGACGAAGAGGGAGCGGGCGAGGTGCAGACGCCGTTACGCGTTCCACCCTCGGTGCGATTGCAACTTGGTGATCCTGTGTTCTTCCGCCACGCCAAAGCCGGTGAGCTGTGCGAGCGTTTCGACACGATGCTGCTTTTGCGCGACGGCGCTGTCGTCGACGAAGTCCCCACCTACCGGGGCGAAGGAAAGTGCTTCCTATGAGTGCTAGACGCCGACGAGTGGCAGCTGTCGCTTCGTGCCCTCGTCTTGGATCTGCACGGGGACGGGGTACTCGCCGCTGAAGCAGGCATCGCAGTAGCCTTCGCCACCAACCGCCCGACGCATTCCTTCGATGGACAAGTACCCCAGCGAGTCCGCGGTCACGTAGCGCGCGATTTCGTCGGGCGTGTGTCGACTGGCAATGAGCTCTTCTCGAGTCGGCGTATCGATCCCGTAGAAACACGGCCACGCGGTCGGTGGTGAGGAGATGCGCAGGTGGACTTCCTTCGCACCCGCATCACGGATCATCTTCACAATCTTGCGACTGGTCGTGCCACGTACGATCGAATCGTCGACCACAGCGACGCGCTTGCCAGCCAGCAGCTCTTTGACCGGGTGAAGTTTGAGTCGCACGCCAAAGTGGCGAATGGACTGTTGCGGTTCGATGAACGTGCGCCCCACGTAGTGGCTTCGGATCAGACCCATCTCGTAGGGCACGCCAAGCTTGTTGGCGAAGCCAAGCGCTGCGGCCACTCCGCTATCGGGAACCGGAATCACGACGTCGGCGTCACAGGGTTGTTCGGTGGCGAGCGTTTCGCCGAGACGTTGCCGTGCACCGTACACACCAATGCCGGCAAAGCTCGCATCGGGACGCGCAAAGTACACGTACTCGAAGATGCACAGGTGCGTGGGCTTCTTCTCGAAGGGCCGCAGACTACGAAGTCCAAATTTGTTCACCACGATCATCTCGCCGGGCTCGATGTCGCGGATGTACTCCCCGCCGATCAGCGAAAAGGCGGGGGGCTCGCTGGCCACCACGTGGGCATCGCCTCGCATGCCTAAACACAGCGGCCGGAACCCGTACGGGTCGCGTACGGCGATCAGTTCGTCGGCGGACATGAACACCAACGAGTACGCGCCTTGGACTCGGTTGAGCGCATCCGCGACACGGTCGACGGTGGTGGGCTCCTGGCTGCGCGCCACCAGGTGGACGAGAACCTCGGTGTCGCTCGACGAGGTGAAGATCGAACCCGCCGACTCGAGCTGACGACGCAGGCGCTCGGCGTTGGTGAGGTTGCCGTTGTGCGCGACAGCAATGCTGCCGTGGGCACAATCGATGGCGATCGGTTGGGCGTTCTTGATGTGAGAACCGCCGGCTGTGCTGTAACGGACGTGACCGATCGCAGCTGCGCCGGGAAGCCGATCCAGGACTTCACCGGTGAACACATCTTGGACCAACCCTTGCCCTCGGTGAACGAAGAGCTGTTCCGCGTTGGAGGTCACGATGCCGCACGATTCCTGACCGCGGTGCTGAAGACTGTGCAGCCCGAGATAAGTGAGGTTGGCGGCTTCGTCGTCGCCGAACACCCCAAACACGCCGCATTCGTCGTGGAAATGATCGTCGTCCACGGGGGAGTTCTAGCACGCCAAACTCTGGTATCACCTGACCGATGCGTGCCCTCTCTCTCACCGTGGTGGCGATCTCCCTGTTTTCTGCGGCGACAGCGTCGGCACACCTGGGAAGTCGCAAGTATCTGCGGGTTGAGGTCGGCGATCGCCTTGTGTCGATTGAAGCTGAAATCGAGGCCATCGACGCGTCGATGGAGCTTGGTCTTGGCGAAGACGTCGACCGCGATGCGGTGTCCGCGCGGACGGCAGCGATTCAACTCTGGATCCGCGAAGGCATCACACTGCGCGCTGGCGACGAAACCTGTAGCGCGGACGTGGGCGACTTCGAGTGGGTCGACCGTGACGGAGTGCAGTTTCTACGAACCGACCTGAGCTTCAACTGCGGTGAAGGCACGCTGACCTTGGAAGATAACACCGTCTTCCCGGACGACCCTCAGCACGAAGCGCTGGTTTACATCGCGTTCGAGAGCGGTGAGGACGCCGAAGTGCTTCGGCGCGGACGCCAATCACTCGAACTCGGAGGACCGGCGAGCGCGTCCAAGATCGCTGGAGTGTTCCTTTGGGAGGGCGTGCTCCACTTCGCGTTTGGGTACGACCATGTGTTGTTCTTGCTCTCGCTGCTGCTGGCCGCGGGCTTCGTGAGTCGCAAGGATGGCTTTCGCAAAGCGCTCAAGGACGTGGCGATTCTCGTGACCGCGTTCACGTTGGGTCATAGCGTCACGCTGATCGCTGCGGCGATGCAGTGGGTGGTGCTGCCCATACAGCCCGTGGAGATCACCATCGCGGCATCGATTGTGGTCGTTGCGCTACTCAACGTGTGGAGACCGGAGCAACGCGGTCCGCTGCCATACCTCGCCGTAGGGTTTGGACTGATCCACGGGTTTGGGTTTTCGTCTGTCTTGGCGGAGCTGGGATTGCCAGGCAGCCATGCCGTGGTCGCGCTGGTGTCGTTCAACGTGGGGATCGAAGTTGCGCAGTTGGCGTTTGCAGCCGTGGTGCTGCCCTTCTTAGTGAAGGGCGCAAAGACCAAGGGGTACCGCGCGTTTGTCCGCGGTGCGTCGATCCTCATCGCGCTCTTGGCGCTTTTTTGGGTCGTCGAACGAGTCGCCGGCTGAAGCGGCGAGCCGAGGGGAGCCTAGAAGCACACTCCGTACTCGGTTCCGTTGAACACCAAGCCAGGTGCGGGTCCGAGTCGGGTGCAAATGTCTCCGACCGAGCAGTCACTGGGCGAGGGCGCGGGCAGTCGACGGCACCAGTGCAGGCACTGGTTGATTCCGGGGGAGGTCTCGATGCAGGCGAAGGTCGCCAGGCAGTCGGTGTCGTCGGTGCAGAGCGCACCTTGGCCGCCGCCACCGACCGGACCCGAGCAATCCGTCAAGCGACGGCCCGTCCCGGTTTCTTCGAAGAGTCCGCACGACGCGGTCGAAGGACAGCCCGTGTTCGTCACCGGATCACACGCCAACGTACACACCATCTCGCTGGTGCCGGTCAACGTGGTGATACACAGCGAACCCGCGCCTACACAATCGGCATCGTTGCGACAGAAGCGCTTACAAACAGGAACCGAGCTCGTCATGTCACCCGCGTTGATGCACTCCACGCCGGGAACGCACAGCGCCGAGCTGCAACTGCCACCTTCGGGCACCGTGCCTGCGGGCGCACAGACACGCATTCCCATGCCGTCGAGGTAGCAACCTTCGCCTCCGGCACAGCCGCACTGCGGAACGGTTCGACACGGAGTGTCGGGGCAGCTCGGGTCGGTACAGCCTGCGGTCATGTCGCACGTCAGTGGCGACACGCACAACGAGTTGTCGGGCGTATGCGTGCACAAGCTGGCCGAACAGCCATCGATGGTGCACGGGATCATGTCGTCGCAGTCCATGTCGGTACCCGGGGTACAAACATCGCCCACGCACGTTTCGACACCGTTGCATGCGTCACCGTCATCGCAGGTGGCGGGCGTGCATCCAGGCCCTGAATCCATTCCGGGTCCTGCATCAGTTCCGGCGTCGGGATCAGGACCGGAGTCTGTTCCGGGACCACCGTCCGTTCCAGGGCCGCTGTCGGTGCCTGGGCCGCTATCGGTTCCGGGGCCACTGTCGGTGCCAGGGCCGGTGTCCGTTCCCGGGCCGACATCGAACTCGCCAACGTCGACCGCTGAATCAGGCGTGTCGCCAGTGTCTGGACCGGAGTCGCCCAGACCAGAATCGAAGGGTCGACCACCCCCGCCTGAGGCACAGGCAAGAAGCAGCGAGGAAGCCAAAAACGAAGCAAACGGTTTCATAGCGAACGTTCCAACATACGATTCGGGCGGGCCCTCGGCAAACGAACGCAATTCGCGGGTATATACTCGCTGCATGTGCGGACGCTTCACGCTTACGGTCGACGGCGACGCGATTTTTGAGGCTTTCGATTGGCTCAAAGAGCCCGACGACGGCTTCTTCGCGCAAGAAGAAGAATGGGCCCGCCCGCGATACAACATCGCCCCGACGCAGCCGGTTCCGGTGATCGGACAACGCACCGATGAGCAGCCTGCGTTGGCTTGGTTTCGCTGGGGGTTGGTTCCGTTCTTCTCCAAAGACGCCAAGGGTGCGGGTCGCATGATCAACGCACGCATCGAGACCGTGCACCAACGCAACAGCTTTCGTGAGCCCTACAAACGACGTCGCTGTTTGATCCCTGCGGACGGTTGGTTTGAGTGGAAGCCTACGCCCAAGGGCTCGCCGAAACCCAAGACACCTAAGCAGCCGATCCTTGCGCGTCTGCCAGGCCACGACCTGTTCACGTTTGCAGGGATCTGGGACCGCTGGAAGAACGAAGACGGAACGCGCTTGTACACGTTTTCGATTCTTACGCGCCCGTCCCAAGGTCGCGTTGCCGATGTGCATCCGCGCATGCCCGTCGTGGTTCCCATGGATCTGCGCAAGCCCTGGGTGGATCCGAACGTCGATGTGAGTTCGCGTGATCTCCGCGCCGCACTCTTAGACGTTCCGCCACCGCAGTGGGAGGTCAAACGCGTGTCGAGTCGGGTCAACAACTTCCGCAACGATGACCCGGCCTGCTTGGACGCACCGTGATCACACGCGCGTGTTCGCTCGATTCGAGCCCACAGGGATACGTTGTCGGCTGGGTGAGCGAGCTTGGGCCTGCGTGGGTTTGTCTCCCGACGACCAGCACGTTGAGTGTCAACGCGACGTACTTGGGTGAGGATGCCGCAGGACTGGTGACGGTGTGCTGGGATCGCGGTGAAGCGATGGCGGCATATACGCAGTCCGATGGGACCTTCATCCGGTGCAACGATACGGTCGAGCGGATCGGTGCCATCAGTCACTTGCTCCATGCGTCGCAGGGGTGGGTTGCAGCAGCCACGCGTGCCGGAATTGAGGTGCTTCGCCGGGGTGAAGTTGCACTTCGTCCAGTCTCCACCCGCAAGGAAGTTCGAATCGTTCGCGTGTGCGGCGTACCGGGTGGTGCGCTGGTGTTTTGGGCAGGGGAGTCGGACCTGGGCGTGATTCACGTGACGTCCGAGGGAAGTGAGGAGTACGTCCATCACCTGGACGTGCGCATCGTCGACATGCACGTGGCGGCGCGAGGCGGACGCGTCAGCGTGGTGGTGGGAACCGACGACGAGCAAGTGCTCGTGGCGGAACTCAACGGCCGCGGGAAGATGCGTGAGCGTCTGCATGCTGTGTTGCGGGGAGCGAGCAACCCACGTTTGGCCTGGATGGTGTCGGAGTTTCTGCTCGCGACCAGCATTCAGCGCGGCGTTCGCGTGGAGAAAGTCGGTGGCAGCTTTCTCATGGTGCTCGACGGAGTCTCGGCGCCCTATGAGTTCACGTTTCAGCAAGGACGTGCGCTCGCGATTCAGGTTCAAGAGTCCAAGGGTGAGGACGTGTTGCTGTTGCGCTCGCGAGATCGTCGCGGCGGCATGCTGGATGCACATCGAATCCCGTGTCAGCCCGAGGGCAGCGAACTGCGGCGCCGAACTTTTGCTGCGCGTCGCATCTTCGAACAGCTCGGAACTGCGCTTGCGGCAACCGGCTATCGTGAACGCGGGGTGGGAGATGTCGAGGCGCGAGAACTCAAAGCGCGGCTGCAAGTGGGCGAGCACGTGTTGCAGCTGGATGCGCGGTTGGGCGACGAAGGTGTCGAGCTGGGCATCGATGTTGGCGATGCGGAACCGGCGCCGCCACCACGCAGCTTTGCCCGACTCGCTCGCTTCTTTCGTCGCTTGGGACCCGAAGCACGCGCGGCGCGTGACGCCATGATGGCGCGGGTTGCCGAGGTGGTGGGGGAGGGTGTGAAAGTCGTCGAGGCTGAACGCTCCGCAGGTCTGACGAGCTTGACCTTGCGCGCGGACGAAGTGCCCACGGCAACCGAGTTGGTGCGCTGGTTGAAAGCGCTGGGCGAAATTTAGGCAAGAGCTGCCGCGACAACGGCGTCGGGGGTCCACGCGTGGCTCGGATCCAACACACGATCATTGGTGACCCAGACCGCGTCACAAACCGGTGGGAGAAACGCTTCGATGTCCACGTAGCCGTCGACTTCTGCTTTGCGCGACTGGCGAGCGAGGTCGCGTAGCGCAACGGCGTTGAGAATCACGCCGTAGAGCACCGCCGCGGGCCATCCAAAACCGAGCGACACAAACACACAAAAGGTGAGGTACACGCTGAGTCCCAACGTGCCGAAGAACCGCGCACCGAAGGGGGAGAGCAAGTACCCCGCGCCAATGGGAATGAACGTCCCCGCGGAGAGGACGCCGACCCCGATCGCTGCGGTTAGCGTGACACCCACCTGCGCTTTGAGGTTGCCCGCACTCTCCTTGGCGATGTAGCGCCGACTCGGTGCGGCGTAGCCGACCAGACCTTTTCGTGCGGACTCACTCGTGGCCTCAACACGGGTCCACCCATCACGCAGTGCAGCTTCCAAGGGCTCACGCGTCTCATCTGCGTCTGCAGGAAAGAGGGTGAAGCGAGTCTCGCGTACGGTGCCACTGGAAGACTCGCTCATGACGACTACGCGTGAAGTGGTCGTTTCGGCCAGGCCAAGTCGGGTGATCGTATCGCGCGACACCCGAAAGAGTTTGGGACGAAAGAACGCGCGACACGCAAACCAGACCGCGTCGCGACCGATGACGAGAAACCCCGATCGGCAGCGTCCGACCTCGGGCGCTTTGTAGGTGTACGCCGGGAGCAAAAGCGGATCGTCGATCCCCGCCGCGCGCAAATGGGAAGCGAGCCACTTGGGAGCCTTGACGGGTTCGGGCGGTCCGGTCCGCGATGCTTTGCGGACCAAGCCCCACATGATCCGCACGTGGATCCAGGCGAGTCGCGCCAGCAGGGGTCCCGTGAAGAAACCGATGACGACGTACACCAACGCGATCGCAGCGACGAACGTGCTGTCCGCAAACGCGAGTCCGGCGACGGTGGCACCGAGCGCAAAGAAGTCGTCTAAGAAACTGTGCGCGAGCTTGAGTCCGGGAACAGGCAACATCACCAGGACGAGCCGGATGCCGGTTTTCGCCACGGTCGCGAGCCAACCGGAAAACGTACCTGCGGCGAGTGCGACGGCAGCAAGAGGAACTGCGCTGAGTCCACTTGCGTCGGCCATCTCAACAGGGATCGCGTCACTGGCATCGATGCCCGCCCACGCCAGGATTCCTGCGACGGCAATGGCGGCGAAGGGGCGCCATGTGGTGCTGATCGGAACAAGCCAGTCTTGGACGAAGGGAATCTTGTCGGCGAGAGACTCAAGTACCGAAAGGGTGAGGAAGATGGCCGCGAGTGTGTAGAGCAACCCGGGTTCCGCCATCGAGTGCAGCGAGGCGTGCAGTTTGGGCTCCATGACGAACTCGGGCACTTCGTCCGGTGCCGCGAGAAGCGCCAAGAGTCCGAGGGGGACCCACGGGTTTTTTCCGGCAGCTGCACTGCACGCGATTGCCGCGACGATGCTCGTGGTCCCCACGGTGTGTTGGTAGCGCACAACCCGGGCGATGTTCCAGGCTTCAGGTTTCTCTGCGCTTTGGCGGAGGGCTTTCGAGGCTTGAAGATCGCGGCGGCTTCTGCGATCTCCAAGACATGACGAGATATCGAGGTGCATTCACGGCGTTGGTGACTCCTTTTGCGGATGGAAAGGTCGACGTCGACACGTTGCGAAAGCTCGTCGAGCGGCAAATCGAAGGCGGCATCCACGGCTTGGTTCCATGTGGCACCACAGGCGAGAGCGTCACGCTCGACAAAGCCGAAACCGAAACCGTGATTCGAACCGTCGTCGAGCAGGCGAAGGGTCGAGTCCCGGTCATCGCGGGCGTGGGAACGAACGACACGCGAAAGTCGATCGCGTTGTCCGAACTCGCCAAGAGCTGTGGCGCCGACGGCCTGCTGATCGTCGTGCCGTACTACAACAAGCCCACGCAGGCAGGATTGGCAGCGCACTTTCGCGCGATCCTCGACGCCGCGCGCATGCCCGCGATGCTCTACAACATTCCGGGACGAACGGGGATCGATCTCTCCGTCGATACGTTTGCGAAGCTTGCCGATGTCGAACACGTGGTGGCGATCAAAGAAGCCACCGGCAACGTTGTTCGAGCGCAGCAGATTCTCGCGCGCTGCGGCGATCGGTTTGATGTGTTGAGTGGCGACGACGCGATCACGGTGCCGATGATGGCCTCGGGTGGAAGTGGAGTGGTCAGTGTGACGTCCAATCTCTTGCCTGGGCCGGTGTCGCAGGTTGCGTCGCTGATGTTGGAAGGGAAGTGGGTTGAGGCGCGCGAACTCCACATGAAGCTGGTGACGGTTCACGAGTCGATGTTCCTCGAAGCCAATCCAGGTCCTGTGAAGGGGTTGATGGCGCGCGCTGGGTTGCTCCAGCCCGAGATTCGCCTGCCGATGGCGTGGCCCGAGGAGAGCACCCTCGATCGCGCTGCAGCCGTGGTTGAGGCCGCCGGGTTCAAAGCGTGACCACCCAAGTTGGGATCCTCGGTGCCAGCGGTCGCATGGGACTGAGTCTGATTCGCGTCGCAGAAGAGCATGACTGCAGCGTCGTTGCGGCGGTCGATCGCAATGCAGTTGGGCGCGACGTCGGTGAGCTCGCAGGTATCGGTGCCTCAGGAGTTTCGGTCAGCGACTCGCTCGATGTGTTGCAGGACGTCGATGTGATCATCGAGTTCAGCCTCCCGAATGCCGCCGCGGAGCTCTTTGTCGCCGCGAGCTCGTGGAACACCCCCGTTGTGTCTGGAACCACGGGGTTGCACGACGCCGCGGCGAGTGCGCTGGAGCAACTTTGCTCGAAGGTTCCGGTCGTCGCTGCGCCGAACTTCAGTCAGGGCGTCACGCTGCTCTTTCATTTGGCCGCCGAAGCTGCCGCAAAAGCGGGGCCGGGGTTTGACGCAGAGATCATCGAACTGCACCACCGCATGAAGGTCGATGCACCGAGTGGCACTGCGGTGCGCTTGGCCGAAGTGGTTCGCGAAGCGAAGGGCGTTTCGAAGACGACGACCGGCCGAGACGGACACGTGGGTGCGCGACCCGACGATGAGATTGCCGTGTTGGCCGTTCGGGGCGGAGACATTGTCGGCGAGCACACGCTCTTTTTGGCGGGAATGGGTGAGCGGCTTGAGCTCACGCATCGAGCGCGCGATCGGGCTATTTTCGCGCGTGGAGCGATGCGAGCCGCGGTGTGGGTTGGCGGAAAAGCCCCTGGTCGATACGACATGTCCGACGTGATGGGTTTGCGTTGAACTCTCGGCGTTTTCGCGGCGGTTTTTGATAGACTGCGCGCGCGATGGATCGCTGTCCCCAGTGCCAGGCGCCTACGACCCCCGGCACCAAGTTCTGCGGCCAGTGCGGGTACGACCTCGTGGCGCGACCTCCCGTTGAGGGAGCCAAGCCTGCGAACCCCAAAGCGACCATGTTGGGTGGCTTCGTGCCGGTCGCGGCACCACCGAAGCCAGGACAACCTGCACCCCAACCTGCAGCGCCTACACCCGCAGCTGCACCTCAACCGGAACCCGCTGCGGCTCCCGCGCCGAAGAAGCGCGATTTCGCGAAGACCGTGATGGATGCAGGTCCACCGCCCGGAGCTCTCGAGCACCTCCAGCAACAGCAAGCTCCGAGTGCTCCCAGTGCGAAGAAAGCCGTCGCCAAGACCATGCTGGGAATGGCCGCAGTTCCGCCCGGGGCCATGCCGCCTGCCGATCCGACGGTACCCGATGCGTTGCCGGCCTCGCCCGCTGCGTCGCCACCAAGCGACCCCAAGGCCGTGCAGAAAACGATGCTCGGAATGGCGGCCGTGCCGCCCGGAGCGATGGCACCCGCCTCACCGGCGATGCCACAATCTCCCGCGTCGGCTCCTGCACAACAGGCTCCCGCTCCTGCACAACAGGCTCCCGCTCCTGCACAACAGGCTCCTGCACCTGCTGCGCAACCGATGCCCAAGGCGCAAACGAACCGAACCATGTTGGGCGTTGCTGCGCCCGCGCCCGACGCCGCGAAGCCGAAGGGCGTTCCCGCCGCGAAGTCCAACCGCACCATGCTCGGTCAGCCCGCGACACCGGCTCCGAGTCCGCAGTTCGCGGGCGAGGCCGCGATGCCTAGCGATCCGAACATTCCCGGACTCCGCAAGAAGTCCAAAGTGCCGTGGGTGGGCATCTTGATCGGGTTGGGTCTTCTGGTCGGCATCGGCGCAGGGGGTGCGTGGTGGATGTTTGGTCGCGGCATCGAACTTCGTGCCGCCATCGCCAACTCACCCGAAGGCGAAGTCCTCCAGGTCGACGTGCCCGGGATGGCCGAGGGCACCAAGGTGCGTTTTCAAGGGCGCGAAGCGGTATTGGAAGCCGGGCGCGCAACTTTCGTACTCGCTGCGAATGATTTGCAGCTTGGAGACAACACACTGACCGTGGACGTCGTCTCGCCCGACGGTAGCGTCGAACAGGGTTCGGTCGTCCTCTCGGTCACCTACCGCGTGCGCGCGGATCTCAACAGTCTGCAGAGCGAACCGCCAACGTTGCGCATCCTGGTCGATGCAAAGCCGGGTTCGACGGTCACGATCGACGAGCGAAACGTCGAACTCGATGGCACCGGACACGGCTTCGTCGACTTGCCGATCGATCCGCAAGCCGAAGCGAACGTGTATGAGCGAAGCATCTCGTATCACGTCGTCGTCGATGGGGAAGCTGCGACCGGAACGGTGGAGACCCAGGTACCCTTCGCCACACTTCAGGTGGATCGGCCCGGCGCTGTCACCGTGACCGATGAAGCACGGGTCGAGCTGGCCGGTGCCGCCCATCCAGAAGCCACCGTGACGCTCGAAGGAACCGCGTTGCAGACCACGGAAGGTCGTTTCGTTTCGCATCTCGATCTCGCCGAAGTTGGCGAAAAGGAATTCACGCTCGTGGCGCGTCGACCTGGGCGTGCGCCTCGCGCGCGGGTGCTGCGCGTTCAACGCGTCGAAGACCTCGAAGCGCACGCCGCCAACTTCCCCGTTGATGAATCACTGACGTACGCACGCATCACGCAAAACCCGGAGAGCTACGCCGGTCAGTCCGCGGCCTTTGTGGGCCGCGTGTACAACGTCGATGTTCATCAGGGAAAGACGGTGTTGCAGATCGTGGTGCGCGATTGCCCGCGCGGTCAGCGTTGTCCGATGTGGGTGACCTTCGAAGGCGCGAGCAGTGCAGAGAACAACAGCTGGGTTCGGGTGGTGGGTCACATCGCTGGAGAGCAGCAGTTTCGTTCGCCCAACGGTCAGGTGCTCACGGTTCCCCGGATCGACGCCATGTTTGTGCTGCCGACCACGGTGGGTAGGCGCCGTTGACCGTCCCCATGGATGAGACAGCCGAGACCATGGATGTGCGGCCGTGCCCCGTGTGCGGACGTCGCAACGCCACAGACGCGCGGTTTTGCGGTGGCTGCGGGCAAGTGCTCGTTGAAGAAGGCGAGGCGAAAGCCGATGTCGCCGACCCGTTGATCGGACAGGTGATCGCCGACCGGTATCGAATCGTCGCGCTCCTCGGCCGCGGCGGCATGGGTGTGGTCTACAAGGTGGAGCACGTCCACATCGGCAAGTTGATGGCGATGAAGTTGCTGCACGGCGAACTCGCGCGTGATCGCAACACCGTCAAACGTTTCCAACGCGAGGCCGACGCAGCGTCTCGACTCAATCACCCCAACACGGTCCAGGTCTTCGACTTCGGACGGAGCGATGGGCTGATGTACCTGGTCATGGAGTTTCTCGAGGGGAAGGACCTCGGGCAGCTCGTGCGTGAAGCGGGTCATCTCGATTTTGGTCGAGTTGCGCGCTTGTGTGCTCAGGTGTGTGCGTCGGTGACCGAGGCACACGACCTCGGCATCGTGCATCGCGACCTCAAGCCAGAAAACATCATGGTGCTCAAGGGGTCAGGCGAGCACGAGATTGCCAAGGTGCTGGACTTTGGGTTGGCGAAGCTGCGCGACCACACGGGTGGCATCACGGTGACCCGCGCGGGCGCCATCGTGGGAACGCCCTACTACATGTCGCCCGAGCAGATTCGCGGTGAAGAGGTGGACTCGCGCGGAGATGTCTACGCCATCGGCGCGATGATCTACAAAGCAGCGACCGGTGTTCCGCCCTACGTCGCGAATACTCCGATGGGCGTGCTCACGAAGCATCTGACGGAGCCGCTCGTTCTGCCCTCGCGTCGCAGTGGTTTTCACCTTCCGCCTTCGGCCGACAGCATCGTTGCCAAAGCCATGGAGAAGGATGCTGCGGATCGCTACCAAAGCGCGGAGGAGTTGCGCCAGGCGCTGCTGGGCTACCTCAACGAAACCGGCGAGCTGAACAGCCAATCGTCGATGAAGAGTTTTGCAAAGCCGGTGGCGGTCGACGCCGCGTTTGCGACGCGAAAGGACGTCGACGCCTACGAGCGCAAGATGAAGCGCACGAGTGTGCTGACATACATCGTGATCTTGATGCTTCTTGCCGGCCTGGGTGCCGCCGGTTGGTGGGGGTACAACAAGTACGCGACCACGCCTTCGATTCCGAGCGCAGAAGCCGAACCCAACAACGAGCCCGAGCAAGCCAACGACTTGCCAGCAAGCGTTGAGGTCAGCGGCACGATCGGCCAGCGTCAAGACACCGAACTTGGCGACGTGGACCTCTATCGAATTCGCAACGTCGAAGGGCGCAGGCTCCTTCGCGTGTCACTGAGCGCGTTGCCGAACATGGACTTGATGCTGGATGTGATTCGCATGGGGCAACGCAACCCCGTGCTCTCCGCGGATAGCGGTGGAGTCGGGCACGCCGAGAGTGTTCCGAACTTTCCCATCTCGAACGGTGAGTACTTGCTGCGCGTCCGTGAGCGCTGGATTACAGGTCAGCTCCCCACCGAAAACATCTCGGACCGCTACACCATCAAGTGGGAGCTCGCTCAGATGGAAGACGGTTGGGAAAACGAAGTGAACGATTCGCTCGAACTTGCGAACAACGTGGCGTTGGGTTCTGAGGTTCGCGGATACGTGGGTTGGGCCGGCGACGTAGATACCTACTGCCTCCAAGACACCGCTCCGGGCGTTCACGTCGAACTCTCTCCCATCAACGGAGTCGATGGTGTTCTCCGTGTGGTTCGACGCGCTCGAGCGAGCAGTCGCAAGTTTGACTCGGCAGGACTCACCGCGGCCGAGACACTGCACGTTGAAGGTTCCGACGACTTATGCATCGAAGTCAGTGCGGACGAAACGGAAGAAGCCGCGCTTCGGGCAAACGCAGAGAACGCCTACACGATCACGTTCCGCGCCGGCGATGCACCGGTGGTCGAGCCGTGAAACGCGGCGGTCGACGCCATACGAAGTGCGTGCTCGTCGTCACGTGTGTGGCGGTGCTCGCCGGACTCGTCGTTGAGGTGCAGGCGCGGCCGGTGCGCGTGGGGCGGTTCGTCGAAATCCCCTACGGAATTTCGTCGAGCCATCCCTGGCGAACAGGGGGTGGTGACCCGATGCGATCCGCGCGCTCGACGGTGGTCGCTCCCTCTCAACCTCCCAACCAACAGTGGGTTGCCGAAGTGGGCACCGGACGTTCGCATGCTCCAGCAATCGACGAAGCCGGGATGCTCTACGTTGCGGGTCAACGCGGGCTCAGCGCCGTCGGTCCGGATGGCACGGTGCGATGGACGTCGCGAGGGCTCGGTTCGGTGTCCGGCACACCCTCGCTCACGCCTGACGGGCACCTCGCGGTGGGGGTCCCGAGCGAACTCATGGTCGTGGGTGCAGCGCGCGTTCGGGCACGCTCCAGTTTGCGGGGTGTTCTCGGGTCCCCGCTGGTACTCGACGACGGTTCGATCGTCGCCGTGGCATCCAGTCCATCGATGGTTGTGCAGCGCGTCGACGCCGATGGACATCGGATGTTCTCGTCCGTCATTCGAACGCGTCCACGAGGCGCCGCAGCGCAATCGGGTGGCTACATCGCGGTACCGATTGGGCACGAGCTGGTGTGGATGAACGTTCAAGGTTCGGTGCATCGTCGTGTCGAGCTCGGTAGCGAAATTGCGCTTGGCCCTGCAGTCGCGAGCGACGGTGCAGCGTGGGTGGCCACAACCGACGGCGTTGTCGCTGCGATTGCGCCTTCGGGGCGAGTGCTCACGCGAGTGAGCTTGAACATCGAACCCACCTTCGTCTCCAATCTCGCCGTGGCCGACGATGGGTCGGTACGAGTGCCGACCGTCGATGCTGGACTCGTGTGTCTCGGTCCGAACGGGACGGAGCGTTGGCGCGTCGAGGCGCTCGCACCGATCACGGGAGGCATTACCATCGACGCGGAAGGCACCACGCTACTGCTGCGCCGCGCGCCGGATCGGCTGAGTGCCGTGGGTGCCGATGGTCAAATCCGTTGGAATGTCGAGGTCGGCAACAGCGGAGGCGACGCTGCGCCGGTGATGGGTGCCGACTCGACGATCTACGTCGCGACATTCGGCGGCGAGCTTCAAGCCTGGCGCTGAACTTCGTCGCCCTCGCGCATCCGCGATGCCGTTTGCTTCGCCCACGCGTCGTAGGTGTTGGCTTCGATCTGAGCGCGAGCTTCACGGGTCAGCGCGCCGTAGAACCACAAGTTGTGCTGCGTCAGAAGTCGATGTGCGAGGAGTTCGTTCGACTTGACCAAGTGGCGAATGTACGCGCGCGAGTAGGTGGTACACACCGGGCAATCGCAGCGCGGATCCAGTGGGCCGTCGTCTTCTTTGTGTCGCGCTTGGCGCATGTTCACGCGTCCGCTCCATGTGAGGGCCTGCCCGTTGCGAGCGTTTCGGGTGGGAAGCACGCAGTCAAAGAGGTCGATGCCTGCACCCATCGCGACGAGCAGGTCGTAAGGCGTCCCCACGCCCATCAAGTAGCGTGGTCGATCTGCGGGCATCTGATGCGCAATCCGATCGAGGAGTTCGTACATGGTCTCGATGGGTTCGCCGACCGAAAACCCACCGAGTGCAACTCCGTCCACGGGTAACGCTGCGATGGTCTGAAGGTGCGCCATGCGCAGGTCGTACGACGTTCCGCCTTGCACGATTCCGAACCGCGCCTGTCCTTCTGCCGCAGGAGTGGCCAAGCATCGAGTGGCCCATGCACTGGTGCGGCGCATGGCTTGTTCGATCACCGGCCGCTCTGCGCCCCCGGGTGGGCAAACATCGAGTAACATCGCGACATCCGAACGCAGATGGCGCTGAATGCCCATGGAGACTTCCGGCGTCATCCGCAGCTTCGACCCGTCCAGATGAGACCGGAACGTGACGCCGTCATCGTCGATATCGCGCAGCTTGGCCAAACTGAAGACCTGAAAGCCACCGCTGTCGGTCAGCAACGCGTGCGGCCACTTCATGAACTCGGTCACACCGCCGCGTCGGTCGATCAGCTCGTCGCCCGGGCGAATCCACAAGTGGTACGTGTTCGCGAGAATCATGCGCGCACCGGTGGCTTCGACTTCCGGCGGGGTCAGCCCTTTGACCGTGGCCGCAGTTCCAACTGGCATGAACACCGGCGTTTCGATGGTGGCGCGCGGCGTTCGGAACGTGCCCCGACGCGCGTGGCCACTGCTCGCGCCAAGCTCGAACGAAAATCCCTCGGTCGGCAGGCTCATGTTGCGCTCCGAATGCCGCGTAGAAGCATCGCGTCTCCATAGCTGAAGAACCGATAGTTCTCATCGACCGCGTGCTTGTAGGCGCTCCGAATCGTGTCGACTCCGCCAAACGCCATAACCAGCGCAAGGAGCGTAGAGCGTGGGAGGTGAAAGTTGGTGAGAAGATGGTCGACGACCTGAGAACTGTAGCCCGGTTGGATCAGGAGCCGCGTGCGTCCGCGACCTGCGCGCACACGATCACCAACGGCAGCGCTCTCAAGCGTGCGGACCACCGTTGTGCCCACCGCAACCACCGTTCGTCCTTCGGCGCGAGCTCGATCGATGGCCGCCACCGTGGCTTCCGGCACGTTGTAGCGCTCTTCGTGCATCGGGTGCTCGTCGAGGTCGTCGGCTTTGACCGGGCGAAAGGTCCCGGGCCCAACATGCAGAGTTACCCGAGCAATTTCGTGGCCCCCCGCATGAAGGCTGTCCACGAGAGCGGGTGAAAAATGCAGCCCAGCGGTGGGTGCCGCGACGGCGCCACGCTCTTCCGCGAAGATTGTTTGGTAGCGCTCGTCGTCTGCATCGTTCGCAGCGCGACGAATGTAGGGCGGCAGGGGCATCTCGCCGGTCGACTCCAGCAGCGACTCCAGGTTGTTCCCCTCAAAGCGCACCCGCAGAAGACCTTCGTCCAACTTGGCTTCAACTTCGGCTTCCAGCCCACTCTCGAAGACCACTCGTGTTCCCGCTTTGAGCGGCTTCGACGCTCGACCCATGGTGATCCACCGCTGCGGATCAAGCGCCTCGATCAACAGCAGTTCGACACGCCCACCTGTGGGCTTGCGACCGTGCAGACGAGCCGCGAGCACTCGCGTGTCGTTGACCACCCAGAGGGCCGGCGGCAGAAGTTGGGGAATGTCCAGGATGCGACGGTCTTCGATCGTCGTCTGAATCGCGTCGACCAGAAGGAGTCGCGCCGCATCGCGCTCGGCCAGCGGTGCCTGTGCGATCCGCTCTTCGGGAAGATCGTAGTCGAGCTCTTCGAGCCGCATCGACAATGCGTAGCGCGCTATGCTCCGCCCGTCATGCGCGCACTTCGATGGACCGACGGTGAGCTCAAAGTGGAGTCGCAAGCCCTCCCTGTTCCGGACGAGGGCTCCGCGCGTATTCGCGTTCGCCTCGCCGGGGTTTGCAACACCGATATCGAAATCGTGCGTGGCTACATGGGATTCGAGGGAACCCTCGGACATGAGTTCGTCGGTGTCGTCGACGCATGCAGCGACCCGAGCTGGGTGGGCAAGCGTGTCTGCGCAGACATCAACGCCGCGTGTGGGACCTGCTCGGTGTGCGAAGCGGGGGACCCACATCACTGTCCGAACCGCAGCGTGGTTGGCATCGTCGCGCACAACGGAGCGTTTGCGGATGCACTGGTCGTGCCCACTCGAAACCTGGTCGAGGTGCCGCATGGCGTGAATGACGACGCCGCTGTGTTTGCTGAGCCTCTTGCGGCGGCGTTCGAGATTCTGGAGCAAGTCGACATCAACGCGGACACGCGAGTGCTGGTGCTGGGCGACGGGAAGTTGGGCTTGCTCTGCGCCATGGCGTTAGCGACGACGGACTGTGCGCTCACCGTTGTCGGCCGACATGCATCCAAGCTGGGCCTGCTCACGCCCTTGGGAATTCAAACGGCGACCCAACTCGGCGATGAACGCTACGACGTGGTGGTCGAAGCGACGGGATCCGATTCCGGATTGGAAAGCGCGCTCGCACATGTCCGACCACGCGGCACGCTCGTGCTCAAGAGCACGTTTGCCGGCACGCCCCAAGTCGACACCAACCGAATCGTGGTCGATGAGATTCAGCTCGTTGGATCGCGCTGTGGCCCGATGCCTCGTGCACTTGCCGCGATGGCCAGCGGTGCGATCGATCCTCGACCGCTCATCCACCACCGTCGCTCGCTTGATGAGGGCGTCGAAGCGCTCGAACTCGCGCAGCAACGCGGCGTCCTCAAAGTGCTGCTCGAAATCTAGAGCACCGAATACGCGGCGACGACTTCACGCAGCCGTCGCCAGGACTTTCGGTAATCGATCATGCTCGACGCCGAGACTTGTGGATCGCCCATCTCGATGACGACCCATCGACCATCTTCGAGTTGGCCGACATCCACCGAGACGTAGGGTGCCGGAACCCGAATGGCGGCTTCTTTCGCCAACTCAAAGAGGGTTTCGGGTTCGCCTTCTTGCAAGTCCGCGAAGTCCAAGAGCCACGGCCAGTAAAAGCCCAGAGCCACGATCTGCTTCCGGTAGATCACCAGCCGAAATTCGCGCGCAGGGGGAAAATCAACCTGCGAAACGCGAGCACGTCGCAAGGGCACCAAGCTACGGACCAGGATTCGACCGCGCGAATGCGATGGCTGCTCGAGAAGCTGTCGTGCGATGGAGAGCGCTTCGTTTTCCGTGTTCGCGACGCAGCGCTTCCAGCCGAGATGCTTGAGCGAAAGCACCGACCCTTTGATAAAGGCGGGCAAGCCGACTTGCGCCAATGCCTGAGGAATCTCGTCGAGCGAATCGACGACCACGGTCGCGGGTGTGAGATCGCCCAGCAGCGGAAGCGCACGATCCTGTTCCCGCAGGATCTGGTGCTCCTCGGGGGTGTTGATCAGCGTGATGCTGCGCCGTTCCAACTCCGAGAACAGCGCTGCGTAGCTCGTTTGTGGCAGAGACTTTCCTTCCAGGACGCCAAGTGTGGCGCGTGCTGGAGCCACCCCTTCCAAGAGGCTCGGAAGATCGGCAGGATCAAACTCTCGCGGGAGGTGGACGACGTGCATCCCCTCCTGAACCGCAGACCACGTCGATTGGATGGTCGGGTCATCGGAGTCTTCGCGCAGAGCGTCGGGGTCACTCATGGAGACGACGATCACGGCGGCGAATCTACCATGTGCATACGAACTGTGAGTACACGCCCTTGATCTGCCCAAGCAAAAAGAACAGGGTGCGGGCAACGGGAGGTGCGTGTGGTCGCTCGAGCGTTGATCTCAGTGTCGGACAAGACCGGCATTGCGGAGTTGGGCAAAGAACTCTCGGAGGCTGGTGTGGAGATTCTCTCCACCGGCGGCACGGCGCGCACGCTTCGCGACGCCGGTGTTCCGGTGATCGATGTCTCGCAGTACACCGATTCCCCTGAGGTGATGGACGGTCGCGTCAAGACGCTGCATCCGCGCATCCACGGTGGCCTGTTGATGCGCGACACCGGTCAGGATCGCGAAGAACTCAAGTCGCTGGGTGGCAAGCCAATCGATTTGGTCGTCGTAAACCTCTATCCCTTCGAGCAGACCGTGGCGAAAGGTGCTGCGCACGAAGAGGTCATCGAGAACATCGACATCGGTGGTCCTTCGATGGTGCGAAGCGCGGCGAAGAACCACGCGCGTGTGACGGTTGTGACCGATCCGGCCGACTACGCAGAGGTGATTGCGGCCGTCCGCTCGGACGCGGGTCCCAGCGCGGCGCTTCGGGCTCGACTCGCCGCCAAAGCGTTCACGCACACCGCGGCGTACGATGGAGCGATCGCGGGCTACCTCACAAGCCTGGACGAGGAAGGCAAGCGCGCAGCGTTTCCTGGCACGCTCACGCTTCAGTACAAGAAGGCGTACGACGTTCGTTACGGCGAGAACCCGCACCAAAAAGGCGCGTTCTACCGCGACCGAGATGCCGAAGTCGGGACGTTAGCGTGCGCCGAGTCGGTCGACATTGGCCGTAAGGAACTGAGTTTCAACAACTTGGTCGATGTGGATGCAGCGTTGGAGTGCGTTCGCGAGTTTGAGCGTCCCGCCGCCGTCGTTGTGAAGCACACCAACCCGACGGGTGTTGCCACCGCGGAAACGTTGGCCGAGGCGTACTTCATAGCGCGCGAAGCCGACGCGTTGAGCGCGTTCGGTGGCATCGTCGCCGTCAACCGAGAGGTCGACCTGGCGACGGCCGACAAGATCGCCGAAACGTTCATCGAGTGTGTCGTGGCTCCCGGCTTCGCGCCGGACGCGTTGGAGCGCTTGCAGAAAAAGAAGAAGATGCGCCTCCTCTCGCTGGGCGGTTGGTTGGATGGCCGAGCGCCGATGCTCCACATGAAGCGAATCGGTGGCGGACTGGTCGTGCAAGATCGCGATGCGACCGCAGCAGGCGAAGTCGCGCAGGGCCGTGTCGTAACCAAGCGCAAGCCGAGCGACGAAGAACGACGTGCGATGGAGTTGGGATGGCGCGTGTGCAAGCACGTGAAGTCCAACGCGATCGTATTCGCCAAGGAGGATCGCACGGTGGGCGTCGGCGCCGGACAGATGTCTCGCGTGCTCGCTGTCGAACTGGCAGGCAAGAAGGCCGGCGATTCTGCCCAGGGCGCTGCCATGGCGTCGGATGCGTTCTTTCCTTTCCCGGACGGAGTCGAAGCCGCGCACGCCGCAGGCATTACGGCGGTTGTGCAGCCTGGCGGCAGCAAACGCGACGAAGAAGTGATCGCTGCGTGCGACGCGGTGGGCATCGCGATGATCTTCACCGGCGTTCGCCACTTCAAGCACTGAGCTCGTGAAGATCCTCGTCGTTGGAAGTGGCGCGCGCGAACACGCGTTGGCTTGGCGTTTCGCTCGCGAGGGTGCCGAGGTGCACGTGGCGCCGGGCAACGGGGGGACAGCCGCAATCGCGACCAATCATCCGGTGACCGGTCTGGATGAGCTCGTTGAGCTTGGGCGCGAACTCAACGTGGGCCTGGTCGTGGTCGGACCGGAAGCGCCTTTGGTTGGAGGGTTGGTCGATCGTCTCGAGGCCGCAGGGATCCTCGCGTTCGGACCACGACAACAAGCCGCCCGCCTCGAGGGCTCGAAGATTTTCTCGAAGCTGTTGATGCGCAAAGCGGGAGTCCCCACCGCCGACTTCGAGGTGTTTGACGATCCAAATGCCGCAGACGAGTACATCCGGACCGCCGCACGGCCGCTGGTCGTGAAAGCGGACGGGCTTGCGGCCGGGAAGGGTGTGACCGTGGCGCAGACGCCCGAGCAAGCACTCGAAGCGGTCGATCGCATCATGCGCCAACGAGCGTTCGGCGACGCCGGCGCGCAAGTGCTCATCGAAGAGTGCTTGGTGGGTCCGGAAGTCAGCTACCACGTCGTCGCGGACGGCGAACGCTACGTCCCACTCGCTCCCGCACAAGATCACAAACGCGCCTTCGACGGAGACCAGGGTCCGAACACCGGCGGGATGGGTGCGTACTCACCGCCGCCGATCGTGACGCCTCAAATCGAAGAAGCGATTCTCCAACGCGTAGTCGAACCCACGCTGGAGCAGATGCGTCGCGAGGGGCAGCCGTTTCGTGGTGCGCTTTTCGTCGGACTGATGATTGTGGACGGCCAGCCGCAGGTCCTTGAATACAACGTGCGTTTTGGCGACCCCGAGACCGAGTGCTTGATGACACGTTGGGGTGGCTCCGCGATCGAACTCTTCGAGGGCGCAGCACGGGGCGATCTTGGCGCGCTTCAGCCTCAGTGGGATGCTGCCGCGTCGTTGTGCGTTGTGATGGCCTCTGGCGGCTACCCAGGAGGCTACGAGAAGGGCAAAGCGATCTCCGGTGTGGAGCAAGCCGACGAGTTGGAGGGCGTGACAGTCTTTCAGGCGGGTACCCGACAAACGGAGTCGGGATTGGTCACGCATGGGGGGCGTGTGCTGTGTGTAACTGCGATTGGCGACTCGATCGCGCAGGCACAGGCACGCGCGTACGCGGGCACCGAGTGCATTGAGTTCGACGGAAAGATGCTACGCAGCGATATTGGCGCGCGTGCTCTCTGAGCGAGCTGGCGTTATCATGATCGCGTGCGGGCGCTTCTCTTCCTCTTCCTCGTAGCATGCGCCGGCAACCAACTCGATCCTCCTCCGCGAGAAGACGGAGCGATGGATGCAGGTTTTGACACCGGGGTTGTCGACAACGACGGTGACGGTTTTCCCGCCGACGGGGATTGCGACGACGCCGATCCGGAAGTGGGTGCTGTCGCAACGCGGTCGTGCACGGGTGAGTGCGAGGGGCTCTTCGTGCAATGCACCGACGGGATGTGGGAAGAGTGTCCACCGCCTGCGGAGTGCGTGTGCATGCCGGGCGAGACGCGAACACTCGATTGCCCGATGTGCGGTACCCAAACGCAGACGTGCAACGTAGACGGACGGTGGGGTGAGCCGGGTGGTTGCGAAGGTACCGGCGAGTGCCTGGCCGGCAGCGTCGATGTGGTGTCGCCCGAATGTGGGCGCTGCGGACAAGAAGAGCGGGTGTGCAACGCAACCTGCATGTGGGATGCGCCCCGATGCATTGAAGACGAGTCGACCTGCAACGCGTGGCTACTTCGCCCTGGAGCGGCCGGTTGGGAAGGGTGGCGCTTGTCGACGGCAAGTGCGCCAAGCGGAGCCGACGCGGCCTGGGAAGTTGAGGGCGCAGGATTGATGTGGGTCCTCGACAACGCGAGCGTCCACGAACTCGAGCCGAGCTGTATGAGTGGTGCAGGCCCGGCGACTGATTGTTGGATCGCGACCGCACCCGTCGACCGGTACTTCGACGCCGATGTCGATGCGCCGGTGCACTGGGGCAGCACGATCCCCTCGTCCTTCGCCGGCGGTACGGAGCAAGGCTTCGATCTCTTCTCGAGCGCGTTCGACCATCGGTTCTGGCGCGACGTAGGCACGGGTGACATCCGGCGCGAGTGGCAGAACCCTGCGGGCAGCCTGGATGATCCGGAAGCGCCGCCCAACGATCGGACGATGGTGCGCGCAGCCTTTTCGCGGATCGGAGACACGGACGGCTGGGTTGCGGCGACGTGTGGCGATCCAGCCACCGCGCCAACGGACTTCATTGCGGTCATCGGTCCAAGCGCGGTCCATGTGTTCACGCCAGGTGATGGCTGCGGGTACATCGAGGCTCGTCCCTATGCCGAGTTCCCGCCGTTCGCGTTGGCGGGCGCACCGCCGCTGGAACGCGTGGGCGCAAGCGCGTACGACGCTGCCTTCGGGCTCGTTGTTCTGAGCCGATAGCGAACGTGGTATACGTCCGTCGCCGATGGGTGGGGCGGTTGGACGGACGTTCGGAGTCGTTGGTGAAGGCGGCTTTGCGGTTCGGTGTACGCAGACTGCGTTGGAGCGCTGGGGCGTTTCCTCGCTGCGCTTCCTCGCGTCACCCGATGGCTCGCTTGCCGCCATTGCTGCCGCGCACGGCGTTCCCCACTTTGCAACACGACGGGAGTTCAGCGATGCAGTGGTTGCGGAGGGGGTCGACCGACTCTTCAGCTTGAACAACCCGTGGGTGATTCAACGCCACACTCTCGACGCGGTGCGCGAGATCGCGGTGAACTTTCACGATTCGCTGCTTCCCCACTACGCAGGTCTTCACGCGACGACCTGGGCGATTCTCAACGACGAAGATGTCCATGGAATCACCCTGCACGAAATGGCGGCCGAGCTCGATGCGGGTTCGATCTTGGTCCAGCGCGAGGTGCCGCTACTGCCGGACGAACGCGCATACAGCCTCAACGCCAAGTGTCTCGAAGCCGCGCTCGACGCATTTCACGAACTGCTGGAACAGCTCGACAGTGGCAGCCTTCAGCGACGCCCAGCTGAAGCACCGCGCTCGTATTTTGGCCGGGAACACCGTCCCCCTTCCGGAGGGTTTTTCGATCCGCGGCGCTCTGCCTCTGAACTCGAACGCATGGTGCGCGCACTGGATTTCGGCCCCGTCCCGAACCCGATCGGGTCGCCGCGTGTGTGGGTCGACGGCTCCTTCTACGTCGTGCGCGATGTGGCGCTCGGAGGCGAGGGCCCAACGCTGGACTGCGCGGATGGACCGCTTCGACTCGTCGAACTCGCGACCTTGGATGGGCGCTCCGTGCCGCTCGACACAGTTGGAGAACCCTCTAGCCCCGTCGATCTCGATCGTTGGATCGACCTGGATGCGCGCTGGGCTCTGCACGAGGGGTTTTGGCTGCGCCGATGGTCGTCGCCGCATTTCGTTCATCCCTTTTCATCACAAGCGCAGACGTCTTCCCCACAATCCGGCAAGACTTCAGCGCATCCCGCGACCGAGCTGAGCGTTGCGCTCGAGCGGTTTGCGCAGACTCTGTCCACGGATCCGCAGCGTGCCGGTGCGCTACTGATGGCGGTGTACGCCGCACGTATTGGCGCCGCGACGGGTGGTGGATCGACCATTGGGTTCCGCGGTCCAGCACAACGCGTGGAACCCGGACTCTACGCGCCTGTTGTGCCGATGCGCGTGCCGCCGCTCGACCGGCCCGCACAACACCTCGTGCAGTGGCTCGATGCGGAACTCGCCAAGGTGGGCGAGCGCGGTTCCATCGCACTCGATGCGATGTCGCGGCGCACCGGTAGACACGCGCCCGTTCCGACCCTTCCGGTGGACGTACGCTGGTTCGACGACCTGCCGGCTGTAGCGCTCTCGCTCGAACTCACCGGCGAGATTCCGAGGTTGTGCTCGGATGGATCGCTCTCGCTCGAGCAACTGGTGACGATCGAGGGGCACTTGGTGACACTTGCGCGATCGCTCGTTCGTGCAGACGTTTCAGCCCAGGACGCGTCACTGATTTCGCCAGCGGATCACCAGGCGATCGAGGCGTGTCGTGGCCCGCACCTCGAACTCAACACCACACCGGTACCGCTAAGGGTTGAGCAGGCGTTGGAAGCTGCCGGCACACGTGTGGTTCTCAGCGATGAGACCGAGTCGCTCGACGGAGAGACCACACGGGCGCGAGTCGATGCTGTTGCGCGCGCGTTGATCCAACGCGGCTTGAAGCCCGGCGACATCGTTGCGGTTCGGTCGGAGACTCCGGTGGAACAGGCGGTTGCACTGCTGGGTGTTCTTCGAGCCGGAGCGACCTACACACCCGTCGATCCAGAACTGCCGGCTGCTCGCTCCGCGGCTGTTTTGGAGGACGCCTCTCCGCGGCTTGTGATCGGACCCGCCGACGTGCCTTTGGCCGACCTCTTGAATGAAGGAACAGCCGCCGCCGCGCTTCCGAACATCTCCCTCTCGGATCCCGCGTACGTGATCTTTACGTCGGGGTCGACGGGACGTCCCAAAGGGGTCGTGGTCAGCCATGCCAATCTCGCGTCGCAGCTCGATGCTCGCCAAACAGGCTACGACGCAGCGCCGACGACGCTCGCGACGCTGCACTCGCTGGCGTTCGACTCCGCATTGGCGGGTCTTTTCTGGGCGATCACATCCGGTGCGCACTTGGTGTTGTCGAACATTCGCGTGCGTCGCGATCCCGAGGCGATCCGGCGCCTGATCGCGAAATACCGACCGACGCATCTCGATGTCCCTCCCAGCACGTGGCAGGAGGTTCTCGCCACCGCCACCGAGGATGAACTGGTCTCCTTGCGAGTCGTGATCGTGGGTGGCGAGGCATGCCGGAGCGACCTGGTGCGTTCGCATCTCCAGCGGCTTCCAAGCGTCGCGCTTTACAACGAATACGGACCGACGGAAGCCACGATCTACAGCACGGTCCACCGTGTGCAGCATGCCGACAAGATCCCGATCGGCCGACCGATTGCGAACGCCCATTGCATCGTGGTCGACCCGCGCGGGGTGTTGGTTCCGGTGAACGTTCCCGGTGAGCTTTGGATCGGCGGTCCCGGTATCGCCCAGGGGTACCTTGCGCGACCTGAGCTCAGCGCAAAGCGATTCGTGACTCGTGATGGTGAGCGGTTTTACCGGACCGGTGATCGTGTTCGCCTCGATGCCGAGGGATTGCTTTGGTTCTCGGGCCGCTTTGATGAGCAGGTTCAGATCGGCGGACATCGTGTCGAGATCGGAGACGTGGAACGTGCACTCACCGCGTTGCCCGAGGTTGCACGCGCGGTGGTTTCGTCGCGAACGAGACGCGGCACCACCGAGCTCATTGCGCACGTCGTGGCGCGTGGCGGTTCGAAAGTGGAACCTCCAGCGCTTCGCCAGGCGTTGTCGAAGCGACTGCCTCAGCCCATGATTCCCGTCGCGATTGGCGAGATGACGTCGATTCCGCTGACGCCGGCAGGGAAGATCGATCGACAGGCCCTGCCGCCGCTTGTGGCGCAACGACCCGCGGGCACACCTCCGCGCACGCCCACCGAAGCGAGCATCGCGGCCATCGTGGCTGAGGAGCTGGGGGTGGAACGGATCGGTGTCGATGACGACTTTTTCGACAGCGGCGGAAGCTCACTTGTCGCGATGCGCGTCGCACGGCGCACCAGCCAGCTTCAAAGCGGGACGGTTCGCGTGGTCGACCTCTATCGGGAGCGTACCGTTGCACGACTCGCCCGTCTGATCGCAGGCGAACCGTCAAAGTCCACACCCCCTGCGTCGCCCTATCTCATCCCGATCAGCGTGGTGTGGATGGACGCACGCCGGTGTTTGGGGTTCACGTGCTCGGCGAAGGGGGCGCGTACTACCGACCCCTCGCCCATGCGCTCGGGACGGAGCGACCGGTGCTCGGACTTGCGTCTCCCTTTGTGGGCGGCGCCGCAGGTGACCACCCCACGCGTGTGGAAGACTTGGCGGAACTCTATCTGGAGGTTCTGCGTCACCGTTGGCCCGAGGGCCCGTACTGTCTCGCGGCGGTGTCATTGGCCGGCGTCGTCGCGTGGGAGATGGCAGCACGACTTCGGCAAAAGGGACACGAGGTCGAGCTGCTCACACTCTTCGACTGTCCAGGTCCGATGCCACCACCGCGATCGCTCTTGTATCGGCTCCGCGTTCACGCGGAACTCTTGCGCAAGGACGGTATCGGCTACGTCGGCTCGCGCGTGCAACGACGCGCAAAGCTCCTGCGGGAGTGGGCGCGCGACCTTCGCCTCGCCTCCTTGGAGCGCTTGGGATGGGAGCTTCCCGACCAGATGAGGATGCAAGTTGTGATGCGCGACAACCTCGAGTCGTCCATCGCGTACGACATCCCTACCTTGGACGCTCCGGTCCTGGTGTATCGAGCCACGCAGGAAGCGTTCTACGACCCCTCGTACGCCCGTTCAGGGCTGGGCTGGGGCGACCACGCTGCAGCGGTCGATGTGGTCGACGTGCCTGGAACGCACATGGGAATCCTGGAGGAGCCTGCCGTTCAGGTGCTTGCCAGGGACCTGACGAAGCGTCTCGAGGTGCTCGACGCTCAGCTCGCGAAGCGCTGATTTCGGTAGCTTTGGCTTGCACCAACCGGTGGAGAGGGGTACCACCGGGTAAATGAAAATCATTTTCAATTGGTTTTCATCCCTGCTTTTACTCGCCTTTGTCGCGACGACGCCGGGTTTTGCTCAGGACGAAGACGAAGATCTCTTCACCCTGACGGAGGACGACCTCGAAGAGGCTGACTCTGAGACTGACGCTGAGACTGAGACTGAGACTGAGACTGAGACTGAGACTGGCACTGACCCTCAGACCGAGACTGAAACGGACGAGGAAGACACCAACCCCGAGGACGACGACTTCACGCTTCGTGAGGTGGTGGCCGCCTGGAGTCCCGAGGACATCTTCCGTCTAGGCGGTTCGGCACAGCTGATCGGCGAAGAGGAACTCGAGAACCTCGAGTACGACGATCCGCACAGCACGCTGCTCTCGGTGCCAGGTCTCTACGTTCGTCATGAGGACGGTTTCGGGCTTCGTCCGAACATCGGTCTACGCGGCGGCAACCCCGAGCGCAGCAAGAAAGTCACGCTCATGGAAGACGGCGTGCTCTTCGGTCCCGCTCCGTACGCCGCTCCGGCTGCGTACTACTTCCCGCTGATGACGCGGATGACCGGCATCGAGGTGTTCAAAGGACCGGCCGCACTCCTGTATGGACCGCAGACGATCGGTGGTGCGGTCAACCTCTTGACGCGCACTCCGCCTCGCGAACCCTCGGGCGGTCTCGACCTTTCGTACGGCATGTTCCGCTCGCGCAAAGTCCACCTGCACTACGGAGCCTCCACTGAGCACGTCGGCTTTCTTTTCGAAGCGCTCGATGTTGCGTCCCAGGGGTTCAAAGACATTGATTTCTCGCAGCGAAACACGGGGTTTCACCGCAGCGATTTCATCCTTCGTGGATTCGCGCAGAGCAGCGTGACGAGTCGCGTGTTCAACCGGGTTGATCTTCGCCTGGGTTTCGGCCGCGAACGAAGCAACGAAACGTACTTGGGCCTCACCGACCAGGATTTTCAGAACGATCCCTATCGTCGCTACGTCGCAAGCGAACGCGATCGAATGCGTTGGTGGCGTATGTCTTCGGTGCTGACATGGCGCCTCGAGGTCGGCGAGGACATCCAGCTGACCACGCAGCTTTACCGTCACGATTTCGACCGCTCGTGGCTGCGCTTCAATCGCTTTGGAGACGAATCGCAAAGCACGCGTGACGTGTTGCTGCAGCCCACCGGACGTCGTGCTGCGTTCTACGACGTGTTGACAGGTGCACAAAATACATCCTCGGCCGACGAGCAGATTTTTCTCATCGACAACGACCGTCGCTTCGTCAGCCAGGGTGGCCAGAGTGCGCTGCGTATCGCCGCGAGCACCGGACCGGTGCGGCACAACATCGAGCTCGGTGTCCGCTTTCACCAAGATCAGATCGATCGCGAGCACACCGAGTACGGGTTCTTGATGCTCGATCGAACCCTGATCGCCAACGGTGATGACCCGGAGCTTCGGACCGACAACGAAGGCTGGGCGTTCGCGTTTGCGGGCTACCTTGTATACGGGCTCGAGTACGCGGGACTGACGCTTTCGCCCGGCATCCGTACCGAGGTCATCAAGACGCGCTTCGACAACAACCTAGCCGGCACCGAACAAGACGAACTTCGTTCCGTCGCGCTTCCCGGTATTGGTGTGCAGTACGAACTCGTGGACAACCTCGGCGTACTCGCAGGCGTTCATCGTGGATTTAGTCCCGTGGCGCCGGGCCAGCCGAGCGAAGTCGAAGAGGAACTCTCGATCAACTACGAGCTGGGGATGCGTTACTCCGACCCCGACGACGGACGGCTGATCGAAGCGATCGGCTTCTTGAACGACTACTCAAACCTGACGGGCCAATGCGCGTTTTCAACGGGCTGTACCGAGGACATGCTCGATCGGCAGTTCAACGCTGGTTCCGTCTTCGTGTGGGGCGTCGAGGCCGTCGCGTCGTGGACCTTTGAGCTCTACGACACAAAGATTCCCGTTCGTGCGACCTACACGTACACCGGATCGCATTTTCGTGAGGCGTTCGACTCCGATGATCCGACGCTTGGATCGGTCGAGGAGGGCGACGAGCTCCCGTACATCCCCGAGCATCAGGGTCAGCTGCAAATCGGCATCGAGCACGAGCGCGGCGGCGCACGCGTGGTCGGAACCTACGTCGGTGAGATGCGAGAGCAGGCCGGTCAGGGCGGCGAAGATGTCCGCACCGACGCGTACGGCATCGTCGATGTGGTCGGTTGGGCTCAGGTTCGCCCGCGAGTCCGCGCGTACATTCGGCTCGAGAACATTTTGAACCAACAGCCGGTGGCGAGTCGGCGTCCGTTCGGCGCACGACCCGTTCGCCCGGCGATGTTCCAAGCCGGCATCAAAGTCGACCTTTAGCCCGGTCTAGCCCAAGAAAAAACCGGAAGCCGAAGTGACTTCCGGTTTGACCTGAGGTGCGGTGTTTCTACTCCGCGGGGACTTGCTGATGACGAAGTCCGCGCAGCGTCACCGACGTGACCGCGCCGGCAAAGACTCGCGCTCGGTACCACCCCAGCGTTACGGTTTGATCGCCAACCGAACCCACTGCAGCGATATCGACCGGGCCTTCCGGAATGTCGAGCGCCGCGTAGAGGCCAAGAAGGCTCGTGCCCACGATTCGACCCGTGTCGGGAAGGGGGTTGTCGGGGTTGTCGTTGAAGTAGGTGAAGACCTCAGCCACCGGGTTGGTCGCGGCCTGCGCAAATTCGAGGCGGATGTCGTTGCAGTCGTGAACCTCACCGGCCACGGCGCCACTGGTGGAGCGAATTCCGTCGACAAGGCCGGCGGTCAGGGGAATCGAGGTCCAGTCCGAGCTGCTCAGGATACGTGCGCGGTACTCGTACCGGGGAACTCCGTCGAAGTTCGCGTCGGTGCGCAAGGTCTCACAGGCTTCGGCCGGAGGCGCGCCCGTCTCGAGTTCTTCGTTCTCGGCCTGCACGTTGTACGAGTAAATCTCTCGCCAGAAGTCCAAGTTTCCAGACGTCTTCACGATGAGCGGCGTCTCCGAAGGGATGTTGGGAATCGAGTAGAAGCCCAAACGTCGGGTACCGACGACCATGTCGTTCTCGATCTCGTCCTCGGTCTCGGAGCACGGGTCGTCGATGCTCGCGATGGCGCTTCCCAAGAGCGTACCCAGCGCACCGTCTGCTCCCTCTTCGTAGATTTCGACGGTGATCATGTCTGCGTCGCTGCCGTTGCCGAAGACATCCACAACGCCGTAGACCGTGACCATCTGCACTTCGCCGCGCACGCGGTAGTTGCCTTCGGTCATACACGTCAGTTCGGGCGCGCCGTCTCCACCAGCGTCGTCGCAGAAATCATCTTCGGGTGTGCGCACCGTCTCACCGGTCGCTTCGAGCTGGTCGCAACCCACGCGATTGATGTTGAACGCGTTGGGCATCCCATCCGGGCCAGGCTGGGGCGCACGCACACACGCACACGCCGTATCCAGCTCCGAGGCCTGACAGTCGGTCGGCGCAACGCAGGTATCCGCGTAGAGTTCGTCACCCGTCACGCCGTTGTCGGGCGGACCGGAGTCGGAGCCATCTTCCATCCCGCCGTCGTCTCCGACGCAATCAGGGTCGGCGGGACAGCCCGCGGGGCACATTCCGTCCGCCGCGTTGTCGCACGAGGGACCGTCGTCGTCACCGCAGCCAAATGCGGCGAGAGCCAGAACACACAAGCAAAGCAGGGGTCGCATCACAAGCCTCCAGACCCGTCCTTATTCCAAGGGGTGGCCTTACATTCAAGGGGGCTGGGGATTTTGACATCTTGAGCCGCCCCTTGAGAGAATGCCGCCATGGCGCTCATCGAGACCGAAGAAGCAGCCCGTCGGCTGGCCCGTGCGATCGCGAGTGATCTTTCTCTCTACAATGAGGACAAGATTGTCGAGGGAATCAACGGGGACAACCTCTTCGAGGTTCTCGCGGACGAGATCGAAGAAGGGCGGGCGCTCTTCAAGAGTCGCGTCGCCCCCGAGCTCTACGCGAAGAACTTCTACGACCGCGCGATCATCGACATCCTCGTGCGGTCGAAGGGTCATGTCGCGTCTGTGATTTGGTAGAGCCCATCACGTTGCGAGTTGCGTCCGCGGATGCGGGCGAGCGACTCGACAAGTACCTCGCGGCTCAAGACATCGCTTCACGCGCCACCATCCAACGTTGGATCGTTGAAGAACGCGTCGAAGTCGATGGCGCACCGGCGCGCGCAAAGCTGCGTCTCAAAGGTGGAGAAGCGATCGTGGTGCGTCCGGCACCACCACCGCCGAGCGAAGCGGTGCCGCAAGACATTCCGATCGACGTTGTTCATGAGGACGACCATCTGATCGTCGTACACAAAGCAGCAGGGATGGTGGTGCATCCAGCTGCGGGCCATCCCGACGGGACTCTCGTCAACGCGCTACTCCATCACACGACGTTCGAGGAAGGCGGCGATCCGATGCGTCCGGGCATCGTGCATCGACTCGACAAGGACACCAGTGGCGTGATGGTCGTCGCGAAATCCTCGAAAGCACGTGAAGCGCTGACGGAGTTGTTTCGAAGCCATACGATCGAACGCCGGTACGAGGCGATTGCCGTGGGGTCATTGCCGCGAGACGCGATGACCTTCGACACCATGTACGGACGGCATCCCGTGGCCCGAAAGCGGTTTAGCTCGAAGGTGACCGAGGGAAAGCGCGCGGTGACGCACGTGCGTGTCGTGGAGCGAATGCACGGGTCGGTGGCGATTGCGTGTCAGCTGGAGACTGGGCGGACGCATCAGATACGCGTGCACCTGAGCGATGCGGGCTGCTCGATTCTGGGCGATCCCATCTACGGAAAGCGGATTCGAGATCCGCGTTTGACCGAAGCAGCCGAGACGATCGGGAGACTTGCGTTACACGCGGCGATGTTGGGTTTTGAGCATCCAGTGACCGGGAAGATGCTGCGTTTTGAGGTCGACCCGCCAGAGTCCTTTGCGAAGGCTCGGAGCATCTTGCGTCCTTAGAAGCATCTTCAAGGCATCGATGGAGAGTCGTCCGACTTTTGAAGCGGTCGAAGTTTTTTCAGCAACTCATCGACGCGCGTGATCGCATCCTCGGAGTCGTCGTCGAACTTGTACGTCAGTTTCATGTCGGGCGAGAGGGACCACGGGCTCTTGGGCTTACCCACCAGGCCCACGACCTTGGCTGGATCCAAGGGTGTGTCTTGCCGTAGATGCAAGGTGACTCGCTTCGCCGACGCCTGACAGCCCAGAGCACGGAAGTGCTTCAGACCGGGGCGCAGCATCATGGCGCGGACAAGCGTCAGTGCGGGCGGGGGAGGCGGTCCAAAGCGGTCTTCCATCTCACTTGCCAAGTCTTGCACGGAGTCCTCGTCCGGCATGCCCGCCAAGCGCTTGTAAAAGGACAAGCGCAGGCCAACGTCGGAGATGTAGTCGTCGGGCAGGTAGTGCTCGACGTCGATCGTGAGTTCCGGATCGATCTCCTGGACGTACTTCTCACCGCGAAGTTGAGCGACGGCTTCTTCAAGCATGTGCAGGAACAGGTCAAATCCGATCAGCGCCACGTTTCCGCTTTGCTCCGCACCAAGTAGATCGCCCACACCCCGCTGCTCCATATCGAGAGAGGCGACCTGAAAACCGGAACCCAACGCAGTGAACCGCTCCAGAGCTTCGATTCTCGTGCGTGCGTCATCGGTCATGTTCGATGGCGGAGGTGTGATGAGATAGCAATACGCGCGTTCCCGGCTTCGTCCGACACGTCCGCGGAGCTGGTAGAGCTGCGCGAGTCCAAACATGTCCGCTCGGTCGATGACCATCGTGTTGGCGCGCGGAATATCCAGTCCGCTTTCGATGATCGCCGTCGAACACAACACGTCGTAGTCGCCCGCGACGAAGTCGGTCATCGTGCGTTCGAGTTGGCCCTCTTTCATTTGGCCGTGCGCGACGCAGATGCGTGCGCCAGGGAGCAGATCCTGCAGACGCTGGGCCCGTTCGTAGAGCCCCTCGATCCGGTTGTAGACGAAGAACACCTGACCACCGCGATTCAGCTCACGGCCGATCGCCTCACGAATGGTGTGGTCGTCCCAGCGACATGCGAACGTGCGCACCGCACGTCGGTCCACCGGTGGCGTGGTGATGAGGGAGAGGTCCCGCAAACCACCGATCGCCATTTGAAGCGTGCGCGGAATCGGCGTGGCGGTGAGCGTGAGAACGTCGACTTCGGTTCGAAGCTGTTTGATGCGTTCTTTGTGGGCGACGCCGAAGCGCTGTTCCTCATCGACGACGAGGAGGCCGAGGTTCTTGAAATGCACGTCCTTGGAGAGCAGCCGGTGTGTACCGACAACGACGTCCATGCTTCCGGCCTTGAGCTTGCCGAGGACATCTGTGGTTGTGGCTTTGTTCACAAAGCGTGACAGCTGCGACACCTCGAGCGGATACCCCTCGAAGCGATCTCGAAAACTGAGAAAGTGCTGCTGCGCCAACACCGTGGTCGGACAGAGAACCGCAACCTGTCGACCATCCATCGCCACACGGAACGCAGCGCGCATCGCCACTTCGGTCTTTCCGAACCCCACGTCGCCGCACACCAAACGGTCCATGGGTTTGCCCTCTTCGAGATCGACCAGCACGTCTTCGATCGCGCGCGCTTGGTCGTTGGTCTCTTCGAAAGGAAACGTCGCTTCAAACTCTGCGTAGGTGCGGTCGGTCGGCGGCAGCGCTTTGCGCGTGTGTGCCGCTCGCTGGGCGTAGAGCTTCAGCAGCTCGTCCGCCATTTGCTTCACCGCCGTGCGGACCTTGGCTTTCTTCTTGGCGAAGGTTGTGCCGCCGAGTTTGTCGAGCTTGGGCTTCGCACCCTCGCCGGAGAATTTCTGAATGCTGCTGAGTCGAGTGACGGGCAGGAAGAGCTTGTCGTCGCCCTTGTATTCGACGACCAGAACTTCCACGAACCGAGGTTCCTCGCCGCGCATCCGTTCGAATGCGCTTTGTGCAATCGTCTTTCGTTCAATGCCTCGGTAGATGCCGATGCCGTGGTCGGCGTGCACGACATGGTCACCCGGATTGAGCTCCCGCAGGTCTTCGAGAAAGGCCTCCGTCTTCTGTTTGCGACGACGTTTGCTCTTCTGACGTCGTCGCCGTGCGCGCGTCCCGAAGATCTCCTCTTCGGTCACCACCGCGCGTGCTTCGGTAGGCCAGATGAACCCGTCATGCAGGGTGCCGAAGGCGAGCTGAACACCGTGCTTGTTCAGATCGAGATCGCTTAGGTCGGCGGGCTTTGAAGCGAGCGTGATGCCGTAGCCCTTCAGGAGGGATGCGAGCCGATCGGCCTGCGTTCGAGTTCGCGCTGTGAACAAGACACGAAAGCCCTCGTCAACCCATCGCTGCGCGTGTTCGATGACGGGTTCGAAACCGTCGCCTGCGCCAGCCGCGCGCTTGGCCTTGAGCAATGCGACGAGCGACGTTTGGTCGAACCCGCCAACCTGGATGAGATCGTCCTCGTCGACAGACTCAAACACGGCGAGCGCCGACTCCTCCGCGTCCGGCGCACCGCCCACCGCGAGCTTGTGCACAAGAATCGGCTGTCGTTCGAGGATGCTGTCGCGGAACGCCTCGGGTTCCGAATAGAGCGCTTCGAGCGGGTACGCAGGTGCGCCATCGTGCACCTTCGCTTGCCGGTCCATGTCGGCACGGTCGAGTTCGTCCTCGACACTGCGGCGGACCGCGGTGGGGTCGAGCACCGCCACGCGAGCTTGCGGCGGTAGATAGTCGAGCGGCGATTCGAGCGTGTCGTAGAACGCGGGCAGCAGACCGTCGACACCGTAGAACGCGCGTCCGGCTTCCAGGTCGTCCAAGAGAGCGCGAGTCTTGGTCGTGGGCACGTTGGCTTCGTCACACAGTTCGCGCACCCGCTTGAGCGCGACGGCTTTCTGGTCCGCGGTAATGACGGTGTCCCGCACGGGGTGGATGAAGATCTCCTCGATGCTCTCGATCGTGCGTTGATCGTCGGGATCGAAGAGCTTGATGGACTCGACAATCCAGTCGTCGAGTTCGATGCGCGCAGGAAAGCGCGCATGCGCGGGATAGACATCGACGATCCCCCCGCGAACCGCGAACGTTCCGGGATCTTCGGCAACGGGAACGCGTACGTAGCCACCTGCACTGAGCGTGTCGATCAGGTCTTCGCGCTCAAGTTCCGTCTCGACTTTAACCAGGCGGGAGCGTTGCCGAATCGCATCGCGAGGAGGGACCTTGCGAACAAGGGCGGCGCCTGAGGTCACTACGAACGACCAGGGAAGCTCTCGCGAGAGATGAAAGAGAACGGCCATTCGGTCCATGGCCGCGCGCCGATCGGGAGCGACGTCCAGGTAGGGCGTGGTGTCCAGCGTGGGAAAGTGCAGAACGTTGCCCGGACAGAAGAACCGAAGGTTGTCGGCGAAGCGGTTTGCGGCATCCGCGCTGCCGGCGACGACCAGCATCGGGCCGAGCCGCTCTTTGGCCTGCGCCAGCAGATGCGCGGCAGCACCGGTGGGAAGACCGGAAAGATCGCATCGACCGTTTCGGAGCCTTTCGATCAAATCGCGCATCGCTCAACCTACATAGAGCTAGCCGCGCGTAGTTCAAATCGAACGCGCTCTATGAGTGGTAGAGCATGAGCATTAGGCCGAGAATCAACGCGGCCCACATCACGGTGGAACTCGAACTCCAGGGTTCGCCGAGCTTCCCGCGTGGCGGTTCTGCATGATGCCGAGCCACGGAGAGAAGCGCATCGCGCATCGCCACTGTTGCGTTCCAAACGTGCGTCCGAACCCAACCCGCGAGCCCGTACACCTCGCGCACAAAGGGCGGTAGCGCTTTTCGATACACCCAGTCCGTGTCCAGGTTGATGGCGGGAAGCTCGGGCGGGTAGACGCCCATGCGCATCATCACGACGAAAGCGAGCCCGGCAAAGAGCAAGAGTTCGAGCTGGGTGATGACGTGGGTGAAGTCGTACGCATGGTACTCAGCCGCAAGCTCGGGGTAGGGGAGCAGTGCGTAGAGGAATCCCGGCGCCACACCAATCCCGATGCAGAGTGCGGCTGCGATGATCATCGCGACGAGCATGTGCTTCGGGGCTTCCTTCACGCGCCAGCCGTTGTCGTGCGCGAAAAAGGTGAAGAACGGAATCTTGATGCCCGAGTGGTCACACACACCGGCCGATGCGAAAAGCAGCACACCGAAGATGATCGTCATGTGGTGCTCGCCCACGGCCGAGATGACCATCGACTTGGTCACGAAACCGCTGAGCAGGGGGAACGCGGAGATGGAGAGCGCACCGATGATGCAGAGCACCGTCGTGATCGGCATCGACTTGTGCAGCCCACCCAGTTCGTTGGCTTTGATCGTGCCGGTTCGGTAGAGCACCGCGCCCATGCTCATCAGGAGCAATCCCTTGTAGAGAATGTGGGCAAAGGCGTGCGACGCAGCGCCGTTGATCGCGAGCTCCGTACCGACGCCGATGCCGACGACCATGTAGCCCAACTGGTTGTTCAGCGAGTAAGCGAGCACGCGGCGCATGTCGTTCTCGATCACCGCGAAGAAGATGGGGAACGCCGTCATCACGGCGCCGATGGGAATCAGGATATCGGTGCCTGCGAACCCTCGCGCCAGTGCGTAAATGGCGAGCTTGGTGGTGAACGAAGCCAGCACCACAGTGCCGCTCACCGTCGCTTCGGGATACGCATCCTGAACCCAGTTGTGCAGGAAGGGGAATGCCGCTTTGATGCCGAATGCGAGGAAGATGAAGATCGCGCCGGACGACGCTTCGAGCCCGATGTGGCCGAAGTGCAGCGAGCCTGTTTCGCGATAGTGCAGGATCGCTCCCGCCAGTAAGAGCACGCCGGAACCCACTTGAACGATCAGGTAGCGAAGGCCTGCTCGGTACGCGCGCTCACGACGAGACTTGTCTTCGAGGCCGCGCGCCCAGATCAGAAACACGGAACTGAGCGCGGTGAGCTCCCAAAAGAGGAAGAGCGTGATCAAGTCACCGGCAAACGTCGCCGCAATGGCGGCGCCCGCATAGACCAGGGTCGCGACGTGCTCGAGCGCCTTCTTAACGTGCAGCGCGTAGATGCAACAGAGCACTGCAGCGATGTGGAAGACCGTGCCGAACATGCGGCTGAGCCGGTCGACCCGAACCACCTCCAGCTCGTAGCCGAAGAGGGTCGCGCCAGCAGCGTGCCCCAGCTCCAACGACCAGAGCTGCAACCCGCTCAGAATCGGCAGCAGAACCACGAGTGCGCTGCGTGCGCGTCCCTTCACGAAGGGAATGAGCAGCGCGCCCAGAATCATGATCTCGCCGGGGAAAAGCTGGCCCAGCGCGTCGAGGAAGGCGTTCACTCCTCTTCCTCCGCGTCGTGGGCCGCATCATGTTCGTGCGCGGGTTCTTCGTGAAGGTCGTGCTCTTCAACGAGTGGAGCTTCGCCGTAGTAGTTCTCGTCGCGTCGTAGCCAGGTGCGGAGCTTTTTCGCGGTCAACACCAGACCGACGTACGAGATAAATCCGGCGAGCGCGTAGAAGCCGGGAATCGCCTCGAAGTCGAAGTGCACATGCTTGTGGCCGACCACGTGGTAGACGACGTCTGCGACGAGAAGCAGCACGCACACCACGCCGACGCCCTTGCCGATCTTGTCCGCATTCCGCTCAAACACGCTCTGGTCGTTCGCGCTCATCCCGCACCTACGATCGGTCGGAGCAGGTCGACGATGCGATCCGCGAAGAAGAAGAGGATCAAGCAGCCCGCAGCCGTGAGGCAGAGCGGAACCACGCACGCAAGCGGTGCTTCGCCTTGCTCATGCGCGTCGTGGTCACCGTGGTGATCGTCATGCGCGTCGTGCTTGGGTGGGTCGAAGAAGAACGCCCGGATCGGGATCGGCATCAGATAGCCGATGTTGAGCAACGAGCTGACCATCAGTACGGCGATGTAAATCGCGTTGCCGTCCGCAGATCCCAGCGCCAGGAGCCACTTGCTCCATGACCCGGCCATCGGCGGCAATCCGATGATCGACACCGCGCCGATCGTGAACGCGGCAAACGTCCAGGGCATCGCGCGGCCAAGGCCGTCCATCTCGCTGATGTTTTTCTTGTGGCTCGCGACCAAGATCGCTCCGGCACAGAAGAAGAGAGTGATCTTTCCGACGGCATGCGTGGCGATGTGCAGCCCGCCTCCCAGCACACCGTCGGGCGTCGCCAAGGCAGCGCCAAGCACGATGTACGCGAGCTGCGAAATCGTGGAGTAGGCGAGTCGTGCTTTGAGGTTGTCTTTGGTGAAGGCGATCAGCGAGCTGGCCAGGATGGTGAAACCAGCGACCGCCATCAGCCATTCGGACGCACCTCCGTCGCGGAGCATGTCTAGGCCGAAGACATAGACAACGATCTTCAGAATCGCGAAGACACCAGCTTTAACAACGGCGACCGCGTGGAGCAGCGCACTCACGGGGGTGGGGGCCACCATCGCGTTGGGTAGCCAGCGATGAAGCGGCATGAGTGCTGCCTTGCCACATCCGTAGGCGTAGAGGCCGAGCAGGAAGGGCACGGCAACCGGAGCGACCTTGCCCGAGAGAATGCCGCCGATCCGGAAATCGAGCGTGCCTGCTGCAGCGTACGTCCACGCGACGGCGAGTAGCAGGAACGTGATCGACGTAAAGATGAGAATGCCGAGGTACACGCGGCCCGCACGCTTGGCGTCAGGCGTTTGGTGGTGGGTGACCAAGGGATAGGTCGAAAGAGTCAGCACCTCGTAGAAGAGGAAGAGCGTGCCGAGGTTGGCTGCGAACGCGATGCCGAGAGCGGCGAAGATGGCCAGCGCGAAGCACACGAAGAAGCGGGTTTGGTTTTCTTCGTGGTGACCGCGCATGTACCCGACGGCGTACGCACTGGTGATTGGCCACAGCCCAGCGGCGACCAACGCGTAGAGCATGCCCAAGGGCTCCACGCGGAATGCGAGCGGAACGTTGGGCAGCATGGCCTCGAACACGACGAGTTCAGGCAGGTCGCCGGAAACAACCGCAGGCACAAGAGCGGCAACGCAGCCAAACGTGGCAAGGCTGGCGATCGCCGTCATCCCCTCGCGCAGGTTCGGATTGCGGCCGGTCAAACCGACGAGCACCGCGCCGACGACGGGAATGACGAGACTCGCCAGGATCAGCATGTCGGGGGTCATGGCGTCCCCGTCATCAGCTGGTGTGCAGCCGCGCGCACCATGTCGGTGACCGGCTCGTTCCAGATCCCGATCACGATCGAGAGTGCCAAGAGCGCGCTAGCGGGAAGAAAGGCACCCCAGTCGATCTTGATGTCGTCCTCTGGCGGCTCACGGAAGTAGAGCAGTTCGACAACGCGCCACACGTACGCGACCGCAAGCAAAGAGCTGAGCAGGATCAGCGCGGCAACCCAGGGTTGCCCCGCGCCGAGCGCAGCTTGAAGCAATGCCCACTTGCTGACGAAGCCGGCTGTGCCTGGAACACCGATGAGTCCGATGCCGCCGACCACGAACGCAAGTCCGACCAGCGGCATCTTGCGTCCAAGTCCCGCCAAGGACTCCAGTCGGTCGTTGCCCACGGACGCGATGAACACCGCAGCCACCATGAAGAGTGCGGTCTTTGTGACGGCGTGTGCGCCCATGTGGAGCAGGCCGGCGTAGAGGCCCTCTTCGGTTCCAAAGGAGATCGCAAGCGTGAGGTACCCGACCTGGCCGATGCTGGAGTAGGCCAAGAGTCGTTTGAGCGAGTGCTGGTAAATCGCAGCGAGGGACCCCGCGAACATCGCCAGCACCGAAAGCGGGCCGAGCACGAGCCCAAAGCCGAGATGCTCGAAAACGTAGGTGGCTCCGAATACCACCATCACAACGCGAATCATCTGGAAGTAGATGACCTTCGTGGCGGTGCCTGCGAGGAACGACGAAACCGCGGAGGGTGACTCGACGTAGGCGTTGGGCAACCACTGGTGCAGCGGGAAGACGGCAAGCTTGATGGCAAAGCCGATGACCAGGAAGCCAAACGCGACGTGGACGGTGCGTAGCTCCCCGATTTCTTCCATCCGGGACGCGATGTCGAGGCCGTTGAGCGTGCCTGTCATCTGGTAGAGCAGGCCGATACCGATCAGAACGAAGGTTCCGCCGATGGTGCCCAACACCAAGTAGTTGAACGCCGCGCTGAACGCGCGCCGGCGTGGACCCATCGCGACCAGCGCATACGTGCTGAGCGACGAAATCTCGAGGAAGACGAAAACGTTGAACGCGTCGCCCGTAACCACCATGCCCAACAAGCCGGTGAGGCAGAGCAGGTACGCCGCGTAAAAGAGATGCGGTCGTCCGTGAACCTCACGTCGTGTACCGCGCGTGCCCAGCGTTAGCGCAATCAACGCGATTGAGGTGACCAAGGTGACCACCAGTGCGGTGGCGCGGGTCACGCGATATTCGATGCCAATGGGCGGAGCCCAGCCACCAAGGTGGTAGCTCACCGGTTCATCGACCGTGGCGAGCAACATGATCGCGCACGCTGTTGAAGCGGCCGTGGCGAGCAGTGCGAGCGGATACACCAACTTGGCGTGTCGAACCAACACGGCGAGCGGCGCGGTCAGCAGCGGAATGACCACGAGCAGAACGGGAAGATGCTCCGTCCAACTCATGCTTCGCCCTCGGTGACTGCGTGCACCCGACGCGCTTCGTCCTGGCGGTCGGCTTCCATCACCTCATCGCCTTCGACCGTCCCGTAGGCTTCGCGAATCCGTACCGCGAGCGCGAGACCCACGGCTGTGGTCGCGACACCGACGACGATCGCCGTCAGCATCAATACGTGAGGAAGCGGGTTGGAATAGATGACGTCGGGTAGCGGTGCGCCGGTTTCGTCCTGGAGGTAGATCGGTGGCGTGCCTCCGGTGACCTTGCCCATCGAGACGTAGAGCATGATCACCGAGACCTGGAAGATGCTCAGGCCCAAGAGCTTCTTGATGTAGTTGCGCTTGGCGATGACGATCCAAAGCCCCGTCATCATCAAGACGATCACCACCCAGTAGTGCCAAAGTCCGAGGAAGGTCACGCCGGTGACTCCTCGCGCTGGGTTTCGCGGTAACCCTCGCCGTTGACGACCTTCGGTCGGCTGGCAAAGGCGTAGTAGATCGCGAGCATGACCGCGCTGACCGTGATTCCAACACCCAGCTCAACCAGGAAGATGCCGAGGTGCTGCCCGTGTTGGGGATGTGCCGGGTCGATCGCGTCGTAGTTGAGGAACTGCTGGCCGGCGAAGAACGAAAATACGCCGACGCCGCCGTAGAGAAGGAGCCCCACCGACATGCCGCGTTCGACATGGCGATGACGAATGAACGCTTCAAGTGCGCCGGGACCCCACACCAATCCGTAGAGCACGAACGCTGCAGCGAAAATCACGCCCGCTTGGAATCCGCCGCCCGGACCGAAGTCGCCGTGGGCCTGCACGTAGAGCGCGAAGAGCAGGATGAACGGCATCATCGCTTTGCTGACGATGCGCACGACCGGCATCTCGCGCACGTAGGGTGCACGCGAGCGCGGCGGGAGGCTCTTCATGTCGCCGCGAATTTGGGGCGTGCGTGATCCCAGCAGCAGCATCACGCCGATGCCCGCGGTGAAGATCACCGCAAGTTCACCAAACGTATCGTAACCGCGATAGCTGGCGAGAACCGTGGTCACGATGTTGGGCAGACCCGTGTCGTTGAACGCGTTGTCGATGTACGTCTTGCCAACGTGTTGGTGGATCGTTGCGCTGCCGTCCCCGTAGAGAGGCATGTCGAACGTGCCGTAGATCAACGCTGCACCGGTCAAGGAGACGATTCCCGCGGGCAACCACGGAGAGCGCGTGCTCTCTTTCTCGGTATCGCCGGTCAACGCGAGCGTCGCCAAGATCAGAAACGTGGAGATGCCCGCGCCCACTGCGGCTTCGGTGAACGCGACATCGACAGCGTCCATGAGCGTGAACAACGCCGCGCTGAGCAGACTGAAGATGCCCGTGAGCATCGCTGCGGAGAACAAGTCGCGTTGACGTCCGACGACGATGCCCATGGTGAGCAAAAACCCAAACAGGACGATTTCGATCGGGAACTCCATCAGGCGTCCTCGTCCTCGTCGTCGTCTTCTTCTGCGTCGGGTTCGTCTTCGTCTTCGGGGTCGCGCTCTGGGGGACGTGCGACCGTAGTCCAGTCTTCCGGATCGTCATCGTCGACTCGCACACCACGCGCGTACGCAGCTTTGAGAAGTGCGTGCGTGCTCACCACGCTGGAGAGCCAAACGAAGATGAGCACCATCAAGAGCTTCGCGGTCACCAAGGGCTGCGTGTAGTTCGATGCGAACGCGAGTCCGACAAGCACGCCGCCAACACCGGCGCTGTCGGTCATGCCTGCGGCGTGACATCGCGTGTAGACGTCGGGCAGACGGATCAGGCCGAGCCCACCGATGAGACAAAATACGCAACCCGCGAGCACCAAGACCGCGCAGACAATGTCGAAGGCGATCACGGTTTTGTCCGCTCGTCTTTGGCGAGAGATCCGTACTTCGAGAAACGAAGGACCGCGAGTGTGCCCACGAAGTTGCACAACGCGTAGACGATGGCCAGGTCGAGCCACTCGGGACGACCGAACAGAAAGCCAGAAATCGCGATGAGCAAGACTGTGGTGGTCCCGAACGAGTTCACCGCGAGGATGCGGTCGTACACCGTCGGACCTTTCGCGCTCCGGTACATGGTCATCGCCATGCTGGCGAGCACCATCAACGCGGCGACGGCGTACACGATGCTCACAACGACCCTTCCAACCAGGAGATCTTTCGGTCGCAGGCGCCTTCGTCCTCTTGGCTCGCGAGACTGTCGTCGAGCGCGTGCACGAGAATCACATCGTCCCGAACGTCCAATGCGACAGTGCCGGGAGTGATGGTGATCGTGTTGGCGTGAATCGTCCTGCCGAGGTCGGTCTTTTGATTCGCGGGCACGCGGATGAGGTGGGAGCGAATCGGGAGGCGAGGGTTCAGGATGATGCGCGCAACCTGGAAGTTCGCTGAGATGATCTCGCCGATGAGCCAGGCGATGAACACCGGCACGCGCACCAAGAACACACCCATCGGCTGGCCCTCGCCATCGAGGACGTCGAGTCGCTTGGCTGCGAAAATGGTGAGCAGAATGCTAACGATTCCGAACCCGACCACGAGCGGTTCGAAGTGCCCGGACCAGAGCACCCAAACCAGGGCGAGAACAAGAGCGGTAGCAACTGAACGCATGGAGAGCGGGGCGGACGATAGCAGGATTTTCTACGACACAAACCGCTTCGGATGACGGTTGTTGGATCTTCAGATCCGAATGTTCGATCAGATCTCGCCGACGGCGCTCGCCTCGACCCAACCTTCGCGTCCGGCCAGCTTTACGCGCACAAAATCTTCATCGCGGTCGAGGATGCGTGCCCAGTCGCCTTCGCGTGCTTCCCCGCGTGACTGAGCCTGGGGATGGGGTGCCGCGCGTAGGGCGATCTGATCTTGCAAGATGATCGCGTCTTGCCCATCGCGAAACGCGCCACGTTCGATCATGAGCGCGCTCGCACTGCCGACGAAGAGCAGCGCGAAGAGCACCGAGACCAGTGTGGTGCCCAGTTTGGCGCTCGCACTCGACACGCGCAGACGAGCGACGATGGCGACAATGAGCAGAAGTTCAAGACCGAGCACGGCCCACGCCAGCTGCGCTTCGCTGAACGGCCGCACCAGCGCATCGCCGAATCCGCCGCCTTCGTCGATCTCCGCTTCCCCCTCGGCTTGAGCCCGACGGTCTGCCAGAACACGACGTGCGTCGTCGAGACCTTGCTGTGCACCTTCGTCGCTAGGACGCAGTCTCAACGCGCGTTCGAAGTGCCGAATCGCTGCGCCGTAGTGGCCTTGCTGGGCGTGCACGCTTCCGAGGTTGAACTCGACATCCGGGTCTGCGACTCCGGCTTCGATGAGGCGTTCGTAGGCTGCGATGGCTTGATCGGCGCGATCGCCAAACGCGTGGTCGTTGCCGCGTTCGAACACGGTCTGCAGAGGTTGTGCGTTCGCGGAAGAGCTGACGACGAAGCTCACCACGACGAAGGCAAGCGCTCTCATGCAGCCTCCTGCGGTCGAAAGCGGTCCAGCTCGGAAAGAAGTTCGCGAGCGCGGCGCAGTGTTCGATCCATTTCCTCGCGAGACGCACCGGCAGAGGAAAAGCGCGCGAAGTCACACGCTTCGAGTTCTTCGATGAGCTTACGAACCACCTCTTCGCCCATACCTTTGTGCCGCAGGTCGCGTCGAAGTGCATCGTGTGTGAGTCCGCCGACCGCTTCGCCGATCTTGGTTTCGATCGCCGTCTTCAGGGTCGCGGCAACTGCACCGTAGAACGCGCGCGCATCACCGGACGCTGCGAGTTTGTCAGCTTGATCAAGCCGCCGTTTTGCGGGCACCACTTTGGGGTTGTCGCGTCGCTTTCGAAGTTGGCGAACGAGAACTCCGCCCAGCACAGCCAAGAGCGGAAGCCCTGCGAGCAATGCGAAGTACCAAGGCGCTCCACTCACTGGCGGGGTGGCGCGGCGTAGCTCGGCGCTCGTACGAACCGGTCCGAACTCGGGGGGTGGAAGTTCTTGGACCGGATCCTCAACCTGCTCCTCCGGTTCAACGTCCGCGGGGTCGGGCGCGATGGCGTTTCCCGCAGCGACGATTTGCAACTCGGGACCACGCACGGCGTTGTACTGCCGCGTCTCGGGATCGAACGTGTTGAGCACGAGCGGAGGAATCGTAAACGTCCCCGGCTCCTGGGGAACGAAGAGCCAAGACATGCGACGCATCCCGCCAACGCGATCATTGGGTTGCTCGACCGTGTCTTCGGAGGGTTGTTGCAGGACCTGCAATCCCTCGATGTTCGGTTCGCCGAAACGAACGTCGCGGACGTTTCCAACACCGCGGACCACAGCCGTAAGCGTCACCGCGTCGCCCGTACGCACCTGGTTGCGGTCGAGTGACGCTTCCAGCGTGTATTCACCGACAACCGCGTTTGGCGGCGGATCCGGCAGTGCGCGCGCTCGGATGGTGATGGGTACGCCGGTACGCTCGAGCTGCTGGCTGCCGTTGAACATGTCGAAGAGCGATCCCGTCGACATCGAAATCTCAGGTGCCCCGATTTCAAGCTCGCCTTCGCGAAGCGGAAACGCAGCAAAGCGACGCAAGAGATACACGCGGTAGGTTGTGCCTTGAATCGTTTGCGTGGTCGGGTTCAGCGTGCGCTGGGGCGGTAGCAGGTCGTGAATCCAAAAGCCGTCTGCGGTGGGTTCACGCGTGATCTGCGGCGCGGCTCGAATGGGCGCTCGCGTATAAAGGTACACGCTGACGGAGACCTGTTGCCCGACGTAGGGATCGGCGACGTCTGCGATCGTACGAAGGAACGCGTTCGGATCCACCTGTGCTCCGTCCACGGCGATGTTGGAGTTTGTGGACTGAGCGGGATCTTGTTGTTGCTGTTGCGGCTGGGCCGGAACGTTGGAGCCGCCAACGACGATCGTAATCGGGTTGCTTTGGAACTCTTCTCCGCCCGAGCGCACCGTGGCGGGCTGTAAGTCGTATCGACCGGGCTGCTCGGCGACGAGCGTGTAGGTGTGGATCGTGGTCGACTGAATGACTTGCTGTTGGCCGCCGAAAAAACGGAACTGGACCGGCCGCGAAACCTGTCGCGCCTGAACTGTGAAACCCGCCAAGGGAGGCTCGTCAAAACTCTGGATGTCGGCCCCTGTTACATCGGCGCGAATTTGGAGCCGGAACGCCTGACCCACGGCGACCTCGGATCGATCGCTGGTCATGACCACCCGCGCCGTCACGTTTTGCGCGTGTGCGAAGGAGGAGAGCAGTACTGCACTCAGCAGCACTGCAACAAGGGTTAGCCGACGACTCACCAGTCCTGATTCACTCTGCGTCGGTCACGTTGGGCGCGCTGACGTGCGCGGACGCGTTCGAGGTTCTGCTCGTCGTCCTGCAACGCGTCCAGAACCCGTTCGACGTGGTTGGGAAGCCGCTGTCCACCGCCCGAGCCATCTTCGGGCTCGTTCCAGGCGTTGTCACCGTTCTCGCCCTGGTCTTGTTGCTGTTGCTGCGGATCGTTCTCTTCACCGTTCTGGCGGTCCTCGTCGCCTTGGTCGGACCCGTCCTGATTCTGCTGCTCGTCGCTGTCCTGACCGTCGCCCTGTTGTTCCTGCTGGTCCTGCTGGTCTTGGCCCTGCTGATCCTGCTGCTGCTCTTGCTCACCCTGATCGCCGTCCTGCTGATCCTGGTTCTGCTGCTGATCTTGTTGGTCCTGCTGATCCTGGTTCTGATCCTGATTCTGCTGATCCTGATCTTGGTTCTGCTGATCCTGCTGGTCCTGCTGCTCTTGCTGCTCTTGTTCTTGTTGTTCCTGCTGCTCCTGCGCCTCTTGTTCCTCTTGGAGGCGTCGAAGAGCCAGTTCCAGGTTCCACGCTGCGTCGCGATTGCCGGGCTGGAGACGCAACGAACGACGGAACGAATCCGCAGCTTCGCGGAACGCTTGTTGTGACGACTGATGGTCTTCTTGGTTCGCGGCCGCATCCCCGTCTCGGTAAAACGCCAAGCCGAGGTCGTAGTACGCGGCTGCGCGCACCGACGTCGGAGCGTTGGGATCGGTTGCGGCGAGGAACGAATCGCGTGCAGAGGCGTTATCGCCCGTCCCCATTTGAGCGAGTCCGCGATTCAACTGTACCGCCATGTCTTCGGGCAGTTGGCGTGCGGCTCGGTCGTACGCCTGAATCGCGCCGGCGGGATCTTGCGCGGCCATGCGTGCGTTGCCGACCTCGACGTTGGAGTTCGGCGAGCGGAAAATCTCCCAGGTCTCGCTTTCCTCTTCCGAGGGTGGTTCGGACTGAGGTTCGGCCTGTGCTTGGACATGAGCCAAACCGAGAATCGAAACAAGAAACGCTAGCTGCGAGATCTTCATCGTTTCTCCTTCTTCCTACGCGCCCGACGTCGCCGTCTTCCGATCCAGGCTTCGGGGAGCAGAGGCTCCAACACGAGGAACAGGAAGCCCGGCAATAGGACCAGAGCGTAGCGGTTCTCGTGCACCGTGACCCGTCGTGATTCCTGCACGCTTTGGTGCAGCGCGCGCATGTGCCGACGAATCTGGTCGATTCCCACACCGCCTTGGCGTGCACGGAAATACTCGCCGCCGGTTCGCGACGCGATCTCCTGAAGCTGCTCCTCGTTTTCGGCTGTCAGCGCAGTTTGAACAACGTCGCCGTTTTCGTCGCGTTGGTAACCCGTCCACGTGCCGTCAGCACTGTACGTGGGAATCGGCTCACCGGTTCGCGACCCAATGCCCACCGTGTAGACCTTGATTCCATCCGCGGCGAGATCGTTGGCGACGCTGAGGGGGTCACCTTCGTGGTCTTCGCCATCGGTGAGCAAGATGATCACTTTCGACCGCTGTTCGACTTCGGCTTCCTCCTCATTCGGAGGACGTCGATTGCTGCGTTCGAGAAGTCGTTGTGCGGCGGTGAGTGCACGTCCGATGGCCGTGCCGCCAACCGGCATGTCGTAGGGGCCGAGGTCGCGCAGGAAGAGTCCGATCGCGGCGTAGTCGACAGTCATGGGGAACTCCATGGTCTCGCCTGCGAACGCGACCACGCCGACGCGGTCCCCGTCGAGGTCCTGCAGCAAGCGGGTGAGTTCTGCCTTGGCGCGCTCGATGCGAGACGGCCGAACGTCGCGCGCCAGCATGCTCTTGGAGAAGTCGAGCGCCAACACAACGTCGATCCCGCGCTTGTGAAGCACGCGCGTGCGACTGCCGTACTGCGGGCCTGCAAGGGAGAGCGCGACCAACGCCAGTCCCAAAATCAGCAGGGTTGCGCGAGCCAAGCGCCACGGCGCTGCACTTCCGGCGATGAGTCGTCCCAGCGTTTCGGGGTCGCCAAAGCGTTCGGTGTCTTTGTCGCGCCGCCACCACGTCAGCGCAACGCCAATCGCGGCTCCGATCGCAATGATCAACAAGACCATCAGGCCTTGGTCCTTCCACTGCAGCGGAAGCAGCCACGCCAGAAGTCCGAGGACGCCCACGGCCACGATCATCGTCGCGAGCCAAACCCACTTCAGCATTCTCATGGCCACCTCCTCAGGACGAGAAGGGAAGTGAGGATCTCGAGCAGCAAGAGAATGAAGGCGGGCCAGAGAAAGGCTGGGAAGAGCTCGCCGTACACGCGTCCGGCGTCTTCCATCTCGGTCTTCTCGAGTTCGTCGAGAATGCGGTGGAAGCTTTGCTCCAGAGCACGCCGGTCCATCACGTTGAAGTACTCGCCGTCCGTTCGCTCACTCAGACGCTGAAGCAGCTCCGGGTTCACGGGGAAGTTGCCCATGTCGAAGAGCGGTCGCCCGAAGAGATCGACACCGCGCTGCACGCGTGTGTCGGCTGTCTGACCCATAAGGATCGAAAAGACTTTCACCTCCATCGTCGCGGCGAGCTCACCCGCCTGATCAGGCGAGACATTTCCAGCGTTGGAGTCTCCGTCGGTCAGCAGGATGATGGTTTTGGATTTGGCGTTGCTGTGTCGAAGCCGGTTGAGTGCCGTGCCGACCGCGTTGCCGATCGCGGTGCCGCGACCGTCGATCAATTCGAGCTGCAGCTCGTTGATCACGCCGCGCAGGGCTTCCTTGTCGGTGGTCAGCGGCATCAGCGTGTAGGCGTCGCGGCCGAACACGACGGCACCGACGCGATCGTTGGGACGGCGCGAGATGAAGTCCTGCACCACCTGCTTGGTGGCGTCGAAACGGTTGGGCTCGATGTCGCTGGCCTGCATCGAAAGCGACATGTCCATCACGATCACGATGTCGATGCCCTCCACCTCGGAGGCGTCGCGTGCGTGAATGCTTTGCGGGCCCATCAGTGCGAACACGAGGAGCGTTGCTGCGGCTGTACGCAATCCGGTCGTGGCTCCGGAAAGCCACACGCGCCAACCCGGCTTGGTTTTGATGAGCGTGCGGCCACGACTGACCTGAATACGCGGTCGTGAGAAGCGGTTCGAGTAGTGCGCTGCAAGCACGAGAAATGGGGCGAAGAGCAACCAGATGGCGCTCTCTCGTTCCCAACGAAACGTCGCTTCCTCGAGCGGAACTTCGTATACGCCCGCGACCAGGTACGCGCAGGCGTAGGCCGCGGGGATCAAAAAGATCAGCGTCCACGCGACCGGGAGGATGCGCCGGATCGACTTCACGCGGATCCTCCTTCAGGCGGTTCACCCGCCGGGAGCGTGGGCGCGGGCTCGATCAACGTGTCGGGTTTGGGTTCGGAAGGCGCACTGGAGATTTGGTCGAAGCGCGTGCCGTCGGGCAAGGTGTCCAACCCTGGGATCTTTTTGGGTGGAATGGTTTCCGGAATCGGCCGTGCTGCGGGATGTGCGTGCGGAACCGGTTGTGCCGCAGCGGCCTGCGGTTCGGTCTGCGTTTGTGCTGGAGGGGCGTCGGCAGGCTCTGCGTTGGGCTGTGCAGGAGGCGCTTCGTCCTTGGGCATCCAGCGTGCGTCGGGGTGCGACGGCGCGGGTGCAGCTTGCGCAGGCATGGGAACCACAACGGGTTCAGTCGGGGGCATGGTCGCTGGGATCGGATTCTGATCCGGAGGTGGCGCCGGACGATGCATGGTCGTCCGGACGATGCGGATACCGGCGGCGAGTAGCTCGTCGCACTGTTCACCGTCGAACGTTGCCTTGGCGAACTTGATCAAGTCGCAGTCGCCCAAGAAGGCAGCGACCTCTTCTTTGGAGACGCCAACCATCTTGCGCTCTTGGAGCTCTGCGACGATCTCGTCGGTCGTGCTCTCGAGTCCATCAAACACATAGCGATGACCCAGGTACTCGCGAACGGCGTCGCTGACTCCGTCGACCCAGCCGACGATGCGTTCTTCCTCGACAGCGGCGGTCCGGTCCCGACGGAGCACTTCCAGTTTCTCGAGAGCGATTTCCCAAGGCGGTCGAGGCGGAGGCGGTGGAGCGGCTTCCTTTTGCCGACGACGCCACCAGCGCGCGAGCAGCAGCGTGATGAGGGCGGTCAGGAGGATCAGGCCGAGGATTCCGGCGATCCACGCGAGCGTGTAGTCGTCTTCGTAGACCTGGACCGGTTCGGTGGGTGGGCGTGGTTCGGCGTCGGGTTCGTTTCCGAGGACAGAGCCAACGCGAATCGAAATGGTGTCGGTCTCGACTTCGCCGACCACGCCATCCGCCGTGACGACGCGGATCCGGACGGGGCCGAGTGTGTGATCGCCCGGTTCGAGTGCGAGCAAGTCGAGTTCAAAGAAGTGAACCGCGCGTTCGTTGCCTTCTTCGACGCGCGCTCGGCGGTCGAGCACGTCAAAGGGAGCGAAGTCTTGATCGCGTGGAACCGCGATGTCGTCGACTTTGAGTGCGTCGGCGCGGAGCTTGAGCGTGAAGAGGTCGCCCGTCATGATCTCGTCGCGCGGAGACACTTCGACCGAGAGGCGAGGGCGGTTGGCGTCGGGAAGCGGGTCTTCTTCGGGCTCGAGATCCGCAAGCGGATCGGCGTCGGAATCGGCGTCGGCGTCGGCTTCGGCCTCGGAATCGGCCTCGGCGTCGGCGTCGGCGTCGGAGTCGGCTTCGGCCTCGGCCTCGGCCTCGGAGTCGGCTTCGGCGTCGGAATCGGCCTCGGAATCGGAATCCGCAAACTGCGGATCGGGCGCGACCGGATGCGGCTGTTGCGCAAATGCTGCCGAACTCATCAACGCGACAAGCAACAACGCGGGCACGGGCACGGGCATGGGTTCGCTCGGCTTCGCCTCGCTCACGACCGCCTCATCCTTCGCTGCCGCCGCCGAAACAGCTCTGCGATCGGTCGCGCAAAATCCTCGTTCGTCCGCACCGTCACATGGTCTACGCGGAGCTTTCGAAAGAGCTGCTCCCGTTTCGCGCGCTGCGTGTGCACCTCGCGCGCAAACGCTCGCCGTACTCTCGGGTCGCTGGTGTCGACTTCGTGCAGCTCGCCCGTCTCGAGGTCCTCGATCAGCGCAAGTCCAACATCGGGGAGTTCTTCTTCGCGCGGATCGACCACCTGGATGGGAATCAGGTCGTGGCGCTTGCTCGCGACCTTGAGCGGACGTTGGTAGTCCTTCTCGTCAATGAAGTCGCTGATCAGAAACGCGACGCTTCGGCGCTTGCTGAGGCTACCGAGCAAGTCCAACGCGGCACGCAAGTCCGTGCCTTCGCCTTCGGGCTCGGCGTTGAGGATCTCGGTGACGACGCGCATCACGTGACCGCGACCCTTCTTGGGCGGCACGAAACGCTCGACCTTGTCGGTGAACAAGATCAGCCCCACTCGGTCGTTGTTCTTGATCGCGCTGAAGGCCAACAAAGCTGCGACCTCGGCCACGGCTTCGATCTTGGGACGACCCACCGAGCCAAAGCGTTCCGACGCGCTGAGATCGACCAAAAGCATCACGGTCATCTCGCGCTCTTCGGTGAACATCTTCACGTAGGGCTCGCTCATCCGAGCCGAGACGTTCCAGTCGATAAAGCGAACGTCGTCCCCGGGCTGGTACTGGCGGACTTCACTGAACGCCATGCCCCGACCCTTGAAGACGGAGTGGTAACTGCCGGCGAGCTGGTCGTTGGCCAAACGAGATGTGTAGATCTCGATCTTCCGAAGCTTCTTGATCAGCTCACGCGGGATCATCTGTCAGGGAACCTCAACCGCTTCGAAGATGCGACGCACCAGCAGTTCGCTGGTGATCTCCTCAGCCTCGGCTTCGTAGGTGCGCATGATGCGGTGTCGCAGCACGTCGTGGCCCACCGCTTTGACGTCTTCGGGCGTCACGTAGCCGCGATGCTTCATGAATGCGTGGGCGCGTGAGGCGATGTTCAGACCGATCGACGCACGCGGCGACGCACCGTGGGCGATCATGTCCTTGAGATCGGAGAGACCCACGCGCGAGGGATCACGCGTCGCGGTGACGACATCGATGATGTAGTCCTTAATCTTCTCGTCCATGTACACGTGACCAATGGTGCGACGTGCCTCGAGTAGTTGACGCGTGGTGGTGACCGGACGAACTTCCATGGGGTTTGGAACGTCGGCATCTTGGTCGCGCAGCGTGTGGTTCGCGATGCGCTCCATGATCTGTCGCTCTTCTTCCGCGGTTGGGTAGTCGACCTTTACGTGCATCAAGAAACGGTCGACCTGCGCTTCGGCGAGCGGGTAGGTGCCCTCTTGTTCGACCGGGTTCTGTGTCGCCATCACCATGAACGGAGGCGGCAGCTTGTGCGTGGTGTCGCCGATCGTGACCTGAAGTTCCTGCATCGCCTCGAGCAACGCCGACTGCACCTTGGCTGGGGCACGGTTGATCTCGTCGGCCAGGACCAGGTTGGCGAAGATGGGACCCCGCTTGGCGGTGAACTCGGCCTTCTGGTGGTTGTAGATAACCGTTCCAACAACGTCGGCCGGAAGAAGGTCCGGCGTGAACTGGATGCGCGAGAACTCTGCGTTGATGGTGTCGCAGATGGTCTTGACCGTGAGGGTCTTGGCGAGGCCGGGCACACCCTCGAGCAACACATGTCCGCCGGTCAGCAATCCGATCAGGATCCGTTCGACCATGTGGTCCTGGCCGATGACGACCTTGCGCACCTCCTGAAGGATGGGGTCGATAAACGCGCTCTCACGTTGGACCAAGTCGTTGATGGCTCGAACGTCGATGGACATCTCTCTCGCTTTCCTCTGAGTGCCTGCCGCACGGCGAATTCCTCAGCGATATCGCTGCGGGAGTAGCACACATCGCAAGGTCAAACACCTGAGGGGCCGGCTGATTCGCCGGAGGCGTTTCTGTCCACATATCGGCTTAGATACGCCAGAGATGTCCGGTTACGCGGCTTCTGCGCTCAACTCTGGCGTCGCTTCTTCCTCGGTTTCGGTGTGTCCACGGCGCTTTGCGAAGAGCATGTAGAGCGAGGGCACGAAGAAGAGCGTGAACAGGGTGCCGATCGCCATCCCCGCGACCAGCACCAAGCCGATGCTGTTTCGGGCGGCGGCACCGGGACCGGTGACGAGGATGAGCGGGAAATGTCCAAACACCGTCGCGACGGTCGTCATCAACACCGGACGCAGACGCGTCGTGGCGGCGTTCTGCACCGCTTCGAGTTTGGACTGTCCGCGACGTTGCAGCTCGTTGGCGAACTCGACGATCAGAATTCCGTTCTTGGCGACGAGGCCGACCAAGGTCACGAGCCCAACTTGCGAGTAGACGTTGAGCGTCGTCGTCCACCCGTCGGTCCAAAAACTCATGTTGGGGTTGGGCATCTTCAAGAAGGTGAAGATGAGCGCGCCAAACATGGCCAGCGGAACAGAGCCTGCGAGAATGACGAAGGGGTCGCGAAACGAGTTGAACTGCGCGGCGAGCACCAAGAAGATCAATACGACCGCGAGCGCAAACGCAGGAACGAACGAGTTGCCTTCCACTCTCAGTTGTCGGGACTCGCCCGTGTAGTTGGTGGAGTACGACGCGGGAAGAATCTCGTTGGCTTTGGTTTCGAGAAACCCAAGCGCAGCGTCGAGCGTTTGAATCGACACGCCGCTGAGCTTGACTGAGTTGAGTTGCTCGAAGCGGTTAAGTGAACGCGGTGCGACCCGATCCTCGACTCGCGCGAAGGTGCCGACGGGAATCAGCTCCCCGGTAGGTCCCGTCACGCGAAGGTTCATGATCTGTTCAGGGTTGAGCCTTTGGTCGCGCTGCAGCTGCGGAATCACCTTGTAGCTACGGCCAAACGCACTGAAGCGGTTGACGAAACCACCACCCAACGCAGACGCGAGTTCACGTCCCACGCTTTGTAGATCGAGTCCGAGTTCGGCCGCGCGGTCACGGTCGATCACGATCTCGGATTCGGGTTGGTCGACCTTCACATCGATGAGCGGGGGGAACGCGAAGAGTCCGCTTTGCGCAGCCTCTGCTTGAATCTGCTGGGCGTACTCCAGGATCTCGGCGTGCTCCGCCGTCGACGAGATCACAAACTCGACCGGAAACTGTCCGCCGCCCGGAAGTGCTGGAGGGACGATCGGAAACGTCTCGAAGCCGGGCACCTCTTGCACGCGTGCCTGGACGGGCGGAACCAACTCACTCGCGGTGCGCTCGCGTTCGTCCCAGGGATGCAGACCCATGCCCCAAAACCCACCGAACGGAGTTGTGATTTGGAACGTGTACTGCGTCTCCGGAAAATCGATCGCGATGTCGTGCACGGCTTCGATCGACGGTTCGAGTTGTTCGAGCGTTGCGTTGGATGGCGTGTTGACGACACCAAACACGATGCCCTGGTCTTCCACGGGCGCGAGTTCTTTGGGCGACATCACGAAGAGCACAAAGGCAACCAGACTGAGAAGCACCCAGGCGGTGTAGATGGCCGGACGGTAGCGAAGCGACTTGCGCAGCCCACGCGCGTACGACGCTTTCACTCGGTCGAAACCGCGGTTAATCCGACCGGAGAGTCCCTGGTCGGCTGCGCCTTCGACCAGCAAACGCGACGCCATCACCGGTGAGAGTGTGAGTGCGACAACACCGGAGATCATCACGGCGCCCGCAAGTGTCAGCGCGAACTCTCGAAAGAGTGAACCCGTCAATCCTCCCTGAAACGCAATCGGTGCGTAAACAGCAGCTAGGGTGACCGTCATCGCGATGATGGGCCCGACGAGTTCACGCGCACCGAGCTTCGCGGCCTCGAGCCGAGACTTGCCTTCGCGCAACCAGCGCTCGACGTTCTCGACCACGACGATGGCGTCATCGACCACAAGTCCCACGGATAGGACGATCGCTAAGAGGGTGAGTAGATTGAGCGTGAAGCCCAAGACCTGCATTAGGAAGATCGCGCCGATCAACGACACCGGAATCGCCACGAGCGGGACAAGCACCGAACGAAGCGAGCCGAGGAAAAGGAAGATGACGATGACGACGATGGCGAGTGTCTCGGCGAGCGTGGTTCCGACTTCGTCGATCGCGCTATCGATGTACTTCGTCGCGTCGTAGGCCATCGTGGCTTCGAGCTGCTCGGGGAGGTCTTGCTTGATCGCCTCGAGTTCCTCGCGAGCCGCGGCGATCACGTCGAGCGTGTTGGCGTTGGGCAGCGCCCAGATGCCGATGAACACCGCCGTTTGGCCCGTAAACGCAACGGCTTCGTCGTAGCTCTCGGCGCCGAGAGCAACCGTGGCCACATCGCGCAATCGAATGATCGCGCCGTCTTGTTCGCGGATGACCAGGTTCTCGAACTCTTCGACGCTGGTCAGGTTGGTGTTCGCCGTGAGGTTGACCCGAATGTGCGAGCCGCGCGTTGCGCCCAACGCCGAGAGGTAGTTGTTTGCTGCAAGTGCTTGCCGGACTTGAGCCGCAGTGACGCCACGCGCCGTCATGCGCTCGCTGTCGAGCCACACCCGCATCGCGAAGGTGCGTCCGCCCAGGATGTCGGCACGCTGCACACCCGGCACCGCACTAAGTCGCGGCTGCACGACGCGAACCAAGTAGTCCGTGATTTCGTTCTGACCGAGGAACTCGGATGAGAAGCTCAGGTATGCCGCAGCAAACTCACTATCCGCTGATTCGATGTTGATGATCGGAACTTCGGATTCAGGAGGCAGGTCGCCGCGAACTTGGTCAACCTTGGAACTGATCTCCGAAAGCGCTCGGTTGGCGTCGTAGTTGAGTTCCAATCGTGCCCGAACGATTGAGACATTCTGACGACTTTCGGACTCGATGTAGTCGATGCCATCCGCGGCGGCGATCGCGCGTTCGACCGGCGTCGTGATGAAGCCGCGAACCAGATCCGCGTTGGCACCCACGTACGTCGTGGTGACCGTGACGGCGGCGTTTTCGTTGTTGGGATACTGACGAACAGTCAGCGAGGAGATCGCTTGGAGACCCGCGATCACGATGACGACGTTCACCACAATCGCGATGACTGGCCGTTTGATGAAGAGGTCGGTGAGCTTCATGGCTCAGCGGTTTTCGGGTGTGGGGTTGGCGACCGGTTCGCTCGGAACGACATCTTCTTCGATGGTCACGGCCGCACCGTTTTGCAGCTTGAACGCACCGGTCGTTGCGACCTGCTGCCCGTTCTGCAGACCTTCGGCGACTTCGACCAAATCTCCGCGTCGCTCGCCCAAACGAACGAAGCGCTGTTGCGCGATCAGGGCACCATCGTGTTCTTCGATGACGTAGATCGAGTCGCCGTAGGGTGCGTAGAGCACCGCGGTATTCGGGATGACCAGAACCTCACGTTGCTGAGGTTGCACGACCTCGACGTCCAGGAACATACCGGGTCGGATCTGTTCGCCTTCATTGCGTACTTCTGCGCGCACCCGGATGTTGCGCGTCGACTCGCGAACGCGCGTGTCGATGGTCTGAATGGTTCCCGTCAGCGTGAGGCTTGGGAACACGTCGGAGCGCGCGTTGACTTCGAGGCCCACCGCAAGCGCGCTGAGTTGGCGCGCCGGAACGTTGAAGTCGACGTAGAGTGGGTCGAGCGTTTGAAGACTGACGATGGGTGAACCGGGTTGCAGAACTTCGCCCAAGTCGGCTTCTCGAATGCCGAGTCGACCTGCGAAGGGAGCCCGAAGCGTCTTCTGGGCGATGGTGGCTCGAAGACCTGCCACGCTCGCTTCGGCTTGCGCCTTGCGTGCGCGAGCTTGGTCAAAGTCGGCTTGGGAGACGGCACCGCGCCCAGCCAAGGCTTGCATGCGTTCGAACGTGAGGTTGGCGAGTTGAACTTCGGCCTGGGCGCTTCGAAGCTGGGCGCGTTCGGGGGCGCTGTCTAAGGTGACGAGAACATCGCCCGCGTCGACCTCAGCTCCGGATTTGAAGCGAATCGACCGAACCCGGCCGGGGACTTCGGCAGCGATCATGACGTCGTTCTGAGCAACTGCCGTTCCGATGGCGGAAACGCTCGTCTCCCACTCGACCGTGGTGGCTTCGGCCGCAGTGATCCCGATGGGGGGAGGAACAAAGTTCTCTCCCTCCTCGATCATGGCGCCGATTTGCGCCGCTTTCACGGCACCGATTGCACCGACAATGAGCACGACACAGACGAGTGCAACCGCAACTGGCTTGGCTCGCTTGAGCATGATGTGGATCTCCCCGTCCACTGTCTCGCCACGTGCGAGATCGTTACGTAGTAGTGGGCACGATTTCGAGCCGAGACAACCCTGCCATTCGGGTGAGACAATCAAACCGGCGTGGACGTCATCGGACATCGAGGAAACGGGACAAACGGCGAGAGCACGTTGCCGGAAAACACCGTTGCGAGTGCGTTGCGCGCGGTCGAGTTGGGTGCGACGAGGGTCGAAATCGACGTGCAACTCTCGCGTGATGGCGTGGTGCACGTGATGCATGACGACACGTTGGATCGAACGACCACGGGGAGCGGATGTGTCGCGGCAGCGAGTAGCGCAGATATTGCGTTGCTCAGGGCGGATGGCGAACCCGTTCCAACGCTCGGCGTATTTTTGTCGGCGACGACCATGCCGCTGAACGTGGAGCTAAAGGCGCGGGAGGATCTGCGTTGTCCGGACACGGATCGAAGTCGGTTGGCGTCCGAGGTCGCAGGCTTGCTCGATGCACGCGATGTGATCGTGAGCAGTTTTGATTTGGCGTTGCTGTTGGAGATGCGAGCGCTGTCGAACGTGCCTTTGGCGTTCTTGGGATCGAAGCCGACGTGTGTCGACGTGGCGATCGAGCACGAACTTCAGGCTGTGCATCCGCGTTACGACCGCGTGGATGCACGGATGGTCGACGTCGCGCATGCCGCGGGGCTGAAGGTGCATCCGTGGACCGTGAACGATGTGGCCGTGATGGAGCGGCTGATCGCGTTGGGGGTGGATGGGATCATTACGGACTATCCCGAGCGCTTGGTTGGGCTGTCCTGATTTTCAGTTTTTGGTTTCAGGTTTCAGTTTCGGTCTCAGTCTCAGTCTCAGTCTCAGTCTCAGTCTCAGTCTCAGTCTCAGTCTCAGTCTCAGTCTCAGTCTCAGTTTCAGTCTCAGTTTCAGTTTCAGTCTCAGTCTCAGTCTCAGTCTCAGTCTCAGTCTCAGTCTCAGTCTCAGTCTCAGTCTCAGTCTCAGTCTCAGCGGTTGGTGGGTTGAACGCGTGCGCTGCTGTTTGTTTGTTCGTCCGCCTGCCTGCCCCAGGAGTGCCCGAACGCTCGCGCGGCGTAAACCCCGCCTGCGGCGTCACTTCGCTTCGCTCCGTGACTCCTCCTCGCTTCGCTCGTCGTCGGGGTTGACTCCGCACTCACGTCCGGGCGGTGGGGCTGCATGAGGCGGTCTCGCTGCACTGTCGCAACGCGTCGCGTCTCTCGAAAGGTCACTTCGACATGTCTAAGTCTTCGTCTTCGTTCATCGCTTATCGGAAGTCACTCGAGCTCGTTCGGCTGGTTCAGTCGGTTGTGATGCCGCGCTTGCGCGCTGCGGACACTGAGCTTGCGTCTCAGATGCATCGCGCTGTTCGCTCGATTCCTCTCAACGTCGCGGAAGGTTCTGCACAACGCGGGAAACGTCGCGGGAACCAGTACGCGATGGCACTGGGGAGCAATCGTGAGGTCGATGCCGTTCTCGACGTCGCAGTCTCGCTTGGCATCCTCCGCCCCGACGCAGTCGCACACGTATACGCACTAAGTGATGAGACGCAGGCAATGCTCTACGTTCTGTCTCGCTAGCGCGTCGCAGCTCTCCGGATCCTGCGATCCGGGGAGCTGCTTCGAAGCCGATGCTGATGGCGCCCAACCGCGAACCCGTGCCCGTGCCCGCGATGCCGATGCCGATGCCGATGCCGATGCCGAAGCCGAAGCCGATGCCGAAGCCGATGCCGATGCCGAAGCCGATGCCGAAGCCGACGCCGATGCCGACGCTGAACCGCGAACCTGCCCGTGCCCGTGCCCGCGATGCCGAACCCGATGCCGATGGCGACCAACCACGAACGTGCCCGTGCCTGCGGAAGCCGAGGCTTCGGGTTTCGAGACGTAGTCTCCCACACGACAACCGGTTTCGGCTGTGCGCATCCACGCGGCACCCCGCAGCGCTCGTGCCTACGTTGCACGCATGGAGCTTGAAGAACGGATCTTGGGGTGTCTGTTCGGTGGCGCGGTCGGCGATGCCTTCGGCTATCCCATCGAGTTCGACTCCGTGGTGGACATCGAGCGTCGATTCGGTGGCCCGAAGCATGACGTCGATGCCGAACTGGTCATCAGCGACGACACGCAAATGACGCTCTTCACCGTGGAAGGAATGATCGCCGGCTTCCGCGACGATCCCTCTGCCGATCCGACGACGCTCTGCGAACACATCTTCGCCGCGTACCTTCGGTGGGCGCACACGCAAGGTGTACTCGTCGATGAAGACTGCTCGTGGGGGCTTTGCACCAAATCCGTGCTTCGTGCTCGACGCGCACCCGGTCGTACGTGTCTCAGTGCGTTGCAGTCGGGCGTTGCCGGAACACCCAGCGATCCGATCAACGAGAGCAAAGGCTGCGGAGGCGTCATGCGTGTTGCGCCCCTCGGACTCTTGGTGGAGCAAGATGCGGGTTGGGTGTTCGAATCAGCCTGTGGTGCCGCTGCCCTGACTCATGGACATCCGAGTGGTTGGCTTGCGTCGGGAGCATTCGCACTGATCGTTCACGCACTCGCCAAGGGGAAGAGTCTGAACACGGCGGTCAATGCGGCGCGACGTACGGTTTCGCGTTGGGAGGATTCCGACGAAGTCGTGGAGGCATTGGATGCTGCGCTTGGCGTGAGTTCGATTTCGGAGCTTGGCGAAGGGTGGATCGCCGAGGAAGCACTGGCGATGGCGGTGTTTGCAGCCGCTGCGTCGAGCGACTTTTTGGACGTGCTGCGACTTGCGGCCAACCACGACGGCGACTCGGATTCGACCGCGAGCTTGGCGGGGCAGCTGCACGGCGCGCAGTACGGCTTTACCCAAGTCGAGCGGTGGATCGATCGACTCGATGCGATTGAGGAAGTGGATCAGATGGCGGCGCGATTGGTGGACGTGGTCGTCGGCTGAACTGCCGGGTGGGCAAGTCCGCGAAGCTGGTTCCCGAGCTCGGCTATCGAAGAGCCGCCGCCCGCTCCTCCGCGCGTTCCCACATGCGCAGGTATCCCTCCGCCGATCGAAACAAGGGCTCCAGCTCTTCGTCGCTCATCCCATCGCGCCGCACGTCCTCGATCAACTCAGCGACCAGCCCGAGGTGCAACATCCCCTCGGTGTTGAAGTCGACGCTTCGCACACCCAGCTGTGGTTCGGTGAACATCACATCACCACGAAACGACGAAAAGGGGTACGTGATTGGGTTGTCCTGCGGATCGGAACAGTTCGCGTTGTCTCCAAAGCGCGGACGAGGTGCTCCGGCAAAACCATTCAGATCAAACCCAAATCCCTCCGCAGGGTATCCGCCGTTGTCGCGAATGAACTGAATCCGGTTCCGAAAGCGCGAACCCATCGAGCCGGTTTCGCCCTCTCTCGCACAGCGATTGAACCCGGTCTTGGAGAGTCCACCGATTTGGTAAATCAGCCCGTCGTTTGTTCGGCCGTGCGTTCCAACGGCGGGATAGTCGTTCTCCACCAAAAGCTCGAACGCGCGCACGTACGACCGTCGCGGCAAATGATCGACTTCCAAGATCATCCCGAGCCGCATCATCTCCAGGAGCATCGCTTCGCCGACCGGTGTCACTCCGGCGTTCTGGCAGTAGCTGCCTTCCAACGTGCCTTCGCCCAGCGCTTCAAGGAAGGGCGCCATCGTGCCGACGGGGTTGTCGGCAAACGCACTCATGTCGTTCGGGGGCGTCGACTGGTACTCGTCGCGGGGCATGTTGAGTCCGGCAAACACCACGTTGCCGCGATCGAATCCTTGCTGATTCAGTTCCGGACAATCGGTGACGAAGTTCGACCAGTGTCCGCTGTTGATGAAGCTTCCGATCTGCCCAACGTTGCGGTCACCGTCACCGGCCGAAAACCCGTTGTCGAACTTGTGCACTGGGAAGAGCGCACGCACTCCGCGCGTGTAGTATTCGTCGAGCTGTTGGCGCATGAACTCGGCGTCACACGTCGGAAAACCTTCGCGCGGCGCGACAAAGCAGTCGAACAGATTCGAGGTCTCGATTCCGAGTACGACTGCCAGCTTCCCCTCGTTGATCACTTCGCGCGCCTCTTCAGGCGAAGTGACGACGCGGAACCAACCTTGCCCAGGACCCCCCGATTGTGCGTCGATGTAGCGCTCCAACGCGTAGGTCTCGTCGATCTGTCGATCGACCGCGACCATGTCGTTGCAGGAGTAGCGCGTGGGCTGTGCACCAATCCCCGACATCATCTCGCACAACACCGAGTTGCTGGTCGCGTGGTTGACCAACAAGCGCATGCCGGACCGCCACGCGCGTTCGATCCACGTCCAGTACTGCATCTGGTGCGTGGAGCTGTTCCACCCGTTGGGCCAGTCCGTGAACGTGGGATACCCGTCGGTGCGATGGTTGGGTTCCGGCGTTCGACCCGTCACAAACACCGGAACCAATGCGTCTGTGTCGAGGTCGCCCAACCCGCTAAACGCGTAACTGATCAAATCCCGGCGACCCTCGGCTCCATGGAACATGGTGCAGTTGGGCAGCGCGTGCTCGACGCCGAGTCGGTGAAAGGGCGAGCCATGAAACATTCCTGCGCCGCCGAATCCGAAATTGGTGAAGAGGTGGGCGTGGGTTTCCACAAAACCGTACACATCTCCGTCGGGCCACGGCGTTCCGTCGACTTCGCCTTCGGCATCCACCGTGAGTTCTGGGAACACCGTGCAGCCTTCCGCTGGGTACAACGCGACGCTTGCGGCATCGTCCATCGAAACCAGCGTGCCTTGCGCACCGAGGTAGAGGTCGCTCTGCCGATGTCGCAGTTGAAAGCGCTCTTCGAGAGGTTCGACAACCCACTCCGCGGGCGAGACAAAATCGTCGTCGAGCAGGATTAGATCCGAGTCGAGGTTGGCGACGCGCACCAACACACCGTCTTCTGCGGATACGTAGAACCCTTCGGTGTCGTAAAGCAGGTAGGTGCCAAGGTCCGCAGCGCGCATATGGAACACCGCGCCCTCCGGCTCAGTCTCGGCTGCGAACTCGAACGCGTTACCGGTCGCATCGGCGATCAGCCACGCGTGTCGATTCGATCCCTGCTCCGCGGCGTCGATCGTGTAGCAACCGTGCGCGAACGAGTGGATTCCATCATGCGAGGGCGGCGGTGGACGTGTGATCGTCGTGTCGTCGCATGCGAGAAGAACGATCAGGAACGCAAATCGGCGCACCCCGAGAGATTACCTAAAGATCGATATGGATGCCGAGACCGGCTTGGACAATCGGTCCCCAGCGACCAAAGTCGCGTCCGATCAACGTCAGGTCTTGGCGACGACCGGTGTTGGTCACGCGCCCGATCAAGCGCAACGCGAGACGTTGCGTGAGAGGCATCTGGACGCTGGTTCCGAAGTAGTAGCCACCAAAGGTTTGGCGGCTGGGATCGTGGCCCAGGTTGGGTTCGAACTCGGCGCGAAGCCAGATCAGCGCAGGCCCGCCTTCAATATCGAGTTCCCAACTTCCGACGGGGAAAACGACCTGCACACCGGCGGATGCGGTGGCCACCATGGCGCGCTCAATGGGAGCGGGCGTGCCGGTGTCGTGGGCGAACGAGCCGCGTACCACCAACCCGAGATGTGGATGCACCCGCCAGCCACCGCCGATCGCAAAGTCGAACGGTCCAACAAAGTCGTCCCGTCCGTGCAACATTTCGATGCGAAGAAACGGTCCGTAGTCATCGCGTCGGCGAGACGGCGGTTCGACGTGCTCCTCCTCTTCGAGAGTGTGCTGTGAGGGACGTTGAGATGGACTTGTGGATCGGCGCGAAGGCGTTTGAATGGAACGCGTGTTCGGGGATACAGACAAACGAGACGACGCCGAGCGAGTTGCTGGAGAAGAAAGGCTGCCAGCAGAGTCTGTCGCGAGTTCCACGCGTGGCGGATTGAGACTTGGTCGCGCACTCGGCAACTCTGGACAATCACCGCGTGCATGCGCCCACACCAGTTCCGAAATGAGCATGGTGCTACGGCCCGGTGCAGGAAGCGTGGGAACACGCGTCGCCGACACGCCACCACCGCAGGCCGGCATCCACAGTACGGCGGGGTCATCCGACACGACCAGTGCAACAGCATCGGACGCGCTGAGCAGCGAGAGGATGTCGGCATCCGTCGTGGGTTGCTCGTGCGTGTAGATCACGTCGACGTCCATCACGGAGAACTCGGCGCGCAAGAGCTCGACCCAGGGTGAGGACTCGCCGGTCCAGAGCACGACATTCCTGGAACGAGAAGCACCACCGTCGGCGAGTGCCGCGTTCGAGAACACGAGCAACGATGCTACGAGTGCGAGCCTCATTCGGTTAACCGGTCATGAAGACTACGAGCGAGATTGGCGTGCGGACCGGTTGGATGTGCATCCAGGTACTCGGTGGCAGCGCGTTGAGCCGCGACCTCGTTTCCAGCGCGCTGGTAGGCGTCGATGAGCCGGCCGCGTGCAAGCATGGCGTAGGGCCCGTCGTCGTCTTCGGCGACTGAACGTTCGAACCACGCTGCGCCGCTTCCTGCGTTCCCTGTGCGCATGGCGACGCGCCCGAGCAGAAATGCCGCTTGGGCAGCATCCGGTGTATCGGAAAAACGTTCCCGAACACCCCGGTAGGCGATGTTGGCGCGTGCGGGGGAACCACTCAGTCGAGCTGAGTCTCCAAGGAGCAGCAGATCTTGTGCGGTCGCCGTGGCGAGTTCGCGATCCCAGTTCGCGGCCGCGACGGCTTCGCCGTGGCGTGCTTGTCGCGCGAGTTGGCGCCAATCGATGCGAAGCTTCTGCGGTCGACGACGCTGCGGCGTGACGGCGGGCTCGGCTTCGATCTCCACCTCGGGAACCTCGATGACGCGGTCTTCTTCTTCGCCCTCGGCTTGAACAACCTGCATGCGCTGGCGCTCAAGCTCGACCGAAAGGGTCTCGCCAACTTCGATGATGCGCTCTTCGACCGTCGGGCCCGCGACGCGCACGCGGCCCTCCTCAAGATGAAGCCCGAAGCGTTGCTGCGCGGGATCCCACGCGACGTCGAACGCGGTGCCGACAACTTCGACGGTGAACGGACCGGCTTGCACCCGCCAGTCGGTGTCGTCGTCGCGATGAACGACGCGCACGTGCATCGAGCCACGCTGCAAGTCGAGTTCAGCGCCGTCCGCGTCGAGTTCGGCGATGCGAACGCCACTGGAGGCTTCCAACCGGATCTCGGAGCCATCGCTAAAGGTGACGAGCTCGGGTTCGGTGTCCGCGGCGACCCAGGCGCCGGCTTCTTGGGGTGAGCCCGAAACCGCGAAGGTCAGAGGCTGAGGTTCGCGGGCAAAGCCGTACCAACCCAGTGCGAGCGCTGCGAGCGTGGCGGGCACCAGCGCCCATCCCCACGCAATCCCGCGACGCGGTGGCGGGCTCAGCAACCGGCTGCGAACCCGGGCGAGATCGTTGCGTTCGTCGAGCTGCTCATCTTGCAGTTCGCCGATCGCTTTGCCGATCTCCTCGACGTCCAAGTCGGTCATACCGCGACGTCCTTGAAGCGGGGACTCGATTCGATCCACGAACGGAGCAGAGGGTCACGTCGCGCGAGCGTGGCAAAGCGTTTGGTGGCGCGACCGAGGTGCCGCTTCACGGACGAGAGCGACACGCCGGTAGCATCGGCAACATCGGTCAGCTGCATGCCTTCGAGATACCGAAGGGTGAAGGGGATGCGCTCTTTGGTCGGCATCTTGTCCAGAATCGCAAAGACGCGGTCCAAGGTCATCTTGGTTTCGGCCGATGCGGGGTCGGTCGCGATTTCCGGGATGTGCTCCGGGGCACCAAAGCGGAGCCAGCGACGTCGTTGCCGGCGCCGAATCGTTCCTCGCGCGGTGAACACGGCGATGCGAACCAGCCAACCCTTGAGCCGCTCAGGGTCCTGAATCTTGTCGATGCTGGAAAGCGCTTGGGCGAACGTCTCGTGGAGAACTTCGGGGAGCTCGTCGTCGACGCCAAGCACACGTGCAAGCACGCGCCTCAGATAGCTGGCGTAGCGATCGTAGAGAGCCGCCGGAGCACCAGGGTCGCCGCGTCGCAGCGCCTCAACCAAAGCGGAATCGTCACCGGTAAAGCCGATCCGACGAACTTCAGCGCGAGTAGGGGCACGAGACACGACAGCAGCAAGGGGACGAACCACGGCATGACTGAAGTGTTCGAGCCTGGCCCCCACGGCTCACGATTACGCAGGATCTCGACGAATGCACGTCTCCAGCGGCTCAAAATGCTGGTTCTGTGGTAGGGGAGGGCCATGAGCGATGCCGTTTCTCAGGAGCTTTTTGAGCGAGCCAAGAACCGCCTGCCGGGTGGCGTAAACAGCCCTGTTCGAGCCTTTGGGCCGGTGGGTGGCGTCCCGGTGTTCATTCAGGAGGCTCAAGGCGCGTATTTGGTGGGTGCCGATGGGACTCGCTACGTCGATTACGTTGGCTCCTGGGGCCCGATGATCCTCGGCCATACCCACCCAAGCGTGGTGGAGAGCATCACCGCCGCAGCCAAGAAGGGCTCGAGCTACGGTGCGCCCACCGAGGGCGAGGTCGCCATGGCCGAGGAGATCCAGCAGGCCTACCCGCACATGGAGATGAGCCGCCTTGTGTCTTCGGGAACCGAAGCCACAATGGGCGCTCTGCGCTTGGCACGCGGCTACACCGGTCGCGACGTGATCGTGAAGTGTGAGGGTGGCTACCACGGCGGCGCCGACTACCTCTTGGTCAAAGCGGGAAGCGGTGCGGCCACACTCGGCGAGCCGAACAGCGCAGGTGTGCCCGCGGCCATTGCGTCGACCACTGCGTTGATGCCTTACAACGATCTCGCTGCGGCCCAAGCCTTGTTTGAGGCGCGCGGTTCGGAGATCGCGGCAGTCATTATCGAACCGGTCGCAGGCAATATGGGATGCGTTCCGCCTGCCGAAGGCTGGTTGCAAGGGCTCAAGGATCTGTGCGCCAAGCACGGTGCGCTCTTGATCTTCGATGAGGTGATGACGGGCTTCCGCGTCGCCTACGGCGGTGCGACGGAGCGCTACGGTGTCACGCCGGATCTGACCTGCTTGGGCAAAGTTGTCGGCGGCGGTTTGCCCGTCGGTGCCTACGGCGGCTTCGCGAAGATCATGGGCAAGGTCGCGCCGCTTGGCCCGGTCTACCAAGCCGGCACGTTGAGCGGAAACCCGTTGGCGGTGGCTGCCGGCCGCGAGACGCTGCGTTTGCTTCGTGAGCCGGGCGTGTACGACAAGCTCGAGTCCATCGGTGCCGCTCTGGAGTCGATGATCGTCGAGGCCGCTGCAGCCAAGGGCGTGGACGCGACTGTTCAGCGGGTGGGCGCGATGCTGACCTGCTTCTTCCGGAAGGGTGGCGTGACTCGCTGGGAGGACGCGGATGGCTGCGATCGCGAGGCGTTTGCCCGGTGGCACCAGGCGCTTCTGAAGGGCGGTGTGTACTGGCCACCCAGTCAGTTCGAGGCCGCATTTCCTTCGTTGGCGCACGACGAAGCGGCTTTGGAGACCACAAAAGCCGCGTTGGGACCCGCGTTTGAGGCCGCAGGAGCCTCTTGAACCGACAGCTTCCGGTCGGAAGCTGTCGACGAGTGCCCACGGCGCTCGTCGCGAACGCGAAGCGTTCGAACTCGGAGGGGGGCACCGCGGGGCTTGGCCCCGTGGGGGAGGGTTTGGAAAACCCTCCCAGGAACAACAGCTCCTTGACCCCTCCTGGGTGCACTGCTACACCCCGCTCCCTTCGATTTACGGGACATTTTTCACATGGCGAACCACGCGAGCGCGAAGAAGCGCATTCGACAGACCATCAAGCGCACCGCGCGAAACAAGGACATCCGCACCCGCGTGCGCACGCACGTGAAGAAGGTGCGCGCCGCGATCAGCGCAGGTGATGCCCGTTTGGCTCAAGCCGAGCTGCCCGCCGCGATTCGTCAGATCGAGCGTGCGGTCGTGAAGGGTGTCTACCACCGCAAGACCGGTAGCCGTTACGTCGCCCGTCTCGCCACGCGCGTCGCTGCGATGAAGGCTTCCTGAGCGCACCGCGTAGAAGCTGAAGAGCCCGCCAACTCGGCGGGCTTTTTTCGTTTAAGCCAACGCGTGCTTCTCTAAACCAGGGTGGGTTTCGGCGGCCGCAGAAACTCGGGTCGCAAGGGTGCACCGCAAAGTGCGAGCACTGCCTGCTGAAGAGCAACGTCGCCTGGGAGCTTGCTGCCTTTGAGCATGCGATCGGTTTCGGCGAGAACATCAAACGCGCGACTCAGCTCCTTGAGCGAGAACCGTCGCGCAGCTTCCGTCATCGCGGCTGCCTTAAACGGAGGAACGCCTGCTTCGGCTGCGGCATCTCGGGAACTGGCTCCGCGCGCGAGCGCATCGCGCATCTTGGCGACCATCCGGATCTGGCGCGCAACCATCGCCAGAATCCGCAGCGGGGGTTCGCGATCGGCCAACATCGACGTGGCCGCTGCAGAAGCGGTCTTCGCGTCGCGGGTACTGACCGCATCCACCAGCGCCCAAATCGTGTCGGCGCGCACGCGCATCACACACGCTTCGACGGCGTCCAAATCGATCCGCTGCCCAGCGCCTACGTAGAGAGACAGGCGTTCGAGCGCGTCGTCGATCGCCGAAAGGTCGTCGCCTAGCGAGTCCAGCAGTGCCGCCGCTGCACGTGGTTCGAGGCTGTGTCCACGACCCTTGGCTTCTTCGACCGCAAAGCTGCGCAGGTCCGCGCCCTTGAGCGGTTGTGCATCAAAGCGAATCTTGGACTTCTTCGCGGCGCGCCCGAACTTGGTGTTCCCCTGCACCTTCACCGCGGTCATGACCAAGACCGTCGAGGGGTTGGGCTCTTTGAAGTACTCGATGAAGGGAGCGATGCGGTCGGCGTTACAGTTGTCGATGCGACGCACGAGGATGAAGCGTCGGTCCGACATCATCGGCAGCGTTTGAGCCGCCGCAACAACCGACGCGCCTTCCAGCGATTTGGCGCCGTGAAAAACGTCGTCGTTGAATCCAGGGATTCCGCCGTCCCCCACCGCAGCTTTGCGCAAGACGGAAATCGCCCGTTCGATCAAAAACGTCTCGGATCCAACCAAAAGGTAGACCGGCCGAGGTTTTCCCTCGCGTCCTTCCGCAATCGCCTTTTCGACGCGCACGACGGGTGTTCTGCGTTCAGCGCTCGTCGTCCGAGAACGACACCTCGCCGCTGTGCTGGACCCGTTCGCCCACCAGCTCGAAGCGTCGACGGCCGACCTCTTGGCGACGCACGGTCACCACGAGTTCCATTCGCGTGTTGGGCTTGAACTGCGGTCGCTCAAGGCGAAGACGCTGAACAAACGTGCGCTCGTCGCGGTTGTTTACGAAGGTGCTCATGGGCGGTCCGATGAAGCGGCGCGCACCACCTTCGATGTCGTAGAAGAGGATCTGAAACTCGAGATCGCCAGGCGGGCGGTTGAAGCTGGTGACCATGTTGGCCAACCACTTTCGCTCGGGAATCGGCGCGTCGGTCGTTTCGCGAAGGCGGCGCGAGTTGTGCGATCGGGCAAATCGCACCAGGCCACGTTCGGTCAGACGACGCGGGATGGCTCGCTGGGTGACGAAGACCTGAGCGCGCAATCGCTGGGCATCGACGCTTCCGCCGTCGAGGACCGCATGGCCGGTGCCGACCACCGCCAGCGCAGCCACGAGCGTGCCTACCACGCCCGGGGCAAGTCGTCGGGTTTGCGCCTTTACCTTCGCTAGCTTCACCACATCCGCCTCCCAAGTGTCTGGAGGGGGCTGAACGTATCAGACGCCGCACGCATCGTCAGCACTCCACCGGACGAGGCTCGGACGACACAGGTGCACCGAAGATTCACCGATCTGTGCTCACTGCGCGCGCACCCGCCGTTTTTCGACGCGGCGTGTCGATCAAGCCGCGATCGCCAGGCTTTTGGACCGCGAAACACAGCCGAAAAGTTGGCCGAAACGAGGTGCACCGGTACCCCGGAAGAGTCGCGCAACGCGCTGACTGTCGGAGGACTGCCTGGGATGAATCAGAGTGATCGTCGCCTGATGGAGAGTGGGGTGAAGAGTCTGGTGGCTCGCGCTCGCCGAGCGGCTCAGCGTCGCGGTCAACGAACCAATACGGCGCATCTGCTCTTGGTCATGCTTCAGGGCGGTGGCGTTGGCGGTGACGTGCTCAGCGAGCACGGTGTTCGTGAATCCGATCTTCTGTGTGCGCTCAAAGTTGTGGACGCCGAGGCGCACAGCACGTTGGAGCGTACGCTTGAGCGCAGCACCAAGCTCGCCGCGCGCTTTGGTCACGGCGAACCCAAGGACCTTCACGTGCTTCTCGCGATCACGCGGGATGTGCGTAGCGCGGCACACCGCAGTCTCGCGAAGATGGGCACCGGTCCGCGGCGTATGCAGGACTCGATTCTCACCCGACTTCAGGTTCGCGATGCGTTTCCCGACAAAGCGCAGTCCGAAGCCAACCGGGTGAATCGCGACGAAAAGCCGCGCTTGCCCACCCGCGATGATGCGCCTCCAGGTCAACGCGCCAAGCGCCGCATCACGCCGCCGCGCCCCAAGCGCAAGACCATGCCGCCCAAGAAGGCGCGTCCTTCGGCTCGACGCGATCCGAGTAAGTCGACGCCTCCTCCGCCCATGGCGCTGGAGCCCTTGATCGATCCGAACGTGCTTCCGCTTGGACCCTTCGATCTCGATCCAGGGATGTACCCGGTGCTCAGTTCGGCAGCGCGGAATCTGACCGCGTTGGCGCATGATGGTGCGTTTGATCCCGTCATTGGACGCGACCGCGAAATCGACCTTCTTCTCGATGTCTTGGGGCGACGTCGGTCGAACAACCCCGTTCTCGTGGGTGCGCCTGGCGTCGGCAAGACCGCAATCGTCGAGGGGCTTGCCCAACGTTTGGCTCAGGGTGTGAAAGGCCTGGAGGGTCGAATCGTGCTCGAAGTCAGCGCCGGAAGTCTCGTTTCGGGAACCGGCGTGCGCGGTGCGTTGAGCGAGAAGCTGCGACGTCTGCGTGACGAAGTGCTCCAAAGTGGCGGACGCATTGTTCTCTTCATCGACGAGATCCACGCGATTGTTGGTCCCGAAGGCAGCGGGGGTCCGGACGACTTGGCGCACGAACTCAAGGCCGCGTTGGCACGTGGTGAGCTTCCGTGCATCGGAGCGACCACCGATGCGGAATACCGCCGTTGCTTTGAGCGAGACGCTGCATTGGCCCGTCGCTTCTCGCCGGTTCAAGTGGAGGAACCGAGCAAGGACGACACGTTGGCGATTCTGCAAGGCGTGTTGCCGCGCTACGCCTCGCACCACGAAGTGAAGTACGCCGACGACGCTGCAAAGGCTGCCGTCGAGCTCTCGGTGCGCTTTCTGCCGGGGCGACGACTTCCCGACAAGGCCATCGGCATTCTCGATCTGGCGGGCGCACGTGTTCGACGTCGCCACGCCGACACGGTCGATCGCACTGCGGTTGCGGAAGTGATCGCGGAACAGGCCGGGGTATCGGTCGAGCGACTGCTGATGCGCGATGGCGAGCGACTGCTCCAACTGGAGTCGCTCTTGGGCGAACGCGTCGTAGGTCACACCGACATCACGGGTCGCATCTCCGACGCGCTTCGCAAGGGCGCCGCGGGGTTCCGTGGACGACGTCCTTTGGCCACGTTTCTCTTTCTCGGCCCGACGGGCGTCGGAAAGACCGAGATGGCCAAGGCCATCAGCGATGTGTTCTTCGGAACGCCCATGACTCGCTTGGATATGAGTGAGATGGGCGAGTCGCACACGGTGGCGCGCATGCTTGGTGCACCTCCGGGCTACGTTGGGCACAACGACGGAGGGCAGCTTACGGAAGCGGTGCGTCGTCGGCCGTACCAGCTCTTGCTTCTCGACGAGATCGAGAAGGCGCATCCGGAAGTCTTGCTCTCGCTACTTCCGCTACTCGACGAAGGTCGAATGACCGATGGCAAGGGGCGCACCGTCGACTTCACCAACACGATCATCGTGATGACCTCGAACCTGGGTGCGCATGCGGGCGCGAAGCGCAGCGTCGGCTTTGGTGATGGACATCCAGATCATGATGGTGGAACAAGCCAGCGCCAGGACCGCGTGCTTGCCGCAGCGCGTTCGTCGCTTCCGCCAGAGCTGTGGAACCGAATCGACGAGCCGCTCTACTTCGAACCGCTTCAGCCCAAGGACGTTGCCGCGATCGCCCGCAAGATCCTGGACGGTGTGGCTTCAGCGTTGCGGATTCAGCCGGGTCTGGAACTCCGCGTGGAACCAAGCGCGATCGAAGCGCTAATCGCAGCCGGTGGATACGACCCTGCGTTTGGCGCACGTCCGATGCGGCGGGTCATCGGCCGCTTGGTGGAGTCACCCTTGGCTGCGCAGATCCTCGGCGGAGCGTTTTCGAAGGGCGATACGGTGGTGGCCCATGGCGATGCCGCGACCGTGAACTTCGAACGCGCCTAGACTGCCGGAGTCCCGGTGAATTCTAGGGAGCCGTAGGGTGAATTCTAGGGACGCGTTTACAGGTTCACCGGACCTGCTGCGATTTGGCTCGAATCTGCGAAGGTTTTCTTGAGTCTTGCAAAAGCACTTAGGATTACTGCCTGTTTTTCCGCGAATGAATCCCTCACGATTCTCGGCGTTTGATGCAGGTGAATTAACCTCTGAATTAGCAGTCGATTCTGCATGGGGTCTGAGTTCACTGGGGAAAAATGGTCGGATTTGGGCAAGTCCGGTGAACTGGTAAACGCGTCCCTCAGATTCACCCCCAGATTCCCTAGAATCTAGGGTGTCGCCCAGAGTCCGCGTTTCGCTTCTCGAGATTCCCTTTCCAAGCGTCGAAACGTCTCGGCGTATCGAACGTTCGGTGGCACCGTGAGTTGACGTGCGAACCCGTCGCGGACCAACGCTTCGTTCACAAACGTTCCGTCGGTTCGGTACACGTACGCCAACAAGCGCCCGTAACGATCTCGCTCTTCGACGTCGAACACCAACCGGACCTCTTGGTTCTCGACGAGTCGACGGTTGGCCTCCCACGCTTCGTCGCCAAAAGGCTGTGCGCCTCGTGGTGAGTGTTCGGTTTCGGGGGTGTCGATCCCGATGTAGCGCACGCGCTCGTTGCGCCCTTCCAGGTCGACGCGAATTGTGTCCCCGTCCGTGACGCGGGTCACGCGAGCCAGAACACCGGCCTCTTGGCTCGATTCCGGCGGGGTGTCCGCGCACCCAACAAGCAAGACGATCCACAACCAGCGCACGAGTGGACTATACCGAGGCATGCGTCGATTTCGAGCTTCGGGCGGGGCGGTCTGGGAAAGCAAAGTGGGGTACTCGCGTGCGGTGCGCGTGGGTCCGCACGTGTACGTCACCGGAACGACCTCGTTCGTGGCTGGCGGGGAGCCCGTGACCGGTGACGCGTCGGCACAAGCCCAGCAGATCTTTGCCAACCTCCAGCTCGCTCTGGAACGCCTCGGTGCGTCGCTCGACGACGTGGTGCGGACCCGCATCTTTGTCACCGACATTCAGAACGACTGGCAGGCGATCGGAAAGGCTCACGCCGATGCCGTTGGGCACGTGCGTCCCGCGACGACGATGGTGGAAGTCGCTGCGCTCATCGAACCCTGGATGAAGCTGGAGATCGAAGTCGACGCGTTTGTCGGTGCCTCCGAACCGCGAGATGTGTCCGCACGGATTCGTCGAGGCACGCTCGAGGAGATGCGTCCGATCGTGAGGGCAGCCGGGCTCCAACCCGCGTCACCGAGCGAAGTGCTGATCGCAGAACTCGATGGCGACGCGTGCGCGTGCGTGGGTTGGACGCGACAGCAAGGAGGAACGCTCCTCGAGTCGCTTGCGGTGGTTCCCGATGCACGATCGCAAGGGATCGCGACCCTGCTCGTCGACACCGCCATGCATCGCATCGGCGGCGAAACCTGGTTGCTCACCGAGAATGCGCAGACGTTCTTTCAGCGACTGGGATTTGCGACGGCGCCCCGTCCGAGTTGGCTCGTGGGTCCTGAACACTGTGCGGACGCGACGGCGATGGTTCACTCTGGCGTTTGATCAAAGCGGCGCGTGAAGTGGCGGTTGTCCGCGATGTTCTCGCAACCCGTTGATCGCCTCGAGCACGCGGGGACGACCCAAGAGACGTCGCTCCAACTCTTGCTTGCCTGGAAAATCCGCGAGCATCAGCCCGGCCAGGATCGTCAACACGCCCTGACCTGGGAGAACCAAGAGTGCGAGACCGATGAGGATCAGCACTGCGCCGATGGTGTTGCGTATCCAGGATGCGGAGGGGCGCGTGGCGGCTGTGAAGTAGTCCTGGGGCAGGCTTGCGAACAAGCGCGGTAGCGCGAGCAACGTCGCGACAAAGGTGAGTATGGAGAACACCGTCATCGGGATGAACCACGGCTGGGTGGCACTCCAAACGCTGCTCAACCAGGTACCCATCTCGCCCATGTGGATCCCAACGATCGAGGCGCAGTTTTCTTTCAAACTCGTTCAGCCGCCCGAGGTCCAGACCGCAGCTTCGGGAACGGGTGGGTTCGCGTTCGTCAGACGATCCTTCAAAAAGCCTTGTGGTAACGACACTTTCTGGGTGCCTGAGGTCTTGCCACGCTGAACGCGCATCGCGGTGGGCGGGAAGGGTTCGTCGGCGTCGTGCTCGCCCAGAATCGCCTTCAGTTGTTCCAGGGTGGTGACCTGCATCAGTCGGCGCCGCATGTCGGCACTGCCGCGGAATCCTTTGGTGTACCAGCTGGCGTGACGACGGAAGGCGCGCATCGCGTGCAGTTCGCCCATCCAGCTCGCGAGTTTGGTGGCGTGCTCGATCATCACGGTGACGATCTCGCCAAAGCGAGGCGGGTCGCTCGGTTCACGCCCTGCAAACACGTCGGCCAAGTCGCGAAAGAGCCATGGACGACCAAGACAACCGCGACCCACGACCACACCGTCGCAGCCGGTTTGGCGCATCATCCGAAGCGCGTCCCAGCCTTCCCAGATGTCGCCGTTGCCGAGAACCGGAATCGTTTTGACCAACGACTTGAGTTCCGCGATCGACTCCCAACGCGCTTCACCATCGTAGAGCTGAGCCGCAGTTCGCGCGTGCAATGCGACGGCGGCACAGCCTTCGTCTTCGCCGATCTTGCCCGCGTCCTTGAAGGTGATCAGCGAGTCGTCGATGCCCATCCGAAACTTGATCGTGACAGGAACATCTTCGCTGTTGCGCACGGCCGCACGCACGATGTCGCGCAGCAGTAACGGGCGTGCTGGAATGGCCGAGCCACCGCCCTTGCTGGTGACCTTTCGAACAGGGCAACCGAAGTTCATGTCGATGTGATCGACGCGCCCCTCGCCCACGAGGCGCTTCACCGCTTCGCCGACGTAGTGCGGGTCGACCCCATAGAGCTGCAGACTGCGCGGAGATTCGTCCTCGCCAAAATCAGCGAGCTTCAGCGTCTTCTCGCGACCCTCCACCAGCGGACGCGCGGTGATCATCTCACTGACGTAGAGACCTGCACCGTATCGACGGCAGACACTTCGGAAGGGCCAGTTGGTCACGCCGGCCATGGGCGCGAGCACCACGGGAGGCCAAACGCGAAGCGGACCGATCGCGACCGGGTCGAATTCGCCCTCGCTCGCGACCTTCACATCGCGGTTGATCTCGCCTTTGTAGACCTCCTGCACCCCTTCGATATGGGCGCCGAGACGAAGAGGGTCAAGGTTCGGCGCCGCTCGCCCGATGTCGTTGGTGTGTCCGGCTCTGAAATGATCACGCTCGCGCCGCCTCCGCAGGCGGACGTTCGGAGCCTCCCAAGCGTTTACGTCCGCACGGAGGCCGCGTTGGCCCGCCGCGTCTGTCTCGCGGAGGACGCGCTGGCGAAGGGCCGGCTCACGGTGCAAGCGGCCAACCGACTTCTCGACCGGGTTGCGGGGTTCTGCGGCCAGTGGCCTTGGTCAGCCCGGAGTACGGCACTGACGCGAGGCGTGAACCGTCTACGCGCACTGCTTGCCCAACCCAGTTACGTCGAGCTGGCGATCGGCAATCGTCGCGTGCGCGTTTCGTCCATCCCGGTGGGTGCCGGCCCGGTGGCACGTCGTCCCGTTTCGATTCGACCTCCGTCGAGTCGCGACGCGGCGCAGCACGCGCCCCAACCGAACTCGCCTCCACGGGTGCACCCGACGCCCGTGGACTGGGGCAACTACGCGAACGCGGAAGCGCCGCAACGTGCCGATTCGATTCGCACGCCTTCGATTCCGCCGAGCTTTTCGTTCCGCGATCTATTTCGAGGCTGACGTCTGATAACCTGCGCTCGTGCGCCTCGCCGCGATGCTCATCGTTCTCGTTGCGTGCGGCGACGATGCCACGTCGCCCGATGCATCTCCCGACGCGTTCGACGCAGGACCGGTGGGTCAGTGCGACACGTTGGTGCCCGGGCTCTACGCCGCGGATTGCGTGACGCCTGCGGCGGGTGTCCGGCCGTACACGCCCGTGTATGAGTTGTGGGCTGACGCGAGCGACAAAGAGCGGTTCATCGCGTTGCCACCGGGGACATCGATCGACGCAACGAATCCAGATGGCTGGGTCTTTCCGGTTGGGACTCGGCTCTACAAAACGTTTTCGTTGGGCGGCGTCCGGCTGGAAACACGCGTGATGGAAAAGTTCGCTGCTGCGCCGGGGCATCCAAGCTGGAATTTCCGGGTGTACGTGTGGAGCGAAGACCAGCTCTCCGTGACCGAGACCGCAGGCGAACTGGTCAACGATGTGTTGGGAACGGAGCATGATGTCCCCTCGCAGATGCAGTGCGTGATGTGCCACAGCGCCACTGCCGACGCAGTGAACGGACTGACCACGGTGCAGATGTCCGCCGAATCGATCGCCGCGTTTGTGGCTGAGGGAATGCTCTCTCCTGAACCCGTCTACGCTGGGGTTCCGGGTGACGCGTCAGTGCAGGCCGCACTTGGCTACTTGCATGCGAACTGTTCGCATTGCCATCGCGAAGGAGCAGCCGAAGACAGCGGCTTGTACTTGGACTTGAGCGTGATGGACGCCAGCGTCGAAGACACGTCGGTGTTTCAAACGGCCGTCGGTGTGATGGGCACCTGGATCGACGCGGGGGCGACGCTTCGGATCGTCGCGGGCGATGCCGATGCGAGCACGTTGATTCGTCGCATCAGCAGTCGTGATCCGGTGGCACAAATGCCGCCGATCTCGACCGAACAAGTCGACTCTTCCGGCGTCGGAATCGTGCGGGCGTGGATCGACTCGCTCTAGCGCTGCTCTTGGTGGCGTGCTCGGAAAGCGCCGAGTCGCCAGCCGGAGAAGAACAACCCGTTGAAGAACCCGTCGCGGTCGAGCCTGCGCCCATTCGTTGGGCTCGCGAAAGCCTGGATCCTCTGGGCGCGGATCATGTTCAGCCGCGGCCGATTGAACTCTTGGTGCCACAAGGCGACCCGCCTTCCGAAGGTTGGCCTTTTGTTGTGGTGACCGACGGAGACTTGGCGTTTCGGGACACGTTTCGCGTCGGGGACACGCTCCGCAATCTGGTCGACGCGGGGCAAGTTGCACCTGCCATCGTGATCGCCGTTCCTGCGCGTGAACGAACGGAGGAGATGACACCAAGTCGAGCCAGTCGACGTGCCTTGCGACGCGGGGAGCGTGTCGAGGACCCGGGCGGAGGCGTCGAGAGCTTTGCGGACTACTTGGTCGATGTGGTGCTTCCTGCCGTGTCGGAGCGACATGCGCTCGCGAACTCGGGTGCGATCTTGGGGTACAGCTACGGCGGGCTGGCGGCAGTGCACGTAGGACTGCGCTATCCGGATCGGTTTGGAAGCGTGATCGCGATGTCGCCGAGTTTGTGGTCGGCAAGGCGTCATGCGTTGACCGCCGTTGCCGAGGCGACGCGCGTTCCGCAACGGTGGTGGATCGATGTGGGCACCGAAGAGGGCCACGAAGGCGATGTTGTGCCGTACATGGTGGCGGACGCGCGTCAGCTGCGGCGGGACCTGGACGCGCGCGAGGGGGTGACCGTGGGCTACTACGAAGTGCCCGGTCGGAGTCACGGATCGGACGAGGCTGGTCAGCGGATGCGGTGGGCGTTGGCGTTTGGGTTGGGTGCCGAAGAGTGTGAGCCCACGCGTTTGGATCTGCACGTCTTCGAACTCTATCCGAAGCGGCGGCAGCGAACCGCGACGAGCGTATTGGCGCGTTGTGCGGACGACACGCCGCGAACACTTTCACCGCAGAGCGTGCAGATGCGTGTGGAGGGCGAGGGTGGTCGGATCAGTGCCGATGGAGTGTTTCGCGGGCGTCGGGCCGGGATGGTGACGCTGCACGTGCAAGCGGGTGAGCTGCGAGCGAGCAAGCACGTCCAAGTGACTCGTTAACGACGTTATTTATCGGAGTCGCCGCGGCCTACGTCTCCGGCCTGCGGCCTCCGACTTAACGGCCACGGCTCCTCCTTTGGGAGGTCTTAGCAAGACCTCCCCCCGACTACGTCGGGTCCCCCCTCCAAGCCCGCGCTTCGCGCGCGTTCCGGCTCGTGGAGCCTCCACGTTGTCCGACGGCCTACCTCGCTCGAACGAACGCTTCGCGTTCTTCGTGACGGTCGGGTTCGGGTTCGGGTTCGGGTTCGGGTTCGGGTTCGGGGTTGTGGTTCCGGTGGTGGTTGGGGCGGTGGTCCCGGTGGTGGTTCCACGCCGAGAGTTGGTGACACGGGCACGCCTCCTCGAACGTGGCGCTGATCGCTGATCGCTGATCGCTGTCAGAATGAGGCCTGCAACGACAGCCTTGCTGACTGGCGCGTAAACGTCGCCTGCGCGCGTATGGGTCTCGCCAACGCAAACACTACAGCCGCGGTAAACAGCACGGCACTTACGGAAAGCAGGGATATTGTTTGCGCGCCTACGGTGTAGCGCTCGGCTTCACTGGGATCGTCACACGACGAGGAACAGTCCCCCACCCGAATCGTGGTGATCAGCGGTCCGGTCGCGACGGCAAGGCCTGCCGCAAAAAACGTCCCGGCCAACACGTAGTTCAACGCACTGGGTGGTGGACGCAGACGAGTCGCAGGCGCTTCAGGAAGCGGAACCAACGAAAGATGCACTTCGGTCTCGTCCGGCACATCGACGCGTTGCTGGTCGGACTGATGCCCCTCAAGCGAACCTTCGACGCTGTGCGCCCCCGGTTCGAGGTGAACCTCTAAGGGAGCGGTCCCCGCCGCGGATCCATCCACCGTGATCGCAGCGCCCTCAGGCGTGCTCGTGATCACAACAGCAACGGGTTCTGCCGGCGGTACGTACTCTTCCGCGTGCGCCAGCGAGGTCACAAAGAGCGACGCGAGGAGCAATGCTCTCAAAACTCGCCCCGAAGGGTCAGCCCCGCGCCCTGACGTCCCGCATGCGGAGCAAGCTGAAGGGAGACGCTCTCGCTGCTCGACGGGTTCGACTGAAGCGCGTCGACGATCGGCACTGCAAAGAGCATGAGCGAAGCTCCGCCGATCATTGCGGCAATGCCACCGCGTCGACCGCGCTCCACGCAGTCGCGTCGTACATCCTCCATATCCGATGCCGCATTCTCGCACGCCGGGCGTGACGCCATCATCGCGAAAGCCGCGGCGCCACCCGCGAGACCGACACCGCCGACCAGCCACGACGCCCAGTGGACACCTTTGCGGTTGGGCATCCACGCAGCAACCGAGGCTGCGCCCAGTGCCCCTCCGGTCATCGCCAAACCGATCACGACGTTGCCTGCGGTCTGCCACGACCGCTGGCGCGTTAGAAAATTCCGATCGCCGGGGAACGCCGCAATGTAGAGCACGCCTTTGTTGTCGCGCAGGACATGCGTGGCGGCGGCAGCGATCGACAAGCCAACACCGGCAGCGAGCAACGAAACGCCGAAGGCCACCCGCCAAACAGGGAGCGAAGGTGTGTGCCGGGTCTCGTCCTCCGGATCGTCGGGCGTGTATGCCTGTCCCGAACTCTGCGACACGACTTGCTGGACGGCTTGCTCGAGCCGGTCGAAGGGGACGACTCGACTACTCGAGCGCCAGTCACGCTCAAATCGAGTCAGGCGGTATCCGCCGTTCTCCCGTGAAACCATGATGATCGTAGCGTCGACTTTGCCTGCCAACGTGGCCGCGTGCGAGTCGGCCCGCGCGTTGTCGTCCACGTACACGGGGCGCGAGTGCATCTCTTGGTCAAACACCGTGTCGACCATGAGGTGCACCACCTCGTCGTTGAGCGAGACCTGGTGGACGCGACCGCGTGCCTCTCCGCACTCGACCTGCACGCGATAGTCACCACGTGCCAAGTTCGGCATGGCAAAAGGCGTTCGACCGACCTGGATTCCATTGAGACGTACCACACAGTTCGAGGGTGTGCTCTCGACGCGCAGAACAGCAGGTGAAGCGTTTCTCTCTTCATCCAGTTGTTCGAGGATCGCGCGAACCTCGGGTGTGTGGCGACGACGACTCGGTTCGATTTGCGGAACCAGTCGTCGGCAGTTGCGTGCTTGGTCGCGAGCACCTGCTTGGTCTCCGGTCTCGACAAACGCACGCACCATGTAGAGGCACGTGTCCAACACTTCGCGTGCACGATCGGTTTCGCGGTTCAGCTCTTCTGCCGCACGTTGCGAGAGTTCTTGTGCGCGAAGCAAGGCTTCACGCGCCTCTTCGTAGTCTGCGTTCGCCAGGCTCACGAGCGCTGTGCGGGACTGTTCCACCCAATCGTTGATCTGGTTTTGCGAGATGAACGTAGGCGGGATTGAAAGTTGGGCTTCGAACTCCTCGCGCGTGCGTTGCGCCTCGAGCACGCCGGTGCCTTCCTGCGAAAGCAAGGTGCGGACCCGTTCGCGCGCTTCGAGCAGTTCCCCTTGCGGGCTCCCCTTCGTGATCAGCCACCACTGCGCGTCCGCGGCAGTCGCGTTGAAGATGAAGAGCGAGACGATGAGGAGCGAGGGAATGTGTCGAATCACGGGAGCTTCTCGGCCAGGCTCGAGCCTAGTTGTCCGCTTTTGCCATAAATGGAGTGTGTGCTCCAGACCCATGGAAAAGTGCCCGATTCCTGGCGTGAAGTTATCCTGTCTCCATGTGCAATAGGCTTGCTTGTTTGCTGCTTTTGGCGGGTTGTGGCGATCCGCTCGTCGACTGTGCCGAAGGTGAAGTCGAGATCGACCGACGCTGTGTTCGCATCGATGCGGGCGCCGACGATGCGGAGGTCGATGCGGCGGAGGACGCCAGTGAGCCCGACGCCAACGTGGACGGTTGTATGCCGGAAGAGGAGACCTGCGACGGTGCCGACAACGACTGTGATGGCAACGTCGACGAAATGGTGCTGACGACGTTCTACGTGGACGCGGACGGTGACGGGCAGGGCGATCCCGAACGGACGTGCGAAGCGTGCGACTCCGAAGCGTGCGAAGCAGGGTTGACCTGGGTCACGCTTGGCGAGGACTGCGACGATGACTGCGACGTGTGCTCTCCGGATCTCACCGAAACGTGCGACGAGCTCGACAACGACTGCGATGAGATGACCGACGAGGAAGTGACGACGACGTACTACCCCGACATGGACGACGACGACTTCGGTGATGACGACGGCGCGGTGGAGGCATGTGAAGCGCCGACCGGTTTTGTCGAAACCGGAGGCGACTGCTTGGACACGAACGAAGACGTGTTCCCGGGACAAACGATGTTCTTCGACACTGACATCCCTGGAGCTGGGGAGCCTGATGACTTCGACTACAATTGCGACGGGGTCGAGGAGCACGAATTTCTCCCCGACCCGGACGTCGTTTGTGAACCAGGGATGTGTTCGCCTGCGACTCGATGGCTGACTCCGCCGGTGTGCGGCGGGCTTGCAACTCAGTGGACTTGCCTGACGTTCATGGGCGCCTGCGCGGGGTCGGCAATGATGCCCAACCAGCGAGCTGCGTGCCGCTAGGCGCTTTTCGAAGCGCGTCGTGCCTTTCGGCGTCGGTTATTCCGAGCCAACCTTCGTTGCAGGCGCAGAACGCGGCGTTCGTTCTCTTCGAGCGTTTCGTAGGGCACCGTCTCCACAGCGTGCTTCAAGGCGCGCGGCGTACACTTGAAGCGGTGCTCGTACATCTTGCTCAGCTCCAGATGAACCTGCGCACACGGGTGCACGCGTAGCGCGTGCAGGAGCGCTTCTTCTTCCATCACCGGGTTTCCAGCACGGCGTGCAACTCGCGCACGAAGCATGGATGCGTCGTACGTGCACGATACGTCACCACCGCCTTCCACGGCCGCCAACGAAAAGCGCAGCGCACGTTCGCGATCCCCCGCACGTTCTGCAACCCGTGCGTAGCCGAGATGGTCCCGCGGATCGTCGGCGCGATGCACGGTGCGAAACCGACGGGTCAGTTCGCCGAGGATTGCAGCAAGCGCAATCAAGTCGTGCCCGTTGTGTTCGACCACACCGTCGAGTCGTCCCGGATCACCCGAACGAATGAACGTCAGGTAGATGCCGGGAATCTCGGCACCACTCACGTCGTGTTCGCGCACGAAGCCCAGTAGTTCGCGCTCCATGTCCACCAACCGCACCGAGTCCAGTCGTCGCTTGAACACGCGACGCGCGCAGTGCAGCAAGTCGAGATGAGGAGGAAGTGGAGGTGTTTCAACGCGGTTCATCACGTAGCGAGCGCGAAGAAGCGGCCAATCAAAACTTTTGCCGTTGTAGCTGACCACGCAGCTGGCCCATGCCAACCGTTCGGCCAACACACGTAGCATCGGCGCCTCGTTGCCCAGCTGCGTCAGCATGAGTTGTTCGACGTGCAGCGACTGGTCTTCGAAGTACGCCATGCCGATCAAAAAGGGCAGCGTGCCGCTCGCAATGCTCAGCCCTGTGGTTTCGGTGTCGATCAACACCATGCGCGAGAGGTCGAGTCCTTCGAAGGTGGGGTCGAGCGCAAGTTCGGACACCAAGTCGGGCTCGGCGTCCAGTGCAGAAGCGGCGGCAACGCGCCCGTGACAGTAATGCGGCTCCAGCAGGTGCGACACGCGATGCACAGTGCCGTGTGCGGTCTCGACGGATTCGCCGGGTAGCGTAGCCGTGCCGTGGTCTCGCGCACGCGGCGTGAGGGTCTCACTCAGCAGCCCACCAAGCGCATCCGCACCGCTTCGACGCGTGGTCTTCGAGAGCCGATCGATCGCGCGCTGCAAACGACGCACGCGACCACTGCGACTCAGTTCCTCGATCGGCGGCGCCTTGGATCCAGGTCCTGCACTGGGCAGGCGCGCGAGTTTTCCCTTGAGCGACATCAATGCAGCGAGGTGAGCCCAACGAAGTCGAGCAGGCTGAGAACCAAGGCTTTGCGCTCTTCACGATCGGATTCGCCGACGTGTCCGGCGGTGGGACCGATACACGCGGGGCAACCGCTTTCGCACTCGCAGCCGGCGATCGAGGTGCGTGCACGACGCAGCAACGACTCGCGTTCTTCGAACAGACGCGGTGACAGCCCAATGCCGCCGGGAATCGCGTCGTACAAGAAGAGCGTGGGATCGAAGCCGGTGCTTCCGGTCGTCGGAGTGTCATCGGACATGTCGCCCATCGCGTGACCGAGGTCGCGCGGATCCACCATCAGACCCATTGCGGCGAGCAAGTGCATGGAGTTGAGCAAACCGCGCAACGCATCGATCACGACCGGTCGCGTCACACAACGCTCCAGAAGAAACGCTTGGATCACCGGTTCGGGAAACGTCAACCAGTACGCCGTGGTGTGCATCTGCATCTCGGGCAGGTGCACGTCGCCGTACCCCACGTTGTCGTGTGTGTGGAACTTGATCTTCTTGTAGCCCACGACTTTCTGAACCACGGAGACCTCGCCACGCCCGGCGCTCAAGGGACGTGGCAATACGATCACCGCACCATCGTCTTCTTCGAGCACGGTGATCTTCGTGTGCTTCATCGCGGTCGTGTAGTAGTCGGGCTTGACCTTGCGCACGTACGCCTTGTGGTTCTCGTAGTCGAGTCGCTCGACTTGGTACTGCTCTGCGTCGTGCTGATAGATCGCCTGCACGTGCAGCATCGTGTGGGTGCTGCGCCAATCCATCTCGGCGATGGTCAGGTCCGTGTCGAGATCGATGATCACGAAGTTGTCCCAACTCAACGCGCGCAAGCTCACGTCGTTGGCCGGGTAGTGATCTGTCGCCCAATGCCACGTCGTCCCTTGGGGATGCACCACGCCGTGCTCTGACAAGAAGGTCAGCGCGTCCGTGAGCGAATCGGTCGGGAGGTCACCGAATCGATCGCCTTCTTCAAAGGGCAATTCAAACGCGGCGCACTTGAGGTGCTGAATCAGAATCTCGACGTTGTCCGGATCGATGCGTGCTTGTTCGACCGGTGCTTCGACCAGCTGTTGGGCGTCGCGGGCGACAAACTGGTCGAGCGGCATGCTGTTGGTGATCAGCATGCCCAGCGCAGGAGACTCGCGACGTCCGGCTCGGCCAAAGCGTTGCCAGGTTCCCGCGATCGTTCCGGGGTACCCAGCACACAACACGGCATCGAGTGCACCGATGTCGATGCCGAGTTCGAGAGCATTGGTGGCGACGACACAACGAATGTCGCCGCTTCGCAGTCGTGCTTCGATGGCGCGACGTTCCTGCGGAAGGTAGCCGCCGCGGTACGCCATGATGACGTTGGGGTCGATGCTCTTGTCGCGTTTGAGCCGATCGCGCAGGTACTTGAGCATCACTTCGACAGCGTTGCGGCTTTGCCCGAACACCAGCGTGGGAACCCGTGCTTTCACCAAATCGCACGCCATGCGTACGGTGGTTTTGAGGTAGCTCGCCCGCAGTCCTAACTCTGCGTTGACGATGGGTGGGTTGTAGACGAGAACGCGTCTCGGTCCTTGTGGAGCACCGGACTCGTCGATGAGTTCGATGGGTCGACCCACGATGCGCTGCGCGTGTTCGGCAGGGTTTCCGATCGTTGCGGACGACAGAACGAAGGTCGGATCGCTTCCATGAAACTGGCAGATGCGGTGCAAGCGGCGCATCACGTTGGCCAGATGCGAACCGAATACACCGCGGTACGCGTGAAGTTCGTCGACGACGATGAACCGCAGGTTGGAGAAGAAGCGCGCCCATGATGTGTGGTGCGGCAGGATTCCCGAGTGGAGCATGTCGGGGTTGGTGAGGATGACACCACCGCGTTCACGTGCGACGCGGCGTGCGTCGCCGGGAGTGTCCCCGTCGTAGGTGATCGCACCGTGCGCGAGATCCGCTTCGCTGAGAAGTGCGCGAAGGGCTTGTTCTTGATCGCGGCTAAGCGCTTTGGTCGGAAAGAGGTAGAGCGCACGCGCGTCGGCGTCTTGCGCCAGTCGATCGAGAATGGGCAGGTTGTAACAAAGGCTCTTGCCCGACGCGGTGGGTGTCGCGACGACAAACGACTTGCCCGCGCGACCCAACTCCAGCGCGCGGAGTTGGTGGCGGTAGAGCTGATCGATGCCGCGTGCTTGAAGCGCGCGTCGGATTTGGGGAGCGAGATCGTCGGGGAAGGGTGCTGCATCCATCTCGCGCGGATCGACGGCGTGATCGAGCACCACATCGCGGAACACCCCTTCTGTTTCCCAGCCGCGATACACAGCCCGGAGGCCTTTGGCGCGTGGGGTGAAGGGGGATTTTTGCCTTTTGGCAAAAGGGCGATCGACGGTGCCTGTACCCATGAGCAGCACTGTATGACTGAGCAGGGCTGCGGCGCAAGAAAGCGACGGGTGGGTTTCAAAAGTGATGCGCGGGTTCGGGTTCGGGTTCGGGTTCGGGGTTCGGGTTTGGGTTCGGTGGGTGGGTGGTGTTCCTGGTGGTTCCGGTGGTGGTTCCGGGCCGAGACGTGGTGACGCGGGTTCCTCCTCCGCCTGAGCTGCGCTTGGTGAAGCTTCGCTTCCCCAGCTGGTCAGAGTCGTCGTCACCCCGCGTCACCACGTCTCGGGGTTGGAGACTCGTTTCCTGCGCACTCAGTCTTGGCGGCTCGAGCTGCCCGGCGGGATCCCCTCCGCCGCTGTTCCTATGAGGAGGGCTCACCGAACAGTGCTGCGCACTGCCGTCTCGCCTTGTGTTTGTGGTTCTCGCGCCGCCACTCGCTTCGCTCGCGTCGTCACGTCTCCGTCATCCCCGCACATTTCATGTGCGGGGACGACGCCCCGTGCTCGCCACCGGCTTCGCTTCGCGAATCCAATGTCTCGACGTCCGAATCCGAATCCTTCGGATTCGTCTCGAACGTGGGGTCGCCATCGGCCTTCGCCTCGGCTGCCGCCTGACCGTTCGCCGTCCCGCAGAGCGTCGGTCCCGTCATTTTCGTTCTCATCCCGCATTCCGCATCCCGCATTCCGCATTGATGGGTACTTGAGACTGCTGGTACCTGAGACTGGTACCTGAGACTGAGTACTCAGCTCGCCACGCAGGTCTTCGCGTTCGGCTCCGCTAGCACTTCCCATAACGCCACGATCTGCTCGACGTACGCATCGGGTTGGTACTCGGGCAGAAAGCTTCTCAGGTACTGCAAGCGCGCTGGCCGCTGCCACACGTCCACGATTTCTTTCGCGTCGAGGTCGATTCGCACAACTTCGTCTCCACGATTCCCGATCACCACCCGGCCGGTGGCATCAAAGCTCACGTTTGAGACGGGCTCGTCCAGCACCAACAACAGCCGCTCGTCTTCGTAAAAGGTCAGTCCGTTGTCGGTGTAGCGCGCACAACCATCCAGCCAACAACACGCGCTGTCTCCGACACGCAGCTTCCGGCGTCGCATCTGTCGCGCGAGTTGCGTCCAATCCCTTCGACGCATGGTCGAGCCACCCAGTTTCGGACCGGTTTGTGGCGGCACCTCATCTCGAAACGGACCCCCTGCATTTCCAACACGCATCCACGTTGCAGTGTCGAAGATGCCACCCTTTCCAAGCCGATCCTTCACGCGCACAAATCCACCGCACGGACTCAGGTCGACAAAGCGCGCGCTCACACACACCGGAAGCGGTGTCCAATCGACTTGGCCCAACGTGCGTGCTTCCGTTGCGTACTCCTCGTTCCGAAAAATCGGAACCTCCAGCTCCGCACGAACGAACTCGCCAACCTCGACGTCGTAGATGAAGAAGTCGTGCGCGACGTCAAGGACCAGCTTTGACCCGAACGCGCAGTAGAGCTGACAAAACGCAGGCAGTTCGACCACGGGTTGCAGTTCTTCGCCACGCCGCGCCTCCCAGAGGTAGTCGCCCCACACGACGAAAGGTCGATCGCCGACAAACGCTGTTCCGCCAACCTGGCTATCCGGGCGATACGTTTCGGTAATGGGGAGAATGATGCTGCGCGTTTCTTCTTCCTGCTCTTCCTCGTAGTAGGGGTCGTATTCCGGATCGAGTTCTTCTGCGTCCATGGGTTGATACCCCACCGCAAGCTCGTCCAGTGGCCCGCGCGTCTCGAGTTCCCAAGGGCGCACCTCGACACCCGCACGCGTTTCAAACTGAAGTGTGAGGTCTTCAAACTCGAGCGTGGACTCGTCGCCAAAACACGCGACACCGTCCAGCACGGTTTGGATAGTCCAGGAAGCCTCAACGATGATGTCGGCGTCCCAGTCGTCGTAGTAGTAGATGTCGTCGTCAGTCCCTGCGTCGGTACGCTGGGCCGCCCAAATCAGGTAGTCCAGGTGGTTGGGAGACGGGACGAACATCGCTCGCTCAGAGTACTCCGCGTCGCTGACACTCTTCCGAATCCGAACACGAAAAAAGCCCGGCATCGCTGCCGGGCTTTTGCGGAAGTGGACCGCGGTTTAGCGGCGGTCCATCAGAATGATGATCACGTAGTAGAGCAAGAGCGCGAAGCTGGCAAAGAGCGCGAGCGCCGCAGCCACGTGCTGGTCGGTGCGGTAGTAGTGCATCACGTTCGACGTCTTGTAGAGAATCGACATCGCGGCGAACACCACCATGCCCCAGCAGAAGATCATGCCGAGGTTGAAGCCGAAGAAGATGCTCAACAGGATGAGCACACCGGCTGCGATACCTCCGAAGATCAGAGCAGGGCGCAGGAACGAAAAGTCTTTGCGCGTGATGAACACAACGCCGGTCAGTGCGCCGAACAGAACGACGGTGATGCCACCTGCGGCGAGAAGAATTCCTCCGCCCGTGCCGCCGGTGCTCGCGTCGAGCGAGATGGCCATGAGAATCAGCGGTGCGAAGATGACCGCCTCGGCCACGGTGTAGAGCGCAAGCCCTGCGTACTGCATTCCGATGGACGTGTCGCTGCGTGCCCAGCGGTCGGCGACCCAGCTGACCGCCATGAATGCGCCGAGGAACATCAGCCATCCGAAGCGGCCGCCCATGAACGCGAGTTCCATGAGCGTCATGCCGAGTCCGGAGATCTGAATGATCGCTTCGAACACGACGAACGCGAAGATCGCACCGACGAGGTGCAGGTACGTCTTCATGATGAACGAGGCGCGCTCGTCGATGGACGCGTGCGCAACCGCTTGGCCGTAACCCTGTTGGTAGGCTCCGCCTTGGAACTGATTCATGAGCTAAACGTCGGGCTTTCAGCTCGCGGTGTCAACGCCCCAAACAGGGGGTGGCCTCAGTGATCTCAAGCACTTGGGGATCGAGGGTCGGTTAACAATTTAACCTGTCCCCAAAGTTAACACCTACTCGCTTGGGCTTCCTTGGCGAGGAACTCGCGACGACATGCGGTTGAGCAGGGTCTTCTGACCATCCGTGGCGGCTTCCAGGAGCGGGTTGCATTCGTCGGAGTTCTGCATCCGGTACGCGAAGCGCGCGCAACGCTGAAGCTCGCGCGGGAGATCCGAACACATCGCCATGTACTGATCGCGCGGTGCGACCTGCCAGCTCGGCGGTCGATGTCCGAGTTCGGTCGTGCCTTCCACGCTGGCTTGCACTGCGGCGGTGATTCCGGCGAACGCTTTGTCGCATTCGCTTCCGTCTCGCTCTTCGGCTTCGATGGCGGCGGTGCGCATCGCACGCATGATGTTCGCGGCTTCCTGCAGTCGCGCCATCAGTTGCCGTCCGTCGACTTGCTTCTGCGGTTGCGCGCTCGGGTCTTCGGCAGGCGGTGGTTCTTCTTGAGGTTCTGGGTTCACCGCGGGCTCGCTCGGCTCGCTCGGCTCAAGCGAGTTCGCGTTCGCGTTCGGGGAGGGGGCCTCGCAGGCGACGAGGACAGCGACAAGTGAAACGAGAAGAAGTCGATACATGGCTACGCGCGTACGAGTCGTAGCACTGTTATTTCGGCGGGCACACCCGCACGTTGCGGCGGACCCCAGTATCCAGTGCCGCGATTGACGTACACGGACATGGTTCGCCCGCCGCGGGTCATCGTCCCGAGCCCTGCACTGAAGGGGTGAACCAGTCCGACGAAGAGCATCACCGGGAAGAACTGACCGCCATGCGTGTGTCCACTCAGCTGGAGATCAAACCCGGCATCAAACGCTGCATCGGCGCTCTTGGGTTGATGCGCGAGCAGGATCGACAGGTCATGCGCGGGTGCTCCGTCGATCGCTTTCGCCGGGTCACTGGTGTGTTCCTCGAGCAAACGATGAGCGCTGTAATCGGTACAACCAGCGACCACGACCTTGGAACCATCGCGTTCGATGACTCGGTGTTCGTTGACCAAGGGGGTGAGGCCGAGTCGAGCGACTTCATCGATCCATGCGGGACCGTCCCAGTAGTACTCGTGGTTGCCGGTGCAGAAGAACACGCCTTCTGGAGCGTTTAGTTCACCAAGCGGCGCCACTTCGTCGCGAAGGTCTTCGACGTATCCATCGACGAGGTCACCGGTGACCACGATCATGTCGGCGTCGAGCCCGTTGGCTTTGTCGACGAACCCTTGAAGCTCTTTGCGGCGGATCGTGGGACCGACGTGGATGTCGCTGAGCTGCACGATACGGAAGCCGTCGAGCGCAGGAGGAAGGTTGCTCAGTGGTACGTCGACTTCGACGACGGTGGGGATGACCAATGCTTCGTAGAGTCCCCAGCCGCTGAGGACTCCGCTTGTTCCGACAATTCCTGCGTTGCTGGCGTTTTCGAGGAAGCGTCGGCGGTCGGTGTCGACGGGCTTCTTGGCGACGCGGCGCGCGCCGTCTTCGATCATCAAGGCGACGTCACGCATGACGAGGAAGCCGAACACGAGGAAGAAGAAACCCATGTGGATGAACCCGAACCATTTGAGAGGTGCGAGCCAAATCACGTCCGCGGCGACGCGACCGATCAACATGGTGAGTGGTGCGATGGGCGCGAGGATCCAGAAGATCAGTTTGGCGCGACGCTTCTTCGGGCTGTCTCGCCACGGCACAAAGAGACGTTTGGAAACGTAGTAGTGCGCCAACGCCCAGATGCTGGACGCGACCACCAGGAAGATCGTCATGCGGAGGAGCAAGCTGATTCGCTTGTGGGGTGCTTGGAGCCGAAGGTCAAGCTCGGTGAAGCTTCTTAACAGTCGGTTGGTGGTTCAGCCCTGCGTCCGCATCGTGGTGCGCATGAAGTAGGTGCCGCTCGCTGCTAGCAAGACGATCCCGATCGCCGCTTGCGCCAGCGTAAACGTTCGAAAGAACGCCGCACGACTCACATCACTCTGTGCGAAGTCCTTATACAGCTGCACACCGACCGAACCGGTGTAGCCCAATGCGTCCGCGACGTAGATCGCGAACACAGCGGTTCCCGCAACGCCGGTCACCGCCACCAGTCGATCAAACAGAATGCTCCCGTAGGGCACGTAGATCAGATACGAACCGATTCCGGTCAGCACCATCCACGTTGCACCGCTGATCTGTTCGGCGTCGTGCAGCCACGTGCCAATTCCCAGCGTACACGCGCCGATGATCATGATTGCGTACGTCACGCCAAGTGCACGCCGGTTGTCCTGAATCCGATAGAGCAGCCCGAGCGCAAGAAGAACCCCAAACGCGACGGGTAGCTCGGTTTGCGTGAAGATGGCTGGCTCCTCGGCGTACCCGAGTGTCGCGAAGATCTCGATGCCGTAGTTGTCTCGAAAGTCTCGATACGCGGTGAGCAGGAAGTACACCGCGAACAAGCTCAGCAAACCGCCGGCGTAGCGTCGAAAGAACGCACGACGTTCTTCGGTGGTCATCGCGCGACGCTCGACGCGCGCTTCGACATCCGCTTTGCTCGGAGGCGGAAGCTGTTCGAGTAGCCACACTGCGCCTGCGAATGGAATGACGAAGATCTGCCCGACGACAAAGGGCATCCAGGCTTCGCTCACGCCGTAGCCCATCAGAGCTCGCCCGATGTCTTTGACGACGCCGCTTGCGACGATGAACGAGCAACTCAACCCAGCGAGTAGGAGTTCGCTCGTGCGTCGGCCCTCGAGGTACCGAACGACGAGTCCCCACACCATGCCGAGTGGGAGCCCGTTGAAGAAAAGCGCGACAGGTCGGACCGACGCTGGCAGAAACGCAAACGCGAGCAACGCGAGTTGTGCGGCTCCGATGAGTGCGAGCAAGGCGCGACCCCGTTTGGCGTCGGTAATCGAACTAACCCAGCGGATGCCGATGTACTTGCTGGCGGTGTAACCCAGCACTTGCGCGATGACGTAGACGGTTTTGAGTTCGAGCTCGCCAAGCTGGCCTTCGTAGGTTGCGGCGGCGAAGGGTTTCCGAAACGCGTACATGCAGAAGTACGTCGAGAAGGAAGCGGCAACGGCGTAAACGACGAGCGCAAACTCGTTGCGGGAGAGCCGTGCGCGGATGCTCACGCGGGAAGGCTAGTGGGCGGGCGTTGGAACCGAAAGGCTGAGACTGAGACTGAGACTGAGACTGAGACTGAGACTGAGACTGAGACTGAGACTGAGACTGAGACTGAGACTGAGACTGAGTGGGCGGGATCCAAATTTTAGTGGGAGTCGTGAGACTCGGAGGCCGGAGAGAGTTGTCCTTTTTGTGTGCGCGACCCGACAGGTCAGTACGGCTCGCCTTCAAAACCGGCAGTCTTCATCTCTTCCGCGCTCGCAAGGAACGGGTTTGTCGCGGGGTCTAAGTTCTTTCGCAACGCTTCGAGATACTCGGCCGTCTTCTCGGGGTCGAACTGGGTGCTGAGGTCGAGCGCTTCGCGCGGAACAGAACTTCCGTTGCATTCGGAACGCTTGTCCCGGAGCGCCTTTTCGACGGGATACAACTCGTAGAGTCGTTTGAGCGCATCCATGATCCAGTTGCTGATGTCTTTCTTCTTGGGTGCAACCGCGCGGGCAATGCTCGCCAACATGACGTTCTTGGCGTGCTTTGCTTCCCCTTTCGCTACGATGCGACGCTGTGCGTTGCCCGTATTCCACACGTTCCAGATGTAGTGGCTCGCGATGTCCTTCTTCTTAGGTCGAGGAGGGTGAAGGTCTTTGGGGTAGAGCGGGTTGATTTGCGCAGCCCACAAGCTCTCGGCGAACTGGTGGAGAATCCCGACCTCCCAAGGCCCTTGTAGGCGCCAAGCAATCCACTCTACGAGTGCTGCGCTCAACGCGAGCTGGGCTTGGTTGGTGCAGGCGCGGCTCCATCCCGCCACCTTCGGATCGCTTCGCATCATGGCGTCGCTCAGAAGGTCCTCGCTTTGCCGAAACTTGATCGGCGCACCTGCGAACTTCGCCACCTCGATGTCAGTGGGAATCGTCAACATGGGTAAGGCTCGCCATCAAATCCGGCAGCCTCCATCTCACGCGCCGTCGCCAGAAACGGATTCTTCGACGGGTCCAGACTGATCCGCAGTGCCTCCAAATTCTCCTTAGTCGTCGCAGGATCGAACTCGTGGCTGAGGTCGAGCGCTTCGCGCGGCACGGGAGGACCGTTGCACGCCAAGCGTCTCTCCAAGATTTCTTCTTCGACTGGATAGAGCTCGAACAGTCGACGAAGAGCGGACATGATCCACTCGCTCATCGGTTTCTTCTTCGGTGCAACTGCTCGAGCGATGCTTGAGAGCATGACGACCTTGGAGTCCTTCGCTTCGCCTTTTGCCACGAATCGACGTTGTGCGTTCGCAGCACTCCACACGTTCCATATGTAGTGGCTCGCGATGTCCTTCTTCTTGGGTCGAGGAGGGTGAACGTCTTTGGCGTAGAGCGGGTTGATTTGCGCAGCCCACAAGCTCTCGGCGAACTGGAGCAGAATCTCAACGTCCCACGGTCCTTGTAGGCGCCAAGCAATCCACTCCACGAGTGCTGCGCTCAATGCAAGTTGTGCTTGATTGGTGCAGGAGAGGCTCCACCCCGCAACTTTGGGGTCACCTCGCATCATCGCGTTGCTGAGCAGCTCCTCGGTTTCTCGAAACTTGATCGGCGCACCCGCAAACTTCGCCGCCTCGATGTCAGTTGGAATCGTTAGCATCAGTCCTCAATGTCTTGAGCCACCGCGCGAAGGGGCTCGTCAGAATGCTCGTCTTCGCCCACCGCTGTGCGCGGGTCTGCAGGCACTCAAACGCTTGCGCAGTCACAATGGGATGATCCGCGTCGAGACACTCTTCGCGGGACCACCACTCCCCAGACTCATCGCGCAACGTCAGAATCTGCTGCATTCGTCGGACTAAATGCAGCGTCCCGTACACGGCAAAGAATGTTCGCCCGCGTTCCAGACTTCCGATGAAGCGCGGAAGATGACGGTCCAAGAGCGCTGCTTCCATGTCGGGTTTCTCAGGCAGCGCTTCGTCGCCCAGAAGCCAGATCAAGTCCTGGAGCCGACGGCCACGCGCGCAGTGCGCCCAGTCAAACCAAACGACGCGACCCTCGTCGACCAACGCTCGGGCAGGACGCGCGTCAGACTTGATGAACCCATCCGCAGGTTGTGCTTCGAACCCTTCGCGTAGGCCTTCCCGATCCAGACCCGGAAGGGCGGTGTCGGTCTGACTCGCGAGCTTGGTTGCATACCCGAAGAGGTCCTCGAAACGCTCCGGCTTCGGCGCATCGTGATCGAGCGACGTTGCACGGCCTGCTTCGTGGATCTGCGTGAGCCCATCAAGCGCCTGGGAAAGTAACGCCTCGGCGTCTGCGCTCTCGAGAAGGCGTGACAGTCGTGCACTCCCCAGATCCTGCTGGATCAACCAACCCCCTTCGGCGGCGTACACCCGTGGCACCGGAACCTGAGACTCGCCGAGTGCACGCAAGATGTGCGCTTCAAATGCAGTTCGCGTTGCGGTGGTACGACACGTTGCGATCACGGAACGATCATCCGTTAGCCAGCAACGGAACGACTCCGCTGGATGTCCGCGTCGGCGACGTGGAGGTTCCACGCGCTCCACGTTGACCTTCATCAGTCGTGCAACGGCATCCGCTGCTTGTTCGGTGGTCGCAACCGCCCGCACGCCGGCCAGCATAGGACGTCGAAAACCCGGATCGAAACGGCTTTGGGCGTTCGATTGAGCCTGTTAGGGTCGCCCCGCTCATGCGGTTGTTTCACCGGCTTTTCATCGCCAATCGCGGCGAAGTCGCGGCCCGCATCGCGCGAACCTGCGACCGTTTGGGAATCGTCCCGGTCTTCGGTGTGTCCGAAGCCGACCGTGATGCTCCCTACTGTCGCGAGCGCGAAGTGGTCGTCCTCGGACCGGGTCGTGCAGCACAGTCGTATCTCGACGCTGCACGCGTGGTTCAAGCTGCGGTTCAGTCCGGATGCACAGCGTTGCATCCCGGATGGGGCTTTCTCTCCGAGAACCACGTGTTCGCTTCTCTCTGCGAAGCACACGGCGTGACCTTTCTCGGTCCTCCTGCACACGCAATGCACTTGATGGGTCAGAAGACTCCCGCAAAGCGCGCGATGGCCGCGGCTGGACTCACCTTGATTCCAGGTTCCGAAGGAGTTCTTTCGGGTTCGGGCGAAGCGCGAAGCGTCGCAGACGCGGTCGGCTACCCCGTGCTGATGAAAGCCGAGAGTGGTGGCGGTGGTCGCGGCATGCGCGTCGCTACCGGTTCGAGTGATGTCGAACAAGCGTTTGACGAAGCACGCGCGGAAGCAATTGCCTGTTTTGGCGACGAGCGTGTGTTCATGGAGAAGCTCGTCGAGCGTGGTCGTCACGTCGAGATTCAGATCCTCGCGGACAAGTACGGCAACGTGGTTCACCTCGGGGAGCGCGACTGCACCGTGCAGCGCAACCACCAGAAGCTCATCGAAGAGTCACCGGCGCCGCTGCTGGATGCCGATGAGCGCGCACGAACGCTCGACGCCGCAGTCAAAGCCGCGCGTTCCATCGGATACGTCGGTGCGGGAACCATGGAGTTTCTCCTGGATTCGTCAGGCACGCTGCGCTTTATGGAGATGAACACGCGGCTTCAGGTCGAGCACTGCGTGTCGGAGATGCGAAGTGGTGTCGACCTCGTGGAGTGGCAGATTCGTGTGGGCGCGGGGCACGCACTCGAGTTCACAGAAGTGCCCCTCGAAGGACACGCGATCGAGTGCCGCATCAACGCCGAAGATCCGCACAACGACTTTCGGCCGGCACCGGGACTGATCACCACCTGGACCTCGCCCGAGATCGAGGGTGTGCGCGTCGACACCCACGTCGCGAGTGGATACGAAGTGCCTCCCTTCTACGACAGTTTGCTTTGCAAGTTGATCGCGCACGGCAAAGACCGCGATGAAGCGTGCGACAAGATGCTCGAGGCGCTCGCAGGTTTGGTCGTCGAAGGTGTGCCGACCACAGTGCCAATGCACCAAGCGATCTTGCGTTCCGAGGCGTTCCGTTCGAACGAGTACGACACCGGCGCCATCCCTGGATGGCCGGCGAAGGGAGAGGGCTGATGTCGCGCGTGAAGTTGGGTTCGATTGGAACTCCGCTCGATCAAACCGTCGACAGCCGGACCCGAGAGGAGCGTTCGGAGGCACTGGGGGCTCTCGAACAACGCATCGTGGATGGGCGCGCGGAAGTACACGCGGGTTGGGGCAAGAAGTACGTCGATCGTGTGCACGCCAAAGGCAAGCTCACCGCACGCGAACGGATCGAGCAGCTCAAGGATCCCGGCACGGTCATCCATGAGGTCGGAACCTTCGTCAATCACGGGGAAAAGTTCGGCAGGCTGAGCTCGCCTGGTGCAGGTGTAGTCACGGCGTTCACGCGCATCGAAGGCCGCGTCTGCATGGTGATCGCCAACGACAACACCGTTGCCAGCGGCGCGTGGTGGCCGCTCACGCCCGAGAAGATTCAGCGTGCGCAGGAGATGGCGTTGCGACTGCGTTTGCCGACCGTCTACTTGGTCGACTGCAGCGGACTTTTTCTTCCGGAGCAGCGACGCAGCTTTAGCGGTGCGCGTGGTGCTGGCCACATCTTCAAGAAGAACAGCGAGCTGAGCGCCGCGGGCGTGCCGCAAATCGCCGGTGTGTTTGGTGACTGCATTGCCGGTGGTGGGTACATGCCGATCATCAGCGACCGTGTGTACATGACCGAGCAGGCCTACATGGTCATCGCGGGTGCAGCGCTGATCAAAGGGGCCAAGAGCCAGAAGATCACCTCGCTGGATATCGGGGGGCCGGAGGTTCACGTGCACGCGTCGGGATGCGCTGATGTCCGCGTGCCCGACGACGAGACCTTGCTGCAGTGCGTGCGTCGCGAGGTGGCTCGCCTGCCCTCGAGTGGTGCGGACTTCTATCGAGGCGGAGTGGGGTCGATTGCGCCCTTCTTGCCCGCGCGGGAACTCGCGACCTTGCTTCCACCTGATCATCGCGAGTCGTACGTGGCCGAAGAGGTTTTGGCGCGACTCTGTGATCAAAGCCTGTTCTGGGAAGTGCTTCCCGACGTGGGCCGCGAGATGATCTGTGGTGTGGGTCGCGTTGGCGGCTTGTACGCGGGGTTTGTGATCAACCGACAGGGACTGGTTTCGGACCCTGAGCATCCGGGTGAAGTGCGCGCCGCTGGTGCGCTGTACCGCGCGGGAATCGCCAAGATCAGCGCCTTTAGTCGAGCGTGTAACGCCGACGGGATTCCCCTGATTTGGCTGCAGGACATCAGTGGCTTCGATATTGGTCAGCAGGCCGAAGCCGAGGGACTGCTCGCGTACGGATCGAGTCTTATCTACACGAACAGCACCAACGAGACACCGATGTTCACCGTGTTGCTGCGCAAGGCGAGTGGGGCTGGGTACTACGCGATGGCGGGTTTGCCCTATGACCCGGTCGTGCAGCTTTCGACTGCGCTTTCGCGTTTGAGTGTGATGGAAGGTCGTACGCTCGCGATCGCGACCTACAACACGAAGCTCGATGACGACTTCGAGATCATCTCCGACGACCCAGCGGAGCGTGCCGAGATCGAAAAGGGCATGCGCGAAACCGAGGCTCGTATCGAGAAGGACATGGATCCTTTCGTCGCGGCGAGTCGACTGGACACCGATGAGATTGTTCGATTGGTGGAGCTCCGTTCCTGGCTCGAAACGCTGGTCGAAGCGAGTTACCAGGGCATCGGGTATCGGCGGGTGAAGAACCCGCGCATCTGGAGCCTGCACGACCTGGATGTGTTGACGGGAGCCGTCCGATGAAACTGCGTTCGAAGAAGCGTGACGACGGAACGATTGAAGTGCTCTCGCCCAGTGTGGGTTTGTGGCGCGATGCGCCGCGGGAGGGCTCGATTGTGGTTCCCGGAGATTCTGCGGGAGCGCTTGAGACGTTGGGCAAGATGCAAAGCCTCCAAGTCCCTGCAGGTGTGCGTGGAATCGTGGTTGAAGTCTTCGATGTGCGTAAGGCGCGAAGTCCGGTGGACTACGCGACGGTGTTGTTTCGCGTGGATCCGGCGGCGACCGCGGGGAGTGCTGCAGCCGAGGAAGCAGCGAGCCAGTCGGCGGATGGAATCCGTTTTGTCGCGCCGATGAGCGGGCGTTTTTACCAGCGACCTGCACCGGACAAGCCCGTGTTTGTGAAGGCCGGCGATACCGTGAAGAAGGGTCAGGCGATTGGGTTGTTGGAGGTGATGAAGACCTTCAACCGCGTGATCTACGAGGGCGACGACCTGCCCGATACCGCCACGGTGGTGGAGGTCGTTCCAGGGGATGGGGACGACATTAGTCGTGGGGATACGATACTGACACTCCGCTAACACACACTTCGGTTCCGTCTCGACGTTCGTCTCGCTGCGCCTCCTTTGTCCCTTGCTTCGAGCGACCGGACACCCTCCGAAGTGGCTAGATTTCTTTCTCGGATTTCGCGCGCCTCCTGGCTTGGTGGGGCATCGATTTTTTTAACCGGAAGTACGGGAAGGCTGGAAGGCGGGAAGGTTTCTTTTCCGCCAGCTGCGGTTTGTCCACGTGTTCGCTCGTTCGCTCCTAGCTTCGGGGCGTTTTGCGTGTCTCATGTTCGTTGACACAAACGACGTGTCTCCGTGCGGGAGTTTCGCGCATGAGATCAAAACGCACCACTCAGACTCAGACTCAGACTCAGACTCAGACTCAGACTCAGACTCAGACTCAGACTCAGACTCAGACTCAGACTCAGACTCAGACTCAGACTCAGACTCAGACTCAGACTCAGACTTCAGTAGAGACCTTCCCGTCTTCCAGCCTTCCCGCACTTCCGGTAAAAAAATCGAAGCGCACCAAGCCAAGCACCACTCAGGTCCGGCGAAATCCAATAAAGAAATCTAGCCACTTCGGAGGGTGTCCGGTCGCTCGAAGCACGGGACAAAGGAGGCGCAGCCAGACGGACGTCGAGACGGAACCGAAGTGTTCAGAAGGGCTCGGTCGGCACACACGGCGATGACGCCGCACCGACCACGCGAATCGGCGCCTGCTCAGCAAGGTCCATAAAGCCACCGCCGTCGCTGTTGTCCAAATCAAACCGAATCACGCGACTCACCCGCGCTCGTCCCGGCGCGGTACACGCGGTGCACTCGGTGAGGCACGACATCATCTCGGCACTGAGGCCACCACCGCACTCGTCGCTAAACACGGGCGTTGCCAGCACACACTCGAGGTGCTCGTTACACACTTCGTCGGCACGACACGCAGACAACGCGGTTCCACACTCGGCCTCGAGACACTCGTCGCAACCTTCGGGCAACGCCTCGATGAAAATCCAAATGTCTCCGGCAAAGAACGCCACTGCCGACGCGTTGGTTTTCTGAACGCCAACCAGTTCGATCGTGTCGAGAAGCGCACCGGTTTCGCGGTCGTACTCCACCAGTTTCACGGGGTCATCTCCGGCAAACCCAAAGAGCCGACCGTCTCCGGTTCCGGTCAGTTCGCCACCATCAAAGTTCGTGTTCGCCAGTTCTCTAATGTCACCCGTGTCGGGATCGATGACACCGAGCTTTCCAAGATCCGGTCCTTCGTCGAACGAGCCATCACCCGAGTACGTCATCACGTAGAGGTCAGAACAGAAGTCGAACTCCGAGTTGGACGCAAAGGACATCCCGAAGAGTCCGAAGTCGGGGTTGGTGCGCACGTACGGTGACTCGGTGCACGCACCGGGGTCGAGCAGGTTCAAGTTCAACACGCTCATCGAATCGATGATGTTGATCCACGCGACACCTTCGGTATCGACCGCCATCGAGTACGGGATTGCACCGGTGCATACCGGACCCACGACAAACGCGTACTCGCCGCTACCCGGGTTGAACGTCCAGACCTCTCCGTCGTCGGAGATCAGATAGATGTTGTCTTGGTGGGCGCCGGAGCGGCACTCGCAGAACTCACCGGCATCGATCGCCGTGTCGATTGCGGCGTCCACGCCGGCATCCAAACCGGTGTCGACGCCGCCTTCTGTGGTGCCGCCGTCGTCGGGGCGTGAGCTTTCCGAGCATCCGATCGCCAAAAGCCCGAGAGAAACGACAAGGAAGAAGCCTAAACGCACGCCGGTAGGATAGCGGACGGAGGTGGAAGTCGGGTAGGGTCGCCCTCCCAATCCGGCTCACCCAGGGAGGATGCATGGCACGGCAAGTCGTCGTCTCGTTCGAAGGTGCAACCAGCACGTTCGAGATGTCGAAGGTGGATCGAAGCAAGCTCTACGGCAGACGCATGCGCGTTCCACTCGATGAGCATGGAGAGAAGTGCACTCGCGCGTCACTCACCGAAGACGGTTCGGTGATGGTCAAAAGCGGCATGACCGCGCAGGGCTACTTCGATGCTGAAGGGATTTGGTTCCCCAACAAAGAGTTGGTCGGAATCACCCCGGAAGGTGAGCTCGCCGAAAAAGAGCCATCGACGCTCGGTGTCGAACAAGAGCTCGAAGGTCCGGTGAAGCCCGAGGAGCTGCTCGACCTCCGGTTGCAAACGGTCTACGCGCTCGAGCGCTGGGATGTCGACGAAGCGCTGTACGACTACCTGCAGGCCGGCGACGTCTTCAAGTTCAAGTTCAACTACCGCGCGGACTTTCGTGCGGAGACCGCGTTCCTCGTCGCCAATCCAGAAGGCGATGTGTTCGCGTTGATCGGTCGCATGACCGAACCCGTGTGGCGCGAAGCCGAAGAAATGCTCCCAACCTTTGAGGCTGCCGACGAAGACGACGACGACGACCTCGATTTCGAGATGTTCTGAGGAAAGACCAATGGCTGCACCGCAACGAAAGCTTCACCTCACCAACAGCAAGGGCCGCAACGCGACGGTTCTTTTCGGGGCCCTCAAAGCCGCGATCGGGCCCAAGCTTGGAATCCCCGGCAAGGAAATCACTTTCAAGCGTTATCTCGCCGCGACCATGGCGGGTTTGCATGACGCACTTCAGGACGAGCACGGCGAGGACTACGCCGACGCGTTGATCGATGGAGATCCCGAAGCGGATCTCGAACAGATCGGACGCAAGCTCAGCCAAATGACGCAGGTCTACATGAGCAGCAAGGGCGACGTGATGCACGCGCCGCCGCGCATGATGGAAGTAATCGTCGACGCCGAAGGCGAAGAGAAAGAGCGCAAAGACTGGGAAGACAAGCAAGCCAACGTCAACGACGAGCTGCCCGTGCGTTGGACCGGTCGGAAGCTGGCAAAGGCCGATGCGGTTCGCCGCTTTGTCTTCTCACGCACCATTCAACTCAGTCACTTTGACGGTCTGACGTACGACTACCTTTTCGGAATCGCCAAAGAACTCCACGACGAAGACGTGATGGTGTTGATGGGTGGCGGCGAGAAGGGCAAGGACCCGCTCGTGATGCAGACCAACGGAACGCCGTATCGCGCGTTCCTGGAAGGGCGCATCGACGGAGAGCGGTACCAGCTCTTGCTGCACCTCTCGAACATGGAACTCAAGAACCCGGACATGGAGTAGGTCGATGAGTTTGTTTGATCTCTCGCAAGCCGGTCCGCTTGGTGATGGACAGCTCGCTCCCGCGGGCAGCATCGCGGACAAAGATCTCGCCAAGCTGGTCAGTGGATACAAGCGCACGATCGCCAGTCGCTACCGCGCGATCACGCCCGAAGAGCTGGACATGCTTCCCAAGGGCGGCCTTTGGGTCTCGCCCAAGATCGACGGCCAGGTTTGGTTCCTGGTTGTGGACGGAGACGAGTACGGCTTGGTTGCGCCCAACGGCAAGGTCGTCACGGGTGATGTTCCTGTGCTCGAAGAAGTGAAGGAGCACCTGGTTCCGCGCGCGCAAGGCCGATTGGTGTTGGCCGGTGAGTTCTTTGCGATTCGCAAGGGGGGGCGACCGCGCTGTGGCGACCTCGCGCAAGCGCTCAGCGGTGGAACCGATGCTGAGGTGAGTCGACTTGGTTTCCACGCGTACGACTTGTTGATCGGCGGCGACACCGAGAACCCGGGACCGATGCCCAACTACCAGGACCGTCTGGATGCGCTTCAGCGGTTGTGTAAGGGCGGCAAGCGACTCCAAGCGATCAAGACCGTCGAGTGTGATGGGCCCGATCGTGTTCGCGAGTTGTTCGCGGAGTGGGTCGAAGGTGGCAAGGGCGAAGGTCTCGTTGCGCGGTCCAAGGAGATGGGGCGCACGTACAAGATCAAGCCGGTGTTCACGATCGATGCTGCGGTGATCGCGTACACCGAGCGTGCCGACGAGAAGGATCAGGTTCGTTCGCTGCTGCTCGCGGTGATGAAAGAGAATGGCCAGTTCCAGATCATCGGCAGCTGCGGAAACATGGGAACCGGTGAGTTCCGCAATCAGGTGCACGAGGAGTTGGCGCCGCACGCGATTCCTTCGACGTACTCGTACGCGTCGAGTTCGGGTGCGCTGTTCAAGTTTGTGAACCCGAAGATGGTCGTGGAGGTGAAGGTCACCGACATCCAGACCGAGGACAGCGGCGGCAAGCCCATCAAGCGTATGGTCTTGGAGCTGCAGGACGAGGAGAAGTGGTTTGCTGTGGCGCCGATGACCGGCGTGAGCATTTTGCACCCCGTGTTGGAGCGCATTCGTGACGACAAGGAAGTGAACGCGACGGATGTGCGTGCGCAGCAGATTTTGGAGCGCGTGCACATCGGCGACTTGGATCAGAAAGCCGAGAAGGTGGAGCTGCCCAAGAGCGAAGTGATTCGTCGCGAGGTGTACACGAAGGGGACGAAGGGCAAGACCGCGGTTCGGAAGCTTCTGGTGTGGAAGACGAATAAGGAAGCCGATCCTGATTGGCCTGCGTACGTGGTGCACTGGACCGACTACAGCCCGAACCGAAAGGACCCGCTGAAGCGTGAAGTGCGCTTGGCACCCAACGAAGAAGCAGCTGAGGCGATTGCGGATCAGATGATCGCCGATGGCGTGAAGCGAGGCTGGAAAGAGGCGTAGCTGACACGTTTAGGATTTGGAAGCTGCGGAGGCGGGGGGACGGAGTCTTCTCGCCTTTCTTTCTGCGCGATGACTAGCGATAGCGAGCTGCGAATCCGGATGACCTACATGAACGAGGTGTGGTCACTGGAGTTCTACACGACGACTAAGTCGCTGGTTCGGTCAACATTTTAACCGGAAGTACGGGAAGACTGGAAGACGGGAAGGTTCGGTATCCAAGACCTTCCCGTCTTCCAGCCTTCCCGTACTTCCGGTTAAAAAAAATCGAACACCCACCAACCTCCGAGCCACGCCTCCCACCAAGAGATCACCCCCGCGCGTATACGCGAAACTCGTACAGCTCCTTCTTCGAGTTTCGCTTGCGAATCGTCTCCACTCCCGCGTCGCGAAAGCCCGCTCGCTCCATCAGCTCTGCGTAGAGCTTCTCCACCGGAACCAGCTCCCCGTAAAAGGTCGAGTTGCCCACCACGTAGTGAATCATCGCGCCCTTGCGCACGTGCTTGCGCAACTTCCGCAGATGCTTCTCCGTGTCTTCGAAGTACCGATCCAAGTACGCCGCCAGCAACGGCCCGTTGGTCTCGTGCGCCGCACGCACTTTCGGCAACACCTTCTTCAACGATGCGGGACACGTGCCCGACGTACGCTTCCACTCTTTGAGCCGACTCGTCGCAATACCCCACGTGCCACCAATGGCCTTCCAGTCGAGCTCACCGGCATCGCGCGCTTTCTCCAAGTGCCCGGTCCAGTACATGTAGGGACGCAGCTCGCGGATATACGACATGCGGTTGGGGTAGGGCGGTGAGGTGATCACCAAGTCGTACTTGCCCTCCAGGGGCGCAAGCTCGCGCGCATCGCCGCGCAACACACGACCCTTTCCGGGAGGCGCATGCGTGGCTCCTTCCAACACGTGCTCCACATCCGCCGCAAAGCGTTTCGCGCATGCACGTGAGTCGGGGTTCTCGGGGGTCTTGAACGACATCGACACGTGGTTGAACGCTGCACCGCTCAGCCCGATCATCGTTCGACAAAAGGCGACCTGAAGCAGGTTGCGCACCGGTCCACGCTCTTCGTCGATTCCGGCGGACACGCGACACAACCAACGCAGGGCACCTTCACTCCACCACCGTTCGATGTTGTGAATCGGGGGTGCTGGTTTCGCGCGGCGATGTTTGACGACGCGTTTGGCAGCTTCGCGCGTCTTGTCGATAGTCTTGGGCGCGAAACGGTGCATCTTCACGCCGCCCAGCCACACCAAGAAAGGGTTGAGTTCCACTCCGTCTGCGGTCATCCCGCGTTGAGCGGCCGAGAGCACCGTCGTGCCCGAACCCGAAAAGGGATCGAGAACGCGAGCGTCTGCATCGGCTTGCTCCAGTAGGTCTTGCACGATCTTTCGCGAGTACGCCGGAGTGAGTCGCAACCAGTCGTGTCGCGGCTGATTGCGGTTCCCGGCGTACGTGAGATCAGGCCGGCTCGGCAGCGCACTCGTCACGCGGTCAGCTCGCGGAAAATTCGAATGCCTTCGTCGATCTCGGAATCCAACAAATATGGCGCCGGTCCAAATCGCAATCGATCCCGCCGCGCATCGACGAACACGTTTCGCTCACGCAGCTTGCTCACCACGTCACTCGCGTTGTCGATTCGCACAGTGACAAAACCACCGCGCGCTTTGCTTCGCGGAGTCAGCACTTCGTAGCCATCCAATGCGTCGATGATGCGTTGCGTTTGCCGCAACGAAATCGCGCGCAGCGTATCGATATCCAAGCCCTGCGCCGCGAAGTGCTCGATCACGGCGCGCGCTCGGTAGTGACTCGCGGGATCATACGTCGCTCCAGCAAAACGGTCGGCTTGTGTCGTGCCGTAGCGCACCTGGGTTTGCGTGTCGGCGAGTCCCGAAAAATCCGAGAACCAACCGGTGAATACAGGACGAAGCGCGCAGTCGGCAGGCACGCGCATAAACCCACACCCTTCGCCCCACTGCGCGTACTTGTATCCGCCACCCACCACGAACGCGTCGGGATGAACCGGTGTCCAGGGAACCACCGAGAAGTGGTGATACGCGTCGAGAAGAACCAGCACGTCCCGACGACGCGCCTCAGCGGCCGCTTCGCGCAAGTGCGGAACCTGACTCGATGTCTCGAACAAGATCGTCGAGCTCATCATGGCCAGCGTGTCGTCGCGCAGCGCATCGACCAGGCGTTGTCCCAACGTGTCGAGCGGGTGCGGATCGACCCACGTGACTTCGACGCCTTCTTCTTGCAATCGCATCAGCTGACGGCGAAGCGAATGAAACTCGCCCTGGGTCGTGACGATGTGTCGACCCTTCTTCCACTCCAGGCCGCTCAGAAGCTTGGCGATGAGGTCATGCGTGTTTGCGGCAAGCGCGACGTTCTCGGGTTCGCCACCAAGCTGCACGGCCACAGCACTCTGCACGGCATGAGCAGCTTTCGCCGCTTCACTCCACTTGTCGTCCACGTGACGCGCGGCGTCTTCGAATGCGCGAACGAGACCCTCTCGGGCGACATCAGGCCACGCCTGATGGGAGTGGCCGGTCAGGAGAATGCGTCCTTCCTGTAGGAACGACGAGTAGTGGTCGCGCAACTCCATCCGCGGCGACGGTAATCGCGACAGCCCACAAGCGCATGTGCTTTTTGGCTTATGGTTCGGCTGTGAACGCTCGTCTCGGTTCCCGTGCATTGTTCCCGCAGCTTCGTGCGCGCAGCTATTTGAACCACGCGGCGATTTCGCCGCTCTCGTCTGCCGTGGTGAACGCGATCTCGCGTGTGCTGAGCAAGTACGCGGGCGATGGGCTCGGAGCGTTCTTTGCCGGGCTCGAGACCCGTGAACAGCTGCGTGCACGTCTTGGTTCCTTCATCGGTGCGCGTGCTCAAGAGATCGGATTTACCCAGAACACGACAGCCGGTGTGAGCGCGATCGCGAACATGATTCCGTGGCAACGTGGGGATCGCATCGTGGTGTTTGAAGGCGAGTTCCCCGCCAACGTCACGCCCTGGCAACGCGCGGCGAGTACGTACGATCTCGATCTCGCATGGGTGCCGCTCGAGCCCTTCCGACGTAGCTGGGACGAAGGACTCGCGTTGCTCGAAGAGGAACTAAAGCGTGGCGTGCGTGTGGTCGCCGTGAGCTTCGTGCAATTTCAAACCGGACTTCGGATGCCCGTCGAAGCCATCGGTGAGCTTGCACATCGATACGGTGCAGAACTTTTCGTGGATGCGATTCAGGGACTGGGCGCGGTGCCGCTGGACGTGCAGCACATCGACTATCTGTCGTGTGGGGGACACAAGTGGTTGATGGGTCCCGAAGGGGCAGGGTTCATCTACGTCGACGAAGCGAGAATCGGACACCTCGAACCACGACTTGCGGGTTGGCTGAGTCACGAAGACGCGCTGGTGTTTCTCGGTGAGCCGAACGAGTTGCGCTACGACCGAGCGATTCGACAAGACGCGTCGATCGTGGAGCAAGGCGCGCAAAGCAGTCTTGGGCTCGCTGGACTCGATGCCTCCACGACCCTCATCGCTTCGCTCGGGGTTGAGGCGATTTACGAACACCTCCAAACCTTTAATGACCGGCTGGAACCGGAGCTTGTGGCGCGAGGGTTTGAGTCCAAGCGTGTCGCGCACGCACGAAGTGGAAGTCTGTGCGTGGTTCCGCCTCAGACGCGAACGCTCAAGGAGTGGTCGGCTGCACTCGCTGAGCACGGCATCGCGGTGTCGACGCCCGACGGGCATCTGCGCTTTGCGCCTCACTGGCCGAACGCGCTCGACGAGGTTGACGCGATCGTGAACGCCGTGGACGCTTCCTGAACGCTTCGTCGCGACATTACCGGAAGCACAGTGAGCGCTGCGCGCCTTTTTCCATTCTGAGAAACAGGCGCCGCAACCGATGCCGATACCGATGCCGATGCCGATGCCGATGCCGATGCCGATGCCGATGCCGATGCCGATGCCGATGCCGATGCCGGGTCCGGCGTGCCCGCTCTTCGCGTCGACGGGGTTGCTCGCCGCCTGCTCTCGCCGTGAGTGCCCGAAAGCTCCTTCGCCGTAAAGGCCGCCTGCACCTAGCCTCGCTTCGCGAGGCGGTAGCCTCCTGGACACGAACAGCTCCACGGACTTCGTCCGCTCCGCGATGTTCGTCTCCAGTTCGGTCCGGCGTCGTCGCTGCGCTCCGACTGCGGCGCTGCGCGCCTTGGCCTTGACTGGCGAGGCTCTGCGTCCGGTTTGAGATACGTCAACAGTCTGCCGAGCAATAAGCAAAGTGCGTGCGGAGCACGCTCAGCACGGGGCGCTTCCGGGCGGTAGGCGGCGTGAGGCGGACTCGCTGCACTGTCGCAAGCGCGCTTCACGAGGAGGTCGTCATGATCGTGTATCGTGAGGCTCCGAGGTGTGATTCGAAGTGATTGCACGAGCACGGCGAAGGTGCGTCGTCTGCTGTCTGCCGAACAATAAATAGAGTGCGCGAAGCGCCCCAAGACGAATCGATTGAGCTGGTGTGCATTCTTCACAAGCAGGTGATGCCCCAAGTTGCAGGGGCGTGATCGAGAGCTGCATCAGCAGATGCATCGTGCAGTTCGGAGCGTTGTGCTCAATGCAGCCGAGGCCAGGTCGCTCAAAGGCAAGCGTCGAACGCATCACTTCTCCATCGCACTCGGCAGCGCACGTGAGGTGCACGCTTGTCTCGAACTCGCCATGTCACTTGGATTCGTTGCTCAGTCCGACGAACTCATCGACAGGTCGGACCACATCCAAGCGATGCTCTATAAGCTCTCACACTGATTGCATCGGTTTCGCGGCGCGTCTGCCGCGAAACCGTTACGCAATCGATCTGTTTCTTGGGTGACGAAAGGCTGCAAGTCAGGAGGATTCGAGTTTCCTGTCGACTCCTAGTCTTTCGTCTTCCGGTGAGAGAGTTCGAAACCCAGATTAGAGGCCAACAAGGTCGAGCACTGGCGCGAGGCCTTCGCTCAGCGTTGCGTGGTCGGACTGCTCAATCGCCTTTCGCTCGAAGGCTTCGGTCATGTCCTTCAACACCAGGTGCACGCTCGCACCCAAGATGCTCGGTAGCGCCAGGTCGAGCTCGTAAATGTCACCAACCACCAGCGTCTTGCCAGGCGTGGTGTCGAGTTCTTCCCACAGCGAACGAAGTTGTTCGTAGTAGTCACCGCGACGCAGCAGCACAGGACGACGCAGCCCTTCGACGTTCATGCTCTTGGGCACGGCATCGAAACGCGGGTCGGGCGCGTCGAGTTCGCGCACAACGAACTTCTTGGCGTTGCCACACACACGGAGCTTGTCTCGACCTTCGGGGTCGAGCTTGTTGATCTTGTCGTTGACCGCGTCGGTGTCGGAGTTGGTCACGACCACCGTCGGGATGCCACTCGCGATCAACGCTTCCACCACTTGCTTCGCTTCGTCGCGAAACACGGTGTCGGCTTTGGGGTAGTTGGTGAAGTACAGGTCGCGAAGGAGGTCGGCGCGTTCGTCCGGGTCGGCATACAACCCGTTGTCGTCGAGCAGCATGTTGATGACGACGGTGGCGCGCAGGTAGGGGTCTGCATTTCCGGGCGCGACGATCTCGCCTTCGTAGGTCCAGCCGTAGTGCGCGGGGTCCTTGGCGAGAACCTCGAGCGCCTTGTTCCAGGCGTTGTCGAAGTCCTTGATGGCGAGACGGGCCTGAGCGTCAGCTTTGTACGCCTCGAAGAAAGGGCCCGCTTCCTTCTCCACGTCTGTGAAGGTTCCGTCGAAGTCGAGGATGACCAGGTCGAAGCGCATCGGCACGCGGAGTTAGCCCGGATCGCCCTTTCTAGCAATTGCTCCCTGTGTCGTGTGAACTGGGGTCTGGTCCTCGCCTCGTTGATTTGGGTTCCAGACCGTCCCATACCTCGGGTATGGCCTCGCCGATTCCCATGGCTGACCGCCGTTTCTACGCTCTCAACGCCGTGGTTTCCGCCGGCGCGTTGGCGCTTTTGGCCTGGCTCTTGGTCTTCCACGACGGTGTTCAGTACGACGCGGATCTGAGCTTCATGCCTGCCGTGAACGCCGGATTCAACGGCCTCGCGGCATCGTTTCTGCTCCTGGGATGGATCTCGATTCGGCGCGGTCGGCAGCACGCTCACCAGCGCTTCATGATCGCCGCCTTTGTCTCCTCCACGCTCTTTCTCGTGGGCTACCTGGCCTACCACTACGTCCACGGAGACACCCGCTACACCGGCGAAGGTCCCATGCGGACGGTTTACTTTTTCGTCCTCATCACCCACATCGTCCTCTCGGTCCCGGTGGTGCCGATGGCGCTTTCCGCGTTCTACTTCGCTTGGAAGAAGCGCTTCGATACCCACCGCAAAGTGACCCGGATTCTGGCGCCGATTTGGCTGTACGTGTCGGTGACCGGCGTTCTCGTCTTCTTTCTGCTCCACGGAGCCTAAGAACCAGGCATAGTGCGGGGGTGGAGCCCCGCCTTGCCCGCTGCGTTCTTCTCGCTGATGTTCTCGCCGCCGACGGCATCATGACCACGGAGGAGAAGGTCTTTCTGGCGCGTGCCATGGAAGCCTCGAGACTGAACGAGGACGAGATTCGCCAGGTCCACGGCCTCGACCTGGTCGAGCAGGCTCTGGACGTGCTGAGTGCGCTTCCCGAGGGTCAGCGCCGCGCCATTGGTGACGAGCTGATCGAAGCGACTTTGGTCGACGGCAAGCTCAGCCCCCACGAAACCAAGGCCGTCCAGAAGCTCCTCCGTCGGTTAGGACTCGATTGACGTGAAACCGGTGGATCGGGCTTCCTTCGAAGCGTCCGTAGCTCGGGCGCTCGAGGGCTGTTCCCGTCCGATCGAGGGCATCCATGGTCCAGGCTCCACCAGCTGGCGAGTCGGGCGCGAGTCCATCCTCTTTCTCGGCGGTGGAGCCGCCTCGCTCCTACAGCTGGCGCACCCCTATGTGGCGCACGCCATCGACCATCACTCGGAGACTCGCCGCGATCCCGTAGGTCGATTTAACCGAACGTTTCAGCATGTTTACGCGATGGTCTTTGGTCGGCTGGAGGATGCCCAGACCTCGGCGCTGAGGGTTCGCGCCATCCACGAGCGCATCACGGGCGAGCTCTCGGAGGACCTCGGTCAATGGCGAAAGGGGGAGCGCTACTACGCCAACGACCCCGAGGCCTTGCTCTGGGTTCACGCGACGCTCGTTCACACCGCGGTGCAGGTGTACGAACTCTGTGTCGAGCCGCTCAGTGCTGCCGACAAGGACCTCTACTGGTTCGAATCCAAACGCTTCGCGCAGCTCTTCGGAGTGCCGGCCGAGATCCTCCCGCACGACTGGTCTGCGTTCCTCGACTACTGGTCCACCACGGTCGACACGCTTGCGGTGGGAAGTGCAGCCCAGGACATCGCGCAGTTCTTACTCTCCGCACCCCGCCCACGTGCCGTCCCTGTCATGCGTGTGTACCGGGTCGTGACGGCAGGCTTACTTCCGCCCTCGTTGCGCGATGCGTACGACCTTCGGTATGGGACTCGCGAACGCCTTGTTTTTCAGGGTTTTACGGCTTCGCTTGGTGCGGCGTACCGACGACTTCCGCGTCGTCTTCGCGACGTCCCGGCGTACGTCGAAGCGTGGTCACGACTCGAAGGCGACGCGCATCCGGATCGCTTCGGTCGAGCTCTCGAGCGTGCTGTGCTTAAGATCGTGCAGCCCGCTTAAGAGTCGTGCGCGCGATCCAAATTCGTGATCGAAAACGCGTCACGTCGGTTGCTCTGTCACACGCGACGCGTATAACGAAGAGGTGCATCGTTGGAGTCATCAGCGACTTCTCGATATGCGGCTTTGTGACCTCCCACTCGAACTCGACTCGAGTTGGGTCGCACCGCTGATCGACAAGGTTCGTGGCGAGTTGGCCAACCGCCACCTTCGTGTTCGCCCGCACTTCTACTTTGCGGATGAGTGGTTCTCACCGGAGAACGTTCCTGGCGTCGCGGTGCCCTTTTACCTCGGTCACGGCAGGCTGATGCGCTTGGAGCGTCGCATGATGCTCGAGGTCGAAGGTGGAACCCGCACCGAGTGTTTGCGTTTGATGCGGCACGAACTCGGCCACGCAGTTCAGCACGCATATCGACTTCATCGGCGGCGTCGTTGGCAGGAAACCTTCGGCAAAGCGAGTGCTCCCTATCCGGAGTTCTATCGACCGCGTCCTGCCAGTCGTGACTACGTCGTGCACCTGGATGGTTGGTACGCGCAGTCGCACCCCGTCGAGGACTTTGCCGAGACGTTTGCGGTGTGGCTTGACCCACGTTCGGCGTGGCGCTCTCGCTATCGTGGGTGGCCCGCGCTGCGAAAGCTCCTCTACGTGGACCAACTGATGCGCGAGCTTGGTGGAGTCACGCCGCCAGTTCGTTCACGGATGCGGCCTTACGCGTTGCCCACGTTGCGGCACACCCTTCAGACGCACTACACGAAGCGTCGCGAGCAATACGATATCGGGTTCTCGGATCGTTACGATCCTGGGTTGCTGCAGGTGTTTGATGCCAAGGGGCGCGGCGAAAAAGCGTCGGTCTTCCTGCGCAAGCACGGTCGTACGTTGCGTGGTCAGGTCTCGCGTGTGACCGGCGACTACGACTTCACCGTCGACCAAGTCTACAAAGAGATGATGGGTCGGTGTCGTGAGTTGAAGCTGGGCCTCAACGGTGCGCAACCCGATCGAGCGAAGGTTGAGTTCGCGAGCTTGCTGGCGACGCATACGATTTACGCGTTGCATCAGCCTGCGGAGTGGCGGGCGGTCTAGTCTGGCGTGGCTTCGCTGGATTTTTTTAACCGGAAGTAGAGAAGGCGAGAAGGAGGGAAGGATTTCTTTCCTGCCAGCCGAGCCCGTTCCACGTGTGCGCTCGCTCGCTCGCTGGCTTCGGCGTTTTTCACAACTCGCGATAGAAACGCATGCGCCATCCTCATCACGAAGCTGTCCGCGCTGTCGCATGAACCCGTCCGCGAAGCTGGCGACCACGCGTTTTGATCTCATGCGCAAAACTCGGAGACAAGCGAACACGACCGACCTGCGAGTCGTTTGAGAAACGCAAAACGCCTCGGAGCTCGGGGCGAACGAGCGCACACGTGGAACGACGCTCAGCTGGCAAAGGGAAAGAAATTCTTCTCTCCTTCCCGACTTCTCTCCTTCCGGTAAAAATTAATCCCCAAGCCACCAACCGAAACACCGAACAAAGCGCCGGCCGAGCCGCACCAACCCCCAAAAAATGGAGCCGCCCAACACGGCTATGTTGAAATAGCCCTTCATGGCGAAATCCCGCCGGAAGCTTCGCGTGCTCCTCCTCGTGCACGAGTCGCTCGTTCCGCCCGATTCGCTCGAAGGATTGAGCGCGGCACAAAAGCTCGAGATCAAAACCGAGCACAACGTGAAGTGCGCGCTCGAGAGGCTCGGTCACGAAGTCATGCCCCTCGGCGTGTACGAAGACCTGACCCCGCTCCGCAAAGCGATCGAGGAGTGGAAGCCACATATCGTCTTCAATCTGCTTGAAGAGTTTGGCGGGCAGGTGAAGTTCGACGCGCACGTCGCCGGCTACCTCGAGCTTCTCGGGGTTCCCTACACCGGCTGCAATCCACGTGGCCTCGTTCTCGCGCGGGACAAGGCGCTCAGCAAGAAGGTCCTGCACTACCACCGAATCCGCATTCCCCACTTCGCGGTGTTTCCGCGCGGTCGAAAGATCCGAGCTACCAAGGCACTTCGAAACCTGCAGTTCCCGCTCATCGTGAAGTCGCTCGTCGCAGAGGGCTCGGAAGGCATCGCGCAAGCCAGCGTGGTGAGCACCGACGAAGCGCTGCTGGAACGCGTCGAGTTTGTGCATCGGACGGTGCGAACGGACGCGGTCGTCGAGCAGTACATCGAAGGGCGCGAACTCTACGTGGCCGTGCTTGGAAATCACCGGCTTGAGGTTCTCCCCACGTGGGAGATCTACCTCGAAGGGATGCCTGCGGACTCGGCGCGCATTGCCACGCGAAAGGTGAAGTGGAGCGAGGACTACCGAAAGCGCCACAACATCAAAATCGGTCCAGCACGTGAAGTGCCCGAAATGGTCGCGACAAAGATCGCGCAGCTCGCCCGGCGCATCGTGAAGCTGCTCAACATCGATGGCTACGTGCGTATCGACTTTCGTCTCACGCCGGACGGGAATCTCTACTTTCTCGAGGCGAACCCCAATCCGGATATCGAGATCGATGGAGAGCTCGCCGGTGCCGCAAAAGCGGCCGGGCTCGACTACGACGCGCTGGTGCAAAAGCTGCTGAAGCTAGGGTTGCGACGAGGATAGGCGGCCGACGTATTGCCGGCCGCCCCTGATTCGATCACTCCTCTGCGGGTTCGACGCAGACTCGATACGGGTTCGCGATTGTGCTGCCCGCGTCGCTGACCAACACGAACACGATCGAACTGCTGGTCCACTCGTTGAACCGAAGTCCTTCGATACCGCCGGCTTCGTTCATGTTCTGACGCGCAACGAGTTCTCCGGATCCGTCGTAAAACTCGAGCTCGATATCGACGCCGGGATCGGGCTGAACCGACACCACGATGGGGTCGTCGGTTGCGGCACGAACTTGGAAGAGATCCGAGTCTGCGCCGAGCGGACGAAGATTTCGCGTGACGCAATCTCCAAGTGCGAGGTTCGCGTCGTCGGTGTCGCTACCCGTGTCGATGTCTGGACCAAAGCAGACCGCGGTGCTCCCAGCGGGCAAGCACAAGGTTCCTTCCTCGCGGCACCCGTGCGGAATATCGAGGCTGCACTCGCGTGAACACATGGGCTCGAAGCCTGTCACCATCAAACACAAACCCGACACGCACTCGTCGTCGGCGCTACACGAGTCGCCAAAGAGCAACGTGGGTCCGGCGTCAGGCATGCTGGTGTCCGGTGCCGCGGTATCGGGAGCGCCAGCGTCCGGAGTGCCGACATCCGGAGTGCCCACGTCCGGAGATCCTGCGTCAGGGCTGAAGGTGTCCGGCAACCCCGCATCACCAAGAACCGGGTTGTCGTCGTCGCCGCACGCGGACAACGCAGTGACTGCAAAGAGAAGATAAACAAAGCTTTTCATTTGAGGCTCCAATCAAGTTGAGCCCAAACGACTGGCGTCTACGCGGGTCTATTCAGAAACAACGCGCGTGCGATCAAGAGAGGAATTGCGCGCTTCGCATCGGCGTAACCTGGCGCCGCACTGCCTAGCTTGCGGTTCCCACCGCGTCTTGAACTCGTTCGAAGCCGGCTTGTTTTGCCCGCGTGGCCAGGCCCAAAGCGATGCGACGCGCCAAGAGCGGACCTTCGTAAATGAACGCGGTGTAGAGCTGAACCAGGCTCGCGCCCGCGACGATTCGGTCCCACGCGTCGTCCGCGTTTTCGATTCCACCGACAGCGATCAGTGTGAGCTGAGTTCCAACGCGTGCGCGCAAACGACGAAGCACCGCGCTCGAACGTGACTTGAGCGGAGCGCCACTGAGTCCGCCTGCACCAAAGGGCTGGGGATCCGTTTGGAGGCCCTCCCGCGAGATGGTCGTGTTGGTGGCAATGATGCCGTCGAGGTTGAGTTCAAGCGCGAGGTCAGCCACCGCGTCGATATCGTCGTCGGCTAAGTCGGGGGCGATTTTGACCAGGAGCGGGACACGTCGCGACGACACGGGCCGAAACCGGCGACCGCGAAAGTCATTTCCCGTGGCAACGCCTTTGCCGACGCGATCGAGTTCGGCTCGTACCGCTGTCAGCAAAGGGCGGAGCTTCGACACGGCTTGAAGATCACGAAGCCCTGGCGTGTTGGGGGACGACACGTTGACCACAAAGTAGTCCGCGAGCTGTCCCAGCCGTTGTGTGCTGGCGACGTAGTCGTCGATCGCTTCGGACTCGGGGACAACTTTGGTCTTGCCGATGTTCACACCGACGATCGTCGAGCGCGGTCGTTCCAAGCGCGCCACTGCGTCCGCCGACCCTCGGTTGTTGAACCCCATTCGATTGATCACCGCGCGGTCGCGTTGCAGTCGGAACAAGCGCGGTTTGGGGTTTCCGACTTGTCCCTGTCCCGTGAGCGTTCCGACCTCGACGTGACCAAACCCCAATGCGCCAAGCGCTTCGAACCCCTCCGCGTTTTTGTCGAACCCGGCGGCGAGTCCGACCGGAGTGGGAAAGCGGATTCCGAGCGCGTCAACTTCAAGTGCGGGATCGATCGGCATGCATGCGCGTCGAAGGACCCGAGTTCCGCCAGGAATGACCTGCGCCGCTTTTAGCGCACCAAATCCGACGTGGTGTGCCGGTTCAGCGGGAAGCGTGTACAGAAGCGGACGCACAAGTCGGTAGAGCACGTCGCGTGAGTATCCGACCCCACCACGAACCTCAACCTTGGCGTCGTCCTGGTCGCGCTTGCTAGGCTGTGTTGTGCGCTGGATGTTGTGGGTCTCGTTGGCGGTGTGTGTAGGAAGCGCGGCCTCGGTGAGTGCCGCCCCCACGCGAACTGCGACGGGAACCAACGTCGGCGACATCCCACCGGAAATTCAGGGGCAGCGCATTCAAGGGCTCGACCCGGTCAGTCTCTCGCGGCTCCAAGGGCGCGTGGTGCTGGTCGATTTTTGGGCGACGTGGTGCGGTCCTTGCCGCGCGGTGATGCCCGCGCTCGATCAGCTGCACACCGAGTTTCGATCCTCCGGGTTCTCAGTGCTCGGACTCAGCAGTGAACAACCTGCCGTGGTGCAGAGCTACCTGCGCAATCGTCCCATCGGCTACACGATCGCTTCGGCGCCCCGTGCCACGATGATCGACTACCACGTCAACGCACTGCCCATGTTTGTGCTGATCGATCGTGCGGGAAAGATTCGACACGTGGGTCGCGGTATCAACCGGGCGGAGTTGGTGCGTTTGCGTGCGATGGTGCGCGAGCTGCTGGCTGAACCTGTCCCCTAGGAGTTCTAGAGCTTTCGGAACCGTCGCGGCATACTCGCGTCGATGCTCGCAAGACTGCTCATTGCGTTGCTGATCGTTGCGTCGTTTCCGACGGCGAGTTTTGCGCGTGATGTCTACGTGGGTGTGTACCTGCACGACCTCTCGCGGTTTCGCCTCAAAGACGGAATGGTCGATGTCGACTTTGAGATGTGGGCCAAATGGCGTGGCGACGTCGATGAAAACGGTCATCCCGCGCGTGGCGATTTTGATTGGACGCAGCTGGAGGTCGCGAACGCTGCCGAAATCGAAATGCGTTTCTTGGGTGTGGAGTCCGATCGCGATTGGCACACGGCACGCTGGCGAGTACGCGGGATCCTTCGCGGCGAGTTTCCGATGCACCGGTTTCCGTACGACGTGCAGACGGTCGAAGTCGCGCTTGAGCTTCCCGATCAGTATGGGCGCTTGGTTGCCGACGCTGCGGGCAGCGGTGTCGCACACCACTTTAGTTTGACCGACTGGCTCTACGAAGCGGAGTTTCACGTTCGCAAAGACGAGGTCACGGTCAACTCCGACTTGGGTCTACTCGAGCGCGAAGGGTTGCCATCCACGCTGCACCGCGTTTCATACCAAGTGAGACTCGAACGTCCGATTCTCACGGTGGCGCTCAAGATGTTCCTCCCTCTGGGGATCATTGTGTTGGTCGCCTTAGTCGCGCTCTTCCTGCCCGCCGTCGTGGCGATTGGTCCGCGCAGTTCGATCGGCGTCACCGCACTGCTCAGCTGCTTCGCGTTCCAGTTCACCATCGCGGATACCTTGCCCGCGGTCGCGTACCTAACACTCGCGGACACCCTGTTTTTGATCGCGTACGTGTTCAGTAGTGCCGCGCTTGTTGTGACCATCGCGTCGTTTGCCGCTGCACGTCGGGGCGACGACCGTCGCTCGCTGATGATCGATCGAATCGCCCGTGTTTTGTTGCCGATCGCAGCGTTTATTGCGGTGCTGAGCGCGGTCCCCGACGATCTTCCTCAGCCGCAGGCGGACTTACACGAACTCGCGATTCCCGAGCCAGAAGCATCGGCGCGCGACGAGTTGCGGATTGGTGTGGTCACGCTGCCTCGTCTCACGGCAAGTCCGTTGCTCTACGGAACTGGGTTCGGGATGCTCTACGAAGCTCCGGGCGACGACCCACTTCCCCTGCACGTGGAAACGCGTCCCGGCGTCGACAACGAGGCCATTCGGTTCCTTTCACACGGTCGACTCGAAGTGACATGGCGACTGCGCGACGACTTGCGGTGGTCGGACGGTGAGCCGGTGATCGCGCGCGACCTCTCGTTGCCTTGGAACGCGTTCGACAATGCCGAAGTCGAGGACGTGCAGACCCCGAACGATCGAACGTTGGTGGTCACGTGGAAGGGCCGCCTCGCCCAAGCTCTGGAGAGTCCGTCGATCTGGCCCAGCCGAGTCTGGGAGTCGGTGTATGACGAGGGTGGTTACGATGCCGTGCGCGATCACCGACGCGCGAACATCGTTCCTCAACTCGGTCCCTACCGCGTCACCGAGTACGAACAGGGCGAGCGCTTGGTCGCTGAGGCCAACGAACACTTCATTGGACCTCCTCCTGCCATCGCTCGTGTGGTGGTTCGTGCGATGAGCGGCGAAGCGCTCGTCGATGCGTTCAGGCGCGGAGAGCTCGATATCACCAGCCCAAACTCGATCACGATGGATCAGGCGCGAGCGTTTCAGGCGGAACGTCCGACGCACGTGCAAATTCGGCCTTCGAGTGCGTTCGTGTTTCTGCAGCCGGATCTTTCGCATCCTCTCTTGCGCCAGCACGCGTTTCGGCAGGCGGTACTTCACGCGATCGATCGCGATGCGCTTCGCGAGGAGGTCTACGGTGATGGCGGACGTGTGGCGCACGTTCCGGTCCCGAACGACGTGCACGGTGTGGTGGTCACGGAGCACAACATCGATGCGGCGCGCGAGACCTTTATGCGACTCAATCCCTCAGACACACCCATTCCGCTCATCTACGGTGAGTCGGCAATCGACCAGCAGATCGGGGCTCGGCTTGCGGAGAATCTGCAAGCCGCAGGTTTAACTGTCGAGGTTCGCGTGGTTCCACGAACCAGCACTCTCGCGCGAACTGCGGATCACGGCGGCTTGTTGCTGCACGTACTGCGCGGCGATCCAGAAGCTGCACCCGGTCGCTACTGGAACTTGCGACTCGAAAACGGCGACTACCAATACGAGTCGCGACATGACGCGTATACCGACGAGGTGTTTGCTCTGGTCGACCGTGCACGACACGCGTTGTATCCCGAGCGTCGACGTCAGCTACGCGATGCGTTGCTCGCACTGACCAGTGAACGACTCCCGAACATTCCGTTGGTGTTCGCAGCGGAGCGCATCCTGGTCGACCCGGCGTTACGCGATTGGGACTACGGATCCACAGAGGGATTTGGGACCGAATTGCGACGTTGGCATTTTGTCGAATGAGTGTGTTTCGGTGCGGCATGAACGACGCACCGCGGTGGTATAACGCAGTGTGCCGGAGCTGCCCGAAGTCGAAATCGCCGCGCGCCAGCTCGGCGCATCTTGTTTGGACAAAACCATTCGTCGGGTCGAAGTGTTCGACGCACGCATCCTGGGCGACCAGTCGGAAGCGGACTTCATCGAGGCGTTGACCAACGCACACGTCGCGAACGTTGGCCGCCACGGGAAACACATCGTCGCCACACTGATGAACGATGACCTGTGGTGGATTCACCTGGGCATGAGCGGAAAGTTGATCTGGAAAGCCAAGGGTGAAGACGACGCACCGCATACGCGTGTCGCGCTTCGGTTTGACGACGGCACCTTGTGTTTTCGTGACGTGCGGATCTTCGGGCGTACGGCCTCGGGCGATCCCCAAGTGGTTCGCCTCTTCGGAAACTTGGACCAGCTAGGACCCGATGCGTGGACCGGAATCGGTTCGCCCAAAGCGCTGACCGAAGCGTTGGGCGAAGCAAAACGACCCATCAAGATCGCGCTGATGGACCAGGCGAGTATTGCGGGGCTCGGCAACATCCAAGCCGCGGAAGCCTTGTTTCGGGCCGGGATTCACCCGAAGCACACAGTGCCTTCGCTCAAGCATGGCGACTTTGTGAAGCTCTACGCGGGCATTCGCGCCACGATTGAGCACACGCTCGCGACGACGGAACCTGAGGACGGGAAAGAGGTGGAGTACATGAGTGATGGTGTGCACGCTGCGAACCCGTTCCTCGTCTATGGGCGGGCCGAATGCTCGACGTGCGGAACCGAAATCGAGTCGATCAAACAAGGCGGTCGCAAGACCTACTTTTGCCCGAAGTGTCAGCCCGAATGAGATCACCCCGAATGAGAACCGTTGCGGTTGTGGTGTTGGTGGCTGGGTGCGCAGCGCTTCCCGAACAACGCGGGGCGCGCGGCCTGTACCACGACCTTCGCAAGACCGTGGAGATCCGGGAAGCCGACGACTGGGTCGTGGACTCGTTGGAGATCGACAACGCGACGCGAGCTGCGATGCACTCTGTCTGTACGGCACCTCCCGAAGCACGAGAAGACTTGCGCTTGTGGTTGTCCACGCAGATCGCTGCATCCGGAGGACCGAGCGAGGCGCAGTTCGACGAAGAAGGTCTCACCGGGGACGTCAAAGAAGTCCGTCGACTGGAGCGCGTATTGGCACTGCTCGAACGAACCGAAGACCACGCGCACGAATGCCCGTACTGGATCGAACAGGACGAAGACTTCGCAGGACTCGAAAGCGATGAGGGGCGCTTGGTGTTCCTGCTCGAAACACGCGGTGGACCTGCGTTGCTCTTTTCCGACGGAGACGTTGCGATCGGTGGGGGTGGTGGTGGTGCACTGATCCCGGCTTTTGGCGTGTCAAAACGGTTCACACTCGGTGTGGGCTTCGAGGCGGGCGCAGACGGTCTGTTGCCAGAGACGGATAGTGGAACGCGTTCGTTTGAAGCTGTTGCTTCGATCGGCGTGCCTCTGCTGATGCGCTTTACGAACATTTCGCGCGTCGTGGATATCGAAGCATCCTGGCGTCGTCGCTACGGCGATGTGACGCGTGACGGCTTTCGCATCGCCATCGGCTACGGACTCACGACACCGCGAGTGTCCGCGTTCATGCCCTACGGTTTGATCTGGGTGGGCTACGGCATGTTTCCCGCTGCGAACGGCGAGGCGATCGAACACTCGGTCTGGCTGGGCACGCGCGTCGGTTTCGACTGGGATCCCTGATGGATGAAGAAGCTCGCGCCGAACGTTTGCGCGCGTTGTTCGAACAGTCGGATCCCCGTGTTTCGTTAGGGATTGGCGACGACGCGGCAGTGTTGGACGACGGTTTCGTGATCAGCGTCGACGCAAGTGTCGAGGGCACGCACTTCCGTCGAACGTTTGCTGATTGGACGACCCTTGCACGTCGTGCGGTCGTTGCGGCGCTTAGTGATTTGGCTGCGATGGGTGCACAACCGACAGCAGTGCTCACCTCGATGACCCTACCGGCGGATGTCGATGACCTGGCGTTGCATCGTGGTGTTCTCGACGCGGCGCAGAGTGTCGACGCCGTTGTGATCGGAGGCAACCTCGCATCCGGTCCGCACGTGGAGGTCCACACCACCGTGATCGGACGCGCGGATGCGCCGCTTCGACGAGATGGAGCGAAGGCCGGGGAGGGCGTCTTTGTGACCGGCCCGACTGGAAGCGCCGCACTCGGACTGCACGGGTTGCTGCACGATGCGCCGAACGCATTTTCGCCCGCTTGGCTGCTGCCTCGCGCGCACATCGCAGAGGGCGTGTCGCTCCGCAACGTCGCGACAGCATGCGTCGATGTCTCGGATGGGCTGCTTCGAGACCTTCATCATCTCTGTTCGGCCTCCGGAGTCGGCGCGGAGATCGACTCGACCGCACTTCCTTATGCAGAGGGGTTCGAGGATGAAGCGCGACGACATGAACTCGACCCAGCTGCCCTGAGCTTGAGTGGTGGAGAAGCCTACGTGCTGCTCTTTACCGCGGAGGATCCGCCGATCGGCACCCGAATTGGGACGATCACCGAAGCGGCGGGGGTTCGGGTCGACGGTGCGAACCACCTCCCGCAGGGCTTCGACCATTTCGCACCCTAAAAACAACGATCTCACAGCCGATCTCGGCTACGATTTCCGCGTTCGATGCAGATCGACTTCAAGTCCCGCGAGCTGACGGTCAAGCTCGTCTACTACGGGCCCGCGCTGAGCGGGAAGACCACGAACCTTCAGGCGATTCACAAACTCGTCTCGACGGATACCGCCGGGCGCTTGATGACGCTCGAGACGCGCGACGATCGAACGCTCTTCTTCGATCTCTTGCCGCTTACCTTCAGCAGCGGCTCGGGCATCCAGGTGCGGTTCAAGCTCTTCACGGTTCCTGGACAGGTCATCCACAACGCGACGCGACGACTTGTCCTGCAAGGAGCGGATGGGACCGCTTTCATCGCGGACTCTCAGATCTCGGAAACACGGGGCAATCGAGAAGCGTTCTTGAACATGCAGCAGAACCTGCGTGAGAACGGCCTCGACCCCGAGACACATCCCATCGTTATCCAGTTCAATAAGCGCGACTTACCCAAGATTCGCTCCGATGAAGAACTCGCCAAGATGGCGCAGCGCGGTAGCGAGCCGGTGTTCAAAGCCATCGCGACTCGTGGTGTGGGTGTCATCGAGACCTTCTTGGGGCTTACGGATCTCACCTGGCGCCAGCTGGAAGCGAAGCATCAACTCCACGAGAAGTTCGGTTTGGATCCGGACGAGTTCTTGCGGGATGTGCGCGTTCGACTGGGCTTGGAAGGCGAGGCGGCGCAATGACCGACGCTGCCGCCAAGATCGACATCGCACTCGGGGACATTTCGCGTCTTGAAGACGTGGTCGACCGCGACGCGTTGCGCGACGTCTGTCGATCATTCTTCGACCTGTTTAGCCTTTCGGTGCGCGTGTTCTCGGCGGGCGGAACGCTGCTCGCGGACGTGCACGAAAAGCTCGAGATTCACGACTATCTGCAGCAGTTCCCCGAGGGACGTCGTGCGCTCGCGAGTGCGATCACCGAGATCACCAAGCGAACCATGTCCAACGAGATGGAGCGCCACACCGAGGTGACCGGCGCCGTCTACGACATCGTTCCACTGATCTATCAGGGACGTTCGGTCGGTCGCTTGGTGATCGGACCGTATTTGCCTGCGGAGCTGAGCGAGGTTCCGCGCCAGCTTCTGCGCATTGATACCGGTCTCGATCGCGAGAAGGTTCGCGAGTACCTGGCGAAGATGCCGCGCGTTCGGCAAGCCACGGCAGATCGGATTGCGGCGCATCTTCGCGGCATCATCGACCTGCTCCTGTTTTCCAGCCACCGCGCGCATCTCACCAGCGAGATGCACGTGGCGAGTGTGCGTGAGAGTTATCGAGAGTTGGCGGAGAAGACCGCCAACCTGCAAACCGCGTACGATCGGCTCAAGGAGCTCGATCGTCTCAAGAGCAACTTCCTTGCGACGGTGAGTCACGAGCTGCGCACGCCGCTGACCTCGATCATCGGCTACTCCGAGATGTTGGAGAGTGGAATTGCGGGTGACTTGAGCGGAGAGCAGCTCGAGTTCGTCCAGACCATTCACACCAAAGGCGACCAACTCCTGGCGTTGATCACCAGCTTGCTGGACCTGTCGAAGTTGGAGCAGGGCGTGATGCGCATTACGCCCGAACCGCTGGATTCGCGCGCGTTGCTCGAGGACATCGCGAAGACGTTCACGCCTGCGGCGCACAAGAAGAAGATCGAAGTGAAGCTTCAGATCGCGGAGAGTTTGCCGGCGATCGAAGGCGACCCGATTCGTTTGAAGCAGGTGTTGTCGAACCTTGCGGAGAACGCGGTGAAGTTTACGCCCGAGGGTGGCTCGGTGACGTTCGGAGCGCATCCGACTGAGTTCGATCAGGGCGACGGTTCCGGCATGGGCGCAGTGTTCTTTGCGAGCTCACGCGAGGCCGTGGCCTTTACAGTGCGCGACACCGGTATCGGTATGCCGCGGGAAGAATTGCCCAGGATTTTCGATGCTTTCTACCAGGTCGATGGAAGCTCGACGCGCGAGCACGGCGGAACGGGACTCGGTCTGAGCATCGTGAAGCGTCTTGTGGACGCGCATGGTGGGCGGATCGAAGTCGACAGCTCGGTGGGTTCGGGCACTGTGTTTACAGTGACGATTCCAGTTCCGGAAGACGTCTAGTTCACATCGCTGTGGGTCGCTTCGCGGGGTCGCTTCGCGGTGGTCGCTTCGCGGGTGGGAGACCATTTAATTTTCTGGAAGATCAGAAGATCCCAAGCCAGTAAAGACGCGCGCTTCGCGCGGTGATTTTTTCTATGGGTCCTGCGCAGTGCGTCCCGACAGTTCCAACCGTCCCGCAGTCCCTCCGCGCACGTGGACAGACTAAAGAATGCGTATTGATTAACGCGAACTTGATTGAAGAAGTGCGTGACTCGCCAACTGTCGGCGGTCGGCGCGGCGTCGGCAAAGCGGGGATTGCGCTGAGCATCGGCACGGGGACCACAAAAAAATATCACTCCCCAAAGTGCCTGGTCTTTGCTCACTTGGAATCTTCTGATCTTCCAGAAAATTAAAAGGTCTCCCACCCGCGAAGCGACCCGCCCGACCCGCGAAGTGACCGACCCAGAACTTAGCCGTGCGACTCGGTGTACACCCAGATGGCGATCAGGATCAGCGCCGTGGCCATCATCAGCGCGAACAACATCACCTTCCGGCGCGGTGCGGGCGACGGCTCAGTCTTCGTCGTCTCTAACGTCGCCATCGCTGCTGCCAGAATCCGATCGATCTGCTTCTTCGCGACCGGCTGACGCTCGTCGTTGTTGTCGTTCGCGATCTCGCGGTAGTGACTGCCCGCAAAGTCCAAACGCTTGAAGCTCTGACACAGGGCCACAAACTTCCGATGCGTCTCATCGTCGTCCCAGGACTCGAGGACCTTCTCCCAGGCCGCATCCAAGGCATCCGCGTCCATCGCATCGACGGTACCAGTACCGCTCGTTCAGGCTAGAAAGCCGCTGTCCCCAGCCGGTGACAGTGTCTGAATCGGCCCTGGTCCGTGCCGAAAAGTGCCTAATTCGGCCTTTTCCTGGTTATGATCCAGCCGAAATCGACTCACCCCTGGTTTCAGGGCTGATCCGGTCTCCACCACCGTGCTGAACAGATCAGAAGTGCATAGATTTCAGTGGTTTACACGGTGGAAAGAAGTTGACAGTCCCGGCGATCGGCCCGTAGGTTCAGCCTCTGGTGGGAAAGAGTGTCATTAAGTGGCAAAGCTCTTTCCACCAAGGCGGGTAGATGTTTCGAGGCCGGTACGAACACGCGATCGACAAGAAGGGGCGCACGTCCCTTCCCGCGCGTTTTCGTGATGTGCTCGCTGCGCAAGACGATCCGCGCGTCGTGATCACCAGTGCACTCGACCCCTGTTTGGTGTGCTACCCGATGTCGGAGTGGCTCGCGTTCGAGGAACGTCTCGCCGCACTTCCGCAGTTTGATCCCAGTGTGGCCATGCTGCGTCGAATCGTGGTTTCCGGTGCAGTCGAGTGCGAGCTCGACAAGATGGGCCGCGTGTTGGTGCCCGCTGCGCTGCGCAAGCACGCAGGTCTCGATCGCGAAGCGGTGTGGGCCGGGATGGGCAAGCACATCGAACTCTGGGCACGCGATCGTTTCGACGATCTGCGCCAGAAAGTGTTGGACGACGACGCGCGTCGTCTCGAAATGGCCAAGCGGCTGGCGGAGCTCGGACTGTGAGCTTCGAACACGTCAGCGTGATGCTCGACGAAGCCATAGCCGCGATCGATCCGCGCGCAGGTGGTGTGTACGCCGATGCGACGCTGGGTGGCGGTGGTCACGCCGAAGCGATCTTGGAACGCAGCGCGCCCGATGGTCGTTTGGTGGGACTGGACCGCGACCCGAATGCGCTCCACGCCGCGCGCGAAAGGCTCTCTCGCTTTGGCGAGCGCGCCACGTGCGTGCATGCAGAATTTGCCGATCTTTCTAGGGTATTGGCCGAACTCGACGTCGCCTTTGTCGATGGTTTGATCGCGGATGTCGGCGTGAGTTCCCCGCAGTTTGACGACGCGTCACGCGGCTTCTCGTTTCGCGAGGCGGGTCCTCTCGACATGCGCATGGATCCGACGCGTGGCGAAACGGCGAAAGAACTAATTGCGCGTCTTGCCGCCGACGAACTCGCGGATGTCATCTACGAGTACGGTGAGGAACGACGCTCACGTCCCATTGCGCGATCGATCAAGAACGCCGAACAAGATGGCGAACTCGAGACCACGGCAGATCTCCGCCGCGCGGTGCATCGAGTGATGCGAGGGTATTCCCGAATCGATCATGCGACGCGCACATTTCAAGCGTTGCGTATTGCGGTCAACCGCGAACTCGATCAACTCGATGCGCTCACCAAGCAGATTCCAGACGTGCTTCGCGATGGTGGTGTTGCGTGTGTGATCTCGTTTCACTCGCTCGAAGACCGGATCGTCAAACGCGCGTTTCGCGGTGATGACCGACTGCAGCCACTCACCAAAAAGCCGCAGACTGCCGGCGACGACGAAGCCAAGCGCAATCCGCGCAGTCGTCCCGCCAAGTTGCGTGCAGCGCGACGTCTCCCGAGAGAGGACGACGCATGAAACGACGCACGCCCAAGAACTCAGAGACGAGCGTTGCCGCGCGGTTCTTGATGCTCTGGACAGCGGCAGTTCTCGCGACGGCCGCTGCCTTTGTGGTGCATCTCTCGATGCGCTTCGAAACAGTTCGTTTGGGATACGACGTGGGCTCCGCGCGGGCCGAACAGCGCCGCCTCATCGAGCAACGCCGACTTCTGGCGCTCGAAGCCGCGACGCTGCGGCAACGTGAACGCGTCCAGACCATCGCTGCAGGCCGACTGGAGATGTCGGTCCCCGATGCCGAACACGTGGTGTCGATCGAGACCACCGGCACCCGTCGTCGGAACACTGCGGGGCGCACCCGATGAGTGTCGCGCCGCGGATCACCAAATGGGGCCGCGCGCGCGTGGCGTTGCTCGGTCTGGTCCTGTTCGCGGGTGCGAGCGCCGTGGGGCATCGTGCGTGGGAACTCCAGGTCGAGCGTGCGCCGGCGCTCCGCGAAATGGCCGAGGAGCAGTACCTTCGTCAGATTCGGCTCGCGCCCAAACGCGGAACGATTTTCGATCGACATGGGTCGGAGCTTGCGGTCAGTGTCGATGTCGACAGCGTGTGGGCCAACCCGCGTGAACTTCGCAGCGAAGGCGGAGATCCTTCACGCGCGGCGCAACAACTCGCGCTCCTGCTTGGCGTGGACCGGGATCGGATCCAAACGCGCCTTTCCTCAAACCGCTACTTCGTCTGGATCAAGCGACGCGTGTCGCCGCAGATGGCCGAGCGACTGCGTGCGCTCGAAATTCCTGGCGTACACCTCGAGCGAGAGTCGCGTCGGTTTTATCCGAACGGGGCGCTGGGCGCGCACATTCTTGGGTTTGCCAACATCGACGGCGAAGGCATCGAAGGACTCGAGCTTTCGCTCGAAGACCAACTTCGCGGATCGGTCCGCGCTGTGCCTGCGATTCGCGATCGGCGGGGTCGGGTGGTGTTTTCCGAGCAACTGTTGGACGACCGCGCGGCGCAGGGCGACGACGTCACACTGACGATCGACAAAACCATCCAAGCGTTGGCCGAGCGTGAAGTGCGACTCGCCGTTCAGACCTATGAAGCCAAAGCCGGCAGCGTGGTCGTGATGGATCCCGCCACCGGCGAGGTCTATGCGATGGCGAACTACCCCACGTTCAACCCGAATCGTCCCGGCGACAGTCCTGCGTCCCACCGTCGCAATCGCGCGGTAACCGACCGCTTCGAACCGGGTTCGACGGTGAAGCCTTTCGTGGTTGCTGCTGCGCTTGCTGCCGGTCGACTCGGTCCCGAGCAGCCGATCTTTTGCGAGAACGGCCAAATGGAAGTCGACGATGAGGTCATTCACGACACGCATCACCACGACATGCTCACGCCTTCGCAGTGTTTGACCTACTCGTCGAACATCTGTCTCGCGAAGATCGGCGGCATGCTCGGTCGTCGCGGGTTGTACCGCTCGCTTCGACGCTTTGGTTTCGGTGAAGTCACGGGTCTGACCTTGCCGGGCGAAACGCGCGGTCACCTTCGTCACTTCAGCGATTGGTACGCGATGGATGCGGCGACCATCCCGTTCGGACAGGGGTACAGCACCACGTCGATCCAGCTGGCGAGTGCGATGACCGTGATCGCAAACGGCGGGCAGTTGGTGCGACCGCATTTGATTCGACGCGTCAACGACGCGTCGGGTGAGACCACCGAAGAAGTCGAGACACGCATGCGTCGCCGTGTGGTGCCGACTCGGATTGCGCGCCTCGTGGGTGAAATGCTCACCGCGGTCACGGGACCGGAAGGAACCGCGACCGAAGCAGCGATCGACGGATACCTTTCGGCGGGCAAGACAGGCACGGCACAGAAGGCGGACTATCTCGGCGGTGGGTACTCCGACGATAAGTGGGTAGCCAGCTTCGTTGGGTTCGTCCCGGCCGATCGACCGCGCTTGGTGATCAGCGTGGTCATCGATGAACCGATTATCGCGCACACGGGAGGCCAGGTTGCAGCGCCGGTGTTTCGACGTGTCGGAGAAGGTGCGCTCCGTCATCTCGGTGTTCCGACTGCGACGGGCGGCGAAGCACTCGAGCAGTTTCGTCGTGAACAAACGCGACGTCGCCGGCAGTTGGCGCGCTACGAACGACAAGCGGAGCGTGAAGCGCGACAGGCACGTCGCGAAGCACGTCGCGCGCGACGTGAAGCAGAGCGCAACGGCGAGACCATTGCGGCAAGCGAAGAGGATCTTCCCGAACAGCTTCCCGGAGAGGGCGAGACCCGCGTTCCTGATTTGACGGGTCAGACGGCTCGCGGCGCGCTGACGCGATTGGCCGAGGCCGGTTTGCGCGGGCGTTTGCTGGGTAGCGGCGTGGTGCAAACACAACTTCCCGTCGCGGGTGCCATTCTTCCGGTGGGAGAGCGCGTTCGCGTGGATCTGATTCCCGCGTATCGCGTGTTGGCCCAAGCCGAGCAGCCGGTCGACGAACGGAGCACTCCGTGATGTTGAGCGCGTTGGTCGACGAACTCCGTGAGCACGTTCCCGTCACGTTGGATGGGACTGACGTGGAAGTACGTGACGTGCGTCGTGACTCGCGCGCAGTCGTCATGGACGACCTCTTTGCCGCGCTTCCCGGCGCGACGGTCGACGGGGCGAAGTTCGCGCAAGCGGCGGTTGGGCTCGGTGCGGCTGCTGTCCTGGCTCCAACGCGCACGAACGCCGACGTTCCACATGTTCTGTCGAGTGAGCCTCGTCGTGCGATGGCCTGGGCGGCACATGCACTTGCCGGTCATCCAACGCGCGAGCTCAAGGTTGTGGGCATCACGGGCACAAACGGAAAGACGACGAGCGCGTGGCTTGTCGACGGCGTGCTTCGTGCGCTTGGAGTTCGAACGGCGTTGTTGGGAACCGTCGCACAACGCATCGGTGACCACGTGGAGCCGGCTCGCTTCACCACGCTTGAAGCCGACGACCTTGCACGTTTCGCTCGTGAAGCGCGGGACAAAGACGCGTCGCACCTGGTGATGGAAGTGTCGAGCCACGGACTCGCGCAAGAGCGAGTCGCCGGCGTTCGCTTTGAGGTAGGCGCATTCACGAACCTCACGCAGGACCATCTGGACTTCCATGGTTCGATGGAGGCATACGGCGAGGCGAAGGCGCGTCTCTTCCTCGAACATCAGCCCGAGACGAGCGTGGTGCACGTCGACTCCACCTTTGGTGCTGCGCTGGCATCGCGTATCGAGGGGCGAGTGCTCCGATGCTCCGTGAGCGTTCCGACGGACTTCGGCGTGCGTGATGTGCGCTTTGCGTCCACGGGAATCGACGCCGAGTTGCAGACCCCGGAAGGTCCGCTTCGCGTGGTGACCCCCATCGTAGGCAAACACAACCTCGAGAACGTACTGACCGTGCTCGCCATTGTGTATGCGCTTGGTGCCTCGCTGCGCGATGCTGCTGAAGCACTGCGCACGATCACGCCTGCGCCCGGTCGCCTGGAGCCGGTTTCCGATCCGCGAGGCGTCGGCATCTTGGTGGACTACGCGCACACCCCGGACGCGTTGGCCAGTGCGCTCGCTGCACTGCGTCCGATGACGACGGGCAAGCTGATCGTCGTGTTTGGTTGCGGTGGGGACCGCGACCGCGCGAAGCGGCCGATGATGGGACGGGCTGCGGCGACGGGTGCCGACCTCGCCATCGTGACCAGCGACAACCCGCGGACCGAGGATCCCTCGGCAATCGTGGACGAAATTCTCCCGGGGCTCGCGGATTCGTCCCGACTGTCCACGCTCACTCGCGGCGACGGTTACTTCGTCGAAGTCGACCGAGCGCGAGCGATCGAACTCGCTGTGGGGATTGCTGAGCCGGGCGACACGGTCTTGATCGCGGGCAAAGGGCACGAGGACTACCAAATCATCGGGACCGAAAAGCGTCCCTTCGACGATCGTCTGATTGCCCGCGCTGCGGTGGAGGCGTTGTCGTGACACCGATCCCCGTCAACCAAGCGAGCTTCACACTCGACGACGTCGCGCGGCACACCGGAGGTCGCGTAGTGGGTGATGGGTCACGCGTTGTTGTCAGCGTGATCACGGACTCGCGCCGAGCGACCAAGGATTCACTCTTCGTGGCTCTTCGCGGTGAGCGCCACGACGCGCATGCGTTTGTTGATGCTGTGGCGAAGACCGGCGCCGCATCGTTGACCGAGCGTGGGCGAGGGCAGGGCGATCACGTCGAAGTCGACGACACGCTGGTTGCGCTCGGCGATCTTGCTCGTGCGCATCGTCGTGCGTGGGGCGGAACCCTTGTGGCAATCACCGGCTCGGCGGGAAAGACCTCGACCAAAGAGCTCACCGCCGCGGCTCTTCGTGGTGCGGGTCAACGCGTTCGTGCGACCGAAGGCAACTTGAACAACCGCATCGGAGTTCCGATGACGCTCTTCACGCTGACGGCAGAGGACGAAGTCGCTGTTGTGGAGATGGGGACCAGCGAGAAGGGCGAAGTCGCCGAGCTTGCACGCATTGGTGAGCCCAACGTGGCGGTCGTGACGCTCGTTGCCGTCGCGCATACCGAGGGTCTGGGCAACGTCGATGCAGTGGGGCGGGAGAAGCGTGCGCTCCTGGTTCCCGATGCAGTCGGTATCGTGAACGGAGACGATCCGCAGTTGAAGGACCACGCGTCACTTCGCTTTGGCGAGACCGGCGAGGTCACGATTTCCGAGTGGGGCTTCGACGGCGACCGCACACGCGGCGTGTTCGATGTCGCCGGCACGCGTGTCGAGACACGTTTGCGCTTGGTCGGTGAGGCTGCAGTGCGCAACGCGTCTGCAGCGCTTGCCGTGGTCCATGCTCTCAAGTTGGATCTTGAGGCTGCGGCGAAAGGCCTCGAAGAGGTGCAACCGGTGTCGGGTCGTATGCGTCCGATCGCAGTCGGCAACTCGGTTGTGCTCGACGACACGTACAACGCGAATCCGATGAGTATGTCGCTCGCGCTTCGCACTGCTGCGCAAATCGCGAAGCAACGCGGCAGTCGCTTGCAAGCCGTGTTGGGCGACATGAAAGAACTCGGCAGGGAGAGCGAGAACGCGCATCGCGAAGTTCGCGCGCTGGCGACCGAACTCTGTGACGAGGTTGTCTTCGTCGGTCCTGAAATGGCTGCGCTCGGTGCCGCTGTCCCCGACGAGACCGCGGTGTCACTGACCCTCGATGGGGTGTTGTTGGTCAAAGGGTCGCGTTCGATGCGACTCGAGCGGGTCGTCCAACGGATCACGGGGGTGGCCGCGTGATCTACTACTACCTCTATCCCTTTGCGGACGAGTTCGGCGCGCTCAACGTGCTTCGCTACGTTCCGTTTCGCGTTCTTTGCGCGACCATGACAGCGATGCTGCTCACCTTTGGGCTGTATCCCTGGTTCATTCGGCGCCTGCAGAAGAAGCAGATCGGACAGGTCGTTCGCGCCGAAGGACCCGAGTCGCACTTGAGCAAGGCCGGCACGCCCACGATGGGCGGAGCGCTGATGCTCCTGGCGATCGTGCTGTCGACTGTGCTGTGGGCCGATCCCGGTAACGCGATGGTCTGGGTGGTCACCGCGATCACAGCGAGCTTTGGCGTGGTCGGCTACATCGACGATGCCGCGAAGGTTCGCAAGAAGAACACCGCGGGACTCAGCGGTCGTTACAAGCTGCTGATCCAGTTTGCGATCAGCATCGCTGTCACATCATTCCTGTTCTACGGCGAAGCGGGACTGCCCGCAGATTGGCTCGAGATGCGCCACCGCATGTCGTTGCCCTTCGTGAAGTTCCTCTCCGCGGGGCAACTCGCGGACGCTGGACAGGACCCCACGTATCTTCCGCCCTGGTTCTGGGTTGGCTTCTCGTCGTTCGTGATCGTCGGTACGTCGAACGCAGTCAATCTCACCGACGGCCTCGACGGACTCGCCATCGGACCCGTCATGGTCAACGCGGGTGTGTACGCGATCCTCGCGTACCTCTCAGGCGTCATTCTCTTCGAGCAGCCGGTTGCGGAGTACCTCTTCATTCCGCATCTCGAGAGCGCCGAAGAACTCAGCATCTACTGCGCGTCGGTCATCGGCGTCGGCTTTGGGTTCCTCTGGTTCAACACGTATCCCGCCCAAGTGTTTATGGGCGACGTCGGATCGCTTGCGCTCGGTGGAGGGCTCGGTGCCCTTGCTGTAGCGACCAAAAATGAGTTTTTGAGCGTGTTGCTCGGCGGCATCTTCGTGCTCGAAGCCGTCAGCGTCATCATCCAGGTCGGCTACTTCAAGACCACCGGCAAGCGCATCTTCTTGATGGCGCCGATCCATCACCACTTCGAGAAGAAGGGCTGGCCCGAACCGAAGGTCATCGTCCGCTTCTGGATCATCTCCATCATGTTGGCGGTCGCCGCCCTAGCCACGTTGAAGCTGAGGTGACGACGTGGAGCTACGGAACAAGCGCATGTTGGTGGTCGGGCTCGGCAAGAGCGGAAGTGCGGCTGCGATGTTTCTCGCGAAGCGTGGTGCGCGCGTCGTGGCCAACGACGTGCGTCCCGAAGTCGAAGACGCGGACGCGATGCGCGCCGCCGGAGTCGAGCTGGCCCTCGGCGGACACGAGGTCGAACTCTTCCGCAGCGTCGACCATATCATCGTGTCACCGGGCGTTCCGCCTCTTCCGGCACTCGACGCCGCGGAGCAGGCCGGTGTTCCTATCGCGAGCGAAATTGAACTCGCCAGTTGGTTCATCGATTCCTGGGTGGTCGCGATCACCGGCACAAACGGGAAGAGCACAGTGACTTCGTTGATCGGAGAGATGCTCACGCAGACCGGTCGGCCCACGTTCGTGGGCGGGAACCTGGGTACGCCCTTGGTTGACGTCGTGGGAACCGATGCCGCCAAGCCGGGAGGCTTTGTGGTCGTGGAGCTCTCGAGCTTTCAGCTGGAACGAGTGGATCGGTTTCGCGCCAACGTTGCTGTGCTGCTCAACATCACCGACGATCATCTCGATCGCTACGACTCGTTTGCGGGGTACGCCGCCGCCAAAGGACGTGTTTTCGCCGGTCAAAACAAGGCGGATCACGCTGTGGTGCCTCAGGGCGACGAGCTTTGTACGTCCATGGCGCGTGCGGGGGCTGCAGGCATCTCCACGTTCGGTCCAGGAGGTGACGTGACTGTGGATGCGGGGGGCGAGGTCGTATTCCCCAACGGTCAGTACGGTCACCTCAAGACGCCGCATCTCAACGATCGAAAGTCTGGTGCGGTTGTCGCCATCGAAGACATGAAGCTGCGCGGTGCACACAACGCGTTGAACGCGTGCGCTGCGGCACTTGCGGCGCGTCTGAGCGGAGTCGAGCACACGATTGTGGAGTCGGTGCTCAAGGAGTTCCCCGGTTTGCCGCATCGCATGCAGTACGTGCGCGAGCTTGACGGTGTTCGCTACTACGACGACTCGAAGGCCACCAACGTTGGCGCTGCTGTGGCGGCAATGCGTGGGTTCGATGGGCGTGTGGTTCTCATCGCGGGTGGCAAAGACAAGGGCGGAAGTTATCAACCTCTGGTCGACGCGCTTGCACAGCAAGGTCGCGCGCTGGTGACGTTGGGTGAAGCTGCGTCGCTGATCGAAGATGCGGTGGGCGACACGTTGCCTTGGGAACGTGCGGAGACGATGGCGGATGCCGTGACGCGTGCACGACGCCTGGCGCAACCTGGGGACGCGGTGCTTCTCGCCCCGGCGTGCTCGAGCTTTGACATGTACCGCTCGTACGCCCAGCGCGGAGACGACTTTCACTCGGCGGTGCAGGCACTTGGAGGCGCGTCGTGAAAGCAAAACTCGCCGCCATCAAGTCCTGGTTCGCGCGTGGCGAAGGCTCAGCGTTTCCCAAGGTGATCGGTCCTGCAGACCCTGTGCTGACCGCGGTGGTTGTGGGTCTGGTTGCCTTCGGCGTGGTGATGGTGTTCAGCGCAAGCGCGGTCTTCGCCTCGCAGCGCTACGACGCACCCTTTCACTTCTTGATTCGGCAAGGCAGCTTCGCGTTTGTCGGACTGGCGGTGATGCTCTCGGTCGCACGCATCGACTACCACCGGTATCGACGGTTCACGTATCTCGTCCTTGGCGCAGCGGTGGTGCTGTTGATCGCAGTCGTGCTGGGGATGGGTCGAACCGCGGGTGGTGCGTCGCGTTGGATCCAGGTCGGTCCGGTGAACATCCAGCCGGCCGAGGCCGCCAAGCTCGCGCTGATCCTCTGGCTGGCGTACTCGTTGTCCAAGAAGCACGGACGCATCCGCAGTTTCCAGGTGGGCTTCCTCCCGCATGTCCTGATGGCGGGATTGCTTGCTCTCCTGTGTCTCAAGCAGCCGGACTTTGGAAGCGCGGTGATGATCGTGCTGCTGACCTTCGTGCTGCTCTTCACGGCGGGCGCGCGTCTGGGCTATCTCCTCGGCGCGACGTTGATGGCGCTTCCTGCGGTGTACTTCCTGGTGGCGCTCAACCCCTACCGAATGCGGCGAATTCAGGCGTTTTTGGCACCTTTCGAGCACCGCTACGGCGTGGGCTACCAGGTTGCCGAGTCGCTGATGAGCTTCGGTGCCGGAGGGGCCGCGGGTGTTGGAATCGGCGATAGCCGTCAGAAGCTCTTCTACCTGCCGGAGGCACACACCGACTTCATCAGTGCGATTGTCGGTGAGGAACTTGGCTTCGTGGGGGTGCTCTTCCTGACGCTCGCCTTTGTCGTGGTGGTGTGGCGCGGACTTCGAATCTCGACGCGCGCCGCTGACCAGTACGGCACCTATTTGGCGGTGGGCATCACCATGTTCATCGGCTTGCAAGCATTCACCAACCTGGCGGTGGCCATGGGGTTGGTTCCGACGAAAGGCTTGACCTTGCCTTTTGTCAGCTACGGGGGCTCTTCGCTTCTCGTCAACTGCGCAGCGGTGGGCATCGTGCTCAACGTGTCGCGACAGCGCGAGGCGCAAGAGGTGCACGAGGAAGTGCACGAGGACGAAGCCGCTCCCAAGGCACGAAAAACGAAGCGTGGGCGACGCAATCGACGCAATGGTCGAAAGGGCCAGTTGGCTCTGAACGGAGGGACGGGATGACGAAGAGGATCATCGTGGCGGGAGGTGGAACGGGCGGCCATCTCTTTCCGGGGATCGCGGTGGTGGAAGAGTTGCGACGGCGCGTTGGCGCAGACGTGCTCTTCGTCGGCACCCAGCGGGGGATCGAGTCGCGGGTTTTACCCAAGCGAGGCGAGCGGCTCGAAACCTTGGAAATTTCTCCACTTAAAGGCCGGAGCACCGGTGAGCTTGTGCGTAGCCTGGGGCGAATCCCCGGCGCCATGGCGCGCGCAGCTTCGTTGGTGCGCAAGCATCGCGCCGAGCTTGTTCTCGGCGTCGGCGGCTACGCGGCGGGTCCCGTGCTTGCGTCGGCTGCAGCGATGGGGACACCGACGGCGTTGTTGGAACAGAACGCCCGCGTGGGTCTGACGAACCGCATGCTGGCGCCGCTTGTTGGGCGTGCGTACTTGACGTTCGATGAGACCGCTCGCCTCTTTGGCGGTCGAAGTCGTGTCGTCGGCAATCCGGTCCGACGCGAGTTCGCCCTCGCTGCGCGTCGTGCCGCTGTCGATCCCGTTGGATTTGAATCCCGCGCCGACACGGTACTTGTGATGGGCGGTTCTCAAGGGGCGAAAGCGCTCAACGAGATCGTGCCCAACGCGTTGGGTGCAATGGATCTGCATGGGCACCGCGTGGTGCACCAAACCGGCGAAGCCATGCGCGATGCCGTGGAAGCGCGCTACCGCGAACTTGGAATCGAAGCCGAGGTCGTCTCGTTTATCGATGATATGGCGTCGGTGTACTCACGTGCTTCAGTCGTGATTGCGCGTGCGGGTGCGACCACGTTGGCTGAGCTCTGCGCGATTGGTCGCCCGGCGCTGCTCGTTCCCTATCCCTACGCCGCCGACGATCATCAGTACGTCAACGCCAAGGCCCTGGAGTCGAAGGACGCTGCGATCTGTGTGCGAGAGAGCGACCTGAGCGTTCACGTCTTGGTGGAGAAACTCTCGGATTTGCTGGGCGATCCGAACCGCCGTCGCGCGATGGCGGAGGCTGCGCGAGGTCTCGGAAAGCCTGATGCGGCGGCATCGATCGTGGACGATATCTGCAGCTGGCTTGGTTGGACACCGAAGCCGACGGTCACGCACGGCGGTTCCGGAGGCGCCGGTTCAGAAAGCGACGACGACGGGAAGCATTCGCTTCGTGGCGGTGGTTACTCACCCGTCTTGCGCACAGCAGCGTACCGGCCTCGACGCAAGTTGGTGTTCGACGGAGCGTTCTCGTGGAGCGACGGGTCTGCGTGAACTTAGTTTCGTCGTAGGGTTTATTGCATTCGCGGCCGTGATCGCGACCGGCGCCGGAGCGATCACCCGCTTCGGCGCTCTTGAATTCGGCTGGTTGCTCTTGGTGAGTGTGGGTGGTGCATCGGTTGTCGCCGAACTGATCTACTTCGCCGGGTTGTTCGCATCGCTCAAGCGAAACGGGTTCGTTCCCGAACGTTGGTATGCGCGAAGCTTCGAGCATCATCACTTGATGAGCCCGATTCAGAAGTGGCTTGTGCTGCCGTTCTTCTGGGTGGGCTTTTTCGGATTGGCCGTTGCGCTACTGATCGGAATCGTGCTCGTGATCGCGTCTGTTCATACGGTATTCACGCTTCGGGCCTAGCTCAGGTCGAGCGCTGAGCGGTTTTGGCCAGGCAGTCCGAACTGGGTAATCCCTGTTGCGCCCATGGCTTGTGCCAACGCCACGTGAAGGTCGTTGATGTGGTGATCGGAACCTCCATCGCGACTCAAGCGCAGGAAACGGCCGGTTCGAATTCCCAGGTTTTGCCCACCGAAAACCTGCCAAAAGAGATGGTTGCGGTCGTGGTTTCGCCCCATGGGCTTCACGTGGAGAACGATCGTGTTCCGAAGCATCGGCGTACCGTCGACATCGGGCGTCGCTTCGAGCTGGTCGAGCAACTCTGCAATCAGGCTCGCGTACGCACGTTGCGTTCGCACCGCGAGTTGGATGGCGTCGGCGCGTGAGAGTCCATCCGAACCCGCTCCATCTTCACCCATGAACTTATGTGAGATCGCGTGCTCGTTGTAGTTCGTGCTGATTCCGAACTCGTCCCATCGCGGCTTGGTCGATCCCTCAAGATTGCCCACTTGGATGAACCCGACCTGGGTGTACCCACATGCCATCGCCTGCGTCATGGTCGTCATGTACGAGCGGATGAGTCGCGGAACGTTGCTGTCGTTCCGTGCGTCGAATGACTCCGGAGCAGGAGGCGGGGTGCAACTCATCAACCCTGGTTCGAGGTCGCCTTCGACACGGTCGACCGATCGGATGTGCTCGTCCAGCGTGGCGTGGTCTCGACGCGGAAGTCGCCCGCGAAGACGACCGACATCCCCGCGAATCGACTCCAGCACGTGACGACGACGGTCCAAACTCGTGTCGGTTGGTGCTTCCAATCCTGCGAATACCCGCTCGTGCGCTTCGATATGGTTTTGAACCGGAATGAACGGAGTGCCGCCGCGCGTGTGGGAGAGGTACCCCTCGCCAAGTTGGAATCCGTCGATGCGATAAGCCATTCCGAGCACTCGCGAACCGATCGCCTCGGCGATGGCGTGGTCGATGCTCTGGTCTGCGGCGTAGAAATCACCGTCGCCGCCGGCCGAACGCGGCAGTTCGTTGTTCTGGATCAACCCGCCCGTGAGAATCACAGCGGCTTGCTGGTGCGCCCCGACCGAGCCGGATCCGCGAAGACCATCAATCGCCAACATCTGATCGGCGTGACGTTCCAAGGGCTGCAGAATGTCCGGAAGCGGTCCGTCACTTGTGGAGACCTCGGCGCGGCCCGATCCGCCGTGGAGCGAATTCGGTAGCCAGCCTCCGTACCCACGACCTGCATCACCCGTCGGTCCGACGAGGGCACCGGAGGACGTCGCGAAGATCAAGAGTTTGGGCTTCACCGTGGGTTGCGCGTGGGCGCGTCCCCACCATGACCCGGGTCGAATCACGCTCGCGGCGGCAGCCCCGGCTGCGGCTGCGCGAAGAAAGCGTCGTCGTCCTACCTTGGTCATTCCGCACCTCCCTCTTCCAACGCGGCAGCGCTGCGAGTTCGAAACGCAACCGAGCGAGCCAGTGCTCCCGCCAGCGCGTGTAGGTCGCCACCCGAGCGTGTGAACTCGTCTTGCGTGGCGACGACTGCACACGCGTCGCCTTCCGATTCCCAGCGGCCCAGTGCGTAGCGGAACCACTGCACCGACACGCAATCTTCGACGTCTGGACTCCCAGCGAGCCGTTCGCCGAGTTCGCGTGGGGTTTCGAAAGTTCCAACAACGCTCGGGTCCAGCGTGTCGTCGGGGGAGATGACTTCGGGTTGAGGTGCGCTCGCTGCAAGCGCGGCGTCAAAACGACCCATGTCGTCGAACGCGGCAAGTCCGTAGCCGATCGGATCCATGCGGATGTGGCATCCCGCGCAGGGCTGGGTCTCCAGCCGACGCACTTCCGGATCCAACTCGACGTCTGCCGGCGGAGCGGGAGGCGGATCGCAGAGGAAGTTGCCGCGGACCCAGGCTCCACGATGGATCTCCGGGAACACCGTTCCGAGTTCGGCCAGTACGCCTGCATGCGTGAGCAAGCCACTGCGTTCGGCGGGGTTGAGTTCAATGCGCCCGTCTCCGTCAGGACTTGCGGCTCCGTAGTGTTCCGCAATCGTGTCGTCGCCAATGGTGTACGACGCGGTCAGCAGCTCGGCGAGAGTGTGGTCGCCTTCACGCATCACGTGGTTGACGAAGTCGTAAGCCTCCTCGACGAGCTTGTCGCGCAGCTCGGGCGTCCACGCCGGGTTGTCGCGGGTGAGTTCCGCAACTCCGTCGAGGTGCAGCCACTGGCCGTAGAAGCTCCGCACTTGGCGCTTCGTCTTCTCATCCGCAAGCATGCGTTCGACCTCGGCTGCAATCCCTTCTTCCGTGTCGAGAGCACCACTTTCGGCCGCTTGCAAAAGGGTTTCGTCAGGTACGCTGTTCCACAGGAAAAACGACAGACGATTGGCGATCGCGTGGGGCTCAAGCATGAGCGTCGTTCCTTCGGCGCGATCTTCGAGCACCGGCTCCGCGTGGTAGACGAAGTTCGGCGACGCGATCAGTGCCGTCACCGCCGTTTGCGCAGCGACGTTGGGTCCGTCTGTGTCAACGAACGCGTCGTAAATGCCGATGAGCTCGTTGAGTTCCTGAGGCTCCAACGAGCGTCGATACAGTCGACGTCCTAAGTTCGACAGCAGCTCGTGGGCACAACCCGTTTCCTCGATCGTGCATGACGCCGACGCGACCACCTGTGGCGCCAACGTCTCCGCGATGGCGATGTAACCGCGTAGCGCCTCAGAGCTCGGGGCTCCGGCAGTGGAGTCGAAGCCTCCTTCACGACCGTCGGGGAGCTCTACGATTTGTGCCTCCGTTTCGGCAGGCAACGATTCGAGTTCGAGTACGTCGATCAACGCGTTGCGCAACTGCGCGCGTGTCAGTCGACGCAACGGCGATACGCCCACGCTGGCCTCACGCTCCAAACACTCATCGAGTGTGGGTGGCGGATCGCCAGGCCCCCAGGGACCCGGGTCAGTCGATCCGGGTTGGAGGTTTGCAGGGTCAGCGATCGACCCGTTGCAGGCCGACACGAACAGAGCAGTGAGAAGCAACCGGGACATCGCATCTTGGTGTACCCAGCTTCGCGCGCGGTGGCCGTTGGCTCCTCGGCGCGTGAAACCTACATGTAGGCGTATGTGGTTATTGGGTTTGAAGCGCCTCGGCTGTGCCGGCGAAAAACTCTGGAGGATCAGGGAGTTGCGAGCTCGAGTCACCACGCAGCCCAACACCGAGTCCGACCGCTGTCGCAGCCAAAACAACTGCCGCGAGGCTCAGTCCGATGGTCCATCGCCGTCGCGTGGCTGAACGCGGCAACGCCTCAAAGTGAACTTCGTGTTCGACGTGATCGCCTTCGTCCACCTCGATTGGGATCCGCCGCTCGCGTCCGTCGTCGAGCCGAACCACCACTACGTGAGTTCCCGGATCCACCTGAGTACGAACTGTCGCGCCAGGCACGACGCTACCCTCAGCACGTCCATCCACGCGCAGCTCGCCGCCACTGGGCGCATCCAATCGGACCACCACCACGGCAAGACGCGCAGTGGCATCCGCTAGACGTTCTGCAACAACAGCTCGTCGCTCACGGGGCAACGCACCGAACTCTCCCCCGAGGAGCTGTTCGAAGAGTCGACGTGCATCCACGAAGCGACCCCGGTTCTGTTTGACCAACGCCAGGTTGTACGCCGTCGCGACGGATGGATCGCGTTCGAGTGACTCTGTGAACAGACGATCGGCATCAATGAGGCGACCTTCCGCGGCAGCTTGTCGTGCCTGCGCGGTTAGGTCTTGGGCGCAGACCGTCGCGTGAGCCATGACAACGCACATCACGAGGACTGCCCGCATCAATCCCAAAACTCACTCTCCAGCCCCATCGTTGTGCGTGGTGTGGAAGGTGTCTCAGTGACCATCGAGGCGCGCATGCGCGGCCGACGACGACGTCGCATCATCGTGGTTGCAGCCGGCTCCGCCGCGACGCGGGGTGGTTCGGGCGTCGGATCAACCTCAGGCTCAGGTTCGATTTCGGCTTCGTTTTCAGGGAAATTCGCAGCTGTGTCCGCTGGTGCTGGCTCTGTCGCCACGCGAGGGATGTCTTCGTCCGGCGTGTTGAAATAGAACGCGATGCCCGCTGCGGCGAGTGTGGCTGCGCCCAACGCGGCGACGATCGGCCAACGTGCACGCGACTTCGACGTGGTGGCGGTGAGGGTGCGTTCGTCACGCGCTTGGGCGATTGCGTCCGCCCGTGATGCCCGTTCCGCATCGCGACGTGTGCCCAAGTGCGTGTCCAAGTAGCTCGGAAGGTCTTCCCACTCGCCGGACTCCTTGAGGATCGTCAGCACCGCGTCGATCCGTTCGATCAGTGCGGCTGCAGTTGGAACCCGATGTTCCCGATCTTTCGCCAAAAGATCGTACATCAGGTGCTCGAGTTCGGGTGGTGCGTCGCCGCGATGCTCACTCAGGTCCGGCGGAGGCTCGTAGATGATGCGTTGGGCAACCGCTTCGATCCCGCCGCCCTTGTACAAACGCACACCGGCAAGCGCTTCGAAAAGGGTGACTCCGAGCGCGAACAAATCTGCGCGACCATCGATCACCTGAAACCGCAGCTGCTCGGGGGCCATGTAGCCGCACTTGCCCTTGAGCACCGCGGTCGTGGTGTCGCCTTCGTTCGTGAGGACCTTGGCGATTCCGAAATCCACCACGCGAACCACACCGTCGTAGCCCACCAGCAGGTTCTGCGGAGACACATCGCGGTGGACCAACGGGCTTGGGGTGCCATCCACCCCGACCAATTCGTGGGCAGCCTTCAGTCCACGCGCCGCTTGCTGACCGATCTGCATCACCACCGAAAGTGGGAGAAAGTCGCGTTGCTTGGTCGCGTGTTGGATGAGCGCGACGAAGGGCACGCCCTCGACGAAGTCCATGAGCAGGTAGGGCCCACGTTCATCCTCGCCGACGTCCAACACCGGCACCACGTTTCGGTGTCGCAACAATCCGGCGACGCGTCCTTCTTCCACAAATGCTTCGACCATCTTGGAGTCGGCGAGCAAATGAGCGTGGGGCCGTTTCACGGCATACACGCGTTCGAAGCGACCTTCTTGGCGCACGACAAGCTCGACAAATCCGAGACCCCCTCGCGCGATCTCACGGACGGTGAGCAGTCGGTCGGAGGCGAGCATCGTGCAAAACCTACCATGTCTCGCCGATGCGTCGGGTAGCCTCCTCGAGTGGATGTCGACCGCTACGTACGCGCCATTCGTGGTGAACCGGCGTGGCAAGGCTCGTCGGATCCGGCGTTGCGAAGTCTCCGTGCGAACGCGCTCGGACTCGACATGCCGCGTTCGACGCGTGGCTTGGCATTGCGACAAGCAGCACTGCGCTGCGTTCTCGAGTTCGACCGCGAGGGCTTGGAACGCCTGCCGCTTCCGCAAATCGAACCGGTCGACCAGGTGGTGAGTGGTTTGATTCGTCGATGGCGCGCCACATTCGATGGTGCTTCCTTGCCTGACTCGGGTGCCGACGCTGTCGATGCGATTGCGGAGATCGACCCTTCCGTGCGCGTGGAGTGGCACGTCCAAGACGCGATGGCGTCGTTACGCGACGGCGATCTTGCCCTTGCGACCACGCGGGCACGTCGGACATCGCGCATGGCGGCAACCGAAGAAGTACTGCAGGGCGAGTATCTCGCCAACCTGGTCCTCGCGCGTGTGCGTCGCCATGCGGGAACGCCGCACTATGCGATTCGCATCCTCAGTGCGTTGCATGCCGTGGTGCCTGCTCCGTGGCGAACGTGGATCGACGCCGAGCTGATGCTCGCAGGGCACGCTCCCGATGACTTGCGTGTCTGCGTAGCCGCGACGTTGGATCGCGTGGCGGCTCATCACGATTTGGTTCGCGACTTGGCCTGCTATCGCGCGCTCACGGAAGTTGCGTTGTCGCATTCAGAAGCACGCGCGTTCGTTGCAGGTCACGTGCACGATCCGCCGTTTGGATTGCGGGATCCGGTGTCCGATCCGCTCTGTCTGGCTGCCGTCGTGGCGGGGCCCAACGCCACACCACGGCGCGTGTTTCGGGTGGGACTCGATTGGATCGATGTCGAGGTCCTTGAGGCATCCACGCCCGCACGGCGTTTGCACAAGGGTCTGAGTGTGCTCTTGCTCGCGGGTGAGCAGGGTTTGGATCGAAACACGTTCTTCGAGCAAATCTACGGCTTCGCGCGGCAGGATCCAGGACACGATGAGATCCTCCGCGGACTCGTTCATCGGATGCGCAAAGCGCACGCGTCGTTGAGCATCGAGTCCGGCGAGCAACTTGTGGCCCGAGCTTCGGCTCTTGTTGCGGTGCCAGACCCGCGCTGTGAGCGCACGCTCGAAGATCGAATCCTAACGATGCTTGCAGGGGCAAGCGGTCGCGCGACAGCCAAGGAGATCGCAAACGTGCTGCGCGTGCCGCTGCGTACTGTTCAGCGGAGTCTCGGCGTGTTGGTCGAGTCGGGGTCGTGTCACGGCGAACGGGATGGCCGGCGAACGGAGTACATCGTGGACGACACCACGTTTTCCGAGCCGACGATTCATCGTCTCCGCGGTCGCTACTGAACCTGCGATCCCTTAGAGGCGACTGCCGATATCAACCCCTTAGAGGCGACTGCCGATATCAACGGCTGGACTGCCTTCGGCCAACGCGTCAGAGCACCCCATCGCATCCAAGAGCTGCGGATCCGCGAACACGTTCGCTTCGGTGTCGAGCTCGAAGCCCATCGCGTCGCCTTCTGCGTTGTCGAAGTAGAGGTTTTGCGTATCGACGAGATCGGCGTCCGGTTCGGCCACCAAACCAAAGTTGCCACTCATCGCGAGGATGTTCTGCTCGACCCGCTTTTCAGAGTCGTTGCGCGCCACTACGGCTGTGGTTTCGCTTCCGATGATCGTGTTTCGTCGAAGCGTGATCGGTCGATCCCCTTGAAGCTCGGCACCGATGCCAAGGCTTCCGCAGATCAGGTTGTTCTCGAACAGCAGATCAGCGTCGCTCAGTCGCACGCCAGAGAAGCCGTTCGCAGCAATGATGTTGTTTTCGATGGTGACGTCCGCAGAAATCGCCACGAAGATGCCGTGTCGCGAGTTGTTGCGGATTTCGTTGTTGCGAACCAGCACGCGAATGCCGGAGTTGATGTGCAGCCCAGAGTCGCGACGGCCTTCAAGTGCGGTGATGTTGTCTCGAAACACGCTGTCTTCGATGACGATGTCGGTGGCGTCGTTGTTCACCATCAGACCACCGTGGTTGTCGAACATGCTCATGCCGAAGCCGTTGTCATGCACGTCGCAACGTCGGATGGTGATTCGCTGATTGAGTGCGCCGTTGATGCTGATTCCGTGGTACTGAGCGCCAAAGATCTCGAGCCCGTCGAGCGTGATGTCGTTGGTGCGAAGTTGAATGCCGAGGTTCGCGTCGTCGGCATCGAACTGAGGTGTGCCGGTGCCCGGCCATGCTCGGAGCACCAGGTTTGGCACGTCGACGAGGAGTGGCTCGTAGGTACCGCTGCCGTGGATCTCAACCAAGGCACCTTGGGATGCTGCGTCGAGCGCTTCGCGAACCGTGCCGCACGCGTTGTCCGGACTGCTGCAATCGCCAATCTCCCCGGCGCGTACCCACAGGTGATCCGGACACTCGGTCGCATTGCTTGGGTCTCGGTCGACGAGTTCAGCGCTGGGCACGCACCGACCTTGGACGCACGCTTCGCTGCAGATGTGGCCGAGACAGCCGTCGTCGAAGACGGCCCGGATCGTCTCCAGTTGTGCATCCGTCTCGCCTGGGAATGTGCCCGTGTAACGCAGGTTGGCGATGGGAAGGTCTGCTTGCCCGAAGAGCTCGGCCTCCAGCACGAACGTCGTCGAGGTCTCGTCGCGTGCGAGGACACGAACGCCGGTGGGAAAGCTGGCCGCTTGATCGAGCTCAAGCGTTGTTGTTCCCGTCGCGTCTATCACGCGCAGTTCGAGACGCGTGGCTTCCGCTGCGATGCAGGCGTCTGCATCGAGTGTGATGTCGACAGCGCGCTGTGCGGGCACCTCGTCGCCGCAGCCGAATGAAATCAGACACATCGAGAGAACCGCTCGCACGTCGACGAACTCTACGCCACGCACCCGGCAGTGCGGCAACTGCTATTCGAAGGGCATGCTGTCGATCCACTCGACCAGACAGCGTTGGTCTTCCAGCGAGAGTGTCTCGTCGGGTGGCATGGAGTCCCCGCAGTCGCCGTGACTGCCCAGCACCTTGTCCATCAAGAAGCTCGCACGCGCGACGCCGGGGACGACCAGGATAGGTTCGCCACATTCCGACAGACGCGAAGGCTCGTTGATGAGGCGCTGTGCGAGGCCGGTCGATACGAGATCGAGTCCAGCCCGTGGACGGTTCGAATCGTGGCAGCGTGAATCGCCGCAGTTCGGTTCAAACACGCGCTCGATGACTACGCTTTCGAACGCGCAGCTCAGGTCCGCGTCAAAGCCGCCGTCGAAGTCTTCGGCAGGACCCGACGTGCAACCCAACAACAAGCTCGCAACGACGCCGAAGGTCCTCATGGCGCGGTGAACAAGCAACGAGTGATCGGCTGCGCGATGTCGCGCATCACCGCGAGGTAGTAGGTGGTTCCGCTCGTCAGCTCAGGCGCAGCACCATCGCTCGGAACGCGTTGCACTGCGCCCGCTGGGACTTCGCCGTACTGCATTCCGCATCCGAGCGGCGCAGCGTCGGAGTCGACGCTCAGCGCCCAAATGGTTCCTTCGGGCAGGTCCCAGTTCGGCGGCACGCCGGGCGAGTCCGAGCCTTCTTCCAGCACCCAAAGATAGCGAGCCCCACCGCCGGTCCATTGGAGTGTCCCGCTCGCGTCGACGCCAATGCCTTCGTCACATGCTTCGGGTTCGTGATCGATCAACTCTTGGAAGAACGGCGCGAAAGGCGGCAGCTCGGCAGCTTGCTCCATGGTGATCCCACGACGTTCAAACTCGAGCGCAGCAAACGCCTGCAGCCGCTCGCGATCGGTCGTCGGAATGCCCGTCTGCGAACGGTCCAAGCCGTTGTTGTCGGCCATCTCCAGATACCCAAACGCCGACGAATCGGTCAGTCCGGTGATCATCGCCAACGCTTCGTCGCTCACGGTATCGATCCACAGCGGACCCGCTTCGATGTCCCAGTACGCCGCACCTTCGGGCGTGCTCGACTCGGCATGGCAACACACGCATGCAGACGCTTCGATTTCTTCGCGAAGCCATGCGAGTTCATCCATGTACGTTGCGTTGTCGAGTCGTGTGTCTTCCGGGTCAAACTCGGCCGGACTCGGCATGGCGTAGTAGGGCCGCTGCGAACGCACGACATCGCAATCGCCGTAGTCGGCAAAGCGACGCCCAGGTTCGGTGGATGCGCTGATCAACGAACGGGTGCAGACCAGTCCGTCGCTCGCTCCCGTGGGTTCGCCTGGCAACGCTTCGGTGCACGTAGGCGTGGTCGGGACGATCGCGCCGGGGGGTTCTGTGCCGCTGGGCACACAGGCGTTGCATTCCGGGCTCGCCATGAACGTACCGCCTGCAAACGTTTCGCAACCGGTTTGGGCGGCTCCGCAGTTGGCGAGATCACCCGAACTGACGGTTAGATAGCCACCGTCCTCGAGGTCACCCACGATGCAGCGACCGACTTCGTTGGGAACGGCACAGGGGGCGTCGAGTACCAACTCTCCGGGCATCCGAAGAAAGACGCGCGTGCAGTCGTCCGCTGCTGTGGTTGCCGTCCAGCCCGCTGCACCGCTGTACTCGCGGCACTCAGGTCCCATGGCGAAGCTGTTCGTGTAGTTGCAGCTGGCGATGAAGGCGGGGTCGACGTCGACTCCCGTGTCGACGCCTGCGTCCAGTGCAGGTGAGCCGTCGTCACATGCAGACAGGCCAAAAGAGGCTGCAAAAACCAAGAGAATCGGAAATCTCCCCATGTCGAGGGGATTTGGGATGTCTTTGCCACTGAGGGAAGGGATGCAATTGATCGTTGTTCGGTGGGAACACCGGAACATCGCTTGCGCGGTTGTTGTCCTGCTCAGGGATGAGTCGAGAAGCACCCATGCGCGAGGACAAGACCCCTCGGTCCGGTGGTTGGTGGATCAAGATGGGCCTCGGAAGCGTCGCGTTGATGCTCATCGCTTCGGTGGCCGGATTGGAAGTTCGGCGCGAGCAGTTGCGCGGGGTGTTGCGAGAGGCCGCTCTCGGTGCGCCTCCGCTGGCGGTACCGATGCCGCGTCCAGTGTTGTTCAACGAACCCACAGACGGGCGATGGGACGCGTGTATGCGTCGGGTGCCTGGGTGGTGGGATGAACAGGCAATCCCGCGTCACCGCATCGATCGCATCATCGAGTGCGCGTCGCGTCAAGAGTTGGGCGATGTCCCGGGCGGCTACCTCACAATGAGTTGGCCGGTTCGAGCGTTAGACCACGCGGCCACGCTCGAACCCGAGCGATGTGTCCAACTCATCTTCGCGGTACTGCGATCGGTTCACGATGAAAAGCACCGGCAGCGAAACGGGTACATGCCGATCTACGGCTCACGCCACAACGATGCGATTCGACGCGGCGTGCGCACGTTGCCTTCCTGTGCGCTCGATGCGGCGGTACGTACGCAAGCACGAGATGCGCTGGCGACGCTTGAGGAGGACCTGCCTTCGATTCAGCCTACCGTCACCGCGCTGGTCGAGTTCCAGCGTGAACGTGCCTATCGCTGGATGGCGCGAACGGCGTGGGACTACGACGATCCCTTTTTCTACGAAACGTCCGGACTCATTTCGAGGTACCGACGACAGTTCACCGAATACGCGCGTTGGCGCAGTGTCGTGCGCGCGACGGAAGGCGCGACGACGGTGTTCGACTTGGCCGATGAACTTCCACAGCTGGACGAACTCACCGTCGAGATTTCTTCGATCCGCAGCGACCTCGAGCACGCGTTTCTTCTGCGTGCGGGTCGCATGTTGCTGGATGGTTCGCCGGAAAACGATCCGGTGACTGGTCGGGTGCTGCACCGCGAAGGTGGGTGTGTTCACCCCGCAGGGTCGGCCGGCGGTGCGGTTTGTGCGGCCGGCGAAGTGCTGTCGGCGCGCTGAGCTTCTTCCGGACCTTCTTCTGGTGGCGCAGGCGTTTCGCGCAACCGCACCGTGACGCGGTCGGGTCGTCGCACGTTGTCGAGGTACACGTAGAGCGCACGTTCATCGCCGAGTCGATCCAACACGCGCCGAAGTCGCCGCAGCTTGGTCAGGAAGGGACCGCGTCCCAGCCGGACTTCCATGCCGTCTTCGCCCACGTAGAGCGTGACATCGTCTGCGCGGCCGACGTGAATTTCGCCGATCGGCTCGCGTCGCCACAACCCGGCCATCCGGTAGTCGTGCATCAGCGCAACGGTTTCGATCAGCAGCGAGGTGCGGTATGCGCGGTCGCTGATGAAGCGGTCTCGCTCCACGCCAGTCACCACCGGCAAGTCGATCGGGTCGCCAAGTTCGTGCGACTTGAAGAGAGTTGCATCGTCGCCGATGAGGTAGAGCTCATCGTCCAACATTAGACACGCGGCAGGATGGCGCTCCTCGATCTCGATGCTGAACGTTCCGGGCAGACGACGTTCGACGCGCGCTGCGGCAATCCAGGGATGGTCGCGAAGGCGGCGTTCCACTTCGTGCGGTGGGTCGTCAAAGACATTGTCACCTACCGCGAGTTCAGCGGTTTCGATCAGCGACGCTTCCTCAATACGGGCGTTGCCCTCGACGTGAATCGCGGTGACGGCAAACGACTCCGAGGTGTGGAGGTAGTTGCGCACCAGCCGACCGACAGCGATGGCGCCTGCGATCGCGACAACCACAGCAACAGCCCGCAACGCGGTCCATACGGCCTGCTTGAAGCGAACCCAGCGCTGACCTTTTGGCTCGTCGTCATGGTGAGGCGGAGGTGCAACCGACGCGAGCGCGGTACTCGCGTGCGCAAGCGAGGGTTCGTCGTCGACCTCGCGAGTCTTCAGTCGTCGGTTCCGCGGTGCCTTGCGCGACGCCATCGAAGCTCCGTTGTCGCAAGAACCCTCGTGTTTTGCGAGTTTTCGGCAGAGGTTGGGGGCCTAGCCCGAGATTCGCGCCAACAACTCCGGGCCGGTCTTGGTGATGTCGCCCGCGCCGAGCGTGATCACGACGTCGCCTGGCTCGAGTCGCTCGAGAAGTGTGCCGGCCAGGTCCGTCCGTTCAGGGATGTGGGTGACATCGCGATGTCCGTGTGCACGAATCGCGTCGACCAGCGAGGCCGAAGTCGCACCTTCAATCGGCTTTTCGCCGGCCGCGTATACATCTGAAATCAGCACGACATCTGCACGGTTGAACGCGCGGGTCAGTTCATCGAAGAGGTGATGGGTTCGCGAGTACCGATGCGGTTGAAACGCGACGACCAAGCGACGTCCGTACGCCCGCTGCGCAGCTTCCAAGGTGGCGGCGACCTCCGCCGGGTGGTGCCCGTAGTCATCGACAATCGTCACTGTCTGACCTTGGTACTCCGGCTCGCCGACAATGGTGAACCGACGCTGCACACCTTCAAACGTGCTCAGCGATTCGGCCACAGCCTCCCACGGAACCTGAAGTTCGTCGGCGACGGCGATGGTCGCCAAGGCGTTGAGCATGTTGTGCATGCCCGGCATACGAACCGAGACTTCGCCGAGGCGCTCACCGCGTCGCAGGACCTCAAAACGCACCGAGAGCCCGTCCATCACGGGGTTACGAGCGCGATAATCCGCCTGCGCAGCCATGCCGTACGTGGCGGTGCGCTTGTCGATCGAGGGCAGGATGGCCTGAACGTTTGGGTGGTCCAAACACGCCACGACCAGACCGTAGAAGGGGACCTGGTTGGCAAAACGCACGAACGCGTCCTTCACTTCGTCCAGCCCGGAGTAGTGGTCCAGGTGCTCCGGGTCGATGTTGGTCACCACCGCAATCGCCGGAGTCAGGTGCAGGAACGAACCATCGGATTCGTCCGCTTCAGCCACCAGGAGGTTCCCGCGACCGGATGCCGCGCCGCTGCCCAACGCGTTGAGCTTGCCGCCGATGACGACCGTGGGATCGAGACCTGCGTGTCGAAGTACGGTCGCGACCAGCGATGTGGTCGTGGTCTTGCCGTGGGAGCCTGCGATCGCGATTCCATCTTTGAGCCGCATCAGCTCTCCGAGCATCTCAGCGCGAGGAATCACCGGAATCGACTGTTCGCGCGCCGCTTTGAGCTCGGGGTTGGTGCGTGGAACCGCGCTGGAGAAGACCACCACATCGGCGCCCTCGACGTACGAAGCGTCATGGCCCTGGTGAATGGTTGCGCCTTTGCCCGCGAGTCGCTTCGTGTACTCGTTCGAGCGGAGGTCCGATCCGGTGACGTCAAAGCCGTGGTCGACGAGCACTTCGGCGATGCCACTCATGCCGACACCACCGACGCCCACGAAGTGAATGGAACGGATCCGACCGCGAAACATGCGGCGGTCTTAGCACGTGCTCATCGGGACGTGATTGAAGAAGTACTTATTGAAGTGAAGCGCTGCCGAGCGACCCGTTGGGGGCTTCGTCACGCAGAAGGAAGTAGCCGCCAACCCCAAGCCCGACCGCCGCGATGGCCACGATCAAGCCCACCCACCACTTGCTCGACGACGTGTTGTCCACGGGGTTCGGGTTTGGGTTCGGATTGGGGTTTTGTTGCCCACGCTGCGCCGGCACCCGCATCTGCATGGGCTCGGCTTCATCCCCGAGTTGTGCCAGCGGCGTCATCGAGGGGGCGAGAGCGAGGATGTAGTACTCGATCTGCTGTTCCGTTTCAGGGGCGCCGACCAAGGGAATCCGGCCACGCGCGATCCCGGTCTCGGGGTCGATGTTCATGACCAGTCGCGCAAACCGGGGTGCGCCTCCCGTGCGATAGGCCAAGCGCACTTCGCCCACGGCGTTGGCACCATCACTCACCCGAACCTGAATCATCGGAGACTCGCGCGTTTCGAGAAGCGGTGGGGTGTGATCCAGCGAGACGTCCACCGTGGTCGGATGTCGACTGCGCGCGCGTTGAAATGCGGCTTGAACGACCGGACTGGCATCCGGATCGCTGAGTCGATGGTCCGGGTCGCGGGCGTAGAGCATGGCAAGCACGCGATCGGCGTTGTCGGTATCGCGGTTGGCGATGTGGGCGGTCGCCAGAACCTCAAGCGCGATGTTGCGCGTCTGGGCGTCCAGCGACGGGTCTTCAAGCAATCCCTCCACCGACTGGATCGCTTCCTGGTAACGGGCGTACAGGATTTTCTCCCGAGCCTCGGCGAGCTGAACCGCCGGAGATTGAGCCCGAGCCAGCTCGGCTACAAAGAGCACCGCGAGAGCAGGTAGCGTCCGCACGAGGCGACTCTAGCACCGATCGAATGAGGGCCAATCGGCCCAGGAGCTGGTTTGGTGGGTTTGATCGCGCGCTGGGGTCAACCTGCTAAACTCGCCCGGTGAGAACTGAGCGCTCCATGGTCCGGAACCTACCGGCCATTTGCCCGTTTGGGCGCTACGAGCTCTTAGGCCGACTCGCCGTCGGTGGAATGGCGGAGATCTACCTCGCTCGAGAGCCCGAGACGGTGGAGGGCGCCGGTCACCGCCATCTGGTCATCAAGCGAGTGCTCCAGCACGTCGCCGACGATCCCACCTTCAAAACGATGTTCTTCGATGAAGCGCGACTCGCGATGCGCCTCAACCACCCGAGCATCGTGCACATCTACGAGTTTGGGGAAGAGGAGGGCTCTTACTTCCTCGCGATGGAGTGGGTGGATGGCGTCGCGCTGGGCAAGATCATCCGCAAGTCGCGTCAGACCGGCGGCATGCCCGCTCCTGTTGCGGTGAAGATCATCGCCCAGGTTGCGGAGGCGCTGCACTATGCGCACCACCTTCGCGACGACGACGGCGCGGAGCTCGGAATCATCCATCGCGACGTAAGTCCGCAGAACATCATGGTCAGCTACGACGGCGCCGTGAAGCTGCTCGACTTTGGAATCGCAAAGGCGACGATTCAACACACCAAAACCGGCGACGGACAGGTCAAAGGCAAGTTCGCCTACATGTCTCCGCAGCAGTGCATGGGTGAAGACATCGACGCCCGCGCGGATGTGTTCTCGCTGGGCGTGTGTCTCTACGAAGCGCTCACGGGTTTGCCGCTGTATCACCGCAAGACGCAGTACGAGACGATGCGCGCGGTGATCGAAGAGAAGGTGCCTTCGATTCGCACGCACCGGCCGGACCTTCCCGAGGAGCTCGACGCAATCGTGCAGCGTGCACTCGCGAAGAACTCCGCGGAACGTTTCGATACCGCCGGCAGCTTGCAGATCGCCTTGGAAGGTTGGCTCGCGGAACAGCGCGAAGTCGTGCCCGCGCCGCGCATTACCAAGCTTCTCGAAGACACCTTTGGCGAGGATATTCGTCGCGGCCCGATGGTCGATTCGATGCCTTTCGGACAGAGCTTTCAGCGCGTCGAGGACGGCAAACTGACGCCGCCTCCAGAGAGCAGCGGCAGCAGTGGAAAGCTCCTGGCGTCGCGTGCAGCGTCGCGTCCACCCTCGTCGAACTCCGGCGGACTTCCGGCGTTGGCGGCGTCTTCTGAACCGTACGCGATCGACGTCGAACTCGCCGATGCGGATGAGACTGGAAAGGAACTGACCAACCGTGCCGCGTGGTTGGTGGGCGCCTCGCTGCTCATCGTGCTGCTGGTGTTTGGTGGCTTGGCCGCATGGTGGGTGATGAGCGGGAAGGGCGAGACAGATGTCGCGAACGCTCCGACTCAGCCTGTTCCGGTGGAGACTCCCGAAGTTGTCCAACCGACGCCATTAGGACCTACGGAATCACAGCGCGGCGGGATTCTGGTGCGTAGCGAGCCTCCGGGAGCAAGCGTCCAGCTGGGAACGCGGGACGTGCCTGGCACAACGCCGACTGCCCTCTACGACTTGGAACCTGGTTCCTACTCGCTCACCCTCACGCTCGATGGGTACCAAGTTCATCGTCAGAACGTGTCCATCTCGCCCGGCGGCGAAATCGAAGTCGACGCCGAGCTTCAGCCTTTGGTCGCCGCAGTCGAACCGCAGCCCGAAGACACCACACAGATGCGCGAGCGACGGAGCGACATGGTTCGCATGCGCGTGCAGATGCGCGAACGCATGGTCGCGTTGATGGAAGAAGTCGTCGCAGAGACCGGTACGGTTTCGGTGAATACGCGCCCGTGGTCCAAGGTGTACGTGGGCTCTCGACTTCTCGGAACCACGCCGATTGGTCGCGCTGAGCTTCCTGCAGGCCCGGTCCGCTTCCGCATCGTCGATCGCGATGGTCAGGAGCATTCGCGCAGCGGAACGGTCCGCGCAGGCCAAAATACGCCGGTGTTCTTTGATCTTACCGGCGTTCAGTAACGAATCTTGAGGATGTCCGTATGCGCTCCATGCGTTCGCTTTGTGTTCTGTTCGTGATCAGCGCTTTGGCTTGCGATGACGATGCCCCTCCGCCTGGAGTTGGCGACTCAGGTGTCGATTCGGGTCCCGCGATCGATGCGGGGGTCGACTCCGCGCTGCCTGACGCAGGTGCAGACCTCGATGTCGGCGCCGAACCGGATGTCGGTGGGGGCGACGATGCGGCAACCGGTGCGCTCTGTCCGCCGAGCGGTCCCTTCGGGACCAACGTAGGGGACGTTGCAGCGGACGTGACGCTCTTCGATTGCGACGGCAACGAGGTTCAGCTCCACGATCTCTGCGAAGCCGAGGCCGGGTGGCTTTTTGAGTTTGCCGATTGGTGCCCGCCGTGTCGCAGCTTCGCTGGGGGCGAGTTGCAGAACGTGTACAACACGTACTCCGCGATGGGCGTGCAGGGCTTCATGGTCGTGTCCCAAGATCGCGACTTCAACGTTGCCGATGCCGCCGACTGTGCGGAGATTCGCGACCGTTACTCGCTGACGATTCCGGTGCTCTACGATCCGACAGGGGCAGTGCAGACCGCATTGGGAATCGACAGCAGCGCGACCAACGTGATCTTCGATCCCGGTATGCGCATTCGCTGGAAGGATAAGTACGCCGAGAGCCAGGTCGCGGGGCAGCTCATGGAAGCGCTGGCGGACTAGACCGCTCACGCCTTGCTTTGATCCGCCCTCCGCCGCCCAGCACGTGCCTCGACCCGGCCCTGTCCTCGAAAGGACGCCACCCTTCCTTCGTCCACGCCCGACCCGAGGCACGCGCTGGACGACGGAACATCGAATCACTTCAAGTCGTGAGCGGTCAGCCGTAGGTCAGGCTGGGGTAGAGCAACTTCAAGCTCAGTGCCCACGCGGGAAACGCGAGTCGGCTGAACACCACCCACGCAACCACGAGTCCGACCAACCCAGCGGTGCGATCCGCGAAGAGTCCAAACCACTTTTGCGTCTGTCGCTCGTTGAGCGCGATCGGGACGACCGCGTGCCCATCCAAGGGCGGAATCGGGAGCAGGTTGAAGAGCCCCAGCAGGACGTTTACCGAAAAGAGAATGCTCGCGAAGGTGGCGAACACGTTGGGCTCTCCGTTGGCTCCCACGGCGAGCAACTCCAGACTTGGCGCGGTGGCAGGCGACCAACCCCAGAATGCAATGCCGAGGTGCAACAAGAGCGCACCGATCCCCGCGAGTAGGAAGTTCGAGAGCGGTCCCGCTGCAGCCATCAAGGCTGCCTTCTTGGGATGCCGCTGTGCCCACATCGGATCGTAGGGCGCGGACGCCCACCCGATCATCCACCCGCCTCCGTTGAACAGAAACGAAACGATCGGGACGACGATCATGCCGAAGGGCTCGCGTCGAATGTGCGGTGTCGGATCGAGTGTGACCTGATCGCTCGCGGTGTCGTCGCCGCCCCAACGCCCAATGAGGGCGTGTGCGGCTTCATGCAGCGTCAGTGAGAGAAGCGTGGCGACAAACCACACTGGGAGGCTTCTCAGCACGTCAGGGCTCAGGTCGAACACGGATCCGATATAGTCCCCGCCAACGTGTTTGGCGAGTCTCTGAAATGACCACGCTTTTGCTCTTCGATGTCGACGGAACCCTCGTTTCCACGGGAGGTGCGGGACGTACCGCGATGGCGCGGGCGTTCCAGGAAGTCTGTGGCTCGGCGGAGGCTCTCAACGACATCCACTTTGGTGGGATGACCGACCGGTCGATCCTGCGAATCGCGCTGGAGAAACTCGGTCGGACGTTCGACGACGCAAGCTTCCACGAGATCGTGGACGTCTATCTGGGCCACCTCGGAGCAAGCGTCGAAGCCTCGACCGGCTACGTGGTGATGCCGAGCGTCCGCACCGTGCTCGACGCGTGCGCCGAGGCGAAGGTGCCGATGGGGCTCGGCACGGGAAATGTCCGTCGCGGTGCCGAGATCAAGCTTCAACCGGCGAACCTCAACCCGTACTTCAACTTTGGCGGCTTTGGTGATGATGCCGAAGATCGGTCCGAGCTGATCCGCATCGCGGCACAACGCGGGGCGGCATTCGCCCACGCCGAATTGGCAGACGCTCGCGTCGTCGTGATCGGGGATACGCGTCGCGACATCGATGCTGCGCACGCGATTGGCGCGGCGTGCGTTGCTGTTGGAACGGGCGGTGTTGCGCTCGACGAGCTCAAGGGAGCGGAACTCGTGGTCGAAACCCTCGAAGACCCACGAGTCCTACCGTTTCTGCTCGAAACATAGCGCTTGCTATGATGCGCTCGATGTTCCGCGTGCTCGGTGTTGTGCTTCTGGTTGGCCACACGGTCTTCGCACACGCGCAATGCATGGACGTGACCTCGGGCAGTGTTGCGACGGAACAATGCGACACCGGCGAGTTGCGGTACTGGATCGTCCGGGCGGACTTGGCGGCAGGCGACGTCGGACTGCGCGTGGCTCGTTCGATGGAGCGCGGAGAAGCCGCCGACGCCTGGGCGGCGACCATTCCCGGTGCGTCGGCGGTGGTTCAGGCTGGAGCGTTCGTGTTTCCCGCGTTTGAGCCCGAAGGACTGACGGTCGGTGAAGGCGAAGCGTGGCCCGACTCCGCGGATGACGGCGCGCTCTCGGTCCTTGCGTTTGATGAGCGCAACGTGGGCGTTGTGGTCGACGCCGATCAGGTCGTCCCTTTCGAATCGTGGATGCGTAACGTTCTGAGCGGCGCACGCGTGTTGCGCGCTGGGGTTCCTGAGAGCTGCATCGACAGTTGCGCCCGCACCAGTCGAACTGGAGTCGGTCTGAGTGAAGACGGACGCGTTTTGGTCATCGTGGTTGCCGAAGGGGATCGCGAAGGCTCGGCCGGCGTGAACTTGGAGGAACTTGGCGCCTTGATGCGCGACGCGGGTGCACACGACGCTGTGGCGAGCGGCGAGGGCGCCACCAGTGCGTTGTGGAGCGCGGGTTCGGTCGCGTCACCCTCGAGTGATGGAGCACTTCGCCCCGCAGCGAGCTACTTGGCCGTCGTGGATCGCGCGTCGGGCACCTCCACCACGATTCAAGGTGTGGTGGGGATCGAGGGGCGTCCCGAAGAGTTTCTCCCCGAGAGCATGTTGGTGGTTGAACGCACCGACGGACGCATTGTCGCGATGGGTGCACCGGTGACCACGGGAGCGTACTGGGAGTTCAGCGTCCCGATTGGCGAGTACATCGTGCGTGCGCAACACCCTGGATATCGGCGAGGTTGCAAACTCTGTGGTGCGCCGGTCGGCGAAGAAATATGGTGCAGTGTGTTTCTCAGTCCCGGGGACGGGGAGGAAACCTGTGTGGCGCCCCCACGAACCCTGGACGTGGGCCCGTGGCCCGTGGCTGGAGAAGACGCTGGAGTCACGCCCGATGCAGGTAGTCTCGATGCCGGTATGGAGCGCGGCGGCGGTGGGTGTAGTGCGACCTCTTCGGCTCCGCCGACGATCGTGACTTTTGGATTCCTGCTCTTGGCGTGGAGGCGTCGCCGATGAGGCCAGCGAGTACCGGCGTTCTCACCACGAACGCCGGAGGCGACATCGTCCTGCGTCGCGTGCTGGTTCGCGTGGTCACTGGCGACGCACGCGGCGTCGAGAAGACCCTTGAAGAAGGCACGTTGGTTTTGGGCAGCAGTGCCGACGCCGATCTGGTGATCGCCGATACTGGGGTGTCGCGGTTTCACTGCGAGCTCGGTCTGCTTTCCGATGGCGTTCGCGTTCGTGATCTCGGTTCGACCAACGGCACGTTCGTGGGCGAGTCGCGCGTTGAATCCGTCGTGGTGCATCCGACGGTGGAGTTGCGGATTGGACGAACGCGGGTGGAGTTGGTGGCAGCGGACTTGCCCGCTCCCGACGCACCTCCGGCCACCGATCGGTTTGGTGGACTGGTGGGTGAGAGCGCAGCGATGCGCAAAGTCTTTGGGTTGCTGGAACGTGCCGCGGCGACCGATGCGCCCTTGTTGATCGAAGGGGAGCCTGGGTCAGGGAAGAGCGAAGCCGCGCAGGCGGTTCATGCTGTGTCACCGCGATCCACCGGTCCCTTTGTTGTCCTCGACTTGGCGCATCCAGCGCCTCTGGAACACGCGATTGCGCATGCGCGCGGTGGCACCCTGGTGTTGGATCGCATCGAACAGCTCAGTGCGTCGATGGCGGGTGAACTTGCGTCGTTGTTGGATCGGCGAGAACGCGGCGAGTTGGATTTTCGGGTGGTTGCGCTTTCGCGGGTCGACTTACGTCGGCGTGTCGAGTCGGGTGGGATGCGTCGTGACCTTTACTTTCACCTGGCTGCGATCCGGGTGGTGATGCCGCCCTTGCGTGAACACCGCGAAGACGTGCCTCTTCTGGTGGCCGAGTTGGCTGCGCGGTTGGGGTCGCCCGGTGTGCACCTAACGCAAGACGAGTTGGCGCCTTTGGGCGGACTTCCCTTTGATGGAAACGTGCGTGAGTTGGCGCGACTCGTGGAGCAGCTCTTGGCGACGACTGCCCCAAGTGTGCGAACCGAACCGGGGGCAGCGGATTTACCGTTCAAGCAGGCCAAGGAGCAGCTGGTCGAAGCCTTCGAGCGTCGCTACGTCGCAGCGTTGCTGGAGCGGCACGGCGGAAATTTGTCCCGTGCGGCTGCGGAGGCGGGGTTGGACCGTAACTACCTCGCGCGTTTGGCGAAGAAGCACGGACTTCGTTGATCGGAGTCGCCGCACCCTACGTCTCCAGCCTTCGGCTTCCGACTTACGGGCACGGCTCCTCCTTGAGGAGGGATTAGCAATCCCTCCCCCAAACTAACGTTTGGGTCCCCCTCCAAGCACGCGCTTCGCGCGCGTCTCGGCTCGTGGAGCCTCGACGTTGTCCGACGGCTGACCTCGCGTCGAACGAACGCTTCGCGTTCTGAGTTGCTCGTGTTGCGGCGGCACGCTTTGGTGCGCTTCCGCTTTGGTGTGCGTTGCGATGCGCGGTCTGTGCTGCGGCTCGCGTGCACTTCTTCAATCAAGTTTGCGTTCTTCAATACGCATTCTTTGATGCGCTGGGGGCTTCGGCTCGGCGTCGGACTCGTTCGGCGTTCGGGCGGGACCCGAAAATGTCAGCCCACTTTCGGCTTCACCCTTCGAATCTTCCCGAAAAATTAATGAATAAAGCAGCCCCTCAAGCCGAGCGACTCAAGGCAACACCACACGTCCAGGTGGCAAGGTTCCACCCGCTGCACGATCACCGCCTGCAACCGCGACTCCGATCCCCACTGCAGCGCCGACGGCAACGATTCCAACCAGCGTCCACAGCCACCACTTTCGACGCAGGGGCACGTCCGCTGAGCTTCCACCCGACTCGGCTGCCCGCACCTGCAACGTCAACGGCAACAAAGGTTCGCCACCCCGCGCGACCACACGGCCCTGTGGATCGCGTCCCTCCACGTAAAGATCGATCGATCCGGGTGTTTCCCGCGGAGGAATCACACCTTCGAAACCCGCTTCGATCCGCTCCATCTCCAGGCGCGTCCAATCGGTTTCGTCATCACCGCGAACCACAATGTGCGCGGTCGCGACACGCCCGAGGACTTCCGCCCGAACTTCGGTTTCCCGATCGGCTCGTGTCGCCCGCGGCAAAGTCACGTCGATCCGCGCTGTCGGATCCAGCGCTGCATCTGGAACCAATCGCGCACGAAGCTCTTCGACAAACTGCTCGATTTTCGGCGAACCGCTGGGCTCGCGCACGACGTGATACGCGTCGAGTTCGAACATCTCTCGAAACGCCCGCTCCGCATCCTCGGGCCGATCGAGCACGACGTATGCGGCACCCAAAATCTCGTAGGCTTCAAGTCGTTGTGCGGGCTGTGCGCCAGGTACCGCGAGGGCCGCATTCATCGCGGCCACACACCCGGTAAAGTCCAAGTCACGGTAGAGCTGACGACCATCCGAGAGATGCTGGTCCACGCGTTCGCGCGCGCTGTCCTGCGCAAACGCGACACTCGGATCCCCGGATGACGATGCTATCGAAACCAAACCGACCAGCAACAACCCGCGAATCAGGGACGCCATGATCGCACCTCCCCGTTCGCAAAGAGGAGCACGAGTTCACGCGCACCGTCGCCGTCGATGTCAGCGGCGGTGGCGTCCACGACAGGATCGATGCGCGGACCGGGGTCCAACCGGACATCGGGTCTCCCGAAGTACACCTGCGGCGTTGCGGCCAACACAATCAAATCATCGGTGCAGTCGCGATCCACATCGGCGACCACCAATCCGTTGGCGATGATCGGCACACTCGGCCGTGACTCCATCAGCCCGTCGCCGCGATTTCGCGCCACAAACACTTCGGCGTCGCCCGCGACGGCCACATCGTCGAATCCATCACCATCAAAGTCTCCGATGGCAACGTCGATTCCGCTCCAGGTGCTGGGCGTTGCGCCGGGTGCGGCCATCAGTCCGCTCGTGCCGCCAAAGAACGCCTCGACGCCATCCACACCGACCGCGATCACGTCATCGGTACCGTCCTGGTCCAAGTCCGCGACGTCGAGATCGGAGATCGCCGCGCCACTCAGCCCGCGCATTAAGCCATCGAGCGGTCCAACCCGAACTCCGTCGGCGTCACCCGACACCAACACCTGGCCTTCGCCTGCATCGGCCAGAACGCCCAACGTTCCAGCCGCACTGAGCGGACGACCGGAGGGGAGCTCGACGATGCCGCCCGGTCCGCTCGCGATCACGTCGCCAAGGCAATCGCCGTCCACGTCACCCACGCTGGTCGCGACAAAGCTTGCCGACTCGGGGACGACGTCGCTTCCCACAACCGCAATGGCCGCGGCGTTGGCCAAGACTTCGTCCACACCGTCGCCGTTGAGATCGCCCGCGACCAACGAACTGGCACCGTCCACACGACCCAGAACGATCGCCGCGGTTGGATCGCCGGGATGGCAGCGACCGACATCCAGCACGATCTCGCTCTCGCCGGGTGCTCGGAACTCCGCCATCCCTGACGCCCACGCGAAAGCGCGACCGCCGCGTCGCAGTCTTGCGCCCACGCGCAGGTCCATGTCGATTCGATCACCAGCGACGAAGGTCAGCGAACCCGAAGCACTTTCGGCCGGATACGCCTGTTGAAACACCAGCTCGCCTTCACCGACGGCGGTCAGACAAAGATCGGCGCGCGGTGCAGGATCGACCTGGACGACCACGCCAATCGACTGCTCGTTCGCACAGGCACAAAGCATCACAGCAAGTGCTATGTTTTGCGCCGTGGCCGCGGGCATCCCGCTCGGACCCTACACGCTCGTACGCCGTCTGGCGAAGGGCGGGATGGCCGAGATCTTCCTCGCCCGAAAAGAAGGGCCGGAGGGGTTCGCGCGCGATCTGGTCGTGAAACGAATCCTTCCGCACCTTTCGCAGGACGAAGAGTTCACGACCATGTTCCGCGATGAGGCTCGTTTGGTCGCCCACTTGAGCCATCCCAACGTGGTCCAGGTCTACGACTACGGCCAGGTTGGAGGCACGGCATACCTGGCGATGGAGTTGGTGCGCGGAGTGGATCTGCGTGCACTGACCACTCGAGCGCTGGAGCGATCGTGGCAAGACGGTCGCCCTGGAGCGGTGGCACCGCACCACGCAGCGAAGCTGCTCTCCTTCGTGTGCGAGGGGCTCGCGTCGGCCCACTCGTTGACGCTGGGAGGATCGGTGCGTGGGTTGGTGCATCGCGACGTCACACCATCCAACGTGCTCGTGTCGTTCGACGGTGCGGTGAAGGTCGCCGACTTCGGCATCGCCAAACTGCAGACCGGCCGCAGCAGTGGGACAGCAGTCGGAAAGATCCGCGGCAAGTACGCGTACCTTTCGCCGGAGCAATCGCGTGGTGAAGAACTCGACGCGCGAAGCGATCTCTTCAACGTTGGTATCCTTCTCTACGAAACGATCACGGGCGACATGCTCTTTCCCCACGCGGACCCGAAGAAGGCGCGCATGCTTTCGGCCGCCGGCAAGATCCCGGAGCCCGAACGACTCCGCAGTCTCCCCCCGCCGCTGCGCGTGGTTGCTGAGAAAGCGCTTCGACCCAAAGCCAAGGATCGCTATGCGGATGCGCTTGCGCTCCGGGCCGATCTCGAACGCTACGTTCGCTCCTGTGCGGAGCCCTCTGACACCGTGGAACTAGGGCGTTACGTGCGCGGCCTGTTCCCGGATGTGTTGGTGCATGAACAACAGGGTCCGCGTGCTGCGGGAACGGTGCCGCTCACGACGGGGCAATCGGCGGTGCTTCCTGCGCCCGCCGACCAAACGCCTCCGTTTACGGAGAACATCGAGGCGCTGGAAGACGAGGACGATCCCTTGTTGAGCGCAGCGACCGAAGTCCGCACCGCCGTCACCGCGACCCCTCCTCAAACGAATCGCCGTGCGGTCATCGCCACACTTGTGGGGATTCCTTTGTTGGTGGGTGTGGCCGCGATTGCGTGGTCCATGGTGCCGAACGACGCTCCGCCCGACACCCCGCCCTTGCGACTTCCGCCACGTACCGATCCCGCTCCTCAAACGCCTGCCGAACTTCGCGTCCGGAGTGAACCTGCTGGACTGACGATTCGGGTCGATGGTCAGGAGCGTGGCGTCGCGCCTCTTCGTCTGGACGCGCTCGCACCTGGAACGCATCGGATTGAAGCGCTGCAGAACGGTGAGGTCGTGCGTCGCATGGAGGTGGGTCTCGCAGATGGTGAGGTCCGTGATGTGATCTTGGAAGCCCAGGTCGCGAGCCTCCGCGTCGCGAGTCAGCCGCAGGGCGCGCAAGTGTTCATCGGCGAGAATCGTTTGGGTGTGACACCGCTCGAGTTAGGCGTTCCGCCGGGCGGCCACGATGTTCGCATCGAACTCGAGGGGCATGACACGCACGTCGAACCGGTACGGGTTGCCGCAGGTGGTTTCGCGAGCATTTCGGTGACGCTGCGCGAGGTCGAAGCACCGGAGCCCCAAACCATGACCATGGCCACCATGATGCGCGTGGTTCGTGGAAACGGGACTTTGGCGATCGCCACGACTCCCTGGTGCGAGGTCTACTTGGGTTCGCGACGGCTCGGCACGACACCATTGACGAATGTTCGGCTTCCCGTCGGGCGGCATACGCTCACGCTGCGCTCACCGGGTAGGGCGCCTCGACGCCACCCTGTGAGGATTCGCGCCAATCAAACCACGCGGGTTCGGCTCGCTCTCTGACTGGATTTGCTTCTCTGCTCGGCACCGGCTAAGCCGCTGTCTTCACCCCGGAGGGGACATGAAGCGAGTGATTTTCTTGGCTTGCGCGCTGGGTGTGGCGTGCGGTGACGACGATGGAACAAACCCGGATGCGGGCGACGACGCTACAGTCGACGCGCCCGTGGATGCGGGTCCGGATACCTCGATGCCCGACACGGGTCCCGACACCTCGGAACCCGATGCAGGACCCTCGTGTGAGTCCGGGTGTGACCTGGTCGAGATCATCGCCGGCAGCCACAGCTGTGTGCGTCGTGAAAACGGCGAAGTGATGTGTTGGGGCGCAAACCGTCTTGGCCAGCTTGGCGACGGGCGCATGGGCCACGAGGACTGCACCGATGTCGGCGAGACCGAGCGTCGCGACTGCTCGTCGTTGCCCGTCAGCGTGCTCGATGTTGTCGCCACGCAGCTCAACAACAACTCCGGACCGAACAGCTGCGCATTGCAGGCCGACTCCACGATCTTCTGTTGGGGTCTGACCGATTTGCCTCCTCCCGGTTCCGACCAGCGTTTGCGCGAGTTCGAGCCGGTCGAGTTCACCGGCTTTGATGCGCCGACCGCGGTGCAGACCCGCAATGGCAACACCTGCGTCATCACGGGCGGTACCGATGTGGAGTGCACCGGCTTCAACGACTCGGGACAGGTCGGTGACGGCACCAGCATCGAACAGGCGAACCCGGTGACCGTGGGTGGTGGCTTGACCAACGTTGTCGAGCTCGACCTCGGGTTGGGTGAAACCGCGTGCGCGCGCAACTCCGAGGGTGTGTTCTGCTGGGGTAGCAACCGCAGCGGTCAGTTGGGCGACGGGATGACCGACCACGGTGAGACCTGTGGTGAGCTTCCGAGCACGTACGACTGTTCGTCAACACCGGTCCAGGTCTCGATCCTGACGGGTGGAACCCCGACGGCGGAGGCGGTTCAGATGGACGTCGGCGGCGAGCACGCTTGCGCAGTCGATTCCGACGGTGGTCTGTGGTGCTGGGGTAACAACGACGCCGGCCAGCTTGGAACAGGCAACAACGATGGCTCGGACGTGCCTGTCGAGGTTCCCGGTGTCACCGGTGTGGCCGAGGTCGCATGCGGTTCGTCCCATACCTGCGTTCGCTACGACGACGGGTCGGTTCAGTGCTGGGGCTCGAACTTCGAGGGCCAGGTTGGCGACGGCGAAGAGGTCGGAAGCCACGAGCGCTGCTCAATCGGTGGCGGAAGCGAGGATTGCATTCTCTCGCCGGTCGACGTTCCGGGACTTCCGGGGAACACGTTGCACATCGCAGCGGCGTTCGAGAACACCTGCGTGATCGTCGAGAACAACCGTGTGTTCTGTTGGGGCGCCAACTTCACGCGCCAGCTCGGCACGGACGACAGCCGCGAGCGCAGCTCCACGGCAGTCGAGATCGCCGGCTTCGGCTTCGACTAGGCTTTCTGAGACGCCGCAGCTCGGAGTAGCCTAGCGGCGTGGAGGACGTCGAACGTTGGGAGCGGCTTCGTGGTGTCGAAGTCGCTCGCAGCATTTTAAGGGATGCGTTTGGCCTCGCGCTGACGTTCGTCGACGACGAAGGTCCGATTAAACATCGGCGCGGTGGAGTGATGGAGAGTTCCAGCGAGGTCTGTCGCTCGCTGCTCTTTACGCGTGACGGGTTCAAGGCCTGCGATGCGCACTATCGGGGCGAGCCGGGTGCGCAGTGTCACCTTGGCCTGAGCGTCTTTGTCGAGCCGATTGCCGGCCAGGATGTTCAAATCGTGGCCTCGGGGTTTGCGCGTTCGGCCGAAGACCCGGATCGAACGGAACTCCTGACCCAAATCCAGACCTTTGATCCGACCGCAGGTCCCGACGTGGTCCGCTCGCTACCGGTTGTGGAGCGCTCGGCACCCGTGCGCGCGGTCTTGCGAACGGTCGCCGCAGAGATCGAAGCCCACGAAGCTGAGCGCAGGGCGCGGCTTCAAGCCGACGGCAATGGGATGTGGGGAATCCTCGGCCGCTCGCCGCAAATGGACGCCGTGTTCGAACTCCTCCCGCGACTGGCCAAGTCCGATGCGACCGCGTTGATCCTGGGCGAGAGCGGAACCGGAAAGGAACTGATCGCACAGGCTCTGCATCACCATGGGCGTCGTGCCGAAGCTGCGTTCGTGGCGCAGAACTGCGCAGCACTTCCCGATGACCTGCTCGAGTCGACACTCTTCGGGTACGTACGCGGCGCGTTTTCCGGCGCCGCACGAAGCAGCGAGGGACTGTTCGGAGCCGCGGATGGCGGCACGCTCTTTCTCGATGAGGTGGGCGATATGTCCGCGGCGCTGCAGGTCAAGCTCCTGCGCGTGCTCCAAGATGGTGTGTACCACCCCGTCGGCTCCACCAAAGCGAAGCGTGCGGATGTGCGCGTGATCGCGGCAACCCACAAAGACCTCGCGGCGCTAGTGAAAGCGGGGTCCTTTCGACAAGACCTCTTCTACCGTCTTCACGTGTTGCCCATTCGGCTTCCGCCTTTGCGCGATCGCGTCGGCGATGTGCGGATTCTGGTGCAGCACTTTCGAACCGAGACCGAGGTCGATGCTCGAATCGCGGATGCGGCGTGGGAGTGCCTGGAGCGCTATCGCTGGCCAGGGAACGTGCGTGAGCTGCGCGCTGAGGTCCAGCGATGGCAGCTGACGGCGGCGGACTCTGACGTGATCGGACCGGAACATCTCGCGCCTCCCATTCGCGATGCAGGTGGGTACGCGGCGTTTGAGGGGGCCGCTGCGGTCGCTGCCGTGCGCGGTGAGGCAACGCTCGCCGAGGCTGTGGAGGCGCTGGAGCGTGCGATCATCCAGCGCGGCCTGGAGCGCACCGAAGGGAACCGCACGCAACTCGCGCGCGAACTGGGCATCAGTCGCACCACCCTGGCCGAACGTTTGAAACGCTACGGCCTAGAGTAATAACAGGTGATACGCTCGGCGGCCGCATGACCCGCAAAGAGCTTTCCAAACGCGCCGACAAGGCTCGCCAAGGGATCCTCCGCCGTCGGTTGGTCGACCTGAGTCTCGACGAACTCGACCGGATTCAACAACGCCTCGACGACGAACACAAAGAGTCCGTCGAGTGCATGGAGGAACTCCACACCAAGAGTGAGGGGTTTCTTGAAGAAGGCGATCTCGCGAGCTTCGAAGATTCGAAACAGCGTGCGTTGGACATCGCCAGCGACCTGACGGAGAACCGAGACCGATCGAAGCGTGTCGCGGATGCGCGACAGGAGCGCTACCTCACCGACCGACTCGTCGAGTCGATCGGTTCGAAGGGTCGGCTCGCGTTTCTCGATGCGTTCATCATGACGCTCATCGTCGTCGTCGTGACGTTCCTGATCGCGATGGAAGTCGTTCCGATGGAAGCGCGGACGATGGAGATTCTGGAGTGGGCCGATGTTGGCGCATGCGTGATCTTCCTGATCGATTTCTTTTGGCGGCTGCGCCACGCCGACTCGAAGAAATGGTTCTGGCGTCGCTTCTGGCTGGATTTCGTCACGTCGATTCCGATTCCTTCGGCACAAGCGCTTCGCCTCGGTCGAGCGGTTCGCTTGGCGCGTCTGATCCGCGTCATGCAGTTGGCCCGCATTCTCCGCATCGTGCTCTTCTTCTGGCGCGGCATGGACAAGCTCGTCGCGACTTTCGACGTGAAGATGATGCGCCGCTCGATGCGCATTTTGATCTTGGTGTTGGTGCTCGGCGGCGTCGGCATCTGGATGGCCGAAGGCAACCCTCAAACCGAAGGCGTCGAGAGTTTGCCTCAGGGTCTTTGGTGGTCGTTCACCACGGTTGTGACCGGTGGATTCGGCGATATCCACAATCCACAAACGATGGCGGGGCGAGCGCTCACCATCGCGTTGATTATCGCGGGAATGGTCGTGGTCGGCATTTTCACCGCGACGCTGACCTCACTCTTGGTGCGTGAAAACGACGCGAGCGGTGCGGTTGCGGATCTGGAGGAAAGGGTGCTTGCGGAACTCGCTGCAATACGGTCGCAGTTGGATAGCCGCGGGTGATCCCATCCAAGGTTCAGAGGGTCTACGACAAGGTCAAACCCATCGTGTTTTGGCCGATGATCCTCTGCGCGTTGGCCGCTGCGGTGTACTTTGGTTTGGGGTTCGTCAAGGTTGACCCCGGCGTGCCGGCGCCCACGCAGTACGGCACGCGCGACCTGTCCGAGGCGCTTGGCGCGTTCGTGATCGACGAAGGGGTCGACTACGAAGGGCTCATCGAAAACCCGCGCAAGCTGCGTCGCCAAGCCGCAGCGTTCGGTGAGCACGGACCCAACTCCACACCCGAGACCTTTCCCGACGATTCGAGCAAGCTCGCGTACTACATCAACGCCTACAACACGTTTGTGTTGCTTGGCGTGATCACGCATTGGCCGATCGGGAGCGTTCACGATGTGAAGGGTCTGATCGAACCCGAGGAGGGCTTTGGGTTCTTCTATGCTCAACGCTTCGAGCTCGATGGAGACACGATCAATCTCTACGATCTCGAGAACGAGGTGATTCGGAGCTTCAACGATGCTCGTATTCACGCCGCGATCAACTGTGCGTCCGAGAGTTGCCCTGAGCTGCAGCGAGATCCGTTTACCTCCGACCATCTCGATGAAGAGCTGGACACTGCGATGAGCGCAATGGTCAACGACGAGCAGCACGTCAAAGTCGACATCGATCGCGAAGCGTTGGTGCTGAGTGCGATCTTCGAGTGGTTTGACGACGACTTTCGCGCGCATGCGGAGCGTCACGAAATGGGCACCGAGACACTCGATTTTATCGCGCACTATCTGAACGGCGAACGCCGTGCTCGCTTTGAAACAGCGAGGGATGCGGGGTTCACTGTCAGGTTTCGCGAGTACGATTGGTCGTTGAATCGGGCTCGGTGAAAGGTGTTATCCTCCGGTCGTGCTTAGACCTCTCCTCATCGCGTCGGTATGCCTGTGCATGGGATGTCCGGGCGACTTGCAAGGCGAGTGGCCCGACACGCCGCTGCCACAGTGCGAGGGTGACATCGACGTCATCACCGAGATTTTCGGCCGGCATTGCGGCACGGATGCGTGCCACGACGGACCGGACCCGGAAGAAGGCCTGGACCTGATTCAGGCCACCGATGACGACGTTTTCGCTTCGCTGATTTCCATCCCGTCGACCCAGTGTGATGGCCGTGTTCGCGTCGATCCAAACGACGCCACACAGAGTTTCATCCTCGACAAGATTCGTGGGCGTTCTGCGATTCCACCGGGCTGTGGCGATCAGATGCCCTTCGGTTCGCGTCTGAACCCGAACGAGATCTCGTGTGTTGAGCGTTGGATTCGTCAGCGCATCGATGGTGTCGACGGTGGCGTGGTCCGAGACGGCGGCGTCGATGATGCCGGCATGGAAGACGATGCTGGCGAAGAGGATGCCGGTCCGATGGATGCGGGCGAGATGGACATGGGTCCACCCGATATGGGGATGATGGACTGCACGGGCATCTCGGACATGGCGGGGTTCGTGTTGTGCGACGCGACACCGGGTGCGTGCACGGGAGAGTTCACGATGGGTGGAAGCTGCGACGCGGTATGCGCCGCGGCCGGTCTCGTCTGTGTGCAGGCCTACGAGAACATCGGTTCGGGCGACTGCATGTTCGACGACACCACCAATATCCCCTGCGACAACTCGCTCGATCCGGCGCACATGTCTGACTACTGCGAGTGCGGGACAGAGTAATGCGACGCTCACTGACCTTCGTGCTCATGGCGGCGACGCTGGGAGCACTGCTACCGGAAACGGTCGATGCCCAGGTTGCGGTTCTCCGCTTCAGCGGACCGCGCGCCAATCAGGTTCGCCGTCAACTTGCGAACCAGCTGCGCGACAAAGGACACACCGTTGTCGATCTGGACGACACCAACTCGCGAGACATTGAGGAAACGGCTTCGAGCAGTGGTGCACAGGCGTTGATTCGCGGTCGCATTCAGCGACGCTCAGGTCGTTGGCGTGCGACGTTCAACATCTACAACGCGGCGGGGGAGTCTCAGGGTCGCGCCACGGCATCTGCACGCGGACTGGCCGGATTGGCACGCCAGGGCGCCAACCGCATGACCGATGATCTGTCCAGTCTGACGAGCACTCGTGCCGGCGGCGGAGACTCGGACGATGATGATGACGACGATGACGCTGAAGAACTCTCGGGTCCGACGCGTCGTGTCGTCGTGGGTGAGTTCAGCGGGCCCGGAAGTGGGCGCGTTCGAAACCGGCTGGTTCGGGTGCTCTCGGATCAGTCAGGCGTTGAGGTCGTGGGCCGTTCCGAACTCGATAGCGCGGCGTCACGGCTTGGCGTCGACCTCAGCGACGAAAGCGGACTTCAGCGCGCCGCGGCTTCCACGCAGGTCTCGGCGTACATCACGGGACAGAACCGACGTCGTGGAGGGCGCTGGTCCAGCGTGATTACGGTGCGCAACGGAGACAACGGCGAGGAAGTCGAAGCCGTGCAGTTCCAAGGTCGAAACGCGCGTGCTCTAGATTCGCAGGTGCGTCGTCGTGGTTGGTCACGTCTCAGCGGCTTGATCGCACAGACGTCGGCGCCGGATGCATCGCTCGCTGGAGACGATGACGACGACGACGATGACGACGACGATGATGAGGACGACGACGACGACGAAGATGAGGATGAAGACGAGGACGAGGACGACGAGGACGACGACGACGACGACGATGGCCCATCGACGGGTGGGACGTACAACGCGCTCGAGATGGCAATCCTCGGTCACGCCTTTGGCCGCAAGCTTCGCTACAACGACGACCTCTACGGGTTCCTGCGCGAGTACACGCTAAACTTCGGGCCTCAGATTCGCTTTAGCGCACGCTGGTACCCCGGTGCGCACGTGACCGATGGATTCGGCGCGTACATCGGGCTGGACTTGATGTGGGAGCGAGCGTTCGGAATCGACTCGAAGCGCGCAGATGGCGTCGTTTTCCCCACCCGTTCACAAGCGTGGCTTGTCGGACTTCGTGGTCGCTACCCACTGGATCGGCACGAGTTCTCAGTCGGATTCGGATACGGACGTCACTCGTTCATCATCGAAAACTCCGGACCCTCGACGCCCGAGCGTTTGAACATCCCGGTCGTTCCCGGCGTGAACTACAAACACATCAAGCTCGACTTGGATGCCCGCGTGCACATCGCAGGCGGTCTGTATACGCGCGTGTTCGCCGGTTACATGATCATCCTAGACCTCGGTGGCATCGAAGATGACGTGTGGTTTCCGCTCGCCAGTGGTGGTGGGTTCGAAGCTGGCATCAACCTCGACTACGAGATGGAAAACGGTCTCACGATTCGCGTGGGCTTCGATGTCCGTCGCTACTTCATGGACATGAACGTGTCGCCGACGGACGCGAACGGACAAGGCGATCCCTGGGTCGTCGGTGGTGCCGTGGACCAATACTTCGGCTACACGCTCGGTCTCGCCTACCGGCTTTGATCCTCCCTCACTACTGGACGCTCGGGCCGTACGTGCGGCACGTGCTCTCGCCGCTCAAGCCACCTCCTTCTCGGCATTGGACGACGCCGGTGGATGGACTGGCGTTGACGGGTCGGTACACGCCGGCAGATTCCGAAGCGCTCCTGGTTCTGGTTCACGGACTGGGCGGCTCGTATCGCAGCGCCTACATGCTTGAAGCTGCAGAGGTGGCCGCCCAACGTGGTCTCGCGTCGCTGCGCGTCAATCTACGCGGCGCCGATCGACGTGGCGCGGACTACTACCACGCAGGGTTGATCGCCGATCTCCAAGCGGTGATGGACGACGCGTTGGTCAGGGGGTTCAAGCGGGTCTACCTGCTTGGCTTCTCGCTTGGCGGTCACGTCTCGCTCGCGTTCGCGGCTCGCACGTCGCCGCGAATCGATGCCCTCGCCACAGTGTGTGCGCCTCTGGATCTCGAAGCCGGTGCCAACGCCATCGACGAACCGCGTGGCTCGATCTATCGCCGCCACGTCCTGGGTGGGCTCAAAGAGATCTATCGACAGGTCGCCCGTAACAAGTCAGTGCCCTTGCGCGTATCGGATGCGATGAAGATCACCACGCTGCGTGGGTGGGACGGGGAAGTCATCGCCCCTCGCTTTGGTTTTGCCGATGCCGAGGACTACTGGCGGACGCAAAGCGTTGGTCCTGACCTCGAGCAAATCGAGGTGCCGACGCTTGCGGTTGTCGCACGACAGGACCCGATGGTTTTCCTGCACACGCTCGAACCCTTTATCGGAACGGGCCGTATTGAATGGGCGCTGGTCGATGGTGGGCACGTTGGGTTTCCACCGAACGTCGATCTCGGTGTGGGACAACAAGGAACCGTGATCGAACAGGTAATCGGATGGTTTGGCGAAGCGCACTGATCGTTGGATTGCTTCTGAGCACCGTGTCCGTTCCGAACCGCGCCAAGGCAGGCGGTTGGACGCAGGAGCCGGGCCACTTCTATCTCAAGCTCTGGGATCGGAGCTTGATTCGAGGCACCGGTGGGTACGTCGGTGACACGCTCTTTCAGTCCGAAACCGTTCCTGAGTTTTCGGACCACCAACTCAATCTCTACGGTGAGATTGGGGTGCATGAGCGCGTCACACTCGTCACCGCGCTCACGCCTTTTGGCCACGCCGAGATTAACGGCGAGTCGACCTCCTACGTCGGGCCGCTCATCTTCGGTGCGCGCATCGGATTGCTGCGTGGCACGACACCGCTCGCAGTTGAGGTCCACTACGGCTACTCGCCCTCGGTCGGTGACGAGCTGCTCTACGACGTCACGCAAGTTGGAAGTGATGGTGTTGAGCGGCGCATCACGTACCAGCCCGCAGTCGAGAACCATCGCGTCGAAGTGCAGCTGCAGATGGGTCATGGTTTCCGCGTTCGTGAGACCGGCGCGTGGTTCACGGCCTCGCTGGGAACCCGAGCCAACTCGGACTACAGCAGCGCGCTCACGGCGTTTGCCCAAGTTGGCTTTCAGCCCTGGCGGTTCACCCTCGATTTCCATGTTGGCCTCTATGAGCCCTTCGGTGACACGATTCGCGTCACCAACATTTCGGGTGCGGGCAACACGCGCTACCTCGGAGCAGGAATCGGAGTGGCGTTCGCGCTGACGGAGAACATCGGCTTGACGTTTGGCGCTGAGGGTGTGCTCTACGCGTCCTCGAATGCTGCGACACCCTCGTGGCTCTTTGGTATCGAAGCAAAGCGTTGAGACCGCTCGTTCCGATCGCGCTGATCGTCGCCTGCGGCGGTCAACCGGGGCTGCAGGAAGAGAACGACGCGTTGCGTGCGCGTGTCGCTGTCTTGGAGAGTCAGAACCAGGCACTGAGGCGTCAGATTCGTGTCGCGAGTCGGTCCCGTGAACAACCCGAACCCGAACTTCCCGAACCCGAGGAAGGGATGTTGGTGGTCAGCGTCTTGGCCGACGAGTCGCTCCAGATCGGCGGCCGAACGATCACGGACGAGCAGCTCGTGCAGATCGTGGGGACGGCGGGTTCTGAGCTGCGGGTCACGATCGCGGCCGCCAGTGGCGTTCGATACGCCCGGGTCGTCGAGGTGATCGATCTTCTTCGCGAAAACGGCATTCGAGACTTTGCGCTGAATCCACTCCCCTAACTCCGCGTTGACCCAGGGATTACGCGAACCGCGTAGAGCTGTTCTAGACTTGGCGCATGCGTGGGCTGCTGATCGGTTGGATGCTCCTCGTGGCCTGCGGAGGTGCGCGGGAAGACGGCCCCGCCACGCAATCGGCGGCTTCGGACGAGCGTCCCGAAGAGTGCCCCGCGACGGTTGCCGCTCCCGATCCACTTCCCAACATCCGCGAGCAGCACCGAACGCTCGCGTATTGGATCGAGCAGCAGGCTAAGTACGGGGACATCGATGCCGAGCTGCTGAGCGAAGAGGACATCGACAACCACAACCGCGGTTTGCTCAGCGGACAAGACCCGGCGCGACAACCCGATCTCACCACCCCCTTGACTGCGGAAGAGCTCCACGAGCAACTCAGCGAGCGGCTGCCCTACATCCGCGAGCGGCTCGAAAACGGGACGTACCTCGATGCAGAGGGTGAGCGGCTGGATGCGGAGGACATCGTTCAACTTGCCGTGCCGGACTCACCGGTGGTGCCGACGCCTCGCTTGCACGTGGCACTCGAGCGCATCTCGCTTCGTTGCGCACCGCGTGTGGAAGGGTTCTACACCGCGAGTCTCGACCTCGCGTTTGACCGCAACAACTGCAGCACGGTGCACCCGCAGGAACCGATCGAGATTCTTTCGGAGTGGGCAGGTGGAACGAAGCTCGCGCGCACGCGCTACGCGTTGGGTTGGATCGCACCAGACGCGGAACTCTCGCCCCCGGTTCCCACCGAACTTCGCGATGCGGTTTTGCGCGCGCCACGGATTCACTTGAGTCGGCCGGTCGACGGGGTGGCTGAAGGAAGCATGGTGGCGAGCCAAGAAGGGCAGGGCGTGATTGCGACTTCGGCTGGGTTCAACACCCAGGCGGTGCAGGGCACGCCGACACGCCGAGCGCTGACCCGTCGCGCGGTGTTGTCCGAAGCGTTTGCGCTTCTCGATGAACCCTATGGATGGGGAGGGCACGAAGGCGGACGCGACTGCAGTCGGTTTCTTCTCGACGTGTTCTCAACGTTTGGTTTGCACCTTCCGCGGCACAGCGGTCGCCAAGCGCTTGCAGGAACGTTTGCGATCGATGTGGCGGACGTGCCGTCCAACCAGAAGGCGTTGATTCTGGAATCGGCGATGCAGAAGGGCGTCGTGCTTTTGCACTTTCCAGGGCACATCATGCTCTACCTGGGTCGCGATTCGGATGGTCGTCCCATGGCCATCCACGCGTTCAGCGAATACGTCACGCCGTGTGAAGGCACCGACGACGGCAGCGGTTCACCGCTCGAGACGCTGCACCGCGTGGACCGCGTGACGGTGAGCGATCTGACCCTCGGAGAGGGCTCGTCCCGTCGCGACTTTCTCTCGCGTGTCAGCCGAGTGGTGGTCTTGGGAAAAGCGCCCGGCACCGAGCTTCGGGGCGCAGCGACGTTGCGCCCGACCTCACCTCCCGTCGTCCCTGAGGCTTGTGACGACTCGCTCGACGTCGCGGTGTTTCGATCTCCCGCGCGCCCGCATCCCGGCGTTCCGTTGAGGGTGATCATCACGAGCACCGAGGACCCGGGTCCGGTTGCTCTCACGTTGCTCGATCCGGCGGGCAACGCGGTCGAAGCCGAGGTTCATGAAACAGGCGGTCCGCCGTTTGGGTACTGGGCGCAGGTGGATCGTCCACGTCCGGGTCGTTGGACCGCGGTTCTCGGTGATGGCACCCACATCGCAGCGTGTGAGCGATTTACCGTCGGACGTTTCGAACGCGAGATCGAACCGCGTGCACCAGGCGACCCGGCGTGGGTTCCCAGTTGGTCGTGGGAGCGCGACACCGAGAACCTCTTTGCGGTGTTCGTGGAGCAGCTCTTTCGCGATCCCGTCGATGAAGAGATCACCTGGAACAGTCTGCAGGAAGTGCTGCGGGATCCAGCGCGCAACATACTCTACGACCACCGGCATCTCTCCGAAGACTCGGAGTTGGAGCTGGAGCCGGACTGCGCAGACTTGCCGTACTTTCTGCGCGCGTACTTTTCCTGGAAGCTCACCCTTCCCTTTGCGTGGCGGCAGTGCAGCCGTGGTCGCGAAGGCCAACCGCCGGCGTGTGATGACTCGCCGCATCACAACCTGATGCCCGTCGACACCGCCGACCCCTTGCAAGCATTCAAGATCTTGGTGCGCCAGCTGGGGCAAAACGTCCACAGTTCGACCCAGCGCACCGTGCCCGACACCGATTCGTCGGACGTGTATCCGGTTCCGCTCACGCGCGAGGCGTTGCGGCCGGGGACGATCTTTGCGGACCCCTACGGACACATTCTCGTGGTCGCGGCTTGGATTCCGCAGGGCATCGATCGCTACGGCATCCTGATCGGCGCGGATGCACAGCCGGATGGGACGGTGGGTCGTCGGCGATTTTGGCGCGGTAGCTTCTTGTTCACGCCGGAGACCGACGAAGCCGGTGCAGGATTCAAGGCGTGGCGGCCGGTGGTCTACAACCGTCGTGAGGAAGTCATCGAGCTGGTCAGCAACGATGAGCTACGTCGCACACGGGAGTACGTGCGCTTTTCAAACCAGCAGTACAGCGGAACCGCGGACGCGTTCTACGAGTCGATGGAAGAAGTGATCAATCCGCGGCCGCTTGAACCCACAGCCATGCAGGTCGCGTTGGTCGACGCGCTGGAAGAAGGCGTGGTGCGGCGCGTGGTCAGCGTGAGCAACGGCGAGGAGTTCATGGCGTCGCGGAGCTTCCGGCCGATCACCATGCCCGAGGGCGCGTCGATCTTTCAGACCGAGGGGCCGTGGGAAGACTTTTCCACGCCGAGTCGTGACCTTCGCCTGCTGATCAGTATCGATGCTGTGATCCAATTTCCCGATCGCGTGGAACGCTCGCCGGAGCGCTTTGGAGTGCGGTCCGAGGATGTCGCCGAGCGTGTTGCTGAGCTGCGTGCGACCTTGGATCGCGAGCTTGCCGCGCGAGAGTTTCAGTACAACCGAAGTGACGGCTCGCCGCAGACCATGACGCTCAAGCAGGTGGTCGATCGACGAACTGCGTTTGAGATGGCGTACAACCCGAACGACTGCATCGAGATTCGTTGGGCGGGTGACGAGGCGGCGATGTCGACGTGCCGGCGTCATGCACCACGCGAGCAGCGGCAGCGAATGGAGCGTTATCGGCCGTGGTTTGAGACGCGCAATCGTCCTGCGCGCTAGATCTTCCCTTGCATCAGCGACTTCACGACCAGCTTGCCGTACCCCTTCATCGTTCGGCCGAAGCACTTGAGATCCAACGTGCTCAACGCGGTGTCCGCTAACCCGAAAGGCAGCATCGTGGGAATCGGACCGCGCGCGTACTCGAGCATCCACGCGCGCTCTGGAAGCTTGTAGCCTTTGACTTGGTCACGACCCAAGTACGCCTCGCTGCCGGGCTCGTACACGCGTCGCTCGGTCTCGCCCTCGAGGTAGCACCACATCTCGCCATCGAAGACCCAGTCGTACACCTCCGTGGCGTATCGACCGCTGTGACCCTCGGTGCCGATCGGGCTCCCAAAGAAGATCAGGTACTCGCTCAGCGACCCGTGGAGCAGCGCCAACTGACCCATGGCACCACCAGCGTTGTTGAGGATCCAGTCGCGTCCAGAGCCGTCCACGTGGGTGGGGTAGTGCTTCACCAACTCCGTCGTGATCGCGTCCATTGCAGCGTCCGGCGTTTTCCCGACACCCGCCTGAACACACTCGCGAAGCACCCTCGGCTCAAACACGTATCCCATCGGCGGAGCATAGCGCGCCACCCACTTGGGTCTACCGACCCCGCGATCGTTGGAGCACGTAGACCCCTGGGGACCACCCTCCCCAAAAAATCCTCAACGAATTCGTGTCGACAAGGACGGCACGACGATTGCTCATAAGGAGAGCAAGTCGCTGCAGAGCGGCTTCTTAGACTGAAACCCACACCACACACACACACGCATCCAACACCGAAGCCGCCGGCTACCCCCGGCGGCTTCGCCTATTTAAGTAGGCTTAAAAGCGCGCCGCCCGGCGAACCGGGCGGCGGTAGCTCCGACGCCCCTCCCCAGAAGCGTCGCCTCGCCTTATTGATACGAACCGATCCCTCCCCCAATTCCCCGTTGCGGGACCTCACAGGTCGCCTTAAGCCGTCGAGGGATGAGGGTGCAGTCGTTGTTGTGTGTGGTGGCCCTCTGCGGTTGCGGGCAAGCAGCCGCCGAGTCGGAAGGTGAGCGTCCGGAGCGAGAGACTCCGTCCGCGACTGCCACGCGGGTGGAAACCGCCGAAGTGCACGCGTCCAGCGCGTCGCTCCAGATGCGTCTGCCGGGCGAAGTGGAGGGGTCGCGCGATGCGCTCTTGGCCGCTTCGCTGGGTGGTTACGTCGAGTCTGTTTCTGTGACCGAGGGCGAGGAAGTTAGGTCTGGTCAGGTGCTGGTTAGGGTCGATGCTGCGACCCACTCTGCACGACTTCAGCAAGCTCGCGTCGAGGTGGAAAGTGCGCAGCGCGAGTTGCAGCGAGCAGAGCGTCTACGCGATGCGATCTCCGTGCAACAGCGCGAAGCGGCCGCGGATCGACTCAATGCGGCGCGTGCGGCTCAGCGAACGGCACAGGTGCAAGCCGGTCGTGCGGTGATTCGAGCGCCCTTTGCGGGAACGATCGCGAAACTCGATGCGGAACGTGGCGAGGTGGTTGCGCCGGGTGCGCCGATCGTACGCTTGGTGCAGCTCAATCCCGTGCACATCAGCTTGGCTGTTCCGGATCGCGATGTGACGGCACTGAGGGTCGACATGCCGGCTCGGATCCGAACGCGTGCTCACGGAACTCCTGTCGAAGGGCGCATTGCTCGGGTGAGTCCTGCCGCGGACATTCAGACCCGAGCGTTCGAAGTGATCGTCGAAGTCGACAACACCGATGGGCGCCTCTTGCCCGGCATGATCGCCCAGGTTGAAGTCGATGCGGACGACGCCACGGATCAGATCGTGTTGCCGCAGCATGTACTCGTCACGCGACTCGACGAAAATGGCGTGTTTGTCGTGGAAAGCGCTGGCGACACACACACAGCGCGCTGGCGGCCCGTCGAAGTTGCGCGCGTGGTTCGCGACCAAGTGATCATCGAATCCGGCGTGCACGTCGGCGACCGTGTTGTCGTCACCGGCCACCGCGAGCTGCAAGAGGGCGACACTCTTCTTATCGCGCGACATGGCCAGTGCTGCGAGGGCTCGCGCGTCGTGTTCGATGCACCGATCGAAGGTCCCGGCCCGGCCGTGCCCGAGACTGAAGAAGACGCGCCGTGATCGAATCGATCGTCGGGCGTCGACCGCTGATCTACCTCGCCGTCGTCGTCATCATTCTCTTCGGCATCGGCACGTACATGTCGTTGCCGCGTGAGGCGAACCCGGACGTACAGATTCCGGTGATCACCGTGACCACGCCCTATATCGGTGTCTCTCCGCAAGACATCGAAACGTTGGTGACTGTGCCGCTCGAGAACGAGTTGGCAGGCGTCAAAGATCTCAAGCGCATGACGTCCACCTCCTATGAGGGACTGAGCGTCATCATGCTCGAGCTCGAACCCGAGGTGGTGATCCAGGACGCGATGCAACGCGTTCGCGATCGCGTGTCGCGTGCGCGACCCGACCTGCCCGACGACGCCGAGGAAACCGATATCGCCGAGATCAATTTCGGCGAGTTCCCCATTCTCTTGGTCACGCTCGGCGGGCCGATTGACGAGGTGCAGCTCAAGACGCTGGGCGAAGGTCTGGAGGACGAGATTCGCCGCATCCCAGGCGTGCTCGAAGCCAACCTCTCAGGCGGTCGAGAGCGGGAAATTCGCATCGAAGTCGACCCGCATCGTCTCGCGCACTACGGCCTTTCGCTCAACGACGTCGTGGGGGCGGTCGCGGAAGAGAACGTCAACATCCCGGGCGGTGATGTGCGTGCCGGCGACGCCAACGTTCTGCTTCGCGTCCCCGGCGAAGTCAGCGATCCAGCGGAGCTCGAGTCGATTGCGATCAAGCGTGTTGGCGATCGACCGGTGTTCATTCGAGACATCGGACGCGTGGTCGACGACTTTGCGCCGCGCGCCACCTACGCGCGAATGAACGGTCAGTCCGCGGTAACGATCGCTGTGTCCAAACGGTCCGGCGCAAACATCGTCGAGGTTGTTGAAGCCGTCAAAGCACTCGTTTTGGATCGGCAGGAAGCGTGGCCCACAGGGGTCACTGCGCGCTTCACCGGTGACCAATCCAAGATGGTCTACGACATGGTGAGCGAGCTGGAGAACGGCATCATCACCGGCCTGCTGCTCGTGGTGGGCGTGTTGCTCTTCTTCATGGGGGTGCGCAACAGCTTCTTCGTTGCCCTCGCCATTCCGTTTTCGATGCTGCTCACCTTCGTGGTCGTGAGCGCGTTCGGCATGACGCTGAACATGATCGTGTTGTTCTCGTTGATCATGGCGCTCGGCATGTTGGTCGATAACGCGATCGTGATCGTGGAGAACATCTATCGACATGTCGAAGAGGGAAAACCTCTGCTCGAAGCGTCGATCATCGGCACCAAGGAAGTGGCGGGTGCGGTTGCGGCATCGACCGCGACGACTGTCGCTGCGTTCTTCCCGTTGCTCTTTTGGACGGGGATCATGGGGCAGTTCATGGGCTACATGCCCAAGACGATCGTCATCGTTTTGATCTGCTCGTTGGTCGTCGCGATTGCCATCATCCCCGTCTTCACGTCGAAGTTGATGCGTAAGGCCAAGCAGACGCGAGCCGTTACCGACGCCGACTCGCTCGGCCCACTGATGCGCGGCTACAAGGCCGTCCTCGAGTGGTCGATCAAGCACCGCTACATCTCGCTGGGCGCAGTTCTTTTTAGTTTCGTGGCGACCTTCATGCTCTACGGCGTGTTCAACAACGGCGTGGAGTTCTTTCCGGAGACCGAGCCCAACCGTGCGTTCGTGAGTTTGCGTGCGCCCCTGGGTACGGACTTGGAGACCACCGACCGTTTGGTACGCCAGGTCGAAGCGGTCCTTGCTGACGAAGCCAACGTCGACATGTTTGTGGCCGAGGTCGGGGTTGCAGGTAGCCAGGACCCGGTTGCGGGTGCGCAGACTGCCGCCAATCACGCGCGGGTCACCGTCGACTTTCTGCCGGACCAAAACACGGCTCGCGAAGGCGAAACGGTTCGCGTCGAGTCGACCACGCTGACGCTCGATCGGTTGCGGCAGCGACTCGGCACCATCGCGGGAGCCGAAGTTCGCGTGGAGCAAGAAAACATGGGTCCGCCGGTCGGCAAGCCCATCGACGTAAAGGTTTCAGGCGATGACTTTCATCGCTTGGGCGAGATTGCGGCCCGTGTTCGACGGGACATCGCGGCGATCGAAGGCGCGACCGACCTGACCGACGACTACCGTGTTGGTCGACCCGAAATGCGGCTTCGCGTGAACCGTGGTGCCGCGAAGCGAGTCGGTGCGAGCACGCAGTCGGTGGCCGGCACGGTGCGCACCGCGGTCGCCGGACAGGTTGCAAGCACGCTTCGCGACGGCGAAGACGAGTACGACATTGTGGTGCGTCTTGCGCCCGAGTTTCGCGAGGACCTTCAGGCCGTGTTGGCGCTCAACATCGACGGTCGCGAAGACACGAGTCCCGACACGTTCCCCGTCCCCATCTCGACCGTGGCACAGTACGAACTCGCCGGTGGTTCGGGTGCCATTCGACACCTCGACCAAGATCGCGTGGTCAGTGTGTCGGGCGACATCGCCGAGGGCTTTCAACCGAACGCGGTTCAGGACGCGGTGCTCGCGTACATCGATGAGACTGACTTGGGCGAGGGCTATCACCTGGCACTCGGCGGTAGCAACGACGAACAGAAGGACACCGAAGCGTTCATGGGACGCGCGTTCCTGATCGCGCTGGCGTTGATCCTCGCGGTGTTGGTGTTTGAGTTCAACGCGTTGCTGACACCCTTGGTTGTGTTGACGTCGGTCATGCTCTCGCTGATGGGTGTGTTCATCGGCTTGATGGTGACCGGAATGCCCTTCGGCGTGATGATGACAGGGCTAGGGGTGATATCGCTCGCCGGCATCGTGGTGAACAACGCGATCGTGTTGTTGGATTACGTGGCGCAACTCAAAGACGCGGGACTCGGTACCTATGAAGCGCTCGTACAGGCAGGCCTGACGCGCTTTCGACCCGTTGTGTTGACTGCCATTACGACCGTGCTTGGACTGGTTCCGATGGCGGTCGGTGTATCGATCGACTTCGCGAAGTTTCGCCTGATCGTCGGGAGTCAGAGCGCCGTGTGGTGGGGACCGATGGCGGTGGCGATCATCTTCGGTCTTGCGGTGGCCACTGTGCTGACACTGGTGGTCGTGCCCACGCTCTACGGAATCATCGAAGACATGCGCGGTGGGTTTAAGCGCATGGTCGATCGCTTTCGGGGTGATGGCCCGTACCGTGCGCCTGCGGAGTAGCTACCCGCCCAACGCGACCACCGAGTACGCGACTGCCGTCTTCCGACCAGGATTGGAGTACGAGTGCTTCTGATCCCCTCGAAACACCAAGACGTCGCCGGGCTTGAGAACCCACGTCTCACCACTCGCGGTTAGTCGGAGCTCACCAATCTCACAACACAAGTACTCGCGTGTTCCGGGCGTGTGCGGAATACCGGTCATCGTCGAACCTCCTGCCAGCTCCATCCGCTCCATCTGCAATCCACTCATCGGGTCCGGAAGCAGGTCACGCACCTTCACCTTGCCGCGCTTCCGTTCGCGTAGATCTCCGGGACGATAGAGCTGCGCCGCGGCGCGAGGCGGGCCGACCAGTTCTTCCAGAGAGACCTGCAACGTGGCCGACACTTTCAACAGCACAGCAAGCGTGGGGTTCGCTGCGCCACTCTCGAGGTTCGCCCACGTGGGACGAGGCACGCCTGAGAGTTTGGCGAGTTGAGCCTGACTCAATCCCCGCTGTTCACGTAAGGCACGGATGTTTCGCGCGAGGTTTCCGGAGGAGCGTGCAACGTCGTCCATGTCGACAGAATATCAGAGTCGATGACAATCTATCAGCACTCTGTCAGCGAAATGTCTGATTTGCTGTTTCTTCGTCCCTTCGCAGCCACGATGAGTGCAGGAGGAAGCGATGAACTGGAACGAACGACGAGTATTGGTCACCGGCGCGAGCCGCGGCCTGGGACGTGCGCTTGTGTCCGAGTTGTTGGCTCGAGGTGCGACCGTGTTTGGCGTTGCGCGTGAACCTGGGGCGCTTCAGGAGGCCATGGAGCAAGGCCACGCCATTGCCGCGGATGTCGGTGCAGCCGGAGCCGCGGAGTCGATCGCGGCGCAGGTGGCCGAACTCGGTGGCGTGGACATCATCATCCACAACGCCAGCACGCTGGGGCCTACACCGATGCCCAAACTCGCGGACTTGGACGACCGCGACCTGGAACGTGTGTTCGCGGTGAATGTCCTCGGGCCTCAGCGACTGACTCGGGCCTTGCTCGGTCCGATGCGTCGGGCGGGCAAGGGATGGGTGCTGACCATCAGCTCCGACGCCGCTGTTGAGGCGTACGGCGGGTGGGGTGCGTATGGTGCGTCCAAAGCTGCGCTTGACCATCTGACGCGCGTGCTTGCCGCCGAGCTCGAGGGAACCGGTATTCGAACGCTCGCGATCGATCCTGGCGAGATGGATACGGCGATGCACGCGGCGGCGATGCCGGACGCCGATCGAGATGCCTTAGAACGTCCCGGTGATGTCGCCCGCAGGATCCTGGAGCACGCGTTTGCAGTCGCCAGTGGCTCACGCGTGCGTGCCGTCGAGTTGGGAGGTGCGTGATGCATGGTCTTCACCACGTTCGCCCTTCGACGCTCCGCGCAGGTCTGAACCCAGCGCGTGCATGGACGCAAACTCGCTTGATCCGAGTGGAAGATGGTGCACCTGCCGACCACTCCGTCGAGGATTTGGAGACGCTGCTGCGCGAGGGTGATCTACTTGTCCTCAACGATGCTGCGACGCTTCCGGCGAGCCTCTCTGCTACGGTTCGCGGCCAGCGTGTCGAGGTTCGATTGGCTGCTCGCGGGATCGGCAGCTTTCCCCAGCGTTGGACGGTCGTGCTCTTTGGTTCTGGTGATTGGCGGACGGCGACCGAGAACCGTCCGGCGCCACCTTTGGTTCGCGAAGGTGACGCGTTGGTGTTCGGTTCGTTTTCGGCGGTCGTCCGACAGCGTTACGCGGTTTCGCCGCGACTGGTGGATGTCGACTTCGACCGTTCAGGTTCCGCGTTGGCGCAAGCGATCTATGCCGAGGGAGCTCCGATTCAATACAGCTACCACCACGACCGACTGCGTTTGTCGGACGTTCAGACGCCCTATGCGGCGCGCCCCTGGGCGATGGAAATGCCTTCGACGGGACGACCCTTGCATTGGCCGTTGCTGGATCGCTTGGTCGAACGCGGAGTCCAACTTGCTTGGCTCACGCATGCAGCAGGCATCTCGGCCACAGGGGACCCCAACCTGGATGCCGCGCTTCCTCTCCCTGAGCGCTACTCCGTGCCGGAGGAAACGATGAGACAGGTACGTGCAACACGGGAGCGAGGCGGACGCGTGGTTGCTGTCGGCACGACGGTCGTGCGCGCACTGGAGAGCGCGATGTTGAGCGGCAAACTTCGCGACGTGACCGACGTGCGACTTGGCTGTCCGAACAACCACTGTCGTGTGCTCGCGGTCGACGGGATTCTCACCGGGATCCACAGTCCAGGCGAAAGCCACTACGAGCTACTGGGTGCGTTTGCGGATCGTGCAACCCTGGATCGCGCGCATCGCCACGCGGTGGAACGAGGCTACCTCGCGCATGAGTTCGGTGATCTGATGCTCTTGTGGCGCGAGTGACGTTCAATGAGCCTCAGCTCTCGGCAACCAGTCCATAGTGCGTGGCGTTTCGCAGTGCAGGCAGCGAAGCCTTACGAACCTGGAGGGTTCGCACTGCCCACACATCGTCAAACACCCGGTAGTGCAACGCTGTTTTGTCCAAGTAGTCCACGCCGCTGGAGCCGCCCGTTCCTGTGCGCCGTCCAATGACGCGCTCGACCATCCGGGCATGGCGTTGGCGAAAGATGAGTGACCCTTGTTCGAGTTGAACAATGGCGTCGATGACTTCACGCGGCCACGCGAGCAAGGGTAGTTCCCGGTACCCCTCGATGAAGACCAACGCAGCGCGTATTCGGCTGCGTTTCGCGCGCCGGTCTTCGTCGACGTCTTCCGCTCGGAGGAACGCTGCTGCCTGTGCCCGTTCCTTGGCGTAGCGTTCGTCCAAACGCGCTGCATCTTTGGGATTGAGTCCTTCGTGCTCGGCAAACTGACGACCCCGCGCGCTCTCGGCAGCGTGCGCGGCCAAGTACTCATCGATGAACGTGGCGACGTTGGCTTCGTCGTCGTCATCACCCGGCATCGAACCCTGGATCGGCGTTCGGTAGAGCCACTCGTCGATGGCGTCCCGAAGCGAAGGCGTATCGGCCATGCGTGCGGCAACTCGACGACTCGCCGCGGTCTCCGAACCGTCGCTGTTCCGAAGCGCTCGCAAGTAGCTTTCTTCGTGTCCGAGTGGAACTCGTTCTTTGTGACCCAAGCCCATCAGGATTTCGATCTCGCGCATCTGCGCAGACTGAAAACCGCTCGCCGGACTGAGTTTGTCCCGAAACGACAGGTAGTCGCGCGTCGTCATCGTTTCCATCAGCTCAAAGTGCTTCGCGACCTGCGCAAAGAGCACGACGATCCGCCGCAGCCCACGCACGGCGCTGGCGAGAGATTGTTCGGGCACGTGGGCCTGGTGAAAGAGGTCGCGCACGACCGCCAGCTCACGAATGATCAGCTTGAACCAAAGTTCATCGATCTGGTGAACCGTGATGAAGAGGACCTCGTCGTTGGCGAGGTCCGCATCGCTGTCTTCCAGCCCGCCCTGAAGCGCCAGCAGGTCCTCGACGCGGATATAGTCCCAGTACGTTGTCGGTGTGCGTGCCACGCGGGGACGCTGTCATGCCCTCCGCCTCGGGTTCAAGCCCAGTACGCAGCTCCGTTGAAGTGCGCTAGAGCAGAGACGTGCGCTTCGAGGTTTCCGGTCTCGATGTTTTTGTGGGCGAGCGCCAACTGCTCGCAGGGGTCGCGTTTGCTCTCGAGCCTGGGCAGGCGCTTCATCTCACCGGTCGAAGTGGGCTGGGCAAGACGACGCTCCTGAGAACGCTTGCGGCACTTCACGCCGACCCCGGGCCAAGCGTGAGACTTGGATCCGACACCGTGCGTGCTCTGGGCGAACCTACGTGGCGAACGCGCTGCATGCTCATGGCACAGGCGCCGGCCATGTTCCCTGGCTCGGTGCGCGAGAATCTGGAGCGTCCTTTCGCGTTCGGAGCGGCACGAATCGCGTTCGACGAGGCGCGTGCCCAAGCGTTGCTTCAGACGCTGAACGTGTTTCGGGATGCGGCTAGCGAGTGGGATCGCGAAGCGACGCAGTTGTCGGGTGGGGAACGTCAACGTGTCCATCTGGTGCGCGTCCTCTTGCTCAATCCCGACGTGATCCTGGCCGACGAACCGGTGGCGTCGTTGGATGGTGAGAGTGCGGGGTTGGTGTGGGACGCCCTGCGCAACTACCGTGAGCAAGGAGGACGCGTGGTGCTCGTTCACCACGGTGAACGCCCAGAAGACTACGACACGCTGGATTTGGGGAGCTTCGCGTGTCCGACGTGATTCATCTCGGACTTTGGGACGTTGCTGGCGCGGCGGCATTGGTTCTGCTGGCAGGAATCGTGAGCATCGTGCTCAAGCTTCGCCTCGAACGCGACCTGGCGGTGGGTGTGGTGCGTTCGACGGTGCAGCTCTTCCTATTGGGCTACGCGCTACGCTGGGTATTCGCGAACGTGGCGATCGGATTCACGCTCGCGGCGCTGGTCGTCATGACACTCGCGGCCGCGCGAGCAGGAATCCGTCGTAGCGGTTGGCGCATCGAGTCCGGTTTCGGCGGTGCATTCGTCACCTTGATCTTGACCGCGGGTGTGACGGCGCTCTTCGCGTCTGCCGTGTTGGTGCGTGTCGAGCCTTGGTACCACCCCCGCTATGTGTTGCCGATGCTTGGCATGCTCCTAGGCAATGGCCTCACGGGCATCTCGCTCTGCATCGACAGCTTGGTTTCGAGCTTTGCGGATGGACGCGAGCAGATCGAACTCGACCTTGCCCTCGGTGCCACACGATCCGAAGCGAGTCGCGACCCGATTCGACGTGCCGTCAAACGCGGCATCATCCCGATCATCAACGCGATGATGGTGGTTGGAATCGTTTCGATCCCTGGGATGATGACGGGTCAGATCCTGGCGGGCGCTCCACCGATTGAGGCGGTGAAGTACCAGCTTCTGATCCTCTTCCTTATCGCTGCATCGACGTCGCTCGGGAGCGTTGGCGTCGCATGGTTTGCATCGAGGCGCCTCGTCGACGCATCGCACCGCGTGAGACCCGACCGCTTCGAGAAGATCTAGCGCGCATCGAGCGTCGTCGTCGTCGCATCGATGACCGCATCGACGACTCGCGCGGCACCGTAATCCAATCCCAGTACGGTGGGTTGTCGCGACATCGCGGGCGGTCTTCGGCCGAGCAGTAGATGCGAATGTGGAAATGCGAGTCATGGGTGCCGTAACGGGCCCAACGTCCACGACCGGTGCGACGAGGGCCGACGACCTCCCGCACTCGCGCCAAGAGCTCTGGTGACGCACCTCGACGTTCGCCTTCGGCCAGTAGCCGTTCGCGCAGAGGCATGACCACCATGATGTATTGAATCGGAACGACGTCCTGTCCCATCAACGCTTCGATGAGACTCCAGTTGCGGGCATCGTCGAAGCTGTAGCCAACGTTACGCGCGCTGCCCTTACCGCTTCGATTCATGGTGATGAAGTGCGGTGGAACTGCAGGGTCACCGGTTTGCGCATTGCGGAGGTAGAACCCGACGTCTGCATCGCGACCTGCACGGTGCGAGCGATGTGGACGCATTCGACCACCGCGTGCCCGGGAAATGGATCCCACGTTCAGAACCGAACCTGGGTGTTGGGCAGCAACGCGTCCAGCAGCCCATTCGAGTAAGTCGATCATCTCTTGGGTGCCGTGTGCGTTGCGCGGAACGCGGACGTGCACGTGGGCGGAGGCGCGAAGGGCCACACCGTGCGAGAGCCGACCTGCGTTGGTGCGCCCAATGGACCGGCTTTTGGTTTTGGTGTGACGCGGTGGCTCGTTGGTCTGAGCCGGCTCAACAGCCTCGGTGGGTTCCGGTCGTGCCTCCACCTCGGGCTGCGCAGAGACCGACGCGAGTGCGGCGATGCCGCTCAAGAGGGTGAGAATGAGGACCGAGGGGCGCACGAGCGTGTTTCCCAGCTTAACGACAGCCGCCGTTGTGGCCTAGATTTCCAACGGATAATTCCGGCTGTGCGGCCAGCCTCAGCCCGGTTTGCACAGGGCGCGTTGGGCGGTTATCCCCGCCCCCGATATGCCGGAGATGAAGAGGGCTGAGCTGATCGAGCTGTTCAAGCGTCAAGCGACTGAAATTGCCGAAAAGGACTTCAGCGCGCTGACCGAAGACAGCGTGATCGCCGATATGGGCGTGGACTCTCTGGCGATGCTCGAGGTCGTGGGTGAGATGGAGCGTGAGCTTCAGATCCAGATTCCCGATGACCAGCTCGTGGGTATCGAGACCGTGGCGCAGCTCCTTGATTTGGTGGAGAAGCGCATCCTCCACAGCGATCCATCGACCTTCTGATCGACTGCGAGTCGTTTCCGTTCGGCGTCATGGCTGCACGGATCGTCGTGGCCAAAGCGAAGCGTCACTGCCCGTGTGGATCGTCGCGGTCATATGCCGCGTGTTGCGCGCCGTTCCATTCGGGGTCGGAGCCGAACGAACCGAGGCTGCTGGTTCGAGCACGCTTTGCGGGTTTCGTGCGTGGTGAAGCAGAGTTTCTTTGGCGCACCCTGCATCGCGATCACGACGACCGCGATGGCGACTTCGACGCGTTCGCTGCGCGAGTCGGTCGCACCAACACCGTCGAGTATCGGAAACTGACAATTCTCGATGATGACGGTCCCGACGACGAGGGTGTTGCACGAGTGTTGTTTCACGTGGCCGCGCGCATGGATGGGAAGGACGCGTCGTTCGTCGAACTCTCGTACTTTCTGAACGAGGGAGGGTGGCGTTACCTGGTGGGTCAACTCGGAACCGCACCCAAGGACTGGAAGCGACTGTCAATCGAAGAGTTCCTGCGTCGCTCGTCCTAGTCCCGGATCTCGGCTTAGTAGATGAACGGGAGCATTTTGAATTTGGCGCGCTCGCAGTAGCGGTCCCACAGCTCTCCGTACTTTGCGCGACAGCGCCGGTCGTCTCGCCATGCGCGCTGCGTCAGAAGAATGAACAACGACGCTGGCAACAGGTACGGGTAGGGCGCCGCAAAGCCCGCACACAACGCCCAGCTCAAGTACACGCCGATCTCGCCCGTGTAGTTGATTTTGCGTCCAATTCCCCACCACCCGCTGACTAGAAGCTTGCCGCCGAGTAGCTCCGGTGTGCGGCCCCAAATCTTCGCTTTCGGGTCGCGCTTGAAGCGGTCCTTCTGCCAGTTCGAACCGCGAAACACCCAGTGGCTCATCACATGGATACCGACCAAACCGACGTACGCCGCAATCGGCCAGGGTTCGTGACCAGCGTCGCTCCAACCTCGGTCGACCACCCACCACGCGACCATGCTGTACAGGAAGGGCACGTACACCAGGTCGCCCCACACCAGCATGAACCCAAAGCGCTCGGCGATGATGTCCCACGTCGAGAGCATGAAGCGTTCTTTGATGTAGTGCGTGAACAGGTACGCCCAGGTGAACGCCTGGTAGAGCACCATCTCGGGAGAAAGCGCGCCCCAACGTTCGAACTGCACAAACGCGAACGCGGCGTTCATCACCGCCAGACCGATCAGGCTTGGGTGGTACATGAACATCTTGAGGTCCACACCGAAGAGGCGTGGGTTGAGCTCGGCACCAAGCCAGGCGTCAGCCAAGATGTTGCGCGACGCGTCTTTGCGACGACCTGCGATGAGCAAGTACACGCTGATTCCGAACGCCCACACGTTGGCGACGACAAACAACGACCAGAAGTGCGTGACTAGCGGTGCGAGCGACCATCCCAACCCAAGGACACCTGCCGCCAAAACGACGTGTGTGGCGCCGAAGAGAACGAGCCCGGAGAGCTTGTAAGGAAGCCGCTTGCCGTCCCGAAGGGGTTGTCCTTCGTGGTGAAACCCGGGAAGAACGATTGAGCCCACGAAGAGCGCAACGACGAACGCGCTGACCCAGATGGAAGCGTCAACAAGCGTCTCAGTCGTCACCGGAAGCAACTCAGGCACGGTGAATGTCCCCCGCGAAAACCGGCTGCTAGTCGATGCGACGCAGCTTCATCTGCACGTCGCTCGACCAGTGCGCGTCGAATGCCCGCACACAGGTGTCGAGGTAACGCTCGTAGTCGATGAAGAGTTGGTCGCCCCACTTCTCACGAATCGTTGTCTCGTGCAGACGCAGTCGACGCAGCCACTCGCCGGTGGTTTTGCCGTAACTCGTGCGCTGCGTGCGCATCTCGAGGATCTCCCAACGGGGGTTCACGGCAGCGGTGAGTTCTTCCAGACGCGGGTTGAGACCGCCCGGGAAGATCACGTCGGCCGTGAACGCGAGGTCCTGCAGGTCCTTGCGAGTGCGGGGCACGCGGTTACGCAAAATGGCCTGGAATCCGAAACACGAACCGGGCTTGACCCAGTTTGCGACCTTCGTGAAGTACGTGCGGTACAGCTCGATGGCCATCCCCTTGCGGGATTGTTCTGGCGAGCAGAGGTGGTCGATCATCTCGATCGAAACCAAGCCGTCGTAAAGCTCTTCGGGCTCGTAGTCCTTGTAGTCGCAGACGATGGCCTCGACGCCAGGCAGGTTCTTCTGCGCGATCCACTCGCACTGTGCCGTCGAAAGCGTGATGCCATGCGCGCGCTTGAGTCCACGTTCACGAACCAAGTACTCGAGGTTCGATCCCCAACCACAACCGATGTCGAGAACCAGGCTGTCCGTCTGTGCTTCGGCGTAGTCCGCCAGGATCTTGCACTTCTGGATCTGGGCTTGTTCCAGACTCTCGTCGCCCGTCAGGTAACTCGCGGACGTGTAGTGCATGTTCTCGTCCAACCAGAGATTGAAAAACTCGTTGGAGACGTCGTACGAAACTTCGATGTCGGCCTTGGTGCTGGTCATGGCTTTCCCGGTTTTCGCCACCATGACACCCACTTGAGGCCCAGGCCAGCCGTCCAGGAACGCTTGACCTGGCCGATCGGCCAGTGGAACCCTTCGTTTGTGCAGGCCATTCCCGAAGAGCTCGTCGCCCAAGTGGTTTCGGACATCTCGGCGCGGATGGCCGATCCTCAGTTCGCGCAGGTCGCCGTTGGACGATTCGTTCAGGCGCAACCCGCGATCAGTCAGTTCCTCTCCGCTCGCGCGTCCGCGTTTGGTGGTGAGGCCGTCATCCACGCAGCGTTTCATTCCGACATCGTGTCCGAGTGCTTTCGCCGGCAGTTGGGTCGCGAAGTTCTCCCGGAAGTCGGGTTCCCCGATCTCGATCGCGTCGCGGGAGAAGCATCGTTGACGAAACTCGCGGATGAACAACCTGCCATCGCCGACTACCTCACGTCGAACGTGGAGGGCGAGCCTCTGCGCGAAGTGATTGCGCTCGTTGCCCGCGCACTCGCATCCGTCGTTTGACGGATGGCGGACACCGACGAGACCGTTGTCTCGGATGGCACGCATAGCGCGCCGACGCTCGCTGCACCCGTTCATACCCTGCCAACTCTTCCGGAGGGAGAGCGCATTGCTGGCCGCTACCGCGTGGTGTCGCTGTTGGGACGTGGCGGGTTTGGCGAGGTGTACGGTGTGGTGGATCAACAAGCCGGGGATGCGCCGCGCGCGCTCAAGCTCTACCGGCTCGGAGATGCACGAAGTCGTGCGCTGCAGGCGCTCAAAGGTGAGTTCGAGTTACTTGGAACGTTGAGCCATCCCAATCTCGCGCGCGTACACGACTTTGGCTACGTGGGCGAATCCGTCGCGTACTTCACGCAGGACTTGGTTCCGTCCGCGACGCGTTTTCACCATGCGGTGCAAGCCGGCAAGCTCCGACATCCCAAGACGCTCGACCTCTTGATGCAGCTGTGTCGTGCTCTCGACTACTTGCACGATCGCGCGATCCTGCACGGAGACATCAAGCCCTCCAACGTTCTCGTCGACGCGGAAACCAACGAACTGACGCTCTTGGACTTTGGCATCGCGCGCGCGTTCGGTCCCAGCGAAGGCAGCAACATCATTGGGACGTACGCGTATCTCGCACCCGAAATCGTGGCGGGACGCCCCTTTGATGCGCGCGCGGATCTCTATGCGCTCGGCGTGATTCTCTACCGCATCGTCGCCGGACGTCTTCCGTTTGAGCGCAAAGGAGTGGAGGTGCTGCGGCAGCAAATCGAACAGGATGTACCGCCGCTTCCGGAGTCGGTTCCCGAAGAAACACGAGCGCTCATCGAGCGTTTGCTGGCGAAGTCTCCCGACGACCGCTTCGCTTCGGCGGCGGAGTTGTTGGAAGTGCTCGGTCGCACGTATGGCGTCGACGTCGCGTCTCGGTCCAAAGCCGCGCTCATAAGCTACGTCCGTGCGCCACGACTGCTTGGGTGCGACACGATTTTGTCGAGCCTTCTCGCGCGGGGGCGCTCGCCCGAGTGTGATGTGTTGCAGCTTGTGGGTCCGTCCGGAACCGGCAAGACCCGGCTGCTTCGCGAAGCGCGCTACCGACTCCAATTGGAAGGGTGCACCTGGATTCACGTGCGGGTGCGTCGCAACGAGGAAGACCTGCTGGGACGTCTCGCACGTCGTGTGCTCACTCCCTTGTTGTTGGACGGATTGGCAGACGACGATCAGCGTGAGCTACGTCGGGCGTACCCGTTCCTGCGGAGCACGCGTCGCCATCGCATCAACCCTCCGGTCGATCCCGAGCGCGCGGCGCGTCGCCAGCGAACCGCGCTGAGCCGAGCGCTGCACCGCATCTTTCGCACCCGACCCGGTGTGTTCTGTATCGATGCCACCGAGCGCATCGATGCTGAGTCTGCGCGTTCGTTGTCCGAAGTGATTGCGTTACTTGCGGGTCTGCCAGGCGTGCAGTGTGTCGTCTGTGGTCGTTCGGTACCTCTGGACGTCGTTGGCCCGGTACTGACGACGAGTGCACTGACGCCGAGCTTGGCACGCGCGGTCATCGCGGATGTTCTCGGCGACAAGACTCTGCTGGAAGGTTCGGAGCTGGACGCCACGATTGAACGCGGATCGCACTCCGGAGCCTGGATTGAAGAAGCGCTGCGTCACGGTGTCGAAGCCGGGGCGATCGAGCGTCGCGAGGGGTCATGGGTGGCACATCCCGATCAGCTTCGTGCTCATCCGCTCTCGCACTTGCTGCGACGGCGCATCGAGCGACTCGATCCCGAAGCGCGCTACCTCGCGTTGCACCTCGCACTCCTCGACCGCCCAACAACGATCATGGCGTTGAGCCAGATGATGCGGGTCAACGTCCCTGAACTCGCGACACAGGTTCAAGCGTTGGTGCGCGCGGACATGGCCCGGATCAGTCACGTGCAGGGTCGCGTCGAATACGGGTTGGAAGACCGATTCGTCGAACCGGCGATTCAGAGTTTTAGCAAGCTTGGAGCACGAGCCGCCCATCGTCGTTTGGGTCAGTGGCTGGTCGAGCAGCAAGGCGCGGAAAATCTCGCACGGGCGGCCGCGCACTATCGGGACGCGCAAGATGGTCGAAAGGCGAGGGGGCTGTTTCTTCGCGCAGCACGCTTGGCCGACCGCGCGGGTCAGCCACTTCGAGCGCTTCGTTATCTCGACGCAGGACGTCCAGAGTCACCGGACTTTGCGCATTTGTTGATGCGTGCTGATCTCGCCGAACGCGGTGGGGCTCGTGATGAATGGGCGCATGCACTTGAAGCGTTGCAGGGGTTTCGACGTCGGGTCTCGCCTTCCGAGCGAATCCAAATCGACGTGCGCCGAGTTCGTCACGCGTTGCGCGTGGGCGAAACCGATCACGGCATGAAGGTGTGCCGTGCCGCACTTCGTCGCGCGAGAGCACTCGATCATCCTGCGATCGGAGAGCTGCTCTTGCTCGCCGGGCATCTGGAGCTTGGGCGCGCACGGCTCGACGCTGCAGACCGCTGGTACCGCAAGGCTGCGGCGCGTGGTTCGCAAGACAACGACCCGGTGCAAGAAGCCCGCGCGTGGCAAGGTGCGAGTCTGTGCGCGATGGTACGCGGTCGAACCCACGACGCGCTCCAGATGGCCAACGCTGCGCGTGATGCCGCGAAGGGTCAGCGAGACCACGTTCTTCATTCGGAGGTCCAACGTCAGCTTGGGAACGTGTTGCGCGGCTTTGGCGACCTGCGTGGTGCCCGCGCCGCCTACCGAAAAGCCGTACGTTCCGCACGTCGAGTAGGCCGTTTGGACCTGGAGGCAAAGTCGCTCAACAACTTGGGGACCGTCGCGCAGTTCATGGGCGACCCCGACGAAGCGGAGTTGGCGTTGCTTCGGAGCATTGCGCTCAAGGAACGAATTGGGGCCGAAGCTTCGGCTTTGCTCGGCTACAACAACCTCGCGGGTCTACTCATCGCGTTGGGTCGCTACGAAGACGCGCAGCCCTTGCTCGATCGAATCGTGGAACAGGGACCTGGAGCAGGGTTGATCTACTCCATCGCGCTGGGAAACCGCGGCGACCTCTTGGCCGCCTGGGGCCGATTCGACGACGCTTTGACTCACTACGAACAGGGTGCCTCGATTGCCCGGCAAAGCGACAATGCGGGTCAAACGACGCACGCGCTGACTGGATACGCGCGGACGATTCTGATGCGCGCGCACGACGGGGATGTTCAGCGGGCAGCGGAGGCGGAGTCCGAACTTCGAGACATCGCGGAAGCGCGTTCGGTGGCCGAGGGCACACGACGTTGGCTCACGACGCGGGCAATGCTGCTCGATGCGCAAGGTCGGGCCCAAGAGGCCGTGGAGGTTGCGCATCAGGCGGTGACCACGCAGGACCGTGCGACAGGATTTGCCGATATTTACGGGACAGAGCTCGATGCCCAGCGGATCTACGCAGTGTGCCTCGCACGTGCAGGTCGGATGGGTGCGGCGGCGCGGCAACACCGCAGTTGTGTGAAGACGCTCGAACGTCTGGCGCAGCGTCTCGCCGATTCCGCGCGCCCAGCGTTTCTGCAGCGGCATCCCTTGCATGCCGCGATTGTCCACGGCGCGCTGGACACCAAGCTCGGTTCCGCTTGGTAGGGATCAAGCGTGATCAGGCCGATGTGCACCGAGTCCATTCCGTGTCCTGAATTCGCCCGGCAACGCCTAGATTCTTTTCGTCGGGAAAAGAATCTGCACTTTTTTTGATGCACCTACCCCGGATGTGTAGAGGTCGAGATGGGACATGGCCGAAAACGACATCATTGCAGGGCTCGATTTGGGGACCACGAAGGTGTGCACCATCGTGGCGGAGCAGACGGACGAAGGTCTCGATATCATCGGGATCGGATCCGTTCCCTCGAAGGGTCTAAAGAAGGGTGTTGTCGTCAACATCGAGTCCACCGTGCAAGCCATCAAGGCTGCTGTGGAACAAGCCGAGACGATGGCCGGAGTGGAGATCAACGCGGTCTACGCAGGCATCGCCGGTAGCCACGTTCGCGGGATGAACCAAGAGGGTGTCGCCGCGATTCAAACTCGCGAAGTCACCCGCGACGACGTCGACCGGGTCATGGAGCAAGCCAAAGCGGTTCCGCTTCCCGGTGACCGCCAGGTGCTTCACGTGCTCCCCCAGGAGTACATCGTCGACGATCAGGACGGGATCAAAGAGCCCGTCGGCATGAGCGGAGTTCGCCTCGAGGCGCGTGTGCACATGGTTACCGCAGCCAACACGGCCGTAACCAACCTCAAGAAGTGCGCGGAGCGTTGCGGACTGCACGTCTCGGATGTGGTCCTTCAGCCTTTGGCGAGCGCCGAAGCGGTTCTCAGCGAGGACGAGAAGGAAATCGGTGTTGCGCTGGTCGACATCGGCGGCGGAACCACGGACGTCATCATCTACGTGGACGGAGCGGTCGTTCACACGAGCGTGATTCCCATCGGCGGAATCAACCTGACAAACGATGTCGCAACCGGTCTTCGTACGCCGATGGCCGAAGCCGAGCGCATCAAGATCAAGTACGGCTGCTCGGCCACGCACATGGTCGACGAAGACGAGACTATTGAAGTTCCCTCGGTGGGCGGACGTCGTCCGCGTGTTCTTGAGCGTCGCGTGCTTTGCGACATCATCGAGCCGCGCGTCGAAGAGATTTTTCAGGCGTGCCGCCACGTGATCGTGGAGACAGGCTACGCCGACATGCTCGCATCGGGTGTGGTGATCACGGGCGGCACAACGCTGCTCGATGGTATGCCGGAACACGCCGAAGCGATTTTCCAGCTTCCGGTGCGACGCGGCACCCCGACCGGTTTCGGCGGGTTGATCGATGTTGTGCGCAGCCCCTCGTTCGCGACGGGTGTGGGATTGGTGAAGTACGGGGCTCAACATCTGCAGGAGTTTGATCCGATGCGGTTTGAGGAGCCCGAAACGACCGAGATTCGTTCTCGCGTCGGGATCGGCACACGCCTCGGTGCGTGGTTCCGAGAAGTGTTCTGAGTGTTTTGCAGTGCCGGGCGAATGGCACTGCTGGGTGTGAGAGAGACAAACAAAGACCGTGGCCGGTTGGGGGCGAAATCCACCGGAGCGATAGACGTGCGGGAATGGCCCGCACACCAACGGGAGAAACATGGGCATCTCGATCGAGTTCGCAGACGACGCTGACCTTCACGCGCGCATCAAAGTGGTGGGTGTCGGTGGCAGCGGTGGCAATGCGCTCAACACCATGATGAGCAGTGGGCTTGAAGGTGTGGAGTTCATCGCCGCGAACACCGACGCGCAAGCGTTGGAAGGCAACCTCGCACCCACGAAGATTCAACTGGGACCGCAGCTCACCAAGGGCCTCGGCGCCGGTGGCAACCCCGACCAGGGTCGCAAGGCGGCCTTGGAGGACGTGCAGCGTATCGCCGAGGCGATGGCAGGCGCGGACATGGTGTTCGTCACCGCCGGCATGGGTGGAGGCACGGGCACCGGTGCAGCACCGATCATCGCGCAGGTCGCGCGGGATCAGGGCGCACTCACGGTCGGTGTCGTGACCAAACCCTTCCTCTTCGAGGGTCGCAAGCGCGCGAAGAACGCGGCGTACGGAATCGGGGAGCTGAGCGATGCAGTCGACAGCATCATCACGATCCCGAACCAGAAGCTGCTTCTTCTGGGCGACGACCTCTCGATGCTGGATGCGTTCCAGCGGGCTGACGATGTGTTGCTGCAGGCGGTCCAGGGCATCAGTGACCTGATCACCACGCACGGCATGATCAACGTCGACTTCGCGGATGTCCGCACCATCATGAGCAGTCAGGGACGCGCTCTGATGGGCACCGGCTACGCCAAGGGCGAGAAGCGCGCGATGGAAGCCGCCGAGCAGGCGATCAACTCGCCGCTGCTCGACGACATCACCGTCGATGGCGCTCAGGGCATCCTGATCAACTTCACGGCAGGCCCCGACGTTCGACTCAGCGAGATCGAGCAGGCCGCGAGCGTGGTCCAGCAGGCCGCGCACGAAGACGCCGAAATCATCTTTGGTCTCGTCACCGATCCGGACATGCAGGACTTGGTGAAGGTCACCGTCATTGCCACCGGCTTCGACGACACGGAGGCTCCGCGCGCGGAGTCCCGAGAGTCGCGCTCGACGTTGCCGCTGACGGCACGTGGCGGCGCACGACCGGGGTATCGCACCGAGCGTCGAGAGTCCGCGCGACCCAGTCGCCGACCGAATGAGGTCAAGAAGCCGGTGCCGGCAACGCCGCGCGCGTTCGGTGCCAGCGCACTGCACGACGAAGCCGTGCTCGACATTCCGGCGTACCTGCGACGCTCGGCGCAAAGCAACGAAAGCTAGAGTCGAACCCAACGTTCAAGAGGCCGCACTTCGGTGCGGTCTTTTGGGTTAAGACGCGCGCACTCCGGAGCTTTCGACGCGCTCCTCGAGAAGCTCGAAGATGGTCGCCGTCTCAATCGGTTTGCGGACCACCGGAATGGGTAGGTCGATATCGAGTGATCCCGTGACGATGACGATGCGCGACGCCGCCAGCTCATTGACCTGTTTGAGCGCGTCGTGAAACTGCATCCCGTCCAGGCCAGGCATATTCAGGTCGCAAAGGATCAGGTCGAAACTTCCGTCCGCCGCCACCGTGAGTGCATCGTCACCTTTTTCGCAAGCCACCACATGCGCGTGGTTTCGCAGGATGCGTTGAAGACCACGGAGAATCGCCGGTTCGTCGTCGATCAGCAGGATGCGCGGGATGAACGTGTCGGATGTATCCGCTGCCGGAGGTCGGGTCGAGTTGGGAATCGGAATGCTCGAACCGGCTCGCGCAAGGTTCAGTGCGAGGCGAAACGTCGACCCTGTACTGCTGGACGAGAGCAGTTCGACGGCACCGTCGTGTGCCCGCGCGAGCGAGCGGGCGATGTAGAGCCCGAGACCCTGACCGTTGCGACCCTTCGTCGAGATTCCTTCTTCGAAGATGCGTTCTCGAAGCGCATCGGACACCCCACCGCCGTTATCGCGTACGTCCACCACTGCGCGTCCGCGATCCATGCTGACCTCGATTTCAACGCGTGGGTCCTTGGTGTCGGCGACCGCGTCCAACGCGTTCGTAATCAGGTTGAGCAAAATCTGACTCAGCCGAACCTCATCACCCACGACACGCAAGGGTTCGCCAAAGACCTCGATCGGCGTGCTCATGTCCTTTGCTCGCGCGACGAGTGCGGTGTCGCGCGCTAGGTTTGTGAGGTCGACTTCGCGCGTTTCAAGCCGCCCGGTATGCGAGGTGGCACGCAACCCCGTCAGAATTCGAGCGATGCGACGGGTTCCCTGAAGAGCGTCGCCACACCACTCGCGTTCGTCGTCGGTGAGCCGAGGTTCCAGGTTTTCCAGGTTGAGCATCACGTACGCGAGAGGATTGTTGATCTCGTGCGCGATGCCCGCCGCCAGGCGTCCCACGGCAGCGAGTCGCTCCGCGGCCATGAGGACCTCTTGTTGCGCGGCGGCCCGAAGTGCCGACCCGGCAACGCGAAAGAGAATTTCCAATCGCTTGATCTCGTCGCGCGTCACCACATCCGGATCGGCAAAGAGCACCGCGTGGACATCGTCGCGATCCCCAAGACTCACGACGATGAAAGGCAGCTGACCCACGTGGCTGGCAATCAGGACCGTGGTTGTTGTGTCCACACGCTCGCCTTGGCGCAGAGCTTCCTCGAGCGTGTCGAGCGGGATCGGTAGCTCGGTGCCCCCGCTTCGCGCGCGTTCGATCTGTGGAGCGCTGACGCCCTTCCAGCTCCCTTCGGGATGCAGTCGACGAAGGATGCGCAGCAGTTGCGCGAGGATGACATCCGCGTCTCGCACACCTGAAAGCTGACGCGCCAAGGACACGCTCGCGCGTAGCACTCGTGCTTCGACGTTGTCGCCACGTTGGCGTACTGCGCGCCACCACCCTCCAATCGCCACCACGACCAGGATCATGTTGAGGATGAGGAGTGCGTCGATCATGCGCCTCGTTCCACAAAGAGAGCGATGAGGCTCGCGGCAAGAACGACGACCCCGACGAGGGTGACCCACACGATGGGATGCGTGCGGCCGGCAGGAGCTGCGAACCAGGAGCTACGACGGACAGGTGGCCCGACGATTTGACTGAGCACCGGGGTGCGAAGGCGATGTTGGAGTCCAACCAGCGAATCGCGAAACAGCTCTGCGCTCGCGTGGCGTCGTTTCGGATCGATTGAGCATGCGCGATCGATTTCAGCGGCGAGACTCTCGGGCAACCACGGGGCGCTTGATTCAAGTGGCGGCAGCATGCCGCGTGTGATCGCTTCGGTGATCTCGCCGAGCGAGAGACCGGCGAACGCCTTCTTTCCGGTGACCGCCTGTCGCAGCATCAGACCCACCGGATACAGATCCGACTGCGGCGTGGCTGCGTCGCCGTTCAAACGCTCCGGTGCCATCCACGGAATGCTGCCGACCACCATTCCGCGGCCCGTGACCGCTTCATGATCGAGGTCGGTGCCGACCGAAATGCCAAAGTCGATGAGCTTCGCGCGTAGCCGCCCGTCATGCGAAACGAGAATGTTCGTCGGTTTCACATCGCGATGGATGATCCCGGCCTCGTGTACAGCGTGGAGACCCGCGAGCACTTGTTGAATCACGTCGAGCACGTCGTCGAGACTCGGTTGGGTGTTGTTGAGCCAGTCGTCAAAGGGCACACCCTCAACGAGCTCCATGGCAACCCAGGGGTGACCACGTTCCGTCCCGACCGCTTCGATTCGGACGACGTTGGCGTGTTGAACGCGCGTAGCGAGCTCGGCTTCACGAAGAAAGCGCTCGCGTTGAACGGGCTCATCCACGCGGCGTCGTTTTAGGATCTTGATCGCGACGGACCGACCAAGGCGGTTTTGTGCGCGCCACACGTGCGCCATCCCACCTTCGCCGATCCGTTCGACCAGTCGATACTCGTCACCGATGCAGGCGTGCAGCTCCACGACGCCTCGATCGGACGGTTAAGCGCGGAGCTTTAGTCCAACCAGGATGCCCGGGCTGATCTCTGATCAGTCCAGGCCGAAGCGCTCGCGGTTTGACTCGAGGAACTCGAGGTACGTCTCGAATGGCTGCTGCGCCGGAACTTCTCCGGCCTCTGCCGCAGCTTCAAGCTGCTTCATCAAGTCACCGAGACGCTTGCTCGGCGGGATCTCGAAACGCTTCATCACCGCCTGACCGAGGCCCTTCGGCAGCGGCTTGACCTTCTCGTCCTCGGAACGAATCGCATCAATACGCTTCTTGAGGTCGGAGATGTTCCGAACACCCTTACGACGCTTCTGCGGACGCTTGGTCGTGATGTCTGCGCGACCGAGATCGAGCAGGTCCTTCAGACCCTCGCCCATCTGCTTGTAGAAACGGCGCACGGCTGCATCGGTCCAGCTCGCCTCGTACTGGCTTGGCCGCAGGTGATGCAGAATCAAGAAGTGAATGCGGTCGTGCAGCTCGCCCTTGAACGCGAGACGCTTGCCCGTCTTGCGACGGAACATCCGCGCACCCAGCTCGGCATGACCGTAAAAGGTCACCCGACCGCGATCATCGATCTTGCGGGTCTTGGGCTTCCCGATGTCGTGCAGCAGCGCACCCCAGCGCACGCTCAGCCGCGGAACCGCCTGCTTCACGACCTGCTTGGTGTGCTTCCACACGTCCTTGTGCCGCCACTCGCCGTCGCTCATGCCGACCATGACCTCGACCTCGGGCAGCCAGTGCTCGAAGCATCCCGCCTGGTGCAGCGCCTCGAGCCACTCGTCGACGTTGCGGTGGACGATCCAGGTGTCCATGTGCTCACGCAGCTCACGCACCGGCAGCGCCGCCCACTCGGCCTTGGAGGGACGCGCTGGAACCTTCGCGAGAAGCTCTGGGTCGACGGCGACAGCCGCCGCCCACTCAAGCGCACGGCGCACCCGCTCGCTCACGCCTTCCGGCGTGCGAACGTGCTTCGTGTCCTGGGTGTCGAGGGTGGTCATCAAGGCTCCCGTTGCCGCGAGAGGCCATGTTAAGCACGAATTCGCCTACTCGGCACTCCCCGGATCGGCACCCGCACCCGGAACGGGATGGAGACTGTGTTCCACCTGCACTTTCGGGGCGGCTGTGGCCACTTCGGCAGCGTTTGGATCGGGAAGATCCACCACGGAGCCGCGAATCGGGGCCAGTTCCTCGAACCAGGAGAAGAACTCCAGCATCTTCTCTTTTCGCTCAGGCGTCAGATAGTCGAAGTTCACGCCTCGGTCGGAGATTTCCCAGAACTCGGCGGACTTCACGCCGAGGAGTTCGTCCCGAATGCTCGCCAGTCGGTCCTGCCGCTCACGCTCCATGTCCCGGTAGATCTCGCGGGCGAGGTTCTCCGCGTCGTGGCTCAGGTAGTAGGTCGCGAGTTTGACCTGTGCCTTGCGCACACCGCGAAGGCTGACTTCCTGCACAGCGGTCTCGCTCTCCTTGTCGACCTGCAAGAAGATCTTGAGCAGTTGGCGACGCGCCTTCGACTTCTCGTCGAACGCCATCTCGTTGAGCTCGCACAAGTCGTACGCGACGGTTTCCAGAACGAAGGGAAGCTTCGCGTTGTAGCCGACCAAGCCGTAGTACTTGAAGTAGCGGGCGATCTCGACGCTGATGGTTCCGTTCTTGTGGTGCAACGCGCGTTCGGCGAGCAGTCGGTACTGATGCAGCACGTTGTAGGCCGTGCGCACGTCACGCGCGTTGACCGTGGCGCGTAGGTATGTGTTGAAGAACTTCACCACCAACTCGAAGAGTTCTTCGTGCCCTTGTTCGAGCGCGTACTCGGCAAGGTGCCGGGTGTTGATCGCGATCAGGTAGTTGATATCGCGCATCCGGTTGAGCGCTTCGTTATAGAGCGTTTGGTACTTGCGCAGCACCTTCATCTCGAACCAGATCTTGCGACGCGTCACCGCCTCGAGAACCTCTTCGGACATCGAGACGAAGTCGGGGTTGTGTGCGAGGTCTCCTTCGACGCGAAAGAACGCCGGCTCGAGCTTTGAACGCACGTGCGAGAAGTCGAGCACCATCGCTTTGAGCGCGTCGACCGAGGCCATCGAGATGCCTTTGTCTTTGTGCTCCATCGCGTTGAGACCCACGTCGGCGATTTGTTCGACGCCACGGACTGCTTCGGCCTGACGTGCTTCGATGCCCAAGCGCTCACGCTGCGCCACAACCTTCATCGAGTGGCGACGAATGCGATCGACGATGTTGATCGGGTTCAGGAAGTCGAACACGAACGCGAAGTAGGGCAGCAAGAGCAGCAGACACAACGCAAGCATGCCGAGTGCGACAGTCATGCCCACGCTGGGGATGTACGCCGTGCCGGTGATGCTGCCGTCGACGTCGTACGTGACCGCGACGAAGATGGCTTGAAGTGCGGTGACGACGAAAAAGCCCATCACCGCAAAGTTGATCGGCTCGGACACGAAGAGCTCGGTGACGCGGTGCGTGTAGCGGTTCGAGGCGAGCTCCACGATAATGGCAACAACGGTGATGGCGATGCCGAGAACACCAGCGACCACTTCGCCTGCGTTGGAGATGGCGTCGTGGGCGACTTCCGGGTCGTGGTTCCAAAGCAGTTGGATGCGGAAGAGTGCTCCCTCGCTATCGATGAAGAGCGTGAGCACGAAGATCGCGAGCGCCGCTCCGAGGAGGATCAACAGGGGCAGCAGCCAGATCCTCCACACTCTGGAACGCGAGTCCTTCATTCGCGGCTAGGGTAGCGCTTTTTGCCGCTCTGGCGGACAATGCCCGCATGCGTTGGCTTGTGCTCCTCTTGGCGGGGTGGATGGCGGGGAATGCGTCCCTCGCCCTCGCGCAGGACGATGCCGAGTTCGAGGCCGAGTTTGCGGACGATTCGCCGGCCGAGCAGCGCGGTGAGGACGCGGAGACGGAACTCGACGCACCTGCAGCGACTGAGACTGAGACTGAGACTGAGACTGAGACTGAGACTGAGACTGAGACTGAGACTGAGACTGAGACTGAGACCACAGTTCAGCAGACCGATACGGAGACAGCTCCCACGCACGCCGACGAGGACACCGACGAGACGCTCGAGGTTGTTCGTGACGAAGACACCCACTGGCTCTTCTCGCTCAGCGCGCTTATCACGGCGCCACTCGAGCGCGCCTGGGACGACCATCTACGTTCGCGTGGCTACGGCGATCCATCGCCGACCTACGGTGCAGACCTCGGCGTGCTCTATCGCGTGACTCGCTGGTTGAACATGGGATTGCGCGTGGCGGCCCGACACCGCTACTGGCTGCACTGGGAACGCCCCGCCGCGACGCTCTTCGGAGTCGACATCATGGCGACGGTCGACGCGCGAATCTCGCCCGGACGAATCTTTCAGTTTGGCCTGCACGCCTCCGGTGGCCTCGGGCTCGCGAGCATGGAGATCAATGGAGAGCGATCGCTCAAAGCACTCGGTCGTTTTCAAGGTGGCCCGCTCTTGTCGCTCAAGATTTACGGGACGCTTCGCGGGTTGGTTCGACTCGCGTACGACCACGCTCGTGTGGACGTCGCCAACGGCTTTCACGCAAACCTAGGTGGGTTCAGTTTGCTCGTCGGGTTCGAGGTGCGCGAGTGAAGATGAAGCACGTCATGTGGTTGTGTCTCGGGCTTCTCGCGTGTCGTGAGATGCCGGATGGTCCCACACGCATCTACGAAGAGAGTTTCGAGGAGCTGTGCGTGGACGAAGCGACCGGTGTGGAATCACCGTGTGGCTGGTCTCAAGTGGCAGGCCCGGACGGTGGCGCCACATGGGTCGATACTGTGCATCCCGGTGAACACGGTCTTCGTTTGTCTGGAGAAGGCACGATCGTTCGTGGGCCTGCGGGAACGAGTCGGCGGTCCGTGCTGCTCTTTGGCGCGATCGAAACGTACATCTCGGCGCGCTGCGATGTGGGCACGCAGCTGATCGTGGAGGTGGGACTGCGCGATGTGACGACGGGCAACGCGGATACGTTCCGCGGACGCGCGACGCCTTCGGACGAGTGGGGCAACGGCACCATCATTCCACTCGTGAGCGACCGCGCGCTAAGCGATGGCGGACTCTCGGGCGGGATGTTCGGCGGAACATTTGACGTGCAGGTGGACCTGCTCTCGTTACGCGTCTCGGGTGGCGGAGCTTGCGAAGTGGATCACTTGATTCTGGACGACGTGGGAAACGCGGTAGGTCCGAATCCCGATCCGGATGAGGGCTGCTAGAGAGCTAGCGCAGCGATTAGTGCGTCAGTCTCTTCTGGAGTGCCCACGCTGATTCGTACGACTTTCGACAGCGCGGGATCGGTGAACGCTCGGATGCCCACGCCGCGTTCTCGCAAACGCGCGTTGAGTGCATGCGGTTCTTCGCGTGGACGGGCCAAAACAAAGTTTGCGCGTGAGGGCCAAATCGCGTCGATCGCTTGAGAACCACGAAGCGCATCCTGAAGTCGCTCACGCTCCGCCACGATGCGACGCACGCTCTCTTCCAACGCTCCACTGTGACGCTGCAGCACCACACGTGCCGCCTCTTGGGCGACCATGCTCATGTTGAAAGGCTGTCGCACCTTGTCGAGTTCGGCGACCAGCGCCGGGTCCGCACGCAGCCAACCGACACGTAGGCCCGCAAGACCTACTTTGGACAGCGTGCCCATCGTGGCGAGGTTTGGACTCGTGCGCTCAAAGCGTTTCGCCGAGTTCTCCACGTCACGATCAAAGGCGATGTACGCCTCGTCCACGACGTGCAGCGTGCTCGGTGACGCTTCGGCCAACGCGCGGAGCTCGGACGCGGCGATCGATTGCCCCGTCGGATTGTTGGGACGGGCGTAGAACGCGAGCACGGGCGACTCGCGCAGCAGCGTGGCTTGAAACGTGGGGAGGTCGAGTTCCCAATCTTGTGCGAGCGGTACACCCACTGGAACCAACCCATGTGTCAGCGCGCTGACGCGGTACATCACAAACGTCGGCGCGGGATAGACCACCGTGCCGCCGCCAAACGCGGTGTAGAGAATCGAGATGATCTCGTCGGAGCCGGTACCAAGCAGAAGTTCTTCGGGGGGACAACGAAGATGCTCAGCCAGCGTGTCACGCAGTCGACCGGCACGCGCGTCGGGGTAGCGATGAAGATCCAACTTCGCGGTTGCGTCGGCAATGTCCCGACGGACCTCGTCGGGCAGCGGCCACGGTGACTCGTTGGCGTCGAGCTTCACCGGCGGTGGTTGCGCCGGCGGCGCATACGCACGAAGCGTCGATAGCGCGTCACGAAGTCGAGAGAGCGGACCACTCATGGGGCCGCGAGCATACTCAACGAGTGCAGTGACGTGCTAGCGCGGCGCGCCTTCACGAAGGGAACCTGGCAGTTCCAACTCTTCAGAGCCTTCTTCTTCGTCTTCGCTCGCGATGTTGCCCGCGCTCGCACGGCCGTCCCGCGCGATACCGTTTTCATCCAAGTCGGAGTCGTAGAGCCCCGTGTACTCCTCGATCAGGTCCTCGGGGATTTCCGTGCCCACGGGTGCACCCAGTTTCACCAGATGGTTGCCGCTGACCCAGAGCAACCACTCCGCGTCGCCACCGCGCAGGTTCCACATGTACTCGCCCTCGCGTTTGACGACTTCGATGTCGTAGCTGCTCAGCGGTTCGATGCGCTCGCGGATTTCGGCCGTCAATGCAGTCGCGCGTTCATACACGGTCACGAACGCGGTAATGAACGCAACGTCGCTACCACGGCGTTCGATGTACGTCGCCGTGTGTCCTGTCGCCGTGTTTCCTTCCATCGGAAACTCAACGTCCAAAACCTCTTGGTAGCGACGATACGCGTAATCGCCGACATCGCGCTCGACGACAAACCGAGGAGGCAGGCTCGGACCGCACGCGATCGCACCTAAGACACCGACGACGATCGCAACGCGCATCAGAAGCGGAACTGAGCTTCGACGCGAACTTCGCGTTCGCGGCCTTCGGTCAAGGGGTTGCCGTCGGAGATGTGTGTTTCGCGGAAGAGCACCGTGAGCAGACCAATGTTTCGGTACCACCACCAGTGCAGCGCGACGCGGGCCGACCACTCCTCATCGAAGAGCGCGGGACCATCGGCGTCGTCTCCAGGTAGCTCGTCATAGTCCTCGGCCATGTACATGCCGAAGTCTGCAGCGAGTACCAGATGCTTGGGCCAGATGAGGAAGCTCGCCGTCAGGTTGAAGGCGTTCTGAATCGAACCGCCGAAGTCGAGACTGTATTTGAAGTAGTCCTCGGCCATGAGCAGGAAGCGTCCGTACTTGAACACCGCCATCGCATGCGCAGCGGGGAACCGCTCGGTCGCACGCTGGTCCCACTTACCACCGAGCAAGAGACCGAGACCCAGTGGAACAACGTCGTAGAGCAGGGGCGAGTCGAAACGCGAGAAGTGCCCGATGGCGTTGATTCCGACCTGCGCGCCTGCGGTGTAGGTGAAGTTCTGGTTCTCGTTCGGGAAGAAGCGTCCACCGACGTTACCGTTGGATCGACCTGCACCGCCTGCAGCGAAGACTCGGAAGTTGAGTCTGCCGTTTCGCGTGAGCGGTCCACCGACTTCGACCGACGCGCTGTTTCCCTGCTCGAACGCGTTGGTGAGGTAGAAGGGTGCATCCAAGAGCGCGCGTTTTGATGCAGAGATGATGACGCGTGTTGAAAGGCTCCCCGAACCGCTGTTGATGGCCAAGAAGTGTCCGCGACTACCGATCGGGATCTGGAAGTGCGCAAACGTGACGCGTGGGGAACGCTCAAGACGCGCAGAAATCAGGAAGAAGCTGTTGTTGATGTAAGGAATCGGACCGAGCGCACGAACCTGCAAGCGGGTGAAGTTCACCTGTGCGGCGGTCTGGAAGTCGGTGTCGGCTTCGAGGTCGTAGGTGAAGCCCACACCTGCGACGACGCCGAAGCGGTAGCCCGGGCTCGCTGTGCACACCGTGACCTGCGGGTCGAAGCGGCAACCGAAGTCCATGCAGTCGGTGCGTCCGTCACCGTCGTTGTCGACACCGTCCGAACACATGTAGTCGTTGCGTTCGCCATCTGCATCACCACCACGGCCGATCAAGTCTTCGGCCGCCATGTCCCCAGAAAGTTCGGGCAAGTCATCGGCATGATCGTCCGGAACCGTCGCCGGGTCGTGATGGGGAGCTGAGCCGTGGCAGACGTCGATGCCCGGTGCGGAGCAGTCCGGATCCTCACAGTCGATCGCGCCGTCACCGTCGTTGTCGACCCAGTCCGAGCAGCGTTCGGCGTTGCGCTCTTCGCCACCGACGTTGCACTCGGCCGCTTCAAAGCAGTCTGCGTCGGCGCAATCGATCATGCCGTCGCCGTCCTCGTCGTTGCCACCGGTGCACTGCTCGGCGCCACTTGCGGGCACCGGGGCAGGAGCACCTGCCGATGCATTGGCGGCGTACACGACGGGGTAGCGCACGGTCGTGGGACCGGCGGCCTCGGGAAACTGCCAAGCCACAACGCGCTCACGAAGGCAGGTTTGCACCGGCTCACTTCCGCCGTTGACGTCTACGCTGCGGACCGACCCGTTGGGATCGATGGCTAAGGTGAGCTCCACACGACCGTCGTAGCCCTGACCGCACGCGTCGAGGTCTGAGCGCGCGGCGTCGGCCTGCATCACGGTGGCCACCGTCTGTGCGTCGAGGCTGCCGCTCGCGGTGGGAGTTTGTGCCGCTGCGTGTCCGAAGGAGACGCAAGCGAGGAGGAGAGGCGCGATTCGTTGCTTGATCATGTCCATCTCAGAGATTCGTTATCGACAAACCGGCGAGCGAGGCTCGACGCCGTCGGGAAGGCGAGGGGTTTCGCCGGGTGCAGGTGCGCGCCATCGTCCGCCGTCGAGTCCGGGGTCGAAGACGCCGCCCTGGCAAAGGCCAGGTGCGGGATCGCCGTTGGCAAGGGGAGCGAGCAGCGGGTTCCACTGGCAATCCCAGTCGTCGCAGTCGACGAGCGTGTCGGAGTCGCCGTCGATGCCGTCGGTGCAACGCTCGATCGCGATTTGGACCGCGCGTTGGAACTCCATCACGGTGGCGAAGTCTTGCGGAAACTCCACCGCTTCGTTGCATGGACTTGCTTGGAAGCTGACCGTCGAGCCGTCGTCGCGAACGAACTCACGCTCCTCGACCACATCGCGACAGCTGAAGTCGCTGCAGTCGGGGAACCCGTCACCTTCGTTGTCGAGCTTGTCGATGCAACTGGCGTAGTCGGACTCACACGCAAAGCCGAGTCCCGGAACATCCTGGCAACTGAAGTCGTCGCAATCGGTGAACCCATCACCGTCATCGTCGATCCCGTTCATGCACAGTTCGAGTGTGGCCTCGTCCGGGATCGAGTCGCAGAACTCTTGAACCTCGGCGTTGATGCAGACACCGTCGCGGTCGCAACAGCCAAACTCGCCGCAGTCGCTAAACCCGTTGCCATCGTTGTCGATGCCGTCCATGCACCGCTCGGTGGTGTCCTCGGGCTCGGTGGGGCCGGTGTCGCAGAACGCTTCCACGACGGCCGTGATGCAAGGACCTTCGCGCGGGCAGCAACCAAAGTCGCCGCAGTCGGTGAAGCTGTTGCCGTCATTGTCGATGCCGTCGATGCAACGTTCCTCGGTGTTCTCGGGTCCGCCAAAGGACCCGCATGCCGGGTCGAGAACGCAGTCGCTATCGGCGCAGTCCTCGGCGCGGTCACCGTCGTTGTCGAAGCCGTCGTCGCAATCAAGTTCGCGCTGGCAGGCGGTCACGAACGGATTGGTGCGGCAGCTGAAGTCCTGGCAGTCGGCAAACCCGTTGCCGTCGTCATCGACACCGTTGCTGCACGCCGCGTTGCTGAACTCGGTCACGCAGCACAGTTCTCGGATCGCCTGACAGCCGCGGTCACCACAGTCGAACTGACCGTCCACGTCGTTGTCGATGCGATCCGTGCAGGTGTCGAAGGTGTTTTCGAAACCATCGGGCGGCGCAAAGGGAACGATCTCGCCGCAGAAGTTCCGAGCGATGCAGTCGGGGTCCTGGCAGTCCACCAAGCCGTCGTCGTCGTTGTCGCGACCGTCCTCACACGAGAACACGTCGGTTTCGTATCCGGTGGGAGGTCCACCAGGGACGCGGTCGGTATCGAAACATCCGACCAAGAGAAGCAAGGAAAGGGAGAGGTTCTTCACGGATTGCCCTGCTGCCGATGAGGCGGCCATGCGCCGCGTCCGTGAAGGCAGGCAGCGCGATCACGACCGTAGCGGCGCGTGAACGCTGCGTAGAGATGACAAGCCCCACGTTCGCGACGGGTGCTCCCGAGTTGACCAGCCTCTCGTGCGCGACTCAGAACGGGCTCGACCACCGAGGACACTGTCGGATCGGTGTATTCAGGCACCTGACCGAGACGCGCGTACCGATCGACCAGCTCGATCAACAAAAGGTTCGAAATCGCAGCCACGGAGTTTCGCGTGTCGGGGTTCTCTCGAAGGCTCCGAGCGAAGGCGCGCACGCGATCGGCGTCGGCTCGAATCTCCATCGCGCATTGGGTCGAACACTCGGGGTAGGTGTCGTTGTGTTCCCAACGCTCGGAGTGACCGTCGCGAACGGAAACCATGCGGTTGTAGTGGGAGCTCCGGGTCACGTCCTCGTCTCGGCTGTGCAAGCTGGTCAGCACAAACTCCGGTACACCATGAGCCCACATTCCACGCCGCTCACGAATCGCTTCTTGTTGCGCACGAAGGTACGCAGGCCGCGCGGGCGTGTCGTCGACGTTCATCGCGTGCGCGAGGCCTTTCGAAATCTGATCCACCGCGAGGTCGGGACAGTCGAGAAGAAGCCGGCCGTATCCATCCACGCCACCGTCGGTCGTGCAGTGCCAGACCCCGCGTGCCGCGTTGTAGGTTGCCTGCTTCGCGTTGATGAACAGCTCGAAGGGGTGCCAGTCCCCCCAACTGTGGACGGGTCCAAAGCTCTCGAGCGTGTTGAATCCACCCAAACGGGAGCCGCGACCTGCATACTCGCCTCGCATCACGCGGAAGCTGTCGCCGTCGTTGAAGTACACGATCGAGCGTCGTCCATTGATGTAGACGACCGACTCCGACTGGGCTGCGTCTGCGGGGACCGCACTCAGCGCAAAAAGGAGAAGCAGGGAGGTGGGGAGAAGCCGGCGGGACATCGAAGGCAGCCGACCCTAGAAGCCTGTCTCAAGGCGTGTCAACGGCTGGTTTCGTGCTGTCACACCGAAACTACGTTCAAACGCAGGGTCAAATGATGATTCCACAGAACACGCTCTCCAGAGTGCTGCGATTGTTGCCCTCGTGACACTCGGTGTTCTCTCCGAGATCGTCTGCCACGACGGTAACGTCGATGCCTGGACTCGTCTCCGGAGGGTCGTCCCAGAGGCACGACACCATCTCGCACTCGCCGGGTTCCAGCAGTGTCTCGGTCGTACCGCGGCACAAGCGGGTGTCGTCGCTGGGTTCACCGTCGTAGAACCCGACCGCAAGTCCGGAGCCGACCGGTTCGGTGCCTCGGTTGCACACCAAGGTTTGCAGTTCGGCGCCATCGTCGGTGCAGACGATGGGTGTTCCACGCGAGGTCAGGTCTGGTGCATCGTCGGCGCGACCTTCGCCCTGCACGTTCTGTCGGAAGTTGTTGAGACTGGGGTCGGTCCAGTTGATCGCGGTCGCGCTCGTTGCGGGGATCGTGCCGTCCTCGTTGACGTTCGTCACGTGGTAGGCGTGTTGGTTCCAGATTCGGCGTGAACTGACCCAGCGGTCGGCGTTGTCGCGGTACACGCGAATCCCCAGCGTTCCCGTGGGTCGCGATGCACGACATGTGTTGCCCGTTCCAGGAGTGCCGGCGGGCGGGGCAATGCAAACGAAGGCTGCGCGGTCGCATCCGACACCTGCACAACACTGGGTGTCTTCTGTGCAGCGGCAGAAGCCTTCGTCGCACATGCCCGAAACACAATCGGTGTTCTCGGCACATCGTAGTCCGGCAAAAAGCGGATCGGTGTTTCCGACGTCCACAAACGCCGAGCAGTCGCGTCCCACAAAACCCGGCTGCGGACAGTTGTGGTTGTCGCCGATTACGATTTCGGCGTTGAAGTCGCCGTCGAGGTCCGCGATGACCGGGTTCTCGTACCAGGTGCACGACGAACGCGACTGGCTGAACACGACCTCGCCCGTTTCACCGTCGTAGACGCGGACGAAACACTCGTCGCCGTACACGACTTCCGCGCGCCCATCGCCTTCGAAATCAAACACGCTGGACCCGGTTCGGTTCGACGATTGGTCCTGACTGGGTTGCGTCCACAAGATGCCGTCGGTGCGTCCCGAAGCGCAAAGCCCACCGATGGGCGTGTCGGTGCAATCAAAGTCGTAGACGACGTATTGCGATGCACCCGCGGTCGCAACTTCAGGGAAGCCGTCGTTATCGAAGTCGGCAATCGTCGGCGGACCACCGGTTCCACCTCCCGGGATCGTGAACGGGCCGTGCAAGGTCATCCCGTCGAGCGTTTGCAAGCGCACGGCACCCGAACTCACCACAGCAACCTCCGGTGCAGTGGCGGGCCAATCCACGCCACCGGCAAACGCGCCAAAGTCGGCGATGGCTACGTGTCCTGCTGCGCTGCCACCGGGTGACCATGCTTCGGCCATCCAGGTCGACGTTTCGGTGTCCCATTGCCACACGCCGTGTCCTTGCACGTGTTCCACGATCCCATCGTCATCGACGTCCGCAACGACCGCGAACACGCCGGTGGACCCGCCGCCTGCAAGGTTTGCGAGCGCGTCGTCCAAGAGAACACCATCGCTGTTGAACACGTAGCCGCTGCGCAGAACTTCGGGGCTACCGTCGTCATCCAGGTCGTAGATCGAGGGTCCGGCCCATCCACTGCCCGTCGGATCGAACGCGGTGACACCGTCGCGTGCCGTGCTCCGCCACAACACGGTCCAGGCGCTCATCGCGTCGTCGTACGTGAACGCCACCAAACCACCGCCAGCTTTGAACGCCACAATTTCCGCGCGTCCATCTCCGTCGAGATCACCCACCGCCGGAGGCGACGAGTGTGACGTGAGCTGCAGCGATCCGAGTTCGGCTTGTTGTTCGCAGGTCGCACCGTCCAGGATGCGAATCACACCTGTGGGTTGTTCGCTGCTGCCATCGACACCGTCATCAAACGTGGCGATGATCGAGGGCGCAGGGTCATCGTCCGGTCCACGTCCGACGCGAAAGTCGACCACCATTGGGGTGGAAAGTACGTGCAGATGCGTGGGGAACGCATCGCCTGCAGGAGCTTCCTGAAACTCGCACTGCACTGTGGGCGCAAACACGCCAGCCACAGCCACGCGGTTGCACATGTCGTCGACGATGGGGCCAGGCTCGCCGTACGGAATGCATCGACCGTCCATGCAGTAGCTGTCGTCGGAGCAGTCGTCGTTGGTCTCGCACGGACCAAAGTCGTCGACACACAGGTTATCGAGGCAGAACTGTCCGTCCCCACAACACTCCGCCAAACACGGTCGCGCGCAGGCGTCTACGCCTCCGTCGGGGACAGCGACGTCCGATGTGACGTCGATCGCTGCATCGTCTGTCCGCGGCTGACAGGTGTTGTCGATACAGATTTCGCCAATCGGGCAGTCGCTCGCGAGCTCGCACGCGTCACCACCACCACCACCGCCACAGTCGCACGCTGCGACCAACAACAAGCCAATCCACCATCGCATGGATGCAGCCTATCAGTGCTGCGCGGCCTCCGGTGCCTCCTCGACCTCTGCTCCTTCAGGTTCGAGTTGATCGGCCCATCGAATCTCGACGTGGTCGTAACCGAGTGCAGTGACCAAGGTCCGCAGCGCGGTCTCGGCGTTGCGACGCGCTCGATCGAGAATGCCGCTATCGATCGCACTCTGGCGCAAGGTCGATTCCGCTTCGCGTCGTGCCCGAGTTTCGAGGTGATCATCACGCGCCGCGAGGGTGTCGGTGTCGCGCGTGTGCACGTACGTCCGCTCGTTGTCCAAGTGCGCGCTGAAGATCTCTGGCGCAGGAAGGGTGAGGGTGGCTCGATGTTCGTCGGGTTCGATGACAATGTCTCCATCACTCATTTGAGTGAGGTCCACGCCCGCCTCGACATCGGCTGCGGCAACCAACAAGAGGGCATCTTCTGCTTCAACCAGCCCGAAAAACCGGGTTTGTTGCTGTCGAAGGTCGATGACGCGCTCGACGTGGTACTCGGCGGTTTCAAGCCGGGCGAGGTCTCGAATCGCCACCACGACGTCCGGGCCGGTGTTGATTGTCTCCACGATCGCCTCTGGAGGCGGAGGGGGCGGGGACAGCAGTTTGACCACGACTGCACCCACCAAAATACCCGTAATCAAAAGGCCAAACACAAAGAGCCAGCCCAACGCGCGCAGCGGTCCTAGGGTTCCGGCCTGGCCTTTGCTAGTCTTAGCCTCGCTGGATGTTTCCAGCTCTTCTGTAGGATTCTCCTCCATCAAGATGGACTCACGAGTGATGACTTCTTCCACTGGCACATCGGAAACCTCACACAATCTCCTTCAGGACGACGAGGGTCTGAGCACCGTCGAGTACGTCATCATTCTCATCTTGATTGCCATTGTCGCAATTGTGGCGTGGGAGAACTTTGGTCAGTCGGTCGAAGCCAAGTCTCGTCAAGCGACGGGTTCGATCAACGGACTGCCCTAGTCGCAAAGGGAAAAGCTATGAAACGTGTAGCGCTGATCGCAGTGCTCGGGGTGACGTTTGCGTGCTCGAACGACCCGGGTGACACCGAGCCTCCCATCCGTGAAGAGGTCGATCGGGTCGAAATCCTGGAGGACCCGGTTCTCACACCCGATGCGTTCATCACCCAGGACGAGGCTGCACTGATCGGCGTTGAGGTTTTCGACGACAGCCTGGTCTTCATCTACGACGGCGAGCCAGTCGCGTATCCAGCCGTCGGCAATGTCGTCACCGGTGTGGAAGGCGGGGGTTTCATCCGTCGCATTCTCAGCGCCGACTTGGATGGCAATCGTCTGACGTGTGCCACGCAGCACGCGTACCTCGACGAGTTCTTCGAGGAACTCGCATTCCGTACCACCTTTCGTCCGGCACCGGACTTCGTTCGTGACGAAGCCGGCCGTCGCGTCGACGCGCTGAGCGCAGGCTTGAGCTTTCCAAGCTTCGACATCAACGAAGCCTGCGGCATTACCGGCGGCGCTGCGGTCGAGTTGGAGATCGATATCGATCCTGTGTTCAACATGGAGATCGATCTTGGTGACGAACTCTTCCGGTCGGAGGTCGGCGGTGATCTCGAAGGCGAGATCAAGGCGTCGCTTGGCGGTGTGTCGTTCGACTGCGAGTGGGAGATTCCGCGCGACCGTCGACCCTCGCGCGAATGGACGCAGACGTTCTTTGTGCCCGTTGGGTTCATTCCGATTCCCGTCGTGATCACGCACGAACTCTTTTTGACCGCGAAGCTGGAAGCGGGTGCGAGCGCGACTGCTGGAACCGTGGAAGCGAGCGCCGGTGGCAGCATCGGGTTTAGCGCCGGCGTGGAGCACACCGAGCGCGGTGGCTGGCGCAACATCAGCGAAGGTCGCGCGTCGGGCAGCGCAGGGCTCGAAGCCACCGAACCTGGAACGGTCTCGGTGAGTGCGAAGTTCTCGCCGGGGTTTGGCTACCTCGGAAAGGTCTACGACACCGCGGGACCCGAGATTCGACTCTCTGGCTGGATTCAAGGCGAAGTCACCTTGCTCTGGTGTGACTGGGAAGCGGAGGTCACCGGCGGCGTGACGGCGCAAGTCGGAGCGAAGCTGGAGGTACCCGTGTGGGACCGCGTTCTGTTCGAGTACGTCGCGGACCTCGATATCGTGGATGGGCGCACCATTTACGCGACCGAAGGTGTGTTGCCGCTTCCGATTTGCGAGGAGGAAGAGGACCCGCGCCCCGAACCGGACCCGGACGACCCGGCGACCGATCCGACGAGCTGTCGCTCGACTGGATGCAATCCCGGCGAAGTGTGTGACGCACCGAGCGGAGCATGCAGCGCGGACTCGTGCGAGACCACGATGTGCGCAGCCGACGAAGCATGTCGTGCCGGCAGCGGATGTGAAACGAGCTGCGCGAGCGTCACGTGTGGCGAAGGTGAGCGTTGCTCGGCCGGCATGTGCGAGACCGACATGTGTGTGGGGGTGACCTGCGGTGGAGAGCAAGTCTGCAACCCCGCGGATGGCTCCTGTCGGAACGATCCGTGTGACGCGGTGACCTGCGGTTTGGCCGAAACCTGCAACTCGGAAAGCGGAGCATGCGAGCCGGAAGATCCCTGTGTGGGGTTGACGTGTCCCGAAGGCGAGACCTGCATGGAGGGCGAGTGCGCTGTCGATTTGTGCGCTGGAATCGCCTGCGAAGAAGGTCAGGTCTGCAACGCCGACAACGGTGAATGCGAGACCGATCCCTGCGGCGGTATGTGCGGCGAAGGCGAAGAGTGCAACGCCGACAGCGGTGAGTGTGAAGCCGAAGAGGAAGACCCGTGCGCAAGCGTCGGCATGGACTGCAACGAGTGCAATCGCACTGCGGGATGCGGTTGGTGCGAAGGTGGTGGCGGCTGCATGAGCAATGATCGCGAAGCCGAGTGTGGCGCTGATAACTGGCGGGACAGCCCGAGCGCGTGTCCGGCATGCGGTGGCGCAAGCAGTTGTGGAGATTGCACCACGACCCCTGGCTTGGCGGGCTACTGTGTCTGGTGCGCGGGCCGCTGCGTCAACCAGTCGACTACGGAGTTCGAGGTCTGCGGCGGTGAGTTCATCGCCGTACCCGGGAGCTGCGGAGGCTAGCCCTTAGTCGTCGCCGCGGGGCGTCAGGAAGATCAGCACCAGTCCCAAGACGATGATGCCGATCCGAATCGCCCACGCGGCTTCGCGGCCCCAGGTCAGGTGCCAATCCGTGAGTGGGTGATCGAAGCGGAAGACGTCGAACGCATCGAGCAGCAACAAGCACCCGAAGAGCACAAACACCACGCCCATCAGCCTGAGTCCGGCTTGCATCGCGGTGATGCTACGCGAAGCGCGCGGCGCAATCGAGCGGATCGAGCTCGACCAGATGCCCGAAGGGCAGGGCGCGGTTGTGCACGCCGTGCCCGCTTGGCGCACCACTCAGTACCGGCACAGACAGCGACCCGAGTCGATCCTTGAGAACAGATTCGATCGAGACAGCGTGCTTGCCCGTGCACGCCACGAACTCGCCCAGCAGCACTCCCGCCACGCGATCAAACCAGCCTGCGTGGCGAAGCGTCGTGAGCGTTCGATCGACTCGATACGGCGCTTCGCCCACGTCCTCGAGGAACAACACCGCGCCCGTCAGCGGAGGCGCGTAGGGCGTGCCGACGAGAGCAGCCAAGACCGCGAGGTTACCTCCCACCAGTGGACCTTGAATCGCCTCGCTGACATCCGAGATCGGGGTCAGATCGTTGAGCGTGGTGTACGTGCGCTCGAGTGCCGCGACCCACTGCACGCGTTGCATCTCGTCGGCGTTCCCAAGCCATGCGACCATCGGCGCGTGCAGTGATTCGAGTGCCGCGCGTGACCACAACGCGTGCAGCGCGGTGATGTCGCTAAACCCAACGAGGCGCTTGTTGGCCTGGCGCACCAACGATGTGTCGAGTCGTTCGAGCAAGCGCGTGCTTCCGTAGCCGCCACGCGCTGCGACAATCGCGTCCGCATCGGTGTCGTTGAGCGCTTCGACGAGTTCGTGATGCCGGCGATCGTCGTCGCCGGCGAGATAGCCTCGCTGCGCGAAAATCCGATCGTCGAAGCGGACCTCATAGCGCGCTTTCAGAAACTGGACGCCACGGTCGAACGCTTCTTTGTCGAAGGGCCCGCTTGGAGCGACCAGGCGCAGAACCGAACCCGGCCGAACCTCTCGACCTGCCGCAAACGAGGTTTTCATCGGTTCTGCCTCACCCGGCAATAATATCCGGAATCGTTGGAAAATTTCGCTTGAGCCGTTTTCGCCAATCAGCGCACCTACTGGGGGATGGGTGGAATACGTCTTCTGCTTGGGTTGGCGCTCGCTCTTGTCCTCGCCTGTGAAGGGGCGATTTCGGACCCGGAGTGGACGCCGCCTGAGGACACCGAGTTCACCGAAGCCGAGGTGGACTTTACTTGCGGCGATCGGGATCCAACCGATCTGCCGCTTCGCCGACTGAGTCGGACGCAGCTTCAGAACACGATCGACGATGTTCTCGGCAGCCTGCTTGGCGGTGGCGCAGGCGCGGTACAAGCCGAACTGGTCGACCGCATTGGTGCCTTGCCCGACGACTTGCGGGCAACCGACTCCGAGCAGCAGGAAGGCCAGCTGGCGTTCTTTCGTGCAGACCAGTCCGTGGGCAACGCCGCGGTCGAAGCGCACTACCGCTTGAGCTTGGCGATCGGCGAAGCGCTCATCACTCCCGAACGACTGAGCTCGGCGGAAGCATGCCTCGCAAGCGCGCTCGACGTAGGTGAGGACGGCGCGTGTCTCGACGCGTTTGTGCGCCGCTTGGGTTTGCTGACGCATCGGCGCCCGCTCGACGACACGGAGTTTCAGTTCTTCCGCAACGAGGTCTACCAAGGCGGTAACGCGGTGACGTCCGAAGACCTTCGCGATCTTGTCGCCGTGATGTTTGCGCAGCCCAACTTCCTCTTCCATGTGGAAGGAACGGGCGAACTCACCGGCTACGAACTCGCGTCGCGGCTGAGCTACCAGCTCTGGGATTCGATGCCGGACGACGCGCTCTTTGCCGCGGCGGAGAGTGGATCGATTCTGACGAACGAAGGCTGGGAAACCGAAGTCGAGCGGGTGCTGAACGACCCGCGCGCCGAGCGCTCCATGCGCAGCTTTTTGTGGGAGTGGTTCCGCTTCGACCACATCAACACCGCCAGCAGTGGCAACGGCGCGGATTTCGAGGCCGTTGCAGGGCACCTCGGTTTGGACTCCGGGTTCGATCAGGCCGTCGAAGACGAACTCGTTGACCTCTTCATGCACGTGCTTCGGACGGGAGGCACGTTCGAGGACTTCTTCCTAGCCGAAGGCACGATGACCACCCATCCCGTGTTGGCCGACATCTACGGCGTCGAGCCGGCAAGCCCTGGCGAGATGCGGGCACTGGGACCGGAGCGTCGCGGTTTGCTCACGCGCGTGGGTTTGTTGCTCTCGCGTGCGGAGGTCGCGTTGCCCACGGTCAACTCGATCACGCACCCCATTCTTCGCGGCGTGTTCATTCGTCGTCAGATCACGTGCGACAACCTTCCTGCAGCACCAGGCGGCGCGATGGATGACTTGCCTTCGGTCGACCGCACCATGGTGGGTTCCCGCGAAGCGACCGAGATTCTGACCTCGCCGCTCGCGTGCAGTCAGTGCCACGGCAACATCAATCCCACCGGCTATGCGCTTGAGGCCTTCGATGCGATTGGCCAGCTGCGAACGGATGAGCCGCTTTTCGATTCTGACGGAAACGAAACGATGCGACTTCCGATCAACGACGAGGTCACCGTGTTCGAGTCGGACGACCCGGTGCGCGGAGGCGAGGAACTCTCGCAGGTCCTCTATGATTCGGAGAAGGTCGCGGCGTGTTTTGCCCGCCACTACGTGCGCTTCTCATTGGGACGCACGGAGCGCGTGGTCGAAGACGGTTGCTTGTTGCGCACCATGGATGAGGCGATCGACGACGGTCGCCCGCTTGCGGAGGTCATCACTTCCGTGTTGTTGGATCCCGATTTTCAGACGCGAGCGGAGAACTAAGCGATGACGGTACGTAAGTTTGGACGACGTTGGATGTTGCTTGGTGGTGGAGCCTCGCTGCTGATTCCCGCACTTCCCAGCCTGCTTCCTCGCAAGATCAAGGCGCAGCCGACAATGCCTGCACGGCGCATGGTCATGTTCATGACCGAGCACGGCGGTGTTTGGCAGCAAGACATGTTTCCGGATGAGGCGTTGGCCTCCGAGACATTCACCCATCCGCTTCACACCTGTCACCGCGGTGCACTGACGTCGACGATGGAGGGCGAAGACCGTGTGATCTCCGCGACCCTACGCGCGCCGGGCAACCTGCTGACCGAGTCGATTGCGAGCAAGATGAACGTGATCCGGGGACTCGACGTGCCGTTCTACTACGGACACGCGCGGCACCTGCTGGGCAACTACGGCGACATGTCGAACAACCACGACGAGCCCACGCCCGAGCAAGAGACGGCGGACATGGTGATGGCGCATTCGACCGCGATCTATCCGACCGTGCCGCGTCGACGTCACATGTACTTCGGCAACCACGCGTTGAGCGTCGAACTTGTCGATCGTTCCCTTGGACCCGCCGGGGGTTTTCAGCCCGCCGAAGAAGTTAGCGCGCAAGCGGTGTTCGACAGCATTTACGTCGAGACCAGCGAGGAGCCGACCCGTCCACCCCCCATCGATGCCATCTACTCCAGCTATCAACGCTTGGAATCCGGTGCGCACGGTCCTGGTGCGCGCTTGGGCAGTGAAGACCGCCGTCGACTCACCCAGTACATGGATCGACTCAGCGATATCCGCGCGTCGATCACCGCGTTGCCAGGAGCATCGTGTGGTGACGTGATGCCGATTGCGGACCTGCCTGGCCGTTGGGATCGCTACGATCGCGACACGTACGCGCTGTACAACGACGTCGTCATGGCTGCGTTCATGTGCGACAGCAGTCGCATCGCGGTGATTCGCGTCAACGACGCCTTCTCGGCGGAAATCGACGCCTACCCCGGCGGCTACCACGAAGTCGCGCACAACGCGTCGGGACGCGACGACGCAGCCCTTGCGGAGCGACTGCGCGGCATGTTGCGAAGCGGGACACAGCAGTTCTTCCAAAACGCCTACTTGGACCTGGTCAGCAAGCTCGACGGGCTCGCCGAAGGTGAGAGCACCATGTTGGACAACAGTTTGGTGTGGTGGAGTCCGGAAGCCGGCAGCTCGACGCACAACGGCGACTCGATTCCGATCGTCGCTGCCGGCAGTGCAGGCGGTTCGATGAGCACCGGTCACTACCTGGATCTGCGTGATCGTAGCAGCAGTCCGATGCGCGAGGGCGACGAGGTGTTTGCGCACCAAGGCCGACGCACTGGTGCGTGCTACTTCCAGTGGACCACGACGTACTTGGACGCGTTCGGTGTGCCGCGTAGCGAGTGGCAAACCGGAGACCGACGAGCGTTTAGCGCGATGGGACCGAACCACACCTGGATGGCGATGCAGTACGACCAGAATGCTCTCGACGAGAGCTGCGACGATCCGCTGCCCTTCTTGCTGACGTAGTGCGGTTTCGAACGGCTTGACCGAAACAGATGCCCACCGGTTACCCTGCGTGGATGCTTCGCATATCCACGTTGGGTTTCTGTGCTCTTCTCTTGGCCGTCGGGTGTGGCGACGATGATGGCGGTACCGACGCTGGCACGGATTCGTCGATGCCGGATGTTGGTGCGATGGACGTCGGCGGCGAGGACGCGGCGGAACCCGATGCAGGTGAAGTCGATGCGGGCCAGGACGTGGGTGCGAGCGCAGACACCTGGGAGAACTTCGCGATGGAGTGGTTCGCCACGTACTGCGTGGAGTGTCACGCCGGTGGGCGCCGAAACTACACGACGATCGACGAAGTGATTCGCGATGCGGATCGGATTCGCTGTGGTGTCACGCCCGAGCCCTTGTCCGATTGCGGAGCAGGCACGCCGCGCCCGAACCAGTTTCCTGTGGGCGACGGACCGTTTCCAGATGCGGAGACGCGTCAGCGGATCGTTGATTGGATCGACGACGGTTTGATGCCGTAGTCGCGCCGTAGTGCCGGTTAGCTGGGATCAATTTTAACCGGAAGTACGGGAAGGCTGGAAGGCGGGAAGGTTTTCAGAACCAAGACCCTTCCCGTCTTCCAGCCTTCCCGCACTTCCGGTTAAAAAATCGAATCGCCGTCGTGCTCTTTCTTCGAAGTCAGCTTGGCGCGATCGCGCGTTGAATCGCTGAGACGCGCTCCTCCAGCCACGCATCGAAGGACGTGACACGTTCAGAGTCAAAGCTCGTGCTGTTCAATGGCCACAGTGTGTCCATCAAGGATCCGTCGTCTGCGGAGAAGTCTTCGATGGCCCGAATCGCCTGTTCGCCGTGCTCATCCCGAACGCGTGTGTCGAACGCCCAACCTCGTAGGTATACACGCGCCCGTGATGCAAAGACGACACACTGGGAGAATCCATAGTCGTCTGGCTCGTGGTACGGCCACAGCCCGTCGCGATGGTCGTGTAGAGCGTCAAAGAATTCATCCGTCGCGAACGCGGCAGAAAGAGGCGACCAAAGATCGAACGACGCGTCGTCTGCGTCTTGCACGCGAACAACGAGCGCGCCGTAGGTTTGGAGAAACGCGCAGTATGTGGGGGAGAGTGTCCATCTACGGGCAGGGTTGTCGGCGGCTCGAAAGTGATAGCGCTGGCCGAGTTGGTAGAGTTCACCGAAGACCTGAAGTCGAGTCCACACCACGGGATCGAAGTCTCGATCGTGGGTACCGAAAGGCTTTACCGAAAGGGACACGCGTTCGGACTGCTCGGCGAGCCTGCGCAGCCGACGCATGTTTTCGTCTGCAAGGTCCGACGTTTGCAGTGTTGTGGTTCCCGGGACGAAGACATCGTCGAACGCCCCGGTTCCAATCTTCATTGCCTCAGTAGAGCGAAGCGGGGGCAGATCTTCAATGAAGTCCGAAGAGGGCGTCGTTCGGCGCGGGCACGGGCACGGGCATGGGCACGGGCACGGAACAGCATGCCGGACTCGCTTCGCGCGTCCAGCATCCTGTTAGAGGTGGACCTGTACACCCAACTTCGCTTCGGCGAGTCCCCATGCGCTCAGGCCGTCTTCGATGTGTGTGCCCCATCCACCGTCGTAGCGGTCATGTCCGAAGTAGAGCGTTCCTTGCACGTCGAGGAACATGCTGACGTAGCGGCCAAACGCGTACTCGAGACCACCTCCTGCGTGGACGCCGAAGTGAATGTCGTTGGCGTTGTCGACGCCGTCTTGATCGGGGTTGTAGTACGAGAACACTGCGCAAAAGCCGAAGAGCGGTCGAACACGCCAGTTCTCGCTAAGTCGAAAGGGCACGTAGAGATTGAACCCTACCGGGTGGTCGTGTCGTCGACCGCCGGGCGCTTCGATCATCAAGTGATCCGTGTACACGTCCAGCCCGACTTTCTGGCGGAACTCATAGCGAGCCCGACCGCCGACCCCCGCTCCGTTGTACTCGCCCGCCCAACCGATTCCGTACACCGCAAGCGCGAAGTTCCGCTCAAACGCATGACGCTCTGACCAAGGGGTATCTCCGTCTCCGTCGAAGAGCGCACTCTCATCGTCCCGTGCGAACGCCTGTGTACTCATCAAGAGCACAACCAAACCTGCACCCAGCATCTTCTGCATGGTTCCTCCCGGCGCCGAGCGCCGAGCAGCCGGATTGCAGACAGCATGCCGAGTGAAAACCAAGGGGTTTCACTCGTGGGTTGCGTGTCGCTCGGTTCACGCGTCGGTCACCGTTCACAATCGCCTAAGCAATGAACGCACCGACGCGTGCCTGCAACGTCGCGCTCGCCAAAAGAAATCTAGCCGTTTCGGAGGGTGTCCGAAGACGCAGAGAAGGGAGAACGTGTGAGAAGCGAGACGGACGTCGAGACGGAACCGAAACGCAAGCGACCGCTACAAACTGAAACAGCCGGCCGGCTGCTACTTGTCGCGCGCCGTCAGCATCGCCCGCACAAAGTCGCGGTTCATCTGCGCGATGAAATCGATGCTGATGCCCTTCGGACAGGCCTTCTCGCACTCGCCGTGGTTCGTGCAGCCGCCGAAGCCTTCCGCGTCCATTTGCCCAACCATGGAACGCGCCCGATCAAAACGCTCGGTCTGACCCTGCGGAAGCAGTCCGAGATGTCCGAGCTTCGCGCTGGTGAACAAGCTCGCGGACGCGTTGGGACACGCAGCCACACACGCACCACAACCGATGCACGTCGCAGCGTCCATGGCGCGATCCGAAACAGGCTTTGGAATTGGCGTCTCGTTGGCTTCCGACGCCGAGCCGGTTCGAATCGAGATGTAGCCACCCGCCTGAATGATTCGGTCGAACGCGGTGCGGTCGACGACCAGGTCTTTCAGAATCGGGAAGCCTTTTGCACGCCAGGGCTCGACCCAAATGTCGGTCCAACCCAACTTGAAGATTTCCCGCATGTGCAGCTGACACGTGGTGGTGCGCTCGCGGGGTCCGTGTGCGTAGCCGTTGATGACCAAGCCGCACATTCCGCAGATGCCTTCGCGACAGTCGTGATCAAACGCGATGGCTTCACCGCCGCTTTCGATGATTTCGGCGTTCACCACGTCGAGCAGCTCGAGAAAGCTCATGTGCTCGTTGGCTTCGGCTCGGTACACGTCGAACCGACCCGACTTTGCACCGCGCTTTTGACGCCAGATGTGCAGGGTAAGAGTTTTGGTTTCGGCCATTACTTGTAGCTCCGGGTCGTCGGCTTCACGTACTCAAACTCCAGCGATTCGCGATGCTCGGTCGGTTGCCCCGAGTCGCCTGTGTACTCCCACGCGCTGACGTGCTGGAAGTTCTCGTCGTCGCGCTTGGCTTCCGCACCATCGTCGCTGACGTACTCGGTGCGGAAGTGACCGCCGCAACTTTCCTGGCGAGTCAGTGCATCGATGCACATCAGCTCGGCGAGCTCGAAGAAATCGTAGATGCGCAGTGCGCGCTCCAACGTGGGGTTCATGTCGTCGGCGCTGCCGGTGACCTTCACCTCGCGCAAGAACTCGTCGCGTAGATCGGGAATCAACTGGAGCGCCTTCTTGAGGCCCTCTTCGTTGCGACTCATCCCGCAGTACTTGTACATCAACAGACCAAGTCGGCGGTGGTAGTAGTCCGGTGGATGCGTCGGGGAGGGCGCATTCATCAGCTCCTCGATGCGCTCCTCAATCGAACCTTGGTGCTCTTCAGTCAGGCGCTCGATCGTCGCCAAAGCCTCGTCGGCCTTCGCTTGCGTGAAGTCTTTGTCGTTCTTGAGTTTGTACTCCACCGAGTCTCGGGTGAGCGGGCTCAACTCACGAACCTCCCCGAGGTAGTTGCCGATCGTGAAGGGCAACACGAAGTAGCCATCCGCGAGTCCCTGCATCAGAGCGCTGGCACCGAGACGGTTGGCGCCATGGTCGGAGAAGTTGGCTTCGCCGCCGACGAAGAGTCCGTCGACGTTGCTCATGAGGTTGTAGTCCACCCAGAGGCCACCCATCGTGTAGTGGGTCGCGGGGTAGATGATCATCGGGGTCTCGTAGGGGTCGTCGCCCGTGATGCGCTCGTACATCTCGAAGAGGTTGCCGTAACGCTCTTCGATGGCCTTCCGCCCCAAGCGCCGAATGGCGTCCGCGAAGTCCAGGTACACACCACGACGCTTGCCGTCTTCGTCGAGTGCGTTCCCGACTCCAAGCCCGTCGTCGCACACGTACATCGCGTTGCGGGACGCCACGTCGCGAGGAACCAGGTTTCCGAACGCGGGATAGCGCTCTTCCAGGTAGTAGTAACGGTCTGCCGGGTCGATCTTGCTCGGCGGCTTGGTCGCATCTTCGGGATCACGCGGAACCCACACGCGACCGTCGTTGCGCAGCGACTCGCTCATCAGGGTCAGCTTCGACTGGTAGTCGCCCGATGCCGGAATGCAGGTCGGGTGAATCTGCGTGTAGCAAGGGTTTGCGAACAGCGCGCCGCGACGATGCGCACGCCAAGCCGCCGTGCAGTTGCTGCCCTTGGCGTTGGTCGAAAGGTAGAACACGTTGCCGTAGCCACCGGTGCAAAGAACCACGACGTCGCCGAAGTGGGTTTCCAGTTCGCCCGTGACCAAGTCGCGCACCACGATGCCGCGTGCTCGTTCCTCGTGCAGAACAACGTCCAAGACGTCCTTGCGCGGAAACATCTCCACCGTACCGGCGTGGATTTGGCGCTCGAGTGCGGAGTATGCGCCGAGCAACAGCTGCTGGCCGGTCTGACCGCGCGCGTAAAACGTACGCGACACCTGCGCGCCACCGAACGAGCGGTTGGCCAACAAGCCTCCGTATTCGCGCGCGAAGGGCACGCCCTGAGCGACGGCTTGGTCGATGATGTTCACCGAGAGTTCGGACAGCCGGTACACGTTGGACTCACGCGAACGAAAGTCGCCGCCCTTCACGGTGTCGTAGAACAGGCGGTACACGCTGTCGCCGTCGTTTTGGTAGTTCTTGGCGGCGTTGATGCCGCCCTGTGCGGCGATGCTGTGTGCGCGGCGCGGGCTGTCCTGGAAGCAGAAGCACTTCACGTTGTAGCCCAGCTCACCAAGCGACGCGGCGGCCGCACCACCGGCAAGTCCGCTGCCGACCATGATGATCGTGTACTTGCGGCGGTTATGCGGGGCGACGAGCTTGTTGTGCGCTTTGTGCTCGGTCCAGCGCTCTTCGATGCTGCCGGTCGGTTCTTTGGATCGCAGTTCCATCGTGGACCTCAGTGAAGCTCAGGGAAGTTGAAGCGGAGGGTCGTGGGCTCGAGGTAGCCGAAGTACACCGCGATGGGGAACGAGAGGTTCCCGATGGTCAGCAGCGCAGCGATGCCAATCGCGATGTCACGCCGGAAGGGGTTGTACTTGGGGTGGTTGGCGCCGATGGTTTGGAACATCGACCAGATGCCGTGGAAGAGGTGGACGCCGAGAGCGAGCACACCCAGCACGTAGGGGATGACGATGGGCCAGTGCTGAAAGCCTCGCACCATGTTGTTGTAGGGGTTGCTCACCTCCCACGTGTAGCCCTCGATGCCGAGAAGGTTAGCGTCGCCAAAAATCATCCCACCGAAGGTCAGATGCAAGAGGTGGAACGCCACGTAGAAGAGCAAGATGGGTCCCGAGTAGTACATCGTCTTCGCGGCGTAGTCGGTCGCGAGGTCGACGTTCTTCATGTACCGGGAACTGCGCGCTTCATTGTTCCGCTTCCAGAGCGCAAACGCGCTCCAGATGTGCGCGCCAAAGCAGATCAGCAGAGCGAATCGGGTGCCCCAAAGCAGCAACGGCACGGTTCGCAGCCAGCGGGCGTACTCGTTGTACTCCTCAGGGCCTGCGTAGACCTTCATGTTGCCGAGCAGGTGCCCGAGGGTGAAGCCGAGCAAGACCACCCCCGAGGTGGCCATCAGGGCTTTCTTGCCGATCGATGAGTTGAAGAGCGTCAGGGTTCGTTGCATCGGTTTCTCGCGAGTGCGGATTCCCATACTCCAGCAGGCCGATCAAGGGGGAGGGTCGACATACACCACCTCTTCGCCACGAAACGTGCGCAGGGTGGTGCGTCCCTCCTCTTGGCGGACGATCACTTCCGGCCCGATCGGCACTTTTCCTTTGCCCGCCGGGGTATCGACGACGAGCTTGGGAATCGCAATTCCGGTCAAGCGGCCTTGAAGTTGGGACATGATCTCGATGCCCCGCGCCAGGGGGGTACGAAGGTGTCCAGTCCCGACGACAGGGTCTGCCTGAAGTAGGTAATAGGGCCGAACACGCCGAGCCACCAGCCCTCGAAAGAGGGTTTCGAGAGTTTGCGCATGGTCGTTGATCCCGCGCAGCAGCACCGACTGGTTCATCACCACCAACCCGTGGTCGACGAGTTTGGCCAACGCAGCGGTCGACTGGGGTGTGAGTTCTTTTGGATGGTTGAAGTGCGTCATGATCCAGACGCTGGGATGCGCGTTGCGAAGCGCTGCGCACAACTCGTCGGTGACCCGTTGGGGAATGGTCACGGGGGCACGGGTCCCGATTCGCACCGTCATCAGGTGTTCGATGCTCGCCAGGCGTTTCACGATGTCGACAAGCCGCGACGTGGACATCACCAAGGGGTCGCCGCCGCTGACGATCACATCGCGAATGGTGGGGTCCGACTCGATGTATTCGAACGCGTCGCTCAATGCGTCGGGTGAACGGGCACCACCGCCGTCGCCGACCATGCGAGAACGCGTGCAGAATCGGCAGTACACCGCACATCGATCGGTCGTGAGCAGGAGCACGCGATCCGGGTAGCGCCGGACCAGCTCAGGAGCGGCTGCATGGGTGTGCAACTCCTCACCCAAGGGGTCGCGCATATCGCCGTCGACCTCTCGCGATTCCAACTCGTGCGGAACGACTTGGCGGCGGATTGGACAGCCGGGATCCTCGGGATCGATGAGCGAGAGGTAATAGGGCGTGATCGCGATCGGAAACCCGCCGTCGAGTGCACGGACAATTCCTTGGCGCTCCGCTTCGGTCAGCCGAAGAGCGGCCTCCAGGCCCGGAAGATCGCGAATTGCGTTGCGTGCCTGCCACCGCCAATCGTGGGGTTGGGCGAGCATTCGACAGGAGCGTGGTTCGGCGCGGAGTGTCGCGCAAATGGATCCGGCATCGTGTGGCATTCGGCCTGTCCCTGCGCTATTCCGGCAGGCGAATGGACCCTCGCCCTTTCGACGTCGCCTACCTTGAAAACCCCTCGCAAGACGAGCTTCGCGAGCTCGCGCGCGAGCACACTCCGTGTGTGATGGTCACGGCCTCGGGAAGCCTGAACAAGGTCACCCGAAACAAGGCTCGCATGGCCAAGTACACGTACGTGATCGACAACCGTTCCGATCACCCGTGGAGTCACAACACCATCTCGCGCGAGAAGGCTGACGAGTTGATCGCTCGCCAGACGGCCTACATCGCCGAGAAGGGGAAGCTGATCGCGATCGACGGTTACGTCGGACTCGGTGAGCGCGCGTTTGGCGCGACGTGGCTGTACACGGTGGAGGGCGCGAACATCGCCGGGATGCAGCAAGTGCTGGCGTTCCCGCGTGCGGACGTTGAGCCCGCGGAGATGCAGGCCAAGGCATTCCAGCCAACGCTGCGCTTGGTGTACACGCCGGACCTTCGGTTGGACGACATGCCGGGTCGCCAAGCCATCTTGGTCGACATCGAAAACTGGACGACGCACGTGATCGGTGCGGACTACTTCGGTGAGTCGAAGAAGGGCGTGCTTCGCATGCTCAACGAGTACGTGTTCCAAAAGGGTGGGCTGGTTCTGCACGCGGGTGCGAAGGCCGTGACCAAGACCAGCGGCGACCGTGTCACCATGACCGTTCTCGGATTGAGCGGAACGGGCAAGACGACCACCACGTTCAGCAAGCAGGGCGATCTGACCGAGCCGATTCAGGACGACATGGTCGCGCTGTGGCCGGGCGGACGTTTGTCGATCACCGAAAACGGCTGCTTCGCCAAGATCGACGGACTCAACGCCAACAATGAGCCGGTGATCCACGCGGGCACGATCAGTAAGGATGCGTGGCTGGAAAACGCGTTTCTTGAGGCCGATGGAAGCTTCGATTTCTTCAAGGGAACGATCACCGTCGACGATGCAAAGCGTCTGCGCGACATCCTGATCGCGACCGGTGCAGATGCGGCAAACCTCGACAAGTTCATCTCGGGTGAAGTGACGGCCGAGTCGGTCGTCGACGAACTGGGTGTGCCGCAGGACGGCTGGGACTTTGTGAAGTGGACTCAGAATGGTCGCTCGATCATTCCGATGTCTTCGATTCCGGGCGCAGCCGATCTGCACAACATTCCGGAAGTGAAGTCGATGGGCATCCTCAACCGCGACGAAGGTGCAGACGCAGCGATGCCGGGCATCGTGCGCTTCACCTCGCCAGAGCAGGCCGCCGGATACTTCATGCTGGGTGAGACCTCGAAGACGAGCGCCGCAGGCAAGGATCGCGGCAAGACGCGTTCGCCCTTCACGCAACCCTTCTTCCCCGCCAAGCATGGGTTGCAGGCCAAGCGCTTTGCCGAGCTCGCCGCGACGATGAGCGACGTGAGCATGTGGTTGATGAACACGGGCTACATCGGCGGCGATGGTCGCGATGCCAAAGCAGGCAAGGCGCTCAAGGTGAAGATCCCGCACAGCTCTGCGATGCTCGAAGCGCTCTTGAGCGAGTCGATTCAGTGGAAGAAGGATCCGGACTTCGGATACGAAATCGTCGACGTCGAAGCGGCCGAGAATGCCGATCTGGTCGAGAAGGTGGGCCAGGACATTCTCGAGCCACGTCGCTACTACGAAAAGCACGGACGCACCGACGAGTACGCGACGTGGGTCGCGGCGATGAAGACCCAACGACGTGAGTTCTTGGAGCGGTTTGCGGTGGATCCCGCGATCGTGCAGGCGACGTGCGCATAGCACTCGCCTTTGTTGTCGTCGCCTCGCTAGCGGGCTGCTCGCGAGAAGACGACGGTCGTGATGTCGTGATGGTGGCGCCGGAAGAAGGCACTGGCGGCGAAGAGACCGGGTTGAGCGATCGTCCGGCCACTCGGACCATCGGTGGCGGGAACACCGGTCAGCTCACGCCTTACGAACAAGAGGCGTTGGACGCGTCGCGGGATTTGGAGAGTCAGGGGCAGTACCTCGATCGGCTCCTCGCGGCCGACTCATGCGACGACGTCGGACAGCTGCGCGATCGGATTTGTGATCTTGCGGGCCGAATCTGCGCGATCGCGGATGCACATCCTGAGAGCCCGCGCACGCGAACACAGTGCAACGACGCCAACGCACGTTGTACCGACGCCGCCCAGCGGGTCGGCGAACAGTGCGAGTACTGAAGCGAGAGACGACGCCACGACATTACCGGAAGTCGAAAGACTGCAAGTCGGGAGGATTGATTCTCCTTTCGACCCCTAGTCTTCCGTCTTCCGGTTGGAGAGTGCGCCCATACGGACTTCAGCGGGAGAGTGTTCGGACGAAGCGACCCACGCTGCGTAGCGCTTCGCGGGCTTCGGGCAGCAGTACGGTGAACCCATGCCACGCGTGGAACATGCCGTCCCACGTCTCCAGCGTCACGTCGGCACCCTGGGCGCGTGCCCGCATCACCATGCGCTCGATCTGCGTACGCAGCACTTCCGCGCCACCGCTCTGAACCAAGATCGGCGGAAAGCCTTCGAACGACGCATGCACCGGTGACGCCTCTGGGTTCGTCGGGTCGGCGCCCTGCAGGTAGAGGTTGGCGAAACGGTCGAGAGAGCGCTGGTTGAGATAGTCGTAGCGGCCGTAGCGTTCGATGCTCCAACCGCGACAACCGAGGTCTACCCACGGCGAAAGCAGCACTGCGGCGCGCGGCATTGGTTCCCCGGCCTCGCGCAGCCGTTGGAGAACCGCCAACGCCAGACCGCCGCCTGCAGAGTCACCGCTCAGCACCACCTCGTTGGGATCGGTTCCACGCGCAATCAAATCTCGCCACGCTGCAACGCAGTCGTCGATCGGGAGCGGAAAGGGATGCTCTGGAGCCTTGCGATAGTCGACCGACACTGCGCGCGTTGCCGTCGCCGCGGCGAGGTCTGCCAGCAAGAGCTGGTGTGTGTGTGGAGAACAGGTGACGTACCCACCACCGTGAAGATGGAAGAGAACACCCGCGGAGTCGGTTCGCGGAATCGCCCAACGCGCCGGACGCCCAGCCAAACTGTCACGTTGGATGTGAATCCCTGCCGGCAGTGGCGAGAACCGCGCCATGCGCTCTAAGCGACGACGCAGGTCCACGATCGAACGTTCGGTCATCGACGACGCAGAACGCCGAAGCAACGCGGCCACGGCACGCGTGCGCACATCGCTCCAAAGGCGAAGTGGGCGCGCGAGCTGGAGTTCGGCCGTCACCAGCTTTGCGTACCAATCGATGGCGAAAGTGCCAAGTTCACGATCTTCGGAAGGGAAGATCCGGGTGTGAACCCACGTTGTCGGTTCGACTCGTCAGAAAGTCGGAGAATTCGGGGAAATTTGCGATGGTACGCAAGCTGCATCGCAAGTCTGACGTCCCCATGAGCCGTTTTCTTCTCCCCGCTTTTCTCCTCGCCGCCCTCACGTTCACATCCACTGCCTCAGCCGACACAGGCACCTTCGCGATCCACACGGGTGGAGTTCGTCTCGATCACGGTGACCAAACGGACTGGCGACCCAACCTCAATGCGCAGTTTGCGTTTGAACTCATCGGTCCGCTGCAGGCTGGTGTCTGGGGCAACGTCATGGCGTCGGACCTGCCGCTCAAGAATCCTGCGTTTGGTGGGGGCCTCGTCGTCGCCCTACGACCGACCATTCCGGTTCTGCGTCTCCAACCCATCCTCGAAGTGGCAGGGGGGCGCACGCAGATCGCTGTCGATCAGAGCGACAAGGAGTCCGCTTGGCTGACCAGTATCAGTGGCGGGCTTGGTGTGCTCGTGACCAACTCGATGCGTGTCGAAGTGCGCGTCAGCCATGCCTGGCTCTTCCAGCTTCCCGAAGGATCTACGCTACAACCGCGGACTTGGACCGGAAGCGTGGGTTTGAGCTTCGATATCCCGTGATGATTTCGTAGCGTCGCCCCCATGGACGAGGTTTCGGCCGCGGCGCGTATTGGTCAGACGATCGGACCTTACCGCCTGACGGCGTTGCGAGGCCAAGGTGGATTCGGCGCGGTCTATGAGGGCGTCGACGATTCGGGAACCAAGGTCGCAGTCAAAGTGCTGCATCCGCGCTTGGTGAGCGATCGTGAAGTGCTCACCCGCTTTCGACGCGAAGCGCGTGCAGCTGCAGCCATCGGCCACCCGAACATCGTTGAAGTCATCGACACCGGCGAGGACGACAAAGACGCGTGGATCGCGATGGAGTTGCTCGAAGGGCGCGACGCGACGGCAGTGCTCAACGAGGAGGGGCCGTTTCCACTTGGTCGTGCGGTTCGTGTGGCGCAACAGGTGTGCGACGCGTTGAGCGCCGCACACGCGACGGGAATCGTTCATCGCGATCTGAAGCTCGACAACATCTTCTTTTGCCAAGATCAGAGCATCAAGCTCTTGGACTTTGGCGTGTCGAAGTTCCTCGACGCAGTCGATGGCGCATCGTTGATGACCCGCACCGGCACCACGATCGGGACGCCGTTCTACATGTCGCCCGAACAAGCGCAGGGAAAGAAGGACATCGATGCGCGGGCCGACATCTACAGCTTGGCGGTGATCCTATTCAAGCTGCTGACCGGGCAGCACCCGTTTGAAGACGAGTCGTTTCCCATGCTCGTGCTCAAGATCTGCACGGAGCCGCCCCCGCCGATCACCCGGTATCGCGCGGATATTCCGCCGGCATTCGAGGCTGTGCTCAACCGGATGCTCGAAAAGACGGCCGACGGTCGATACGCGAGCTGCGATGAAGTCCGGCAAGCGTTGGAGCCCTTTGCCGATCATGATCGCGAGCCGGAGATTCGTGCTGACGCACCCAAGACGGCACAAGCGCGTGCTGCAGCGTTGACGATGGGCGCTGCGCCGACGGCATTGTCGATCGATCCGATCACCGGCAAACCACTCGTGCCCGAGTTGGAGGAGGAAGCGATGAAAGCGCACCGCGCGGTCAACTCTGGAGGCAGCGGGAAGTGGATCGGTTTGGTGCTCGTGTTGCTGGTCGTCGCAGGTGCTGCCGGTTGGTGGTTCACGCAGGACGCGCCTGAACCCGAACCCGAACCTGAGCCCGTGGCGCGCTTGCCTCAACCGGCCGCTCCCTTGGTGCAACCGATGCGTGCGCCCGAAGGAGCTGAGCTGGGCTGGCGGTGGGTCAACCCGATGCCCTTTGCGATGCCGACTTGGAACGACGTGGAAGTCGGTGGCCCAGGCCTGGTCGCGATGGTGGGCGACCGTGGGCAAGCGGGGCGAGTCGTCAATGATGCGCTGCAGGATTGGCCCAGTGGGGTGGACGCGGACTTGCACGCGGTCGATTGGATCGGACCTGCGCAGGCTATCGCGGTGGGTGATGCGGGGACGGCGGTCGTGTTGTTGATGACGGGGCCCCGAGCACTCACCACGAATGTCGAAGCGGACTTACGCGACGTCAGTGCGATCGGAGCTACAAACGCGATCGTGGTCGGCGACGAAGGCACCATTGTGCGCTTTCCAGGGTTGCGACCCACGCCAGTCTCGTCAGGTCGTGAGGAACACCTCTTCGGTGTGCACGTCAAAGAAGACACCGCATGGGCCGTCGGTCAGCGCGGACTGATCCTGCGCATCGAAGGCGAGCAAGTCAGTGTCGAACGTGAACCGAGTGGGCCGAGCCTGCGCGCCGTAGGCGGTTGCGGAGATGCAATCTATGCCGTGGGCGACGAGCGGACCGTGTACCGACGCAGCGACGCTGGGCAATGGAGTCGCGTCAACGTGGAACCGCGCGAAGACTGGACCGATGTCGCCTGCGATCGCGGTCGCGTTGTTGCGTCGGGATCGCGCGGGGGCGTGCTGATGCTCTCGGGCGATCGATCGGTACGCATCGACTCCGGCGGAGAGCGCGGGATCCGCGGCGTGGGTGCGGCGGAAGGCGCGCCTACCTGGCTTGTTGGGGATGGCGGGTTTCTCGCGCAGGTGCAGCGCAACCGCTTGCGCATCTTGACCGCGGGCCACACTGGAACGCTGTTCGACTTGGCCACGTTGGGTGGCTCGCTGGTGACGACCGGTCGCTGGGGTGCCGTGCTGCGTTTCGATGGCCAGCGACTCGTTGCCGCGGAGTCTCCCACCGACGCGGCGTTGACGGCGATGACGTTGCTCGAGCAAGACCGGCTACTGGCCGTGGGCGATCATGGAACGTTGGTTGAGATCACGTGGGACGCGGTGCGCTCCATCGAAGGGCCGGGCGACCATGGTTGGCGGGACGTGATCAGCAACGAGGGCATGTTGGTCGCCGTAGGTTCGGACGGAGCGATTCTTCGGGGCACACCCGGCGCTCTCACGGTCACAAATCTGGCCGACCTCGAAGGCGGACTGTGGGCCATCGATGGAACGGTGGACGACGCGTGGGCCGTGGGTGATGCAGGAACCGTGGTTCATCTCGCCGCCACGTCGGGCCGCATCGTGACGCGCTGTGGCGAAGGCACTCTGCGCGGCATTTGGGTCGACGAGGGGGGTGCCTGGATCGTCGGCGACGCAGGGATCTACCGACTCGAAGGTGAGGAGTGCTCCGTGGCTCACGAAGGCGGCCCCTTCTTCGACGTCGGCGCCGGACCCCATGCGCGTCCGTTGGCCGTGGGCGCTGAGGGGCGCGCTCTCGAGCGTGATGAAGCGGGTGCGTGGCAGAGTCTCGACACCGGCACGCGCTATGAGCTCCGCGCGATTCACGAAACCGATCGCGACATCTACGTCGTCGGAGCAGGCGGCGTGGTGCTGCGTCATCCCAAACTGCACTGAGAGATGCATATGGATCGATGGAAGGGCAAAGTCGCTTGGGTCACTGGCGCCTCAAGCGGAATCGGTAAGGCGATTGTCGAGCGATTGGTCGAACGCGGGATGAAGGTCGCCGCATCGGCACGACGACTCGATCGCTTGCAGGCGTTGGAAGGCGCGCATGCCTACGCACTCGATGTCCGTGACACCGATGCGATCGGGACCTGTGCAGCAGCGATTGCCGCGGACCTTGGCGGTATCGATGTGTTGGTCAACAACGCGGGACTGGGACGCAACGCACCTCTGTGCAGTGGACCGGTCGAGGCGTGGCGCGAAATGTTGGAGGTCAACGTTCTTGGGCTCACGGTGTGTACGCAACACGCGGTGGCCGACATGCATCGACGTGGTGGTGAAGGTCACGTGATCCATATCGCGTCGATGGCGAGCCATCGTGTTCCGCCCAATAGCGGCATGTACTCGGCCACCAAGTATGCCGTTCGCTCACTGACCGAGGGGCTGCGCCAGGAACTGCGCGAAGCCAACTCCAAGGTGCGCGTGAGCGCGATCTCGCCAGGCTTCGTGGAAACCGAGTTTGCTGGTGTGTACTGGGACGATCAGGCCAAAGCGAAGGAGACGTACTCGCGGTTCCGGGTACTGGATGCCGTCGATGTCGCCGATGCGTTGGAGTACCTCTTGGCTGCGCCACCGCACGTGCAAGTGCACGACATCCTCATGCGTCCGACGGAGCAGCGAAGCTAGCTTCGGCTCGAGCTTCGCCTGGCTCTCCGCCCCAACGCGCCAACAACGCGGGCACAACGAACATGTTGAGCAGCGTTGAACTCGCCAGGCCCGTCAGAATGACCAGCGCCATTGGGGCCTGAATCTCTGCGCCAGGGTCACCCAGCGACAGGCCCAGAGGCAAGAGTCCAAGCGCTGCTGTGATGGCGGTCATCAGGATCGGAGAGAGCCGCTCGCTTGCTCCCTGGAGAACCGCCTGTTCGCGCGCTACCCCTTCGCGCTCTAGGTCGCCGACTCGTGTTGCAAGCAGTAGTCCGTTGCGTGTTGCGATCCCAAAGAGTGTGATGAATCCAATGGTCGTCGCGAGCGACATCACGCCCCCTGCGAAGTAGACGCCGACCACACCCCCGGCCAACGCCAACGGAAGGTTCACGAGCACAATGAGCGCTCGTCGTCGACTACGAAGCGTGACTCCCACGACGAGGGTGACACCGAGCAGCGCGAACAAAGCGAGGATGAGCAGCCTCAGCGTTGCAGCGCGTTCCTGTTCGTGTCGACCGGCATACTCGAGGTGCACGTCGGGCGGTAGCGTGAGCGCAGCGTCGATTGCGGCCTCGGCATCGCGCGCGACAGATGCTTCATCCCGACCAGCGACGTTGGCGGTCACCACAACCCGACGAGTCGCGTTCTCGCGCATCACGTAGTTGGCCGATCGCTCCTCGCGTAGGTCGGCTAGCGCATCGATGGGCACCGCTGCGCCACTCGGAGTGGCAACGAGGGCGCTGCGGAGTCGCAGCCGATCCTCGCGAACGTCGTCGGGGTACCGGACGCGGATCGGTGTGGAAGTTCCTTCCTCGAGGACGGCGCCCACTTCGCGACCCCAAAGCGCGGTTCCGATCGCTTCGGCCGCCGCACCACGCGAGAAGCCGTAGCGAGACGCGGCGTGCTGGTCGACTACGATTTCGAGGTGGGGGATGTCGACGATTGGCTCAAGCTGAACATCCACAGCGCCGTCTACGGTTCGAAGCACGTCTTGCACGCGCTCTGCGACGCGCCGGATGCGGTCGAGGTCGGGCCCGACGATACGCACAGCGAGCGCCGACCGCTGTCCGGAGAGCATGTGATCGATTCGGTGCGAGATCGGTTGGCCGAACGCGGGGTTTGCGCCGGGTACAATCGACAACGTCTCACGAAGATCGGCGAGCAACTCATCCCGCGAGCGGGGGTCGTCCTGCCGTAGCAATACCTCCATTTCATTGGTTTCGGGACCGAGCACATGTTCGTCACGATCGGCTTGACCAGTCCGCCGCGTCACGTGCATGACCGCGGGGTCGGTGAGAAGCGCTTCGTCGGCCATCCGACCAAGCGCATCGCTATCCTCGAGTGGCGTTCCGGGTACGCCAATCATCAGCACATTGAGGGAACCCTCGTTGAAACGGGGGAGAAAGCCCCGGCCAGTGTTGGCGATGGCGATGACCCCGGCCATCGTCAGTGCAAATGTCACGATGACGCTCACCCACGGGTGCGCTATCGCTCGCCGCAGCTGTGGCTTATACAGCTCAACGATCTTGTGTTGGACCGGAGGCTCCTTGTCCCGCGTCTTCAGTACCAACGCGCAAAGTGCCGGGGTGAGTGTGAGCGCGACGACGAGCGAGGCTCCGATGGCAATCAGATAGGCGGTCGCGAGCGGGCGCAAGAGCCGTCCTTCAAAGCCCGAGAGGAACAGAAGGGGAACGAACACAAGCCCAATCACCAGGGTTGCACTGACGATTGCCGAGCGCACCTCGAGGCTTCCCTTCAGGACAGTGCTGACGACGCTCGGGCGCCCGGAGGCCTGAAGCTGCGCTCGCTCGCGTAGTCGCCGGGTTACGTTCTCAACGTCGACGATGGCGTCGTCGACGAGTTCGCCAACTGCGATGGCCAACCCTCCCAACGTCATGGTGTTGAGGCTCATCCCGAAGAAATCGAGTGCGAGTGTTGCGGCGACGAGCGAAACGGGCAGCGCCAATACGCTCACGATGGTGGCGCTTGGGTTCCAGAGGAAGAATATGAGGACGATGGCAACGAGAATTGCGCCGTCGCGCAGCACGTTGAAGAGGTTGTCAGTTGCGCGCTGGATGAAGGTGGACTGTCGAAAACTCTCGCGCTCAATCGCCAGACCCCTTCGCTCAAGAAGATCCTCCAGCTCGTCGAGCGACGCGTCCATCGCTTCAGTCGTTTCCAGGGTGTCCGCGCCGGGCTGTTTCAGTACTCCGAGCACCACGGCGGGCTTCCCGTCGTACCCGCCGGTGCCGCGGCGAACTGCCTCGCCGACGCGCACCTCTGCAATGTCGCGAACGTAGAGCGGGACACCGTCCAACGTTCGAATACTGATCGCAGCAATCTCGTCAACCGAGTCCGCGCGCCCGAGCACGCGCACTACCGACTCGATGCCGCGCTCCACGACCCATCCTCCACCGGCGTTCTGCGTGCCTGCCTCGATGGCATCGGCGACGTCGTGCGGTGTGAGGTCGTGCGAGTCGAGGCGTGCGGGGTCAAGCAACACTTGGTACTCGCGCTTGTGGCCTCCAATAACTGTGACCTCCGCGACGCCCGGAGTGGCGAGCAGTCGCCGACGGACGATGACTTCGGCGACACGCCGAATCTCGCTGTTGTCGTAGCTCTCTCCTTCACGTGGCACGATGGCGACGAACGCGATCTCCGCCATCACCGACGACGCCGGCGCCAGAAACGGCTGCTCTGCTTGGGGCGGAAGCGCCGCGGCGGAAAGCCGTTCCGTCGTCCGCTGGCGTGCTAGCCAAGTCGGTGTCTCCCAATCGAAGTCGAGCCAAACAATCGAGAGTCCGGCCGCCGATGCAGATCGCATTCGCCGGACACCGCCCGTTCCGTGCACCGCTGTTTCGATCGGGTAGGTGACCAGTTGCTCCACCTCCACCGCAGGCAGGCCCGGGACCTCAGTGAGGATTGCGACGCGTGGGGCGCTGACATCTGGAAACACGTCAACCGGGATGTTGGGAACACGCATGGCACCAAGCAGGCAGATGGCAGCCGTCGCGGCGACTACGATGCTGCGATGGCGCAACGCCAGACGGACAATCGCGTCGATCACAACGTTCTCTCGTGTCCGACCGCGTTAGTGGACATGCCCGTGGCCCACGATCTCGCTCGCGTGACCGCTCAAGCGAGCGTAGTGTCCGCCGCGAACGACGACTCTTTCGCCGTCGTCGAGTCCTTCGATGACACCCACGACGTCACCATCGTTTGGTCCAAGTCGGACAGGGCGTTCCTCGAACACAGCGCCCTCCAACTGAACGAGGACGATGTCGCGACCTTCCACATCCAGAACGGCGCTTGTCGGTACACGCAACATCGTGCGCTCAACTCCGACCGGAACGGCAACGCGCAAAGCGGCGCCGACGCGGAGTGTTGCGTCGCGCTCTCCCCCCCACTGGTAGACCACCTGAACGGTCCGTGTTCTCCGATCAACCATCCGTCCAATCGTGATCAACGACGCGTTTGTCCCGAGTTCCAGGCGATGCCAATTCGTGGCTCCCAGCACTTGAAAGCTGGCAGTTGCATCCGGCTGGAGTCGCGGCGCCCACGTTTCCGGCACTGCCGCTCTGACCCAAAGTGTTTCAGGATCGAGAACTCGGAATACCAGTTCATTCGGATCGACCGCCTCCCCTGGCGAGCAACGCACTTCCTCGACCACGCCACTGATCGGGGACGTGATGCGCCATCCTCCGCCGCCACTGCCATTGCGCGCGCTCGTGTAGAGTGATCGTGCTGCACGTGCCGCGCTGAGGTTTGCTTCGGCAACTCGGAGCGCGCGCTCTGCTTCCGCAAGGCGACGTTGGGGAACCGCTTGATCAGCCAAGAGTCGTTCGACCCGCTCAAGCTCGGCGCCTGCATTCTCGACTTGAGTTTGCGCGTCCACTACGGCGAGTTCTGCGCGTGTAGCATCCTCAGGAGAGCTCGGAGTTGGGGCGAGCCGTGCCAGAGTCTCGCCACGTCTCACTCTCGTTCCTGGGGTTGGAAGCCCGCCGCGGGGCGCTCGAATCCGCCCGGCCACGGGTGCGTGGATATGTGCGGTTCCAGACGGGGGAGTGGTCAGCTCTCCTGTGACTTCGACCGTTTCCCGGACCGGCCCGCGGCGCACCACCGATGTCGCGAAGTCAACGCTCCACTGTTGCTCTTTGGGAAACTCGATCGATTCTTCCGCGTGCGAGTGCGGCTGCGCGCGCCCAACATCCACCTCGCCAGCATCGTAGGTGTGGTCACCGACGCTCCAGAACACACGGTAGAGACCCCGCCGCAGCCTGAACTCACCACGAAAGACCCCGGCCGAGACCCTGTCTACAGGGAACGGTGCTCGGTTGCCGATTCGAACGATCGCTCTTGGCGCGTCGAGAGGTGACTGGGATTCCAGATTGGTGAAGTGTGCGGTGACGACGATTGGAGCGTTGGCTTCGACACTGCTGTATTCGGAGTACACCTCGACACTCTCGTGCCACATGGTGACGTGAATCGGACCGCCATCGTGATCATCGCCGTGGTCGTCATGACCGTCGGCGTCATGTTGCTCGTGATTGTGCTCGCTTTCTGACGGCGGGGATCCGCATGCCACCAGTAGGGCGAGAGTCAGTATCCTCATCGAAGCGCTCCTGTGGCGCGACGCAAAGCGACATCGGCGAGTCGTACGCGGAGATCTAGATTCGTCCGACGAAGTTCTATCTCCACTGCCGTGCGGCGCGCGTCCAGGAGTTCCACGAGCGTGCGCTCACCCTCTCGATACGATGCGAGTGCGGAGCGAACCAAGGTTTCCGCACGGCTTGCGGAGAAGCGCTCTCGCTCTTGAAGCAGCGCATTGAGTCTTGTCAGGGCACCGCGGACGTCCGCAAGCATCTGTCGATCCCACGCGTCACGAACAGCTCCGGCCCGCTGTGCCAGAGCGTTTGCCTCGCCCCGCTGTGCTTGGTTGCGATCGAAAAGAGGAAGGGTCATCTCCGCGCCGAGTGCGTACCCGTGACCCGTCGGAGAGCGCTGTCGGTTGTACCCGACAATGAGTGCGAGGTCGGGAAGCCCGTTGTGTCGGGCGCGACGCCGAGCCTGACTCACTGAGGACAACCACGCGCCCAACGCGTGTCCGTCTGGTCGCTCACGTCGAGCACTTGCGACTAGCTCCGATTCGCGACCGGGACGCTCGACACGAAAGTCACCCTCCGGAGCCTCGTTGTGTCCGACTAGCGTGCTGAGTTCTACACGAGCCGCATCGGTGTCGACGCGAGCTTGCGCTGCATCGTTCCGTGCGAAACTAAGCTCCAAAGCGATGCGCTCCGTCTCGTAGCCCGATGCTTCACCTGCTTCGCGTCGGCTGCGGATTAGACGCTCCGCTTCAACTAGAGCGGCCACACCTTGTTGGAGTTGCTCGCTTCGTCTGATTCCGGCGAGCACAATGTAAAAGAGCTCGACCGATCGACTGAGAAATTCCAGTCGTGCCCGTTCGGCGTCGACCTCGGCCAGCGACGCGTCGGCCTCAGCCAGTGCTCGTTCGGTCCGTGCACGACCAGAGATTTGTATGGGCACGTGCACAAAGAGCAGATCTTGAGATTGCCCGTTTGGAGAGAACGTCTCCTGTCGCTCAAAACCGAGTGTTGGATTTGGATACCGACCTGCACCGCGCGCGGCACCGAGGCTCCGAGCCGCAGCGCTTTGGGCCCGGACGACTTCGAATCGACTGCTTGCGGCACGCAGAACGTCAGCTTCTCGAAGCTGTCCGAAAACTGGCGTGGTGGTCAGCAACACTGCGCCAATTGCAATCTTCAACATTTCATTAAATGATGAATTGATTGAGGGTTGAGAGTCAACCCGAACCGTGAGATCGAGCATGAGATGTCGACGATGGAGGTACTCGACGATCCGACGCTCAATCGGATCTTTGAGCTGACGCGCAAAGCGACCGAGCCTTGGCCGCTTCCACAGGTGTTGCAGAGCGTATGTCGCGAAGTTTCTACGCTGCTGCCGGCAGACATTGTCAGCGTGTACCTGCGCGAAGAACTTGAACTGATCATGCGGGCCAACGTGGGATTCCCCGACGAAGCGATCGGCAACGTCGCGCTCTCGGTCGGAGAGGGGATTACCGGTTTCGCGGCCGAGTGCATGAAGCCGGTGCGTCGCGATATCGCCAGTGCCGATGATCACTTCAAATCGTTCGATGGATTGGACGAACATCGGTTCCCGATCTTTCTCGCGTGGCCCTTGCTGCGTCACGAGAGCGTAATGGGTGTGCTCGTGGTTCAGCGTGAGCGTGACCCGTTCACCGATGCGGAACTCAAGTGGGTTGGTGCAGCGAGCGCGGCGTTTCTCTTAGCCACAGAGGCGGCAGAACATCGACACACGCAAGCGTTGCGAGAGCGCGGTGAGTTGGAAGGGCGCGAGTCGCGGCTGCACGGTCGTGGTGTGGTGGGTGGGCTTTCGAACGGGCGCGCCGAGTTGCTTCCGAGTCTCAACGCACTTGTCGGTGACATGGAGGCGTCGGCGTTTTCGTTGTCGGCGCTGCAGGAGGTCAAAAAGCAACTCGAGCGTGGCGTGACCAAAGTGGGTCTGAAGGGCGAAGCCAAGCAGCGTCTGGATGCGGTTCGCCTGGTGCTTGAGGATGCTCGCTTTGGTGCGGAGCTGAGCAAAGAAATCGAACAGCGCGGCTTGGCGGGCGGTCTCACGTCCATTGCGCGTCGCTACGCGTTGACTGCGCTTCGTACTCAGGGCGCCGACGACTGGCTGCACGACCGCGCGAGTGAAGTCACCGCGCTGTGTCGCTTGATCGCCGCACATCTCGCGAGTCGTCCGCTGGTGCGTCCCGGCGGCGTGTTGGTCATGCCGGCGCGACCCGGCTCTCTTTTGGCATTGGAAGCCGCGATGCGCAGAGCGTGTGGTGTGGTGGTTGGCGACGCGTTTCCGACGGATTCGATCGCCGCGCAGGTGCTCGCTCAGGCCAAGATTCCCACGTTGGCGCAAGTGGCAGGACTCTTCGATTGGGTGCGCGCCGAAGACCCTGTTCTGGTGGATGGCGACGCGGGTGTGCTCTGGGTAAACCCCTCGGAAGCCCAGATCGCGCGTACCCGGGCTTGAAAACCCGCCGACGAGCGTGAATCCTCGCGGTGTCCCCTCCGTCAGATGGGACATCGGAGGAACGGGATGACGAAAACCTCAGCCGTACGCGTGGCGAGTTTCCTGGTGGTGGGAGTGCTCGCGGGAGAAGCTGCTCCGGCTTTCGCGGACGAAGCGGAGGTCCACTACCGCATGTGCTTGACCCACAAGCGTGCGGGGCGGATGGAAGCTGCGCTCGAGGAGTGCCATCAGGCGACGAGTCTGCGTGAGAGTCACGCCGCTGCGCATTTCACGACGGGCACGATCCTTCGACGCCTCGGTCGACTCGAGCCGGCCTTGCGTGCGTTTCAGCGCTCGACGCGGCTACAACCGCGTAACGGTGGTTCGCACGGGATGGTCGGTGCGGTGTTGATTCGGCTGCGTCGTTACGACCAGGCCATCGAACCTCTGCGTCGAGCGTGCGAGCTTGAGCCCGACAACGCGAGCCACTGGGGCAACCTAGGGATTGTCTACCGTCGGCTTCGCCGAAACGACGATGCGATTCGGACGTATCAGTCCGGCCTTGAGCGCCATCCCGATCACGCGGACCTGCTGAACAACCTCGCTGTGGTGTTTCGTCGTCAGCGAATGAACGAGCAGGCCATCGTGATGCTGCAAGCTGCGATCGAGCGAAACCCGGACCAGGGTGAGATGCATAAGAATCTGGCGATTACGTTGCGTGCGAGCGAGCGCTACGAAGAAGCGATCACGCACTACCGACGCGCACTCGAGTTGGGACAGCGCGGTAACGGACTGCTCTTTGATCTGGCGATTTGCTACGAGCAGGTCGGCCAGTACCAAAACGCAGTCGATACCTACGAGCGGTTCGTGCGGGAAGTTCAGTCGAGCGATCCGGCTGCGGCGCAGAGAGCGCGAGATACCGTGCAGCGGCTGAGGCGCCGGCTCTGAGCCGCGCTTTTGCTGAAGCCGGGTGCGCCAGCACCGGGATTATTTTTTACCGGAAGTAGAGAAGTCGAGAAGGAGAGAAGAATTTCTTTCTTTTGCCAGCTGACGACCGTTCGACGTGCGCGGTCGCTCGCTCCGGGCTCCGGGGCGTTTTGCACCCCTTGGCTCACCTCGCGCATCGCGTGTTTGTCCAAACTCCGAGTTTGCGTCCCAAGGTCAAAACGCACTCGAACCGTCTGATTCAACGTAGGCCGTGGCGTTGCGTCGGAATGCGTTTTGACCTCATACGCAAAACTCAGAGACAAGCGATCACGACCGACTGCGGGAATGGTTTGAGGGACGCAAAACGCCTCGGAGCTCGGGGCGAACGAGCGTTCACGTGGAACGGTCGTCAGCCCGCAAGGAAAGAAAACTTCTCTCCTTCCCGCCTTCTCTCCTTCCGTTAAAATTAATGAACTCGCGGGAGCAAGCGAACTCAGGACCCGTCAAGACACAATAGGTACGCCTCCAAATCGTCCACCTCATCCTCGCTCAACGTCGAGGTCACCCCATGCGCATCACCTGCATTCCGCGTGGTCAAAACCTCGCGAAGCGACGCAGAACCGTCGTGCAGCAATCGCGGCTGATGCCACACACCGTGCAGAGTCGGCGTATCGATTCCCGTGAGCGTTGAGCCGAGTCGTGCACCCGATCCCGCCCCCAGTGTTCCCACGTCATGCAAACGAGGCATACCTGGACTCTCGAATCCACTGTCGGTGAACGACGGACCACGATGGCAGGTGCCACAACCCGCCGTTGCGAACACAGCCATTCCACGCGCGGCGGCGTCGGGAAGCGAACCATCCGCATTGCGATGCGGACTGCGAAGGTGGGTGGTCAGCGAGTTCACGTAGGCTGCTAGCGCGTCGAGGTCTTCACTACGCCCCGCCTTTGGCTCGCCCAACGTGTCCGACGTCGCGTCGAAGTCTTCGTCATCCATTAACCCGCGTCCCTGAAAGTGCAGGCGGATGTCGTTCTCAAAGTCCTGCATTTCGTCAAAGTTCGCCGACCAGTGCAGCGGGCCATCATCGATGCGACCAAAGAGCGGAGGGGTTCGCCGCAATCCTTCACCGCGATCCGTGAAGTCCCAAATCCGATGATCGGAATCGCCATCCAGATGACAGTGCGAACACGCGATGTACGAATCACGAGTCAGCCTGTTGTCGAGGCTGTCGTTAAAGAGTTGTTTGCCGCGCAGCAACTGCGCGCTCAACGGTTCAGAATCGACCGTGGCGATCTCCGCAATCGGGAGCGGGAGGTCGCGAAAGCTCGTCACGTCGTACACCTGAACCAATCGCGAAAGGCTGGTGTTGACGAAGAGCAGTCGGTCGTCGTCGCTCAGTGCCACACCGTCCGGCGCGAATCCACCCGCGAGAATCGAGCCTGCCTGAACACCCGAAAGCGCGTCGATGCGCTCCACGGAACGGGTTCCTCGCGTCGCCACAAAGAGATAGTCGCCACGGGAGCTGAACACGCTCGCACTCGCCAAGCCTCGATTGTCGAAGAGTCGTCGTGCGGGGATGTCCTCGTTCAGGTTCCGAAGGATACTGACGATGCCGCGCACCGAAGATTGAAAACTCAGCGGGGTTTCACTTCGGAACGTGCCTTCGCCGATGTTGGCGTGCAGGCCTGGAAGTGCCGCGAGTTCACCGTCAGGCGAAAACGAAATCTGATCGAGGTACGAGGGCACGCCGCCGCTTTCGACATCGCTGCTGGGTTGGGGATCGAACGCGAGCATGACCAACTCGATGGACCCATCCGAAGGATTGAGCAGTCGCAACTCGCCGTGCGTGTCGGGTGAGCGCCACCGAGTGATCGCAATACGACCATCGGGTGCGATCGCGACACCGCGAGGATCCGGTCCGGCATCAAACGTGTTCACCACGCTCACGTCTTCGATCACCGCAAGCTGTCCCGTTCCTTGCAAGCTGACGTACAGGCGCGAGTCGGCGACAACTCCGTACGGTCGCGTGCCACGAGGAAGCGAGACTTCGAACGAGTCCGAGCCATCGGCCGTACCCACCCATACGCGGTCGGTGTCGGCACACGCAACAGCGACCCAGCTCACGCCATCGCGTATCCACGGGGTGAGCGTGCGCGGACCCACACAGGTGTTGATGCGACGTTCGAGGATCGGGCCACCGCTGTAGTCGATGATGGTCAGCGTGTTGCCGTCGGTGTTGAGCGCAGCGATTCGTTGGTTCGGAAGCGCTGCAATGGTGCTGCTTTGTCGCGGAGTGTGAACGCGCGCGGGCGTGACGGCGACAACGACAGAGTCGGTTCGAATCATCTCACCACGTCGCGCGGTCAACACCACGCTGTACCGACCCGCGGCGGGCCAGGATGCGTCGATCTGAAGATCGCTCGTCGGTCCGACCTGACGCCCGTCCCCAAGATCCCACTCGTAGGTTTCGGCTCCGGTGGAGCCCGATGCGTCGAGTTCAATCGTCTCGTCGATGTCCGCGTACGCCGGTGCTGCAGCCAGTGCGCTGAGTTCTTCAGGTCCCGCATCGAACACGTCGGGTGCGGCATCGCCTTGCGCGTCCTCGCCCGCATCGAGTGCCGCGTCCGGCGTCGACGAATCGTCTCCGCACGCCAAGAGCACGAGACCAAGCAGACACCAGCGCATCACCGGCGCATCACTCCGCTGTGGTGAAGGTCATCTGGAAGCCGGCTTCGATCACGTTGCCGTTGTAGTCGGCAAGGCCTCCCGCGGGGACTTCGAGCGTGTACTCGGTTCCGGGCTCGAGCGGACAGAAGGGGTGAAAGTTCACCATGACTTCCTGCGCGCTCACTGCGCCGGGAACACGACGTGAGTCGGACGTTCGGTAGAGGCGCACATTGCCGTCGTAGGCGCTGCCGGGGTCGATGAACTCGGAGAAGGTGAGTCCGAATCGGCTGGTCGCCGCGACGGTGGAGCCATCGGCCGGCCATGCCCAGGTCATCGTGGGCGACTGCGAGTCCGGCTCCTGTTGGTAGGGCGCAATCGCGGAGCCGCGGTCTTCGTCGGCTTCGTCGTCGACGCTCAGCACGGCAACGTTTCCGATCGGTGTGATCGTATCGAGGTCGCCTTGAAGGTTTAGTTGCGCCACCTCGGTGATCGCGGCGGGGTCGCTCACGTCGAAGATGTACGCGACGCTGCCGGCGCCTTCGAAGGCAAGCCCGTCTTTGATGAACACGTAGCCGCCGCTTCCGCCTGCGACGATGTCACCTGCGTACGTGGGGTTCTCGGGATCGCGAATGTCGTAGACGAGGATGCCCGAGCCGGACGACTTCCGTGCGTAGTAGACGAAGCCGCCTGCGGAGTTGGTGAAGTACGCTTCGCGTTGATCGCCTTCGCTATCGCGCACGATGAAATCACCGCCCGGAATCGGCATCGGATTCTCGGGATCGCTGATGTCGAGCAACACGGTCCGCGCACCTTCGCTCGCCGTCACGATGAGCAGGTTGCCTACGGCTTGGATCTGACCTGCGCGCAACGTCGGTTCGAAACTGTACTCGCCCACGAGCGTCGGCATACGCGGGTCGGTTGCGTCGATGATGTACAAGCCGCTGTCCGCAGCCGCGACGTACACGTAGGGCGCCTGCCAAAACACGCTGAAGGTGATGCGCGCGTACGCGTCGAAGTAGAGGAACCCCGGAACCCGAAGCATCGAAACTCGCTCGGGATTCGTGGTGTCGCTCAGGTCCCAAAATTCCACGCCACCCGCTCCAGGCGTGAGTGCGATCAGGTCCATCGCGTTGACCACGGCCCACCGTCCGTTGATGTTGGAGAACCCGATCGAGTGGCTCTCGCGCATTGTTTCGCTCAACCCGCGACCACGCAGAACTGGCGCGCACGGATCGGAGATGTCCCAAAGCGTGATGCCACCGTCGCCGAAGCAGGGTGCCCAGGGCATGATCAGGTACCCGTCGAACATCGCGACGAGGTTGTGGTGCTGAATGTCGGTGGGCCCGCCAGACAGGAAGGAGCAGTTCGTGTACAGCTCTTCTTCGGTGAACGAACGCATCGGTCCACCGGGGCCGTTGTTCGACCACGCGTCGACGGCAGGATAAGGCTCCGGTTCCGCACCGGGATCACACAGGGTGATCGCACGAGGACCACCACCGTCCATACCTGCATCAAAGGTGTCTGGGCCGATGTCGGTTCCGGTGTCTTCTTCGGTGGCGTCGACGGACGTGTCGCGACTCGCGTCGGTCCCTGCGTCGGTATCTTCGTCGTCGTCGCCACAAGCGACCGAGAGCGTTAGAGCGAGGATGATCCAGCAGCGCACGCCGCGCAGTCTAATCTAGCTCGGCAGGTCGGTCATCGGCGGCGGGTTGCCGCGCAGGGCTTGAAAGTAGAACGCGAGGATCGCGAGTGATCCCCACGCCAAACCGACAACCACACCCGCATCCACCATGCCGCGCCACGGCTGTGAGAGGTGACGCACGCCCCACACGAGCAACACGATCATAACGATGATGGAGTAGCTAATCGTCATCTGACGCTTGGTGCTGTGGAACAAGCTCATGCAGAACGGAAGCGCGAAGATCACCCGCAACGGGGTGGGGTTGTCACCCAGCCAAAACGCACGCGCTACGACGCGTGGCGAGAAACGCAGTTGGAAACCGCGGTACCCCTCGGAGTACCCCATGAACACGATGGCCACGACGTAGAGCACTTGGTGTGTGATCGTCAGCGAACCGTCCAACCACGGTTCGATCGCCATGGGCGTGAGACGTGCGATCGCTTGTCCCAAGAGCGCCAGGACGCAGAGCACTCCCCAGGTGGCGATCACGCGATTCACGCGACGCCTCTTACCATCCCCAGTGCTACGCTGCCATCGTGCAACCGCGTGCACTGTTTGAAGACTCCACTGTAGCGACCGTGCTCCTTGCGTTGGCGGTGCCTGTGACCGTGCTCGGTTCTGCGTGCGGAGTGGGTTTGCCCCTGTTTTCGATCGTCACGCTCGCGATGCTGCGCTCCCAATTGAAGGCCGCCAACGTGGTGACGTACCACACGTCGATGCTCGCTGGCTTTCTGATGGCCGGCCTCTTGGTGGGCTTGGCGATCGCCGCAGGTCTGGGCATTTCGGTCGGTGAGCATCTGCTGGGATACGACTCGTACGCGTACTGGGGGGCCTCGGTCGGTCCTGCGCTGCTGTTGCTGCTGCTGTCGCCGTTGACGCTCTTGCCTTGTGCGCTCGTCGACCGGCGCTCGCACGGCGTCGCTCACGCGTTACGTGCAGCGCTCGATGGCTGGTCGCAGCTTCCGGCGTCGCGTCGGTTGCTGTTGTGGTTCCTTCCCACCAGCGCGACGATCAGCATGCCTATTCTGGCATCGTTGAATGCGAGACCCCCCACGTTTCTTTGGGGTGTTGGCGTTCCGATTGCAGCGATTAGTGGCGTGACGTCGCTCTACCTCGTGTCGAGCTGGGTTGCTGTGCGCGATGTGCTTGTGGATGTGGATGAGTCCGCCCGCGTTCCGCGTGGCACGCTCGTCCTCGGCGGCGTGACGACCGCGCTGACCTTGGGGGTGGGTGTGGTGGTTACGGTTGCACTGCTCACACCCGTGCCGATGTCACGGCATCGCTACCAGACGCCGCGTACGCTCGAGCACATCGACCCTTCGGTGTGGCATTCGACGCCGCAACGCATTGCAGGGACGAGTTTGGAGGTCCGTCTCGACGGCGACGGCGTGATGATCGAAGCCGACGATGGAGGTGGGGTCGGCCGCGTTGAACCGACCTACGGCGTCGCCGAGAGCTTTCGTGTTCGCGACCTTCGAGACGGCGGGCATCGCGTGGTTCTCAAGGATGGAAGTTCACGCTGGTTTGTCGATATCGACGACGAGGGCGTGCGCATGGACGACGGGTTGGGACGTCGCTTCGATCACCACGTCGGACTCTTCGGACTGCTGATCTTGATGGCGCTCGTGCTGGGCTGGCTCTTCTGTGTTCTCGCAGCGATCAAACTCGCACGGGCGGTGACCCTGCGTGCGATCAAATCGTCGACCGACAAGGTCAGTGCCGATACGCGGCGCGTCTTGGAAGGAACCGTGCGCTTCGGGGAAGGGGCAAGCGTGGCCGTCGACGACGACCAACTCCGGGCGTCGGGTTCGGTGTGGATCGAAGGTGCAGGTCTTCGTGTGCGCATTCCAGACTCGCCGGTTCGAGTTCGGGGCTCCGGAACGCTCCGTGACGGCGATCGTGTTGCCCTCGTCGGCACGTTCGACAAGCTCACCAGTGACTCGCACCGCGAGGCGAGTGCGACGTGGCCCCATCAAGCGTTCCTGGTGGTCGGCGGTCGCGACCTCGCGGTCAAGGTTGCCATCCGACTCGCCTCCAACGTCGCCGTTGCGGCGCTCTCCACAACGCTCGTCGTCAGCGTCGGGTTCTTGTTCTACGTCGGACTGAAAGCGCTGTAGGCATTGGTGCAGCGCTCGTACCTGGCTTGAGTTTTCGTGTACGGTGAGGATTCATGAAGCTCAGGTACGAGCGCTGTCTTTCAACTGTCTAGGCTAGGCCGATGGCTACGGACCGCTTCGAGAAGGTCCTCGACGCGGAAAGGCTTGGAGAGACCACGCACACCAAGCGAGTCCACCTGGGCGCTTTGGTGCCGGCCGGAGGTGAGCATCACGGTGGCGGGCCGTCGGGGAAGGTTGCGCATGCGGCGCATCACGGACGCTCCGTCGAGTCCGGGCATGGCGTAGTCGAGCACGACCAGTCCGAGTTCGTAGGCGCGCATCAGGTCGAGCGCCGATTCACCATCGGCGGCTTCGAAGCAGTCGTATCCTTCACTCTCGAGGATGCGCCTCAGCGCGCTCCGAAGCCCCGGATCATCATCGACCACGAGGATCGCTGGCGGGGGTAGGGTCTTGCTCTCGGACATCCTGGCGGGACGTTGCCCGATGCTCCCTCGGCCGCGGAAGCATTAGCCACGTGCCGCTCCCAATGACGCTCGGCGCGCACCGAAACCGCAGCCCTTTTTGGATGGCGAAGAGGGCTCCTGATGCTCCGGTGGCGATCCGTCGAAATCGCTCGGCGTATCAAAGGGATCAGCGATGCTCATCACTGAGACCCGCGTTCGAAAGGGCGACGCTCGACGGGGAGCCGTAGCTGGTCTATCACGCCCAGGTGGGCGGTCCCTTCGCCGAGCCTTTCGACCCTGTGGACTTGGACGCGTGGCGCGCCCGCGTGGCCCAAGAGATGGGAATCGACGTTGATTCGGTCGATGCCGTTCTCGCGTTTGGACCGGTTCCTGGTTTGCATCTGCCTGCGTTGCACACCGAAGGACGAGGACTGCCCGCGGGCGTGCCTCTCCGTCGCGGACCGTGGCAGGTCCGCCAGCAATACGACGACCCGCGGATGGAGGTCGTCGCGGAGCAACTGGAGTCCGACCTCGGTTCGGGTGTCGAAGCGTTGCACTTCGTCGCAGGTCTGGACCACGGCACGCGCGTTCTGACTCCGGGCGATATCGACATCGCGCTCAAGCCGGTCGATTTCGCACGAGTCCCTGTTTACCTCGAACCACGCATCGACGCGCTCTCGGTGGCGATGGGTTGGGTCGCGGTCGCGGAATCTCGCGGTGTGACGCTCGACGCGCTCCAAGGCGGTTTCGGTGCAGACCCCCTCGGTACGCTGGCGCATGGCGGCGTCCTTGCCTCGGGGCTTCGCGGAGCGCGTCGCGAACTGGTCGAACTCGCGGCCTACAGTCGCGAGCATTGTCCGCACGTTCGCGCCGTGTTGGTCAGCACATCGGCGTACCACGATGCGGGTGCGTCGCCGACGCAGGAAATCGCCTGGGCCGCCGCAACTGGGATCGAGTACCTCGAGTGGATGGTGAACGAGGGCATCCGGCTGGAGGATGCGGTTCACGAGTTGCAGTTCGCGGTGTGTGTCTCCCCATCGTTCTACAGCGAGATCGCGAAACTTCGCGCACTGCGTTGGGTGTGGAGCAAGGCGATGGCTGCGGCTGGCGTCGATCGCGAGCACCGCAAGATGGAGCTACACGTGCGCGGGTCGGAGTCGGCGCGCACACGACGCGATGTGTGGAACAACGCGCTTCGTGCAACCGCGGAAGCGTTCGCTGGTGCGGTTGGAGGCGCGGATTCGATCGCGACGTTGCCCCACGATTTTGCGCTGGGTGCGTCTGACGCTGCAGCGCGACGACTCTCGCGCAACACTCAGCATGTCCTTCGGGATGAGAGTCATCTGCATCGTGTGCAGGACCCCGCAGGCGGCGCGTGGGCGATCGAGGCGCTGACCAGTGCGTATGCGCGCCAGGCGTGGTCGATCCTTCAACGGACTCAGAAGGCCGGGGGGATCGCGGCATCGCTCACGCGTGGCGCAGTGTCGGCTGCACTCGATGTGTCGCGCCGGGATCGTGAGGCCAAAGTCGGTCGTCGTGACGAGGTGGTGCTCGGCGTCACCCACTTCCCGGCGCTTGATGAGTCCCCGCCACAACTCGCCGAAGTAAACCTCGAAGACGTCGAAGTGGAGCTCGGAAACTCGTTTGGCGAGGCCACGCCCGACCAACGGCACGAAGCGCTCCTGGCCTTTGCACAGACCCTTCGCGATCCCGAAGCGGTGTTGGGGGCGGTGGCAAGTGAAGCGCTGGCCGCGAACCGACTCGGTGTCGACGTGTTTTCGTTAGGAACGCTCCTGCGGACCGGAAAGCCCTCGCTCTACCTTGAGCCTCTGATCGCGTTTCGCCCCGCACAACCTTGGGAAGCTCTTCGCGCTGCGTCGGAACGGTGGAGCCAACGGCAGGGTCGTGCACCGCGTGCTTTCCTCGCCACTCTGGGCGACGCGCGCAAGCAGTGGACCTGGGTTCGCGACTTGCTCGCCAGCATCGGGATCCAGGCGGTCGTCGATGAGGAAGCGCGTACGCCGGACGACTCGATCGCGACGATGAGCGCGCTGCAGGATGTGGACCTCGCCGTCGTGTGCGGTCCGAAAGATGACGTCGCCGGCGCTGCACTGGAACTCGCGCCCGCACTCAAAGCCAAAGGTGCACGCATGGTCTTGGTGCAGCACGAGAGCGACGACGAAGCTGCACTTCGAAGCCGCGGTGTGGACGGATTTCTGTCCTCGGGAGCCGACCTTCTTCGCACGCTTAGCGATGTGCTTCGTGCACTTGGAGTGGCGTCATGAGCTCCAGCATCACGCAGCAGATGTCGCGGATTCCCGCGTACCACGAGCTCGATTTCGATGACATCAACCTCGGCGATGCACCTGCCGAAGCCGATGCCAAAGCGTGGCAAACGCCCGAAGGGATCGACGTTCCGGCGCGCTACACCGCGGCGGATCGCGATGCGCTCGAAGAGCTTCAGGGTGCGCCCGGGTTTCCACCTTTTCTGCGCGGTCCCTACACCACGATGTACACGCGGCGGCCGTGGACCGTTCGTCAGTACGCCGGGTTCTCCACCGCAGAAGAGAGCAACGCGTTTTACCGTCGCAACCTTGCAGCGGGCCAGAAAGGCTTGAGCGTTGCGTTCGATCTTGCGACGCACCGCGGCTACGACTCGGATCATCCACGCGTGCTCGGCGATGTGGGCATGGCCGGCGTCGCGATCGACAGCATTCTCGACATGCGCATCTTGTTCGAGGGCATTCCGCTCGATCGAACGAGCGTGTCGATGACCATGAACGGCGCTGTACTTCCGGTGTTGGCGCTCTACGTGGTTGCCGCGGAAGAGCAGGGCGTCGATCCCACGAAACTCGCAGGCACGATTCAGAACGACGTGCTCAAAGAGTTCATGGTCCGCAACACGTACATCTATCCGCCTGCGCCCTCGATGCGGATCGTGTCGGACATCATCGGTCACACCGCTGCGCACATGCCGCGCTTCAACAGTATTTCGATCAGCGGCTATCACATGCAGGAAGCCGGTGCGACGCAGGATCTCGAGCTGGCGTACACGCTCGCCGATGGACTCGAGTACGTGCGCACCGGACTCGCCGCCGGCTTGGACATCGATACATTTGCCCCGCGGCTGAGCTTCTTTTTTGCGATGGGCACGCACCACTTCATGGAAGTCGCGAAGCTTCGCGCTGCGCGCTTGATGTGGGCGAAGATCATCAAGTCGTTCAATCCCCAAAACCCCAAATCCATGGCGCTGCGCACGCACTGTCAGACCTCGGGGTGGTCGCTGACCGCGCAGGATGTCTACACCAACATTGTGCGCACGTGCATCGAAGCGATGGCGGCAACGCAAGGTCAGACCCAGAGTCTGCACACGAACTCGCTCGACGAGGCGCTCGCCCTTCCGAGCGAGTTTGCAGCGCGTATTGCGCGAAATACCCAACTCTTTCTCCAGCTTGAAACCGACACCACGGAACTGATCGACGCGTGGGGGGGAAGCTACTTTGTCGAGAAGCTCACGCACGATCTCGCAGCGCGCGCGTGGAAGCATATCGAGGAAGTCGAGCAACTCGGCGGCATGACCAAGGCGATCGAAAACGGTCTGCCCAAGTTACGCATCGAAGAGGCTGCGGCGCGGGCCCAGGCTCAGATCGATTCCGGCGCACGACCGATCATCGGCGTGAATCGATTTCAGAGCAGCACCCGTGATGAGATTCCCATTCTCAAGGTCGACAACAGTGCAGTGCGGAAGGCACAGCTGGACCGACTCGCGAAGCTCAAGGCCGAGCGCGATGATGCCGCCGTGACGCGTGCACTCGAGGCGCTCACGAAGGGCGCGGAGTCGGAGGCGAACCTTCTCGCGTTGAGCATCGAGGCCGCCCGCGCGAAAGCCACTGTGGGTGAGATGAGCGAAGCGCTCGCCAAAGTTTGGGGGCGTCACGAAGCTACGATTCGGAGTGTGACGGGCGTGTATCGAGGGGAAATCGGAGACGACGAAGCCGTTGTCGCAGCGCGTGCGCGTGCGGATGCCTTCCTCGAAAAACAAGGTCGTCGACCGCGCATTCTGGTCGCGAAGATGGGCCAAGACGGACACGACCGCGGACAGAAAGTGATCGCGACCGCGTTTGCGGACCTTGGCTTTGACGTCGACATCGGACCGCTTTTTCAGACGCCCGAAGAAACCGCGCAGATGGCTGTCGACAACGACGTGCACGTGGTCGGCGTCAGTTCGCTCGCCGCAGGTCACCTCACCTTGGTTCCTCAGTTGCGCGCTGCTCTCGATGCGGTGGATCGCAAGGACGTGCACATCGTGGTCGGCGGCGTGATTCCGCCGGAGGACTACGAAGCGCTTCGCGAAGCGGGGGCCGCGTTGGTGTTCGGTCCTGGCACGGTCATCGGACAGGCTGCGCTTGAGCTACTCGACGCGCTCGAAGGATAGCGATGCTCGACGACGTCGCGGATCGAGGTGGACTCGCGCGTGCAATCACGTTGGTCGAAAGCGAACGTGAGTCCGACCGCGACGCTGCGATCGCTTTGTTGAGTCGTGCGCATCCCCATACCGGTGGTGCAATCCGAGTGGGGGTGAGCGGACCGCCGGGCGCGGGTAAGAGCACCTTCATCGAAGCGCTAGGGACCAAGCTTGCCGACCAGGGCAAGCGCGTTGCCGTGCTCGCTGTCGATCCGAGTTCGCCGATCACTGGCGGAAGCATTCTTGGTGACAAGACCCGCATGGTGAAGCTCAGCCGTCACCCCAATGCGTTTGTACGCCCGTCCCCAACGGGCGGAACGCTCGGAGGTGTCGCCGCGAAGACGCGCGAGGCGCTGCTGCTCTGCGAAGCTGCTGGGTATGAGGTGGTGTTCGTCGAAACCGTGGGTGTGGGGCAAAGCGAGCTGGTCGTTGCCGACATGGTGGATGTGACCTTGGCGCTGATCGTTGGCGGTGCAGGCGACGAGCTTCAAGGCATCAAGCGTGGATTGCTCGAACAAGTGGATGTTGTCGCGATTCACAAAGCCGATGGTGACGCACTGCCCTTGGCCAAGCGGGCACAGGTCGACTACCGGTCGGGTTTGCGGCTTATGCGTGGCCAAGAGATTCCCGTGGAGTTGTGTTCGTCGTTGGAGGGGACCGGCATCGACGAAGTGTGGGGCGCAGTCCAGACCGTTCGCGGGGAGCGTGACTTGGAGTCGTTTCGGCGAGACCAAGCGCTTCGTTGGATGTGGCGTATTGTTGAGCTCGATCTACAGCGTGCGCTGCATCGTCATCCAGACGTGCGTGCGCAGCTTCAGAGCCTTGAAGAGCGGATTCAAGATGGCTCATTGTCGGCAAGCGCTGCGGCGCAGGTTCTTCTCAAGACGTTTCTGAGCTAGCTCAGTCGTCCAGGAGTCGCTCCAATGCGACTTCGCCGGTGCTGGGTTCGCGTTGCAGTCGTTCGATCGGGAGCAACGCGCGACCCAGCCAATCTCCGGACGGTAGTGTGTCGAGCACGGCATCGGACGTTGCCGCAGGGATGTCGGATAGGACAAGGGGTTGCGGCGACCCTTCTTGACCCAGTGATTCTGCGTTTGGCAACACGGAGACCACCGGCGCGGGCTCGATCGGCTGCGCGGGTGCAGGTCGAGCGGCGGCAGGTTTGGTCAGCGGCTTCGCGGGTGTTCGTGAACGAACGGGGGTGGGTCGTCGCGTTCGCACGGTCGGAGGACGCCGAATTCCCTGCGCTGGGGTAGGCGCACCGGAAATCGGCGATCGAATTCCCATCGGTGGGGTCGTGGTTCCGATCTCCGGCGCCACAATTCCCTGCGCAGGCGTTGGATGTCCCATCCCGCCCATCGGCAGCAGGCCGGTGCTCATGTCGAACGTGTTTCCGCAATGAGAGCACTGCGCCTGGCTACGCACCTTGCGCAACTTGTCCAGGTCGATTCGCACGCGGTATCGCGCAGCGCAGTGCGGGCAGGTGAGTGTGACTGCGGTGATACTCATCGGAAGACTCTCAGACGCTTTCGAATGGCGAGGTGGGCCTCGGAGACGGCGTAGGGAATCGCTCGCACCGCATCGAGAGGTCCGCGCGCAAAGAGTGTCGCGTGGTCGCGCAACCCTTGAATCGCAATCGCGGGATCGACGGCGGCAAGGATTCCACAGCGCGCCGCGGCGACGTCCAAGAGTTGCGCTGCGCCGCTGAGGTCGAGTTCGGTGTCGAGCGACTCGAGCGCTTCGATCACCGCATCGCGGTGGATATTGGCGCGCATGAGGCGAGTTCGGAGGTCGTCGAACACAGCTCCTTCGAAACGCGGGGTCGCATCCATGAACACCACACGTGCGGCGTCGACCAGATACGCGATTTCTCGTTCGGTCGTCGGTGCGATTCGTGACGCGTCGAAGAGAACGCCGTGAACCGCGACGCGTCCCGCGAGTACTCCCGCCAGGAAGAGCTGTTCACGTCGAACGAATTGCCCGGTGCCATCGGGCAAAAGCACTGCGGGACGGGTTTCGCCGCGCATCCAAAGTCCGGGCTCGGTGGCCGGTGCCAGGCGACCCGGAATGGAAAGTACGTGCAGTCGAACGTCAAAGAGTCGCGCGACCGCACGCACAAGATCACCGTCTTTGCCCGCGGGTACGGCTTCATCCAGTCCATATGCCGCCAGATCGACGGGGAAGACCTCGCCGAGAACCGGACTCAGCGCGGCGAGTGCTTGCACGACCGGGTGATTGGCGAAAAGCGAGGCACGTTCCTCCGAACTCAGCGGCTCGGCGGGAAGCTGCCGCAACAAGCGCGCGCGCCGGCGTCGATAGAAGTACTCCTCTTCTTCGTTGGCGGCGCCGAGACCGATGAGAACAGCTTCTGCACAAAAGGCACCGTCTTCGATGCCTGCATCCAGAAAGCGCAGCCGAAGCTCGCGGTAGCGCTCTGCATCGTCGGGTCGCTGCGAAAGGAGCACACGCAAGTGTTCGATCGCTTTGCGTGGGTCGTCGGCCAGTCGCGCGAGTCGCTCACGCACGGATGCTGTCGGGTCGAGCTTGAGAATTCGGCGAAAGTGCGCAAGGGCTTGGTCCGGGCGCTCGAGCGGACCTTCCAGCAATGCGGCGAGGCGTCGGCGAACCGCGAGCTCGAACGTTTTCTCGAGCTGACCAGAAGCGAGCGCGTTCTCGAGCGCTTCGGCAGCGAGATCCCAACGTCCCGTGCGCTCGCCCAGACGAAGCACCTGTTCAACCGTCGCAGTTTGTTCTGTGCTGACTTGCGTGTCCGAGAGGGTCGCCAGCGCGGCTTTCGGGTCGTTGAGATGCTCTTCTTGCACTCGCGCAAGCCGAAGTTGAAACGCCGTTCGCTCATCGGGATCCGCGGTGCGGTCCATGCGTTCACGCAACGCAGGGGCGACTCGATCCCATTGCTTGAGCATGGAGTACACGTCGATGAACGCATCGAGGCCCGGGGTGTCGACTGCAGCTCCGAGAGAACGCGCGATCTCTTCGGCGCGTTCAACGTCTCCAGAGTGCACCGCTGCATGGACAGCGCGTCGGATCGCCTCGACACGGATCGCGTCATCGTCGACATGCAAGAGCAGCGTCTCGAGCGAACTGAGTGCACCGTCCCAGTCCGCTTCGGCTTCGTGAAGTTCGGCGCTCAACATCAGCGCCTCGACCTGCGTTGGATCGGTGGAGAGGATCTGATCGACCGCATCCCGTGCGGGAGCCCATCGTCCTTGCACGATCAAGCGCACGGCCAAATGCGAACCCAGCACGGCGCGTCGCTGCGGATCGGATTCTGCGAACAAGGCGCGCATCAGCGGATCGATCAAGCGGTCGTCTTCGCCCAGTGCGGGGAGGATTCGCTCCAGCGCCGCAAGCGAAAGTGGATCGGTCGGATGGGCGTGGAGAACCGCTTCGTAGTTCACCGCAGCGGCCTCGATGTGGCCCACGTCTTCAAGATGGGTGGCGAGACGACGCAGACAGGTCGCTCGGAGTGGACCGGCGGGAAGCGACTGTGACAACGACATCATCGCGATCTGGTACGCGGTTTCATCGCCGAGAGAGCGATGAAGACGAACCAACGCGACGCGACCCGCGAGCGTGGCTTCGGCGTCCAGCTCGAATGCGTGTTCGAGTGCATCGATCGCCTGGCGCGGCCGGCCCTGCGCTTCGTAGAGCGCACCAAGTTGGACGTACAAAAACGCTTCGAAACTCGGATCGAGACGACCGTCTTCCAGCCTGCGTTCGTACAACTCAACCAGTGCTTCGGTGTCGCCGCGCGCTTCGAGTGCCGACTCCACTTCGGTGAGCAGAATCGGGTCCCGTGCGCGTGCTTCAAGCGCAATGTGACGCAGTTCCAACGCTTCATCCGCGCGTCCGAGACGGTCGAGTCGACGCGCGCGCTGCCCGGCGAGGTGAGACTTCAGCGATGCGTCGATCGTGCGTTTGATCAGCCAGGCGAGCGATTGCTCAGCCACGTCATCATCGCGGTCGAATCGTTGCGCGAGGTGAGTCCACAACCCTTCGGTCTCGGGCGGGGACGAGGTGCGTCGTCCACCTGCACGGGCGGCGGGAAGGCTGGCACTTCGAAGTCCCAAGCGCTCGACTTCTTCGTACCCGGAGCGTGCGGCCGCATCGTCGCCACTGGCCTCTGCCACCGCAGCAGCGCGAAGCGCATCCACCGCATTGTCGGGCGGCGTAAGCGTGGTGCGCAGCCGGCCCCAGTCCTTTCGGCGGCGCAATAGATGCGTGAGTAGCTCACGCGCGTCGCGCCGGGTGGGTCGGACGTCGAGAACTGCTTCGAGTGCCTCGATGGCGGCGTCGACTTCGCCTTTCGCGGCGTGCACCTCTGCAGTCATCACCAACGCATCGGCGCGGGTCTGACCTTCGCTCTGCTCCGAACAACTCTGCAGCAAGCCCAGTAGCTCATCGTCTTCCGCGTGCAGCCAGAACGCCCGTTCGGCCGACCGAAACACGGGGTGGTCGGGGGACGCGAGAACAAACGCGCGACGGAACGTGGTGATGGCCGTTTTGAGATCACCGAGTTCGAGCTGAGCAGCGGCCAAGCGTTCGAGCCACGACGCCATGCGCTCGGGATCGACCGAACGATTGGCGATTTGTTCCAGCGTTTCGATGAGTTCCTTGTGCTTGCCCAGTCGAATCTGAAGTTCTGCCAGTCGAACGAGAGACTCGGGTTCCGCTGCATCGCCACTCTGTAAGGTGGCGGCTTGGCTCCAGGCTTCGAGCGCGGTCTCGTCGTCGCTGAGATGGTCTGCAGCGAGGCACGCAATGCGTTGGAGTAGCGTGGCGTGACGCGTGGGATCGTCGGTTCGTTCGACTTCGCTCCGGTACAACGCGAGCAGTGATTCGTGGTCACCGGCCGAACGCAACGCATCTTGCAGCGCCAGAAAGGGACCGAGGTGCTTGGGAATCGCTTCGTACGCCTCACGAAGGAGTCGAATGCCTTCTGCGCGTGTCTTGGGATCCGCGGCGAGAATCGTTCCCGCATCGAGTTGAGCGAGTGCGCGGTGGCTCGAGTCCGACGCCGAACGTGCTTCGTGCAGGCGTAGTTCTTCCAGTCGTTGGAAGTCTCCTTGACGGTGTGCGAGGCGTTGGGCACCGCGAATCGCTGCCGCGTATCCACCATCTTCTCGAAGCGCATCGCGAAACGACGCTGCGGCACGAACCGGGTCCGAAAGCGGTCCCGCGTAGATACGCGCGAGTCGGTCGTACGCCGCCGCGCGTGGAGTTCCGGCGCCCAACAAGGGAATGCGCTCGACCTCGAGACGAGCGACCTCCGACATTTCGCCTGCTGCGAGCAAGAGTTCGCTCAACTCGGTGAGCGCGAAGAGGCGCAGACCGTCCTGGAGGTCGCGGGTTTCCAGCAAGTTGCTGAGCGCCTTGCGTGCGCGTGCGATGTCGTCGAGGCGGTAGCGAGCGACAATCGCGAGGTCGAGCCAGCCGGCTTGGGCGGGCACTGCGCCCTGAATGAGCTGCGCTTCGCGAAGCGCGGGAAGCTCGGCATCGACAGCATGTCGCGCGAGCGCATCCTCAAGCGCACGGAGCACCGTCGGTGAACTCGGTGCGTGCAGTCGAGCTTTGCGTGCCAGCTCGCGCGCTTCCGCGACCGCTTCCGGGTCGTCGAGGCGCAGAAGAAACATGGCAGCGCGTGCGGCATGTTCAGCGGACACGCTCGGATCGCTGGTTGACTGACTTTGGGCGCGTGCCCATCGTGCGGCGTCGCGGTCGTCGGTGGCGAGTCGCTCCAGCCCTTCAAGAGCGCCGAGATGGTTCTCTTGGTAGTTCAGTGCTTCGGTAAATGCGGCGCGTGCGGCAGGGGCTTCCTCAAGCCGTTCCAGCACTTCGGCGCGGGCAACGTGCAGCGACGATTGAGCAGAAGGATCGCTCGCGAGTTCGATTTCCGCTTCGAGCGCGATCAGCGCTTCCTCAAGTTGGTCGGCACGAAGCGCAGCTTTGCGATATGCGCGAACCAGGTGCGGGGCACGCCAGCGTCGGTGTGCTTGGCGAATGGACTCCAGTGCCACGCGGCGCTCCCCCAGCGGGAATCCCAAGACGGCGCCGACTTCCAGAAAGAGGCGAGCGACAGTCGTCTCGTCTCGGGTCGCAGGAATCACTTCGTGCAGCAACGCCAGCGTGTCCTGTGCGCGCGCCACTTGGTCGGCCCCAACGGGGGGCATTTTGACCTGCGGTGGTGGTGGACGCGTCGCGCGAAGCAGAGGTACTGCAGCGCGTGCTAACGCTTCGGTGCGCTGCGCCGCATCTTCGTGTGCATCCTCGACCGCATCCTCGATCGCATCCTGCGCCGCGTCCTCGATCGAATCCACGGCGGAGATGTTACGTTTTGCCTTCGAACGGAAGCAAGGAGAGCTGTCCGGACTCGAAGCGGACGACGCGATCACCGCTTAGCAATGCGTCGAGCTCCGCTCCCGCGATGTGACGACGCCAACCTTCGCTCAAGCGCCCCGCACCTCGGCCCACGAAATCGGACACATCTGCACGAGTCGCAAGCATGCTCGGGTCGATGCTCTCGGCCTTGGCCACCTGGCTGAGCCATGCGAGTGCAAGTGCAACCGCCGCACCGTTTGCTTGCTGCGCCGGTGGTGTTGGCGGTTTGTGTACGTCTTCGTCGCGCATCTCAGCGGCTTGATCCAAGGCGGCGAAAATCGCTGCGGCATCGACGCGTCGTGCATCGAGCCCGCGTACTTTCTTGAGCTGCGATTCGTTTTTGGGAGGGCGACCGATCATGGACTGCAAGGCGAGATCACCCAGTACGAAACGAGGAGGCAGGTTGCGTCGACGTGCTTCGCGTTCGCGCCACGCCGCCAACGCCTGTGCCACCTTCCGCGTCTTTCCTCGCAGACGACGCGCACCTTTGAGCTTCCACCATGCACGTTTCGGATCTTGGGGGCCGCGCGGTCGAGTAAGCACGGCCGCCGATTCCTCGAGCGCCCACGTCCAGCGGGTATCGAGTTCGGACTTCATCTCGGCAACCAGCTCGAGCAGATGTGCCACGTCACCCGCTGCGTAGCGACGTTGTTCCTTGCGAAGAGGACGTTGCGTCCAGTCCGCCAACTGGTCGCCCTTCGAGAGTCGTACGTCCAGGACAGCGTCGACCAGCCGCACCAACGAGATCTGTCCGTGTCCAAGGAACGCGGCAGCGACTTGTGTATCGAGAAACGTCTTGGGTGCTGCACCGCATTCACGGTCGAGAATCTCTAGATCTTGCGATCCCGCGTGCATGACCACCAGCGCGTCACTTTCCAACGCGCGTTTGAGTGGCCGTACGTCCACGGCCAGAGGATCGATCAGTGCGACCTCGTCATCCCAACCGACCTGAACGAGCGCAAGCTTCGCGTAGTACGTCTTCTCGCGAAGAAACTCGGTATCGAGCGCAAACATCGAACGCTTGGCGAGCGTTTCGACAATCGACTCGAGCTCCTCTGGCGAATCAACCCAGCGCGTCATCCCTGCAACACGTCGCGGAGCAACACGCGCAATCGCGCGGCATCGAAAGGTTTATGGACAAAGGCCAACGCGCCTTCGCGCACGAGTCGGTCGGCTGCCGCTTTGCGGGTGTACCCGGATACGAAGATCACACGAACGGCAGGATCGGCGCGCCGCAACTGCAGCCAAGTCTCTTCCCCGTCCAATCCCCGCATGTCCAAGTCCAAGAGCACGAGGTCGGGACGCGGGGTGCTTTGTGTGTACACGTGTACAGCTTCCAGCCCGTCGCTCGCCAAGAGGGTAGTGTGACCGGCCTGCTGAAGCAGCCGCGACGTCGCACGAAGCACCATGGGATCGTCATCCACGATCAGGATCTTGCCGAAACTCGTGCCGGCGGGTGTGGGGGTGGCCATCGTCGTGAGCCCTTTGGACTCGGCGAGGTCCGGGCTGCGATAGGGCAGGTGGACTGTGAAGCGCGTGCCGCGTCCCTTGTCGCTCTCCACCGCGATGCGGCCGCCGTGCCAGCGCACAACTTCGGACACCAGCGTGAGGCCCAACCCGGTTCCCTTCTGCTCTTTCGTGGTGAAGAACCGATCGAAGATTCGATCTTTGGTCTCGTCGTCCATCCCGATGCCGGTGTCTTCGATCGTCAGCCGAATCGAGGGAAACTGCCGATCGCGCTCCGCAGAAATTCGCAGCACTCCCCCTTCCGGCATCGCGTCGCGCGCGTTGATGCAGAGATTGAGAACCATCTGCACGAGTTGAGAGCGCGAACCAAAAACCCAGAGGCCGGGTTCGATCGCACTTTCGATTCGAATACGCGACGGGAACCCGCGCTGCGCGAGTCGCAACACGTCCTGACAGATCAGAGCCATGTTGCACATCTCGGACACATCGTCTTGCTGACGTGCGAACACCAACATGCGTTTGACCAGATCCGACGAGCGCTCCGCAGCTTCGCGAATGTCCTCCATGCACTGTTGGATCATCGTGTCGCCAATGGCGGTGGATGCATCGCTGCTTTCCAAGAAGCTCAGCGATGCGATCACGACGCCCAACATGTTGTTGAAGTCGTGTGCGATGCCTGAACTCAAGTAACCGATCGCTTGCAGTCGGTCTTGCTCGAGTTCTTCTCGTTCGTCTTCCGTTTGCGGTGCGACCACCAGCATCGTGTGGCCCACTTGGATGCGGTCGCCGAATCGCAGGCGATGCCGTTCAACCACGTCGCCGTTGATGCGCGTTGTGCCCTTGCCCGAAGAGTCGACCAGCACCAGTCGACCGTCTTCGTCGGTCTCGAGCTTCGCTTGAAGTCGAGAGACACGAGGATCTCGGATCAGCACCGTGCAGGACGACGAGCGCCCCAAACTTGCGCCCTCACCGACGAGGAAACGCTGGCCGAGCGATTCACCGCTCACCACGATGAGTCGGATCGAGCCACGGCACGCGCCGAGCTTCTGAAGGTCGAACGCCTCAAAACGGTCAGTCTGCTGATCGTCGTCGATCACAACTTCGGTTACGCTATCACGACGATGGTCCAAGCCGGCGAGTTGATCGAGCGCAAGTACCGTCTGAAGCGCGAGATCGGACAGGGGGGCATGGCGGTCGTGTGGGAGGCCGAGCACACGACGCTGGGATCTTCCGTCGCGGTGAAGTTTGTGCGTGCCGAGGGGCGAGATGCCGATCGCTTGGCCGAGCGCTTCCTCAACGAAGCCCGCGCCGCAGCCAAGGTTCGACATCGTCACGTCGTGGAGATCCTCGACTTTGGTCGCACCGACGAGTTGCCCTTTATGGTGATGGAACTCTTGCCGGGTCGGTCACTGGAAGACGCGCTGCGCGCCGAAGACTCCCCGCAGGTTGACGATCGGATTCGCTTCGTGGCCGAGGCGTTGAGCGGCTTGGCTGCGATTCACGATGAAGGGCTGATTCACCGCGATCTGAAGCCTGCGAACATCTTCATCACGCACGACGCCGATGGAGAGTTTGCGAAAATCTTGGACTTCGGACTCTCGCGAACCATGGGCGATCCGGTTCCTGGCGCGGAATCGATGCTGGCCGGAACGCCCGAGTACATGTCCCCAGAGCAAGCACGAGGTCAGGCGCTCGATCGAACCACTGATCTCTACAGCGTGGGCGTCGTGCTGTACGAGCTACTCAGCGGTGAACTCCCTTTTCAAAGCGACGATCTCAACCAGCTCTTGGATGCGATTTGCACTGAGGTTCCTCCGTCGCTTCGAACACTTCCAGGCATGCCAAGCGAACTGGCCGATCTCGTTGAGCAGGCGATGCATCGCAAAAGCGATCGTCGATACGCAGATGCACGTGCGATGCGGGAGGCGTTGCTGGCAACACGAGACATGGTGAGCGAACTGCGACGTCCTCTCACGATACGAAATGCCGTGCTCTCGCGTTCAACGTGTGCGGTCACCTTAGCGGGAACGATGGACGAGCCGCGCGTCGGCAGTTTGATTTCGACGTTGCCGCCCAAGCAACAAGCGTCTTCCGACCCTCCGAAGACCTCGACACGAACGCCTGTGGAAACCGCCGACCCCGTCGATGCCGCTGTGTTGACTGAGCCCGTGCGTAGGTCGTCGTGGCGCTGGGCGGTCGCCGTCGCGGTTCTAGCCGTCGCGGGTGGTGTGGCGTATGCGTTCACATCCGACGAACCCGCCTCACCCCAGGAGGAGCGATCTGAACCTGCCGTGCCTGAGGTTACGATTGTCGAAGAACCAGAAAGTTCTGAGGTGCCCACGCCACCCGCAACCGAGATGATCACCCCCTCCGAAGATGACGTCGATCAACCGCCTGTTTCCCCAATGATTCTATCAATGAGGGCACGAATGCGAAGTCTTCCTAACCCAACTGAGGAAGAGTCCGAAGACCTTGTGCGCGATCCTGGTTTCTAAGGTTTCGGAAAGAAACTACCGATAAATCAGCGTGAGGTCTGTCACAGATGGATTGATCCGTTATCATGGGAATCGCGTGTCCCGTGTTGTGGTGGTCTGGATGGCGTTCTTGGTGCCTGTGGTGCAGGCGCAGGATCCTCACGCTCAAGCCGCCGCCCGAGCGCTTTTCCACGAGGGGCTGGAGCATGCGGATGCAGAGGATTGGGCGCAGGCAGCGGAGAGCTTTGAACGCGCGCAGGCACTGAGGCCCGCTGCGGCCATCGCACTCAACCTCGGCATCGCACAAGCTCACCTTGGTCGACTTGTTGAAGCGACGGAGTCGTACCGTTGGGTGCTGCGGGCTGAGGACGGCGCTCGTTTTCATGCACGTGCTCAACAGAGGCTTGAAGCGCTACTGCCACGTTTGGGCGAGCTCGTTGTTGAACTCGAAGGGCCTCGCGAAGGCGTCACGTTGTGGGTCGACGAGCGCGAAGTGTCCCTCGCAATGGTCGGTGTGGCGTCGCCCATCGACCCCGGCGGTCATCACGTCGCGGTGCAACGCGATGGCCAAGTCGTCGCAGAGTCTCACGAGGAGATCGACGAAGGCGGAGCACGTCTTGTGCGTCTCACGATTCCGGCGCTGCCCGAGCCAGTGGTGGAACTGCAGAACACCGAACTGCCCGACGCTGTGCCGACGGTGTCGGATCCAATCGACGTGGAGCCGCCGCGGCCGTGGTACCGACGCGGTTGGATCTGGGCGGTGGTCGGTGTTGTGATTGCGGGCGCTGTCGCTGGAGTGGCTCTCGCAGCGCGCCGCGGAGGCTCGAACAACAATTGCGATGACCTGGCCTTGGGGTGCGTCCGCCCATGAGATACGGGGCGGCGCTGCTGGTGTTTTCCTTCGCCTGCGGCGGCCCAACGTCCGAAGTGATACTCTCGGTCGACACCGATCTGGCAGTGCCAAGCGAGCTCGATTCGGTTCGCTTTACCGTGGTTCGTGCCGGTCGTGAGCCTGTGGAGCGCAGTGCGTCCCTGCTGAGTGAGTCGGTCCCGATCGAGCTTGGCTTACTCCACGATGGCGGCCCCTTGGGTCCGGTCGACGCGTGGATCATCGGCTCGCTCGCCGGTGAGGAGATTGTCGAACGACGCGTTCGCTTCGACTTTGTCCGTGGCCAGTCTCGCGTGGTCCGGATTGAACTTTCGCGTGCGTGCGTCGGTGTGGCTTGTCCTGACGACGAGACCTGCGAGGACGGGATGTGTCGCCCGGTTGAGTTGCGACCTGACGAGTTGCCGCCGTGGATGATCGACGGTGGAACCGGTTGTGGCACTGAAGTCTGTAACGGTGCCGATGACGACTGCGATGGCAGCATCGATGAAGACTTTGACCTCAGCACCAGTGCGGAACACTGTGGAGGCTGCGGTCGTCGATGCGTACAGGGGCCGGGTGCATCCGCGGCTGCGTGTGAAGCGGGGGTCTGCGTTCAGACGTGCTTGCCGGGGCGCGGGGATTGCGACGGCGACGCAGCTAACGGTTGTGAGAACAATCTCGATGAAGTGGACCACTGCGGAAGTTGCGCCAATAGCTGCACGCGCTTTGAAGCGGAAATGAACTGCAACGAAGGTCGGTGCGAGCTTCTCGCCTGCAACGAAGGACGCCGAGACTGCGACCTGAACCCCGACAACGGATGTGAATCGTCGCTCGACGACGTCACCAACTGCGGTGGATGTGGGATCCGCTGCAGTCTCTTCAACGCGGTGGAGAGCTGCGGTTCGGGTGCGTGCACCTTGTCCAGTTGTGAAGAGGGGTTCGACAACTGCGACGGCCGAACGGAAAACGGCTGCGAAGCGGACGTGAAAGAGGACGTGTTTCACTGTGGTGGCTGCGCCCGCCGGTGCGAAGCCAACGTTCCGAACTCCGCCGACGTGTGCATTGGCGGACGGTGTGAAGAAGAGTGTTACCCGGGTTGGAAAGACTGCGACGGGATCGCCTCGAACGGCTGCGAGACCGACCTCTCGCTCCCCACCTCCTGTGGCGACTGCGGCGAGCGGTGCAGCGGCGTCGCGTTCCTTTGTTCGGGGACGCCCGACACCGGATGGAGTTGCGTGCCTCCGCCGTGCATGGATCCACCGACGCGTTGTGGAGCATCGTGTGTCGACACGACGTCGAACCCGCGACATTGCGGTAGCTGCGACACCGTGTGTCCCGGTGGTCCCAATGCGCAACCGGTGTGCGTGTCGTCGGGCTGCAATCTGGTGTGCGACCCTGGCTACGGAGATTGCGACGGGGATCCAACCAACGGATGCGAGGCCGCGCTCAACGACCCTTTCAACTGTGGAGGGTGTGGAAGTTCGTGTGCGCTGCCCGGCGCCATCGCGGCGTGTATCGGCGGAACTTGCCTTGTGGCCGGATGTGAGCCCGGGTTCGAGGACTGCAACTTCGACGCGGACGACGGGTGCGAACGGCCCATCACCACGGCGACCGACTGCGGAGCGTGTGGTGCCGCCTGCAGCCGACCCAACGCAGTCGCCGACTGTTCAACGGGAGCGTGTCGCATCGGCGTGTGCGAAGCGGGTTGGGGCGACTGCGACGGTGTGGACGCGAACGGGTGTGAGACTCCCTTGGGACCCTGCGAAACCTGTGCAGGAACCTGTGTGTTGCCCAACGCGATGGGCGAGTGCCGGTCCGATGCGTGCGCGGTTGCAGACTGCGACGCGGGGTGGGGCGACTGTGATGGGCACCCCTCCAACGGCTGCGAGTTGTCTCTCACCGACAACGATCACTGCGGAGCATGTGGTGCTGCCTGCGTCATTCCCAATGGCGTGGGGACATGCTCCACCGGTTCCTGTTCCGTCGCAACGTGCGATCCCGGCTTCGGCGATTGTGACGGCGATCCCAGCAACGGTTGCGAGTCCGATCTTTCCGATGACGCTTCGTGCGGTGCATGTGGCGTCGCGTGCACCGGATCCGAACTCTGCGCGTTGGAAGCGTGTCGAGGCGAGTGGGACTTGATTCACGTGGATCCCGGCGGTCGTCATTCGTGTGGGATGACCGCGACAGGGCGCGTGTTCTGCTGGGGTGAAGGATCCGATGGCCGTCTCGGTCAGGGCGAGTGGGAGGACAGTCTCTCTCCGGTGGCGGTGCAGAGTATGAACAACGCCATTGCTGTTTCTGCAGGCGCTATCGCCTCGTGCGCGGTTCGCACCGGGGGCGTGGTCGCGTGCTGGGGCAGCAACCTGTACGGACAGCTCGCCTCGCTCACGTTGGCCGAGAACCAACCTCGCAATACGAGCATCATCGATGCCGTGGACGTCGTTGTTGGCATGGAGCACGCGTGTGCGCTTCGCGAGAGAGGGACGGTTCTGTGCTGGGGCCGCAATACGCAGGGACAGATCGGGAACGGGCGGACAAACGTGTTGCCCGTTGCGCCCTACGATCCAGGACTGACCGAAATCGTTCAAATTGACGCGGGGTGGCAGCACACGTGTGCGTTGCGTTCGACCGGGCAGGTGTATTGCTGGGGACGCAACAGCGAAGGCCAGCTCGGCGACGGAACGACGATGATGCGAACACGGCCTATGTTGGTGCCGCTCGAAAGCGCCACGTGGATATCCGCGGGTGGAACGAGCTCTGCTGCCATCGTCTCCGGAGGTGTCTGGACGTGGGGCGGCAACGAGGAGGGCCAACTTGGTGACGGCAGCACGATTTCGAGCTCGTCGCCGCTGCGCGTCCCTCTCGCTGGCGCTGTGGCCGTGCATGTGGGTCGCGGTCACGCGTGTGCATGCTTGGACGAAGAGGTGTGGTGCTGGGGCGACAACGAGTTCGGTCAGTTGGGCGACGGCAGCACGACCGATAGGTTGAGCCCGATCATCGTACCGGGCGTGGGTGCAGGCGAGTTGGAGGTGGGCGTCGACCACGCATGTCACGTCGACCCCAGCAACGTGTGGTGCTGGGGTCGAAACGACTCGGGTCAGCTCGGTGACTCGTCCACTCTTTCGTCGCCCATGCCGGTCGGCGTCGACGCGGTCCCGACGATGTAGCGCTACGCGGCTGCGAGGTCTTCGAACGCGGCCAGTTCCTGTGCCAGTCGTTCGTGGGCTTCACGAACCTGATCGGGACCCGCTTCCAACGATCGACGCGCAGCCTCGAGACGGTCGGCTGCGGCGTGCGCATTCTCCAGCGCTCGTACGCGCAACGCCACGCGCTCTCGTTCGCCTTCGCCGACCAACTCGGCCAGGCCCGTCCATCCAGCACGTAGAGCGTCGCGCACCGCTTCGGGGCCATCGGGCAGCTCGGAGCGGCGTCGCAGCACCAACGCACGAAGAAGTCGGATTCGTGCGCGTCCGCGCGTCCGTCGCGCCGCTCGCCGAAGCGTGTATGCGATCACATCGTCGATCGGAATCAGCGCCGGGATTGCGGCACCGACCCCCGCGACCGCAAACGCGGCCCACTGATGAGAGGCAACGCTAAACGCGTACAAACCGTGCAGCCAGGCGAGGAGCGTTCCCGCACCCAGCGCCAACACACCGATCGCAACACCTTCGAACTTGTCCCGTGCGCGCACCACGCGCGGTGCGTAGAGAGCTGCGCCGAAAAGGGCACCGCCGAGAAAGGTCTCCCGCGTGGGGCCCAAGAGCGCAAGACCGGCGAGTGCACCCCACACCAGTCCTGCGGGATCGATGCGGCCTTGCGCCCACGACACGAGTAGCGCGCATGCGACCACACCTGCGATGCTCGCGGCCAGACTGGGTGCGACGCTCCAGCCGAGTGCGAGCGTGAGGGCGGCACCGATACCCAAGATTCCAGACTTCATTGCCACGACCCCGTGTTGATACGCGCACGACGTCGGCTGTTGCTGCGCAGTCGGAACGAGCGACCCGCGGCGCTGGCGGGAGCCACGTTCTGGAAACGTTCCGAGTCGCGCTCGACTTCCGCGATTTGGTTCGTGAGCGCAGGGGAGGGCGCGAGTGCTTCCAGCTCCCGCAGAGCGGCCGCGTTGCCTTGAGCCAGTTGTGATGCGCCGGCGCGGTCTCCGTTTTGCCACAACGTGATGGCGCGTTGCTGGTCGATCTCCAATCGCGATGCTTCGGCGCGCGCGAACACATCCGCGACACGACTCGCATCGGCTTCGGTTTGGGTCGCGACGGCGCTCAGCTGAAGCGGAAGCGTGGCCGATGCGAAGGAGAGTTCAGACTTGCGGTAGCTCATGACAAGTTCGACTGCGGGCATCGCACCGGGGTCTGCGGCGAGCGTCTGAATTTCGAGCGTGACGCGACGCTGCTCACCCGCTGACATGGGACCGATGGGCACGCGGTTTCCTTCGACGCTGCTGCCAAGTGCGCGGACCAAGCTGAACCCGGCAGGCAGGTTCACGTTGACCGCGATTGCATCTGCCACGGTGTTGCTCGCGCGATTGAGTTCACGGCTCAGGAACGCATTGAGTTCGGATCCGTTGGCGAGAAAGGCGTATTCGCCACGACCACCTTCGGCGACCGCCATGAGGAAGGTCTCGTCGTAGTCCAAGCCGATGCCGAGTGCGGACGTGGTCACACCCGCGTGGCGGTAGGTCTGTGCACGCGACTTTGCACCCGGTGCGCCGATGCCAGATCCGTCGATGCCGTCGCTGAGAAGAACGATGCGTCGCGCGAATCGCGTCGGCGCTTCTTCGAGTGCCTGGTATCCGAGCGCCATGCCGTTGGGAATCTGCGTTCCACCGCCAGCGCCCATCTGAAGCACGCTGGAACGAATCAGCGCACGTCGTGTTCCGACCGCACCGAAGGGTACGACCATGCGGGCAGACGAGTTGTACGCCACGATGGCGAGTTGGTCTTGGTCGTTCATGCGCTCAACGGTTTGCAGCACGGCGTTTTGTGCTTGCTGGATCTTCTCGCCGGACATCGATCCGGATGTGTCCACGACGATGGCCATCGCGATCGGGGTTCGCTCTGTGACCGTTCCGTCCGCGTTGAGTGTCACTTCCATGCGCGCGATTCGATTGCCGTGTGCGAGAACGGCAGTTCGATCCCAGCTCGCGTTTAAGGTCAGCGGACCGTGTTGGAGGGTTCCACTAGCCGGCGTTGCAAGCCGTACGACCGGCGTAACCGGTGTCGTGTGAACTACCGGGTGGGCGTGGGTCTGTCCTTGCGAGAGCACGATGCCGCCCACGGCGGCCACAATCGCACCGACTCCACCCAACCAACTAAACCCTCGCTTCCGTTTGAACGTGGAGCGAAGAAGACGACGAAGCCGAACACGATGCATCTGCGAAACCTCCTGAAATCATCCAAGCGCCTCGCGAACCCAGTTGCCGTTAGGGTTGGGTAAAGACGAAGGGGCTTGGCTCTTGCGAGGTTTTGCAGTGAACGTGCCGGTCAAAAAACGAAGTAATTTCAGGCGGGAAAACCAATCATACTTCTAAGAGAAGCAGTGGTGCTGCCAGTAGCGGAATGCCATGGCGACGGATCTCTCAGTCCCGCAGGCTCGCCACCAATGCGTCCACGCTCTTCTTCGCATCGCCAAAAAGCATTCGGTTGTTGTCGTTGAAGAAGAGCGGGTTGCCCACGCCGGCATACCCAGCGCTCATGCCGCGCTTGAACACGACCGTACGCTTGGCTTCCCAAACCTCCAGCACAGGCATGCCGTAGATTGGACTGGCTTCGTCGGTGAGTGCACCGGGATTGACGATGTCGTTGGCACCGATAACCAAGACGACGTCGGTGTCGTCGAAGTCCTCGTTGATCTCTTCCATCTCCAACACGATGTCGTAGGGCACGCCGGCTTCGGCGAGCAGCACGTTCATGTGTCCAGGCAGTCGACCGGCAACAGGGTGAATCGCAAAGCGAACACGCGCACCACGGTCTTGAAGGATCTTCACCATCTCTTTGACCGGATGCTGCGCGCGGGCGACCGCCATGCCGTAGCCCGGCACGATCACGACTTCCTTCGCGTCCTTCAGTTCCTGGACCAGCGTGTCGGCGTCGGTTTCGGTGATCTCGCCTTGCGGTGCATCGCCCTTGGCCGCGCTGCCATCCGCGGTTCCGAAGCCGCCAAACACCACGTTCAGGATCGAGCGGTTCATGGCGCGACACATGATGATCGAGAGAATTGCGCCACTCGAACCCACCAGTGCACCCGTGACGATCAAAAGGTCGTTTCGAAGCACGAAGCCGGCAGCCGCGGCCGCCCAACCCGAGTAACTATTGAGCAGCGACACAACAACGGGCATATCCGCACCGCCGATCGCCATCACGAGGTGCATTCCGAGCACACCGGTAATGGCGGTCATGATCAGCGCCCACTTCAGACCCTCCATCGGATCGACGGCGTCCATGAAGGGCCACGCCAATGCGACGGTTGCGCCGACCATGCCGAGGTTGACCAAGTGGCGTCCGGGAATGAGCAGTGGTTTGCCCGAGATCGAACCGCGCAACTTACCCCACGCGATGACCGAGCCGGTGAAGGTGATCGAACCGATCGCGATGCCGATCCAAATTTCGATCTGATGAATCGAATGCTCGGCGGGAGTTAGGGTCTCGCCTTCCGGTGCGAGGTAGGAACTGAGTCCGACCAACACCGCAGCCAAACCGACGAAGCTGTGCAGGAGCGCAACGAGTTCCGGCATGGCGGTCATCACCACGCGCTTGGCCATGATGGCACCGATGAGTCCACCGACCACAACGGCTCCGCCGATCCACTCCCATGCGCGGATCTGAGGCTGAAGCGCGGTCGCGATCAACGCGATCACCATTCCGATGACGCCGAAGATGTTGCCTTGTCGTGCGGTCTCCTGCTTGGACAGACCACCGAGCGCCAGGATGAAACAGACGCCCGCCGTCAGGTACGCGATGATGGTTTCGTTGCCGCCCATCAGTCGTCTCCTCGCACGAACATCTTGAGCATGCGTTGGGTGACGAGGAATCCGCCTGCGACGTTAATGCTCGCGAAGAGTAGGGCGATGGCGCCGAGTATCGCGGGCAAATCGGTGGCGCCGCTGCCCGCTTGAAGCATGCCACCAACCAGAATGATGCCGCTGATCGCGTTGGTCACACTCATCAGCGGAGTGTGCAGCGCTGCAGTCACCGACCACACGACCTGCCAACCGATGAAGCAGCTCAACACGAACACAGTGAAGTGCGGCACAAACGAGTCGGGCGCGTAACGACCGACCAGAGCAAAGATCGTCAGCGCAAGGAGGCCGCCGATCATCGTGGCCTGACCGCGGTTCTCGGGCTTCTTCTCCTTGGCCTTCGCAGTGTGGCGAACCGGCTCGGCAGGTTTCTCCACCTTGGGCGGAGCGGCGGGCTTCTCCGGTGGCGGAAGAATCTCGCCTTCGTGGGTCTGCAACGCACCGCGAACAACTTCGTCTTCGAGGTCGATGCTGTAACCTTCGTCACCCACCATGTCGTCGAGCAGGTTGACGATGTTTCCGCTGAAGAAGCGTGATGCTGTGTGGCCCATGCGACTTGCAAGGTCGGTGAACCCGAGAACGTGCACGCCCTCGTGCAGGGCTTCACGACCAGGCTCGGTGACCTCGCAGTTGCCGCCCTGATCGGCCGCCATATCGACAACCACAGAGCCGCGCTTCATGGCTTCGACCATGTCACGGGTCCAGAGGATCGGCGCTTTCTTTCCAGGAATCAGAGCCGTGGTGACGACGATGTCGACCTCTTTGGCCTGCTCGCGAAAGAGCGCCATCTCCGCATCGATGAACTCCTTGCTCATCGTTTTTGCGTAGCCGCCTTCGCCCTCGCCACTCTCTTCGAACTCGAGCATGAGGAACTTCGCACCGAGCGACTCCACTTGCTCCTTCGTCGCTGGGCGAACATCGAACGCACGAACTTCGGCACCGAGTGCACGAGCGGCAGCGATCGCCTGAAGACCCGCCACACCCGCGCCGATGATCAGAACCTTCGCGGGGGGCAATGTGCCGGCGGCCGTGACCGATGCACCAAAGAAGCCTTGATAGGTAACCGCCGCTTCCAGGACGGCTCGATAGCCCGCGATGTTTGCCATCGAGCTGAGCACGTCCATCTTCTGCGCGCGGCTGATGCGCGGAATTCGATCGAGCGCAAGCGCATCGACCTTCGCGTCCGCGAGTGCTTGGACAAGCTCCTTGTTGCTCGCTGGCGACAGAAGCGAAAGCAGAGTTGTGCCCTCGCGAAGCTTGGCCACCTCCGAGTCGGTTGGCGGATCGATCTTCGCGACGACGTCGCACTTCCACACCTGGTTGGGCGTGTCGCGATAGCTGTCGGGGCTGGGCACCTCGGCACCCGCATCGCGGTAGTCTTGGTCGCTATAACCGGAACGCGCACCCGCCCCAGGCTCCACGACGACCTGAAAGCCCAGCTTCGAGAGCTTGGCGATCGACTCCGGGACCACACACACACGGGTCTCGTCGGGCGCAGATTCGCGAGGAATCCCAAGGGTGGTGAGCGACGAAGCGCTTTCGGGCGCGTCTGTCGAGGTTTCGGGCATCAGGCGCGCGGATAGTATTTCGTCGCGGCAACATAAACCACCGCTTTGATCTTTCGACTACCATAGCCGGATGAGCGAGCGCCGGAAGCGTCGGAAGATGTGGACGATCGGACAGGATGTCCTGCCGGCGCAGGGCAGTGTTCCGCCACCTCGCGTGCGATCGATTCCACCGGCGGACATGAACGTCGTGTTTCAGCCGATCGTCGATCTCAAGACGCGTCGCACCCACGCGTGCGAAATGCTCGCCCGATGCACGCGCGTCGACCTTCGCAACCCAGCGGTACTTTTCGAGCATGCTGCACTCCAGAGTTCGACAGGACGCTTAGGCCGCACCATTCGTGAAGTTGGATTTGCGCAGGCGCCGAAGCTGCCGTTGTTCATCAACCTGCATCCGCACGAACTCAGCGAGCGCTGGATCGTTCGACCCGACGATCCGATGAACTTCTTTGAGCACGGGCTCTACCTCGAGATCACGGAGTCCGCCGCGCTCGACTACTACGATTTGTGTCGCGGTGCTCTCAAGGAGCTGTGCACGCGTTTGGGGGCGAAACTCGTCGTCGACGACTTTGGAGCCGCCTACTCCAACTTGATTCGAATCGCCGACCTCTCACCCGCTGTGGTGAAACTCGATCGCGGTCTCGTTGCCAACGTCGACCAACACGTCGCGAAGCGAAAGATCCTCAAACACGTCGTTGCGCTCTGCCATGACCTAGGGTGTCACGTGGTCGCGGAAGGGATCGAAACCGTCGAGGAGCTCAAAGTCGTGATCGACTCGGGGTGCCGTTACGCGCAGGGCTACCTGCTTGCGCGACCTGCCAACCCTCTGCCGGACGTGCGCTGGCCTCTTCCGCCGCCTCCACCGCCCCCGCGCCGGTAAACCAATTCCTTACCGATCGGGCCAGTAGTGGACCGAGCTGAATTCGATGCCATCTGCAGGCTGCACCACTCGTTCGAGTGCAGCGCCGGATGCACGTGAGCAGTACCCAGACTCGTCACCGGACGCCGGATCGCGGGCGATGAAACAGATCAGGTTGCTTTCGGGAGACCGGACCAACGCGCCGAAGGGGCTGACATCGTCCGGGAAGTCGACCAGTTCGACATCTTCGTCAGGTCGCTGAAGCGCAAAACCCGCTTCGACCGGAAAGACAACTTGGTCGCTCGCGAAGAGCACTCCTCCGGTGCGCGATGCGCCACCGAGCAGGACAGCGTCGCTCCCATCGGCCGCGGCGTACATGAGCTCGCCGACGCGAGTGGCCGTCAACGCGTTGCCGTCTGCAGCGATCGCAAACGGGGTGTTCAGCGAATCGACGACAAGTGCATCCGCGGCAAGGGCTGTGGCGTCGGCCCGCCCTCCGCTCGCCGGCGCGGTGTAGAAGGTCATGTCTGCACCTTGCAGCCCGAGGCGGGAACCATCGTTCGAAACCACGAGTCCCGTGTACACGACGTCAGGGTTGCCGGTGTCATCGCGACCATCGCCGTCGAAGTCGATCGGGATCTGTGCGCATCCCGCAGCGCCGTCCCGAAACACTGCAGGACGGTTGTCGCCTTCAACGTCGATGTCCCCGATGAACCAGACTCGTCCATCCGTTGCGATGCGTCCGAAGTGCGCGTTGCCCACCAGCCCAGGGCACCCTGGAAGAACGTCGCGTGACGTTCCGCGGCCAAAGTCGTCGATGACCAGCAGCATGCTCAGGCGTTCGTCCATGACCTCGCCCACCAAGACCTCTCCTTGGGCGCTCGCACCCAGCAGAAGCGGGTTGGTGGCGTCGCTGGTCACGATCCAACTCGATCCGTCGGCGATATCGTTGCCGCGAAGCTGGCGGACTTCGCCCATCTCCGCGTTGTAGATCACGATGCCCTCTTCGGCGTCGGGCACACCGTCGGGCGGTGGTCCACCTTCGCCCGTCAGGTTCACCGTGAGGTCGATCGAGAGGGTAGCGTCGTTGTCGAGACCTCGGTTTGCGAGCGCGATCCGCACGCGTTGATCGAAGTCGGTGCGAACTCGAAAGAACGTCGTCGACTCTTCCGTGCTCTCCGCGCTTGGCTCGAGCACCTCGACGTCGCCTTCCAGCTCCACGTACACGATTGCATCGCTCGGGTCTCCGGACGTGATGGCAAATGTCACTTCGACATCCGTCGGGGCATTGTCGGGTGTCGTCCCGGGCTCAATCTCAGGAACCGTGTACACGCGATGGTCGTACCCAAGAGGCGGGAGCGTCAGCCGAACGCTGTTGGGGCGCGTGCCGGTGACGTCGAGCGTTGCTGGAACTTCCGGAGGCGGCTCGTTGCCGTACTCTTCCGGTCGATCAAAAAGGTAGTCGCGTACCCACGCGCCATAGAGTTCGCCGAGGCTCTGTCCGCGTGCACGCAACACTTCTTCCACCGCGCTTACCGAAGGCTCGCGCTCGCCTGCGAAGGGAAGGTCCGTGCCGAGTTGTTCAAAAAAGGCTCGGTAGTGGTCGGTGGTGCCGAGTTGCTCTTCGATGAAATAGAAGAGTTCCTGGGCGGCATCGTTGGGCGGATCGACTGCGCGCGGAATGGCGAAGATCGACCAGCGTGGTGACCAGTGTTCTTGCAGTGCGCGATCAATGCGCGGACCGAGGTTGCCGCCCGTCATTCGTCCCGCCATCAGCGTGGCCGTGCCTTCGAAGAGCCAGCCGCCCTGCAGATCTGAAGCACGGCCCGTTGCGTTCGGCAAAATCCGAGTCAGCGCACCGTACTGCAGCTGATGGACGTACTCGTGTACGGCCACGCTTTCGAAGGACTCGGGCAACTTGCCTTCGGCAATATTGATGTAGCTCGCACCTTCGATCAGCACGCTGCCAGGAAGCGTCATGCCGTCGGGAAACCCAGCCGAGCGAAACGACTGGTTGGCAAAGTCGTCCAGGTAAATGGTGTAACGCCCGTCGAGGTTGAGCTGGTTGGGAAGCGTAAAGCCCAGTTCCTCAACCATGTACGCGTGCGTGTCTTCCAAGAGATTGGCGACGCTCTGCGCTTTGTCCATCGTGGTGGCGCGATAGCGAATGCGGAAGTGCTCACTTTGCAGCTCGCTAAAGCGCGCAACGGAACGCACGTCGTCGATGGTTGCCACGAGTCCTTGAAGTGTGGAACCCGATGCGAGCAGTCCGCTTGTGATCAACACGAAGGGGACGCCACCGAACGCACGCGCGCCTCCGCTAAACGAAGGACCATCCGGGAGGAAGGGCGTGTCGATGCTCATTCGAAGGTGGGTGTCGGTAGCCGAGGCTTCTTCGCCCTGGACGACCACGAAGCCACCTGTGACCGCGCTGATCTGACCTTGCGCGGCGCTCATCCCCACAGGCAACAGAGCAGGATCGACCGGGAGATCCAGAAAGATCGGTGCATTGAGATCGACTTGGCGATCCGCGATGAAGGTGTAGGTCGAGTTCCAAAGAAACGTCTGGCCGTCCAATCCACCGTCGTCGACACGCAGGCCCGCAGCGGGGTTCGCCATCTCGACCAAGGTGATTTCAACCGGTCCAGCGAGTGCACCCGGCGGAATCTCCAAGCGGGCTCCACCAAGCGTGAGTGTGGTTCCCGTATCGGGGTCCACCATCTCCTGCACCTGACCGCTGATGTCGAGGCTTCGAAACACCGGGGCCGGCGGATGGACCGGCGTTGGCGGTGGGTCGTCCTTGCAGCCCATGGCCACAAACAACGCCACGATCAGAAGCGAACGAAGCATCGACAAAAGCCTAGGACGTGGAGACAAAGAGAGCACGGGGAAGGGACGCACCGAGGTCGAAGGCATTTATTGAGGGTGAAATTCCCTAGCGAAGAGCGAGTTCCACACCCTCGGGTTCGACCACAGCAGGAGCAGGGCCGCTGAGGTCCCATGTGCGACCTCCCGCTCGGAGGTAGCAACCCGCGTCGCCGACCAGAATGGATGGCTCAGTTCGTGCGGGGAGCAATGCGAACGCAGCGAGTGTCTTGGCATCCACATCGCCTCGTCGTCGCGCGAGAACCGCGAGAGGGGTGCGCTCGACCGGGCTGAGCGCGTGTCCGCGCGTGGGAATCGCTGCGACGAGTCCGACCACCATGTCGACCATGTGGTCTCCTGCGATGCCCTCGAGCTGATCCCGCATCACTTCGAGTTCCCACTGGCCGGTCGTCATGAGCTTCTGGTGCGCTTCGACCCACTCGCTCGCCACGCGCGGTGCGGCGGGTTCTTTCGATACCTCCGCCCGTGCCGCGTCGCCGATCGCGCGCATGATCGCGCGGCGCTCCACCGCAACATCGAAGTGCACGGGCGCACCGTTTCGTTCCCAGGAGTGACGCGTCCACACCAAGTCGTCCGTGCGGCCGCTTCGCGACATCCACACGCGGCCCAAGTCGCCTTCGCTTCCTTCTCCGGGCGTGTACTCCACGCGCGGCGTGCGTTGGGCGCGCCGTTCACTCGGGGGTGGATCGAGTGCGGCATCCAGAAAGGTAAGGGCTGCAGCAAAGTCCCACGGAAGCTGATCGCCGTCGGCGCTGGTGTCGTGAATGCGTCGAAGCCGCACCAGTTCTGCGCCTACGAGTCGCTCGAGAACCATGCGTGCAAGCAAGAGCAAGTCTTTGAGTCCATCGCGCGCGATCCACTCCGCGAAACCGCTCGCCCCGGGCGTCCGGTCGTAGAACACAAGATGCTCAACCTCGCCGATGCGCACGGAGCCGACGTCGACGAGATCATCCGAACCGCGCAGGGCACAGGGGATCACCATGCGCAGCGCTGCACAGAGCGGAACGATCGCATTGCGTTCAAGGGGCGCGCGCGTGGTTCCTGCTCGTGTTTCGAGCTGTGTCGACACCAAACACAGGTCGGTCGCGTAGCGTGCGCGACTGGGTTGCTCGTAGCGCCGATGCTCTTCCAACACCGGACCGGGTCCGTATCGCCGCATGCCAGTCACGCGCTCTTCGATGTCGGCCCGCACACAGGTTACGCGTGTTCGGTCGCCGCCGAGTTGTCGTTCGCTCAGTTCGAGGTCGGCGGGAAGCGTGACGTCGAGTTCGATGTCCGGGGTCGTGCGACATCGGTCCGTTGCGTGATCGGCGATCACCGTACCTTCGCCGTATCCGACGACTTGGTAGCGACCGCGAGGGTGAAGAAACACCCGTCCTGGTGCGTAGCGCACAAACGCGACGGCGCGGTCGACCACGGCCAGTTCTTCGCTGGTGCCTTGGTCGATCACACGCAGGCGCCCCGCGCTGTCGCTCACGCACGCGTGGTCGATCGGCTCGCCCAATGCGGCTTCACGAACGGCGCGAACCAAGGTGCGCGCAGCGGCGTCGTCCTTGCGTCGATCGAAGTACCAGACCTGTCGGCTGCGAATCCGGTCGACGCGTTCAAGCCGTCCTAAGGCGTCGTCCACAAACCCGCGGCCAAAGCGGCGACGGAGTGCTTCAACGTCGTGTTCGCGTCCGAGCGCGCGATCGAAGTGGCGTTGGCGGACCACATCAGGCTCGCTGAGTGTGACCGAGCGTGGCAGCGACTCCACCAGGGGCCGCAGCGGCGCGTCGTCGGCTTCTTCGTGCAGCACCATCTCTTCATCCGCCGGTGGTGCCAGCACGAGCACTGCGGCGCCGCCTTCGGTGTTGACGCCCGCATGCGCGAGTCGCTCCGCTTCGCGGTGGACGTCGGGATGGCGACCCTCGATCAGGATGACTTCGGCGTCGCGGGGATCGTCGACGTGATGGCGTCGCAACCGACCCAGGTCAATTTCGGCACGTCGGATCGTGCGTTGCCCATCACCCGCGAGACGCATGTGCCATGGAATCGCAGCTGCATCGCAGGCTTCTGCAAGCACATGCAAAGGGAGGTCTTGTCCCTGTGCATCCACCAAGTCGCGACGACGCAGCACGACGCGTGGGACTTGGGGGGCGCCGTTTCGTTCGAAGACGCGCATCGGCGCCGCCAAGACATGGCGAGCCCAGCTCTCGACGCCCGATTCTGCGGCGGTGCTTGGACCCGCGGTGGCCAACAAGACCAAGGGATAGCTCGTGGTGGACTCGGCATGTCGTCGCGTATCGACCAACGCCCACAAGCGTCGCATCGCCATGTGCAGATGCATTTCCGTCACGCCGCTCATCTCGTCGAGGTCGTCGACGATCACCAAGCCGAGTCGATCGACGTATGCATCGCTACGCGGATCGCTGAGCACTTCGCCTTCGAAGGTCTCGACGTCCGCGACCACAACCGATGGCGTTTTACCGGCAACGAGCGCAGCCGAGAGGTCATCGCCTGCGACACAGACGTGGACGTTCCAACGTGCTGCCGAACGAAGTAGCGCTTCGCGAAAGTGATCGGCCCATGCACGCGCGGCACCTCGATCGGACAGTACGACCAGTGTCGTCGCGCCACGATCGAAGTGCATGTGCAGAGTCGCAAGGACGGCGAGGGTCGTGCGCCCGCTTCCCTCTGCGGCCAGGACCAGTGCGTGGGGAGTCTCGTCGCGGCGACGAATGGGGGAACGAAGGACTTCTTCTTCCAACGAAGGGGTGGCACCGCGGGCGGCTTCGGAGCTGAGGTGCCAACCGCTGATCAAGTGATCGAGGACCTCGCGTTGGTGGGCGTAGAGTGTGTTCCCGCCGGTGAGTCCAAGGCACAGTTCATTGACGACAGGCCCTGTTCCCTCGGGCAATTCGGTGGTCTCGGCCTCTTTCCCTTCGACCCGTTGCAGCGCTTCAAGCCGGGCTTCGGGCCGAATCGCGATGACGGCTTCGCCCAGTTTTGCCAAAGGATCGGGCGGAGGCACTTCCTCTTCCTCATCCTCCTTTTCTTCTTCTTCCTCCTCCTTCACCGCGGGTGGCCGACCCGCGAGGATTAGATGAAGCGACCAGAAGAAGAGTAAGTAGTAGGTGAGGATCCATGCGCCTGCAGCGGGTTGCACCGATGCTTTACCGCTTTGGTCGAGTGCCTCAGGCGGAAGGACCAGCGACTCGACGATGCGTTCGGTGCAGTTGACGGGCTGCGACGATGCCGCAGGTGCAGCCGAGGCGACGAGCATTCCGGCGGCAAGGTGAAGCGGGACGAGGAACGCCATCAACCCGCGAGACCACTTCTTGAAGCGCTGGTCGGCGCCATGCGCCGTCGTCGAACCAACCCAGCGATAGAACCACGGCACCTCGGATTCGGTGGTGTCGTACTGAACCTCGACGTCGGGCTTGCCGTAGCCATCTCGACCGCCTGGAAGCCGACGAAGAATCCAAATCGTGAGCGCAATGACCAGCGCCCACACCACGGCGTGAAGCATCAGTGCCAGCGCGGGACGTGCATCCAGTGGCAAGAGCGGCCACGCCCAGCGGTCGCCGAGCAGTTTCCACTCGAAGTACCCAACCTGCGTCCAGACGTCTTCGGGAAACTCGGAGGGGCGAGTTAACCTCGATTTTAGAAGGGGATCGAGCAGCCGCGCGAACACGTAGACGATCAGTGCGATCAGCGCAGACGCCATCCAGGGCGGCCCGGGAGCTTTGGTGTTGGGCTCGAAGCGCTTCATGGCGAAGCGCGCGATCGACATCGCCAAACTGAGCGCGACGCCGACGCCAAAGATCACCAGCGTGACGAACATCGTGCCCCAGCGATTCGCAAAGTCTGCGAGCTGGCAAATGAGCGCGTCGCTCACGTCGGGTCTTCCTGAATCGAAGGAACGGCGGCGCTATGGATGTCTCCCGTCGCAACGACGTAGTACGCACGGTCTTGCTCGATCCCGCGGTGCACCGGGATCAGCACGCGCCCCGCAGCGCCTTCTTCCGACAGACGTTGCACCACGGCGGCGTGCACTCCAGGAGGCACGATCGCTTCACCGCGGATAAATCGAGACACACCCGTGATGTCGGCTGCCTCATGACCGGAATAGTTGAGGCTCACGTGAAGCGAACGTGCTTGCCGGCGCACAAACTCAGCAATCGCGTCGGCGACGTCCTCGGTGCCGCCCGCCTCACTGGTCGGATCCCAATCGGCGATCGGTTCGGCATGAGGCGAACACGCCTGGCGCATGGCATCCAGGTCTGTAAACGGGACTTCTTCGCGCCACCGTTTGGCGTACCCCATGGTGCGTGCGAGCGAGTCCAGAACGTCCCGCATGCGCGTGCGGCGAGTTTCGCCAGGCAAGGCGTCGCGGAGACGCGCGGTGGCTTTCTCGCCAACCATCGCTTCAACCAGCGTTTCGCCACCTTCGCCAAGGAAACGGCCTAGTTTTTCGCGACCATCAGGGCCGCGATCCACGCCCAGGTGCTGTTGCTCATCCAGTAACCGCGCGCGTGCGCGTCGCACTGCTCGATCCAAGAGCGTGAGTTGTTCCGCGTCACGCGTGAGTGCAGCACGAAGCGCCAGCAACGCTTCGACGCGAGCCACTTGTCGCGAGAGTTTGAGTCGCGACGCAAAGTACTCGAGAAGCGAACCCTTCGCGCCTTTGACCGTGTTCTCCAACGCGTCCCACATTGCGTGGTAGCTCTCGCGCAGCGCTCGAACTGCGTTTCGGTAGCGAAGTGCGAGCCCGGTCCCACAGAGCAGCAATCCGATCAGCGCGGAGGTCCAGGCCGAACGCTCACGGAGCCACACGTCGTACCACGCGCTTTCGTTGCTTCGAATCGCATCGGCGAGTGACCAGAGCAGCTCCGGACCAAAGGTCGCAAACGCCGCGACACACAAGAGCCCGTAGAAGATCATGCGACCCAAGTCGGGTTTGCGCCGCGCGTCATCCATCAGCTCGCTGTGTGCCAAACGAAATGCGTCGAAACGAGGAGCGGGCGGAGGCTGAATCGAATCGCGGATCGCGACAGCGCGATCCAAACGCTCATCCACTGCACGCGCCATCACCTCGACTTGTTCTGCGGCGCGACGAAACCCTTCCGGCGTGGGATCCGACCAAAGCGTTTTGTCCACCATGGCGCGCATCCGAGCGAGCAGGGCATCCCGCTTGGTCTCGATCGCCGTGCGTTCTCGGGCAATTCGGTCGTCGAAGCGGCGCCGCTGCAGAAGTCGCCAGCCCTTCTCAATCCCGCGCATCCAATCCAATGCCCAGCCGATCGGTGGTTCAGCAGGACCCTGAGCTTCGTCGGATGCCGCGTCTCCGTGGTCGGCGCCGTAGCGTGCACGGATCGATTCGCCGCGCTCCCACCACTTGGGCTCCGGGTCCTTCTCGATCTTCGGTGCGTAGCGTTCGAGGATCTCGTGGACGTCCTTTTCGCTTTGGTCATCCTCGTCGAGCGAAGCAAGTTCGACCTCTTCCAGCACATCCAAGCGTTCCAGAGCGTCGTCGCGGCGAGGTGCGTTCTCGATCGCATCGAGTACCTCCAGGGCGACTCGGTTGACGCCGTATCGACGTAGTTTCGCACGCGGTAGCTCGGCGACAGCACATGCGAACGTGGCAAGCGGTTCATCCGGTTGCCGACCGTGAAGCAGCGAGTTGCTGTCTTCCACAGCCGGCAGCGAGTAGAGCAGGAGCGTTGCGAAGTTGCGGACGCTTTGCGCCATCTCCAACTCGGAGAGAACCGAGAACTCGGCAACGTCTTCGATGACGTAGAGTTGCGATACTGCGCGTTCGCGAGGGGCCGTGGCGGACACTTGTTCGACCAACTCGCGCACACACTGCGAAACCTGAGCACCGTCGACGTGTGCGGCAGGGTGGGGCATTGCGAGCAAGGGCAGCACCACCAAGTTGCGTGCATCACCTCGGCGGTAGCGTTCAAAGATCGGACCCAGGCTGGTCAGCAGTTGTCGCTCCAAACCGCGAAGCACGTCGGCAAGTCGAGCGCGAACCTCCTTTTCGCCCAGATGCGCCAGGACAAACACGTGCAAACGAGTTGGGCCGTCACGGCCGGGTGCGTCACGCGAATGGCTCAGTCGTTCATGCGCAAGAACCCCGCGTGCGTGATCGCGAACACGAGCGACGAACGCATCGGTGTTCTCTCCGCGCTTGGGCGCGAGTAAGTCGAGACCGGTTTTGCGAACTTCTTCCGCCCAGTCCTCGACGGCGACATCGCTCTCGCGCGCATCGCGAAGATCTGCGGCGGCTTCTTGCGCAAGCCGTTGCGCCACCTTGCCACCGAACTGACCCAGTCCGATAACAAGCGAAGGAGCCGCGAGCTGAGGTTTCACCCGCGCGCCCCTAACTCGAGAGCAACTCCCCGAGAAGTACGCCCGCCTTTCGGAGCTGCTGGTATTCGTTTTCCTGCGCTGCGTCGCGGCTGTCGAGGAGCTCGAGCTCAACCGCTCGTGCCGCCCACCCCTTCTTGGCCGCTTCCAATTTGGTTTTGAGTTCTCCGGACCCGGAGGCCTTCCGTGCTTGATCGACCAGCGGTGCAACCGCCAAGTCGTAGACCGCCGGCTTCTCTTCCTCCATCGAGAGCATGTGTTCCGCCGCCGCCAGAATATTTGCGTCGAGCGTGACCTTGGCGCCGGAGTCGAGCGCAAGCTTCCACTGCCCATCGTCTTGCACGATGGCGCCGGCATCCGAGCCCAAAGCAAACGCAGCCAGCGCAATCCGTGTCCGTTCTCCCTTCGCCAAGAGTGCGCGTCGCGCCTCGGTGGGATCGAGGTCGGAGAGTTCTTCCCAATGGTGGTCGATGTGAAGCGGGTAGGCCTTGTCGGCGCCTTGAAAGCGCCGATACGCATGCTTCATGTCCTCGTTGATGTGAGGGAAGCAGTAGATCGGAACGCCAAGAATCGAGTGGTAAAACACAATGCGATCGGGGTCGTCCCAATCCGCGATGGTCTCGTGACCCTTGCCGTATGTCGCTTCCTCAAGCTGCCGACCCATGTCGCCGCGTGTCAGCGATTCGTGCATACCGATCAACAACATGTCGGCGTGCTTGAGCATGCTCTTCGCTTCCGGACTGAAGCGCGTGAGCGGCTGCGCCTTGCCCAACGCAGAGTCCATTTTCCGACGCACGTAGCGTTGGATGGGGTCCTGCTTGCGCAGCTCGGATGCCATGAGAGGCGCGTGACCACGCAGTGCGACCTTCGGATCGGCGGCAGGATTTTCGGTGTAGAAGCCGTAGTAGCGGGCTTCGAGCACGAGCGCGTCGTCCATCCGTAGACCCGCTTGTTCGTAGGGGTCATCGCTGTCGGGGTCGCCCAGGATCTGTTTGCCGAGGAACTTCTCAGCCACGCCAACTAGGGAGTCTTCGATGTCGCGAATCATGTCGCGCGCCGATCGCTTCATTACCCGACCGTGGTCATCGAAGCGCGGTCGCAAGGCTTCGCGCACCGCGGCGAGCACTTCTTGCTGATCGCGCGATTCAGGACGCGTCTCGACCTGGTCGGTGTAGTACCAAGCCCAAAAGCGATGACGTCCTGAGGGGTGTTGCAGCACTTCGACGTCGAGCAGGAAGTCGTTGGACTGACTCGAGCCCGCGCCGCCGTCGTATTCGAAGCGTCGCGCTTTCTCCTCGAGCTCGCTCGCGAGTCGACCCGCGGAGCTTTCGATGTTGCGGAAGCTGGCGCGCATCGCATCGGCACCACGTCCCAGTGCGACCACGATTTCGTGTAGTCCGGCTTTGACGAGGAGTGCGCGGGACTTGTCGACGAACTCGTTAAACGTCCCCACGGTACGGTCGCGTGCGGCTTCGAAGTCCTTGTCTTTGCGGGTGATCAGCTTGTCCCACCCACCGTAGGTTCGCTTGATTTCCGCGGCGTGACTGTCCATTTCGCTTCGGAACCGACTCTCCCGTCCGAGGTCCGCTTCCGTGCGCAGTCGGCTGACCGTACTGGCGATTTCATCTGCGCGACTCGGATCGAGAGGTCCGCCACTCTGACGAAAGTGGATGAGCGCATAACGCTGCTCGTAGGGGTTGAGTTCGGGCGATGCGTCGGGTCCGGCCTTGGCCAGAAACTCGCTCCACCAATCCCCGGCTTCGAGCTGCTTGAGCACCACTGCAACGCGGCTCTCCACCGCTGCACGAGCTGACGCCATCTCGCGCGAGAGCGAGTTGACCGTGGTCGCGGGTGTCCACTGATCGTCGAGGATGCGGTCAGCGCTGATCTCGCGCACTCCGGAACAGAGTCCGCGCAAGTCTTCTTCGATCTGCTTCAGCTCGCCTGCGAGTTTCTCTCCTGCGCTCTCGCGAATCGTGATCAGGCGCTTCCAGACGCCGCCTTCTTTGTCCTGCTCGGCGAGCAGGTCCATCTTCTGCTTGAACGACTCGTCGATGCGCTCCGCTTGCGCTTCGGGGCTGAGCGTGTCGAGTTCATCGCGGTCGACCTGAAACTGCTTGAAGCGCTCGCGCTGCGCGTCGCTGACCAGTGCAGGGTCGTCGAGCAGCAGATAGCGTCGCACCGCTGTTGCGGCGTACCGGCGCGCGCAGTATCCGAGGATGTCCTTGCGCGGAAGCAGGAGTACCGACGCGCCCAGCGTTCCAAAGAACGCGGTGTAGCCATCGTCGCCCAACTCCTCCGGAAAGAGCGCACGGCTCTCCTTGGTGTAGTTGTCGTAGTCGGCCTGTTGCTCGCCCAAGATCGGGGAAAAGATCTGCACGTAGCAGGCGTCTGCAAGCGCTCCGCCCACGTTATCCACGCTGAATCGATCGGGTCGGTCGACCAAGTACATGATGTCGTAGGGACGTCGATCGACGCGCACTTTGCTCTTGTTGCGCGGGTCGTAGTGAAAGGTCAGCTCGTCGGGTGGCGCCTGAACATCGAGCTTCATCAAGTACTCGAGTTCTTTGAGCGCCGCGTACCCATTCGCGAGCGTGCCGTCGCGGTTCATCCCAACCTTGTCTTCAAACGCGTCGGGCAGAATCGCGAAGCCGAAGAGGCGCGCGCGCTTATCACCCAGCAGGTCGCGAAGCAGATACGCGAAAGGAAGAAAACCTCCCGAACCGGTTCCGCCGGCGACAGAGAAGTAGACGAAGACCTGGATGGGTGCACCGTGTCGACGCATGCCGTGGCCGTGCGCCATCATCGCGCCGAGAATGTCTTGGAGCTGGCGCGTGACTTCGCCGACTTCGACGGATCGGAAGAAGCCCAGGCGGCTCTCGATGCGGATCTGACCCGCACCAGCGCCCGACTCTTCGCGGAACCGGTACCAGGGGTGCACCCACTGCGTGAAGTACTCGTCGGCTTCGGCGAACCCCTCACCGCGTCGCAGCTTGGTGAACTCGACTTTGTCGAAATCGGAGATTCCGATCGTGGCGTCGACGTGGCCCATGCGGCCTTTGCCTTTGCGGAGCTTCGCCAGGTCGGCTTCGTTGGTGTCGATCGCGACGAAGCGAACGAGGTCGCGGTACTTGAGCTCCCACTCAGGCGAGTTCCGAAGTCGGCCGGCGATGCGGCCGATGGCCTGGCCCCCAGAGCCCCCCAATCCCACGAAAAGCGTCGGGGTGACCTCACCAGGCATGATGTTGATCGGCATGAGCGCGAGACTACCAAGCGCGCCGAAACCGTCGCGAGTTGTTGGTGAGTCGCTCGAAGCGGACGATTTCAACCTAAATACATGAAATTATGTGGTTTATCGCCGAAAGCCGAGGGTATCGAACACGATTCGCCCTACGTCGCTGCCCACTCGGCGACGAACGTGTTGGCGGGAGTCGAACGCAGCTCGTCGACCGTTCCACGCTGCACGACGCGGCCCTCATCGAAGACGCAGACGTCCGCCCCCAGCGCCTGCACATCCCGAACGTCGTGCGTGACCAGGATCGTTGGGTGGGCAAAGGCTTCGATTCGCGTGCGGAGTAGTTCGCGTGTTGTGCGTCGCGTGACGGCGTCGAGTGCCGCCATGGGTTCGTCGAGCAGCAAGATTTCAGGCTCGATCGCAAGCGCACGTCCCAAGGCAACGCGTTGCTGTTCACCGCCCGAGAGACTCCCGACACGCCGCTCGGCGAGCTCGGCGATTGCGAGAGAACCAAGCATGGTCCGAGCACGTTGTCGGTCCGCACCAAACGCCACGTTGTCGAGCGCACTGAGATTCGGAAACAACGCGTACCCTTGCGGTACGTAACCCACGCGTCGCGACGCGATCGGGATGTTCGAGATGTCGCGCGCGCCAACCCGAATCATTGCGTGCTCGCAGTCGAGGGCACCGACGAGGGCGCGTAGAAAGGTGGTCTTGCCGCTTCCGTTGGGACCCACGATCGCCAACGTTCCGCTCGCCTCAAGTTCAACATCCAACGTAAAGGACCCCAAGGTCGCCCGGATCTTGGCACTCCACGAAGTCACGAGCGTCTCCCGAGGGCGATGCGGAGACCGACGAGAAGCAACGCGCCGACCGCAGCGAGAATTAGCGAGAACGCCACTGCGATGCTGACGTCCGACTCGAGCGCGGTGTAGATCGCCAGCGGCATGGTTTGGGTTGTACCCTGCATATTGCCCGCAAAAAGCAGGGTTGCGCCGAACTCGCCGAGTGCTCGAGCCCAGGCAAGCGAGGCGCCAGCAACCAGTCCGGGGCGCGCGATCGGGAGCGAGACTCGGAAGAACGCAGAGGTCGACGTTGCGCCCAACGTCTGCGCCACAATCAACATGTCAGGTTCGATTTTACGGAACGCGTTCGTCGCCGCTTGAACGAAGAAAGGGGCAGCAACCACAACTTGCGCCACGATGACCGCGCCTTCGGTGAATGCCAGTGAGGTGCCGAAGAGCCCACGTCGTCCAAAGGTCTGGAGCAGCGCGACGCCGATCACCGCGGGCGGAATCACGATGGGTAACTCGACCAACACGCTGAGGATGCGCGAGGCTTTGGAACTCGATGACGCCAGCCACCACGCCAGTGGGGTTCCGGTGACGACGATAATGAGCAGACTGAGCAACGTCGTGCGCACGCTTAGCCAGAGTGCAGGGGCGAACGATGTGTCGGAAAGACCAGCGCCCAGTTCGCCGAACGAAGTCGATGACGCCAATGCGATCAGAGGAACGACGAGCAGCCCTACAAGCGAAGCGCTGAGCAGTCCGCCGACGGTTTTCATCAAGGTGCGAACCCATGTCGCCGGAGGATCGTCTGGCCTTCGTCGGAAAGAAGGTGCTCGATCCACGCGGCGCCTCGTTCACTCGTGCGTGCGACTCCGTAAGCAGCGTGTGCGTTGACCGCGGGAGGGATGTCGATGGCGCGAACGGCGTCGTTGACGTCGGTGCGATAGACGAGCGCTGCGTCGGCTTCGCCCAGTTCGACTTTCGCCCGTACAAGTCGGGCGTTGCTCTCCTCGGAGGCAATGCGGATGTCGAGTTCGGACCGGGCGATCACGTCGCGAGCATAGGCCCCAACCGGAACGGCGCGGGTCCCGATGACCACCCGCTCCGCGTCTATGAGGTTGGCGAACTCTTCGATGGAGGAGTCGCGGGGCACGATCAGCACCAGTTCGTTGTGAGCGAACGGGCGTGGTTGGTCGACGAGACCTGCCTGGTGAAGCGCCTCAAGGTGAGTTTGGTTGGCGGTGGCGATGACGTCGGTGTGAGCGCCTTGTTCGATCTGGAGACGCAAGGTCTGGCTGCCCGCAAAAACCAGACGAACATCGACGTCGTGTTCGCGTTCAAACTCACGCTCGAGCTCTTCGAACGCGTCGGTCAACGACGAAGCCGCGAACACAACGAGAGTGTTGTCGTCCTGAGGCGCGCAGGCGAAGAGCAGTGTGAGAATCGCGAGGCGAGTCACGGAAGCGAATCTAGCAAACACCGGGTGCTTCGCGGACACGAGGCGCAGAGCTGGATCCCAATTTTAGTGGGAGACGCGAGGCTCGGAGCCTGCAGAGAACGTTCTTTCTGGTCTCTAGCCAACAGCGAAGTCATTTTAGATTCAGTTTCAGTTTCGCAATCCGCATCTCTTGTTCGGCTGGGCAAACACCTTCGCGGACACGGGACGGATGTGCGGCTAGCGCCGGAACTCGAGGTACGTATCTCCGCGTCGAAGCTGGATCTTCGAGGACACCGGCGTCGTTCCGGGTTCCAGTTCGTGCCAGCCCTTGCTCTCCGTGAACCGCTCGATGCCCGGGCCGGTCACGATCAGTTGCGCGCCACCTCCGGGCAGCGCTTCGATCCGCCCATCCTCGGGCATGCGCTTGAGCGAGGGAAGTGGCGCCATGCGTCCACCGAGGTAAAGCGCCGCAGGACGTCGAAACCCGCGTTTGCTTTCGATAAAGCGTTTGAGCTTGCGGTAGCCGTCGTCGCCCTCGCGCAGCTCCAGCAGGTGCTCGTGCGTGTCCGCGCTGAGAATGAGTGCACCGTCGCGAAACTTCGCGGGGGAAAGGAACCCACGAATGATCCAGATCAAGAGCAGCAGCGAGAGGATGGCGATCGACCAACGCAAGATCCGCCGGAACGGACACACCCAGAACCCGGGATCCTGAACGTGCACGCTCAAGGGAACATGCAGTTCGTTGTCGCCCACGCTCAGTCGGATTCGACCTTCGTACGTTTTCGGGGTGCAGCATTCTGCGGCCTCGGCACGCACGCTGATCTGAGCCAACCCGTCGTCGTCACCGCGAATTCGCCCGGGTGCTTCAACGAAGACCTCGAGTCCGGATTCGTCGAGTTCGACTTCCGCAAACACTTCCGTAAGTGCAGCGGGAGCAGGCACCGATAGGGATGCACGCGCTTCGCTTCCGCCCTCAACACTGAGTTCGACTCCTGCGGCTTCGGCGTAGCGAAGCGTTCCTCGCAGGGGAATCAAGTGTGCGCTGAGCTGACTTTCTGCGCCGCCGATTGGCGTGAGCGAAATCGAACCCGCAATGGGGAGTTCGCCTTGTTCACTGGCCACCTCGCACAGCGGGGTCGCCTCCAAACGAACCTGAACCGTCATCCGGTCCTGCAACGCCAGCTCCGGTGTTTCGACCGAGCACTGCAAGCACTCGGCTGCCGCACCGGTCAGTGCACACCCCACGGCTCCACGCGAGTTCGCGGGGAACGAGCCGGTCACGACGAGCGAGATTTCTTCGGGCGTCGGCTTGGGCAACACGCCCACGTCAACACTGTGAATGGGGTGGTCCGGATCGCTGGAGGGAGCGACGTGATGCACGCCGAAGCTGACCGCCGCGAAGCCACGACGCTCGATCACGGGAAATGCGAGTGCGCCACCTTGCGCGCGGAAGGTGCGTTCGTGTCGACCTAAGGGGAGGTCGCCCAACACCGCGTTGAAGGTTCCGTCGTCTCCGGGCTGCATCGCCGACGCCTCGGCGCACGCGTCGGTTTCGCAAAGCTCCATGTTGAAGTCGAAACTTTGCCCGGGAACGATCGTCTCTCCCGCATCACCGACGAGTCGCGCGTACGCACACGCCGGCTGCCCTGCGCGCACAGCCCACTCGGCGGTCCACGGAAGGGGAGGACGCGTTCCGCAGGGCGCAACCACGCCCTCGATTCGGAGTTTGCCGTACACCGGAATGACCAGCACTTCGACACCTTCGGTCTGGCTGCGAACGGAGTAGGGGACATCGCGCGCGCCGCCTCGTGCCACGCGGAAGCTCCACGCGTAATCGCTTCGATACGTGGGTCCGCCCTGGAGCGGGGTTCCGTTTCCGCGTTCGACGCGTTGGAGTTGGATACGTGACGCGCCTGAGTCGCTGATCGCCAAACTGCGTACGCTGCGCGCGCCGGCAAAGGTGCGTTCGAGACCGACGCGCCCGCCGTCGTCGTACCGAAGTCCACGGCTAAACGAGAGCACGTCGGCGAACGCACGTAGGAGAGCGCGCGCGTCGAACGCTACCGACGTGTCGCCGGTCCAGCCGGTGTCGCGAGCAAGCTGCACCAAGCGCCGGTCGGGGCGACCTCCGCCCTGACGCATCAACAACACGAAGCGGAAACGGTTTTCGCGGTGGCTGCGGAGGGACTGCAGCCAACGCTCGGGTCGGTCGATCGCACCACCGTTGCACGCACCATCCGTGAGCAGGAGGAGCGTTTGTGGCGCGCCTGCGGATGCGACCGATTCCAAGATCGTTTGCGCCCGCGCCAGTGCCGAGCGACATGGCGTTTGCCCCTGGTGCGTGCCGATTCGCGTTGCGCGCGGAATCGACACCGGGAGGGCGGCCTCGGGACCGTCGCGTTGGGGAAGGAGTTCGCGAGGGCTTCGAAACGCCGGACCGCTGACCTCGCCGGATGCCAGTTCGTTGAGACCGACCAGCATGACTTGGTCGCCATCTTCGAGCCCGGCCGTGAGCGCGAGAGACGCCATGACCACCAAGCGGCGGGCGTCCGTTTGGTCCATGGACCCGGAATCGTCCAAAACGACTAGGTACTGACCATACGAGGATGGCTGTGCGTGGGCAGATGCAGCCCAGCCGAGGATGATGATCGCGGCGAGTGCGCGCACGGCCCGGATGTTATGGGGAACCGGTGTCTCAGTCATCAGGGATCAGGTCATCAGTCTGAGGGATCAGTCTCAGCGATCAGTCTCAGTCTCAGTCTCAGTCTCAGTCTCAGTCTCAGTCTCAGTCTCAGTCTCAGGGATCAGGGATCAGGGATCAGGGATCAGGGATCAGCAATCAGTCTCAGTCTCAGGGATCAGGGATCAGCAATCAGTCTCAGGGATCAGCCATCAATCCAATCCGGGTACATCGTTGACGGTTTAGACCGGAGACATGGTTTAGACCGGAGACATGGTTGACACTTCCGGTAGGCACGCAGAGAGCAGCAAAGTGCTGGTGTCTGAGACTGGGTGTCTGAGACTGGGTGTCTGAGACTGGGTGTCTGAGACTGGGTGTCTGAGACTGGTACCTGAGACTGGTACCTGAGACTGGTACCTGAGACTGGTACCTGAGACTGGTACCTGAGACTGTTCCGCGATTGGGCGAATGACCTTACCGGGAGGAGTGGAGTAGAGAAGTAGAAGAGTTCTCTCCTCTACTTCTCTACTCCACTCCTCCCGGTAAAATTAGTGCCCCGACCACTGTCCGCGAATCTGTTGCCCAGCCGAACAAGAGATGCGCATTGCGAAACTTAAACTGGATCTAAAATGAGTTGGCTCGGGTAGGAGACCGGAAAGGAATGTTCTCTGCAGGCTCCGAGCCTCCACGTCTCCCACTAAAATTCAGATCCAGCTCTGCGCCTTGTGTCCGGGAAGCTGGTTTCTGAGACTGAGACTGAGCTGATCAGCGGCGCACGAAACGCTTGCCTTCTTCGGACGGCCCGACGTGCTCGGCCAACCACGCGTTCAGCTTCGCCCCGCCGCGCCATGCCTTGACGACGCGTTCACCCAGCTCCTGCGTGTGCCACCACGCAGCCGGCTTCTTCCACTGCTGCGACAAGGTCAGTCCCTTGTGCTTGAGAAATCGCGCTCGCACGTGATCGCGTGGATATCCTCGCGCCGCATTCTTCAGTGCTTCACCGCCTATTTCGTAGCCCTCTTTCTCGGCTGCCTTCACCAAACGTTCGAGCGCTTTTCCACTCTTGTCGTCATCCACAGCCGCGTAGAAGCGCTTCAACTGATCCTTCTGCATCTGGTAGCAGCCGGTCGCGATGAACATGTGCGTGGGTTCGATGTGCATGTAGAACACCAAGCCGTCTCGCTCGAACACCGCCGAAGCGTGCGTCTTGTACGGATCCTTGTTCTTGCTGAACCGGACGTCGCGATAAATGCGGAACACCTTGCCGGTCCCAAACTCAGGTTCCACGTCGGCCACGAACGCGTCCAGCGGCGCCTTCACGTGTTCGTCGAAGACATCCTTGTTTGCTTTGAACCACTCGCGCTCGTTGTTCTTCGAGAGGTCGCGAAGGAACTTCAGTCCCTTCTTGGGAAAGCCCTCGAACTCCTCGAACTTCGTCTTGCGCGCCTTGCGCGTCGACTTCTTCGCTGACTTCTTCGCTGACTTCTTGGTCGTGCGTTTCTTCGCAGTCTTCTTCGTCGGCTTCTTCTTCGCCGGCTTTTTGGAAGCCTTCTTCGTCGTCTTTTTCGTGGTCTTCGTCGCGCGTTTTTTGGCCGCCATCGTCGGAGCCTAACGCGACTCTGAGACACAGAAATGAATCGCTGTTCAGTTCGTGGTTTTGGCGCTATAGCCCCTCAATGGACCTTTCCTTCAGCCCCGAAGACGAAGCGTTCCGCCAAGAGGTTCGCGACTGGATCGACCAGGCGATGCCTCCGGCGTTCAAAGCCAAGGCCGAACAAAACGGTCACTTCACGCCCGAAGAAGGGTTGGAGTGGCAGAAGATCCTCCACACCAAAGGGTGGGCGGCTCCTGCGTGGCCCGAAGCGTTTGGTGGACCCGGCTTCAGCGCGACGCAGCGTTTCATCTTCATGGAAGAGATGGAGATGGCAGGGACGCCACAGCTGAGTCCTTTTGGCTTGGTGATGGTCGGTCCGCTGATTCAGCGTTTTGGAAACGACGCACAAAAGGAACGCTACCTGCCGAAGATCCTCTCGGGTGAAGAGCAGTGGTGTCAGGGCTACTCCGAACCGAACGCCGGAAGTGACCTCGCGTCACTCACGTGCTCGGCCGAAGACAAAGGCGATCACTTTCTGGTCAACGGCCAGAAGACGTGGACCACGTACGCGCAGTATGCGGATTGGATCTTCTGTCTCGTGCGCACCAGCACCGAGGGCAAGAAGCAAGCAGGCATCAGCTTCTTGTTGATCGACATGAAGAGCGAAGGTGTCGAGGCGAAGCCCATGCTCACGCTGGGTCACACGCCGGCGTTCTGCGACACGTTCTTTAGCGATGTGAAGGTGCCCAAGGAGAACTTGCTCGGTCCTCTCAACGGAGGGTGGAACCTCGCCAAGGCTCTTCTCGGACATGAACGAACCCTCGTTGGTGCCGTGGGAATCGTGCGTCGCGGCATTCGTCTCGCAAAGCGCATCGCCGCGCACCAAGTCGGCTCTGATGGGCGTCCGCTTCTCGAGGACCCGCACTTTCGGGGCAAGATTGCGCGCCTCGAGATGCGTCTGCGCGCACACCAGATGACGAACTACCGGTCGCTCGCACAGCAGGCGAAGGGACATCACCCCGGACCTGAGTCGTCGATCCTCAAGCTCGTGGGTTCGGTGCTCACGCAGGAAGCCGACGAGCTCTGCATGGAGTTGATGGGTCACGACTCGCTCAGTTGGCTCAACGAACCGGGCGCTGTGCCCGAGTTCGAACAATGGGTTGGCTCGCAGTTTTGCTACAACCGCGCGACCACCATCTACGCAGGCAGCAACGAGATTCAGAAGAACATCATCGCGAAGCTCATCCTGGGCTTGCCGAAGAAGTAGGGCTGTAGTCATGGATTTTGATCTCAACGAAGACCAAAAGATGCTGAGCAAGACGGTGGCCTCCTTCGCCAAGAAGGACAGCACCGTGGAGCGCTTCCGGACCTTGCGCGACGCCGAGGGACCAGGCTGGACCCGCGACATGTGGCAACAGATGGGCGAACTTGGATGGCTGGGCGTTTCCTTTCCGGAGTCGGTCGACGGCTTTGGAGGCTCGTTTGTCGAGTCGGGCATCATCTTGGAACAGCTCGGTAAGAGTCTGGTGCCGGAGCCGTTTCTCAGCTGCGCGATTCTCGGTGGCTACCCACTCCTGCTCGGTGGTTCGCCAGCACAACACAGCGCATTCCTCGCGCCGATGGTGGCAGGGCAAACCGCCGTGGCGTTGGGGTGGGCAGAGCGTGGATCGCGATTCGACTCCACCCGTGTCGAGACCACCGCGAAGAAAGAAGGTGCGGGCTGGCGCATCAAGGGCGAGAAGGTTTTCGTTCTGGATGGTCACGAAGCCGACCAGCTCGTCGTGAGTGCGCAGACGCCGGATGGCCTTGGGCTCTTCGTGGTCGATGGCTCCGCGACCCAGCGTCAGACCTTGCGCTTCATCGATGGTCGTCAGGGCGCACACGTGCTGCTCGACGTTGTGGTCGATGCCGATCGCAAACTCGAGGCGAAGCCGGCCGAAGAAGTCCTCGCGCGCGTGTTGGACTACGGAGCGGCAGCATCGGTCGCGGAAAGTGTTGGCGTGGCGCAAACCATGCTCAGCATGACGCTCGAGTACCTCAAGACCCGTCAACAGTTTGGCGTCAAGATCGGTTCGTTTCAGGCGCTTCAACATCGCGCCGTCGAGATGTACGTCGAGGTCGAACTCATGCGTTCGATCGCGATTGAAGCGATGGTGCGCGCCGACGAAGACGGTGTTGAACGCCAGCGGGCGATCTCTGCAGCGAAGCTTCAGCTCGCCACCGGTGCGACGATGGTTTCGCGTCAGGCGGTCCAACTTCACGGCGGAATCGGCGTGACCGATGAGCACGACATCGGCTTGTTCTTCAAGCGTATGCATGTGCTCTCCACCCTGTGCGGGGACGAGTCGCATCACGTCGCGCGCTACACGGCGCTTCTCGAGTAGCGATGTCCGCGCGTTCGGCGCGACCCGACGAGCTCCGCCAGGTTGCCGAGGTTCTGCGCCGAGGCTTCGAGCGTGACCCTTTTGTTTCGTGGGTCACGCAATCGAAGCCTCGTTCGCTTCGGCGCTACGTCGACTTGGTGTTGCATCGCTTGGTTGTGCCTCATGGCGTGGTGCACGTGACCGAAGGGGTGCAGTCTGCTGCGCTTTGGGTGCGACCGGGCGGTTGGGACCTGACAGCGTTCCAGCAGTTGCGCTTGGTGCCGCAGGTCGCTGGCGTTGTGAGTTGGCGTCGGCTCGGAATGATGGGGCGCGCGTCAGAACTCATCGAACGGGATCGTCCGAGCCAGTGTTGGTACCTGGCACTTGTCGCGACGCATCCGGATGCCCGTGGACAAGGGCTGGGACGAACTGTGTTGCAGCCAGGCATTGAGCGCGCTGAGCGAGACGGCGTGCCGGCCGTGTTGGAAACCAGCAACGAAGCCAACGTGGGCTGGTACGAGCGGCTGGGCTTTGAGGTGACGCGCAAGCTCGAACTCAATGCCATCGAGACAGGTGCACCGGACGTTTGGACGTTGCGAAAGGACCCGTCGCAGGACTAGCCGGCGTCATTGTCGACGCTTCCGCTCGCGTCCCGGTCCGATCCGGTGTCCGGAGGGCCGCTGTCGGGTGGGCCTGCATCCGTTCCGCCATCAAATCCAGCGTCCGGACAGGCTCCGCCGTTGCACACGCCGTTGTTGTTTCCGCACATGTCCATGCACGTATTGACCATGCCGTCTTCGCAGCTCGTTCCGCCCGGCATGTTGCACGTGTCCATGCGTGTGCCTGCGTCGACGTCGGTGCATGTGCCGGAGTCGTTGCACTCCTCGTCGATCAGCATGACCGTTTGATTGCCCATGCAGGTGGTCCCGCTCTGCATGCACGCTCCAGGTACCTCTCGCCCGGGACCGCACGTTGTGCCTGGCGGCATGTCGCACGCGTGGGGATCGCTCATCGACGAGACCATCGTGCATCCACCCGCGGTGCAGGTTGGTGTCTGGATTTCATCGCGGCACGTGCCCGTGCACGGGTTGGGTCCACTCGCCACGCAGGGTGTTGCGCCGCAAACCACCATGGTCGGGGCACCACACGTAGTCGTGCCATCGGTGACCATGCACGAGCGGCTGCCAGTGGTTGCGCTGCCGTTGCACGAACCGCCTCCGCATTCGTACTCCGTCACGTTGCGCGTCTGCATTCCCTCGCACGTGTCGGGACTGTTCTGCATGCAGGGACCCCACGCGCCGTTGTCGTCGTCGCGACACGCCATACCATCCCGGTTGCGGGTACACATTTGTGTGTCGCTTCCGTTCATCTGCATGCGGGAGATGCAGTTGGTTGTTCCAGGATCGCAGCGGAAGATGGTGCGCTCGCGCGTTTGCGTCGCTTCGTTGTCGCAGGAGAGGGTCTCCGGCGGCGTTGCGGGGTCGTAATCGCAGGGGGAAAACGCACCCACCGTGTCGCCACCGCAACGGACGTTGCTGCCGGATCGGGTGCAGGTTTGCATTTGGGGGTCGATTTCAAACTCGCACATGCGATCGATGCAGCGACCGTTTCGAACGTCACGGCGCTCGACGCCCACACACGCAGCGGGTGTGTTTGCGGCTCCGAACTGACACGGGCCCCAGTCGGGAACCTCGTCGGGACAATGTGAGTCTTCGGTGCATCCCACGCAGCCCACGCCTGCTTCGCACATCAACAGTGCACTGAGTTCTTCGCAGGTGCTTCCCGTGCATGCACCACTGGCATCGCAGGTGTCCGAGACCGTGCAGGGGTCGCCATCGTTGCAAGGAAGCGCTTCAAGTGGGGTGTTGACGCAGCCGCTTGGAGAACAACTGTCTTCCGTGCACGGGTTGCCATCGTCGCAGTTTTGACAAGTTCCGTCGCCGCAACAGCTCTCTCCGGCAGCGCACGTCACTGTGGCGACACATGCCGGTCCTTCGCACACGCCCACCTCGCACAACGATTCGTTGGTGGCGTTAACTTCGCAGAGTTCAGCGTTGCAGGCCTCGTAGATGCAGCCGTCCATCATCGCGCCAGCGACGTCGCCCACACAACGGCCACCGGCTTCGCGAGTGCACAGCGCGTCTTCCAGAGTACGCACACAGCGGCCGCCCGTACACGTGTCCGACGTGCAGCGCGCGCCGTCTTCGCAATCGCGCGCGGTTTCACATGCCGGTCCGGTTCCGCCGTCCGAGGGCAGGGCACCGCCGGGTACACCGCACGCGCCAAGGATCAGGCTGATCCCGCCAAGCCAAGTTCGCACGACTACAGGATAGCGCTTTAGGGGCAGTGCGGGCGGCCTGGATGAGGCTTACTCGTCCAGGCGCGTCGTCGGCGCAAAAAACGTCGAACGCTGGGGTGCATGGGACCGGCCGCAGCACGTGCTTGCTCCGACGTCGTAATCGGTGCGCGCGGGCGATCGGGTCGCGGTCGATGCCGGTTGATGGTCAAGCCGAGTGCGTCGAGTTCACGCACTCTCCACTCATAATGGGGGAGAGAGTCTTCGCACCCATCCGCCATGTCCTCGGGGCTGCAGTAGAAACGAAAGTGAAAGTGGTCGTCGTGCGGGTAGCTCGGCTGACACGTGAGATCCGCGAATCGGGCGATCGTTGCCGCTGGGGCTTCAGCAGCGCGTGCGTGCTGAAGGAGCATGTCGCGAATGTGCTCGACGACAAAAATGCGTTGAAGCGGACTGCCTCCGTGGTCGCCTTCGATCAGCGCCTGGACGAAGCGCCACGTTCGAGGGAGGTCGATGCGGACGGGATCGTCGTCGTCGGGATCGGCGAGGTCTTTGTAGTCGGTGCCCTCACCGCGAGGATCGATCGGTGCGCCGACCGGGTCGTGTGGGTTGCCTTCCGCATCGAGCAGATAAAAGAGGACGTCGACGTCTCGACCCGCGCGGTGTGAGCCGTGGTGAGGTATGGCGCCGCCTTCGCGGAGTCCGATGTCGTTGACGAAGAGGATGCTGCCCGGCATCTGCTCGTGCACCACAGCCGCGGCACGAACCAGTTGTTGGAGCATCTCGACGGTGCCCCAGCGAGCGTCGTTGCTGCGGCGGGGGTTGTAGCGGAAGCCGGGTCCTTCCATGGGAAAGGCGACTGCGCCTTCGATCGACCCGTCGTTGGGGCCGCGGACGGAGCGGGAAACAGATCCTTCCAAAGCGAGCAGGGCAGCAACCGGATCAGCTTCGGTCTCGGCTTCGGTCTCGGCCTCGGTTTCGGCCTCGGTTTCGGCCTCGGTTTCCTCGGTTTCGGCTTCGGCCTCGGCTTCGGTTTCGGTTTCGGCTTCGGCCTCGGCTTCGGACGTGGATGCCGCTTCGGACGTGGAGGCGGGGGATCCCGAACAGCCCAAGAGAATCAGGAGAGCGCCTGCGTAACCGAACTCACGCATACCTGAACCAGTAACTCAGTAAGCTCCTCGCGGGAAAGATCCCGGCGTTCGGCCCAGTCCACGCTCGCGGCTTCGACAAACCCGATCACTCCCCGCAGCGTGACCCGAAGTCGCGCGTTGTCTTCGCTGGTCTGGAGGGATTGGAGCATGCGTTCGAGGAAGCGCCGTCGCGTCTTTTCCACGATGGATGCCACTTCCGGATCGGTTGCCATCGCACCACGTAGAAGAAACGTGTACGCGGCGCTGCGATCTTCCACGAATCCGAGATAGCGATCGATCGCCACCCGCAACGTCGCGGCTTCCTCATCACCCGGCGTGACAGGCACGTCCGTGTCGGCCAAGAGTTGCTCGGCGGCGCGCTCAACCGTGGCCACGTAGAACGCGCGCTTGCCTGGAAAGTAGTGGTAGAGCAGCCCTTTCGAGATCCCGGCATGACGCGCGATGTCGTCGATCGAGAGCGAGTCGTAGGGATGCTCGATGAAGAGGCTCAGCCCGAGTTCCAAAAGCTGGTCGCGTCGCTCATCCACCGAAAGCCGTGTTCGGGCCTCACCCATGCCCACAGCATACGCGTTCTTCAGGCTATTGACTTTGGTTCAATAAGACCTATTCTCGCTATTGAATCAAGTTCAACAAGGCGATATACCCATGAATCACGAGAGAATGACTCACGCTCGCGCTTCACACCCGGTGACCCCACGCAAGGTTCGTTTTCCCTTCGACCCCGACGAAGTGCCGCGGCACTGGCTGGCCGACAATGCAGTCCTCACGCAGATCTCCAACGGTGTGAGCCTGCTCTTTCCCGCCGGAGAGCGTTTCTTCGTGCGAAGCGTGAAGCGTTACTTCGACCGCGTGGAAGATCCCACGCTGCGCGAACAGATTCGCGGCTTCTTTGGTCAAGAAGGCAAGCACGCGCGCGAACACGAACGACATGCCGAGATGCTCGAAGCTCAGGGTTATGAGCTGCGAGAGTTCCTCGACGACTTCGAGCGCACGCTTCGTTGGTTGGAGGAGCGTTTTCCCGATTCGTTTGCGCTCGCAGGAACAGCAGCCGCCGAGCACTACACCGCGATCATGGCGGCCGACGCGTTTTCCGATGGCGCGTTCATCGAGTTCGCACATCCGGTCATGCGGGACCTCTTGCTTTGGCATGCGGCCGAAGAGATCGAGCACAAGGCTGTCGCGTTCGATGTCTTGGCGCAGCAAGAGCCAGGCTACGCGTTGCGCATGTTCGGCATGGTGATGGCGACCGTGATTCTCGCGTACTGGTGGCAACGTGCGACGCGCATGCTTCTGGCGCAGGACGGACTGACCCTCCGGGATGCTTGGCGCGAACTCAAGCGGATTCGTGCTCAGACCAAGGACCGCGGCATCGTTCGACACGTGTTTTTGCGCGGACTTCGCGAGTATGCGCGACGCGACTTTCACCCTTGGGACAACGACAATATGGATCTCGTCGAGGGTTTTCTGCGGGAGTTCACGGCCGCTCACGCTTGAGGGTTGGGTCTGCTAGGACCCACCCATGTTCTCGGCGCTTGAGCTCGCGCCCGCTGCGCTCGTGTGGTTCTGCGCGCTGACTTTTGTCGCGGCGTTGATCCACGGCACGATTGGGTTTGGCTTTGCGATTTGCACGGTGCCGATCCTCGCGTTGATCGACTCACGTCTGGCTCCTGCGCCGCAGTTGATTCAGATGGCTCCTCTTCTGTTGGCCATCTACTGGCGTGAACGAAAAGCCACCGAATGGCGAGGCGTGTTGTGGACCGCGATTGGACGCTTTCCAGGAACGTACTTGGGTGTGCTCTTGTTGGTGATGGCGAGCCAACAGGTTCTCGACTTGATCATCGGCGGCTCGGTCTTGGTCGCGGTGTTCTTACTGCGAGGTTCTCGCGCGATTCCACGCAACCCCGGAACGGAGTTGGTGGCGGGAATCCTCAGTGGCATCGGCACGACCGTCAGTGCGATCGGAGGCCCGCCCATCGCGTTGCTCTACAAAGACGGTAAGGGCCCCGCAGTCCGAGCCACCCTGTCCGCGATCATGGGGATTGGGCTTGTCATCACGATCGCAGGCCGTGCATGGGCCGACACGTTGACCGTGTTGGACGTTTCGCTGGGAACGCTCACAGTCCCGTTCGTCATGGCCGGATTTGCGCTGAGTCGATTCGCGACGGAGAAGGTCGAAGGACGTCTGTTGCAAATGGCGATTCTCGTGGTCTCGGCGCTCGCCGCGCTGGCTCTGATCGCGCGCGCTGTGTTCTAAGCTCTTTGGAGGTTTGATTGATGGAACGGCTCACGCTCGATGCGCACGAACACGTCCTCGAAATTGGTCTCAACCGGGCCGATAAGCTCAACGCGTTCGACCCAACAATGTTGCGCGAACTCTCCGAGGCTCTGACGCACTACGAAGAGACCGACTCGCTCCGATGCGCGACGATCTACGCACACGGCAAAGCGTTCACCGCGGGGTTGGACTTGGCGCAGGTGGGTCCGAAGGTCGCTCAAGGCGCACCGCTCTTTCCCGACGGGCACGTCGACCCGCTTGGGCTTGGACGCCGTCGAACCAAACCCTTGGTGATGGGAGTCCAGGGCTACTGTTTTACGATCGGCATCGAACTGTGTCTCGCAGCCGACATCCGCATCGCAGCACCGGACACCACGTTCGGTCAGATCGAGATCAACCGTGGCATCTTCCCGTTTGGTGGAGCGACGTTGCGATGGCCAACGCAAAGCGGGTGGGGTAACGCGATGCGCTGGTTGCTCACCGGTGAGCGCTTCGGTGCGGAAGAGGCGCTCCGTATCGGATTGGTGCAGGAGATTGCCGACAACCCGCGTGCACGCGCGAAAGAGATTGCCGACGTGGTGGCGTCCCGCGCGCCCTTGGGCGTGGCGGCCACGTTGCGCAACGCGTGGGTCGCCGTTGAAGAAGGTCCGCGCCAGGCTGCGGATGCGCTCTTGGGCGAAGCACGCGTGCTCATGAAGAGCGAAGACGCCGCGGAAGGCATGAAGTCCTTCGTAGAACGGCGCGAAGCGAAATTCAGCGGCCGCTGAACCGCAAGGTTTGGATGGTGCCGTAGACGTCGTCGTTGATCGGCGGCGCCACGTCGTCACGCGTGATGGCGATGGCCGTTGCGGCTGCTGCGGCACCGAGCACCAATGCGCCAAGACCGACCCAGAGCCACGGACGCGAGCCACGTTCGATGCCCAGCCGGACCTGCATGCGGTTGCCTGCCACGACTTCGACTTGAGACCGTCGCGTGCGGCGATCACCCCGCACCACCACCTCGTACGTGCCGGGTTCGAGTTCTGCTTCCAAGCGTCCGATTGCGGAATCCACACCTACGATCTCGACGGTGTGATCGGGATCCTCAGCTTGGACGATCAACGTTCCGACCGTGGCTTCTCGCGCAAGCTCGAGCGCGATCGACAAGTCCTCGCGTGCCCCGCGTGTGACGTCGACGCGTCGTTCAAAGGGTTCGCGTAGTGGCGCCGTGGCAAGCACAACGTGTGAGCCCGGGTCCAAACGAATCGGACCGAGGTCACGCACCTCACCGTCGACACGGACTTCCACGCCTTGCACGCTCTCGGGCATGGTGAGGGTCAGCACCGCAACTCCCTCGTCGGCGTCGTTGCGCAAGCGCTCCACTTCGCCGCGCTGAGCGCGGGCAAGCTCACCAAACGCGCCTTCGCGCAAGGCATCGAAGACGCCTACGGCCTCGACGAGTTCACCGGTGCGTTCCAGCGCCACCGCGAGGTTGAATGCCGTGCCCGCGTTGGGAAAAAGCGAGAGTGATCGTCGAAAGAGGTCGCGCGCTTCCGCGAAACGCCCCTGGTCCATCGCAGCGGTGCCTTGGTCGAAGAGTCGTCGCGCACGGTCACGGCTTTGCGCTCCGACGGATGCGGAAAGAGAGAGCACCATCGACACGATGAGGACGCGTGCGATCACTGCCAACCCCACATCGGCGTTCCACTCATGGAGTTCATCTTGGTCATCGATGTGCGTGGGCGCTTGCGTGGGCGCATCACCGCCGCTTGTTCCATCACCGGTTCGGGCTCGAGTTCCGGAGTGACTTCGGCGACATCTTCAATGGTGGCTTCGCCCAATTCCATCACCGGCTCCGGCACGTTGTCGAGAGGCACGGTCGCCTGCGGCTCTGGATCGTCTTGCGTCAGCGCGACACCCAATACGATCGCACAGAGCAATACCACCGCTGCAAACACGCCGAGTCCGAGCTTTCGCGTGGGGGCTTTCTCTGGCCGTGCATCGGCCACCGCGTGGGCCATGCGTACACGTTCGGCCGATTCATCACGGCGATCTGCGAAGAGTTCGTCGATGTAGTCGGAGAGCTCGACGGCAGCTGTTCCCTCCGCGTGCACGTCCGCCAACACGCTCTCCAGTCGGCGTGCAACTTCGCGCGCACTCTTGGGTCGATGTTCACGGCTCTTCGCGAGAAGTTGGAACATCAGTTCAACGAGTTCGGCAGGCGCGTCATCTCGCAGTTCGCCCAAGTCGGGAGGCGGTTCGTTGAGCACGCGACGCGCGCCGTCCATCCCATCTTTGTTGCGGTAGAGACGCTTGGCGATAAGCAGCTCGACCAGCACAACGCCCAGCGAGAAGAGATCGCTGCGCAAGTCCGGTTCTTCAAAGCGAAGAACCTCGGGCGCCATGTAGCCAATCTTGCCTTTCAGCACACCCGTGCTCGTGCGGGTCAACCGACCGAGGGCCTTCGCCACACCGAAGTCGGTCACGCGTGCGGACCCATCAAAGCCCAAGAGAATGTTCTGGGGCGAGACATCTCGGTGGACGAGATTGAGTCGCTCGTTGGTTTCTGGGTCGCGGAGTTCGTGTGCAGCGTGCAGTCCTTCCGCAGAGTCGATCGCAATCCGGAGTGCGACGCTCATCGGCATCATGAGTCCACGCTGGGAGACGCGTTTGACCAGATCCCCCGCGGAGATCCCATCGACGTAGTCCAACACCAGGAAGGGGCCCGTGTCATCCTCGCCGACGTCGAGCACGCTCACCACGTGCGGGTGTCGAATGAACCCGGCAATCCGTGCTTCGTCCAGGAACATCGCTCGGAACTCGGGGTCCTCTCGATACGACTCGCGAAGTCGCTTGATCGCATAGAGGCGCCGGAACGTGCCCTCGCGACGGACGGCCAATTCCACGGTGCCCATGCCGCCTTTGGCGAGCTCGCAGACCCGAACATAGGTGCTCTTGGTGACCGAATCGAAGGCGCTCAAGACCAGCATCATACGACGAGCCCGAAACGTGTTACACGATCGTTCCCCACTCATGGAGGACCCGGCACAGGTCTACGAGGGCGCCAAACGAGGCGTCAGCGATCAAACCGAGCTTCTCCGGCGTCTCGTCTCGGGATCGCCTGCGGATCGCGCGTGGGCGGCGGTTTTGGACAGCCAGCTTTGGGCCGCAAATCCCCACTGGGGTGTTCAGCCTGACCTCAATGCGCTCGGGGCACTCGGGCATCCGGAGATCACGTGGCGGGCCACGATCGAGCTCGCGAAGCACGCATTGCTGGAGTTTGATTCGGTGTTGCTCGGCGAAGCGCGTGAGCGGTTGGATGCCGAGGCGCTTGAGGCGGACGACCCCACCGCGTTGATCTGGGGCGTCGCTGTGCGCGCGTGGGAGTCGTTGGCGGTCGGTCAAGGGGTGCGCGGACTCGACGAAGCGTTTGCGGATGCCAAGCGCCGAGGCGCTGCCGACTTGGTGGTCGAGCTTGGATCGCTGCGCGCGCTGGTCGCGATCGAAGCAGGAGACCTGGAGGACGGTCGACGGCTTGCACGCCAGGCTTCGCGTATGGCGCGGACCGAGTCGCTTCCCCAGTCGGAGTACTTGGCGAACATCATCTTGGCGCGGCTTCGTCGACTTCGCGGCTACCCGCATCTTGCTGGACGAATCCTCGAGGCACTCTTGTCGTTGGCCTCGCCGCGGTGGCATGCGTGGATTCGTTGGGAACTCGCGCTGTCGGGTGGTCGCGTCAATCCAGAACCGGACGACTTGGCGTCGGCGTTGGTACGCGCTCGACGTGCGGCAACCGAAGGACGTCGCGAAGCATTCGAAATTGCGTCGGCCGATGTGCACACGAAAGCCGCGGGGTTTCATCCTGTGGCGCGCGAGGCGCACTTCTTTTTGGTGGCGTGCGATCCTGAAGCGGAATCCGTTCCCACCCCACTTCAGCCTTGGGCCAAAGGCGAAGACGCGCGTGCGCCGGTCGGACTTTACGCACCGGATGCCGAAGGGAGTCTCGGCTATGTGACCGCGAATCCAGGGGAACCAGGCCGTCGGATTTTGCCGTCCGGACGAGGATTGGCTGCGGGCTTGCTCATTAGTTCGGTGAAGAAGCGCAAACAAAACCGCGTGGAGACACTTGCCAGTGTGTTGGCACTCGCCGGACCAGAGGGGCTGTCGGAAAACGAAGCATTTCGATCCGTGTACGGGTTTGAGTACGTCCCTGAGCTTCATCGCGGCACGTTTGATGTCGCGCTTCATCGGGCGCGTGCCACGCTGAGCGAAGTCGGTCGACTCGAGCGGACCGGGGCGCGCGTGCGACTGGAACTGATGCAGCCGCTGATCGTTCCTGATCCTCGGTGTGCAGAGCCGGTGGAGGCGCGCCTGTTACGTGCGTTGGCCGGTGGAGTGACAACCGCCAAAGCTGCAGCCGAAGCGGCGGGCGTGTCGCTGCGTCAAGCGCAAGCCGCGTTGCAGAGTCTGGCGGAAGATGGCGCGTGTATCGCAGAGAAAGATGGTCGGCGAATGGCGTACCGTGTCGAAGACACGACGTTCGCAGAGCCGACTCAACACCAGTAGAAGACGTGCCGAGAATCGACGAGCGCCTGGCCACGTATGAAAGCGCGGTGAAGCCAATCCGCGAATCGGTGCACCTCGCGTACGGGATGCCGCTGGGTCAGTTGGTTCGGGCGTATGCGAGGCTCTTCAGCAAACGTCATGACGTTCGCGTGCTTGAGAACTCGCTTGCTGAGCAGGAGCCTCAGAGCGACCGGCTTCGCATGCACTCTGTTTTTCCTGCTGAAGCGATCGCGCTCTATGAGCACGTCGGTCGCGGACATTTTCGTTGGGTGTTTGCGGATGCGCAGCACGAGGCGGACACGGAAGGCGGTCGGCTCGCACTTCGCGGGCTGCACAAGCTCAACTGGATTTCGCGGCCGCAGCATTGGGACTTCGCGAACTATTTGAAAGACGTCCCCTTTGATGAGCTGGAAAGTTACGGCAGCGGACGGCTTTCGTACGACCCTGGACAGCACCCGCGTGATGCCACCCTCGTGTTTTTCGACAACGACGCGGCCGACTACATTCCCTACGGAACCGTGGACAACTACCTCACGATGGGTGCGAAACGTGCGTTCGTCTACACGTGGCAGTTTGGCGATGGCGGTGATGCATTGCTTCTGCTCAACCGACTCTTAGAGCAGTCCTACTCCGTAGACACGCCTGCAGCGCAGTGTGCCGACTTACTCATACAGCGCGGTGCCACCGAAGCCGAAGCCAAGAGCCTGCTGCGTTGGCTCGGCGAGCGTGTCGTACTCTTGCTTGCGAAGTAGTTAAGCGCACGCAGCGGCGTCGAGCCGAGGCGGAAGCCCAAACCGAACTCGGCACAACTTGACTGCTCCGCGACCGAACCCATGTTCTCCGTGCGCGTAATCGCATGGCTGCTGTGCGCGCATGAACCCGCGTGAGCCCGTTCCGGCGAAATGCCAGCGAACGATAGGCACACGCGTTCGTGCACCTCTGTCCTGAGAACAACAGCCATGAACTCCCAACTTCGGCGAGTGCTTCGTGCACTCGCCCGCCGTGGGCTTCACGTCGAACGTGAAGGCACCACCGTCCGCGTCCGCCTTCACCATGCAGACTCGCTGTCCGCCGACGTGCTTCTTCCGGAAGACCACCCACTCGACGGAAAAGCGCTGCACCAGCTCGCTCGCTTTGCGGCCACTACGCATCCCGAGGGTGGGCAGGTGATCCGCGCGTGCGCCACTCCCGACTTTCATGCCGGATCACACGTCCCGGTCGGGTGTGTTCTCGCGACCAGCCCGGACATCGTCGTCCCTCAAGCGATCGGCACCGACATCAACTGTGGGATGCGCTTGCACGTGGTCGACCTCGACATCGACACGCTGCTGGCACGTCGCGAGGAGTGGCTCGAGCCGCTGCGCAGCGACTTACTCCTCGGGACGCGTGACTTGCCGATGAGCACCCGGCACGTGCGAGCTCTCTTTCGCTCCGGCGCGCTCGGATGGTTGGACTCCACACGTCGACGCCCTCTCGGCATGCTCGCGCGCACGGACCTGAGTCAGCTCGAGAGCGAGTTGGAACGTTCGTTCGAGCTCGGCAGCTTCGATGGAGACGAGCGCTACGCGCCTGGCGACATGCTCGACGACGCGCGGGACGTCATACGGGACTGCTTCATGGGCACGATCGGCGGTGGAAACCACTTTGTGGAGATCCAAGTCGTCGAGTCCATTCTGGATCGGCGTTGGGCGTACGCCTGGGGGGTCAAGCTTGGTCAGGTTACCGCGATGGTGCACAGCGGCTCACGTCGTGTGGGTGTGGTGATCGGTGGCTCGTGGACGCAGGCTGCGCGGGATCGGTGGCCGCGCGACAAGCCCTATCCGGACAACGGGATCTTCGCACTTCACGGCGACGATGCCGACACGTACATGCGAGCGCTGCACACCGCGGCGAACTACGCGAGCGTGAATCGGCTTCTGTTGGCGGAGCTGGTGCGGCATCGACTCCGTGCGTGCTTCGGCCGTGAGTTGGAGATGCCTTTGGTGTTCGATGTGCCGCACAACATCGTGCTGCGTGAGCATGGCGTGTTGGTGCATCGGAAAGGTGCAACACCCGCGCACATAGGTCAGCCGGTGTTGATTCCAGGGAGCATGGGACATCCCTCGTATTTGCTTGCGGGGCTGGGCAACCCGAAGTGGTTGCACTCGGCATCACATGGAGCGGGGAGACGCCTCTCGCGCGGTGCGATGCGTCGTGTTCCGAAGGACGAGCTCGGATTGTCGTCGGTCGAGTGCATCACGCTGCACGAAGAGCGACTCGTTCAAGAGGCACCGGGTGCGTACAAAGACATCGATGCGATTGTGCGGGTTCAGGCGGATGCAGGGTTGGCAACGCCGGTGGCGCGGATGCGTCCGGTGTTGACGTTTAAGGCGTGATTCGGGTTCGGCTTCGTGACCGCGGTCTTAGTCCGGCAAACACACTTGGCGCGGTTCCAGAATATCCGTCCGCGCTTCGGGCTCGGTATCGCTGTTCGTCCCGAGTCCCAGTCCCAGTCTTCCGGCGGCAGGTTGGCCCGCTGTCGCTGCCCAGTCGTTGCTTCCCCAGCAGTAGAGATCTCCGGCCTCTCGCACACCGCACGTGTACCCCGCGCCGAGCGCGACGTGCTGCCAACGATCACCGGCACTCACTTCGACGCGCGTCGGTTGAGTTCGACTTTCGAGGTCGCCTGTTCCTAAGAAACCACCGCCGTCATCTCCACTCGTATCTCGGTTGCGGCCCCAGCACCACAACCCGTCGTTCAGGTCGATGCCGCACGTGTGGCCGCCCCGTGTGTGAAGTTCTCGAAAACGCAGGTCCGTTTGCACCAAGCGAGGACGGGTGACGAACTCGCTCCCTTCGATACCCAACCTGCCTTCTTCGTTGTTGCCCCAGCACCACGCCCGCGACTCTAAATCGATCGCACACGCCCCGCCTCCGCCGACGCTGACTTCGTCAAAGCCTTCGAGGCACTTGTCTTCGTCGTCCACCACGCACTCGGGCATGTTGGAGTCTTCGCGCGTTCCATCTCCACGCTCGCCGCTCCGACCTGCACCCCAGCACTCAATGCGCGTTTCGATGACACCGCATACGCTTTCCGTCCCAGCGTCGAGATCGGTCCACGTCGTGCGCGTATCGATCGCGACCGGCGTGCCCGATTCCCCGTCGACAGGAACGCCGGGTCCGAGCTGACCACGGTTGGAACTGCCCCAGCAGTAAGCGCCCCCATCTTCGCCCAACCCGCAGGTGGAGAACCGTCCTGCCGTGACGAGCAGCCACGTCGGCTCCTCCGTGGTGACCTCGGTCGGTGGTGATGCACCATTTTCGACGGTGCCGAATCCGAGTGCACCGCCGCCATTCCAGCCCCAACACGAACGCACAAACTCAGGTCCTGAGCGCGTCCACAACAAGCACGTGTGATCGGCGCCCATCGCCATGTCGCGGATCCCACGAAACGTTTCGTCGAGGTGCGGCTGCGAGTCGTCCATGCGCACCGGAATATCGCTGCTGGTGTTTCTGGGAAGGCCGGCACGTTCCGCCCAGTTGTGCCCCCAACACCACAACCCTCCTGCAGCCGCACAGGTCTGATGCTCTCCGGTGTACACCTCGGTGACGGTGCGTTCGGGTCGGCACACACCGTCTGCGTCGCACGTGCCGTTGCAACTACACTCGCCAGGGCGCGGCTGACACTCGGCGCGCGCACACAGTTCACACTCGCCACACGCCGGTCGGTCGCGACTCGGTTCGGTATCCTCAGCAGGAGCGCGCCCGACGTAACAGGCGCCAACGCAACGACCGCCTGCGCACGTCCGGCCTTCGCCGCAATCTTCGCTGCAGGTGTCATCAAACCAGACGCGGATCTCGCGGGTCTCGTTGGCGACGTAACCACCCGAGACTCGAAGCGTGGCCTGGACCGTTTCGCCCTCGACCAGCTCGGCGAGCACTTCCCACGTACGGTCTGACGCACCGCCGCGCGGAACCAAGGGCAAGCGCGCGAGCTGAGCATTGCTGCGGTCGACAGGGTCGGTTCGCTCTTCGACCACCTCGCCCTCGCCGAACACCGTCACGCGCAGCATCGTGGCGGAGGGTGCAAGTTCGAGGTCTGCGTGAATGAACACGACAGCTTGCGTTGGATCATCCTGGCACGCGAAGAGCGCGCAAAGGATCAAGGCGGTGCAACGCACTCGACAATCATACCGCGACTCAGGTCAATCCGGGGAGCGCGCCGTCGAAGTACGCATCGCCGTTGCCGAAGTGTTCGATCTCGACTCCGAACTGCTGGAGGGTCGTGGTGTACAGGTTGTGGGTTGATGCGGTGGTGTCGTACCCCGTACCGCTCGCCATGTTGTAGTTGAGGTAGCGTCCGGTTCGCAGACGACCGCACAAGCTGCCGGCAAGCATGAAGGGCACGTCGCGGCATGAGTGCACCGCGGCGTTGGAGAACTCGCTGGTGTACATCGCGAGAGAGTGGTCGAGCATGGTGCCCATCGGCGCAGCGACTTCGTCCAAGCCGCGCAACAAGCGTGCAAAGAGTCCGAAGCGCCATCGGCGATTGGCCAGAATCTCGGTCTCCCAGTCGGTGCGCTTGTGCGACTCGGCGCCGGTGGGTCCGACCTCCCGTGCGGCGTGCCCCAAACTGTGCGCCAGGTCGTGACCGTAGGGCGTGGGCAACCACGAGGTGATCACGTCACTGATTTGCACCGAGATCACACGGCTGAGTCCACAGCGGCCGGCTTGAAGCGCAATATCGATCATCAGAGGACCGACCATCTCGGCATCGCGGTCCGAAGGGTTTCCCACGGTGGGGATGGTGCACATCGGACCCGCGATCGAGTCGAGCGAGTCGAGCCGACGCTCGATCGAACGCAAGTGTTCGGCGTGGGCGTCGAGCAAGGTTCGATCAAATGTCGACACCCGACCACGAAGCAGATTGAACGACTCGAGAACACCGTCGAGTACGCTTTGTCGACGAGCACGCGCGCGAAGCACAGCGGGATCCGGACCGGTGTCGGGATCGGGCGAGATTCCGGCGAAGAGGCGATCGAATGCCGCGCGAGGATCGGATTCGCTCGACACGGGCATGCGTTCGCCGTGGAACTGCACCGTTCCGTAGTTGTGACCACGCACCCGCAGGTCGATCGCATCGAAAGGAGTCGAGCCCGAGAAGTGTGCGGAGAGAACCTTCTCAAACGAGGGGCCTTGTGGACCGTCCGGCTCTTCTTTCCCGTCGACGGTTTTGCGGTACATGTCCGCACAGGTGAGATGGCTTTGGTTCACCCAACCGTGACCGCCTCCGTACGCACCCTGCGTGGCGCCGGCCATGTTGTCGATACCGGCGAGGATCGTGAGCTTGGGCACAAACTCGTCGACCAGTCCCGTGTGGATCGGTCCGAGGTTGGCCGCACTCAGCGCCTCGTCTTCGGCCGTCGGGTACCACCAGTGCATTCCGTGATGTGCGCCGCTGCCGTCTTCTGCACCACCGCCGCGAGAGCGCGCGCTGACCGTGCCACCGTGATTGTGGATCAGGTAGAGCGTCTCGGGAGGACCGTCTGCAGCCAGCACGTCGCCGTGCGTGAACTCCAGCATCGGCAGGGCGAGGGCGGCGGTTCCTGCACCGCGAAGAAAGGAGCGACGCGAGGTCTTCATCTTCTTGCTCATTCTGCGCCCTCCATCGGCTGGACGTGCCGGAACACATCGGTTTGGGCGACCCCGACGATGAGGTCGATAAACGTTCCGCCCTCGCGGAAGCTGGTCTTGAGTTGCTCCAGCGAGCAGAGGTCGGCCTCCTCAGCGTGGCGGCGCATCGCGTACTCGTAGAAGCGGGTGGCCATGCAATCGCGAACCTGTTCGCTTTCGGAGAGTTGACGGCTCATCTCCGCGGCGTTGGCATACGTGCCATCGGCGTCGCTTCCAATCGTGACCGCGCCGCTCGCGTCGCGATCAAAGATGTGCTCGACGTCGTCGACCACGTGGACCTCTTCGGTTTGGAAGCGACCGATCGCGTCGTAGTGAGCAAACGTGAAGCCGATCGGGTTGATGACCTCGTGACAGGCTGCGCAGTCCGATGCGCTCGTGCGTGCGTTGACGTCCTCACGCAACGTGCGGACTCCTTCCTCGCCTTCGCCGCCTTCGACCCGCACGTCGTTGGCATTGGGCGGCGGTTCACCCAGCGCGCGACACAGCACGTTTTCGAGAACGAACACACCGCGACGAATGGGCGAGCGCGTTCGCGCTCCGGCGTAGACACTCAGGAACGCAGCGCGGGTGAGAATCCCGGCGCGTTCATTTCCGTCCAGCTCCACCCATTCGCGGCCGCTTGCGGGTGCCTCCACGCCGTAGACGCTCGCGAGTTCCGCGTCGACCCACGCGTAGCGCTCGGTGAACAACGCTTCGATGCTCCCGCCGTCTTCGAAGACGATTCGCTCCACAAACGCGCCAACTTCCTCGCGCATCGAAGCGCGCAACGAGTCGTCCATCTCGGGGTAGAGCGCGTCGTCTTTGGCGGCGGCCTCCAGCGAGGGTTGGTTGTCGCTGCCATCGAGGTGCAGCCAGTGGAAGAAGAACTCGCGAACCATGGTGCGCGCACGCGGGTCGTCCAACATGCGCTCGGCTTGGGCGCGAATGCCGGCCTCGTCGTCGAGTTCCCCGGCGGCTGCAGCGTCGAGCAACGCCTGGTCGGGAATCGAGTTCCAGAGCAAGAGCGCCAAGCGCGTGGCTACCTCGGTGCCGCGAAGGCGACGGATGGTCGTGTCTTCCAGTTCGACGCCCTGCTCGACCACGTAAAGCATCTGCGGGGCCTGCAAAACCACCTCAGCAACGGTTTGCGTGGCTTCACGCACCGAGGCTGGATACTCGGCATGCCCACGCTCGTTGTCGTAGATGCGTTCGACGAGAGCACGCTCTTCGTCGTCGAGTTCACGGCGGAAGGCGCGCCGGGCCAGGTCCACGAGGTAGCTCTTCGCACACGCATCGTCGCTGCAGTCACCCAGGGGTGCCGCGGTCACGATGCGCTCGAGCTCGTCGTGAAGCTTCTCCGCCCCCAACGCCGTGACCAGCTCTCCCATGCGTTCGTCCAAGTCGGGAGAGAGCGTGTCGTCGTTCAACACCGCCCGAAGTGCGTTGGTGTACTGCTCGCGGTCGAGCAGTCGAGTTTGAGTTGGCGGAACTGCAAGCGGAGCGTCCGCACATAGCGCTGGGCTGATGGAACCAGGCGGGCCTTCGCCTTCGGATGAACCCGAGGGCTCACCGATCAGGCCGTTGCACCCCAGAGAGACGAGAACGATGAGCCAGGTACCTCGCATGTTTCGACCATGCGCAAGTGCACACCTACAATCACTTACCCCGTGATCGCGGTGCTCCTAAAGGCCTGAATTTGCTGGCTATTCGAAGAATGCGCAGATGTCGCTGTCGGGTCGTGTCGACGGCGCACTCGTGGGGATATCGAAGTTCATGAACGGCTCGTCGGTATCAAACACGTCCCAGTCCGCACTCAAGTCTCCGGTCTGCGCGAAGCGGATCCAAATGTCGGCCATCGTGTCGTTGAGCGCCGCCTCTTCACCGCGGAAGATGCGCTGACCGATGGTCGTGGGGTGACCGAAGATGTACTGGATCTCTCCGGAGTGATACGCGCCGAGTTCACGGTCTTCGCTGAGCTGAAAGGGCGCGTCGGTAAAGTTGAATTGGTAGACCCACGTCGGTGTGGTGGGGGCCAGCATCTGCGCCGTTCGACGACTGGGACACGCGAGCGCTGCATCGCCAAACGCGTCCGCAATCGCGGCACCGGGATCGTCGTACGCGTCCATTGGGTACTGCGCGAGTAGAGCATCCACTTCAACGCCATACGCTTCGGCGAGTCCGGGCATGAGCGTGTCGTAGTCCTCCGCAGTCATCACGCGTTCTTGGGCTTGTTCGGCAAGCATCACGAAGAGCGTCCCCTCGTCGCCGTTCCAGCCCACCAGCGTTGGCACCTTGGTGTGTTCATCCGCCTCGACAACAGCGCGAAAGGTGTTGGGGAGGATGGTCCCGTCGATCACGGGCCACCACGAGCGTTCGCCGTTGAGCGTGTCGAAGAGTTCGGCGCCCGGGTCCATCGCGTCGATCGCTTCGGCATCGAGCGCTCGCATGCACGTCGTGCCCGCAGACTCGTCGCAGCCGAGTCCTTCCATGAAGCCGATTCCGTAGTTTTCCGCGTCTTCCGACGTCACAACCGTCCGATCGCACAAACCACTTTGAACGACGGCTTTGTGAAAGAGCCCGCGACTGTTGGGGGAAATGAGATGGAAGCAAACGCTCTGACCACCCGCAGACTCGCCGAAGATGGTGACGTTGTCGGGGTCGCCGCCAAACGCTTCGATGTTGGCCTGCACCCACTCCAAAGCCGCGACCTGATCCGCGAAGCCGTAGTTTCCGGATGTTGGGTCTTCATCGGTGAGGGCAGGGTGCGCGAGAAAACCATAGGCACCGAGCCGATAGTTCATGCTCACAACGACTGCGCCGCGACGTGCAAGCTGGTCGCCGCGTGTGCCGTTGTCGATCTGCACGCCCTCACCAAACACGAAGCCTCCGCCGTGGATCCACACAAGCACGGGCGCGTCCTCCGGAAACGGGTCCGGTGTATGGACGTTGATGTACAAACAGTCTTCGGATCCGCCCAGCCCCAGTCCAAGCGCTTCTTGCCGACAGCGATCCGGTTGCTCGCTCACCACAGGATCAGCCCAACCTGGATGGGCCTGCGGAGCACGCCAACGTAGGTCACCGACCGGCGGTGCGGCGTACGGGATCCCTAAGAACTCCGCGTAACCGTCTCCGCGTTCACCGATGACCGGTCCTCCGGCGGTGTTGACTTGCGGCGGCTCGATCGACGCGTCGGTCGCTGCGTCATCGTCGACACCACCGTCGACTTCGCCTGCGTCGAAGGTGTCGCTTGTGCTCGCATCGATCACCGGGTCGTCGTCGTCGCCGCATCCGAATGCGAACAAAAACAGGAACGCGTACAAAAACAGAACGCTGTATAGCCGCCATCGTCCAAGCATTGCGGCAGTCTAGCCCGATAGCTCAATCAGCCAAATCGCGACCCCCCTTTTGGGGTGACACCTTCGAATCATGGCCGTATAAGAAATCCGCGCGCCACCCCCCACCGTGCGCGCACTTGGAGCGGCCGATCCCCCCTCGGCCGCTCTTCCTTTTTGGGGGGTCCTTACGACAAGGGCATCGTGTCGCCCTGTTCGGGACACATCACGGGAGCCAGCGCTGCTTCGCGCATCAGTCCGGCAAGCACATCTTGCGGTTTGGGATCGCCGTGCACGAGCGCGATGGCGTTCACGTCGCCGCGTTCATGAACTTGCTTGGCGAAATCCAGCAGGTCGGATTGGTCGCCGTGCGCGGAGAATCCGTTGAGCACCACCACCTCACAGCGTCGCTCGCGTTCCACCCCGAAGATGCGAACGCGCGAACGTTTCTCGACGAGACGACGACCGAGTGTGTGCTGAGCTTGGTATCCGACAATGAGGACCGTGTTCTCACGCCCGCCGACGGCACCGCGAAGATGATGCAGCACGCGGCCGTTTTCGCACATCCCGGATGCCGAGATGACGATGCACGGCTCTGCAGACTCGGTGATCGCCTTGGAGCCGGGTACCGTGCTCACGTAGTGCAGGTTGGGCAGGTCGAACGGAGAGTCGCCCGACTCGAAGATTTGGCGTGTCTCTTCGTCGTAACACTCGGGGTGAACTTTGAAGATGTCGGTGACCCGCACAGTCAGTGGCGAGTCCACGTACACCGGCACGTCGGGTAGTTCGCCCCGGGTGTGCAGGTGCTTGAGCGCGAAAATCACTTCCTGCGCGCGCTCGAGCGCGAACGACGGGATGATTACTTTTCCGCCGCGATCCGCTGTGCGCTTTAGAACTTCGGCGAGTTCTTCTTCCATGCGTTCCAAGGGTGGATGCAGGCGGTCGCCGTACGTGCTTTCACTGATCAGTGCGTGTGCACCTTCGGGAATCTCGGGGTCACGCAGAATCGGCATGTTTCGTCGACCCAAATCGCCGGTAAAGACGAGCCGTTTCTTCGGTGGACCCTCGATGTCGACCACCACGATAGCCGAGCCGAGCACGTGCCCAGCATCCAAGAAGCTCACGTTCACTCCCGGCGCGACCGGTGTGGGAAGGTGGTAGGGCACCGACACCATTCGACTGAGAATTCCGCGCACGTGACGTTGCTCGTACAGCGGCTGAATCACATCGTCGCCGTGAAGTTCGCCGCGCTCGCGCAGTCGCTCGAGGTACCGCGCATCCTGCTCTTGGATCATCGCGGCGTCCTCCAACATGGCTGCGCATAGGTCGCGCGTAGCCGGCGTGGTGTAGACGCGTCCCTCGAAGCCACCTTTCTGCAGCATGGGCAGCGCACCAGAGTGGTCGATGTGAGCGTGCGAGAGGATGCACACGTCGATGTCGCGCGGTCGAAACGGAAGTTGGCGGTTACGCGAGATCGATTCGCGTCGTCGTCCCTGAAAGAGTCCGCACTCGAGCAGGACCTTCGCCTGCGGTGTGTGCACCACGTGCATGGAACCCGTGACGGTTCGGGTCGCGCCCAAGAACTCCACGCGCAGTTCGCTCATGTGCTCGCTCGCTTAAGGATTTCGCGTGCTTTCGTGGCTGCGTCCTCGAAGAACGCTGCGACGCTTCGTCCTTTCAACACCTGGAACCCAGGGAGCACGGCACCGATCCAGCCTTGGCGATGCCAGTGCCCTCCGTCGATCAAGTCTGGTAGGTGAACGTCGCCGGGGTCGGGCCACAGATTGACGTAGAAATACGGGTCTTCGTACGAACCATCGCCTGGGCTCATCCCAAACCCGATCGCGCGTTGGCTTGAGCCGAGTTCCCACAGTCGCGCGACATCGAAGTGATGCGGCCAGACACGTACCGGCCCGAGTCCCGGGCGAGCCGACACTGCGTTGAGTTCGTTCCATGCGTACGCCATCCAACGCAGCACCACGCCGCTTTCGATTGGAAAGCTACTGAACGCTTCGCCTTCGCCAATGGGGTGTTGCGGCAGGTCGTGCTGCAAGCGTTCCACAGGCTTCGGGTCGCGGACGCCGATGCGTTGCAGGACTTGTTGCAAGTCGTTGAGCACGACGTCCAACGGGCAGCCCGGGAGGGGGAGTGTGCGTGCGTTTCCACTGCGCACGATCATCAGGGCTCCGCTTTCGTCGAGCGAGGCGTCGACACCACTTCCGTGCACGTGAAGACGTCCACTGCGAATCTCGAGGGCGGTGTGCGAGTGGTCTGCCTGCGGCGCGTTGAGCGAGGCGCCGAGAGCGCCCAAAGCTTGTGCGGCCCAGTGCAGTTGGATGCGTCCCTCGGTCAGCCCTTCGTGGCGGGTGGGAGGCTTCACCATGGCGCCGGTTCCAACATTCGGGTCATGTTCATCGGTCTGCGAGGCGCACGCCGCAAGTTCACGTCGATGGTCTGGTTTTGACGGGTCTGCACGTGATGCGTTTCGGGCGCGTAGCCGCGAGCAAACACGCGAAGTTCGTGTGACTCGTCGTCTGCGGGGACAGTCAGTGGCGTTTGCGCAGGCTCTCCGTCCCACGTGAACGTGGCGTTCGCCGGCGTCACTTGAACCTCGATCACAACGTTCGTGGCGGTTCCGGAAGCAGATTCAGTTTCGGCTGCTTCGGCCTCGGCTTCGGGCTCGGCTTCGGCTTCGGCTTCGGCTTCCGCTTCGGCTTGGGCTTCGGCTTCGGCTCCGGGAGCGGCAATCGGAGCCGTCCGCAGTGACGTCGCTTGGTACGCGCTCTGGTCCTCTTCGCCACTGCTCGCGAGCCAAACCGCGACGCCAACTCCCAACACCAAGACACTCCCCATAAGCGCCGGAAGTTTCCACGTCCGAATCGCCGGCATGGCTCGCGTGCCCGTCGTTCGGTCTGCGTCCGCCAGCACACGGTCAATGGTGTCGAGGTCCGGACGTCGGCCCGGCTGCTTGCGCAGCATTTGATCCACCAAGCTGACCAACGCGCCCGGCACCGGTCGAGTGGAGTCCGAAACTTTCGGTGGCCGCTCCTTGAGATGTGCAGCGCAGAGCATGATGGGATCGTCCGAATCGAACGGACGTCGTCCAGCCAAGAGCTCGAAGAGAATGATGCCGAGCGCGTAGATGTCCGATGCTGGACCTACGTCGCCTTTCCGCACAGCTTCGGGCGCAATGTACGCCGGCGTGCCTACGATCGACTCGATGTCGGTCAGCGTGTCGGTGTCCGTCTTGGAGCCGCGCACAATCTTGGCGATTCCAAAGTCCATGACTTTGAGCCCGCCGTTGTTCAGGACGAACACGTTGGCAGGCTTCAGATCGCGATGCACCACGCCGGCGGTATGTGCAGCCTTAAGGGCTGCGACCACGCCTCGTCCGATTTCGATGACTCGCTCAAGCGGGAGTGGCACGCCGTCGGCAGTGAGGGTCTCCAGCGTCTCACCGTGCATGCGCTCCATCACGAGATAGAGCCCGAGTTCGTCGTCCTGTCCGACGTCGTGCACCGTCGCGACGCCAGGATCGGAGATGCGTGACGCTGCCCGCGCTTCACGTTCTAAGCGCGCGGCGTGCTCGTCCGAGTCGACGTGCAGCAACTTCAACGCGACGGCGCGACCGAGAACCGTGTCTTCGGCTTCATAGACCGCACCCATGCCTCCACTGCCGAGCTCCGCACGCACGCGGAAGCGCGAACCGATCAGCTTTCCTTCCAGCTGCTTGGTGGCGGTGCTGGGCGTCACGGTCGGCATGATACGCGTTAGGGACGGATGTCCACGCTTTGATTGCCACCCGCACGCAAGGTGGGGTCGTCATTGCGCAACCCAAGTGTGAGCGCCGTGGCGGCAACACCCGCAATGGCAGCGCCAATTGCCGCCCAAACCAACGGATGTTTCCATCGTGGGGTTTCGAGCGGCTCTGCGTCGCGGGTGATGGCATCGAGTCGGACACGCACGTGCTGTGCCTCCCCCACTTGGACTTCGCGAGTGAAGGGTGGATACCCGTCTCGGGTGATTTCGACGCGGTGTGTTCCGGGATCGACCTCTTGCGTCCGCTCAGCAGGCTCGCCGTCGATCCGGATTTCTGCGCTGGAGTCGGTGTCGATGGAAAGCGAACTCGGCCGAAAGGTGTTTTCAAGCGCGATCGCACGACGAACATGCGCGCCCGCACGTACGCGTATCTCCAGCAGTTGCGGTGCATGGTGCGGCGCATCGGCGCGGACGACGTGAGTACCTGCGTTGACGCGCGCTGTCCGCGTTGCACCTTCGCCTTGCAGTTGTTCTCCGTTGAGCGTGACCACGGCGTCGGGAGGCAGGAGCTCAAGCGAGAGCTCGCCGACTTGTCGTTGGCCATGCGCGTGCATCTGCCGCGCTTCGCCGATCATGTCGGCATGCTCGGTGGGATCTGCGATTTCCAAGAAGCGCTCAAAAACGCGACCGGCTTCAAGGTGCTCGCCAGGTTGAACAGCGTCGAGGGGCGTTCCACCAACTCGGCCGAGCGCGCGTACGATTCCGCCGCTTCGCTGAAGCGTCGCTGCCGGGTGAGCTCACTGCCTCGCTCGAAGAGCGCGCGTGCTTCGGTGACTTCCGAGATGGGTTCAGCATCTTGCGCGAACGCTGGGAGAGTCAGCACGAGTCCGACGACAACGACTACTCCGCGCATTCGCGTCCACCGTAGTCGCAATATTGTCCGGAGCGCTCGGCGCACATCTGCATGAACGCATCCAACTCTTCGTTCGAAGTTCCGGTGTAGGGCAGGGTATCCGCAACGTCGCATCCTTCTTCGCCGTCCGGTTCACAGGTGAGTAAACCGAGTGCGCATACCGGTGTCTCTTCACAAGGGCACTGGGGCGCACACGCTTCGCCTGCTTCCATGCGCGCTTCGCAGCTTGGCGGAATCATCATCATGGGTGGATCCGAGGGGCCATCGAAGATCCGCCCCTCGTGCGTGCCGCTTGGTTCCAACGTCGCCGGGTCGATGAAACGCGCTTCGCAGACTCCGTTGCGGCAGACGAGTTCTTCGTCACACTCGACCTCGGTGCATGCGCGCGCCAGTGGCGCCAACACCTCAAGTGATCGTCCGTTGCGAAAGCGGGTTGTCGCGACCCACGAAACCAGCGTCTCACCGTCGGCATCGACCGCCTGCACATCAATCGGTATGTCGTCGTCCCCCCCAGCCTCGTTGGGTCCGATGGAGAAGGTGAGCGGCATGGCCGTGTCTGAAGTAATCTCGAATCGATGAAAGTCTGGAGCGAACCCGCCCGCACTGACCTCGATCGCCATGACTTCGTTTCCCAGGTGAAGGTCGGTGTCGACGTGAACCACCAGTTCCGTCGAATCCCCACACCCGATCGCCGCCAAACCCAGAACTACAACTCTGGTGATGGTCTCCACGTTAATCCCCCTGGTACTGTACGATTTCGACACACAATCGTTTCTTTTCCTTCCCAAAAATTCGGACTTCTGTGGTGAACGTGATTCGCGCTGCTTGGATTACCTTGTTTCTGGTTGGTTGTGGAGGCCCGATTGACTCCGATGGCGGGACTGGCGATGCGGGTCGAGACTCGCGCGTCTCGTTCACGGATGGGCGTGCACGAGACACGTTTGATCCGGATGTGCGCGACACGCGACCACCGTTCGACGGTGGGCCACCGATCTTTGAGCGCCGCGCTACGTTTACGCACAACCAAGATGACCCACCGGGCGAATGCGTGGAGACGATGTCGCGCTTCGGTTGCAACTCCACGACACAGACCGGAGGCGCTGCGATTGCGGACATCACCGGCGACGGTCTTCCTGACATCTACTTCACCAAACTCGACGGTCCGGACCTTCTGTACATCAACCAGGGTGGCGGGATGTTTCGCGAAGAAGGTGCAGCGTGGGGCCTGACCCTGGATGCGATGACAACCGGTGCGGTGTTTGCCGACGTCGATGGCGATGGTGATCACGACCTCTACGTCACGACGTACGGCGGAGACCGGCATCTGCTCTACATCAACGAGGGAAGCTCGTTTCGCGAGGACGGTGTCGCTCGTGGCGTTGCGTTGACCAACACGGTTCGTCCGATCCAAGGGGCGAGCGCTGCGTTCGGCGACTACGACGGCGACGGGTGGCTCGATCTATTCGTGGCGGAGTGGATATTTGAAGATGACCTGCTCGTCGAAGAGCCTGACGCGACGGGTCTACGCAGTCGCTCGCGACTCTTGCACAACGTCGGCGACGGAGTGTTCGAGGATGTCACCGTTGCGGCTGGGGTATCGGTCGATGGCTTGGGGACCGACGGCACGTATCCGCTCAGCGCCAACTTTGTGGATTTCGACGAGGATGGCCGACCCGACTTGGCGATTACGGGAGACTTCTTCTCCAGTCGATTGTTTTGGAATGACGGTGACGGCACGTTCACCGACGGCACCGAGGCTGCGGGTGTGGGCACCGATGCGAATGGAATGGGCGCGGCGTTTGGCGATGTCGACAACGACGGAGACATCGACTGGGCCGTGACCAGCGTGTCCGATCCGCGGCCTCCCTACATGCCGGACCAAGGCAACCGGCTTTATCTGTACGAGGGCGCGCGCACATTTCGTGAAGTCAGTTCGGAAAGCGACATTCGCTACACCGATTGGGCGTGGGGCATCGTGTTTTTTGATTTCGACCACGACGGTGATCTCGATAGTGCAGTCACCAACGGGTACTTCAGTGACGGACGTTCGCGACTGCTGCGCAACGACGAAGGTCGCTTCAACGAGATCGGGGAGCATGCACAGTTCGATGTGGTTGCGCAGGGGCGAGGGCTGTACACGCTCGACGCCGACAACGACGGCGACATGGATGTGCTTCTGACGCGCAGTGGCGATCAGCCTATTCTCTACGAGAATATTTTCGCGCAAGACGCTGGGCCTTCAGTGCGAATTCGGCTGGAACAGCCGGGGAGCAACAACTTCTTCGCGATCGGTGCACGCGTCGCGGTGACTGGCGGTGGTCGTACCCAGATCAAAGAGCTGTATGCGGGCTCGGAGTTTCTCGGACAGAGCGAAGGCGTGTTGCACTTCGGCATGGGCGTCGATCCGAGTTGTCCGGTGGAAGTGAGCGTTCGCTGGCCCGACGGCACGATGCAAAGCGAGAGCGACGTGCCGTGTCGCGAGACCGTGACGATTACCAGGGAGTGAGCTAAGACAGCTTCGTGCCCACAAGAAACGAAATGTGGGAACGCCTCGGCGAAGACGTCGACGTTCTCGTCATCGGTGGCGGCATTACGGGATGTGGCGTCGCACGAGATGCTGCACGCCGTGGCCTCAAAGTCGCATTGGTGGAAATGAACGATCTGGCGTTCGGCACCAGTTCACGCTCCAGCAAGCTGGTGCATGGTGGCTTGCGCTATCTCGAGCAGTACGAGTTTTCGATGGTGTTCGAGTCGGTCAGCGAGCGCCGCATCCTGATGGATCTGGCGCCGCACTTGGTGAACCCACTCGCGTTTCTGTTCCCCGTGTACAAGGGTTCGCGCAAGCCGCTCTTCCTGATCAACGCAGGGATGTGGATCTACGACACGCTTTCGCTTTTTCGTTCGCCCAAGATCCACAAGAACCTCAAGCCGAAAGACGTCGCGAAGGTCGAGCCCATCCTCGATCAGAAGGACCTCAAAGGCGCTCCGCTCTACTACGACTGCTCCACAGACGACGCGCGACTGACGCTCGAAACCGCGCTTGATGCCGCACAACAAGGAGCCACGATTGCGACGGGAGCACGCGTCGCGCGGCTGATTCGAGACGAGTCGGGTCGAGCACTAGGCGTGGTCGTGCAGGACACGCTTGGCGACGGCGGCGAAAAAGAAGTTCGCGCAAAAGTCGTGATCAACGCGACGGGTCCGTGGACCGATTCTGTTCGAAAGCTAGGTGACGAGGACGGTCGCGACGTGCTGCGACCGACCAAGGGCGTGCACATCGTGGTCGACCGGAAACACCTGCCGGTGAACCACGCCGTTGTTTGTTTTCACCCCCAAGACAAACGAGTTCTGTTTGCGCTGCCCTGGGGCGAGCGAACGTATATCGGAACCACCGACACCGGTTACGAGGGCGAGCCGGGTACAGAAGCGGCGACGCGCGAAGACGTCGATTATTTGATCACGGCTTCGAATCGCTACTTCCCCACACATCCGCTTCGGCCCGAACATGTGATTTCGACGTGGGCAGGATTGCGACCGCTGGTGGCCCCACCCGAAGCGATGAGCGAGAGCGACATCAGCCGCGAACACGAAATCTTGGTGGGTCGCGAAGGCATGATCACCGTCGCGGGTGGCAAACTGACCACGTACCGGCGCATGGCCGGTGAAGTGATGGACACGGCGGTGAAGCTGTTGAAGCTCAGCCGGCAACTTCCGAAGGGGCTGCGCGCCTCCAACACCGACGAAGCGCCGTTGCCGGGTGGTGCCGATTGGCCGGAGGATGACGACCACGATGCGGTCGCCAAGCGCGTTCGTGCTGCCAGCATGGACCGGCTCGACCCGGACATCGCGTTGCATCTGGCCAACACGTACGGAATGCGGGCTCTGACGATCGCACGTCGTGTCGCGACGCATCCTTCGTTGGGGGAGCGTTTGGTCGACGGGCGGCCCGAGATTCTCGCCCAGGTGGAATGGGCGGTACGTGAAGAACTCGCAGCCACGCTGTCCGACGTGATGATTCGCCGAACGCAGCTTTTCTATCGCGACGTGGAGCAAGGACTTGGCTGCGTGGACGCGGTGGCGGCGCACATGGCGAAGTTGCTCGAGTGGAGCGAGGAGCAGCGTGATGCCTCGGTCGAGGCGTACAAGGTCGACGTCAATCGCAGCCGGCGTTGGCGCGAACCCGCATAGCCTCAGAACACGCGGGGAAATTTTACCTTCATCTCGAGCGCGCCTTCGGTGGGCGTCAGGTCGTGAAGGGTGAGTACCTCAAGCACCATCGCGGCGGTTCGTTGCTTCGCGACAGCGCGAACGCTTGGCACCGTGCGCAAATCAACCCGCAGACACTCGGAACCATCTCGATCGACGATCGCACCGCCAAAGTCACTGTCGGTGTGGCGCGCCAGCACCACCGCCCACAAGTGGTGCGCAATAAGACCCGCGATTGCACCCGTGACTTCGCGCAGCTCTCGATGCCGCAACGCACTCACGGGTTCCACGCGGAACACGAGCTCTTTCGCACCGCGTGGCGCAAAGCGCGAGGCCACTGGAGAGAGTTTGCAGATCAGCGGATCCTCACGCTCAAACGACGCGTCGATGTGAATTCCATCGGGGCGCACGTTGACACTCGCGCTGCTGACACCGTGAAGATGGGCGACTGCCCGCGTCAGAGCCTTTTGATCGATCTCGGTTTGTTGGTTCCGAGCTTCGCGCACGATGCGTCGGACTGCAGCAACGGGGCCGAGTTCTCCAAGCCGTTCTGCAGCGCGGTCAGCGCCGGCGCGAAACAGGCTTCGGAGAAGATCGGAGCGCCGGCTCACTCTGCGGCCACGCTCGCGCTTGGTAGGGTACGCATCGACTCCAGGTCTAGCAGGTCGAGTCGTGTGATGTCGTCGGAGGCCAAGTCGGTTTCTGCAGGACATCCCCACACGGACTCACGAACCACCGATGTCTCTGCCGCAATGTCGTCTCCGAAGAGCACTCGGATCACTTCGGACGGCTTGGCCGACCCTTCGTTGCGCAATAGCGTGCTGAACCGCAGCGTCGGACCTTCGCTCGTCAGCCCTGCGCGTGCCAACGAAGGTGCTCCCTCATGGAGCTGAACGTCGCGAAGTACAGCGCTGATGTCGATGACCTTGAGCCGCCCCTTGTGTTCGCGTTCCAGGCTGAGCGCAGTGTCGAGGCGCGCGGGGACGTCGTCGAAGGTGGCGTACTTTGGAAGTGCAGCAACCCACGTGGCGCCGCGAACCAACTTGCTGATGGCCTTGTCGTGCGGGCCCAAGACGCGCACGCCAAACACGTCGATGCCGTCCATGGCCATACTGTCGAGAAGTTCGCGCAACCCCTCGAGCATCTCCTCGGTGGTGTCGCGCTCTCGCAGCCGCAGGTCCAAGTACTCGCGCAGACTCGGCATGCCCAATCCCAATGCGGGAGTGAAGGTCATCTTGGGTTTGGGATGAAAGCCCTCGGAGTAGTGCAGCGGCAACTTCGCGCGTCGGAACCAGCGCGGGAAGAGCCGAACCAAGTCCAAGTGTGATGAGTACGCAATGCGACCCAACTTGGAGAAGCCAATGCGGATGCGAAGCGGCGGTCCTTGATCCACCTTACGCGGCGCTTTCGCGGGAGCCCCTTCGGGACGCGTTTGGCGCGGTTGTTTGGCCCCGAGCTGCACCAAGAACGATGCGCGCTCTTCACGCATCTCGGTCAGGTCACAAGCGACACCGCAGTCGTAGCAAACCAGGCGTTTCTTCTCGGCCTGATGGTCTTCGAGATTCGTGGCGTGAACGAACTGCCCGAACATCTTGCCGCAGGGCGGACTCAGTCGGTTCTTGAGCGCCTTACGGTATTCGCGCGCCAAGAAGCCATCTTCGAGACCCACGTCGATGTGGTCCCACGGCACGCGACCGTCGACCGGCAGGGTGCCGAGAAATGACTCGGGGACGAGGCCTGCGTCCTCAAACGCCTTTGCCCACACTTCGAGTTTGAGTTCTTCTTCCCACGAATCGAAACGTGCGCCTGCCTGGAACGCGTTGTCGATCACGCGTGCGAGTCGACGGTCGCCGCGCGCGAGCACGCCTTCGAGCCAACTGCCACGCGAATCATGCATGCGCAGATGCACACCGGTCTTTTTGGCTTCGGACTTGAGCAGTGCCTGTTTGCGAACAATTTCTGGGTAGTCGTCCATCGCGCACCACTGAAAGGGCGTGTGCGGCTTGGGCACGTGCGTGGACACGCTCACGACGACGCGTGCGTCTTTTCGTCCTCGCTCTTGGCGGGCAACCGCTAGCGCGCGAGCACCGGTTTGCACGATGCCGGCAACGTCTTCGTCTTCTTCCGTCGGCAGCCCGATCATGAAGTAGAGCTTCATTTTCTTCCAACCGCGGCTGAACACGCGCCGCGCGGTTTCCATGAGCTGCTCTTCGGTGACGTTCTTGTTCACCACATCGCGCATGCGCTGCGTACCCGCCTCCGGTGCAAACGTCAGACCGCCCGCGCGTTCCTTGCGCATGTCGTCGAGCGTGGCTTCGCTCAGACCATACGCGCGAAGTGAGGAGACGCTCACGCTGACGCGTTGCTCTTCGACTTCCTGCATCACCTGGTGCACCAGGGGTTGAATGGCGCTGTAGTCGGCGGTGCTAAGCGACGTGAGTGCGACTTCGTCGTACCCGCCGCGTTCGATCGCCTCGCGGATCGTCTTGAGGATGGCCTCGGGGCTGCGTTCGCGAACCGGGCGGTAGATCATGCCTGCTTGGCAGAATCGACAGCCTTCCGTACAGCCGCGTGCAACCTCGACACTGACACGGTCGAAGATCGTTTCGGTTGCAGCGACGGGTCCAATCGCAGGGAAGGGGTAGGGCTCGAGATTGTCGACGATGGCGCGTTGCACCGGAAAGGGGATGTCCGGTTGCGTGGGTTTGGCGACGACCTCGAAGGGCGCAGCGGCCTCGGTCGCGTACAGCGAAGGTACGTAGAACCCGCCAAGCTTCGCAATCGCTGCGAGTCGCTCGGCCCGCGGCACACCCGCGTCGCGCAAGGTGGCCCACGTGAGCATGAGTTCGGGGGTCTTTTCTTCACCGTCGCCGATCAGGAACACGTCGACGAAGGGCGCGATCGATTCGGCGTGGGTCGCGACCGGTCCGCCGCAGACGATGAGCGGGTCGTCGTCGCTGCGTTCGTGCTGCCAGCGCGGGATCCCGCCGAGGTCGAGCATCGAGAGGATGTTGGTGTACGTGAGTTCGTACTGGAGCGAAAAGCCGACGACGTCGAAGTCGCGAAGCGGGCGCCACGTTTCGAGGGAGCGAAGTGATTCACCCGCGTTGCGGATTTCGGCTTCCATGTCGTGCCAGACGGCGTAGGCGCGTTCGGCAATGAGCTTGGGGTGTCGGTTGATGAGGTCGTAGAGGATTTTGTAGCCGAGGTGGCTCATCCCGATTTCGTAGAGATCGGGGAAGGCGAGGCAGATGCGACACGTGGCCGCGTCCCAGTCCTTGCGGACTTCACCTTGTTCGCCGCCGACGTATTGAGCCGGTTTGCGGACACGGTGGAGGAAGGACGCATAGGGGTGGTTCTCGATACTCATGGCTAACTGCGCCGGTGAGCCTAGCAGGCTGGGGCGGAGGTGCATTTCGGCTGCTCCTCCTACCGTCTTCATGCTGACGTCGTCCGCTCAACGTTGTCGCCATAACAAGAAAATCCGCCCAGCATCGCTAGGCGGATTCTTCTTCGCGACACGAACCGGAACTTAGAAGTAGTAGTTCAGTCGAACGAGACCATTGAGCAAGTCGTTCGCCACGGTACGGAGCGACACGTTCGTGGTCTCACGACCCACGGCGGCCGGATCCATGGCCGGTGTTCCGTTTTCGGCGGTGGTCTTGTTCCAACGAATGCCGATGCCGATGGAGAGCTGGAGACCCAAGTTCGGAAGTCCAATCGCGCCGAACTGCACCTCACCACCCACGCGAAGTCCTGCATCGATTTGAAGACCGGTGAGGTCGAGGTCAAACGCGGGGTCGGTCGCGCTCACGAACACGGTTGCCGAGCCGTACGCGAATCCCAACTCCGGAATGAACAACAGCGTCGCGTGACGCGAAGACTTGATGGCAATCGGCAATCCGAGGTGCAGACCAAAGCCGAACGCTCCGTCGATGCCGCCGTCGCGGTGACTACCGGCGCCACAATCGATGGGACCGCCGGGATCGGCCTGACAGGTGTTGAAGTCCTTGCGAGTCGTCGTGCCGAGACCGATGCCGACGTCGATACCAACGGTACCGAGCCAGTAACGAATGCCGACAGTCGCCAAGCGAAGGTTCAGCGAGTCGCCAATGCCGCTCGGCGCGATGGCCAGTTCGTTGATGCCGAAGAAGGAAATGCCGAAGCCAACCTGGTCGTGGTCGGTCTCACCGGCGGGCGTCTGGTCTTGGTTGCCGCCACCGTTCTGGTCGCCACCCATTCCAGGAGGACGCTCTTGGTCCTGGCCGTTGTTGTTGAACCAACCCTGTTGACCGTTGCCTTGTTGCTGCTGGCCGTTGCCCTGGTTGTTGGGCTGCTGGTTCCAACCCTGGTTCTGGTTGCCCTGGTTTTGGTTGCCCTGGTTTTGGTTGCCCTGGTTCTGGTTGCCCTGGTTCCAACCGTTGTTCTGACCGTTGTTCTGCTGGCCATTGTTCTGGTTTTGGTTGTTATCCGGCGGGTTGTCCGGCGGAGGCGCCCAGCCGTCCCCAGTGTCTCCGCTTTCGGGATCAAAACCCTGAGCCGACGCCGGCACTCCGGTCGCAAGCGCCAACGCAATTCCCGCACACAACATCCAGCGATTCATGGCCGCGGATGTACCACGGAATGCCTCGTTCGCCAGGGTTAACCCCGACGTGAGGGAGGGTGCTGGACACCCGAAGTGTGAGGTCCCTCAGGCGCGTCGGAGCGTGGTTGTGGCCCAACCCGCCAAAACCGCCAACGCGAGAACCGAGAGGTGCGCCAAGAACAGGTGCTCCGGGTTCGTGCTCGGGCAGCGCGCGCTCAGGAAGGCGTTCGCACCCATCCCCGCACAAGCCGCACCAGCGATGGCGTAGAAGCCCAGATCGCGTCGGCTCAGCAGCCACCAGCCGGCGAGAATCGACGCGGCGACGACGATGCCGGGGACGAAACATCGCAGGTGCATCGACATGCCGACCGCAGGTCCGTGACCGATCAGAGACACAACAACGGCGCCACCAAGCGCTACGCCAAGCACACCGATCTCAACGGCACGCGGAAGTGGTGGACGGTGCATGGGTCGAAGACTCAACCACCCAAGTGCAAGGGCACTCGCACCGAAGAGCAGCGTCCACATTCCCCAACCCGGCCACGCCAGCGCCATCAGTCCAAGCGTCCACGCGACGAGAGCGGCGCGGCGAACCGATGTCGGAAGTTCACGCACGCGTGCGCGCAAACCGCGTTCGCGTTCGATCTGCTCAAACAAGGCACCGCGTACGGCGTCGAGTTCCAACTCGAACGCGTCGTCATCCTGGGGCGGAAGCGGGGGACGTTCGCTCATTCGCCGCCCTCCGAGAGCGCTGCACGCAAGGTCCCATAGCCTCGGTGCGCGCGTACCTTCACCGCGGTGAGTGAAGCACCCACAATGGTCGCAACCTCTTTGAACGGAAGCTCTTCGAACCAGTGCAGCTCAATCACGCGTCGCTGACTCTCCGGCAATTGTGCCACCGCTCTGCGCAGCATCAGCCGACGTTCTGCGCGAAGCAGGTCGAGAGGCTCAACGTGCGGATCCTGTCGGCCGTCCAGCTCGAGCGCTTCTTCGGGGCGGCGCCCCTTCTTGCGGAAGTACTCGCGGCGCAGGTTGAAGCAGATGGTGAAGAGCCACGGACGCAAGTGACGACCTTGTTCGAAATCCCGCCGAGCGCGGTGGAGATGCAGGAACGTCTGCTGCACGATTTCGCGGGCGTCTTCGTCGATTCGGACCTGCCGGCGCACGGCTCGCAACAGGCGCGGGGCATATCGCTCAAAGAGCGCCTCAAACGCCGGCCGATCGCCATCGACGTAGCGACGCATCAGCTCTTCGTCAGACAATTCGTTTAGGGTGGGGTCGTCCATGTGGACCGAGGTTGAACAACGGGCTTTGGAGGCCGCCGCGCGCCGCGATGGCGAGGTTAGCGTTGCCGTACGTCGAGAGCACGGCGTGGTCCATACGCCACCCGAGCTCTGTCGTTACGTTGCAAAAGCGTGCGAAAACGCCTTACAAGCGCGGCTGGGCCACGGTTTGGGACATTCTTCGGTCACTTTGGTGGACCCGGCCTGCGGGCCCGGTGGCTTTCTCGCAGCCGCACTGGCAGTCACCGAGGGGGTTCCGGGTCGATTCGTGGGGATGGACCGTGACGCTCCCGCGTTGAAAGCGGCCTCTGAGGTTTTGGGTGCTGAGGTGCATCGACGCGGAGGCTCCCTCGAGCTTCGAGCCGGAGATGCACTGGAGAGCCTCGACGTGTTCGACGACGCCCGCGTGTTGGTGGTGCTCGGGAACCCGCCGTGGGCGTCGAAGACCGCGTCGAAGACCGAGTTGTCCGAGGAACTTCTGGAGGACTTCCGTCGCGATGCGGATGGGAAACGCCTGGCCGAGCGAAAGATCGGAGTGCTCTCGGATTCGTACGTCCGGTTTTGGCGCTGGGCTGCGGAGGGGGTTCGTCGTGCGCCCGCGGGCATCGTTGCGCTGGTGACAAACGCCTCGTTTCTCGATGGTCCAGTGCATCGGGGTATGCGCGCCGCAATGACGCGTTGGTTTGATTCGATCGACGTGGTGGACCTCGGGGGAAGTGCCCTGGTCGCGCAATCGAAGGATCGCGACGAGAACGTGTTCGGCGTCCGGCCTTCGGTGGCCGTCAGCATTGCGACGAAGACGCAGAAACCACCGGCGAAAGTTCGCGTGTGTGCGATTCGAGGGACGCGCCCCCAGAAACTCGAGGCGTTGTCGCGTGAGCTCAGTTTTCGAACGGTGGATCCGACGCGCACGTGGCGCGAGATTCCAGATGAGGCGCGCGCTTCGTATCCCGAGGGCTGGGTCGCGCTCGACCAGGTGTTTCCGTTTCATCGCGAGGGTGTGCAGACCAACCGAGATGCGGTGGTGATCGACGCGGACGAGGAGCGCTTGCAGGCGCGTCTCCAGAGTTTCGTGTTGGGCCTCCGTCGTCCGGACCTCGATGCCGCCTGGATCCCGAAGAAGCACTACGACCCCGAGCGAGCACGTCGCGCGGTTCAACACGCAATGCCCGACTGTGTGCGTTCGATCGCCTACCGGCCCTGGGACAATCGGTCCTATGCCGCGGTCTCGCCGCTGTGTCATCGACCCCGCCCTCGACTCGCCCTGGCCATGTCGAAGAGCTCCATGGCTCTTCTCAGCGTCCGGAAAGACCGGGGGGAACGCGGATGGCGACATTTCGGGGTGAGTCGGACAATCCCCGACAACTGCTTTCTTTCCGCGCGATCCTCGTGTCGAACACGAGCGTTTCCCACCCATGATCCTGAGGGGCACCCCAATCTCGGCACGCTCGCATCGGAGCGATGTGACGATCCTGAGACGTGGGTCGCCTATACCCTCGCGATTCTGGCGGCTCAGAGCTACCAGGAGGCGTTCTCCTGGCTTCTGGCGCAGGACTACCCCCAACTACCGATCGCGAAGAACCTCGAGGAAATCGCTGAAGCAGGGCGCGTTCTGGCTGCGCTCTTCCTCGATGGGGAGCCGAGCGAGGAAGTCGGTCGAGTCGGTCATTGGGAGCGCACGGTGCCCGCCGGGTTTGGGGACGCGCTGGCGTGTTGTGAGAGTTTGGTCGCACCACTGCTCAGCGATTGACGCGTGGGGTAGACTCTCCCTGATGGTATCCGCGAAGCGGATCTCGACGATGCTTCGCCGCGCACCGACGCGGTACCGCCCAATCGCACCGATCGCGGCTGGAGGCATGGCCGAGGTGTGGCGTGCGGAAGCGATTTTCGAAGGCGGCGCAGGCACCCACGAAGTCGCCATCAAGCGTGTGCTTCCAAACATGGGCGAACCGCTCTTCCGCGCGATGTTCGAGGACGAGGCGCGGCTCGGCATGCTCTTGAGTCATCCCAACATTGTTCGGGTGTACGACGCGCGGGACGTCAACGGCACGTTCATCATGGTGATGGAGCTGGTCGACGGCGATTCGCTCAAGGGGTTGGTCGAACGCGCGCACGAACGCGGTGCCTGTATGCCGGTGCCCACCGCGCTCTACATCGCGCGTGAACTGGTGAGTGCGCTCGAGTACGTCCACCAAGCCGAAGATGGCAACGGCCAACACTTGGGGATCATCCACCGCGACGTGTCGCCGCATAACGTGCTGCTCGGTCGCCGCGGGGAAGTGAAGCTGACCGACTTCGGTCTTGCCGATGCCACTGTGCATGAGCACGTCCGTTCCGAAGATCTTGTGGGTGGCAAGCTCGGCTACCTCGCTCCTGAGATCGTGTTGCAGAAGGGCGCGGACCATCGCATCGATCTCTTCGCGGTGGGCATTGTGCTGTGGGAGATGTTGGCCGGCAGGCGTTTGTTCCTGCGCGACGAAGACGTCGAAACCGTGCGCGCTGTTGCCAAGTGCGAGGTGCCTTCGTTGGTGGGTCTGAACCCTCGCGTTCCGAACATCGTCGACCAGTTGGTGAAGATGATGTTGGCACCGAACCCGGATGACCGACTTGGCGGTGCAACCCGTCTGCGCGAGGCGATTGATCTCACCTTGCGACGCGTGGATCCGAACGTGAGCCACGAGGACATCGCCCTTCTTGTGGGGCTTCACGTGGCGCAGAAAGAGCGTGAGGAACCGAAAGAACAACGGCTGGAACTCGGTGTCGCCGAACTGCTGGCCGACGAGCTTGCCGAGTTTGTGCAGCAGGTTCGGGGCGGTGCAGCGCCCCTGGACCCCACCGAGTTTGACCTGGGCATCAACAGCGGCGTTCGAACCAAACCGCGCCCGCCTTAGATCGCTCTTCGAGCACCTGCGCGCGGTCTAGTCGAGTCGAACAGGCTCCCGGCTGATGGGGTGCGGTGCGCGCCGGTAAGCATCGTCCGCGTGGCGCCGCAGAAGTGACTCGTTGGCACTCGCCAAGAGCGTGTCGCGGTGCGGAACTGCGATCCAAATCTCGTGCCCCAGTTCGGGCTCCAACACCGCGCTCAGTCCCGGCAGGAGCGCGCGGGCGGCGTCCAAACCATCCCCGGTCCGCGCGACCACAAGTACACCTTCATCCAAATCGATGCGTGCGAAGCGAGCGCTTTCGGACCGCGCCGCCAATCGCTCGACGGCGCGATGGACGGGTCGCGCGCCTTCGGCGACCCAGGCATCCACCTCGGATTCGCGCACATAGCGCATGCGACCCTCGAATCGAAGTTGGAGCGCGACCGAAACATCTTCGGCCCACGGTGCGAGCCACACATTGGCTTGCTGTGCGGACTCCACGAACGTTGGGCCGACGAGTCGCGGCAGGATGCGATCGCACGCATCTTCCCATCGAATGGTGCGGCTCGACCCCTCGAGCAACGCCACCACTTTGGCGACGGCTCGATCCACGGCTGCTTGGTCCAGCGTGCTGGTGGCGCGAAACACGGATCGCAAGTCGACCTCGATGCCGTCTTCCAATACAACTTCGAGTTCGAAGCGTTCCGCCAGCGTGCGACCGGATAGCTCGCAAAACGCCCGCACCACCCGTGAGACCGGCCCACGTCCCAACGCTTCGGCTTCTGCAGCGGCGACCGAATCGCGAAACGAAGCAAAGGGCTCCTCGGCATCGAGAGCTTGGTCGATCGCCGCGAAGGGATCGAAGGAGCCCCATGCGCCCAGCAGCACACGATGGTCGCGCTCGCGGGCTGCGTGTCGACCCGGATAGCGGTCCAACAATACCAACGCGAAGAGCGCTCCGGCCGTTTCGATGAGCGTCGTGTCGGCGTCGTCGGGCGCGCTTGGGTCGTGGGCCAGCGCATCGATCGCGTCTGCAATCGCAGCGATCGCGTCGCCGCCACGAGGAAGCGGCTGCCCCTGCATGTAGAGTTTCGAAAATCGACGCGCGGCATCGGCGAGCGGACCCGCGCGTTCGCCAAGCGCGTCGACCCAACTCACGCGAGCAGCTCTCTCGCGATCAGGAGTTTGTGCACATCGTTGGTGCCTTCGTAGATGCGCAACGCGCGCACGTCCTCGTACAGGCGCGCAACAATGGAATCAGAAACGCCGCGTCCTCCATGCAGTTGCACGGCCGAGTCGATGACCCGTTGAGCGGATTCGGTGGCCACCAGCTTTGCCATGGAGCCGGTGCGTGTGACCACGCCGCGTTCTGCGTTCGCGTCCGCAGCCGCAGCCGCGCGATACACCAAGAGCCGCGCGGCTTCGACCTCGCACGCCATTTCGCCCAGACGCGCTTGAACCAACTGAAGCTGCGAGAGTGGAGCGCCGAACTGGTGGCGTTGTTTCGTGTACGCCACCGATTCGTCCAGCGCGCGTTGCGCGAACCCAAGCGCCGCGGCTCCGACGGTGGGTCGAAAGCGATGCAGCGTGGTGAGTGCCAGACGCATTCCATCCCCTTCCTCACCCAAGCGATGGGTTCCGGGGACCCTCACGCCGGTCAGTCGTACTTCACCGATGGGATGTCCGCCGAGCACTTTGGTGGGGATGGCCTCGACACCGTCCATCTCGCTGCGGACCACGAACGCACTGAGCCTTCGTCGTTTGGCGTCGGGCTCGGTGGCTGCGAACACCACGTAGACATCCGCCACACCGGCATTGCTGATGAAGCACTTGTGTCCGTCGAGGATGTAGTCGTCACCCTCGCGCTGAGCCGTCGTGGTGATGCCACCGAGGTCTGTGCCCGCGTTGGGCTCGGTGATCGCGAAGGCCGCGACCACGTCACCGGCTACAACTTCACCGAGTGCGTCGCGCGCCGGACCCTCGGGAGGATCCGATGCGGTGATCGGAAAGCTCCCCAAGCCCTGCATCGCGAATGCAAGTTCTGCGAGTGGAGAAGCATGGCCAAGTCGTTCGCGTGCGAGGCAGAGCGCAACGCTCGACGTCGAACCCAGGGCGCCTCCGAGTGAGTTCCGCGTGACCAGTTTGAGCAGTCCCTGGCGTCCGTACAGCTGCACCATCGCGCGTAGCGCGTCGCCCGGAGTGTTCGCGCGCTCCTCGATCGCCAGGGCTTCATCCACGCATGCCGCTGCACCGTCCCACGCGAGTGCTTCCAGCTCGGGTGTGACGAACGCGCGTTCGATCACTTGAACCTCGGTTCGCGCTTGGCCTTCCAGGCGTCGTGTGCTTCGCGAAAGTCCGGATGCGCCATGCAGATCGCCTGCGCCTGCGCCTCCGCTTCAATCGCCGTTTCGAAGTCGACGTTCCCTTCGTACTCCAACATGCGCTTGGTCATCGCGTTCGCGAACGCGGGGCCCTTGGCCAAACGAGTCGCCCATGCGTGCGCTTCGTTGCGCAGCGTGTCGTTGGGAACGACTCTCGTCGCCAGCCCAATCCGCTCAGCGCGTTCCGCGTTCACCCAGTCGCCAGTGAGTAGAATTTCGCTCGCGCGACCTAGGCCGACCAAGCGTGGAAGTAGATAGGCCGCACCCATGTCCGCGCCGCTCAATCCCACGCGGTTGAAGAGAAACGCAAAGCGCGCGTCTTCCGAGACGATGCGAAGATCGCAGGCTGCCGCGATCACCGCACCCGCACCGCAACACACACCGTGGACGGCCGCGATCACCGGTGGGCGCGTGGTGCGAATCGCCTCGATGAGCGCCCCGGTCATCCGCGTGAACTCGAGTAGCCCTTGCATGTCACGGCTGAAGAGCTCGGCGATGATGTCGTCTTGATCGCCTCCGCTGCAGAACCCGCGCTCCCCTTCGCCTCGCAGAACGATCGACCGCACTTCGGGATGGTTTTCTTTGAGGTTGCGAAACGTGTCGCGCAGCTCGCCGTACACCTCGAACGTCAACGAGTTGATCCGCTTGGGACGATTGAGAGTGAACGTCGCAACGCCGTTGTCGTCGACCTCTGAACGAAACGACTTCGTCACGAGGCTCACGGCAGCACCGCAATCGCTTGGATCTCCACCTTGGCGCGGTCGTCGAGCAGGTCTGCGACCTGGACGAGAGCCATCGCAGGAAAGTGCTTCCCCATGACCTCGCGGTAGGCTGCGCCGATCGCTTTCGCTTCGGTGATGTACTCCTTCTTGTCGGTGACAAAGATCGTGAGGTTGCCGATGTGGCTCGCCTCGCCTCCTGCCTCGCGCACGACCGCGACCACGTTTCGGAGCGCCTGACCAAACTGTTCGGTGAGTGAGTCGCTCACGATTTCGGGCGTCTCGCCCCACGCGATTTGACCCGCCACGAACACCACGCGCCCGGAATCGAAGGCCATTCCGTTGGAGTAGCCGCGTGGTTTGGGAAAGCCCGGAGGCTGGATGATCTGCGCCATGCGCGGAAGATAGTGCGCTCGAGCGGCTCGGCCTGTGCGGATCCGCCCACACGTGCTATTCGACGCTCGCATGGCCAAAGGCAGATCGAAGAAGAAGCCGAAGAAGAAGAAGAAGGCGAAACGGGTCGATCCCGAGGCGGCCGCGAAGGCGGCGAAGTCCGCGGAAGGTTCGACGGAGGATTCTGAGGAGTCTTCCGTCGAAGAGCCAGACGCGGAGCCAGAGTCCGCTGAGTCGGCACCCGAAGAGGAAACGCAGTCCGCCGACGCACAGGACGGCGAGGACACGAACGACGAAGCCGACGAGCCGGAAGAGAAGCCGCTTAGCCGGGCAGAGCGTCGGCGGCGACGTCGTGAACGTCGTGCTGCGGAGTCCGAAGACAACGCGCCCTCTGCCGACGAGCCTGAGATCACGCATGTGAGCGAAAAGGGCGGCCTCGCATTCGTTGGCGTGATTCTGGGGCTTCTCGCCGTCGCGGTTTTGGTCGCGTTCCTCACCAAGTAGCGACCAGAAAGCACGAAGAAATAGGGCAGGGCGCTCGCCCGTTGCAGTCGGTGTGTCTCAGCCGCATGTTGAGCAAGTGAATACCGATGAGGAAGAGGGCTGGCGCGATCTCCTCGCGGTCTTGGATCGCGTTCCCTTTGTCAGCGGGCTGAAGCGAGATATCGCGAGTCTTGCGAGTCTGGTCTACGAGCGACGTGCTCCGCGCCTCGTGGTGATCGGCGCTGACCATGCGCGTCGCGATGCCCTCGCGATCCAGTTGTTGGGTGCACCCAGCGCGAAGGACAACGCGTGGAACGTGATCGAAGACGAAGGTCGCACCGTCGAATGGGCGGGCGTGGATGCCGATTTTGACCTTCGTCCCTTGCTCGACGCGCGTGTGCCCGACGTCGTCGTGGTCCTGGCGAACGACGCGGAAGCGACGCAAGGGCTTGGGCATCACTTCGAGTCGCTCACGCGTGCCTTACAACCGCACGACGACCACACACCGCAGGGGATGATCCTCTTGCAGGATGGGACGACGGCGGGCCGCGATGCCACGCGTGAACAACTCGACGAAGCGTCTCTCAAGACCTGTTCGATCCACGTCGACTCCCGTGAGTTGTCCGAAGCCATCGTCCCGGCGCTTCCTGAAAGTGCTCAAGTCGAGGGCGCACGCGCGTTTCCGCTGGCGGTCAGTTCGCGTCGTAGCGTAGCCAGTTCGGTGGTTCGATGTTGTTCGACGCTGGCGATCACGGTCGCGATTACACCCTTGCCGCTGAGCGACATCGCGGTTCTCGCTCCGCTGCAGGCGATGATGGTCACCACGTTGGCGTATCTCTCCGGACGCGAATGGGATCGGAAGACGGCAAGCGAGTGGGTTGCATCCGTTGGCGTTGTTGGAGGTGCAGGACTCGGCATGCGCTGGGGCGCACAACAAATCGTGAAACTGGTTCCTGGGATGGGCAGCATCGCCAGCGCTGCGATTGCGGGAGCTGGAACACTTGCGGTCGGACGCAGCGCGTTGAAGTACTTCCTGGACGAGACCGACCTATGACCGCAGATCCGAGGTCACGGTGAACGAAGTCGAAATCCCCAAGCGTTCGCTCACGACGCAGGCGCGACGCACCGGTGGCACGATCCTGCTCATCGTGGGGATCGCAGCCGCGAGCATCGCGCTCTTCAGCGTCGTGTTGTTCATCGTTTCGGTGCTCTCGCTCACCTGAAAGCGCCTCTGAACCAGATTCGCGGAAGCGAAGCTGTCGGCGAGTGCGAGCACGCGCCGCAAATACGGAGTATTTGAAGTCGGAGGGGGGACCCGCGGAGTTTAACTCCGTGGGGGGAGGTTTTCGCAAAACCTCCCAAAGGAGCAGTACGGTAGCCTCCGCGCATGCCGGAGCTCCCCTCCTTTCCTGAGCGCTTCAACCTCGCGCACTACTACCTCGACGCGCGTATCGAGGAAGGCCGTGGTGAGCGTGTTGCGATCGCCGTTGCCGATCAGACGTGGACGTACACAGCGGTTCAAGACCGAGCGAACCGAGCGCGACATGCGTTGGCACAGCGTGGAATCGGACACGAAGACCGCGTGCTGATGTTGCTCTTCGATGGGATCGAGTTCGTCGAGTGTTGGTTCGGGGTGCTGAAGAACGGCTCGGTGTTCTGCATGGCGAACCCGCTCCTGACTGTCGACGACATGGACTACCTGCTTGGCTACACGCGGTGTCGTGCGGTCGTGGCCGATGCGCAGACGCTCGACCGCCTCGCACCCTTGATGAGCAAGCATCCGGACTGCCGGGTGCGCTTGATGGTCGGCGAGGGAGACGCCCCCGAAGGGTGGGAGCGCTGGGATGAAGCACTGGACGCGGCATCCAACGAAACCGCGAACGCCGACACGTCACGCGACGACATCGCGGGGTGGCTTTTTACAAGTGGGACGACGGGCAAGCCGAAGGGTGCAGTGCACTTCCATCGCCACTTTGCGTTCAACACCGAGGTGTACGCGAAACAGACGCTGGGGCTGACCGAAGACGACGTGTTCGTAAGCGTGTCTCGGTTGTTCTTCGGGTACGGCACCGGAACCAACTTGATGTTCCCCTTTGCGGTGGGCGGAAAGGCGGTGCTCTTCCCCGGAAAGCCCACCGTGGATCGCTTGGTGGACCACATCGAGAAACACAGCGTCACAGTGCTGACGAACGTGCCCGCGATGATCCGCCAGATGGTGGATAGCGAGCGCAATCCGAACCTCTCGTCGGTGCGTATTTGTTTGAGCGCCGGCGAAGCACTGCCCGCAGAACTCTATGAACGCTGGAAAGCGCGTTGGCCGGACGCTGAGATTCTCGACGGTATCGGTTCGGCGGAGATGTTTCACATCTACATCACCAACCGACTGGGCGACGTGAAGCTGGGGTCGCTGGGTCGCATCGTCGATGGGTACGCAGCGCGGATTGTCGCACCCGACGGAACCGACGCTCCCGATGGAGAGATCGGCCGGCTGCACGTGCAAGGCGACTCCACGGCGCTTTGCTATTGGGGTGATCAAGACAAATCGCGCGCAACGTTTCGTGGACCGTGGTGCATTACCGCGGATCTCTTCCGTCGAGATGCTGATGGGTACTTCTATTACGAAGGTCGCGCCGACGACATGCTTAAGGTGCGTGGCCAGTTTGTCAGTCCACTCGAGATTGAGGATTGTCTCGCGACGCACGAAGCAGTGAAAGAGTGCGCGATTGTCGGTGTGGACGATGACGCCGGGCTCACGATTCCGAAGGCGTTTGTGGTGCTTCGCGACGGCCACGAAGGGTCGGATGCGTTGGTGATGGAGCTGCAGGAACACGCGAAGACGCGCCTGACGCGATACAAGTTTCCGCGCGAGGTCGCGTTTGTGGCGAGCCTTCCTCGCAACGACCGAGGCAAGATCATGCGCCGCAAGCTTTTGGAGATGGACGCGTGACTCAACTTCCGTTGCATCTGTCTGAGCTGACCTATCCGCAGGCCGCCGAACTCGAGGGAGCCGTCGGGCTCTTGCCCGCTGGCGCGACCGAAGCGCATGGGCCGCATTTGCCGCTCAATACCGATGTGATCATCTCGGTGACGTCAGCGGAGCATGCGGCACGGGTGCTGCGAGCCGAAGGTCACAAAGCGATTGTGATGCCGCCACTCGCGTACGCGGTCACGGAGTTTGCCGCGGACTTTCGGGGGACGGTGTCCATTTCGTTGGATACTGCGCGTGCGTTGGTTCGCGATGTTCTCGTCGGGACCAAGCGGGCCGGACTGTCCGCAGTGGTGATCTGCAATGCGCACTTGGAACCGGGCAACCTGCAAGCGCTGCGCGAGGGAATGAAGCTTGCGCAGGAGGAGGGCATTCGCGCGGAGTTTCCCGACGTAACGCGAAAGCCGCATGCGCTGCGACTGGGCGACGAGTTCAAGTCGGGGGCGTGCCATGCGGGCCGGTACGAGACGAGTCTCGTGATGGCGGCGAATCCGTTCTTGGTGCGGCGGCACATCAGCGAGGAACTCGAGCCGAATCCTCAGTCGCTTTCGGTGGCGATTCGCGAGGGGAAGAAGTCGTTCATCGAGGCGGGTGGGCCGGACGCGTACTTTGGATATCCGGCGGAAGCGACGGAAGCCGAGGGGCACGAACTCTACGAAGTGTTGGCAGATATCTACGCGACAGCTGCGCGCGAGCTGTTGTCTGCTGGTTAGCTTCTGTTTGGTGGAGTCTCTTCATTTTTCGAAGACCTCCAAGACACGCAAAGAGCGGCAAAGCGTGGGTCAGCTTTTTTTTAACCGGAAGGAGAGAAGGCTGGAAGGAGGGAAGGTTTCTTTTCCTTGCCAGCTGCGGTCACTCCGAAATGGGAGGCTCGTGCGCGCCTGGCTCTGGGACGTTTTGCGCCGCTCGTATTCGCCATCGTCTCGGATATGAGGTCAAAACGTGTCGTCGCGGTAAATGGAAACCTTCCCGTCTTCCAGCCTTCTCGCGCTTCCGGTCAAAAATGAATAGCCCAGCCACCCAGCTAAAGCGGCCGCCCCGTCTTCCACGCAAGCTTCGCCTCGTGCACCGCCGCAAAGTGCTCCCCCGCGCGCGTTACGACTTCGTCGAAACTCGGCACACTGCGATTCGGGACGTCGAGCTCCTGAGCGAGCGACGTCACGCCCTTGCCAGTCAGTCCGCAGGGCACAATCGTTCCGAAGTCGTCCAAGTTCGTCGTCACGTTGAACGCAAAGCCGTGCATCGTGACCCAACGTGAAATCCGCACGCCCACCGCACCAATCTTTCGCGGCTTCGTCTCCGGTTCCAGCCACGTTCCGTTGAACCCCGCAAAACGCTCCGCCTGCACCCCATAGTCGGCGGCGAGACGAATCATCGTCTCTTCCAGCGTCGCCACGTACTTCCGCACGTCCTGTCGGTCAGGGGCCAGATCCACAATCGGATACCCAACCAACTGACCCGGGCCATGAAAGGTCACGTCGCCGCCACGGCCCGTTTCGAAGAGCTCAATTCCGCGCGCCTCATAGTGCCCACGCGGCAACAAGAGATTCTCTTCCTTCGCACCACGCCCCAGCGTCACCACAGGCGGGTGCTCCAAAAGCAGAAGCGTGTCGGGGATCTTTCCCGCCTTACGTGCGTCGACCAACCGCTCTTGCAGGCGCAACGCATCGGCGTACCCGATGCGTCCCACGCGCCACGCTTCGAGCGTCCGGGTCAGTGCGCTCTCTTCTTTCGGTTCTGGATGTGCACTGCTTCGCCCAGGGCAGCCTTGAAGGCTTCCATCACACCTTCGCCCAAGGTCGGGTGCGGGTGCACGGTCAGCGCTACGTCTTCCGCGTAGGCGTGCATTTCCATGGCGAGCGCGCCTTCGCTGATCAAGTCCGCGGCCTCAACACCCACGATCGTAACGCCCAAGACTTTGTCGTCGTCGTCGGGGTCGGTGAGTACTTTGATGAACCCTTCGGTGGCGTCCACCGCCATCGCGCGACCGGACGCCGCGTAGGGGAACTTGCCGACGTTGTACTTGCGCCCCTGCTTCTTGGCTTCGGTTTCAGTGAGGCCAACCGTCGCAATCTCAGGCTCGGTGAAAATCGCGGCCGGCATCGCCACAACATCGAGCATCGCGCCCTTGTGTCCGGCGATGACCTCAGCGGCAATCTCGCCTTCCTTGCTGGCCTTGTGCGCCAGGTAGGGGCCGCCGGTCACGTCGCCGATGGCGTAGATGCCGGCGACGTTGGTCTTGAGATACTTGTCCACCAAGAGATGGCCGCGCTTGTCGAGTTTGACGCCGACCTTCTCCAAACCAAGTCCCTTGCTGTTGGGTTTGAAGCCCACAGCGACGAGCACTTTGTCGGCTTCGAGAACCTTGGCCTGACCTTCGTGCTCGACGGTCACAAACGCTTTGCCGTTCTTCTTATCGAGGCCAGCAGCCTTGGCCTTGGTCAGAACCGTCGCAGGGTTGTCGCCCTTGGTGAACGCTTTCTCGACCACGCGCAGGACGTCCTTGTCGGTGCCCGGAAGGATCTGATCCATCATCTCGACTACGGTCACTTTGGTGCCGAGCTTTTGGTACACCATGCCAAGCTCGAGACCGATCACGCCGCCACCGATGATCACCATCTCCTTGGGTGCTTCTTGGAGCGAGACCGCTTCGCGCGCCGTGATCACCAAATCGCCATCGGGCTCGAACCCCGGGATCTGGATGATGCTCGTGCCTGTCGCGACAATGATGCCCTTGCTGGCGCTGTAACGTTCTTTCTTGCCCTCGGGGTCGGTGACCTCGATGGTGTTCTTGTCGACGAACACGGCGTCGCCGAAGGCGAGGTCTGCACCGTTGCCCTTCACCAGGCTCTTCACGCCGCTGGTGAGCTTCTTGACGATGCCGTCCTTCCACTGCTGCATCTGCTTCACGTCGACCTTCAGGCCTTCGACGTGGATGCCCATGTGCTGCGCGTGGCGAACATGGTGCGCGAGACCCGATGCCGCGATCAGCGCCTTGCTGGGAATGCAGCCCCAGTTGAGGCACACACCGCCCCAGTATTCTTTTTCCACGCAGAGCGTTTTGACGCCGAGCTGTCCCAACCGAATCGCCGCGACGTATCCGCCGGGACCCGCACCGATCACGATCGCTTCGTAGCTTTTGGCCATCGTCCTCTTACTCCTTGGTTCTCACTAGGGATGCGCTCAGTGGCTCGGGGCCTCTGGGTGATTCATCAAGTCCTCAGCCTGCTCCTGCAAGTGCCAAGGACGCTTTTCGAACACATCGTCGAAAAGGGTTTCACGCGCGGGCGGAGCCACACCCTCGACCCGCTTGATGGCCGCGAGGATCTCCGCCGTCAGTTCTTCTTCCATCGCTTTGCGAGCTGCGTCGTCGAGCAAGCCGCGCTTGCGAAGGTGACGTTCCATGCGTGCGATCGGATCGCGCTTGCGCCACATCTCCACTTCTTCGTCGCTTCGATAGAGACGTGGGTCATCACTGGAGCTGTGTGCGCCGATTCGATAGGTCACGGCTTCAATAAACGTAGGTCCATCGCCGCGCCGTGCCTTCTCAAAGGCTTCGCGGAACGTGACGTAAAGCGCAAGCGCGTCGTTTCCGTCAACACGAACGCCGGGAATCCCGTACGCACGGGCCTTGATTGCAAAGGTCTTGCTGGCCGTTTGCTTACTGCTCGGCACGCTGATGGCCCAGTGGTTGTTCTGACAAATCAGAACCACGGGCGGACGGTACACACCGGCGAAGTTCATCGCCGTGTGAAAGTCCGGCTCGGAGGTCGCTCCGTCGCCCGTGAAGCCGACGGCGATCTTTCCTTTCTCGCCGCGGATCTTCATGGCCCACGCGCAGCCCACCGCTTGCGGAAGCTGCGGGCCCAAGCACGACGACCACGACACTTGGTTCACCGCACGACCGGCCATGTGCATGGGCTGCATGCGCCCCTTCATGACGTCGGCGGAGTTGCCGTAGATCTGCGCGAGCCAGGTTTCGAGGGGGAAGCCTCGCACCAACATCATCGACGCTTCGCGAAGCGCCGGGAACACCCAATCGTCGGGCTGCAGGCAGTGCGCTGCGGTGATGGGCGTGGCTTCCTGTCCGGTGCTCGCTCCGTAGAAGCCGACCTTGCCTTGGCGTTGACGCATCAACATGCGTTCGTCGACCAAACGAATCCGGAGCATGTGTCGGAACAACGAGCGCACTGTCGCGTCGTCGATTCCAGGATCGACGAGCGTTCCGCCATCATCGGCGAGCACCGAAAAGAGACCGACGTCCGGATCCTCCATGGGGCCGCGACTGTACGACAATTCGACCCGCTTTCAACGACGCTCGTCGTTCGCCTACGAAACAGGGCGCGCGCACGTGTTCGTGCCGATTCGGTCGCGGATGCAAGGCGATTCGCGGTACACACCCTTCGTGTTCGAGGACGCCATCACACGCGCGCAAGACGCTCTTCGCTCGTTGATCGCAGAGGTCGATCCTCGAAGTCCTCTCGCGTGCTCGTTGTGGCTTGCTGCACGTCGTCTTGGCATCGAGTTCGACGTCGAACGCGTGGTCGCGTTTTGGGAGAAACGTGCACCGGGCAGTCTCGTCAGCGACGCACGCTACCGATGGGAACTCACCCACGCTCGTGCTCCGGGAGCGTCGTATGCCGTCCCGTACGAGGACTGGGTGCCCTGGCGACCCAAAGACGCTCGGGTGATCTCCCGCGATAGTGCGGATTTCGAGTTGCGACTGACGCTGCCCATCAGCATCGCGGATGGTTGTGAAGTCCTCGCGAGCGAGCCTCGTGCGGCGGGTCTTCTGGAGGAATCCGAGCCGGTGTTTCGAAAGGACCTCGCCGGTTTTGTGCACGCCGCGCACGCGTGGAAAGACACGTTCGCGCTCTACACGTTATCGCGTCGTCGGCATGCACTGGACCGGATGCAGCCCTTCGCGATTGCCGTCGCCGCTTGCTACACGCCGGACGCAAAGCGAGACGGGTTCGTTGCCGGGCGTCGATTCCCGTTTCACGCCAAGCCGCTGGTTTCGGCAACCTCGATGCTCGCGTCTGGGCTCCTGGCGTTGGGCAACGACGTCCGCGTTGTCGCGCAGCTGGCCGCGTTTGTTCGTGACGCCCAACAGGATGGGGCGTGGGGAGACGATGACGGTCCTGCCGACGTGTTGACGACGCTGCTCGCGGCCGAATTGCTGGCCCAAATCGATCCGAGCTTTGACGTCGAACCAAGTGCGCGTTTTCTGATCGAGCACCAGCGCAAGGATGGAACGTGGCGTGCGCTCGGTCCGGAAGTTCCCTGGCTGACGGATGCGATTGCGGCGTGGCTCTCGGATGCCGCTCGACCCTTCTCGTCGCGCTTTCGGTTCCCGCACCTTCCAGAGAGCAATCGCGATCACAAAACCGGGTTGCCCTACTACGCGTACTTCGCGGATCTCGCGCGACTCTTTGCGGAGATCCCCGGTCTCGCACAGGCGTCGTGTCAGATGGCGTTTATGGACTTGGCGGGCTTTCGCGCGTTCAACAATCAGTATGGTCAGGATCTGGGTGATGCGGTGCTCGCCGCGTTTGCCGATGAGCTCCAAGCCATCGACGACACCGTGACCATTCGCGATGGCGGTGATGAGTTTTTGGTGGTGGGTGCACCGACCGGTGAAGATCTGCCGCAGCGGATTCAGGCGTTTCGCGAGCGTTGGCCGAAGCGCTTTGTCGAGCAGTTTGGTGCCGATGCACCACCGGTGACCGCGCGGGTTGTTCTGGCGTCGTTACGTGGAGACCAACTTCGCGATGCGCGTGAGCGATTGGGTCGAGAGGTCGGTTTGCTGAAGCACAAAGAGAGCGAGAGCGGGCGAGTCGGGCTCTACGAAGATCTGGGTGTTCTCTAGTCCGGTTCGCTGTGATTCCGGTTCGCTGTGATTCCGCTTCCTGCGCCCGCTCTGCGCCTCGTGAGCGCGAAGCTGGTAATCTGACCGAGTGAACCGACTCATTTGTCTCTTCCTCGTTTCGCTCGTGGCCTGCGGCGGCGACGACGGCCCCAGTCGCGAATGCGAAACCACTGCGGACTGCGAAACGGGCGAACTCTGCTTGGACAACGAATGCGTGGCAGAGCCCGACACGGGTCCGGTATCCGACGCCGGTGTGGATGCTCCCATCGCAGACGCGGAGGGGTGCCGCGTGGACGACGAATGCGGCGGCGGCGTGTGCCTCGACGGTGCTTGCTGCGATTCCGCCTCGGTTTGCGGCACGGCGTGCTGTGGTGCGGGACAGGTTTGCTTTGCCAACGCGTGCGTCACGCCGGGTGACGAGTGTCGAAGCGAACGCGACTGCGAAGACGACGAATACTGTGAGCCTGGACTCGGTGAGATGACCGGTGATGCAGGCATGCCGATGGACGCGGGTGCGATGTGCTTGGGCGAAGCGCCTCGACCTGGACGATGCGTGGCTCTTCCGCCTCGCTGCGACGGCGACCCGATGCCGGGTGAAGTGTGTATTCGCGACTGCGAGTTTCGTCCCGAAGCCGGGCGACTTGATGCGGTGATCGAGTGGACGTGGGGTGCCGACAACGTGCGCGAGGTTCCGACAAAGATCGACGTGTGGTCGACGCCCACTGTCGGCCGGGTGACCGACACGAACTGCGATGGTGCAGTCGACGAGCTTGATCCTCCGAACGTGATCTTCGTGTCGGGCGATTCGCGAGGGACGTGCTGCAGCTGTGGCGCGGGCAACGAAACCACGTGCAAGACCGGTGTGCTGCGCGTGTTGGACGGGCAGACCGGAGACGAGGTTTGGTCGCTCGTGGAGCCCTCGCCGGGGTCGCTCGGATTCTCCGGCGTGTCCACCGCCATTGGAGATCTTGACCACGATGGCGACATGGAGATCGTCACCATCACGGGCGAAGGCCGCATCGCGATCGTCGATCACACCGGAAGTATTGTCGCGATCAGCACCGACGTGGTGGACCCTGGCTGGTCGTCGAACAACGTCACAGGGTGGGGTGGCGGTCTCACGCTCGGCGACATGGACAAAGACGGCAACGTCGAGATCATCTACGGCCGCGTTGTGTTCACCACCGACTTGAGCGTGCCGAGTATCTCGCTTGTGTTCCGCGGAACAGGCGATTGGGGTCGGACCATCACGTCTGCCATTTCCTACCTTGCAGACATCGATGACGACTCTGACCTCGAACTCTTGGCGGGACGGACCGCATACGATCCCGACGGAACGATCATCTGGAACCGCGATGATCTCCCAGTCGGCTACTCCGCGATTGCCGACTTCGACGGAGACTCCGACCCCGAGGTCGTGCACGTGGCAACCGGTCGCATTTACCTCCTCGATGCAGCGACCGGCGCGAACGAAGTCAACTCCGCCGGAGCATCGGGTGGCAGTCCCGGAAATGGTGGTCCACCGACGGTTGCTGATTTCGATGGTGATGGTGCACGCGAGATCGGCGTGGCGTGGCGTGAGTTCTACGAAGTGTTTCGGCCCAACTATGAGGATGGAACGCTCGAGAGTCTTTGGGCGACCCAAAACCACGACCTGTCTTCGTCGGTCACAGGTTCCACCGTGTTCGACTTTGAAGGGGATGGTGCCGCGGAGGTCGTCTACAATGACGAGTGCTTTGTTTGGGTGTACGACGGACGTGATGGATCCGTTCGCTTTGCCGGACTGACCTCATCGTTCACCGCGACCGAAGCGTCTCTCGTTGCCGACATCGACGGAGATGGCAGCTCGGAAATCGTGGTTGGTTCCAACAGTGCGAGTCCGGTCGCCTGGGGATGTACCAACGCACCTTGGACCACACCCGAAATGGACGCCGAAGGAAACATCATTCGCCCGGGTTGGGTGGGTTCAGACGGAGCGCAGGCTCCCTATCGCGGCATCACGGTGTATCGAGACAGCGCCAACTCGTGGGTCGGAACACGCACGCTTTGGAACCAGCACGCATACACCGTGTCGAACATCTGCGGCGACAACGGCGCGTGTGGTGCAGGCGCGAGCTACGGCGACATCCCCGCCGACCGCGCCAACAACTGGGAAGTTTCGTTCCTCAACAACTTCCGCCAGAACATTCAGGGCGAAGGCATCTTTGATGCACCCGATGCGACCGTCGAATTGCAGATTCAGTGTTTGAGCGACGGGTTCGAGCTCATCGCGTCGGTGCGAAACCTCGGAGCGGCTCTGCTACCCGCAGGAGTCGAGGTGGGCTTCTTCGTCGTCGACGGAGCGGGTGAGCGTGAACTCGGACGCGGAACCACAACGAGCGCAGTGTTTCCCGGCCAAGTCAGTCAGGTGACGCTCACCGTGACCGACGGTGTGACGTCCGACGACACGTTCTTCGCCCGCATCTTGATCGACCCCGACGCGCGTACGTTCAACGAGTGTCTCGAGGACAACAACGAGAGCGAGCGGCTTACGCCGATGTGTTTGCTCTAAGGATCCGGGCAGTGAAAAAGGATCACCATGTCTGCGGGCATGCAGCTGATCGCATCCGCTCCGCAAAACTGACCGCAGGTGAACTCTTCCTGCTTGTTGCAGCCCGAGACCATGTAGTTGGCAAAGTTGCCCTGCACGTCATCGACGGGTCCGCCTTGGCTGACGCTTAGCGTCGAACCTTCACACTGCAGATGGTCGCCGGCTTCGGCACGCAAGAGCGTGTCCACCAAAGGCGACTGGGGCCCGCCCACGCAGGCGAGCCCCAGCAACATCAATGCGATCAACCAACGCACGCCTTAGGCGCGTTCGAAGAGACCCGCGGCACCCATGCCGCCACCGATGCACATCGTGACGATGGCGCGCTTGCCTCCACGACGCTTCAACTCGTGAAGCGCAGTGGCGGTCAACTTCGCACCGGTGCATCCGAGCGGGTGACCAAGCGCAATCGCACCGCCGTGCACGTTGAGCTTCTCGTCGGGGATCTCGAGCACGCTCTTGACCCGAATACTCTGTGACGCGAACGCCTCGTTGAGCTCGAAAAGATCGATGTCGTTGATGCCCAAGCCGGTGCGCTTCAACAGCTTCTGAACCGCCGGAATCGGACCGATGCCCATGATGGACGGGTCGACACCGCACGTGGAGAAGTGCTTGAAGGTCGCCATTGGCTCGAGGCCCAGTTCGTCGGCTTTGGCCTTGGACATCACGATGCAGGCTGCCGCCCCATCGCTAAGCGGTGACGAGGTTCCGGCCGTGACCGTGCCCTTGGGCGAGAACGCGGGACGAAGCTTGGCCAGTCCCTCGAGGGTGGTTTGCGGGCGCGGAAGCTCGTCGACTGTGAACGGAATCATCAGTCGCTCGCCGTCCTCGTAGCGAACACCATGGACCTCGACGATTTCGTCGGCGAACACGTTGTTCTCGAGGGCGACCTTGGCCTTCATCTGCGATGCGTACGCAAACTTGTCCTGATCCTCGCGCGAGATGTCGTACTTCTTGGCGACGTTCTCGGCCGTCGTGCCCATCGGCGTGTACGCCGTCGGGTACTTCTCGATGACCTCGGGCGACATCGAAGGCTTGTTGCCGCTCATCGGCACCATCGACATCGACTCGACACCACCGGCGACACCGATGTCCATCCAACCGGCCGCGATGTGGCTGGCCACGATCGCAATCGACTGAAGGCCGCTGCTGCAGAATCGGTTGATCGTCATCGCGCCGGTGCTGTCCGGCAGTCCGCCGAGCAACGCGGCCATGCGCGTGACGTTGAGTCCCTGCTCACCTTCGGGCATGGCGCATCCGAGAACAACGTCCTCGACCATTTCCGGCGTGACCTTGGGATTGCGCGCCATCAACCCGCGAATGACCTCGCCGGCCAACTCGTCGGGACGACGGTGCTTGAGAGTTCCCTTGTGTGCACGACCCACCGCGGAGCGCACAGCATCGATAATTACGACTTCACTCATTGTGTGTTCTCCCGGATTTAGTTTCGAAGGGGCTTGTTGTGCTGAAGCATGTACTGCATGCGCTTTTGGCTCAGCTCTTCACCGCACAGGGAGATGAAGGCTTCGCACTCGAGCTCGAGCATCTCTTCTTCGGTGACCTTGCGCGTGTGACCGCCAACACCGCCGCACAGAATGTGCGCGACCTTCTTGGCGATCAGACCGTCGTGCGGGCTGGCGTGCCCGTTGAGCACCATGTCGTCGACCAACGAGGTCATCGTCGCGATGCCGTTTTCACCTGGCAGTTTGTACGCGCGCGGCGCCTTGGGGCGGTAGCCCGCTTCGCTCATTCCGATCACACGTTGCTTCACTTCGTAGAGCTGACGCGAGCGGTCGAACGACACCCCGTCGGTGGAACGGAAGTATCCGAAGAACTGTGCTTCGGTCGCGTTCATCGCCACGCGTGCGAGAGCGATGTTCTGGAACGTACGCGCGACGAAGGGCTGCGTGTCGACGTCGGTACCGTCGGGGATTCCTTCGAGTGCTCGCCAGAGCATGTTGACGTGACCCGCTCCACCCGGAACGAGACCCACGCCAACCTCGACGAGGCCGATGTACGTCTCCGCGTACGCCTGAATGGCGTCCGACGCGAGACAGAGCTCGCAGCCACCGCCGACGGCCATGGAGAAGGGTGCCGACACCACCGGCACCTTCGCGTACTTCATCTTCTGGGTGGCGTCCTGGAAGCTTCGAACCATCGTGCGAAGTGCGTCCCACTGCTTCTGACCGGCTGCGACAACCACCGCGAAGAGGTTGGCACCCAAGCAGAAGTGACTGCCCTCGTTGAAGATGGCCATGCCGCGGAAGTTCGTTTCTGCTTCCGCCACCGACTGGTGCAACGCCTCGATGACCTTGTCGTCGATGCTGTTCGCTTTGGTCTTGAAGGTCAGACCCAGCACGCCATCGCCCAAGTCCCACGCCTCGGCGCCCGAGTTGCTGAACACGGGCTTGTCGCCGGTACGGACCGAGACGAGCGGCGCTTCGCGGGAGTCGATCGCACGATCGACGTACTCGCCTTTGACGAGGTCCCACATCTGGTTGCCCTTGTAGAAGCTCGTCGCGCCTGCCTTGAGCATCGTGTCGATGCTTGCCGGCAGCGGCGTGCCGTCCTTCTTCATCCGCTCGACGGTTTCGGCGAACCCAAGCGCGTCCCAGGTCTCGAACGGGCCGAGTTCCCAGTTGTAGCCCCACTTCATCGCGTTATCGACGGCCTCGACCGTGTCGGCGATTTCGGGAATGCGACGTGCGGAGTACGCCATCGAACGTGAAAGGACCTTCCAGGCGAAGTCGCCGGCTTTGCCTTCGGTAGCGACCAACTTCTTAACGCGCTCTGCGGCCGAGCCCTTGATGCCCTTCATGGCCTTCTTGAGATCCTGGTCTCCGGCCTTGGGGCGGTACTCGAGCGTTTCGAAGTCCATCGTTTGGATGCCTTCGCGCGTCTTCTTGTAGAAGCCAGCCTTGGTCTTGTTGCCCAAGAGTTTGCGCTCGACCATCGCCTCCATAAACGCGGGCGGCTTGAACACGTCACGCTCGTCGTCGCGCTCGAGCGCGGCGTAGCAGTTCTTGGTCACGTGCAGGAAAGTGTCGAGACCCACCATGTCTGCGGTGCGGAACGAGGCGCTCTTGGGATGACCCATCGGCGGTCCGGTGATCGCATCGACGTCCTCGGGCGAAAGCCCGAACTCCGCCATGCTGTGCATGGTGAGCATCATCGAGTGACAACCGATTCGGTTGCCCACGAAGTTCGGCGTGTCCTTGCCCATCACGACGCCCTTGCCGAGCTGTTCGCGGGAACAGTCGGTGACGCGCTGAAGTACGACCGGGTCGGTGTCCGGGCCCACGACCAGCTCGAGAAGCTTCATGTGACGCACGGGGTTGAAGAAATGCATCACCAGGAAGTTGCGCTTGAAGTCGGCCGAACGGCCCTCGAGCATGTCCTGGATTCGCAAACCGGAGGTGTTCGACGCGACGATCGTGCCGCTGTCGATGGTCTTCTCCAGCTTTTCGAAGAGCCCCTGTTTGATCTTCAGGTTCTCGATGATCGCTTCGACGATCAGATCGCAGCCCTTGAGCAGGTCGAGGTGGTCGTCGAGGTTGCCCGTCTCGACCAGCGACGCGTTGTGACGATGGTAAAAACCGCCGTACGGCTGCTTGGTCTTGAGGTCCTTTTTGATCGCACCTTCGGCAAACGCGTTGCGCTTGGACGGGATCTGCTTGTCTTCCTCGCTGAGATCGAAGGGCACGATGTCGAGCAAGACGACCTCGGCACCCGCGTTGGCGAAGTGCGCGGCAATTCCGCTGCCCATCACACCCGAGCCGATCACACCGACGCGACGAATCGGTCCACGCCGCGCCTCTCCCTTCGGTGTGGCCTTCACGGTGGTCGGACGACGGCGCTTCTTATGACCCTTTTCCGCAGCCCACTTGCGGATTTCGGAGCGGAACCACTCGTCCGCTGCGTCGGTCCATTGGAACTTCTCGCGCAGCAGCTTAATGGTGTGCTTCTCGATGTCGGTGTAGGTGTTTCCATCCTTCACCTGTTCGAGCAGCATCGCCGCATCGTCCTTCGAGATGCGTCCGTCACCGTTGCCTTCGACCGCCTTGGTCGCTGCGTCGAGAATCCCGGCGTCGTACTTCTTGCCGTCGATCTCTTTGTAGTAGCTCTTGCCCATCTATGCCTCGTAGCGCCGTGGAGCGCGTGCGGGAGTGGGCGGCGGTATATCAGATCCGACACCTGCACAAAAGCAGGGGGGATCGAGGCGACTCCGTGGTTTGCGGAGGGAAGCGCGAGGGCGTGACGGCTACGCGTCAGACTTCGGCGGAAGCTTCTGCGCGCCGGTCTTTTCGCGCTCCTCACGAGTCGGGCCAGCGATTTTTGTGTCGATGTTCTCGAGGGTCAGCTTGATGCCCCAAAGCGTGAAGAGCTGAAGCAGCGCAACGAGAAGCAAAGGAATCGTGAGATAGGCAATCATGTCTGTGTCCCCGGTTCAGCCGAACGCCGGCGCGCAGAGGGTCACACAGCTGGGGCGGAAAATGCCAGTTCGTGTTGTGGAGGCTCGCAGACCTGCCGATTTGTTGACGAAACCGGCGCGATTCCGCTTGGGATGAAGGGTGCGACGCGCATCGATGTTCGTGGTCCTGGCTCTCGCCGTCTCGTCTCAAGGTCGCGCCGAAGACGACGATGACGAGCTGACCGACACCACACTGAGTCCTCTTGCCGATGCTTCGGAAGAGGACCTGGCGGAGCCGGTTCGTCGCTTTGACTACTCGCGGTTTTCCGATGGACCGCGACGTGTGCCCACACCGCGAGGTGCAGCGCAGACGCGCGCCGAGTCACTGGGGCTGGGGCAACGACTGACCGCAAGTCGGCTTCTGCACGGACGGCCTGAAGCACGTTGGGTGGAAGCTGCGCGCGGCAGCATGCCCGAGCATCTTCAGTGGCCCGTTGCGCGAGGTCGCTTCGGTCGGGGCTTTGGATACGTTCGTCGGACGCGACCCGGCTTGCGACACAACGGTGTGGACATCGTTGCCGAAGAGGGATCGGTGGTTCGCGCGGTGGCGGATGGAATCGTCGCGTATAGCGACAACGGCATTCGCGGTTTCGGCAACATGGTGATGATCGTGCACCCCAACGGATGGGTCTCGATCTACGCGCACAATTTTCGCACGACGGTTCAGCCGGGGTGGCGAGTTCGTCGCGGCGAGCGCATTGCATTTGTAGGGTCCACCGGGATTTCGCGCGGCCCGCACCTGCACTTTGAGCTTCGCGTCAATGGTCACGCGGTTGATCCGCTGGCGAAGTTTGAGGGACGACCGTGGATTGCTGCGTACCGACGATGGCGCGACGAGCGTCGTGAGGGTCGAGTGCCCGAGCTGACTGCACACCTGCAAGATGTGTTGCCCCCCGACACCCAATCGAACGCGCCGCGACGAAGCGTGAGTGCACCCACTCAGCAAAGTGTGGGATCGACCAGCCACGTTCGACGACTCCTGCGCGAAGTGGCTGCGAGCGACCTGGAGCACGTTGAGGGACGCCACTTCCGCAATGCGCTGTGGCCGGTGCGCGGCGGAACGCGAGCACGGACCGAGGGACGTGGACTCAACATTTACGCCGATGAAGGTGCACCGATTCGAGCGGTGGCCGATGGGGTTGTGGTCTTTGCCGGAGAAGGCCTGCGCGGGTTGGGCAACGCTGTGGCGATCTTGCATCCCAATGGTTGGGTCTCGCTCTACGGAAGCAACCGCGACGTCCACGTCGAGGTGGGGCAGCCGATCCAACGAGGTGAGTGGATCGCTCGAATGGGGGACCACCTTCACGTTCAGGTGCGCCACGCCGAGAGCGCTCTGAGCGACCTTTTGGTCCAGGTCCCGCCCACAATCCGACTCTGAAAGGGCGCGTTTGGGCGTGAACAGTCGTTTACGCTCATGAGGAGATCGCGCATTGTTGGCCACCCGATCGGATCCAGACTCCTAGGATCATTGACGAAACGGGCGCGTTCAGACATCCGAAAACCTGGCATGAACATCGCAAGTATCCCAACCGTCGGAATGACCAGGAGACCCTCGATGCGGATGCGCGCACTGATTACTGCTTTTCCTCTCGCCATGATTCTTTCGGGCTGTCCCGTCTGGGATGAATCGGATGGCACCGGACCTCGACCCTGCGTCGGGCTGGGCTGCGCGTGTGTCGACGACTTCGACTGCGGGTCGCCCTTCGAGTGCATCGGTGGACGTTGCGACCTTCCGCCGGACGGTTGCCGAACGGATGACGACTGCGACGAAGGCGAGAGCTGTGACTCCGCAGGGATGTGTGTTCCGGACTCGACCGCCTGTCGTACACACGGCGACTGTCCGGTTGGCGAGTACTGCGAGGAGGGCGGCTCCTGCACCCCGTCCAGTACCTGCGACGCCGACATGCCCTGCGATAGCGGTTTCGAATGCGACTACCGCTCCACGTGCGTTCCCGAGAGCCCGCACTGCTTGGCCGACGCAGAGTGCACCACGGAAGGCGACCTCTGCATTGAGGGGCTGTGCCGAAGCAACACGGAGACGTGCCAGTTCAACTACGAGTGTGGTCCTGGCGCTGCGTGTGTGAACGGTGGCTGTACGCCCATCTGCGGTGGCGACGCGGACTGCGGATCCGGCGCGACGTGCCAGGGTGGTTTCTGCAAGCCCAACCCCGGCGAGTGTGTGACCTCGACCAGCTGCCCCGGTGGCGAGCACTGTGTTGACGGACGTTGCTTGCCCGACTGCCGCGACACCGGCACGTGTGGAACGGGCGACTACTGCGCTGAGGACGACTTCTGTCGCCCGGCTTGGCAGCGCGATCCCTTCTGCCGCACCTCGGATGATTGTGCGCCCGGCAGCATCTGTGTGGATGGCGCGTGTCGTACCCCTTGTCCCTCGATGACCGCCACCGAGTGCATGATGACCGACGTCAACCTCACGGTCTGTGCGAGCGATGACCTTTGCTACACGAGCAACGAAGTCGACCCCGAGTGTGCAGACCGAAGCGGCTGCACGGGTGACGACGATTGTGTGGACGGTATCTGCCGCTAAGTCGTCCAGCGTCTGAACTGAGGCCGTCCTTCCGGGGCGGCCTTTTTCATTGGGGCATCTAGCGTTCGCTCAGCACTGCACCGACAGTCTCTTCCAGACCATACGCAGGACGGAAGCCCAGTACCTCTCGCGCACGCGCATCATCGACCATGCAGAGGTAGCGAATGAAGTCGATCTCATCCGCTGGAAACGTGGTCAGCCGAAGCTTCCACATACGCTCCAGGATGCCACGCGCCGCGAACCCAGGAAGCGGACGCGGACGACGCTCCAGCATCGCGAGCAGCCGACTCAAGGGCAGTTCACCCGGTCCCTTGAGATTGAAGATCCCGCGAATGCCCGGCTCCAGTGCACGAACCAACGCGCGAACGACATCGCGTTCGTGAATCACCTGCACCATCGGATCGAATCCGAGGATGGTCATCGGACGTTCCAGACGCAGGTAGTTGCTGGGCGCGTTGTTGACGCGACCCAGAATGTGCACGGGCCGCAGAATCACCGTTTCGGTCGAAGGCAGCTTCCAGAAGAAGCTTTGCGCGAGCATGTCCATCTCGACCAAATCGCGCATGGCCCGAAACGACTGAGCACCAAGGAGTGGCGCTTCTTCGGTCAGAAACTGAGGGTTGTCCGGTTGGGGTCCATAGACGTTCGCGCTGGAGAGCACGACGAGTTTCGGAACATCGTACTCCGTGACGTACTCCAGCAGCTTTTGGAACGCGACGACGTTCCACTTGTGCCGCTCTTTGTCGCTCGCACGCGGGTCGTGCAGCACGCCGAGGTGAAGCACGGCGCTGGGCTTGACGGACCGAAACACATCTCGGGTCTTCTTCCGGCGAAGGTCGATGCGGTGGTGCACCACATCTTTCGGACGATTTGGAAAGTCGCGCCGGTCAATCCCGACCACGCTCCGCTGCCGATGCAGCACGCGACACGCCATCTGCCCGAGTCGGCCGACCACTCCCGTGACGATGATCGGCCCGTCCATCGGCCGAGCATACCGTGTTCGCTCAGGCCTCTTCGGCAGGTTCGGCGTCAGCGCTCTCTTCGGCGCTCTCTTCGGTCTCTTCTTCCGGAACCGTGGCCGTATCCGGCGCGGCTTCCGAAGGTTGGTCGCTGTCTTCCAAGCCCTCCACCTCGATCGCCTGTTCGGTAATTTCGATCGACGCTTCGAAGATTTCACCCGCCGCAATCGTGAAGCGGTTGCGGCCGCCAAAGGGCGCGTCCAGTCGGGGATCCATGTAGTGCCAGTCCATCACGTAGGAGCCGGGGGTTTGACCGTCTTGGATGCCCAGGACCTTGAGCGAAAGCCAAGGCGTGTTTTCAAACGCGTCTTGGAACCAGCCGTAGATCGATTGCCGACCGTCGTGGCGCATGGGTTGGTCTTCGGCCGTTCGATTGAAGGGCTCGACCAAGGAACCCGCATCGGAAAAGAGCTCGGTGACTGCGCGCGCATCGCGACGGTTGAAGTGGGTGGCGTAGTGGCGCAAGAGCTCGGAACCCTGGCGCTCACCGGGAGGCGCAGGTGCGTACACCATCTTCACCTCGAGGCCGTTGCACCAGCTGGAGCGTTGCACGTAGACCTCCAGGAACTGTCCTCGCATCCGCAAGTCGCCGGGTCGGTCGTCTTCGGCCACGGTCGCGCACTCGCCAAGCGTGACGCGTGACTCTTCGGACATCGACCACTCGTCGTTGGGTCCCGTGCCGGGAATCGCGCGTTGGGCGATCGTCTCGGTGCAGGCATCTCCGATCGAGTGGTCGTAGATCAAGATCAGACCATCGTCGTCCGCGCGCACCGTGAGCTGGCGTTCCATGCCCTCGGTGTTTGGCGTTCCCTCGGTGCATGCTGCTTCCACGAAGCTCCAGCGGGTTCCGCCGATCTGCGGACCCACGGGTTGCGTGCCCTCAAGGTGTCGCGGTGCGGACGCGCCAACGCTGAAGTCGCCGGACTCGTCGGGAAGGGTTCGCTCCTCCGTGCCGGGACAACCCGACACAAGCATGCCCCCAAGAATCGCGATTAGAGTGGCGCGGTTCATGCACCCAACGGAGCGCATCCAAGGGTCCGAGTCAAGCGGAGCGGGTGTTTCCCTCGGTTCGGACCAAAACCCCTGGTTCCCAACGTGAAATCTCATTCACGCACTGGTGAGTGGTTCACGCCTCCCCGTATCCTCGGAGTCCCCATGAAATCGATCTCCCTTGCTCTCGCGCTCGCCATCGCCGGTTGTGGTGGTGGGTACGTCGTCGACGGTACCCAAGAGCTCTACCTGCTGACGAACCTCCGGCCCAATGCACGCGGTGTCATGACCAGCGTGTTGCAGTGGCGTGGCGCGACGGTTCTGCCCGTTTGCACGCCCGTGCAGATTGCTGGTGTGAGCGGTCGACAGATTGCGTTTCGCGATCGCACCACAGGGCAGCGCTATCGCTACCTACTTCATCGAAGCACGCGTACGCCCATCCAAGAACACGTAACTCGTTACTTCGGCGCGCAGTGCCCCAACATCGCCGCGTACAGTCCCATCGATCAGCAAGGCATTCAGAGCGGGCAGATCCTCCCGGGCATGACGAAGGAGGGGGTGATCATCGCGGCCGGGTATCCCCCGGAGCACCAGACCCCGTCGCTGGAAGGACCGACCTGGACGTATTGGGGGTCGGCGAGTCGCGTGCAGGTTCAGTTCAACGGCGACATCGTGGCGTCGGTCAACGATCCCAACGCGCCGGCCGCCGTGCAGCCCGTTCAGCCGCAACCGCAGCCGCAGCCCCAGCCCTCCGGTCCGCCCGTGATCGGTCCGGATGGATACCCCGTGAGCCAGGCTCCGGTCCAAGGCAGTGCAACGGTGACCGTGCAAGCCGACGGATACCCTCAGGCTCCGCCACCTCCGCCTGCGTCCGCGACCGTGCAGGTTCAGACTGCGCCGACCAGTGCAACCGTCACCGTTCAGACGAACGGTCCGGATCGTCGCGCGCGTCGTCGGCGACGTCGACGTCGAGCGGCCGTGGGCGTCGCAGTCGGCGGAGCCGTGGTTGCGGGAGCAGCGGCCACGCAACAGCCGCGTCAGCGGACCGTGACGCGACGCCGTTCCACGCGTCGAAGCACCGGGTGCCGCACGCTTACGATCAACGGGTCGACCTACAGCGACCATCCCAACACACCGATGGGACAATCGTGTGATGGTGGGGGGTGTCCGGCGAGTTACGTGTGTTCGATGCCGTTGGGGGTGTGCGTGCCCAACGACGGCCAACGCTGTCAGTAGCTCAAGCTGGTCCTTGAGACTGGTCCTTCGCCGACCCGAGCTGGATCCGCGAAGCGGAATGCACAACCCAGCCAGCTACGTAAACACGCCCTCGCGTTCATCCAGTCCGCGTTTGATCATGCTCTGAATCGCGTTCTTCACGACCCAGACTTTCTGCTCGATCTCCGCATCGTCGTCGTCTGGGTCGCCGTCGAAACTCAAGGGTTGGCCAAAGTAAATCCGGTAGCGCACCGGCAGCGGAGCCAACATTCCCAGCGCAAGCTGCGGGATGATCGGAAACGCAGGCATGCCAAAGAACCGCGCGAGTGGCTTGATGTCGGCCACGCTCACGTACTGTTCTTCGGCCCCGACGAGTGCCGCCGGCACAATCGGTGTCCCGGTTTCGATCGCGAGCCGCATGAACCCCAACCCGAAATCGACGAGCTGATAGCGCTGCGAGTAGGGCTTGGAGATCCCGCGCGAGCCTTCGGGAAACACCAAGATCGACTCCCCTTGTCGCAACAAGCGTCGACCGTTTTCAGGACTCCCCACCACTTGGCCAAGCCTGGGAAAGAGCGTCGAGAAGAACGGAATCTCGGCCGTCCAACGCTCCACCATGCTGCGCGGAAAACGCGGCGGGTCTGCGTCGAGCATCAACGCAGTACCGATCATCACTCCGTCGAGCGGAACCTGTCCGGAGTGGTTCGCCACGATGAGTACGCGTCCCGTCGGAGGCACATTGTCGGCGTCATGCACGATGCTTCGGAAGTAGCGGCGATGCAGAAGTGCGGCGACGGCCAGTGCATAACGACTTGTTTCCGGATCAAATCCAAAGGGATCGTGTCCGACGTCGTTGGTGTGCATCTCGATGCGAGCGATGCGCGCGTCGAGGTCTTCGCCCAGTACATCTTCGGCAAATCGAACGAAGCGGTCACCAACCCGACGCAGCAAGCCAGGGTCGACGCGACGTGTGCGTCCACGGCGTCCCCATCCGCTGAGCGGTACTGGCTCGTCGAACTCAGCCACGCTTCGTTATAGTCCGCTTCACTTCGTCCCGATCGCATCATCGCGCAGAGTAGGGTGGTCCAGCCCCCCGAGCTTCCGCAGCGCCTCAAACACCACCACGGCGACCGCGTTGCTCAGGTTGAGCGACCGAACTGCCCCGGCCGTGGGAATTCCCCACACACGTTCGGGATATCGCTCGAGCATCGCTTTGGGCAGTCCCGCCGACTCCTTTCCAAACACCAGCGCATCACCGGGCTGGAGATCCATCTCGAGGTAGCTGCGCGCGCCGAAGCTGGAAAAGAGATGCACTCGTGGTTCCTGGCGTGTTCCCAGGTATCCCTCGAAGTCGTCGTGCACATGCAGGTCGACCAGCGGCCAGTAATCCAAGCCTGCTCGTCGGACAGCTTGCTCGTCGATCCGAAAACCAAGCTTTCCCACCAAGTGCAATCGCGATTGGGTTGCCGCGGCTGTTCGCGCGACCGCGCCGGTGTTCGGCGGGATTTCGGGCTCGATCAGGACGATGTCGAGAGGGGGCTTGAGCGGCTCGACACGCAGCTTTTCTCCGCGGGGCATGGCCCGAGCTTGACGGGATTGCACCACAATCGCTAGCGTCCTCGGGTGCGTAGTCGGCTTGCTTGGTTGGGGGCTGTGGTGTGTCTTGCGACACTCCTTCAACCCACCAGCGCGAGCGCTGACCCGATGGACCTGGCGCTGTCGCGACTTCGCATCGAGGGAGACCCGTTTGAGAGCGGAGTCAGGCGGTTCAGCGCTGACAACGACGCTTGGGCAAGCTTGATGAGCCAGCTCGGCAACGTACTCGCGCCGCCCTTGGTGAGCGGTGCACGCACGACTGGGTTCCGCCACTTCTACCTCGGTTTCGAAACCAGCATCGTCAGCATCGACGACAGCGCGGACTATTGGGCGCGTGGTACCGAAGGCGACTCGATGACGCTGGGCACGAACCGCTTCGTCGACAGCACGCTCAACCTCTCGCGTCTGCACCTGCGCAAAGGGTTGCCTTGGGGGTTCGAGATCGGACTGAGCGCCGGTCACATCTTCAACACCAGCTATTGGGTGTGGGGTGGCTCGTTGAAGATTTCGTTGATGGAAGGTTTCCGAAAGGGACTTCCGGCGTTCATTCCTGACGTGGCGGTGCGTGCGAGCGTTCAGACATTGACCGGCGACGGCGAGTACAACCTGACGGTTCCCTCGTTGGACATCATCATCAGCAAGCCCTTGGTGCTTGGGCGAACGGTGGTGCTGACACCGATTATTGGTGTGCAGTTTTTCTGGACCGCAGCCGATTCCGAGAGCGTGGATTTGACCCCCGAGGTTGACGAGTGGGCCGCGTGCGATCCCAACCCCAACCTCTCCGGTGACGGGGACATGTTTGCGCTACCGACTCCTGCGTGTCGTGGCAACGGCGACGACTTCAGCAACGAAGTCGAGTTTCAGCGGTTTCGAGCGTTTCGCTCGCGAATGGTGTTGGGCTTCAACCTTCGCTATCAGGTGTTTCAGATCGGTGCGTCGATCCATTGGGATCTGCGTTCGCCGACGTCGGATGCAGACGTACCCGCCGGTACCGAGCGCCAGTACAACGTGACCGTGCTCGGTGGCGTGCTTTATTGATCGGTCGTCGCGTGGCCTACGTCTCCGGCCTTCGGCCTCCGACTTAAACGGCCACGCTCCTCCCTTGGGGAGGTCTTAGCAAGACCTCCCCCCGAACTTCGTTCGGGTCCCCCCACCAAGCACGCGCTTCGCGCGCGTCTCGGCTCGTGGAGCCTCGACGTTGTCCGACGGCGAGCGTCGCACCAACGAACGCTTCGCGTTCTTCGAATGCGGTTCTCGTGCTGCTCACCGAAACTTCGTTCAAGTTCGTTCGGACGAGCGGAGCGAACGCAAATCTTCAATCAAGTTCGCGTTAATCAATACGCATTCCTAGTTACTGACTGGCTGGCGACTAACTGGCGCGAGCAAAGGACGACGGCTGCGCGGCGACTCGATGAGCGAGCTGCTCCGCTGCACGCATCACCACAGCCATGATCGAGTGCTGTGGGTTTACGCCCATGTTCGTGGGAAACACGCTCGCATCCATCACATACAGATCCGGAATCTGATGCGACTGCAGTTGTGGATCCACGACGCTCGAACTCGGATCTCGTCCTGCCACTGCGGTTCCAAACAAGTGCGACAACACCAAGTGCACGGAACCGCGCTTCCAGCGACGCGAGCCGGCTTCGTCGACTTCGGCCACACTCCGGATCACCTCGGGCAAGCCGTCGATTCCAGGGTAGACCTCGACTGCACCGGCTTCGAACATCATCCGCATGATCAGCACTAACGCTTCTTGAATGCGATCCAAGTCCGAATCGGTCGGTTCGTAGAACACCAGCGGCCACAAGGGTCCGGGCAACACACGTCCATGCGCTCGCATCCGAACCTGGGCACACCACTGTGCAAAATGATCCAGATTGGCGGTTCGCTCCTGCCAATCCCGGCCGACTCCAGGAAGTCGTGCGGCGAGCATTTCGGGCGGCAACGAGAGTGATTCCAACTTGTAGCCGCGGTCGCGCATCGGAACTTCATACCCCTGTGTCGCGCCGTAACTCATCCGCACAGGATGCGGAAAGCGACCCACGATGGCGGTTCCCGGATGCCCTTGAAAGCGACGGCCGACCATTCCGCCAAGTCCGCTTCGACGCAAGATCAGCGGCGTGTGCACGACACCCGCACTCACGATCACATGATTCGCACGAATGCGAAAACGTCCGATGGGCTTTCGTGTCTCGGCATCGAGCTTCATGCCCAGCACACCGACAGCTCGCCCACCTTCGACCCAAACCTTGTCCACGCGACACAACGTCGAAAGCCGGGCGCCGTCCTTCATGGCCATGGGCACGTAACTCACGTCCATGCTCTGACGCTTTTCGCCCGGACAACCCTGCAAACATTCGCCTCGTGCCTCACAGCGACCCGCGTTGCGACTCATCGCCTTTCCAGGAAGCCCCAAGCGCTCCGATGCGACACGCATCAAGGTCGCGTTTCCGCCGAGCACTTCGTCGCTGGTTTCGGCAACGTCGAGGTCGGCTTCGATGCGCTCGTAGATCCGCGCAAAGTGCTCCTCGTGGACGAGGTCGCCGAGCCCATGATTTCGCGTCCAATCCTCGCGAACATCCTCCGGCATACGCCAAATGATCCCGGAGTTGACTGCGGTGGAGCCGCCAACACAAACACCCTGCAAAATCGGGATGGGATGCGTGCCCGTCGTGGTTTGTGTGCCGGCGTTGCGCATCGTCCCACCCAGAGTGCGCAGGGCATCACGCGGTCGATCCTCGGTGCGGAGGCGCGGTCCAGCTTCGACCATCAGGACGTCGAGTCCCGCGGCGGAGAGGACGCGTGCGGCCGTTGCACCGCCTGCACCCGTACCCACGATCACCACATCGGCGGTGTCGTCGTAGACCACCTTGCGATTGAAGATTCCCTCCAACATCACGCCACCTTCTCCTGCTCGTCGTCCACCTCAAGCACCCGGACACCGCGCTGCGGTTCATCACGCTTTAAGCGGATCTGCACCGGCATCCCATCGCTCCGACCGCGGTCGTACCCACTGCGCTTTCGAATGTCGGGGTGACCAAAGAGCGTCATCGACGCTTGCACCTTGATCAGCCACGTCAGCTCACGCACCAGCGTGAGTTTGTGCGTGGTCATTTCGCGCAACAGTTCCTCGCGCTCGGGTTGGGGGAGCGCATCGAAGCCTTTGAGGCCCTTGCCGCTCCACATCGGCGACGTGCCCAAGAGCACCACTGCAAACCGCAGCCCGGCTTGCGCCAGCACCGTTCCTTCACCGTTGAGCTTTTGGAACCCGTCGACGTGATCCACTTCGTTTGGCTTGGGCGCCATTCCGCCTTCGCCATCGTGTCCCCGCGCGTCCGGCGGCGAAAATCCCTCGAAAAGCGCGACCAACCAGCGCCGTTCCCACCGTGTCAGTTTCATGCCACCACACCCTTTGTCGATTGAGGTACCGGGCTCGTGGAGAGCTCCGCGATGTCGTTGAGTCGATCGAGCGTGACCCGATCCAGAGGTTCGAGGGTCTTGCGCGCCAGCTCGCGCACCTTTTCCGGGTCGCGCGTCTCGAGCAGGTCAAGCAACGCCGAGTAGGTCCGCAAGGTGGACTTGTAGTTCACTGCGAACGCGGCTTCGAAGCCTGGGTTGTCGAGCACCAATCTCTGAACCGTGTTGTAGAGCAGCTCAAGCGTCAGGTTGTGTGCGGCGCGAACGAGAATGCGCGCGAAGAGCAGGTCCTCACGCATGAACGACTCTTCGCCGCCATGCTCATGCAGAATCGCCAGCTGCTTTCGAAGCGCGGCGAGTTCCGCGCTGGTCGCACGCTGAGATACGAGACCGAGAAGCTCGACCGCGACCAAGCGACGAAACTCCAGGAGCTGTGCAAGCCACGGAGTGGGAGCCTCGCCGCCTTCCATCGCGATACGGGCCAAGTGAGACAAGAGTTCGATGCCGCCGTGATCGCGGTAGTCGAGCACGCGGTTTCCCGCGCCGTGGACCTTCTCGATCAATCCTTCGGTGGCCAGACTGGCGAGCGCAGAGCGAAGGGTCAGACGACTCACGCCCAAGGTCTCGGCCAGCTCGCGCTCGGGCGGAAGCATGGTGCCAGCGACCAGTTCACCGCGAAGGATCAGGTCGCGCAGGGCGTCGGTGGCTTCGTGAGTCTTGCGTCCCATTGGTATTACCAAATGGTATTACCAATTTATCGCGACGCAAGGAATTTTTATAAACATCGGTATTTGTTCAGAAAATACCGACGCTATCGCAGCTCGGAGGATCTCAAACCGAGCAGTCGCCTCGCTACGATGAGCAACTGGATCTGCTGGGTGCCCTCAAAGATGTCGAGGATCTTGGAGTCGCGAGCCCACTTCTCGAGCAGCTCCTCTTCGCTGTAGCCGAGCAGCCCACACAGCTCGACGCAGCGCAGGGTGATTTCATTTCCGACGCGGCCGGCCTTCGCTTTCGCCATCGATGCGTGCATCGAGTTCGGGATCGCGTTGTCTGCCATCCACGCCGCTTTGAGGGTGAGCAGGCGTGCGGCTTCGAGCTCGGCTTCGAGACGGTTGAGTTCGGCATCGAGTGCGCTTTGCTTCCAACGCGGTTCTTCCGAAAGTGTCTCGCGACTCAGCAGCTCTCGCGTTCGCTCCAACGCAGCCCGTGCCACACCCAACGCCATCGCCGCAACGACGGGGCGTGTGTTGTCGAAGGTCTGCATCGCGCCACCGAAACCCTTCTTCTTGGGATCGGGATCGCCAAGCAGATTGCCGCGTGGAATGCGACAGTCGTCGAACACGATCACGGCCGTGTCCGATGCGCGAATACCGAGCTTGTGATCCAAGCGAAGTACGCTCATCCCGGTCGTTCCGTGAGGAACGTAAAACGACTTGATGCCGGCGCGGCCGAGCGCGGGATCCACCGTTGCCCAAACGACCACGGCGTCAGCGCGGCTCCCGGCGGTCACGTAAATCTTCTCGCCGTTGAGCACCCACTGGTCTCCGTCCAAGCGCGCCGTCGTTTGAATCGCGGCGGAGTCACTTCCTGCACCGGGTTCGGTGATCGCCATCGCCGCCCACGTGTTCTGCCAACGCGCTTTCTGCGCATCGGTCGCCACGGCAGCGATCGCCGCATTTCCCAGGCCTTGTCGGGGAATACTGAGCAACAAACCGATGTCGCCCCAGCACAACTCGATGGTCCCGAGCACGGTCGCCATGTTGCCGCCGTTGCGGACTCCTTCGTCCGAACGCTTCGGTCCTTGTGCGCTGCCGCTCACACCTGCGGAGTCGAGTCCGGTGATCAACGCTCCCAACACGTCGAGTTCTTTGGGGTACGCGTGCTCCGCGCGGTCGTACTTGCGCGAGATCGGTCGGAAGAGCGAGCGCGCGACCAAGCGTGCTTGCTCGATGATGGGCTTCATCTTCCGCGGTAGTTCGAGATCGATCATGCGTAGAGCCCGCCTTCCAAGCTGCCGAGTGCGCGCAGGTGCCGATACCAAAGTTCGACAGGGTGGTCCTTGATGAACCCGGCGCCCCCGAGCAGCTGCACGCCGGTTGTTGCAGACCACACCGCCTTCTCGGTGCACTGCAAGTGCGCGAGAAACGCTTCGCGTGTGAACGCCTCGTCTTGATCCGCGCGTGCGGCTGCGCGCCACGTCATCAAGCGCATGCCTTCGAGCTCGATGGCGAGGTCTGCCAACAGAAACGCAATGGACTGCTTGTGACTGATGGGTTCGCCGAACGCGACACGCTCGTTACAAAAGGGGATGACATAGTCCAAGAGCGCTTGGCATTGGCCCACCGCCAGGGCACTCCATGCGATGCGACAACGCGCGCGAACTTGCTCTGCATCGACGAAGATCACGTCGCGGACGGGCGTGTCGCGGTAAGTGGGTTGCCCCAGCTGCGCAGCGCGCAATCCCATCGTGGGCAGCGGCTTCAACTCGACGCTTTGGGCGTCCACGATCGCGAACGCACTGCGACCTTCGACCGTGGTCGGGACCAGCCAATGTTCTGCGTGGACCACCCATCCGCCTCGACCGTGGAGTTGGTCACGCGATGCGCGCGCGTTGCCTGACGCCACGGCGAATCGCTTGCCGCTCATGAGTTCCGGAAGCCACCGCTTGCGTTGGGCGTCGTCGCCGAAGTCTGCGATCAGATACGCGGCACTGCACGATGCGAGCAGCCCCAGCGCGACACCCATGTCGCCGTATCCGAGTGCCTCGTAGATCAAGGCTGAGGTCGTCGTGCTGCGTTCGCCTTCGCCGCCGTGGGCCTCGTCAATCCCTGCACTCAACCAGTCGAGTTCATGGGCGAGTTCGAACACATCGGCAGGTACCTGCATCGCATCGTCCGCGGCGCCTGCGATCGGCGTGATGGCCTCGCGCGCAAAGCGGCGAACCATGTCCTGCATCATCGCTTGGTCTTCGGTGGGCGTGAGATCAAAGCGGCGGCTTGTTCCGGACGAGCGACCGCCACCCGCACCTTTCGGCGCGCGTTCTGCGGCGCGGCGGGCGAGCGTTTGGATGCGTTCGCGGAAGCCGTTGCGTTCTGCCCACTCGGACGCGTCAAGCCGCGCGAGTGCGCGTAACCCGAGGCCGAGGCCGAACTTGGCGGCGCGTTCGAGCGTGTCGTTCACCGTGCAAGGGTAACAGTCTCAGTCTCAGTCTCAGTCTCAGTCTCAGTCTCAGTCTCAGTCTCAGTCTCAGTCTCAGTCTCAGTCTCAGTCTCAGTCTCAGTCTCAGTCTCAGTCTCAGTCTCAGTCTCAGTCTCAGTCTCAGTCTCAGCGCTCAGTGGGCGTGCGCCGCGGTCGTGTTTGCTCGTCCGCCTGCATGCCCCAGGCGTGCCCGAACGCTCGCGCGGCGTAAACCCCGCCCTTCGGGCGCCACTCCGCTTCGCTCCGTGACTCCTCCTCGCTTCGCTCGTCGTCGGGGTTGACCCCGCACTCACGTCCGGGCGGAGGGCTGCATGAGGCGGTCTCGCTGCACTGTCGCAACGCGTCGCGTCTCTCGGAAGGTCGTCAACGATGTCTGCGTCATCATCTAAGTTCATCGCGTATCGGAAGTCGCTAGAGCTCGTTGCTCTTATTCAGAAAGTCGTGATGCCACGGCTGAAGGCTGCGGATACTGAGCTTGCGTCGCAGCTTCATCGCGCAGCGCGCTCGATTCCACTCAACGTGGCGGAAGGAAGTGCGCAGCGTGGAAAGCGTCGCGGAAACCAGTACGCAATGGCACTCGGCAGCAATCGTGAGGTCGACGCAGTTCTCGATGTCGCCGTATCGCTCGGCATTCTTCGCGCCGATGCCGTCGCACCGGTGTACGCACTGAGCGATGAGACGCAGGCGATGCTGTACGTCTTGTCGCGCTAGCGAAATGTGGCGGCTGTCCGGATGCTGTTCCGGACAGCCGCTCGCTGTCTACTTGTGCGAGAGCTTATAGAGCATCGCTTGGATGTGGTCTGAGCGATCGAGTAGCTCTGCATCGCGTTCGACGAATCCGAGCCCCATCGAGAGCTGTAGACACACATGAACTTCTCGCGCGCTTCCGAGCGCGATGGAGAAATGATTGCCGCGACGCTTGCCTCGGCCAGAGCGGCCTTCTGCGATATTGAGTACGACCGAGCGGACAGCGCGATGCAACTGCTGATGCAGTTCACGATCGGTCCGCGACAGCCGGGGCATAACGTGATTGTGAACGAGCTGAACGAGCTCAATCGACTTCTGATAGACCAGCATTGAACCTCCGACGTGAGTACGCGACGCGTAGCGACAGTGCAGCGAGTCCGCCTCACGCCCTCCACCGCCTGGACGCCCCGTGCTGAGCGTGCTCCGCACGCACTTTGCTTATTGCTCGGCAGACTGTTGACGTATCTCGAACCGGACGTGGAGCCTCGCCAGTCAAGGCCGACGAGCGAAGCGAGGAGTCACGGAGCGCAGCGGAGTGACGCCCAAAGGGCGACCTTTACTGCGAGGAAGCGTTCAGGCACGAACAAGGGCAGCAGGCGGGCGAGCCACCCCGCCAGCACAAAGAGGCGGGCACGAGCCGGCCTCGGCATCGGCCTCGGCCTCGGCATCGGCCTCGGCATCGGCCTCGGCTTCGGCTTCGGCTTCGGCTTCGGCTTCGGCATCGGCTTCGGCTTCGGCTTCGGCTTCGGCATTGGATCCGCGAAGCGCAATGCTGCCCACCCGCTGCCTTGGTTTCGAGCTAACCTGAGTCGTTGGATCTTCGCCTCCAAATCTCCCTAGTCGCCGCAGTCGTCAGCGTCGCACTTGCAGGCAGTTCACTGCTGCGCGCCCGCAAACGACGCGACCATTGGCTCTTCGCGACCTTCGCGCTCAACGTTGGGCTTTGGTACTTCACGACGTTCCTCAACAAGCTGCTTGAAGCTGCTCTTTGGACACGCCTGAACTTCGCATTCGGCGTGCTCTTGCCGCTCTCCGCCGTCCAGTTCTTCCGCGTGATGCTCGACGAGGACACCCGGCTGATGCGCACACTGAGTCGCGCGTCGTGGATCAGCGCAGCCGTCATTCTCGCGACGATTCCCACCCCGCTCTACAGCCACATCGCCGTTCGCACCGCGATTCTCGTCTACGTCACAGTGTTCCTCTTCGGCTCGTTGGCGATGCTCTACCTGCGCTCGCGCCAGGTCACATCCAAGTTCGAAGGCGGGCGCCTGCTTTTCCTCACCTCCGTGGGTGGCCTCGCAGGCGTGTTCACGTTCTTTGAGTACCTGCCGTACCTGGGCGTCGACATCCCGCCGGTGGGAACGATCCTCGTTCTGATCTTCCTCTACATGCTCCACCAGTCGGTGCTGCAGCTTCGTCTCATCGACCTCTACGAACTCGCGGGTCGCTTGGCGGTTCTCACCGCGCTCTCGTTTGCCTTGGCCGCGGTGCTTTGGGTGCTGATGAATCTCGGTGGCCGGTACTTCTTGCACGCGGTCGTCGCATCGCTGGTTGTGCTCGTTCTCTTCGATCCGATGCGCACCAAAGTGTTGGAGCAAATCGCGCAGATTTTCTTTCGCGAGCGTTACGACCTCGATCGACACATTCAGTCGCTTCGACGCAGCGTGGCGCACGTCTTGGAGATCAACGACCTGGCCGACGTGTTGATGGACGGGCTCGAGCAGTCGCGCCGCGTCACTCACGCGAGCCTCTATCTGGCTGAGGAAGGGTTGCGCCGTTACGACCTCATGGGCTTCGTGGGTCCAGAACCCACCGCGCGTTTGGATGTTGCACCTGCAGGACCGCTCATCGACCGCCTCAGCAACCACGGGTTTCTGGTGCTGGAGAACCTCGATCGTTTGCTCGAAGAACAGCGCGATGCAGGCGAGGACCGCGAAGCGGAAACACTCTTCGAAGTTCGCGAAACGATGGACGCCATGCACAGCTCGCTGTGTCTCGCGATTCAATCGCAGGAAGGCGACCTGTACGGAATTCTCTCGCTTCGCGATTGGCGCATGCGGGACGCGTTCTCACCGGAGGAGATCGGATTGCTCATGGGCTTGGCGGCCCAGACCGCGATCGCGCTGGAGAACTCGCGTCACTACCAACAGCTCAAGGAGCGAGACCGGCTTGCGGCACTGGGCGAGATGGCCGCGGGTTTGGCGCATGAGATCCGCAATCCGCTCGGCGCGATCAAAGCGAGTGCGCAGTATCTGACGGAGGGAATCGGCGCCGGCGACGAAGCGCACGAAGGGGACGAGGAGTTTCTCGACATCATTGTGGAGGAAGTCGACCGGCTCAATCGCGTCGTCGGTAGCTTCTTGGACTATGCGCGTCCCTCGCGCGGCAACCCGAAAGCCGCCGACGTCAACGCTGCGGTTCGCAAAACGATGCAGCTTCTTCGCACCCAAGCGGGAAGCGTCGCATTGGTGGAAGCCCTCGCGGAGGAACTCTTACCGGTGCGCATCGACGTAGAGCAGCTCCGTCAGGTTCTGATCAACTTGGGCCAAAACGCGATTCAAGCGATGGACGAAACCGAAGATGCCGAGCTTCGTATCGCGACACGCATGCACGAGGATGCGTCGGGGAGCCAAGTCGAGATTTCCGTGCGCGACAATGGGCCGGGCATCGCAGACGAAGTTCGCTCCAAACTCTTCGTGCCCTTCGTGACGACGAAGCAACGTGGAACCGGGTTGGGTCTCGCGATTTCCCAGCGCATCGTGACCGCAGCGGGAGGGCGGATTGTCGTTCGCTCCAAACCGGGGGAGGGCACCACCTTCCTGGTACGGCTCCCGGGCGATCAGCCGGACGTGCAGCCGGACGTGAAGGAGAGCAAGGCGGACGAGGCAGAGCCTCAGAGTCCGGAGTCTTCCAGCGCGTCGAAGAGCGAGTCGGAGTCGTCGTCGAACTCGCCGCCCAGAGCGGGTGCGGGCGAGACACCCAGCTCGGTGGTCACCAGTCGATAGAAACGCAGGTCTGGTCGACCAAAGCTGTCATCGGGCAGCGCGTTGTCTTCGAAGAGATCTTGATACGCACGAACGGCGGAGCCTTGCCCCGATTCACGGGTTGCGTCCGGAAGCTGATAGCGCCACGCACCCGGGCGTTCGTACGCCACGCCGTGACCGTCGAAGAACACGCGCTCGATAAACGAGGGTGCGGTGGAGCCGAGAGTCCCGTCCTCCTCGAGCAGAGAGACTTCGACATCCATGAAGGGGAGTCTCACATCGAGTGGACCACCCAGCGCACTCGACCGTTCGGTCCACCGCTGACGCGCGACCGCCGAAGCGGTGATCAGCGCGCGTGCGACCGAGCTCCCACGCGCGGAACGCCACAAGCGAGGACGACCACGATCGCGGAGCAGGACCATCACTTCGACGTTCTGGATTTGGCGCAACGGTTCCGGAAAACGAGAGATGCGTGGCGGTGACTGACCGCCGATGATCGCGCGTGCGATTCGGGGCATCACTCGCGCGGCGTCGCCGAGTTGTGCTGCGACAGCGCGTTGATAGATGGCGTGTGCGGGCGAGAGGTACACGCCGCGCATGCCCTGGATGGGAGCGTAGGCTTCCAGCTGCTGTCGGACGGGGGCGTCTTCAGGAACCTCGCGTGGCCCCGCGGCAACCACCAACGCGTCGATGTCCTCCGACTCCATCGCATCGACCAAGAGTTTGGGATCGTCGCTATCGAGAGCGGCTCGAAGCGGCTCCACGTCCTGCTCGGCAACCCAGGTTGTGCCCGTGATCGCTTCCTGCGGAGCGGCTCCGCCCAGCCAGACCGTCCGGCCGCGCTGTTGCAGCTGCTCCGCCAGTCGAGGCTCGAGGTCGCTACTGTGAGTCAGCGCCCACGCCAAGGCCCCGGCGCCTCCAAGCGCGAAAATCACGACTGTTGCGAGCAGGGCGCGCCGCACAAATCGCCTATAGCACTCTTCCGAAGCTCGCGTGTATGGTCCCCTCCCAACAAGTGGAGGCAGGCGTGATCATCGGTGTACCGACGGAGATCAAGGCGCGAGAAAACCGAGTGGGCATCAACCCAGGCATGGTGTCGATGCTGGTTCGGGAGGGACACACGGTTCGTATCCAGAAGGACGCCGGCGTGGGGTCCGGTATTCCGGATGCGGAGTTCATCGCAGCGGGAGCAACCATTGTCCCGACCGCGGCGGACGCGTGGAGTTCGGAGATGGTGATCAAGGTCAAAGAGCCCTTGAAAGCCGAGTATGAGTTCTTTCGCCCCGACTTGACCCTGTTCACCTATCTGCACTTGGCACCTCTGCCCGAGCTCACCAAGGAGTTGATGGCGAAGAAGGTGCGCGCCATCGCCTACGAGACGATCGAAGGGCCGGATCGCTCGCTGCCCCTGCTTCGCCCGATGAGCGAAGTCGCAGGTCGCATGAGTGTTCAGGTCGGCGCCTCGTCCCTCGAGAAAGAGAACGGCGGGAAGGGAATCTTGCTCGGTGGTGTTCCTGGAACGCGTCGCGGCCGCGTGGCGATCCTGGGCGGCGGTATTGTCGGCTCCAATGCGGCGACGATTGCCGTTGGGATGGGCGCGCACGTCACGGTTCTCGAGTTGGACCACGAGCGCATGGCCTACCTCGAAGACGTGTTTCAAGGGTCGATTGAAACCTTGTATTCCAACCCGCGAAACATCGAGCAGGTCATCGGGTGGGCGGACCTGATTATCGGTGCGGTGCTGATTCATGGCGCGCGAGCGCCGAAGCTGATCACGCGCGAACACCTGTCGACCATCGAAGATGGTTCGGTGATTGTGGATGTTGCGGTCGACCAGGGCGGTTGCATCGAAACGTGTCGACCGACGACGCACGATGATCCGACCTACGTGATCGACGGCGTCGTGCACTATTGCGTGGCGAACATGCCCGGTGCGGTGGCGCAAACCAGTACCTTCGCGTTGACCAACGTGACCGCCAGCTACGCGGTGCGCATGGCGCGTGGCGTCGAAGCGTTCGTTCGTGAGGACGCCAAGTTTGCCAAGGGCGTGAACTGTTGGGACGGGGCGTGTACGTACGAAGCCGTCGCGCAGGACACGGGCGTCGAGTACACGCCGCTTGAATCCGTTCTCGGGTGATCCGCGCGTTCTCGCTGTCGATTCGCTCGTGCTCGAGCCGCGCATTCGCCGTGTTGCTTGTGCTCGGGTTGGGTTGTGCGCGCCAAGCGCAACCCTGCGAGCAAACCACTGCCGTCAGTGTTGCGAACGTGGAGTCGACCGAAGCGGTTGTGTCGCACGCCTATGCATCGGGGGACCGGGTTTGGATTCGTTTTGGCGAGGCTTGGTACCCGGGGCGTGTCGCGGAGGAGCTGGCCCCCGGTGTGTACGAGGTCGGCTACGAGGGATACGACGCGGAGTGGAATCGCGTGGCTCGCGCTCCGCAACTGCGTGCGTACGACGACCCACCGCCCAGCGAGTTGCTCTCGGATGCGCCGCCCAACGCTGCGCCGCAGGCCGGTCATCCTGTCAACGACGTGATGCAGCTCCAGCCCGGTGATCACGTGCTGGTGCTTTGGAATGAGCGTTGGTGGCCTGCCGAGGTTCGCTCTGTACGCGAGGGCGAAGCGGAGATTCGCTACGACGGGTATGACGCGTCGTTCGATGAGTGGGTCGGTACCGATCGGCTGAGTGTCCCGCGCGAATAGGGATCAGAGTGCGCGACGAAGCGCGTCGACGTGCGCGGGACCCGTGCCGCAGCAGCCACCAACGATCGCGGCGCCGGCGTTGACCCATCGTTGGGCGAGTTCAACGTAGCGCTGCACGCCGGGTTCTTCGGGGGCGCTCCAACCCATCGCGTCGTCGACCGATCCAGCGTTCGCATAGGCGCCCACCGAGACGTCGACCGCGTTCGCTAACGCATCCACAAAAGGAAGCGTGTCGACCGCGGGTGTGCAGTTGATCAGCACCGCCGAGGCTCCAACGTCCACCAACGCACGCGCAGCTTCAGCGACGTGTGTCGGCGTCAGCAAGTCTGCCTTCGGGCCGGCGGTCAGCGCAGCCCATGTTTCGAGTCCTGTTGCGACAGCTGCGCGTGTGGCGGCGAGTGCTTCGCCAACGTGTGGAAAGGTCTCGCAGAGCAGCAGATCGCACTTTGCGTCGGCGAGTACATCGGCGAGTTCTCGGTGCTCGGCTTCGGCGTGCGGAGGACTCAAGTCCGGTCGGTAGCAATCTTCGAGTGGCGCGATGGAGCCTGCGACACGGCCGTTTCCGATTCGCGCGAGTGCGACCGCTCGACGCGCGAGTGACTCCCAGTCGGTGGCAGTGCGACGTTTAGTGCGGAACGTGTTGGTGGTGTGAATAGCCGCGCCGGCCACCGAGTAACTTTCGTGAATCGCGCGAACGGTCTCGGGCGCGGTGCGGAGTGCTTCGGCGCTCCAGAGGGGCAGAGGGGTCGGCACGCCGCGTGCGAGCAACTCGGTGCCCATCGGTCCATCGAGAATCAGGGTCATGCCTACCTTAAATGAAGAAGGCCGCCCGGTACGGAGGCGGCCTTCGAAGCGACGTTGCGTTTTGGGGTTAGACGGCCGGTACCGCAGGTGCGGGCGGACCCTCTCCGGGCGGGCAGTCCATCCCGGCTTCGTGCATGTTCATGCCTTCAGACGAACCTTCGCTTCCCGTACCACCGCCGGGCGGTGCGGGATCGCTCGGCTGCGGCTGCGGCTGCACGCTCGCTTCGTCCAACGAGACGGGCGACTCCATGCTCGGCTGCGGCTGCGGCTGACCTTCGCGCGGGTCGTACTCGGTATCGAGTGCAGGGTTTCGCTCGTGGTTGCCGTGCTCGTGCGAACGCTGTCCGCGATCCGAGAACGCCTCGACCTCTTGAAGAGCAGCCACGTAGCCGAGCCAGAGCGCATCCATGCGGTCCGGATCGATCGTGACCAGGTCGGCTTCGAGCGACGAGTAGGTGTCGACACAAACGACCCCTTCTCCTGCGAGCACCACGACAAGTTCGGGAGCCGAGTCGGCGATACCGAACTCAACGTCGGCACCCAACACGTCCTCGCAACCTGCCGGAGCCAGCTCCCAGATGTTGCGGTCAATGGTTGGCAGGGGCGCGGCATCGGTGACGAACGATCCCGTCGTTACCGGCTCCGAACCTCCAGCGCAGCCCGCAAGGACTGCTGCCAGCATCGCCCACTGCGATGCACGGCGTTTCCACTTCATGATCGTACCCTCGTACCTTTATTCGACGTAGACAAGTTGTACTGCTTCACGAGCTGCGAAAGTCGGGGTCGCTTCATTCCCAACAACGCAGCAGCTCGCGTAATGTTTCCATCGGTTTCGACGAGCGCTCGCACGATGCACTCGCGCTCGATGACCTTCTTCATTTCCAGCAATGAGGTATCCCCGTGTCGCACCTTTGCGTACACCGCCTCCTCGAAGGGAGTGGGCTCAGCGGGTGCCGGTTCCTCGGCGCTGATCGTGGGGGTGGAGAACGTGTCGCCAAATGCGGCGAAGTCATCCACGGACAGAACCTCGGCTTCGGCGAACAAGGTTGCGCTTCGAAGCACGTTCTCCAGTTCGCGAACGTTGCCGGGCCAGTCGTGTCCGGACAGCATCTTCAACACGCGCGCGCTGGCCTTCTTCGGCACTTCGCCACGCTCCTGAGCGATGCGCTCAAGCAGACGCTCGACCAAGTCGGGCAAGTCTTCGACGCGATTGCGCAAGGGTGCGACCTCGACGCTGACGCCGCGAAGCCGGTAGTAGAGGTCTTCGCGGAACGTACCGTCGGCGACCATTTGTTCGAGGTCGCGGTGCGTCGCGGCGATGATGCGCACGTCGACCTTGATGGGTTGCGTTCCGCCCACGCGCTCGAACTCGCGCTCCTGAAGCACACGCAGCAGAGCAACCTGGGTCTTGGGCGAGATGTCACCGATCTCGTCGAGGAAGAGCGTTCCGCCGTCGGCGAGTTCGAAGCGACCCTTGCGCCGCGCACTCGCGCCCGTAAACGCGCCACGCTCGTGTCCGAAGAGTTCACTCAACAAGAGTGTCTCGACGAGTGCTGCGCAGTTCACCTTCACCAAGGGGCGGTCGCGACGTGCCGAGTGTTGATGCAACGCTTCAGCGACGAGTTCCTTGCCGGTGCCGCTTTCGCCACGAACCAGCACGGTGGCATCGCTCGGTGCAACCTTGGTCAGAACTTCGAGGAGCTGAACGGTCTTGGGCCCCGAGCCCACGATGTTCGGGAAGCGCTCGTCCAGATCGATGCTGCGCTTGTGAGCGGGCGGAATCGACGAAGGACGACGACCCGTTCCGCTGAGCACGAGCGCTTCGAGTTCCGCCAAGCGGGTCCGTGCGCGACGACCGGTCCAGCAGGACTGACCTTCTTCGGGAACGCGTGCGGTCTGCTCGGCTTCGACCCGCTGAGCCAGTTCAAGTTGCGATGCGGCACCCTGCGGGTCCTTTTGGTCCCACAGCGCGCGTCCGAGTCGCACCGCGGCTTCGAGGCGAAGCTCGTCGTCACCTGCACGCTCCGCCAAGCGGGATGCACGCGTCGCCGCCACAAGCACGTCGCCGCCGGCAGCACGCTCCAGGTCCACCTGGATGATCGCGAGCAGTGCGTCGTCGAGCGGGCTCCGCGTTTCGGGCAAGTCGGTGAGGATCTTGCGCGCACCGGGAACATCGCCTTCTTCCAACGCGATGCGTGCGAGGTCCATCCACGGCTGAATCGCTTTGACCGACTGAATGGACTGGAACGTTTCAAGTGCGGCTTGGAGCGAGGTGCGCGCTGCATCGAGGCGGCGGTCTTCGAGGTCGACCTGACCGCGAAGAAGCAAACACTCCGCGGCGAAGAGGGGAGGCAGGTCCGTGCCACCCATGTGCTGCGCGAAGTCGCACAGCGAGCGTGCGCGTTTGCTGTCGCCGAGCGCGAGATAGAGCCAACCCAGGTTCAAGCCGACGCGCGTGATCATCGCGCGGTTGCCCAGTCGCTTCAGAAGGGCAACGGCCTGGTGGTAGTGCTCAAGCGCTTCGCGATAGTCGCGTTGAAGGTGCGCAAGAACCGCCAAGTTCTCCGTGGCGATGGCGCGCTCACGCGAGTCGTTGACCTCGTCCGCCACGCGCACCGCTTCGCTGAAGCAGTCGCGCGCGCGATCGAGGCGCTGCTGACGAAGCATCGCGACACCGAGGTTGGTCAGTGCCTGTGCGTGCTGGTGTCCGAGACCAGCGGCCGATGCCTTGTCGTGGTTCGTTTCGAAGAGCTCCGCGGCTTCGGCCGCTTCCTTCCGTGCGAGAGCCACCTTGCCCAAGGTGTTTCGCGCTTGAATCTCGAGCTCGAGATCGTTTTGAGCAGCCGCGCCGGCGAGTGCGACTTCGGCCCACTCCATCGCGTCGTCGTAGCGAGCGCGCTGGTATTCCAATTCGGCCAGGGAGGTTTCGACCTGAGCGCGAAACTCGTCGTCCGCCAACGCGTGCGCGTTTTCGAGTTGCTGCGCCGCTTCGTCGAGGCGACCGCTCAGCGTGAGCAAACGACCCACGCGATGCGCGGCGCTAGCGTTGGCGGGTTCTGCGGTGCGAACACGCTCGGCATGAACCAGCGCTCGGTTGTAGTCACCCACGACGCGGTGCAACTCGGCCAAGGCTTCGCTCAGTGAGGTCGGCGGTTCGTCGACGCGCTCAAGGACGCGCTCAAGCAGTGCTGCTGCTTCAGCGTGCGCATGACGCGATGCGAGAGCGCGAGCATCGTCGAGCGCCAAAGGAATAGCTCGCTCGAAGTCGCCGGCTTCCAACGCGTGGCGCGCGGCGTGTTCGCGATGCTCATCCCCACTGAAGAGTTCGGCACAACGCGCGTGCAGTCCGCGGCGACGGGCTTCGTCCATCGCGGCGTAGGTCAAGTCAGCGGTGCGCTCGCGCGCGAAGCTGAAGAGAATGCGCCCATCGAGGATGGTGCGGTCGACCAGGTCGCTTTCCGAGAACTCGGTGCGTTCCTGCGGCTTGCAGCCACCGGCCACGTCCGAAAGCAGGTCGAGGTCGCTGGGGTGCTGCACCACCGAAAGCGCTTCGTGCAATGCGCGTGCGCCTTCGCTCATCTGCTCGAGGCGCCGCGTCAGGGCCTGCTCGGGCGAGAGCGGTTCGGCCTCAAGGAGCAACTCGATCCGCTCGGGAAGACCACCGGTGGTGGCCATCACGCGCTGGACGGTTTCGGCGCTTTGCAGGAACTGGCGGATGCCGTCTTCGTCGAGCGTACGAATCGGAACCTGCGTCGCGGCTTCGTGATGACGAAGGTCGTGCAAACGATCGTCCTCGTGTTCCGGCAACGCGGACACAACGAAGAGCGCACGCAACGCACGGTCGCGGGCCACACCGCTCGACCAGGGTCCTGCACCCTCGAAGATGAATCGAAGGAGTTGAAGGGTGGCTTCGTCTGCACGATGAAGGTCGTGAAGCATGACGACCGGCGCACGCACGCGCGCCACGTCGCGGATCAGACCGCGCACCGCATCAAAGAAGCGGAGTCGGCGCTCGCGCGCATCACGCGAAGTCGTCGGTGCGTCGCCCTCGTTGTGCTGGTGCCAGAAACGGTGACACCCGGCGCTGCACCCCAGATCGGCGAGTGCAATCGTCGGCGCAAGGGACATGTCGCCCAAGAACCGCAGTGCGCGATCCACGACCGTCGAGAAGGGACCAAACGCGGTTCCCGGATCGCATCGACCCTCGAGCACCACACCGCCGTCGAGACGAACGCGGTTGCGGAACTCCTGCAGAACGCGGGACTTCCCGCTTCCCGGCGGACCTTCGACGACCACCAGACGTTCGCCACGCTCCACAGCGGTGCGATGGAGCTCAGCAAGTTGGCTAAGCTCGTCGCGACCCACGCAAAGCGGGGGCGTCTGGGCGCTGGTGGGCATGAAGCGACTGCGAGAGGAAGGCTCGGACCCCTTCCATCCTGCCTCATCAGGGTAGGTCGCCCCTCGCACCTGTTCAAGGAGGCGCCCGCGCGGCTCGTTCCCAAAAACCATCGTCTGTAAGGCAAAGCAAGCCGCGTGCCCTTTTGCCGTGCTGAAATTACTCAGGAAATCGGCAAGACGATCTGGGGTGTGCGTTTTCTGACGCCCCCTTAATGCCTAGCTTCGGTACTCGCCGGGATCGAGATTGTACCGTTTCAGCCAGCGGTGAATCTGCATCCGCTCTTTTCCAAGCTCTCGCCCAACGGCTGCGATGTTGCCTCGATGCTTCGCGAGGAGTTCACGCAAGACCTGCTCTGGCGGTGCCTGGCTTCGACCGGTCTTGCGGGCGGCCGGTGGCGGAGCGGTCTGTGGGCGAACATCGCCGTGGCCTTCGAGCGCTTCTTGAATGGGGGCGGGCAAGTGTTGGAGATCCAACTCGCCACCGTCGGAGAGCGCAAGCGAGAGCTTCACGGCGCTCTCGAGTTCGCGGATGTTGTACGGCCAGCGGTAGTGCGCCAGCGCCAACATGTACGGGAAGCTGACACTCAGGTCGTTCCGCTGTGCGCGCTTCAGGAAGTAGCGAACCAGCAGGAAGAGATCCTCGAGTCGTTCCCGTAGCGGTGGAAGCTTGACCAGGAACTCGCGCAGTCGAGCAAGAAGGTCGCCGCGAAAGTCTCCGCCCGCAACACGTCGATCCAAGTCGCGGTGGGTGGCGCACACGACGCGCACATCGACCGGTCGCGAGACCGTGGATCCAAGCGGCAAGACTTCCTTTTCTTGCAACACACGCAAGAGCTTCGCTTGTGCTTCGAGCGGCATGTCGCCGATCTCATCGAGGAAGAGCGTTCCTTTGTTGGCCGATTCGATCAGCCCGACTTTGTCGGTGGTCGCCCCTGTGAACGCGCCACGCTTGTATCCGAAGAGTTCGCTCTCCAGCAGGTTGGCCGGAAGCGCTGCGCAGTTGATCGCCTGAAAGGGACCGCTGCGTTGCGAGAGGCGATGGACCTCGCGAGCCACGAGCTCCTTGCCCGTACCGCTTTCGCCGTTGACGATCACGCTCAGCTCGGTGCGCGCCACACGCTCGATGCGGTCGAGGAGTTCGTCGACCTGGTAGCCGCCGATCAAAGGGCTGTCTTGGATGCTGTGGGTTACCGAGCGCGCAGATTGAACCACGGTTCCGTCGAGACGGTACGCGCTGTACCGAAACACCCCGGAGGAGACGAATCGAAAGATGGTGTCGCCCACCCGAACCACATCGTGCTCGGCCAACTTGTGGGCAGCGACTTTCTTTCCCCCCACCACCGTTCCGTTGGTGGACCCGCAGTCGAGAATCCACCAGCCGTCGTTCCGCTTCTCGACCTTGGCGTGGAAGCGGCTCACCGCAGCTTCGGGGATCGACAAGGAGTTGTCCGCCTCGCGACCAATCGTGGTCACGTCTTGCAGAAACGGAACCGCTGCAGGCAAGTGGTCGTGCAATCGCGAATACACGAGGACGAGCCCAGGTGTGGGATCCAGCTCTGCGTCTAGGCGCGGTACCGCTTCGACGGAAGCGGTGGTCCAGCCTTGACCTTGGCCCTGTCGGTCAGAGGTCATCGTGGTTCATCAGTCGCGAATCACGAACGTACCACTTTTCATGCCGTGCGACCCCGTGAACTTGGGGGGCAAATTCGTACGACGACTGGTCAATCGGAGGCGAGGCGGGTCGTGTCGTCGTCCGCTGACCCCCAAATGGCATCCACCAAGTCGTCCACGTCGAACGGCTTTCGAAGCCACCCGTCGGCTTCCGCAGAGGCTTGTGGAACTTCGGCGACGCCCGATGCGAGAAGAATGCGCTCGGCGAGGTCGTTGTCACGCAAATGCTGGATCACGTCGGTGCCACTGCCGTCGCTCAGCGTTACGTCGACCAATGCAACGTGGAATCGATCGGTCAGTGCCTTGGCTTGCGCGACGCTTTCCACCGTGGTCACAAGCGCACCACGCAGTTCGAGCACGGCCTTGATCATCTCGCGCACACTCTCGTCGTCCTCGACCACGAGGATCGAAACGCCGCTGACGCGGAGCTGCACACCACTCATCGATTTTGGACGTGGCGAAGACGCAGAGTCGACCACGAGAGTGAATGCGGTCCCCGCACCGTCGCTTTCAAGGCGCAGCTCGCCGCCCGCATCGCGTACGAGCGCTTGGGTGACGCCCACCCCAATTCCGTGACCGTCGGCGCGCGTCGTGAACCCGCCGGCAAGGACTCGTTTGCGCGTTGCAGCGTCCATCCCGGGGCCGTCGTCGCGAATCTCGAGTTCGGTGCGCAGGTCTTCGACGCGAACTTCAACATGGACATTTCCGCGCGCCGCTTGGACTGCATTGAGCGCGATGTTCCACATCGCCCGGAAACAGGAGGCGGGTGAGAGCCCGACGAATGCCGAGTTGGGAGCATCGAGGTGAACGCCGACACCGCGACGTGTGGCTTCAGGTGCCAAAAGTCGGACCACGTTGCGCGCCACCAACCCAGCATCGGCGACTTGGACATCGTCCTCTTCTCCGAGGACGAGTTGCGCTGTTGTCCGCGCAGCTCGAGCCGCAGACTCGATAGCCGAGAGCGCTTCATCGGTGTCGGCACCACGACGCGCAAGCTCCACCCATCCGAGCACAGCGCTCAGGGCATTGGCGATGTCGTGGGCTGCGCCCGCGATGAGCTCGTCTTTGTCCATAATTGCGTCGAAACCGGAAAGATTCGGTGTCAGCGGAACGTATCGGTCGCATTGGGACCGGTCAAGTCACCCCGTTGTTGCGTCCGGTAAGACCGTGCGAAAAGGCATGGAGGCACGACCTGTGAGGTGTGGTCGGCGAAAATTCGCCGTATCCTTCGCCACGTGGCTTATTTCGAGCGGCAAAGGACCCGTAGCATGAGGATTTCCGCTCTCTGTTTCTTAGTGATTTCGATTGGTTGCGCGAGCGGGACCACAGACTCCGACTCGGGTCTTCCGGACACGAACATCGACACCATGCCTTTGGTGGACACTGGCACCGAAGACTCCGGTGACGGCTGTCCGATGACGTGTCCGCCAGGTCAGACGTGTCGGGATCGGATGTGCGTCGAGATCGGTTGTGACCTCGACAACCCATGTCCGATTGGTGAGAGCTGTTGCGACGGAGCGTGTGCCACGCTTCCGACCGACCCCTTCAACTGCGGAGCGTGTGGGCGAACCTGTGATGCACGCGGCACGGAGTGCAGTGCAGGACAGTGTCGGTGCGGCGCGGATGCGGCATGTGTCGATCCCGAAATCTGCTGCGAGTCCGGCTGCGCAAACGTCGTCGACGATCCGATGAACTGCGGAGGGTGCGGAACCGTCTGCGGTGAAGGCCAGGTGTGTATTGACCGTGTGTGCACCGCTCCGCCCTGCGATCCCCCGTGTGATAGCGGTGAGACCTGCAACGCAGCGACAACGACGTGCCAATGCGGTGCCGGTGCAGCGTGCTCTGACTCGCAGGCGTGTTGCGACGGATCCTGCATTGACGTTCAGAGCGACGCCGCCAACTGCGGCTTGTGTGGTCGCGCTTGCGCTGTGGACCAGATTTGCATGGGGGGAACGTGCACCACGGACATTCCGTGCGATCCAACCTGCGCGCCAGGCGAGAGTTGCGTCGCGGGAACGTGCATGTGCGGAACCTCTGCAGCGTGTGGTCCCGGCCTTTCGTGTTGCGGCGACCGGTGTGTCGATACCAATACCGACCCGTCCAACTGCGGGTTCTGCGGGAATCCCTGCGTGGGAACCCAGTGCTGCACGGGAAGCTGCATCGACACCAGCTCAAACCCGAACCACTGCGGCCGTTGTGGAAACGAGTGTGACTCGATGACCTCCGACGGGTGTACGAGCGGGTCGTGTTCGTGTGCCGGCGGAAACGAGTGTTTTGGGTTGGGTTGCTTCTGCCTCGGCGGTTGCGTCGGCGTCGTCTGTATCTAGCCATTCGTATCTAGTCAGACGTTCGTATCTAGTCGGCACCGTTTCGTTCTGATGTAGGGTTCGCGCCATGACGATCGATGACGATGCCGTCGCGCACGTTGCACGGCTCGCGCGGATTCGCCTGAGCGACGAAGAGCGTACCCAGCTACGCGCCGACCTCGGCCAGATGCTGACCCACTTTGAAGATCTAGAAGCGATCGACACGACCGATGTCGAACCCACGTTCCACACGGTCACGCGCAGTCCGCTTCGACCCGACGAGCCACGACGCGAGGTGGAACCCCAGGCACTGCAAGAGGCCGCACCCCAGTGGATCGAATCCGGCTTTGCGGTGCCGAAGGTGCTCGAGTGAGTGTCGAACGCACGTTTGCAGCGATCGGGGATGACCCGCTCAACGCGTTCGTTTCGCTTCGACGCCAAGACGCACTGGCCGAGGAGGGGGCGCTTAGCGCAGACACACCCTTGGGTGGGTTGCCGGTCGCGGTCAAAGACAACTTATGCATGACCGGGACGCGCACGACCTGCGCGTCGAAGCTGCTGGAGTCGTGGGTGTCGCCGTACGACGCGACTGCAGTGGCCCGGTTGCGTGCCGCCGGCGGAATCGTCGTGGGCAAGACCAACATGGACGAGTTCGCGATGGGGTCGTCGAGCGAGCATTCGGCGTTTGGTCCGGTGCTCAATCCGCACGATCCGACGCGCGTTCCTGGAGGCTCCAGCGGAGGTTCTGCGGCCGCAGTTGCGGCGGGTTGGGTCCCTGCAGCGCTGGGGTCCGACACCGGAGGCTCCGTACGACAACCCGGAGCCTTTTGTGGCGTGACGGCCATCAAACCCACGTACGGTCGCGTGTCGCGTTACGGCTTGATCGCGTTTGCGTCGAGCTTGGATCAAGTTGGGGTGTTCGGTGTCGACGCCGAAACCTGCGCGCGCGTCCTCCAAGTCATCAGCGGGTTTGACGACCGAGACTCCACTTCGGCACAGGTCGAGGTGCCGAACTTCGCGGCTGCGGTCTCGCGTGGTGTTGCCGGAAAGCGTGTCGGCGTTCCACGTGCGCTTCTCGCACAAGCCGATGTCGCTGTGCGCGACGCCGTGGAGGAAACGCTGCAGCGATGGGTTGCAGCGGGGGCACAAACCGTGGACATCGAACTGCCCCACGCCGAGCTTGGCGTCAGCGTGTACTACTTGATTGCGACGGCTGAAGCATCGTCCAACCTCGCGCGCTTTGATGGGGTGCGGTACGGCTTGCGTGTTGAAGGTGCGTCTCTTGAAGAGATGTACGAAGCAACGCGCGCGATGTTTGGCGCCGAAGTCAAGCGGCGCATCATCTTGGGCACGTACGCACTGAGCTCCGGTTACTACGACGCCTACTACCTGAAGGCCTCGCGGGTACGAACGCTTCTGCGAGCGGACTACACGGACGCATTCAAATCCTGCGACGTGGTCCTCACGCCGACCGCACCAACCACCGCGTTTGAGTTGGGGGCGAAGTCGGACCCGCTCGCGATGTATCTCTGTGATCTCTACACCTTGCCGGCAAGTTTGGCGGGGTTGCCTGCGATCAACGTTCCGTGTGGTGTGCACGAGGGGCTTCCGATCGGCGCACACCTCGTTGCGCCCTCGTTCGACGAATCCTCGCTCTTCGCGTTCGCTGGAGCGCTGAAGTGACGCAGTACGAACCTGTGATCGGCTTGGAGGTGCACGCGCAGCTCGCGACGCAAACCAAGTTGTTCTGCCGATGCAGTACGGCGTTTGGTGCGCCGCCCAACACCCACGTGTGCCCGGTGTGTCTGGGTCTTCCTGGAGCGTTGCCGGTGTTGAACGAACGCGCGATCGAACTCGCGCTCTTGGCGGCACGAGCGCTTGGCGGTGAGATTCGTCGACGCAGCGTGTTCGCGCGCAAGAGCTACTTCTATCCGGATCTCGCGAAGGGCTATCAGATCTCGCAGTTCGACCTGCCAGTGATCGCGGGAGGACGCGTTCCGATCGATGTGGAGGGGCGGGGGGTCTTGACCCGCATTCATCTGGAAGAAGACGCGGCGAAGAACATGCACGGCGGTGTGACGCGCGTGGACTTCAATCGCGCGGGCGTGCCGTTGATCGAGATTGTAGGTGAACCCGACTTGCGAAGCGGTGAAGAGGCGGAAGCGTATCTTCGTGCGCTTCGCGAGATTCTGCTCTTCATTGGGGTCAACGACGGGAACCTCGAAGAAGGGTCGTTTCGTTGCGACGCCAACGTGTCGATCCGCCCGGTTGGCACCGAGGCGTTTGGCACGCGCGTGGAGCTGAAGAACATCAACTCGTTTCGGTTTGTGCGCAAAGCCATCGAGTTCGAGATCGCGCGGCAAACGGCGCTGGTTCAAGAGGGTGGGGTGGTCACCCAGGAGACCCGCACTTGGAACGAAGATGCCGGTCGCACGATTGCGATGCGCGGGAAGGAAGAAGCGCACGACTACCGGTATTTTCCCGATCCCGATTTGCCGCCTCTGCAATTGGACGACGCGATGTGTGCGCGCGTGGAGAGTCAGGCGCTACGTCTTCCGCAGGCGTTGCGCGAGCGATGGGTCGCGCTTGGTCTCAGCGACGAGGATGCCCGCACACTGACCGCGCATCCGAAGATCGCGGACTACTTCGAGGCCGTGTTGTCCGTGCTTGGCGACAACGAGGCAAAGCGCGTCGCCAATTTTCTGCGGGCGGAAGTGCTCAAGCACGCGACGACGGATGGGATGGACGCATCGTTTCCAGTGGCACCTGGAGCCGTGGCTGAACTGCTGCGCCTAATCATCGACAACACCATCAACGGCAAGATCGCCAAGCGCGTGTTTGCGACCATGGTGGAGAGCGGGAAGAGCGCGCAGGCTATCGTTGACGAAGAAGGCTTGGCACAGGTTACCGACATAGAGGCCATCGAAGGGGTGATCCGCGACGTGATGGAGAAGAACGCCACGCAGGTGGAGCAGTACCGTTCGGGAAAGACTGCAGTGCTTGGGTTTTTTGTCGGTCAGGTGATGAAGGCGACGCGAGGTCAGGCGAATCCACAGGTCGTTCAAGGGTTGCTGCGCAAGCTGCTTTCGTAACCCGTGCGAAGCCGAAGCCGAGAAGCCGAAGCCGAAGCCGAACCATCGAATGCGGAATGCGGGATGCGGAACTCGGAATGAGATCGAAATGAAGGGACCGACGCCCTGCGGGGCGGCGAACGATCACGCGGCGGCGACACTGCGAAGCAGTGGACGATGACGCGCATTGATCACACAAGCGGCGTTAGGTGATCCCAGCTGCGATCCGGAGAGCCTGCGCAACGCGTTGGAACAAACAGCCCCCTCGGGAAGCGTAGGATGCGGGGTGACGACTCTCAGGCGAAACGAGAGACGCAACGCTGACAGAAAGCGGACGACGCAAACCCAGCGACGGTGAGAGAAGGATGCCCCCCTTCCTGCGCTCGACCGAGGGCCCCAATTCCCCGCACCGAACCCGAACCCGAACCCGAACCCGAACCCGAACCCGAACCCGAACAACCGAACCCGAACGACCGAAACCGAAGCCAGCCGAAGCCGAACCCGAACCCGAACCCGAACCCGAAACCGAACCCGAACAACCGAACCCGAACAACCGAAACCGAAACCGAAGCCGACGCCAAACCTATGCTAAGGCAGCCATATGCTGCCGACCCTCTCGCGTGCACCCCTCAGCGCTCACGGCTCGTCTCAACCCGCACAGTGGTTTGCGGTGGAGTACGACCCGGAAACCGCAGAAGTTGTCATGCTCGACCAACGTTTGTTGCCGGGCGAGGTGCGCTACTACCGCTACACCAAACCGGACGAAATCGCCGACGCGATTCGCGACATGGTCGTCCGTGGTGCGCCCGCCATCGGGATCTCTGCGGCGTACGCGTTGGTCCTCTTGGCCAAGAGCGAAACGGGTGATCCCTCCACGTTCCTCATGGCCAACGGCATCGCTGGAAAGCTGCTCAACCAAACTCGCCCCACCGCGGTGAACTTAGCTTGGGCCATCGCGCGCATGTCGAGACGCGCCGCGGAAGTCGCTACGCTCGATCCCCAAACTCGCTACGAAGCGATGCGCGCAGAGGCCGAGAAGATCCACGTCGAAGACGTCGAAGCGTGTCGCGCGATGGGAGCACTCGGCGCGGAAGACGTACCCGACGAAGCCACGATTCTCACACATTGTAACGCAGGGGCGCTTGCGACGGGTGGATACGGAACGGCGCTCGGGGTGATTCGCGCAGCGCACGAAGCGGGGAAGAAAATCACTGTGCTTGCGGATGAAACACGCCCGTACCTCCAAGGAGCCCGACTCACCTCGTGGGAGCTCCACATGGATGGAATTCCAGTGGAGGTCATCACCGACAACATGGCGGCACACTTTTTCAAGAAGCGAGAGATTCAGTTCGTCGTCGTGGGATCGGACCGAATCGCCGCCAATGGTGACGTCGCGAACAAGATCGGAACGTACGGGGTCGCGCTGCTGGCGGACGCACACCAGGTTCCGTTCACCGTTGCCGCGCCGTGGAGCACAATCGACCTGGCGTGCCCGGACGGCGAAGCGATCCCGATCGAGCAACGCTCACGCGAAGAGGTGGCCAAGGTTGGCGACAAGTTGCTTGTCGCCGATGGGATTCCCTGTCGACACCCGGCGTTTGATGTCACGCCTGCGCGATTGGTGAGTGCGATCTACACCGAGCGCGGAGTCATTCGACCGAAGGATGGTGAAACGCCCATGTCGGCTAGATGACGATGTCGGTGCTCTCTCCCCGAGCGCCGATTCGTAAAGTGGTATCGCGCAACTTGGGGTCGCTAGCGAGCGCGACCGACACCGGGGTGACGACGCGCGCCTCAAGCGTTCGCTTCAGTGGTCGCGCGCCGTACTTTCGATCGTACCCCAGTTCGGCAAGGCGTGACTTCGCGGCGTCGCTCACATCCAACCGGATTCCACGTCGACGCAGTCCTTCGCGCTCCCGAATTTGAGCGAGCTGCAAATCCACAATCGCCCGCACGTCCTCGTGGGCGAGATGCCGAAACGGAACCAGCTGGTCAATCCGTCCCAAAAACTCTGGACGGAAATGATCGCGGATTGCCCGCAGAAAATCGTGTGCATCGGTCGTGGCATCGAACCCCACCGATTCGGACTCACGCACCCCCAAGTTCGACGTCATGATGATCAAGGTCATCCGAAAGTCGACGAAGCGGCCCAGAGAGTCGGTGAGTCGCGCTTCGCCCAGAATCCCAAGAAGGAGATCGAACGCTTCGGGATGCGCCTTTTCCACTTCGTCGAAGAGCACAACCGAGAGCGGTTGTTTGCGCACCGACTCTGCCAGCGATTGCACGCCACGACCGGCGGCAAGAAGTCGACGTGCGGAGCCCGCGCCGATCAACTCGCTCATGTCGATCCGAACCAGCCGACTCACGTCGCCAAACAGGTAGCGCGTGATCTGTTTCGCGAGTTCGGTCTTGCCGACCCCGGTTGGACCCGCAAACAACAGGCTCCCAAGAGGTCGGTCGGGAGGATTAAGTCCGGCTTTGAAGGGCGCGATCGCTCGGGCTGCACCGCGACACGCTTCGTCTTGTCCGACCACTGCCGTGCTGAGTTCGCTCGCAATGCTCTCGCCGCTCGCCGTCATTCGGTCGCTGATCAGGGCCAAGGGAAGTCCGGATTGCCGCGCAAACGCGCTCTCCACGTCGGGTGGGCCAAGCGTGCGCGGCGAGCGTTCATCACGCTGCACCGACTCGATGAACCGAAACGCTTTGCCCGGAAACTGCCGGTCGCGTCGATACGCGTCCAAGAGCTCCAACGCGCGTTTGAGCCCTCGCGGTTCGATCTTACGCGTTCCGCGCTGCGCAAAATCCATCAACAAGGGCAGCAAGGCGGATGCGGGCGGTTCTTTGACTCGCAATGTTTGAAAGAGTTCCACGAACCCTGCGTCGCGGCGTTTCGCGTCGGCGAGTTCGGAAGGTGTGCACTCGGCGATGACCGCGATCGATCCACGTCGCATTGCGGGCGCGAGAATGTCGGCGACCGACGCGCCATCCGCTTGCGGACGCATCAAGGGGCCGAGACGATCGACGTAGAGATAGTCGCCCTCGGAGTCGAGCTCTTCCACCAGAGAGAGCACGCGCTCCTGCCACATGCCCACGTAGATCATGCCCGCCAAGAGTCGATCATTCGACGTGGCCCATAAACGCGGTGCGGGACGCTTCGCGCGTTTTTCTCGCAAGAAGATCCGCGCCAGATGATGCAGCTCCGTGGTCTTGCCGACGCCCGGACCGCCGACCAGCAACACCGAGGGACGCGGGTTGCCCAAAAACAACCGTCGCCAACGCTCCGCCACACGCGACGCGCCAACCGGCTTGGACAGTCGGTTTGTCGCTGCGCGTTGCACCCATTCATCGGCTACTGCGCGTACCGTCTTCATGTCGTCTGGAGGTGCCTCGGGTGCCGTGGCGCGCTTGCTGACGAGCCCTGGGGACCACTCGTGGACTTCCTCGGGACCCTCGCGACGAAAGTCGTAGAAGAGTCGTGTCTGGCCGCCCATCAATGCACCGGCCAGAGCGGTGCTTAGCGCGCTTCCGGCCGTGTCCAGGTCTTCAAGAACCAACCACCATCCAAAACGCGGAAGCTGAATTCGGTACGCACCGTTTTCGAGTTTGCTCCACGCGTAGGTCAGCTTCATCGGCAGTTGACGCGCGCCGATGACGGGCTGCTTGTCGACCACGCTCAGTGGATGAACATCCAGCGATACCGACCGCGTGTGGAACGTCTCGCTCCACAGATATTGCTCCAGCTTTTCACTGGTGGTGACCAAGCGCTCCTGGAGCAGCGCCTCGAGTTGCGCCAACACCGAGTCTTCGTCTTCGCCGTATGCTGCAGGGGGCGGTCGGTCGAGCCAACTCGCCCACTTGCGCATCAAGAACCCAGAACGCCGACCATCCGTGTGCGTCACGAAGTACACGCGCAGCGATTGTTTTTTCTTCTGCCCGGTCATCGTTCGCTCATCCGTAGCCACAAGAGCGTGGGCAACACTTCGGTGATGTCGGCAACGTTGCCGCGGTCCACGTACGACGTCGGATAGTCCTCGATTTCATAAGGTGCGGTCGTGGTGCGTCGTTCCGGAGGGTTGAAACGAATCCGGCGAACCACGGGTAGGAGTCGTTCAGGATCCGGCGGCGGCACGTTGCCGGTTTCCAACGCTTCTTCGAACGCCTTGCGGGCATCGAGGTGACCTCGGACCACGTCCTCGGGCGATTGCGTCGCGGGCAGGATGCGTACCCGCACGACTTCGGAGCCCTTCGTCACCGCGTTCCAAACGTGACAGCCTTCTTCCCCCGCGAGCCACTCACGGATCGCCACACCGGACAGATGCAGGACGGCGTGATCGAGACGACGTTCGCCAAGTTTCGAAAACACGTCGTCGCCATCGAAGCTCGCGATACTGCCATCCGCTTTTCGCACAGCAGCGCCAACGCATTCGCCACGCCACCCGGAATAAAAGCGTGAGAGCTTCGAGAAGAAATGCAGGTCGGCATTGCCGCGTGCCTGGCCGACGCGAAGCAGTTCAATAAGTACTTCGTGAACCTCGAGGTCTTCCGCATGGATGGCGCGTTCGAGAAACTGCACCTCGGCGAGTGCGGCCAGCATTTCCTTCTTGTCCTGGCGCGGCATGGGGATTTGATTCCATCGTGGGTCCAGAAGGCGCCGAGCACGAGGACGTCCGCGGCCCTCACCGCTCCGAACCGCGCGTTCGGGTTCAGCTCGCATCTCCAGCTGATGCTCGGCGCGTCGTTCCTCGGCGTGCACAAACGCGTCGATGTGTTCGCGAAACGACTGAACTTCGGCCCGGAGCGCGTCGAGATAGAACACCGCGTCCGCATCATCGGCGCTGTCACCCGCCGAGGCGAGGTGGTCGGTCAATCTCTGCGCGAGCGTGTCCAGCGCACTCCCGTCGATCCATGCGTCGAGCTTTTTGAGTGCGGCGGGAAGGTGGCTCGCGATGGAACGCGCAGGCTGGTTGAGGAGCGTCTCCAGGGAGAACTCGGCATCGAGAGGCTCGGCTTCGCGCAGGCCGTCGCTGCTGAGCTGGTATTCGCCCTCGGCGTGGTAGAGCCGGATGATCTCCATCTCTGGCCGGGTCGTGCCGGCGAGATGTTCGGCGAGAAGCGAGCCGATCCGGGTCTCGAGATAGCGCTTCACGGAGCGCGCACCTGCCCGCGTATCGAACGCTTCGTCGGCCATGCGCTGGACTGCTGAGCCGTGCGCGAACACAAACACGTTGCGTTCGGCTAGCCCGCGACGACCCAGGAGCTCGGCCAACTCTTTTTCGGCGATGGCCTTCGCGGTGTCTTCGTCCAGCGGACTGAAGCTGACGACGCGCTCGATGCGGTTGAAGAGCTCGGGTGGAAAGAACTCTTTGACCGCTTTGCTCACATCCGCGCGCACGCTTGCGGCGTCTTGGGTTCCAAACCCCACTGCCGGGCGCGCTTTGGCACCGAGATTCGACGTCATCACGATCACGCAACGCGTAAAGTCGACGCGATCACCGGCTGCATCGGTGAGGCGACCATCGTCCAGCAACTGCAGGAGCAAGTGCAGCACCGAACGATGGGCTTTCTCGATCTCGTCGAGCAGCAGAACACAGAAGGGTTGCTGCTTGACGGCTTCGGTCAGCAAGCCGCGTGGCGCCCAGCGGTCCCCGATCAATCGAGCGACAGCATCCGGACCACTGAGCTCGCCCATGTCGAAACGAATCAGTCGATCCGTACCCTCGGTCGCGGCGTGTTGCGCGAACAGGTACGAGGCGAGCGCTTTGGCGAGCTGCGTTTTTCCGGTGCCTGTGGGGCCAGTGAAGAGATAGGTGCCGAATGGGCGCTTCGGATCCGTCACGCCTGCGCGAATCCGGAGGATGAGGTCGGCCACGTCGTCAACTGCGGTGGGTTGCCCCATCACCTGCGACTCCAGGGTCTTGACGACATCTTCGCGTTGCAGCTCGTCGTCGGGATCGAGCAGGTCCGCGTACAAACCGGTCTTCTCGGTCAGCGCAGCGAGCAACACATCGGCGTCGATCATGGCGCCGTTTTCGCGCGCCATTAGCCGCATCAGATCGAGCGCTTTGCCGGGGAGCGCCTGGTCCGCGAGCAAGGGTGCGCCGAGTTCAAGAACCCCGCGGAACACCCAGGGCGTGAAGCGCACGCGTCGTTCGGCTTCGAGGTTGCGTGCTTCGTGCAACATCATCTGCAGCGTCTCGCGTCGGTCACTCGGTTCGACACGCAACGTGGCAAACGTGTCCGCGAAACCTGGTGCGTCCTCTTCCACGCGTGCCCACTGGGTCGGCGTGCAGCTTCCCACGATGGTCACTTCGCCACGGTCGAGGGGGCCACGGAAAAAGTCCGCGACCGAACGTTCGCTGTCGCGACTCCGGCCGACGCGGCTGAGCGTGTGAATGTCCTCGAACCAGAGAACCACTTTGCGTCCACGTACGGATTCCAGAATCTCGACGCAGCGCTGTTCCCATTGGCCCAAGTACGACATTCCGGCGATTAGGCGCGACCCCGTCAACGCGTAAACGTGCGTGACCACATCCAAGTTGCGATGGGCGGTGTAGCCTTCGTGTTCGAGCAGGTCGGCGACAACGCGACGCAACGCGGTCCGCTTGCCAACACCGGGCGGTCCCAGCAACACCACCGGTCGTTTTCGTGGCACGCAGATGAGCTGAGAGAGTTGGCTGCGAAGGGGTTCGCGTGGCCGCCCCACATCGAGCGCCTCGCTGGATGCACGCTCGGTTAGGTCGACAGCGAGCCGACGCAAAATCGGTGGCTGACCATGCTTCTTGGCAGTTCGCTTTTTCGTCCGTTCACGATCCGGATCGATCTTCAGGTCGTCCCAGGGACTCTTCCGCTTCTTGAGATCGTCGAGCAGCGAGCGGGGTTTGATGCTCATCGACACCGTCTTGAGCACGTCCCTCCCGTCACTCTGCAGCGCGGTCATCGTCGTCTCGTCGACATTCCGCCAGACTTCGGTGAAGAACGGGTTGAGTTGTTTCGCGATGCTGTCGCCCTCCACCACCAACGCGTCGTGCGGGCGGGAAGGGTGGTATGCGAGTACGAAGCGCTCGTCCGGCGTGCGCCAACGCGGGTCCAAGATGATGGGGAAGAGTCCCGTGACTTTTTTGCGACCGCGTCCCTTGAACGAGAGTTCCAACCGAACGCGCTTGAGTCGAACACCGCGTGAACCCACGGCTTGACGAAGCGCATGGACGGGCTGGTCGCCGATCGCTTTCTTGATCGCGTCGTTGAGCCAGCGCTTGAGTTTGACCTCGGACGTGAGCGTGCGGGTCATGAAGAACGCAGGTCCAAGGCCCACCGTTGTCCACACCAGACGGCTCTCCACCTTCTGCTGGTAAATCGGGATGGTGAGCTGCACTAGTCGCTCTCCTCCTCGGGCGGATCGGGCAAGATGTCCAAGTTCCCCACGTAAAGATCGGCGCGTTCCCGGCGCGGGTTTCGTTCAATCGCGATCAAGTCACGCAGTGCGAGTTCGTCGCTGTTTTCAGGAACCCAGTAGTCCTCGAGCGGCACGTCGACGTAGTTCTCTGTGATCTTTCGGTTCGGTCGCACATCCGTGTAGCGCACCGTCGTCATTCGAAGCGCTTTGTCGGTGCTTGGCGGCCGAATGGGAACGAGTGCTGGACTTTGCCAATCGTCGTCCGTGAGCTCCGTGCGCATGGTCATGCGAAGCACCCGATGGTGTGAACCGTCGACCAAAGGCTCCACGCCAAAGTGACGGTGCAGACCGGATTCGATCGCGAGCAACGTCGCTGCGTGCTTCCCGTCCACGCGAAGCAACACGATCGCGCGCTCGCGATCTTCGCGGTCCAGGTATTCCACCAACGACTTGGGGTCGCGCGCTGCGCCCCAGTTGCCCAGCTTTTTCGGCTTGTCGGGCTGCGGCACCGGGTCGCGCCACACGTGGGCGCGAGCTCGCCAGTTTCGCCGGTCAAGGTCGAGCATCAATGAGCGCAACCAGATGTCGAGCGTTCGTCCCTTGTCGAGCTCTTCGCACATCAACGTGATCGAGTCGCGACGATCGGCGTCCAAGAGCAGCTCGAGCAACTCCATTCGAAACTCATGCTGCAGGGTTTTCACATCATCGAGTGCAGACGGGTACGACTCACGATCGAAGAACGCGAGGAACACCAACTCTTCCAAATCGATGATCTGTTCTCGCGCGTCGCTCAGCCCCTTCCAACGTCCCTCCAACTGGTGCAGGTCCTTCTGCATCTGGGCGATCTCCACACCGCGGCGTTGCTGAACTTTCTTGGAGCGAGGCGCCGCGAGCTGTGCGAGCAAACTCCGCATTTCCTCGCGGTGAATCTCAACGCTGGGCAAGGTCATCAAGTCGTCAGACATTCGGCGAAGCTTCGCGACTTCGGCCAGCGCCTTGTACATCTCCGCACCGACGCCGTCTTCGCCCGGCAGAATCTCAGCGCGCAGTCCGTCGCGTTCGGTGCGTGCGAGCGGCTCGCTCGGTTCGGCTTCGTCGATCGTTTGGACGCGCACCACCGTGTCTTTGGCGCGCTCTGCCAACGCCGCGATGACGGTCGCGATGGGAGCAACGAGCTTGTCCTCGAGATGTCGCCGTAGGGCACGGGCTCCGTACGCGGCATCAAATCCGCCTTCGGCCAAACGGTCACGTGCAGCATCGCTCACTTCGAGGGCGATCCCCCGGTCGGCAATCCCACGACGTTGTGCGATGCCCGCGATCATCATGCCGGTGACCGTCTGGATATCTTCTCGTGTGAGCGCTCCAAACGGAATGATGCGATCGAGGCGGTTGACGAACTCCGGACGGAACCAGCGTTGCACGGCGCGGGTGTAGTGGCTGTCGTGGTCGTGTTCGCTGCCTTCGGTCTCGAACCCCGCGCCGCGAAGCCGATGGGTCGCACCGATGTTGCTGGTCATGATTAAGATCGCGTTGTGGAAGAACGCCGTGCGACCTCGCGCATCGGTGAGTCGACCTTCGCCGGTAACCTGCAGGAGTAGGTCGAACACCGCCGGGTGCGCTTTTTCGATCTCGTCGAGCAAGATCACGGCGAAGGGTTGCTCTCGGACCTGCCGCGTGAGCAATCCGTCCATCCCCCCGCTTCCGCGAATCAATCGCTCGACTGCGCGACCGTCGGAGTACTCGCTCATGTCGAAGCGAACCAGTCGTTCCTCCGATCCGTAGAGCACTTCCGCCAGTGCGCGTGCAAGTTCGGTTTTGCCGACGCCGGTTGGGCCCACGAAGAGGAACGTTGCGAGCGGTTTGTCCGCAGGCTGCAAGCCGGCTTTGACGACGCAGAGTGTGTCGACAACCGCATCGACGGCGTTGGATTGGCCGACCAGGCGAGCGGCAAACCGTGCGCGAAGGCGCCCGGGATCGAGTGCACGGTCTTCGCGGAGCAGAAACTCGGGGATGCCGGTTTGGAGACTGAAGAGTCGGTACACGTCGCTTGCGCGCACGCGTTCTTCCTCGTCGAGAAACACGCCTGGTCGTTCCACGGTGGCGAGTACTTGGTCGAAGAGCTCCGCCGCTTTGCCGGGGAAGGGGCGATAGGGCAGGTAGCGTTCCGAGAGCGCCAACATGGCGTCGCGAGCGTCGGCGCGAACTTCGGGGCGTTCGATTCGTTCCGCGCGCGCCGCGAGAACTTCTGTGGCATGTGCACGGTCGGTCGCCGGAATGCGTAAGGTGTGGAAGGGCTGGAAGAATCCTTCTTGCTGACTTGCGAGCAAGTCGGCGCTGGCTTCGTCGAGCTCGCCGATCACGCGCACGCGCTGTTCTTCCAACGCCGTCTTCATCGCACCGGGCAAGTTGACGTTTCCGCGACCGGACGTGCGATCGAACAAGTCTCTCAGATCGTCGAAATAGAGAATTGCGTCGAGGGTTTCGGCGGCATCGAGCACGCGACGGATACGTTCCTGCCACTGCCCAAGACCACTCATGCCTGCGATGAGCTGCGCACCGCTCGTCTGGTACACGCGTCGGCCCTCGTTGGCGCGGATCCACGCGTGCAGCACCGCGGACTTTCCGACGCGCTGAGGGCCCACCAGCAACACCGATGTGCGCGTGTCTCCGCCGATCAACGCGTCGAGTCCCTTTTGTTCGTCTTCGCGTCCGACAATCGGTGGACCATTCAATACCGAGGGATCGGTGTGCAGCGGAATCGCAATCGAACTCAGGATCTCCGCAGCACGCTTTCGATCTTGCGCGCGTTGCAAGTCGCGCTTGAGTTTTCGTGTGCTGCCCTGCTGGGGGTCGGGTCGATCCAACATGATGCTGACCCGCTCGATGCGATGGTCGACCGGCGGAAGAAGTGCCACCCGGTCCCAGGTCTTGGGATTTAGTGCGGACAGGTGGCGCTGCACCTCGTGCCGAACGGTTTCTTCAAGGGGCTCGCCCTTACCCACGTACACGGTGTGGCGCAGCGCAGGAATCAGCACCCAGTGGGCGCCGCCATGCGGGATCCGAATACCGTGCAGCAAGACCTCGATGCCCTTGCGAAGACGTTTGGGTAGGTCGGCATCCGGAAGCGTGACCGTCAGCGGGATCGGCTCAGCGTCGGCGGGTGCCGCAAACCGAGCGATGCGCATCGGCTCGGATTCGCCCGAGAGTTCCTCGGCGAGGAAGAGTCGCAACTCGGTAATCGCGTTGTCGAGCTTGCCGACTGCGCCGTGTTGAGGTTCGACGACTGGATAGACCAACGTGCTCCCATCGGGAAGTTCGTCGACTACCAGCAATGTTTCGATCTGGAGTTGTGTCATCGATCGAGACCCGAGCTGCGCTGCGGGCGCGCCAATGGTAGTGGAAGTAGGTGCGTCGCATACGCCAATCTCGAAGTGTGCTGAGGATCGCGTTTGCCATCGCTGTCTTGGTCGGATGTGATGATGAGCCCGAAGAGGCTCCGACCCCGCCGCCGACGCCGCAAGAGCCGGCACCTATGGTGGAAACCACACCCACCGAACCGGACCCCGATGCGCCTTTGATCGCCATCGACACGCACGTCGACACGACGCAACGAATGCTCGACGACGGCGACGACCCTTTTGATGCGCTCGAAGGTGGGCATCTCGATGTGCCTCGGATGCGTGAGGGTGGGCTGACCGGTGCGTTCTTCAGCATCTACGTGTCGCCTTCGCGATTCTCGGGAGACGACGAGAGGTGGGAGCGTGCGCTCGCGTTGACTCGACGAGTTCGCGAGGTTGTCGCCGAGCATCCCGACGACGCGTTGCTCTGCACGTCTGCCGCGGATGTCCGACGCGCGGCTCGCGAGGGCAAAGTGGCCGTGCTCATGGGTGTCGAGGGCGCACACGCACTGGGTACCGACGATCCAGAAACGTTCATGACGCGCTTGCGCGAACTGCATGCGCTTGGAAACCGGTACATGACGATTACCTGGTCGATCGACTCCCCGCTGGGTCACTCGTCCAGTGGGGATCACCCCGAACGAGGACTGACGCCACTCGGTCGACGCGTGGTTGCCGAGATGAATCGCATTGGGATGATCGTCGACGTTTCGCACGTGAGCGACCAAACCTTTTGGGACATCATGGACGTGACCGACAAGCCTGTGTTGGCGAGTCACTCGTCAGCACGTGCGCTCAGCGACCACCCTCGAAACATGCGCGACGCCATGATCCGACGCGTGGGTGAGGGCGGTGGCGCGGTCTGCATCAACTTCTACACGCAGTACATCGATGCGGACTATCGAGGTCGTCGGCGTGCGATTGAGTTTCGTCGAAAGCGCGAGTTTCGTGGCTTGGAAGAGCAGTATCCCTCGTGGGTCGACCGGGGACAGGCGGCGTTTGAAATCGCGCAGCGCCTCGATCCCGATCTGAATCCGCCAACGCTGGAGACGCTGGGTGCACACTACGCACACGTGACCGAGATTGCCGGGCCGGGCGCTGCGTGTCTCGGGTCGGACTTTGACGGTGTGCCCGAGCTTCCGATCGGCATGGCGGATGTCAGCGATCTGAGTGCGTTGCGCGACGAGCTGGAGCGAAGGTCCTTGCCCGTACGCGCCATCTTCGGTGGCAACGTCCTGCGCGTACTGGAGCGCGTTGTCGGCCGTTGACTTCTGATCCTCTTGACTGCGGTCGCGACCGCGATGGCGACAGCGATAGCGACCGCGATAGCGATAGCGACAGCGACAGCGACCGCGATAGCGATAGCGATAGCGATAGCGACAGCGACAGCGACCGCGATAGCGATAGCGATAGCGATGGCGATAGCCGGCGACCGAGGACGGAACTGAGATTGTGCGCAACACCGACGTGGCTGGACCGATACCGCCAACATGACTAGCCAACGCCCGCGCCCGCGCCCGCCGTTTCAGATGGTTGAGCTTGGACTCGAAGCCATTCGTCGCATTCAGGGTCTCCTGTGCAAAGTGAGACGGCAGGATCCAAACCTTGCTGATCAGCTCCGCAGAGCACTGACTTCAGCTTCGCTACTCGCCGCGGAAGGAAACCGAGCGCGCAAAAACAACCGTGTTGCGAAGCTGCAAGCTGCCGGTGCAGAGGCAAGTGAGGCTGAAACGGCGCTGCGAATTGCAGTCGCTTGGGGTTACTTGGACGAGGAGGAGATCCGGGACGGTCTGGATGCTCTCGATCACTTCCAGGCCATAGCGCGGCGTCTAACGAGATAACTCGGTCGTCGCAGTCGCAGTTGCAGCACTCGCTCGCACGCTAGCGGGAACTGCCCTGTCTCCATCGCCGCCATCGGCGCCATCGCGATCGCTATCGCCGTCGCTATCACGGTCGCTATCGCGGTCTCGCCGTCGCTATCGCCGTCGCTATCGCCGTCGCTATCGCCGTCGCTATCGCTATCGCCGTCGCTATCGCCGTCGCTATCGCTATCGCTATCGCCGTCGCTATCGCTATCGCTATCGCCGTCGCTATCGCTATCGCTATCGCTATCGCCGTCGCCAGCGCTCGCCGAAGGGTCGTGGGGGTTCGGGTACGGTGGCGCGCACACGATTGCAGTGCGAGCGTTTCCGAAGGACATGCGCGTCCCGGTGGGATGCTTCGACGCATTTGCCAGACGCGTTCTTGCGCTGCTGGATGTTCCCTGTCGAGACGGTTGTTTCGAGTTCGAAGATCGCACTGCCCGCGCATGGCAGCTACTCGATGTGTTCACGCACGAACTTGGGCATCACGTGGATGCGCGCTCAGCGAAGAGCCTGCGTCCTGAACGTGGTGAAGCGTTTGCAATTCGGTTTTCAGCAGACCGACTAGGTGCGCTGTGGCCACGGTACCAACGGGCGTTTGAGATCTAGAACTCAGCCGATACCGCGCTGAACGAAAGTCCGAACGAAAGTTCCTCACAAACAGTCTCGTCGGATGAAGGGGCAAGGTCAGCGAGGTCTCGTAGTGCCATCAAGACGAGTGCAGCTTCCGCTGGAAACTCTTCCTCCAGCCGTTCATTGAGCTCGGTCAGCACGGACGCGCCTCCGAGCACACCGCTTTGCAGTCGTGATTCTGAGACGTTCGCTCGAATCTCGACCCGTTCGAGCATGGGAGCCGTGAACAGCATGGTTGCTGCGACGTTGCCGAGCGGCGTGATGTCGAGACTTGCGAATTGGGTGCGCAGTCGACCCTCGAAGATGTCGCCCTCGACAACTTCGGACAAGCTTCGCCCTCGCGTGAACATCTGACCCGGTTCGATCTGATTGTCGCCGTCGATGAGCAACGCACCGTCGAATGCGACCTCAAATACCTGGACCATGACACTCGCGTCGTGAGACAGGCTGTCGACGTTGGAAACCTCGATCCCGATGAGGACTTGGGCCGACGCGATCGCATCGGCGATTTGGTCATCGATGCATCCGTCGCTGTCGCCGCTTGGACACTCTTCGGTCGGGGTGAACGACTCCGCTGTGGGCACAAAGAACTGGGTCGAGTTATCCACGCCGATGTGGAGCGGGTCATGAACCGCCTGATAGTCAGGTGCGCGTGAATCACAACGTTCGGTGGCGACGCCGTCCCCCGAGTCACGTGCATCGAGGTTGAACCCATAGGCGGTTTCGGTGGCTTCGGGAATGCGGATGAGGGAGAGGACAAACTGAAACGTCGCGTCGTCCAGCTCTCTTGGCTCAACGACCGTTCGGTCTTCCTCCGAGCGCGCGGCCGTGTCGGTTTCGCAGTGCAGCTCGTCGGTCGAACACACCAAGTCGCGCGGCGGAAAGAGAGTGGGCGTCTGGGCGTCGGTGTCGGCCGCATCGGTGTCGGCTGCATCCGTTCCAACATCGACGCTTCCGTCTTCGCCGATGTCGGTTGTGGCGTCGCTCGGATCCGCGTCCTCGACCGCGGCATCGGTCGCTGAGTCGTCGTCCCCACACGCCCCCAAACAGACGAGGAGGGAGAGGACTCGAATCACATTCGCTGCTCGGATCGGTTTCATCGGCGTCGCATCCATAAGCTCAGAACGAAAAGAAAGGCGATGCCGCCCCCCGTGGTTCCCGCGGAGCAACTTGCGCATCCTCCAGCGCTTGGCTCCGTCGTCACGCCGGCGGGCTGCGGATCGGGTTGTGGCTCGGGTTCGGGCTCCGGTTCCGGATCCGGAAGCACGCCGAGCGAAAGGTCGGATGCTGGTGTTGCGGTGACGGCCAAGAACGCGTGGTCCGCGGTCGCAACTCGCGCGTTCAAGTCGACTTCGGTTTGCGGTGCGGAACTGCGCAGAGGTCCCAATGCTGGACGGGGCGTGGGCTGTGCGCCGCCGGGAGGTCCACCCCAGCGTCCTCGGATGGGGTTCGCACACGCTACGGCGCCTTCCCACGGGTGCAGGATCACGTACCGTCCTTGGAAGTTGTTCATGCGCCCACCTGCTTCGGCGTGTTTTTCCTGAAGCTCGCCTTCCGCGTTGGGGGTGCCCCGCCCACCGATGATCGCAGGTGCTGCGCGAAACACGAGGTCGCGCTGCAAGTCGTTGGGCCCGTAGCGGTAGTGGAGTCGCGTCAACGTGTACTCACTACCTTGTCCAAAGAATGCTGGCCGCGGAGGTGCGCGTCGCGCTGGCTTTCCATCGAGACCTTCCAGGCCTGTGGGTTGTCCGCCCGATCCATCGATGACATCCGCGCCCAGCAACGCCAGTTCCCCGCGTTGAAGCGGGGTGGTCGGGCACGGGTCGCAGTTTGTGGCACGCCACGCGTATTCGGTGACGACCGCGCCCGGGTTGTCCTGGAGGACTCGGTCGAAGAGCGAGTTGTAAAACGCACCAAAGTGGTTTCGGGTTTCGTCGTCGACGACCAAGTTCGTTGGAACGATCACGTTTGGGTAGTTGGCGACCTCGTAACGCTGCGCTTTCGCCAGCACGTGCACGATCAAGTCTTGCTCACCCCGGCTGTTGAGCAAACCGAGTCGCACGGGCAACGAAAACGTGTCGCTCGAGTAGTGCATGCGAAGCGGTGAAAGCACGACGTGCCCGTCCTCGAACGCCACGCGTTGAGGATCGACCTTGGCGACGAAGAACTTGGTACCCAGCTGCACATAGGGGCTGAGCACGCGACGCGCGCCTTGCGGAATGTTGTACTGCTCGCGGTGCAGCCAGGTTTCGAGACCACCGCTGTCCTCGGCGCTCAAAATCACGATGTCGTATTCACCGACAGCAAACTCGGCCTCGACCGTGACGCCGAGGTTCTGAGTGGGAGGTGCGCGCATCAAGGTTGCTCGCCGGTACCTGCGACCCCCGCCGGATCGTTCTCGAACCCGTCGCGGTCGGTAGCAGGGGTCCTGCTCCCAATACTCGACCAGACGCGGTGCTGCGAGTTGATCCACGCGCTCGAATACCGACTTCGGTAGCGTGCGCACGTTGTCCTCGGCCAGAACTTCCGGAACAGGAACGACCAACGCGAATCCTTCGGGCGGGCCAGAGTAGTCGTTCTGCATGGAGAGCACCGTCGTGGTGCCCTCGCGCATCATCACCACCATGGTGGCGTCGTTGAACAACGAGCTGTCGGCGCCTCCGACGTAGAACCCACAGAACGCGTACGCTTCGGACGAACACAGCGCGAACACCGCGACAAGAACGGCTCGGCTAAGGACAGACACTGTTGGCCTGCAGCGTCGTCTGAGTGCGAGTCACCGTCAGAATGGTTCGGGAGAGATTCCCTGAACCACCCGCATGCGAGATGCCAAATCGCCAGTTCTCACCCGGTGAGATGGTGTGGCCGCAGTCAGGGTCCCCACCGGGGCGGTTGTCGCATCGTTCGATACGCGTGAACGAGCCCGGCGGACCGGCCTCGAAGTCGACGCGGGTCTCGTCTTGGGCGGTGTCTGGATTGTCGGGCGTGATCACGAAGCGAGCCTCTTGCGGGTCGTCGCCGACTGTAAGACTCGTGGACATCGAGCGCGAACCAATCGCGGGGTCACTTGCGCTTGCTCGAATCTGAACGAGCACGCCAAGGTCAACAACAGCCCCGCGCCATTGCCACTGACCCACGAAGCCATTGCGGTTGGTGGGTGCCGCGAAGGAGGAAGCGGTCGGCGTCGTCGCGGATCCCTCCCCCTCTCGGTACATGAAAATGGTCCACCCATGAGCCGGAGTCGCGCTCGGGTTGGTCGTGACCGTTCCGAGAACCTGACTTTCGAAGGTGACCGTGCCGTACCCCATCGTCACGGGTTGTGTGAGTTCGGCAACGCTGAGGGCGTTATCTCCGCTGCTGACGATAGCCGCGAGGAACTCTGCGAACCCTTGTACCAAGGTCACACCGCTACCGACGGGATCGAAGTCTGTGTTGAACGTGGTGGTCATGCCAACTTCGTCGCCGCGAATGCTGCCATCCCCGTCGTCATCGCAGAAGTTGCACATCTCTGCGGCCACGCATGAACCAAACACGCACGTGGAACCGCAGGTCTGGTTGCCCGAAGTTCCACAGACGGGGACTGTGCATGCCCGGGTCGAATCACGTTCGCACGCGAAGCCTTCGTCGGTATCACCATCCAAATCGTCGTCGCACGCGTTGCAGGTTCCTGCGACAGCAGGGCCTTCGCTGGCGAGGGAACACGGGCTGTATGATCCACAGTCGGGTGCACAGGTCTGGCTTCCGCTGAGCGAGCCGCATGCCGCACTCGTCGTGCAGGACCGCGTCGAACCCGATGCGCAGAAGAATCCGTTGTCGTCGGTGCCGTCGCAGTCGTCGTCCATGCCGTTGCATGACTCGCTGGCGGCGGGATTGACCGCCAGCATCAAGTCGTCGCAATCCTGGTTCGTCGCACCGGTGGGAACCCGATTCGTGAAGTTGACCGGGCAACCGCCCACCGCGCCACGCGTCGCATCGCGACACACCATCATTGTCGACGCCCCGGCCACGGCGTACGTGTCGTCGTCGGCATCGGGGTAACAGTCCACACGCTCACCTTCGTCGACCATCTCGTCGCAGTCTTCGTCCAACCCCAAACCGTCGCAGAGTTCCGGCATGCCCTCGGCGATAGCCGGGTTGCCGTCGTTGCAGTCGCCACGAAGTTCGGCGTGGTCGGGCGGGGTGCTGCACGCCAGCATGGGTACGGCAGCTGCGTCGTCGGTGCCGCGTCCGTCGCCGTCTGCGTCGGGCCAATACTCGACGAGCGCACCCTCATCCACGTCTCCGTCGCAGTCGTTGTCCAAGGTGTCGCAGACTTCGGGCAACGTCGGATGGACGGCGGGAAGGGTGTCGTCGCAGTCGGTGCCGCAGTTCAGCGTGCCGCCGTCGTCGTTGCAACAACGGTCGTCCGGAAATCCATCGCCATCAATGTCGCGAAAGCCAAACGTTGCAGGGTCGCAGTCCTCGTCTCGGTTTTCCGCGTCACACACTTCCGTGGCTCCGGGAAAGCGCAGTGGATCGGCGTCATCACAGTCTGCACCGCCGCACGACGCTGCACGCGCGCCATCGCCATCGGCATCGGGATTGTCGCAGTCTGTGATGCACTCATCGGTTGTCTCATCACAGGTCTGCGTGGGCATGCACGAGGGCGTCGTCACGCAGCCCTGCGAATCCGCGTCTTCGGAACTCGGATCGCACGTTTCTGTTCCGTTGCAGAACAGTTCGTCCGAACAATCGGAATCCATCGCGCAAAGCGCCACGCCATCCGTTCCACCATCGCTGCCGCCGTCGTCGTCTCCGCAGGCGACCAACGCAACAAGGCCCAAAGCAATCAAACCCCTCATGCGAGCCACCGTACCGGATCCGGAGAGTTCAACCCAGCATGGACGTGCGATCGAGCTCGAGGACGGCCCCGTGGTCGACCAGACACAGCCGGTCGGCCACTCCAAAGTTGTCGGGTGTGGCCTCCATGACTAAGAGAAACGCGGTCTGAAACGCGTCGCGTGCGAGCGCGATCGTCTCCTCCATTCGGTGGAAGGCATCCGCATCTGCACCGATAAAGAAGTCGTCCACGAAAACGATGTCCGGTTCGTACACCAACGCACGGGCAAGTGCGGCAACCCGCTGTCGGTCGCGGCCAAGCTCGTACGAGTACTTCGAGGCAGTGTCTTCCATACTCACCACGGAAAGGATCTCGCGAACCTTGGCGTCGATCTCTTCCTCGGTCTTGGAGGAGTGGAAGCGCAGGGGGAGGGCGATGTTCTCGTAGAGCGTCAGGTTTTCGAACAGCCCTCCGTCATCTTCAAACACGAAGCCCATCGACGGCGGTTGCGACTCTTGGTCACGCAGTCGCTTGCCGCGGTACATCACTTCACCTGCCGTGGCGTCCAGGAGCCCAGCGCCCAGATAGAGAAGTTCCGTCTTCCCAGTGCCCCCCTGAAACACCACGCCGACGATCTCGGCCTGATGAATGGTCAGTGAGACCTCCGTGAGAATGGGCTGTTCGTCGCGCTCAAAGCTCACCCGGTGAAACTCGAGTAGCGGCTGGCCCATCGCCTCGCCTGTATACACTACGCGGAAAGCGAAACGATTGTGTTCAGCAGGAAGCAGCCCAAGAGCGAGCGCACGACCGCGCGTGACGTGGCGATTGGGATTTCCCGCCGAGACCGACGAACTTGCAAACCGTGCATGATCGAGGTCAACGCGATGACGGTGCCGAAGAGGACCGCTTTGATGCAGGCCACGAACCAATCGGCGGGGTCGATCCCTTGCAGCAAGTCCGTCACCGGATAACTGGGCAGGTTCCAGTCGACCATGGCGGTCATCCAGTAGCCGCCAAGCAGTCCGAACAGGTTGGCGTAAATCTGCAAGAGGAAGAACGCGCCAACCACGCCGAGTAGTCGCGGAAGCATGATGTACTGCTCGAGCGGGATGCGCATGACTCGAAGCGCGCGCAGCTCGTCGTTCAGCTGCATGGTCGCGACCTCGATCGTGATCGCGGTGCCACTGCGTCCGATGATCAGAAACGCAGTCACCAGCGGGACGACTTCGCGGGTGATGACGATCGACGCAACGTCTTGGACGTAGTCGACCGGGAGGTACTCGAGCGAGATCGAGAGCACGAGCGTTCCAAGCGCGACCGCGGCGATCGTCAGAGGCAGGACGGCTTGGAAGCCAGTGAAGAACAACTGCAGGGTCGTGACCCGCGTGATCACCGGCATGCTGTGTCCACGGATGTGCAGCGCGCTGTTGGCCACGCGACTGAGCAGAGCAAAGAGCTCTGTCAGGTACTGCCACACCGACAGCACGCTTCGGCCGATCCCCACGAGCGCTTCCACGACCCCGAGACCTTAATCGACGCGGAGGGTGCCGACATCACTCTATTCCAGGGGCGATCGCTGTCGCGCGATCCGGCGTCGATCAGGGCTGCCGAGCCCGTCTGGGAGAGTTATGATGGGTGCGAGTTGGCGCGCGGCGAAAACATCGTGGTCGGTCGCTCCCGGGATTGCGATTTGATCCTGAGGGACCCCACCGTCTCGGGTCGCCACGCTCGGTTGGCGTGGGAGGACGGCAAGATCCTTCTCGAGGACCTCGGCAGTGCCAACGGCACCTTCGTCGGTTCCAAGCGGATCCAGCGCGCTCTGATTCGGCCGGGTGACGATGTCCGCTTTGGTCGTGCTCCCTTGCGATGGAGCGAGTCCGCCTTGCGTCCGTTTCTGCGCAAGGGCGGCAAAGACACGATCCTCGGCGAGTCGATTCCGGGACGCCGCTTCATTTGCGGTTCGTGCGGCACGCGCGGCGTGATGCCTGCGGGCTTTCGCGGTGGTGTGTTGCGTTGCGGTGCATGCGCGCAGCGGTTGATCGTGTCGAAGCCGGGTATTCGCTGGGGCAAGTTGGCAGCCATGGCGGCGAGCGTCGCGATTCTTGTTGGCGCTGGAATCTGGTTTCTTCAAAACCAAGGCAGCGAGCCGCTGCGCTCTGCTGCGGAGCGTTTGGGGCTTCCCGACCCGGCGCGTGCGGTCGCGGCCAGTCCGCAAGAAGCGTCGATCCGGATTCACACGCTCGACAAGGTGGTCGAAGCGATGGACATCAGCCATCCGACCACGCGCAATGCTGCTGCGCAGATCGCCGCCGAGGAAGAGGGTGCGTTTAGCGTCGAACAGACCGCTCAGATTTGGAGCAAGGTGCGTGGCGAGTGGCGCTACGTGAACGATCCACGCGGGGCCGAGTACTTTGCGTTGGCGAGCGAGAGCATTGACCAGGGATACATTGGCGACTGCGATGACTTTGCCATCGTGTTGGTCTCGATGCTCAGCGCAGTCGGTGGAGACGCCCGCCTCGTCATGATGGACGGACCTCAGGGCGGACACGCATACGCCGAAGTGTGCTTGCCCGAAGAGTCGTCCGAGATTCGTGATCGACTTGCACGACACTACCGGCAGAATCCAGATCGAAACTTGGGACGACAACGCGTGCGTGCGGTGCACTTTCGACCCGGACATGACTGTGCTGTTTGGTTGAACCTGGACTGGAATGCGGGGGTTCCCGGAGGCGAGTACGAGCCCGAACAATGGGCCGTCGCCATCTACCCTGACGGTCGAACCGAAACGCTCGCACCGGCCAATCCCGTGCCCACCGCGGGGTCTCCTGGGCACACCGTGGCCGCGCCGCCCGAGTAGTCAGGCGGAGTACGAGTGGAGAGTGTGGAGTAGCCGATCTGTGCTAAGGGGTTGGCGATGGTCAGCCCTGTGGTTCAGCGATTGGCGCGTTCGCGCAAGCCACGTCCCGTCGACGCACCGCCGCGTTTGGGACGTGCGTTACCCGTGGTTGGCCACATGGCGGAATGGGCGCGCAATCCGTTCGCGCTCTTGATGCGCGCGCGCGGCATGGGCGACGTGGTCGAGTTCCAGTTGCTCAACCAAGCAATGGTCTTGTTGACGGGACCGGAGGCCAACGAAGCGTTCTTTCGTGCACCCGACGATCAGCTTTGCCGTCGCGAAGCGTACAAGTTGATGACGCCGATTTTTGGTGAGGGCGTGGTCTTCGACGCGCCCGGCAAACGCCTCGATGAGCAGATGCGCATGGTGATGCGTTTCCTGCGCGATAAGCGCATGCGCGGTTACCCCCCGATCATCGAGGACGAGACGCGCAGGCTTGTTGCGGATTGGGGGATGCAGGGCGAACTCGATCTCCTTGAGTTGATGAAGGAGATCACGCTTTTTGCCTCCAGCCGATGCTTGATCGGACCGGAGTTTCGCGACGGAATGGACGTCGAGTTCCGCGAACTCTACGAAGCGCTCGAAAAAGCGATTCATCCGATCGCGTACTTCCAACCGCATCTTCCGCTTCCGGCATTTCGCCGTCGTGATCTCGCTCGCGTTCGTTTGGTCGAGCGCGTCGATGCAATTCTCGAGCGCCGGAAACGAACGGGCGAACGTCCTCAGGACGGTCTCCAAGCGTTGTTGGAGTCGCAGTACAAGACCGGCGAGCACCTCAGCGCGCACGAGATCACGGGAATCCTGATCGCGATCATGATGGCGGGTCACCACACCAGCGCCGGGACCGGCACCTGGACCTTGGTCGAGTTGATGCGAAATCCCGAAGTGCTGACGAAGCTACACGCGGAGCTGGACGCCGTGTGGCCTGCAGGTTCGACACTGACCTACGACAAGCTCCGCTCGATGCGCTTCCTGCAGGACGTGATCAAGGAAGTGCTTCGGCTGCATCCGCCGCTCATCTTCTTGTTGCGGAAGGTGCTCAAAGACTTCCACTTCCGTGGCTACAAGATTCCCGCGGGATCGATGCTCTGTACGTCACCCGCCGTGTCGCATCGCATCGGCTCCGTGTTCGCCGACCCCGAACGCTTTGATCCGGACCGCTACGTTCGTGGCGAAGACTCCAACCCCTTTGCGTGGATCGCGTTTGGGGGCGGAAAGCACAAGTGCACCGGCAACGCATTCGGGCTGCTTCAACTCAAGGCGGTTGTGGCGGTGATGGTGCGCGAGTTCGACTTCCGCTTGGTGGATCCGCCGGCCGCGTACTTGGACAACTACCACTCGGCGACTGTGATGCCGAAAGGACCAGTCCGAGTCCGTTATCGCAAGCGCGATGCGGAGGTTCGCGCGAGTGTTCAAACCACCCAGCGCCACGAACAGCGCGTTTTGGATCCCAACAAGGCCGTCACGATCACGATCGACCTCGGACTGTGTCAGGGACACTCCGTTTGCGTGAGCGAAGCGCCCGACGTCTTCCGAATCAACGACGAGGGCGATGCGGAACTCATCACCACGCACCCGACTGTGGAGCGCTACCCTGCGCTCGTTCACGCTGAAGAGCATTGCCCGAACCGGGCGATCACGTTGACGCAAGAGGCAAGCACATGACTTCGTTCACGACGACCCGTACTCCGACGACGACCCGCCGATATCCGCGCGAGGAACTCGAAGAGATGATGAATCGCTGGCTCGAAGCCAATCGGTTGGCCGAAGAGCAGGGCGATTGGAAGACGCACCTGGGTCCGTTCTACAGCCAGGACGCCGAGTACCGATGGACGGTCGGTCCCGGCGAAGAGTTTGTCGCCATCGGTCAGCAGCAGATCACCGACTGGGCGTGCGGCGTGCACATGGAGGGATTCGAAGGGTGGAACTATCCCTACGACAAGATCCTCATCGACGATGTGCAGGGCGAAATCGTGGCGTTCTGGCGACAGGTTGCCCCGACGCGTGGACCGGATGGAAAGCGTCTCGAGGTGCCCGGTGTCGGCGGCTCGTGGTTCAAGTACGGCGGCGATTACAAGTGGGTCGAGCAGCGAGACTTCTTCGATCTCTTGAGCGTGTTTTCCTGCTTCTCGCAAGTGGCTGCCGCAGGTGACCTGGGTCAGCCCATCAAAGACAAGCTCGCGAAGCTGGCGCGCGGCAAGGCGGTGACCGGTCATCAGCGTCTCGGTGCCAAGCCGACAATCGGCGATCGACTGCGCCAGGGCTCGGCGATGGCCAAGGTCTTCCTGCTCGGCAAATGAGAGATCTTCTCAGCGACCTCTTCGACCACGTGGAAGAAGAGATCGACGGCATCTCACTCACCCCCGACGGACTGCGTGCAGTGGTCGACGGCCGCTTTGGCGAGCTCCAAGTCGCCGTCGAGCACGATCCGGAGTCGGAGATGTTGCGCGTTTCCGCACGCGTCGCACCACCCGCGGGAAGCGGACGCTCGTTCTTGATTTGGTGCTTGGCGATCAACGCCAAGTACTGGGACGTGAAAACGGGGCTCGACGACGAAGGGCGACTTCTCGTCCACGCCGATCTCGACGCCACCGACGACTACGAAATCGAGGACCTCGCAGCCGCGGTGATCGAGCGAGCCGATGCGGTGGTCGACCTCTTGGATGACGACCTCGTGGAATGGCTGCTGGAGCACGGTTTAGGCACGCCCAGCCAACGCGCGCGCTGGGAACAGCGCGACGACGACGAGGACGACGAAGAAGAAAGCTGATCCAGCTTGCCCACATGGTCGTACATCGAACATGGAGGCTGGAGAACCCGCTGGAGCAGGGGACGTCGCAGTACGCGTCGTGCGCATGCTCAAGGTTTCAGAGCCTGCCATTGCGTTTGAAGGGCTGGATGCCCACGGCGAACCCATCGAGATATGGAGACTGGCCGACACCGAGGGGGTGACGCGGCGCGTGTCGCGCTTGCTTGGTGTTCGTCACCCGACGCTTCTTGAGGTGAAGGAAGTTCGCCTAATCGACGACGCTCCGCAGGTGGTCGTTGGCGTCTTGGGTCCCTCGATCGACGAGCAACCTACTCTGGTGGCAGACCTCGCAGCCGTGCGTGAACTGGTGTTCGACATCGCCGACGCGCTGACCGAAGCGCACCGTTTGGGTGTGGTGCACGGGTCGATTTCCGCGCGCGATATCGGTCGCGTCGGTGATCACTACGTGCTCGATCTGACCGGGGTTCGTGGGGGCGAGTGGGTCAAACGTGCGCCCGAGCTGCGCCGTGATCGTGCTGCGACTGAGGCGGCCGACTTGTGGTCGTTTGGTCTCATCGTGCACCAGCTCTTGAAGCGTCACGGTCAAGATGGAGAGCTCGAGGGCCTGGTCGCGTCCTTGCTGAGCGAGGATCCAGAAGCACGGCCGTCCGCGCGAAGTATTGCGGCGAAGCTCTCCGTCGAAGAACCGACGCTGGATGAGAGCTTCGCGGAGTTTGCGCCAGGAGTGCCGCGTCACCTCGGTCCGTATCGTTTGGTCGAACGCATCGGGACAGGCGGCATGGGTAGCGTGTTTCGTGCCGTGCTCGACAACGCCATCACCGGCGAAGAGCAAGTCGCGATCAAGCTCTTGGGCATCCAACACGTCGATGACCCGACTGCGATTCGCCGGTTTCGACGGGAGGCGCGTCTGCTTGCCCAGCTCGATACCCCGCACATCGCGCGCTTCATCGCGGCACACGAAGACAACGGCACGCATTACCTGGTGATGGAGCTGGTGCGTGGAAAGTCGGCACGTGCGCAACTTCGCGAACACGGCCAACTGCCCTTGCCGGTAGTGACCTCGATCGCCGCCGATGTGGCTCGCGCACTTCAAGACATCCATGCGCTCGGGTTGATTCATCGCGACGTCAAACCCTCCAACGTGATCGTCGAGCTTCGTGAGAACGAGCCGCCGGGCGTGAAGCTCTGTGACTTTGGATTGGTTCGCGGGATGGACACGATCACGCCCGACGACGACAACGATCAGCTCACGCGCATGGGTGCAACACCCGGAACGCCCGCGTTCATGGCACCCGAACAGATTCAAGGGCTGCCGATGGACGCTGCTGTGGATGTGTACGGACTGGGTGCGACGCTCTACACGCTCCTGGTCGGACACCCGCCTTACCTCGGACAGAGTGTGCTGGCGGATCACTTGCTTGCCCCGATTCCAGATCCGCGTTCGGGACGGCCGCAAGTCACTGAAGCGCTGGCCGAGGTGGTGATGCGCGCGTTGGCCAAGGATCCCTCCGAGCGTTTTGAAGATGCCGGTGCGTTTCTGCTCGCACTCGACGAAGCCGTGCACGGCAAAGCGAGCACGGTGGACTCGATGCCGCGACACGAGCGCCAAGAGCAACCGCTCGTCTATGACTTCTTTTGGGAACTGAGTTCGCTTCCAGCAGAACTGTGGCCACACGTGAGCAACACCGAGCGACTCAATCGCGCGATCGGGCTCGACGACGTCGAGTGGGAACAGCAAGCCCAAAGCAAGGGTGATGTGCGCACCATGGGTGAGTTTCAGGTCGCCGGCATGAAGCTCCGGTGGAAGGAAAATCCCTTTGAGTGGGTGGCGCCTCGACGTCTGGGTGTGTTGCGCGAGTACGAAACGGGACCGTTTCGTTGGATGCGCAGCATCGTCAGTCTCGAGTCGTTGGCTGCGGGGGGCACCCGGTTGAGCCACCGCATTGAAATCGTGCCGCGTAACCCGTTGGGCCGTGCAGCGGCCGCGGTTGAGATCGGCGTGAAGGTTCGACGTGGTCTTGGGCGGGTGTACAAGCGCATCGACGCCGTGGCTCAGGCGCGACGCAAAGCGGACTCGAAGCGCGGTGTGGTCCGCGGTCAGTTTTTGGATCCCTTCGAACCTCCAGCCAAGATGCGTCGCGCCAGTGACGCGCGACTGGACCAACTCACCGTTGCTCTCGTCGCGGCCGGTGGGGATGCCGAAGTCGCCGAGCACTTGGCGGACTATCTGCGTCACGCATCGCCTCAGGCGCTTGGTCGGATTCGGCCCATTCCCTGGGCGCGTGCACGTGGTCTCGACCCAGATGTGGTGTTGAGCACATTCCTGCTGGCATCGACGCAAGGGCTCTTGACCTTCCTTTGGGACATTCTCTGTCCCTCGTGTCGCGTTCCCGCCTCGATCGAAAAGTCTCTCGAAGCGTTACGCCAGCATGGTCATTGCGATGCATGCGATCTCGACTTTGAACTCGATCTCGCGCGCTCGGTGGAGTTGGTGTTTCGGTCGCACGACGATGTTCGGGAACCCGACTTGGGCGTGTATTGCATCGGGGGTCCGGGTCACTCGCCGCACGTGGTCGCGCAAGTTCGCCTTCGCCAGGGCGAGCGCTTTGATCTGGACCTCGATCTCGACGAGGGCGTGTACCAAATCGTCGGTCGACAAGTTGCTGAGCGGCATCGCTTTCGGGTTCATGCCGCAGCGATGCTGACGTCGTGGGACCTTCCGCTTCGCGCGGGGTTGGCCGCCGAGATTCCGCGGAGTCTCAGCATTGGGCGCCAGCACATCCGGTTGGTCAACGACCACGCGCACGATGTCGTGGTTCGCGTCGAGCGTGTCGGTGAGCGAGCCGATGCTGTAACTGCAGCGGACGCGGCCTGTCATCCCTTGTTTCGCGAACTCTTTCCAGGCGAGCTGCTGGCCCCTTCGCAGTTGGTGGGATTGTCGAACGCTGCGTTGGTTATGGTTGAACTCGCCGACGAACTCTTCGCCGCCGACAGCGAGCAAACCGGGTACCGCGCACTGATGGACCTGCAGGCCTTGGTGACCGATGCCGCAGGTGCGGAGGGTGGCGCGCTGGTCAAGCTGCACGGAGCTGGAGTGCTTGCAGTCTTTACCGGTCGAGTCGCAGCACTGCGCGCCGCGCTTGGTGTGATGCGACGCGCAGACTCGATCCGCGCCGCCGTGCACTCGGGGCCGACCATGATGACGACGATCAACCAACGACTTGATTACTTCGGTCGAACCGTGCACGTGGCCGGTCATCTTCTGGCGTCGGCCAACGCGGGCGACCTTGTGTTCAGCGAGCAGATTGCGTCAGCCCCGGGGGTTGCACAGCTCATCTCCGGAGCCACCTCACCTGCGGGTGTGGTGAGCGCACCGGACGGAACGCTAGCGCACCGCGTTCAAGCGGTTCGCTGAATCCTCACATCCGAATGAGTGTTGCGCCCCAGTTCAGACCTGAACCGAGCGCGAGGAAACACACCAGCTGGCCTTCCTTCACGCGACCATCACGACGCATCTCGTCCAGCAGAATGCCGATGGTCGCCGCCGACGTGTTGCCGTAGTTCGCGATGTTTGACGGAACCTTCTCGACGGGCAGTTTGAGCTGCTGTCGCACCGCGTTGTTGATTCGGTCGTTGGCCTGGTGCGCGACAAACCAATCCACGTCGTCCAGCGCCACGTCGTGCTTTGCGCACAACGAACGCACACAGCGCGCCAACTCGGTCACAGCCGTCTTGAACAGGTCACGCCCCTGCATTCTCGGAATGTGTTCTTCGCGTTCAAACATCTCGGGCGTGAAGTAAGGGCGACTTCGAAACCCACCCGAAGGGATGTAGATGCGATCGAACATCCGCCCATCGGTGTGCAGTTCTGCGCCGATAAATCCGCGAGGTGCTTCGGCCTTGCGCAACACCATCGCCGCCGCACCATCTCCGAAGAGCACCGCCAGTCCTCGGTGCCGCGTTCCGCGCGCCATCGCTTCTTTGCTGACTTCACGATCCGACTCACCACGCAGCACGTCCCAGTCTTCCCAAGGCATGAACCCCGCATGGGCATCGGCGCCGATGAGCAGAATGGTGGACGCGGCACCGGTCTCGATCAGCCCGTTGGCAACTTGCAGTCCGTAGGGCATGGCGGCGCACTGTTGTCGGATGTCGAGTGCGGGAACGCGTGGAATACCCAGCTTTGCTCCGAGCAGTCCGCCACTGCCCGGAAAGATGAACTCCGGTGTCATGGTGGCAAAGATGATGAAGTCGATCTCTTCGGCTTCGATGTCGGCGTCTTTGAGTGCGCGCTGGGCAGCGACCACGGAGAGGTCGGAGACACCTTCGCCCTCGGACACGAAGTAGCGCTGCGCAATGCCGGTTCGCGGACGGATCCACTCGTCGTTGGTGTCCATCACCTTCGCCAGCGCATCATTGGGAACAGGTTCGCCGGGAACGTGGTGTCCGGTGCCGATGATCGTAATACCCATTGGGCACGCTACCTATCACGGTATCCTTCGAACATGAGGCGTTTTCGCGTGGCCCTGATCTCCACGGGCGGAACGATCGAGAAGACTTACGACGAACTCGAAGGCGTCTTGGTCAACGAGGTGTCCAATCTCGACTTCATGCTTTCGGGCTTGGTGCTCAACGGTGTGGAGCTGACGCGCATTCCGCTCATGAACAAGGACAGCTCCACCATGTCGGATGCGGACCACGAGCTGATCGCGGAGACCGCAGGGGTGATGGCCAAGCAGTACGACGGAGTGGTGATCGTCCACGGCACCGACACCTTGCATCGAACCGGAGAGTGCATCGCAGACCGTACCGACACGCGCGTGCCCATCGTGTTGACGGGTGCGATGCGTCCATTCGAGATGCGTTCGACCGACGCGATGCAGAACGTGACCGAGGCGTTGGTCGCCGTACAGTTGGCGAAGCCCGGTGTGTACGTGGCGATGCACAACCAGGTCCTTGCATTCCCTGGAGTGGTCAAAGATCGACGTCGCGGCACATTTGTACGGACTGAAGAGCTTGAGCGGATGCGTTCTTCCCCAGGAACACAGAGCGTTCCGCCCCACGTTGCCGGCTCGTCGGACGAGCCTTAGGGTGATCATAGATGGCCGAATTCGCGGATCTAAGCTTCAATAAGTACATCGAGAAACGCGAGGACGCGGTGCTCGGCGGGACCGAGGAAGGCACCCGCTACGCGTTCGGCGGCGATCTCCAAATGCTCCGGGCGATGAAGAAGGCCAAGCCACTCGAGATGGCGATCGGCTCACTCGTGCGCGCGTCCAAGGCCATGCTGCGCAACCAGTTTCTCGGCACCACGGTGAAAGTGGGTCCGCGTCAGCTTCCGCGCATCCATCGGCTCGCGAAAGAGTGTGCACACACGCTCGGCGTTCCGATGCCCACCGTATACGTCGTGAACAACCCGTTCATGAACGCCTATACGTACGGCACCGACGAAGACAGCTTTATTGTGATTCACTCGAAACTGATCGACGACTTCAACGACCAAGAGTTGAAGTTCGTGATCGGCCACGAGATGGGCCACATCCAGAACAAGCACGTGGTCTACATGACAGCGCTCCGCTTGCTCACGTTTCAACGCAACGTGCTGATGTCGTTGCTCTCGCCCTTCATCAAGGCGGGCCTGCTCGCCTGGGCGCGACGTGCGGAAGTGACGTGTGACCGAGCGGGGGCGCTGTGCACCGGCGACGTCGAAGTCGCCCAGACCTCGTTTCTCAAGATGGCGTGTGGTTCGAGCAAGCTCTACGGCGAACTCGACATCGATGCGTACCTGGAGCAGTTCGAGCAGGGTAAGAAGGGCGTGGGTCGGTTGACCGAAATCACCGCGTCGCACCCGTACCTGCCCAAGCGCATCAAAGCGCTGCAGCTCTTCGCGGAGAGCGACGTGTATCGCCAAGCCGTGGGCTTGGGTGGTGGACGGCCCCTCAAGGAAGTCGACGACGACGTTGCGAAGTTCATCAAAGTGGTGAAGTCCGAGGACACCAAGAGCGCGAGCTGAAGCGGAAACACCGCGAAATCAAATGGCCCGTCTGGGCGTATGAACGGTGTGAGAGAGCGTGTAGGCTCCCAGCACCAAAATCGGTCGGACCACATCAATCGACCACATGGATCGACCCGGAGGTTACGTGGCGGAATTTGCTGAGCTGAAAGAGAAGGCCCTGGGGGGGCTTCGCGAAATCGCGGCGCTGGCTGAAGAGACCGGAGCAACAACGCTCTGTCAGAAACTTCGCGACGACCGAATCCCACGACTCGAAGAAGAGCGGTTCCATCTGGTCGTGCTCGGCGAGTTCAACCACGGCAAGACCACGTTCGTGAACGCGTTGCTCGGTTCGAGCGTGCTGCCGATGGGTGTCACACCAACCACCGCAGTGATTCACTGCATCCGGTACGACGACAGCCAGAAGGCTGAAGCGTTTGCCGAGGATGGTTCGCACAAACCGGTGCCCATGGAGCGGCTCAACGACTACGAAGTCGAGGGCACGGCACTCGCGGACCAGATTCAGCACATCGACGTGTTCTACCCGGCCCCCTTTCTCAAGGCCGGCGTTGTCCTGGTCGACACGCCAGGCGTCAACGACTTGAACGAAGCGCGCGCCGAGATCACCTACGGCTACATTCCGCGCTCCGACGCCATTCTCTTTCTGCTCGATGCTGGACAGATCCTGAAGGAGAGCGAGCGCCAGTTCGTCGCGACCAAGCTCTTGGCGCAGTCGCGCGACAAGGTGGTGTTCGTCGTCAACAAGATGGATCTGCTCGACGATGACGAGAAACAAGAGGCGCTGGCATACGCACGGCTCAACCTGGGCAAGCTGATCGACGAGCCGAAGGTGTTCGGTATCAGCGCGGAGAAGGCGCTCGAAGGAGATCGCGATGGCAGCGGGATCGACGTGCTACTCGACCACCTGCAGTCGTTCCTGCAGGACGAACGCGGTCGCGTGTTGCTCGACAACGCTCTCGACGCCGGCCTGCGCACTGCGGCAACCCTGCGTACGGGAATCGAGATTCAAAAGCGCGCAATGGACATGGAGCAGGGCGAGCTCGAGCGGCGCTTGCAGCACCTCGAAACCGATCTCGAAGGCTCCGCGGACCGCATGGCTGAGCGCATGGCGCGAGTTCGCGAGTCGCTCAGCGCTGTGAAGGCTGTCGTTCGAACGGACGTCAACGGGTTTGCAAAGCGCTTCTCACAGCAGCTCCCCAACGAGATCGAGCAGTCCGATGCCAAGGACCTGCGCAAGTACCTCGCCGGCTTCATCGAAGAACGTTTTCGCCAGTTCGCCGACCAACAAGCACAAGAGCTTGCGGTGCGCCTCGAGAAAGTGGCCGAGGAGGCCATCGCCTTTGTGAGCGACGATGCAAGCGCACGAGCTGAGAAGTTGCGTGAGGCGCTCGGGAACGACGGACCGGGTCTCGACCTGGAGATGAACACGTTTGCGTACGACGTCGGCGTGTTTGCTGTGGGTGCATTCGGCGTCACGCTGATGGTGTTGTCCAACGTGCTGGTCGGCGGCGCGCTGACCCTTGCCGCACCGGTGTTGGCGTATGTCTTCCGAGGTCGTGCAGACCGTCAGCTCAAGGAACGCGCCAAGGAAGAGGCCCCCAAGGCTGTGCTTGATGCGGCTGAGAAAATGGCCGATGCCTTCGACACGCGGATCGATGAGTTTGGCGAGAAGCTGATCGAGTTTGTCACGGCGGCCAACGAAGAGATGACCAAGAGCATCGCGGAGTTGGTTCGTGCTGCGCGAGAGGCACGACAGGCCGGCGAGGACAGCGCGGTTCAGCTCACCGAGAATACAGGGATGAGCCTGGCTCGGCTGGTGGATGTCGAACAGCGTATGGCGTCGCTTCGAAAGTCGATCTGGGCCAACGGGAAGGACCCGGACGCGGACGCCGAAGTCGTCACGACGTCCGACTAGTCACCGACTAGAAACGCTGCCGCAGGTGTAGCGTGCCTGGACCGACGCTGACTTGGGTGTCGTCGTCGCCACCCAAGGTCAGAATTCCCCAGAGCACGCCACCCGCGATCATCGCACCACCAACCACAAAGAATACGTTGGCCAGCGTGGCACGGGTTTTGGCTTCGTCGTGAAGCGCTTGGGCGCGCTCTTGAACGGGCTCGGCATCGGCATCGTCCGCTCGGTTTTGACTGGCGACTCCGAGTCCGATCCCGGCAGCGAATACCGCCGCACCGCCAGCGGCAACGATCCATCCGCCCAGCGCAGGCCCGTCGGTTGCGGTGATGGGCTCCTCCGGCTCGGGCTCCGGTTCTGGCTCGGGTTCGTCGACATCGCGCGCTTCGAGTTGATCACGTTGTGCGCGAAGCGTCCGAACGCGCGCCTCGACGGCGCCACGATCCGTCGCTTCCGGTGCGGCTTCCAGGTAGTCCTCGTAGCCCTCGATTGCGCCATCCAGGTCCCCGTCACCTTCGAGTGCGCGCGCGAGGTTGAACAGAAGCGTTGGATCGGGATGCAGCGCGTACGCGCGACGCAGCAAGGCGGCAGCTTGTTCGAACTGGCCCGCGTTGTACGCGGTTTCGCTTTCCTCGAAGAGGATCACCGCACGTTGCGTGGCGTCTTCATCCTGCGCGAGTAGTGGTCGCGTGACGCTGAGCAACAAGAGTGCGAGGGCGAGGCTCCGCATTGTCGCTAGTGTACACTGCGCTTGTGGGGGAGCCTGAAAAGCTCGGTCGCTACCACGTCGTAGGCCATCTGGCGTCGGGCGGAATGGCGGAGATTCTTCTCGGCAAACTCCTCGGGCCGAGCGGCTTTGAACGACCGGTCGTGATCAAACGAATCTTGCCGCACCACGCGAGCAAGGAAGCGTTTGTCGACATGTTTCTCGACGAAGCCCGCGTGGTCGCTCGCATTCAGCACCCCAACGTGGTCCACGTCCAAGAGCTGGGCAAAGAGGATGATCAGCTCTTCCTCGTAATGGAGTATCTGGAGGGGGAGAGCCTGCTCAGCGTGATGCGTCGCGCGGTGCGGATCGGCAAGCCCGTCGATCGCCTATTGGCGGCGTGGATCGTGTCGCAGGCGTGTGCAGGGCTTCACGCGGCCCACGAACTTTGTGACGACGAAGGCAAACCGCTGGGTCTTGTGCATCGTGATATCTCGCCTTCCAACATCTTCATCACCTATGCCGGCGCGGTGAAACTGCTGGATTTCGGCATTGCGAAGTTCGATCAACGCACGACGGATACCGAAGCCGGCGGGCTCAAAGGCAAGTTCCCGTACATGTCGCCTGAGCAGTGCAACGGCAAAGTGTTGGACCGACGCTCCGACATCTTCTCGTTGGGAACGGTGCTGTGGGAGACCACCGTCGGCCGACGTTTGTTTGCACGCGACAGCAGTTTCAAGTCGATGAAGGCCATCACCGAGGATGCGATCCCATCCCCGAAATCGTTGGTGCCGAGTTATCCCGACGATCTCGCGACTGTGTGTTTGAAAGCGCTGAGTCGACAGCGCGAAGAGCGCTACGGCACCGCGGCAGACATGCAGCGAGCCCTCGTTGACTTGACCCGTGAACATGGACTCGCGGCGCTACCCGCAATGCAGCTCGCGGAGTTGATGAAAGAGTTCTTCCCAGAGCGCATGGAGCAAAAGCGCGAGCTGCTGCGACGCGTAAAGTCGGGCTCCCAGATCACCCACGTTCCCGCACCCGATGTCGACGTCTCGGTGGAGGTGCCGACTGCGTTCAGCTCCGTGGCATCGGTGGGATCCAGCACACCCATGAGTGTGGAGAGTCAGGCTCAGCCAGTGTCGCGTCGACCGATGGCGATTGCTGCCGTTGCGGTGTTGGCGTTGCTCGGCGTTGGCGTGGGGTGGGCGCTACAGGGGGACTCGCACTCGGTGTCACGACCCGTGTCCGAAGCTGAATCCGTTCCCGAAGCCGAAGCCGAAGCCGAAGCCGAAGCCGATCCCGAAACCGAAACCGAAACCGAAACCGAAACCGAAGCCGAAGCCGAAGCCGAAGCCGAAGGCGTTGCCGACGTTTCGCTTGCTTTGCGGTCCGCACCTTCCGCTGAAGTCTTTGTCGACGGAGAGTCCGTCGGCCACACGCCCGTCGAGGTCGAGGTCGAGCGCGCCAGCGTCTCGGCACAAATCGAGTTTCGCGCGACTGGCTACGTCACCGAGACCCGCCTCTGGGTGCCTTTTCAAGACGGTGAACTGGCCGTCGAACTCCGCCGTGCTCGCCGACGTCCAACCATGCGTCCCACAACGATCACGCAGATGGCGGGCAGTCCCTTCCGTCGCTTCAACTGACGCGTTTTGGACGATCGCACCGGATCGCTGGACGAATGGACAAACCCCCTTCGTATCCATCGCCGCATGGTGATCCCATGCAGACGCTTCGTGTTTTTCTGATTGTTTTTGGCCTCGTCGGACTCGCTTGCGGCGACGACGACTCCCCTGAGACGGACGCTGGCTCCGACGCGGCAACCATGGACGCGATGGCGTCCGGTGAGTGGGTCGCATTGGTGCGCGGCACGCTCTTTACCGACGACCTCGTGATGGCGCAGATGCGCCACGACGGACTTGCTGCCGGAGGTGAAGAAATCGCGCGAATGGCGGGCGATTTTGGTCACGACGCGATGCTCGGCACCACGCTTCTCGGGACGACCGAAAACGCATTTCTCGGTGTTGACCGCTGGACCTCATTCGATGGGATGAACAACTTCTACGCGAACCCAGACTTCGCCACCGGCTTCGCGATGCTCTTCGAGGGCGATCCCAACCTCGAGTTCTTCGTTCGTTCGGATTTTCACGAGTGGGGCGAGCTGACGGCGGGGGATGGTGCCGATCACGTGTTCGTCGTGGTTCGCGGAACGCTTGCGGATGCAGATCCTGCTTCTGCGCGCGCGTCGCACGACTTGGTTGCGCAGGGTGGTGAAGAGATGGTCCGTGCGGCTGGCGACCTCGCGCACGTTGTGTACGTCGGTGTGGAGGACCCGCGTGAGTTCCTCGCGTTCGACATTTGGCAGGACACGACGAACCTCGAGGCGGTGTACACGGACCCGGATTTTCAGGCGGCGTTTGGTGCTCTCTTTGCCGAGCCACCGACGATTGCGGTGTACGGGTCGACCGACTGGCATCAGTGGTAGGAGGACACAGTGACGAAGTTTGGACGAAACATGAAGGTGACGATCGCGCGGTCTCAGTGTGATGCGTTCACTGCGACGATGGCCGACGTGCTGGGTTCGACGTGGGTCGATGCAACTCCGCAGATGCGCATCTTCACCATGCCCGATGGGTTTTCGTTGGGTGCGCAGCTGGTCGGCGAAGACGAAGCGCTGAGTGACGAGTCCATGTTCCTCGCGCCTTGGTTGGAGTTTCTCGTGGAGAACATCGAGGAGAAGACAACTGCTCTGCTCCAGGCGGGATGCACCACGTTCGAGTACGTGGACACCACGCACACGTATTTTCGCGCGCCGGGTGGGCTTGTGTTCCGCCTTGCTGCAATCGACTAAACTGGGGAAGCGGTGGACGGGCTCAGTGAGATCCTCGAGGCGGGACGCTTGCGAAGCACCGTGTTTTCGAAGGCGGTGTTGGGGGCACCGTGGTCGGTCGACAGCGGTCCGTTGCGCTCGGGGGTGTTCCACGCCGTCGTGGAAGGCGCAGCGACACTCGTTGTGGGGGAGCAGACGCTGACGTTGACTACCGGCTCAGCGGTGTTCCTTCCACATGGTGCTCGTCATGTGATGACGAGTGACCCTGAGCTTGAGCCCACGCCGGCGCGCGAACTTACGCAACGCGAACACGAGGGAAGTGTTCCAACCATGGTGCTCGATGGTGGTGGCGGGGTGACGCGACTGATTTGCGGGAGCATTCGGTTCGAGCACTCCGAGGCACACCCGCTCTTGTCGATTTTGCCATCGGCGATTCGCGTCCACGCGTCGGCGGATAACGCTTCGTGGCTTCAGTCGTCGATCCGCTTGATCGACCACGAACTCTCGAGCGGGCGTCCGGGATCCAACATGTTGGTCGCGCGACTCTCCGATGTGCTTTTGGTCAACGCGCTTCGGCACTGGGTATCGGAGCGTGGAGCCGAGCAAGGCGCGGGATGGATTCGAGGATTGTGTGATGCGCAGATTGCGAAGGCGCTGACCTGTGTGCATCAAGAGCCGGCAACGGCGTGGACGGTGGAATCGCTGGCGCGCGCGTCGGGAATGAGTCGGAGTGCGTTTGCGGCGCGTTTTTCGGAGTTGGTCGGAGAATCTCCGTCGCGGTATTTGACGCGTTGGCGGATGCATTTGGCTGCGAAGGCGTTGCGCGAACGGCGGGACACGATGGCGGAGATTGCGGAGTCGGTGGGGTACGCGTCGGAGCACGCGTTTTCGAAGGCGTTCAAGCGAACGTTGGGAATGACCCCGAGCGCATTTCGCGCCGGCTAGCACTCGGTTTCGGCTTCCTTCGCGGGCACGGGCACGTTCGCGAGTGGTAGGCATCGGCGGCTCCCCGGATCAGGCGATCCGGAGAGCCACACGCGCTAGCGCGACAGTACGTAGAGCATCGCCTGTGTCTCGTCGCTTAGTGCGTACACCCGGGCGACGGCATCGGCGCGAAGAATGCCGAGCGACACCGCGACATCGAGAACCGCGTCGACTTCGCGATTGCTGCCGAGTGCCATGGCGTACTGATTGCCGCGACGCTTCCCACGCTGAGCACTTCCTTCCGCGACGTTGAGCGGAATCGAGCGAACCGCGCGATGCATCTGCGACGCAAGCTCAGTATCCGCCGCGCGCAAACGCGGCATCACAACCGACTGAACCAGCCGAACGAGCTCCAGCGACTTCCGATACGCGATGAACGAAGACGAGGACTTAGACATGACGAAGTGACCTTTCGAGAGACGCGACGCGTTGCGACAGTGCAGCGAGACCGCCTCATGCAGCCCCACCGCCCGGACACGAGTGCGGGGTCAAGGCCGACGAGCGAAGCGAGGAGTCACGGAGCGCAGCGGAGTGACGCCCGAAGGGCGGCCGTTACGCCGCGCGAGTGTTCGGGCAGCTCTGGGGCATGCAGGCGGACGAACAAAACAACGGCAGCGCACGCGCGTTCCGACCACTGAGACTGAGACTGAGACTGAGACTGAGTCTGAGTCTGAGTCTGAGTCTGAGTCTGAGTCTGAGTCTGAGTCTGAGTCTGAGTCTGAAACTGAAACTGAAACTGAAACTGAAACCGAGCCCTAGAAGTCCTCAAGCGCCCACAGCGACTCCACACTCGCCCGCTTCCGCACCACGCGCCACTCGCCGTTCTCCACCAGCACTTCCGCTGCAGGTGGACGCGCGTTGTACGTCATCGCCATCTCTCTCCCGTAGGCGCCCGCACCCATGAGCGCGATCGCGTCGCCGGCTTTCACCGGCGGAAGCTTTCGATCCAGCGCCAAGAAGTCCCCGCTCTCGCACACGGGTCCCACCACATCCGCACTCGTCGTCTTGCCGTCTCGCACGCTCACCGGCACGACCGCGTGGTACGCCTCGTACAGAGCAGGGCGAATCAACTCGGTCATCGCTCCGTCGACCACGACAAAACGCTTGTCGGCCTGGCTCTTCACAAACACCACGCGAGTCAGCAGTGCGCCTGCACCACCCACCAATGCTCGACCCGGTTCCGTGATCAAGTCGAAGTCCTTTGCATCCGCATCGGCGAGTCCATCGCGAATCGCTTGTCCGAACTCCACGTAGCTTGGGAATGCCTCGGCCTCGCAGCCGTACTCCATCGGCCAACCCCCACCCACATCGAGTGAGCGCATGCGCGAGGCTCCAGCCGCACGACACTCTTTGCCAAACCGACCGAGAATCCCCACGGCTTCGCGCAGCGGTGCCGTGGTTCCGAGTTGCGAGCCGATATGACACGCGACCCCTTCAAGTTGAAGGTGTGGACTCGCGACAATGGTAGGCAGCAGTTCGCGCGCGACGTCGAGCTCGAGTCCGAACTTGGTGTCATGCAGTCCGGTCGCGATGTACGGATGCGTTTCGGCATCGACGTCCGGGTTGACGCGTAACGCAATGCGAGCCGGCTTTCCGCGTCTCTTCGCTGCGGCCTCAACGGCCGAGATCTCCGGTGCGCTCTCTACGTGAATCGCTCGGATCTCACTCTCGAGCGCGAACTCGATCTCATCGGTTCGTTTTCCGACGCCCGAAAAAACGATGTTCTCTGCAGCCACTCCCGCTTTGAGCGCGCGTGCCAGTTCACCCCCGCTCACGATATCGGCACCGCACCCGCGTGCTGCGAGGCGTTTGAGAATGGCCAGGTTGCCGTTGGCCTTGATCGCGTAGGCCACCAGGACATTGCGATCGGTTGCGTGTGTCATCGCTTCGCGCACAGCTTCGAACGCGTCGTCGATCGCGCGCGCTGCGTACACGTAGGTCGGCGTGTCGACCTGGCTAGCCAACACGCGCAGGTCCACACCGTCACACGTCAGCACTCCATCGACGCGCTGGAAGTAGTTGCTGGGCGGCACGTCCTGTCGCGCGAAACTCGGAGCCAGCGGCGTTGCACCCATCAGCGAGCCTCGCTTTCTGTACGCGTCTGAAGTCGTGCGTGAAGTTCAGCGATCGCTGCGTGAACCTGAGCGCGGGCAGGGCCGCCAGGGATGTCGCGTCGTTCCACGGCCTTATCCATGTCGAGTGCGTCGAAGATCGTCTCGTCGAAAAGCGTGTGCTCGTCGCGATAAATATCGATCGACAACTCACCCAGCGTCTTGCCCTCGGCGATCGCTTTTGCAACAAGTCGCCCCGCCACATGGTGCGCGTCGCGAAAGGGCAGTCCGCGCGCAGCCAACCAGTCCGCGATTTCCGTTGCGTTGAGAAAACCATCGTCAAGCGCAGCACGCATGACATCGGTCCGGAACGAGGCACTCGCCACGCAGCCCGTAAGAACTTCCAGGGTGTCGTCGACGGTGTCGAACGCGTCAAAGACAGGAGCTTTGTCTTCTTGCATGTCGCGGTTGTACGCCAAGGGCAGGCCTTTGAGCATCACGATCAAGTTGACGAGGCTTCCCACAACACGGCCCGTCTTGCCGCGTGCGAGCTCGGCCATGTCGGGATTCTTCTTCTGCGGCATGATCGACGAGCCGGTGGTCCACGCATCGCTCATCTCGACGAAGCGAAACTCCTGACTGGACCACATCACCAGCTCTTCGGCGATTCGACTCAAGTGCACCGCAGCATTGGCAAGCGCAGCCACCGTTTCGATCAGAAAGTCCCGATCTGCGACCGCATCGAGCGAGTTTCGCGTCGGGCGCGTGAAGCCCAGTGCGTTGGCCACGCGCGCACGGTCGAGTGGAAAGGTCGTTCCGGCCAGCGCTGCGGAACCGAGCGGACACTCGTTCATGCGCTTCGCGGCATCCTGAAGTCGCCCGTGGTCGCGATCGAGCATCTCCGCCCAGGCCAGAAGATGGTGCGCCAAACGAACGGGCTGAGCTCGTTGCACGTGCGTGTATCCAGGCATCAACACATCAACATGCTCTTCGGCTCGCTTTGCCAACACGGTGAGGAACGCGTCGATGCGCCGACACGTGGCGTGGCATGCCTCGCGCGTCCACAACCGCATGTCCGTTGCAACCTGGTCGTTTCGGCTGCGTCCCGTGTGTAGCTTGGCGCCCGCGTCACCGATGCGTTCACGCAGTCGCGCTTCGATGTTCATGTGAACGTCTTCGAGCGCAGCATCCCAGGGAAACGTCCCCGCCTGAATCTCTGCGTGAATCGCCTGGAGCCCTTCGCGGATCGCCACAACCTCGTCGGCGGTGAGCACACCCTGCGCGCCCAGCATCTCGGCGTGAGCGATCGAGCCGCGAATGTCCTGTGGCGCAAGTCGCTTGTCGGTGTCGATGCTGGCGCTGTAGCGAAGGGCGAGGTCGGCGAGAGCTTCGTCGAACCGGCCGCCCCAACTGGCGTTCTGCGTGTCGTGGGTCATCGGTTTCTCAACGGGTGGGAATGCGGCGATCGATGCGTCGAAGCAACCGGCTGCCGACGGGGAGGGCGAATGAATCGATAGCGACGGAGAAGAGTGCGGCGACGCCAGGCGCGATCCAACCCATGGCAGCACCCGCCACAAGGGGCGCGCCTGCGCCGACGGCCACAAGGACGCCACGAACAGCCTCGCTTCGTGCCGCGCGAGCGATCCACAGAGCGCCCGCTGCGTCGCGGACGTCGCTACTGGTCGTCGCGATCGAACCTGGGCGACCGACGCCGGCTTCACCGAGAATTACCGCGACGTCGGCAGCTTCAATGGCTTCGCGATCACCGTCGGTCCGGCCGACCACGCCAACGACTCCGCCGGATTCACGCAGTCGCTGGACTTCCACGCCGCGTTCGCGAGGCAAGAGCTCGGCTTTGACGTGGGTGACGTCGAGGTGCTTGGCGACCGCTTCCATCGTGGTGCGGTGGTTGCCGCTGAGGAGAACCACCTCCATCCGCTGGTCGAACATGCGCTGGACCGCCGCTCGCGAGCCGACGTGCATCTCTTCCCGGATCGCGATCACACCGCGCACGCGACCGGCAAGCCCTACGAAGATTGCGGTTTGGCCTCGCTCTTCTGCGCGCGCCGCTTCAGCATCCGCCAATGCGACGCTCACGCCCGCTTCGAGGAGCAGACCACGGTTGCCGATGACGAGCGCGCCCTCGCGGGTCTGTGCGGTCACACCGCGGCCGGCTTGAATCTGCGAGCGCCTGACTGTGCCGAACGCGATGTGGCGTGCTCGGGCGTACTCGCAGATCGCGAGCGCGAATCGGTGGTCGTGCGGTTCTTGGGCGCCGGCGATCAATCCGAGCAGGAGCGACTCGTCGCCCTCACCCACGAGATGAAAGTCGACAACTTCGCAAGTGCCCTCGGTGATTGTCCCGGATGCGCACAAGGCGGTCGTTGCGACACGACCCGCACGCTCCAACGTCCGCGGATCGGGGAAGACGATCCCACGGCGCGCAGCTGCGGCTGCGGCGGTGACGAGCGGAGCTTCCGCACATCGGCGCGCGCTCAACAGGGGGGCCGCGATCAGCACGGCGGCTGCAGCAGAGAGCTGTCCTGCCAAGCCGGGGGTTCCGGTGAGAGCAAGTCCGCCGACGGCAAAGAGCAGCGCAATGATGCCGCCGATTCGCGTGACCCGGTCCGCAAGCAACACCACGCGCGCACCATCGCGTCCGGCGGTTCCAAACGTGGTCAATCGGGCGAGTCCCCGGTCATCGCCCACATGCGTAGAGAGGAGACGGATTGCCCCGCGCGTGATCTGAGCGCCCGCCAGAACGGGGTCGCCGACGCTGCGGGTCGACGAGCTCGAGCTTCCCGGGTGAAGTCGCACCGAGGCTTCGCCACCCTGCACGATCCCATCGACCCCCACGACTTCGCCTTCGATCGAAAGGATCTCTTCGCCAGTTCGGACTCGCTTGGTCGGGACCTCCTCGTAGCGTGGTTCGTCCGGGTCGCCGGCAGGAATGCGAACGCGGTCAGGGAGGGCACCGAGCAACGCGTGAAGCAATCCGCCAATGGGCTCGCGTGCATGCGAGTCCAAACCCACGCGCACCACGATGGCGATGGCGCCGAGCGCTGCGCCGGCAAACGCACTCCACACGTCCGGACTTTGTGAGCGCGCGACCAGGGCTGCGATGGCGGCAAGGGTGACGCCCGCGGGACCGACGATCCACGCCAGCGTTCCGACATCGCGACGGATGCGTTCGCTGTACAGTGCGGCGGCGACGGCTGCAGCGATGCTCAATGCCGCGCTGATTCCGGCCGCGACCCAGACCGACGCAAGGGGCGCGAGTGCCAACCCGACGACGGCGAGAAAGCCACCCAACACCGGCGCCGGTCGCGGCTCGGGTGCTCTCGGTCGTGGTGCCGAGGGAAGATCGATTCGAGGACGCGTCGCTTCACGGACCCGCTCAGGAACACTGGGTCGAGGAGGCGGCGCCGTTTCGCGCTGATGACTTCGTTCACCGCGTCGAAACGCATCCCGACACGCTTCGCTACATAGGTAGTAGGTTCGGTTCTCGAGCAGAACGATGCGTGCCGCGCGCAACGCGTCCGTAGGTTTGCCGCATGCAGGACAAGCCCGGATCTCTGCTTGAGGACGCGCCGGATGCACGCCCTGGACCTAGCTCACCCGACTGCCGAGATCGAGTGCTCTGCGGCCCGGTCGCGAAAGGGCAAAGCTAGTTTTCTGGAACAGCCGGGAAGGGCGGGGCGTATAACGACTCAATGGGGCGATGGCTGCTCGCGGTTGCGCTGCTTGGCGCGTGCGACTGCGGAGAAAAAAGTGACGAGGAGATTCTGCGGGAGCGAATCGACACGTCGACTGTTCACCTCTATGCCGCGGCGAAGTCTGCTGTGGTGCAAGGCGATAGCGAACTCGGTCGCGCGATCACCGGGCTCATGAGCGTGGCGATGGGTGGGCATGGTCCTGTCGGCGGAAGCGGTACGCTGTCGCGCCCACGCGTGGCGCGCGACGCGATCGGTGTTGCGCGAACACTGATGGGCTTCCGCGATCACGGCCGTGCGATTGTTCGCGGCGAAGAAGATGAGGGGCCGCCCCTCATTCCAACCTTGCTCGACTCCGACACGCCGACGATCAACGCGTCCACCGATCACGCGCTTCTCTTCGTGGGGTTGTGGGTGTTCAAGATGCATCCGCGAAGCCCCGTTCCGCTGCCCGATGAGATCTTGTTGTACGAAGCGTCACGCATCGACACCGATGATCTGACCATGTCGGAGTTGCAGACACCGGTGCATGCCCTGCGTTCGTGGGTCTATGCGACCCACGAACTTTGCGACTTGGCGAAACGCGACGCGGATGCCCTGGACGACCGAGACTCCGACTCGTTGCGACAGCTCTTCTCCAGTGTCGGGGGTGAAGAACTCAACGACGTTCAGATGCGCGCCACCGATGCCGGCATGACTGCGCTGGCTCATGGTGGAACCGCGTACTGCTATTTCGGACGCGGTGAAGAAGAGAAAGCCCGCGAGGAGCTGCAAGCGTTCGTCGATGCTGCGGAAGAAGCAGGTGCCAGCGATGAAGACCTCGCATTGGTTCGCGCCTACTTGGCCTATCATGCCGACGATCTACAACAAGCGCGACACCAGCTTGAGCTGGCCAAGAATGCGGACTGGGTTGACGACGAGCGTCGCGAAGAAATCGACGAGTTGATCGAACACCTTGACCGCGATGACACCGGCACGTTGGACCGTTACTTCGACAAGGTGTTCTTCGCGACGTTCGTGGCGCGCACCGTGTTTCGCGAACTCGAGCGCAGCGGCGTGTTTGAGGCGGTCGCGGAAACGGAAGTGGCACGCAAGACCGGAGCGTTTCTTGAAATCGCAGCGCGCGGCGTTGGTGGCGTGGAGGAAGCGGCGCGCAATGCCCAAGAAGCTGCCGGTGAAGCCGCCGATCAAGCCGGAGCGCAGGCGGGTGAAGCGGCACGCGAACTTGGAATGAAAGCCGGCGCGCTCTTTGACCGTCTGCGAGGCTCAGGCGAAAACGAAGCCGAGCCGGATACCGACTAGTCGGTGATGTAGATCCACGTGCCGGGATGGCGCGCATCCGAGAACATGCCGTGCCACGCCGCCGGAAGGGTCGGCGTCGACCACTGGAAGACCCAACGCGCGTCGGCCGGCGCCAAGTTCACACACCCATGGCTTCGGACGCGGCCAAAACTACGATGCCAAAACGCAGCGTGAAGCGCGTAGTTGCCTTCGAAGTACATCGTCCAGGGAACGTCTTCGATCAGGTACGACTCCTCGCCTGCGTTGAGATCGTCCATCGTGGTCGACACATGCTTACTGCGCACCTGGTAGAGCCCGGTGGGTGTCTCGAAGCCCGCTCGGCCTGTCGACACGGTGGTCGCAAACACAGGTGACTCGTCTTCGTAGGCCACCAACGTTTGTTCGGAGAGGTCGACGTGGATCCAACGATCGCCACTGGGGATCTCGGTTGGGCGCTCGGTGGGTTGAGCGATTCGGACGGCGCTTCGACGAGTGGCATAGCCGCCTCGCGCGACGGTGTATTCGTGGCGTCCGCGTCGCATGGTGTCGCCGACGGGGTACGCCGTGTGTCGCGCGATGGTTCCGTCGTTGCGAAACGAACCGTTGGACGCCCGACGGACGCGACGTGCACCCGTGCGAAAGACAAACGCCACTGGGAGTTGCCACTGGCGCCCCAGGACCACCCCGCGGTGTGTCGGCGGCTCGTTCTCCAGGACGTTTTCCGCCCGCACAAAAGCTCCGCGAACGGTGCGGTAGAAACGCCGACCGTGGTCGGTGACGATTCCGTCAAGGCTGACGTAGAACCCACGGCCCATTCGAAGCCGGACAAAGTCGGGGATTTCCACCTGCCCGCGCGCTGCTTCCACCAGGCTGGGATCAACTTCCGCGACGCCGGTTTCGTTCTCCTCGCCGGGAGGCGGCGGAGCTTCTGCTTCGACCGCGTGCGCTTCCGCTTCGACGGCCGCTTCAGGTTCGACGGTCGCGCCGGCATCCACAGCACCCGCATCGGCGACAACGTCGGTCGGCGCAGACTCGGCGGCTTGTGCGGCTTCTGCCACAGCTTCGGTCACCTCTGCGGCCGCAGCTTCCACCGTTGCAGCCTCGACCAGCGCAGCTTCCGCCGCGGCCGCGTCGGCAGCCTCCGACTCAGCGAGCGTTTCGAGCACTTCGCGCGCACGTGCTTCTTCGGAGAGCGTGGGAACACGCCAGTACTGGGGCACGTCCGCACGGCCGGTGTACGCGTAGGCGTAGGGCAAGGCATCTTCGAGCGCGGCTGCGACCGGGACGGGTTCAAAGCTCGGCGGCTCGTCGTCGATCAGAAATCCTTCGCCGCGACAGACAAAACCATCACCAGGCACTTCGAACCAACCGCGTCGGCAGCCCACACCGGGGACGCGAGCGCTTGCGCGGAAGCGGGCTCCGCGGCGCATGTAGCCAATCACGGGGGCGTCGCTATGCGGGCGCGCGCGAACACGAGCGAGAAAGTGGAACGTCATTCCATGATTGCGGAAGTGGGCTTCGAACGCGGCCTGGGCGGCTTCTGCTCGCGCGGCGGCCAACGCTTGTTCGTGCGCTTCTGCAGCTGCGCGGATTTCCTCGGCGGTCGGCTGCGGAGGCGGCGCTTCGACAACCGGTTCGGGCTCGGGTTCGGGCTCGGCTTCAACGACCTCGGGAACCAGTTGCTCTTCGTTGCTCTCCACGACAATCGCGTCGGAGGTGCAACCGATCAACACCAGCAATAGAACACGTGCTCGCACCTATTGGCAGTCGCACGGTGGCCGCGGGCGGCCAAGTTTTCGGCGAACTTCGGTAGGCGCTTCAATAAGTGGGTATCCTCTGCACATGCGGGTCGTGTTGTGCTTTGTGGTCGGACTGGCTCTTGCGTGTGGAGATGACGATGACGGGCCTGACACGGGAACGGACGCAGGGACGGATGCGCCCGTGGACGTGGGCACCGATGTCCCCGAAGACGTGGCCATCCCCGACGCAGCCGAAGAGGACAGTGCGATCGACGCCGGCATGTGTGTCCCGCCGGGCGAGTGCGATCCGTTTGGAGCCGACGGTTGCGGCGAGGGAGAAGTCTGCGTGTTACGCGACACAGGACGTACGGAATGTCGCGAAGCGCGTGACACGGCCGACGTGGGTGAACCCTGCGGTCGTGCGGAAGACTGTCTACCCGGATTGATGTGCGTCAACGTCGGTGGCGAAGCGACGTGCCACCAGACGTGTCCTGGAGGCTCGGTCGGTCGATGTCCTGCCGAGGAACGATGCTCGGGATCGATCGGTGACGACTGCGTGCTCTTCTGTCGAGAGCGACCCTTGCCGTGCGACATCTACGCCCAAGACTGCGAAGACCCCGGCGATGCGTGCACCTTTGCGTCTGATCCGGAGACCGAAGAGCGGTACACCGGCTGTCGAGAGGCGGGACCGAACGGCCTTGGTCAACCGTGCGGCAGCGAAGAAGGGTTTTGCCAAGAAGGCTTCGTCTGCATTCGTCGAGAGGGTGTAAGCACGTGTCACGAAGTCTGTGATGCTGACGATCCGGACGTGATGTGCACCGACGATGCGGAAGAGTGCGTGGGACTGTCGACAGGCTGGATGGTGACCTACTGTCGAACCCCACCTCCGCCCGACGCCTAGCGAACGAAAATGCGCGTGTCGTCTGGCCGCGCATCGATATGAAAGTGGTCGCGATGACCTTCGTTGTAGTTCGGTGTGAGCACCGACGAGAGCAAACGCGTCCGCGACATTTCACAGGCCATTGTGCGCAGAGTCCGCGCGCGTCGATTGCGCGGACGCGGACCTGAACACGTCTCTTGCATCGGCGTCTCTTCATAGTGGTGAAGGACCGAGAGCCAACCGTCCTCGGTCCAAAACCGCGAGAGATCCAACGCCAAACCCATCGTGTGAAAGCTCGTCATGGGCGTCGTGCGATACGCCGACAGGATTTCCACACCGTGAATGTCGTGTTCTTTCAAGATCGCGATCAACGCCGGGAGACGAATCGCGAGTTCGCAGGAGATCACCAGGGGCTGCTCCTCGTGGGTCATTCGAAACCAGACGCCGTCGACGGGACCGAGGATCTCGACCGGTGACGCGACGATGGGCGAGACCTCAGGACGCGGTCGAAACATCACGGTCGTTTCCGCCAGCGCGTCGTAACACTCTTGCTGCGGACGGATACTCCACTTTGCGCGTCGGTCGACGCGCCACGTAGCTCCTGGAATTTCGGCGCGGAAGTTCACGAAGGTGGGCACGCGTGCCCAGATGCGCCGAGAAACACGTCCTGCCGGGTCACTCGAAGGTGCGGCGTGTCGACGAGGCGGGGTTGGAACCGGTGGAGCCTCGGGAATCGGAAGCGTTGGTTCTTCTTCTTCTTCCGAATCCTCGGCCGGCTCGGTTTGCGGACCTGCGCCTTGCGCAGTCGGTTGCGCTTCGCCCGGCAGTCGCCACGCATCGTCGAAGTGACCTTCGGCACGCGGTCGGTTGGGCCCTGTCACGCGTCGCTGCTGTCCACGAACCGTGCGGGTGTCGTACACGATCCAATCGCCTACAAACTCCGGAAGCTTGTTGCCCTTCTTGACGATGTCGGTACTGGTGCCGGCTTGCACCAAGACGTATCGCTCGGGTGCAAGCGGGTTGGGATAGACGAAACGCACACCGACGTGGCGGCCTTCGTAGCGCTGCGAACCGACGACGATCGCGTCGCTTTCGACCTGGATCGGAAGGGCACCGGCCACACGGTCCAACACCGCATTGCTTCCGGGTGTGCCGTAGAGAACGACGTGGGCGCTCGCCATCATCGCTTCGGTGACCTCGGTGTCAGCGACAACTTCCTGACCCATGTTCCATGCCCACAAGGGCCAACCTCGCGCGCCACGTTCCGCGGCGTCGCGCAGAGCGTCGGTGTCTTCGGGCTTCTGCGTGCCGTACACGTGCACCATGCGGCCGTAGTACGCGTCGCTGATGGGGCCTGAGAGTCCAGGGCGTTTCACGCGACCCTCCAGGCTGGGAAAACCGAGCGCCCATCCTTGCGCGTCGCGTCGCAGGTAGAGTCGATGCCCAAGCGCTGCGCGTGCGCCGGAGTACACCTCGCGTCCATCGACTTCGATCGCGATTGGGTCAGCGTCGGGAAGGTCGCGCACGTAGAGCGACATGGCCGTTGCGTGACGAGTCGTGATCGTCAGTCGCGAGTCGGCCACTCGTGCTCGTGCTTCGGCCAACTGCGGATAGTTCTCGATGCGATCGATCTGCAGCCAGTGCTGGCGGTTCGCGCGGTAGTCGCCGGTGACCAGACGCACTTCTTCGGGCTTGCTCGGACGACGCCGATCCTCGAGTCGGCTGTAGATTCGCCCGTGCCGGGTCACTCGGTAAAGGATGTCGTGGCCCGCGTCGTACCAGGTTTCGTTGACGGGAACGTCGCCCAACGACCGAAGGTGCGTCGTGAACTCTTCGATGTAGTGCGGTCGCATCGGACCTGTGTCGGTGCGCCCGTGGTAGTAGCGAAACACCGTGTTGACCGTGTTTTGCGCGAGATGGATGCCGCTGACCCGTTGCGCTTCACGTCGCTCGACCGATGTCAGTCGATTGCCCAGGTACTGCAACCAACTCGGGGCACCGGCCATCGCTTGCACCTGACTGAACCGCCACGCGTGGCGCATCCCAATCGCGTACGTGCCGACGCCGCCGTTGCTGACGCCACCGAGGACGATGCGTTCGTCGTCAACGGCGTAGTGCTTTTGAACATCGTCGAGGACGTCGAGCACATCTTGCTCACCCATCCATCGCCACATCACCTGACCGAAACCCGTCGGTGCAACGATGATCCAGTTGGGTTTCCAGCGTGGTTCGAAGTCGTCGTAGAGGTGCTCGTTGTACGAAAGCCAGTCGAGGTTGTTGCCGAGTACGACGCCCAGGAAGAGGTTTCCGTTCGACGAGCCGCCGTGCAGGGCGACATAAAGTGGGTAGGTCTGCGTCGGGTCGTAGTCCGGTGGCAAGTAGACCGCGTACCCCTGAAGCACCGGACTGATCTGCGAGCGGTATCCGCGGTTGACGATCTTTCCGCGTTCGAGCGGGTAGGGGTCGGTGCCTTCTTCGAGTTGCTGCAGGTAGCGACGCGCACGACCACGCCATGCGTCGGCGCGCTCATCCAAGTCACGAGCCCGAAGTCGTCGAGCGACGTCGAAGAGATACTGAACCGAGAGAACGGAACCCTGGGAAACGTCGTCACGCTCTCCCAGTGCCGCGATGCGCTCGTCGGTGGACTGCGCAGACGCCGCGGCGGGCAGGAGAATCACGATCAGTACAGCGATTCGGCTCACGTTCGCATCCTAAGCCCCGGCCCGGCTCGGTCAAAAACCGCGTCGTTTCGCACAAACCCTCCCGAGGACTCAACGCGCGTCGAGCACGTTCCTCTTCCCGATGGCCGTGGTTCGCGCTAAGGCGCTGGCAATGAGCGAATTCCGTACCGAAGCCGACTCCATGGGCACGATCGAAGTGCCTGCTGATCGTTACTACGGAGCGCAGACCATGCGCTCGCGGATGAACTTTCCCATCGGAACCGAACGGATGCCGATCGAGATCATTCGTGCCTTTGGGGTGCTCAAGAAGGCCGCTGCGATCACAAACCATGCGCTCGGAAACCTTGAGGAACCGATCAAGGACCTCATTGTGAAAGCCGCCGACGAAGTGATCGCGGGCAAGCTGGACGACCACTTTCCACTCGTCGTCTGGCAGACCGGTTCGGGTACGCAGAGCAACATGAACGTCAACGAGGTCATCTCGAACCGAGCGATCGAACTCGCGGGTGGTGAGCTCGGAAGCAAGACGCCGGTACATCCCAACGACCACGTCAACCGTAGCCAGTCGAGCAACGATACCTTTCCCACCGCCATGCACATCGCTGCGGTGAGTGCGATCACCGAGACCTTGGTGCCAAAGGTCAAGCAGCTTCGGGACACCCTGCATGGCAAAGCCGAAGCCTTCGCCGGCGTGGTGAAGATCGGTCGTACGCATCTTCAAGACGCGACGCCGATTACACTGGGCCAAGAAATCAGCGGCTGGGTAGCACAGTTGGATCGTGCGCTCGCTGCGATCGATGCGACGTTGCCGCAGCTATACGAACTGGCCTTGGGTGGCACCGCTGTCGGCACCGGGCTCAACACCGTTGAGGGCTACGACACCACGGTCGCGCAGACGATAGCCGACATCACCGGCAAGCCCTTCAAGACCGCACCGAACAAGTTCGCGCTGCTTGCGGCGCACGATGCCTACGTTGGTGCGAGTGGCGCGATCAAACAGTTGGCTGCGGCGGCGATGAAAATCGCCAACGACGTGCGCTGGCTTGCGTCGGGTCCGCGCTGCGGCATCGGTGAGATCACGATTCCCGCCAATGAGCCGGGAAGTTCGATCATGCCCGGCAAGGTGAACCCGACGCAGTGCGAAGCGCTGACGATGGTGTGTGCGCAGGTGTTCGGCAACGACGTCGCGATCGGTGTCGCGGGTAGCCAGGGCAACTTCGAACTCAACGTGTACAAGCCGGTCATGGCGTACAACCTGCTGCAGTCGGCGCGCATCCTGGGCGATGCGTGCGCGAGTTTCGACGAGCGTTGTGCTCAGGGGCTGGAACCGAATCTCGAAACGATCGAGAAGAAGCTGCACGGCTCGCTCATGTTGGTCACGGCGCTCAACCCGCACATCGGCTACGACAAGGCGGCAAAGGTTGCGAAGCACGCGTACGAGAAGAACTCCACGTTGCGCGAAGCGATCGTTGAACTTGGGTTCATGACTGGCGAGGAGTTCGATGCGGCCGTAAAGCCCGAAGAGATGGTCGGCCCGTTGAAGGAGGCATGATGAGCATCGAGATTCGCGAGATTCGTCCTGGAGGAGACACACGCGATTTTGTGTCCGTCGCGGATCGCATCTTTGCCGACGACCCTTCGTATGTTGCGCCGCTGCGTCTGGAAGTCACTCAGCGTCTTGACCCGAAACACAATCCGTTTTGGGAGCACGCCGAGGGCATTCTCTTTATCGCGTACCGGGACGGCAAAGTCGTGGGTCGCGTGAGCGCCCAGATCGATCACGAGCACCTTCGAATCCATCAGGACGGTGCGGGGTTCTTTGGGTTCTTCGACACGATTGATGATCCGGAGGTCGCACAAGCGCTGCTCGAACGCGCATGCGCGTGGTTGCGTGAACGCGGGATGAAAGTCGCGCGTGGACCCTTTTCACTTTCGATCAACGAAGAGTCCGGGGTGCTCGTCGACGGGTTCGACACGCCACCGGCGTTGATGATGGGACACAACCGCGCCTACCAGGCCGCGCTGATCGAAGGCGCGGGTTTTGAGAAGGTCAAAGACCTGTGGGCTTGGAAGTACATGGTCGAAGAGCCGCCCAAGCGTGCGGCGCGGGCGTGGGAACAGATGCGCGCTCTGCCCGAAGTGCGCTTTCGCTCGGTCGACCCCTCGCGCATGCGCGAAGAGCTCGATTCGATCTTGGAGATCTTCAACGACGCGTGGGCGGACAACTGGGGCTTCGTTCCGGCGACCGAAGCGGAAGTCGAAAAGATGGCCGCCGACATGAAGCTTCTGATCGATCCGCGGATCGCGTTCTTTGCCGAGGTGAAGGGTGAACCGGTCGGCATGGTGATCTGTCTGCCGAATCTGCCGGATGCGATTCACGATCTGAATGGACGTTTGATGCCCTTTGGTTGGGCCAAGATGCTCTACCGCGTGAAGGTCAAGAAGCTCACCTCAGCACGTCTCGTGCTGCTCGGCATCAAACGCAAGATGCGCCCGATCAAGCGCTACATGCCCTTGTCGACCGCGATGTACGCCGAGTTGGCGTACCGGGGTATTCGCGGTGGCTTTCGCTGGGCGGAGTTGAGCTGGACACTCGAAGACAATCGCCCCATCAACCTGGGTATCAAGGCCATGCGCGGGAAGGTGTACAAAACCTATCGCGTGTTTGAACGCCCGCTTTAGGAACTCGCGATGGAGCTTCAACTTTCACTACGCGCATTGCACCTTGCGGGCGCGATTTTGTGGTTCGGCGGCACGATCAGCATCGGACTGATCGCGTACCGACTCGGTGACCCGAGACAAGCGGAGGGGTTGCGTGATGTGTCACGCAAACTCGCGACACCCGGAATGATCGTCGCGTGGTTGGGTGGTCTCGCGATGCTCGCGCTTGGATGGTCCGGCTACGCGCGTGCGGGTTGGATGCACGGCAAGCTGCTTCTCGTGTTCATCGCCTCAGGCGTGACCGGTGTGCTGAGTGCGCGGCTTCGAAAGTGGGCTGCAGGTGAAGACGTTGCGGTGTCGTCGGTACGAACCCTGAGCTTCGTGCTCTTGGGCATCATGGTGTTGATCCTCGTCGCGGTGCTGCTCGGTCCGAGCCTGATGTCGTCGTCGGCTGGCTGATCTGGCGCACCTGTGAACGCATCTCCACGCTAGCCGATGGAATTGCCCTGCAATTCCGGGCTGGCACGACTTTGGCTTTAGAATACGGCCATGACTCGGCTCCTCATCGTGCTTTCGTTTCTGGGCCTCGCTTGTGGCGATTCCGACTCGCTCGCCGTTCGCGGCGATGTGCTGTTCACCGCACCGGATGGCGCCGAAGCTGGAGGCTTTCAGTTTCCCAGCACGCGTGACCTGGTCGACGACCGCCTGGTGACGGACGCCACGGAACGGTTCGCCGGGCACTGCGAGTACGCGGTGGATGGCGCGGACAACGAGGTCGTGAGCGTGGCCATCCTTCGTCCCAATGCTCAGGCTGTCGCGTTTCAGCCCCGTCGAATCCAACTGGTGCTCCCCGTCGATGCGGGGACTGGAACGGTCGAGGTCGATCTTGGCGGCAACGACTTTGCTGCCGTGGTCGATGGAGCGTCGTGCAGCGCTACCTTGGACTACGTGGTTCGAGCCGATGAGCGCGACGCGGGAATCGCAGGTGTGACCTTTGACTGCACCATGAGCGGCGCAGAAGGCGACGCACGCGCAGCCGGGGAGCTGCACTTCGAAGGTTGCCGCTAAAAACTTTTAGCGCCAGCCTTCGTCTGTACCGACAAAGATGACGCCTCCGTGTGCGTCGGTTCGAAGGAGTGGAATTCCCAGCGCTTCGTAGCGCGAGACGACTTCGGGATGGGGATGTCCGTAGCGGTTGTTTCGTCCACAACTAACCGCCGCCTGGGTCGGGCTCACCGCGCGCAAGAACGCTTCGCTCGATGACGTTCGTGAGCCGTGATGGGGCACCTTCAGCAACTCCGCGCGCACATCCATATGGACGAGTTCCGCCTCGGCTAACGCTTCGACGTCACCGGTGAACAACACGCTCCGCGCTCGGTGCGTGATCCGAACCACCAAACTGTTGTCGTTGGGACCCAGTCCCGCATCGAAGCGTGGACACGGCCAGACCACGTCCAATCGGGCACCACCAACCTGATGTTCTCCGCATAGGTCTTGCGCGGTCCGAACGACGATCCCCATTTGCCGTGCTCGCCGCAGCAGTCGCGCGGCCGGTCCGTGCGGTGTTTCGTCTTCGGCTTGTCCGCTGTCCCAAATCTCTTCGATGTCGATGTGGTCAAGCAACGCGCGAAGACCTGCGTAGTGATCGGGATGCGGATGCGAGATGACAACCAATCGAAGCGACGCGCGGCGACGTGCTTGCAGCAAGGGAAGCAACGCACGCTCTCCGGGATCGGGAATGCCACCCCCGGCGTCGACCAACATCGCGCTGCCATCGGGCAAGTCGACGATCGAACCATCGCCTTGACCGACGTCAACGACGGTCACGCGCAACTCCTCGCGCGGTTGCTCCGTTGCCCGCAAGTGCCATTCAAGGGCGCCCATCGAAGACACGAGCAAGACAAGCGCCACGAGCTGATGCTTGGGACGCTGCAACGCGAGCAAGACAAAGCACCCGATCGCGAGCCCGAATCCCTGCGCTTGTGAAAGCGGCGGTAGGTTGAGCCCCCATCCCACCGACGAAAACCAGCTGGCCGCAGCGACCAACGCGTCCAGCACGGTGGTGAAAAGTTGTGCGCTGCCCCAATCCAAACCGAGGCTCGACAGGCCCGCATGGACAAACGCGAGTGGCAGCAAGAGTAGCGCCGCGACCGGAACCAACGCCACGTTTGCGATCACGCCGAGGATCGGAACGCTTCCGAAATGCCACGCGACAAGAGGCGCTGTGGCGATCGTCGTGCGGACGCTGACCACCCATGCCGTTCGCAACGTAGTCGGTTGTCGACGCATCGTGACGATTGCACCCGTCGCACAGATCGAGAGCAGGAACGCGGGTGACGTGGCGCGTTCGGGTTCCGCGATGGCGAACACCAGCGCAGCAGCGCCGACGACCGACACCGCTCGAGGTCGTCGATGCACGGCAACGAGGGCAGCTGCGACGGCGGCCATCAACGCCGCACGCCATGCGCTGGAGGTTCCTCCGGCCATGAGCGCGAATCCGATTGCAGCACTTGCACCCATCGCCGCGGCCCAGCGCAACGCGTGGCGTCCGCGAATCCATCGTCGAGAGAGCCACACCACGACCCCGATCACCAAGGCCACGTGCAGGCCCGACACCGCGAGTAAGTGCGCCAGACCCGCATCACGAACCGCCTCGCGGTCCACGGGGTCGACCGCCGCAGAGTCACCGAGTAAGAGCGCACGCGCGACGCCCGCTGCGTGGCGGGGAAGGGTGGTGTTGAGTCGCTGCCGCAACGCAGAACGAGCACCTTCCAACACGGAACTCGGCGCATGCAGCACCCGAATCTCGCCACGCACGCGCGCGAACCCATCGATGCGAGGTGAACTTCGGGGATGAGGCGAGGGATTGCGAAACTGCGTCACCGGTTGAACCCGCGCGAGAGCGCGAAGTCGCCCACCCACGGGCACAGCGCAGTCCATCGCGACCTTTGCACCCGCAAGCGCACCGCCACCGTTGAGCGCATGTGCGCGCTCCACCTCGACGGTGCATCGCGTGTCCTCTCCATGGCGTAGGGCAACGACGCGACCTTCGAACCGGTAGAGCCCCGGTTGCACCACCGTGCGCGCGTGGAGCTGTCCGGATGCGCCGGCTGCGAACGCCACGACGATCAAGGGAAGTGACCAAAGCCTGGCGCGAACGTGCCGACCTACGTACGCGGCGAGCACGCCCACGCAGAGTGAGAGCAATGCGACCCATGTTGGGAGTCGAAGCGGACATGCGAGCCCGAGCACCAACGCGAACGCGAGTCCCGCAACCATGCCACTCAGAGAGCAAAGACGGCGCCAACACGGTTGCCGGAGAAAGCCGCAAAAGCGGGTGGCGACCGCCGGCGAGCCACCGGCGTCCGCCACGCTGTTTACCGAAGTCGCCGCACAAGCCTTGCCACAGCGTTCGAGGGAGGTTAGTTCGATCCGCAGGGACCCTTAGCTCAGCTGGATAGAGCGTCGGCCTCCGGAGCCGAAGGTCAGTGGTTCGAATCCACTAGGGTTCGCCAAGTTGGTGGGGACCCACTGTGCGGCTTGGCCGCACGTGGGGGGAGGGATGCGTTCATCCCTCCCTAAAGAAAAGTTCGTAACTGCTCACGCCGATTCGTCGCCCGTCGGGATCGCGAAAGTACAGGGTGTGTTCAGTGCGATCTTCGATCGCTACACCCATCGTTCCCAGCAGCGTTTCGGTGCGAGCTCGCTCTTCGGTGCTCACCGCAAACGCGATCAGTTCTCGACTTGTGGCGACACGTTGTGGCTCCTCGGGGTCGGCCACCTCGAGCATCAAGACTGCGTCACCGGCACGCAGCCATACACTGTATCCCGACTGAACGCGTACGCGCTCAAAGCCGAGTTGCGTGTAGAACGCTTCGAGCCGGTCCAAGTCGCGCGTACGAAGTGCCAGATGATGGATGCGCACAACGCATCATATGGCTTAAGGTGAGCACGGGTGGAGTTGAAGCTCGCGCAGTTGGTGATCGATCGGCTTGGGGCATCCGAGGACCAAGTTCGTACGGCGCTCGACGCCGCGGAGTCGTCAGGGCGACCCTTCGTGCAAGTCGCGGTGGAGCTGAACCTTCTGGAAGAAGACGAAGTCGCTGAACTCGCCGCACGCGAACTTTCCACAGTTGTGGTCGAACTCGACCTCGGTGAACTCGACGATGATTCGGTCGCGCTCGTGCCGTCCGAGGTGGCGCGTCGCTATCTCTTTGTTCCGCTGGCTCCAGACCCGTCGGGAGAGAGCATTCGCGTCGTGTTCGCGGACCCGCTGGATCCTGGAGCGGTCGAGGCAGCACGAAACTCCACAGGTCTCGGCATCCAGCCTCTGGTCGCAACCGTGTCTGGGCTGCTGAGTGCTCTGGACCGCGCCTACGGAGGCACGCCGGAGGAGGACACTCGGGTCCTGCGCACTCGCGAGCTGCCGGCCGAGTCCACCCAGCGCGTTGGCAGTCACGCCGCGATCGACCCGTCTACAGCTCCTCTGCATCGTCTTGAGGACGAGGCCACCATCGAGCAGCGAATCGAGGCGATGCTCCTGGCACTTATCGATAAGGGGCTTCTCACACGGGCCGAGTACTTTGAGTCGTTGCGCCGCCTCCTGGGCCGTCGCGACTGAGCCTGTCACCTCGACGACGCCGCCTTGACACCTTCCAAGGCGAGGGCTAAGAGCATGCGCCCCGAAAAGGACAGTTTTTACTTTTGTTTTCGGGCGATTTTTCCGCTCTCCCCGAATTTTGGTTGAACTTTTTCGGTTCAACAAAGTTCGGCCCCCAATCAACCCAATTACGGGCGGAAGACAGGTTCCCGGAGGACTCGAATGAAAAGGTTGTTTGGCTTGGTAATCATCTCGGCGCTCGCGGGCGTCGGATGCGGTGACGACGATGGCGGCGGCGAAGATGCCGGTGCAGATGTCGTCATCATGCTCGACTCGACGATGACGGACACGCCCACTGCGGACGTGCCCGGCACGGACGGGATGGTAGAGCCCGACACGGGCGACATCTGCGGAGACCTCGGCGAGGCGTGCACGCCCGACCGTGGCTGCCGTCGCTCGGCGTTCTGCCAGGCGGAGATCACGTTCGACCTCGCGTCGGACGAAATGGTGCGCGACCTTCCGGCCGGCACCGACACGACGGGAACGTTCTTCGCGGGCGGCTACTGCACGCCGGACGACTTCTCGGGTGACTCGCTCAACTTCTGTGACCCGGCGGATCCCGCCGACACCACCTGCGGCGAGTGCGGCAGCTGTGTGAACCTCGGTCCGGACACCATGTGTGCGCGTGACTGCGTCGCCACCGCCGCCGACAACGCGGACTGCCGTGACGACGGATACTCCTGTGACCTCACCCTCGAGGTCTGCTTCCCCGGTTGCGGAAGCGACGCGGAGTGCCGCATCGGTCGTCAGGAGACCAACGGCATCGACGAGCTTCAGACGCCCGACGACTGCATGGAGGATCCCTCGGTGTGTGGTGGCGACGCCACCAACTTCGACGAGCTTGTTTACTCGACGACCGGAAACCCGACCTGCAACACCGACACCTTCCGCTGCGAGTTCACCGGTACCGCCGGCGCCGAAGCGGGTGACGCCTGCACGATCGACTCCGATTGTGAAGACAACGGTGACTGCATCAACTTCACCAACGACGACGGCACCCCCGCGTGGCCGGGCAACTACTGCACGAAGTTCCGCTGTGACCTGGCGGGCATCGACTGCGCCGGCGACGGCAAGTGCCAGGAGCGTGGCGTGGGCCTTTCGATCTGTCTCGCGGGCTGCACCGTGGGTAGCGGCGCGGGCGTCGACCCCGACGACAACAGCACCTGGCTTGTTGCCCCGGACGGCTGCCGTGACGGCTACGCCTGTAACTGGGACGGCATGGGCGGCGCTGGCGTTGCCGACAACGGTGGCTGTGTCCCCGGTGAGTTCAACGCTGTGACCACGCCGAACGTCGGTGGCACCTGTGACTCGGATGCGGACTGCTGGTCGCCCTTCGGCCTCGGCTTCTGCATCGAGGAAGGCGACAGCTTCACGGGCGGTTACTGCACCATCCGCGACTGCGGTGCACCGGGACTTCCCGCGGGCATCAACGGACCGGACGGCATCTGCGTGCCGGGCTTCGACGGAGAGGACCCCACGTTCGCTCTGTCGCTCGCGTCGTGTGACTCGCCGGCTGACTGCCGCGACGACTACGCCTGCATCGACCTTGACGGCATGGGCACCACGGCGTGCTTCCCGTCCTGCCAGGTCGACGAAGAGTGCAAGGCGACCCAGATGTGCGACATCCCCGCCGGCGCGATGGTCGGCGAGTGCGTCGACCGCTAAGTCGTCACTAACGTAAAGAGGCCCGGCCGAAAGGTCGGGCTTTTTTCGTTAAGCCGGGCGCTTGCGCATCTGGAGTCGATCTCCTAAAAGCCATGGCCCGGAGAAGAGAACTCATGTTTGTTTGGCTCAAGAGCACGTCGCGTATCAGCAACCGCAAGAAGACCAACCGCCTCAAGGCCAAGAAGAAGGCGAAGAACCGGCGTCGCGTCAACGGCATGAAGCGCCGCGCGCTCGGCCGTCGCTGATCTACGATTTCGCAACGACCGTGACGTCTCTTCCGAGCGACGGCGGTTAGTGGTATCGAGGACTCGTGGAGTACAAGCCTCTCTTCGTTGTCAGCGATTCCACCGGCGAGACGGCGGAACGCGTCGTACGAGCGGCGTTGCTTCAGTTTCCCGACCAGCGTGTGCGCGTGCGGCTCTTCACCCGCATCCGCGACCAAGGCGCGGTCGATGGCGTGATTGAGAAAGCCGCTGAAGCCGGTGCGATGGTGGTGTTCACACTCGTTCGGCCAGGGCTTCGCGACTACATGTTTCAGATGGGGCGAGAGCGTCGCGTCGAGACGGTAGACGTGATCGGTTCGCTCATCCACAAGGTGGGCAACTTTCTCGAGGCGGACCCGCTCAACATTCCGACGGCGCAAATGTCGCTGTCCGAGGAGTACTTCCGACGCGTCGAGGCCATCGAGTTCGCGGTGAAGAGCGATGATGGCAAGGAGCCGCGGAATCTTCGAAAAGCCGACTTGGTGCTGACGGGTGTGAGCCGAACCAGCAAGACGCCGCTGTCGACGTACCTCGCGGGACGCGGTCTGAAGGTCGCGAACATCCCGCTGGTGCTCGGTGTCGATCCGCCCAACGAGCTTTACGAGATCGATGGGAAAAAGGTCGTCGCGTTGACCATTGATGTCGAACTGTTGATGGAGATCCGCAAGCAACGCCTGGCACAGCTCGGTATGCCCGACGACGCCAACTACGGCATGCGCGAGCACGTCAAAGCCGAGCTCGACTTCGCGCACGGTATCTTCAAGGCGCATCCCGAGTGGATGATCGTCAACGTCAGCAACCGCGCGATTGAAGAGACCGCGACGATCATTCTCGAGACGTACAAAGAGCGAATGGACAACCCCTCGCTCTTGCCGCCACGGCTGCGCTAAGTCTACGACTTGGGCGTGTGGGTTTCGCCGATGGTGGTCACGAACTGCGCCAGAATGCCGTCGGCGACCCGAAGTCGACGGCTCAGCTCACGAGCAATGTTCATGATCAGGAGCGAGTACGCTTTGAGATCGCGACGGTAGAGCAGCTGCTCGACATCCTCGGTCGTGACCTGGACAACCATCGTCGGTGCCACTGCGCGAACCGTGGCCGATCGTGGCTGGACATCGAGAATGGACATCTCGCCAAACCAGTCGCCGGGGCCGAAGAGCGCCACTCGAAATTCGCCGCCTTTCGGACCCTGCTTCACGACTTCCAGCTCACCGCTGATCACGATGAACATTTCCCGTGAGGTGTCGCCTTCTTCGACAACAGCCTTGCCCACGTCGATGGTCGCAGTTGGCAGTTCGCGGGCGAGAAGCGTGAGCGTCTCGTCGTCCAAGCCACCGAAGAGGCCGATGTCGCGCAACATATCCGCGGTGATGCGCGGTCCAGGACGCTCGTCTTTCATCGCGAGCGAAGTACCACGTTCATGGCGTCGCCGAAAGGTCTGGGGGTAACAGCCCCCGCCTTGCCTGAGTGCATGCTCGCCAGATCGCCCAAAAGGTGGTTTCGCGCCCCCATCGATCGAAGCGGTGAACCCGTGAATGTGGGAAATGTCCCTATCATCCAGTACGATCGAAACGGGACCGGAGTCTCCGGCCCCCATGGTGGTGGGACAAGCGTTTGCCTTTGCGTGGCCTTGCTGCGGATCTTCCGCGCCCTTTCGGGCCTTACACCCTCCTGCGGCGTTTGGCCGTCGGCGGGATGGCGGAGGTGTACGTCGCGAAAGCCAAAGGGATTGGCGGCTTCGAGAAGCTCGTCGCGATCAAGGTCATCCATCCGCGCTACTCCGAGGATGACCACTTCGTTCAGATGCTCGTCGAAGAGGCGAAGCTCTCGGTCCTTCTCAACCACGTCAACATCGCTCAGACCTTCGACCTCGGCGTGGTCGAAACACCCAACGCCCCGAACACCTACTTCATCGTCATGGAGTTCATCGAGGGAGCTGATGCGTATCGGCTCCTGAAAAAGGCTGCCCCCAAGCGCGCGAAGATTCCGATCGACTTGTGTGCGTACGTGGTGAGCGAGGTGTGCCACGGCTTGGACTACGCCCATCGCAAGCGCGACATGACAGGTTCGCCGCTCAACATCGTGCACCGCGATATCTCGCCGCAGAACGTGCTGATCAGCTTTTCGGGTGAGGTGAAAATCGTCGACTTTGGCATCGCCAAGGCTGCGATGCGAAGTGGCGAGGCCACCGAGGTCGGCGTGATCAAGGGCAAGTACTACTACATGTCTCCCGAGCAGGCGTGGGGTGATCCAGTCGACAGTCGGAGCGACATCTTCTCGACGGGGATCGTGCTCTACGAGTTGCTCACCGGAGAGATGCTCTACCAGCAAGACAGCTTGCCCAAGCTCTTGGATGCGGTGCGCAAGGCTGACGTCGAACCACCGAGTCGGAAGCGCCCCGACATCCCGCCCGAGCTCGACGAGATCGTGATGCGTGCGCTCTCGAAGCACTCCAACGATCGGTATCGAAGCGCGCACGACTTTGGCCAAGCGCTGACGTCGTTTCTCTACAAACGAATGCCGAGCTTCACCGCCGCGCGCATGGCGACCCTCATGGCGCAGCTCTTTCCGAAGGAACTGGAACAAGCTACGGGCAGTTTGCGCGTGAGCAGCGACCAGCACGTGATTCCGCTCAGCGATTCCGGTCAGAAGATCGTGACGGATACCGGCACCGGCTCGCTCGAGGTGATGAAGCCCGACGAGTTCCGGCCGGATATCTTGGCGCGGAAAAGCAAGATCTACGACCTCAAGGATGGTTTCGAGGGCGAAGAAACACGCGAAGCGGGCGGTCGCCGCAAGCCGCCATCGCAATCCAAGCCGCAATCACCACCCAAGCGCGAACCGCCGCGAATCCAAGCGGACGACTCCACCGAAGAAGACGTCACGCTCGTCGAATCCGACGTCCGGCCTGCCGCGGACGATTGGGACGATCCCACCACGTCGATGCAACCGACTCCCTTGATGTCCTTTGGGGACGAAGACAGTTGGGGCGACCGCACGATGGTCGACGACAAGGGCGAGATTCTGCAGCGGATGAAGCACGCGCTTGAACGGGAAGTCGCGCAGCGCAACAAGCAGAAGAAACGCGCACCACGACCCGCGCCACCCGCGCCTGCTCCTGTCCCCCGGTCGGCTCCTCCGCGATCGGCACCGCGATCGGCACCACCACCACCGCCGCCAAAGCCTTCTGCGCCTCCGCCCGTTGCGAGTGCGGCTCTGCGCATCCCGCGCGAGATCCCCACCGAGCCTCCGACGCCCGTCATCGCGTTTGATGCGAGCGACGAGTCGTTCGAGTCGGCGATCACCACACCCGAACAAGAAGAGCCTTGGTCGCCTGTCGTGTCTTCGGGCGGGTTGCCGGATCTGAGCGGCAAATGGGAAGACGACTCCGCGACGCCGAACCCTCACTCGGTTCTCCCTTCGGTATCGCGAGACCAGATGAAAGCGGCGGCTCAGCTCGAGACGCTGGAGATGGACAAACTTGAGGTCTCGACCGAGTCGGGTGAAACCGTTCTTGGAAAACGACTCATCGTCGGGTTGGTGTTGGTCGCGCTAGTGCTGGGCGGGGTGTTGGTTGCGCGTGCGCTAACCGGCGCCGATGCGATGCTCAACGTCACGTCCAATCCGCCGGGCGCGGAAGTCTTTCTGGACGGCGATACGCTAGGGCAACAGACGCCCTTGGTGGGGCACGGTCCGCTCGAAGACGGTCACGAGTACGACCTGGAAGTGGTGTTGGTCGGATACGAGCCCTACATCGAACGCTTTACTGCGACTGAGGGATTGACCACGCGCGCAGTGGAACTCACGCCGATGCGGCGTAACGTCACCATCGACCCGGGTGCGACCAGCGCGCAAGTGTTCGTCGACGGAGTGCTGCATGGTCGGTCGTCCACGACACTCGAAGCGTTGGAGTTTGGGCGCGAACTCGAAATTCGCGTGGTCTACTCGCGCTCGCGCACGGTGACTCAAACGGTGGTCGTCAGCGACGACTTGCCCGACCCCGTTACGATTCGCGCGCGCTGAGTTCCCGGTTGTCGATCAAACGCGTCGCCCCGATGTGCGCGGCAACCAAGAGCGTCGCGTGCTCGACCGTTCCAACAATGGGCTGAAGGGTTTCGGGTTCGACGATTGCCACGTAGTCGACCTGGTCCATTGCGGCGTCCACTGGCGCGCGAGCGAGACGCAGCAAGGCCTCGGCGTTTCGTTCGCCCTGATCCCAAGCTTGCTGCGCCTCACGCAAGCCTTGCGAGAGCGAGAGCGCTCGGGTGCGTTCCTCTGACGAGAGGTACCGATTCCGCGAGCTCAGCGCGAGACCGTCCGCTTCTCGAACGATCGGATGTCCCACCACATCGATCGGCATGTCGAGGTCGCGCACCATTCGCTGGATCAAGCGCCACTGTTGGTAGTCCTTCCGACCAAACACGGCCACGCATGGACCCGTCAGATTGAAGAGCTTGGTGACGACTGTGGTGACTCCGTCGAAATGGCCGGGACGATGGCTTCCTTCGAGAGGCTGCGTGATCTCCGAGAGCGCGACTTTGGATTGGAAGCCGGCGGGATACATCGCGTCGTTTGCCGGCGCGAACACGACATCCACACCCCGCTCGGCGCACGCTGCAACATCAGACTCGAGCGTGCGGGGATAGCGATCCAGATCTTCGCCTTCACCGAACTGCAGCGGGTTGACGAAAATCGTCACCACTCGAAACGTGGCGCCGTGCGCCTGGGCATGGTCGACCAACGCGAGATGCCCCGCGTGCAAGGCGCCCATTGTGGGAACGAGTCCCACGCGGTGCTCGCGACGCGCACGAGTGCACGCGTCGCGAAACGCAGCGGGGTCGTGGATGACCTTCACGAGCTGTTCCTTTTCGGCGGCTCAGAATTCTTGAGGGCCGTATCCAGGACGCGGTCCATCGTTGCCGACAGCGCGAAGCACGACACTCTTTTTGACCTCGCCAAATCCGTGTTCCGGTGCGGGAAACGCGCCGCTGCGAACCTCTTCGCGGTAGCTCTCCGTCGCGGCAACACCATCGGCGAAGAACTCGGCGTACCGTTTGACGAACTTCGGGCGAAGGTCCGCGGTCAAGCCAAGCAGGTCGTATCCGACCAAGACCTGTCCGTCGCAATGCGGTCCGGCTCCGATGCCGATGGTCGGGATGTCGAGCGACTCGGTGATGCGCGCCGCTAGATCGGTGGGGATCCCTTCGAGGACGATCGAAAACGCGCCTGCGTCTGCGACAGCCTGCGCATCCGCGAGCACCTGGTCTGCAGCAGACTCGGTCTTGCCCTGCACGCGGAAGCCGCCCATCGCGTGAACGCTTTGAGGCGTGAGCCCAACGTGTCCCATGACCGGAATTCCAGCTTCGACGAGACGCCGAATCGTGGGTGCAGCACTTCGTCCGCCCTCGAGTTTGATCGAGTGCGCACCGCCTTCACGCAGGAACCGACCCGCGTTGCGCAGGGCGTCTTCGGGGCTGATCTGATGGCTCAAGAACGGCATGTCGCCGACGATGTGCGCACGCTTCGTTCCGCGCGCGACCGCGCGACAGTGGTAGATGACCTCGTCGATGGTCACGGGAAGGGTGGTGTCCAATCCCTGGACCACCATTCCCAGCGAGTCGCCAACGAGCAACACGTCAGCTCCGCCTTCATCGAACATACGCGCAAAGGTCGCGTCGTAGGCGGTGACCATCGTGATGCGCTCGCCCTTGGTCTTCATTCGACGCAAGCGGGGCACAGTGACGGGACGGAGACGCGAAGCGCCACTCTGTTGAGTCATGTTGTGTGTCGCCTTCAAGTCGCGGCCGAGTCGATTCCCAGTCCACGCCGTTCAGCTATGGCCAGCATAACACCGCGCATGGTGCGAGCCAGTGAGAATCGGTCGGATTTACGCGAGTGAACTGAGCGACGATTCAATCTTTGCTTTTTGCTCGTCGTCTTCGCTCAACGCGAGCGCACGCTTGAACATTCGACGAGCTTCCTCGTCCAACTCCAACGCCGCGAGCAGGCGCGCGGCTTCGGCGTAGTAGTGCGCGTGTCGGTCGACGTCTGACCCCTTCGCAAGTGCGGCGTACAAGTCTGCAGCCCGATCCAACTTGCCAGTGGTTTCGTGGAGCTCCGCAAGCTTCTCTGCAGTTCGTGGTGGGAAGTCCAGCAGCTGTCGACTCGTCATCCACGCGATCACGCCCTCCAGTTGCGCAATCGCTTCCTCGTGTCGTTCGGCCATCGCGTACGCGTGACCAAGCTCTTGCATCATGCGCCAGTCGGGACGGATGTCGTCCATCAGCGACGACCCAGCTTCCATCACGTCGATCGCTTCCTCGAGGTGATCGGTGTCGCGCAGGAAAATGCCCATCGCGAGATAGGGACGATGGTCGTTGTCGAACTCTTCGATCGCGCGTTGGTAAAACGCCATCGCTTCTTCGAACTCTTCGTCGTCATGCGCGATGCGAGCCAGTTCGATGTATGCGGCCAGCAATGCGTCACCGACCTCGTCCTCCGCCAGGCTGTCGACGAACTCGACGAGCGCATCGCGTCCACCTTCGCGGTCGTCGCACAACAAGCGAGCACGCCCAACTTCGAGCCACAGATAGCGGGGCGCGTCGGCGTCTTCGAGAACTGCCTCCAGCAAGGGGAGGGCGTCTTCGGGGCGTCCGTCGTGGACCGCGAGCACGGCGGTGACGAAATCGTCCCCGTAGTCTTCGTACTCGTCGGCTTGCGGGTCTTCCCAGCTGCCACTGATGAGCACCCAGCGTTCTTCGTCGCTGACTTTTTCGACTGCTTCGGCCGCATCGACCGCTTCGGTTTGTTCGAGCGAGTCGATCACCGATTGGACGAGTTCAATGGTCTCGTCCGCCACCGCGACTTCGAGCGCACCTTCCAGTTCCATGCGCGCAAGATCGACGTCACCTTGTGCGCGCAGACGCTTGGCTTCCGCGACGCGCCGTTCTGCAATGACGTCGCAGCAGTCGTCGATCTCGTCTTGAATCGCTTCGCGTTCGTCGTTGTCGGTCGACTTTTCGAGAGCGCGTTCCAGTTCGATTTTTGCTCCGCCGTGATCGCCTTCGCGAATCAGTTCGCGCGCGCGTTCACGTCGTTGCTCCACGGTCTTGCCGCCAAAAAGCTTACCCAGCAGTCCCACTATTTAATGCCCTTCTTGGCGAGTCGGTGTTTCGCAGCCGTCTTCAACGCGCTGGGTACACCACGACTCCGCGAGAGTGTCTTCATGTCGTTCGGGCGCAGGTGCCCGAGAAACTTCATGCTCAATCCCACCGGAGTCTTGGGGTTGAACAAAAGCGCACGCTTCACTTCGTAGCTTCGCGTCCACTCCTTGCGGTTTGCGATGTAGCGAAGCACGTCCTCGCCGACTTCCTTGCTGTGCGCGATGCCAGCGGCTTCCGACTCGTTCATCGACGGCGAGCTGATCGCAGCAAAGGACACCAGACGATTCGGGTCTCGGACCAGGATCGAACGCGCGGCCGCATCCCCCACAACGGCTAGGCGAATCTTCTCGGAGACGCTCATCTCGCGAATGCGGAACGACAGCGGTTTGAACTTCTCTTTGAGTTCTTCACTCCCGTCGACTTTGTCGATCTCGATCGCGTCTTCGTCTTCCGACGCCTCGAGCACCTCGGTGAACAAGCTGTCGCTCGGTAGCGGTTCCTCGGTCGGTTCAGGAATCAGCTGACCCTGAATCGCCTCGACGTGTTCCTTGAACGCGGGAATCGCGTTGAGCTCGACACCGTTTCGTGCGCAGAGCTCGACCAAGCGATCGGCCGTCGACATGCGCGTGTTCTTGTTCTTGTAGAGCGCCTCTACGATTTCCGGAGCACCCAGCAGTCGCTGTTGGTTGACCGCGATGATTTCGCTCAACCGTTCACTGCTCGACTTCGCGATGGTCTCGATCGTGGCGTCGGCCGTGTGCGTGTTTTGAACGATGCGCTCCAAGACGTCTTCGCGGGACCGGAAGCGGCGCGCCACTTCGTCGAGTACCGACTTGTGCAGCTCGCTCTCACACGCGGGGAGAAGAACCGGATCGGGGAGACCGTCGAACGACTTCTCAGCCGCGGAGCGGACACCTTCGTCCTTGTCGTTGGACAACTGCGCGAGCAGCGTGACCAGGCCCCCGCCTTGAATCGGCACGAGGCCACGCGCCGCCATCATTTTCGCCGGGGCCGGAGCAGCGGGATTTCCGAAGCGACGAACCGCTTCAGGAAGTTCTTCCACCGGCAACGGCAGCTTGGGAGGCCGCTCGAGCATCCGTTAGACGTATCGACGCGCCCGCAGGCTCGTCAAGGCTGACGGTTCAGCGTCCCTCGAATATCGGCTTTCGCTTCTCCAGGAGCGCTGCGATGCCTTCTTTCGCGTCTGCCGTTTCGAGCGTTTGCGCCTGCAGCGCGGCCTCACGCCACGCGGCGCCGCGAGGATCCCAGCCCAACCCCTCACGCATAGTCTGCTTCACGGCTCGCACAGCCAAAGGCGCCGACTCGGCAATCGCTTCGGCGAGTTCACGCGCGCGCGGCACAACGTGGTCAGGATCGAGTGCCTCACTGCACAACCCTATCGCGGCCGCCTCGTCGCCGAGAACGAGCCGACCGGTATAGAGCAGCTCCGCGGCCTTTGACGCGCCCACGACGCGCGGCAAGAGATAACTGATCGCCATGCCGGCACTCAGACCCAAACGCGCGAAGTTGGCGCCGTACTTGGACTCGCGGTTCGCAATGCGGATGTCGCACATGAGCGAAAGGCCGAACCCTCCACCCACCGCGTGTCCGTTGAGCGCACCAATGACGGGTACCTGCAGATCCCAGATGCTCAAGAAGGGTTCATACATCGCAAACGATCGCTCGTGAGGGAGTGCCGCACTCGCACGTTGCACCGTGGCTTTGAAGTCGGCGCCGGCGCTGAAACATCGGCCTTCGCCACGAATCAACACGCAACGCGGATCGTCGGCATGCGCTTCGGCACTCGCGCTTGCAAAAGCGTCCAGGAGTTCTGGCGTCATGCTGTTTCGGTTGTCCGGACGATTGAGAACGATCTCGCCAACCGCGCCGGTGCGGACGTAACGAACTGCCTTGGTCATTGGGGCCTGATTCCTGGTGGAAGGTGGCTGTGACGAACCTCACCAGCCAGCCGGCCGGCGCGTCATGTGCGTCTATGTCATACTCGAGCGTTCATCGAAGGGGCGATTTTGGCCCTTCGAACACCCTGGATCTGAGGGATTTCTGTGATTCGTTGGCTTGGCTTTGTGCTCGTAGGAGCGCTTGTCGCGTGTGGAGACGATTCGGGACCCACCCGCGATAGCGGCATGGTGGACGCGCCGGACGTGAGCGTGCCCGATGTGCCAACGGACGTTCCGCCGGAGTGCGAGGTGGACGCAGATTGCGACGATGGGGTCGCCTGCACGCGCGATATTTGCGACGAGCGACGTCTTTGCCAGCAGATCCTGGATCGAGCCTTCTGCGATGACGGAGAGTTCTGCAACGGACTTGAGATCTGCGATCCGGTGCGTGGCTGTCGACCTGGACCGCTCGAGACTTGCAACGACTTCGACGTCTGCACGATCGACAGCTGCGACGAAGAAGCGAAACTTTGTCGTCAGGAGCCCCGCGATTTCGACGAGGACGGTGAAGCGGACTGGTTCTGCGAGGGCGGCACCGACTGCGACGACGCGGACCCTCGACGTGGAAGCACGGTCAACGAGATTTGCGACGACGAAGAGGACAACGACTGCGACGAGATCGTCGACGAGGATGATTGCGGCGCGCCTCAACACGATGTTTGCGAAGACGCGCTCGATGTTGGCGAGGGCGGTTTCTTCGAACTGATCAGCAGTGGTGCGGTGGCGGACTACTCGCTCGGCTGTGCTCCCGCAGGCCGCAAAGACTTGGTCCTGACCTTCACCATCGATGAGCCCCAGGCAGTCACGATTCGCGCCGAAAACCGCAACCGAAGCGGCAACCCCGCCGTGACGTACGTGGCGTTGCGCACGGTGTGCGACGACCGCGCGTCCGAGAGCCAGTGTGCGGGGAGCTTCCCGGCGCAGATTCGCGTCGCGTCGCTGGAGCCTGGCACCTACTTCATTCTTGTGGGCGCCGTCGACGGGACCGTCGACGTTGAAGTCACGCTTGCCGACCCCACGCCTCCGGCCACCAACGAGTCTTGCGAGATGCCGCTCGACGTCAGTGCTGGTGGCACGTTCCCGGGCAGCTTTGTCGACGTTGCGGATGACGTCACCACGTCGTGCGGTGGGTCGAGCGCACCGGATCTGACCTATCAATTCACGATCGACGAAGAGCGCGATGTGCTGTTCTCTGCGCTCTCGACCACTGGCGATTCGCTCAGCGTGGCATTGAGCGACGACTGCGGCAGCACGGAGGGAGAGCTGCGATGCTTGCGCGGTTCGCCGGCATCCGGTCGGGCGCACCAGCTCCCCGCGGGCACGTACTTCCTCTTGGTCGAGGGCAGCGCTTCACGCGAAGTCGACTTCACTCTCGACGTGAGTTTCGAGGATCCGACACCGCCGCCGACGGGCGATGTCTGCGCCGATCCCATCGACGTTACGGTCGGCACACCCTTTACCGGAACCCTCGCCGACAAGCAGGACGACCTGGCCACCGACTGCGGGTTCTTCTTCCGCGACGCCGTGCACGAGTTCACGATCGATTCGACGAGCGACGTCACCATCGAAGCCGACGGAGGCGGACCGTTCATGTACATGTCGGTTCGGACCGCGTGTGATGACATCGACGCTCGTCTCCGATGTGACTCTGGAAACCCGGCGCGCGCTGTCCTTCGTAGTTTGAGCGCCGGCACCTACTACGTCGTGGTCGAGAGCAGCTCGGGTACGAGCTACAGCCTCAACATCACCGCGACGGCGCCCACGCCCGTGACCGATGTGTCGGGCAACAGCAGCTGTAGTTCGGCGCACATGGTTGGACCCTCCGGTGGGCTCTTCCGCGGGGATACGTCGACCACGCTCAACGACTACAACACGCGCGTGTGCGGGAGCGGCGCGGCCAGTCGGGACGCAACCTTCCGCCTGATGCTGACGTCGACGCGACGCGTGGTGGCGAGCACCGAAGGCTCAGCCTTCGACACCGTGTTGCATCGCCACGAAGACATGTGTGTCTCGATGGGCGAGGAAACCTGCGATGACGACGGCGGCGAAGGCCGAACCAGTCGTTTGGACGAGGTTTTGGACCCGGGTTTGTACTTCTACGTCGTGGACGGTTGGGGAAGTTCGAACCAGGGTGAATACTTCTTTGAGGTCGCGATCAGCGACCCCTAATGGGATGGATGAAATGGGACGGTACGCACTAATCGCGTTGGTCGCGCTCGGATGCACGACAGGGGAACCTCGCGGATTGCCGGAAACGGGCTTCGATGCCGAGACGCCCGACGCACCGGCAGAGGACGCTGGAACCGACGTGATGTTGGAGTGCGCCGAAGGCATGACGATCGGTCAGCCCTGCGCGAGTGATGCGCAGTGTGACGACGGTTGTTTCTGCAACGGCGCGGAGACCTGTGGCGAAGACGGACTCTGTGCCGCGGGCTCGCTCGACTGCAACGACGAGGTCGAGTGCACGGTCGACGCCTGCGACGAGAACCTCGACCGCTGTGTCGCGATGCCCAACAACGATCTGTGCAGTGACGGCAACGCCTGTAACGGCGCAGAGATTTGCGACATGTCCCTTGGCTGTCGTCCCTCGGCACCGCTCTACTGCAACGACGAGAGTTCGTGCACCGTGGACTCGTGCGACGATGCCCTGGGCTGCGTGTTCGCAGCGCGTGACTTGGATGGCGACGGCTTCACCTCAGGTGCGTGCGGCGGCATGGACTGTGACGATGATCCCCGCTTCGGAACCGAGATTTACCCTGGTGCGCCGGAAGATTGTCGTAACCGACGTGACGACAACTGCGACGGAGCGCGCGACTACAACGACCTGACCTGCACACCGATCAACGGCACGTGCGACGACGCCGAGGTGATTCCAGGTCCGGGTACGTACTCCGGCGCCACGCGTAGTTTGAGCGCCGATGCGACGCTCAACTGCAAGGACACCGGCCCCGACGCGTTCTTCCGCTTCACGTTGGATGAGATGATGGACGTGCAGGTCACGGCCTCCGGTGGCAGTGGAACCGCTGTGGCGATTCGCGCAGCGTCGGCCTGCGAGACCGGACCGGACATTCGCTGCAACAACTTCACCCCGGCGACGATGCTTCAGCGCAGTCTGGCGCCTGGCGACTACATCATCATCGTGAAGCAGACCACGGGCGGGACGTTCGATCTCAACGTTCGCTTTGAGCCGCCCACCACGATTCCGCCGGTCGACCTGTGCAACTCGGGCACCGAGGAGATCACCGCAGGCGGCACGTACACGGGCATGTTTGTGGAGGTCGAAGACGACTACAACCTCTCGTGCAACTCACAGCCGCGTCGCGATGCGGTCTACAAGTTGGTGCTGACCGAGACTCAGGACGTTGTGCTTCGCGGAAGCACCACGGGTTCGGGTTTCACCTCGACGTACGTGAGCCTCGTGAGCGATTGCGACGACCCGGACACCACGGTGCAGTGCCGCTCCGGCAACCCCGCCGAGGTACGGCGTCGTGAGCTGGCTCCGGGAACCTACTGGGTGATCATCGAGAGCAGTCGAACGGACTCTTCGATGTGGAGCCTCGACGTGGAGATCACCGATCCCACCGTCCGTGACCCCGGCGACGCGTGCAGTACTGCCCTCGACATCACGTCGGGCCCCCAGACCGCGACCATCGGCAGCATTGGCGAAATCGACGCAGGTGCGTCGTGTGGAAGCACCTCGACCTTTGCGCGCGACCTGATCTTCTTCTTTACGCTGACCGAGCTGCGCGACGTCGACCTGACCGTGACCAGCCCGAGCCGCTTCTCGACCGCGGTCGCCTTGTCGACCGAGTGCGGTGTGGCTGGTTCGGAGTTGCGCTGTCGGTCCGGGTCGATTTCCGAGATGCAGACGTTCCGGAGCTTGCCGGCGGGGACGTACTACGTCGTCGCGCATACAACCTCGAGTTCGGGCAGCATCACCGCTCAGATCGAGACGCGACCGCCGACACCGATTCCGCCCAACGATATTTGCACGGGTGCGATCGACATCACCGGTGGAGCGTTCCGACGCGACACGCTGACTGGGTTCGAGGATGACGTCTCGACGTGTCGCTCGGGGTATCCGGACGCGTTCTACGAGTTCACGATTTCGACCCCCTCGCGTGCGAGCATCACCGTTTCGCCGACGTCCGGAAGCAGCAGCTACACGCTGACGCTTCGCGATAGCTGCTCAAGCGGAACCAATATCGAGTGTCGGACGGGGAACCCGGCAGCGATTTCGCGAGATCTGGATCCGGGTGACTACGTGTTGATCGTGGAGGCACCGTTTTCCGTGGCGGCGGACTTCGATCTGACTGCGAGTTTCTTTCCGCTTCCTTGATCGTCGTCGCCGCGCCCTACGCCTCCAGCCTTCGGCTTCCGGCTTAAACGGGCACGGCTCCTCCTTGGGGAGGTTTTAGCAAAACCTCCCCCCGAACTTCGTTCGGGACCCCCCTCCAAGCACGCGCTTCGCGCGCGTTCCGGCTCGTGGAGCCTCCACGTTGCCCGACTGCGTGCGTCGCTCGAACGAACGCTTCGCGTTCTGAGCCAACGACTACTCGCGGCCCCGGTTTTGAGCTGAGCTGCGGTGCGCGGTCTGTTTTCAGCTCGTGTGCACTTCTTCAATCAAGTTCGCGTTCTTCAATACGCGTTCTTTGATGCGCTCGGGCCTGCCCTGAGACTGGCCCTGAGGCTGACTGACACTGAGACTGAACTGAGACTGACGAATCGGTTATCGGCACGGATACATCGCGATTCACGCGACTCTCGTCGGAACACGACACAGACCGTGATTGGGGGAGAGAACCGGTCGTTTTTTTGCCAGTGCGGATCTTCACCCGGTATCCGAAGGTATGGCGTCTACCGACGAGAAGATCGTTCGACCCTTCGCGTTCTTTCGCGCAGGTCAGCAAACGGAGTCCGGTCGAGGCAGACCGATTCTCGTATTCGAAGACGTCTACAAGTACTTCCGAAAAGATCAGCCGACGCTTCGCTCGGTGAATCTCACTGTTGAACGCGGAGAGTTTGCCTTCGTCACCGGTCCAAGCGGGGCAGGCAAAAGCACATTGCTTCAGTTGGTGTACCGGAAGCACACGGTAGACGCGGGTCGAATCCTTTTCTGTGGACGTGACGTCGCACGGCTGCGTTCGCGCAGCATTCCCTTCCTTCGGCGAAACCTAGGCATTGTCTTCCAGGACTTTCGCATCGTCAGGCACTGGACGGTCTTCGAGAACGTCGCGGTTGCCTTGGAAATCCTCTCCATGCCCAAGCGCCTCGTGCGTTCGCGCGTGGCCGAGGCACTCGAACGAGTCGGTTTGGCCGGTCGCGGAGACGATCGAACCGAAACACTTTCGGGCGGTGAACAACAGAGGGTCGCGGTTGCACGCGCCATCGTCACCGAACCCGCACTCATCCTGGCCGACGAACCGACGGGCAACCTCGACCCCCACTTGGCGATCGACATCCTCACGCTCTTTGAGGAAATCAACGCCGCAGGAACGACTGTGCTCTTCGCGACGCACGACCACTCGCTCATTGCCAAGCGAGACCACCGAATCATTGGAATCGACGACGGGCGAGTCGTGGAGGCTCGTCGAGGACTCAGAAGCTGGTCGGAAGCTGTGGCTGCCGACCGACACGAAAGCGGACTTCACGCCGTTGGCGCTCAAGCAGCGTCTTCGGTTGCAGGGTGATCATGGATTTGAAGCACACGCTGAAGCGGGCGAAGCGCGGGCTTCGCGAAGAAAAGCGGCTCTACTTCATCGCGGTGTCCAGCATGGCTGTCGCGTTTCTTTGCGTGGCCGGTGTGCTGCTTGGCGTCACGAATCTCGCCAACATGGCCGAGCGATGGGGTCAGAGCGGTCGGCTCAGCATTTACCTGCGTGATGGCGCAGCCAACGACGACGTTCAGCAACTCCGTACCGTGCTGGAGGGCATGAACGAAATCGACTCGGTCGAAGAGCTCACTTCCGAAGAAGCACGCGCGATGTTCTTGGAGCAGAGCGACGTCACCGCCGAGCTCGGCTCGCTTCCGGCGGAGGTCTTTCCCGCCTCGCTTGAGGTCGTGCTGGTGCGCGGCACGCCGGTATCGCGACTTGAGACGATCGCCGAGCGCCTTGGAACCCTTCGTGCGGTCTCGGATGTCGAGACCTACCGCGGTTGGTTCGGACGGCTCGATGCGCTGATCTCGGCAGGTCAAAGCCTTGCCGCAGTGCTCTCGCTGCTGGTGGGATTCTGTTTGCTCGCGGTCATCGGCAACACGATTCGACTCGCCGTCGCGCGTCGTCGCGAAGAGATCGAAGTGATGAAGCTTTGCGGTGCCACCGACGGGTTTGTCCGCGGTCCCTTTGTTCTCGAAGGCACCTTTCAGGGGTTTGCATCGGCGGGACTCGCTGTCGTCTTCCTCTTCCTCGGGTTCATCTCGATTCGCGGACACCTCGACGAGAGCGTGGCCGCGTTGACCGGCATCCAGGCAGCGTTCCTGGACGGTTGGGTGGTTCTTCTTCTCGTGCTCGGCGGTGCTCTCGTCGGCGCGATCGGCAGCGCGGTCTCTGTGCGGCGCTACTTGGCGGTCTGATGCGGAAGCTGTCGATTCTTCTCATCGCGCTTGGGCTGGCGGCAGGCACGATCTACGCACAACCGCGCTACACGATTCCGACACTGCCACCGGCACAGCCTCCTGTGGCACAGCCCTATGCGTACGGGCAGCAACCCGGGTATGCGCAGCCTGGCTACGGACAGCCCACGCTTCAACCCTACGCACAACAGGCACAGCCGACGGTTTCGATCGCGGACATTGACCAACGCATCGCTGCCGCCGATCAACGCGAGCGCGAAGCGACCGAAGCGCAGACCCGTTTGCGAACCGAGATCGATGAGCTGGGTACGCGGCGCGCGGCCACTCAAGCCGAGCTGCATCGTCGTGCGCGTGCGCTGTACCGGATTCGGCGAGCGGGCATGCTGCCGGTTGCGGGTGGATTTCAAGCGCTCTTGAGCCATCTGGCGCGAGTGGAACGAGTCGAGCGAATGGTGCGCAGCGACCTGGGCGCCATCACGTTTTTGCGCGACCGAACGCGTGCGTTGGAAGCTGAGATCGAGACCCAACGTGAACTCGTCGCATCGGCGCAGGCCGAGAAACTGACGTTGCAGAACGAAAAGCAGCGCATTCAACAAGCGACGCAGTCACAGCAGATGTATGCCGGCGTGTTCGACCCGAGTTACGCGCCGCGTTTGCCCGTGACGACGCAGCAGCCCGCTCCGGCGTGGACGCGGCAACAGCAACAGCAACCCGCCTACGGTCAGATCACGGTGCGTGGCCAGCAAGCCCAAGCGGCGAGCGGCTTTGTCGCCCAGCGAGGCAACCTGGCATTGCCGGTGTCGGGCGGAGCGGTTCGCGAAGCCCAGCGCGAAGACGGTCATGGCCTGGAGTTTGTGAGTCCAGGTTCCGCCGTCGTGGCCGCCGCCGACGGGCGAGTCGCGTTTGCTCAGCGATACGCCGGGTACGGACAACTTGTGATTCTCGACCACGGAAACAACTACTTCACGCTCTACGGTGGTCTGGCTCAGACCGCGCTGACGCGAGGCGAGTGGGTCGGTCGGGGCGCGCGTATTGGTGCGATTTCAGGTTCTGCGCTCTTCTTTGCCGTGCGCCAAGGTACGCGAAGCTTGAATGCGCGAAGCTGGGTCGGCCTCTAAGTTCGCCGGCAGCGTCGCGGACATACGCGAAAGGCCCGAAACCTGAATCTCTAGCGATTCATGTTTCGAGCCCTTGGCAATGAAAAGATTCTGAAGCGCTACTGGAACATGCCGTACGACTGCAGGTGCGCGAGGACGTTTTCCAGGTCGTCGTCGCTGATTTGGTCGGCACCAAATCCAGGCATGCGGTCCTCGCCGTGACGAATCAACGCGCGGATTTCCGCGGGCGAGTCGGTGCGGTCATGCAAGTCAGGACCCACTCCCGATCCGCCGTCGGGATGACATCCCGCGCAGAAGTTCGCGAAGACTTCTGCGCCCGCCGTAGCGTCACCGCTCACCGGGCCCTCGAACATCGACAGGTCTTCCCCGCCTTCGGTGTGGTCGCCGCCGCCGTTTCCGTCGTCACCACCGCCGCCGCCGCACGCCAGTGCGCCAACAAACGTCAAAGCCAACAAGGTTCCGAACAAACGAGTCATGGGTCTCCCTTTGCTACGCCGCCTACGCTTCAGGCGTTGGCTGCGGTGATTTGCGGCCGAGTTGTACCAGCTTTTGTTGCTGAATGTGTCCGGCGGAATCCGGATCCACGTAGTCGCTGTGACAAGAGCCTTTTCCGCCCTCAGCACCTACGGCTTGCCGTGTTTTGCGGGCCAAACGGTGGATCTCCTCAGGCGGCAAATGGCCGCGCTGAGCCAGGATTGCTTCCTGCTCGGGCGTGAGTCCAGGCGACTTGAGCACACGCTCGCGCTCGAAGCCCTTGGCCTTTCCGCTCGCGAACTCCACGATCTCCTTGCTGATCCGGACCGAGCACCAGTCGTGTCCGCACATGGCGCAGAAGTCGGTGTCGACGTCGAGGTCTTCGTCGTGCAGGGCACGTGCGAAGTCTCCGTCAAACGCGAGGTCGAAGTGCTTCTCCCAGTTCAGAGCCGCGCGTGCACGCGTCAGGTCGTCGTCCCAGTCGCGCGTCTCGGGAATGCCGAGAGCGACATCCGCCGCGTGTGCTGCAATCTTGTACGCGATGCACCCTTGCTTCACGTCGTCCTTCTTCGGAAGTCCGACGTGCTCCTTCGGCGTGACGTAACAAAGCATGGCGGCGCCATGGTACGCCGCCGCAGTTGCGCCGATGCAGCTGGTGATGTGGTCGTAGCCAGGGAACACGTCGGTCACGAGCGGTCCGAGCACGTAGAAGGGTGCACCGTGACAGACGCGACGCTGCAGCTTCATGTTGAACTCGATTTGATCGAAGGGAACGTGGCCAGGACCCTCAACCATCACCTGGACGCCCTTGCGCCATGCGCGTTCGGTCAGCTCGCCGAGCGTTTGAAGCTCGAGTAGCTGCGCCGTGTCGGTGGCATCGGCGAGTCCGCCGGGCCGGAGTCCATCACCCAGGGAGAACGACACGTCGTACTCGCGCATGATGTCGCAGATGGCGTCGAACGCCGTGTACATCGGGTTTTCTTGGCCGTGATGGATCATCCACTTCGCCAGCAGGCTTCCACCTCGAGAAACGATGCCGATGAGTCGATCTTTCACGTAGGGCAGGTGATTTCTCAGAACCCCTGCGTGGACAGTGAAATAGTCGACTCCCTGCTCCGCCTGATGGCGAAGCCCGGCCAAAATATCCTCGACGCTGAGGTCCTCGATCTTGCGGCCAATGATCATCGAGTAGATGGGCACGGTTCCGATCGGCACTGTCGCGTCGTCGATGATGGCTTGGCGCGTTGCGTCCAGGTCTCCACCCGTCGACAGATCCATGACCGTGTCGGAGCCCCACTTTTGGGCCCAGTGAAGCTTCTCGACCTCGTCACTGGTGCCCGACGATACGGGGCTCGCACCCATGTTGGCATTGACCTTGGTGCGACTCGCACGACCGATGCACATGGGATCAAGGCGCTTCGCGAGGTGCTTGATGTTCGCCGGAATGATCATCCGACCTGCAGCGACTTCGTCGCGCACCTGTTCCGCGGTCAGATGCGGTTCGCGCTCTGCAACACGCTTCATCGCTGGGGTAATGATTCCCAGTCGGGCGTGCTCAAGCTGGGTCACCGGCACAAACCCTGCGGGCGCCTTCCACCCCTCGGCGGTCTGCGTCCAATCCGCAGGCATAAAGTCCCACGCGGTCTTGTCGCTGGGTTGAGGCATGCCCGGCGTGTCGGGCGACGCGAACATGCGTGCACCGCCGACGTCGGCTTTCAGGGCAAACGAACCAGGCGTGGTGCCGGCCGATTGCGACGAAGGGTTGGTGGCGCCGTGTACGGGAAGAGGAAAGGGCTTGTCGCTCATGGGTGTTGCGTCCTTGATGAGGCGCAGGGCGACGAACATCGCGTTCCCTACGCCGGTACTAACCGGATCAGGTTCGACGGGTACGTCTCAGCCACAAGGGCGCCCCGCGCGAGCCCCTTTCTTAGCGGGTGTTGCCTCGTCCGCCAACCCTGTGGTCGCATGCCACATGATCTCGCGGCTTCTGCTGGTGCTCGTTCTGGTCGGCTGCAACGACGATCCCCCTGTCCAGGACAACGATCCGGTCGCGGAAGACAACCCGATCGCGCCCTCTACTCAGGTGCCGATCGAGATCCATGAGTGGGGCTTGCTCGACGGGGAGAGCTTGCATGCCGGTCATCCGTCGCGCGCGATTCGACCCGCGCTGCGTGCGCCGGTTCTGTATGCACATCTGCCCGAGTCGCTTCCTCAGGATTGGGTGGCGCGTTTTGATCTGCGCGTGAAGCTCGGCACGAACCATCGGGTGATGGAGCACTACCCGGGCGGTGGCGCGCTGATGCCTGGGGAGACTCTCGCGTGGGCGGGCGTGACGCTGAGCCCAGGCGCGTGTTCCGAACCTCGCCAGTATCCCCGACCACCGAGCTCGGGTTGCCGAACCGAGGATGGCGTTTGTGAAGCGGCGCACGGTCGGAGGTGGGAGACGGCCGATGGCGCCTGCATGCTCTACGGCGAGAAGCAGTGGGACCACTTTTTCTATCGCGTGACCATGGGACCGATCACGTTGCCCTTCAGTCACGAACTCGACGGCACAACGGTGAAGGTCCAAAGCCAAGCAACCTTGGTCGGGATGGTGTACCGCACGAACAACGGGATGGTGACTTGGGCAGAGCCGCCGAGCACTGGAGCAACCACCGAGTTAGCGCTGCCGACCGAAAGCAACGTCGATGCGGCGCGCGAGCGGATCAAGGCCGACCTCGGTTTTCACGGTTTGACGTCGGACGAAGCAGACGCGTTTTTGCGCGAGTGGCACGATCTCTTTGCAGGCCAGCACCTGATGTACTGGATTCCGAGTGCGAGTTTGGACGAGATTGCGACGCTGGAAGGCGAAGGGCTGACCTTCAAGCGCGCTGTGCTGGTGCGCGTTTCGCTCTAGAAGCCTTCGCTGCGCAGAAAGCCCACGAGCTCTTCGTAAAACTCTTTGTGGTCGAATGCGTTGAACGTTCCCGGTCGATCGCCAAAGAGCTGACCCACTTCGTCCAAGTGATCCGCCGGGATGCAGCCCAGAAACGTGCCGTGTCGCGATGAGCTCACGCGGACCAAGCCATCGTTGGGTTCGGGCGAGCCAAAGGTTCCGTCGAACAGCGACTCGCTGACGGCGAGCAACGGGTCGACGGGGTCGCGTTCGTCATCCCACTGCGCAATCCAGGAAACCTCGCGGTCGGGCTCACATGCGGTGCGGGCCAAGACCAGTCCAGAACGACCTCCGATGGAGAAGTAAGCAACTTCGTCGGAGTCGGGGTACATCGCGTTGAACGCGTCGGTGCCCTCTGCGCTCAGTTGTTCGAGCGCACGAAACAAGTCGCTGTCCGCGTCGACTTCGTTCCACAACACGCCTCCGACTAAACGGAGTAGCTCGTTGATCGGCCCGCGCAGGAATGGGTTGTCGGTCGCTGCCACCACGACATCCAACAGGGGCGTGCCTTGATGGGGTGTTGCGACGCTGGTTACCGACGCGACCAACTCGGGGGCAACCGAAGCGACGTAGCGCGAGTCGAGTCCACCTTGGGAGTGTGCGATGAGGTTGACCTTGGCGTGACCTGTTTCGGCGAGGATGCCTTCAATCGCTTCGCGCAGTTGTTGGCCGCGTGTGACTGAGTCGTTGAAGGGATCGACTTCGGGCGTGAAGACGAGTGTTTCGCCAAGTTCGCTTTCGAGGTGCTCGGGGACCTCAAAGTAGTACTGCGTGATGTCCCACTCGCCGACCGCTAGGGTTTCGAATCCGAAAAAGCCGTGCGAGAGCACAATGGGGTAGGGTCCGAGCGGTTCAAACGCATCGACCGGCGCGTCGGTTCCCGCGTCGATGACCGGTGCGTCCGTGCCCGTATCGGGTTGTGGCGTGTCGGTGTCTGCGACGTCGACAGGCGCATCTACGCTGGCGTCTTCGGTACCTGCGTCGGGGTCACTCGAGCCGCCGCCGCAGGCGATGAGCGCGAGGAGAAGCCAGGGCGACTTGGGCACGCTTGGTTTTAGCATTTTTGGTTTGGGTTCGGGGCGGGTTCGGGTTCGGTTTCGGGTTCGGGTTCGGGTTCGGGTTCGGGTTCGGGTTCGGGTTCGGGTTCGGGTTCGGGTTCGGGTTCGGGTTCGGGTTCGGGTTCGGGTTCGGGTTCGGGTTCGGGTTCAGGTTCGGGGGTTGGTGGTGGTTCCGGTGGTGGTTCCGGTGGTGGTTCCAGGCCGAGACGTGGTGACGCGGGTTCCTCCTCCGCCTGAGCTGCGCTTGGTGAAGCTTCGCTTCCCCAGCTGGTCAGAGTCGTCGTCACCCCGCGTCACCACGTCTCGGGGTTGGATACTCGTTTCCTGTGCATGCGCTTCGGCCGCTTGAGCAGCCGGGCGGGATCCCCTTCGCCGCTCTTCCTATGAGGAGGGCTCACCGAACAGTGCTGCGCACTGCCGTCTCGCCTTGTGTTTGTGGTTCTCGCGCCGCCACTCGCTCCGCTCGCGTCGTCACGTCTCCGTCATCCCCGCACATTTCATGTGCGGTGACGACGCCCCGTGCTCGCCACCGGCTTCGCTTCGCGAATCCGATGTCTCGACGTCCGAATCCGAATCCTTCGGATTCGTCTCGACGTCCGAATCCGAATCCTTCGGATTCGTCTCGAACGTGGGTCGCCATCGGCCTTCGCCTCGGCTGTCGGCTTCTCCGTTGCGTCTGCGTCGGCATCGGCATCGACATCGGCGTCGGCGTCGGCATCGATCGGCATCGGCATCGGTATCGGCGTCGGCGTCGGCATCGGCGTCGGCGTCGGCATCGGCATCGGCGTCGGCGTCGGCATCGGCGTCGGCATCGGCATCGGCATCGGCATCGGCGTCGGCATCGCCATCGGCATCGGCATCGGCCTCGGCGTCGGCGTCGGCATCGCCGTCGGCATCGCCATGGGCGCCTGGGCCTTAAAGAACGCGAGACACAACGAGGTACGTGAGATCGAAAGTGAACGGGACCGACGCCCCTGCGGGGCGGCGAACGATCACGCGGCGGCGACACTGCGCAGCAGTGGACGACGCGCGCATTGATCACAGAAGCGGCGTTGGGTGATCCCGGCCGAGATCCGGAGCGCCTGCGTAAGGCGTTGGAACCAACAGCCCCCGAGGGAAGCGTAGGATGCGGGGGTTGACGACTCTCAGGCGCAACGAAAGACGCAGCGCTTACAGAAGGCGGATGACGCAATCACAGCGACGGTGAGAGGAGGACGCCCCCCTTCCTGCGCTCGACCGAGGGCCCGCCCCCCAAACCCGACCCCAAAACCGAACCCGAACCCGAAACCGAACCCGACCCGACCCCAAAACCGAACCCGAACACAAACCCAAGCCTTGAGAATCGCCGCAAAGGCACTACCGTGCCCGCACTGTGAGCGACGAAGAACGATACGACCCCGCGACGATCGAGCCCAAGTGGCAAGCGTTTTGGGACAAGGACGACACGTTCCGCACGCCCGAGGAGCCGGGCGACAAGAGCATCTACATCCTCGACATGTTTCCGTATCCCTCCGGTGCCGGGCTCCATGTTGGACATCCCGAGGGCTACACGGCAACCGACATTGTGGCGCGCTTTCGCCGCGCCCAAGGTTGGGATGTTCTGCACCCGATGGGCTTCGACGCGTTTGGTCTGCCCGCCGAACAGTACGCCGTTAAGACCGGTACACACCCCGCGGTCACGACCAAAGCGAACATCGACACGTTCCGCCGTCAGCTCAAGATGCTGGGCTTCAGTTACGACTGGAGTCGTGAGGTCGCCACGACCGATCCCGAGTACGTTCGCTGGACACAGTGGATCTTCCTGCAGCTCTTCCACGCAGGCTTGGCCTACCAAGACGACGTCCGCGTGAACTGGTGTCCGGCGCTGGGTACCGTCTTGGCCAACGAAGAGGTCATCGACGGCAAGAGCGAGCGCGGCGGGCACCCGGTCGAACGTCGCGGCATCCGGCAGTGGGTACTCAAGATCACGGCGTACGCGGACCGGCTGCTGAAGGGCTTGGAAGACGTGCAGTGGCCCACGTCCACCCGCACGATGCAGCAGGAATGGATCGGTCGTTCGGAAGGCGCCGAAGTGGCGTTTGGCGTCGTGGGTCACGACACCAACGTCGAGGTGTACACCACCCGTCCCGATACGCTTTTTGGCGCCACCTTTATGGTGCTGGCACCCGAGCATCCGTTGGTGGCGCAGATCACCACCGATGCACAACGCGACGACGTCGAAGCCTACGTCGCCGCAGCGAAGAACCGCAGCGACAGGGACCGGCAGAAGCAAAAGACCGGCGTGTTCACTGGCGGTCACGCAGTCAATCCGGTCAACGGCGCGGAGGTGCCGATCTGGATCGCAGACTACGTGCTGTGGGGTTATGGAACGGGCGCCATCATGGCCGTGCCCGCGCACGACACGCGCGACTTTGAGTTCGCCCAGAAGTACGACATCCCGATCATCGAAGTCGTCAGCGAAGACGGCACACCGAGCGAAGGTCCGCTGAAGGAAGCTCGCCCGGAAGCTGGGATCGCAGTCCGAAGCGGCAAGTACGACGGGATGAAGACCGCCCAGATGAAGTCCGCGATCACGGCGGACTTGGAGAAGGACGGTAAAGGAAAGGGTCGCGTTCAGTACAAGCTGCGTGACTGGATCTTCAGTCGTCAGCGTTACTGGGGTGAGCCTTTCCCCATCTACTTCCCCGTCCACGGCGAGGGCGATCCGCGTCAGGGAACAGAGGGTGAAGACTTCACCATCGACTACGACTCACCGATTGCGGTCGAAGAGTCCGAGCTGCCGGTGCAGCTGCCCGAACTGGAGGACTACAAACCCGGCGACGATCCGCGCGGCGTGTTGGCGCGCGCGAAGGACTGGCGGTTTTTCCAAAAGGACGGCAAGTGGTTCGCGCGGGAGACGAACACGATGCCCCAATGGGCAGGCTCGTGCTGGTACTACCTGCGCTACTGCGACCCCCACAACAACGAGGTGGGTTGGTCGCAAGAGTCGGTGAAGCGATGGCTGCCCGTGGACCTGTACGTGGGGGGTGCAGAGCACGCGGTGCTGCATCTGCTCTACGCGCGCTTCTGGCACATGGTGCTCTACGATCAGGGTCACGTTCCGGTTCCGGAGCCCTTCACCAAGCTGGTCCACCAAGGGATGATCCTGGGCGAGATCGAGATGACCGCGTACGAAGGTCCCGACGGTCGCGTCAGTTCCGAACTCGTGCGTCCGGTGGAAGACGAGGACGATGCGTTCGAAGTGATCGCCGATGGGACGCGGGTCAAAGCCGTGCGTGTGCCCGAAGGCGAGGTCGAGAAACGCAAGGACGGTCGCTTTGCGCTCAAGAGCGACATGGCGATCGCAGTGGACGCGCGCGCGTTCAAGATGAGCAAGTCACGCGGCAACGTCGTGAATCCCGACGACATCATCCAGCGCTTCGGTGCCGATGCGCTGCGCACCTACGAGATGCAGATGGGACCGCTCGAAGCGGTCAAGCCGTGGGCGACCGAAAGCATCGGTGGCGTGCGCCGTTTCTTGGACCGGTGTTGGCGAGTCAGCGGTGACGCGAAGGATGTGGAGCCGAGCGAAGAGATTCTCCGCGAGACGCACAAGTGCATCCACAAGGTCACAGGCGACATTGAAGCGCTCAAGCTGAACACGGCAATCAGCGCGATGATGGTGCTCTCACGTGCACTGCAGAAAGTCGAAGGTGGACCGCCGGCGTCGTGCGTGAAGATCCTCGCGCAGTTGGTGCATCCCTTTGCGCCGCACCTGGGCGAAGAGATGTGGGAGCGGTTGGGCGAAGCCCCGTCGATTCAGAAAGCACCGTGGCCGGTGGCGGACCCTGCGTTGGTGCAGGACGACGTGATCGAGGTCCCGGTTCAGATCAAAGGCAAGAAGCGAGCGATCATTCACGTGCCGGCGGATGCGGACGAAGCGACGGCGGTTGCTGCGGCAAAGCAGGTGCCGAAGATCGCGGAGGCGTTGGAGAACGGAACGCTGCGGAAGACCATTTGGGTCCCGGGACGGATTCTGAACTTCATCATCACGTGACCGGACAGCTTCGTACGCGAGGCGCAGAGCTCTGAATCTTAGTGGGAGACGTGAGGCTCGGAGCCTGCAGAGAACTTGTGCAACTAGGAGTGGCTAGGCAGAAAGAAATTTATCTCTCCGGTCTCCGAGCCTCGCGCCTCCCACTAAAAAATGCTGACCGATCTTCCGTACTTCCAAGCTTCCGGATCCGCGAAGCGGAATGTTGCCCACCGTCAGTCGTGCACCTTCGCGATTCGGTACTGCACGAGGATTTTCGTCGTGACCGTCGCACGATGACTCAACCCTAGCTCGAGCGCTTTGATCTTCGCGCTCGACTTCATTGAGTACGCACGCGGTGCGCTCGCCGAATGCGACGACGTTTCTTGGCTCTCCACTTCAAAACGGTGGACACCCAGCACGGTCATGCCCAGTGCATCCGCCGCCGCCGCCGCCTTCGCATTGGCTGTCCGCGCACATGCTGCAAGTCGCTCGCCACGACGCACGTCATCTTCAGGAAATCCCCACTCGACGCGTCGAAGTGTCACTTCCTCAAACGTGGCGATCGCTTCGAGTGCATCGGCCAACAAGCCAATGAGACGGAGACGAACGCGCAGTCCGTAGACGCACGGGTCTTTCCCTCGGCCGGCTTCGGTCCGCGCGTCCACGCGTTCGAGTCGAACATCGGCTGTCGCTGCGCCCATCTGACCGGCAGCGGATACCAGCGCGCGCACTTCGGGAATCTTCTGCAACGCGGTGTCGCCGGTGACGAGCTTGTCGCTGGTCACGTCGACGAAGAGGTCCACGCGATCCGCCACGACCTCGTCGACGCCCTCGGCCCGAATCGTTAGAAGATCGACGATGGAATCGGACTGAGCACCCATGCGAAGGGTTATACGGTTAGGAGCGCCGGCGCAGCAACACGCCCACCAAGATCAGGGCAAACCACGCATCGCCGGTATTCGTGGTGCGACAACCACAACCACCGCCGCCATCTTCGCCCGTCGATGCATCCGGTACCGCAGAATCGAGCGCCACACCCACGTCCGGCGCAGAGGCGTCCGGTTCGCCAGCGTCCGAGCCTGCGTCGGCTCCGGCATCGCTTCCCGCGTCTGAACCCGCGTCTGGCATTCCTGCGTCGGGATCCAGGCCGCATGTGAGTGGACAGGTTCCATCTGGTCCGTTGGCGTCGCCTTCGTCGCAGTCCTCGCCGGTGTCGACCACGCCGTCTCCACAAAAGGCGTTCACGCAGGCGCGCCGACACGCATCGGGTTCGGTGTCGGAGTTGTCCGTGCCGTCATCGCACTCTTCGACTCCCTCCATCATGCCGTTGCCGCAGAGCGTGGCGATTTCCAGTTCAACCATGGACAACGCGTTGGGTGCGTCGTTGACGGTTGAGCGAGCACGCAATCCGATGTTGGTTGCGCCGCCTTCAATGAGCGCAACAAGCGGCGTCAGGATGTCGTAGCTGAAGGGAACGTTGCTGTCGGTGGGCGGCGAGTAGCTGACCGTGCCCAGCACCATGGTCTCTTGGTCGAAGTCGTCGAGCGTCAACACACCATCGGCGGCGTACAGCGAGAGTTCGACGGTGCGCTCGCCGGTGTCGAGTCCGTTGTTGACGGCAATCACGCCGGAGATTTCAGCGCGGCTCAGGGGCAGTCCGAGCGTTCCGCTGATCTCGTGTTCCGAGAACGCGCGCCATTCGCGCGAGTCTTGAAGACTGATGAACGCGAGATCGAGGACTTCTTCAGCAGGTGCTCCGCGCGGTTGGTCGCGAACCGAACCGTTGTCTTGGAGCGTGGTCGGAATAAGAATTTCTTGGGCCTGCGTGACGGTGGTCAGCGCCAGGACAAGTACGCTCGCGCGAATCAGCATGCGTTGACGTTACCAGCTTCGCGAACCTCTGACGCTTCGTCAGGACTAGAACGTTTCCCACCAAGGAAGTGGGTCCACTTGCCACTGGGCATCAAACGACGTGCGGAGCACGTGCTCGGCTTGCTTCGCGTGTGGCGAAAATCCCCAAATCGCTTCCTGCGACACATCGTCGAGCGACGCGTAATAGCGCCACACCAAAAAGCCCGCGAACCAATCCTCGGTCACAAACGCGCGCATCAACGCGTCGAGTGCGCGTGCTTGTTCGCGTTCGTCCACCACCACGCCTTCCATGCCATCCGGCCATAGCCAGGGTTGGACGGCTGCGTTCTGGCGCGTGGTGTAGCCGATCTCCACAAAGAGCACTGGCATCTCCAACACTTCGGCGAGCTCTCGGACTTGAGGCACCACCGCCAACGCCCCGTCGACGTATTCCTGATCGGTTGCGTCGTCATGATCGGCGAGTGGGTAGAAGGCGTTGATTCCGATCAGGTCGAGCTGGTCCCAAAAGATCACGTCCTGCGCTTCGTCCCAGTTGGCGGAGTAGGTCAGCAGCCCATCGAAGTTGCTTCGCACCTCGGTAATCAATTCTCGCCAGTAGCGACCAAACCGGCCCGACCAACTCTTGCACTCCACCCCGATCGAAAACGCGTCTGCACCACCGCGTTGCGCATCGCGCGCCCACGCCACGACAAAGTCGCGGTAGCTCTTTTGGTAAGCCGCCCAACTGGTGGGTTCGACTTCCCCGCGCCAGCCCGTGGTTTCGATCCACAGGTGCGGGATGACCAAAACACGTAAGCCTCGCGCTTTGGCCTGTTGGATCATGCGAACGATCGCTTCGCGGTTGTCGAGGTAGGGCGCCTCGAAATCCATCAGGATCTCAGTCGACGAGAGGCTCCAAAGACGACCAAAGGGGGTAATCGAGATCCACTCGGTGCCCATGGCGACCAAGTGGTCGAGGAGTTCGGCAGAAGCGTTTGTTCCATAGCCGCGACCGGGCTGCTGAATCGACTCGATCGGCCCGACCGTGATGCCTCGCACACCTCTTCTTCCGCTCGCGCCCCAAGCATCCGCTCCGGGCGGAAGCACGTGCCAGGCATGCGCGCTCGTCGGCAACAAAAGCAAGACTATGAGGGCCGCTCGCATTCGCGCGGAGACTACCAGAACCGCTATTGTGCCCGCGTGGATGTTTGGTTTGTTCGTTTGAGCGTGATGTGTGTGTTGGGGGCGTCGATGGCGTCGGCGCAGGTGTCTCCCAGCACGCAACTTTCAAGGTTGCCGATTGCCAATGCGGTGCACGACGACGCGGGGTGGCTGCGCATGGCGCGCTTCGAGCCCAACACGCGTGTGGGCGAGGTGAACGAAACGAACGCGCGAAATGTAGTGACGCGTCTCGCGTCTCAAATCCATCCCGAGCCGATCGAGCTCCGCTATCAACGCACGTTGCGCGCGCACGGGTTTACGGTCGTCCGTTTCGTGCGCGAGGTGTGGGGTTTGCCGGTGGTGGGCAGCTCGGTGATCGTCCGTTTTCGTGGCGACGCGTTGGACTTCGTGTCGTTCGAGCTTGGACCGAGCGCAGGCAACGATCCTGGGCCTGCAGTGGTCGATGCGCCGATTCCTGCTGCGGTGCGTGCAACTCGTTGGGTCCGAGCACGGCCATTGGCGCACGAGTTGGTCGCGTTCGCGGCCCCTGAACTCCGCAAGGTCTGGCGCGTTGAAGTCGAGGGTGCGTTGCATGAGCGGGCGGACGTGCTGTTGGATGCGGCGGATGGACAGCTCCTGGCTGTGGTACCTCGGGTGCTGCACCAAATGGGACGTGTGTACGACCCGAACCCCACGGTCGCCGTCGATACAAGCGATGAGGAGTTGGCCAATCTAACGAGCGCGCGCTTTCTCACCGGTCGCTACGCCCGGGTCCAGTCGTGTCAGCCGACCGGTGTCAGTGAATGTGTGCCGGAGCAGCGTGCAGAGGCCGACGGTGAAGGCAACTTCCTGTTCGAACCGGTCGAGCCCGCGTTCGACGATGAGTTTGCGGAAGTGAACATCTATTTTCACACCAACCGCGTGGCGGAGTACTTCCGCGACACACACGCGTTTGAGTGGACATGCTGCGAGACCAGCAACATCGTCGACGCGATTGCGAACTACGTGGAGACACCCGGCGTGGCGTTTCGCAACGCGTTCTACTCACCAAGTTCGTGTGGAGGTTCGGTGCGCTGCGCGTTGATGGCATTTGGTCAGAGCACCAAGGACTTCGGGTACGACGGCGACGTCATCTATCACGAGTATGGGCACGGCATCGTGGATGTGACGGCCGGCTTGTCTTCTTTTGACGTCAACCCACTGCTCGGCGTCGGCTATGAGAACGGTGCGTTGAACGAGGGAACCGCCGACTACTTCTCGGCGACGATCACCGGCGATCCGAATTTGGCGGACTACTTTGCTGGGTCGGGTCCCGCAGCGGGCGAGGGTGGTCTGCGTGTACTCGACAACGGGTTGCGCTGCCCCGACGACCTTTTTGGACAGGTCCACGCAGACGGTCGGATCTGGGGTGGGACACTTTGGGGCGTTCGCGAAGCCATCGGAGCGGACAAGGCGGACGTACTCGCGTTTGCCACGTTGGTCTCTCTCGGTGACGGTGCTGATCTCGATCAGGCAGGTAACGCGCTTTCAATGACTGCAGCGAGCCTCGATGTCCTTGATGCGAGCGACCGTGCTGCGGTGGAGGATGTCATCGCGGATCGCGGCCTCATTGGATGCGAGCGGATTGTGCCCGTGACACCCGGCCAAACGTACAACGGCTACTCCGGCGATGCGCAGCTGACTGGCTTTCTTGGTGGTGGTGTCGTTCCGCTTCACTACTCGGTCGACATTCCGAGCGATGCGGTTGCGGTTCGGATTCGTTTGGAGAGCACCACTGCAGCAGGCGAGTACGACATCTACGTCAACAACGGTGCACCGGCTCGTTATCGTGGTGCCGGTACGCCGCGGCTCTTGGCGGACGATGCGTTCCCCGGTGCGGGGCTGGTTCGCCTGACCCGAACCACAGACCACGCGATTCCCGTGTGCGACACACTTTACTTCGCCATCATTGCGACCGACCTGACGACGCGCGGGCCTAGCGTGTATGAGCTGAGCGTTGAGATCGACACCGAAGCCGGACTGGACTGCCCGGCGCCTGGGACCGATGCTGGCCCACCGGTCGACAGCACGATTCCCGATGTGGGTCCGATGCCCGATGCCGGAACGGACGCCGAAGCGGATGCCGGCGAGATGGACTCGGGCGGCGGGGGCTGTGGATGTCGGCTGACGCCAGGATCGAACGATGCAGGCTTGGCGTTTTCCCTGGGCGTGCTCATGTTGGTGGCATGGCGACGCCGAAAGTAGAGCTCTACGGCACGCGGACTTGTCCCTATTGCACGATGGCGAGACGACTTTTGGATTCGAAGGGCGTGCCCTACGAGGACATCGACGTCACCGGCGATCATGCGAAGCGTCAGTGGTTGTTAGAGCAAAGCGGACAGCACACCGTTCCGCAGGTGTTTATTGCCGGGCAGTCGTACGGCGGCTTTACAGACATCGCAGCGCTGGATCGACGCGGAGAGCTCGATCGGCTGTTGGGCTTAGTGGGTTAGTTTCTGAAGTTTCGTTTCAGTCAGTAACTAGGAATGCGTATTGATAAACGCGAACTTGATTGAAGATTTGAACCGCAGGGAGCCGGCAGACTCAGAACGCGAAGCGTTCGTTCGAGCGACGATTGCCGTCGGACAACGTCGAGGCTCCCCGAGCCGAGACGCGCGCGAAGCGCGTGCTTGAGGGGGGACCCAACCGTAGGTTGGGGGGAGGATTGCTAATCCTCCCCAAGGGAGGAGCGTGGCCGTAAGCCGGAGGCGAATAAGTCGGAGCCGAAGGCGAAGACGTAGGCCACGCGACGACCGATGAGTAGAGCGCGAGCTTGAGGGGGGACCCAACCGTAGGTTGGGGGGAGGATTGCTAATCCTCCCCAAGGGAGGAGCGTGGCCGTAAGCCGGAGGCGAATAAGTCGGAGCCGAAGGCGAAGACGTAGGCCACGCGACGACCGATGAACTTAGTCGAACCCACCCTCAGGACGCAGCTCGATGTCCACGCGTCTCGAGCCCGTATCGAAAAACACGGTCTCTTCATTGGCCTGAAAACCCTCAGCGGTCGCACGAACCTGACCGAACGACGAATCCGTCGTCACGACCATCTCGTAAAACCCGTTGCCGTTGGTTTGGGTCTCGTTGACGCGAAGGGTGTTCGAGGTGAAACGCACGGTCGCCCGCACTCCCTCATCCGAACCGATTCGCGTGACAAAGCCCGAAAGTTCGAAATCCTGCGTGTTGGTCGAATCGCCGCAGGAAAGCAGCGCCAGACCAAGAACAAAGAAGACTGGAACACGGGCGGGGATGCGTTGTCCCATCGAGGTGCAGAATATCCAATACTGCTGGTGCGGTGAAGTCGAACGATTCCCAGTCCCAACAGGGCAAATCCATGAGTGCTGAGGCCAAAGCCGTGGCCGCAGAGGCGATTTCCGTCGAAGCGGCGCCTGAACGCGCCGCAGAGCCGGGACGAGCCGATCCCTCATTGGCTCGAGCAGGGCTGCTCCCTGTCGCGTTCGCGGTGGTCTTTGGCGTGCGCTACGGGATGGGCACCTCGCTCACGATCGCCATGGCGGCAGCGGCTCCGTTGATCTTGCTCTTTGTTGTCTCGCCGCTCCTCGCCGCGCGTTCGCAACGGAGCTTCGATCAGGTCGTCGCCGCGGCGCTTGCCACGGGCAAACCCAGTCTGCTCGAACGAGCGTGGAAACGCGCGTGGTTGTTTCGCATCTTCGGGAGTCCCGGCGAAGTGCACGAACGACGCGGTTTGATCGCGTCGGCGAACGAGGACTGGGCAGAAGCACGCGACGCGTACGTCGCTGCCAAGAAGTCCTACGAACGCGTGGCACCGATCAGCGTGATGTTCGGCTGGGCGGACGCATGCTTTGAACTTGAAGAGTACGCGGACGCAGCGGAAGGCTACGAGCAAGTGTTGCGTTGGGATCCCACGCTGCACCGCGCGCGTCGCAACTTGGGCTTTGCGTTGGTGGCTTTAGATCGCATCGAAGATGCAGAACCTTGGCTGGAAGGGTGCCCAGAACCCGGTAACGATGCACACCACTATCGCCTTTTGCGTGCCGCGGTGTACGCCACAGTCGGCAAGCGCAAGGAAGCGCGCGAGTGGCGCAAGAAGGCCGGAAAGCCACGCGACGACCGGGCGAAAGAACTCGCGGCGTTGTCTCGCTAAACGTCGCTGTTAGCGAGCGGGAGGTGCGCCGCCACCACCGCCACCACCACGCTTGAGCTCGGTGAGCACCAGCTTCGCGATGGCCTTGAGCGTGTCGAACACACCGTCGCCATTCACTGCAACGGCGCCGAAGTCCGGAATGCCGTTGGGGTTGAGCAGCTGACGCAGCTCTTCGATGGGCGCGATGCCCGGCATGTCGCGCTTGTTGTACTGGATGACGTAGGGAAGCTTGTCGAGGCTGTAGCCCTGTTCCGCCAGGTTGGTCCGCAGGTTCTCCAGCGACTCGATGTTCGCTTCCATGCGGGCAATCTGCGAGTCGGCGACGAACACGACTCCGTCGACACCCTTCAGAATCAACTTACGACTCGCGTCGTAGAACACCTGACCCGGAACCGTGTACAGGTGGAAGCGCGTCTTGAACCCTCGGATTTCACCTAGCGCGAGCGGGAGGAAATCGAAGAAGAGCGTGCGCTCTGTCTCCGTGGCGAGGCTGATCATCTTGCCTTTCGCCTCGGGGTTCGTCTTGTTGTAGATGTACTGAAGATTCGTCGTTTTGCCGCAGAGACCAGGGCCGTAGTAGACGATCTTGCAGTTGATTTCGCGGGACAGGTAGTTGATGAACGACATCCGTCAACAGCTCCTAAAAATCAGTCGTTGAACAGGTTGTCGATATCGTCGTCCGTGATTTCAGCGAACGGCGTCTCGTGAGATGGATCGGAAACCTTCGCGAGTAGTGCCTCGAAGATCCCATTGAGTTCTTCGCTGGCCTTCTTCACGCGCAGCCGAACGAGACCAAGGCTGGTCTTGTTGTCGAAGATCACGACCAAGATGACGCGATTTCCGACGAGCTGAATGTGAATGTTGGCGCGTTCGCCCTCGTGAAACTGAGTGGTGAACTCCTTCTCACGAAGCAACTTCGCGATGCCGCCTGTCGCGGCGATGTTGCCCGCTGTGAGCGAAGCAAGCGAAGTCGTGTCGATCTGTTCGGTCTCACCAGCAGCCGCGATGAGCTGACCATTTTTGTCGATGATGAACACGACTTGGGCGTTCGCCTCCCGAACCAGCCGATCCACGATCGTCTGGATCTGGTTGAACTCCTCCTCGTACATCACCATCTGCGGGTTCGTCATTCACTCCTCCGCCTGGTTCGACCCGGCGCAAACAGGTGGTACCAGAACCCGCCCTCCGAGGTAAAGGCGGTAGGCTCCCCGGGTGCTTTTCCTCCGTGCGCTCTGGAACATCCTGCGCCTGCCGCTCCTTCCTTTTTGGCTCCTAGGTCGGATTCTTGGACAACCCCGTGCACCCTGGGTTCACGTGCGGATTCGGCGCCAACTCGCCGAACTCCCCGACCCTCGTGGACGCCTCGCACGCTTCCTCCCGGGTCTGGCTCGTCGCCTCCCGACCTCGCTCGCGACGCTTCGGCGTCTCAGCGATTTCCTGGTGCGCGACTCCCATGTTCAGGGGGTGCTCTTCACCGTGCCTCCGCTGATGGCGGGATGGGCTCGCGCACGTGGGCTGCGCGATGTGCTGGTCCGACTTCGCGAGGCTGGCAAAGACGTGGCGGTGTTCCTCCCGGAAGGGGCGTCACACAAAGAGCTCTATGTTGCGAGCGCAGCGACCCGCATCTTGGCGCCTCCGCAAGCTCCGCTGATCGTGTTGGGACTCGCGGTTCAGAGCAACTACCTCAAGCCGCTGCTCGACAAGCTGGGTCTGCGCGTCGAGCGGTTTGCGCGTGCCGAATACAAAACAGCGGCCGAGTCCCTCACGCGAGAGTCGATGAGCGAAGGCCAGCGTGAGCAACTCGAAGCGCTTCTGGCGGAGTTCGAGTCGGAGCTACGTGCAGGTCTCGAGGGACGCGCGGATCTTGACGCGCTTTACGCGCTTGGCTTCGTCCGCGGTGACGACGCCAAGGGGCAGGGCGTGCTCGATCACGTGGCGTACGAAGATCAGCTTGCGGCGTTGTTGAACCCCGATGCGAAGAAGCCTCGACTGCTTCGTGCCGACCGCTACTACGGGTACTACACACGCCGCTTCTTTCGCCCTCTGCTGCGAAAGCCTTGTCTTGGCGTGGTGTCCGTGCAGGGTGCGATCATGCCCGGGCCCAAAGCCGACCGGGTGATCGCCGCACTACGCATCGCGCGACAGGACAAGCGGATCAAAGGTGTGCTTCTGCACGTGGACTCGCCCGGAGGCGCAGCGACCACCAGTGACCTGATCCATCGTGAAGTGGTTCGCCTCAAGGAGGCGAAGCCGGTGGTCGCGTACTTCGGCGATGTCGCGGCAAGCGGCGGCTACTACGTGGCGGCACCTGCGACGTCGATCATCGCGCAACCGACCACCATCACAGGATCGATCGGTGTGGTGTCGGCGCGCTTTGAGGCGAGCGAACTGCTGGCCAAGATCGGGATTCGTAGCGAGACGATCAAAACCGGACCCCACGCCGACATGCTCTCGCCGACGCGTCCTTTGGGTGACGACGAGCGCACCATTCTCGAGCGGGAGATGGAGAGTCACTATCGGACATTCGTCGGGCTCGTCGCCGAAGGACGCGGACAGAGCTTTGACTCCATCGAAGCGATCGCCAAGGGACGCGTCTGGTCGGGACGTGATGCACACCAACGTGGCTTGGTGGATCAGCTTGGCGATATGCAGGTTGCGATCACCGCATTGCGCGAGGCGGCCGGGGTAGGCGAACTCGAGGCTGTGCCTGTACGCGTGCGCCGTACCGACGTTCCCGCCGAGCCGAGCGTTCCCAGCCCTCAAGCCATGATTGCTTATTTGGAGCCGACGATTCCGCGGATTCGCTGAGATTCGAGGATCGTTGCTTCGGATGCGCTCGGTTGAGTATGTTTCGGCCGCCGCAAGGAGAACTGAGGAAATGCGTCTTTCCAGCACCTGGATCCCGACTTTGGCTTTCGCCCTCGCGTGTGGCGGAGGCTCGGCGAACATTCGCATCGGCACCATGCCCGACGGAGGCACCTACAACGGTGTCTGGCAGTCGCCGCAATACGGCAACATGCACATGTGTCAGGCGGGCGCGCAGATCGTGGGTGACTTCGAGAAGGACGAGCGGCGTGGTCGCATCCAGGGAACGATCCAGGGCGACGTGCTGCGCTTCCAGTGGGAAGAGCGCCGTGAGCTCGTGGGTGGCGTCCCGCAGGTGACGCGTGGGCGCGGTTACTTCCGGCTCGAGATCGGGCAGGACGGCGACCAGTACTTCCGCGGTGAGTGGGGTATCGACGACGCTGAGACCGGCGGTGGTCCGTGGAACGGTGCGAAGCTTCGTCGACGTCGACCCACGCGTTGTTCCGACTCCGGTACAACCAATAACGGCGGCGGAGACAACTACGACGACGGCGGCGACTACGACGACGGCGACTATGATGAGGGCGGCGACTACGACGACGGAGGTGGGGACACCTACGACGATGGTGGTGGCAACGACGAGCTCCAGGGCCTCGACGAGTACTGAGCTTTACACGTGGCCCAGGTCAACCCGCTGACCCGGGAGCTCTTGGTCAAGCTCGTGTACTACGGGCCTGGCCTTGGCGGGAAGACTACGTCGTTGCAGTGCGTGCACGGCGCGTCGCCTCCCGAAACGCGGGGTCAGCTCGTGTCCTTGGCGACGCCGGTGGACCGCACCCTCTACTTCGATTTCTTGCCGCTGCGTGCGCGCACCGTGCGCGATCACCAGGTGCGGCTGCAGCTCTTTACCGTGCCGGGGCAGGTCTATTTCAACGCGACGCGCAAACTTGTCCTCACCGGTGCCGACGGCGTGATCTTCGTGGCGGACTCGCAGGTGCAACGCCAAGACGCGAACCTCGAGAGCTTGGAGAACCTCGCGGCAAACCTCAAAGAACAAGGGCGGCGTCTCGACGACCTGTGTTTGGTTTTCGAGTACAACAAGCGCGACCTCAAAGGTGTGATGTCTACCGACGAGATGGACCGCGTGCTCAATCAGCTGCGCCGTCCTTCGTTTGCCACGATCGCGACCGAAGGCGATGGGATCATGCAGACGCTCGATCGTTTGGTCGAAGACGTTCTGGAGGATCTCGAGCGACGCGGCACGTTTGGACCCAAGCCCATTCCTTCTGCGGCGCCTGCCTTTGAGGCTCCGGAGAAGACGCTCGAAGAACAGATGACGGATGCCGCGATGGGTGCGGAGTGGAAGACCACCGCCGAGCGTGCGCTCATCCACGCGACCAACCCGAGCTACTTTCCGGAGGCGTCCGATCAGGAACGTGCCCCTTCGCGCTTTCCCAGTCGGTCGTCGATCGCGGGCGCGTTGCGCGGACCGCGTGGACCGAGTTGGGCGGTTCTGTTCGGCGACATGGATGCGATCGAAGCGCTCGAAAAAGACATCGCGGGTGGCCGTTACGCGTCCGCAATCGCCAAGTGCGATCGCCTGGTGCGTGGGCTCTTGGAAGACACCGCCATCTCCGCGGGGATGAGTGGGACCGAGGTTCCGCTCCTGGCTCCGTGGCTCGGGATTCCCAGTTCGCGCTGGCTCGCGTTTCGCCAAATCGTTCGACGAGCGCGCGATGGTGGACCGCTCGATCTGCGCGATGCCCTGCACAGCTACGGGCTGCTGATTCAGCTTCGACTGACGCTCGCGCCTTGATTCCTGCGTGAGTTCGCGCACTCGCAGCACATCAAACGCAACCGTCGCGGCCGGTGACCGATAGGGAACCATGCCGAACGCTCCGCGATTCTTTATCCTCTCGGCCATGCGTCGATTGCTGTTTGGATTGGCTTTTGTTCTCGCGTGCGAACCTGGAGGGGGTGGGGGCCCGACGCGCGATGGTGGAGGCATGGATGCCGAGGTGGATATCCGTGACTCCGATGGAGATGGAATCTCGGACGACGAAGAAGGTGCGGCGGGACGCGTCGACACCGACGGTGATGGTGTTCCCGACTTCCAAGACGACGACTCGGATGGTGACGGCATTCCGGATGGTGCCGAGGCGGGCGACGATTCGCTGTCGACTCCCGCACGTGACTCCGACGGAGATGGCATCCCGGACTTCCGCGATGAGGACAGCGACAACAACGGCATTCCGGATGCGGACGAGTCGACCATGGACACCGACGGGGACGGCTTGCCGGACTTTGCGGACCAAGACGACGACAACGACCGCGCCACCGATGCTGTCGAGCTGATGGCAGGTGGCCCGGGCGTCGACACGGACGGCGACGGAGTGGTCGACTTCAAAGACAGCGACAGCGACGACGACACAATCCTCGATGGTGACGAACGCGAGATCGACACCGACATGGACGGACTGCTCGACTGGGCCGACCTCGACAGCGACTCGGACGGATACAGTGACGCAGAGGAAGCGGGCGATGCGTTGCTGGACACCCCGCCCGTCGACACCGACGACGACGGCATTCCCGATTTTCGCGACCCCGACTCCGACAACGACGGCGTGAGTGACGTGGATGAGCGAGCCGCAGGCACCGACCGTCTCCTTGAAGACACCGACATGGACGGCGTCAGCGATTTGATCGAGATCGGCGCAGGAACCGACCCGCTCGACATGGGCGACAGCCCACGTACACGAGGCGACTTCGTGTTTGTCGTGCCCTTCGAAGAAGACCCCGAGCCGCTGCGCGACACCCTCGAGTTCCGCACCAACATTCAGTTTGCCGATGTGTACTTCCTCTTCGACAAGTCCGGTTCGATGCAGGGCGAAATCGACGGAATGCGCGATGCCGTCCAGATGACGCTCAACGAGCTCACCTGCGAAGACTTCGGTGTGGCGTGCATGACCGACGAGGACTGCGCGGTGGGCGTCTGTTCGCTGGCGACAGGGACGTGCAGCGAAGACCCCTCGATGAGCACCTGCGTGCCCAGCATTTTCAGCGGGGCAGGGCAGTACCACGACCCCTACAACAACCTGCGTTCGCTCCAGGCCGACCCGGCCCTCACACGAACGGCGATCGCGGGCATTACCGCCGAGTCTTCCATCAGTCGCGAGGACTTTTTCGAGGCGGTGACCTGTGTTGCGAACGGTTCGTGTGGAACGGGCTGCACCGGGGCTGTGGGCTGTCCCACCTATCGTGAAGCCGCGGTGAAACTTCTCGTGGTGTTCAGCGATGAAGATTCGGATAGCGGCTCGCTGGCAGCGGCGAGCAGCGCGATGATGACCTCCGGCATCACCTTCATCGGTGTGTGGAGCGGTTCGACGTCGAGCAGCGCGCGAAACGACATGGTCAACTTGGCCACCAACACGGGTTCGTTCCGCGCGGATGGCACCACACCGCTGGTCTTCAACGGCATGGACGCAAGCGTCTCGGGCGCGGTCACCAACGCGATCAACGAGGTGGTGGAGGGTGTTCCGCTGCGCGTCACCATCGAGGCGACCGACGAGCCCGAGGACGACGGCGATGCGCTGCCCTTCATCGACTACCTCGAGGTCAACGTGAGCGGCATGGGCTCCTGCACGATGGTGAGCCCCACCGAAGACACGAATGCCGACGGATTCGACGATGCGTTCCCCGCGCTCACGCCCGGAACGAGCGTGTGCTGGGACGTGGTGCCGATCACCAACGACATCGTTGAGCCCACGTTGAGCCCGCTGGTCTACAAGGCTCGCCTCACTGTCTATGGCGACGGCAGTCCTCTCGATGAGCGCCTCGTGTTCTTCCTGGTGCCGCCGCGAATCGAGATCCCGATCGAGCCCGGCTGACTCCCAAGACCATTCCGTGGAGTCAAATGCCCTGTGCGGCATCTCTCACGCGGGCTCTTGCTCGGGTTGGGGGTTCGCAGGATGCTCCGGACTTGGCATTGACGCTGAACAAAGTGCAGGCCCTTCGCCAAGGCGCTCCCTTTTGGACGCGCCTTTCGACGGGTGGCCCGCGAAAGTCCTCCCAACGTCGCGAGCGTCTCACCTGGGACGAGATTTGCGGCGAGTTCCAGGGTCGCTGGGTGGCGCTCTCAGAGTGCCGCTACGACCAGCAGGGCAAAGCGGTCGAGGCCGTCCTCGTCGACACCGATGACGTGCTCGCAGACCTGTGTGAGCGAGTGCAGGACGTGGAGAGCGCCTGCGACATCGTGTTCTGCAGCTAGGCGCTCAGAAGCTCTAGGCGCTCAGAAGTTCTAGGCGCTGAGAAGTTCTACGGACGCGGGCACCAGTCGCCCGTGAAGTGCTGGCGTGACTGCCGTGCGGCACCGACTCGGTTGAGCTGACGGTACAGCTGCTGGGCTCCTCGACAGTTCCCGCGCAGCATCAGGTTTCCGATCTGGTTGCTCCCTTGCCGTGCGATGTCGTTCTTCAGGCTTCGCACGGCGGAGTTTCGTCGGTCCGCGCGTTGCGCTTGCTGGAGATTGGAGATGGCGTTGTTGAAGTTGCCGGACCGCAACGCAGCCTGACCTGCGGTTGCAAAGCGTCGAGCGCGAGCCGCAGCGCCGGAGTTCATGTCGGTCATCCCGACCATCTCCACCATGGTCACGCCGATCATCGTGCCGGGGTCCATCATCTCGGTTTCGACCATGGTGGGCTCGACCATCATGATGGGTTCCATGGTTTCGACCATGGTCGGTTCCAGCATCGTCACCATCGTCGTCGGGTCCATCGTGACCGACATCGTTGGGTCCATGTTCATCGGATCATGAACGTTGACGATGGGATCGTTGGTGGCGACCGCGGTTCGTTGTGTCCACCACCAATAGCCACCGCCCGCAGCGGCACCGAGAAGAATAAAGAGCGCAACCAACGCGGCGATCCAGCGACCGCTTCCAGCAGGTTGAAGTCCCGGCACGACGCCAGACGGGTAGGACATCCCCGGCGAGCTCTGCGGCATCGCGTGCTGCGGCATCGGTTGCGGCGTAGGCGCCGGTCCTGGCGTTGGTGTTCCAAACCGGGCCTGGGGAGCAGGCGCCGAGTAGTTTGATGCGACCGATTGCGGAGCGCTGATCGCCGGTCGAGCGGTTCCCGGCGAGGATCCAGAACCCGCGCCAGAGCTGGTCGCCATCGTCCACGCGGCTTGTGCGTCCGCGAGACCGGTGAACTCGTGCATGAACGTCAACACGTCGCCGTGTCGCTCGTCGCGATTCTTGGCGAGTGCGCGCATGATCGCGTTCTTCTTGGTCGGCGCGAGCGCGGCACCTGCCGGATGTGCATCCAAAGGCGTGGGCTGCGTGGTCAGATGCTTGGTTGCCCATTCCCACGGGGTCTTTGCTTCAAAGGGCAACACACCCGTGATCATCTCGTAGGTCATCACACCCAACGAGTAGATGTCCGAACGCAGATCCAGCGTCTGCCCACTGAACTGCTCGGGGCTCATGTAGGGCGGGGTACCCAGCACCATGCCTTGCTTGGTGAGCTTGGCCTTGGACTCGTCCTCGGCCTCGGAGCGCTTGGCGATACCGAAGTCGAGCACCTTCACGAAGTCGGTCTGTCCACCGCGCGTGGTGAGTAGGACGTTTTCCGGCTTCAGGTCACGGTGCACCACACCGCGCTGATGCGCTTCAGCGAGCGAGCCACAAATCTGAATGAGGAGCTTGTCGGCGGTCGCGACGTCGAGCGGTCCACGCTGGAGGCGGCGCGCCAGGTCCTCGCCTTCGATGAACTCCATGACGATGAAGAGCGTTTTGTCTTCGAGGTCACCGAAATCGTAGAACTGCACCGTGTTCGGGTGATGCAGTTCGATCACGGTTTCGCACTCGCGATGAAAACGCGCGACGAGCTGCGGGTCGGTACTCAGCTCAGGGTGCAGGGTCTTGATCGCGACCTTTCGCGTCGCCGTGCCCATCTTCTGTTCGGCGAGATAGACCTTACCCATCCCGCCCTCACCGAGGACTTTAATGACCCGATAACGACCGAGGAGAACCTTGCCGAGCATGGGGTCGTTGGGGTCGGTAACCTCGACCTCCAGCATTGCCCCGCACTGCAGGCAAAATTTGGCCCCATCGGTATTCTCGTAGCCGCAGCGCTGACACGGAACCGCCATGCGAAATCCGACCGCGAGTCTAGTCCGAGCCTTGGAATTCTCAAAGGAACGGCTTGGTTCGTTGCCGAAGTGCGTTTGGTATGGGAATTTTGGGTGGTGGAGCTTCGTGTGGTGTTTCGATGGGCTCTCGTCTTGGCTTTCGGCGCGACAGCGTGTGGTGATGACGACAGTGGAATGACCCCGGATGCGGGCATGGATGACGGGGGGATGCTGGGAACGCATCCCGTGTTTGAGCCCATGACGGATCCGATGCCGTTCGGCACCGTCCCCTGGCCCGACGATCTCTATTTGGACGAGATGGGCCAAGTGGCCCTCGGCAGCTATCCCAGCGACGACCAAACGCTGGTTCCCGAGTACCCCCAGGCGCTTCGGGAGAGCATGGCGTTTCTGGATGGGTTCGGTCTGGTCTCGCCGGTGTTCTTCCCCATTGAGGGGGACATCGACCCTGCGTCGCTTCCTCCCACCACCGCGGACAGTTTGCTGGACGACGCGAGCGTGTTCTTACTCGACGCGGATCCAGGTTCTCCCACCTCTCTCGAACGAGTTCCCGCAGGTGTGGTGTGGGATGCACGAACGCAACGCATCGTGGTTCGACCCGCAGACGGTCACCCACTTGCGCCGGGTCGAACCTACGCGGCCGTCGTGACCACCCGCGTCACGGACGCCATGGGAGTTGCCTTGGTACCCGCGCCGACTTTCGGTCGGATTCGCGACGCAGAGAATCGACCCGAGGATCCACTCGAAGCAGAGATCCACGAACGCTACTCACCGGTGCTCGCGAGTTTGGCCGGCGCTGGAACCGCACGCGAAAGCGTTGCTGCGCTTGCGGTGTTCCGCACCCAGACGATCACCGACGGTTTGGATCTCGCCCGTGAAGCCATCTGGCGATTGGACCCGCCCCCGATCACGATCGACGAAGTACTCAGCGACGAAGCGCTTGATGCCCGGTTGGGTGTTCCAGACCCGGACGTCGCTGGACTGGACGCGGAAGGTGGCGTCGCCCATTCGAACATCCGTTGGTTGATCCACGGGTCATTCATGGCGCCCGGTTTCCTGGACGACCAAGAGGGTGTCCACGGAAGGTTTGAACAAGCGGCGGACGGTTTGATGGTCAAGCGCATGGACGTGGTGACGTTCACGCTGGCTCTCCCCATGACGGCTTCGGACGCACCCGTGCGTCCCATCATTTTCCAGCACGGCATTACCGCAGAGCGAAGCGACATGTTGGGTGTGGCGGATCTGCTCTGCGCGGCGGGCTATGCGGTCATGGCGATCGATGCGCCCTACCACGGATTGCGCAGCCAGCTCGGCGACAACGACGTGGTCAACCGCTTCACCGGTGAAGAAGAACCCGATGGCTTCGGAGACAACTCCGGTGCACCGGTCATCGTCGACTTTGCGGGCCTGACCGAGCTTCGCGGTGACTTGATCGACTTCCATCCCTTCTACTTCCGCGATGCGCTTCGTCAGTCGTCCGCGGATTTGATGAGCACCGTGCACGCGCTTCGTGCAAGCGATTGGTCGGCGTTGGGTGAGCGCGACGGTGCCTTGGCGACGTTCCAATTCTCCGACGAAGAAATCGGGTTCATCGGCAATTCACTCGGCGGAATCATCGGCTCTATGTTCGTGGCGACCGAGCCTGAGATCGGCGCGGCAGTTCTGTCTGTGACTGGAGGCTCGATCGTGCACTTGGTGGCCGAGAGCCCTTCGTTCAACAGCGCCTACATTCCGCAGCTCTTTCCCTTGATGGGTTTGTCCGACGAAGCGATCGACTACGAGGAGCTGCATCCGAGTTTCTACGCGGAGATGGGACTTTGGCAGACCCTCTTCGATCGTGGCGATCCTGTCACCTACGGTCCGCGATTGGAGCGGAGCGAGGCAAACATCTTGATGATGATGTCGCGCAACGATGAGACCGTGAACAACGTCAACACCGAGTCGCTGGCACGGGCTGCGGGGATTCCGATTCTCGACGCTGCGCCCAACCACGTGGACTTGATGATGGATACGGTGCCTCTGCGTGGAAACGCGACCATTGGCGACCTCTCGTTGACGCGTGGGCTGACTGTGTTTGAGCCGGCGAGTCACGGACTCTTGCTGTACCGAAACGCGCGTCAGGCGTGGGAGCATCCGGTGACTCCGCCCTTTGTTGCGCGTGATCCCGTCAACGAGTTTGAGGGCCCGATCGAGGACGCGCAGCGACAGATGCTGAACTTCTTCGAGACGTGGCGTTCAGGCGCGGCCGAGGTTGCGGCGCCAAGCACGCTCGACAGATAGGCAGTTAGAGCGGCGGATTGCCGTGCTTCTTCGGCGGATTTACGTCGCGCTTATCGCGCAGCATGCGGAGCGCCGCACAAATCCGTGAGCGCGTGTACCGCGGCGTGATCACCTCATCGACAAAGCCCAACTCGGCAGCCTTGAAGGGGTTCGCGAACTTCGCTTTGTACTCCTCGACAAACTCAGCCTTCGCCGCCACGGGGTCATCCGCGGCTTCGATCTCCTTGCGGTAGACCACGCCAACAGCACCGTCGGGTCCCATCACGGCAATCTCCGCAGTCGGAAACGCGAAGTTGATGTCGCCGCGAATGTGCTTGCTGCTCATCACGTCGTACGCGCCGCCGTATGCCTTGCGCGTGATCAACGTGACCTTGGGCACTGTGGCTTCGCAGTACGCGTACAGAAGCTTGGCACCATGCTTGATGATCCCACCGTACTCCTGTGCGGTTCCAGGCAGGAACCCCGGTACATCCACGAACGTGACGATCGGGATGTTGAAGCAGTCACAAAAGCGCACAAAGCGCGCAGCCTTCACGGATGCGTCGATATCGAGGACGCCTGCCAACACGTTGGGCTGGTTCGCGACCACACCCACAGGATGACCTTCGAATCGGGCAAATCCGACGACGATATTTGTGGCGAACTCGGGTTGGATTTCAAAGAAGTCTTCGTCGTCGACCACGCCCTCGATCAGTGTCTTGATGTCGTAGGGCTTCTTGGCTTCAGGTACGAGCGTGTCGAGCTCCGGAACTTCACGGTCTGCCGGGTCGGTGCACTCGCGAACCGGTGGGTTTTCCTGGTTGTTGGACGGTAAAAACGACAAGAGCTCGCGCACCGCATGGAGACAATCGGCGTCGTCCGCGCACGTCAGGTGCGATACGCCGCTCTTGCTCGCATGGGTTCGTGCGCCGCCGAGTTCTTCCTTGGTGACCGTTTCGCCCGTCACGGTTTGGATCACGTCGGGGCCGGTGATGAACATGTAGCTCGACTCTTCGACCATGAAGATGAAGTCCGTCATCGCGGGCGAGTACACCGCGCCACCGGCACACGGTCCCATGATGGCGCTGATCTGCGGGATCACGCCGGAACTCAAGACGTTGCGTAGAAAGATGTCCGCGTACCCGGCAAGCGATTGAACACCCTCTTGAATGCGTGCACCACCCGAGTCGTTGAGTCCGATGACCGGCGCACCCGTCTTGAGTGCGAGGTCCATGATCTTGGTGATCTTGGAGGCGAACGCCGCCGAGAGGCTTCCACCAAACACCGTGAAGTCCTGCGCGAACACAAACACCTGTCGGCCATCGACCGTGCCGTATCCCGTCACCACTCCGTCGCCAGGGATCTTTTGCCCGTCCATGCCGAAGTCAGAGCACTGATGCACCACCAAACGGTCGGTCTCAACGAACGTTCCAGGGTCCAAAAACGCGTCGATACGTTCACGCGCGGTTCGCTTGCCCTTCGCGTGCTGGCGCTCGATGCGGGCTTGTCCGCCGCCCTGCAGCGCCGCTTGGTTGAGTCGCTTCAGCTCTTCTTTCGCGTCCATTGCCAGCGGTCATAGCACGTCGACGCTTCGCGTCAGTGCGCGCCTCAGGTTTGCGGGTAGGGTGCGGCCATGGCCATCACCGTTCGCCCCGCAGTCGTTGCCGATGCCGAAACGATCTACCGGTTCATTGTCGAACTGGCGACCTACGAACGTGAGCCCGACGCGGTGGAAGTTGACGTTCCAACGCTACAGGCGCAGCTCGGCGCGAGCCCCAAGCCTTTCGAAGCATTCATTGCGGAAGACGAAGGCGAAGCGGTGGGATTTGCGTTGGGGTTCCCCACGTACAGCACGTGGCGCGGAGCCCAGGGGTTTTGGCTGGAGGACTTCTACGTGACGCCGAGCGCCCGCGGTCGCGGCGCAGGCGACGCGCTCTTCCGCGAACTCTTCGCATTGTGCGAGTCGCGCGGCTACGGACGGCTCGAGTTGACTGCGCTCAACTGGAACGAACTGGCCCAACGCTTCTATCGAAAGCGAGGTGGCGTTGCGATGGACGAGTGGACGCGTTGGCGCTTTGCGTTCAAGCGCTCTTGAGAGCTTCGACCAGTCGGTCGATGTCTTCTTTCGAGTGTCGCTCTGTAAACGCGACGAGGAAGTCCTTCTCCCAGGCCTTATCGAACTGACCCAGGTCGACACCTGCCAGGATGCCTTGTGCAGCAACCGAAGCGAGCAGCGGCGCAGCTGCGCCTTCGGTGCGTCGGACCGTCACTTCATTGAACGTCGGCGTCGCGTAGGGGAACTCAAAACCGTTGGCGGAACCGAGTTGCGACTTGAAGTACTCCGCGCGACTCAGGCAGCTGTGCCCGGCGGCTTCAAAACCGGTCCGGCCCAACATGGCGGTGCGAATCGCGAATGCCAGCGCAATCAGACCATGGTTGGTGCAGATGTTCGACGTCGCCCGTTCACGACGGATGTGCTGTTCGCGGGTCGAGAGCGTGAGCACGAATCCACGCTCACCATCTTGATCGACCGTTTGGCCTACGAGTCGGCCCGGCATCTGACGTACGTACTTTTGACGACATGCAAAGAGACCCACACCCGGTCCACCGAGCTGCGGTGGGACGGCCAGCGCCTGACCTTCGCCAATGCAGATGTCGGCTTCGCACGCGCCGGGTGCTTCGAGCAGACTCAGCGCGTAGGGCTCGGCGTTGGCGACGACAAAGAGTGCGCCCTTTTCGTGCGCCAGCGCCGCGAGTTCGCGCAGGTCTTCCACGCAGCCGAGGAAGTTCGGGTACTGCACCACCACCACGGCGGTGTCGTCGCGCAAGGCGGTACGCAGAGCGGCGATGTCCGTCCGACCCGCGTCGTCGACGCCGACAACATCCATCTTGGGGTTGTTGTCGTCGCTTGCGCTCAAATACGTGCGCACGGTTTCAACGTAGTGCGGGTGGATCCCACCACTGATCACCGCGTGCTCACGTTTCGTCACGCGGCGCGCCATCAACACCGCTTCGGCTGTGGCACTTCCACCGTCGTACATCGACGCGTTGGCGACCTCCATGCCGAAGAGTTCGCACACCATGGTTTGGAACTCGAAAATCGCCTGAAGCGTCCCCTGCGAAACCTCAGCCTGGTAGGGCGTGTACGCCGTGTAGAACTCCGAGCGCAGCAGCAATTGATCCATCGCCGGCGGGATGTGGTGGTCGTACATCCCCGCACCCAGGAAGGAGAGCATCGTCGCCGCGCCGTTGCGCGCCGCCAACGACTCGAGGTGCGTCATCAGACGGCTTTCGTCGAGCTGCGGCTCAAGCGCGAGATCGTTCGCGCGTAGCTCGGCCGGAATCGGCGCAAAGAGCTCGTCGATGGAAGACACGCCAATGCGCTCGAGCATGGCGCGGATTTCGTCTTGTGTATGAGGGAGGTAGCGCATGTCCGACTCCGGTGAGCCTGGGGTCACTCGATCTTGCTGACGAAGTCCTCGTACGCCGCGGCGCCCATCAGCTGATCGAACTCCTGCGGGTCGGACATCTTGATCAAGACCATCCAGCCCTCCGAATACGGGCCTTCGTTGACCACTTCGGGACTGTCGTCGAGCTCGCCGTTGACCTCGAGGATTTCGCCGCTGACCGGCGCGAACAGCTCGCTCACGGTCTTGACCGACTCGATGTCGCCAAAGCGTTCGTGCGCTTGGACATCGGTTCCGATCTCCGGAAGCTCAACCAGAGTGACATCTCCCAGTTGCTCCACGGCGTAGGACGTGACGCCGATTCGGACTTGGTCGTCCCCTTCGAGTTTCGCCCACTCGTGGTCTTTCGTGTATCGGAGGTCTGCAGGGTATTCCATGAATTCTCACTTCGCGCGCTTGTAGAAGGGGGTCTTGACGACCACCGCATCGATGACCTTGGAGCGGATGGCGATGCCGAAGGTGCTGCCTCGCTTCGCCAGAGACTTGGGCACGTAGCCCAGTCCAATGTTCTTTTTCAGAGTCGGGGAGGGTGAACCCGACGTGACTGTGCCGATGACGTTGCCATCTTGGACGATGTCATAGCCGTGTCGGGCGATGCCTTTGCCTTGCATCTCAAAGCCCACGAGCTTGCGGTTCAGCCCTTCGGCTTTGATTTTGACGAGTGCGTCGCGCCCCACGAAGTCACCGTGATCGAGTTTGACCACCCAGCCCAAGCCGGCTTCGTAGGGGTTGGTCGTCTCGTCGATGTCGTTGCCGTAGAGCGCGAGCTTTGCCTCGAGACGCAGCGTGTCGCGCGCACCCAGTCCGGTCGGTGCGATCCCGTGCGATTCACCCGCCTTCATCAGGGCGTTCCACACGTCGTTCGCAGCATCGTTCGGACAGAAAATCTCGAATCCGTCTTCGCCGGTGTACCCCGTGCGACCGATCCAACATCCGCGTCCAGCGATCGACGCTTCGCAGGTGTGGAAGAACGAGAGTTCGTCCATGTTTGCGCCTGCGTCGGCAATCGTCGCAGCGGCTTTGGGCCCTTGCAGCGCGAGCAACGCGGTGCCGTCTGTGGCGTCTTCGAAGTCGCACTTGCCTTTGGCGTGTGCGGCGACGTGCGCGCTGATCTTGTCGCGGTTGCTGGCGTTGCAGACGATCAGGATCTCCTCGGCGCCCCGCTTGTAGATGATCAGGTCGTCGAGAATCGTGCCGCTCTCGTTGAGACACACGGTGTAGAGCGCTTGGCCCAGCGCCAGGTTGCCGACGGCGTTGCTAACCAGGTGGTCGGCAAGAGCCACTGCTTCAGGGCCGCGCAGGAAGAGCTCCCCCATGTGTGAGACATCGAAGATGCCGACACGCTCGCGAACCGCGGTGTGTTCTTTGACGATCCCCTCGTACTGAACAGGCATCGAAAAGCCCGCAAAGGGCACCAGTCGCGCACCCAGCGAGCGATGCGCTTCGTACAGAGGGGTCCGCTTCAGCTCCGCGCTCACGCGCGCGACCCTACTCGTCCCATGTGGGGATGTCGAGCAGGGCCACACCGCTGACAGGGGTGCCAGAACCATGGCACTCATCGATGTGCTGGCCGACAAGACGGACACATCAAAGCCCAACGTCATGACAAATCTGGCGTGATGTGGCCGGCACGGACTCTGCACTTCTTTCACGAGTGAACTTCCGAACCTGGCGACGATGGCTCTTTTGGTCGATCGCGCTGACCGCCCCAGGTGGAGTTCTGTTGCTGCCATGGCTGCTCAGTCACGATCGCCTGGTGTCGACACACCCACCGCCGATCGAAGATCCGACGCAACTCGGGTGAATCGAAGTCGATAACCCTGCATGGCGGAAACGTGCGACGGGTTGGTGCTGAGTTGTGGGGTGGAGCGGCTGCGAGAGTTTCCGCTTCGAGACGGATTGCGTATCGGTCGTGGATCCGACTGCGACATCGTGATTCATGACCCGGACCTTCCGACGCACGCGTACCGAATCGTCGATGGTGCACTCGAAGGTCCCGATGGCGAGCGTCGTGCGTTCGTGGTTGGCGAAGCGGTTTCGATCGGCGAACACCACACGCTGACACGCGTAGCGACAGCGACGAGTTTGTGCGGTGTGGGAACGACCGAGCCCTTGGGCGTGCGAAGCGCTGAACGTGCCTCCTTGACGCTTGTGGTCGGAAACGGTTCGGCGGCACGACGCGTTCCCGTCGACCGAGACCTGGTGGTGGGTTCGAGTTCGCGCTGCGACGTGGTCATTGAAGACCGAGCAGTGTCCGCCGTGCACTGTCGTCTCGAACGTCACATGGGCACGTTGCGTGTTCGCGATCTGGGAAGCCGAAACGGAACCTGGGTTGGCGGGTGCGCCGTGCTGCAGACCGAACTCGCCGCGGGTGTCACCGTGCGCATTGGCCGCACGGACCTCCACGTCGTCCCACGAGGTCGCTGCGGGGATGCGCGTCGCGAAGGCATGATCGCAGTGAGCGCGTCGATGCTCTCGGTCCTTGGTGAAGTCGAACGCTACGCCCGCTTGACCTGGCCGCTCCTGATCACGGGCGAAAGCGGTGCTGGAAAAGAAGGAATCGCACGCGGTCTGCATGTGCGTGGTCCGCGTTTGGAAGGTCCGTTCGTTGCGCTCAACGCAGGGGGAATGGCCAACGGCGTGGTGGAGAGTGAACTCTTTGGGCATCGCAAAGGCGCGTTCACGGGAGCCTCGAGTGATCGACGTGGTGCATTCGAACGTGCGGACGGAGGAACTCTCTTCTTGGATGAAATCGGGGAACTCCCACTGTCCCTTCAAGCCCGGTTGCTGCGCGTGCTGGAGACGTGGCACGTACGACGCGTCGGTGGCGATGTGACGCGTCCGGTCGACGTGAGGCTCGTCTGTGCGACGCACCGAGATCTCCGCGCCATGATCGCGGAAGGAACGTTTCGTCAGGACCTGTACTACCGGATCCATCGTCTATCGATTCACGTGCCACCACTGCGTGCACGTGTGGATGACATCGTGCCTTTGGCCGAACACTTCCTGAGGATGGTTGCACCCGAGGTTGGCGAGCGATCCCTTCGTGATGACGCGCGCGGTGCGTTGCTCGGGCACGCGTGGCCGGGAAACGTGCGCGAACTGCGCAACGTGGTCGGTATTGCTGCGGCGTCGAGTCCTCACTTCGAAATCGGCGCAGACGATATTGAACGTGCGCTCGATCGCGTGTGCGGTCCGCGTCGTCCGCGGGTCGTGGAGGCCGCCTCGGTCACCCAGCTTGTGGAGCAATACGGTGGAAACCTATCGGCCGCAGCAAGAGCTTTAGGAATTGCTCGAACCACGTTGCGGGATCGATTGCGACGTGAACAGGCCGCGTAGGCCTAAAAGCGCCGCCACGCATCGCGAATGCGACGTTGCCTCAGACGCAGCAGGTCCTTGCCCACACCGATGATGCGGCCGGGTCGAGCGGTCTTGCTCTCACCGCTTCGCCTTGGGCGGCACTCGACCGTCACGATTCGCGCACGCAGGCCGGCTGCCATGACGCGAATCGGAAACTCGAAGTTCAGAAAGAACGTGTTCGGCTCTAGTTGGGACTCGTCGAAGAGTCGACGCCGAAACAAGTACGGTCCATCGCTGCGCATCCGCACGCCGTGCACCAGTGCGATCAATGCGCGCACACCTCCACTGAGAACTTTGCGTAGCAGTCCATCGTCGCGATCGGCGTAGACTGAGAACACCACGTCCGACTCGTCGCGCGCGTCAAAGAGTGTTCCCACGGCCTCCGGCGGAATCTGCCCATCGGCGGGCATGAAGGTGACCCACGTGCCCGAAGCCGCGCGGGTGCCGGTCTTGAGTCCCGCCCCCATGCCTCCGTTCCGCGCGTGTCGGAGCACCTTGCTCTTCGTCCACTCGTTGAGTGCGTCGAGCGCCACGGCAGCGGTTTCGTCGCTTGAACCATCGTCGACCACGATGATCTCAGCGTCGATTCGTGCTTCGTGGAGCCAAGCGCACAATTCGCCCAAGACCGGGGTGATGTTCTCGGCCTCGTTGTACGCCAGCACAACGATGCTCAGGTCCGTCATTCGGGGCGCACTCGCTGAACGCGTGCCGGGACGCCCACAACGACGGCGTAGGCGGGTACATCACGCGTCACCACAGCGCCTGCGGCAACCTGTGCACCGCGTCCGATCGTGACACCGGGCATGATGATCGCGCCCACGCCAAGGTCCGCGTCGTCTTCGATCGTCACCGGCGCAAATCGCAACGGAGATTGAAGGATCGGCACGTCGCGTCCCGCTTCCTCGTGCACCGACGTGAGGATTTTCACCGCAGGCCCGATGCCCACGTTGGCGCCAATGTCGATCCCACCTCCGGCGTGGAAGAAACACTGCTGACCGATCCACGTGCCGTCGCCGATGCGTAGCTCGTTGCGGTAGTAGCCTTTCAAGATCGCGTAGTGCCCCACGTACACGCGGTCGCCGAGATGCACGTTTTCGGGATGAAACACCAAGCACCCCGCTTCGAACACACAGTCGTCTCCGCAGCTCGCCAACATCGTTGGAGTGAACTCGCCGGATCCGTGCGAACGCGGAGGCTTCATGGGTTGAGCGTACCCGTCTGTCCCGCGGCTTGCATCAGCTGTGCGGCGAACGCGGCGTTCTGCGCAGCCGTTCCGTAGGGCACGCGTTCGGGCCAAGGCTCGAGCCCACCGCGCAAGGGCGGTGCAGCACGGACGTCGGGTAAGTTGTCGAGGTCGGAGTCCGCAATCCCACTCACGACGGTGCGAAGCGCTTCGTTCGGACGGCCCATGCGCCAGAGCACGACCGCTTGGTGGTAGGTCACTCCAGCGACCAAGTTCGGAACCGGAGGCGAACCTGCGCCCAGGCGATCCAAGCGTTCTCGCAACGCCCGAGCGGGTCTCATGGCGTCGAGTTCCTCAGGACACTGCTCACCGGTGTGAACCGCCCAACCGATTCCGCAGACGCGTCGACCGACGGATTCCAGCAAGCTGTCCTGTGCTTCGACCAGGATCGCGCGACTGGGGTTGGCTTCTGCAAAGCGCGCCACGCGGCCCGTCGGTCCGCCCGGTCCGCGCAAGTCGAAGGGGCGGAGTTCAGGGTGACGCGCCAGCAAATGCTCCCAGTACCAACTCGACCCGGCAAATCCCCAGGGCAACAAGATCACGTCGCGTCGTTCGACCTCCGTGACGTAGAGCAAGGGACCCACCCAGTAGTCGGAGTGAACAACTAGAAGCGCACCGCTCGGAACTTCCTCCAACAACCCATCGACCATGGTGCGTGCGGTGTCATCCATCACGCGCGTACGCGTCCAGGGAAAGGGATTTGACGCTAGCGTTGCCAAGAGACAGGCGACCAGGATCGCGACGCCGTAGCCACGAAATCGAGTCGCGCGTTTCGGATCGGTTTCCGGTAAGGGGTCCAGCCAAGGTGCGGCGAGCGCGGCGACACCCACTGCGCTCGCCATCCACGCCACGTGCAGGTAGCCGAGGTAGTCGGGAATCGCGGTGTCGAATTCAACGTTCATCGCGAGCAATCCCAAAACCGCGAAGAGCAAGAGGATGGAGACCGATTTGGAGACGCCCCGCGCCGAAAGCACCCAGCCGATCGAACCGACGACAAACACCACGAGCATTCCGCCCTCAAGTGCGAGCCACACAAAGAGCGATGCAAAGTTGTCGAGCAAGCCCGCCCCTGTGATGCCTTGGTTCGCAGCAAAATCGGCGCCGGTAAAAAACACCTTTGCAGACTCAACGTCGTGCGGAGCACCCCAAACAAACACTTCGGGATGTCGCGTGACGGCGAATCCAACCCACGCAAAGGGCAGCAGTCCGAGTAGTCCTCCCCCGATCGTTTGCGCGGCGGTTCGAAACCCCAGCGTGCGTCCGCGCTCGATCCACAGCGGGAGGAGTGCAAACGCCGTCGCGACGCCCAGCGTCGGGTGCGTGGACTCCATCAACCCCAGCCCAATGCCCATGCGGAAAAGCGAACGCACGTCGTCGCGAACGGCCCACGCGAGGGCCCACAATCCGCACAACGCCGTAAGCGCGTAGACCTCCACGCGCGTTGCCGAATCCCACGGAAGACCGTGCTGCATCAGCACAACCAACGCGACCACGGGCCAACGCAGTTCGGTTTCAGGCGCGAGTTCTTCCAGAATGCTCAGCGCGGGAACCAGGCACAGTGCTCCCGCAAGCACGGACAAAATCGCCACGCCGAGATGCGGTGGGAGTCCTGGAATGTGCGCGAGAGGCCACGCCAACAAGGTGTGAAGCGGTTGTCCTGTCGGATGTCCGAGTCCACCGGTGCGCGCGACCATGGCCAGCTCACTGCTGTCGAAGAACCCAAGGTCGAGCTGAAGCGTGACGCCATAAAGCAGGAGCGAGACTGCGGCGCCAATCCACGCGAGGCGAACGTTGCGGAGCGGAACGCCAAGCGTGCGAAGCGAGACTTCACCCATGAGGGACGTCCGGGTCCACGTCGTCGGCTTTCTGCGATCGGCCACGCAGCTGCAGCAAACCGCCGACGGCGCCAACCAAGAGGATGCAGCCCCACATGGTCATCGACGCGGTCGCCGCGCGTGTGTCATCGAGCGTTGTGGCCGTCGTCGCCAGTGCGACAAACACCGCTTCGCGCGCGCCTGCCCCACCCACGCTGATCGGCAGAAACGCCGTTGCGTTCGCGAGTGGAACGATCACGATCGCATCCGCGAGTCGAAACCCAGGCGCGAGACCCAAGAGCAGGGCCCAGCCTACCAGCGCCATCAGCAGTTGAGTGCCGAGCGAAAGCAGAATCGCTACACCGAACCATCGCGGCGCATGCAACACGGGCAGCGACCGCAGCAAGGGGCGAAGCCGTGCGATCGGAAACACCTCCGCAAGCCGGCGAGCGAGTGCAATCCCGATCACTGCGGTGAACGCGCCGACGATACCGAGCACTGCGTACACCAGGATGTGATCCAGCCCTTCAGGAGGCGCGACGATCAGCACCGACGCGACAATGGCGAGAAGCGCAGCCAATCCGAGTACTCGTTCCACCAACACGACGGTGACCGCACTTGTCGCACCGGCTTCGCCAAACGACTTTCGCGTGATCACGCCGCGGACCACATCGCCGCCGACACCTCCCGGCAAGTACGTATTGTAGAAGATCGCAACGAAGTAGAGCCGGATCAGTTCGATCAGGGGAGGGCGACTCGGTGCCCCGTACGCACGCAGCATGACGCGCCAGCGAATCGCCCCGACGACGAGTCCCGACACAGTCAGCGCCAGTGCGGACACCGTGTAGATCCAGGGAATGCCGAGCGCCGCATCCCACACCTTGCTCACGTCGACGCGCGAAAAGAGGTACGCGAACGCCGCAGCGCTCCCGAGAACCTGCAGCGCGATCAATACGTTTCGCTTCACCGCAGGTTGAGCCGTCGTCGCGTCGTTTCGCCGGCGTTGATCTGAACGGTGAGTGTTCGGTTCACATTCAAATCGGGGTTCACGCAACGAATGCGATGCGAGCCCGCCGGGAGCGTGCGGTTGACGATCGGGGTTTGGCCGACCGAGCGACCGTCGATGCTGACGTTGCACCACGGGCGTGCGTCGAAAGTGAGCTGACCGGAACCGCCCATGGCTTCGACCATCATGTTCATGTTCATGCCGCGTCCACCGCGGTCACGCTCAAGCTCAAGCTCGAGTTCAGTGACTTCGCCACCGGGGAGATCCACGGTTCGTGTGGCTTGCTTGTACCCGTTTCGTGTCGCGACGAGACGATGTTCGCCTGCGCTCGTACGAATCTCGAGCGGGTACGGCCCTTCGAACTCGTTCCCGTCCAGAATGACGCGGCTCGCTTCCGGATCGGTACTGACGATCAAGAGCGCTTCGTCTGCGGCGAGCGGTGTGCGTTCCAGATCAAAGTCCAGCGGCATGACCTGACCACGCTCCAACAACAACGTTTCGGTGCGCGTTTGGTAGCCGTTGAGCGTCACCGCGAGTGTGTGCTCCGTACCGGGTTCGATTTCGGGAATCGTCAGCGGCGTCGTGCCTTCGACCGGTCGACCGTTGAGCAACGCGGAAGCTCCAGGCGGTGTCGTGGTCAGCTGCACGACGCCGTACGACGCGGCGGTGGGGCGTTCGAGAACGCCGGAAATCTCCACCTGCGGTGCGGCTTCGGTGATCTCGACGGTTTGGCTGTAGGGCACGAAACCCTCCGCTGTGAGTCGCACTTCGTAGGTGCCCAGCGGTAGCTCGTTCAACATCGCGGGCGTGCGTTCCTCGCGTCGGGAACCGTCGATCCAAATCGCGGCACCTTCAGGATCGCTCTGCAGCACCATCACGCCGGGGCCGGTCGCGACGGTTGAGTCCGGCCAAAACGACCACGCCGCAATGCCGCCTGCGATGGCGAGTCCAAGCACGGTCAGCAAGAGCACCCATGGAGTCTTGCTGGGCTTCTCCCGAATCAGCGAAACATCACTGACCGAATGCCCGCTTAGCGAAAACTCGTCGGACGCAGGCGCTTGCGCCGCGAGAACTTCGGCAAGCTGTCGGCCTTCCGCCAGCATCTCTTTCTGCTGCGCCAGTTTCTCGTCGAAGAGGTGCTGCATCCATTCGCCGAGATCCAAGGGGCTGACAACCAGCCGCTTCTCGCGAATGAACGCCTCGAGTTCCGCCTGCATCGCGCGCGCGTTGCCGTAGCGATCCTCCAGTTCGGGCGCGAGCGCCTTGAGGACGATGCGCTCGAGTTCGGGATCGAGGTTCGGGTTGATCGAACGCGGCGTGGGGTAGTTGCCATCGACGATGAACTGCAACGTGTCGCTCTCGTCTTTGCCCTTGAACAGCCTCTTTCCTGTGCAGAGTTCAAAGAGCAGGACACCCAACGAAAAGATGTCGCTTCGCGCATCCAAGTTGAGCCCCTGCGCCTGTTCTGGGCTCATGTAGGGGACTTTGCCCTTGAGCTTGGTCCCGTCTTCGTCGGCGTTTGTGGCCGCTTTGGCGATGCCGAAGTCGACGAGCTGAACATCGCCGGTGAACGTGACCAGCACGTTTTGCGGCGAGATATCGCGGTGCACGATTTCGAGCGGATTGCCGTCCAAGTCCCGCTTTTCGTGGGCGTAGGCCAGCCCCTTGCAGCAACCCAGCACAATCGAGAGCGCATGTTCGAGCGGGAACGAGCGTTCCTGCTTCTTCTTCATCTGCCGGACGATGGAGCGCAGGTCCTCGCCGTGGACGTGCTCCATGGCGATGAAGTAATCACCCTCGACGTAGCCGACGTCGTAGACCTGCGCGATGTTCGGGTGCGTCAACGTCGCAGCGATGCGCGCTTCTTGAAGCAGCATCTCGACGAACGCTTTGTCCTGCGCCAGTCCGGGAAGAACGCGTTTGACGACGATGAGCTTCTCGAACCCAGCGACTGACTTTTGCAGCGCGAGGAAGAGCTCTGCCATTCCTCCCAGCGCGAGACGACGCAGAAGCGTGTACTTACCGAAGCGCTTCGGTAACACCTCTTCGGCGGGCGGCTCTGCTTTGGCTGCCTCGCTCATCGGGTTGTCGTCAGTTTTGAGAGCAATGACATGGGGTTAGGGCGCTGGAAGTCTCACGCCCGTGACGCGACGTGTCAACCAGTGGCCAGACCCTCGCGAACCTCACCCATCAGAGTGTCCGCGTCTCGAATCACATCGGGTGCCAACGCGTGGATCTCGCGCCGTACCGCCTCTTGCTGCACAGGCTCGATTCGAAGCCGTTCGCGGGGCTCGAGAATACGCACCAATCGGGTGAAAACGAGCTCCGGTTCGCCGATCTCATCGGGCAGTCCGTAGTCCAACAAGCGTCGCAAGACGCGATCGAATCGCGCAGGTGCCGCTGTGTTTTTCCATTCGAGCGTGGTGCCAAGGTCCGCCGGACTCCCTCGCTTCAACGCGCGAAGGTAGGTGTCGCGCACGAGGTCCGGCCCTCGCCGTAACAGAATCCCGTCGAGGATCAGCTCGATGCCAACGTGCGCGACCGCGCGTGAGGTGCCCCAGCGAACGCCGTGGGCATCCATCCGATCCGCAGACTCGGTGCAGAGTCGAACAAACGTCGGAGCGCTGTGAAACACGGCGTCGGTCTCGTGGTGATGGTCGATCCCGGCTTGCACGTCCGAGTCCGAGGAACCGGTCAGTCGCGCACCGCTCATCGTCGCAAAGTCTGGCAGCATGGAGCCCAGCGCAAACGCAGGGTCACTCCTTCGCCAGTTCGCCACATGGCAATGGGAGAAGAAGTTCACGCCGCCTCCAGATGTTCGCGCACTCGGCGCAAGCCCTCGTCGCCGGCCAACGTCGTTGCCGTGGTGCGCCACGACACACCAGGCTCTCCGCTGAACCAGGTCCGCTGCCGTCGCGCATAGAGCCGAGTCGACTTGCGCGCAGCGCGTTTTGTGTCGTCGAGCGGAACATCATCGAGAACATGCGCGACGATTTCGCGGTAACCGACCGAGCCAAACGCGCGCGCTTCGCGAGGCCATCGCTTCAGCAGCGCTCGCACCTCGTCGATCCAGCCCGCTGCGAGCATCGTGTCGATACGTGCTTCGATCGCCGTGTCGTGGTCTTCGCCTTTGGCTTCGAGGACCACGAAGAGTGTCGGGTAGCGCGGTTCACCCAACGCGTGTTCACGCCGTAGTTGTCCGAGTGCTCGACCGGTCTGTTCGAACACTTCGAGGGCCCGCACGATGCGCAGTGCATCGTTGGGATGAATCGCGTCGGCGCTCAGTGGATCGACGGTCTTCAACCGTGCATGAAGTGTGGGCGCGCCTTGGGCTTCGGCCTCCGCCTCGAGTCGACCACGAATCTCCGGGTCGGGCAGTGGTACGTCGACCAGTCCGCGAACCAATGCGCGGATCCACAACCCCGTGCCGCCCACGACCAAGGGAACACGCCCGCGTGCAACCACGCCTTCGATCGCCGCATCCGCGAGTCGCGCAAACTCCATGGCGTCGATGGCTTGGTCGGGGTCCACCACATCGATCAGGTGGTGCGGAACTCCCTGCAGTTCTTCGTTCGTGGGTTTCGCGGAACCGATGTCGAACCCGCGATACACCTGCACGCTATCGGCGCCAATCAGTTCACCGCCGAGCACGTGGGCGAGCTGCAGAGCCGCTCCGGTTTTGCCCGATGCCGTGGGTCCAGCGATCACGACGAGCGGCGTCACGGCAAGCGTGCTCGAAGGTCGAGGGGGGACCACACCGCACTGAACGCTGCGCGCTTCTTGACGTCCCAGTTCGCCAAGAGTGCGATCACGTCGGCTGCACATTCATCGGAGACGCGAACGGTGGCAGCGCTCGCCATGGCGTGTCGCGCATCGCCACCGCTTTCGAACGCCAGCAATACAGACCGAAGCAGGTCTTCCGCGCGCGGTTCGCACACCAGCACAGCCGGGAGTCTCGGAAGACTGTGAATCGCGATGCTGCGCGGACCCATGCTCGCGCATTCGATGCCGAGCTCTTCCAGTTCTTGTCGGTGCGTCTCGACGTGCTGCATATCGCTGTCGTTCAGCTCCACGCGTTCGGGGAAAAGCAGACGTTGTGAGGGGAGGTCGCCATCCGACCACGACCCCAACGTCAGTGCCGTCGCCGCACGACACGGTTCGATGGCAATCAAGTGGTCGCGGTGTGTGGCGAGCCAGAGTGCACCAAGCACCCCTAGAAACTGCATGGGCTCGACGTCTTCGTCGTCCGACGTCGTCGCGGGGTACGTCGGGGATGACTCGCGAAGCGCGTCGCCGATGCCCCAGGGATCGACTTCGGGCTCAGCCGCTTCGGGCGCCACCTTCTCCACCTTGGGTCCAGGCGCGAGCCGTTCTTCCCAGTAGTCGTCCGCACGCGACGCAGGACCCGACGCGACGGCGGCTGAACCGGTGATGCCGCCTTCCCATGTCTTGGTGCCGAGACCCTTCGTGAGCATTCGCGTCACGGCGTCGTACACCACGCTCGCTTTGGCAAAACGCACTTCGGTCTTTTGAGGGTGCGCGTTCACGTCCACGACGTCGGGATCGAGATCCAAAAAGACCGCGCCGCTTGGGTACTGACCGCCGCTGAGTTTGTCGCCGTAGGCGAACGCCACAGCGCGCGCGAGACCTCGATCCACGATCGGTCGGTCGTTCACGTAGAGATAAAGGTTACGTGCGCCCATTCGAGCACGTTCCGGCGGTCCCAAGAGTGCCAGCATCCGAACCCCGTCACGTTCGGCTTCGACCGCTTCGAGCGCCAGGTCGGGGAAGACCGCACGTGCACGCCCGATTCGATCCTTGGCCGGCAAGTACTCGCGCACGCGACGTCCGTTGCTGAACAGCGCCAAGCGCACGTGGGGATGTGCCAGCGCGATCTTCAAACACGTCTCGGCGATGTGATGACTTTCGGTTTGCCGCGCTTTCAAGAACTTGCGTCGCGCCGGGACGTTAAAGAAGAGGTCCCGAATTTCGATCGATGTTCCGGGTGGAGCGCCGACTTCTCGAACACTCGGTGCGGAACCGCCCTCGATCACAACTTCTGTTCCCGCGGTCGCTTCGCGTTGGCGTGTGATCAGCTTGAAGCGCGACACCGACGAGATGGACGCCAACGCTTCACCGCGGAAGCCCATCGTGATCAAACGCTGAAGGTCTTCGAGCGACTCAATCTTGCTTGTCGCGTGCCGGCGGACGCAGAGTTCTGCGTTCTTGCGGTCCATTCCGTGACCGTCGTCGACGATGCGGATCACCTCGCGTCCGCCCTCGGCGATCTCTACGGTGATCGCTTCTGCCGAGGCATCGAGTGCGTTTTCCAGCAGCTCTTTGACCACGCTTGCCGGACGTTCGACCACTTCGCCCGCAGCGATTTGATCGACCAAGGCATCGTCGAGCACGCGGATCTCAGCCATGTGCGGCGCCTCGGCTAAGGTATCGAAGTTGCTCGCAAATCACGATCTGCGGCACGCTTGGCTGCGTTGACCCCCCAAGGTCGCTCTGGTACTTTGAGTCCACGTTTGTAGGGAAAATCATCCCCGAACCACTTTCCGCCGCTGGCGTACAAGCAACCATCGCTCCCTTAGATCCATGAAGAAGGTCTGCCCAATCTGCAAGACCGAGTACGGCGGCGGCGAGGTGTTTTGTCCCGTCGATGCTGCGCGTCTTGTCACGCACTCGCAAATGCACGTCGAACCCGAGGGGGATGACCCGCTCGTCGGCATGACCTTCGACAAGTACAAGGTCATCAGCCGGATCGGCGAGGGCGGCATGGGCTTGGTCTACGAGGCCGAGCACACCGTCATCGAGAAGCGTGTCGCGATGAAGATTCTTCGCGAGGACTTCTCCCGTCGCCCCGAAGTCGTGGAGCGTTTCCGGCAGGAGGCCAAGAGCGCATCGCGCATCGGCCACGAGAACATCGTCGACATCTCCGACTTCGGCACGACGCCACACGGTTCGAGCTACTTCGTGATGGAGTACCTGGAGGGTGAGGACCTCGCCAACGTGCTCGCGCGCGAAGGAACCCTGTCGACCGAGCGCATCGCAGCCATTCTTCTGCAGTGCTGCCGGGCACTTGGAGCCGCGCATTCGAAGGGCATCGTTCACCGCGACATCAAGCCGGAGAACGTGTTTCTCGTAAACCGCGGCAGCAAGCGCGATTTCGTGAAGATCGTGGACTTTGGTATCGCAAAGATGTCCGACATCGAGACTGAAGGCGCGCCGGGCCGGAAGCTCACCAAGACCGGAATGATCTTCGGAACGCCGGAGTACATGTCGCCGGAGCAGGCCGCTGGAAAGGCGCTCGATCACCGCGTCGATATCTACGCGTTGGGTGTCATTCTTTTTGAGGGACTGACAGGTCGCGTTCCGTTTGTCGGTGACAGCTTCATGGGCATCCTCACACAGCACATGTTTGAGGAAGCGCCGCCGCTGCGCGACGTGAACCCGCGAGTGTCGACCAGCTCCGAGATGGAGATGGTGATCTACAAGGCGCTCTCTAAGGATCCCGAGCAGCGCTACAAGACGATGGACGAGCTTGAAGACGCCATCACCGAGGCGCTTCAAGGTCGCGTGAGTGCGGCGACGATGGTCGGCTACGGCGAGCCGGTCAAAGCACGTGCGAAGGCACCGCGTGAGGCTGCACTTCGTCCCGCCGACGAGTTTCCGATCGACGACGCGCCGCCGCCGCCATCGCGCACGCCGATCATGGTTGCGCTGGGCATCCTACTGGTCGTGTTCGGTGCCGGAGGCGTGTGGTGGGTGGCTCAGAACCCATCGGCCGCGGCGGATCCTGACCCTCAAGATCCGATTGTCGATGTCGCCAACCCACCGGATCCGGTCGAAGACCCGATCGAAGACCCGCCCGATATGGTGGAAGATCCGACGGTCGCGCAGAACCCTACGACGCCAGAGACCGTTGCCGTCACAGTGACGACCACGCCGTTCGACGGTGCGGAGGTCACGGTGGAAGGCGAGATCGAAGGTTGTTCGCCGAGTCCGTGCACCGTCGAGTTACCGACGGGACAACCGGTTGTCTTGCATGCGCGCAAGGATCGACTGCGTGGTCAGATCGAGATCACTCCTCAAACCACGACAACGGTGCAAATCGCGATTCGCGGTCGTCGCATTCGTGGGATGAGCACGATGATGACGATGACGACCGAGATGATGACCACGGGGATGGGTATGGCCAACGACCTGAAGACCCCCGACGTGCTCTTTCGCTGAGCTTTATTTATCGTCGTCGCCGCGCCCTAGGTCTCCGCCTTCGGCTCCGACCCGGCCTTCGGCCTTACGGGCACGGCTCCTCCTTTGGGGAGGATTAGCAATCCTCCCCCCAACCTACCCCTCAAGCACGCGCTTCGCGCGCGTCTCGGCTCGTGGAGCCTCGACGTTGTCCGACGGCCAACGTCGCTCGAACGAACGCTTCGCGTTCTGAGCCAACGTTTGTCTATCTCGTCGCCCCGCCCTAGGTCTTCGCCTTCGGCTTCGACCCGCCTTCCGCTGCACCGAAGGAACGCAAATCTTCAATCAAGTTCGCGTTAATCAATACGCATTCCTAGTTACTGACTGCATTCCGGTTCACGCGCCCTTATTTGAGAGTCACCACGGTGAAACGGTCGCCGCCTTCGTCACGCGTTCCTGGTCGAAACGACTGCACATAAGTCGCGTCACGCTGCAGCTGTTCGCGGATCGCATCGCGTAGCGCTCCGCTTCCTAATCCGTGCAGGATGTACGCGGTTCGCTGCGAATCTCCGTACATCCGATCCAAGAAGCTTTCGGCAAGCCCCATCGCTTCGTCCACGCGCAATCCACGCACGTCGAGGGTGTTGTCGGTCGTTTGCGGGGAGGGTTTGCCCGCCGGCTTTGGCTCTGCGGTCGAGTCTTCTGGCTTGGCGCGCTGCTTGTGGGTTGCGGTCGATGCTTTTGCGCTTCCGGGCGCACGAAGGTCGCCCACATCAACCCAGAGGCGAAGCGCACCCGCACTCACGCGCACGCGTCCCTTGGTCGGACCCTCGACGATGTCACCATCGCTTCGAAGCCGTGGAATGTGAACTCGCATCCCAACCTTCAACGTGCTCGGATCCAAGGGGTCGCCGGAATCGGGCTCTTGCTCCGGGCGCAGCGCAACCGCCTTGGCTGCGGCATCGATCTTCTTGCGCGTCTCCTCGAGAGACTGGCCGTCGGCCTTCTTCTTCATCGCTCGACGCGCATCTCGAAGAGCCTGGCGCGCCCGACGCAACTCATCGCGAAGCTTGCTCGACTCTTCATCGAGAACTTTCTCTCGACGCTTCTCCAGCTTTTGGCGCGTGCGGAGCAGCGCCTGCCGCTCTTCGGCCATTTCGCGCTTCGTGTCGTCGAGCGCGGCCTTGTCCATGACGAGTTCGCGCCGCTGCGCTTCCAAGCCACGTACGAGTTCGTCAAAGGTCTTGGACTGCTCGGGCAAAATCTCGCGCGCGGTTGCAATGACCGATTCGGGAACCCCAAAACGGAATGCCACGGCAAACGCACTGGACGCTCCAGGCAGCCCGTGGACCAGCTCGAACGTCGGCGCCATCGCTTCGACGTCAAACCCCACAGCTGCGTTGTCCATGCGCTCATCGCGCGATGCCATCGCCTTCACTGCTTCGTAGTGCGTGGTGACGACAACTCCGGCGTTCATTCGCAGCAATGCGTCGACGAGCGAGCACGCCAGTGCAGCGCCCTCCATCGGGTCGGTGCCGGTCGCGAGTTCGTCCAGGAGAACCAAGGGCGCGGAGGCACGACGAGTTGCTGCCAAGATGCGCGAGATGTTGGTGATGTGCGCACTGAACGTCGACAGGTTCTTTTGAAGCGACTGCTCGTCGCCCACATCGGTCAGAACCACGTCGAAAAAGCCGCACGAACTGTCTTCGCCAGCAGGGAAGGGCAGTCCGGCGCGACTCATCAAGGCCGCGAGGCCAAGGGTCTTGAGCGAGACGGTCTTACCGCCTGCGTTTGGACCCGAGATCACGAGGGCGCGACCGTTGGCGACGTGAATCGACCCGGGAACGACCTCGATTCCGTCGAGCATCAGAATCGGGTGGCGCGCATCGACGAGACTGGCGCGTCCGTCGTGGGATACCTCGAGTACGCGCGCGCCAAGTTCCTGGCCGAGAACAGCGGACGCTTGCCGCAGATCAGCATGGTCGATCGCATCAACCGCAGCACGCAGTTCAGCGATTCGTTCTCGCACCAGCTCGCTGAGTTCTCCGAGAATGCGCAGTTCTTCGCGCTCCATCTCGGCGTGCGCCATCTTCAGACGGTTGCCTTGCCCCACCAACGCGCGCGGTTCGACGAACACGGTAGCGCCACTTGCGCTGGTGCCGTGCACGATGCCCGAGATTTTCTCGTGCGCATCACGGCGGACCGGCAACACGTAGCGGCCTTCGCGAATCGTGTGAAAGCGATCCTGCAACACCGCGTCGTGCTCGACGAGCATCTGGTCGAGGCGCCGGACAATTCGGGCGCGTAGGTTGGCGACTTCGGTACGGAGACGGCGCAGTTCGGGGCTGGCGTGGTCTGCGAGCGTTCCGTCCGCGTCGATACACGCGGCGAGTTCTTCGTGCAGCCTGTCGAGTGTGGGATCGAGGGTGCACGAGTGCCAAAGCGTCGGCAGTGTCTCGCGGCGTTTACTGAGATAGAGGCGCAGGGCACGCGCGGCTGCGAGGGTCTTCATCACATCGCGAAGCGACGGCGCATCGAGCACCCCACGCCGATCGACGCGTTGCAGCGCCTCGCCGATTTCGCAGACTCCGTCCATCGGGAGCCGTTCGTCTTGCTCGAGCAACGAGGTAGCTTCCGAGGTCTCTTGAAGCGCGCGTTCCATGCCCGCCCGAGTCGAGGCAATCGGGAGCTGCATGCGATGCGCGAGCGGACCGCGGCATCGCGCGGCCACCGCGTCGACGATGCGGTTCCACTGCAGATCACGCAGCGATCGGTCCTGTTCACTCATCGGGCGCGCAAGGTGGGGTCGATCGAGCCGCTGCGCAAGCTGTGAACTCAGTTGAAACGCATGTGCATGCGCGAGTCCATGGACGGCTCCATCGTCTCCGCGGTGTCGCGAGGCGTGCGTCGCATTCGAGGCCGCATTTCCGTGGTGGAGTTCACTTCGGGGACTTCGATCTCGACTTGCTGACTTTCGCCGCTCAGAGGCTGGAGCTCCACGACGTGTCGGCCTACGCGAAGGAGGTGTGTCCGCGATTCGTACCCTTCGTGGCGTACTTCGACTTCGCGAAACGTGTTGGGCGCAAGCCGGGTCGCGAACGGAGTGATGCCCAAATAGTCTTCGCCCTCGAAGATCTCGGCACCCGAGGGAGTCGAGTCGAGAATGGCGTCGTCCATTTGGACCGGAGTCTCGGTCTCGGTCGGCCGCTCCGGTGGATTCGCTGTGTTCGTGGGGTCCACGACAATGTCCCCGGCGATGATCTCGTCGTTCGCGTTCATGGCGGTCGCCAGGAAGTACCCGCTCAGTCCAATCGCGATCGCGAGGATGACACCGGCGATGTACCAGTGACGCGAGGGTGAATCGATCACGCGGGCAAACACCCCGGTCCGCGCCGTGACGCCTGCGGCAGCATCCGCTTTGCAACGGTCGAGGGTGGCGATGAAGTCGTCGGCGGACTGAAAACGCTTGTCCGGTTGCTTCTCAAGAGCCTTGAGAACCGCGCGGTTGAGACTGGACGGGATGCGTCGTTCCGGAGCGGCCTTGTTTGGCGGCTCAGGTTTGTCGCGGATGTGCTTTGCCATCACGACGACCGCGTCTTCGTCTCGGAACGGAGCCAGTCCGGTCAAGAGTTGGTAGAGCAACACACCGACGCTGTAGATGTCGCTTCGCGCATCGAGCGTCTTTCCCTGTGCCTGTTCGGGCGACATGTAGCGCGGCGTTCCAAACACGGTGCCCGCTTGGGTTTCGAGCTGGTCGAACGTGTTCTCGCCTTCAAACACCTTGGCGATTCCGAAGTCGAGCACCTTCACGACCGGGTCGGGCGTGCCGTCGACGTTCGCGAGATAGATGTTATCGGGCTTGAGGTCGCGGTGGATGATGCCCTTGGCGTGCGCTTCGTGCAGCGAGCCGAGAATCTGCTGAACTACTTTGATCGCTTCGACAGGCGGGAGACCACCATCGTTCTCGATCTTCCGGGTGAGCAGATCGCCTTCGAGGTACTCCATCGCCAGATAGAGGGTCCCGTCGGCGGTCTGACCGAAGTCGAAAACACGCACTGTGTTGGCGTGTCCCAGGAGGCTCATCGCCTTGGCTTCGCGGTGGAAGCGCGTGATCGTGTCCGGGTCCCACGACACTTCTTCCTTCAACAACTTGAGCGCAACGGGTCGGTTCAAACCGGTCTGCACCGCCTTGTAGACAGTACCCATCCCACCGCTTCCGATCCGTCCTTGGATCACGAAGCGCCCCGCAACCGTGCGTCCGACCATAGGGTCGTTCTGGGCCAGAGCTGTGGACATCCCCCTCAAATTGGGCGCAAAGTCAGCTCGTAGCCTAGCACGGGTTTGGCCGTGTGCAGTACGAGTGAATTCGCGGGGTTACGCGGGCGGCACGCAGAACATGGGGTAGAAGGTTCCGCCTGCAATCGTGATGCGTTGCGGCCGACAAACGTCTCCCCCAGGACAGCTCGCGTCGGTGCAGCAGGCCTGCGTACAGCGATTGCTGATGCAAGTTCGCGAGTCGCATCCGTATCGAACCTGACCATCAAAACAGAGGATTCCACCACAACACGATTCGAAGTTCGGGCAATAACTTACCTGGCACTCCGCGCCATAGCCTCGGTTCTCAACCGGTGGGAGCCCCGATGAAGGCGTGTCGTAGTCGCAGATCGACAGCACCTGGTCTGGCGCGAGACGGACGTAGGAGCACAGCTTGTCGAGACCGCTCACATCAGGACACGAGGCGGCCTCAGTACAAGTTTGCGACAGGCAGATGTCGTCGGCTGCGCTGCCACTGCAGATGTCGACAGAACACTGTGAGTCCGCGGTGCAGGAAGCTCCAAGGTCGCCGCCGCTTCGACATCCAGGCCCTTCATCCGTGAGACCGCACGTGGCGGGACAGTCTCCAGAGAGGCCGCAAGCTCCGAAGCACGTCGATCCGTCGCAGCGTCCAGAGCGACAGTCCGCTCCTGTGCTGCACGAACTGCCAGGTGCACCACTTCCAATGCCATTCCGTCCCGTCGCCGATGAGATTCCAGGGAACTGGGTCCCATCCGCAGGGAGACACGAGCGCGCGCCTGTGCCAGGTCCCCAACAGAACTCTCCGGCAGCGCACTCAGAATCTCGGCAGCATGGCTCAAAGCAAACTCCGGAGCCTGGAAGGTTGAGCTGCTCGCCTGGTGCACAGAAGTCGCTCAAGCACTCGATGTTCTCCGTGCACTCGGAGCCATTCGGTTTCTTGAGCTCACAATCTGGGTTTCCGGGTGCGCAATACTGCGTGGGTCCGCACATCGCAGGATCGCAGAGCAGGTCCACGCAAGCACCATCTTCGCCACAGCTCTGGCGCTCGCCGCAAGCGAGACACGCGCGACCGCTGGTACAGTCGAACGGCACACAGCCTACGTCGGTTTCACAGGCCAACCCCCCTTCGCAGAGAGAGTCGCGAGGCGCGACACAGGTCCCTGGATCCGGTGGTCCTGGCGGGAAGGCTTCGCCATCGCAGTTGTGGTCGGTCCCGTCGCAAAGTTCTTCCGCGTTGGGGTTGATGTTGCTGTCCGTGTCGTCGCAGTCGTCCTTGCTGGGGTCGACCGCGCACGGAACATCCGGGTCCGTGCAGTCTTGGGTTCCGCAGGTGTTGAAGGTGTCGCCATCCTGGTCGAAACCCTCTTCGAGCGTGTCGACGCCCGGCCCTCCCACTCCGTCGATGGCGTTGCCTTCATCGATGCGGTTGTCGCAGTCGTCGTCAACGCCGTTACAGATCTCGGCGATCATATCCAAGCCTTCGTCGGCCGTGCCGTCACAGTCATCGTCGCGACCGTTGCACTCTTCGTCGACGGGCATGGTGCAAGCGTCCATGCAGCGGCCGAACTCGCCGTCCGCTGGGATGACGCAGCTCAATCCATCTGGACACCCACCTTCGCGGGTGCAGCGTGGTTCCGCTTGTGGTTCGACCAAGACCGAACAGCCCAAGACGATCAACACCAGCATTCCGAGGGCGCGTTTCAAAACGACCTCCGCAAGCGCAACGAGAAGTCACGGCCTGTGCTGTCAAAAGTGAGCTCGGTGGGCTCAGCATCGCGTTCGTAGCTTCGTGTGCGCAGCACGTAGAGCAACAACGCGGACACGGTTGCAGCTGCCCCCAGGCCGAGAAGAACGTCCGCGGTCAAGGCGAAGCGATCGGCGCGATCGGCGTCACTCTCGAGTTCGTTGGTGAACGCGGCGAGATTGGTCATCGAATCGATGGTGCGCGAGTTCACGTCGCTTTCGAGCTTGAGCGCAACTCCGCCGAGCACCGCGCCGACCACCAAGAGTCCTGCCCCGCTCGCCAGCGTGGCCCAGAAGGGGGTATCCGCGATTCCTCGTTCTCGGACAATCACGCGTGGTGCCAGCTGACGCAGTTCGGGGGTCGCTCCTTGTTGCTGCGCCTGTTGGCGGAGGCGGAGGTAGTCGCGTGCACCGGTCAGGCGTTGGACCGTAGACTCAGCAATCGCGCGCTCTTCCTCGTTTTCGGGAGGAACCACGAGCAGGTACGCCTCGGCGTTCGCCAGCGCCTTTTCAACGTCGCCCATCAACTCATACACACGGGCCAGGTTGTACAAGAGCGTGGGTGATCCCGGATCGAGCTGCAGAGCGTTTTCCAGGTCCGCCGCGGCGTCCCCGTACTGCCCGTTCGCGTAGTGCTCCGCAGCTTGGTTGGAGAGCTCGACAGCCTCGGGCGGTGGCTCATGCGTGGTTTGGGCGGACGCCGGCAACGCGCCAAGTACGACCCCCACGACCCCAAAGTTAAGGATGAACGCCAAGCGGAACATCAATCACACCGTACGTCAGTTCTCGTCGCGGGCAAAGAGCCGCGAGGGATCGCGAAAGCTCTTCATCTCCAGGGCGTTTCCGGCTGGATCGCGGATGAAGAACGTTCCCTGTTCGCCTGCCTGGCCCTCGAAGCGCACGCGCGGTTCGATCAGGAAGGTGACGCCTTCATCGCGGAGCCGTTCGCCCAGCGCACGCCACTCGTCCCAGGGCAAGACCAGCCCGAAGTGGCGCACCGGAACCTTGTCTCCGTCCACTTCGTTGGTGCGAGCTTCGGCGTCGGCTTCGCTCAGATGAACGGAGAGCTGGTGGCCGCGCACGTCAAAGTCGATCCAGCGCTCGGCGCAACGGCCCTCTGCGAACCCTAAGAGCGTCCCGTAGAACCTTCTTGCTGCGTCGAGATCGTTGACGGGGATCGCGAGGTGAAAGGGGATCGGAGGCACGACGCTATTGTATTCACTCGCCGAAACGCGGCTGCGCGGAACCTCACCGGATTCCGGGTGTCCGCTGGTAAGGTGCGAATCGTGCGTTGGATTCTGGTGTGTGCATTGGCAGGACTGAGCGGGCTGGGCTGCGGCGAGCCCATCCCCAAGCAACGTCCAGCTGCTGACCATGGGGAGGCACCCAACCCTGAGGAGGATCCCCTCGGCGCGAGGGTGCATGCCATCGGTCAGGAACGACTTGCGCGCATGGAACTGGAAGGCGGCCGACGGACGGGTTCGCTACGTCGTGGAGAGATCGAAGATCACTTGATGATCTTGGTCGGAACGCACTGCTACGCGTTCATCGCCGCGGGGGACAGCGATGTCCGTGACATCGATCTGATTCTGATCGACCCCGATGGCGCACCGATCATGCACGACACCGATCAGGGTCGTGAGGCCACGTTGGGCGTGCGTGAGCAGATCTGTCCAGAGCGCCCGGGAAGCTACGAAATTCGTGTGCGGATGTTTGCCGGCGGCGGAAGCTATGCGCTGCAGGCGTACAAGTTCCAAGTGATCTGAACTTATCGGTCGTCGCGCGGCCTACGTCTCCGGCCTTCGGCCTCCGACTTAAACGGCCACGCTCCTTCCTTGGGGAGGGTTTAGCAAACCCTCCCCCCAAACTACGTTTGGGACCCCCCTCCAAGCACGCGCTTCGCGCGCGTCTCGGCTCGGGGAGCCTCGACGTTGTCCGACGGCCGATGTCGCTCGAACGAACGCGTTTCTTATCGGAGTCGCCGCGCCCTAGGTCTCCGCCTTTGGCTCCGACCCGCCTTCGGCTTACGGGCACGGCTCCTCCTTGGGGAGGATTAGCAATCCTCCCCCCTCAAGCTCGCGCTTCGCGCGCGTCTCGGCTCGTGGAGCCTCGACGTTGTCCGATCGCAACCCTCGCTCGAACGAACGCTTCGCGTTCTGAGTTGCAGTCTTTATCGGAGTCGCCGCGCCCGGCTCAACAAGCCCAGCGCGAGGCAACGCAAATCTTCAATCAAGTTCGCGATAATCAATACGCATTCCTAGTTACTAACGAAGTAAGAACGACGCGAAGCCTATTCGATGCGCATCACACCAGGCATCAGAGCCAATGGCGTATCGGGTTCTGCGTGGCCCAACACGCTTAGAACTTGCAGCGCTTCAACCAGGTTCGGTGTGTCACGCACAGCTGTCGGTGCGTCGGTTTCGGTCTGCGCACTCAGTCCCAATCCCGCAGTTACGTAGTCGAGCAAGGAGCTGGGTCGGCGAGGTACGTAGGTGATCTCAGCGTCGTAGGGCACATCTGCCAGTTCGCGCGCACGATCGAGCGCAGCGAGGTAGCCGCCGAGATGATCGATGAGCCCAAGTTCCAGCGCTGCATCGCCCGTCCAGATGCGTCCTCGTCCCACCCGATCGACTTCTTCGACTGTAAGGGCAGGGCGCCCAGCGACCACGCGGCGCAAGAACATCCGGTAGAAGCGGCGAATTTTGTCCGCCAACAATGAACGCTCCTCGGGTGTAAACGGTCGGTACAACGACGACGCACCTGCGTGTCGTCCGCGTCCAAGCTGCGTGATGTTGACGCCGTACTCTTCGGCAAGCGGTTGGAAATCGGCCTTGCCAAAGAAGATGCCGATCGAGCCGGTGATGGTGCTCGGGTCGGCGTAGATTTCGTCGCACGCAGACGCGACGTAGTAGCCGCCACTTGCCGCCACTGTGCCCATCGACGCGATGACGGGTTTGCGACGTCGCAAGCGTCGGATCGCTCGCCAAATCTGATCGCTGGCGAGAACGGAACCGCCGGGGCTGTCGATGCGAACCACGACTGCAGCGACGGAGCGGTCGGCCGCTAGTGCATCGAGCGTTCGAGTGATGGTGCGGCCACCGCTCTGATGAATCTCGATGATCGGGTAGTCGACGTTGTTCCCGTCAACGAGAGCACCGTCGATCACCACCACTGCGATGCGGCGCTGACGTCCAAGTTGATGATTGGCGTCAGGCACTCGACTTGTGCGACGACGCGCGGTGCCGGCAATCGCCTCCAAGCGTTCACCAAACTCGGTTCCGTCGAGCATCTCGACAATGCCGAGCTCTGCGGCTTCCGCAGCGTCGTACGGGCCTTCGTCGATCCAGCGACGCACGACGTCTTCGTCTTGTTCGACCGATTGCGCCATGTCGTGCACCAAACGCGCGTACACATCGTCGAGCATGGCTTCGCGTTGCGCGCGTGCCGGCGCGCTCATCGTTTCGTTGGTGTATTGCTCGACCGCGCTTTTGAAGTCACCGATGCGCACGAAGTCGGTGCGGACGCCAAGATTGGCCAGGATCTCGCCATAGAGTGTGACGTCGATCGCAGGGCCAAGAAGTCGAACGTTGCCCGCGGGATCGATGAACGTTGTCCGCGCAGCACTGCACGCGTAGGCCTGGCTTCCGTTGGCGGACTCGACGGCGCACATCACCGGCTTGCCGGCAGCTTCGAGTGCGGCGATCGCTTCGCGGACTTCTTGCGCGTTCGCGAGGCCCAAGCTGGAGGTGCGCCAACGAAGCAGCACGCCCTTAACTCGACGGTCTCGCCGATCGCGATCGAGTCGGTCCAGCAGCGCGAGAGTTCCGCGTGCGCCCATGCCGCGAATCTCGACTTCGTCAACAAACCCGGGCGTGGGAAGTCCTTCGCGATGCACACCACTGAGGTGGGCACCGACTTGCCAACCGCGCTGCAACTCGTCGCCGAGCACGCTTCCGCCGAACGCGCTGACCTGTCCCCAGCCGATTTCGAGTCCGACGATTCCACGGAGGTCTTCGTCGCCACGGATGTCGTCGATTTCAACACTTCCGTACAACCGACCGAGCCGGGGGATCGCGACGCGCGCGATCCCGCGAACGCCCAAGCGACCGTCGGTATCGAGTGCGGCGACCGCTTCCACGGTGAGTCGGTCGTCGGCCAGAGGGCGCAACTGTGCACCCAGCACGAACGTGGCGGGAACGTCGACGTCGTCGTCGGTCACCAATCCCAAGGGGCCAAGAAGATCGTGTCCCACCAGACCGAGCACGACGGTGCTGCTCGGTCGCCAGGTCACACCCAGGTCAATGCTGGTGACGCCGCCAATGGGTTCGTTGCTGGCTGTGTAGCGCAGCACACCACCCACGGACCACGCTCGGCTGTGTTGCCATGCGAGGCCGAGGTTGAAACGCCCGCGGTCCTCGATGATGAATCCGTCGGGGCGCACCCAGTCGAGTCCCCCGGCGAGCACGAAGCGAAGCGGTAACGAGGTCGCTCCGTACAGACTGTCGCCGCGTTCCAGCAAGCGATCCGATCCGGCGACGTCCGTGTGGAGATAGGTGACATCCCAGCCACGAATGTCGGCAAGTGCGGCGGGGTTGGTCTCGAGCGCGAACGCTGAGTCGGGCGCAGCCACAGACACGGCGGGCATCGCGGGCCCACCGGTCGCGCGTCGCAGTTGAGCAGAGACGGTTGCGCTGGACAGCACCAAGAGCAAAGCGAGGAAGCGCACGCGGCGAGCATAGTCGCTGTTGCGTGGCTTCAGGGCGGACTAAATTTCGGCGCTCTAGCGACCCAGGATTTCGTCGAGGTACTCGACTCCATCCCCGCAGATACGCGTCGCACTAAATCCGGGCTCGCCTGCGCGTTCGCCGAAGGGCCGGCTCGATCCAGAGTCCATCAAACAGCCTGGTTCGTTCCCCGCGTTGTGGAATGTGGTCCGCGATCCGAAGGGCGATGCGAGGCCAAGACTGTGTCCGATCTCGTGTGCGGTCGTTTCGCCGATCATCGATGAGAGCGCCATCACGGCGCGCATCACTTCGCTTCGACGCTCACCTTCACCGCGTACTTCCGCCAGCGTGGCCGCACGCTCGCGAACCGGGTCGAAGATGTCGTCGAAGAGCGGATCGGGATCGGGCCCACCCGGACCGGACAGATCATCGGGCGGGTTCTGACTGAATCCGAAGAAGCTCTCCACGAACACGCCGCCGTATCCGGGGAAGCCGTCCATCTGCGTTTCCGCGTTCGACCCACCGATGGCGTCGAAGAGTCGAACGTTGCCGACATCCTTGCCCGGTGTGTTGTCGTACCCGAACAGACCGCGACCGTTTGGATCCGGACCCCCAATCTCGACCACCGAGTATCCCTGGGGTGAGAAGTCTTCGGGTTCCTCAAGACGAACTTCGACGTTCCAGTCGGCGTAGATGGCTTCGATGCGCGAGGCGACCATGGGTTCGAGCGTTCCGGTCGCGGCCGAGAGTCCGAAGCGCGCGAGGCTTTGGTAGAAGCCCGGCAAGAAGCGCAACCAGATCACCTGTTTGACGCCGTTGAGGACAAGCGTGATCGGAGCGGGATCGCCGGTGACTTCGGTGCCGCCAGAAATCGTGATCGGAATGACCGTGCCCTCGAAGCGTCCTTCGCGAATCGCAAAGAGTTCGGACACCAGAATGTCGTCAACCACGGTGGAGGTGAGCGGTCCGACAAGTTCGGCGCCGGACTGAAAACCCAACACCAGTTCCGCCGGGCCGACCGGAATCCCGGAACCCCCGGCCGGAGTCAGCGTGCCGGTCGCGCGCAACAAGGTCACTTCGTCGCCACCCAAGAAGCCCGCTCCACGCACACGCACGAGTTGCTCGAGCGTGAGGTCCTGCGGAGTGACTTCGAAAATCACCGGCGGTTGAAAAAACAGAGTGGTCGACTGAGTGCCGCTGTTGGTGATCGTTCCGGTAAACCCGACGGTGCTCTCGAGCGAAATGTCGCCGCTGAACTCACCGGGTTCGGAGCCGCCGATCGCGGTGGTCAGCACGACCACGCCGCGTTGCCGGTTTCCGTCTTCGGCCGGCAGAACCGGAAGCGCGATGTTCACGGTACGGCTTGAGCCACCATCCGGCGTGAAGGTGCCTTCGAATCGCGCGAGCACCGTGCCTTCGGCAATCTCAAGGAACCCATCGCCTTCGATGATCGCTTCTTCGTTGCGATGCACGTTGCCGTCCGGAACGCGGGTCAGCGCGATCGGGATCTCAAACTCGATCTCGAAGTTGAACGGAAAGGGCTCACTCTCTGCGACCGACCCCACCAGGGTCACATCCACATCGTGACGACCTTCGCCCAGGATCGAGACCAGCTCTGAACTGGCACGAAACGAAACGATGCCTCCGTCGATCGGCAGGACCGGATCGAGGATGAAGGGACTGGTTCCGTCGGGCGACACGCGAAGCTGCGGGTTGGATCCCGCTGCATCGAGGTTGGCGGTGGAGACGCGAAACGCCGTGCCCTGTGTGACAGGTGCTGTTGCCGCGACGCTGAGAATCTCCGGTCGCACCGTCATGGGCGGCGCGGAATCATCGCCGCAGCCGAGCAGCGCGACCAGAAGTGCGCTGCTCATCCAGCCAAGCCGCATCACTCCGGAACGCATACGAAGCGCGAGCCTGGGTCGCGACCGATCTCGTTTTCGAAGCTGCACTCGTATCCTTCAGCGAGTCGGCACACGTCATCGCTGCTCACGCAGCTGATGGCGCAAACGTTGAAGCCTTCGCCGCTGTCGACGCAGTAGCTTCCGGTTTCGCAGTCGCTGCTCGTCGTGCAGCCAGCACGCACACACGCACCATTGGGCCACGGAACGCAGGCGCGCTGTCCGTTGCAGTCCCAGAAGTTGTCGCACGCGGCACCGTTGAGGCCCTCGCCCTTACGACCGCAGTAGCGGCCCTCCCAGAAGCGCTTGCACGACTCGCCCGTGCGACAGTCGCTGTTCACCGTGCACTCCTCGCCACACTCGCTCGGCCACGCGAACTCGCCGGCATCCGGACAGATGTGCATCGAAGGACAGGATGGACCGCTACAGACACGACTCTCGCAGCTGCCTGAGTTACAGACTTCGGCCAAGGGACAGTCCGCACTCGACGAGCAGCTGGAGTCCTCGGTGACCGTGACCGAACCGATGTAGTCGCTTGCGGCGTCCAACCAACCGTCGACGCGCAATGCGTACATGCCCGGTTCGGACACTGTGGTGTCGATGTTCTCTTCCGACTCGGTGCTTCGCGAGCTGGCGATGAACTCGTCACTCGGTCCGCGCAGTTCGATGTCGAGGTCCTGACTGACGTCGTCGATCAAGAGCGTGATTTCGATTCGACTCGGCGTGGGCACGTTGAACTCGTACCAATCGTCGTCACGTGGACAGATGGTTCCGTCGAGATCCCCGGTGCCTCCAGGCAAGCTGAGCGAGCTCGCGGACTCTCGGTCGTCGTTGTCCTCGTTGAAGTCGTCGAGGCAGCACATTCCGGGATCCGCTTCGGTGTCGATCGTCAGCGTGTAAGCGTTTTGCGCGCCGCTATAGCCGTTGACGCGAACGAACGCCGTGCCCGCGTCGGGGAAGCAGTGGTCGGTCATCTCGCCGTCGGTCGTGCTTGCGCTGACGGCGACGGGGCCATCTTCATCGTGGATGCGCAGGTCGAGGTCACCCGACGCGTGGGTGAAGCCGCCCAAGGTGGCCGTGACGCGCGTTCCTGCCGCAACCGACACGCGGAACCAGTCGTCGTCTTCGGCGCAGATTTGACCATCGCTGATCGGACCTGAGTAGGTGGTGGCCACAGCTTGTTCGTCGTCCTCTTCGCGACCGTCGTCGGTACACGCTCCACCTCCGCCGCAGATGTCTGCGACCGGTCCGCATCCGGCAAGCACGCCACCTTCCACCGTGCTGGTCGCACCGCAGCTACCCACCGAGCACGATCCATCACCGGAACAGCTCGGAACGCATCGCGCTCCACCTGCGGCATTGGCGCACAAGCCCGTGCCGCATTGCGTCGACTCCGTGCAAGGATCGCAGTCGCCCAACGCACCGCCGCCGCCTTCGCCGCCGACTGCCGTGAACTGAATCAACGCCGAGTCCGTTCGGTGGTCGCAACTCGCACCCGTTGCGTCGTCGTTGTCCGTTGCACTGACGAGAATCCACACGTCCTGTTCCTGGCCGTCTTCCAAACCAAGCGAGGGCACGCGGGCACTCCAGTCACCGTCGTCGGGGCTGAAGATCAGCTGCTCGAACGTGGTCACGTCCGGCATCGAAGGATCGTCCGGCATCGACGTGGTGTAGAAGAGCAGCGGCGCGTCGCGCAGACCCATGTCGTCGGAAACGCTTGCGCGGACTTCGTAGCCGATGTTCGACGTGACGCGCTCGCCCGTCCCGGGTCCGATGACGTTCACTACGGGCGGATCCCCCGGGCAGCCCGGTTTCGCATCCGTTCGCAAGACCGCGATGTAGTCGAGTTCGGTCGGATCGTGATCGCCGTCGTCCGCGAGAATGGGAATCGTCCAACGCTCCGAGTCGGCAATCTGCGCGTCGGTGGGACACCAGTCGAACGCACCGCTCTTGTCTCCATCTTGAAAGAGACCAGCACCGTCGGGAAGGTCCCCGCGTGCCGCGATGGTGACGTTGGACGAGTCGTCGTCGCGAACCTCGATGTCGAATCGCACGCAGGGCTCACGCGCGAGGTCGAAGGTGCCGCCCGCACCGGGACGCACGAACACGGGCGCTGCGTCTTCGGAAGGGCTGACGGTGATGACCAACGGCTCTTCGTCGATGGTGCTTCCGCCGCGACGAAGTTGAATCAGAAATTCATGAGTGCCTACGTGGCTCGCCAGCGGCGTCCAACGGAATGTTCCGCCACCCGCGGAACCCGAAGCCGTCGCGCGGAGACCCGGAAGTTCGGGTCCCATGAAGTCGAACGAAAGATCGCCCGAACCGTTTTGGACAACCAAGTCGACCACGATGGTTTCGTTCACTCGGCCCGAGACCGAGGAGAGCGGGGCCAGCTCTGGGCTCGAACCCCCACCACACGCGGCCGCGAGGGCCAGCATCGCCAAGAAAAGAATGCGTCTCACGGTCTCCAAGTTAGCACTTTTCGGTGCTTGGCTGGGTTCGTGGTCTTCGAGCCGGCTTTCCTTACACTGGAGGAGCATGATCGCCGATTCACCCCGAAAACCTCCCGCGATGGGGTGGGGTGCCACGGTCGGCCTTTCGCTGGTCTGCCACCTGCTCTTGGCTCTGTGGATCTGGCATCTCCCCGCGGCGCCGCAGGTGCGCCGTGAACTGGTGCTGCCGATGCTCGACAGCGATTCGAGCGCGATCGAGACCGAAGGTGAGTCGCTGGAGTTTCGCGCTGCGACGCCACAAAGCGGTGGAGCCCAATCGCCGCACAACGTGGACACGTTCGAATCGGGACAGGGCGGAGACTCGGGCGGCGACGTCGCCTTCACGCTGCTCGTGTCCGGTTCGCATTCGGTCACCTTGCGCGACAGCATCACCAACAACCCGCGCGTCACTCAGATTCAGCGAATACGCACCTCGCGCGATCGGTTGAGCTGGGAGAATCGACGTGCGACTCCCAATCCCAACGACGACGCGTTCTTGGCGTCTGGCCAAGGTGTGCATCCCGAACGGCGACCTGTTCGTCGACACGATGCACGTGCAGGTGCGCATGCGCCGCACGCGTCGGTGGTGGGCGGTGAGCGTGACGGATCGGCGTTGGCACCGGGCACGTTGGCACGCGTCGAGGGTGGTCGTGCAGGTTCGGATATCGACTCGCCGGGGCGCGGCATTCTTCGCGGGCGCGGCCAACGCGAACAACGTGCAGCGAACGTTGCGCATGGACGTCCTTCGGTCGATGAAGGACCGGCAGCAACGCTCGCTCAATACGCGGGACGCGTGCAGGACGACACCGACTCGGAGCAACTCGCGAGTTCGCTGCTTCAACGATCGATTGTGGATTCCAGTCGTCGCGGTGGTCGCCGAGAAGGCGAGGGTGGCGTGGAAGGTGCCGGTGCGTTGGGCAACGGTCGTTCCACCATGGAAGGTGGTCGCGCGCGCGCCTACGGTCCTGGAGCCGGGAGGTACAACGCGCTCGACACATCCGACTCTCGCTATCGGCGCTGGTACTTGCAGCAACGACGCCGCGTTGAAGATGCACTTCGGTATCCCCGCGAGCGCGCGCTCAACCGAGACCAAGGTCGGGCGGTCTATCGGCTTGAAGTCCGCCGCGACGGATCTCTGGCGCAGCAACCGCGTCGCATCCGCGGCACGGGGTTCACAGACCTCGACGAAGCCGCGCGAGTGGCGATCGCGGCTGCGATTCCGTTTGGGCGGGTGCCCGACGACCTCGCACCGGGCCAGCCCACGATTCGGTTCGACCTCACAATCGAGTTTTCGAACCCGATGGTCGGTCAGTAGCCCTCCAACAACCTTGCAAAGAGCGCTCGTCGCGCCGACCTCCGTGATCTAGGCTCCCGGCCACATGGGCGTTTTCCTATACATTCCGTGGTTCAAGCTCGACCAGTGGGACGTTCCGCTCCTCATGCTTTCCGCAATCGTGCTCGGCGCATGCGGTGTGGCATGGCTGGCGAAGGAGGAGTGGCGTCAGCAGGCGTTCTCCACGGCGGGCTTGGCTTCGATCGCCACCCTCGGTGCGTACTTCTACGGCGTCGAGGAAGTGCCGGTGCAGCCTTTCGGCATTCTTGTCGCCTTGGGGGTTCTGACCGGCGCGCGCGTTGCGGAATGGCAGGGGAAGCAGTGGGGCATCAACCCCGCCGTCACGGCAGACTTCACGACGCACATCGCTGTGATCGGTCTCGTGAGCTGCTACTTCCTCAACGGCCTCTTCTACGAGACCGAGACTCTGCTCGAAATCCTGCAGGATCCCTCGCTGCTCTTTTCGCGCTGGTTGGGGTTGAGCAGCTTCGGCGGATTCATCGGCGCCATCTTTGCCGTCTGGGTTTGGAAGAAGCGGCGCGGCTTGCCTGCCCTCGGTGTCGCCGAGTGTGCGTGCTTCTGTTTCCCCGTGGTTTGGATCTTCGGTCGTATGGGGTGCTTCGTCGTGCACGATCACCCTGGTGCAGTGACCACGTTTTTTCTCGGTGTGCAGGACTACCACGGCAACCCTGGCGTCGTTCGTCACGACCTTGGTTTGTACGAGGTGATTTGGGCAATCTGCGCGACAGCCATCTTCATGAAGCTGCGGCACCGCCAGAAGCGACCGACCGGGTTCTTCATCGCGCTGCTTCCCTTGCTCTACACCCCGATTCGCTTTTGCTTGGATTTCTTGCGTGCGACCGATGTGTCGAGCCCGGATGTGCGGTGGTACGGATTGACGCCCGCGCAGTACGCCGCGATCGGCTTCTTCTTCTTCTCGCTCTGGATGATGAAGCGAGCGCTCAACGCGGAACCGGCAGAGATTCCGGCAGCGATGGCGTGGCCTCCGCCTGAGGAAGAGCCCAAGAAGAAGAAAAAGAAGAAGGCTTCGTCCGCGTCGACCGAGGAGGAAGACGACGCGCCGAAGAAGCCCGCCAAAAAGAAGAAGAAACGGAAGAAGAAACCTTCTTAGGCGGTGCAGCGGGCTCGAATCTTGTCGACCACGCGGTCGGCGAGGCTCGTGACACCCTCAAGCGCAGGCCGCTTGGCCACGAAGAGCGACGAGCGTGAGAGCAACTCGCTGACGCCGAGCGCCTTGAGTCCTTGCGCGCGTCCAACGTCTGCAGGCAACGCAGCGACAAAGTTGCCTGAGCGCACGGCATCGATCGCGACCTGCATGCGCGTCACCCGCAAACCGATCTTGCGAGGGCGGTCGAGTGGCCACGCGTCGGGCGTCAGTCCGCGTGCATCCTCGATCGGTGCGACAAAGGGCAGCGCACCTAACTGGGTGGGGCCGCCTTTGGCCACGAACACGTCGTGGTGCAGTTCGCGTAGACGTTCCAACGTGAGCTGGTCGTCCGGTACAGGGTCGTCGATCACCGCGACGTCGATCTGACCCCGACGTAGGGCAGCGTTCGCGACTTCACCGCGCGTGGCGTGCACGTGCACCACGACATGGGGCAGCTCGTCCTGGATGTCCGCGACGGCCGGCAACACATAGAGTGGTGCGAAGGGACCTGGGACAGCGACGTGAACGACCCGCTCCTCCGCAGCGTCCTCCATCGCAATCACACCTTCATCGACTCGCCGCATCGCATCGCGAACGCTGCGAAGCAGCTCTCGTCCCGCCGCATTGAGCTCGATGCGGCGACCTCGACGATCGAAGAGCGGGTGCCCCACGCTCTCCTCGAGAAGCTTGATGGTCCGAGAGAGCGCGGAGGGCGTAACCCTAAGGAGTGCTGAGGCACTGGGGAGGTGTTCGGTTTCCGCAACCGCGCGAAACGCCGGTAACCACGACCAAAAGTCATCGATTCTGCGGGCGCGTTCCATTCATCGAGTGTAGCAGAACGTTAACCTAATTCGAATGTTTTATTTGAATCGTGTCCACGATGTTAACGTTTTGCCCAGTCTCGGACTACGCATCTCCGGAACGCCGGAGAGCGGCGAAGGAGACTTTTGTGATGAGAATTGGATCGACTTGTTTGTTGGCTTGTCTGCTCGCCTTGGGATGTGGCGACGACGACGACGGGGGCACGGACGCGGGTACGGATACCGGCGGTGGCACCGACTCGATGGTCGACATGGACACAGGCGGTGATGACGACGCTGGCGCCGAAACGCGCTCGCTCAGCTTCACCTTTGACGGCCTTCCCGCACTCGGCGCCGAGTACGTGTACGAAGGTTGGATCATCGTCGACGACGCACCGATTACAACCGGTCGCTTCACCGTCGACACCGAGGGCAACCTCGACCCCGCGACGTTTGAGATCGACGCTGCGGACGCTGACGCTGCCGCGATGTTTGTGCTGACGATCGAGCCCGCCACGGGCGACGACCCCGCTCCGGCGGACACGCACGTCCTTGCTGGACCGATCGAGTCCGGCGCCGCGACGCTCACCATCGAGCACCCCGCCGCGATCGGCGACGACTTTACCTCCGCCGCTGGAACGTTCTTCCTCGCGACGCCTTCTTCGGCAGCGATGGACGACAACAACCTCGGCATCTGGTTCATCACGCCGGGCGATCCCATGACCGCTGGCTTCACGCTTCCCACGCTTCCCGCCGGTTGGGCATACGAAGGTTGGGTTGTCGACACCTCCGGTGAGTCCCCCGCGCCGACCTCGACCGGTCGCTTCACCGACCCGGCCGCAGCCGACGACAACATGGGTGGACCCGCCGCTGGCCCCGAAGCGACCCCGCCGTTCCCCGGCGAGGACTTCGTCGACCCGGCCACCGACTTGACCGCCAACCACATGGCCGTTCTCTCCATCGAGCCGGATCCGGACGACTCCCCCGCGCCCTTCCAGCTCAAGCCGCTCGGTCTTCCGATCGGTACCGACGTCGGACCGCCCAACCCCTACACCATGAACAACATCATCGGTGACAACGGAATCTCGGGCACCGCGACCTTCGAATAATCATTCCTCCAAGATTGCATTCATAACCATTCCCCCCGGAACGGCGTCCTCACGGGCGCCGTTCTTTTTTCCGTCGCGCAATCTCGAACGCGATGGCATCCGCGGAGCGTTTTTCGGCAAGGCTGCGTTGCAGGACTTCGGTGGCCGTCTCGCCGAGTCGATCGAAAAGCGCGCGAGTGTCGCTCAATCCCATCAAGGTTTCAGCGACGCCTTGGAGAACCGCACCGGACGACGCGATCACGTCTGGCACGTAGACCATGTCGCGCTCCACGACCGCGTTCGCCGCGGCGTCGTCGGTGAGGATGTTGTTGGCGGCGCCGCAGATCCCCCACGCGTCCAACGACATGATGTCCGCGGCGTTGAGATCGCGGCTGCCCCCGCACGGACAGATCACATCGAGCGGTTGTGAGTTGAGTGCGCCGCACTCCACCGCGTGGGCGCCCAGCTGTTGCGCGAGTCTCTTCGCACGTGCGCCGTCGAGATCCTCAAGGACCAGCGTCGCCCCACGTCGGTGGAGTGTCTCCGCCACAGCGCTTCCAATCGCACCACATCCACGAATGCCCACGCGCCACGATTCGATCGGCACGCCTCGGACGCGCGCCATCGCCTCCATGCTGACCACGACCGAACGCGCGACGCACCCCGCCAGGAAGGTCTCGTCGGTGCGCACGTAGGTGGTTGCTCCTTGCACGTGGGCGAGGTCATTGGAGGTGGTGCCGAGGTCGCCCGCAGCGAGGTAGCGACCGCCGAGTTCGTCGATGCGCTTTCCGAGTTCGTGAAACGCCGCGGATCGATCGCGCAGCGACCCCACACGAACCACAGTTTTCGCCCCAGCGGCGTCGACACCCGCAAGCGCGCACTTGACGGTCATTGCGCGTGCCAGGTCGCGTGCATCGGTGATGGCGTCGTCCGACGTCGCGTACGACCACGTTCGAATCCCGCCTGCGACGTGCGCAGCCTCGGGATCGTCGATGCAGAGATAGGCGTCGAGGCCACTGGGAGTGTCTACCCAGTGCGTGATCACCTAATCCTCCATCACCTCGATGACGACGCCGTGCGGCCCACGCGCATACACCTCACCGCCAATACGGATTCGCTTGATGTCTGGATTGTCCGCGAGGAGTTGTTTGCCGGCGCTCAGCGCATCCTCGTTCGAGGCGTGGTCGCTGTGCTCGCTCCACTGACCGTCTGCGCCGCGGGTGAAGAGAGTCGTCATCGCGGTGAGGATATCAGAACAGCATCAGAAAGGATCGCGCCACGATTCCGGGCGAAGCCGACGAAACCGATCGTGGCCGTCCAGCGCCAGAATGAATGCGGCAAACCCCAGGAAGAGCACCGCGCTGCCGAAGAGCCCCACACGTGCGTGGAACATCCCGAAAAGCACCATGACCATTGCCATCCCGGCCGGGCGTTGCGCTGCAGGGATGGGATTGCGCCAGTTTCGGCGCGGACGCTCGAGCCACGCCTCGAAGTCGGCCACGCGCGGATCCGCCTCGGGCTTGGGGGTCGGTCCGGTCAGTGTGTCGTGGAGCCGAACGCCGCAGCGAACGCACTCGCCAGGCCGGGTGAACGTGTCGTTGCAGTGCGCGCATTCGAAACGTGAGCGCGTCACTGCAGGAGGTGTCCAAACAGGTCGCGGGCCGCGAATACGCCTCAATGCACGTCGGTATTCCGCATGCGCTTTCTTGAACCGATCCTCGGCGCCCGGGTCGTGCCTGTTGGCGTCAGGATGAAGATCGCGGGCTGCGCGGCGCCAGGCCGCTCGCAACTCTCGTTCGGTTCGCACGTGCCTGAACATGATGGGCCGACAACTCCGCGACGCGGGTGTTCCATCCTACGGCGGAAAATCCAGAATCCCCCTATGCTTCGACCGATGCGAGGTCTGGCATTGCTGCTTTTGTTCGCGTGTTCGTCGCCGGAGTCGGAGCGCGTCGTACCTGGGCCTACACCACTCGAGTTTCAGGAGATGCGGCGTCTTCGTGCGCGTGCTCGAGCCCTTCAAGCACATGGCAACGAGTTGCTGGTGGGCGGCGAGGGTGAAGTGCTTCGCGTTGTCGATGGGGAGATCGTCGAGCGCATCGAACGGCCTGCGTATCGAGGTGGAGCGCTGGCCGAAGGAGGTCCGCTCGTGGCGTGGCCGACGTGGAGTCGTGGCGACGAAGTACGGGAGCTCGGCGAGCCAGGGACGCGTTTGCTCGCTTCGATAGCGGATGCCCAAGACGTGTTTGAGCTTCGGACGGCAGGTGAGTCACGCGTGCTGCAAGCGTTCGACGCGAGCGATCCGAGTGAAGCGACAGAACTCGCGCGTGGTCCTCGTCTGAGCCCTCCGCTTGCGCTCTCGGAGAGTTCGATCGCGCTCGTTGCAGGTTCGGTGCGCGTTCTCGATCGGCACACGGGGCGCGAGACTGCGCTCTTGAGTACGGACCGCTATGCGACGCGTGCACTCGCGTTTGATGGTGACGAGCTGTTGGGAATCGATGCGCAGAGCACCCTGACGCGATGGCAGTTGGATCAACCTGAGCGCGAGCGGGAGACCGTGCCCGTGAGCGATCCGCGGTTTCTCTTGGTCGATGCGCAGAGCATTGTGGTCGTCGGGGCGAACAAGGTGTGGGTCCGTCGTGGAGAGCGAACAGGGGAGTACACGCTCGACGAAGGCCAAGCGGAGTCTGCGCTTCTGCTTGGCGACACGATCGTAATCGGCGTACGCGGCCGACCGAGTCACGTGCGGTGGGTGCGGTTCGACTAACTCAAAGCGCGTCGACTAGTCCGGCGCTTTCATTTCGGACGCGAAGTCGCTCATCCACACAGCGGGTCGCCAACCACCCGCACCGGGAAACCCTGAGAACGAACCTTCGTAGCGCTCCACTTTCGCCATGCACGGTGCGACGTTCGCTGCCCACGCAGCCTTGAAGCGAACGCACTGCGAGCCGCGTTGTTGCAAGGTTGCCATGCGCCCACGAACGCGCGGTCCCCGTGTTGGTGGTCGTCGGAAGCGGAGTGTCATCGATGCATCGCCGATCACTTCAATGCGATCGGCGTGGTGCTCAAAACGAGCCATCGTCTTTGGCAGTGCCCAAACCTCACGTCCTGCGCGCAGCGTCGTTTCGTCATCGACGAACATGGCTTCGACGTACTGCCCTTGGCGTGCACCCTCCCGAACGAGGCTGGGCATCCAAATCAGCTCGTCGTAGGTCAGCGGCGAGGGGTCCAAGTAGCGCACGTACGCCAGCATTCCGGCGGTGCGGCCAAGCGTCCCGACGCTGTGGAAGGGCAGGTCGAGTTTCGACCGGCGCACGCTGTACGGAATGCACAGCATGTCACCGTGCATGTGCCAAGGCGGCGCCGGATACACGCTCACTAGTCGGCTTCGAAGCCGGCGTCCTTGTGCGCGCCGTCGCAGAAGGGCTTGTTCTTGGAGTGGCCGCATCGGCACAACGCGCACTTGTCGCCTTCCCATGCGACTCGACCCGAGGAGGTCACCAACTTGATGTGACCCGAAAGAAGGAGGGGACCGTTCTTGGCCTTCTTGATCTCCAACGTACCGCCGCTGCCGGTTCCCTTGCTCGTCTCGCCGATCGCACCGCGGTCTTGGAAGCCCGACTTTTCATGCGAGTTGTCACAGAAGGGCTTGTTCTTGGACTCGCCACATCGGCACAACGCAGCTCGATGCTTCGTGCCCTCCATGTCGTCCGCAGCTCCGTCGATCTCGAGGTTGCCACGAACGTAGAGTGGACCGTGGTTGGCGACGAAGACGACGTTCTCTTCGGGAACTGTTTCGATGACCGAGCCGTCCTTCTTGCGCAGTGTCAGCGCGCCGGTCGGGCATCGTTCGACGACGTCTTGAACTTCATCGACACCCACCAAGTCTGGTTCGCACCAAGGGTCGCGACCCGAGACGAACAAGTCGCCAGACGCGCGTCCGCACTCGCCGATATGAATGCACAGACGACCGTCCCACCGCACCGTGCCTTGATCGCCCTCGAAGTCCTTGGTCTTGCTCATGGCCAAGACGCTAGGTCGCGCGTGGCAGCGCTTGCAAGGGTGATGTGTCGCGGCGCATAGAACGCAGCGTTGCGCGGACGCTGAGTTTGACTTCGTCCGTTCGCTAGGGCCCACTTCTCCCGTGAATCGGCGGCTCATCATCACGGCTTTGGCTCTGTTGGGCCCCGCGATTTTGATCTTCGTGCTGGTCTTTCGCGAGGACACCCAAGTCGCCGAGTCCGAGAGCTTCGCCGACATCCCCAAGATCGATGTCCACGTACACGTGTCGCCGACGCTCATGCCCTCGGTGTCGCGGCTTCTCGCCCGTCATGGAATCCGTATCGCGCTCAACGCGTCCGGAGGCCATCCGGGAGACGAACTCACCGCGTCTGTCCGTGCGGGTCGACGTTTGGACGGAGCTGTTCGCAGCTACTGCAACATCGGTTGGCGCTACTTCGAAGACCCCGATTTTGCCGACTACAGTCGCGAAGTACTCGACGCGTGCAAAGCAGACGGCGCGATTGGACTCAAGATCTTCAAAGGTCTAGGACTCGGCTACATCACCTCGGAAGGCGAGTTGTTGGCGGTGGACGACCCACGCCTGGACGCTGCGTTTCAGCATGCGGGCGAAATCGGCCTGCCGGTCTTGATCCACACCGGCGATCCGAAAGCGTTCTTTGAGCCACCGACTCCGGACAACGAGCGCTACGACGAACTCGAAGCCCATCCCTCGTGGTCGTTTTACGGTCCGCGTCCGGATGGTGGTTCGTGGCCAAGCTGGGAGGACTTGCTCGCCCAATTGGACCGGCGCATTGCGCGGCATCCCAACACCACCTTTGTGGGCGCGCACTTTGGCAACGCACCCGAAGAACCGGAACGCGTCGGTGCGATGTTGGAGCGTCACGCCAACTACATGGTCGAAACCGGCGCTCGCATTCCCGAGATCGGTCGACACAACCCGGAACAAATGCGCGCGTTCTTCACTCGTTGGCGAGACCGGATTCTATTCGGCACCGACTTTCAAGCTGTGCCGGGCGGTTTCGTGTTGGGGTCTGCAGGCACGGACTTGGATGGGCCTGCGCGCGTCCCGGCGTTCTTCCGTTCGCACTGGCGCTACTTCGAAACCGCCGATCGCGAGTTTGAGCATCCGACACCGATTCAGGGCAACTGGACGATCGACGGCTTGGATCTTCCACGCGAAGTCCTCGAGGACGTCTACTACCAAAACGCCGAGCGGGTGTATGGGTTGTCACTGCGCGAAGCCCGCTGAATTGGACCATCCGCACCACCAAGCAAGTTCAGCGAATGTCGCTGAGTGCGCGTCGGACTTCCGCAAGCGTCGTCTTGCCTTCCAAGGCTCGGGCCAATCCGGATTCGAAGAGCAAGGACATGCCTTCTTCACGCGCTGTCGAGACAATGTCGTCAACCGACGCGTCCTCGCGGATCTGCGTTCGAATCGCGCGCGTGACCCGCAAGATTTCGTAGACCGCAATTCGACCTCGATAGCCCGTGTCGTAGCAGCCTTCGCAACCCTTGCCGGCGCGTAGGTTGGACGCCGCGATGGTCTCTGGCGTCAGTCGCAGCTCTTCGAACTCTTCGTCGCTCGGTGTGTAGGGCTCCGCGCAAGCGTCGCAGACTTTGCGCAACAGGCGTTGCGCGACCACCATCACCAGCGCGTTCGCCATCAGATACCGGGGTACGCCCATGTCGGCGAGACGCGTCAGGGACTCGGCCGCGCTGTTGGTGTGTAGAGTCGAGAGCACAAGGTGTCCGGTGAGCGCCGCTTTGACCGCAATCGCACTCACTTCGGGATCGCGCATCTCACCCACGAACACCACATCGGGATCCTGACGGAGGATCGAACGCAGTCCGCTGGCGAACGTCACTCCGCCGGCCTCGTTGATCTGCACGTGGTTGATGCCGGCCAGGCTTGCCTCGACCGGGTCCTCAAGGGTGACGATGTTCACTTCCGGGTCGTTGATGTGACTGAGCCCGGCGTGCAGGGTCGTCGTCTTTCCAGATCCCGTGGGTCCGGTGACCAACACGATGCCCTGAGGGGATTGAAGCGCGCGCTTGTACGCTTTGAGTTCGTCCGGCTCAAAACCCAGCGTGTCGACCGACGCCAGTGCAGCGTTCTTCTTCAGCAAGCGGATGACACACTTTTCGCCGTACACCGTCGGAAGCGTCGACACTCGGTAGTGGCAGGTTTCGCCTCGGTAGAGCAGGGCGATATGGCCGTCTTGCGGGATGCGTCGCTTGGCGATGTCCATCTCGGCGATGACCTTGAAGCGCGTCACCATCGGGAGATGAAGTCGTTGCGGTGGGGTCAGCAGCGTTTGCAGTCGACCGTCGATGCGCAACCGAATCCGGAAGTACGTCTCGTAAGGCTCGACGTGGATATCGCTGGCACCGCGTCGAATCGACTCGACCAGCAAGAAGTTGCAGAGCGTGATGATCGGAGGCTGTTCACCCGCCAGTCGAATGTCGTGAACGACTTCGTCCTCGTCCTCGGGAACGGGCGCGACGTCGTCGCTGTCGACCGAGCTGATCGCTTTGTCGTAGAAGTCCCCCCCTTCGAGGATCTCTTCGATCAGTGACTGCGTTTCGAGGTGCTCTTTGACGAAGGCTTTGAACGCGCCTTCGGTGCAGGTCATCACCACGAGTTTTCGAGCGCCGGTGCAGAATCGGATGTCGTCGATGGCCGTGAGGTTGTACGGGTCCATCATCGCGACGTAGACGGTGTCGCCTTCCTTCTTCACCGGCACCGCTTCGTACTTGCGAACCAAGTCGCGCGGGATCAGTTCAAGGACGGCTTCGTCTGGAGTGAAGTCGGTCAGCTCGACCACTTCGACTCCCGCCAGTTGACGAGTGAGCGCCGCCTGGATCTGTTGCTCGGTGCAGAACTTTAGATTGACCAGCACCGAACCGAGCCGCCCACCGCCCATCTTTTGAACGGCGAGCGCGCGTTGCACCATGTCCTCGGTGACCACGCCGTCTTGAACCAGCAATTCACCGAGCCGGAGCTTGCGCTTGGGCTTGCTGCGAAACGCCTCTGGGGGTGGAGGAGGTGGGGCGGCCGCAACCTTCGCAGGTTCGGGAGTCACCGGATCGCGCGAAGCCTTACGAAACGTGGCCCGCGGCGGTGGTGCAGGCGGTCGATACGACGATTGGCTGGGCTGGGGTTCCGGATGCTCCGAGGGGCGCACGACAGCGCAATCGGTCGGTCGGAGCGAAAGCTTTACTCGACGATCAGCACGGCGGTCTGACCCGGGTCTTCGGCATGTCCTGCCGCGGTGAGCGTGTAACTCGCCGGCTCGACGACCCATTGTGCAAGGTCGACGTCGTAGTAGGCCAAGTCGCGGACCGGCAGTTCGATCGAAGCGCGAAACACCTCGCCCGCGGGAACGTCGACCTGAGCAAACGCGCGGAGGTTTCGCGGGGCGCGTTCGATGGCGGTGTCCGCGGTGGAGTAGAGCTGCACGGTCTCGACCCGATCTCGCGAGCCGAGGTTCTCGATATCCAGCTCCACGATGACCACGTCGTCTTCGGTCGCGGTTGTCGTGGACAGAGTCACTGGTCCGTAGCGCACGCCCTCAAACGCGAGTCCAAATCCAAACGGGAACAGCGCAGCCACTTCGTCGCGGAGCAAGTGTCGGTAGCCGTGGAATGCGTCGTAGGTCACGACGTCGGAAACGTTGTCGAAGGCCGGCAGGTCTTCGAGCGCGCGCGGGATCGAAAAAGGAAGTCGGCCCTGCGGGTTGATGTCGCCACTGAGAATGTCGGCGATGGCATTTCCGCCTTCTTGACCCGGGTAAAACGCAAAGAGGATCGCTTCGACCGAGTCTGCCCAAGGCATGGTGATCGCGGCACCCGCTTCGACGACGACCACCACGCGGTCGCTCCGCGTGCTCACGTTGGCCAAGAGCGTGGCTTCACTGCTTGGAAGATCGAGCGTCTCACGATCGCCGGCACCGATCGTGGCTTCGCCTTCGTCTTCGGCGAGTAGTCCCGTGACGAAGACGACGGCATCCGCGTCGCTCACTGCAGTCTCTTGCTCCGGGGTTAGACTTGATCCGTCCTCCACTTCGATGTGCGTGACGTTCGCAAAACGCGCTTCGATGCCTTGCAGCGCGGTCACGACGCTGCCTGTTGGGGTGACCGAGCTGCTCCCCGTGTCGCCAATGTTCTCCACGTTCGCGATGCGACCCATCACCACGAGCTCGAGCGTGTCCGCCAAGGGCACTGCGCCTTCATTTCGAAGCATCACGATGCCTTGCTGCGCAACTTCCCGGGCGAGTGCCAAGTGCTCAGGGGTGCCACGCGCGTCCGGATCGTCGACGGGGTGCTCTCGTTCCAGGTCGAAACAGAACTGGGCGCGTAGAAGACGCCTCACCGCTTGGTCGAGCTCGCGCTCTTCGATTGCGCCTTCGCGAACACGCGTCTCGAGGCGTCGAAAGTTCACGCCCGAGGGCATCTCAAGGTCGAGTCCCGCGACGACAGAGTCGACGTCGCTATGGGTACCGAGAATCCAATCGGATTCGACGAAACCCTGGAACTCCCAGTCCCCTTTGAGGATGTCGGAGAGCAGGTGCGCGTTCAGATCGCAGTAGAGCCCGTTGACCTGGTTGTACGCGCTCATGACCGAGGCGACTTGGGCTTCTTGGACGACGCGACGGAAGTGCGGCAGGTAGATCTCGCGCAGCGCACGTTCCTCGATCTGAACGTCGACCGTGTGACGCGTGTTCTCGATGCTGTTCACCGCGAAGTGCTTGGCCGACGCGAGGACCCCCTCGGACTGCACACCTTGCACAAACGCGATGCCTAGCTCCGCCATGTGATGTGGATCTTCCGAGTAGGTCTCTTGTGCGCGACCCCAACGCGGATGACGAAGGATGTTGATCGTCGGCGCCAGAATCACGTCCGCACCGGCAGACCAGTGTTCGCGCGCCATCGCTGCACCGACCCGCCGCTCCAGCCTCGGATTCCAGGTGGCACCGCGAAGCATCGCAACCGGGAACGCTGTGCCCGTCTTGCCGCTGAACCGACTCAGTCCGCGTGGACCATCCAGCATTTCCAGGCCCGGGATGCCCAGCTCCTCGATCCCGTCGACCGACCAGGTGCCGTTTTCGATTCCAACACTCGCGCCATGCATCAGTCGCGCTTTTTGAGCGATCGTAAGTTGTCCCAGCAGCTCGGTGATGCGCGCTTCGATCGCATCCGCGTCACCTTGGCAGTACGCGCGTGTGGCGTCGGTCGGTTCGAAGGGGTCAGGCACGTACACGCGTGCATCAGGAGCGGGCGCGTCAACCGCGTCGATACCCACGTCGGTCGTTGCGTCGACGGACGCGTCGGGTAGGGCGTCGTCGTCGCCACAACTCAGCAACGCCAGGCAAAGCACGATTGTCGGGGTTCCTCGCAAGGCATCCGGATGATAGACCCTGAGCGTGAGCGAGGCGCCCCCTACCTGCATCGGTTGCGGGAACGACCAGCCCGGCGAATCGCAGTGCCCTCATTGCGGGTATTCGCGGGAAGTCGTGTGGACTCCGTACTCGAAGGCCGAGAAGTGGAAGCACATCAAGATCTACCCACCGGTTTTGGGGATCGCGTGTGCGGTGGGTCTGTACTGGTTGCTCGGTCGAGGAGCGAGCGAGACCGGTGACTTCCTCTACTGGATTGGCGTGATCATCTTGGTGCTCTTCACGCTCTTTCTGGGTGGCGTGGGTACCTGGGACTTGGTGCGGGAACTACGCAAGAGTCGTTGGCGTGCCGCGTCCAAGGAAGGCAGCGACCGCGCGCTCGTCGTGATGGTCGCAGGGAAAGTGAAGTACGGCTTTGGCGAGAGTCTTCGCTATCGGTCCGTGGGCGACGTGAGCTGGGCGCGTGCATTGAAGAGCGATGTCGATGCTCTCGACTTGCGCGAGGGGCTGAACGAGGGCTTCCGGGAACTCTTGCGCGGCGCCTTGGCCAACCGGGATCTCTACCGTGATGACGAAGAGCCTGGACCGATGGAAGAGACCGAGAACGAAGCGTTGGTATTCGTCGCCACCGTGCTCGGCATGGCCGCACGCGAAGAAGTCGAGCTGCTCGAGGGTCGCTTCAAAGGGTGGGGCCGCGGCAAAGCCCGGATGAAGAACATCACCGAGGGCTACGACCTGGCGATCAAGCGTGTCGCGAGTGATGTGGAAGGTGAGCTGGAACAGCGCATCTTCGAAGCGACGGGTAAGGACCCGACGTCACTGTCGACGATGACCGAGCTGCGCGACGAGGGAACCGAAGAGTCGCGCGAAGAGGCGTTGGACGCGTGGGACGAGGGCCTGGAGAAGAATCCCGAATTGATTCAGCAGCTACTCGAGACCCGAATCACGTCGCTTCATTGAGCCTCCGGATCCTTCACGTCCAACAAGAGCGAGTAGCGAACGCCGGGTAGTACGCGCAGGCGAAATGTACAGTCGTAGCCGAGCTCTGCGTTTGTGAGACGAACGTCGCGTGGTCCAGCATCCACACCGACAGCGATCAGCGGTGTCTCGCCTTGGTAGCGCCGGTCGACCAAGAGCTGTGCTCCCGGTCGCGCGTACACCTGCAAGAGCCCCATCCCTAGTTGACGACCGCTACGGGTCTCACCCGCTTCGTCGACTGTGAGTCCATCGCACACATTGGCATCCAGTTCGCTCACGTCGATCCCATCCGCGATGTGAACGTTCGAACCTGGACTGTCGGCGTTCGGTTCGGGGGCGTGCGCTTGGACGCGAACTCGCATGCGCGTCTCGACTCGGGTGGGCTGCGCAGCAGCAGGTGCCGCGGTAGCCGTGCCGGTTGAACCCGTGGTTTGGTGATTGTGGATCACGACGCTGCCGCCGCATCCCACGAGAAGAAAAGTCAGTGCCAGTCGCCCCATCGCCGCTTGGACGCGACACCAAGCGAGAGCTTCAATCCTTGAGCGCTTTCTTCACGGCACGGCGGATCGCAGGGAGAACATCCTCTTCAAACCAGGGATTGACGCGCGTCCACCGACTTCGGGGAGAAGGGTGGGGAAGCGCGACCTTTCCCGTTCGGAGGTCCTTCTTCCACTGCTCGACCTGCTCAGTCACCGCCGTCTTGGGCCGCAGATAGTGCTGTTGCGCGTAGAGACCCAACAAGAGAGTGAGCTTCAGCTTCGGCATCGCGTCGAGCAGGGGCGGATGCCATTGCGGTGCGCACTCTGGACGCGGCGGAAGATCGCCGGATTTGCCCATGCCCGGAAAACAGAAGCCCATCGGCAGGAGCGCAACTTTGGAAGGGTCGTAGAACGTCGTGTCGTTGAGCTGCAGCCACTCGCGCAGACGCCGACCACTCACGTCGTCCCAAGGTACACCGTTGTCGTGCACCTTTCGGCCCGGCGCTTGCCCGATGATCACGAGTCGTGCGTCGGAGCCGGCTTGTAAGATTGGGCGCGGCTCGAGGTGTGCCTCACACGTTCGGCACGCTCGGGCATCGCGCAGGATGGTTCGCAGCGAACGCTTTCGCCCCATCAGCGACGGAACTCGCTCAGGTGCGTCACGTACCACTCACCATCCCAAGCGTTCATGGTGCGTACCTCAAAGCGTCGTTCTTCGTCGCCGACCTTGTAGATAAAGGGATTGTGTCGCTGCGCCCAGTAGGGAAGTCGGTTGGACTCTTGCCGCACTTCGACCCAGCCACGCCGACGACTCAGCTCCAGTCGCACGAACTCCGCGCGCTCCGCGTCTTCACCAAGTGCTTCGTGCAGTGCATGCACGTCGCGATGAAAGAGACGGAGCATTCGGTCGTAAAACCGGTCCGGATCAGCGACTCCCTTGATCTGGCGAAACACCTCGCGGCTCATGAAGAACGACATCCCAAGTTCGGGGTCGTCTTGCTTGATCGCTTCGAAGAGCTGGCGCGCGCGCTCTTGCGCCCCGTCGACACCTGGGCGGCGTGGAGGTGTTTCCAGACTTGGATCGTTCCCGGCTGGAGGCGGGGGAAAGCGCTGCGCGGATGCGATCAACCCAACAACCAAGAGCGACACGACGACGACCCAGCGACTCATACGCACCTTCTGTCAAAAATCAGCGGGAAGCTCAAATCCCTGCGGCATGTCCCATGTTCGTCGCACAGTCTCGAGCGGCACGTCCCCATAGACGTGTGGAAACAGCGCACCGCCGCGCGAGGGTTCCCACCGTACCTCGATCCTGGAGTCGTCCACTTCGACAAGCACCAGGTTGTTCTTGCCGGAGAAGTGCTTCTGCGCCGTCTCGACAAGTTGCTCCGCGCTCGAGAAGTGAACAAACCCGTCCGCCTGATCGACGGGCGCCCACGGCAACGAGGTACCGCGGGCGCGCCAAGCTTCTCCGTCGAGGATCTTGTAGATCACACGGTCGCCGATGCGACGACCGGTTTGGATGTTGCGTACATCTTGGCGATCAAGCTGGCGTACTTCTCGTTGACCACGTTGCGCTTCACTTTGAGCGTCGGGGTGAGTTCACCCGTCTCCACGGAGAACGGAGTCTGCAACACCTCGAACTTCTTGATCGTCTGGTAGCGTGCGACCTTGGCGTTGCACTCTGTCTCCACCTGGTCCTGGAAGAACGCCAGCACCTTCGGATCGGTCGCCATGGTCGCAACGTCGGAGACCGGCACACCGGCTTCCTTCGCCAACTCCGGCAAGGCCTCGGGGTCCAAGACCAAGAGCGCCGAAAGGTAGGGCTGACGATCACCAACGACCACGGCTTGGCCGACACCTGCGATGCTCTGGAGATGCGCTTCCATCTCGGCGGGCGCAACGTTCTTGCCACCGGCCGTGATGATCAGGTCTTTCTTGCGACCGGTGATGCGCAGGTAGCCCTCGTCGTCCAACGCGCCGAGGTCGCCCGTGTGCATCCAGCCTTCCGAGTCGTAGAGCTCGGAGCTCTTCTCCTCGTTGCGGAAGTAACCCTGAATCATGTTGTCGCCCTGCAGCATGATCTCGCCGTCGTCCGCGATGCGGATCTTCACGCCAGGCAGAGCCTTGCCGATGGTTCCAAAGCGCACCTTCTTGTAGGGCTGTACGCTCGCGAACGCGGTCGTCTCGGTCATGCCGTAACCCTCGTGGATCACGATGCCGAGCGACGCGAAGAACTCGAGCGTCGAGCGCGAGATCGGCGCGGCACCGGAGGCGGCCATCCGCATCTGACTCAATCCGAGCGCACTCTTGATCTTCGACACGACCAGCTTGTTCGCCAATCCGCGGAAGAACGAGTCGCCCGAAGCACCGCGTTGTTCCTTGTGGAACGCGGCGAGTTCCGTGCGCAGCGCCCAGTCCGCCAGCTTCGCTTTGATGCCCGTAGCTTCTGCCAAGCGACCGCGCAGCGCGGCTTCGAACTTCTCCCACACGCGCGGCACGGCAAAGAAGGTGGTGGGTTCGACGTCGACCAAGTGGTCCTTGATCGCTTTGATATCCCGGCAGAAGTAGATCTTGCCGCCACCGGCCAAGCCACAGAAGTTGGTCAGCCCCTGTTCGGCAGCGTGACAAAGCGGCAGGTAGCTGATGTAGCGAAGACCGTGCTCCAGCACTTCGCCGTAAACCTCGAGCGTCGCAATGGTCGTTCGGTGGATTCCGCGGTGCGTGAAAATCGCGCCCTTGGGCAAACCGGTGGTTCCCGACGTGTAGATCAGCAGCGCGATGTCATCGGGCTTCACTTCGCCGAGCCGTCGATCGAGTTCGGTGTCATCTTCGGCGGCACCCATCTCGATGAGCTTCGCCAAGCTGATCACGTTGTCGTGATCCGTCTCGATGTCGTCCATCGTGATGATGGTTTCGAGCTGCGTCTTCCCGCTCGCACGGACCTCGAGGTACTTGTCGAGCTGCTCCTGCTTGTCGCAGACGGCGATCTTCGCCTGACAGTTGTCGATGATGTACGCCATCTGGTCGGGCAAAAGAGTCGTGTAGATGGGTCCGGGAATCGCACCCGCAGCGTTGATCCCGTGCTGGCAGAACACCCAGTCGCGTCGGTTGTCTCCCACGATGGCGACCGCGCCACCTTGTTCGAGACCGAGCTTGATCAACCCCTTGCCGATCTTCCGAACGGTCTCCCAGTACTCATTCCAGGTTGTGACTTCCCAGGAGCCGTCGGCGCGGCGTTCGTGGAGTGCCGGCTCGTTCGGCGTTTGGGTGGCCCAACCCCGAAGGGTTTCCAGCATCGTTTTGACTTCGCTCATATCCCCCAGCTCACTTTCTAAGAGCGCACCCTATACACCACCGCGCGCTAACGCTCCATGCGGCGGTAACGTCGCCAGCCTGTTTGAAATTCCCTCGAAGCGGCCAAAAACGTCGGCTGGATCGCTGTCTGACCAGCGGCTAAGTACCCCGGCGATGCGTGTTTTGCTTTGCTTGCTTTTGCCGGCGTGTGTCGGCGTCGCCACCCACGGAACGATCGACACCACCGATCCGGGGACACCTTCACCGGACGCCGGAACAGCCGACGATGTTGGCGTTGGCGTGGATGCTCCCGTGGATGCTCCGCCGGGAACGGACGCAGGACCCGGTGTGGACAGCTCGACCGGCTTCGATGGCGGAACGATCGGCAGCGATCCACGCAGCAGCGCCACCGTGTACTGGATCGGCCACAGCCTGATGTCGCACCGTGACTACAACCATCCTTCGTCGAGCACGCTGTTTGAACTCATGGGCGAGTTCGCGCGCGCAGGCGGCTACGGCTACGACGAGTACCGCCACACCACTCCCGGAGCACCGCTCTCGTGGAACTGGAACGAGGAAGCGGGCTTGCGCAGCGAGATCGAATCGCGCGGTGCTCGCTACGACGTGATGGTGATGACCGAGGGCATCTCGTTGATCGAGTCGATGACCTGGCACTCGACGCCGTTCTACGCGCAGCGCTTTCAGTGCGCGATGCAGAACGCGAACCCCAGCGCTGAAGTGTTCCTCTACGAAAGTTGGCACCACCTTTACGGCAGCGATCCCGATCAGCGTTACCCCGAACCTCACGTGTATGACTGGCGTGCGCGGTTGGATGAAGACCGTCCGCGTTGGGAACAGGTCATCGACGACGCGGCACGTGCAGACCTGCCGAATCCCGACTCCGGCTTCTACGACGCTGCACGCTGCACGCCCGCGCGTCCGATGCGCTTGATTCCGGTGGGTACCGCCATCGGGGCGCTCGTCGATGCGATGGAGACCGGTGATGCGCGTTGGGAAGGACTGACGCGTCACCAGTTGGTGCAAAACGGGTACCGCAACTGGCCGGAAGAGTGGCCCGTGGCGCCAGGAACAAGCGTGGATTGGCGCGCTCGCATGTCGACGCTCCAGACGATTCACGGCGGGACGCTCGACGATATCCACGCGAGTCGCACGCTGATCTATTTCGTGGCGTTGGTGCACTACGCGACGGTGTATCGCCGTACACCCGTGGGGCTTCCAGCCGCCAACGGTGTGAGCGCGGGGCTTGCGCAAGCCATGCAGGAGCTGGCGTGGAACGTCGTGCTCAATGACCCGCGTGCGGGCGTTCGCTAACCCACTGGGTTAACGCGTGTCGCTCATCGGTGCTTAGCGGCCGGTCCGGGGGCATCGGTCGCACCGCGTTTGCGCTCGTGCGCTGCAGGATCAGTGGTGGGTCGTCGCGGAGCCAACGCTCGCGCTCGAGTGCGGTGCGTGCGGCGTTGGCGTCTCCGGCGAGGAAGTCGTGGCACATCCCGCATCGCGGTCGAAGCAGGTCGCGATGTAGCTCCGCAAAGCCCGCATCTGCTTGAAGCGTTTCGCTCGACTGCGAAGCCGAAGTCCGAGCCTCGCCGGTTGAAATCCGAAGCACCGTTCCGTTCTTGTCCTCGACGAGCCAAATGGCGCCATCGCGCGTCACGGTGAAGTCCACGGGCGCACCTTTGGGACCCCGATCCGAAGCGTCCCAGCCGGCAACAACATCGAAGTGCTCCGCATCGCGTGCCGGAAGCCCACGCGCGTCGGTGCGAAGCCCAATGATTCGATGACCAAGAGCGCGATAGCCGTGCAGCGAGATCAGCAGCGCTCCACGCAGGTCCGTGAAGCGATCCCCACGGTACCAATCCATTCCGAGTGGGGCGCCGTGTGCTGGCAGCAAGAGATGCGGTGCTTCGTGCATCGTCGGGTCGTCGCAACGGAAGTCCGAGTGCGCCCAACGCTCGTCGACACCTCGCGCTTCATAGCAGTACGGCCATCCGTAGTGTTTTCCATCGACGATGTGGTTGAGTTCTTCGGCCGGGCGACCTGACTCGGGAAAGTCGCTTCCGTTCTCACCCTGGAGCAGCAGACCGCTTTCGGGGTGACTCGCCAACGCCACCGAGTTGCGAAGTCCGTGTGCGATGTACTGAGGAGAATCGCTCCAATGGCCATCGCCTGAGTACGTGTAGCGCCACAGCGCCGCCAAGTGTTCCGCTTCGTCTTCGCATCGCGTGGCTGGGAGTGACTCGGCGCAGTGGTCGGTTCCAGAGCCCATGTTCACGACCAAGTCCCAGTCGGGCTCGAACACAAACGCGGTGAGCGGGTGATAGCGAATGCGGCTTCCATCACGGAGTTCGGTCGGCATGTTGTCGACGACGACTTCGCGCGTGCCCTCGGGATCTTCGGGATCGAAGCGAAAGATGCGTTCGACTTCGCCGACGTAGATCCAACCGTCGGGTCCGACAGCCACGCCGTGTGGACGATTGAGACGCGTAAACACGACTTCGATCTCGGGTCCCTTGTCGAGACGCCACACCCGTCCCGCACGGGGTCGGCGTGCTCCGGCGTCTACGATCCATATGCGGTTGTCGTGGTTGGGATCTTCGATCAGCGTGCGGGGTCGAAACCGACCACGCTCCTCGGCAATGGCGGGCATCTGTTTGTAGGCAACAAGTCCTGCGCACCCGCCAGCGACTTCGAGATGAAGCGCAGGCAGCCCATCGCAGAGCTGCCCCACGTCCACTTGGTAGTCGCCCTGTGCTTCCAGCTGCGACTCGCGTTCAACGACCGGAGCACTCGGCTTGGAATCTTCCGTTGGGGTTGCGATTCCAGATGAAACCGGTTCCGTCGCTGGTTCCGACGTTGGCGTGACGGGTGGGTCCACAGGTTGGGGGTCTTCGCCCCCGCACGCTGTCACCAGCAACACGATCGTGGTGCACAAAGACCCCGTGTGTTTGCGTGCGAGCGACACTCCGACACCACAATTCCGCCGCGGATGGCATGGCTCGCGTCTTGCTCTACCAGCGTGCATGCGACCGCAGCATACGTCCCTTCTCCCGCTCTGGGTTCTCGTTCTCGCGTGCTCATCGACAACGCCTGTCACGCGACCCGTCGCTGTCGTGACGGTTCCGGAGGCACCGCAGGAGCCGGAAGCCGAAGTCAGCGAAGGTGGCGAGATGGCGATCGCCGGTGTTGAGAGCAGCATCACGGAACAGGAAGCGCGCATGGCGCTGCAACCACGTATGCAACAGCTCGCCGGTTGCTTCGCGTTGCGTAGCGGTTCGCTTCAGCAACTGGGCGGACGCATTCGTCTGATCATTCGCGTGGACGGAGCGGGTCACGTCGTGTCGGCTCACGCGAACCTGTCCACGGTGGGTGATCGCGATGTGGAGCGCTGCGTGAACCGAATCGTCGAAGAGACCCAGTTCTCGGGCACTCGCGGTGGAGGCGAAGCGCAGGTCGAGTGGAGCTTCAGCGTCGATCCGCCCGCATCCGTCCGCGAAGCGATCGTGGTCGATCCGGATCGTGTCGCGCCTTTGGTTCGGCGCCGTGCCGCTCGTATTGTCCGCGCCTGCAACGCACCAAACGGCGTTTCGGTCACCGCGTATGTCTCGCGAAGTGGTCGCGTGCTTTCCGCCGGAGCTGCGGGTCGTTCCGCGATGGACGACGAGGTCCTCGACTGCGTCGCCCAACAGGTCACTCGTTGGCGCATGCCCAGCAACCGCCACGTGAGCAAAGTGACCTTCGATCTGACCTGAGCTATGGTGGCGGCTCTTGGCCGTCAAGACCGCTCTGGCGTTCCTATCCAATAGGGCTGAGCCCGGCGCGGATGCAGCGCCGGTAAGCCTCAAGGGGCTGGCGTTTGTGTGTCTGCTGGCACTGCTGCCAGCGCTCTACGTCCAGTGGGATTTCGCCGCGAAGCCGCCACCGGGCAACCACGTCTCGGGGTTCTTCCAAGGCGACATGCCCACGTACGTTTGTTACGCGCGCATGGGCGAGCCCCGCACGTTGGGTCTGACGTACCAAAACGCCCACGACATTCGCGAAGAGGGTGTGACGCCTCTGGTGAACCTGCCCATCTCGGTGATGGGGTGGTTGCTCAAAGCGGGGATGGGACCGGTCGTGCTCGAGCATGCAATGCGCATTGTGTTCGGGTTCACGATGTTCTTCGTGTTGGGGCTGCTGCTGCGCGTGGTGTTCCCGGATCGAAAATGGTTTTGGTTGGGGTTTCTCGTCACGTCGATAGGTGGCGGTTTCACCTGGTGGACGGCGTTCGGCGACATGCCGGACGGAACGCTCAATCCATTTTCGTGGGTGCTGATGCGAACACGCATGCTTCAGCAAACTCACTACTGGTGGTTCCTCGATCTCTATCGAAACCTCTGGTACCCGCTCGAGCTCGCGTACCACACGATGCTCTTTGGCCAGCTCTACGGCTTGGCGACCCGACGCTGGCGTTTGGCGTGCGTGTGCCACGCGCTTGGCTGCCTTTCGAATCCCTTCCTGGGCATTCAGATGAGCGGCATTCAACTGCCCGTCTTGCTCTGGGCGTTTCTGTGGACCCGTGAGCGTCCCAAAAAGCGCTTCCTCGCCATCTCGTTCACGGTGGCGGCGCTTTTCGTCAGTTACTACGCGTTGCTCCTGCCCTTGGACGACGTCGCGCGCTCACTCGAAGATCAGCATCGCTTCGCCTACCGCCACAACCTCGAAGGTTGGGTGATGCAGATCGAGTACGGACCTGCGTTGATCGGGTTGATCGGTTTGGTGGTCGACCGTGGCTTCCGGCGGATGATTCGCGATCAGTGGACGCTGGTGCCGCCGCTGATGCTTGCATTGGTCACGCTGGCGCTCTCACAACATGGTCGACTCGGGTTCGGAACGTTGATGCCCATGCACTTCACGCGTGGCTATCTCCACACCGGCTTGTGGATCTTGACGCTGGCGTGGGGCGTTCGGCTCGCCATGCTGTGGAAGTTCAAGCAGGTGGTGGTTGCGGCAGCGTTCGGTGCCGTGGTCATGAGCCTCCCCGGCACGCTCTTTTTCCTTCGTTGGGAGCAACTGCACGGACCACAAGCCCAGGGTGTGATCTGGCCGCACGACTACCAGGAAGTGCTCGACGAACTCGAGGCTGTGGAGGAACCACAGAACGTGGTGGTGCACGACTGGGAGCTCGGTCGTCAGATTTGCGCGTTGACCTGGCACCGGAGTGCGTTTGGAACCGAACTCACCACGCCCCACTACGCGGCGCGGGTCGATGACCTGCGGCAGTACGCGCGAAGCGGAGTCGAACCGGAGCTTATTGCGTGGGCGGACGTGGTGATCGTTCGCCCGAGTCAGGGCGAGCTGCGTCGCCGGCTCGAGGTCGCCGAGGCGTGGGAATCTTGGTTCGAGAACCGGACATGGAAGATGTTCCGCCGTACGACGACCCCGTAATGGAACTCGCGGCGAGGTCGCCACAACCGCCATCGGGTTTCGTCGGTCGTCGCAGCGGCGCGTCTTCGCCTTCGACGAGAAGCAGCACCTCCACGCGCGCGTCGCCGCGGTCCTCGTGATACTCGACCCGCACGTGGTGTGCGCCGGGCTCCAAGACCGCCGCACCGCGCAGCGTTGGGGGTCCGGTTGAGCTCCAGCTGCCAGTGACCAGTCGGCCGTCGACCAACACGCGCACACCGTCGTCGTACGTTGCCGTCACCGAGAGAAGGGATTCGGCATCGACGTCGATGCACGTATCCCAACGCGCAGAAAAGAGATCGCCGGGCATCCCAAAGATCGGTTCGCCGTTGCCCCAATCGAACGAGAGCGCGGCGTCGCGTCGCCAGTTTACGGGACCCGTGAAGTCGGGCGACGCGTAGTAGCGCGCCAGCCACGGAGCATTGGAGTAGGTGACGCGCGATTGGATGAACCAGCCCAGAGCGCCGACCATGACGAGCAGCACCACCACGACTTTGGCGAGGCGGCGAAGCTGCATGAACCGAACGTCTCGAACCGAGAGCGACGCATCGTGCAAGCTCGCGATCGTCTTGCGGCAGTGTCGAACGATCGCGTTGAAGCGAGTCTTGTGTTCGGGCCCGATCGCACGGTTGTGTGCAGCTTCTGGCGCTTGTGGGAGCTGAGGAGGGGATGGGTCCAGCGGCGACTTCTCAACCGCACGCGTGATCGCCTCAAGCGCTTGTTCGGCGAGTGCGAGTCCCTCGGCGGGTTGCCCGTTCCACCACAAGGTGCGTGCGGCGCGCAGCTTTTGAATGGCGAGCGTACGATCGCTGTCCACGGCACCGCGCACCGCTTCGGTTCGGGCCCGTGCGCGAGCCAACGCGTCGCGAAGCGTCCACCGGTCCCACCTGGAGGTTTCGGGCGATCCACTCGTCAAGGGAACGCGGAGAATACATGCACTTGTGGATACATGCACTTGTGGGTTTCGTCGTCATTCGAACTGCAACGCGGGAACAGGAAGAGGAACAGGAACGGGATAGGTTGGGGCCACCTCTTCGCCACGCCTTCTTCGCTTGGTGGGCGTGGGCAAAGGCAAGGGCACGCGGTGGGCGCTTCGGGCGGGGCGGGCGAAGTGTGGCGGGTGGAGAGACGCAGCGTTGGCTGTTCGAGTCAGGAGCAACTCACTCCCTGGGTCGTCCTGATTACTTGCCCCTGCCTTTGCCCATGCCCGCGAAGCAGAAGGGAAAGACGCCCGCGAACGCGTCTTCCCAAAAGCTACCGAGCCGCGGCGCCACCAATGCGAAGACCTAGGTTTCGCACCAACTCGGTCTCCGCCGTCACCGGATCGATACGAAGCAGATCGCCCAAACACGTGAACCCGTAGAGTTCAGGCCCAAACGCCGCGAGCGCCCAAATGCACGGGTGACCGGTCCGACCGAGGATGCGGACGGATCCGTCGACACGGTTGATCTCGGCGAGTCGGGTGTCGTCGCCCTCGGAACTGGGTTCGTCGGTGATCGTGATGAGCATGCGACCGTCCACGAACGCGATGTCGCCGGATGCAATGAACGGCGGCGGCAGTCGAGCGACGACGCGCGCGTCCAGAGTTTCGAGTTCGATTTGCACCACGCGCTCGTTTTGCCCAGCCGCGTAGAGCAGTCCATCGGGCCCCACGTCCAGCGCCACCCACGCATCGGAATCTCCAATGCGCATCGCCAGAGGCATGCTGTCGGTCAGCGTAAAGAGGTCGAGGAAGTTCACGCCGTAGAGTTGACGGTCCGGTGCGAGCGCAATGTCGGTGTAGCTCGGACCTGTTTCGGTCAGCAGTCGCGTGGTTCCGTTGGGTAGCTCGACTTCGTAGAGTCCGAAGGTGTCGGTGATCAGCGCGCGTGCAACGCAGTTGCGCTCGAGATCACAACGGTGCGAAATCGGACACAGCGCATCATCCGGCGTGTTCCCGCATCCGACCTCTTCGAGGCAGATGTCCACGGTGCAGGGGATTCCGTCATCACAGCTGATGGGGTCGGGCACACAACCGCGCTCGACGTCGCATCGCCCCACGGTGCAGGTGGTGTCGTCACAGCGGTTGTCGCGAGGCTCGTTGACGCATACGCCTCGGGCGCACTCGTCGCGCGTACAGTCCAAGCCATCGTCACACTCGCGGTCGCGCCGACATTCGGGGGCGTCGACACCAGCGTCTGGTGTCGCGACGTCCACAAATCGCTGATCGACTTCTAGATCGGTTCGGGCGCCGCAGGCGCACACCATCCACGCGAACATCCATATCCGGCGCTTCACGGTTCGACGACGACCGAGCCAACGACTTTGCTCTCCCACTTGGCTTTCATCGCCGTCGCGATGTCCGACAAGGGGTGCGTCGCGCCGATGACCGGCCGGATGGCGCCCGCGCCGACGGCTTCCAAGATGGCTTTGAGCCGCTCGGGCCGGATCGAGGGATCCTTGTGCGCAGAAATCACCGCCGGACAACCCAGCACATCGGCGCTCTTCATCATGATCAGGTTGGTCGGAAGCCGGTTGGGATCCTCTTTGCGCGCGGCAAAGGGTGTCGACGACCAACCGACGATCAGAAATCGACCCAGGAATCGCAGACAGCGCAGCGCGACCGCAGAGAGTTCGCCGCCCACCGGGTCGTAGATCACGTCCACGCCTTTGGGGAAACGCTCCTTCATCTCGCGGTGCCACCCATCACGCGTTTGCACGACGTGATCGGCGCCGAGCGTTTTGAGGAGCTCGAGCTTCTCGGTGGAGCGACTCGTCGCAATGGTGGTCGCACCTCTGTGCTTGGCGATTTGCAACGCGGCTAAACCCACACTGCCGGTGGCGCCCAGGATGAGCACCGTTTCTCCGGCCTGCAGTCGTCCGCGATGCACCAAGCAGTGGTAGGCGGTTTCGTAGCCTCCCAGGAGGCTGCAGCCATGGCTGAAACTCAATCGTTCGGGCAGGGCGATCAGCGAACTTTCGAGGGCGAGGGTGTAGGTCGCGAAACCGCCGTGTGCCCGATAGTCGCCGAGACTTCGTGGTCCCGTCGTGAGCCCATCGCCAATCACTGCGTCGCCGGGCTTGAAGCGCGTCACCTCGGGGCCCACAGCCGCGACCTCTCCCGACCACTCCAGCCCCGGAACGTAGGGTGGCTTGGGAACGTGCTGGTACTGACCGCTCAGCATGATCAGGTCGACCCAGTTGACCTGCGCGGCGCGTACGCGGACGACAACCTCGTGCCCCGTCGGGTTAGGCGCCGACTGGGGCTCGAGGCTCAGCGCATCGATCGCTTCGAGCGGGGTGGATGCGAGTTGCTGGATCCGAACTTGGGAGCCTTCGGCGAGCGTCATCGAGAGCCTGTGTTCGTGTGCACAGAAAGAAGATGACGGAGCCGTTCGAGACGGCTCACGGTCGACTGTGAAGGCTCACGCACTTAGTCGGTGACGGTGAGGCTGATCATCTTGACCGGTGTCAGCGGTCGGTCACCGGCGTCGGTCGGCGTGTTGTTGATCGCCATCACGATGTCCATGCCCTCGGTGATCTTGCCGAACACGGGGTGCTTGGAATCGGTGCGGGTATCAAACCAGTCGAGGAAGGAGTTGTGCTTGGTGTTGATGAAAAACTGCGAGCTGCCCGACTGGGGTCCCGCGTTGGCCATCGAAAGCGTTCCGACGTCGTTGGTGATCTGCGCCGTGTGCTCATCTTGGATCGAGCCGTAGGGCGACTGGCCGGTGCCAGCGCGCGGGCTGTTGGGATCCTTGCTGTGCGGGCAACCGAACTGGTTCATGAAGTTGGCGATCACGCGGTGGAAGTGCAGGCCGTTGTAGAAGCCTTCCTTGGCAAGGCGCACGAAGTTGCCGCCCGTGATCGGCATCTGGTCGACGAAGATCTCGGCTTTGAACGTGCCCATGGAGGTTTCAAACGTGGCGATCGGGTTGGTCATGCGCACCAGCTACCGCGAACCGGCGAGTCGGATCAAGAGGCAACGCGGCGACGCCACAACAGCACGCCCAGAACCACGAGCCACGCCGTGTGTTGGGGTGCGCCACCGGCGCTACAGCCCGCACTGACCGAACCTGTGGGACGCAGCGTGTCGTGCAGCTCGTCCTCGCGAATGTCGTCGATGTCGTCGACTTCCTCCACGATGAGCGGGGACTCGCCACCCTCCAAGCGATCCAGACCGATGGAGCACCACGTGGTGGCGTCGGGTCGCACGGTGCAGACACGCGTCTCGGTCGAAAACCCAGTTCCCGAGGCCTCGAGCGTGTAGATGCCTTCCGCCAACTCGATGCGGAAGATTCCGTCGCCTTCTCGGCTCTCTGCCGTCGCGCCGGTCTCCAGCACCGTGATCGTCGCTCCCACGATGCGGCGAGCCAGATTGGCACCTTCGAAGATCGCACCTTGTAAGGCACCAGACAGCGCTTCGGGTGCAAGACCCACCGAGCACCACGTCTCTTCACCCGCGCGCACGGTGCACTCGGTCATGGCTGCGAAGTATCCGTCGTGACTCACCGCCAGGTTGTACGTGCCCGGCGGAAGCTCGAGCGACCAGGAACCCGACGCACTGGCCATCGCACTGGCACCGGTTTCGGTGACCATGATTCGCGCGGAGGCAATGCGCGCTTCTTCGTCGCCGGCTTCGTAAACCACACCGCGCGCGATGCCCGTCGCGGTGGCCATGCCCGGCGTCAAGCTGACCGAACACCACGTGTCGCCCGATCCTGCGACGGTGCAACGATGTGTGCCGGTGACATACCCATCCGCGCTTGCTTCGACTGTGTACTCGCCAGCGGGAACGTCGAACGACCACAACCCCGTGGCATCGGCCGTCATGGTGGCGCCCGTTTCGACGAGCCGCACCGACGCACTTGAGATCCGTGCTTCGATGTCTCCGCCTTCGTAGACGACGCCGATCAAGCGACCCCCCGTGGGAGGCGGGGGAGGGGGCGGATCTTCGGTGCAGCCGTCGGTGGCGAAACCACCCGCGGGACTTCGCGCCAATCGACTCTCGGTTTGCGGGCCGTACGAACCATCCTCGGAAATACGGTCACCGGGGTTGTTGAGGTTCCACAGCTTCTGGAACGCCAAGATAGCTTGAGATCGTTGGTCGGAACCGGCGCAGTCGAAGTGCACGGGATCGCGCGAACCCAGCCACGCGCAACCTTCGGACTCCAGAGTCGAACGCACGGTGGAGTAGCTGCCGACGTCGACCGCGCGGCCACTTTGGTGGTTCGAGCTGCCTGGACGTGCCGCGAGTCCACACCCACCCGAGTGGAAGAGCACGTACTGGTCGGCGAGCGTGCGGAACGCGGAGTTGACCGTGATCGAACGGCGTGCAGCTGCGCGGTGAAGTGCGTCGCGGGCGCTCGCCTGAAGGTAGGGGTGCACGCGCGAGGAACTGAGCGTGATGTTGGGGTGCGGTGCGAACCGGACAAAGGCCCCCGGGTTCTGACAGCGCTGAGCCTCCGCAAGCTGGGCAGAGAGCGCTTCCACGCCGGCGGTGCTGCAGGCACCGCGGTTGGCGATGTCGCGCACGGTTTGGGCGAAAGCCGGCGCGGAGACGAGAGCGAGGAGGACAGCCAGACGAATCACGAGTTGTGCACATTGCGAGCACTGTGCCGACGATGTTTGTGGCTGCGGACACGACGAAGCCCCCGAAACAACCAATGGTTTCGAGGGCTTCAGTCTCGTGATGCGTCCATCTGGCGCGGGACGTTACGCCCCGGCGTTCAGGACTTGGTCAGGGGCAGCCGGAGTTGGCTGCGCCAGGCGTGGGCGTCAACACGTCCCACGCACGACCATCGATGCGAGCAGTTCCGCAACGCGTGACCGAGTTAAGGTCTGCGTCGGTCTCGTCCTCGTCGATCTGAACCGCTTCCGGCGCACCCGAACCGAAGAATCCATCGAGGAGACCCGCGTCGTCTCCATCCGCGGTGTCGTACGCCACGGCGTCGATGAGACCTGTCGTCGAGATCGCTGTGTCGTTCGGGAAGTCGGCTGCGGCTCCCTGATAGATCGTCACCGCGTCGGCACCGTTCTGAACGTTGTTCGTCGCCGCTCCGAACTCGATGGCGGGAGCAGGGCTGAATCCGGTCGGTGCGATGAGGAGCAACCCTCCGGTCGCCGTCGCGTCGAGATCGATCGCGCTGTACGACTGGTCGTCGCTGCCGTTGAAGAGCACAACGACGTAGCCCGCAAGACTGACGTCACCGCTGATGCCGGTGGAGATCTCAATGAACTCAGCGTCGTCTGTGCCGGTGGTGTCGGCGTCGACCTCGTTGATGGTCAAGTGGATGACCGTCACCGAGAAGGCCGGGCTGGTGTCCGATGCCGTGGTGACGACGATGTCCTGTGCGCCCGTCGGCGTCGACTCATCCAGCGCAGCGATGGTGATCTGCGAGTCCGAGTCTTCGGTGAACGTCTGGGCGGTTCCGCCGACAGTCACTCCCGTGGTGCCGGTGAAGTTGCTGCCCGAGATCACGAGCTGCGCACCGTGCGCGATCACCGGGTAGTCCACGGCCATGATCGTGAGGCTTGAGGGGAAGCCCATGAACATTGCGGTGTTCGCGCCGCTGTCCACGCCGGTGCCGACCAGGTCGAGCACGGTGTCGGCCACGGTCACGGTGTACTCGATCGACTCGTCCTGACTCGCCGTGGTGACCGTCACAACGTTTCCGCTGACGCTGGCTGCCGATGCCGTTAGTCCATCGCTGAACGTGAACTGCGATCCGTCGCCCATGACGCTGGTGTCGTCGAGCATGCGGTCGAACGTGACGTCAACGCTGGTTTCGCTGGTCGCCATCGCGCCCGTGACGGTCGGGGCAGGGCAGCTGTCGACGGTGATGTCAGTGTCGAAGTACGCCGAGGGCTGAGCGGTGTCGTTGAAGCGCCACATCGGCCCGGTGAACGTGATGACGCAACCCGTCTCGAGCTCTGAGTCGGTCTGCAGCGTGGTCAGCAGCGTCGTCGGCATCCGAACGCGAAGGTCCGTGCTGCCCGAAACACCTGCGGTGTCGATGTTTGCCGCCGAGTGACCCGTGCCCGCGCCACCGAAGTCGTCGGCGATCGTGGCGGTCAACGAGACGAGTTCGGCTTCGTAGTCATCAAGAGCCGTGACCACGTCGTCTGCGTCGGTCAGGTCTTGCGTGAAGGTCGACACGTCAAACCCTGTGTCGCTTCGCGCGTAGTCGCTGATCATCGTCGCGACGCGCGCACCGAAAATGGTGCCAATCTCCGTGATGCGGAGCGTCACGGTGTCGCCAACCTCGGGAACGGGGTCGAGCGTGGTCGGATCGATGTCGATGGAGATGGCAGGTCCACCTGCGTCGCCTTGCAGGAAGAACCCGGCTGGGGAGGTCTCCACAGCGGGTCGCACAAACGTCACGATCGCGCCCTCGATCAGAACGTCGATCACACCGTCGGCCATGCCGCGTGCAGACTCGATCTGCATCGAGGCCATCGAGGGTCCGGCATCCATACCGGCGTCATCCGCGCCGGCGTCGTCGTCGCCCGCGTCATCATCGCCAGCGTCGTCCATGCCGGCGTCGTCCATTCCGGCGTCGTCATCGCCGGCGTCATCATCGCCGCCGTCCGGCATTGCGGTATCGGGACCGGCATCGACCATTCCCGAGTCGGTGCCGCCGTCATCATCTCCGCAGGCCAGCCCAAGTGCTAGCGCCGCGACCAAGCAGATCTTGAAGTGCTTCATGAATACCCCTTCGGTAAGCCCGCGCACTCTCGATCGCGGGATGCCCAACGTCAACGGTGGAGCTGTGTCCATTCGGTGTCGTCCAAACGTCGCGAGATTCATCGGGTTTTCGTCTCGCCCACCCTGGGGATGAGGTCTTACTGACGTCGGCGCGCGCGAAGGCGAACAAAGAGCAGCCAAATCGCGACGAAGAACATGATGATCGTCCCGATCCAATACCAGTCCTTGAACTGGAACTCCTCCCACGAGAGGAACGCCACGATCGTTTCAAACACACCCGCGCCCGCGACAAAGAAGAGCGCGCTCTCCATGAAGAAGTCGGCCTTCTCCCGGTGTTGCGATGCATCGCGTGCCTCCAGCTGCGCGAGCTGACGCATCTGGTCCTGGATCTCGTTGTAGCTTCGCGGCAGGTGCATCGCGTCGACGAGTCGCTCTGCCACTTTGCGTCCGCGACCGGTGCTCGCGATTTCCAAATCGTAGTACCGGGTCTGAAACGCGAGCACATCGCGTCGGAGCCGAGCCGTGTCCTTCTTGCTGCGCTGTTTGACGCGAAGCAGGTCGGAAAGTCGCGTTCGATAATCGCGCAGCGCCTCGCGCACAAACGCTAGGTAGAAGAACACTTCGAGGTAACCGTCGTCGGGTCGATCGCCTGCGCCACGCACGAGCAACGAACGGTGGTTGAAGAGTACGAGTTCGTCCCCACCGAGCGGCATCTCGTCCACATCGACGTCGCCCAGCTGATGGACCAGCGCGTCGAGACCTTTGGGATCCGTGTTGTGGGGCGCCAGCGCAATACGCGCGAGCGAGTAGTTCGGCTCTCCCCACACCTCGATGGCGGCGTGCATGCCTTCCAACAGCTGCTCAAGCGTCGCGCCCGCTTCGGCTTCGACGTGCAAGAGTTCCAATCCACCGCGCGCTTCGGGCGGAAAGTCGCGCACCTCGCGTTTGGCGCGAACACCCGGCCGATCCAAGTCTGTGTCCGTGAGCGGAAGTGCACGACACGACTCGTAGAAGGTCCCCATCCGATCATCGATGCTGTGGGGACGCTTGAGAGGCGTCCACGCGCCCTTCAGCGATTTGGCGGCGTCCCCTTTTTCGTCGAGGTCGCTCGTCCACATCATCGTGATCGTTCCGCGTGCGAGCGGAACGTGCCAAAACCGACCTGAGCAAGCGATTCCGAGCACATCGTCATAGCTCAGGTGCGTGGTGCTCGCCGGTGCGTCGACGATTGTGAAGTCGTGACCACGTCCGTCGTACCAAGGGTCGGCGTTGGTGCAGGTGCCGTCTTTCCAGCGTGGAGTGGGCGAACGCTCGTCGCCACCTTTGTCGGTGCGGACTGTGACTTCGCGTTGCTCGAGGGCGAATCCCAATCCGCGCAGCGAGGGCTGCTGTCCGCCAACATCCCAAACCGGATCGAGCGAAAGAACGACGCGACCAAAGCGACCGGGTTGATCCTGGTCGGTGGCGTACGGACAGATGAAGAAGGGAAACCCAGACGCACGCACCCAGTATTTGTTGAGTCGGCTTTCCGGTGGTTCGGTTGCGATGAACGTCGGCACGCTCAGGCTGCCTCCGCCGCCACGCACGGGGAGATCGGTGTCTTCGAGTCGCGCTTTGCTTCGGTCCGCGCGAAATCGAGCGGGCTCAGCATCCAGGAGCGCCTTTGCCCCCGAAAATCGGGTGTCCTGCGTCCACAGCGTGGCGGGATGATCATCGCCCTTCGGCATGAAGTCTTGCGCGCGCCACGTGGTGCCGATGTCGCTGAGCACGCGCTCGACGAGCGAGAGTCCCGTCTCGAGTCCTTTGTGCGAACGCTCGTGCGCGGAGCCTTTGGTGGGAAGGTTCTGGAGCGCGAGGTGCCCGATGTGCGGTGCGAAAAACGTCGCCGGGTCGTCCAGCTCAACCTTGTACCGACCTTGGTCAACCGCGGTGACGTAGCGTGCCAGTGCACCGGCGCTCGGAGGCAGGTCGCCGTGTTCGATCAGATGACGCACGAAGTAGGTGCTCACCACCCCATCAAAATCGGGGTTGTAGTGAGTGACCAACGTGAGCTCGATCGCGGTGCCTTTGAGCGACTCACCCGCGGTGGCGCGTTGCAAAGCGGGGCCGAGCAAGTGGACGTACACCAACTCGCGATGTTGGAGGATGAGCTCTGCGGTACTCGTCGGGCGTGAGTCGTCACCGTGGTGGTCGATGATGCCCGGGCGCAGTCCGCCACCCACGTCGAGGTAGAGGACACCTGGGGTTGTTTCTGCACGCGTGCCGGGCGCAACAAAGCGGTACCGCCAGTCGAGGCGCAGGCCCAACCCGCGCGCTCCCAACAACCGTTCCGGCTCGGCCATCGGACGTTGGTAGCATTTTCTGGGCGATGATTTCGCCCAAATCCGTCGGGGCGTTGGGGTGAAAACGACGCGAGGGGGATCCGAGCCGGCGAGTCGTAGGTTAGGGTCGCCCGCTATGGATGAGTCACTTCACAACGAAATCATGGAGGCCCTCGAGGCCGACGAAGAAGTCGACGAGCAAGTTGCTGCGCTGGTGGATGCCGCCTGCGCAGGTGACTCTGCCATTCAAGCCGTCCTCGACGGCGAACCGCGACCGCCGCGCAAACAATCCGAACGCACCGGCGAAGCACCTGGTGCGTACGTCGAAGAGATTCAGGTCACAGGCTTTCGTGGAGTCGGTCCGCGCGTGAAACTCAGCCTCGACCCTGGACCTGGACTGACTGTGATCTTCGGTCGCAACGGTTCAGGCAAGTCGAGTTTCTCGGAAGGCCTCGAGACGCTTCTGACGGGATCATGCTCGCGCTTCATCGGACGACGCAGCAAGCTGTGGGAGAAGGGTTGGCGAAACCTTCACGTCAGCGACAAAGCACGCGTCGAAGCGCGCCTGACCATCGAAGGGAAGCCGCCGCTGCACTTGGTTCGTAGCTGGCGCAAAGACGCCGAACTCGAGAAGTCACAACTCGACGCTCGCTTCGAAGACGCGGAGAAAACCAAAACGTCGCTCGAGGAACTCGGGTTCACCGAAGCGCTTGCAGAGTTTCGCCCCTTCCTGAGCCATCCCGAGCTTGGCGCGCTGGTCGAGGAGCCCAGCAAGGCGCACGACTTGCTCAACCAGGTGTTGAGTCTGGACGAGGTGGTCGTGGCGATCGCCCGTCTCACCAAGCGGAAAAAGGACCTCGGCAAAATGCGCCGAGAGCTCAACAAAGAGCGCAAAGAGGTCAAGACCGCCGCGGAAGCACTCGAGGACGACCGCGCTGCCCAGTGCGCGAAGTTGCTCGCGAAGCGTGATCCCGACCTCGAGAAGCTCGAGGCGATTATCACGGGCACGCAAGACGACAGCGCGGAGTCGCGCCTCAAGAGTCTGCAGCGCGTGGCCAAGGCTGCACTGCCCAAGTCCGAACTCTTTGACGAAGCCAAGGCCCAACTCAAGGAAGCCGCAGAGGCGTTTGCCAAGGCCAGCACGGACGCTGCCGAGTCGCATGCTTCGCTGATCAAGGTGCTCGAAGCCGCCAAGAAGCATCTCGAAGGACATCCCGATGAGTGCCCGGTCTGCGAGCGTCCGATGGATGCCGACAGGATTGGGAGTGTCGACGAACGATTGACGTCTGCCAAAGAGGCGTCGACTCGGTTTCGCGATGCCAAGCAAGCACTCAAAAAGGCGCAGAGTGCTGCCGAGTCGTTGCTGACCAAGTTTCCGCGCGCGGAACTCGAACTCGCGTTCAAGCTTGAGCTGATCGAAGACCCTGCGCCTTTGCTAGCGGCACTTGCCGAGAAGGTCGAGGGGACCGACGCACTGCTCGAGAAACTCGACGCCGAAGCCAAGCGCTTTGGCCCTGTTGTCGAAGGCGCGGTGGCTGCTGCGCAGACCGAAGCCGAGAAAATCGAATCGGTGTTCCGTCCCTTTGCGACGACGGTTGCGGCGTACGTCGCACGCGCCAAGGAGTACTACCCGCAAGCGCCGCATCTTAAGCCGCTCGAGAGCGCGGAAAAGTGGCTTGATGCCCGTCGCGAAGCGATGCGCGATGCTCGCTTTGATCCGATCGTGGACGCTGCGAAGGAGATTTGGTCGAAGCTCAGCGCGCAGAGTTTCGTGTCGCTCGAGGACATCTCGCTTGCGGGCAAGAAGAACCAGCGTCGCGTCGAGTTCAAAGCGCACGTCGACCAAAACGAAACCGAAGCGCTGAGCGTGATGTCGCAGGGTGAGCTGAACGCGTTGGCGCTGAGCATCTTCATCCCGCGCATGTGCCACGCCAGCAGCCCGTTCCGCTTCTTGGTGATCGACGACCCGGTTCAAGCGATGGACCCGCACAAGGTCGACGGTTTGGCGCGCGTGCTCGATCAGGTCGCCAAGACCCGTCAGGTGATCGTGTTGACCCATGATGGTCGTCTGGTGGAAGCGGTGCGTCGACTGCAGATCAAGGCCACGGTGCACCAAGTCATTCGACGTCCTGAGAGCGTGGTCAGCGTGCGTATGACTCACGAGACGATTCAGCAGTTGCTCAACGACGCGCGCCAAGTTCTCGAAAGCAAAGAAGAGCTGGGCGAGGAAGTGTGTAGTCGCGTGATTCCAACGTTCTGTCGCTCGGCGATCGATACCGCGTGTGAAGAAGCCTTCCGACGTCGTCGGCTCAAACGCGGTGATGAACACGACGAGGTCGAAAAAATTCTCGGCAAGTCGCGCACGACGAACACCAAAGCCGCGTTGGCGCTGTTCGATGATGCGAAGCGCGTGAAAGACGTGCATCAGGCGTTGATGGATGGGCTGAACGAGGACGCGACCAACGCCTATCATGCGTGTCGGCAGGCGGTGCACGGTAGCTACGACGGGGATCTCAAAGCGCTGATCAGTGAAACGCGTCGCCTCGCCAAGTTCCTCCGGAGTCGCCCGTGAGCGCCGAAGAGCGCCATGTGTTGGCGCGAGACCTTATCGAGCAGGCCGACAAGGTCGTGGCCGCCGGCGACGATTCACTCAAAGGCTTGTGGCCGCGTGCTGCAGCAGCGCTGACTCGTCAGGCACTGGAAACGTACGCGCGCGCTCTTCTGGAAGAGGAGGGTGCGATGGTGGAAGACGTTCGGTTTGGGCCGCTGATGTTGGCGACACACGCCGTGATGGAAGCGGAGTCGGCGCGTGAACTCTCCCAACTCTGGGCGCAGCTGAGCGAGTGCCTTCACCACACAGAACTCGGTGCCACCCTGGATGTCCGGGTCGCGGTGAAACGTGCTCGCGTCCTGATCCAGGAGGACAAGCGCCGCCAGGAGTACACCGAGGAAGCAGCGACCGAGGAAGCAGCCAGCGACGTTTAGTTCGTCTTGGGCGCGCAGGCGCGGCAAACTAGGCGTGTGGAGTTCGACCCCACGCGTTTGCCCTCGCTTTGCGCGTACCTCGAGTCGCTCCCGAATGGTCTCGATTCGTATCCGGAATGTCGGACCAAGGCGTCGGTGATCGCGGCGTCACTCGACCACAACATCCCTCAAGACATCGTCGCGCAGCTCCCGGCTGGGCTGGTCGAGCTGATCGATCACCCACCTCCAGCGACGGTCTGGATTCCCGCCGTTCACTCCGACGCGCTCTTTCACATCGTTTGCGACACCCACTATCCGCGCCACTCGGACATGATGGAGTGGGTCGAGCGGCGTACCCGCAAGATGGCGGCGCGCAAGATGTACCAAAGCCTGATGCGTATCGCGGGGCCGAAGATCCTGCTTCGTTCCGCTGCTGCTGCGCATGGACTCTTTCAAAAAGGCACGGATCTCGAAGCGCAGATTCGAACGAGCTCAGCCCGCATGATCCTGAGTTACGCGCCCAACTTACACAGCTCGCTCAATACGTTATCCAACGTTCCGCTCTGGCGTGTGGTGTTGGAGTTGACCGGGGGCGAGAACGTGCACGTGGAGCGAACCGAACATACCGAGCTTCACGCCGTGTATGAGTGCGAGTGGGAGTAGACGTGCGACGGTGCTGTCGTCGTCAGAGCCCGGCGACCGGAAGTCGCACGCGATAGAGACCTTCGCGCGCGGTGATGTAGAGCGTTTGTTTATCGTCGTCACCAAACGCGCAGTTCGCGGGCGTGCGCGGAACCGCAATTGTTCCCCAGCTCGTTCCGTCGTCCGGGTTGAACACCTGCACGCCGCTGCTGGAGGTCACGTACACGTTGCCGGTCACGTCGACTGCCATTCCGTCGGCGCCGCCAATTCCGGTCAACCACGTACTGGCTTCGCCCAGTGATCCATCGCCGTTGATATCGAAGCGGCGCACCACCTCGACTTCCGTATCGGCCACGTAGAGCACGGTTTCGTCGGGTGAAATCACGATGCCGTTGGGTCGGCGGCTCTCTGCGGCGGTGTACTCGGCGCTCAAGATGCCTGCGGAAGACACGCGGAACACGCCACGGTACGCAAGGTCTTGGTCACCCATGGGAACGCCGTAGCCGGGGTCGGTGAAGTAGAAGGTTCCGTCGGAACGAAACACGATGTCGTTGGGTGCGTTGAACCGGTCGCCCATGAAGCCACCGAACACGAGCATGGCGGTGTCGGTGCCCCGCACAATGGTGCGTTCGCCTTGAAGACACGACACCAGGTTGCCGGCGCGGTCCGTCGCGTTGCCGTTGGCGCCACCACTCGGACGACGCACGATCGCGATCGCGTTTGGTGGTGTGAGCGCGTAGATCGTCGCGTTGTCTTCGGCACCGAATGAGAGGTCGGAGAACACAAGCGTTCCATCCGGACGCCAGTGCGGTCCTTCCAAGAATCGGAAGTTCACGTCTTCGTGAGACTCGGCGACCAGCTCGACGTCACCGATTCCATCGAAGGGATCCACAGGGTCGAGCGGCCCTGCATCGAAAGCGTCGGCGCCTGCGTCGTCGGCGCCGACATCCACGCCCGCGTCGCTTTCTGCATCGGTGCCCGAGTCGCTCGGTGCGTCTTCGCCTGGCGCGTCCGTTCCGGTGTCGGACCCCGCATCCGCAGAGTCGGAGTCGTCGCCACATGCAAGCAGGAGAGCAAGTCCCAGGAATAGCCAACGCATCGCGCGATACTATCCGGACATGGCGAAGCGAGTCGCGCTAATCCGAGGGATCAACGTCGGCAAGGCACGACGGATTCGCATGGAGTTGCTGCGTGGAATCGTCGAGTCCTGTGGAGGCTCCAACGTCGTGTCCATCGGCCAGAGCGGCAATCTCGTGTTCGATGCAACCGGCCGAAGTTGGAGGAGCAGGCTCGAGGATGGCATCGAAGACGAGGTTGGGTTTCGACCACGCGTGCTGGTTCTGACGGCGGTGTCGTTTCGTGCCATCGCCGAGGCGGATCCCTTTCGCGCCAACGCGGTGGATGGAAAGCACGTCCACACGTGGTTCCTGACTCGTGAAGCCAAACAGGCAGACCTCGCTTCGATCCAGTCACTCGCACGTGAGAGCGAAGCGTTCCATCTCACGAAGCCTGCGTTCTACCTGCATGCGCCCGAAGGCATGGGTCGAAGCAAGTTGGCCGAAAAAGTCGAGTCGCTTTTGGGCGTGGATGCGACCGCGCGCAACGGCAACACGATCGCGAAGCTCCTCGCGAAGCTCTAGCCTTCAGCCTCGGACGTACTCAAGCCGTGGAGAGCGCAGACTCGATTTGCGTGCGCACGTCGTGCATGAGGTCCTCGCGACGGTCCATGCCGTAGTCGCTCGGATGAATCACGGGATGGAACGTGATCCGCACGTTCTGCCCCTTGCGCACTTTGAAGTCCTTCGCCGGAAGTACGTCGCGCGTGCCATCGACGGTCACCGGGAGAATCGGCGCGTCCATCTGCAGCGCCATCATGAATCCGCCCTTTTTGAATGGAAGCAACGCCCCGTCGTCGCTGCGCGTGCCCTCGGGTGCGATCCACACGTGGATTCCCGTGTTCATCACACGCTTCGCTTCCTCGAGCGCCGCCATCGCCTTTTGATGATCACTACGGTCCAGCGACACGAACCCGGCGGCTTTCATCCCACCACCCATGATCGGCAACGCGAACATTTGCTTCTTGGCAATCATGCGCAGGGAATAGGGATACGCGTGCATCAGCGTGAAGATGTCGTAGGCCGATTGGTGGTTGCTCATCACCAAGTTCGACGGTGACTGGACCACGTTCTCAAGCCCGCGCACGTCAAGCGTAATGTCGGCAAGTCGAACCGCGTTGTCTGCCCACTCATTGAGACGTCGGTCGCACATTTCGCGAGTCAACGTCCCGAGTGCGCCCTGCACGAGCGTTGGCGCGCACACCCGAAAGGTCTCGGCAAGTTGCAGCGGGAGAACAAAAGGAGAGACGCGAGTCACGGGCGGAGGATAGCGCTTCACGACGTCGCGTCGACCTCAGTTGGGCGCGACAACGACGATCCGAACCCACACTTCACGGACGTGCTCACAGTTGGTGCACTGCGTTTTGACGTGCCGAAGGGATGTTCCGTCCACGCTGACCGCGTCGTGACTTCGAGCACGCGTCGGAGAGTTGCACTTTGGACATGCGAGCGACTCGGCACGTGATTCGACGACTGCCGCAGTGGGAACTTCGAGGGGACGCTCGGGTCGGCCGCCGGGTTCGAGCAGTGCGAGCGTCAGTCGGTCGGCGATGTCCTTGGCGCGTTCGCGTTCCGCTTTTCGTCGAAGCGTGCGCCCCCGTTTCTTCTTCGGCTTCTTCTTAGCCACGTCGTCGGAACAGCAGAACGAGGAGGAGCGGCAACGCAGTCGCAGGCACGTCTGTCACGCGACAGCTGCATCCGCCTGGATCATCCTGAGGAGCCTCTGGAGTTTCGGTCTCAGCTTCGATTGCGGGTGTGGTCGTGGTGACGCTCGTGGGTGCGGAAGGCACGTCGGGCTCGACTTCGACTTTGACGCAACGGCGAGCGTGTTCGCAGGTGGAGTCGACGTTGAGACACGTGCCGTTGGGTTCGCAACCACGCCGACGAACCGAGCGAACGCTGAGCATCGGAACCTCGGGCATCTCGCCACCCAGCGTCGGTCGTACCCGTTCCGTGGGTACTTCGATTGGCTCGACGCAGAGTCCGATGTCTTCTTCACTGCACCGATAGCCTTCGCCGCACGAAAGGTCGTTCGCACAGGTGGTCGGTTCGCACCACACGCTGACGCCGTTGCCGGCACCTTTGGCGCCGCGTGGACAATCCAGTTCTTCCGGAGGCGGTGGCGCCAAGTCCGCGTGGACGAGACTGGAGCTCAGCAGAAGACTCAACACAACGAGGCGCGACATGCGCCGAAGCTTACCCGAACCGATGCGCGGAGATTTGCATGTCCTTCATCGTCCCCGTCCATTCGATGGTTCCCGAGTCGTCGCCTGCAGCACCGGCGACGACCATCAAGGGGATCAGGTGTTCTTCACGTGGATGACACGCGCGAGCATCGGGGGCTTGGCTCCAGTCACGCAATCGACGCTCGCGCTCGGCGCGCGGTTTCTGAATGGTCTCGTTGAGCCACGCGTCGAAGCGTCGCGAACCCTCGGCGTCGCCTTGTCCGGTGATGATGGCGCGGAGGTTGTGGTACGAGTTCCCGCTACCGACGATGTACACGCCCTGTTCGCGCAGCGGCGCAAGCGCACGACCCATCGCGAGGTGTTCTTCCGGATCCAATCCTCGCTTGAGCGAAAGCTGCACCACAGGGATCTCGGCGTTGGGGTAGGCCAACATCAGTGGAATGAACGTGCCGTGGTCGTACCCGCGTTCCGCTTCTTCACGCGGTTGGAAGCCAGCGTTGCGAAGTTGATCGCGAACCGTCGCAGCCAGCGCTGGGTCACCCGGCGTCGGCCACTGCAGACGATAGGCTTCAGCGGGAAAGCCTCCGTAGTCATAAAGCATGGGCGGTGCCGACGATGTGTTCACGGTGGGATGCGTGGCTTCCCAGTGCGCCGAGACCACCACGAGCGCGCTCGGCCGGGTCGGCGTGTTCGCAATCGAACGCATGTAGTCCGCCAACGATCGACGTTCGCGTCCGTCCATGCCGGGCAAGTCCAACACAGGCCACGGTCCTCCACCGTGAGGAACAAATGCCGTGGGCATCGTAGTTGGCTGCGCGATCGTTGGACCCTTTCCCGAGAGTGCAAGCGTACCCGCAGTAGCTGCGAGAAACGTTCGGCGTTTCATATACTCATCGTGGGGCGCGCTCTAGATGACGCAACGGAACGCAGCGGCCCACAACTGGGCCGACGTGATCTACTGCTCAGCGAGGCGCTTCACCCACGCCATCGCCCATTCCAGCCCGTCTTCGTCACGACCTTTGGGAGCCAAATCGAGGATTCCATACGTCGAGTTCATGGGTTCAAGTCCGCGCGCGTAGGCGGAGTAGGTGTGGAAGATGCCGTCATCGGTCTTGATGAAGGCACTCACACCCGGCATCTCGCCCTTCGCTTCAGTCGGCTGAAAGTTGTAGGTCCGGTCTGCGTCTTCGGCGTCGAGTGTGACGTTGAAGTCGGCGTTGAATGAGCTTCCCGCAGAGGAGTACCAGGGGAAGGTCCATCCCGCTTTGTCGGCCCAGGCGCTCAACGTCTCGTGCGGTGCCGCGGACACGCAAATGAGTCGCACGTCTCGGTGCACGAGATGGCGGTGGGCATTGTTGTAGTGGTCCGCCCAAAACGAACAACTGGGACAGGGCTTGTCCCAACCTGCGCCGTACATGAAGTGGTAGACGACCAGCTGGCTTTGATCGCCGAAGAGTTGCGCAAAGCTGAGCTCGCCCTCGGTGCCCGTGAACGTGTAGTCGGCGTCGACTTTCACCCACGGCAACTCGCGACGCTTTTTGGCGAGCGCATCCGATTCACGCTTGTGCTTTTTCTCCAGCTCGAGCAGCGCCTTGCGCTTCTCCAACCATTCTTCTCGGCTCACTACGGTGGACATGGATTCGTTCTAACGTATTTCGGTCGTTGCGTGGCCTACGTCTCGGTCTCTTCCTTGCGCGCTGCACGCCACGCACTTGGCGTGCTCTGCGCGTGCTGACGAAAGAGCGTGCTGAGGTGCTGAGGCGTGCTGCACCCCACTTCGAACGCGATACGCGTCACACTCTCGTCGGTCTCTTCCAACCAGCGTTTCGCCACCCGCACTTGAGTGAGCGCGACTTGCTGACGAAAGGTCGTGTCGTGTTCTTTCAGACGTCGTTGAAGCGTTCGCACGGTCAGTCCCAATGCTCCCGCAGCCTTCTCGATCTCGACGTTGGGGAGTGACGCTTCGATCGCGCGACGCAGGTTGCGAACCAAATCGGGGAGGTCTGCGTCGGTGGTCCAGCGCGCAAGGTCGTTCTCGACCCAGGTCGGTCCCTCGCACCACGCCAAGGCCTCAGAAACCGACGCGAACATCTGCACGGGGTAGGGCGCCTTCATGGTTTCGTAGAAACCGGCGGCGACCGCTCCTGCAAACCCCTCGCCGTGCACAATGGCAAGTCGAGTGACGAACTCGGCGAGCCCGTCGCGCCGTGCACGCACGTATTCGGCGATGACCTCGTACGCCTGCGAGGACACTGACTCGACGCGCAGGGTGTCGATGACTGCCGCGTGCGGCATCGCCGGGGGTGCCAGTTCCAACGCGTAGAGCTTCGCGAGGAGCTCCAAGTCGGCCGGTTTGGGTTGGCCCCACATCGCCGTCACGCAGAGCTCGGAGGTGGGCCATCCGTAAACAAACGCGTCGCCCGTGATGCAGTGCCCCAGTGGTTGCTCCGAAAACGCCCGAAACGATGCAGCAGGCTGCATGGCGCCCAGCTGCACGGCTTTGGCGTCATCGTGAACGCGCGTTGTGTCCTCACCCCCCATGCTCGTCCTCATGGGAGATTGGCTCAAAACGATGCGCAACGTCGAGCTGAAGCGCGTAGGTCGTGTTTCGACGTTTCGAAAAATGGCGATGGGGACCTGGGACGATCCCCGCGATCCCCAAATCTACGGGACGCTGAGCGTGCGGATGGAAGAAGCTCAGCGCTACATCAAGCGGTATCGCGAAGTGACTGGGCGTCGACTCACCGTCACCCATCTGGTCGCCAAAGCGATCGGGCACGCACTCGCGGAAGTGCCCGAGGCCAACGCGATCATTCGTCGGCATCGCCCGCAGCAGCGAGAGTGCGTCAGCGTGTTTCTCTCGATCGCGCTCGACGGGATGGACCTCACCGGAGCCAAGATCGACGAGGTCGACGGCAAGAGCCTCAGCCGGGTCCTGGATGAGGTCGAACACGCGGTGAGTCGCGCTCGAAGTCGCAAGGATCCCACGCTGGAGCGCTCTCGCGGCACGTTGTCGCGCGTTCCCTTCGCTGCCATGCGTGGAGTGCTCAACGCGATCACGACGGGGTTGTACGAGTTCAACCTCAATCTGAGTGGGCTGGGACTCCCGCGCGATCCCTTTGCCTCGGCGATCGTCACGAACATTGGCTCGCTTGGCCTCAGCGAGGCGTACGCGCCGCTCATGGCGTACAGCAAGACACCGATCCTCTTGGCCGTGGGCAAGGTCGAGGCGCAGCCGGTGGTGGAACGTGGCGCGGTGCGCGTGGGCCAAGTGATGCGCATCCACGCCACGCTCGACCACCGTCTGATCGATGGCAAACACGCCGCGCTCATCTCAACGGCGATGAAACAGGTGCTCGAGAACCCATTCGAGATGCTCGATCCCATTCCCGAAGTTCAAGTTCAGCCCGAGCTTTGCGCGTGACCGATTTCGACTACCTGATCGCGCTCGACGGTCCGGGCCTGAACGGGTTCGAGGGCTATGGAGGCATTGCTCGACTTCGCTACGTCGCCGGCGAGTGGCACACCGACGCGAAGATTTACGACGGCTTCTCCGGCGGCCACGCAACCCAGCTCAACCCGTCTGGCACCGTCGGGTTCCTCGGCAACCTCAGCCAAACGTTGCTCTTCTACGATCCGTCCACGCTGGACGAGATTCGTCGGTTCTCCACGCTTCGCTTTGGTGCGGGTGAGACGTTCTTTGCCTCCCAAACGCACGTGGTTTGGCTCGACGACACCACGTTTGTCACGCCCATCGATAGGTACTTCTATAAGTTCGAACTCGGCCGTCTCGAGCAACCTGAGGTGATCGGTGAGCATGGCGTCACCCTCCCACACGCGCTCAAGAAGAGTCCTTCGGGCCGCTATCTCTTCTACGGCGCGATGGACCACGACGAGCGGGGATATGCCAACCAGGTCGGCATCTACGACCTGCGCACGAACTCCGCGCGTACCGTAAAGCTGCCAGCAACGGCTTGGCACCTTGGCGTGCATCCAACGCGTGACGTGTTTTACGCACCGACCCAACGGTGTGTCCCGCAGCGGGGTGGCGAGTTCACCGAGTACTTGGTCGGCCACTACAAGGACTACCTTTTCGAGGTCGACGGTGAGCAGGGCATTGTCACGCGACACCTGTCGATTCCGAAGGATGCACCCGGAGGCGGGCTTACGAGTGATGTCGTCGTCACCGAAAACCACGTCGTGTACAACGCGCCGTTTAGCGGGTGCCTGTCGATGGTGGATCTGGAGTCGTTTGCCACGATTCGGCACATCGACGAACGCCCCTCACTGCCGCAGACGCTTCGCAACGTCCCGGCGGTGCTGGGGAATCTGACCGAAGCGTTCGCACGCGTGAACTTTCCGGACCAGACCCACACCTTTCTCAAGGCGCTTCGGATGAGTCGCGGAAGCACCCTGGATGGCAGCTACGGGTTGCAGCGAAGTCCGGATGGCCGTTGGCTACTCAGTGCCCACCGTGGACTCAACGAAGTGCGCGTGTACGAGTACCCGGGCATGCGTTGCGTGCGTCGCATTCCGTTTCCACGGATTCAAGAGCTCGTGCCGCATCACGCGCGCTTTGGGGATCCGCGACTGGGGTTTCACCACGCGACGATGCGCGCTACCGCTCGTGCTTGAACTGATGCAGTAGCGCGTATGCGGCGCGCGGATCCGTGGTGAAGAACGGGTGCGTATCGTCGTCGGCCAAGAGTTTGGGGCGAAGCTCGCGTCGCGGACGTTCCGGATCATCGAGGCTGATCAAGCGCATCGACCAATCGCCAAAGGTGCGTGCGCGGACAAGAGAGAAGTCGACGAGGCGGACGTCTTTGTGTCGCTTGTCGGAGATGATGCGCAGAAACGTATCGTTGACCGCCTCATGTGCGCCTTCGAGCACCTGCATGAAGTACCCGCCGCCGAAGCAAAGCAGGCCCGTGATACCCGCTTCCTCGTTCTTGACTGCCGCGGTGTCGACGATCGAGAGCGCCTCCTTCATCGACAGCTGTCGTGTGGCCTGACTGAGGTAGATCAGCTGGTAGACGTGCACGGAACCAGGGTACCCAAGGGTTCTCTGAGCAGGCGTGATGTTTTTGGCGGCGCAGCCTATTCTGGCCCCATGCGTTGGTTGGCTTGGCTCGGGGTTGTGTTTGTTGCGTCGTGTTCGTGCAATGGCGGTGGCGGCGGGGATCCGTGCGAAATCGCTTCGGACTGTCCCTTGGGACAAATCTGCTTGGATTCGCGATGCGTCGACCAATCGGACTCGGATGTTCCCGATGGCGCTGTCGACGGCACCATGTGCGAGTCGACGCGAACCTGCGGAGCAGAGTGCTGCGAGGCTGGGGAAGTGTGCGGCATCAACGAGACGTGTTGCGTTTCTGGAGACCTTTGCGGCGGAGCGTGCTGCGGAGGGGAAGGACAAACGTGCGTCTCCGACGTGTGCGTGTTGGACTGCGGCGACACGGAAGCATGCGGCGACGTGTGTTGCGGCGCATCGCAAGTGTGTCTGCTCGATGCTTGCGTCGATCCAGGGGCGGAGTGCGAAGCGTCGTTTGAGTGCCCGGAAGACCAGTACTGCGAGGTGAGTATCGGTCGGTGTCTCCCGCGCGCAACCGACCTGCCTGAGTGCGAGTACACGCCGGACATCAGTGAGTTTGAGTTGGCGACCGAGTGGCACTGGACGGGCGATGCCGATGTGATGCCGCTCTACAACCAAGTGATGTCGGCACCCATGGTGGCGAACCTGAACGACGACAACGGCGATGGAGTGATCGACGAAAACGACATCCCCGACGTCGTGTTCAACACGTTTCGCGTGGGCTCACCGAACACGGGCGGAGCGGCAACGTACAACGCCGACGGCGTACTTCGCGCGATCAACGGCAACGACGGTTCACGTTTGTGGCCAACCACGACACCGACCTACTCCACCAATCCTGCGCTCGAAGTGGCCATCGCCGACATTCGCCCCGAGTCACCGGGTCCGGAAATCGTGGGCTGCACCTTCAACCCCGGCACCACGTTTGGGACCGCACGCCTCACGATCTTCTCGGCGACCGGAGAGATTCTCTACCGCTATGACACCGATCCCGTCGTGGGGTGTGGTCGACCTGCGATCGCAGACATGGACGGAGATGGCGTTGCCGAAATCGTGGTGAGTCGCGTCATCGCACAAGCGGATGGAAGCGGTTCGGTGTCGACGACCATCACCGGCAACAACGCCATCGCCGTGCTTTACGACGTCGACGATGATCCCGACTTGGAGTGGATCGGCATCAACGGTGTGGCGGATCACGATGGTTCGGTCGTGTGGCAGGAAGACCTTTGGGCCGGTGAGGGTGGCTACGTCGCAGTGGCGGACGTGGACCTCGACGGCGACCCCGACATCGTCGCGACCAGCACGACCTCGCATCAGGTCACCGTGCGCGATGGCGCGACAGGAACTCTGCTCGCGGGTCCGATCGAGATCACCCCGCTTTCCGATCCCAGCATCCAAGCGCGAGTCGACGCGATCATGATGGCGCGTCCGGATCGCGATGCGTTGACCGGAGGAGGTCCGCCCACGATCGCCAACTTTGACGAAGACCCGGAACCGGAAATCGCGCTTGCGGGCGGCTACGCCTACACCATCTTCGAGAACGACCTGAGCTTGAAGTGGTACGAGGAAACGCAGGACACCTCGAGTCGAGCAACGGGATCGAGCGTGTTTGATTTCGAAGGCGATAACCTGGCCGAGGTTCTCTATAACGACGAACTTCTGTTCCGAGCGTTTCGTGGTCCCACCGGCGACACTTATCTCGATCGGTGCAACACCAGCGGCACGTTGACCGAGTACCCAATCGTCGTGGATGTCGACAACGACGACCATGCGGAGATCGTGTTGGTGGAGAACAACTACGCGTTCCGAACCTGTGCGGATGGGAGTGCGTCGACCACGGGTGTGCGTGCGTTTGGCCATCCGGACAACCAGTGGGTCCGGACGCGGCGAATTTGGAACGAGCACAGCTATCACGTCACGAACATCAACGAAGATGGAACGTTGCCGACGCGTGAGATGCCGAACTATGCAAACCCGCGGTTGAACAACTTCCGTCAAAACGTGCAACCGGACGGCTTGTTTGATGCGCCGGATCTCGTGCTTCGCGATCCGAGCTTCTCCACGATCGAGTGTGGGGACGCGTTGCTTTTGCGAGTTCGTGTGGTCAACGTCGGGCGTGCGGGCGCACCCGCGGGCGTGCCGGTGAGCTTCTACATCGACGATGTGTTCGTCGGTCGAGTGGAGACGACGCGTGCGCTGCTGCCGGGAGCAAGCGAGGTTGTGGAGTACCGCTGGGTCGATGTGGTGCCCGAGACCACGTACCAGTTCCGAGCCGTCATCAACGATCCCGATCACGATCCTCTCGTGGGCTTGAACGAATGCCGCGAAGAGAACAACGGCACTGACGCAATCCCCGTTGCGTGCACCCTAATCATTTAGCCGGAGACGTAGGCCGCGCGACGACCGATAAAAAACGCGAAGGCTCTGCCCTCACCCTGTTGCATTGCGAGGGTGATCCACACCAACGCCATCGGTTCGAGGATGCGCGCTTTCGTGAGCGGGCCGATGAAGATCGGATCGAAACCAATGTCTGCCGCGAGTGTTTTTGCGGTCTCGCACGCAGCTTCATCGTCGCCGCAATAGGGCATCATCGCCGCGCCTTCCGGGTAGGCAGGATTCGCCATGTTTTCGTAGCCGGTCGTGTTGAAGATCTTCACCACAGTCGCGTTGGTGGCCCAATCCGCGACGCGCTCCGCACCCGAGTCATCGTGACCGTGCAACAAGCTCAAACCCGGACCGATCGGATTCGTCGCGTCCAGCAAGGGTTTGCCGGCAAAGTCACCACCGGCTTCGACTGCACTCTGCGCTGCGCCAAAGGGCACCGCGAGCACCACGGCATCGGCCCATTGCACCGCTTCGCGAATCGTCACCGCATTTTCAGTTTTGCTCGGCTCTCGCAGCCCATAGCGCACCTCATGGCCTGCCTTGGCAAACGCTTGCCCCAGTGTTCCGCCCACTCGTCCTGCACCGATGACGCCAACCTTCATAGCGTCGATTGTGGGAGCGAAAGGCACTTCCACAAGTTGAAAAATGCACAACGAGTTGTTTCGCGTGGTGCAACTTAGCGTCGGCGCGTTCGCGCTTCCGCTCGCGTGAGCTTCCGACGAGCCCGCGGGGTCGGTTCAAGGTCCGCACAGCACGCGGCAAACGTTTGGCGAAGCCAACGATGCGTGACATCGGCGTCGAAGCGCGGGTGCCACACCATGCTCAGCGCGTATGGCTCAAACGGCAACGGCGGAGCGAGAATCTTAAGGTTCAGTGCATCCGCGTGAAGCCGAGCGATGCGCTCTGAGATGGTCAACACGTAGTTGGAGTTTGCGATCATCTGCAGCGCCGCCTCGAAGAAGGGCAGGGCGCGAGCGACCCGTCGTGACTCGCCACGCTCGTGGAGTAAGCGGTCCACATACCCACCAGGACGACCGCGCGGCGCGACTTGGACGTGTTCGAGTGTGACGTACTTGCGTAGGGTCATGCGTGTACCCACGTCTGGATGATCATCGCGCACCACACACACGAGGCGATCTTCGATCACGGGACGCGTGCGGAGTTCAGGCGGCAGGTCCGCGTAGATGCCGATTGCCAGGTCGCTTTCGCCTCGCCGTAGCCGTTGCGGGTCGTCGACGGCGTTGAGCAGGATACGCAGATCCACGTAGGGCGCCTCCTCGCTCACGCGTGCGCTAAACGCGTGCCCGACCAGAGTCATGACGTAGTCCGTTGCACTGAGCGCAAACGCGCGCTCTACCGTCATCAAGTCGACGGCATCCGGTTCCGAAAACACCTGTTCGGCATGGGTAATTGCGTTTCGGACGCGTGGTGCGAGCTCCACGGCTCGTGGAGTGAGAACCATCGAGCGCCCCGCTCGAACCAGGAGCGGATCGTCGAAGCGATCACGCAGTCGCGAAAGCGCATGACTCACAGCCGGTGTGGAGAGTCCCAAGCGTTCAGCGGCGCGAGAGACGCTGCTTTCCTGCAGCAGAGCATCGAGCGTGGTCAAGAGGGCAAGGTCCGAACTGTCCATGTCCCAACCTATCGTGAAAACGCGTGTAAGGAAGCGTAACCAGCTGCCCCGGGTTGCTTGAGCAGAAAGGAACTGCTCTGTGCCCTCACCCTCTTTGTCCTTGCGTCGCGCGCTCCTCAGCGGCGGCACCGTTTTTCTGCTGCTCTGTGGTTGCTTCACGCCATCGGGGCATCTTGCCAACACCACACCACGAGAACGTATCGCGCCGACCGAAGAAGAGATTCAGACCGCGGTCCACGGTCAGGTGAACATCAACGGGCAACACAACGTTAGCGTGTACGCGCACGGCATCCCGGACGACGTTGAAATCACCGAAGCCTTTGGTGAGCTGCCCAACACCGAAACCGTGCAACGCATTTCCTCTCGCTTTATCGCGTCGGGTGAACCCGTTGGACAGCTCATGCGGGATCTGCGGCTGCACTCAGCACAAGCGGGCGCCGATCGACTTGTGGTGCTGGACCTGAACGTCGACTACCAGACCGACATCAACGGCTGGTATGCGCTTTCGCCTCTGCTCTTGCCGCTGCTGATGACGCCCTGGATCGATGTCGAGGTCGAGTCGAGCATCGAATGGTACGTCGTGGATGTCGCCAGTGGAACCTATGTGGCGCGAGGTCGAAGCGCGGTCGACCGCGTGGAAGTTCGATCCAACATCTATCGCATGCAGAGACGTGGCGACGCGTTGGTCGAAGTTCAACGCACGGAACTTGTTCAACGTGCTCTGCACGACATGAAACTGATTTTGGCGGGCGCTGGCTAACGATGCGTGATGTGCATCGGCAAGCCATCCTTCGGCGACATCGTCACCGTGAGATGCGCTCGAACATCGTGCGAGGTGTCGGCGCGCAAGACGGTTTTGTGAAGAATGTGCGCCAGGATCAGCTGCGCCTCCATCAGCGCAAACTGTTTGCCGATGCAGGTTCGCTGCCCGGCGCCAAACGGCAGGTACCCGCACTGCGGAATGGACTTGCGCGCCTCCGGCTCAAAACGACTCGGATCAAAGCGCATCGGATCTGGGAACCAGCGTGCATCCCGGTGCGTGTGCAGGATCCAGACGACCACATCCGCGCCCTTCGGAAACACGTACCCGCCGATCTCGACCTCTTCGACCACCGCTCGAGGGACCACGTACGCCGGTGGATAGATCCGCATCGCTTCGTCGATACACTGTCGCGTCCACGGAAGGGCTTGCAGCGATTCCCAATCGGGGTCCCGACCCAACGCATCGACCTCGGCGCGTGCGCGTTCTGCAGCTTCGGGGTTTTGACCCAAGAGGTGCAGCGTCCAACTCAGCGCATGCGAGGTGGTCTCGTGACCGGCAATGAAGAGAGTCAGAAGCTCGTCTCGCAGCTCTCGACGCGTCAACCCGTCGTCCTGCCGCGTGGTCTCGATCAGTGCCCCGAGCAGATCGTCACCTTGTTTCGATGCAGCCATCCGACGATCGATCAGCCCGTACACCACCGAGTCGACGTCTTCGATTGCGCCTCGGATGCGTCGCTGCCCGGGCGTCGAGAGCCAATCCGGCAACACCGCCTCAATCCCACCAAACGAATCGCGCAGCGTGTTGACCGCGGCTGCGACACGATCGGTCTCGCCGCCTTGCCGGACATCGTGATCGAACAATGCTCGACACACGATCCGCAATGTCAGTTCCATCATCTCGCGGCTGATGTCGATCGTTTCGCCGGATGTCCACTCGGCGATCGCTTCACGGCTAAACGCCGACACGGTTTCGGAGTACGCGCGCAGCTTCTCGGGATGGAACGCCGGTTGGATAAGCCGCCGGCGTCGTCGCCAGGAATCGCCGTTTGCGTTGAGCAACCCTTCGCCCAGTAGCTGTTCGAGTTGCTTGGCGGAGATGCCTTCGGTGGGCTTGCCAAACTTGCTCGCCTGTCGGACCAGAACCTCGCGGATGTGGTCGGGATGTCGAAGCACGTACACATCGCGACCGAGGAAGGGTGCGTAGTAGATGTCGCCGTACGCATCGAAGCGCTCGAGCACTACCTGCGCCGCGCCGTTGCGCATCTTTCGCATGTAGTTGAGCAACGAAAGTGGGTTCTTGGTGACCGGAGGGGGGCCGCTAGGTCGTCGAACGTCCACGTCCCGAGCATAGAGCCGGGAGAGAGGATCGTGAAGACGCGGTAGTCTCCTCGGGTGCAAGCGTACGAGATTGCTTATTCGCCGGACGAAACTCAGGTGGCTCTTGGTTGGCCAGGAGGTCGCGTCGCTGTTCATCGCGTATGCGAAGAAGACGGTTCACCCGGCGACGAGGTGTGCGTGGTCGATGCGCACCGCTCGTCGATCGTCCACGTCGCGTGGTGGGAGGACGCGATTGTGAGCGCAAGCGTCGATGGCTCCTGGGTCGTCGCCAACGCATCGACCGGTGAGGTTCTTCGACACGGCTCGGTGGGTGGAGAGTACGTGCGCGCATCGTCCAGAGGGTCGTCGCTCTTTCTCTTCACCTACGATGGAGACGCGAAAGGGTTTCGGGTTGATCTGCAATCCGGCACACAAGCTTTGGGACCCGACATCGACGACCATATCGGCGTCACTGCGCGCGTCTTTGCGTTGAGTGAAGATGTCGCGCTCTACCACTTCATCGCCGACAACTTCGATACGGATGTCACCGAGGAAGGGTTCGTGTACGTCGACTTCGCGGCGAACACAGCGGAGCGAAAGGTGTTCTCCCGAGGACCCTCCAGCGACTTCGACGAGGGGAGTCGTTTGATGGCGATCGATCCTGCGCGGCGTGTGGGCGTACGTCCTGACTACGGACCGGTTGCGCTTGAGGGTGAAGACGAGGAGGCGCGAGCTGTACTCAAAGTCGAGGTCTTTGACGTCGATACGCTTGAACCCAAAGCGTCTCAGCGGGTGTTGGCGTGGCCGCAACACTTGATGCGCAGCGGTCCTGAAGCGGCGATTCTCGAAGCCGAGCCTGGATCTGAAGAATACGTGGACGCATGCGATTGGTTCGTTCGAAAGCTCTGCAGTGCGGCGTTTGTGCGCGACACCGACGACGTGTGGATCACCGCGTCGCACGGAGTCGCGCGGCGAGTCCCGCTCTCGGGCGACACGAAAAGCGCGATCGTGATTCACGGTGGTGGGCCGGATACCGGTCCACCCACGTTGGATGATCTTTTCGCGCGGAACCTCATCAACAACCACACGCTTGGCGTTTCCGTGTCGGGTGCGTACGTCGGATACGGAAACCCGAACGACTTTTTGTCCACGCGCACTACCGACGTTACCGCAGCCACGCAGGTCAAACTCCCGATGCGGAAAGACCCCAACGCTGCGGAGGCACCTGGCTGTCTCGGCTTTGCAGGTTCCCGCCTGGTGCTCTTTGACCGCGGCGAAGGAATGCACTTTGCCGATGCCGCCACCGGCGAGCCCGAGCGTCGCGTTGCGTTGCCGGAGTACTATGGCGACGCGCGTGATGTGTCGCTGTCCCCCGATGGGAAGGAACTGGTCGTCGCTGTCGCTGCAGGCGACTCGTTCGTCTATCTGTTTGATGACGATGAACTCGGTGGCCTGCCCGTTCCGCCCCACGGCATCTTCGCGGAACACCTCGATCATCGCTTTGTGATGGGGCACCACGGCGGAGCCGTCTTGGTTTTCGATCCGAAAGCCGAAGCGATGGATGCGATTCGGTCTGCCTGGGAAGAAGGCGAAGAGCCAGAGCGTGAGTGGGACGCGTTTGAACAGCGCGATTCCATGCGTGCGGTGGCGACCTACCGGGTCAACGAGGCCTGGTTCATTGCGACGCTCGACGAAGAGGGTGAGGTGCAGACCTATTCGATCGAAGGTGCCGAGCTGAGTGTGGGATCGAGTTTCGAGGGCGTGGGTTGGCGGATGTGCGGTGGTGCCGGGTGGCTTGCGATGGCCTCCGACACCGAGTTGCGCATCGTCGACATGCCCGCGGCGACGACACGAGCCACGCTGGAGTTCGAACAGCTCCTCGGGATCTTCGCCACTCCGAGCGGACAGCTGTACGCGCTTGAGCGAAGTGGTGAGCTCTCGATCGTCGAGCCAGACGGGACTCAAAAACCCGTGGCGACGCTTCCCGCACAGTTGAGTGCCGCATCGTTGTCGGAGCCCGCGAACCGGATTGCCGTCGTGACCGCGACCGGGACTGTGGAGCTGTTTGACCTCACGGGGACTCCGGTTGCAACGCTTGCGGTGCAGCCTGCAGATGCTCGCGTTCGCGAGGTTGTACGTCGTGCGTAAAGCACTGCTGATCCTCGTCGGCTGGGCATGCACGACCGCGATCTACGGGGGCACCTCGGTGCCGCCGACCGAGGGGGCGAGTGCGGTGCGGTTCACGTGGCGCGTCGGAAACTCGAGCGGGAGCTGTTCCGGATCCCTAATCGCCACACGTGCAGTGCTGACGGCTGCGCACTGTGTGCGTACACCGCGCGGTCGGGTTCGTCGTGTGAGGCGCGTGCGAGTCGGAAACCCGAACGGAGAAACCCAGAACCTCCGAGTTGAGGAGGTCGTCGTGCATCCCGACTACGATCCCGCGGCGCCCGAACGAGGCAACGACCTGGCTGTGTTGAAACTTGCGGCGGATGCTGAGGCGTCGCCGATCGTTCGGGTGCAAAGCGATGACAACCTCACCGGTCGTCGAGTCCACGTGTGGGGGTTCGGCATCACGCGTGCTCGCTCCCGTCGAGCCAATCGACTTCGTCAAGCGGAGTTGGAGTTGCTCTCCCCTTTTGCGTGCTTCTCCGGAGACGTGCGCGGAATGGCCCGCACTCGGATGTGCGCTGCCAGTCCGACGCAAGGCGTGTGTCCGGGCGACAGTGGTGCACCCGTGGTGGTCGATGTGGACGGGCAAAAGCACCAACTTGGCGTGGTCAGTCTCGCGATCGACAACGCGCGCCGATGCACGCAATCGGCCACGGTGATGACGCGTCTGTCGACCTACGCGGAGTGGATCGAGTCCGTCAGCAGGTAGTTTCGACCTGGCGCATCCGCTGGAGTGTTGGGTCCAATGCGTCTGCGGCCTCGACGAAGGGGGCGGCGTCGAGAGCTGCTACAAGGGGAGGGCTCGGCCAACAGTTGTCGCGGATTCGATGCACGAGTTTGCGTTGGGCAAAAGCGTCGAACCATGCGTCGATGTGTTTGCGACGCGCGTCGTCCGAACGTGTCTGCTGGTTGGCGCGGCTCGAGGCGCCCGCAAAGTCCAAGGGTGCGATCGCGTCGTCAAACCCTTCGTGCGTCTGTTGTCCCCACGCTACAAAGGCAGCGACCGAATCGGTGAGGAGTGCATGTCGTGCACGCTTGACCACCTCGAAGCACCGCGGGTCGTAGAGGCGCGGTTGACCGTCGTAGTCGAGCACGGCGCGACCGGTTCCAAAGGGAACACGGTCCGAACCCCGTCCGCTCAAGACGATGGGTTCGCCGGCGAGGGATGCGACGGATCCGACCTTTCGCACCTTGTTCAGCAGATAGAAATCTTCGGCTGCGTTTCGCAGGGGAACGCCACGGACGGCCGCGTACGACTCGACGTGTAGCGCCATGCAACTGCCGATGGTGTGAAACGCGTAGGGCGAACCGGCCCAGCGAAGTCCGGCGACGTAGTAACGCAGCGCGATTTCATACGCTGTGATGGCGGGATGTAGCGGTTCGTGCGCGAAGGGATACACGCACGCTGCATGGTTCAGTTCGATTCGGGAGAGGTAGTCTCTCGGTGGAACAGCATCGGCATCGGTCATGAAGATGAACGGCACCGAGAGTTTGCCCTGCTCATACAGCGAGAGTGCGATGTCTCCGCCAAAGTTGCGTGCGGCACCCACGCCTTGCTTTGCCGGGAACGTGCGCTCGACGATCAGTACGTCGGGATCTGCGCGTACCACGGTGTCCTGCAGAGCCGTGACTTCCGATCCTAACGAACGCGCCCAGGTGAGCGTCTCGGCATTCAGCTTCAGCTTGTCCGCAGGAGCGTCCGGGGGTGCGTTGACGATCAAGATGAGAAGCGTGTTTGCGGGCAATGCCTCATGCAGCGCCGGGAGCGCGCCTTCGCCGTAGGCCGGTACCACAACCACGTGCTCGTACGCGTCCAGCCCCTTCGCCACCGCGCACGCTTCCGCGCGCGTCGACAGATACTTGCGAATGGTTCGCATCAATGTAGACGTGCTCGAAACGGCAGTCCGCGGACGATCGTGGCTTCGGCCTCCAGCAGTTCGTCGAGCCGCGCGCGCGTTTCGGTTTCGTCGAAGTACTGACGCGCCAGACGGATGAAGAGACCATGATGTCGTGCCTCGGCACGCGCGATGTCGGTGTAGAAACTCTTCTCGCGTCCTTCGGGCAGCGCTTCGGCGATCATCTGAAAACGCTCGCAGCCTCGGGCTTCGATGATGCCGGCGAGCAGAAGTCGATCGAGAAAGTAGGGTTGAGTTCCCTGACGACGCAGCTTGAGCAGTGCGCCCACATACGGATCTTTCTCATCGGGTTGCATGATCAGACCGCGCGCGTTGAGGAGTTCGACGACCTGAGCGAAGTGTTCGAGTTCTTCTTGCGCGAGTTGGACCATCTCGCGGACGAGCTCGGGCCGGTCTGGGTAGTGGACCACCAACGAGATGGCGAGTGCCGAGGCCTTGCGTTCGCACGCTGCGTGGTCGATGAGAAACGCGTCGAAGTCCGCCATGACGGCGTCGATGAACGCTGGGTCTGTGGCCACGCGAAGTCGGAGCACCGCGCTAGCCTAGGACATCGATCGAAGGAAACAAGCGCCCATCAACGACCCGCTCGCCGTAAGCGGTCCGCAACAGCCGCCCACTCTGGCGTGTCGGGCACCTGCTCGATCACGATTCGAGTGTGCGTGGCGTCGAGCTCGTGCAGCGCTGCGTACAACCCCTGTGCATACGCGATCGGGTCATTCGGCAGACGGTGGTAGTCACCTTCGATGGTGTGTACGAGTGCCGCCCCATCACCAAGCGTTGCGATCAGTGCACCCTCATCGCCGTGTGGGATGAAGACCACTGCCGCGTCGGGTGCGTAATGGCGCTCTGCCGTGCCCGGACTTCGCCGTGGCCCGGTCTCGACCGCGTCGTGCACGCGGACCTCGCCAATGACCTCCCGCAACATGTCTGGCGTCACCACCCCTAGCCGCAACACGGTGGGTTCGTCCAGCAAACTCAACACGGTCGACTCGATTCCGACCTCGCAGGCACCGCCGTCCACGATCAGGTCGATTCGACCCCCGAGCGAAGCAAGCACGTGTTCGGCACGCGTTGGCGAAACGCTGTTGCTTCGGTTTGCGCTGGGCGCGGCGAGTGGGCCGGTGTGCTTCAACACCTCACGAAAGGTGGGGTGTCGAGGCGCGCGGACCGCGACCGAGTCGAGTCCTGCGGTGACGACGTCGGGGATCGACTCGCCCCGAGGCAGAACAAGCGTGAGTGGGCCGGGCCAAAACGCGTCGGCCAATGCTTGTGCGTGAGGCGGCCATTGAGCCACGACCTCGCGTGCCTGTTCGGCACCTGCGACGTGCACGATGAGCGGGTTGGTCGCCGGGCGGCCCTTGGCTTCGAAGATGGCACCAATCGCGGTGGCATCGGTGGCCAACGCGGCGAGTCCGTACACGGTCTCGGTCGGAAGCGCGACGAGCTTGCCGTCGCACAGACGTTTCACCGCGTGCATGACGTGGCTCGCATCGATGACCTGCGTGGTCATGGCGCCTACATTGACCACGATTCACGCGTGCTCAAGACGTTTTGTGTTGAGAAAGCGGACCGGTGTTAGGCTCCCGCCGTGCGGCTGCCCCAGCCCGAAGAGATCGAACTCCCCACGGCCGTCGAGGAAACACTCGCTACGGTCGAGCAGGCGCTCAAGACCTCGCCGCACGGATACGTTCGCGCATGGACGGCCAAAGGACAGCGCTTTCTCTTTTGCCTCCAAGGCAAGGTGCACTCGGCGGGAGCGCTGGCAGGCGATGACTTCGTGGCCGCGTCGATCGCCGAGACGGTCCAGGAACTTCGTAGCCTCAAGCGCGCGATTTTCTGCCCCACTGACGTCGGGCTCTTGTTGTGCTTGGCGGTGCCGTTTCGAAAGGCGCCCAACGCCCAGGTTCCTGCGAACTTGGTCGACCCCCACATGCTCCTCGAATCGGTCCGGAAGACCGGTGCGGACAGCGTGCTCGTCGTCCGTCGTGGAGATGCCCGCAGCGTTGCCTTCTGTCGTAACGGTGAGCCAGAGGCGCTCTACGCGGCAGTCGACGAACCCTTCGCGGAAGATGGATCACTCGCCGATCGGATCGTCGAGTACGTGTTTGCCGAGTCACCCGAGTCGGTCACGCTCGATATCTACGACGAGATTCGTCTCCCGCCGAGCAAGGGCGCGGGCGAACCCTTGGCCAGCTATCTCGCCGCAGAAGTTCAAGCGCTCGCCGATCCCAAAACGCTTGTCGTCAAACTCGGCGAGCGAACCGTCTTCCACTTTCCGATGACCCAAGAAGAAGTGGTTGTGGGTCGGTCGCCGGAAGACGCCGAACTCACGTTGGACAACCTCAGCGTGTCGCGAAAGCACGCGCGGTTTCGATGGTCGGGGGGTTCGATGATCGTCGAAGACCTCGGCGGCAAGAACGGCATCGTGCACGGGGGACAGAAAGTCGAACGGGTGACTCTCATGTCGGGCCAGAGCGTTGGTATCGGCAAGTACTCCATCGAGTTTCTCGACGAAGCGCCTTCGGCGTCGGCGCCGCAGCGGCGTTCATCGCTCGATCAGATGGCCGGCATCCAAGAGACGATGATGATGGAGCCCGAGAGTGGCTGGGTCATTCGCTACAAGGGTAAGGACTACAACTTGCGGATGGTGCTCAGTATCGGCAGCACCGATGCCGCCAACATTGTGGTCAAGGGTTGGTGGATCGCGCCGGTCCACGTCCAAATCGTTCGGGATGAAGACGGGAACTACTTGGCGATGCACCTCCACGGCCGTCGTGCGATGAAGGTCAACGGAACCAAGCAATCGCGCGCGACGCTCAAGCCCGGCGACACGATCAAAGTCGGTCGCAATGTCCTCGAAGTCCTGCGGCCCTAGTTCTCATCACGGTCTTCGTCAGCGTCTTCATGTGTGTCGCTTCGTGTGGGACGCGAGAGGTGAATGCCTAGCTTGCTGATGAGGCTTACGTCCAACCGCTGCAAAACCGTGGGCGGGTCGCTGTCGAATCGCATCGACACGCCAAACGAGATGTTGAGCCCGCTGCTGTGCTTGAGTGTCAGCGCGGCTTCTTCGAGCACACGGTAGTCTGAAAAGTCGTCGAAGCGGGGCTGGATGTAGACCACGTTTGTGAACGAGAGCATCTCGTCGGCGCGGATGGTGAACGACACGTAACTAGTCCACCGGTGGTTGGTGGTGCCAATCGGATGTGGTTCGTCGGCAGGGATCTGGCTCCGCTGAAAGATCTCGCGTTCGAGCATGTACCCGGTGGCTGCGTGCATTTGAAAAACTTCGCTGTCGGCAATGGTGAACCGCGCTCCTGCACCTCCGAGCGCGCGCAGGCGCAGGAAGAGAAATGCGTTGTACTGGGCTTGTGCAAAGACTTCCGAAGCGACGCGCTTGTGCCACGCGGCGGTCCAGCGCGCGTGGGCAAACGCCAAACTCAGGTAGGGGTCATCGTTCCAGTCTGCGTACGCTGCGGTGAACGTGATCAGCGGCGTGTGAATCTTGTGGTTGTAGCCGAGGTTCATCGACGCGTTCAGATTCAGGAAGTCCACGTTGCCACGCATCCACGACACGGCACCGTCGAGCTGGAGGTACACACCCTCATCGGTGAACGTGGACCGAAGTCGTTCGGCATTGACTTGGGCGTGTGCGTGAGACGACCAACAAAGCAGGGCGAGGAGGGCACAGCAGGCGCGCATGCGGCGGAGACTGCATGGAGTCCCCGCCGGTTTCAACGGCCCTTGTCGTTAGGCGCTACGCCGCCGGAGCGCGAACGAGAGCTTGTTTGCCGCGTTGAGTGCAGCGGCTTTGTAGCACTCGGCAAACGTGGGGTAGTTGAACACTGTATCGAGGAAGTAATCGAGCCCACCCCCAAGCGCGAGCACGGCTTGGCCGGTATGGATCAGCTCCGCGGCGTTCGTCCCCACGATGTGCGCCCCAAGCAGTTGTCGGGTCTCGCGATGAAAGAGCAGCTTCAAAAGCCCGTGCTCATCGCCCACGATTTGTCCGCGCGCTGTTTCGCCGAAGCGGGCGAGTCCAGACTCATAGGGGATGCGAGCTTGCGTCAGAGACTCTTCGGTCTCACCGACCATCGAAACTTCGGGGATCGCGTAGATCCCGATCGGAAAGTGCGCCGCCATGGCGTTGGACTGCGCGCCGAACATGTGTTGAGCGGCGAGGCGACCTTGCTCGGCAGAGGTCGCAGCCAGCGCCGGAAAACCAATCACGTCACCCGCTGCGTAGATGCTGGGAACGGCAGTTCGAAAGTGCTCGTCAACGGTCAGCCGGCCGCGCGTATCGACGTCCAACCCCGCGGCCTTGAGACCAAGCTTGTCCGTGGCTCCCTGGCGACCGATCGAAAAGAGCGCAAGATCGCCAATCACGACCTTTCCGGATTCCAGAGCGACGTGTGCCAAGTCGTCTTCGGTCGTGACGGCGGCGACGTTCTCTCCGCCAAGAAAGCCCACGCGTCGACGCCGAAGTTGATGCACGAGTTCATCGCGAATCTCGGAGTCCAAAAACTCCAGTGGCGCACCTCGTCGATCGACCACCGTGACCTTCACACCCAGAGCGGCAAACATCGAGGCGTATTCGATCCCGATGACGCCTGCGCCGATCACGATCAGATGCTCGGGCAAGTCGTTGAGGTCCAGTACCGCGTCACAGAGAATGAGCGGACCCTCGGCGCGGATGCCTTGGGGGAGGGCGGGCCGACTTCCGACTGCGACGAGAACGTGCTGCGTTTCGAGCACGTGCGATCCACTTCGCGTTTCGACGCCGACGTGGGTGGCATCGACAAACGAGCCGGTACCCACGATCACGTTGACTCCGTTGCGTTGAAGCTGGTCGCGCACGACGCGAGACTCTGCCTTGCGAACGCGATCCACGCGTCGCAGCAAGTCGTGCGCGGAGACTCGGCGTCGCGGGGCAATGCTCAATCCGTCGTCGTCTTCGACTCTGCGCTGCTCGACCAACACCGCTTCGCGCAGAGTCTTGCTGGGCACGGTTCCATCGCGAAGACAGCCACCGCCGACGCATCGATCTTTTTCAATAATCGCCACCCGCTTGCCGAGCTTGGCGGCTTGGATGGCCGCGCGCTGTCCAGCCGGACCACTCCCAATGCAGACGAGATCGTAGACGTGGCGCATGCCCACTCTTCGGGCGATCGGCGAAGCGACTTTATTCTTCGTTGAGCCGACGAACGATGATCGCCGTCAGGTCGTCCCAGAGTTCACCGTTCGGCAGACGTGCGTCCTCAACCAAACGCCATGCCGCGTCCGGGTCGGCAACTCGCCGAGTTGGGTTCTCGACATAGTTGAACAGACCGTCGGAGCCGACCACTAAGGCCTCCGCCTGACCACCGAAAAGGGTCGGTGACGCTTGCTGCGAACCCAGCAATGGCTTGCGCGATTGACGTGCGGTCAACTCGCTCCACTCCTCATGAAGCGCCCACACTTGGCTGTCTCCAACCGAAGCGCCGTACACCGTTCCATCGATGAAGTGCGCGAACACGCCCGTGCTCTGACCCTCGAGTCGGGCATCCAGTGCGCGAAGCGAACTCACCAGGTCTGGACCGAATCGCTCGGGTGCACGCACGACTTCTTCCGCCGCAGATCGACCTAGGGATGTGCCCCCCGCTCCGTCGGCGAGTGCGAGGACAACCATGCCCTCGTGTCGATCGACACGAACTCGGTCTTCGTCCGTGCGTGATGCAGCTTCAACAGTGTCGACGAGCCATGCATTCACCAGCATTCGGCGGACGACGATATCGCTGAAGTTCCACGTCAGCGGCAACGGCGCTCCACAGAAACATTCGTACACGTGTTCTTTAACGATGGAGCGTTGTCCGCAGTCGCATCGCCGAAACTCAAACTCTGCGGTCAGTGCTCCAGGGTGAGTGATGTGTGCGGCCTCGAGTGCGCGACGAAGAGCAGCCCAGCACGAAGGTTCGGGGCAGAAGCCGGTGGATTGATTGCTTGCTTCGACGACGTTGCCATCGTCGAACGTCAGTTCGCCCGCAGCCATGACTGGGCGAAAACCAGCACACGCTACATGTTCGCTCGACCGGTCGGCGATGCGGAGTGTGGCGAACTCGTCCACGACGAACGTATACGTGCCGTCCGCTCCGAGAGCGCGGAGTGCACCGTCGAGTTCTTCGCGCGAACGGACGACGTGCCCCGGTGCGGCGTCGCGCCAGGCGAGCGCGACGTCACCGGGACCGACGTAGCGATAGAGTCGAGAGAGCACGGAACTAGGGGAGAAACGCGCGTACGAACGCGTCGTAATCCTCTTTCATCGGGAGCTCGAAATCAGTCCTCAAGCGCCGTCGTGACGCTTCGACCTGCTCACCGCTCAGAGGGTTGGTTCCGAGTTTGGTGTACTCCTCCCAGAACACCCCCGTTCCGCGTCGCTGCCACAAGGGCAGATCGTTGAAGTTGATCCCGTTGCGAAAGAGCAGTTCGTTTCGCTCGGACACCGACGCGCCGTTGAGCCGCGCAGTTGCGCCCCCTTCACTCATGCCTTGCTTTCGCAGCAGCCAGTAGCAGTGCGCACCGAGCGCGTTGCGGTGCGCGTCACGCTGTCGCCACTGAAAGTAGTCCAGGACATCTTGTCGCCGAGGGAGCTGCGAAATCCGGCAGTCAAATGCAGCGGGTGCACCGAGCGCATAGGTGAACGCAGCACTGGCTTCACCAGCGAGCACGGAGTTGAGCTTTCGGAGCTTGCGCCCGAACGACCCGTCGCCCGGTTCGAGCAGGAGCGAGATCTCGTCACTCTGCGTGTAGCCGTACGCAACGCCAAAGCCACATTCGAACAGGTGAAGCGTGGTGGCCACCATGCAGTCGCGAAATCGCTCGTCGAAGGGAGCCTCAAAGTCGTGCTCTTCCTTCGTCAGACGCGTGAACGAACGGCCATCAATCCGTGCGACGATGAAGATGTTCGGCAAGACGCACACGTCGTGTGCCGTCTCAAAAACTCGCATCCGCGAGTCGAGCTGCTTGAAAGACATGACGCAAACCTCGGCCGCGACGAGGCGCAGCAAGGTGGGGTTCGGAAGCGCCGAACGCAAGAGGCCCAAGGCACGCCGAGTGAAAACCACTGCACGGGAGAACCGTATTGACAGTCCGGCGCATTCATTGGGGAATCCCCGGGCTCTGGTCGACGTAGGCCGGATGACGAGGAGGGACGCGAAACATGAGTCTCGATGGAATGAAGGTGGTGGTCACCGGCAAGTTCAGCCGGGGACGCAAGGATATCGAATCGGATCTGAAGGACGCCGGTGCCCATGTGACCGGTAGTGTTTCGGGCAAGACGGAACTCTTGGTCTGCGGCGAAGACGCGGGCAGCAAGCTTGCCAAGGCGGAGAAGCTTGGCCTGCCCATCATCGACGAGGGTCAGATGGAGCAGCTTCTCGCCGGTGCTTCGCTCGACAAGGTTCTCAAGGGTGGTGGCGGCAAGAAGGCTGCGAAGAAGCCCGCGAAGAAGAAGACCGCGGCGAAGAAGGCGACCAAGAAAAAGGCCGCGAAGAAGTCGAGCGGCGGGGGAAGTGGTTCGCTTGCGGGCATGAAGGTCGTTGTGACCGGCAAGTTCGAGCAGTCGCGCAAGGAAATGAAGGCAGCGCTCGAGGCGCTGGGCGCCGATGTCACCGGAAGCTTCTCTGGAAAGACCCAGCTTCTCGTGTGCGGGGAAGACGCTGGAAGCAAGCTCAGCAAAGCTCAATCCGCAGGCATTCCGATTATTGATGCATACGGCTTCTCGTGCCTTGTCAAGGGCGAGTCTCTTGAAGAGGTGCTGCGCTACGACGCGATCTTCGAGTAGCGCATACTCGGTGACGCGCCTCGTCGTGATCGCGAACCCGGGCAAGCGGCTGGATGCTTTCCTGTCCGCTTGCTCGGAAGTTGGCGAACCCGAGCCGCGCATCATGTTCCATCGCGACGTCTTGCAGAGTGTCCTGCGCGGCGAACGCCCCGATTTTCCAGAGCACTCAGACGTCCGGATCGACTCGTTCGGTCGAGACCCCGACGTCGAGCAGGCACTACTCGCACTGGGCCAAGAGCCGGACGGAGTTCAACCGCGCGCGCGACAGCGCGGAGAGATGATCGCACCTGCGCAGATTCAGCGTGGATGGCTTCGCTACCTGGATCGACTCAACGATCAGTGGCAGGCAGGCTGGACAACCTGGAACGCGCGATGGGCGCTCGGCGAACTCTTCGACAAGACGCGAGTGTCACGTCGGTTGCGCGATGCGGGGGTTCGCGTTCCGGACGCGCTCGAGCAGCCTCGGAGTGTCGCCGAACTCCGAACGCAGCTTGCAGAGCGAGACTGGTCGAGCGCGTTTGTGAAGCTCGCGTGCGGGTCTTCCGCAGTGGGGATTGTGTTTCTCAGCGGCGACCACGCGGTGACCACGATCGAGCGGGAGGACGATCGTTGGTTCAATACCCGAAAACTAGTTCAGCTTCACGAGCGCGACGAGATCGATCGCGTGCTCGAGCTCGTGGTGCGCGAGGGTGCGCACGTCGAAGAAGCGATACCCCTTTTGCGGCTGGACGGGCGACGGTTTGATTTGCGTGTGTTGGTGGTCGCGGGGGAACCGGCGTTTGTGGTCGCTCGCCAAAGCGCGCATCCGATGACGAACCTGCATCTCGGCGGAACTCGTGCGGAACTTGCGCGGATCAAGACGCTGATCCCTTCCGATAAGTGGGATGAAGCCATGCACCTCGCAGTTCGATGCGCGGAGCTGTACGAGTGTTTTCATCTCGGCGTCGACATCGGCTTTCACGCGGAGAGCTTGGACCCCTACGTGTTCGAAGCGAACGCTTTTGGTGATTTTCTGCCACGTCTCCAGAGGGACGGGCTCTCAGTGATGGCGTGGGAGCTGCGGGCACGGCTTCGGTAGGTCTCAGTCTCAGTCTCAGTCTCAGTCTCAGTCTCAGTCTCAGTCTCAGTCTCAGTCTCAGTCTCAGTCTCAGTCTCAGTCTCAGTCTCAGTGGGTTGGAACGCGTGCGCTACGGTCGTGTTTGCTCGTCCGCCTGCATGCCCCAGGAGTGCCCGAACGCTCGCGCGGCGTAAACCCCGCCTGCGGCGTCACTTCGCTTCGCTGCGTGACTCCTCCTCGCTTCGCTCGTCGTCGGGGTTGACTCCGCACTCACGTCCGGGCGGTGGGGCTGCATGAGGCGGTCTCGCTGCACTGTCGCAACGCGTCGCGTCTCTGGAAGGTCACATCGACATGTCTAAGTCCTCGTCTTCTTCGTTCATCGTGTATCGGAAGTCTCTGGAGCTGGTTGCTCTCATTCAGAAAGTCGTCATGCCGCGTTTGCGTGCTGCAGATACTGAGCTTGCGTCTCAGATGCATCGCGCCGTTCGCTCGATTCCTCTCAATGTCGCGGAGGGTTCTGCACAGCGTGGAAAACGCCGCGGGAACCAATACGCGATGGCGCTCGGCAGCAACCGTGAGGTCGATGCTGTTCTCGACGTTGCCGTGTCGCTTGGCATTCTCCGTCCCGACGCAGTCGCTCCGGTGTATGCGTTGAGCGATGAAACCCAGGCAATGCTCTACGTCCTGTCACGCTAGCGCGTCGCAGCTCCCCGGACTCTGATCCGGGGAGCTGCTTCGATGGCGATGCCGACGGCGACCAACCGTGCCCGCGCCCGTGCCCGTGCCCGTGCCCGTGCCCGTGCCCGCGATGCCGAAGCCGAAGCCGAAGCCGAAGCCGATGGCGATGCCGATGCCGATGCCGATGCCGATGCCGATGCTCCGGAGCGGCAAAGTCAGATCACAACGACCAGCTTCCCCTTCGCCTTGTTCGCTTCCATGAAGCGATGAGCCTCTTGGATCTCGTCCAATGTGAACGTTCGATCCAAGTTGGACGGCGCTTTGCCGGACTCAACCGCCGACACGTAAGCCTGCAGTTCTTCCGTGGTCACGTCGTCGGATCCGCCGCCGTACGAGGTGAGACACACTCCGTTCGGGATGTCGAGAAAGGGTTCAAAGGACTCCCACGTCCAACTGCCTCCCAAGATTCCCGTCATGCACACAATTCCGCCGGGCCGACAACAGTTGAGCGAATCGGCGAGGGTCGTGGTGCCGATCAGTTCCAACACCTTGTCTGCACCACCTTGCTCCTCGACGTCGTCGACGAGCGAACCGCCGTGGTCGATGATGACTTCGTCGACGCCGATGGCCTTGAGCGCGTCTGCTTTCTTGGGATTGCGCGTGGTGGAGAGCACGCGCATTCCGTGTTGTTTCGCGAGCACAGCGGCCGTCATTCCGATCGACGACGTGCCACCGCGAATGAACAGTGTTTCCTTCGGTTGAATGCGTAGTCCGGTTCGAAGTGAACCGTTCGAAGTCTGAAACATCTCGGGTAGGGCGCCCAGCGTCGCCCAGTCGAGGTTGGTGTCGATCGCGAATACGCAACTCGCAGGCACGCGCGTGTACTCGGCATAGCTTCCATCGAACGCGCGTCCCATGCCGCCCATCATCGCTGCGACGGTTTGACCCTTCGTGTACGGGGTGTCGGGCGCATCGACGACTTCGCCAACGCATTCGATCCCGATCACGCGGGGCCATTGCACCGCGTCGCCGCTGTCACCTTGGCGCGTGAAGAGCTCGGCCCGATTCAGTCCGAACGCGCGAACCCGAATGAGAACTTCACCTGACGCGGACTCGGGGACAGGTCGCTCGACAAGTTCGAGAACCTCGGGACCGCCTGCTTTGGAAATGACGACTGCACGCATCGCGACAACGGTACCCGTGTGTCTCACCCATGCCTATGCTTGGGTGCATGAACGCTCTGTCTCTTTCGTGCGCATGTGGAACGATCACCGGCGAGCTGTGCGACCCCAGCTACGCGCAACGCCTCCGGTGTTATTGCGACGACTGCCAAACGTTTATCCACTATCTCGGTCGGGATGACGTGTTGGACGCGGATGGCGGCAGCGACATCCTGCAATCCACACCTTCGCGGATCCGGCTTCGCGGTGTGGAACATCTGGGGCTCGTACGACTGTCCGAGAAAGGACTCATGCGGTGGTACGCCACGTGTTGCAGGACCCCCATTGCGAATGGTCTCGGCGCCAAGATGCCGTTCATCGGCGTGTTTCGAACGTTCGTGACCACCGAAGAGTCAGCGCTCCAGGAGCACGTTGGGCGTGGCCACGGTGTCCACGCTCGATATGCGAAACGCGAGGTGCCTGACGCGGATGCCCGCGCGAGCTTCGGCATCATCGCACGAACGATGGGACGCTTAGGCGCGAGTTGGATCCGTCGTCAGCACCAACCCTCACCTTTCTTTCGTGATGGTGAACCCGTGGCACCCGCGCAAATCCTCTCGCTCGAAGAGCGCAACGCCCATCGCAAGACCGCAGGAGTCTAAAACGTATCCCAGTCGCCGGTCTGCACTGTCCACTGCGCAGCGGGGGCCGGCTCGGACGTTCCGCCGCTTCGCACCATGAGCACATGCTTCTTGGGGATGAAGCACGCGGGCAGCCGAAACGAGCCGGGCATTTTGCGACTCGCCATCGACAGAACCACGTCGCACTCTTGTTCCTTCGCGAGGTACCGCGCGCTAAGCGCCAGTTCGCGCTCAGTTTTGGTATCCAGAGCGAGTAGCTCCATGACCCAAAGCGACACTCGATCACGTGCTTTCATCCGGTTGAGCACCAAGATCCCCAGCACGTTGCCATCGCGACGGAGTTCGAAGCACTGGTAGTCGAAGTACGGATGCTTCAGATAGCGCCAGTTCAAGTACGCCGCATGACGAAGCGGTCCAAGTTGATGCAGAGCCGCCCATCGATCGGCGAACTCATCGTGCTCAGGACCAAACGCACTCAACGAGTGGAGTCCTTCTGCCAGCCGCCCCTTGCCGATGGTGGGGCGAAACCAAAGTGGGATCTCGACGGCGGGGTGGTAGTCCGTTCGCGTGAAGGCGCCGAGCGACTTGTCGTTGGGGAACGCAAACGTCCACGCGTCGTTGGGCATGCTCTCGCGCAACGCGATCATGATGCGTCCGAAGAGGCCGCCGCCACGCGCTTCTTTGAACGTAGCCGCGTCGGTGAGGTGCCAACCCAGGGGTCGCGTTGCGCCCGCAGCGAGGCGCAAGGGATACGCCGAGCAGCTTGCCACCATGCGACCGCCGCGCTCGACGATTGCAGCGCGCCCCGGTCCCTGTGGTGGAGAGAGTTTCCAGGCAAACACGTCGGCACTCATGCGTTCGAGTGGAATGCCGTTCTCTTCCAGAACGTGACCGAACACGCGTTGCTGCATGGCCGCGTGCTGCTCCACATCGAACTCATCGATGTCGACGATTCGGACTTCGTCAGCCACTACGCGTCTCGGTACGCTTGGACGTCGAGTAAGTCGTCCAAGCGCGTGAACTCAAGCCCTCGCTCTCGCAGTCCTTCGATAATGCGAGGAAGGGCAGCAATCGTTCCGCTGCGATCGACACGGCCTCCGTAGCCCGAACCGTCGTGCAACATGATCACGCCGCCGGGCTCCGCGCCTCGAACGATGCGTGCCGTAATCGCGTCGGGATCGCCGCGCATCGAGTCGAGGCCACGGACCTGCCAACCGACCGCAGTCATGTCGAGTTCGCCGAGCACATCACCGAGTGCCGGGTTCTTGAAGCCCTGTGGCGAACGAAAGAGAGCAGGCTCGTGACCGATGACGCTTTTGATCGTGGCATTGCATGCGCGTAGTTCACGTCGCGCGGTCTCCCACAACGAAAAGTGAAAGCTCATGGCGTGCGTTTGCGTGTGGTTGCAGACCAAGTGACCCGCGCTGTGCAGTTCGGCCACAACGTCGGGGTGTTTCTCGGCGCGTTCGCCCACAACAAAAAACGCGGCGCGGATGTCGTGGTCGGCGAGGATGCGTGCGATCTCCAGCGTGGAATCGGGGTCCGGACCGTCGTCGAATGTGAGCGCGACGTGCTGGTTGTCGTCCGAGCGCCACACCGTGCGAGCCCACCAACTCGCGTTGGGATGGAACACCACGGCAAGAAGCAACGCAGTCCCTGCCATGAACACGCCCGTTGCGGCCAGAGCGCCCAGCCATCCTCCGATCAGCACGTACGCGAGCACCGAGAGTGCAAGCGTTGGTACTTTGATCCAGAGAGACTTGAGCATCGTCTAGGTAAGTGTGTGCTGTGAGCACGCAGGGGCAAGTGTTTTGCGTCTCACCCATCGACTATGCTCCGCCGCCATGACGATCACCCTGCACCATCATCCCTTTACCCGCGCTGCGAGCGCTGTTTGGATGCTCGAAGAAGTTGGCGTTGAGTACACGCTCGAGTTCGTCGACATCATGGGCGGCGTCCAAAAGGAGGCTCCGTACAAGGCGCTCAACCCGATGGGAAAGGTCCCGACCATTGTGGATGGGGATGCTGTTGTGACCGAGTCTGCAGCGATCGCCATGTACCTGGCGGACAAGTACGCAGCGGGAACGCTGGCGCCTGCGTTGGATGCGCCGGAGCGCGGAACGTACTTGCGTTGGATTCTCTATGCGCCTTCGGTGATCGAACCTGGGTGCATGGCCAAAGCTGCCAACTGGGAGTTCAAACCTGGGAGCGCAGGGTGGGGGTCGTACGAAGAAATGCTCGACACGATCAGCGCCGCGATCGGTGAGGGACCGTGGTTGTTGGGCGAGAGCTTCACGATGGCGGATGTGGTTTTCGGCGGCACGCTTCGATGGATGACGATGTTCGGCATGATGGAGAAGCGCCCCGAGTACATGGCGTACGTAGAGCGTTTGAACGAACGACCGGCGGCCAAGAAGGCGCAAGCCATCAACGCGCAGATCGCTGACGAGCGAGGTCTAAAGCCGGGCTGAACGTCGACGTCGCGAGACCAGCCATAGGAACGCCAGGGCACTCAGGTGCGAGCTTGCCCCCGTCGTTCGACATGCACAGCCTGGGTCGCCTCCACCGCTGCCAGGACCGGCGTCGGGCGAGCTGCCGCCGTCTGCAGGAGGCATCGCATCGGGGTCGAGCTCCAACGATGCGTTGGACACTCCCACGGCTCCCTCACGGTCCGTGCATTCCACGAGAGCGGTGTAGATGCCCGCCGGTGCTTGTGCACCATCGCTTGGATCGACTCCGTTCCACGTGATCGACTCACTGGCAGACGTCGAAGCTACGTCGAGGATCTCGCGCAACACTTGTGTTCGCCCGTCTGGCCACTGGAGACGCATCACCAGCGACGCCAAGCCCACCGAGTCGTCGCAGCGTGCGGTGATCGTCGGCTCAATGCCCGCCATCGGCCACGCAGGATTCGGTGCCGCGCTGATGCTCGCGGTCGGACCTTCGGTATCAACCACCACGACGCCATCGGAACGACCTTCAATGCCCGGTCCTTCCGGGCCAACGGCTTGAACCGCGACCACGTAGCGTCCTCCGAGCACCAGGGGAAGTTCGGTCAATGTAGCTTCGGTGACCAAGCCCACTTCACGTGCGTTGGGGAAGCGAATCTCCGATCCAAACTCTGTGAACACCGAGACGATGTAGCTGGTGGCGCCCGGGACGCGATCCCACGCGGCGTAGAGGGTGTCGCGGGTGTTGATCTCGTCGATGTCTGCTGCGGGCATCCCCGGAACGACGTCGCGCACGTTGACTTCTTCGTACGCGGCTTCGGTGATTCCGTACAGGTACCCGTCCGCCACGCTCACGATGAGGTCGTCGTCGCCATCATCGTCCACGTCGCCGACCACGGGTGCGCCGACCGGATAGCGCAAGTCGAGGGTCCAGCGCTTTTCTAAGGTGCACGGGTCGAGCGCGTACAACCAACCATCGACGTTGCCGACAAGCACGGCTGGTGCTCCGGAGCTTCCCAGCGACGCGACGGCGGTCACATGTCCGACGATTGCAGGCGGCGCGTCGATGGGCGCCAAGCTTGGTGCGTAGCTCTCACCAGCGATCAGAACGCGGTGTGCGAGCTCCGATCCATCGCTGCCGCGCGTCGCGTAGATGTCTGCACGGCCCAGCTCGCCGTGAACGAACGTGGGAGTGCCTCCGCAACGCACTTCTGCGGCAAACGTTCGGTTTTCGATCTCTCCGTCGCGCGTCCAAATCGTGGATCCGTCGGTGTCGAGTGCATGTGCGGCTTGCCACGCACCATGCGCGAACACCTCCAGCTGGGGATCGGCGTCCATGTTGGTGACCAGTGGCACTCCACCCGCCATGAAACTTGGTGATGCCCAACGCTGTGTGCCCGCCGCGCCGTCGTACACGCGCGCCCCGTTTTGCACGGTCACCAAGTCGTCCACTCCATCGCCGTCCAAGTCGGCGCTGGCACTGGAGATGTGGTTTCCGGGTCCCCACGACGCGAGAAGGGGCGTTGTGGACCAACGCGTTATCGATGTCGTCACATCGACGCGTGCATACGAAAGCAAGCCTCCCGCGTGTTGACGGGTCACGACGATCTCCGCAGCGGACGAAGGCCCGACCGCGGGGAGAGGTCCGTCGATGAAGCTGGTGGGCGCCAGTCCTGTGATGCGACGCAGCTCGCGCACCCCCGAACGACACGAACGGATCACCACGTCTGAACCTTCGTAGGTCACCAGCTCAAGTGGGTCGGATCCGTCGATCTCCATGAACGTGGACCAGCGTGTGCGCGCAATGGAATCCAAGCGAACAGGGGCGCTCAGCGCGTTCGCACTCGAGGCGTCGTACCGCTCGAGACTTCCTCTGCTAGTCGGCACCAAGATGGAGAGGCCGTCCGCACAACGACCGATCAATGGCGCCGGGAAGTGGGTTTGAACTCCGGTGAAGAAGCCGCCGATACGCATGCCGGGCTCGACGAACTCACCGTCTTCAACTCGGTTGGTCACGTTGAGATCCCGGTCGAGAATCAACGCGTAGCCGTCGCTTTGAACCGCGACGAGCTGTGGGTAGTCGCGCGTCATGGGGCCCACCGGGGCCACGCGAACCACGGTGGTTCCGTCCACCGCGCGAAACGAGCCAATCGAGTCGCCGCTGTCGGCGTCGTACGCTTCGATCGCGATAAATCCGTCAATCCCGCTTTCGCCGAGGACGATTTCCAGAGCGGGGTCGTCGTCGAGTTGCAGCGTGACGAGGCGCGTCTGGTGCGTGGTCGAGGCACCGAGTCGCGCGTCGACCCACGTCATCGGGGTTCGGTCTGCAACACGCCAAAGCTCACTCGCGGTGCCGTCGTAGGACCACGCACGTGTGCCATCTCCGCTGCGGGTGATGATCTCGGGAGACCCATCCGCATCGACGTCGACGACACCGGAGAGGATTTCGTTGTCCAGTGTCGCGCGCACCGTTCCTGTGAGCGCGTCGCGAATGGTGGTTGTCCAGGGAGTTCCCCCAATCCGCGTGCTGACGACGACTTCCACGCTGCCGTCTCCGTTCAGGTCCGCAACGGCTGTTCCGCGATCGAAAATCACGCGGTCGTTTGCCCGGTCGGGTCCCACAACCTCCCAGAGCAGCTGCATGCTCGACCCGTTGTGATCGAACACTGCCAAGCGTCTGGCGCCCTGGTTCGCGGTGAACGAGTCGATGTGGGCAATGATTTCGAGTTCAGGGTCAGCATCGAGCTGGAACGGCACCACACCGGTCGCACCACGGTTGTAGTTGCCTGCCGCGAAGCGCGGCAGAGCGTCGACCCGTGTTCCGGTCGATGCGCGGTAGATCGGAAGTTCCGAGTACTCCCACGGGAGGATGAGTTCGGCGACACCATCGCCATCGATGTCGGCGACGTCGCCACCCGCACCACAGTTTCCGCCGGGGTCGCCCGAGGGCGTACCCGGTGTGAGCGTCCACAAGGGCGCGGCGCGGTCATACCCACAGCCGCTGGCGTCGCAAAAGGTGTAGACGACGCCTGGCGGTGCGGTTTGGCCTGTCCCGCACTGTCCGGTGCCGAAGTAGATGTCGAGGTGTCCGTCCCCATCGAAGTCGTGGACGCGAACTCCACCGAAGCGGTCGCTCGCCTCGGCCGGAAGCTCCCACAGGATCGAACCGTCGAGGGTCGACATGACGAGTAGGCGCGAGGGGAGTTGATAACGCCGCATCAAGATGAGGTCCTCGCGTCCGTCTTCGTCGAAGTCTGCGAAGCCCAGAATCTTGTCGACGGGAACGATCGGCGATTCCCAGAGTGCAACGTTGTCGCCTCGTTTGGCGGCGACGCGACCACCGCTCACGTAGAGGAGTTCGACGCGACCATCGCCGTCGACGTCGACGTCGACAAAGGCATCGCTGCGGAGAGTTCCTCCGAGGTAGGTGCGAAACGCAACGGTCGGCTCGTCGATCGGTACCGCTCCACTGCTCGCACCGCTGCGGCGGGTGTCGTGTCGATACGTGCGCCACTCATCGGCGTGCACAACGCTGACGGTGACAAACAACGCCACCACGCTGGTGAACTTGCGCATAGAGCCTCCTGAGCGTCAGCCTACACGCGCGTTGCGGTCCGAACAGTCGGGTTCCTTTCCGCCGAATCGCCCTGCAAGGCCGAGGGTTGGTCAATGTGGCTGGAATCGTATTCGGGTTGTGTTCGGTCGCCCCAATCTGGGGGAGGTTCGTCACGTGTGGGGCATGCGCGGTAAACTTGGGAGGGTTTGGAGGGTTGATGAGACTGGCGTGGGTGTTGGTGTTGGGTCTCGTGGCGTGTGGGGACGACGATTCAACGAGCGATGCCGCAGGGCGTGATGGCGGAACTCGAAACGACGCCGGACCGCGCAGTGATGGTGGTGAGAGTGACGCGGACGGTGAGGAGGATGCCGGCGGAACCATTACACCCGGTGGGCAAGAGTGCGCGGCAGGGTTTCGGTGCTTCGATGGCGAAGGCGACGTCGTGTGGGTCATGCGCGAAGAGGGCAACGTCAACGGTCCGACCTGCAGCGAAGTCTGTCGTCGCGCACTTTCCGACAACTGCGCGTACTACGCGTGTGACGAAGGTCGCGATATCGAGTTCCCGGACATCGACAGCTTCCGGACGGTGACCGAGGGACTGGGCGTCGACTGCAAACCCGGCGGTTGTTGGGACGGTGTCGCTCCGGGTGAAGGCATGTACTTCGTGGCGATCAACGCGGACGACGACGGGTTGCGCAGTTGCTATTTCCCCGACGAGCCCACGGTCAGCTGCAACACGCATCCAGGCAACGCGAACTGCTTTGGTGAGCGTTACGCCACGGTGTGTCCCTGTTTGACGCGCCCGCTCGACGAAGCGTGTGAATGGGAATGTCCGCCCACCAACACCACGCGTGCGGTGTGGAAGACCGAAGGCACGAGCTGCCTCGCGCGCATCAACTACTGGCGAATGCGCGCGTGCGAAGAAGGTTGGGTGGAGTGTCCGCCGGCCGGTTTGCCGCCGATGGTGGAGTGCACCGCGTGTCATGAGTGTTCCAACTCGGAAGCGGACTTCGACCAGGAGAATGGTGCACACGCGTCGTTCACGCGTTGCGGCGAGAACGCGCAAGGGGAGGGTGGCGGTTCAACCTGCGCCGAGGTGATCGACGGGTTCGTGTCGGAGCGTGCGCCGGACGAAGAAGGTGTGATGCGCTGTCAGGGGCATTGCGGTCCGATCCTTCGACCAGGCTGTCAGAGCTTTAGTTGGGGACGGGATCAAGACACCGGTTTCCATACGCTCAACTGGGGGCGATGCGCGGCGGAGCAGTGCCAGACGTACTGCGATGAGAACCCGGGCGATTGCTACCGAGTTGAGACCTCACCCTCCATGGAGTGCGACAACCCCGACGAGGGCGCAGAAGACAACCCAGCAATCATGGCGTGCGACTAGGTCGCCAAACACCGATTCCCTCGACGTAAAGCTGTTCGCTCAGCCAGTCGATCGTCGCGCGGATACGTCCGGTGTCGCGCAGATCCGCATGCGTGAGCACCCAAATTTCGCGGGTAAACACAGGGTATTCGTCTCTCGGCTCCACGCGCTTGAGTCCGTTCTTCGCAAGCATCGTCGGCACGAAGCCGGCGCCCACACCTGCTTCGACGAGCTGCGTCATGGTGAGCGAGCTTTCGCATCGCGCTCGAATCCGACTCACGTCAATGTGCTGTTGCATCCAACGTGCAGAGGAATGGTGCTGGTGCGCTTCGTCCCAGTCGACCCAAGGCCAGTGTTGTGGGTCGTTTCCGGCGCGGTCGATCAGAGCGGGCGACACGCGGGCACAGATCTCGAAGAGACTTAACTTGCGTCCTACCAGCGTGTCGTGGGGAGCGTTCGTCACCCGAATCGCGATGTCCGCTTCACGTCGCGTGAGGCTTGCAAACCCAAGACTCGTAGACAGGTCGAGTTGGATACCCGGATACCGTGACTCGAAATCGGGAAGTGATGGCGCGAGCGCTGCGAGCATGGTTGGTGAAAGCGCGATTCGCACCGTGCCTTCGAGACGGTGATCGCGCCCGGCGATGCGGCGACCCAGCCCGTGGACTTCGGCTTCGATGCGCGCCGCAGTGTCGGCTAGGTCTTCGCCAGCAGCTGTGAGTCGGAGTCGGCGTCCCTCGCGCTCGAACACATGCACGCCGAGTTGATCTTGAAGTTCCGAGATGCGGCGCGAAATCGTTGCATGGCTGATCGCTAACGAACCGGCAGCGCCGCGAAGGGTGCCTGCGCGGCGCACAGCGAGGACGACTCGGAGCTCGCTCCACGGAATCTCAATTTCCTGAATCATTATCTACTATTGGTACGATAATGGACCAAAGATGTCCATCGGTGGCCATTTTCTTGGTCAATAATGTACCGCATCTTGAGTCCCATGAAACAGACATCAAAACAATCTGGGCCGTGGGCGATCGTCACCGGCGCGTCCCAAGGAATCGGTCGTGGCTTCGCTCGTGAACTCGCCGCGCGTGGATACAATCTGGTCCTCGTGTCTCGGAGCCGCGGGCGTCTCGACACCCTGGCGACCGAACTCGAGCGAGACCACCACGCGAAGACGCGCGTCGTCACTGCGGATCAGAGCGTGCCTGGTGCCGCACAAGACATCATGGATGCGGTCGACGATCTTGACGTGGGCTTGCTGGTCTCCAATGCCGGCGCGGCTCGCATGGGTGGTTTTCTTCAAAACTCGCTCGACGACATGCGCGCCGACCTGCACCTCAACGCGCTTAGCCACATGGAACTCGCGCACGCCTTCGGGAGTCGACTGCGTCGGCGAGGGCGCAAGGGCGGTGTGCTCTTGGTTTCGTCCACTGCGTCGTTGCAGCCCATCTCACTGGCCGCGAACTACTCCGCCGCAAAAGCGTATGTGCTGAACCTCGGCGAGTCACTTCATCGAGAACTCGCGGAAGTCGGAATTGACGTGACCGTGCTGCTGCCAGGGCCCACCGACACCGAAGGCCTAAACCATCGCGACGACATCGCCATGGGGAACCTGCCAATGAGCGCGATGAGCGTGCATGCGCTGGTGCTTGAGGGGCTTCGCGCGTTGCACAAGCGACGAGCAACACACATTGCCGGTGCGATGAATCGTTGGAGCGCTCGGTTGATGCCGCGACGCGTGCTCGCGTGGCTCTTGAGCAAGCTCTTGCGACGGAACGCTGCTGCTCATCTCTTGCCGGCGGCACCGATCGCAGAGACCAAACCGAACATCGCTGCGGTTGCGTAGGAGTTGCTGATGGAAAACGTACTTCTCGTCATTGTTGGACTGCTCTGTCTGCCGCTGAGTGCCCTGGGGCTGCGCTCGCTCTTTGCTCCGACGAAGATGGCCGCGGATATGTCGATCACGCCAGAGGGCCCAGCCGGGCTCAACACAGTTCGGGGCGTGATGGGTGGACTGTTCTCATCGTGCGTTGCGATGCTGATTCTCGGCCTCACCACCGGAGAGCGTGCGTGGTTCATGGCCGTTGCCTTGGTGATGGCCGGCGTTCTGTTCGGAAGGTTCGTCGGAATCGCTCGCGATGGCTTAGACAAAGCGGTTGTGCCGCCGATCATTGTGGAGCTCGTGATCGGGACCGTCCTCGTCGTCGCAAGTCTGTGACGCGTGGCGTCGTTCTTGAGGACGTGGTTAGATGAAGCGTGGTCCGCGTTCTCATTGCTCTAGCTTGTGTTGCCCTCGCGGGGTGCTTTGCGACGGAGTGCCCGTGCGGATCCGACCCGTCCGATCCGTTGAGCCAACACGACCTGACGTACCCCGGAAACCATCTGGTGGACGCGGAGTGTGTGTGTCGGTGTGGCGAGGATGAGCCGATTGCTTTTCCAAGAGACCGGGATTGCGCGGAGTACGAGCGTTCGTGCATCAATGCGGCTGGCGATCCCGCACAGCGGATCTGTCGCTAGAGCCTGACTGACGCGCCGAGGCCCAGCGTGACCCAGGCGCCCTCCAGCGAAAGTGCTCTCGCACCGTCAACCTGAACGCGTGTCGGAGACGCCACCCATCCCGCCTCCACTGAAACGACAAAGACCACGCGTCCGAGTTGGTAGCGTCCAGCGAGTGTGGCGAGTGGTCCGGACCAACCCGTGCGTTCGGTGGTGGACGAACTCTCTTCGCGTGCGGGGCGTCCGTCCCAGCGAACGGTACCGAGTCGGTAGCCGACACCCGCACGGAGTGCGCCCCAACGCCATGCAGGTCCAGTGGCGATCCGCAGGGCAGCGGAGATGGCGTGTGCGCCGACGCGTCCGTTCGAAACGTTTGGTGCGGCGAATACCCAGTCGGCGTCCACAACAACGTCGAGCCAAGGGAGTGGGGCGTACCGAAAAAACAGCGCAGCACCGCCACTCCACCACACCGGCTCACCCGCACGCCGAACAATCCCCAAACCACCCAGGTGGAACCCTGACCTGATGGCATCGGCGTCGGCGTCGGCGTCGGCGTCGGTGTCGGCATCGGCATCGGCATCGGCATCGGCATCGGCATCGGCATCGGCGTCGGTGTCGGCATCGGCGTCGGCGTCGGCGTCGGCGTCGGCGTCGGCATCGGCATCGGCATCGGAGCCCGACAGCTGCGCCATGACGGTGAGGAGTTCCACCAGGGTCAACGCCGCTCTGCGACCAAACCCGCGCAGCGTCATGTCCTGCGATGCGAAGCGCTCTTCCAACACGCGACGTCGCTGCGGGTCTTCGACCTGAACCAGCGCTCCGGATTCGTCGCAACGCACCAAGCTCAGCAACGTGCGCTCGTCGATCCCCGCTCGAACATCCGGCTCCAGCGTGTCCAGTTCAACCGGGAGCACCGCGAGCAGTTCGCGGGTCGCTCCCTCATCACATCCCTCGACGCGCACACGGTCATCGGCGAACACGGACGCCGAGCACATCGCACACACGATCACCAGGGCGCGCACTAGGGCGTGTCCGCAAGGCGACGCATCATCTCGACCCGACGCCCATTGGGATGCCGCTGCAGGTACTCGGTGGCGCATCGTCGTGCTTCGGCGGAATCCCCTGCACGGTCCCACGCTTGGGCTTCCCGTGCGAGTGCATCTTGGGCGAGCGAACTGGTCGGCTCTAGCCGGCGCGCACGCGCAAACGCAGCTGCCGCTTCTCGTGGTTGACCCAGTCGCTCCAATCGAACCCGCCCGGCGGTGAATGCTGCCAGCGCCGCGCGGGGATCGTGAGGATGCCGCTCGAACACGCGTTCCAGGTACGGAACCGCGCGCGCTGCATGACCGGAATAGCGCAACACGTCAGCGGCTAACATGAGGTCTGCGACATCATCGCGAACCGACTCGTCGGAGAGCAATGCCAGTGCCTCTTCGTACTCGCCCTGGTTTGCGGGGCGGCGCCAATCGCGGCGAGCTCGCGTCGGCGGCTCGGTCGCACGAACTTGAGGTTCCGGTGTGACGTCGGGCTCCTGAACTTCCGGGAAGCGACCCGCATCGCCAGCTTCCAGAATCCTCTCGCCACCCGACCACACCACGCGCACCCGACCGCGACTGACCGAGACATCCGCGCCCTCATCGACGAGCGAAACATCGAACTCCGTTCCGAGAACTTCGACGCGAACGGGTCCGGCCTCGACCGCAAACACTCGCGCCGCATCGGGTCGAACGCTGAAGTGCGCAGCACCCGCCACCAATTCGAGGCGAACGCGTTCGGGGACGACTTCGCGAACCACAACTCGTGAGTCGTCGTCACGCGGTTCGACGCTAGAGCCATCGGGCAGTTCCAACGCCTGTTCCGTTTGCTCTGTCTCGGGTATCGGTGTCGCACGCGCAGCGCGAGGCTCCTCGACACGGAGTTGCCCCACCAGCATCCACACGAGCACCGAAGACGCCAACACCGCACCGCCTGCGCGGAGCGCCACCCGGCGTCGGCGTGTCCGATGCAGACCATCGAGCGCGCTTTCAACACGCGCCGCGTCCCAGGCGGGATCGACCCGGCCGACCGACTCTTCAGGGCGTTCATGCATCGAACACCTCCCGAAGATGCGCAGCGGCGCGTGCCACCCGCCGATGCGCCGTGGCGCGCGAGCATCCAACTCGTGCCGCAACCGCTTCGAGGTTGTGCCCTTCGACGTGACGAAGGATCCAGGCGATCCGGTCATCGACAGGCATCTCTTCCAACACGCGATACACGGCGCCAAGCGCGGCCGCGTCTTCCGGCGATCCGGCAGCGACTAGACCGCCGCGATCGGCAACACGCTCCAATCCGATGAAGCGCAGCGCTTTGGCTCGACGAAGTCGACGGCGGACTTTGCGCACCGTGATCGTTGCGAGCCAGCCTTTCAGTGCCCCCGCCGATTGAAGTCGACGGATCCCTCGGTGTGCATCGAGAAACACATCCTGCACCACGTCGTCGACCAGCGCGGAGTCGCCAAGCAATCGCGCTGCGATGCGAGCGACGTAGGGCGCGTAACGACGAAACGCCGCATCCAGGTCGATCGGGAACTCCTCGATCGGCGCCTCGTCACGAACCAGCTTCAACTTGGGAACAGCCCCCACCTCACCCCGTAGTGGCTCCGACCGCCCAGTTCGTCTCACGGGCAGGTCTGCTCCCACGCAGAAATGCGCTCAACCCTTAGAATTCGCGACTCGACGTCGCTGTTGTCGCCCTGAATGAACAAGCTCACGTAGCGCGCATCGCCGAGCACCGCCGTCATGTCGAGCGCTCCCTCGGCCTCGATCGATGTCGCTTGAAGCCCATCGACTCGCAACGCGTATCCATCGCTCCGAACGGTGAGCTCGACCACGAAACCATCCGACAGCTCTGCGATCGAATACGGCTGCGAAAACAACGTCGCGCTGGGTTCCAGGGTCGTCACCTCAACACTGCCCGGCGTGCCTCCGGCATCCCCACGAACCTGAATCCCGAGCCCGAGGTTCGTGCGCTCCCACGTTCGTCGGTTGCCTTGGAGCGCGAGTACGATCCCATTCCAACGTGGCAGGTCTGCGCTTGCGACTTCCCATTCGATCACAAACTCACCGGGCGGCAGCGCGGTGGCATGAACGGCGCCGTGCAAGGGTTCGACGCCGGGTGAGGTCAGCGACGTCTCGATTTCGAGCACCCCGTCGCGCTCTTCGATGCGTCCGTTTGAGGTGTTCTGTACCGCTTCAAAGCCACCGCCAGGACCCACCTCCAACATCCCGTCATCAAAGGTGTCTTCAAAGACCAACGTGCGCGCACACTCCGCATCGGTGGCGGCGTCACTTGCGTCACTGGCGTCACTTGGGTCGATCGTCGAGTCGATTGCACCGTCCAGCGCAGACGAGTCTGGCGCCGCATCCGGGGCATCCGCGTCTGGCGTCTCGATCACGCTCACGTCACCGCCGCACGCCAAGAGCACGACCGCGACAGTAGCCACACGCATCCTCCCAGTATGGCGTGAGACAGTCCTCACTCACGACCACCATCTACGGGAGAAGCGAAAATCCCTTGCAGATCAGGGCTCGTCACCCATCTGTCATTCAAATGTTCATTTGAAATGAACACGACATCTGAACGTTCGATTGGATTGATTGTGTCTCCAAAGGCATGTTCGTTTTCGTCGGGACCGAGACTACCCTCGGCCCCCCTCCGCGAGACCTCTCGCATAGCCCAGGGAGCGAAATCGATGAGCGACGAGAAGAAGGCCGGCAAGTGTCCGGTGATGCACGGTGGGATCACCACCACGGCAACGTCGGCGACCGAGTGGTGGCCCAACACGTTGAACCTGGACATTCTGCACCAACACGATCGGAAAACGAATCCGCTCGGTGAGGACTTCGACTATCGCGAGGAGCTCAAGAAGCTCGACGTCGACGCGCTCAAGAAAGATCTCCACGCGTTGATGACCGATAGCCAGCCTTGGTGGCCGGCCGACTGGGGACATTACGGTGGACTGATGATCCGTATGGCGTGGCACGCCGCGGGCACGTATCGCACCGCCGATGGTCGTGGTGGCGGAGGCACGGGCAACCAGCGCTTCGCACCGCTCAACTCCTGGCCGGACAACGCGAATCTCGACAAGGCGCGGCGTTTGCTCTGGCCGATCAAGAAGAAGTACGGAAACAAGATCAGCTGGGCCGATCTCATTCTTCTCGCGGGCAACATCGCGTACGAGTCGATGGGTCTGAAGACTTTCGGGTTTGGATTTGGTCGCGAAGACATCTGGCATCCGGAAAAGGACACCTACTGGGGTGCCGAAAAAGAATGGCTGGGTGAAGCGCGCTACGCGGATGGCGAACAACGCGAGTCCCTCGAAAATCCTCTCGCCGCAGTGCAGATGGGTCTGATCTACGTGAACCCGCAGGGCGTTGGTGGCCAACCGGATCCCTTGAAGACGGCGCACGACCTGCGCGTGACGTTCAGCCGCATGGCCATGGACGACGAGGAAACCGTCGCACTCACCGCGGGTGGGCACACCGTGGGCAAGGCGCATGGCGCGGGCGATGCCGACAAGGTGGGTGCGGATCCCGAAGGCGCCGATATCGCCGAGCAGGGCTTGGGCTGGAGCAACCCCCATGGAACGGGTGTGGGTCCCGACACGATCACGAGCGGACTCGAGGGTGCGTGGACCACGCATCCGACCAAGTTCGACAACGGCTACTTCCAGATGCTCTTCAACCATGAGTGGGAGTTGAAGAAGAGTCCCGCCGGTGCATGGCAGTGGGAGCCGAAGGACATCAAGGACGAGGACAAGCCCACCGACGTGGCGGACGATTCGAAGCGCTACAACCCGATCATGACCGACGCTGACATGGCGATGATTAAGGATCCGGAGTTCCGCAAGATCTCGGAGCGCTTCCGCGACGACCATGAGCACTTTTGCAAGGTGTTCGCGCGTGCGTGGTTCAAGCTTACGCACCGCGACATGGGACCGAAGGCGCGCTACGTCGGACCGGATGTGCCCGCCGAAGACTTGATCTGGCAGGATCCCGTTCCGGCCGGCAAGAGCGACTACGACGTGGCCGCGGTCAAAGCCAAGATCGCGGGTGCCGGTCTTTCCGTCGCCGAGCTCGTTGCGACCGCATGGGACAGCGCACGTACCTTCCGTCAGTCAGACATGCGCGGCGGAGCCAACGGAGCACGTATTCGCTTGGCGCCGCAGAAGGATTGGGACGGCAACGAACCGGCGCGTCTGTCCAAGGTTCTCGAAGCGCTTGGCCCCATCGCCGCAGAAGCCGGTGCGAGCATCGCGGATGTGATCGTGCTGGCCGGAAACGTGGGTGTGGAGCAAGCGGCGAAGGCTGCTGGGTTCAGCGTGGAGGTTCCGTTTACACCGGGGCGTGGAGACGCGACCGACGAACAAACGGATGCTGACTCGTTCGAGCCGCTTGAGCCGATTCACGACGGCTACCGCAACTACCTCAAGGCGGACTACGCCCCCAGTGCCGAAGAGCTGCTGCTCGACCGCACGCAGCTGATGGGCCTCACCGCCCCCGAGATGACTGTGCTGATCGGAGGCATGCGGGTGTTGGGCACCAACCACGGCGGCACCAAGCACGGTGTGTTCACGGCTCGCGAAGGGCAGCTCACCAACGACTTCTTCGTCAATCTGTGCGACATGAACAACGCGTGGAAACCGGCCGCAAACGGTACGTATGAAATTCGCGATCGCGCGAGCGGAGACGTGAAGTGGACCGCCACTCGGGTTGACCTCGTGTTTGGTTCGAGTTCGATCTTGCGCGCCTACGCAGAGCTGTACGCGCAAGACGACAACCAAGAGAAGTTCGTGAACGACTTCGTCGCCGCCTGGACGAAGGTCATGGACGCCGACCGGTTTTAGTGGTTCGCGTCGCGTAGCCAGGCGTCACATCGCGCCTGGCGCGCGGCGAACGCGTTCGCGATGGCTTCGTCCAACACGCGGACGCGCCGGGGCAGAAACTGCCGGCTCGGAAAGACCACGTGAACCGGGATCGGACCACCCGAAATATCCGGTAAAACACGGACCAAACGACCCTCTTCGAGATCCTCGATCACATCGAAGAGGGTTTTGTATGCGATGCCCATCCCGGCGATTGCCCAACGTCTCGCGAGGTACCCATCCCCACACAAAGGGCTCTCGATGCGCACGGTGAACGCTTCTTCGCCACGCCAAAGCTGCCAGGAGACACTCGGTACGTTCGCTCGCTGAAGCGTCAGACAACGATGGTCGCTTAGCTCGTCGGGATGACCGGGCACTCCGTGTTCGCGAAGGTACTGTGGCGACGCAACGAGGATCCCCGGTGACTCGGAAAGCCTTCGTGCTTGCAACGAGCTGTCCTGCATGGGCCCGTAACGAATCGCGAGGTCGATCGCATCACGGTGAAGGTGTTGAACGACGTCGCTCGTATCCAGAACCACCCGCAGTTTCGGATGTGCTGCGCACAGCTTCAACGCAATCGGCTCGAGCACCTGGTAGCTGGTATCGACGGGTGCGCTGAGATGAATACTTCCGCGCAGTTCGTCGCCGCGTACATCGTCGAGTGCACGCTGCCACCGCTCCACGACATCGCGGCATCCCGAAAGCAGGACTGTGCCCTCGTCGGTGAGATGGAGCGTGCGCGTGGTCCGCTCAAAAATGCGTACGCCGATCGCGCTCTCGATGCGCCCAATGGCAGCACTCACGGTGGCCGGCGTGACGTGAAGCTGTTGCGCGGCGCGCGTCATCGAGCCCGTTTCCGCGACGCGAATCAGCAGCTCCATCTCCGTGATCTTCATACGTGATTATCAAACGTTCGTTGATAGACCTGCAAGAACACTTCGGTTTTCGAGTGCTACGAGATGTTTTATGTCGTGATGCATAGGCAATGAGGTTCCCATGAAAGCCGTCGCGCACCACGACAATCTGCCGATCGATCACCCTGAAGCACTGGTGGACATCGAGCTTCCCGACCCAATCCCGGGCGTGAAGGATCTCTTGGTTCGCGTCGAGGCCGTTTCGGTCAATCCCGTCGACACCAAAGTTCGCCTCGGGATGAAGACCGACACGCCACGCGTGCTCGGTTGGGACGCGGTCGGAACGGTGGTGTCCGGCGGTGCATCGACCAAGGGATTCAACGAAGGAGACCGCGTTTGGTACGCGGGTGCGCTGACACGACCGGGAACCAACAGTGAGCTGCAGTGTGTCGACTCGCGTCTGGTCTCGCACGCACCGACGTCGGTTTCGCTCGCCGAGGCTGCAGCACTGCCCCTGACCTCCATCACCGCGTGGGAGCTTCTGTTTGAGCGTCTGCGGATCCCTCCAGGAAAAACAAATCGCAACGATGTGCTCCTGGTTTCAGGTGCGGCTGGCGGAGTCGGATCGATTCTCCTGCAGCTCGCTTCGCGACTCACCGCGGCCACCATCATCGCGACGGCAGGGCGTCCGGAAAGCCGCGAGTGGGTGACGTCACTCGGCGCGCATCACGTCGTGAACTACCGGGAGCCCTTGCAACCTCAGCTCAACGCGTTGGGATTTGACCATGTCACGCACATCGCGAGCCTGACGCACACCGATCACTATTTCCCTGCGTTTGTGGAGATTTTGGCGCCCTTTGGGCACCTCGCGCTCATCGACGATCCACCCAGCCTGGACGTGTCCCTGATGAAGTCGCGCAGTCAGTCTCTGCATTGGGAGTTCATGTTCACACGCTCGATGTTCGAGACGGCGGACATCGCCGCGCAAGGGCAACTCCTGCGCGAAGTTGCTTCGCTGGTCGATGCCGGTGTGCTGCGAAGCACCCTCCAGGAAAACTACGGGACGATCAATGCGATGAACCTCAAGCGTGCACATGCACGACTCGAACAAGGTGGCGCGCGCGGAAAGATCGTCCTGGTTGGATTTTGATCGAGTTGGCGCACTTGGCTATTGATTGGCGCCTTTGTCGGGACTAGGCACGGCTTATGGCGCTTTCCGACCAAGTCCCGACCCAGTCTGGCTTCGAAGCCAAAACCGATGGCAGCGTTGTGATCGCCGACCTCGACCTCGCAGGCAAAACCGCGATCGTCACAGGCGGCTATAGCGGAATCGGTCTCGAAACAACGCGCGCGCTCGCTGCCAAAGGTGTCCGCGTCATTGTGCCTGTTCGATCGCCGGACAAAGCCAAGGATGCACTCGCAGGCATCGAGGGCAACGTGTCGACGGCGCCGCTCGACTTGGCCGACCTTGCTTCGGTACGCAGTTTCGGTGAGTCGATGAACAGCGAGTTGCAGCAGCTCGACATGTTGATCAACAACGCCGGCATCATGGCGTGCCCGGAGTCACGCGTCGGTCCAGGTTGGGAGTCGCAGTTTGGGATCAACCACATGGGTCACTTCGCGCTGACCCAAGCGCTTCTGCCCTTGATCGAGAACACACCTGGTGCGCGCGTGATCGCGCTTTCGTCGACTGCGCACAAGATCACGGACATCCGCTGGGACGACATTCAGTTCAACCAGGACTACGACAAGTGGCAGGCGTACGGACAGGCCAAGACGGCAAACGCCTTGTTTGCCAACGCGTTGTCGCGGCGCTTGCGCGACAAAGGTGGGTTGGCGTTTTCGGTGCATCCCGGTGGAATCTTCACCCCCTTGCAGCGACACCTTCCCAAGGAAGAGATGGTTGCGCTCGGTTGGATCGAGGAGAACGGCGAACCGAGCGAACTCGCCAAGAACGGGTTCAAGACACCGGAGCAAGGCTGCTCAACGACGTTGTGGGCCGCGACTTCGGACAAGCTGGAAGGCAAGCCGGGCGTGTACTGCGAAGACTGCGACATCGCCGCACCGACTGGAGAAGGACCGACCGCACGCTGGTTTGGCGTGGATGAACACGCGACGAGCGATGAGTCTGCGGAGAAACTGTGGGCGATCAGCGAAGAGCTACTCGCTAAGGCTTAGGATCGGTCAAAACCTCAACGGCTGCGGTAGTACGAAATCTGTAGTGTGCTCCCGCTACAACTCGGGTCGCTCCCGATCTCGGGACTCGGGACGTACACCCACGCGAGTTCGTCGTCGCCCAGCCGAGTCCACTGATCCATGTCGCCCCATCCCGCGCCCTCAAGTTGCGCCAGATCCGTCAACGCGTTGCCCTCGGCGTCGATCTCTACGACGTAGTAGGCGGACGGGATCATGAAGTCTTCGCCATTGCGGGTTCCTTCGTCGGCCACGCGATGCAACTCGGCGTACCCCAACAAGAAGCGGTCTTCGCTCAGTCGTCCGAGTTGTGCGTGTCCGAGGTACGCCTCTTCGTTCGCCACAAGCCAGTTGATTTCGCCTAGCGTGGCTCCGCTTTCTCCGTCGAAGCGAACCAGTCCGACACGCGTCGGGGAGTTGAGTGCCCAGTCTTCTGCGTGTTCGGGGTGTCCGATGAACGCACCCAGGAAGTTGCCGTCGCTCAATGGTTGCAGCACCTGAACCGCGCCTTGGCGGTGGTCGCCGTTGCCGATCACCCGCAGGAACTCGTTGCGTTCGCTGGTCTCGGTTTGGAACCAGAAGCCCTTCAGGCCTGCGATTCGGTCGCCGTTGGTGTCGGTCGTGCACCAAATGGCGTACTTCCGGCTGAACGGGTTGTACACGGGTCGATTGAACAACGTGTGTCCGCGTCCGCACGCCCAGGTGTAGCCCCGGCCTTGCGCGATGTCGTACTCGTCGCCGCTGCGGTCGACGACCAGGAACGAGTCCGCGACGTGACGCGTCCCACCGCCCGTCGAGGCGCGCACCGCGTATCCGTAGCTCTCGTCGTTTTCACCGTTGAGCAAGTAGTAGCTGCCGAGTCCGCGCGCGCGTGTCAGCGGTCCGATCCCTTTGTGCACCACGTACTTGTCGGGCTCTTCCGCCAAGCCCTGGTTTCGCCACTCGTAGAGCCACATTTCGTCGTTGTAGGTGACGTGCCGCGCGTCGTGCTCGCCTCCAATGGGACCCGGTTGGTTGATGTCGTCTGCTCCTGGAAAGTGCGCGACGAGGTCGCGCGTGAAGGGCTCGCTTTCGGACGTGAAGTGCGGCCGACGACAGAGTGTGGCTACGGTCGAGCAATCGGCTGCAACTGCGATTCCGTGCGCGTCGAGGCAGTCGGTTCGGTGGACAGCGTTGCCGGTCACTGCGAACTGGCTCGTTGCCGGATCCAACGCGGCTTCAAAGACGACTGCGCTACGCTGATTTTCGGCGAGCACCGGATGCGTCCGCATGTGTCCGCCGTTAACCGGCACCGAAACGAAGATGCGGCGCACCCCATCGGGATCGATGCACCCAGCGCTGTACATTCGTTGGGGAGTGACCGCGCGGATGCGTTCGGAGAGGACTCTCTCCGAGCCATCGTGCTCACAGGTCGAGCGCATCTCGAACGGGACGTCGACGATGCTGTGAATGACTTCACCAACTTCACCTGCGGCTCCGCCCATCCCGGGTCCCCAGGTTCCAACGCTTCCGATGGGGACGTTCGGGTCTCCGGTGTCGGAACTCTTGCAGGCAACAATTGCTAGGGCGCACGCAAGCCAGCGGTAGGTCATCAAACCCGTAGTGTCGCTTTGGCGAGATCTGTCTCATCGGCTGTGCGATTCTCCGCCGCACATGCGCTATTGGATGCTCGTTGCGCTGCTTGCATGCGGTGCTGCCCAGGAGACTCAGGTGAATCAACGCAATTCCGGCTCTTCGGACCCGACGGCCCATCGTACCGACGAGCCCGATCCCGATGGCGATGCGCGTCGCGCTCGATCCAAAGCTGCGCTTGACCCGCTCGGGTTTCAGTTCGCTCAATGGCTGCCCACGACACATCACCGCGCAGCGATCGGTGGGACGTTGCGGCCGCGCGAGGAAATTGCCCGCAGACTCATGGCACTGCATGCGGTGAACCTGTGGGTATTCGCGGCGCGGATCCCCGATCAACAGCTCATCGACTACGTGGACAACAACGGCCTGCGTGAGTGGTTCACCAACGACGAACGCGCGATGTTCGAGTCGAGTCGCGAGGGCATCGATCAGCGCTTCGGCTCACGCATGGGTTGGACGCAAGAAAACATGTGGTCGCTCGCGTGGGCGCTGGGCTTTGAGATGAAGCCGATGCCGAATGCGCCGCTGATCGGCGACTCCGTAGTCGGACCGATGCTGGACTTCTTGCCCGCGAGCACGGGGAGTATCGACGAACTCCTCGCACGCACTCCGCGTTCCCAAGACGACGTCCTGGATCTCGAAGACCTCTTCTATTGCGCACACAACGCGGCACGCTCTGCACAGGTTGGAGAATCGGGGACCGTGCCCATTAACTTCCATCCCGTGATGAACGGAGGCGCGGTGCACGAACGTCGGCACGCGCTCACATGGATGATTTCTCCCGGTGTTTCATGGGAAGAAACGGATCTGAGTACGTGAGCCCGATGGATCCGATTGTGACCGAGCGCGTGATCGCGGCTTCGACAACAGATGTTTCCACAAGACGTCGAAGCCTTCAGTCGCGAAGCGTGCGAGGGTGGATGGGCGTACTTTCTCGATCGACTCGAAGCGCATCTCGCAGCGTAAGGTGGAGCGGCCGCATTCGACCGCTCCACAGCGGCTGAGCTAAGCGACAACCTTGGCGGCGAGAATGTTCACCGGCTCGATCGTCGGCGCCTGGGCAAGCAGTTCATCCGCCTTTGCCATCAGCGCGGCCGCGATCGGACCCGACAAGTGCTTGCCGCGGTCTTCCTCGTTCGCAAACGCATCGACGATGTAGAACGTCGTCTCATCGGCACGCATCGCGAACCACACAGGTGTGAACGACTCTTCTTGCGCCAGTGAAAGCGCCCCCGTCAGGAACGCGGCGACCTCTTCCTTCCGTTCAGGCTTGGCGACGATCTTGACGACGAGTGAGTGGCTGAGCATGAGTTTTCCCCTTCGGTTGATGGGTCGCTTCGTTGCGACGGGTTCAAACCTAGGTCGCAGACGCGCGGATCGGTATTGGCGTATTCGTCATTAATGGTATGTTTTACGACATGACGTCGGTTTGGGTATTGGTCGTGGAAGGGATGTTCGATACCGGTCTTGCTGCGGTGCTGGACACCCTCGGAATGGCCAATGAGCTCGCGCCACTCGCCGAGGAGACCGAGCCTTTCACCATCCACCTCGCATCGGTTCGCAAGCGGGTTCGCACGCAACAAGGGATGGTGGTTCCGAGTGTGTCGGTCGACGACCTACCGGACCCGGAAGTGATTCTCGTTCCGGCATTCGGCGCAAAGACGCCAGACACGCTTGCAGCAGCCCTTCAGCAACGCGACGTGAGCGACGCACGTGACGTGCTGCTGGATGCATACGATCACGAAACACAACTGGCGGCGGCATGCACGGGCACGTACCTGCTTGCATCGACCGGACTCATCGATGGACGCGCAGCGACGACCACGTGGTGGCTCGCGAACGACTTCCGTGCGCGTTTTCCCGAAGTCACGCTCGATGAATCCAAGATGGTCGTCGAGGACGGAGCGTTTCTCACAGCGGGCGCTGCGCTGGCTCATGTCGATCTGGCGCTCTGGATGATCCGTCAACGCAGCCCAGCGCTGGCTCAGCTGGTCGCGCGCTATCTGCTCGTCGACGATCGACCTTCACAAATGTCCTACGCGATTCTCGATCACCTTTCGCACGCCGATCCTCTGGTCGAGCGTTTTGAAGTGTGGGCACGAGCACACCTGCACGACTTCAGCATGGCGGCTGCAGCACGCGCGATCGGGAGTAGCGAGCGGACTCTTCAGCGGCGGCTACGAAAAGTGTTAGGGCGCACTCCGATCGAGTACGTGCGCGACCTGCGCGTCGAGCGTGCGATCCACTTGCTGCGCACGAGCGATCAGAGCGTGGATGAGATTGCCGAAGCTGTGGGCTACGGCGAGGGTGTAACGCTGCGAACCTTACTGCGGGAGAAGACCGGTCGCGGGATTCGAGAACTTCGTCGCGGGGACTAGAACATCCTTTTGAGTGAGCTTTGAGTCCGTGATGCTCCTGCGCTGACTAGCGTTTGGGCATGCAATGCAAAAGCTTTTTGGGCTTGCTCTTGGTTCTGGCGCTGGGGTGTGGCGACGACGATTCGGTCGACGCGGACGCCGGATCCGACGTGGGTACAGACGCTGGCATCGATGCGAGTGCTGAGTTCACCCTGGAGATCGTCTGGTCGCCGTGCTCGCTATTCAGCGAAGGAATGGTGGATGAGCGCGCGGAGTGCGCCGACATCGAAGTGCCCTTGCACTGGTCCGAACCGGACGGTGACCGCATCACGCTGTTCGTGAAGCGCTACCAAGGTGTGGAGGGGCAGGGGATGAGCTGGTTCCTCACCGGAGGACCGGGCCAGTCCAGCAGCGACTTCGAGGGGCTTGTCGACCTGCTCATCGGTCGCGATCCGAACCGTAGCTACTACATGCTCGATCATCGCGGGGTAGGGCGCTCGACCAAACTGCGTTGCCCCAGTTCGGAGGGAATCGAGAGTCCAAATTCGATCGGGCTGGGCGAGGGAGAGATCGCAGCCTGTCTCGATGACCTACGCGCGGAGTGGAACGATGCACAACTGGCTGGTTTCTCGTCGGTCAACGCCGGTATCGATCTGGGCGAACTCATCGAGCACCTGCGAGTCGACGACGAGGTTGTCACGCTATGGGGTGGTTCGTACGGAACACACTGGCTCTCGCGTTACCTCGTTCGCTACCCCGAGCAGCCCGACTCGGTCGTGTTCTCCGCCGTCGCGTTGGATGTGGATCTGCTCAGCGTCGATCGGTACGTCGATGATGTGACGCGACGTTGGTTGGATGCTTGCGACGCGGAACCGAGCTGTGGGGAACGGTTTCGCGACACGTTCGATGCGAGCGCACGGGACGTGGTCATCAACGCGTTCAGCGGCGCAGACAAGACCCTCTGCCCCGAGATTGAGGCGCTCGAACTCGACATGGCCGTCCTGAAGCCCTTCTTCGGACAGCTCTTTGGATCGCTGGAGGGGCGCTCGTTCTACGCGCCCATCGTGTACCGCATGGCGCGCTGTGCGCCCGAAGACGTCGCCGCAATCACCCAACTGATCGAAGCGCTTTCGCCACCGCCCGGACCACCCGAGTTGCCGCTGACCGTGCGCAACTGGGGGTTTGTGTTGTCGGAGAATATCACGATGTCGGAGCTGATCGCCGAGCGCGACACGACCGAGGTTGAAGCGGACTTCGCCAACGCGATTGCTGTTCAAGGGCCTACGCCGCGCCTCTTGGAATCGCGCGCGGTCTGGCCGCGCTACGATGCACCCCCGTTCGAGAACAGTACCTACCAAGGCGCAGTACTCATGCTTCACGGCGAGTACGACTTTCTGCCGAGCGAGGTGTATCAGCGCACGGTCGACCACTACGTCGGTGCAAACCCCAACGCGGACTTCGTGCTTCTGGATGGTGCGCCGCACTCGTTGGAAAGCCCCACCGATACCGGAGGACAGTGCGGGCTCGAGTTGGCGATCTCGCGCATTCTCGATCCGGAAGCTCCGATTTCGGACTGCGTAGACCGCATTCGTCCGTTGGTGTTCGCTCCGGCTGCCGGACTGTCGACCGCGCTCTTCGGCACCGACGATCCGTGGGACGGCGTGCCTTCGAGCGATCCCGCCGTGGTCAGCGTGGACGTACAACCGCGCCGACACGTGATCGGGCTGCCGTCGGTTGGGCTACCTACCTTGGAGCGGCGTCGACGCTTTCGGTGACCACGTGAGCACGCAGTCGGTAGCGGTTGCGGCCCACGGTTTCCAGGACGTCGCGAAGTCCCGCACGACGGAGCGTCCAGATCGCTGTGTGTACTCGACGACGTTGGGAGCTTCGTTGTGCGCGCTCTCCCGGCCAACCAACCCTAAAGAGTTCATCGATCGAGACCACCGAAGCTGTGGGCAGCATGCACAGGTACGCCAACACTCGCCACGGAGGTCCGTTCGGAGCGAGTGCGAGCGGACGCCCGTCGATCTGCGCGTCGGTCTCGCTCAACGCGATGCAAGTCGTTGCGCTGCGACATCCAAGTGCCGCCCTGGCTTCGCGTGCGAGTTCGGGAAGGTCGGTCCCAGCCGCGTTCTGTAGCGTCCGCTGAAATGTATCGGCCGTGCCTACTCCTGACTCGACGCATGCAAGTGCGGCTAAGCCGCGAAGTGCAGCACCCGGCAAGTTCTGGATCTGTTGCCACGCATCGACCGCGACGTCGGCGGACTCATCCTTCCGGCCGCATCGAGCGAGCGCACGCGCGTAGCGAGCTTGGCAGTAGGCGCCCACCATCGCGTCGCCAGCCTCGCTCAAGTCTGCGATCGCTTTTTGATATTTGTACACGGCCGACTTGTCGCCGCGGCGGTCCGCCCACTCGGCGTAGAGCGCCCACACCAAACCGCGTCGTCGCGTGTCATCCGCCGTCGTGAGTTGGGACTGGATATGAGACTCGGCGCGGGCATCGTGAGTGTCGATGGCCGCCAGCGACCACTGAAGATCCCAGTTTGGATCGTCCTGTTTGGGCCCGAGCGCACGCAGGATGCGTTGCCCCGCGCGCACTTCGCCGAGGCGGATGTGCGCGTGAGCTCGCATCACCCGCGATGCGCGGCTGCGATCGCGCAACACCACTTTGCTTTCGCGGTACGCGCCCATCTCGATCAGCGCTCCTCCAAGCGTTTGTCGGAGTTGCAACGACTGCCGATGACTTAGGTCTTCGGATGCCAAGCGCTCACGGAGAGCACCCATCGCGAGCTCAACGTGCTTCGTTCGTCGCAGCCTCTCTGCAGCGGTACGCAACGTGGCCGTCGCCAGGCAACGTCGAATGTCGGTGTTGCGCAGGCATTCAGCAAGGCACGCCTGGTCGCTTTGACAACTTGGATGCGAGAGTCGTCGTTTCGCATAGCGCGCGATCCAGCGAGCGTCGTCGGGTTCGGGCTTGAGCCACATGCCCAGGAGCGGTCGCCGCATCAGTGGGACTTGAACGCGTGTGTCGCCCTGCCACTGCACCCAGCCGCTCTCGACTGCGTGTCGCAGCGCGCGTGTGGTTCCGGATTCGACCGAACACACGACCATCGTCGACACATCGAGTCCGCTCGGCGAGAGTGCGATTCGTCGTGCAAGCCTGCGAGCGTGGCTGGAGAGATCGCGCAGCGCCTGCCGCCACGTTCGCATGACGCGCGTCCCGTCCAGTTCGATCATCCAAGTTTCAGCCTCAGACGCGAAAAGCTCGGTGAAGCGCGCGAAGCCGAACCGGGTGGCGCCTCGTCCTGCGATGGCGATCGCATCGGAGTCGTCGCCCGCCCACTCGACGAACTCGGAGTCGACGTCGTGCATGCCAGGTGAACTGCAAGCCTTGTACCCGTCTCAGTGCGGGCACTCGTCGATGATTCGGGTGGGCGTGTGCATTCCGTAACACCCGCTCGTGCGTTTTTGGACGACTGTGTACGCTGCGCCATGTCGATCACCCGATGCGGATGGCTTGCGCTCCTTGCAGCGTGCGGAGGCACCACCGAACCCACGACTCTACCCTCGACTGCGCGCGACCAATCCTCGACTGCGCGGGACCAATCCTCGACTGCACGGGTACAAACCCGAGTCGAAATCGTGGGAGCGCGCGGGGACCAACTGCTCTACCTCGATTCCTCGACCCAACCGTGGTCCGTGCGCGCCGTCGAGGGACTCGCCGACACGCGTGTGGTCGCGTACGTGGGCAACCGAGTAGCTGCGCGTTCCCAGGAAGCATTCGCGGTATTCGACGATTCAAGCGTGGTGCACCGCGGAGCGTTGCCGGAACTGAGAAGCGCGTTGGAACCGCGCGTGGCGGAAGTCATGGCAGCGTTTGAGGAGGAGTGGGGTTCCGGACCGGATTCGGACGAGGACTTGTACGTGTATGGCGCGTTGCTCGAGCGAGATGGGCAGCTGCATGTGCAAGCGCAGGTGCGGATGGTGAAGTTCAGCGGCGAGATGGAAGGGTGCTTGGAGTCGCCTGAGAATCTCGTGGCACCGCTTGGGGTGGACGTCGGAACGGACGCTCGATCCCCCGTCGAGTCGATCTACCTGTGGAGCAGCGAGGTGTCCCACGAAGGTTGGCAGTGTGTTCACCACGACGTTGGGATGAGCGCGGAGATGCCGGCGCCGAGTTGGCTCGAAGGTTCGATGGTCGAACTCGCGGTTCAGGTGCCCTACGTGCAGCAAGCTTGCGACGCAGAGTACGGAGACGAGCCAGGCCCCGAGGGAAACGCATGGCAGCGTTTTGAGGAGTGCACGTCGGCGGTGCGACTCTACGCTTGCGCTCGCGAAGGGCACGACTACCGCTTCTTCAGCATCGGTGAAGAAGAGGGAATGGGGTGTTTCGGCAATCCTCAGGTGCACGTGTTTCAGGGAACCGAACTGGTTGTCTCGGTCGGGTACGACGCGCACATCAACGAGTTGCCGGACGGGACTCTGGTGATGGGCGGCACCGAAGGGTGGTGGGTGGTGCCTGCCGGTCAGGCACCGATCCCGTTTGGTTCGGTGCGTCCCAGCGTTCGCTGAGTTGCGACGACGCGTCGCGAGCAGGTACAAAACGACATGGGTCGCATTACGTCCCTGTTCGTCCACAAGGTGATTCGGCAAGTCGATCCAAGCATCGACAAGCGCGCGATGCTGCGCAGTGTCGGAGTGGATCCTGACGCGCCGGTCGACCCGAAGGTTATGGTGGGCGCGGACGAGTACTACGCGTTTCTGGAAGCGCTCGCGCACCAAGATCCCAACGCGATCGAACTTCCGCTTCGCGTGGGCGCTTCGATGCGCTTGGATGAATACGGCGGGATGGGCTTTGCCTGGAAGTCGGCCGAGAACCTGCGTGCGTCGTGGGATCGCGCCGAGCGCTTCGCGAAGGTGCTCACCAGCACCACGACCTACGAAGTGCGCGAAGTCCAGCTCGGTGCGTGGCTTGAGCTACATCGTGAAGGCGAGCGACGCCTTGGGATGCGTTTGTCCAACGAAGCGAGCATCGCGAGTCTTGCGGCGATCAGTCAGCAAGTGACCGACGCTCCGGTGCGCGTGTTGGAGGTGCAATTTGAGCATGCGGCACCCGGCGGTGCCGACGTGCACGAGAAACACTTTGGTTGCCCGGTTCGGTTTGGCGAAGCGCACGACGCGCTGCTCGTTGCGTGGGACACGTTGCGGCATCCCAACCGCCTCAGGGACCCCGGCATGTCCGAGTTCTTTGAGGCCCACTTGGCGAAAGAACTTGCGGAACTCGATGACGACGAATCGCTTGAGCACCGCGTTCGCATCGAGGTCTCTCAGGCCTTGAGCGATGGGATTCCAACGCTGTCCGACATCGCCAAACGGCTGGGGATGAGCAGTCGAACGCTTCAGCGCCGGCTCGCGGACAGCGGTCACACGTACCAGAAGCTCATCGACGAAGCGCGGCGACAGCTTGCCGAGAAGCTTCTGCGCCGAACCGAATATGCCCTCAACGAAGTCGCGTTCTTGACCGGCTTCAGTGACCAAAGCGCGTTTACCCGAGCGTTCAAGCGTTGGGCGGGACAGACGCCGCGGTCGTTCCGCCTCGCCGCACGCTAAACCCCCCGATTGGCGCCAAGCGTCAAAGGCTGACGCGATCGGCCAAAACAGCCCGGCAGTCGACGCCATCGGACCAAACGTTGACGTCGTGCGCCAAGAAACCAAGCCCGTTCAAGCCGCATGTTCGTTCTTGCCAACACGGCGAAAGGACGACGACATGAACGAAACAAACCTCACTTTGGTCATTGGTGCGAGCGGGAAGACCGGACGACGCGTGGTCGATGGACTGGAATCGAAAGGCGTGTCCGTCCGGCGCGGCTCCCGATCGGCGACACCGCGCTTTGATTGGAATCAAGACTCGACTTGGGATGCGTGTCTCGAAGGGGTCGACTCGATGTACATCACCTACGCTCCGGATCTGGCGATGCCAGGGGCGGGGGACGCGATTGCGGCGCTCGTCGCAAAAGCTGCAGCGAAGGGCGTGCAGCGCATCGTGCTTCTGAGTGGGCGTGGAGAAGCGGAAGCTCAGGCCTGTGAACGCATCGTGCTCGAGAGTGGTATTGCGGCCACTGTGGTGCGCGCGAGCTGGTTCAGTCAGAACTTCTCGGAAGGGGCGTTTGCCGAGATGGTTGTTGCGGGGCGCATCACCTTGCCAGCGGGCGATGTGCGCGAGCCCTTTGTCGACGTGGACGATATTGCGGACGTGGTGATCGCGGCGCTTACCGAAGAAGGACACGCCGGAGAGATCTACGAAGTGACAGGTCCGCGAGCGCTGACGTTTGCTGAAGTCAGCGCGGAGCTTTCGAACGCGTTGGGTCGCGATATCGTCTACGAGCAGGTGCCGCACGACGCTTTTGTCCAAGGCGCCAAAGACTCCGGTGCGCCAAAGGAGGTGGTGTGGATGCTCGACTACTTGTTCGCCACGGTGCTCGACGGACGAAACGAGAATACGACGGACGGAATTGAGCGTGCGCTTGGACGCAAGCCCAAGGACTTCACGCAGTACGCACGCGACGCGGTTGCAGCAGGAGCCTGGTCATGAGTTGGGTGGTCTACGCGTGTTTGGGGCTAGGACTGTGCGCGGCTCTCGTCGGCGGAGTGTTCCAATCGTTCTCCGACTTCGTCATGCGCGGGCTCATTCTCGCAGAGCCGGCGGGTGGGATGGAGTCGATGCAGCAACTCAACCGCGCCGTCTTTCGCTCTGTGTTCCTCGCCACGTTTCTGGCCCTGGTGCCGGCCACCGTCGCGTTCGCGATCTACGCGTGGACCTCGCTCTCAGGAACCGCACGGGTACTGATCATTGTCGCTGCGGTCGTGTACGTACTCTTGGTGTTCGTCGTGACCGCGGCCGGCAACGTCCCCATGAACAACCGGTTGGAAGCACTCGCTCACACCAGCGAAGAAGGACATGCTTACTGGGCAACCTACGGGCGTGTCTGGACGTACTGGAATCACGTCCGCACGGTCGGGAGCGTGGTCGCTGCCGCGTGTTTATTGCTGGCTGCCGTGCATCTCGCCAAGGCGCCGGCTCCGACGAGCGTTGAAACGCAACCTGCGCACCAGATGTGATTGCGTGTCCGGGCCGAACGCAGTTGGATGAAAGGGTGAGCATCGCATCACGGGTCTGGAAGGCGTTGCGATTCCGGGAGAGGCTGGGGTTGGGGTTCGACTTCTCCGTGGACCTGCGACCGGATGCCTTCAGCCGCATCACCGAGACGCTTTACGTCGGTGTTCGTCCCAAGCCCGATGATGTCGAACGCCTTCAGGAGCTGGGCATCACCCACGTCGCGAGCTGTTTGAACGAACCTCAGCTCTCCACGATGACCTTCCTCGACGCTTCCTTCGAAACGCTGCGCTTGCCGCTGCACGATGGAATGGAAGAGGACATCGCCGCGACGTTTCCCACGTTCTTGAACTTCGCGTCCTCGGCGGACGTGCTCTTGGTCCACTGTCAGGCTGGCGTCAGTCGTTCTGCGACCTTGGCCACCGCGTTGTTGATGACCACGCAAGACTTGTCGTTTCTCGACGCGTACATGCTGCTGCGTGAGAAGCGCCCAGGCGTGCTCCCGAACATCGGTTTTGCATCGCAGCTTCAGCATCTGGAGCATGAACGACGATCCGAACGTCCGGAACTCTCGTCGTTGGCGAGGTATCTCCGCGACATCGCGTGTGCACCAGTGCCGATTGAGGAGCTCCAGGAAGTTCTTGAACGCCACGACTTCAATGCTCCAAAAGCGCTGCGCGCGATCTTTGCGGACGAGATCCCCCGAGTCGTTCAAGGCGCGCGTCTCTGAGCGTCAGCGCACCGGCCAGAGGGTCGAGACGCGTGCGCCACCGAGCGAAGAATCGTCGATCTCGAGCTCGCCTCCATGGCGCTGCACGATTCGACTGACGATGGCGAGTCCGAGGCCGACGCCACCAGTTGTGCGCGCGCGGTCCGGCTCCTGTCGAAAGAACGGCGCGACGACCTTCTCGCGTAGCGCTTCGTCGATGCCGGGGCCGTCGTCGTGCACGTCGATCCGCACTCGATCCGCACTGCTTGCAAGCTCGAGGCGTACTTGGCTGTGTCCGTATCGAAGTGCGTTTCGCAGGAGGTTCTCCACGGCGCGCTGGAACAAGCGCGGGTCCGCGTTGATGTGCACGTCCGGCTGCAGAGTGACCTGCACGTCGATGCCCGTGTCTTCTGGGGTGTCGAGCTGAGCAAGTTCCGCGAGGTCACGCAGCACCTGGGCAGGGTCGAACGTTTGTCGCTCCAGCACCGTTTCATCGGACTGAACGTACCCGAGCAACTCCGCGACCAGTTCGTCGAGCGCATCGAGCTCGCGGGTCATCGCTGCGAATCGCTCCGCCCGTTCTTTCTCGTCGAGATTCTCGAGCAACTCGAGATGAAAGCGAAGCCGGGAGAGGGGCGAGCCAAGTTCGTGAGACACCGCCTGGACGAGTTCTTCACGGCTGCGGACCAAGCGCTCGATGCGTTCGGCCATTGCGTTGAAGCTTGCCGCGAGTTCGTTCGAAGGACCGGTTGGGTTGTCGACGCGGGCGCCCAGTTCGCCTCGCGCCAACTCGTCGGTGGCGTGTTCGACTTTTCGCACTTCGCGGTTCACGCGCACAGCGAGCCACGCTGCGATCAGTGGAAGTCCGATTCCGGCAAGGATGACCCCAATTGGGATGAAGCCGTTGGCGATGGTGGGATTGACGGGCCCAACCGCGAGTGCGCGCGCTTCGTCGTCAAATGCGAAGAAGTACCACTCCTCACGAGCCGAAGCGCGATGCGGAATCGCTTCGCCCGGTTGGGGAACTCGACCAATGTGTTGCTGAACCTCGCTTACGTCGACGAGCCGCAGGTCCATCGCGTAGTGCGGACGGAGTTCGTCGAGCCGTTGCGCACGTTGATCGGGAGGCAACGCCCGCAGCAAGTCTCGCGCAAGAAACGCCCCGTCCGTGCGCGCCCGCTCGTCCAGCCACGAAAGGGATCGTGAGTGCACGAAGAGCACCGCAAAACCGCCTGCCCAGCAGACCAAAACACTCGTGACGACGAGCCGAACAAAGGACCGGTTCATCGCGCCGCCAGCAAGTAGCCGACGCCACGCACCGCCTTGAGTCGACTCGTGTCGAAACCGGACTGTTGCAGCTTCCGCCGGATTCGGCTCACGTGGACGTCGATGCCGCGGTCGAGTCCGTCGTACTCGATGCCAAGCACCGTCGTGTACAGGTCCTCGCGTTTGACGGCGATACCCGCATGCCGAGCGAGCATGGCCAGAACGTCGAACTCCATCGTGGTCAGCGCCACGCTTCGGTCCTCGACACGCACATCACGAGAAGCGGTGTCGACGCGCAGCTTGCCGAGCGTGAGAACCGACTCGACGTTTGGTGAGCTGGGTTGGAGCCTTCGTAGCTGCGCGCGGATTCGTGCGAGCAGAATGCGCGGCTCGATCGGTTTGGTCACGAAGTCGTCCGCGCCGATCTCCAGACCTGCAACATGGTCCGCTTCGCTCTGGCTCGCCGTGAGCATCATGATGGCGCCGCGGTAGTGTGGACGCACGTGTCGACACACATCGAGTCCATTGGCACCGGGTAGCATCAAGTCGAGGATGACCAAGTCCGGCTGGGTACCTTGAATCTGCTCGATCCCTTCATCGCCCGATGCGACGCGTGCGAGTTCGAACCCGTGCATGCCCAGGTACTCGAGTAAGAGCGCCGCCAACTCGTCGTCATCTTCGACGAGCAAGAGTTGCGGTTTACGGCTCACCGTTCGAGTTTCGGTCGCGCTCCTGCGCCGAGCAAGCGCCTCTACACTTCGCTACGAAACGCAGCGCTTTGTACGTGGTTTGCCTCGTGCGCGGTGCTTAGCCTCAAGGGCATGAAGTCGACACGCTTACTGTTCGCTCTGACGTTGGTCTTCGGATGCGGTGATGACGATGGAGTGGAACCGAGCGATGACGCGGGGACCGCTGATGTGGCTGCTGCAGACTCCGGAGAGGTTGGCGCGTGCAACGCGGCGCCCATGATTCGCACGACCGGCGAGGGCGTCGAGTTTGTCCGCACTCCCGAAGCGTGCTTTGAGGGACTCCCGGATTGGCCCTATGCGCCGCAGTACGCGGAGATCGATGGTCTGCGACAGGCCTACGTCGACGAGGGACCGGCGGATGGACCGGTGGTCTTGTTGCTGCATGGTCAGCCCACCTGGTCGTACCTCTATCGGCACATGATTCCGGTTCTCGTCGATGCGGGCTTTCGCGTGATCGCAATGGACCATTTGGGCATGGGACGTTCCGACAAACCGACGAACATTGCTGCGTACAGCTACCTCGGTCATGCCGAACGACTGTTGCGCTTTATGGATGCACTCGAGCTCAACGACATCCACTTGTTCGTGCAGGATTGGGGGAGCTTGATCGGACTGCGGGTCGCGGGACTCAATCCGGAACGTTTTGCGCGCATCGCGGTCGGCAACGGCGCTCTTCCGGAGGTGCCAGCAGGGTTCATGCCCTTTCCGGCCGTGGAGAACCCCGACGAAGTACGCGACCTGGAGTCGCCGTTCATGTTTCCAGATCAGCAGGTTCCCTTCTACGAAGGGTGCGAACTTCGCGTCGACGATGAAGGCGACTTTGGTGCGTGGATGACCTATTCGATGACTGCCGAGTCGTTTCGACCGTCGGAAATCGTGGAAGCACTGACGTGGTTTCCAGTGCCGGACGCCGTGGAAGCCGCATACGACGCAACCCTTTCCCGATCGTGCGTACATGGCCGGAGTGCGTGTGTTCCCTTCGTTGGTCAACGAACTCTCTGGACTCAACGGCGACGCGTGGGCTGGACTGATGGAGTTTCGACGACCTTTCTTCACGATTTGGGCGGCGAACGATCCGGGGTCGCTGGGTTCGTGTGCCGCGCAGCAGCAGTTCCTGGATCGCGTACCGGGTGCGGCGGGTTGGCCGGCCGAGCGACTTGCGGAAGCAGGTCATTTTCTTCAGGACGATCAAGGGGAGGAAATCGCGCGTCGTTTGGCCGCGTTCTTCCGAGTGGCGCCCACGCCGTTGACGCGTGAATCGCGCTATTGCGAGGTCTTGCTTGTCCGCTTGAGCGAGGGCGCTGCAGAAGCGGAGGTGTGGGGCACACAAGGCACCGGCATGTGCCCGCAGGAAGGTCTCGAGGCACTCGACCTGGACGCGATTGCCGCCGAGGCCGGCGCCGTTCAGGCGGTCCTCAACGGACCGCGGCATTGGATCCCCAACATGACCGCAGGCGAGGGTAGCGCGTCGTCGCTACGCCTGTTTGGAGAGCTTCCAATGATGCTCTTCGCGACGGTGACCGTCGATCCGGAAACGATGATGACATCCGAGTACACCGAGGCCATCGTGAGGCGAACGACCACGTACACGTTCGATGCGGGCGAAGAGATCTACGAGCTGACCTCGCCGGAGGGCACGGTGTACGTCATGCAGTCGCTCTCGCTGATCGAAGACGCGACCCTGACCTTCGCAGACCTTCTCACGCTTGGTGCGCGACTGACCTTGCCGACAGACTGGACCTACGCGCCGCGCACTTTGGACGAACCTCTGGTGCTGACTGCGGATGGCGAGGCGACGGTGCTTGTCGACGACTTGGGGAACACTTACCAACGGGCGCCCTGAAGACGTTCGAGCCAAGTGACGACCGCGTCGTGGCCGCGTGCCTTGGCGGCTTCGAGCGCTGTCCACTTGTCCCAATCTGACCGGACCGCGGCGTCGGCGCCCGCTTGGATCAAGGCTTTGACCGCGTCGAGATGACCGTTCTCAGCTGCCGCGATGAGCGGTGTTGAACCTACCTCAACGTGTTGAGCGTTCGGATCTGCGCCGGCTTGCAACCAGTACGCGACCTCGGCTGCGTCGCCGGTCTTGGCGGCTTCATAGAGAGCTTTCCAATCGCCACCTGCGGAACCCATCGCGGCGAGTCTACCCGCTGTGTCGGGTGGGCAGCATTCCGCTTCGCGGATCCGGAAGCTTGGAAGCTCGGGAGTACGGAAGCTTAGCCGGGGATACCGATCATTTTTTCGAAGTCGGTCAAGTGACCAAGCCAGTCAAGGCTTGGATCGCTTGGCACGTCTTTCAGTCTTCGAAAAATAATTGGTCTCCCCACTAAACCCAGCGCGTAGACCAACCCCGCGCGACTAGCGAGTCAGTGCTTCTATGGCGGTAAGTTCGGTCGGCGTGAGTTCGAACGTGAAGATCGCGAGGTCCTCTTCCATGTGCTGCCGTGACGTCGTTCCGATGAGCGGAACAATCCCGAGTTGGGTCAGCGCTCGATAGAGAACCTGCGCGGGGGTCTTGCCGTAGCGGGTGCACGCGGTTTGAACGGGCTTGCTTTGAAGCACGTGCGGGTTCGCGGTGAGGGTCCAGAAGCTTTGGTACACGACACCGTGGTCGGCGCAGAACGCACGCAGCCGAACGTCGTAGCCACTGTCTTGATAAAACCGGTTTTGCAGGACCGCGGGCGCGATTCGCGCCTCGGCAAAGAGTCGCTCGAAGAGCTCCGGATCGTAGCAGTTGGAGATGCCGAGCTGGCGAACGTGGCCAGCATCAACGGCCGCTTCGAGCGCGCGCCACACCACCATCGTGTCGTCGAACGCGCGAAGTGGGGAGTGCAGAACCAATCCGTCGAGTTGGTCGACGCGCAAGTTGGACCGTGAACGTTGAACCGATTGCGCAACCTGCTCAGGAAGCGACGCGCGGGGATCGTAGGGAACGCGGGCGGGGTCTTGTCCGCTCAGCGGAGTGAACTTGGTTTGGATGTAGAGCTCGTCGCGTTGCACGCCTGTGCGCAGCGCAGTCGCGAGACCCTCGCCCACGCCGGGTTCGTTGTAGTGCTTGGGCTGACATGCCGTGTCGACGCCGCGGAAACCTGCTCGAACCGCTTCCTCAACGAGGCCGGCGGTGCGTTCTTTCTTCCACGCAGTGCCGTAGACCACGGCGGGCAGCGCGACACCGGCGTGCGTCGTGACCTCGTGCATGGTCAGCCCCAGAAGATGCCGGTTGAGTCCCGTTTGACTTCGTCCAGAAGCGCCTCGAAGTTCCTCGTGGGAGTTGCTGGGTGGAAGCGTTGCGGCTTCGAGTGTCGATCAAAGCAATGGAGTTCCCAGTCTCCCGTTTTGGGGTCGAACGAGAACTGCGCGACCGGTTTCTTGCTCCACGGCCGATCCGAACCGTCCCATGGCGCACGCGATTCGAAGACCGTGAGTAGGTTTTCGTGGACTTCGTGAAAGAGCCGAATCTGATCACGCGTGTGCGGCGGAAACTTCTGCTTGTAGTACGCGTCGAGGAGCTTGTTGCAGCGGAACGCGACGAGTTCGGGCAAGCTCATGAATTCCAAGGTTAGCTGCAGGCGCTGGCTGCGCACGCGAACCCCTGACACGTCGTCTCATCGCAAAACTGCCACCCAGAGTTGTCCGTCCGGGAGAGCATCCGACGGAGTGTCGGGTGGCGCACATCCGACGGAGCGTCGGGCGGCGCATCCGACGGAGCGTCGGGCGGCGCATCCAACGGAGCGTCGGTTCCGTCGATGGCATCTGCCGCTGCGTCGCTGGAGCCGACATCGGATGACCCGTCGGCGGTGCCTCCATCGAGGATGTCCGGTGACTCGCCGCAACCCGCCAACACGGCGACGCAAAGAATCCAGCGCATCAACGTACGTTACCAAAGAAAAAGCCGTCTTCGCTGCGTGAGCGAAGACGGCGATTGGCGTCCCCAGCGAGGTTTGAACTCGCGTTACTGGCGTGAAAGGCCAGGGTCCTGGGCCACTAGACGATGGGGACAGGTTTTCAGGGTGGGCCGTGACGGGCTCGAACCGTCGACCGTCGGATTAAAAGTCCGCTGCTCTACCAACTGAGCTAACAGCCCTTACCCGAGCGGTTCAATTCGTTTACCCGTTCGGGCGACCGACCTTCTAATCGTCGGTTCTTGCTGGGTCAAGTGGCGCTCAATCTAAGTGGATCGAGGGCGAAAACAACCACGAATTTGAACCCTCGCAAATCGTGGTAGCTCGTCGGTGTGTTCGCGCTGCTCGTCTTGGATGTCACGGCGCTCATCGCAGGTATCGCGGTGGGGCATCGGGTGTATCCACGCGACTACGTCTCCTTCGCCACGACGACCATTCTGGTTGCGCTCTCGATCCTGATCGTCCCGATTCACGTTGCGGGCTGGTTCGACGTTCTGACACCCCCGGTGGTCATCGGCGCCACCGCGACCCTCAACGTGGCGATCCTGGCGATCGTATTGAGGTCCGGGGTGTCCCTGCGTGAGGCCTGTGCCCGCTTCGCACGGCGGCCCTTCGAAGTCGTGCGCGAAGCGTGGCGTGATCGAAGCGTGGCGGCATTCGCTCTCGTCACGACCTACGTGATTCTTGTCTACGTGGTCGGGGCGTGTTGGCTGGCGCCGACCAGCAGCTGGGACGGACTGGGGTACCAAGAAGCGATCATCGGGTACGCGATCCAAGAGCAGGGCTTCAACGAAGTCGTGGTTCGCCCCGAAGCGTTCTTCCAACAGATCAACTGGGTGCCTAAAGGGTCGTCGTACCTCGGCATCCACTTCGGGTTGCTCAGCGATGCGCGCTTGATCGAGCTCCCCTCCACGTTGGTTGCGCCGCTCTTCCTACTGGCCGGCTACAAAATGGCGCGACGACACTGTTCGCGCTGGTTGGCAGTTTCGTTGGCGGTCGGCGCGTTTCTGATCCCGGGCTACTTGCTGCAGCTACGAAGCAGTTACGTCGACTCGATGTACGCGAGCATGCTCGCGGTGGGGCTGGCGTTTCTGACGAAACGAGACCTCCAAGGGCGGGACGTTCTGGTCGCTTCCGCCGCGATTGGGTGGGCAGCGTGTTTCAAGGTCACCGGGTTCTTTTTCGCTCCGGTGTTGATGCTGCTCTTGCTCTGGCGAATCCGCGGTCGAGGCTTAGCGCGCAGCGCAGCGCTGGGAATCGTGTTTGCGCTGGCCGTGGGGTCTGCGAGCTACGCGCGCAACCTCGCTCAGTTTCGAAACCCGGTGTGGCCCTACGCCGTTCCCTACGTCGACGCATTGGGAATTGAGGTGCCCTCGCCCTTGCCCGATCCGCGCACCGCGCACTCCGGAACGCTGCGTTCGTTTTGGCGCGACTTGTACTCGCCTCCCAAGCGGAAGAAGCAATACGCCGACACCCGCGACAACGGGTACGGCAACGGACCGCCTTTCGTGATCTTCCCGCTGGCGATCCTCGCGCTCATCACGCTTTGCGGTCGTGCACTCGATGCCCGTCGAAGACGCGAACGGATCGACGATTCGGATCGCACCGTCTGGCTTTATGTCCTGCCCGCGCTGCTCTTCATCGCGACCATCCCCGTGCTGAGTTGGGCGCGTTACTCGCTGTTCAGCGTGCTCATCGCGTTTGTGCTCGCCGGTTGGTTGTTGAACAAACTCGCAAGTCCGTCGTGGCAGGAAGCCGTTGCCGGCATCGTCATCGTGACGGGCTGGATGACACTTGGATGGTCCGATCCTGGCTGGGGGGTGAAACTCGACGCGGCGGCGCAACTCGCTGGGATGGATACCGACGAGCGCTTTGTGCATCAGCTTCGCGTAACGTTTCAAATGCCCGAAGTACCTGCGCGCGAACGTGAGGCGTTAGGGGAGGGCGACGTGTTCGCCTACAGTGGATCGCGCTTTCCCGCATCGTTGTGGAACCGGGAGTACTCCAACCGCGTGGAGTTCATTCGCGAGAGTGGACATCAACAACGGTTCGACGAGCTGCGTCCAGCCATGGTTGTGGTGGAGCGTGACGACTACCTCCACCGAGTCGCACTGGCTGCGGGCTTCGAGGATTTGGGCCCGACGACGCGCCTGAAGGCGGACAACAAGTATCGAGTGCTCCGCCGGCCTCGATGAGCGGTCTTAAGAAGTCGGTCAGACGGCCGATACGATTGTTGGAAACATCTTCACGGCTGGCGCGTCTCCAAAGTAGGTACCGTCGGCTTTGTGACGCTTCGGCCCACCTGGTGGACACCTCAGTTGCCACAGCTCCACACCCCATCTCGCAACATCCATACCGTGCACACGAAATCACACCGAAAATCGGGATCGTACAAAGTGGCACGGAGATTGCTGCGATCTGCAAACAAGGACATGGACCTCACTCTCAGCCCCAACGTCAGCCTGGTCGTCGCGGAACGCGGCGCGCGCTGGCTTGCGTGGTCGGAGCGCTTCGGCGCCGCGACCCCGGAGGTTGTGGTGGTGATTCAGGAAGAAGGCGAAAGCGCCGAGTCGCTCGCAGGTCGTGTCCGAGACCGCATGGTCGAACTGGCCGACAACAAGCTTGAGGTCTCCCGCGCGGTGATCATCGGTTCCGGTCAGGGCACCGCTTCGCTCTCGGGTCGCAACTCCGCGATCAAGGCGATCGTGGCGCCGATGGTCGAGCTGGGCCGCGGGACCTTGATTCTCGATGGACCAGGTCGCGACCGCTTCACGATGGCCGCGTTGGCCGACACCGTGGGCACGATGGTTCGCGGAAGCGGTGTGAAGGTCGTCGCGACGAGCGACTCTGTGGCGAACGTCGCCTAACGAGCGCGGTTCGCAGATCTCGGATCACTCGTGCGTTTGCGTCGTGCATGCCTTTCTTCGCGTGCGCGTTGCTTGATCGAACCACGCTAACTGAGTTCTTCGAACTCGGTTAGGGGCAGTGCGGTTGGAGTTCTTGCCGCGACACCCAACCGATCAGCGGTTGGGCAAGACGGACGTAACCGTCTCGGGACTCGCGCTCTGCGACGACGGTTCCGGAGGGAAGGGTCCCGAGACTCGGTGCGTTGGGGCGTGGTTGCACCCTGCGGTGAACGTCGGTGTGTCCTGCAAGCGGTGTCACCAGATAGCTCTCACATGGCTCGTCTTCGTCCATCGAGGTGCTTCCACCACCGTAGTCCGCAGCGGTTGCCACATGACTCACCTGGGGCTCGTCGTCGTCTCCGCGACGTCCCACAACCGCGTATACGATCGCTGCGCTGACGACGCCCAAGATCAGCATGAGCATCAAGCGCGCTTTGAACGACATGCGCCCTGACCAAGCCGGACCCGACACGCCGCGACTATAGATCACTCCTTCGCGAGTGGTACCCTCGCGGCATGCGCACCTTGCTGATCGCCGTGCTTCTTTTCGGATGTGGAAACTCGTCGAACTCGGAGCCGACCGAAGACGAATCCACGCAAGATGATTCGGTGGGTTCCGAGGACCCTCAACCTGAACCCGAACCCGAACCGGAACCCGAACCGGATTCGACACGGCCGGCGCTTGAGGCTCCGGCGGAGATGCGCGCGTGCAGCGAAGATGCGGAGTGCGTCGTGGTCCAGATGACCTGCTGCGATCACTGCAATAGCGGCATCGTGTGGGCGGTCGCACAAGAACACCAAGCAGCCGCAGAAGCCCAAAAGGTGGCTTGCCAAGAAGGCGAGGCGTGTACCGCGCTCGCGTGCGCAGACGCTGTATCGGCATGTGCCGAGGGCGCATGCACGATTACTCGTTCGGGACTCCAGCCGGACTAGCGGTAGTCGCTCAAGAGCTGTGTCGTGAGTTGGGGCCGCAGGTAGAACCCTCGCGGCCCCGTCCATTGGTAGCCCCCGTCTTGTCCGGGTGCGCGTTGTCGCACGCTCGAATCGGCACCCTTCGGACGCACTTGAAGGTAGGTCCCCAGGTGTCCGGTCACGGAGTCGATATCGCCTTGAAGCACCAGCGTGGCGACGCGCTCGTAGTCGTCGCGTAGGATCCGAGCCTGAGCATCCGACGGGCTCCACAAGATCGGCATGCCGACGCGCCGATGCGGGAGCGGTGTGTCGGGATCGGCTTGGACCGGCATCCACAACATCCGACGAAGCTTGCGCCACACCAGTGAGTCTTCGAAGTCCGTGTCGGCCATCTCGGTCAACACGATGGTGCAGATGAACGTCGACTCCTTGGGCTGCCCGGTCTTGAGCACCGGCAGTGTTTTGAGTTCGACGCCAATCTCCAAGAAGTCGGGTTCGCCCAGGCTTCCCGCGCTACATCCGAGGACGGTTTCCATGAGCTGGCCGACGAGCCCTTTGTGACGCTTGGTGTCCGGCGGAATGGCGACGTGATGACGCCGACCCAGCTCGCCGATCGTCAGCCCCGCAATCCCGTTGGCTCGCTCCATCATCTCGTCTTCCGAGAGTGGCGGCGGAACCTTCGCAGGCTTCATCGCAGCTCGCAGATGTTCCGGCCGTAAAGCCGTTCAAGCCGGGTGATCAGGGCATCGCTTGGCTCGACCCGCATGCCGGTTTGGATCAGCTCCACCGACCATTCGCCCATGGCGATCAGTTCAAGCGAAACCGGAACCTTGCCCGGGAACTCGGACAGCGCTTCGCGCAACGCGTGCAGCGCGTCTCGGCTGACCGACTCGACCGGGAGACGAAGCTTCACCGAACGCGTACGAGCCTGTAGGGCCACGTCGAGCGGGGTGACTTTGTCGAGCACGATCTTGGTCTGCAGCTGTCCACCGCCTCCGCGGTCTTCTTCGCGCTTGAGTCGACCGTGCACAACGACGGGCGACCCGGAGGTCAGCGTCTCGCGTACCCCTTCGGTGCCGACCTCGCGCGGTCGTACGATGATCTCCACGCGTCCCATCGGATCTTCCAACTCGAAGAACGCGATCGTGTTGCCGAGTTTCGTGCGTCGCTCTCGATAACTTTCGACGCTGCCGCCAATTGTGGCGCGGAATCCGTTCTGCATCTCGTCGAGTGTCTCGGTGGTGCAGTTGCAGAACCGACGAAGTTCGTTGATGTAGCGATCGAGCGGGTGACCCGAGACATAGAATCCGAGTGTTCGCTTCTCGCGCGAAAGCTGCTCGGCGCTGTCCCAAGGTTCGATCCCGGTGGGGAAGGTTCCACCCGCGGTTTTGAAGGTCTGTGCTTCCTGATCGGCGAGCAATCCAAACAGGCTTTGCTGTCCGCTCGCCCGGTCTGCGGCGGCTTTCTTGCCGCGTTCGATGGCGATTTCCACGGCCGCAAACGCCTGGGCGCGATGGACCGTGATGGGATCGTGGCAGCCGTCAAAAGCGCCACACTGAACGAGCGCCTCGCACACGCCCTTGTTGACGCGACGCAAGTCCACGCGATCACAGAAGTCGAAGAGGTCGACGAAGGGCTGCTTCTCTTCGGCCGAGAAGTAGCGCTCTTCGAACACGGCCTCGAGCGCGGCTTCACCCACACCCTTGAGCGCACCGAGTCCAAAGCGAATCTTGGGCGACAGGCGGTCGCGCATCTTGCCGCCTTCACAGACCGGTCGTCCTTTGGGAGCGTGGCCGAGCTGCTCCTCTTCGTACACAACCGTGAAGTCGATGGCCGACTCGTTGACGTCGGGCGGGAGCACAGTGATGCCCATCGTGCGGGCCTCGGCAACCGTGCGGACGACCTTGTCGGACTTGTCCTTGTCGGCGCTCATCGTGCCGCAGCAGAACTCCGCCGGGTAGTGCGCCTTCAGGTACGCGGTTTGGTAGGTGATCAACGCGTATGCGGCCGAGTGACTCTTGTTGAAGCCGTACCCTGCGAAGTACGCCATCAGGTCGAAGACCTCTTCGGCCTTGGTCTGGGTGTGCCCGAGTTTCGTCGCGCCTTCGATGAAGATGGCTTTCTGCTTCTCCATCTCCGACGCCTTCTTCTTACCCATCGCGCGGCGGAGAAGGTCGGCACCACCAAGCGAATACCCCGCCATATCCCGGGCGATTTGCATGACCTGCTCCTGGTAGACGATGACGCCGCGCGTATCGCCGAGGATCGGTTCCAGGCTGGGATCGGGGTACTCGACGCGTTGCCGCCCGTGCTTGCGATGCACGAAGTCCGTATGCATGTCCGCGCCCATCGGACCGGGTCGGTAGAGTGCAACCGCTGCGATGATGTCCTCGAAGCAGTCCGGCTTGAGCATCTTGAACAGGTTCTGCATGCCCTGCGACTCAAGCTGGAAGACGTTGGTGGTCTCGCCGGACTGCAGCAGCGCAAACGTGGCCGGGTCGTCGAGCGGAATCGAATCGATGTCGAAGGGTTCGTTTCGGTCCGGCCGCTTGTCGATCAGCTTCACGGCGAGATCGATCACCGTGAGCGTCTTCAGACCGAGGAAGTCGAACTTCACCAGCCCGGCCGACTCCACGTCGTCCTTGTGGAACTGGGTGACGTAGACCTTCTCTTCCGGACAGAACACCGGGACGTGGTCCCAAATCGGTCCTTCGGAGATCACAACACCCGCGGCGTGCATGCCCGCGTGGCGCGTCAGGTTCTCGATCGCCATTGCAGTGTCGAGAAGCTCGCGAACCTCTTCGTCTTCTTCGTGCAGCGTGCGAAGTCGTGGCTCTTGTTCGAGCGCGGCGGGAATCGGCACGTTCTTGCCGCCCACAGGATCGGGAACCAGGGACGCGATTCGCCCTGCATCCGCGGGGGCTAAGCCCATGACGCGACCGACGTCGCGCACCACGCTCTTGCTCTTGAGCTGATGGAACGTAGCGATCTGGCCGACCGACTCTTCGCCGTACTTCTCCCGGACGTAGTCGATGACCTTGTCGCGTGCCGCCATGCAGAAGTCGACGTCGAAGTCGGGCATCGACACACGCTCAGGATTGAGAAAGCGTTCGAAGAGCAGACCGTAGGGGAGCGGATCCAGGTTGGTGATCTTCAGCGAGTACGCGACCAACGAGCCCGCACCTGAACCACGACCGGGACCCACTGGGATGCCGTTGTCCTTCGCCCAGTTGATGAAGTCGGCAACGATGAGGAAGTAGCCGGGAAAGCCCATCGACGAAATCACGTCGAGTTCGATCTTCAGTCGCGCTTCGTACTCGGCGACGTTGGGCTCGCTGCCCATCTTGCGAATCTCGGACAGACGATCGCGCAGGCCCTTTTCGCTTAGCTCGCGCAGGTGCTCGTCTTCGGTCTTGCCTTCGGGGAGCGGAAAGCGCGGAAGCTTAGGCTTGTAAAGCGGGTTGCACTGTCCCGCGGTCATCTCCGCAATGCGCAGCGTGTTCGAGACCGCCGAGGGATAGCCGGAAAAGAGCTCGGCCATCTGTTCGGCGGCCTTGAGATACATTTCCGAGCTGTTGTGGTGCATCGCCTCCATTTCGCGGAGCGTCCGGCTTGCACCGATGCACTGCAGCGCGAGCTGTGCGCGTGCTTGAGTACGTTCGATGAAGTGACAGCAGTTGGTGGCGACGAGCGGGATTTCCAAGTCGCGCGCGAGCTCAGCGAGCACTCCGTTGAGCGGTCGGTTTTCCGGAAACCCGTGGTCCTCCAACTCGACGAAGAAGTGTCCGGGGGCGAACACATCCCGCAGCTTCGCCATGCCTTCGCGACCGGCTTCGGGGCCTTGCATCAAGACGCGCTGCGGCAGCCAACCGGCGAGACAACCCGAGAGCGCGACGACGTCTTTGGTGTACTTGCTGAGCACCTCGAAATCGATTCGAGGCACACCGTCGACCAGTCCCTCGACCCAACCCAGGCTCACGAGTCGAACGAGGTTGTGGTAGCCCTCCTGCGAAGCCGCGAGCAGCACCAGGTGGCCCGATTGTTTGGCCTGAGGGTCGGCGCGGTACCCGTCGGTCAGGTGAACCTCCGCACCCAGGATGGGCTTTACCTTGGAGCCCGATGCGGCGTGGTGAAGCTGAACGGCGCCGTACATGTTGGCGCGGTCGGTCAGCGCCACGGCGGGCATCTCCATCCGCTCGCAGGCTTTGACCAGCTCTTTGATGCGGATGGCCCCGTCCAGCATCGTGAACTCGGAGTGCACGTGCAGGTGGACGAACTCGCCAGCCATCGGCGGAGCCTATTCTGATCCGGCAGGCGGATCACGTCGGGTGTTCAGCATCCTCCGCAATTCGGGGTGTTGCGTGGTCCGAGGAGGGCTGCTAGGCCTCGCGACCCGCGTCCGCGCGGGCAAAAAGGTAGAACGATGAAGCCCTCACCCCTCCAAATCGCCAAGAAACGCTTCGGAATCGACGAAAAGGACCCCACCAAGGCCCGTCAGGAAGCGAAGAAGAAGCTCGTTGCCGCTGTTGAGAAGCTGACCTCTGGAGGTCTCTGGATCGACCGCGTGAACGACGAGAAGGGCTTGGAGAGCGTCTCCAACAAGCACCTTCTGCGACTTCTCGACACGCTCGAGGCCGTCAAATCCGAGCACGGAAGCCGCGACAAGCTCATCGACGCGATCGCCGACCTTCAGGGTCGTAAGGACGCCGGCTGGAAGGCGCAGTACGCCGATTGGTCCACGCCGCGATTGTGGGATCGCTATCAAGCCGCGAAGAAGAAGGCTCCGAAGGCCTGAGGTTCAGTTCGTAACATTCTGGGATCGCTAAGCTTTTGCGCTTGGCGGTCCCTTTTTCGTGTCTGGGGCCACGTCGCAAGGTTGATGTTCGCGAACCTTTGGCGATAGTGGGTGTCAGACGTTTCGTGACAGGCGCACAGACAGAAACGGCGCATGCGCCGGCGGGCTCTCCCAAGCTCGTCGACGGGGTCGACCCCGACTTGATGACCTTGCCGGCTCCGGCACGGAGCAAGCGACTTGCGACCATGACGGTGATGGCGCTGGCTGTGGCTGCGGCGATTGCGCTTCTCGCCAGCCTTCGCACGGACATCGCGTACTTCGGCCAGGGTGACCAAGCGGTTGCTCTCGGCGAAGCCACCGACGTCGAGGGGGCTGCACTGCAGTCGAACACCTACGTCAGCGTGAGTGGTTCACCGATGGCGTCGCGAACGGTGCAGTACTCGCGGCTCTTCGGCGGCACCTACTCTGTGTTTCCGCTGGCAGGTCAGCGTCGTGTGTTCGTGCAGGTGGCAGCCGACGATCAGGTGCGCGCGCGGCAGGCATCGCGACGGGATTTTTCAGGTCGACTCGTGACCATGTCCGAGTTGGGCGGACGCTTTGCGTCCGTGCAGCAGCACTATGCGAGCATCGGTGTTCCCGTGACGGGTGAGACGTTCGTGTTGCTCGCCGACGAGCCGCCGGGAAGCTACGGCTGGGCGGTAGGATTGGCCGCGCTGTGCTTCTTGTTCGCGCTGATCAACCTGTTGCTCTTGATGCGGTGGTTTCGACCGATCCGGATCGAGCGACGCATCCGCGCTTGAGTACGCTTGGTGCTTGGATTTTTTAACCGGAAGTACGGGAAGGCTGGAAGGCGGGAAGGTTTTGGAATCCGAAACCTTCCCGCCTTCCAGTCTTCCCGCACTTCCGGTTAAAATGATCCCGGCTGACCCACCAGGTGTCGCCTTAGTTCAGCAGCTCGAGGTACCAAGCCAGTAGCTCTTCCCCGAAGAAGAGCCATTCCAGTGCACCCAGCGCCAAGAAGGGACCGAACGGGAGCTTGAGTGGGCCGCGTGTGAGGACCTCATCAGACTCGGTCTCAGTGTCAGACTCAGTCTCAGTGTCAGACTCAGTCTCAGTGTCAGACTCAGTCTCAGTCTCAGTCTCAGTCTCAGTCTCAGTCTCAGTGTCAGTGTCAGTCTCAGTCTCAGTGTCCGTCTTCGGCTCTGTGTCGTTGCACGTCGCTTCCAGCTTCGTCGACTTGTTCTCAGGCACACGCGTCAACACTTCGCGCAGCTCCGGCGAATGGTTCCGGCCCGTCACGAATCCCACCATCGCGGCCAACACGCCCTGCAACGAGCCCGCAGCAACAGCAAAGAGCACACCCTTCCAACCGACAAACGCGCCGATCATCAGCAAGAGCTTGGCGTCGCCTTCGCCCATTCCACGCCGTCCGGTCAGTCGCTCGTAGGACCACACAAAGACCAGCTGCACGAGCAGAAAACCGGTGCCCGCACCCACGGCCATGCTCACGGGATCGACGTCGCGCCATTCCACGCTGACCAAGCCGAGCGCGGCTGCAGGCAAGGTGACCTCATCGGGAATCATCATCCACTCAAGGTCGGTGAATGTCGCAACCACCAACCCGCCCACAAAGGCGAAGTAGAGCAACACCTGTGCGGTAGCGATGCCTGCTTCAGCTTCGGGCACTTGCACAAACATGCGCTCGGCCAAGGCCAAACACAGGATGCCGGCGAGCACCTCCACCAAGAGGTAGCGGGGCGTCATCTTGGCACCGCAACACGCGGCCTTTCCGCGCTGAATCAGGTACGCAACGATCGGGACGTTGCGGTACCAGGGCACCGACGCGCCGCATGCTGGACAGTGGCTCGGTGGAACCACCACCGACATTTCGCGCGGCCAGCGGTAGATGGCGACGTTGAAGAAGCTCCCCCAGAGCGCACCGAAAAAGAAGGCGCAGCCGCGAACGAACCAGGGAGAAAGGTCCTCAGCGAGCATCAGGTGCGGTGAGCATAGAGGAGTTTCTTCACAATGCAGCAATCGTTGCACGCCCTGTGCCGTGTGCAGAGCACCCATAGAAGGTGCTAGACCGCGCCGGTGAGCACGATCCACGCAGCTGCGGCGGCCGCACTCGGAGCCATCCCGGTTCCGTTTCTGGATCGCTATGCACAAAGCCTTGTCCGCGGTTCTGCGTTTCGTCGCGTGTGCCTGCGGCACGACGTTCGGCTTTCGTCCAAGGCGCGCAAGGCGCTTTCCGCGTCAGGCCCACGGGGCGGTTGGGTGTCGCGCATCGTCGCGCCTCTGCGCTGGGCGGATCGGGCCGAGGACGCAGTGCGCTTGATGACCGATGCGGCGTTGCTGGATCGCTATCTCGCACGCGGACCGCAAAAAGGTTGGCGGCGTGCCAACGCGTCACTCGAGCAAGCCGAAGCGGGACGAATTGTCCAAGCGTGGGCGCGTGCTCGACGCGTCGGCACCTCGCAGGCCCTGCGTTCGGCCCCCGGTGGGTTGTGGACCACGGTTCGAGATGCTGGCCGGTCGGTCGTTGCGCTCGATCGTGAAGACCGCCCTCCGCTCGAACGACTGGTCGATACGTTGTTGGACGCGCTGAGTGAAGTTCCCGAGGAAGTCATCGACGCCATGGCCGAACCCTTCGATGCCTTCTTCTCAGACCGCGAGGTGTTGCAATGAGTGCACGCGAAGCCCTTCGCGATGCGAAGACCTTGGTGGTCAAAGTCGGCTCCAGCGCACTGACCGATCCAGCAAGCTTCACGCGCATCGCCACGCAACTCGCGGCACTGCACGCGCGCGGTATTCGCAGTGTGCTCGTGTCGTCAGGTGCGATCGCGCTAGGTCGTCGACGGCTTGGCCTTGCGCAGCGTCCGCGTGATATGCCGCGTCTTCAGGCCGCGGCTGCAGCAGGGCAATCGTTGCTCGTGCGCCGCTACGAAGAAGCCTTCGAACCCTTCGATGTGCCCGTCGCCCAAGTGCTGTTGACGCACGCCGATCTCACCGACCGAGACCGATACCTCAACGCGCGCCGCGCGATCGAAGCGTTGCTCGAACTGAACGTCGTTCCCATCATCAACGAGAACGACACCGTGGCCGTCGATGAGATCCGCTTTGGCGACAACGATCAACTCGCAGCCATGGTGGCCACGTTGGTGGGCGCGGATCTGCTCGTCCTGCTGACCGACGTCGAAGGTCTCCTCGATGGTGATGCACGCGTGTCGGTCGTCGAAGACCCGCAAGCTGCCGCAGCGTTGGTGCGGCCAAGCTCGAATGCCAGCGAGGGACGCGGAGGCATGGGATCCAAACTCGATGCTGCGCTGCGTGCCACCAAGCGCGGTGTGCCGGTGGTCATCGCGTCGTCCCATGACCCGAAGATTCTCGAAGCGCTGCTGGCCGGCGACGACGTCGGCACGCTCGTGCTTCCGCACGGCGCGAAGTTGGCGAGTCGCAAACATTGGATTGCGTTTACGCTGCGACCGCGAGGCGACGTGGTGATCGACGGGGGCGCGGTGCGTGCGCTGAAGAAGGGCGCGAGCCTTCTCGCGGCAGGTGTGGTTGGCGTTCGTGGCGAGGTGGAGCCCGGCGATGCGGTGCGTCTGGTCGGCCCCGAGGGGGAGGTCGGTCGTGGCCTGATTCGGTACGGCACCCTCGACGTGGCCCGGATGGCGGGCGCTCAAACCGACGAAATCGAGGCTCGTTTGGGCCGTGCCGGTAGCGGAGTCGTGGTTCATCGCGACGATCTGGTCGTGGACGACCCCGGATCCAGGGATTAAGGGTAGGGCATGAGCGACGTTGCAGAGCTCGTCCGATCGCTGGCGATCGAAGCCCAAGCGGCTGCCCGAACGATGCGAAGCGTTCCAACCGAGCGCAAAGATGCGGTTCTGCGTCGCGCAGCCGAAAGCCTGCGAACAGTTCTCGGCGATGGGGTGTTGGAAGCAAACGGAACAGACCTGCACAACGCCACGTCGATGGATCTCAGCAGCGCGATGATGGATCGACTCGAACTGACGCGCGCGCGTCTCAACGGAGTCGCGCAAGGCGTGGACGACATTGCGGCGCTGCCCGATCCGGTTGGGCAGGTCAGTGAGAAACGCACGCTCGACAACGGTCTCGACATCGAGCGTGTGCGCATGCCGCTTGGTGTGATCGGCATCATCTACGAGTCGCGACCGAACGTGACCGCGGATGCTGCGGCGCTGTGCATCAAAAGTGGCAACGCGGTGTTGCTCCGGGGTGGTCGCGAAGCGTTTGAAAGCAACACGGCCATCGCCAACATTTTTCGTGATGCCCTCGAAGCCGAAGGTCTTCCGCGCGGGGCGGTGACGTTTTTGCCCACGACCGATCGCAAGGCGACCGAGGCGATGATCAAACTCGACGGTTTGGTCGACGTGGTGATTCCGCGTGGCGGCGAAGGGCTGATTCGTTTCGTGGCGGACAACGCCAGCGTGCCGGTCATCCGACACTACAAAGGTGTGTGTCACGTGTACGTGCACGCCGATGCGGACCTTGGGATGGCGCTCGAGATCGCGGACAACGCCAAGACGCATCGACCCGGCGTGTGCAACGCGATGGAGACGTTGCTGGTGGATGCGAGTGTGGCAGATGAGTTTCTTCCGCGTCTTGCCGAGCGCATGGAAGGTCGCGTGGAGTTGCGCGGTGACGCCGGGGCTCGAGCGCGGGTGTCATCGATGAAGCCCGCCACCGAAGCGGATTGGGACGAGGAGTATCTCGACTACGTGCTGTCCGTGCGGGTGGTGGAAGGTATCGAATCCGCACTCAATCACGTCGCCCAACACGGCTCGAATCACACCGAAGCGATCGTGACAGCCTCAAAAGAGGCCGCGGATCGGTGGGTTCGCGAGGTGGATGCAAGCTTGGTGCTCGTCAACGCATCTACCCGATTCAACGACGGTTATCAGCTTGGCCTCGGGGCCGAGATGGGGATTTCGACCACAAAACTGCATGCCTACGGTCCCATGGGGCTGCAAGAGCTGTGTACTCTTAAGTGGGTCGCCTACGGTACAGGCCAAGTTCGTGGATGACCGCTACGGAGAAGACAGGGGGTTCATGACCAAATCTGCTGAGAAGTTGCAACCGTCCACGCCACGTCCCGCACGACGCACTGACGTCGACCCCCGGGACACAGCCATGCACATCGCGTCGGCCGCGCTCGACAAGAAAGCGATGCGAGTGGAGATCGTGGATGTTCGAGGGAAGGTCGACTACGCCGACTACATCGTCATCATGAGCGGACGCTCCGACCGTCAGGTCAACGCGATCGCGCAAGGTGTTCGCCAGACGATGAAGACCGAGCACTCCACGCAGTGCTACGGCGTCGAAGGCTTGCCGCAGGGCCAGTGGGTGTTGATGGATTTTGGCGATGTGATCGTCCACATCTTCCATCAGGACACGCGTGGCTACTACGACCTCGAAGCGCTTTGGATCGATGCCGCGCGTGTGGACTTAGGCGTCGAGCAAGAAGACGACTTGTTGCCTCTCTAACGCGCCGTGCGCGTAGTCATCATCGCGGTGGGCAAGGTGAAGGAGAAACACCTGCGCACCGCGGTGGACGAGTATCTCAAACGCATCAAGCGCTATGCGCGTGTGGAGGAGATCGAGCTCAAAGACGGCGACGCCGCTGAGGTGCGCGCGCGTTTTGAGAAGGCGATTCCCGACCGGTCACGCGTGATCGCGCTCGAGGTTGAAGGGAAGTCGATCACCAGCGCGCAGTTTGCGAAGTGGATCGACGACACCGAGAACTCGGGTGTGCAGTCGCTCGTGTTTCTGATCGGCGGAAGCTACGGACTTCCGCCCGAGATCAGTCGCGCGGCGCATCAACGTTTGTCGTTGAGCGCGATGATCTTGCCGCATCGTTTGGCGCGTCTGTTCCTGGCGGAGCAGGTGTATCGCGCGTTTACAATTTCGAGAAATGAGCCCTACTCGCATTAGAGTTCCGCCACGCGGATATTGGGGGCGCATTTATTCGTGGGAGGCGCGAGGCTCGGAGTCTGGAGAGAAAATAATCTCTGCGGCCTCCGAGCCTCACGTCTCCCACTAGAATTTAGTAGCGCATTCCGCATTCCGCATTCCGCATTCCGCATTCCTCATTCCTCAGGGTTCGACGCCCGCTAGCGCCATGATCCGCACGTGATGGGTTCCGGCTTTGTGCAGTGCTCCCGTGGCTGCACGGAGTGTTGCGCCGGTGGTTCGTACATCGTCGATGAGCAACACTCGCTTCGCTCCGGGCTGTGCGACAAAGGAATGCCGAACGCTCTCGGAGCGAATGGCTTGGGGCAGGCTCGCTTGTGCGACGCCGGGATGGGTTCGCGCAATGCGGTTTCGCAACGGAACACCGAGCGCCTTGGCAAGCGGTGCAGCGAGCAGTTCGCTTTGGTTGAAGCCGCGCTCGCGCAAGCGTGTCGAATGCAATGGGATCGGAACGACTTCGTCGATCCGACCGGCGTGACGCTTCCAACCCGTGACAAGCAGGGCGGAGAGAGCGTCGGTGTAGTCGACCCGTTTGCCGTACTTGAGCCCTTTGATTCCGACCGCGAGAGGGCCGCCGTACGCGTAGAGTGCAGGCCCGCTCCGTAAGGGTTCGATCAACAACGCGCAGCCGTCACAGAAACCGCGCTGTCCCCAGTCGAGAACCACATCGCAGCCCGGGCATCGAAACGGAGCAAGAAGATCGAGGAGACCCTTGAGCGGAGCACGCCACATGCAACGTCATCGGTCGCTGCGGAGCCCAGTTGCTAGTGCAGCTGCTCCGCCGCTTCCTTCACCGGCAGAATCGGTGCCCAGATCAATGCATCCAGAAGTTCATCGTCAATACGATGCCCGCGGTCGCTGAAGTACAAAGCGTTGTCCACCGAAGCGTGATGCTGCTCGGCGACAAAGAGAATCCCCGTTCCGGTTCGGTCGTAGCCAAGCTGAACGATCGCATTCTTGAGCCACTTGCCTCCCGCATCGAATTCGAGCGCACGCGGCAGTGTGTAAAAGCCCTCGGCTGGAAGTCGCTTGAGAGTGCTGCCCCAGGTCTCGTCGGTCAGCGGCGTTACCGGGTCTTTCCAGAACCACCGATTGCGCTCGTTGTAGTGAGGAACCACGACGAAGGGACCATCTTCCTTGCGTCCCACGTACACCAGGCGTCCTGCGGGAATCGCCTCTGCGTCGAGCGGATGAGCCAGGGTGGTGCGGTAGAGTCCGTTGGAGGGAATCGCCATCACCTTCGCCATAGGACGAGCTTGGGTCGTCGGCCAGACGATCGTGTTCGGAGTGATGGCCTGTGGCTCAACTCAAGGGGCTGTGGACGAAAGTGCCTACTTGCGCGCCGGGGTGAATCCTTCGGCGGAGGCGACTCGATTGGAGCGGCAGTACCGGGGCTACCGTCGCACGGTGCGAATCGACGCGGAGACGTACTCGGCCTTCGCAATGGAGGATCGAGGGCAGAGCCTGGTTCGGGTGGTCACGGAGCGTGGGGTTGCCCTCGCGGTCGAAGCACCCGAAGAGCACGGCCGCTCACGCGTTGGCCTGGTGGACGGACTCCCGCCGGACCTCGACGGAGACGGCCACGAAGAAGTGCTCGTGTTCGCCGACGACCCGGCACTGGATCGTCGCTGTGTTGCGATCGTGCGTATCGAAGACGGACGTGCACGCGAGGTACGTCTGCAGCTTCCCACGCACGGCGACGCGTGCATTGAGTCGTTTGCCGACGCGGATGGCGATGGAAGGGCAGAAGCGATCGTGGTCGTGCGCTTTGGACAACTAGCGCTTGGATCGGCTCCGTCGGTGAACCTTGTCTACGGTGCGCCCGCGTGGCGTGAACGAGTCGGCTTCCGCGCGGACCAGCGCGACGTGCGCAATCGAGAGTGGGATACGTGGGAGGAGGCATACCGCGCCGCGGTGGAACTGGCCGCGTTGGCCGATTCCGACGATGCGCTGGCCACGTTTCAAGCGGCCATCGAAGGCTGGGAGATGACATCGACACGACAGCTCCATTGCGACCAGGCGGTTGCCGCGATTTCAGACTGGGCGGCGCCCTAAGCACGAAGGTGCTAAGTCCAAGGCAATGGCGAAGAAGCGCGTCGGCAAGGGCGTGCCGGGTATGGAACTCCTGGTGTGCCGCAATCCCAAAGCGGCCAAGGAGTACGAGATCGAGGAAACCCTCGAGTGCGGCATGGTCCTGAAAGGTTCGGAGGTGAAGAGTCTCCGCGCGCGTCGTGCAGACTTAGAGGGGTCGTACGCGAACATCTCGGGCAACGAGCTGTGGCTGCACAAGATGCACATCGCGCCCTACGAGCAAAGCGGACCGCACTTCAACCACGAGCCCAAAGCCAAGCGAAAGCTGCTGGCACATCGTCATGAGATTCAGAAAATTCGCGGTCGACTCACGACGCGTGGCTACACGTTGATTCCCTTGCAGGTGTACTTCAAGAACGGTGTCGCCAAGGTGCAGCTGGGGCTCGGCAAGGGACGCAAGATCCACGATCAGCGCCAAGCCATTCGACGCAAGGAAGACTTGCGCGAAGCCCGCGCCGCAGTGGGGAAGAAGTAGTGACGGTTCAGGTCGCAGGAAAGCCCGGCGAACTCGTGGCGTTCGATCGCGAGTTTCTGGAGGTGATCGCCGAGGTGCCTCTTGCCCCGGGAACGCCCACCGCGTTGCAGGTCGAAGACATGGCACTGCAGGGCAAGAGTCAGGGCAGCAAACGCATCGAGGACGGGCGGTTTCGCGTGCGGCTGCGGATGATCAACTTGCGTCGGGAACATCGCGAACGCTTGGAAGCGCTCGCACAATAGCGAACCCGTCGTCACGTGCTTCAGCGACATCGGGCGGACGTACGATCGCGATGATGTCCTGGGGCTCAAAGGGTTTGTACAAGAGTGGCGCACCGGTTTTGTCGAGTGCCGTTTGGACCGCGGCGTCAGGAGCACCGCCGGTCATGAAGATGAAGTCGAACCCGAGGGGGCCACGTTCGCGAAGCCGGCGATGCAGGTCGAGCCCACTGAGTTCCGGCATCATGACGTCGCAGAGCACCACGTCGAAGCGCTCGGAACTCAATGCTTCAAGTGCGGCGAATCCGTTGAGCGCACGCGTCACCTCAGCAGGCGCGAGCATTCGGTCCAGCGCGCGCGCCACTTCGGGCTGATCTTCGACCAGGAGAATGCGTAGTCCTTCGAGTGACGAACCTTCGCGCGACGATTCCGCCAGTTCGGGTTGTCGCTGACGCAGCTGAAGCACGAACGTGGTGAGCTCCGAGTCGTCGAGCGCGATGTCCCCTCCGAACGCGCGGACCATGTCGCGCACAATGCTCAGTCCCAGCCCCAGACCTGATTCTTTGGTGCTGGCGAAGGGCTGGAACAACTGGTCGTGGTGCTCCGCTGGAATCGGCGCGCCGTTGTTCACGATTCGAACGCTCACGGCGCCTTGGTCTTCGGTTGCGGTGACGCGGACAAAGTGCTCTTCGTCCTTCGCGAAAGAGTCCAGCGCGTTGGCGAGGATGTTGGTGAAGATCTGCGTGAGTTGGGTTTCGTCGGCAGCGACGTGAAGGTTCGCTGCGATACGAATGTCGATCGCGTGTTTGGGAGCCAGACGATGGGCGAGTGTGCGTGCTGCAGTTTCGGCGGTGCTCTTGAGCGATACGGATGTGATCACGAACGAGGTGTCTGCGAATGCGCGCAGTTCGCGAACGATTCGTGCGATGCGTTTCGCGCCATCGAGGCTCTCGTCGACCAGTTCCTGCGTCTCTGAGTCCATGCCCGATGCGCGCAGCACCTCAAGGTTGGCGATGACGTACGTGAGTGGGTTGTTCACTTCGTGACCGACCGATGCGGCAACGCGACCAAGAACCTCCAGACGGTCTTTGTGTGCGAGGCGGGACTGCGCGTCTTGAAGCGCTTCGCTGCGGCGTTCCAAGCCTCGTTCCAAGGAGCGACGCAGTCCGACGAGCTGATGCGCCTCTGCACCCCATTCCGAGGCCAGGTGCGCCGCCATCGCCAGACTGACGAATACCCCCGCAATGGACGCGAGATAGGGCAAGTCGCATGGTCAGGAGCATGTCCGAGATGCCGAAGGCGACCAGGAGCGCAAGCGAGCCGATCATCGGGGCGCGCTGGAAGAACGAGCGTCGAAGACGAAATGCCACACGGAGCATGGTCAAGAGTGCGACGCCCAGCGCCAGCACTGCGACGTAGCCAAACGGAGTGGGAATCGAGGATAGGTGCGGGACCCCGAACACGTCGTACTCCCGCACACGGTCGGTGCGAAGACACAACCCGGGAACCAACGCACTGAGAGCAATGAGCAAGGGAAGCGCGATTCCGAACGCTCGTTCCCATGGCGCGAGCACCATGCGCGTGTAGCGCGAGAGAAACACCACGTTGAGAGCGATGTAGGTTGCGCCGCAGACGTAGCCGAACTGAGCGCTGAGCACACTGAGCCAAAGAGGTGCGTCCGTTCGCAGGAGAACGGCGGTGACCAGCGCGTACACCGCTCCACACGCACACACGCCGGCAAAGAGATAGAGCTCCGGTCGTTGGCGTGATCGTGCAAACGCCGCGACCGTGATTCCGGTCGCCACCATGATGCCCATCGAGAGAACGATGAGGCCGGCAAATGCGCTCAACTTCGCACCATCTGTCGACTCGCAATATCGGACGTTTTCAACGCGACGAATAGGTAGGGAAGTGTGGGACGGTTTTGGCGTATACCCCTGCCATGAACAGTGGTGGTGGGATTCCCTTGGTTGCCGAGCTTCTTGGCCTGGCCTTCTTCGTCATTCTCTTTCTGGTGATTTGGGGCGTGACCGCTCTGAACAAGTCGCGCAGCGGTGGTGCGGTCGACGTCTGGCAGAGCCTTGCTCAGACGTTTGGTGGGACCTTCACCAAGGGCTCCGGCTTTCAGGGCAACGTCTTGCAGATCGCACGTCCCTACGGCGCAGTTCGGCTGGAGATCAAGTTGATGAGTGCGATTCAGTGCAAGGCGTCGCCGTACCACACCAAGCTCGGGGGAACGTTTACGCACGCTCATGCGAGCTTCAACGGCGGGAACGGCCCGACGTGGAAAGGCAGCGTGGGACAAGCGAAGAGCGATCCGCTGTTCGACAACCACAGTGCGCTGGCGACCTTGCCCGATCACACCATGATTTACTCGACGCCGCAGGAGATGATGTTGGTGATCGAACAACACATCAAAGACGGCAACGTGCTGCATGCGGCGACGCAACTCGTGGACGATTTTTCGAAGCGCGCAGCCGGCGCCGCGTGACGAGCTGAGCTACCAAAGCACTCCCGGGTTTAGGATCGACTGTGGATCCAGTGCGCTCTTTGCTGCACGCATGGCCGTCGCAAAGGGATCGGGACGCTGACGCTCGTACCAAGGCTTGTGGGTGCGCCCGACCGCATGGTGATGCGTGATGGTTGCGCGATGTTGAACCAGTGTTTCAGACGCGGCCGCTTTGATGGTCTCCCACTGCTGCACCTCGGAACCACGTGTCGCGGGTGCGATAAAGGTGAAGTAGGGCGCAGGTCCATCCGGGTACACGTGGGTAAATCGACAGGAGATGAAGCCTCCGCCGCAGGTTTCCTTCATCGCCGCTCGAACGTTCTTGATCACGTCGTGGTGTAGCGATTCGAACGCGTCCCATGGACACGCCGTTTCGAACGTGTCCACCACCATCCCGAGGCTCAGCAAGATGTTCATGAGATAGGGCGCGTCGATGAACGCGTTCTTCCAGGCGCCCGCAGCACCACCGGAACTGCGCGTATCTCCCTCCCGATACTTCGGCCCCTTGGGACACTTCCCTCCGTGGTCCGCCGTGAGTTCAAGCGCGCGCGTCATCGACGCTTGCAGAGGATGGTCCGCACCTTCGAACCCCACGATCAGCACATGTGTTCCGTCTTGCGTCACCATGTTCAGTGCGGCTTCACGTTTGTCGAGCAAACGGCAGTTGGTGGGGAAGAGTCCGCTCTGCGACAGAGCACGCGCTGCGGCAACAGCGTTGTTCCACTTGTCGAAGTGCACGCTTGCAGTCGCGCGAAACACCGGTCGCGGTCGAACGCGCATCCATGCTTCGGTGATCACGCCGAGGGTGCCTTCGGAGCCGAGCAGCATGCGATCGGGGGAAGGCCCCGCGCCGGAACCGGGAAGTCGCCAGCTCGCCCACGTTCCACTCGGTGTGATCGCGCGGATGGACGCAGTGAGATCGTCGACGTGTGTGTAGACCGTGGCGAAGTGTCCACCCGCACGCGTCGCGAGCCAGCCTCCGAGCGTGGAGAACTCGAAGCTTTGCGGAAAGCAACGCAGCGTCAGACCGTGCTCAGCAAGCTGCTTTTCGAGCGCCGGACCGGTTGCGCCTGCTTGGATCCGCGCCGTGAGGCTGGTCGGCTCGACGTCGAGAACCTGGTCGAGGTGTCGCAGGTCCAGCGTGCACGTGCCCTTGTAGTCGCCCTCAACGATGGGTTCGATTCCGCTGACAACGCTGGTGCCCCCTCCGTAGGGAATGACTGCGACGCGTGCATCACTCGCCCAGTCCAGTACCTGACGAACTTCAGTCTCGTTCGTGGGCATCGCGACGAGATCGGGCGCGACGGAGAAGTCGCCGTAGAACCCGCGGGCGACATCTCGGTATGCGCGTCCGTAAGTGTGGCGAATACGCATTTCGTCCTCGGTCGACGCGGCGACGTTGTCGGGTGCTTTCACGCGCGGCTTGGGAAGCTCGATCGCCTCGAGGGCAACAGGCTCCAGCGGGTCTTGCGCCGCGAAGCCCAACATGGCGTGAACCTGTTGGCCGAGCGTCTTGCGGACATCCGCGGCTGGGAACTTGTCCGCCCAACCCCAACCCCAGTGACTCAACGTTCGTTCGTCGCTCATCCCATCCCCATTGCGCGTCGCATTTCGACCGGAATCGGCGACACCCCAGTCAGCCACTCGTGTGACCAGGCGAGGATGGTCGCATAGATCACCACAGCGATGAGCAGTCGCCACCATAGACCCTTGAGGCTTAGCTTCGTGCGCTTCTGAATGACCGCGGCGAAGGGAACGATCGACGTTTGCGCTTCAAAGTCGGGCCAGTGGGAATCGCTTCGTCGTCTTCGTGCGTCGATGTGCAGCATGCCCCCCAAGCTCAGTATGACGATGCTGGCGAAGAGAATGATGGACGCGGCGTCGCCGTTGGCACCGAGATGCGCCAGTGCCCACAGGCCAAATCCCCAGAGGGCTGGATGCCGTGTGATGGTCAGCACGCCGTGCACGCCGGAGTTTTTCACGCCCGCCATCGTCGGGCCTGGCGTCGAATAGCCCGCGACTAGAAACACGAGCGCGATGAGGTTGAGGGTGACGGCGAGGTGCACGGTGAAGATGGGTGGGTTCCACACCGCGACGAAGGGAGCGACCGACCAGCCGTAGAAGATGGCCGCGAAGGGCAGACCGACGAGCACGGAGTACACGCCGGTGAAGCGTCCGAAGCCGAGCTTGCCAACCATCGGTTCGCGCAGTGGGCCACTGAGCAGAAAGTGAAGTCCGACGAAGAGAGCGCACGCTGCGATGAGTGGCCAGAGAGACTCGAAAGGTGGGTCGGTGGCTTGGATCGCGTGGAGTGCTTCGACGAGTTCGTCGGCGGTGGCTTCGTCGAGACCCAAGTTCGGCATGGCGACGTTGCCCACGACGTCTGCTTCAGGGTCGAGGATCGCGCGACGTAGGTACGCGTCGTTATGCAGGTCTGCGATGCCTGCGAACGTGGGTCCGACACGGGAGGAACCGTCGACGCTGTGGCAGCCCAGACAACCGTGGGATTCGAGGGTGTCGACGGGATCCGCGACAGCGACGGAGGGCATGACAAGGACAAGCAACCAAGCGCAGCGCACGCGCAAGATTACCAACCGGTTCGCGCTACGCGACAAAGAGCATGTCTTGGTCTTCGACGAATCCTTGTCGTTGCAACTCGTCTCGGATCAGCTGGCGTGCACCGCGCGATGCGACGCACCCGAGTACAAAGTGCTTTTCAACGTTCAACGAACCCGGAGCGTTCACTCGCCCGCCTCGGATCTCCCGACCGATCTTGTCCGGGTCGATGTCGATCCAACTGCCGACTCGATATCCGTACGCTTCCAACTCGCGCATCAGTCTGCGTCCTGACTTTCCTGCGCCCCAGATGACGAGCGAACGCTTCTCCGCCGCAATGCGCTTGGCGAGGAACCCCACCTTGAGCTTCAGGAACGCTTCGGGTCGATACCGCGGATCCACGAACGTCGCGCGGCCAGGACCATGTCGCCACTCCACGCCCTCGATCGGCACCTTGGACATCTGCCAACCCGCGTCCCAGAGACGAAGCCACAGATCGTAGTCCTCGGGAAAGTCGCCGTGTCGGTACCCACCGATCGCTTCGACCGCACGTGCGCGAAGCATGGTGGAGGGATGACACAAGGGAGACTCGATGAAGAGTTCACGTCGATGATCGGCCGGCGAACGCAACGCGTTTTGCCACTGCACGTAGAGCTGCAGTCCCTTGCCACCTCCAACGGGCACGGTCAACGAACCCACGACGCCTATGTTTTCGTGGCTTTCGAGTGCTGCCACTTGAGCCGTCATTCGTCCCGGCAACATGACGTCGTCAGCATCCATGCGCAGCAGGTAGGGTGCGCACGCTTCGCTTCGGGCGAGCTCCAACGCCGCGACCAACCCCCGTCCTCCGCCATCCAGCACGCGTACCCGCGGATCGCTCAATCCCGTGCAGGATTCCCAGTCGTCTTCGGAGCCGTCGTTGACCGCGAGCAGTTCAAAGGGGACGTCGCGTTCGGCGAGAATGCTTTGCAGCGCAGCGTCGAGGGTGGATGCTGCGTTTCGAAACGGAAGAAGAACGCTGACCCGCGCCAACGAAGCTCAACCGCCGGCGAGTTGGCTCAGGTGCATGAGCACGGGCGGGTAGAGCGCCGCCAACTCATTGAAGCGCTTTGCCGGCAACCGAAGCAAGAGCACTTCGGTGCCACACCGCACGTCCAGCTTGGACGGCTCGCGCGAGAGCAAGCTGCGTTGTCCGAACACTGCACCAGGTCCGACCGCACGAGACTGATCGCCCAGTGCAAACTCGATTTCGCCCAAGAGCGTGCAGTAGAGGCCATCGCTCTTCTTGCCCTGGGCGACGAGCACCGTACCTTCGGCGGCGCGCCGCAACTCGAACATCTTCGCCAGATCCGACCGTGTTTGAACGTCAAAGGCCGCAAACACCGGTGAAGTCTGCAAAAGGTTGGAGATGAGTCGACGACTGAGCAGCTCGAGGAGGAGCGTTCCCAGGGCGGGGTACTTCTCGACCAAGGTGTCCAGTGATGCCTTGGCGATCTTGAGCGCCTGACACGGCCCGGTCGCAACGACATCCGCTGCGCGCTGCACATCATCGAGCAACGAGGTTTCGCCGACCAGGTCGCCTTCGCCGACGAGAATCGGGTCGCCCTCGGGTCGGTTGGGAACGCGTACTTCGGCTTGTCCCTCGATGATCACGAAGAGCGAGTCGCTGGCTGCACCGACTTCGATCAGCGTGTCGCCTTTGTGGAGCTCGACCAGTTCAGCGTCCGCGATCATCTGCGTGAAGACTTCGCGCGGAAGCTCGGCGAAGAGCGGCATCGAAGGCATCTCGACGAGCACGTCCACCGAAAGGCGTTCCGGTTCTTCGTCGACGTCGATGAAGAGAATCTCCTCGTCGTCATCGATCGTGCTTCGCGTCGGTTCGCGCGGTTCCAGGTCGTACTGCGTGATTCGGATCTCGATCGCGTCTTCTTCGTCGATGTCGATGAACCGGATCTCGTCGTCGTCCGCATCTTCGGCCGGCGCCAACTCGATTGCCTCTTCGATGGGCTTTGCCTTCGTGGGCAACGGTGGCGGACCGACGCGATCGCGATGGAGGCGCTGACCTTCGTCTTGCGAAACCGTCTCCAGGACATCGGTTCGCGAGGGATCGATCTGCAGAATCACTTTGGCGAGTGCAGCCGCACGCGCCACAAAACCCAAATCGGCGTAGCGTTTGACGGCGCGTTCGTAACAGCGAATCGCGCTGGCATCCTCGTCCATGCGTCGGCACAGGTCGCCGCGTCGGTGGGGCCAGCGCGGTTCTTTGGGCTCCATCTCCTCGAGCTCGCCGTAGAGCACGAGCGCATCCTGCAGGCGCTCCTTGCGCAGCGCTTTCTGCAAGGCGTCTCGAAGCTTTTTCACGCTCGCCATCGGCCGGAACTCTACCCCGTTTCAGCTGTGACTGTATGTTTTCGACGCGGACCCGACTTCTTCGAGGGTTGCGGAACTCCGGCTCAGCTTGGGTGTCGTACCGACAACAGAAGAGGGAGAGCGACTCATGCAGGCACCCACGTCACAAGAGGCCGGGGCGCACCGTGGACGCACGCCCGGAGCGATGACGCAGGCGATGGGCGCCTGGGTGACGGCATCCGAGCGCGTGGTTCGCGTGGCGCTGACACGCGGCGACCGGATCGAAACCGAGATCATGGCCAGTTCGACGCTTCGCGTCGGAGCGCAGGAACGTTGCGACGTCGTGGTGCCCGATGCGCGCTACCGCGGACAGCTCTTTACAAAGCGTAGGCAGGGATGGGTGCTTCGCGTGCCCGAAGGCGTCTCCGGCAAGTTGGCCAACGGCGGCCCTGTGCAGCGCATTGTCGCAGGTGCGGCGCGTGAGATCCCGTTGGGTCCGGATGCGCGGGGCCGTCTCGAAACCTCGGACGGTGCGCTGCTCTTCCAGCTGGTGGTGCCGCCGCCTGCGATGCCTGCACCCAAGTTGCCCGCGTCGGTCCAGCACGGAGTGTTTGGTGCGATCGATTGGCACTTTACGGCGATTACCGTGGCGGTGTTCATGCTCTTCTTTGGGGCGACGGTGATGTTGGAGGCCGCGGACTGGCCGATGGCGATGTCGCCCCTGGACCAACCGGAACTTCGTGCGCTGGTCTTCATCGACGAGCCTCCTCCGCCGCCCGATCCCGCAGCGACCTGGGCGCAACAGGATCCCGTTCCCGAGAACATCGAGCGCGACGACCAGCCGCAGCCCGAGGTGGAGTCCCCGCCGCAGCCCAATCGGGCAGAGAACCGTCCGTCGCGTCCAGGACGCCAAGCGAGCAACGACAACGCGGAGGTCAGTCTGAGCCGCGATGAAATTCGAACCGGGATCGTTCTCGCCATCGGAACCTTAGCCGGGGACGACGGCGCCTTCAGCGACATGCTCGCCGATGGGGGTCCCACCACGGACCACGCCCAGCTCTTCGAGGACATCGAAGGGGTCGAGTACGCGCGCAACAACGGGCCTACGATTCGCGATACGCATCGGTGCAGCGGCGCCGGATGCTCGGACCGACCCGGCAACATCCGCGACATGGTTCGACGGCCGGCACAGATCGCGACCAACGGTCCCACAGAGCGAGCGCCTCTCGGTCAGGTGGACCGACTTCCGATGGATCCCATCGACGTCGACGACGACTTTGACCCCGCTGCGTTGGTGCGTCGCATTCGTGGAAAGTCGCGGGCGATTGGCCGCTGCTACGAACTGCATCTCACACGTGACCCCACGCTTGCGGGGCGTATCGATGCCGAGGTGACGGTGATGCGCGCAGGAAACGTCCGGGTGGACATCGCCACCAACAACACAGGCAGCGAAGCCGTCGGAGCTTGTGTCCAACGACACCTGTCCGAGATTCGACTTCCTCAAGGACCCGAGGGCGGACCGGTCACACTCGGATTCCCCTTCGTGTTCTCAGCGCAGCGCTAACGCTGCAGCTCCGCGCAACCCCACCGCATCGTCCTGAACCAACGTGATGGGCATGCGGTGGAGCAGTTCGCGCATCGGCGGTTTGTCATCGAACACCGCCGTGAAGCGCTCGATGAACACGTCGCCCAGCAACGCGAAGAGCTTGGGCGGGATTCCACCCGCGAGGTACACGCCCTCACTCGGTAGGGTTTGAAGCGCCTGATTGCCTACTTCGCTCGCAAAGAGTTGCACGAACCAGTTCACCGCTTCGCGCGCACGCCCATCACCTTGTGCAGCGAGTTCGGACACGTCGCCTCCGTCGAGTGGTTCGGTGCCGGTGAGAAACGCGTGAATCCGACCAAGTCCGGATCCCGAAAGGAGCGTCTCGATGCTGGTGCGCCCCTCGTTGGCCCAACGTTGGCGAAGCGCCCACTCGCGATCATCGCGCGGTGCAAACTCCGCATGACCGCCTTCGCTGCCGAGGATGGTGCCTTGGTGATCGACCGCTTTGCCAAGCCCGGTTCCGAGTCCAACGATGAGTCGGGGGCCTGGACGCGGTTCTCCGCAGCGTAGCGTGCGCAGTCCCTGACCCAAGCGTTCGAGTTCGCGGATCCCCTGCGCACTGGCCTGGAGATCGTTGATCACGCACACCGGAACACCCAGCGAATCGCCCAGCGCCGCCTGATCGATCGACCAAGGGAGGTTGGTGAGCTTGGCTTTTCCCTCCACGACGGGACCCGCGACGCCGATCCCCGCAGCCACGATCGCGGTGCCTGCAGCGAACGCTTCGATCAACGGCTGAAGCGCTTCATGGTCTGCGGAGGCATAGGTTTGGGTACGGGTGATGTTCCCTTCGCGATCGAGAAGGGCAAACCGACTGTGCGTACCCCCTACATCCGCGGCCAACACGCTCACGCGCGAAGCTTAGATCATGCTATTCGCTCGTCGTGCAGATTCTGGGTATCGATCCCGGTCGCAAGCGGATCGGCTTGGCGCTTTCCGATGAAGCGGAGGGTCGCCTCGCGTTGCCTTTTCGAACCGTCGAGCGAACCAAGAGCGACGTGGAAGCGGCGCGCGCAGTGAAGGCGGCTCTGGAAGAGCGCAGCATCGAACGCGTGGTCGTGGGACTGCCTTTGCGGCTGGATGGAACCGAAGGGGAAGCTGCGCGGCGCGTGCGACGGTTCATCCAGGCGTTGGAGGCAGAACTCGGTGTGCCGATCCACACGATCGACGAGCGACTGACCACGGTCTCGGCGGAGCGAGGACTTCGTGACATGGGCGTGCGCGCCGATCGTCGAAAGGAAGTGGTGGATCAGTCCGCTGCGGCGATCATTTTGCAGACCTTTTTGGATTCGCGATCGCGAGGACGCGAGGAGGAATGAAGCGGCGTTTGCCCGGAGTGCTGATCGGAACGGTGATGCTCATCGGGCTGGGCTTGGTGGGGTTTCTGCTGCTCGTGTACCCGCGCCAGGCGCCCCAGGGTCGAGGCGAGCACATCGTGGTCGTTCTCGACGAAGGTGCGAACGCGGATCAAGTCGCACAAACACTTCACGACGCCGGTGTGATCGACGACCCCTGGCTTTTTGCGGTCTACATTCGCGTGCGCGGTGTGCACCAACGTTTGCGTGAGGGTGAAATCCTCCTGAGCGATCGCTTGCCACCGCACGAAGTTGCCCGTCGCATCTCGCGTGGTCATCGCGGCATGGAGGTGCGCGTCACGATCCCCGAGGGGTTGAATCGCTTCGAGATCGCACAGCGCTTGCGCGACGCGGGGGTGTGTTCGCATCGCGGTTTTCGTATTGCGACGAGTCGCCCCATCGAGGGTGAGACCGAGGGCACGCACGAGGGTTACTTGTTTCCCGACACGTACGATTTCCATCAGGACAGCGACGCAGCTGCCGTGGCCGCACGCATGGTCGAGAACTATCGACGACGGACCGATCCTTTGTTCGACACGCACCAAAGCGCACTCGATCGCTTGCGGCGCGAGCTGGGGTTCTCCAAACGGGATGTGTTGACCCTCGCGTCCGTGATCGAAGAAGAAGCTGCGGTGTCGAGCGAACGCGCCACGATCGCTGGGGTGTTTCTCAACCGTTTACGCTCGGATACGTTTCGCCCCTTGCATCGTTTGCAGGCCGATCCGACCGTGTCGTACGGATGTCTCGCGGTGCGCGGCGAGGACGCACCGAGCAGCTGCGAAGGGTTTGAGGGCCGCATTACGCGCGCGATGCTTCAGGACTCGAGCAACCCCTACAACACCTACCGACACGGCGGATTGCCACCCGGTCCGATCACCAATCCTGGTGTGGCCTCGGTTCGTGCGGTGCTGGAAGCGGAGCAACACGACTACTTTTACTTCGTCGCTCGCGGCGGTGGCCGGCATCAGTTCAGCGCGGAACTCGGCGCGCACAACGATGCGGTCGATCGCTTTATCCTGAACGAGTAGTGGCCCGGCGTGATCATCCCTTGTGGGGCGACGGACAGCTCGATTTGTTTGGGCAAGCCGCACCGACCGGACCCAGCGAGTCGATTCGTCAGCTTGGTGCGCAACTTCCTGCAGGGCTTCGATTGGGAACCTCGACCTGGACCTTTCCGGGTTGGGCCGGGCTGGTCTACCACCGCCGCTACCGCAACCAGCAGGCATTCACGCGAGAGTCGCTGCGTGAGTACGCCGAGCACCCGCTGTTTCGCACGGTCGGGATCGATCGTTCGTTCTATGCGCCGCTGACGCGGGAGGAGCTTCGCGCGTACGCGTCGCAACTGCCTCCGGGGTTTCGTTGTGTGATGAAGGTGTTCAACGAGATCACGACGCGCATCTTTGGTCGTGGTCCGCGTCAAGGTCAGGTCAATCGTCGATTCCTCGACGCGGATCTGTTTCGCGAGTCGGTACTGGATCCAGTTCACGATGCGTTTGCGGATCACCAAGGTCCCCTCGTGATGCAGATTCCGCCCGCGCCCGGTCCGGTCAACGCGCGTGGGTTCGCGTTTGCCGTGCATCACTTTCTGAACACGGTGCAGTCGCCGTATCCGATTGCGTTTGAGTTGCGCGACAAGCGCTTGTTTACGCCGGAGTACGTGCACGCGATTCGCGAGGGTGGTGGTACGCACGTGTACAACTGGTGGACTGCGATGCCCTCGTTGCCCTCGCAGCGTGAGCGGGTGGGTGAACCGTGGGGACCCTTGGTGACCAGGTTGATGATTCCGCCGGGCAAGCGTTACGCCGACTTGGTGAAGAAGTACGAGCCCTTTGATCAGCTCGTCGCGCCCGATCCCGTCATGCGCCGTCAGGTGTGTGACTTGGCGCGGGAAACACTAGAGCAAGGGCACGAGGCGTTTGTCATCGTGAACAACAAGGCCGAAGGCAGTTCGCCGCACACCGTGGAGGCCCTTGCCCGGTTGATGACGCGCGCTATGAATCCGGCGTGAAACCCAAGGGAACGAACCTCACCTGGCATCGCGGCGAAGTCGATCACGAGGCGCGTCGAAGCGCTCACGGTCACAGTGGGGTGACGCTTTGGCTGACGGGATTGAGCGGTTCGGGCAAGAGCACGCTGGCGCATCGCGTGGAGCGACGGCTTATCGAAGCGGGGGTGTTCGCGTACGTCCTCGACGGCGACAACGTTCGTCATGGTCTCAACGCGGACCTCGGCTTTGGTGCGGATGAGCGCAAAGAGAACATTCGTCGCGTGGGCGAAGTGGCGCGCTTGTTTACGGATGCCGGGGCGGTAGTGATCACCGCGTTCATTTCGCCCTATCGCGAGGACCGCGCGAGAGCGCGGGCGTTGTTGGAAGAAGGCGACTTTGTCGAAGTGCACGTCGCTGCAGACTTGGCGACGTGTGAAGCGCGTGATCCGAAAGGGCTCTACGCGAAGGCGCGTGCGGGTGAGATTCCGAACTTTACGGGGATCAGTGCGCCCTATGAGGCGCCCGAGAACCCAGAGCTGCGGGTGGATACCGGTGCGGCCGATGTGGACGCCTGTGCGGAGCAGGTGTTGGCGTACTTGCGATCGCGTGGGGTGATCGCGAGCTGAGATGGGCAGCATTTTTTAGTGGGAGACGCGAGGCTCGGAGGCCGGAGAGATAAATTTTCTCTGCGGACTCCGAGGCTCACGTCTCCCACTAAAATTCCTCCCGACCTCCCTCGCGACCTCTCTCGCGACCGCACTGCTTTGGATCACCCCGCTCCAAATCAGAGCGCTCAATCGCCTCCGACGTCAGGCTTTTTCCCTGAATCGCCCTCGGCATGACTCGTGCTCTTCCAGAGCCGCAGGAGGTTCGTGGAATGATGAAGGTTCGATTTTGGGGAGTTCGCGGAAGCATCGCTTCACCAGGTCCGGCCACCGCAGGGGTCGGCGGCAACACGACGTGCGTCGAGGTTCAATGCGGGGACACGCGCATCATCTTGGACGCGGGAACCGGGCTGCGCGCACTTGGCGACACGATGCTGAGCGAAGGTCCCGCGGAAGCAGCGTTGCTCTTCTCGCACTTGCACTGGGATCACATCCAAGGGTTGCCCTTCTTCACCCCGATTTACCTGCCGACCACGCGTTTGCAGATCATCGGCCAAGGCTCGCCGGAGCTACCGCTCAAAGACGCGATCATGCAGCAGATGCGCCCGCCCACCTTTCCCGTGCGTTGGGAAGACCTGCCCTCGTACGTCGAGTTCCGCACGATCGCGCCGGGTCGTACGTTCCGCGTGGGCGAAGCCGAGATCCAATCCGCGCGACTCAATCACCCCGGCGGTGGTGTCATCGCCTATCGCATCGAGTGGGAAGGGCGCGCCGTTGTGTTCGCGACGGACACGGAGCATTACGCGTGTGTCGACCCGACGCTTAAGCGTTTGGCCGAAGGCGCCGACGTGCTCATCTACGACTCGCAGTACACGCCCGAAGAGTACGCCGGTGAAGTCGGGCCGGCGAAAGTTGGTTGGGGCCACAGCACGTTCGTCGCCGGTGCCGAGTTGGCCAAAGCCGCAGGGGTCGATCGCTACTTCTTGTTCCATCACGACCCGGCACGCGACGACGACGCCGTGGCGGAGATCGAAGCGCGCGCGCAAGCGCTCTTTCCCAACGCGGAAGCGGCCCGTGAAGGTCGCGTCGTTGAGCTCTCGGCACGTGCAAGCCGCGCCGCCTGAGTCGTTTCACGACGACGTGCGTCGGGCTACGCTTCCGATCGACATGAGTCGCCTTTCGCTCCTCGTCGATCTCGCCAGCATGATCCCGCGCGAAGTGGATCTCGACGTGCTGCTTCAGACGGCATGTGAGCGACTGGCCGAAGCCATGCAGGCGGATCGCGCCACACTTTGGCTGGTCGACGCTGAGCAGGGCGGGCTCGTCACGCGTGTCGCGGTGCTGCCGGAAGTGGAAGTGCTTCGACAGCCACTGGACAAAGGCATCGCCGGCTACGTTGCGCGCACGGGCGAGATCGTGCGCGTCGACGATGCCACGCGCGACGAGCGCTTTGATCCGAGTGCAGACGCACGAACGGGATACACCACGCGTTCGATGTTGGTCGTGCCGGTGCGCGAAGCGCCCTCAGCGCCAGTGCGAGGCGTCGTGCAGGTGCTCAACCGCACCGAAGGCCCTTTTGACGAAGACGACGCGCGTTACTTGGTCGCACTCGCGATCCAACTGGGTCACGTACTTTCGCTGACCACGTTGCGCGCGGATGACGCGTCCGGACCTGGGTTCGTGTTGCGCGGACCCTTCAACCACATTGTCGGCCGCAGCGCGGCGATGGACGCGGTGTACGAACGGGTGGGGCTGGCGGCACAAACCGATGCCGCAGTGTTGCTTCGCGGCGAAACAGGAACCGGCAAGACGCTTTTTGCGCGGGCGATTCACGTGAACTCGTCGCGCGAAGCGGGACCCTTCGTCACCGTCGACTGCACCACGTTGCCTGGACAACTGGTGGAGAGCGAGCTCTTTGGACACGAGCGTGGTGCGTTTACCGGCGCGGAGAAACGCGTGCGCGGCAAGGTTGAGATCGCCGCGGGCGGAACGCTTTTCCTGGATGAGATCGGCGATTTGCCCTTGGAGTCCCAGGGCAAGCTGCTGCGCTTTCTGCAGGATCACGAGTTCGAGCGAGTGGGTGGCCGCGAGACACTGCGATCGGATGTGCGCGTGATCTGCGCGACGCACCGCGATCTTGAAGCGTCGGTCCGTGAAGGAACGTTTCGTGAAGATCTCTACTATCGAGTGCGTGTAGTGGAGATCGAGGTGCCGTCGTTGCGTGCGCGTGGAGCGGAGGAAATCGAACGATTGGCGCGACACTTTGCCGATCGTTACGCACGCAAACACGATCGACCTGTGCCTGAGTTCAGCACGGAAGTGTTGGACCGGCTTCGTTCACATACGTGGCCTGGCAACGTGCGCGAGCTGGAGCACTGGATCGAGTCTGCGGTGGTCCTTGCGCCAGACGGGGTGATTCGGCTGCATCATCTCCCGACGCCGCGCTTGGTTCGTGAGACCGAGGGCGTGTCGATTCCGGAGAGCCTGTCGCTCGATGAGGCGACGCGTCTCTATGTGGAAGCGACGGTCGAAGCGTGTGAGGGAAACCGTTCGCGTGCAGCGAAGGTGCTGGGAATCGGGCGAAATACTGTTGCGCGTATTCTAAAGAAGTGACAACGGCAGCGGGGTTCGTGGGAGACCAATTATTTTTTCGAAGACTCAAAGACGAGCCAAGCGGCCAAAGTCTTAACTGGCTTGGTCACTTGACCAACTTCGAAAAAATGATCGGTATCCCGCCCAAGCTTCCGTACTCCGAACTTCCAAGCTTCCGGATCCGCGAAGCGGAATACTGCCCACCTGCCTACGAAAAACGCTTCGCGAAGCTCAGGTCGTACTGACCCGCTCGAAACGACTCGTGCTGCAGGATCTTGCGCAACGTATCTCGGTTCGTGCTGATCGGATCGAACGCCACCGCCGCCAGGATCCGATCCAGGTTGTGCAGACTGTCGTGACGAACCGGCGCGAACGCGGAGAGCTTCGCCAAGCGCGGCCAATCGTCGGACGGCACCGGGAAACCTCGACCGACGGAAAGCCCAAAGCGAAAACTTCCGATCGGTGCACTCGGCAACACGATCTCATCCACACTCGCATCGCGTTGTTTGGGGTCGGTCGCGAGGACCTGCGCGCCGATCGCATGACCACGGGCTTGCAGATATTCGACGTCGGGTCCGAGCGGATCCCCAGCGGCGACCTGCAGCTGCAACGCGACGAGATCCAAACCGGTAACCATCTCCACCATCGAGTGAAACGAAGGCAGACCAAGCCGCAAACCACGCACAAAGAGCTCGCCGGTGTCGGCCAAGAGCATCTGTACGCCGACCAAACCTGCGCTCTCGAGTTCGCGCACCACGCGTAGTGCGATGTCGAACATCATTTCGCGAATGGACTCGCCGTCGGCGGAAAACGTCAGTTGTGGGGAAGGGCACTCCCGGATCAGTCCTCGACCGCCCATCAGGATGCTCGTCTCCATTTCGTAGAGCGGAAGCACCGTGCCGTGCGTGTCCGCAACGACGAGAAGCTCCAAGTCGCGCGAGCGCGGGAGGAATTTTTCAACGACGAGTTTGCGTTCGCCTGCCGCTTCTACAGCCTTGCTCCACGCGTCGTCGAGTTCGTCGTAGTCGTGCGCGACGTGTTGTCCCACGCCGGAACCCGCTTGCGCGCACTTGATCACGACGGGGTAACCCACCTGCTCGGCGATCGATCCTGCATCGCCCGCGTGCTCTGCCGGACCGCCCGGGATCATGCGCGCCCCAGCGCGTTCGGTTGCTTCGCGAAGGGCAATGCGGTCGGCGGTGCACGCCAACACGTCCGGGTCGACACCGATGAAGGGCAAGCCTTCAGCTTCCAAGCGTCGGGCCAACTCCATGGGGTCCGCGGAGTGGCCTGCGTATCCAGGGTGGACCGCGTCGACCTTGGCGTCGAGCGCGATCTTCATCAGTGCGTCGACGTCGACGCGTTTGTCGGCCGGAACCTCGAACGCTTCGTCGCACGCTTCCACGTGCACGCTTTCGGCTGCACCGCTGTAGACGGCAACACAATCGACGCTGAGTTTCTTGCAGGTCCGCGCGACGCGCGCTGCGACTTCCCCGCGCTTCGCGATCAGAACCTTCGCGAACATTACGCGAAGGTGCTGGTGCCAGCGTAGACTGCCGAAGACCCGAGCTGTTCTTCAATCCGAAGAAGCTGGTTGTACTTGGCGGTGCGATCCGATCGCGACAGCGAGCCGGTCTTGATCTGGCCAACACCCGTGGCAACCGCCAGGTCGGCAATGAAGGTGTCTTCGGTCTCGCCACTGCGGTGCGAGATCACCGAGCTGTAGCCGTTGAGTTCGCCGAGACGAATCGCGTCAAGAGTTTCGGTGATGGTCCCGATCTGGTTGACCTTGATCAAAATGGCGTTGGCGACCTCGTCTTCGATGCCCTTCTGCAAGCGGTCGACGTTGGTCACAAAGAGGTCGTCGCCGACGAGCTGAATCACGTCGCCCATCGTCTCGGTCATCGTGGCCCAGCCTTCCCAGTCGTCCTGATCGCAACCGTCTTCGATGCTGACGATTTGGTACGCCTCGGCGAGCTTCACGTAGGCATCGACGAGCCCGGCGGCATCCGTCTCCGATCCATCGAAGAGATAGACGCCCTTGTCTTTGTCGTAGAACTCGCTGGCCGCGACATCGAGCGCGATGTTGATGTCTTTGCCCAGTTCGTACCCGGCCGCTTCAATCGCCTTCGCGATCACGGCGAGAACGTCGTCGCTCTTTTCGATGCGCGGCGCGAAGCCACCTTCATCACCCACCGCCGTGGACAGGCCTTCCTTTTTCAGAATCGCCTTGAGGTGTTGGAACGTCTCGGCGCCTGCACGCAGCGCTTCGGAGAAACTCGGTGCTCCACCGGGAACGATCATGAACTCTTGGATGCTCAGACCATTGTCTGCGTGCGCGCCTCCATTGATGACGTTCATCATGGGCGTGGGCAGAACGCGCGCCTGTGCGCCTCCAAGATAGCGCCACAGCGGCAGCCCATAGGAGTTTGCCGCGGCGCGTGCCGTCGCCATGGACACACCCAAAATCGCGTTGGCTCCAAGCTTCGACTTCGCCGGTGTTCCGTCGAGGGCGAGCATCGCGGTGTCGACCGCGTGTTGGTCGGTGGCGTCCAGACCCACCACTTCGGGAGCGATCGACTTGGCGACGTTTTCCAAGGCAGCGAGAACGCCCTTGCCGAGGAAACGACTCTCGTCGCCATCGCGAAGCTCCAGTGCCTCGTGCTCGCCAGTGGACGCACCACTAGGAACGGCTGCGCGGCCGGCTGCACCGTTGGTCAACTCGACGTCGACTTCCAAGGTGGGGTTGCCTCGCGAATCGAGGATCTCTCGTGCGTGTACGGCGATGATGTCGGTCATGGGCTCCAGCGGGGATACCAAAAGCAGTCTGCGTTGCAACATCTCTCTCGAGGCGCACCATGCGGTCATGACGCGCGTCGAAACCGAGAACATCGAAGCGAGCAATCTCGTGGAAGAGGTGCGAATTCGCGGAGATCGCATGCTTCGCGCGGTACATCGCCGCGATGCCGAACTCTCGGTGCTGCTTTGCGACGATTCCAAGATTCACGAGTTGAACGCGCAATATCGCGGGTACGACAAGCCGACGGATGTGCTCGCGTTTGCAATGGACGAAGGTGTCCCGATGCCTTCGGCGGCTGGTGAAACCATTCTCGGAGACGTGGTGATCTCACTCGACACGGCATCGAGACAGGCGAACCAAGCCGGTCGTGCGATCGTCGACGAGGTCGTTTTTCTCCTCGCACACGGGATTTTGCACCTTTTGGGCTACGACCACCGAGATGCGCAGGAAACTCGCGTCATGAACGCCCTGACCGACGGTTTGGTGGCCGCAAGTCTCCACGATCCAGCTGGCTGACCCTGTGGAAAACCAGGGGGTATCTCGCAGGAAGGCCCATGCATGTCCGGGATTGATGCGTCTAAGCCTTTGAAAACAATGGCCTATTCAGGAAATTGTTTGTGACGCGCTGCGGCAAGGTTCGTGGTGGGGCCCTGTGGATTCGTTGTGTGGAAAACTTGGCGCTTGTCGCCTGGAGAGCGGTCGTTCGCACCCCCTCTGGGTCCACATTCCCGGGCTTTTCCTGACCTGCGTCCGATTTTTTCTCGCGTCCGTCGACGAATTCCTCTTGTCAGGTGTGTTTCGAGCATGCATATCTGCGCGCGTTCTGCGGCGGTAGTCGCAGCTTACCCCTGTTCTGGCGGGGGATCCGAACAGGAAGCCGCATAGGACGACACGGAAGAAACTGGAGGAGCGATGGCTGCTAAGCGAATGACCAAGGCTCAGATTGTCGGCGAAATCGCCGAACGCACCGGACTCACCAAGCGTGAGGTTAGCGCAACGTTCGAGGCGCTTCGTGAGCTCATCAAGCGTGAGCTCGGCAAGCGTGGTGTGTGGCAGACGCGCGAGAAGGACGGGAAGCTCGCCGCGAAGTGGAAAGACTTCGTGATTCCCGACCTGATCAAGCTGAAGCTGACCGAGGTTCCGGCCCAGAAGAACAAGAAGTTCCGCAACCCGGGAACGGGCGAGGAGTTCTTCAAGGACGTGCCGAAGTCGAAGAAGCTTCGTGCGACGCCCATCAAGAAGCTCAAAGACTTGGTGATGTGATATTCGCCGGGCGTTTGCCCGACGGACTTCGAAGGCACGTGCTCCGGCACGTGCCTTTCGTCGTTAAGGGGTGCGCGTTTGTTCCGTGTCCGTTTCGGGTTCCATCGCGGACATCGTCGACATCGGTGCGGACATGGTTGTGCTCATGCTTGGGACGGGCCTCGCGCGTTGACGACGACGACGCGACGCTCGCAGCATCCCTTGCACGTAGCTGAGAGCAAGCCGCGCTTGGCCGGTCGACAGCGCGATCGAAAAGCGGATTCGACGCCCGTCTTGCACGAGCTCCGCGGCGGTCACGCGACGGTACAACGACCGCGTAAATACGTTGTTCAGGCTCTCGGCTTGGGCGTCGCGGTAGGCGCTCCAGTACTCGACGGCGCGTTCGGCTTCGGCGTCGTTTTCGAAGGTGCCGACCGCTCGGACGTTCACTTCGGTGGCTTCCTGCCGAACCGCGGCGCGAAGCCGCGTGGGAATGCGCGAGGTGTCACCGCGTCGAATGAATCCGCGCGCACCCTCAACCTCGATGCTGAACGCGTCTTCGGCGCCCATCGAGAGCAACGCGTCTGCACCCACTGCGGATTCGAGTTCTTCGTCATCGACGTTCTCGTTTTCGCGAGCCCGCGCCACGGACAACACGCGCTGCAGGTCGTCGGGTCGAGAGATGGTGAAGTGCCGCGGTCCGACGATCGCAATCTCGCGTGTCGTCTCATCTTCGTTGGGCCAGTTCGCGACGTTGACCCCGAACCGCTGTCGCCATCGAATGGGCGTGGAGCGTGCGGCACCAAAGCGCGCAACCACGTCGCGAATGTACTGTTCGCCCTCATCGGGATGTGCGTGACGCCCGGCCATCACGAGTTGCGAGCGCTGCAGATTTGGAGACGCCAGAAGCAAGCGTTCGAGGTCGTTGATCGGATCGATGCCGCTGCCGTTGAGAATGAGTCGCCAGTCCGGAATCGACGCGAGCAAGCGCCGCACCTCGCCATTGAGCGGCGACGCACGAACGCGTGCCATGTCGAACCGAATTGCGATTTGTGCACCGGCTGGAATCTCGCTCGGACCATCCAAGCTCGCGGGAGGACCCCGTGCGATCAGATCCGCGTCAGCGCCTCCATCGCCCGCGTCGTCGCCCGCGTCCCCTGCGTCCGCGTCATCGCTCGCATCTCCGGCATCCGCGTCTACGCCCGCGTCCATGGCGTCGACACCGGCGTCGGCGATAGTCGCATCCACGCCGGCATCGCCCACTGCGTCGGCACCTGCTTGGGAGGTGTCTTCGACCGCCTCGGCCTCCACGGTCTGAGCGCCTGCTGCGGCTTCATCGACCGCCTCCATCGCTTCGGTGAGGCCGAACTCCACCTCGGTGGGTAGTTCAAACTCGAAATCGAGCTCTGGCGCGGGCTCCACGGCCACGAGAACGGCGAAGAGGCCGGCATGGAGCACTGCAGACCCTACGGCGCCAAAACCCGCTGCACGGCCGTTTCGGGCGATTTCGCGCTCTCGATGACTCATGCCGGCCTCGACGGTTTGACGATGGCAGTCCGGCGTGAAATCACCGCGTCGATGAGGCTGCTGCTATGCGCGCTTGTGGCGGTGGGCTGTGCCGACCCCGAAGCGGTGGAGGTGACGGGTGGTACCGAGCCTGTGACGACCGCAGCTCCGCCCGAGGTTCCCGAGCAGGTGGATCCGGAAACCGGCGAGCCGGTTGCCGTCGAAGAGCCCCAAGGACCTCCGCAGCAGATTTTCGCGAAGCGCTTTGTGGTGCCCGTGCGAAGCGGACCGAGTCGGGGAGCTGAGCGCATCGGATACTTGCGTGCGGGCGCGATCGTCATGGCGAAGAACCAGGAGCCTGTCCCCGACGAGCCGGAGAGACGGCGCTGTCGCCGCGGATGGTTCGAGCTTACGACGGGTGGATACGTCTGCAACGCTCGCGACGTGATCCCTTTTGAGGGCGAGCGGATTCCGGCCATTCGCGCCACGCAGCCCACGCGGGATACCCCGCTGCCGTACAGGTATGGGTTTATTCGCAATCGGGTGCCGCAGTTTCGACGGATTCCGACTGCGGAAGATTTCGCGGAACTCGAAGAGCGTCGAGAAGCCCGCGCTGCCGAAGCTGCCGCCGCTGCAGCCGAGGCAGCCGAAGCCGGCGGTGAGACCGGCGAGCAACCCACCGAGACACCTGCGTCCGATCCGGAGCCCGCCGAAAGCGAGACTGGAACCAACCTCGAAACCGAAGAGGGTGAAGAGGAGGAGGGGGAGACGCTCCAGACGTTGCAGGGTGAAGAGGGCACCGTCATCGCACGCTATTTGATGCGCGGGTTCTTCGTGAGTTTGGATCGTGAGTTCGAGCGGGGAGGGCGGCGTTACTGGCGCACGCAGGCCAACGGCTTTGTGCCCTACCGCGCGGTGCTGGAGCGAACGGGAAGCGAGTTCGTGGGTGTGCCGCTGACGATGCTCGAAGCCGCGACTGAGACTGAGACCGAGACTGAGACTGAGACTGAGACTGAGACTGAGACTGAGACCGTTGCAGTCGTCGCGCCGCGGCTTCCCTACGCGTGGACCTTGTCGAGTCGAACGCGTGCCTACCGACGTACCGAGCGTGGCGCGTTCCGAGTCGCCCGTGGTCCTGTGGAGTACCACGAGGGCTTTGCCGTTCTCGACGAAGTCGAGCACGAGGGACGCACGTACCTGCAGGCGGGACCGGACCGTTGGTACCGCGATCGCGATTTACGCGTCGCGCGCGCCCGCGAGCGTCGACCGCGTCATCGTCGGATGGGCGAAGTCGGTCCAAACGACAAGTGGATCGACGTGAACCTCGCGGCGCAGACCTTGGTCGCGTACGAGGGAGATACGCCGGTGTACGCGACGCTGATCTCGTCAGGAAAGCGTCATCCCGAAGAGGATTGGGAGACGATCACGGGTCTGTTTCGGATCAAGAGCAAGCACCTGACCGACACCATGGATGGCGATACCGCGGTCGATGGTCCGTACAGCGTCGATGATGTTCCCTACGTGATGTACATCGAGCTTGCGTACGCGTTGCACAGCGCGTTCTGGCATAACGGGTTCGGTCGACCGCGCAGTCATGGTTGCGTGAACCTGTCCCCGCAGGATGCGCACTGGGTGTTCAACTGGACTGATCCGCCCTTGCCCGAGAACTGGCACAGCATCTACCCGAACGAAGATGTGCCGGGGACGTGGGTGTTCATTCACGGCGATACGCCCACGCGTTGATTCGCCTTTTCCATTCACTGCGGGCGTCTCGAACTGCTGGGCGGGAAAGGGATGGGAAGGGAAATGGAAACGAACGCTTCGTCTTCGACAGCAGCCTCTCTCGAGCTGCTGCTTGGGAACAGGAAGAGGAACAGGAAGGGTCGTCTGCAGGCGGGGGTCAGTCGTCGGGGATCGAATTTTACCGGGAGGAGCGGAGTAGAGGAGAGAACTCTTCTACTCCTCTACTCGACTCCTCTCGGTAAAATCATTCACCCAAATCACGGAACAGATTCGCGGACATGACGAACAAAGGCGACCTTCGCAGGTCGCCTTTGTTCTATTCGTGGTGTTAGAAATCAGCGCGCTGCGCGAATCGCCTTCAGCAGTTGCCGACCTTGTCCACCAACCTTCGCAGCGACCTGGTTCGGCACGTTGCGCGCAACCTGCGCAAACGCGCGTCGCTCTTCCGCGGTCGGCTCATGCACGCTCACGCCTGCGTTGCCCAAGTTGCGAACCAGAATCGGATCCATCCGACGCACGTTGCGGCGTCCCTCCGAAACCAAGTTCGCCGGCACGTTCTGCAACACCTGCTGAATGTCCGCCGGCAATCCATCAAACCAGCGCTTCGAATACACGATGATGCCGGGCTGATAGCTGTGTCGACTCAGGTTCAAATGCCCCGCCGCCTGGTACCAGGACGTCGCAAACGCGAAAAGCGGGGTGTTGTCGAACCCGTCGACCACGTTGGTCTGCAGCGAGGTCAATACGTTCGTCACGTCGATCGGAACAGGTGTCGCTCCGAACGCGCGGTACCCCATCAAGTGCGCATGGGCTTCCTGACTGCGCATACGTAGCCCGCGCAGGTCTGCGGGTGCGCGAATCGGGCGGTCCTTGGTGAACCACGAACGAAACCCGTTCTCCGCCCAAAAACCAAACTTGAAGTTACGACGCTCGACCGCCGCACGAACGATATTGAGCACAGCATCGGAGTCGAGCGCGGTGTCGGCCTGTCGCGTGTTGTTGAACAGGTAGGGCGACTCGATGACGTTGAGCTCGGGAACCATCGAACCCAGCGCAGCGGTCGAACCACCGAACACCTGAATGCTGCCCTGCGAGGTACGACGCACCAGCGCCTTCTCACCGCCGAGCGCGCCACCCATGAACATCTTCACGCGGACGCGACCGCCTGTGTTGTCCTGGACGTAGCGCCGCATCTTGCGCAGCTGCTTCTCCCAAGGCGTGCCCTCAGGAGCCACTGTCGCGATCTTCATCTCGATCGGATCCTGCGCACCCGACCCGCTGGCCGTGAACAGGACCAAGCTCGAAAGCATCGCGCTCGCGAGCGTGACCGTCAGAGCGATTCGCTTTTGCTTCTTCATCCCAATCCTCGTTTCCAGGTGTCCCACCTCAGAGAAGCTCCGCACCTTGGACGGCGCGGTGGGGGCTTCATTCACTCGAAAAGCTCGTCGGCGCGCGACTGAAGATCCCGGGCTTTGCGCTGCTCGCAGCGGTTTTCCGGAGCGATTTCAGGTCCACCCTCTTCGGGATCATGCTCGAGCACGTAGGCGAGGTTCTCGTCGAAGGTTGCGCGATCCTGCGCCTTCACCGCGTAGTCCTGCGCCATCAGAACGCGGGTCGCGAAGTAGTGGGGGTGACGGCGCATCGACGTCTCAAAGTGCTCACGGCTACGCTCGACATCACCGCCGGCAAAGCTCGGTGCACGACCGTAGAACACGCCGAAGTACCGGTCGGGTCCGTAGTGGAAGTACTCGCGGTCCAGATCGAGGCAGCGTCCCATCACCGCGCGAATCTCATCCTTGTACGAGAGAAGCGTGGCGAAGCCGTCGGCCGATGCCCACTTGCCCAAGTTCGAGGCGCGCCAGTACAGCGCCGGCACCGCGCTCGCATCGAGCACGTCGATGGCTTCTTCGATGCGGGTACCTGCACGCATGCGCGTGGCGAAGTCGTCCGAGAGCGCGATCAGTGCGTGCTCTGCGGCGCGGGTGCCCGACTCGAAGTTGGACATGAACTCTTCCTGCTTGCTCTCGTCGAAACGAAGGTGGCAGTCCGAGAGGTAGTAGTGGCTGCGCGAAAGCATCACCCACGCTTCGTGATCGGTACGGTCCGCTTCGGTCGCGGCGGTGTACTTTTCGATCGCGGTGCGCACGTTGGCCTCTTCGTCGCGGCCGTCCCATGCAGCGCGCGCCTCATCGAGGATGGACGTGCGTTGTTCCGGAGCCAGCTGTTGCTGCGACTCGTCGTTGGCGGTGGTGTCCCACGCGGCCTCACGGCCTCCCCCACAGGCGACGGCTGCCAAAAGCGTCGCAGTACAAAGGCTCTTTCCCCAGTTCATGTTTCTATCTCCTGCCCCTCGGGGCGTTCGCGGCAGTGGCGAGATACCAATCGGCTTTTGCCCGGTCAACGCAGGATGCTTGCAATAGCTTGGTGGCAACGGGCGGTGTGGTAGCGTCGAGCCCACGCGATCAATCGCGGGTCGACGCATGACCAAAGAGCATCTCGAACCGGTTCCCTCCACGATCGAGGGCCTTCTCCAAGAAGGAGGGTGGTCGTTTCATCGGATTACGGAGGACACCTGGCGCAGTCGTTTTCGGGGCAAGAAGGGCACGTTTCCCTTTCTGATTCGGCTCGACCCTGCGGGGTATCTCACATTCGCGATCGTTCCCTTTCTGAAGAGTCCGTCCGACGAAGCGAAGGCGACCTCGCTCTACGAACGATTGCTCGAACTCAACCAGGTTCTGATGATGGCGAAGTTCTCGATCGACGATGACCTCGATGTTGTCCTTTCGGTCGAATATCCCAGCCATCACCTGGATAAGAGCGAGTTCACCGATGCTCTCAACGTGCTCTCGTACTACGCCGACAACCACTACGATGAGCTCTTGGAACTGATGGGTCCTCCTGCAGACGCGGAGTGAATCCTCAATGTTTTCAGCGTTCTAATCTGGGCTTGGTCACCTTGCGGGGCCCCGATCGGCGTGTTACTCCGACCTCGCTGACTTCGTAGTTCTCGTTGCGGGGTAGGCCTCTCGAAAGGGAGCAGCCTGCCCTTTTTTGTCTCCGCGCTCTGCCTCTGGGACGAAAGCGCAGCTTTCGACGAATCAGCCGCTTTGCTGCGTCCGCGAGGAACAGGAAGCGCGCTTCGGAAGAGGCGACATCTCGAAAGGGGTGAACGCATGGGTGCACTACAACGACAACAAGAGCTCCACGAACTCGCCGAGCCGGTTTGCGCCGCGCACGGGGTGGAACTCGTCGAGGTGCGCCAAATCCGCGGCAAAGGCGGCTGGACGCTGCAGGTCACGATCGACCGCGAGCGGACGGATGGAAAGCCAGGCAGCGCGGTGACGGTCGACGATTGCGCTGCGGTGAGCCGCGATCTGAGCACCGCTCTCGACGTTCACGAAGACCTGATGCCCGGCGCCTACAACCTGCAGGTGGGTTCGCCGGGACCCGAACGACCGCTGGTCAAACTCAACGACTTCATCCGTTTCTCGGGCAACGAGATTCGGGTGCGCACGCGTGAGGCGCTTCCATGTGGAGAGTCCGCGCGACGCAACTTTCAGGGCCCGCTCTTGGGCGTGTCGGGTGACGACATCCGGCTCGACCTCGAGGGCACAGAGTTCCTCATTCCACATCAAGCCATCGAACGAGCTCATCTCGTTCCTCGTTTCTAAGGTACGTCATGGCGACACAGCAGCTGCCTCTACAGACCGTTATCGATCAAGTGAGCCAAGAGAAGGGCATCGAGCCCAAAGTCTTGGTCGAGGCCATCGAACACGCGATTTTGACCGCCGCCAAGCGCCAGTTCGGCGCCGAACGCGAGTTGGAAGCCAAGTTCAATGCCGAGACCGGCGCGGTCGACCTGATGATGATCATGGTCGTGCAGGACATCGTCGAAAACGAAGAGCGCGAGATTGCGCTCGACGATGCGCGTCGCCACGGACTCGACGACGAGGACGACCCGCTTCAACCGGGCGATGAGCTCGACTTCCAGATTTTCTACCTTCCCGAACACGCGGAAGACGCCAAGAAGCAGGACCGTGAGTACGGGTCGCTTCTCGGTATCGTTCAGGCGCGCAAGGGCTTCGGCCGCATCGCTGCGCAGACCGCCAAGCAGGTGATCATCCAGCGTGTGCGCGATGCCGAGCGCGAGCGCATTCACAACGAGTTCAAGAACCGCATCGGTGAACTGATCAGCGGAACCGTGCGTCGTTTTGAGCGCGGCTCGAACATCATCGTCGAACTCGATCGCATGACCGACGGCCAGCGTCGCACCGTCGAGGCGGTTCTTCCGCCGCGCGAGCAGACGCCGCGTGAGTCGTACCGCCCCGGCGACCGCATCGTGGCGTTGCTCAAGACCATCGACCGCGAAGCGCGCGGTCCGCAAATCATCTTGTCGCGCACCGACACAAAGCTTCTCGAGAAGCTTTTCGAACAAGAGGTGCCGGAGATTTACGAAGGCATCGTCCGCATCGTCGCCGCCGCTCGCGAGCCAGGAGCGCGTTCGAAGATTGCCGTGAGCAGTCGGGACAGCGACGTCGATCCGGTAGGCGCTTGCGTGGGCATGAAGGGCTCGCGCGTTCAGGCTGTCGTGCAGGAGCTGCGCGGCGAAAAGATCGACATCGTGCCCTTCGATCGCGACCACGCTCGCTTCGTTTGCAACGCGATTGCACCGGCCGAGGTTGTTCGCGTGGTCATCGACGACGTGAACAAGACCATGGAATTGGTCGTGCCCGACACCAAGCTCTCGCTGGCTATCGGTCGTCGAGGTCAGAACGTGCGTCTGGCGTCGCAGCTGAGCGGTTGGCGCCTGGACATCGTCAGCGAGTCCCGTTTCCAGCAGATGGAAGAGGAGTCGATGCGCGCTCTGTCGCGAATCGGCGACGAGGAAGTCGCGCGTTCGCTCTATCGCATGGGCTTCCGTACGTTGGACGAGGTTGCCGATGCACCGGCCGATGAACTCGCGACCGTCGAGGGCATCGAAGAGGGCGACGTCGAGAAGCTCAAGGCCGATGCCGCGCAGGCACTCGAGGACATGCGCCAAGAGTGGATTACGGATGCGGCTGCGCAGCCGGAACTGCCCACCGAGCACGAGCGACTCTTGCTCGTGAAGGGGTCGACCCCGCGCATCGTAGAGCTGCTCGAGAAGGGCGGCTACGGAAGCATTGGTGCTGTTCTTCGTGAGGCCGACATCGACCGTCTGGCCATCCGCGCGAAGCTCGGTCACGAACTGGCCGCGAAGTTCCGCGACGCTGCGCAGGAGTTCCTCGACACCGAGTGGACGACGATCGAAACCGGTGTGGCCAAAGCGAAGGCCGCCGCACGTGAGGCTGCTGAGGCCGCTGCTGCGGAGGCCGCTGCTGCAGCGCCGCCTCCGGCGGAAGAACCTGCTCCAGAAACGGAAAGGAGCGAGGCTCCGTGAACGCAACGCCCCCGATTCGGACGTGTGCTGGCTGTCGCGAAACGCGACCGCAGGGCGAACTCGTCCGTCTCGCGGTCGTCGAGGAACCGCCGTACTTGGTTCCCGACGCCCGCAAGAAGCTCGGGGGTCGTGGTGTGTGGGTGATGCCTTCGCGTGCCTGTTTGCAGAAGGCAGCTCGGAAGGGCGGCTTCTCGCGTGCACTGCGCAAGAACGTCAACGTCGATCCCACGCAGATTGCGGAGCTCTTGGTGGCGCAGCTCACCAAGCGTCTCGATGGTTTGGCGCTTGGCGCCAAACGCGGTGGCCACCTCGCCATTGGTGCGGAAGCCGTCAAAGAAAGCCTCCAGGCAGGTCGCGCGTGTGCCCTTTGGGTCGCGCAAGACGCCGGGCGGCGAGAATTTTATCTCAGCCGAGCTTCGGAGCTCGGTGTTGCATTCGTCCACGCAGACGATCGCGCAAATCTCGGACGTCGGCTCGGACGCGAAGAGGTTGCGGTCGTGGCGATTGAAGATCAGGGTCTGGCCGACGAGATTGCGCGCGTGAGCGCTCAACTCTCTGGCCTCAGCGAGTCGGAACTAACGGGGTCCACCACACGATGAGTAAGGTTCGCGTCTACCAGGTCGCGCGAGAGCTCGGCCTTCAAAATCGAGAGTTGATTCAACGAATCCACGCTCTTGGAATTCAAGTGCGCAATCACATGAGCGTGCTGGATCCGGCTGAGGTCGAACGCGTGAAGCGTGCGGTCGAGGAGAAGGAACGCGCTGCTGGCCAAGAAGAAGAGGTCACGCAGATCAAGGCCACGGTTCGCCGTCGTCGTCGTCGCGCGCGTAAACCCGAACCTGCGCCCGTGGTTCAAGCGGCTCCCGAACCGGAGCCCGAGCCCGTCGTTGCAGAAGCTGCGCCGGAGCCGCTGCCCGAGCCGGAGCCGGTGATCGAACCGACACCGGAGCCCGAGCCCGTCGTCGAGGTTGCGCCCAAGCCGGAACCCGAGCCGGTTGTCGAAGCTGCACCCGATGTTGCGCCCGAACCGGAGCCCGTCGTCGAAGCCGCGCCGGAGCCCGAACCCGAGCCTGTGGTCGAAGCGCCGGAACCCGAACCGGCACCGGTTGTGGAAGCTGCACCGCCGAAGCCGAGCAAGCCGGCTCGCAAGCCGATCACCATCGCGCCTCCGGGCGTGGGCAAGAAGAAGGAACTCTCCGACGACGAGCGTCGGAAGATCGTCGAACAGCACCAAGCGAGCCGACCGCGCCGTCGTGTCATCGGTCGTGCCTCGATCGGACCGCAGGCTCGCCCGCAGAGTCGTGGCGCGCGCCGCCGTTTGCCCCGCGACCGCAAGCCGAAGCAGACCGAGATCACGGTCGCAGCAGCACATAAGCGGAAGATCCAAATCGAGGATCAGATCACGCTTCAGGCCTTGGCCCATGAGATGAGCCTCAAGGCCACCGACCTGCTGATGAAGCTCATGCAAATGGGCACCAGCGGCGTGCACATCAACAGCACGCTGGACGCCGACACCGCAGCCATCATCGCGGAGGAGTTCGGCTACCAGGTGGAGAACATCGCCAAGACCACCGAGGACTTGGTTGAAGACGCACGTGGTGATTTCGCGGATGCCGCCGAAGACCGCGTAGGTCGGCCGCCGGTGGTGACCATCATGGGTCACGTCGACCACGGTAAGACCTCGCTGCTCGATAAGATTCGTTCCGCCAACGTCGCTGAAGGCGAGGCGGGCGGCATCACGCAGCACATCAGCTCGTTCCGCGTGGACACCAAAGAAGGAACGGTCGTGTTCCTGGACACACCGGGCCACGAAGCGTTCACGGCGATGCGCTCGCGCGGTGCCCAGGCGACCGATGTTGTCGTCTTGGTGTGTGCCGCCGACGACGGCATGATGCCGCAGACCAAGGAGGCCATCGATCACTCGAAGGCCGCCGGCGTTCCGATCATCATCGCGCTCAACAAGATCGACAAGGCCGAGGCTCAGCCTGAAAAGGTGACGAACGAGCTCGCGGCGTACGGCCTTACGCCGGAAGACTGGGGTGGCGAGCACATCTACGTGCAGACTTCGGCGCACACCGGCCAAGGCATCGATGAGCTCTTGAAGTCCATTCTGCTTCAGTCGGAAATGCTCGAACTCACCGCGAACCCCGCAATTCCCGCCGAGGGCGTGGTGCTCGAAGCCGAACTGACGCGTGGACGTGGTGTTGTCGCGAACGTGCTGGTTCAGGACGGTTCGTTGAAGCCTGGCGACTACGTGGTCGCGGGTGCCGCATGGGGTCGCGTTCGCGCCCTCACCGACGATCGTGGCAAGAAGCTCAAGAAGGCTGGACCTTCCACGCCGGTGGAGCTTCTTGGTCTCGACTCGCTTCCCGCCGCAGGCGACAAGATCTACCAGGTCACCAACGCCAAGAAGGCACAGGAGATCGCGGACGTCGCGAAGAGCAAGATCTCGACGGGCACCGCCACGGTGAAGATGAGCAGCCTGGAGCAGTTCCAGGAGATGATTCAGAGCGGCGAGCAGCAGGAACTGCAGCTGGTCGTGAAGGCGGATGTGCAGGGTTCGGTCGAGGCACTTCGCAAGTCGCTCGAAGACCTGAGCACGGAAAAGGTGCGCGTGAAGATCGTGCGTGCCGGTGTCGGTGGCATCACCGAAAACGACATCTCGCTCGCGAGCGCGTCCGAAGGCCTCTGCATCGTGCTCGGCTTCAACGTGCGTCCGCAGGGCAAAGCGAACTCGATGGCCAAGAAGGACGGCGTTGAGATTCGTACCTACAACGTCATCTACGAAGCCATCGACGACGTGAAGGCGGCCATGGCCGGTCTTCTCGCGCCGAAGCTGGTCGAGAAGGATCTCGGAAAGGCGGAGGTTCGACAGACCTTCAGCATTCCCAAGATCGGAACCATCGCCGGTTGCATGGTTGTGGACGGCAAGATCCAACGCTCCGCCAAGGCGCGTCTCGTGCGCGACGGAATCGTCGTGTGGGAGGGCAAGGTCGCCTCGCTTCGTCGCGTGAAGGACGACGTGAAGGAAGTCGCCAACGGCTTCGAGTGCGGTATCGGCCTCGAGAACTACAACGACGTCAAGCAGGGCGACATCATCGAGTGCTTCGATGTGGAAGAGGTTGCCGCCACGCTCGACGACGTCGGCTAAGGCCGAGGATGTCGTGGTTGTTGGAGTGTCCCGGTTCGTAATTCGTCTGCCGGGCGTTTCGTCCCTCAAGGGCAAACGCTCGGTGGTGCGTCGAATCGTCGACCGCACGTCGGGACAGTTCAACGTCGCCGTCGCTGAAGTGGGTGCGCTCGACGTGCACCAGCGCGCCGAAATCGGCGTTGCGGTTCTGTCGAACGAGACCGCGCAGTGTCATCGCATGTTGGAGAGCATCGCGAAGTTCATCGACGGGTTGCACGAGTCGGGGATCGCGTCGCGACGCACTGAGATCCTGCACGCGAAGGGCGAGGAACCACCGCTGGGTGGTGACGTGCTTGGCAGTTGGGATGACTTCGCGTGAAGGCCGCAGACGAACCCAAGCGTGCGGATCGCGTCGCGGAACGACTTCGTGCAGAACTGTCCGACCTGTTGTTGCGAGGACGGTTGCGAGACCCAGGTGCGAAGAACGTTTTGATCAGCGACGTGAAAGTCACCGACGATCTCTCCCAGGCACGAATTTATTTGCGGACACTTGAGGAGGCCGATTCGCGTCGTCAAGACCGTGTAGTAGCGGCATTTGAGCGTGCGGCAGGGTTCTTGCGTAAGGAACTCGCGTCGAAGCTAAAGCTACGACGTGTTCCCGAACTGCGCTTCTTCTGGGATGATCTCATCGATCGGGCGATGCGCATCGAGGCTATCCTCCACGAGACGCGGGACGACGAGTCGTGACGCTGGACCAAGCGAAACAACAAGCCATTGAGCTGCTCCAGAAGGCGGAGCACGTGCTGGTGAGCGGTCATCGTCGACCGGACGCCGATGCGTTGGGCTCGGCGTTGGGATTTGCCGCAATCGTCCGCGCGATGGGCAAGAAGGCGACCGTGTGGGTCCCGGAAGACTTGGCGCCCAACCTTCGTTTCATTCCGGGCGAGGTGGTACGCGAGCTTCCCGCGGGAGCGCGCTTCGACTCAACCTGGGTGATGGACACCGCGTCTGCGAAGATTCTCCCGAAGGGGCTTCCCGGCGAAGATGTGCGCGGACCGCTCGTCATTGTCGATCACCACGCCACGCACGACGATGTGGGTGACTTGATCGTTCGCGACATCAAAGCGTGCGCGACGGCGGAAGTCGTCATGGATCTTGCGGAGCGTCTGGCGATGCGACCGGTGCCGCGCGAAGCGGCGAGTCCCTTGTACGCCGCGCTCGTCGCAGACACAGGAGGCTTTCGGTATTCGGCAACCAGCGCACACTCGTTGCGCCTGGGTGCGGAGTTGCTCGATGCCGGCGCGGACCCGTGGGAAACCGCGTACGAACTCTTTGAGGGATGGGAGCCCGAGCGACTGAAGTTGCTGGGCGGAATCCTGGATCACCTCGAACTCGATTGTGATGGACGCGTTGCCATTCTTCGCGTGACGCGCGAGTTGCTGGCCGAGCACGACGCCACCGACGACATGGTCGAGGGCATGGTCAACTACGGTCGCATGCTGAGAGGCGTCGAAATCGCCCTCTTGCTTTGGGAGTTCCCAGGCGAAAACGGCTTGGAAACCAAAGTGAGCCTGCGTTCGACCGGCGGTACGGATGTGTCCCAGGTCGCGTTGGCGCTTGGCGGCGGCGGTCATCGAAACGCAGCCGGGGCCCAGGTGCTGCAACCCTTGGCCGACGTCGAAGCCAAAGCTCGCGAACACATTCGCACTCTCCTCTGACGAGGTCCGTGTGGGGACGTAGTCCGTACGGACCCGAACCTGCCTCCAAACTCCTCGGTTCTTCGAGACTTTCCAATATGGGTCGCAAACGCGAAAGTAAGCATCACGGGGTTGTGGTGGTGGACAAGCCACCGGGCATGACCTCGCATGATGTGGTCAGCAAGACGCGCAAGGCATTCGACACGCGTGCTGTCGGGCATGCCGGCACCCTCGACCCCATGGCCACGGGCGTGCTGGTGATCGGCATTGGTCGTGCGACCAAGCTCGTTCCGTGGCTGACCGCGTTGGACAAGACCTACGAGACGACGATTCGCTTGGGCGTCGCGACGCACTCGTTGGATGCCGACGGAGATGTTGTGGACGAAGCGCCGGTGAGGGCGTTGACCCAGCAAGAGGTTCACGCCGCTGCGCAGACGTTTGTGGGTACGCACCCGCAAGTCGCCCCAGTGGTGAGCGCCATCAAAGTCGACGGACGTCCTCTGCACGAGCGCGTCCGTGCGGGTGAGGACGTCGAGGCCCCGGTGCGAGAGGTGACGCTGCACTCGGTGGAGATCCTCGAGGTGTCCGGCCACGTGATTCGAGCGCGCCTACACACTGGGAAGGGGTTTTACGTGCGGAGCTTTGGACGTGACCTCGCGCAAAAGCTGGGCACGCTTGGGCATCTAAGCGCGCTGCGACGGACGGCGAGTGGCGCGTTTCGGATTGAAGAGGCAGCGAAGGTCGAGGACCTGCCTGTCCCGGTGTTGAGCCTCGCCGATTCAGCGCGGCGACTGCTTCCGGTGGCCACTGCGAACGAGCAGGGCGCCAAAGACGCGAGCCATGGTCGGCGGATTGCGGCGGAGTGCGTGGACGTGATGCCGACAGGAGAGGCTGCGTTGATTCACGAAGGGCAGTTGATCGCGGTTGTATACCCGGAGGAAGGCGCGCTGCGGGTAAAGCGCGGCTTCGGAGGGAGTTTCGGAGTGGACGGGAGGGACTGAATTTCAGTGGGAGACGTGAGGCTCGGAGTCCGCAGAGAAAATTTATCTCTCCGGTCTCCTAGCCTCACGTCTCCCACTTAAATTGCTGTCCTTGGATCTCCGCTCTCAGGCTGCGTTACACGCCTCGGCCAACGCACGCGCTTCGAGAATGTTGTCCTCGATGCTGCAGTACGTCCACGAACCGTAGCGACCCACGCTGAACACGCCCCGCGTTGCCAACGCTCGCTTCTGCTTCTCGACGTCTGCGTTGCTCGCCTTCGTGATGTGCACGTACGCGGGATCCAGCACGACGTGGTGGTGACTCACCAACTCATGCCCATCCACAATCCCGCACTTCTTCAGATCCGCGAGCACCTGCTGCAGGGTCTCCTTCTCCTGCTCAGGCGTCGAACGGAAGTCCGCTGTCCGCCCAAGCTCGACGTACATGCTCATGCGGTCGGTTCCGAAGATGTTGTCGTAGAATCCGAGTCGATAGAAGCAAAGGTCCCGCTGTGGGTAGTACGCCCAGTGCAGTCCTTCAGGTCCCTTCTTGTCGAACCCGAGGTTGAAGACTTCAACCACGTTCCAGCTGTAAATCGACTCGTCGTAGGGGAGCGCGCACATTCGCAGCAACGCCGGAAGCGGCGCCGCGCTCACCAAGGTCTCAAACTGAATTTCGCGCTTGGACGTAATCGCGACCTTGCGCGCGAGGTCAATTCGCTCGACGGGTTCCGCAAGCGCCAGCTGGCCTGACTTGAGGCTCTTTGCCAACGCGTTGACGTACTGAATCGCCCCGCCGCGCGGATAGGTAAACGTGGCGTTGTAGCTCGCGTTGTCTGCCGCTCGCATGTTGCGAATGATCTGGTCGAGGTCGGCGTAGGGGAAGAAGCGTCCCATGGCGTCGACGTCGAGCGTGCCGAGGTCCGTGGCGTAGAGCTTCTCGTTGTACGGAATCAGAAACTTCTCAGCGATCGACTTGCCGAACTTCTTGTAGAGCATCTCTTGGAAGCTCTTCGGTTCATCCGGGTAGTGCTCGTCCTTGAAGTAGAGATCGACCAAGCAATCGATCATGTCCGCCTGCGGCAGCTGGTGGATGTTCTTTTGAAACGGGAAGTCGACGAAGCGGTTGCCGAACCAAATCTGGCTGCTCTTGTCGACCACCAGAACCTCTTGCCCCTCCATGCGTTCGACCAGGTACTTCTCGATGTCCTTGTGTCGAAAGTGGAAGAAGTGGCCGGAGTAGTCCCAGACAAAACCATCCTGCGCGACGGTTTTGCAGTAGCCGCCAATCTCGTGGTCGCGCTCGACCACCAGCACGTCATCGCTCTTGAGCCAGTCCGCGAACGCCAGCCCGGAAACGCCCGCGCCGACGACGAGGTGCCGCACCTTGTCCATCAGCCGGCCTCGCGAACGATGCACTCGCTGTCGATGCAATCTTCGCTGAGTTCACACCGATTCATGCAGCCGCCGCAATGCTCGCGATCGCTGGTGGTGTCGACGCACTCAAACTCGGCGAGTCCAGCGCAGCAAACGCTGTCGGGTTCGCCGGTGCACGCATCGCGAGAACTTCCGCATCGGCACTGCATGCCGTTGCACACGTTGGCTTGTCGAGGGTCGCAGGGGTTGCCACACATTCCGCAGTCGGACGTGTCCGTGAAGAAGTTCGCGCAATACGCGCGCGTGGCGTCCATCGTCGGCGGACAGCACCAGCTCACATCCGTGCCTTGGCACCCGACTTCGATGTTGCCGCACTCGCACGAACCCAGTCGGCACGACGTTCCGCGTCCGAACTCGAGTCCGCACTGAATGCCACAGATGCCGCAGTTGTTGTCGTCGGTGAGCGTGTTGACGCACGTCGGTACACCATCGACGACGCAGCAGTCTTCGTCGCCTGTGCACGCCGGAGTGCACTGCGGACCGGTGTCTTGCGGACGACTGTCGCGGCGTCCGGTGTCCACCGTGGCATCCCCCGCGTCCGACCCGGCGTCGTCTTCACCGTTGGAGTCGTCACCGCAAGCCACAGCGACAACCAGAACCATCATCAAGCAAGCACGCACGTCCATACCCTAGCTCATCCGTCGCGGGCTTCCACGTCCTCGACCCTCGCGGTGCGCCCGTCTTTGGCTGGCACCAAGAGCAAATGATCGAGTTCAAGCCGAACGTCTTCGTCGGTCTCCAAGGTCACCCGATTGCCACGGAGACCTTCCATCTCCCATCGATGCGCACTCCACTCGCCATCGAGAGAGACGCGTTCGGTATGGGATCCAACTTCGATCGAGACCTCGGTCGCCTGCGCCGCATCGGCACGGCGTGCACGAAAAATCGCGAGGATCGGACCTTCCGTATCGAGGCGCTGAAGACGCACGCGCGTCCGGGCGCTGCGGGTCTCACACGTCGTGCGGTTGAGGTAGTTCCAGTCGTGACGTTCCGGTCCCTCTTGGCACGCGGCAAGCCCCGCCACGTCAGCGAAGTCAATTCCACCGATCCGACCCTCGGAAAGCGCGCCCAAGCGAACAAGCGCTTCACCGGGATACTTCAAGTCGGGTTCGCTTTGCGCGAGAGGAAGCACCAGGTTGATCGCGCGGGGATCTCCAAGTTGCCCGAGCGCACGCGCCACAGCGTCCCGAACGTGCCGGTGGTGTTCCCATTGAAGCGTTTGGGCCAAGGGGCCGTAGGCACGGGGATCGCCAAGATGACCCAATGCGATGACGGTGAGATGTCGAATCCGAAACTCCGGTAGCAGTTCGACCAAGGGCTCGAGCGCGCTCGGGTCTTGAAGCCGACCCAGCCACCGGACCGCCTCCTGACGCTCGTAGCGTTCGCGTGAGACGTGCAGCGCGTCGATGAGCGCTGGCACCGCCTGAACATCGCGCAGGCGGCCCAGCGACACTGCAGCCCGCGTCCGTAGGTCTGGATCTTCGCTGCTTACTAGCGTTCGAAGCTCGTTGCGCGCACGGTCGTCGAACTGCCTTCCGAGCGCGACCGCGGCTTCGGCGCGGATCAGTGGATTTGGATCGTGCGTCATCACGTCGAAAACGGTGTCGCTCGACGCGCGTGCAGCTAGACGTGCCAGAAGCTGCGCGGCTTCGATCCGGTCTTCGACCGAGGCTTCTTGGTCGGCCAACAAATCGCAAAGGGGATCGAGCGCTCGGCGATCGCGCATGCGTCCGAGTGCCAGAGCTGCTTGATGCGGGTCGCTCGAGGTGCGCAGTTCGTCGAGCCACGCGTAGACCTCACCTTTGAGATCGGCGAGCAACTCGGGGCGGTCGCCGGCGAGGTTCACGCGTTCGCGTGGGTCTTGGTGCAGGTCGTAGATTTCGTAGAGGTCGAAGCGCAGGTCCGCGACAAGCTTGTAGGGCCAGCGCACCACCATCTTTTTGTACGAGACCGCGGCAAACGCAGGCGACCAGTCGACGTCCTCGCCGAAGAGCGGTCGCAGGTCGTCACCGCGCATCGTGGGGTCTGCGTGGTCGACCAACGAGAGTAGGGTGGGAGCCACATCGACCAGCTCGACAGGCGCACTCACGCGACGGGGATCGACGCCGGGAACATGAATGATCAACGGCACGCGGATCTGCTCTTCGTAGAGCGTGGAGCCGTGGTACACGCCGCCGTGATCGCGGAACTCTTCGCCGTGGTCTGCGGTGAGAGCAATGATCACCGGGCGCTCCAGTCGTTGCCGTACACCGTCCACCAACCGTTCGATCGCTCGGTCGACGTTGCGGATCTCACCGTCGTAGCGATCCACGTCGGACGTGCCGAGCGAGTCTTCTCGGTAGGGCTCGTGCACGTCGAAGTAGTGCACCCACGTCAAGGACGGGGGCTCACCTGCAGCAGAGATCCGGTCGAACTCCTCGAGTGCCGCGTCGGTCATTCGTTCGGCGGTGAGATTCGCGTGCTCGTGACGCGCAAAGCGAAACGCGTTGCGCTCGTAGAGCTGCATCCGTTCGCCTTCGGTGTGAAAGATGCCCTGAGTGTAAAACCCGGCGGTCTGGTAGCCCACATCGCCGAGCACCGAAGCGACCGTTCGATCCGGAAGCGGAAGCCCCAGCTCGACGCGCTGGTGGATGTACGCCGATGTCCACAGCGAGCTGATGCTGTAGCTGCTATGTGGCGCGGCGGCGTACGCCTGCTCAAACACCACAGACTCAGCCGCGAAACGATCGAGGTAGGCGCTGATGGGCCGCTCGTAGCCATATGCGCCCAGATGGTCGGCGCGAAGCGCATCGATCGAGATCATCAAGAGATGCGCGTCGGGCAGTTCGGCGAGACCATCCACGATGGCAGCGCGCGAACGGGCACGCTCTCGCGCTCGTGCAATCGCAGCGTCGATCTCCTCGCGAGGCTCGGTGAATCGCAGCAGAGGACCGATCGCGAGCATGAGCGAATGCGTGGAAGCTGCTCGACTATCGTGTAGGGCGACTCGCGCGTTCGGGCGCGACGCGAGCGTGAACACGGACACCACGAGCGCGATCAGCAGCACACCGCCGAGCTGCGGTGCCCATGCGTACACGCGCGCAAGGCTCCACCGGATCTCGACCAAGCGCAGACCGTACGCCGCCAGCCCCCAGGCGCCCAGCGTCAGCGCCCCGTGCAGCGGTTCATAGAGTTTGGGGAAGACGTGTTGGTCGATCTTGGTGGTGGCGACAAACGCGACCAGCGTGACGACCATCAAGACAGCCAACAGACGTGGACTCTGCCGCGCCTTGCGCAACGCATGCTCGCCGAAGCGCAACGCTAGGCCTAAACCTGCGACGACGATCAGCGTGGCGGCTGCACCGATCCACGGCAGGTGGGGCAGCTTGGAAATGCTCGCGCCTTGAAGCGATGACCAGACGAGCAACGCTGCGAAGGGAATCGCGAGGTACATCCAACGCAACCACACCTTGGTGGACGAGGTCGCCCGCACGCTTGCCACCGCGTGCAGCGTCAAACCCACAAGTGCGCCGGCACCGCATTGGAACGCGACGATGCGCACCAAGACCTCTGCGCGGAGCGACCACGTCGGCAGCCAAAGCCAGAGTGCGCCGTAGTCCGCGAGGCCGAGACACAACCCTGCAAGCGCGCCCAACACAAGTGAACGGAGCAGGTTGGAGGCGCCGACCGGATTCGAACCGGTGAATGGAGGTTTTGCAAACCTCTGCCTTACCACTTGGCCACGGCGCCCGAGGAAGTCCCTAATTGCCATCAAACGTTGACGTGTCAAGAGCGCGCGTCCACCTCCGTGAGAGGCGGGTCAAGCTCGCTTCTTCTTTTTGGTGGACTTACGCGGTTTTCGCTTCGCGCTGACAATCTCGCCTTTGGCGTCGACCTTCAACCCGAGCATCCTCCACGCTTCGGGACGGAACTGAAACGCGCTGGCGTGGCGTTTGATCACGTCGAGAATCTCTTCGCTGAGTTCGATTCGCCGCGGCTTCACGCCTTGTTTGCGAAGACTCGCTAGCGTTTCTCCAATCTCCAAAAGCTCATGCGTGTGCGAAAGCACGTCGTGAGGCTTGAGCGGTTTGCCGGATTTGCCCGACTTCAGCTCTTTGATCAGCCTGAGACGCCGTTTTTCAGTTCGACCATCCAACTTGGTTTTCTTGCCGGTGGCTCCAGTCAGCAACGCATTGAGTTGACGTGCAACACGACGCTTTTCAATGGCTTCAGCGCTGCCACGGCCGGTGGAAGCGCCGGTGGAAGCCTTCTTTGATTTCTTGGTGGTCATGACCAGAGATTTCGTTTGTGAGACGGGGAAACTCCCGAAACAAACAGGTTTGTCCTTGTAGATCGAAATGCCCCTCTGCGCTACCGGGGTACCGGCGTTCGTCGGCACGTGGTAGAGCCCCGCCATGACCTCCCACGACACCTTCAAGAGTCGCGTCACGCTCGACGTCGACGGTCAAAAAGTCGTTCTCCACCGTCTCGATGCCCTGGCGAAAGCCGGCGTTGGGCACGTGGCAAAGCTGCCCTACAGCATTCGCGTTTTGTTGGAGAACCTGCTTCGGAACGAAGACGGTAAGTCCGTCACCGAAGACGATATCCGCGCTGTGGCCGCCTGGGATCCCAAAGCCGATCCCTCAACCGAGATCGCGTTCCGGCCCAGCCGCGTGTTGCTTCAGGACTTCACGGGGGTGCCCGCTGTGGTCGACCTCGCCGCGATGCGCGAGCAGTTTGCCCGGATGGGTGGAGACCCGAGTCGTATCAACCCACTCCAGCCTGCCGACTTGGTGATCGACCACAGTGTGCAGGTCGACTCGTACGGTCTGCTTCGTTCGTTCGAAGACAACGTGAAGCGCGAGTTCGAACGCAACCAAGAGCGCTACCAGTTCCTCAAGTGGGGACAGAGCGCGCTGAAGAACATGCGCGTGGTTCCTCCTGGGACCGGAATCGTGCACCAGGTGAACCTGGAATACCTCGCAAGCGTGGTGTTCACCCGCGACGCCGATGGCGGCGTTCTCGCCTACCCGGACAGCTTGGTGGGTACCGACTCGCACACCACGATGATCAACGGACTGGGTGTTCTCGGCTGGGGTGTTGGCGGTATCGAAGCGGAAGCGGCCATGCTGGGTCAGCCGATCGCGATGCTGGTGCCGCAGGTTGTCGGCTTCAAGCTCACCGGCAAGCTCAAGGAAGGCGCGACGGCCACCGACGTGGTGCTGACCGTGGTCGAGATGCTTCGCGCGAAGGGCGTCGTTGGAAAGTTCGTCGAGTTCTTCGGACCCGGCATGGAGACGCTTTCGCTCCCGGACCGCGCAACCATCGCCAACATGGCGCCCGAGTATGGCGCAACGATGGGCTTCTTCCCCGTCGACGCCGAAACGCTGGCGTACTTGCGCTTCACCAACCGCGACGAAAAGCAGGTGGCGTTGGCCGAGCGCGTGCTGAAAGAGCAGGGGCTCTTCCACACCGCGGACAGCCCCGATCCCGAGTTCAGCGACACGTTGGAGCTCGACCTCGGCACGGTCGTGCCCTCGATCGCAGGACCCAAGCGCCCACAGGATCGCATCGCGTTGAGCGACGCGAAGAGCGCATACCAGAAAGTCGAGCAAGCCGTTCTCGAGCGCATGCCCGACACCGCGAAGCCTTCGGCCGAGGTGACCTTGGAGCGCGAAGGATCGTCGGAGACCTTCCAGCTCAACAACGGCGCGATTGTGATCGCGGCGATCACGAGCTGCACGAACACGTCCAACCCGGCTGTGATGCTCGCGGCTGGCTTGGTCGCCCGGAATGCCGTCGCCAAGGGCCTCACCGTCAAGCCTTGGGTCAAGACCAGCTTGGCGCCCGGCTCCCAGGTCGTCACGGAGTACCTCAAGGAGAGCAAGCTGCTCGACGATTTGGAGAAGCTTCGCTTCCATCTCGTTGGCTACGGCTGCACCACCTGCATCGGAAACTCGGGACCGCTCGATGGACCGATCGCCGAAGCCGTGGAGCAGAACCACCTCGTCGTGACCTCCGCGCTCAGTGGCAACCGCAACTTCGAGGGTCGCGTCAGCCCGCACACGCGCGCGAACTATCTGGCATCGCCTCCGCTCGTGGTGGCGTACGCACTCGCCGGAACGATGAACATCGACTTCGAAAAGGAGCCGATCGGACAGGACAGCGACGGCAAGGACGTGTTCCTTCGCGATATCTGGCCGAGCAACGCAGAGGTCACCGAAACCCTGCGTTCGGCAGTCAAAAAGTCTCAGTTTGCCGATCGCTACGCCGAGGTCTTCAAGGGCCCTGAGCAGTGGCGCGCGGTCGAAGTTCCGACCGGCGACACGTACGCTTGGGACGACAAGTCGACGTACATCCGTAACCCGCCTTTCTTCGATGGTGTCGAAGCCGGTGACCCACCGCCTGCGAAAGACATTGAAGGCGCTCGCGTCCTGGCGCTCTTGGGCGACACCGTCACCACGGACCACATCTCGCCGGCCGGCGCGATCGCGAGCGACAGCCCTGCAGCTGCGTATCTGAAGGAGCACGGAGTTTCACCGCGCGACTTCAACAGCTACGGAAGCCGCCGCGGCAACCACGAAGTGATGATGCGCGGCACGTTCGCGAACATTCGTCTGCGCAACTTGCTGGCTCCTGGTACCGAGGGCGGCATCACGCGGCACCTTCCCGGTGGCGAGCAGATGTCGATTTACGACGCGGCGATGAAGTACATCGACGCAGGTACGCCGCTTGTTGTGATTGCAGGGAAGGAGTACGGCACCGGTTCGTCGCGCGACTGGGCCGCGAAGGGCACCTATCTACTGGGCGTCAAAGCGGTCATCACGCAGAGTTACGAGCGCATCCACCGCAGCAACCTGATCGGCATGGGTGTGCTTCCGCTCGAGTTCCTTGACGGTGAAGGCGCGGAGAAGCTGGGTCTGACCGGCGAAGAGGTCTTCACGATCAAGGGCATCGCCGAGGGGCTCGAGCCGCGGAAGCGCCTGAGCGTGACCACCGACACCGGCAAGAGCTTTGAGGTCGTTGTGCGCCTCGATAACGCGACCGAGGTTGAGTACTACCTCCACGGCGGCATTCTTCAGTACGTGCTGCGACAGCTTGCCGGCTGAGCGCAACGGATCCAGACCCATCGGAACCCAAGAGAATCACCATGGATGAAGCACTCGAAACCGAGATCAAAGAGCTCATCGTCGAAGCGTTGATGCTCGAAGATGTAGAGCCGGCCGACATCGATGCGGAAGCACCGCTCTTTGTTGAAGGGTTGGGATTGGACTCGATCGACGCGCTCGAACTGGCGATCGCGATCGACCGGAAGTACGGCGTGAAGATCAAGGCCGAGGACGAGGGGACGCGCGACATCTTCCGTTGCGTTCGCACCCTGGCCGCACACGTCGGCAAAACTCGCGCTAGCTGAGTTGATTCACCTCGAGCAGCGAGGCCGTCGAACGCTGGTTCGCGCGTTTCGTCCGGTTGGGGTGATTCCGACCTACAACAACCCGGACACGATCGAAGGTGTGGTCGACGAGGTATTGGCACTCGTCGGCCACGTCGTCGTTGTGGACGATGCCGGCGGTCCCAAAGCGCGTGCAGTCTTGGACGGATTGGCGACGCGACAACACGTGAGCGTTGTGCGGCGTGAGACCAACGGAGGGAAGGGCGCTGCAGTCAAAGATGGGTTGGCGTGGGCGCTCAGCGCTGGGTTTACGCACGGCCTACAAGTCGATGCCGATGGGCAGCACGACCTCAGTTCGGTCCCCGAGATGCTGCGCATTGCCGAAGCCAAGCCCGACGCGCTGGTGCTGTCCCGACCCCAGTACGACGCGAGCGCGCCGGGCGCCCGCAAGTGGGGTCGCTTGGTGAGTATTTTCTGGGTGCGTGCGGCGACACTGATGGATCGGGGCCGCATTGATGATCCGATGTGTGGACTCCGGGTGTATCCCTTGGCGGCGACGGTTCCCTTGTGCGCGAATACAGGGGACCGGATGGACTTCGATCCCGAGATTGCGGTGCGGCTGGTGTGGCGAGGCCTCGACGTCGTGAACGTCGATGCGAAGGTGCGTTACTTCGAAGACGGCGTGAGCCACTACCGAGCTGTGCGCGACAACGTGCTGGTGGCGTTGATGCACGCGCGACTGTGCATGCTGCGGTATTTGGGCTTGTACCGTTGGATGTAATCGGTTCGGGTTCGGGTTCGGTTTCGGTTTCGGTTTCGGGTTCGGGTTCGGGTTCGGGTTCGGGTTCGGGTTCGGGTTCGGGTTCGGTTGTGGTTCCGGTGGTGGTTCCAGGCCGAGACGTGGTGACGCGGGTTCCTCCTCCGCCTGAGCTGCGCTTGGTGAAGCTTCGCTTCCCCAGCTGGTCAGAGTCGTCGTCACCCCGCGTCACCACGTCTCGGGGTTGGATACTCGTTTCCTGTGCATGCGCTTCGGGCGGTTGAGCTGCCGGACGGGATCCCCTCCGCCGCTGTTCCTATGAGGAGGGCTCACCGAACAGTGCTGCGCACTGCCGTCTCGCCTTGTGTTTGTGGTTCTCGCGCCGCCACTCGCTCCGCTCGCGTCGTCACGTCTCCGTCATCCCCGCACATTTCATGTGCGGTGACGACGCCCCGTGCTCGCCACCGGCTTCGCTTCACGAATCCGATGTCTCGACGTCCGAATCCGAACACTTCGTGTTCGTCTCGAACGTGGGGTCGCCATCGGCCTCCGCCTCGGCTGCCGCGTGATCGTTCAGCGTCGGTCTTCGATCTCATCCCGCATTCCGCGTTCCGCATTGTGCAGCGAAGCGATTCAAGGCTGCAGCGCGAGCGCAGCGACAGAATTGAAACCCGGGTGATCTCGTGGCGTCAGCCCTCTAGCGCAGCGACTGCGAACGCGCTGTGCGACGCTTGCTCCGCAGAATCATCTTCTGAAACTTGTTGTCGTCACGCCACACATCGCCCGCCAGAACAGTGATAAATCCCGCTCGCAGTTCGGGGTCAGGCGTGTCGTAGAAGAACAAATGCCGCGCAAAGTTCGAGTGATAAAAACTATGGATTAGCGCGCCAAACACTTCGTACGCGTGCTCCATCTTCGCGTCCAAAGGCAGCAGTAGGTCCGGGGCGGCTTCTCGGTTCTCGCGCAACGCAGGATCGAGTTCGTGCACCAGGTGACGTGCACCGGTCATCGCAAACGCAACACCCGACGAAAAAACCGGGTCGAGAAACGCTTTTGCGTCGCCCACACACCCCCAACGCGGACCATGACTGGTCGTGTTTCGAAAGCTGTAGTCTCCAGCAAGGCTCAGCTCGCTTCGCTCGGTTCCCTCGGTCAAACGCTGCAGCTTCGGAGAGCGCGCAATGCACTCGTCGAACCACGCTTTCGAAACAACACCCTGCTTGGTGCTGACGAACCCAACGCTGACTCGACGACCTGGAAGCGGGATGATCCACCCCCAGCCTTCGTCGATCAGCAACACGGTGATGTTGCCTTCGCCACTTTCGTGCAGCTCGGCTTCGGCTTCGTCGGAGAGGCCATCGAAGTGCGCGTACACCACGGCGACACCAAAGCCTTCGATTCGTTCAAACGCCTTTTCTTGCTTGCACGCCAAGCGGTCGCGGCCTGTGGCGTCCACGACGTAACGCGCACGCAGCGTGGTGCCGTCATCGAGTTCCACGTACGCGGCACTCTCGTCACTGCGAATCGAACGCGCGGTTCGCTGCCTCCACGTGACGCCCAGCGACTCCGCATGTTGGGCGAGCGCTAAGTCGAAGTCGGCGCGCTCCACTTGGACCGCATCGGCTGGCGTGCCCTCGAGCCCCTCGCGAAATGGAAAGCGTCCGAACTCACCGGTGACTTCATCGAGAAAGTCAGCGCCGCCTTTGAACACGGAGGTTGTGCCGGGTTGGAACCCCAACGCATCGAACACAGGAAGCTCGGCCGGCAACAACGATTCGCCAATGTGCGGTCGAGGGAACCGGTCGCGTTCCAGCATCAACACCGAGTGTCCCGCCTTCGCGAGCAACCCAGCAGTGGTCGCGCCGGCTGGGCCTGCGCCGATCACGATGACGTCGTGCTCCACCTCGGGCATCTAGGGTCGTTTCAGCACAAGGGAAGTGTTGATGCCACCAAACGCAAAGTTGTTCGTCATCACCCGCGTGGGCTGGGCTTGGCGAGCATCCCCCATCACAAACGCAAGAGGTGCACACTCCGGATCTGGCGTGTTCAGGTTCCGCGAGGGTGCAATGAACCCTTCGGCCATCATGGCGAGAACGAACGCGGCTTCGATCGCGCCGCATGCTCCGAGTGTGTGACCCGTAAAGGCTTTCGTGCTGCTGATCGGGACCTGATCACCGAGTGCGCGATGCGTGGCGATACTCTCGCCTCGATCGCCCACAGCCGTCGCTGTCGCGTGCGCATTGACGTAGTCCAGCTGGTCGGCGTTGATCTGCGCGTCTTGCAGCGCGAGTTGAATCGCCGACTCCATCCCTTCGGGCGACGGTGCGGTGATGTGCGTTCCGTCGCACGACGTTCCGAACCCGATGACCTCCCCATGGATGTGCGCACCGCGCTTCTTCGCCGTCTCCCAGTCTTCGAGGACGAGCGTACCGGCGCCTTCACCCACGACGAGTCCGTCCCGTTTCGCGTCAAAGGGACGTGGTGTCCCGTCGGGGTCATCGTTGTGCTTGGTCGAGGTCGCTTGCAGGACGTCGAACACACCGGTCGAGATGTAGTGCAGCTCTTCCGCACCCCCGCAGATCATGCGGTCCTGCATGCCGTAGCGAATCGCTTCGTAGCCGTAACCGATCGCTTGGCTTGCCGACACGCACGCGGCGCACGTGGTGATGACTCTCCCCCGAATCCCCAGGAAAACCGCAAGGTTCGCCGCGCACGTATGCGCCGAGAACTTCAGGTAGGCATTGCTGCCTAAGCCAAGCAGCGCGTTGGGGCGTTCGAGGGTCAGTGCGAACTTTTCCCACTCGAGCGTCGAACCGTGCGTGGATCCGTACGCGAGTCCGGTGCGCGGATCCCGCACGTCGTCTTCGCTCAATCCCGAGTCTGCAATCGCCGCTTCTGTGGCGACGGTTGCCAAGCGCGCCACGCGACCCATCGAGCGAGACTTCTTACGCGACCAACGATTGAGGTCGAGCGTCACCGGTGCGGCGAGACGCGTGAGTAGCTCTTCATGCGCTTCCCACTCGGGCTGGTGCACGATCCCGTGGCGGTCATGGGTCAGAGCATCGACGGCCGACGGAAGATCATGTCCGATCGGCGAAACGATTCCGATGCCGGTAACGGCGACGCGTCTCATGCCTTGGCAGCATCCACGCGGACGGTCCACTCGCTTGAGAGCGCAAGGTCGCCGCCGTAGCCGTCTTGCATCGCGCGTACGATCCGAAGCGCGCCTTCTGCGGTGTGCCCTTCGTAGCCGACTTCAGCGTGTGCGCTGCCCTCGCCGTGGTGTAGCGGTCCGAGCGTTGCCCGCGAACCCGCGGCGTCACGGCTGAGTGCAAACGCGACGCCCATCGCCTGATGATCGGAGAAACCCACGATGGGCATCGGCAGCGTTTCCTCACAGATGCTCACCACGACACGCGATTGTTCCTCGCTGGCCAACAAGCACCAGGCTTCGAAAAGCGCCATCGGAAACGTGTGTAGCCCAGCGGCGATCGCGGTGGTGAACCCTTTGTTTTTAGCTGCGATCGAAAAGAGACCTGCCGCGGTGTTGTGCACGCTGTTCTTAAAGCGGGCCGGCGACACCACGCCGCTGCCTTCTTGCATCATCACCATTTGTTCGGCGGCGATTTGGATTTCTCCGTGCGCGGAACCAAACACAGTGGCGAACGAATCCAGCTCCCACTGCGCATCACGTGCAGCTTGGGTCACGACCTCGACCGCGGTGCGCGTCATGATGCTGGTCGCGCGCTTCATTCTCGAAGCGACGATGTCGACTGCGGGTTTCTTGGAGTCATCCCGTTGTCCGCTGAGGTACGCCGAAGCGCTCGGAATCCCAGGTGCCCAAAGTCCAACGCCGGCGATGTGCACGTTCACGACTCGCCTCGCTCGAGTAGGAGGCTGCAGTTGTTGCCGCCAAACGCGAACGCATTGCTGATCACGTAACGCAGGTCGTGTTCTTCGACGGATTCTGGGACGCGGATTTCGATGTCCGGGTCGACCGGATGCGAACCGACGGCGCCTGGGACCCAACCTTGCTCCAACGCGACAATCGAGAAGATGGCTTCGATCGCGCCGCACGCTCCGAGCGTGTGACCGGTGTACGCTTTGGTGGACACCACGGGGATCTTGGCTCCGAACAGCGTGTGCACCGCTTTGGATTCCGCGGCGTCGTTGTAGGGGGTGCCAGTGCCGTGCGCGTTGATGTAGCCGACGGCTTCGGGGTTCAGCCCGGCTTGATCGAGTGCCTGCTGCATCGCGGCCAAAGCACCTTTGCCCTCCGGCTCAGGCGAAGACATGTGGTACGCGTCCGAGGTTTCACCCACGCCACGGAGGTACGCGCGGCCCGTTCCTTCCCGCTTCATCAGCAGGAACGCAGCACCTTCCCCGACGTTCATCCCAGGTCGGTTGGCACCGAAGGGGCGACACGGTTCGTTGGCCATCACACCGAGGCTGTTGAATCCGCGGACGGTGGTGTTGCACAAACCGTCAACACCGCCGAGCAGCACTGCGTCTGCGAGCCCAAGGTCGAGGACGCGTCGCGCCGACGAGAACACCTTTGCGCTGGAACTGCAGGCGGTGCTCACCACCCAGCGCGGACCTCGAATGCCCGAGATTGCGGCCACCGTGTCGGCGAACGCGTGAAAGCAGTGTTGATCGAAGTAGTTGTAGTCGCCGGCGGGTGGAGGTTCTTCGGACGCGCCTGCGCCGAACCAACGGAAGTGGTAGCCCTCGGTGCGGTCGATGCCCCCGGTGCTGGTGCCGAGGATCAGAGCAACTCGTTCCGCGCCGTGTTCTGCAATCGCTTCGGCTACCGGGTCTGCGATTTCTTGGTACGCCAGTGCACCCAACCGGGCACTTCGAGAATCCTGGCCGCGCAAAGACTCGGGGAGCTCAGGGAGTTCCCCTGGAAGCGTTCCTGTAATCGCCTCGAAGGGAACCTCGAAGGGGACTTGCCGCAGTCCGCGTTGACCGGCGTGCAGTTGTGCGATGGCGCTTTCGGTCGTGCGACCGAGGCCACAGCAAAGCGCGTAGTGAGTGATGGGATAACGACGTCGAGTCACGACACCTCAGGGCCAGTAAGTAGGGTCACCATACGTTGAGGGATAGCGCGGCGCCTCCACGCGTGGGAGCCGCTGCGAGTGAGATGCGCCGATCACCAGCGTACCACTCCGCGTACTTCTTCTTGCGCATTCCGAGCGCGAACAAAAACGCACCGGCCGTCTGCGCAATTGTCAGCAACGCCGTGAACCCCGCCGTATCGCTCGTTCCCTCATCGAGTTGCCAAATCAGCGGACCCACGAAAGGGGCAAAAAAGACTCGGTCGTCATCGGTTACGCCGGCTCCAATCGAGATCGCGTAGCTGACGGCGAACGCGATCGCACCGGGCAGAAGGAGCACCTTGCTTCGACGTTCGAACACGTTCGCGTCTTCGGGAATCTGCGTGCCTTCGCGAACACGAACTCGAATTCGCCGTCGTGGAAGGGAGGCTTGGAACGTGGGTTGGGTGGGCACGAAGCGTGGTGGAGGATGGTTCCCGTAGCCCGAAGGAACGGTGTAGTTGCCCTGGGGCGGGGGTGGGATGTCCTGGTTGGACGGCGGGGTCGCCTCGGTATTCGGCGCGGGCTGGGTTGTCGGCGCCACGACTGCGGGGTCGACGCTCCCTTCTGCGTCCTCGGTCGGCACCTCACCGTTCTGGCCGGGCCTGTCCTCGCCGGGCACAGGCGGGGCGCCAAGTCCCGCGCCGGTTTCTTGGGCTTGCGCCACGCTCAGCGCTCCCAGAACCGCCCCTATGACCAGGTATCGCCCCACGTGGGTAGTCTAATCGCCTGCCTTGCGAAGGTGCCAGCGCCGGAACATAGCTTGGGCATGAGCGACGTGCAGAAGCGGATCGACGAGCTGGTGAAGTCCCAAAAGATCGTCTTGTTCATGAAGGGCACACGCGGTGCGCCCCAATGTGGCTTTTCGGCACGAGTCATCGACGCGCTCGATGAATACCTGCCGGAATACAAGACTGTGAACGTCTTGGCCGATCCTGATGTGCGCAGTGGGATCAAAGAGTACTCAAGCTGGCCGACCATTCCGCAGCTCTACGTGGACGGCACGTTCGTGGGCGGCTGCGACATCGTGACCGAGATGTCCCAGAGCGGTGAACTCGCCGACGTGCTCGGCGTCGAGAAGATGGAGCTCGCCACACCGAACGTGACACTGACCGCAGGTGCGCTTGCGGCGTTGACGAAGTTTCAGGAAGGCGAGGGTACGCCGACGGTGCGTGTCGAGATCACGTCCGGCTGGCAATACGGGATGGACTTCGACGACCCGCGTCCGAGCGACATCGTGGTCGAAGGCGAGGGGTACCGCTTGGTGCTTTCGCGAGCGAGTGCACGCAAAGCCGACGGGATGACGATCGACTTCATCGAGGGACCTGCAGGCGCGGGCTTCAAGATCGACAACCCGAACGAGCCGCCCAAAGTGAAGCTGGTCGATCCGCAAGAACTCAAGCACTGGATGGACGAAGGCAAGGCGCTGACGCTCTACGACGTCCGCACGGATCAAGAGCGCGCGACAGCGAGCGTCGAGGGTGCGGTTGCACTGGACGATGACGCGCGCGCCAAGCTTGAGGGTGCGGCGGAGAAGACCGGCGTGTTGGTCTTCATGTGCCACCACGGCATGCGCTCGCAGCGAGCGGCGCAACAGGCGTTGGAGATGGGCTATCGCGAGGTCTTCAATCTTGCGGGCGGCATCGATGCCTGGTCGCAAACCGTCGATCCCAGCGTGCCGCGCTACTAGCACCGACTGCGACTGCGACTGCGATCGCGGTTGCGATTGCGATATTGCGATTGCGACTGCGATTGCGATTGCGACTGCGATTGCGATTGCGACTGCGACGGCGACTACGACTACGACTACGACTGCGACTGCGACTGCGACTGCGATTGCGATTGCGATTGCGATGGCGACATCGAATGCGATCGCGATGTCGAATGCGATCGCGATGTCGTGTCACGTGGGCGGTTGTCGCAAGCACACAACGTCGCCGCTTATCTCGCCATGGCGTCAGAGTCGCAGTCGCCCATCGCCATCGCAGCCCTATCGCACTCGCAGTCGCAGGTCGCAGTCGCAGTCACAGTCGCAATTGCAATCGCCGTCGCCGTCGCCGTCGCCCATCGCCATCGCCGTCGCCATCGCCATCGCCGTCGCCATCGCCATCGCCGTCGCCATCGCCATCGCCATCGCCATCGCCATCGCCATCGGCATCGCCATCGCCGTCGCAGTCAGAGTCGCGATCGCAGTCGCCATCGCCATCGCCATCGCGATCGATCTGAATCTCCGGGCTGTCTTCACGTCCGACGCTCGCCGGGGTAGCGTCGCTGCCTTACACAGGAGAAGAAGATGGCAAAGAACGTGGCTCAGAAGACGTGGCGTTGGTTTTTGGTTGCGGGTCTCGCATTCGCAGCAGGCCTTCTCGTTCAGGTTTCGTTTCGGTCCGAGACCGCCGAAGCGCAGTACCCGCAACAACAACAGCAGGTCCAACAGCGTCGTCAGCCCGCACAGCAAGCGCAGCAGCCTCGTCGTGGGCTCAGCGAGTGCTTCATCATGACGCTCTACAAGAACGCAGGACCGCGCGTGGCAGCAGGTCAGGCTCCGCGCACCATTTCGATTGCCGGATGGCGCCCGATCGGCGGCACCGAAGACGGCGTGGTCCTCTGCCGCTAGTTGGTCGGAACGGGTGGAGTCGCTGCGCGCAGTGACTCCATCATCGCTTGGACCGGCTCCTCGAGTTGTGGGTCGGTCGCGTGGCCAACCCACAGAAACGCACCGTCCGTGGCCCCGAACTCGTCGCGCTGCACGATGAGCAGCGCGCGAACCCACACGTCGGCACCGCGGTCGCGACCACGCCCGGCGATCGAAAGCGCATCGAGCCCATCGACTTCCAGTGGGCGCGCTTCAGCGTTTTCCAGGTCCGGAGCGAGTTCGCGTAGTGCTCGGCCTACCAGTCGACCGAGTTCACCCACCGCGTAGGCACGATCCAGAATCACGTGTTGCAGTCGAACCGTCGCCATACCAGGCGGGTACGGCTCGGTCGCGTCGCTCGGGATAAAGAGCGCCAAGACTGAACTCGCATCGCTTAGCGACAACCCGGCGGCGGTGTCCACGTCGACCTGCATCAACTGCAGTGCATTGAGTTCGCTCGAACCCAGCCGTGCCGAGCGCGCAATATCGCGCGCGAGTTGCTCCTGGTCCCGCGAACGCGACAACACGAGAACGCCGCCGAGTGCGGAACCTTCTTGGAACACGACACCGTGCGTGAGCGTGTCGCCCGACGAAAAGAGAGTGCGACCGTTGCGCTCGTCCACGCTCCACTCGGCACCGCCGCGGTTTTGACTGACGCTCTGGAGGTATCCCGCCATCCACGAGCGGGCGCGCATTTCGTCTTCGGCCGTGCCCTCGCCGATGATCACCGAGATGCCTTCCTCCTCGCTGACCCAACCGGGTTGATGCGGGATCCGGGCAAAATCTTCGGGCACGTACAAGGCCAGCCGCGAACCCGGTAACTGCTGGTTCGGTTCGGGCGGGGGCGATGTCGGTGAACGCCCGCCACACGCCACCAGCAGAAGCAGCACGCTAACGCGCATCGAGCGAGTCCCGCAGCAACACATCACAGAAATAGCGAACGCGTCGAACCGCCGCCGCTCCTCCCGGGCCTGCGTGCACACCTTTGCGAAGTGCGAGCATCACGCGTCGTTGGAACGTGTAGCGGTTGAGCACTGGCTTGGGCGGCGCATGCCCACCGTGTTCCGCCAGCGCGTCCCAAATCCGCTCGCGTGGCCACTTCCAGGTTTCGAGGTCGTCGTCGTGGATGCGCGCGATGATGTCGCGAGCCATCGCCAGTTTCGATGGGTCGCTGAGTTCCCCGGCCCATTTATGCATCGACGCCGTTGTTGGCCGTGAGCGCTTTTGAACGTTGATCGGGTCGCCCATGCCCGCCTTCATTTCAGTCTTCTGGTAGTTCACCGCGTCGGGTTCGTTCTCTAGACCCAGAAACGCAAAGATGCGTTCGAGCTGATGCTCGGGGTCTTGGACGAGTTCTTCGTACGCAACGTGGACCAGCGGCACGGGACGCTCGCGAAGCAGTTCGGCCATCGCGGGGACGTAGCGTTCCGCCACCGGGTTGTACGCGTGCGCCGCACGCCAGTCGCCGTTGAAAAAACTGTTGGCGAACGAACTGAACACGGCGAGTGGATGACGCGTAAGAACGACGTACTTCGCGTGCGGGTAGAGCTTCGTGAGAAACGGCCAGACCAACGCGTACGCAGGAGTCTTGTCGACAAAACGTTCTTTGTCGCAGGTCGCGAGCATCCGGCCGTACATGGTGTCGGCGTAGGCGCGCAACGCGTCGAGGTAGTCGGCTTCACCTTGGGGAAGTCCGTCGACGAAACTTCGAATCGCCTCTGCCGCGTTGATGTGGTCGTAGGGCGCAGCATCGACGCGATCGTGATACCCGAGGAACGCCAGTGGGGTGACGAGGTGCGGTTCGGGGTGGGTGAAGATCGCGCTGTGCGCGCCCAACATGCGTTGCAGGAGGGTCGAGCCGGCACGCGGCGGAGAGATGACAAAGATCAGCTGGTCCTGCACCAACCCTAAGTGCGTGGATCCGCTCCAATGGTCAAGCAGAGGTGCTAGGATCCACGGGTGACCAAAGAGCACGCAAAGGGCTCGCAGCTCTCGGTAATTACGGACGAACCCGAGCGGACGGTAAGGCCGCCCGTCGATCCATCGACGCTCGCCCACCGCGATCTTCGCGACGGAGATTGGTGGCGCGAGATCCCCGCGTTCAAGGATGTCGACGAAGCGACCTTCCTCGATCACCGCTGGCAGATGAAGCACTCGATCACCAAACCCGAGAAGCTTCTCGCGGCGGTGGAAGGATTGGCGTCGCCCAAGTTCTTGGACGATGCGCGCGAGGGCTTCGGGATTGCGCCGATGGCGGTACGCGTCTCGCCGTACATGCTGAGTCTCGTCGACTGGGCCAACCCTTACGACGATCCGATCCGTCGCCAGTTCATTCCCCTGGGCAGTACGCGCTTACCCGATCATCCCAAGCTGGTTTTTGATTCGCTCGGCGAACAGGGCGATGCACCCGTGCCGGGACTGACGCACCGCTATCCCGACAAGGCGCTCTTCCTCGCGCTCGATACGTGTCCGGTGTACTGCCGGTTTTGCACGCGCTCGTACGCGGTCGGGCCGGACCAAGAGATGGTCGAGAAGGTCAGTCTCAAAGCCTCGCCCAAGCGTTGGGAAGCCATCTTTGACTACATCGCGACGCGTCCGGAGCTCGAGGACATCGTGATCAGCGGTGGCGACTCGTGGAACCTACGTGCATCTCAGCTCAAGACCTTGGGTGAACGCTTGCTGGCGATTCCGAACGTCCGGCGGATGCGCTTCGCATCGAAGGGTCCTGCGGTCATGCCGCAGAAGCTCTTGTCCGACGACGAGTGGTTCGAAGCGTTGGTGTCGGTGGTGAAGCAGGGGCGCGCACTGGGCAAAGACGTGATGCTCCACACCCACTTCAACCACGCCAACGAGATCACCGCGATCACGCAGCGCTCGATGCAACGCCTGTTCAACGAAGGTGTTCACATCCGCAACCAGAGCGTCTGCCAGCGCGGCGTCAACGACTCGATCGAAGCGCAGATCATGCTGGCGCGGCGATGTTCGTGGATCAACGTGCATCCGTATTACGTGTACCAACACGACTTGGTGAAGGGCGTGGAAGAGCTGCGCACCACCGTGGCGAGCAGCGAGGTTCTGGAGAAGCACCTGCGTGGCAGCGTGGCGGGATTCAACACGCCCACGTTCGTGGTCGACGCGCCCGGTGGTGGCGGAAAGCGCGGCGTGCACAGCTACGAGTACTACGACCGCGTGACGGGCATCAGCGTGTACACCGCACCGAGCGTGAAGCCGGGGCAGACGTTCTTGTACTTCGATCCGATCGACTTGCTGCCGGAAGAAGGCCAAGCGCGCTGGGCCGATCCGGCCGAGCACGATGCCATGGTCGAAGAGGCGTTAGCGCACGCGACAGACTAGGACTTGCGATTCGGCGGCTGCGTGCAGCGGTTCGAAGTCCCAGTCTCCGTAGTGATGTTCGACGGTGAAGCCGTTGTAGTGCAGGAGCGCTTCCAGTTCGCGTGGGTAAAACACGCGATGTGTCAGCGGCGTGAGGTGAAAGTCGCTGGGGTCGTCCACGCCGACAAACGCGAAATCCATCTGCTGAACCTGCCTGATCGGGTCGTACTCGAAGCGTTCTCGGTAGTGGTACTTCCGCTTCGTGTCGGGCCGACGCACGCTGCCGACCTTGTAGACCTTCTCCGGATCGCGCGCGAGTTCGCTCGCATACGGCAAGCGCACATCAAACACGAGGCGTCCTTCGTCGGCGAGATGCAGTCGAACAGTCTCGAGGGCACGTTCGACATCGTCGCGCGTGTAGAGATGGTTGAAGACGTTGAAGGGCGCAATGACCAAGGGAAAGCGGCGTTCCAACCGGATGTCGCGGAGGTCGCCTTCGATCCACTCCACGAGTGCCGCGAGGCGTTTGGGCTTGGCCAGCCGTGCGCGGGCGCGCTCCAACATCGCATCGGTGCTGTCGACGCCGACGACGGAGATGCCGCGCTCGACGATGCCTTTGGTGACGCGTCCGGTGCCGCATCCAAGTTCGAGAACGGGACCGCCGTACTTGTTGGCAACGTGAGCGTAAAAACGAACGTCGTCGCGTCGTTTGCGGTACGCCTGGTCGTAGTACTCGGCGTCTTCGTAGTGGGCGCTCACGTTCGCCTACTCGTCCAGCTGCAGCACGCCCGGCGTGTCGCTCACGATTTCGCCGGCCACGAACTGCTCCACCCGCCAGCCTTCGTCCGCAGGGTGCACCACGAAGTGAACCTCGCGCTCGTAGTCGCTTCCTAAGAAACGTCCCTTCGCGTGTCCGCTCAAGCGAATGCGCCCGCCCTCGAGGTTCTCGGCCTCGTGCAGGAACAAACGCAGTCGTTCACGCGCCATCGCATCCCACACCTGGGCTTTGAGTTCTCGTTCGTGGTCGGTGAGGTCGTCGTCCCGACGCCGCCGCGCCTCAACTTCCACCAGCGCTTCACCGCTCGACAAGCGCGCGGCGACGGTGTGATCCCGTTTGCGCCACGCATCGAGAAAGGACTCGGCGGTGCGCTCCGGAGTGGTGGTGTCGACAACCACACCGCTCGGGCCAGAAGGCTCTTCGGGCTCCGGCTCCGGCTCGCCGCTCAGCACAAATCCCACCACGCCGATGCACACCATGCCGCTCACCATCGCGAGCACCACAGGCGTAGAGATGCGCGGCCCGTCCGAAGACATCGTTGTGCTCTACCCGCGGTCGGCAGTGCGAGCAAGAAGGTGGTCGGCCAGCTCCGCAAACCCATCGCCGAAACTCGCGTCAGTGACGTAGGTGGGAGGCGAGGGCAGTCGATCGAGGTGATGGCGCACATTCGCCACACCGACCGAGTGGGGAAAGGCGGCAAAGGCTTCGGCATCGTTGCCGCTGTCGCCGATGAAGACCCACGCGTTCGCATCGAAGTCACCCAGAACGGACGCGATGGCCTTCTGTGCACCCGCGGCTTTGTTCCAGTCTCCAAAGGCGATGTGGCAGTGCACCGACGACACGGGTGCCCGCGCACCCGCGGCTTCGATGGTCGCGACCAGTTCGGCGATGGCCTCCGATGTCAGCGACTCACGTTCGCCGATGTCGATCGCGACTTCGCAGCGTCGCAGCGGGTCGTCGTCACTCAGACGTAGGGTGGGGCGCGACGCTTGAATCTCGGACCACAACGCCAGCGACTTCGCACGCGTGTCGCGCGCGTCGAAGCGGCCAGTGTGAAACCGACCCTCTTGAACCCACGCCCATCCGGCACCGTTTTCGCCCACGCCAAGGGTCAGCGGCCACACACGCGCGAAGACTTCCGCCCATCCGATCGGTCGTCCGGTAATCGCCACCAGATCGAAGCCGGCACGACGAAGTCTCCACATGGCGTCGAACGCCGAGACCTGGAGGATCCCGTCGCGCGTCACGGTGTCATCGATATCGAACACCACGCCGCGCACGTCAGCGTTGAGTTCGCGTAGCGGTTTCACGTGTCGATCCGCATGAAACAGGCTTTGAGGTAGCGGCCTTCTGGAAACGCCGCGGGCGTGGGGTGGTCCGGTCCTTGTGTGCCGTAGGCGAGCAACGTGGCATGTCGCTTCGCTTGTCGAATGCCACGGTTGACGGCGCGCACAAAATCCGAAGGGCGCATGGCGGCCGAGCACGAACACGTCACCAGCACACCACCATCGCGAACCAGCTTGGCGCCGAGCTCGTTGACCCGCGTGTAGGCTCGTCGCGCTTTGTCCAAATGGCGGCGTGAACTGGCGAGTTTGGGCGGATCCAAAATCACCATGTCAAAGCGCTCGCTGCGCGAAACCAACGTAGGCAGCAGCCGTTTGAGGTCCGCGCGCTGAAAGGTCATCCGCTCTCCGACCTCGTTGTGGTGCGCGATGGCGGACCCAGCGGCTGTCACAGGTGCGGAACTGTCGATGCACAACACCTCGTCGGCACCGCCCCGTGCGGCACTCAGGCCCATCGCCCCGACGTAGGAATACGCGTCGAGGACACGTCCGGTGGCCAAGGCTTCGACGCGTGCGCGGTTGTCGCGCTGGTCAAAGTAGTACCCGGTCTTTTGGGTCAGTCCGATCGGGAGCTTGAGTTCGAACCCGCGTTCACGGAACACGAGTTCGGTCGGATCCGGTCCGCGAACGACTTCGGTGGGATTCTTGAACCCTTCGCTGCGCGGTTCGGTCGCCACTTGAATGACGGTTCGCGCCCCCGTCAGCCGTTGGATGTGGGCGTAGAGCGCATCTTGGTGTCGATGCATGCCGACGGTGAGGATCTGCACCGCAGCGATGTCGCCGTACACGTCGATGATCAACCCGGCGAGTTGATCGCCTTCCGCGTGCACGAGGCGGTACCCGGTGTTGTCGTCGTTGGGCAGTCGCAGCGTCTTCTTACGAAACTGGATGGCGCGTTCGATCCGTTTTGCGAGGTCGGCTTCGCCCAGCGACTCGCCGGGGTCGCGCGTCAGAATCCGGATCGGGATCGCGCTCTCCGGCGAGTAGAACCCAGCGCCCAGGAACCGACCCTCCGGATCGATCACGCGAACGACGTCGCCGGGACCTGGAGCGCCCTCGACCCGATCGATCGCCTGCGCAAACACCCAGGGGTGCCCAGACCACACCGGCTGCACGTTTCCCTTGCGCAGACGAATGGTTCCCACGCTCGGAGGCTAACCCAACACACACATTGCCACACCAGGCTTCGGGACGTAGGGTTCTGCTGTAGCCCCTCGAAACGGGGCCAGGAGATGTGATGCCCAACCTGGGAATGGGTGAACTGCTAGTCGTTTTGGTGATTGTGCTGCTCGTCTTTGGGGCCAACAGGCTGCCTCAGATCGGCGAGGGCGTCGGTAAGGCGATCCGCAATCTGAAGCGCGGTCTTGCGGCCGACGACGACATTGACGTCACCCCCAAGGAGAAGCAGGTCGCAGCGAAAGCGACCAAGAGTGCCACCGAGGAAGTCGCCGACGCCGAGGTCGTGGAGTGACATGAGGGTCGTCCCGGTTTGACCGATTCGACCTCCCCCTCCGCGACAGACCCGAACGTCCTCGCACGACGCTGTGCGTCCATCCGCGATCCGCAGATGCGCGTCGCTTACGTCGGGCATGCGATCCGAACCGCCGATCCCGAAGCACTGGTCGACCTCGTCCAAGTCGTCCAGGCGGGTGGAACTCACGCGGACCTACTCCTCGCGTTGGCGCTGGCGCTTACCAAGCCTGAACTAGACCACCACCGTAAACGCGCCGCGCGTATCGCGGCGGAGCGCAACCTCGTCGGTGTTGCAGAGATGCTGGCCAGTCGCGGGGACGACGACACGCCAGACATTGGCGAGCTGCGCGTGCCCGACTTTGGGTTCGGTCGACCGCTCACCCTAGGCGAGCGAAAGACGCTCGCGCGCCGCCGCGATCGAACTCTGCTTGCGCGCGTGCTCCAAGATCCAAGCCCTGCGGTCATCGCGATCTTGCTCGACAATCCCTCACTGACGGAGCTGGATGTCATTCGCCTTGCCGCTCGACGACCGGTGGATCCCGAGACGCTCCGCATCATCTTCCGGTCGACACGTTGGGCGGTTCGCTATCCCGTTCGCCGCGCTCTCGTCCAGAACCCCTACTGCCCGCTGGATCTGGCTCTGCGCATGGTTTTGCTGCTCAATGCGTCGGACGCTCGAACCCTGGCCTCCTCCCCCGCGCTGCGAGCTCCCCTGCGTGAGGCGTGCGCGCGAATTGCCCGCAAATCGTTACAATGAAGCGATCGCGTCGCATCGAGTTGACGCGGCGCGTCGGGACGGACTACCACCGATATAGGTGGACGCGCAGAAGAGCGAAGACGTGACCGAAGAGCCGCGCCTCATCAAGCGCTACGCAAACCGCAAGCTCTACGACACCAAGGACAGCAAGTACGTCACGCTGCATCAGATTGCAGAGTTCGTACGTCGTGGCGAAGACGTGAAGATCATCGACAACAAGTCGAAGGAGGATCTCACCAACGTCACGCTCGCGCAGATCATCTACGAGGAAGAGAAGAAGGGCGAGAGCGAGAGCCGCAAGTCGAGTCTCAAGTCCTTCATCCAAGAGGGCCGCGAAAAGCTGGTTGGCTCGTTGCCCGCACCGCTCTCGAAGCTCCTCAAAGAAGACGAGCGTTCGCCGAAAGAAGCACTGGACGAACTCAAGGGTTTGGCCGACGAACGCATTCGCGCGTTGGTCAGCTCAGCGATGGGAACCGTCGACCAGCTTCAAGGCGAAGTGAAGCGACTGCAGTCACGCATCGAAGAGCTGGAGCAAAAGCTCGCGTCGATGGTGGGTCGCGACAAGAAAGACGACTGAGTCTTCCGCGGGAGCAAAAGACTCAATGTAGAAGCTGCGCTACTGCGCTTCGGGCTCTGCGGCCGCTTCGACGGCGACCGGAGCTTCCGCTTCCGTGGCTTCGTCATCTGCAAACGCGGATGAAAACACCATGTAGAGCGTTGCCAGGATCAGCAGACCCAGGCCAAGCGCAGGAACCCACATCGGGGTGTCGCCGGCTTCGTCGTGGATTTCGGGAAGTCCCACTGCGTGGTCGTGTGCGTCGCTCACGGCGCGGACCCTACTCAGCATCCTGGTGGGACGCAACGTCGAGCGAGATCGCCCCCAAGCGCCAGTGCAGCGCCGACCAGGAAGGGCGCAAAAGCCCGGCGATGGCGAGTGGAAGCATTAGCGTGGTCCCAAGCGCTCGCCACGGCGAAACCGGGCGCGAACGGAGCTTGGTCACCACCATACCCAGGGTGCATCCATGCTGAAGCGTCAGCGCCCCGATCGCGATCGCCGCTGCGGGTGCCGCCATCACCAACGCGTGACGGATCGCGGATTCACCATCGTCGATGGACACAAGAGCGAGGATGGCGATGCCGAGGCCCAGGTCGACCACACTCGCGCCGTTGCGCCGCCAGTTCGACGCGTGCACGCCTGCGCCTGCTTTCGGTTCGCCAGTCGCGAGCACACCCCACATCCCCACGACCAGGAGAAGTGCGCAAAGCCCCGCACGTCGACGTGCGCCGCGGCTCTTGGCGTACGCGGCGTCACTGGCTTGTGCGTTGTACGCCGGAGTGTGGATCGCGGCGCGTTCCGTTTCCCAGCGCAAGCGCTCGGCGTCGTGTTCGGAGATGGCGTGGAGCAGCGATGCGAGCGACGCAGCCACCACGAGTGCGCCCAGCACGCGCAGCATCTTTACAAGCACCACAACATCACAACCAAGGTCGCTGAACCTCGATGGGACTACTGAACGCCCAACCGATCATCGCGCCTTCGCGGTCCAAGGTGCGCACTTCGACGACGTAGCGCGCGCCTCGCGGTGGAACATCGACCCATGCACGGTAGTCGCCTCGCGCGACCGGACGCATCAAGTACTGAGGCGTGACGTCGCGTGCGCGTCGCTCTCCAACCAATGCATGCATACGGATGGCAAAGCGTGCACCGAGTGTTTCGCGGTCCTCGAGCTCGACCTGGAGCATGGCTCGCTCAGCGCCGGTGGGACACACCCCGCCCATAAACGCGCCGCGATCGCCGGCCCCCAAACGGACGTCCAGACGCAGAGCGCCTCCCTTTCGCACATACGTTCGACCCGCTGCAACGCGTTCCTCCACGCTTCGCGCATCGGGACCCACGGTCCACGTCTCCCAGGGACCATCCCCAATCAACGTTGGAACCGTGCCGGGTTGCGCGGAGCCATCAAGCACTTGAACACGTGCTTCCGCGCGTGATTCCGCGTCGATTCGAACCTGCTCGTCGGACTGTTGCGGTTCGTCGACGCGAACGAAGCTCAGTTCAGTGCGGTCGGAATCACCGCACCCGAGCAACACCACGAGCGCGAGTTCAACCGCGCCAAAGCGCGACAGCAGCATCGTGTACGTGTCCGTTGCTGGCGAGGAATCCCTCGCCATGGATGGTCGACTCGCCGAGCAAGTCGGAAAAGCGGCCGCCAGCTTCGTGCACGAACACTGCTGCAGGCGCCACGTCGTAGGCTTTGACGCCCGGATCGAACACCACGTCCATGCGTCCTTGGAGCAACTCGCGATAGTTCGCGAAGTCGGTGAACCCGCGTTGCGAATAGGTTTGTGTCGCGATGCGCTGGAGCTGGGCTTCGTGCCCGATGAACTGCTGCACGGCACCATGACCCACCATCGTGTCACCCAACGCGTCCACCGAACTGAGCCGGCAGGGTCGTCCGTTCATGCGCGCTCCGCCACCGATCCAACCTTCAAAGAGGTCTCCCGCGGCAGGCAATAGCGCGATGCCTAGGGCGATGTTTCCGTCCGCTTCAAGACCGACCAAGACCGACCACGTCGGAATGCTGCGAACAAAGGCGCGCGTACCGTCGATCGGATCGACGATCCACCGCAGACCATTGTCACTCTTCGCGGCACCGCTTTCTTCGCCCAGAAAGCCTGAGCCGGGGTAGGCGGCGGTGAGAAAAGCGCGCAGTCGTTCCTCGACCCGTCGATCGGCTTCGGTGACGGGACTCTCGTCGCCTTTGCGCTCGGTGTTGATGCCACGACGTTGGATGTGCAGAGCCAGTTCGCCGCAGGCGCACACTTCGTCGACAAGGCGAGCGTAGCCGTCCACGCCGCCGATTCGGTCGAGGTCGAAAGGAGACATTAGTTGAGTGTGGGAACGTTCGACGTCAGTACGTCGATCAGGAATGTGCTCGTGTCCGCAAAGCCTTGGCTGGTGCGCGTCGCAACAAAGTGTCCGTCATCACCGGCATCCGGCGCATACGAACGAAGAACCTGGGTGTAGGGCATCATCTCGAGCGAGACGTTACCCGAAATCGGCGGCATCAGCGGCGCCAAGGGCAACTCGAGTGCATGGGGCATCACGTGCGGAAGTCCGGCCGCGCGCGCATTGGCCAGCATTGTGTCTTCGGTGGTGAACGTGTCGCCCACGCCGAACGTCATGAAGAGGTGCTTGGGGTGCAACACTTCGCGATTCCAGAGCTTGCCGTAGTTCACCGGATCCACCGTGTCGAAGTAGCCCTGCCAAAGCGAAAGGGCCGGATGGAAGTCGCCGGTCGCAAGGTCGCCTTGCGCGTTGGGGTCAAGCAACGCGAAGGGCAGTAGACCGGCGATGTCCACCGGCGACTCCTTGGTCAGCAGGGAGAGCGTCAGGTCTCCGCCGGAACCGCTCATGACGACACCGAGTACGTCCGGTTCATACGGGAGCGCCAGTCCTGCGTGCGTCGCGCCCTGACTGTGGGCGAAGACCGCGATTTGGGTTCCATCGAAGTCGATCGTCTCCGGCGCGTCGACGCTACCCTCTACCAGGAAACGCACGAGACCCATCAAGTCTGCTGCGCCCTGCATGTTGTTGCCCCATGCCGCGTCGGGGTTGAGGAAGTTGAAGAAGAGGGTGTCGGGCGACCCATCGCTGTCGCCGCGACGCGCACCATGCATGGGCAGGTCGATGGCCAACGTGGCGATGTTTGCGTCGGCCATCGCACTCGCCATCCCGTTGCCAACCGCTGTGCGGAACGAGCCGCCTGTGCCGTGAAGGGTGATCAGAACCGGCCATCCTTCGGCGGGAGGGGTTCCGTTGGGCACCGTCAGGCCGAAGCACACGTCTTCGGTTTCGGTGACTTGCGGAGTTCCATCCGAACCGAAGACAAAGCCACCACCTTCGAGGTCGTAGGGCCGCGTGCCGGTCTGAAACTGCGGCAGTCCCACACGACCGTGCAGTTCGCGGAAGTTCCCTGCAGGCGCACCTTCGCAGTTGCGTTGGATCGTTCCGTCGTCGCAAGGCGAGACCGTCGATCCGTCGCACTCGATCACATCGCGCACCGTCGGGAGCGGCTCGGCGTGGATCGCGTCGCGCATTGCGGTTCCGTCAAAGCGAGTTTGCGTCGTGAACACGGTGGCGTTGAGAACCTCGGCCTCCTGGACGATTTCGTTGTCCGCCAACCACGCCCGAAGCGGAGCGTACTTTGCGTGTGCGTCGGCCAACACGCTGTCGCTCGGGGCGCTGTCGGCGAGCATCATGTCCAGGTCGCTGTCGCGGGCGAACGTTCCGCCAACGTCGGGATGCGGTGAGAGTCCATTGCGAACGATGAACGCGTAGGTGGTGCCCGGGCGAAGTGGGCTGCCATGTGCAGCGCGCGCGGCGACCCAGTTCTCGCACACGTACTTGGAGATCGGTCCAAACGTGGTCAGCCACGCGATCGATTGCTCTTCGCCGAACGTGGGTGAGTCGGGGTCCACGTCGATCAGGTAGAGGTTGCTCGGGACCGAGTCCCAGTCGTAGGCCGCCGAGAAGCGGAAGTAGCCGACCGGGTTGAGTCCAAATCCGTTTTGATTCTCCGCGGCGTCAACGTAGCGCTGGATGATGTTGATCTCTTCCACCGCGGTGTCGGGGGCCGGATGTCCGCGCAAATCGAGACCTGACGCCGAACGACGGATGTCGTTGGGGTAGGGCAGCCGGAAGAAGTCGTTGTCGGCCCCCATGAATCGCGGCACCTCGAAGTACGCTTTGGCTTGCGACGAGTCGGCCGGGCATTCGACACCTGCCCAGAAGGGACCTGCGGGTGGAAGCTCCGTCCCATCGTCTGCGGCAGGTGGCGAAGAGCACACGGCGGAGCCGTCGACACCGACACAACCCAGCCCGGCCAAACAGTCTTCGGCGGTTGAGCACGAGTCGCCCGAGTCGCCGGTTCCGGCCTGAACACATTCCGCGTAGAACCCGCGCAACGCACACGTCAGGCCAGCCATGCAATCCGCGGTGGTCGCGCAGCGTCCGCCAATATCGGCTTCGCCTGCGGTCGAACAGGTGCGGTCTGCGGCGCAGTACAGCCCGTCGACGCAGTCGCCGGTGAACACGCACGTGCCGCCTTCGGTGACGTCGCCTGGGGGTTGGCAAGTCAGGTCTTCGGCGCAGGTCAGTCCCACCCGACAATCGGCGGCGTTGCTGCAACTCTCACCCACACCGTTGCGCGCGGTTGGCGGCGGGTCACCCCCGTCGAAGAAGTCGCACCCCACCAGACACGTCAAAAGCGTCGTACAAAGCCAAGCTCGTCGCATCCAACCTCCGCGACAAGGATAGCAGCGAGTTTTGCTCTGGGCCTACGTGGGTCCGGGCGCGCCAGCCAAGATCCAGTCTCGGAAAAGCTGGATTTCGCGATTCGGCAACGGACGGGGATTGCCCACGTTCTGAGGCATCACCTGGCCGAAGGTCAGCTCACCGTCCTCCACGTTCGGGCACTCGCTGGGCGGAAAGGTCCCGTCCATGCGCGGCTCGATGCCGGGATCCCACGATCCGTCTGGCGTGAACTCGAGCGCACCCTCGTCGCTGTGCGCTCCACTGAGCTTGATGAAGAACCAGGAGTTGTCGGGGTCGCCGGGCTCGATGCGGTTCAAGAGGTCGTACTGACACGAAGGCACGCCGACGAGCGCTTCGGTGATCGGTCGTCCCTCATCGAGGAGAAGCCGGAAGTTCAGCTGCGCATTGCCTCGCGCGCCGCCGTGACAGCTTCGCGAGTCGGTCCCGCAGCTGCGTTCGACTACAGAAAGCACGTTTTCGTAGGTGGGTTCGAGGGGTGCGGGGTCGCCACACGCCACGAGCCCGGCCAAGACCAAGCACCAACGCATCACCCATCCTCTAGCAGATTCTTTTCGGGGGAGGTCACCCAGAAAACTCAATAATTTCAACAGAGGGTCGCTTTTGCCTCAAATGTGCGTAAAAGAAGTGAAATAGCCAAAACGAAACGGGCGTTCGCTCGTCGAATTCACATGGGAATCTTCCGAAAGTCAGCCACAAGCAAACGAAGCGAGTTCGAAGCCGAGGCTTTGCCCTATTTGGACAACCTCTACGCGACCGCGCTTCGTCTGACCCGTAGCCCCAGCGATGCGGAGGATCTGGTTCAGGACACGGTCCTGAAAGCCTACCGATTCTACGACCGGTTTGAGGCCGGCACGAACATGAAGGCGTGGCTTCTGCGCATTCTGACCAACACCTTCATCAACAAGTACCGCCGCAAAGTGCGCGAGCGGAAGGTGTTCGATGGTGCCGTGGCGCAACCTGTCGGCGAAGGCGTCATGAGTCGGGCTGCGATGCGAGGCCTCAGCCGTCCCGTCGAGGACATGGAGCGACGCATCCTTGCTCAAGAGATCCAGAAGGCGATCGATGAGCTGCCCGAAGATTATCGGCTCATGATCATCTTGGCCGATGTGGAGGAGCTGGCGTACAAAGAGATCGCAGAAGCGGTGGGCTGTCCCATCGGAACTGTGATGAGTCGTCTGCACCGAGCGCGAAAGGCGCTTCAGAAGAAGTTGATCCACCAGGCTGTCCAACTTGGAATCGTGAGTGACGCGACCGAAGAGGTTGCGAAGCCGGTGTCGCTCGACGCCTATCGCAAGAAGGTCGCAGCGCGATGATTTCCTGCGAGCTCTTCCAGCGGCACGTGGGGGCCTACGTGGATGGTGAGCTCGATCCCGCCACTCAAATTGATTTTGAGCGGCATGTGTCGGAGTGCGCGCAGTGCCACGAACTCGTGGAGTTCGAGGTCGCGTACCGCGGTCATGTTCGTGAAGCGATGGACGTTCCTGCTGCGCCGAGTGGTTTGCGAGCGCGCGTTGTGGCGAACCTCGACACTCCGCGCGACGACGTCGTTCGTGTGGTGCCCTTGCGTATGCGCTACGCGCTTCCGCTCGCCGGTGCGGCTGCTGTCGCGTTGGCCGTCGGTGTCGTGACGTCGAATCAGCAGGTTGACCAAGCTGGTGTGGCTGCACTCGAGGATGTCGTTCGACTTCAGTCCGCGCGGCTTCCGGCCGACGTTTCCGTGGAAGCGAGCCCGACGCAGATGACCCCGCCCGTGCAGCGAGTCTCCAGTTACTTCCGCGGCAAGGTCGGGTTTCCGGTTCGTCCTGCGGAGTTTGCCAGTCGCGATGTGCGACTCGTCGGTGCTCGATTGAGTAACGTTCGAGAACGAACGGCGGCGGCGCTCTACTACGAACTCAACTCAGGACAACGTCTCACGGTGGTTGTCACCGATGCTGACGTGACTGCGGAAGAGGAAGAAGAAGAGGGCGAGCCGGTGGGTCAGCGCGTGATCGTGCGCGACATCCATGGGTATCCCGTTGGGGTTCGTACGCATGGTGGACTGACCTATGCGTTTACGGGCGATGTCGATCGCGACACCTTGCAGAGCCTCGCTGCGTCTGCGCGTGTGCGCTATTGATCGGTCGTCGCGCGGCCTACGTCTCCGGCCTTCGGCCTCCGACTTAAACGGCCACGCTCCTCCCTTGAGGAGGTTTTAGCAAAACCTCCCCCCGAACTACGTTCGGGTCCCCCCTCCGAGCACGCGCTTCGCGCGCGTTCCGGCTCGTGGAGCCTTCACGTGTCCGACGGCTTGCGTCCCACCAACGAACGCTTCGCGTTCTGAGTCCAGGCCGGTGAGTTTGGTCGTGGGAGTTGAGGTTGTGCCGTGTGCGGTGCGCGGTGTGGCTTGCTGCTCGTATGCACTTCTTCAATCAAGTTCGCGTTCTTCAATACGCATTCCTTGATGCGTCTGAGTTCGAGACTGCTGAGAGCCGGGATGGGGGAGTGCATTCTCATTCTCGTTCCGCATCCCGCATTCTGCATTCCGCATTATTGAGAAATCCCTGTGTTTCCGGGCGTCTAGTCCCAGTCAAAATTGACTGTCGCGCCCGGGCTCAGGTAGCCTCGCTCGGCCCTCTCCCCTTTGTGGGATATCAGGGCAAGGAGCGACATGTCCCAGAGGATTCTCGCGTTCGAGAGCGACGGTCAGTTTGCGAGTGCATTGCGCACCGGATTTGCGGGTCGTGATGTCGAGCTTGAAGTCGTGGCGGAGGGTGCCGCGGGTCTCGAGCGTGCCAAGGCCGAGCCGCCTGCACTGATTTTGCTCTCCATCGAGCTGCCGACGATGAACGGCTTCTTGGTCTGCAAGAAGATCAAGAAGAACGCTGCACTCAAACAGATCCCGCTCATCATCTTGTCGAGCGACGCCAACGCCGACGAGATCTTCGAGCAGCACAAGAAGCTCCGCACCCGTGCGGAGGACTACGTCAAAAAGCCGGTCGACTTTGACAGTCTGCTCGGTCGCATACGGCAGTTCGTCGAAGTCTCCGATGCGGACGCTGTGGCCGAAGACCACACGGTGGTGGCCGATCGCGTCTCCGTGGATGACGAGATCGACGCGTTTGCGGAAGATGCTTTCGATGCGTTGATGGTCGACTCGGTCCAAGAGGACATCGTCGAAGAACTCGACGTAGACGAGCTGGGTTTCGAGGACGAAGAACCGACGGCCATCGTCACCCCAGAGCAGCTGGAACAAGCATCGCTTCAAGCACCCCCGCCGCCTCCGAAGTCGGAGCCGGTGCCCGCCGTGGATGTCGCGAGTGCGGCGGAACTTGAGTCGGCGCGCGCGGAGATCGCGGAGCTCAAAGAGCAAGTGCGTGTGGCGGAGGAAGCGGCCGCAAGCGCGAAAGCCGACGCGGACAAAGCAGCAGGTTCGGCGGGCGACGAGATCGCTGCGCTCAAGTCCGAAGCGGACAAGGTCAGCGGTCTCGAAACGAAGAGCAAGGCACTCGAAGACAAAGTCAGCTCGCTCGAAAAGGAACTCGCGCAGGCCAAGGCCGGCAGCAGCGGCATCAGCAGTCGCGAGTTTTTGGACCTTCGCGAAAAACTCAACGCCAAGGACAAAGAGATTCTCGACCTCCGCGATCAGGTGACGAGTCGCGACAAGGAGTTGCTCGATCTACGTGACGCCAACATTGCCGCGGAACGCGAGAAGGCTGATCTGACGGACGCCAAGTCCACACTCGAGCGCGATCTGAGCACGACCAAGGAGAACCTCACCGCGATCACCGCGGACAAGGAAGCCGCGGCGAAACGCGCGGACGATTTGAAGAGTCGTGCCGAGCGTGCGGAGGAGAAGGGCAAGAGTCTCGAGAGCGAACTCGAAGCCGCGAAGACGACCCATGCGACCGAGATGGAAGCGCTCAAGGAAAAGAGCGAAGAGGAAGTCGCGACGGTCCGCGCCCAGAACGCCGTGATCGAAGCGAAGGCCGCGGAGGATCTCGCCGAGGCGATGGCGGCGAAAGATGCCGAGGTCGTCGAAGCGTTGGCACAGAAGGATCAGGCCCACGCGGGTGTGCTCAAGGAAGCGGAAGACAAACACGCCGCCTCGTTGGCCGCAGCCCAAGCAGGTCACGAAGAAGCCATGGCTTCGAAATCCGCGGAGCTTGAAGCAGCCAAGCAGAGTGCACTCGAAGCATTGCGTGAGGAACTCGACAACGAAAAAGCTGCAGCGTTGGCTGTGAAGGCGGAAGAGCTGACAGCGCGTGAAGCCGAACTCGCCGCAGAGAAAGAAGCTGCACTTGCGGAAGCAGGAACAGCCCACAACCGCGAGCTTGCGCTGCTGGGTCGGAAGTTGGCCGACACCGAAGGCAAGGTCACGGCAGGCGAGGAAGCCGTCGCCGCGTTGACCGAAGAGAAGACGGGCCTCGAGGCGGCGAAGGCGGCGCTGGAGGAGGCCAAAGCAACACTCGAAGCGCAGCACGCTGCGCAGGGTGAGGACCTCAACGAGACTCGGGCCAAGGTTGCGCAGTTGGAGACCACAGTGTCTGGCTTGGAGCGCGACAAAGCAGGTCTGCAGAGTGAGCTTCAGAAGGCGCACCACAAGATTGCGACCGACGACGCGCTGCTCTCGCGAGCGCGGAAGGCGATGAGCATCGGCCTCGGACTCCTGGAAGACCAACGCAAGAACGGCCTGAACGGAGAACCCGCCGACGCAGAGTAGAAATAGGGGAGGAGATTGGGGACAGGTTCAGATCTGACCCGAACTCCCCCCAATCGGGCACGTTTTTCCCGCCCTTTCCAGATCACGCGACGACGCCGCAAATCACGCAAACGGTGAGCAAGAGCGCTCGGGTATGCTTTGCCCATGCAGGGGCGAGGGCTTGGGTTCATCGGTTTGTTCTTCTTGGCGTTGAGCTGGGGCTGCGGAAGCGGTGGTAGCTGTCCAGAAGGCGAAGCCGGTTGTGCATGCGTTGAAGGGTCGCGTTGTCTGACCGGACTGATCTGTTTGGACGGTCGATGTCAGACCGTTGGCGGCGTCGACACAGGCACTGGACTTGATGGAGGACGCGACGGGTCGTTCGTGGACACGGGTGGGTTCGTCGATGCGATCAGCGGTATTCGCGACGCGCGACCGAACCCCGACGCGTTCTTTGCGGAAGACCCGCCTCCGATGGAGTGTCGTGAAGACGGAACGATGGGTCCGCTTCCCGATCCGCCCGGAGGTACCCCCGAGTGTCCGGATGACAAGAACCGCGAAGGCTGTCGTTGCGACACCCCTGGCGAGATGGCGCCGTGTTGGCCAGGACTGCGTGCGAATCGAAATCGTGGTCAGTGTCGTGATGGCGTGACGACCTGCGAAGCGTTTGACGAGTTCAGTGGTGTGTGGGGAGCGTGCAACGGGTTTGTGCTTCCTGCGGAAGGGGTGGTCCGAGGTCCGGCTGCGTGTACGTGTTTCTCGCAAGGGCAGTGGGCACTCGCGAATCTGAGCCCGTGTTTCATTACCTACAGCACCGGTCAGCTTTACGCTGTGTCGACCCTGCCTGGCGGTGGGTGCCCGAGCGTGCCCGCCACGCCGCCTCCGCCTCCGCCTTCAGGGACGTGGAGTACAAACACTCTGCGCGTGGATTGCGAAGGCCGTTTCAACCTTTGCTACACCATCAAAGCGGGCGATCCGGCCGCTCCGAGCCCGGCAGACTGCGTTGTTGCAGAGGTGTGCACGGAGGGCTGGTACGCGGAGCGCGACGTTGTGCAACCTTTCCCGGATTTGCCTGCGTGGGCTGGCGACAACCCAACGTGCGCACGACAGTTCGTCGATAACGGTGGCTACGGCGAAATGACGGTGCAGGGTCTGAGCGTCGAGTGCGATGAGATCGACGACGGGAGCGGCGGTCGTTTCGTGTTCAACCGCGTTCCGTACTGCCCGCTGTCATGCAACGACACACCGACAGCTCCGGAGTGCGTCGATTGCATGATGGGCGGAAGCGGCTCCTTCTAACGCGTCGGTCTGAACCTCCACTGCCCGCGAAGCTGTTGCCCAGCCGAACAAGAGATGCGCATTGCGAAACTCAAACTGAATCTAAAATGAGTTGGCTCGGGTAGGAGACCGGAAAGCAATGTTCTCTGCAGCCTCCGAGCCTCACGTCTCCCACTAAAATTCAGATCCACCTCTGCGCCTCGTGTCCGCGAAGCTGTTCCAGGTGGGCAGTCCGGAAGCTTAGGCGGGGATACCGACCATTTTTTCGAAGTCGGTGAGTTGACCAAACCACTCAAGGCTTTGGTCGCTTGGCACGTCTTTTAGTCTTCGAGAAAATAATTGGTCTCCCACGAAACCCGGTGGTTCCTAAGAGTCCGCGTCAGCTCAGCAGCACTGCCAACGCAATCACGCTCGCCGCGATCACCACCCCCGCCACGATCGGAACCCACGGCACCTTCGGTCCCTCGATCGGATCCGGTTCGTGCACCGGCGGCGCGACCGCAATCTCCGTCTTCACCACCGGCACGGCCGTCCGCGTTCGCTCGGTCGGACCCGCTGCAACGACTTCCGGTCCGGCATCGGGTACGTCGGTCTGTGCCATCGTTCGCGATGCCAACTGCGTGGGTTCGTGCGCATCCACCGCGCTTGGGCCTGCTTCCTTCACCCGCTTCGCCAACGCTCGCCGCGCTGTTGCAGGAACTTTCAGGGCACCCAAAGCGTGCCGCAGCTCGCGCGCATCCGAAAATCGATCCTCCGGATCGGTCGCCAAACAACGGTGAACCGCCTCGATTAACTCGCGTGGCGCTGAACCCAGCTCGCTGAGATCCGGCCGCGTCCCCGTCGTGATGTTTTCCAAGGTCTCGGGGTCGCTCTTTCCATCAAAGGGACGACGCCCTCCGATCAGTTCAAAGAGCGTCACGCCGAGCGAAAACAAATCGCTGCGCGGATCGAACTCTCCACGTCGCGCGTACTCGGGCGCCATGTAGGGAACCTTGCCCTTCACCGCACCGGTACGCGTGAACGCGGTCATGCCGACTGCTTTGGCAATGCCAAAGTCCGCGACCTTCACCTCACCCGCGCGACTCAGAAGCACGTTCGACGGTGAGATGTCGCGATGAAACACGCCTTCGGAATGCGCGTACTCGAGCGCCTTGGCCATCTCGGTCGCAATGAACGTGATGATCTCCACCGGCAGTGCGCCCTCGGTACGGCGCATCAACCCACGAAGGTCCATCCCCTCCACGTACTCGAGCACGAGAAAGTGCGTGCCCTGGTGTTCCCCAAAGTCGATCACTTGAGCGATGTTGCTGTGCCGAAGCCGTGCGGAAAGCTGCGCTTCTTGTACGAAGAGGCGGAGGATCTCCGCGTCGTTGCGCAGGTGCTCGAGCACGCGCTTGATGCACACGCGTTGTTCGAACCCACCAGCACCTCGCCGGAGCCCGATAAAGGTCTCGGCCATGCCTCCGGCACCGAGCCGCGTGCGCAGCTCGTAGTCACCAACGTTTTCGACCTCCGAGGTCAGTCGAGAACCTTGGCGAAGAACTCGTCGTGGTCGCGAGCAAAGTCCAAGTAGCCCTCGTCGACCTGGTGACGCAGTTCGTCGTGCAGCTTCGTCGGCACGTAATCAAACGCGAGGTTCGCACCGGACACGGCCCAGTCGAAGTGGTCCGCTTCGGCGCCTCCGCCGTGCCCCGAATGGATCCCGATCCACTGGTAGCAGTTGTGGGCTTGGCCCGCGATCGTCACGGTCTTGCCCTTGAGTGCGGTCACCAACGCTTCGTCGGTTCCACGCATCGTCTTGTCGATGACTGAGAACTCTTGGTCGGCCAACAACTCACTTCCGAGGTGGTAGCCAATGGCGCGGAAGATGGCACCGTAGTGGTCGCTGCTTCCGTTTCCGTAACCAACGGCGACCCGATCACGCAGCGCCTCGAGCCAGAGCGGGGTGTGCAGATACGTGGTGAGCCATTCGTCGTCGCCGAGCTGCGGTTTGCTCGGCTTGGTCAGGTCGACCAGTCCCCAAAGCGTGGCTTGTGCGAGACAGCGGTGGGTGTCGCGATGCTCGGTGTCGCGGTCGTCGAACTCGTCACGCGCAGCATCGAAGAAGTAGCTGGCGACCAACACGCTGCGGTCAGCAAGCGGAGCAGGGAAGCCTTCTTCGACGAAGAGTTCGGTGCTGCGTCCGATTTTCGCCGCCAGCGCGGAGACTCCCGAACCGAAGAGTCCGTTCCACGACGCGTACCGCGCCACAAATCGAATGAGCCCCAGACGGTCTTTCATCGCGTCGCCGACAACGTCCGCGACGTGGGTTCCGGCGGCTTCAAAGTCGCGAAGTTTCTGCAGGCTTTCCGCCGTGATCTTCATGCTACATCTCCAGCAAGGCTTCGACTTCGTCTTCCAAGACGTAATCGAGTTCTTCTTCGGCGTTCATCCGCTCCACAGCCACCTTTAGCTCTGCAGCGACCTGGTCGCGCGAGGTCGGATTCTCCATCACACGCTGGAACACCTCGTCGAAGGTGTCGGCCATCGAAAGCATGTTGGCCTCCATGGCGGCTTCGCGCGTACGCATCTCTTCACGACGCTTGAGCAGTTCCTGCAGCTCGCGCTTGGCCTTCTGAAGGCGGCGCTTGTCTTGACTGCTGCTCACCGTTTGAAGCTGAGCGTCGATGTCTTCGATACGCGTGGCCACGCTTCGCTCGTCGAACGCTTGCGCACGTTCGTGAATCGCAATGCGCGCCAACCACAACCCGAGGTAGTCGATGGTTGCGTCGTCGAGTGCATCCACGTCGTCGTCGGTCACCGCAGATTCGTTGTCGCCTGCAATCTTCCGCAGCGAGTCGCGGCGCTCAAGCATGCGCGCGTAGACTTTCCAATAGGGGTGCTCGATACCCACCCGCTTTTCGATCTCTTCGCGCAGATGCTTTCGAGCGCCTTCTCGCTGTTCGACGCGCTTTCGCTTGTCGACGTTCATCCGGAAGCTTGCCGAACCGGGAATGAACAGCGTCGCGATCGCCAGTCCGGTGCCGTACGTGATGATCGGAAGTAGGGCCAACCCGCCAAAGGGAATCGCCAACGCGAGACCCGCAGCGACCGAAAAGAGACCGGAGTTCACGCTATAGCGATGCGTGAGCATCTCCTTCAGGTAGTTGACGTCCTCTTTCTTCTTCCAGCCCACGATTCAGCTCAGTAGGAAACTCGTACTTGGCCGTGACCCTTGGCGCCATGCAGACGCTCCAGAATCCGGTCTTTCATTTGAACCACCTGCGTGGACATCAGCCACGCGTCGCTTCGCGGGCGCGCTTCGTCGATGGTGAAGTCGTCGACCACTTTGGCCGGACTGTGGCTCAACACAATGACGCGGTCGCCCAGCAAGAGCGCTTCGGTCACGTCGTGCGTCACAAACACCACCAAGCACTTCTGCGCTTCCCAGAGTTTGATGAGCAGGCGCTGCATCTCTTCTCGCGTTTGAGCATCGAGTGCGCCAAAGGGCTCGTCCATCAGGATGATGCGCGGTCGCAGCACCAGAGCACGGGCCAGTGCCACACGTTGGTTCTGTCCACCCGATAGTTGTGAGGGGCGCAGGTCACCTTTGTCGCCGAGACCCACTGCTTTCAGCATCTCGTCGACGCGCTTGTTCCACTCCGCTTTGGGAACCCGTTGCTTCCAAAGCTTGAGTCGAAACGGAAACGCCACGTTGTCACGAACGCTCAGGTCCGGACGGTTGGCGTAGCGCTGGAACACCATCACGGATTCGTCGTGCGCGCCGTGGCAGGGCACGCCGCCAATCAGAACCTCGCCTTCCGTCGGGGACTTCACGCCGATAGGGCGCACTCCACCGGCCATTCGAAGCAGCGTGGATTTTCCGCACCCCGAAGGACCGAGCAGCATGTTGATCGTTGGCTTTTCGAAGTCGAGATCGATGCCATCGAGAATCCGCACGACGCCTTCGCCGCTGGGCGCCGGGTACTCCTGCACGATTCCGTTGAGTTCCACTTTGAGGAACTCCGGCGCGGACGTTTCGGCCTTGGGAGCTTCTTCTTCCGCCATCACTCCGACTCCCAGGGATAGAGCTTCCGCTTGAACCACGTCATCGTCGAATAGGTGATCAACGCCAACGTGATGATGACGCCGATGCCGACGAACACCTGGTCCATCGCGCTGAAGCGACGCGCGTTCTGGATGAGCTGACCCAGACCCTTCTCCGCGTTTACGTATTCGGCCACCGTGATGTACGTCCACATCACCGACACTGCGACGGTGATCGCGTCGGCGATGCGTGGTTTGGCCATGGGCAACACTGCGTGACGCACCGCCTCCCACTCCGTGGCGCCCAAGTCGCGCGCCGCAATCCAATACTGCTGACTCACGGCCTGCATGGCATCGCGCACCATGGGGATGAGGAACACCACCGCGCCGATGAAGAGGAAGGCGATCTTCATCGCTTCGCCAATGCCGAGCCACATCACGAGGATGGGCAGAATCGCGACAACAGGCGCGGACCGAAGCGGGTCGACCAAGGGCGAGAGCACGGCGTTCACCTTCGGTGAAGCGCCCATCAGGATGCCGATAGGAACACCAAGGATGACGACCATCACACCTGCGACAAACACGCGCATGACCGACCACATGGTCGCTTCGAGCAGCAGGCTCTGTTCGCGCTCGGAGTCCCACGCCAGTCGCGCCAGTGCTTCGAACACAGACGGGATGGAGGGGAGCTTCGATGGCGACACAAACTCGGTGATCGTCAGTGCCGTCCAGATCGCCAACACGATCCCGACGGAGACCGCCCCGAGCAAGCGGCGCTTACCCGGTGTCAGCTCGTCGTAGGGATTCCACACGCGTCAGCCAGCCTCGCCCTCGTGGCGCTGCAGAATGGCGACGCGGGTGGTGCGGTTACGCGCCTGGCACTCTTCGGTGCTCAAGCCTTCGTCGGGACTGCGTTCGTCACACAGGGGCTTGTCGGGTCCGTTGCCCACGACGATGAAGCGCTCGCGGTTGAACTCCCACTCGGTGACCAGGTAGTCGACCACGGCTTGCGCACGCTCGGAGGAGAGACGCAGGTTTGCACCGCGGCCTCCGGTGGAGTCGGTGTTGCCTGAGACCTCGAAGTAGGCCGAGCCGTGGTTCTCGATGAGGGGAACCATCTCGGTGTTGATGGTGCGCTTGGAGCGCTCGTTGAGCTCTGCCGAGCCCGTCGCGAAGTTCACGATGACCGGACGGGTCACCACAGCTTGCTGCGTGTCCTGCTGAACCGCTTCGGCGATTTCGTCGCGCTCTTGTTCGGTGAACTCGAACTGCGGCTGCTGAGCGGCTTGCTGAGCCTGCGGTCCCGCGGCTTCCATCAGGTTGCGGATGTAGCGGTAGTCGAACGAGTCCTGCGGCTGAATGACCGGGCTGTTGGGGTTCGCCAACGCGCCGGCCTCGCGATAGATGCCGTCGAAACGACGGTACACGCGCTCGTAGTGGTTGGTTCCGCCAGCCAAACCGAGAATACGCACGTTGTCTTCGATGCCGGTCCAAACGAGGTTTTCGAAAAGGCCCTTGATGAAGTCGCGGCTCTCTTGCTGCGCGAGGAGAGCGAAGAATTCTTCGGTCTGGACCAAGGCCTCGACGGCGCCGTCGTGGTTGCCGCGTGCGACGGGCACACCGTCCATCCAGCCCTTCACGAAGCCCTGGATCGCGTCCTGGTTGGCGGCGTCGTCCAACACGCGCTTGTCGCAAACCATGACATCGAAAATCAGGTTGGTGGCGATGCGCGTCGAGTAGATCACGTGCGCGCCGCTCGTGTTTTTCATGGCCAAGGAGAGGTCGGGGTCCCAGAGCACGGCCGCGTCGACGTTGCCGCTTTCGAGCGCCGCACGAACACCCGCGGTGCCTTCGTCGACGTTGATGAACACGTATTGAATCTGGGTTTTCTGACGCGCCGTGAGGCTTGAGTTCTCGATGGCGTCGATCAACATGCCGTGGCTGGGCGTGTACTGAAGCAGTGCGACACGCTTGCCGACCAGGTCCTCCACGCGGCGAATCGCCGGGTCACGGGCGATGATGGCGTCCGCACCCTGCGTGTTGTCGACGATCATCACGGCGCGTGCGTCGAGGTTGTTGTTGCGCAGGTTCGGTTGTTCCTGCGCCCAGAAGTCGCTGGTTCGCCACGCACAGTGCGCGGTGCCCGATTCAAAGATGGTGGGCAACGTGGGGATGTCGTCCTGAATGATGAACTCCACGTTGACGTTGTTCTGCGCCATCAACGAACCCGGCTGCGTGGTGAGCGAGTTGCCGTTGGCGACCAACGCCGGCGCGTAGCCGTGGAAGCTCACGATCGAGACCTTGAGCGGGTTGCCGTCGGAGCCCAAGGGACCGCTTGGGTCACCGTTGTTGTTGTCTTGCCCGTCAGGCGCATCGGGGTTGTCGGGGTCGTCACCACCACCCGAAATCATGTCGCCCAACCCCAGGAACCAGGCGGTCACGCCGAAGATGCCGAGGATGATCAGAACGATGAGAAATTTGGCAAAGCCAGTGAGCTTCATGGTTTTTCTTTCTATCGATTCGCGAGGCGCTTAAGCGCCTGCGTTCACGGTTCGGTCGGACGCTCCACCGCAAAGGTGGCGGGGATCTCACGAAGGCGTTGAACTTCAGCCTGTAAACGTGCGCCTTCGCGTGCGGCGGCGGCGCCTGCAGCAGCGACTTTGCCGTCGATGTCTGCTTTCTGCGCGGCGATTTGTGCTGTCTCGGCCTGCAGCGTTTCTTCGAGTTCCTGAATCTTCGCTCGAATCGTTGCTGCGGCCTTGGCGAGGTAATCGTCGCGCGTCGCTTTTTCGTGTGCTGCGGTTTGTTGGATCTGCTGCAGCTGCGCTTGGATGCCTTGGGTGGACTGCTCAAGCACGCGAATCTTTCGCTGCGCGTCGAGCACGGCGTCGGCAATCGTCCACTCTTCGTCGGCCGCATCCATCGCAATGACTGCGGCTTTGCGCGTGTGTGGATCCATGGCCTTGAGACCATCCAACACACGCAGCAATTTTTCGGCGGAGTAGGGCGCTTCCGGAACTCCCGACTCGGCGTAGATGGTGTCGAAGGGTCGGTCCTCCGCAATCTCGCTGCTCGATGTCGTCGGCTGTGCCGGGGGCGGCGCAGGCTGAGGAGCCGGCGCGGTTTGCTGCGGCACCATCGGAGCACCACCGGCTTTCTCGGCTTCGGCAGCCAGAATCCGATCGATCTCTTCCAGCGACATCTCGGGGCTGGCTTTCGCCTCCTCGTCGACGCGCTTCTGTTCTTCCTCGTCGAGCTCGACGAGTTTCATTTTCGACAGGGCACGAAGGAACTTGTTGGACATCGGGTGGCCGCGAGCATCCCTCGCTGCTCGAATGGGATCAAGCCCTGCGCTGCAGCCTTGCGGTTGACGCGGAATTGCCCTAACCGAAGGGCTTCGTGGCCAACAAGATTCCCAAAAAGGTCCCCGACGACATCCCGCGCAGTCGGCGTGCCCTGGCCATTTGCTTGGCGGTGACCGCGGTCCTGACGGCTGTCGATCTGGGCAGCAAGAGCTGGGCGCTCGACACCCTCAGCACGGAGCGTGTGGGCGATCCCGGGCCGGTGTGTGAACCGGACGAAAACGGCTACCTCACGATGCAGCGTGGTCGTGCTGAGTCGAAAGTCCTCATCGAAGGGAACCTCGAGCTTCGCTACGCCGAAAACTGTGGTGCCGCCTTTGGACTGCTTCGCGACGCGGACTCGTGGATTCGTCACTCGGTCTTTGGTTTAGCCGCGGTCGCGGCGTCCATCGCACTTCTGGTGATGTTCTCGCGCGGTCGTGGCGGAAACTGGTTCGCGTATGCCGTGCCCTTCATCGTGTCGGGTGCGATCGGCAACTTGGTCGACCGCATACGCTACGGGTACGTCGTCGACTTCATACGCTTTCACTGGGAAGGCGAAATACTATCGATGCGCGAGTGGCCCACCTTCAACATCGCGGACATCACCATCACCATGGGTGTCGTGATGCTGCTGATCGATGGGTGGCTGGAAGGTCGCGCCGAGAAACGTGCCGAAGCCGCGGCTGCAGCGGCCGAAGCTTCCGCCGAAAGCTGAGTTAGAGTTAGCGCTCCATGTACCCGACCCTCTTCGAGGTCTTCGGGCAGCCCTTGCCCGCGTACTTCTCGATGCTCGTGTTGGGGTTTGGCACCGCCATCTATTTGGCGACGCGCCAAGCCCGCCGCATGGAGCTCGACCACGACACCATCATCGATCTTGGGCTCTTCGCTTTGATCTGGGGCGTGGTCGGCGCGCGCATTCTTCACGTGATCGCGGACGGTTACTTCTGGGACTACGTGCATCTGTGCACCGATCCGAGTTTGGTCGAGTGGCACGTCACGCCGGCAGAATGCGACTCGCTTGCTGGGATCTGGCATGCGGACCGTGGGGTCTGTGAGCCCTCGGAGAGCGATTGTTTTGCGTGGGCAGCGTTTTGGCGAGGCGGGCTGGCGTACTACGGCGGGTTGCTCGCGGCTGGAGCGTATGGACTCTACTTTCTTCGCCGCGAGAACTTTCCGGTACTCAAGGGCGTCGACTTGGTCGGGCTCACGATTCCGATCGGACTCTTCTTCGGACGCATGGGCTGCTTCCTCGGAGGGTGTTGTTTCGGCACGCAGAGTGATGCGAGCTGGGCGGTGCAGTTTCCGGAGGGAACCGCCGCGTACATCGCGCACTGGAAGCAGGGATGGTTGCGAAGCACGAGCGGTTTCGCCGACGCGTCGTTGCCGGTCCATCCGACACAGCTCTACGAAGCGTTTGGCTGTCTTGCGATCGCAGCCATCGGAATGCTGGTGATCCGGCCGCGAAAGCGTTTCGACGGTCAGATCATGCTCGTGTTCCTCGGACTCTATGCGGTGCTGCGGTTCGTGTTGGAATTCTATCGCGCAGACGACCGCGGTGCGCTGGTGGGCTTGAGCACCTCGCAGCTCATCGGCGTCGGCATCCTGGGATTGACGGCGTACTTGTGGATGCGCTGGTCGGCTGTCGCAAAGACGTAACTACTCAGTGGTGTCGGTCATCGCGAGTTCGCACCGGCCCTCGGCGTTGCACAACGCGACGACATCTTCCGGGTACACCGGCGCACACTCCAGGCACCCGCTATCGCTTGGACACACCAACGCTTCGTAGTCGGCGTTTCCGTCCGCGCGAATCGCCATCAGGTTGAAGAAGCTGGTGTCCGCGCCGCACTCGCAGCAATCACGCGTCCGAACGCGGCAGTCGCTGGCTTCCGTGCACTCGGTCAACGCGAGCGTGCTGAGGTCGTACCCCTCGCAGGTTCCCGCTTGGCAACTTGCACCGAGATTCGGGTTGAAGCCTTCTGCGCAACGCGGACAAGGCACGGGTTCAGGACAGACCATCTCGCGATGCGCGTCGAACGCGTCGGAGTTGATCGCGTCGTAGTCGTCCAAAGTCGGCGTGCTACAGACGCCGCAGCAAGTGTCCCACGCGAGCTGGCAGTCTTCGTTGCCCGCACACGCGGCGATGTCGCATTCGGGACCCACGTCGCACAGTGATTGCGAGACCCAACCATCGGGACACTCGAAGTTGCAGGTGCCCGGAATGCGTTCCGCCTCGCGTGGATCCTCGTTGCAACACGCACCACGCACGCAGGTCTCAGGCAGGACAGGTGGGCACGCCAGGACATCGGTCGATGTGTCAGTGCTGGCGTCCTCCGTTCCTGAGTCGGTGCCCGCATCGTCGTCGGCCGAGTGCGATTCGCCGCACGCCGTCGCGAGAATGACGATCAGTCCGATGTGCCAAATTTTGCCAAGTCCCACCATGGACCGAAGGAGTGCAATCCGCGCGCCACCAACCTGGCCCGCGTGCAGCGTCGCAACGTTCTCCGTCTTGTACGAACTGCTCATTCTCCGACCGTACGGGAATCGCCAGGATCCTCCGGGGGCGCTCGATCCCTGCTTTGCCCGGACTGCCGTGCCCGTGCCGGCTGAGTTGCGGCACTACCTGATTCGTGGGCTTCAGTTCGATCCCACGCGTCGATTCCAATCCGTGGAGGACGCGATGGCGTCGCTCGACGAAATTCGCTCCGGCGACTTTCCGATCCAGTGTCACGTCACAGCGATCAAACGCGGCTCCACATCCATGATCCGCTTCGTTGAGCGATACCCTCGGTCACCCTACGTTGTGATGGCGATCGTCGCGCTCGTGCTCGCTCTTGCGGTGATCTGGTCTCAGGTAACTTAGACGGGCGTGACGGTGAAGCGCAGCTCGACCGAGTCGACCTTCGTGCTCTGCACATCGCCTTTGCCCAACCCTGCGGTCAGCGCGGTCGCAAGCGTTTCGATCGCGATCGTCTCCGCGTGTGCAGCGATTGCGGCGGCGACGTCACCCGACGACTCCCAGCCCACGGTGATGCGTGCGTCGAGCTCCAGGTCGAGCTCTTTGCGCGCCTTCTGAATACGGTTGATCACTTCGCGTGCGAGTCCTGCGGCACGAAGCTCTGGTGTGATCTCGGTATCGAGCACCACCACGTGTCCGCCTTCGGCTGCGGCGGCAAACCCGTCCTTGGCTTTGAGACGAACCTGCACTTCGTCCGCGGTCAGCTCCACCGGTCCATCGGGAAGGTCGACGGTGATGTTGCCCTTGTCGGCCATCTCCGCGTAGAGCGCTGCGCCGTCCGCTTGGGCGAGCGCCTTTTTGCATGCCGGAACCTGCTTGCCGAGTTTCGGCCCGAGCACGCGAAAGTTCGGCAGAAGTTCGTACTGCACGTACTTCGCCGGTTCGTCGCTGAAGCGCAGGGCCTGGACGTTGAGCTCTTCACGGATGGTGTCGGCAAATCGCTCGATGGCTGCACGTTCGGTGTCATCGGCCACCACCACGATGGCTTCGCTCAGTGGCTGGCGCACTTTGAGCTTCGCCTCGCCTCGAACGCGCAAGCCCGCCGCAACAACGGTTCGCGAAAGCGCAACGGCGTGGCGTAGCGACTCATCCACGCGCGACTCGTCCGCCACCGGGTACTCCGCCAGGTGCACGGATGGCGCAGCGTCGGCATCGCGATCGCACACCAGGTTCTGGAACATGGCGTCGGCCATAAAGGGCACGAAGGGCGCGATCAGTTTCGCGGTGTCGACCAACACTTCGTAGAGCGTGGCAAACGCTGCCGCTTTGTCGGTACTTGCATCCTTGACCCAGAAGCGCGGTTTGCTGCGACGCACGTACCAGTTGCTGAGCGCATCCACGAACGCGTCGAGATGACGCGCCGCGAGATGACTCTTGTAGGCGTCGAGCTCTTCGCGGCAACGGCGTACCGTGTGGTCGAGCTCGGCGAGGATCCAACGATCCATGTCGTGGCGCTCCGCGAGGGCAGGGCGCGCTGCTTTCGGGTCCCAACCCTCGATGTTGGCCAGCTGCACGAAGAACGCGTAGCTGTTCCAGACCTTGAGCAGGAACTTCGAGATGGCTTCCTTCGTCGCGCGATCGAAGAAGCGCGTGTTCTGACCCGGAACCGTGGCGGTGTAGAGCGCCCAACGAACGGCATCGGCACCCACGGAATCCATGAGTTCCAGCGGGTCGGTGTAGTTCTTGAGCGACTTGCTCATCTTCCGACCCTTTTCATCGGTCAGAAGCCCAAGCACCGCACAGTTCTTGTAAGGATGGGGATAGCTCTGCGTCTCGTGCAGGAGCGTGCTGATCGTGATCAGCGAGTAGAACCAACCCCGTGTTTGGTCCACGGCTTCGGTGATGAAGTCCGCGGGAAACGCAGCATCGAACTTTGCCTTGCTGCCTTCCACGTGCGGGTAGCCCCACTGCGCGAAGGGCATGCAGCCACTGTCGAACCAACAATCGATGACTTCGGTGACGCGTCGGAATACGCCTGGCTTGCCATCCTCGGTCCACGTCACGTCGTCGACCCAGGGCTTGTGGACCATCAGGTGATCTTCGAGCGTGGGGTCTTCCTTCTGCGCCGCGCGGAAGTGATCAAACGCGCTGGGGTTCTTCTCCAGGATCTCGGCCGCGGAACCGATGGCGACGGTCTCGCCGGTTTCGTCGTTGACCCAGATGGGAAGCGGAGTGCCCCAGAAGCGTTCACGGGAGAGCGCCCAGTCGACGTTGCCTTCGAGGAACTGACCGAAGCGACCGTCCTTGATGTGAGTCGGCTCCCAGTTGACCTGCTGGTTGTTTTCTTTGACGCGTTCGATCTCACGCGTGGTGCGGATGAACCAACTGTCGCGCGCATACTGGATCAGCGGGTCGCTCATGCGTCGCCACGAAAAGGGGTAGTCGTGGCGGTAGACCTCTTCCTTGAAGAGCAGGCCGCGCTTGCTCAGGTCGCGGATGATGTCGCGGTCGGCCTCTTTGCAGAATCGACCTGCGAAGTCGGTGACTTCGGGAGGGAACGTGCCGTCGGGCTGCACCAACTGCAGCCAACCCAAGCCTTCCTTTTTACACACGCGATTGTCGTCTTCACCGAACGCCGGAGCGAGGTGCACCAAACCGGACCCCGTTTCGAGACGCACAAAGTCCGCAGCCACAACACGGTGTGCCGGGCCGTCGGTAGGTTCGGCATAACGGAAGGGAGGCTCGTACTCGGTGCCCACCAAGTCGCTGCCCTTCTTGGTGTCGACGATCTCGTGTTCGGCCTCGCCGATCAATTTTCCGACGAGCTCGGCTGCGAGCACAACCTTGCTACCGTCCTCGAGTTTGACCGTGACGTAGTCGGCTTTGGCTTTGACCGCGAGCGCGATGTTGGACGGAAGCGTCCACGGCGTGGTGGTCCACGCGAGGAAGCTCGTGTTGTCTTGTCCCTTGATGGGGAAACGAACGGTGATGGAGGGGTCGTCGACCTTCTTGTAGCCCTGACCGACTTCACCGGCGGACAGCGCGGTGCCGCCTTGGGGCCACCACCACACCACCTTGTAGCCCTTGTACAGCAGACCCTTCTCGAACATCTGCTTGAGCGCCCACCACACGCTTTCGACGTAGCTCTTGTGGAAGGTCACGTACGCGTCGTCGGTGTCGACCCAGAAGCCGATGCGACGCGTCATCTTTTCCCACTCGTTGGTGTAGGTGAAGACGCTCTCGATGCACTTCTTGGTGAAGGGCATGATCCCGTAGTCGGCGATGGCTTGGCGTCCGCTGATGCCGAGCGCCTTTTCAACTTCAACTTCGACCGGAAGTCCGTGCGTGTCCCAGCCTGCGCGTCGCGGAACGTGGTAGCCGCACATGCTCTTGTAGCGAAGGAACACGTCCTTCATCACGCGGGTCAGCACGTGCCCGGCGTGAGGCATTCCGTTGGCGGTGGGTGGCCCCTCGTAGAACACGAAAGCGGGCTTGCCGGCGCTTTGTTCGACCGTCTTTTCGAAAATGCGCGCCTCGTCCCAACGCGCTTGGACGTGCTCGTCGAGTTCGGGAAAGGACACCTTGGGAACGACGGGGTCGAACATGGGCGTAGCTTGGTCATCGCCAGCCGCTTTTCAAGCGCTTCCGGTGCACGAACTCCCACAAAAATGGTAGAAACGCAGCCGATGGCGGCACAAGTCCTCAGCGGAAAGGCGATCGCAAAGAAGGTCCGAGCCGAGGTCAAAACGCGCGCCGAGGCCTTTGCTGCATCGCATGGGCGCAAGCCCGGACTCCATGTCGTGCTCGTGGGCGAGGATCCTGCGTCGCAGGTGTACGTGCGCAGCAAAGAGCGCGCAGCCGGCAAAACCGGGCTTGAGGGCCGGGTTCATCGCCTTCCCGCGGATACCTCGCAAGGCAAACTTGAGGCGTTGGTCGCCGAGTTGAATGCGGATGCGTCCATCGATGGAATCCTAGTGCAGCTCCCGCTGCCCGATCATCTGGATGCTCAGAAGGTGCTGGACCAAATCGACCCGTCCAAGGACGTCGATGGACTGACCCCCCAATCCGCAGGGCTCTTGCTCGACGGTCGCCAAGGGCTGCGACCCTGCACGCCCAGTGGCTGCATGCGGATGCTCAAGGAGGCGGAGGTCGACACGACGGGCGCACGTGCGCTCGTGATCGGACGCAGCCTTTTGGTCGGCAAACCTGTTGCACTCATGCTTCTGGCAGGGAACGCCACCGTGACGATGGCGCATTCGCGCACGCGCGACCTGCCGGCTCGAGCGGCCGAAGCCGACATTGTTGTCGCTGCGGTGGGGCGCCCCGAAATGGTGAAGGGCGAGTGGATTAAACCTGGCGCGACAGTGATCGACGTTGGGATCAACCGGACGGCTGAAGGTGGGCTCGTCGGGGATGTGGAGTATGCGGCTGCCGCAGAGCGCGCGGCTTGGATCACTCCGGTTCCTGGCGGCGTAGGCCCGATGACCATCGCGATGTTGCTCAGCAACGCCGTGACGGCCGCAGAGTGGAGGGAAGGCTGATGGCGGCGAAGAAAAAGCGCACCACGAAGAAATCGACCAAGAAGAGCGTGAAGAAGAAGCCCACGCGAAAGACGTCGAAGAAGACCACGAAGAAGAAGTCGACCAAGAAGGGTGCGAAGAAGAGCACCAAGGCGTCGAAGAAGACGACGAAGAAAAAGTCGACCAAGAAGACTGCCAAGAAGACGACGAAGAAAAAGTCGACCAAGAAGACTGCCAAAAAGACGACGAAAAAGAAGTCGGCCAAGAAGGGCACGAAAACGAAGTCGACCAAGAAGACCGCCAAGAAGTCGACCAAGACCAAAACCAAAACCAAGTCGAAAGACTCGACGACGAAGACCAAGACCAAGACCAAGAGCAAGAGCAAGTCTTCGAAGTCCAAGAGCAAGAAGACGTCGCGCAGTGTTCCTCCGCCTTCGGGGGGTCGACGGATTCCGATGCCGGGAACCAAAGCGCCAGACTTCACCCTGGAGAGTTCCGAGGGCGGGACGGTCACGCTTTCGGACCACAAAGGCCAGTACGTGGTCGTCTACTTCTATCCGAAGGACGACACGCCGGGATGCACCCGCGAGGCGCAAGCGTTTAGCGCTGCGTCGCGAAAGCTCAAAAAGCTCAACACTGTGGTGTATGGAATCAGCAAGGACTCCATCGCGTCGCACTGCAAGTTTCGCGATAAGTACAGCCTCAACTTTGCGTTGTTGAGCGACCCGGACCTCGAAGCGCTGCAAGCGTACGGGGCGTGGGGCGAGAAGAAGCGTTGGGGCCGCACCTCCATGGGCATTATCCGCAGCACGTTCGTAATCGGCCCGGATCGCACGGTGATTCAGGCGTGGCCAACCGTGCGGGTCGACGGACATGTCGACCAAGTGCTCGCGGTGATCGCCGACGGCTGAGCGCAGGTTCGAAACGGTCGAGCGTGTGTTTCGTCACGAAGGAACTGTCGTCGTGCAACGTTGACCGCTTTGTGCGTGGCCGGTAGTTTGCAGGACGGTATGGGGATGGCGAAGTGCGATCCCTCCGGAGGATCGATGTCTTACTTCCGCGTTTCTTTTCTCGCTTTGTCTTTGGTCGGCTTGCTCGCCGGTTGTGGCGATGACGACCGACCCATGACGGGCGCTTGTGACCCGGCGTGCACGCCCGGTCTGCTCTGCTGTGACGGCGCCTGCGTCAACATCAACGACAACCCCAACCATTGCAACGGTTGTGGGATTTCGTGTGGCGGTGGCTCCTGCACCGCGGGCATGTGCAGCGGCGGCACCGACGGCGGTGGCATCGACGCACCCGGCGTCGACACCGGCCCCAGCATGTGCACGCCGAGCTGTAGCTCCTCGCAGCGGTGCTGTGGCAGCAGCTGTGTGAACATCGAAGGTCCGATGGGTGCGCTCGACGCGCGCTCCGACTCCAGCTTCCTGCACTGCAACGGCTGCGGCCTTTCGTGCGACCCCGACCGAGCGAGCCGATGCGGTACGCAGCCGGGTGGTGGCGGACCGCCCCAGTGCCTGTGCGGCAACAACATCCAGTGCGCGCCGGGACAGGGCTGCGTGGCCAATGACTCGGGCGTGTTGATTTGCGCCGACTTCAACTTCGACCGCAACAACTGCGGCGGCGTGGGTATCGAGTGCGCTGAAGGCGAGTCCTGCATGAGCGGCATGTGCGTGTGTGCCGGCGCCGGTGTGCGTTGCGGCGACGGCCAGGCGTGCTGCGGCGGTGCCTGCATCGACACCAACGCGGACACGATGAACTGTGGCGGCTGTGGCAACGTGTGTGGCGGCAATGCGCCCAACTGCAACAGCGGCACCTGCGGTTGCGGTACGGGCGGCGCCTGTCGCGAGCCGATGGCCGGCATGCTCGGCGGCGGCGACCCTGGCCAGAGCTGCTGTGGCGGAAGCTGCGTCGAGAACACGACCTCGAGCTGCCTCTGCGAGCCCTGCACCGGTGAAGACACCTGCCAGGTTTCGGGCGGATTGCTCGGCATGGGCGATGTGCAGGTCTGCTGCGGAGACGAGACCGTCGCGCTGCTCGGTTGCGGTGGCTTCGGACTCGGGGACGGCGGACTTCCCTTCCCGTAACGGAGTCATTCCCGGAGCGAAGGCCCAGCTCGAAAGAGTTGGGCCTTTGTCGTTAAGGGCTCGCTTAGGCGATTGCGCGAATCGTGATGATGAGCGCGACAGCGACAAGGATCAGCGCGATGACCGTTACGCCCATGGCCAACCCGCGCTTGTCGTACGCGCTGAGTGCTGCCCGCACGAGACGTAGTTCGCGCTTCACGCGATTGGCTTCGTCCACCGCTCGCGTCGCGACGCGATTCTCGGCAAGCGCATCCGCCAGTCCTCGTTTCCGAGCAGCCATCGCAAACGAACTGATCGTTTCGTCTTGTTTGCTGACCGACACGCCGATGGTCATCTCCACCGACGAGGTCCCGGAGAGTTCTCGTTCGAGGTGGCGGCGCGCGTCTTGAGCGCGGGCAACAGCTTCCATGTGTTGCGCCAAGTGCTCGCGTGCGGTGGTCAATGCGTCGACCTTTTCGGCGACAACAGCTTCTTGGGCACGAACCTCTTGCTGTCTTGCGCGAAGCGCCGGCTCCAACTCGGGCCGGCGTTGCGGTGCGCTGCGGAGTTCGATTTCTACGCGCTGAAGGGCGCCGCGGCGACGTTTGAGTTCAAACTGAAGGGTTTCCGCCTCGGCGCGCAGCTTCGCTTCGCGATCCCGCCACGGTGCAGCGTGTGCCTCCGCATCGCGAATCTTCTGATCCAGGGCGTCACGGTCGGCTTGAGCTTCGTGATGTGCGGCAGCCGCGTCGTCGGCCACGGGGATTCCTCGCAGCGCGCGCTCGGCTTCTCGCATCTTCTGCAGCAGGCCCGCGTCTTCGAGTTCTGCTCGCTCGGTTCGAAGGAGCTTCCGCGCGAGTTTGCCGAGTGCAGCGTGCGCGGCCTTCTTCGTGGCTTCGCTTTGGGTGTGCAGCTCGCGTTCGCGACGCTGCAGTTCCATGCGCCGAAAGAATACTGCGACGGCATAGGGCACCGCTGTGAACGGGTTGCTCGGAGGCGAACCGTACTTGGCCACAGCCTGGATCTCGGCTTTTCGTCGCGCTTCGTTTTTGCGCTTGCGACGCTTCGCCAGTTCCTCCGGCGAGTCGCTGCGAACCGATATCGAATGCCGACCGGATTCGGCGGGGATGGATGGTCGTGAGCGTCGTCCCGAGTCGCGCCCCGATCGCTTCTCAGGCATCACCACATCGAGCTGGGGCATTCCACCTACGGGGGCGAGCGGGTCCAGCGGATCGTGATCCGACGCGTCAGGGCGTCGCGTGCGCACCGAGTCCTTGGGTGGGCGGACCAACTCCAGTTCTGGAAGGTCGCTTCCCCCATACAGCGGATCCAAAGGATCGTCGTCGCCGAGTTCGTGCCCCACTCGAGGTAATGATAGACCCGGTGGAGCCTGATTGACACGTTTCATCGCCCCTGGTAGCGCAGCGCTGTTTCGGGGCGTATGCCCTCGAGCCGCACCCTATGACGGATACTCCCGAGCCGAGCGAGCAGTCAGAGGCATCCCCGTCCATGGAGGAGTCCGTGGAGGCAGCGCCCCAATCCGCACCGGAGACTCCCCAGCCGACGGAGACGACCTCTGTAGGGACGTCGGAGTCGCCTGGGAACGGTGACGCGAAGTGGGTCATCACGCTCGACAACCTGCCTGCGGATGCCCCGATCCCGGTCGACCCGAACTTTCGAATTCAGGTACCGGGGTTTGAGGGACCGCTCGACCTGCTGCTTTACCTCATCAAGAAGCACCAGCTCGACATCCTCGATCTGCCCATCGCGTTCATCACCGAGCGCTACCTTGAGTACATCTCGTTGATGGAGGAGCTGAACCTCGACGTTGCGAGCGAGTACCTCGTGATGGCGGCCACGCTTGCGCACATCAAGAGCAAGGGGCTCCTTCCGCGTCCGCCGACCGATCAGGACGATATCGAGGAGGATGAGATCGATCCGCGGGCGGAGCTCATCCGACGTCTGCTCGAGTACCAGAAGTACAAGCTGGCCGGTGAGGGACTGGGCGCGCGCGGAGTGGCGGGGCGTGATGTGTTCCCGCGCGGAACACCGGGACCCAAAGCAGCCGGCCCTGCGCCGCTCGCCGAGTTCTCCGTGTTCAAGTTGATCGACGCGTTCCAGTCGATCGTGAAGCGGCGGAAGGGTGAGGTCGCGCTCGAGGTGGATGCGGAGCGCATCACCATTCAGCAGCGGATTGCACAGGTGGTCGAACAGCTGAGGCGGAGCGAGAAGACTCCGTTCGAACAGCTCTTCGGCGATGCGGTGTCGACGTACGACTTGGTCGTCACGTTTTTGGCGTTGTTGGAGATGGCCAAGATGCGACTGCTGCGGATTTACCAGACTGCGCCCGAGGAACCGATTTACCTCGAAGCGCGTGTCCTGGATGCCGATGCGGTTGAGGAGACCATTGCGAAGGCGGGGGCGGACTTCGGCGAAACGCCGGAGGCAACTGAGACTGAGACTGAGACTGAGACTGAGACTGAGACTGAGAGTCTTTCCGGAGCCGAGTCCGAAGCCGAGGCGGAGCCCGATGCCGATGCCGATGCCGAGTCCGACGCCGAGTCCGACGCCGATGCCGATGCCGACGGCGCTGGGAACACGATTCCCGCTCCCTTCGACCCCTCCGCAGCGGGCATGACGATCCCCTCGCCAGCCCCCGACATGCCGAAAAGTAGCGAATCTGACACCGAGAACTTCAACGATTCAGGTCCTGCCACCGATCCCGCCCCTCCAAGCGACACCACCACGCTTGAAAACGACGGCGATTCGGAGCAAGACCGCCAGCCGTGATCACGACGCAAGTGCCGAACGAAGAAGAACAACTGACGGTGCTCGACGGTCTCGAATCCGGACCCGGTCTGGAAAAGTCCGTCGCGGTCCGCGAGTCCCACCTCAAGAGCGTTCTCGAGAGCCTGATTTTCGTCGCCGACAAACCGGTGTCGGACAAGAAGCTCGCTCGTGCTGCGCGTTCCCGGGTTGAAGAAGTACGCCCGCTGCTCGAAGAGCTCGTCGCGGACTACAAAGAGCGCGGCATTCAACTCATCGAAGTCGGTTCCGGTTGGCAGTTTCGCTCGGCCGTGGTCAACGCGCCCTTCGTTCGCGATTTCGTGGCCAAGCGACCTGTTCGCTTGACCCGTGCACAGCTCGAAACCCTCGCCATCGTCGCGTACCGCCAGCCGGTCACCCGTCCTGAGATCGACGAGATTCGCGGCGTCGACACAGGTTCGGCGGTGAAGGTCTTGTTGGACAAAGGGCTGCTCAAGGGACTCGGTCGCAAAGACGAACCGGGTCGACCGCTGCTCTACGGAACCTCGGAGTTCTTTTTGGAGTTCTTCGGCATGAAGACTCTGGCCGACCTGCCGACGCTCAAGGAGTTCGCCGAACTCAGCGATGAGAGTCGCGACATCTTCGAGCGGCGGATGGGCGAACCGCTCGACCTCGCGACGGTGGAAGCCGCGGCGAAGGCTGCGGAGGAAGACGCCGCGTCCGAGATGTTCGACTCGGACGAGGATTCCGACGCCGATTCCGACGGCGATTCCGATGGCGATTCCGACGCCGATGCCGACGCCGATGCCGACGCCGACGCCGACGCCGACGATGCCGACGCCGACGCCGGGTCCGACGCCGATGCCGATGCCGACGCCGACGCCGATGACGGCGCATCCGAGTCCGATGCCGAGTCCGACGACGATTCCGACGAAGACGACGAAGACGACGAAGACGACGACGACGACGACGACGACCACGACGACGACGACGACGACGACGACGACGACGACGACTGACGATAAATTCTCTCTCCGGTCTCCGAGCCTCGCGCCTCCCACTAAAAATTAGGACGAGGCGTCACTCCCCATTTTGCGCTAGGAGGACCCCATGACCTTCCAAGAGCTCATCCTCGCCCTCGAGCGTTTCTGGGCGGAGTACGGCTGCCTCATCGGACAGCCCTACAACTCGGAGGTCGGCGCCGGAACGTTCAACCCCCACACGTTCCTCCGCGCCATCGGTCCCGAACCCTGGAACGTCGCGTACGTCGAACCTTCACGACGCCCCACCGACGGTCGCTACGGCGACAACCCCAACCGACTCCAGCAGTTCCACCAATACCAAGTCATCCTCAAGCCTTCGCCGATCGAGATTCAGGACCTCTACCTCGAATCGCTCCGCGCCATCGGCACCGACCCGCTCAAACACGACATCCGCTTTATCGAAGACGACTGGGAGTCCCCCACACTCGGCGCATGGGGACTTGGTTGGCAGGTCTGGCTCGACGGTCTCGAGATCAGTCAGTTCACCTACTTCCAACAGTGCGGTGGCATCGACTGCAAACCCATCAGCGGCGAGCTCACCTACGGACTCGAACGCATCGCGATGTATCTCCAAGACGTCGATGACGTCTACGACTTGGTCTACTCCAAGGGCAAAGCCGGAACTGTGCTCTACGGCGACCTCTTCAAGCGCAACGAGTGGGAGTGGTCGACCTACAACTTCGAACAAGCCGACGTCGAATTGCAGTCCAGGCTCTTCGACGACTACGAGCAACAGGTGCACCGCTTGCTCGGGCTCAAGAGCGAAAAAGGGAAGGGCGGCAAGCTCCTGTGGGAAGAGTGGGCCGATCCCGAACACAACCCGGACGCGGCGACCAAGCGCTTGGTGCTTCCGGCGTACGACTGCGTGATCAAGTGCAGCCACTACTTCAATGTGTTGGACGCACGCGGCGCGATTAGCGTCACCGAACGGCAGCGCTTCATCGGACGCGTCCGACACATCGCGCGTGCGTGTGCCGTGGCGTGGTACGAGCAGCGCGAGAAGCTCGGGTTCCCGCTCAAGGACCGATGATCGGAGTCGTCGAAGCGGGCGGAACGTACATTCGGATCGCACGAGTCACCGTGGGTGACGCCGTCGATTTCCACGAGCGCGACGCATTCGCCACCGAAGAACCGGGTCCGACCCTCCAGAAGATTCGGGACTTCTTCGCGAAGCACCCAGTCCAGCGTCTGGGTCTCGCCTGGTTCGGACCCATCGATCTTTCGACGGGCGTACTGACCCAGACCACACCCAAAGAAGCATGGCGTGGCGTCGACATCTCCACGCTTCTGGACGTTCCCACGACGATCGAAACCGACGTCAACGCGGCGGCGGTGGGCGAAGCACGGTGGGGTGCAGCTGTCGGAGCGGACCCGGTTGTCTACATCACGCTCGGCACGGGCATCGGCGGCGGCTTGGTCGTGCACGGTCAGCCGGTCCACGGCGCGCTTCATCCCGAAATGGGTCACCTCCGTTCTTCGGTCGACGACGACTTTGAGGGTGTCTGTCCCTTTCATCAGAACTGCATCGAAGGGTTGGCGTCAGGCCCCGCGATTTTCGCTCGCACCGGACAAGACCCCGCTTCGTTGTCCGATGACCATCCGGTGTGGTCCATCGTGGGCGCGCATCTTGGCGAGCTCGCCGCCCACGTCGCGCTGATCGTATCGCCTCAGCGGATCGTGGTTGGTGGAGGCGTCGGCCGTCGTCCCGCTGTGCTCGATGCGGCACGAACGCGCCTTCGCGAAGCGCTCGGAGGGTACCTCGCGCACGTCGACGCGGACCCGGCACGCCTGCTCTGCGCGGCCTTGCGTGACGATGCGGCGCTGTTGGGCGCTGCGTGGTTGGCCCACACCGACAGAGGGTGATAGTCCCCTCTCGATGCCCAGCTTTCTGATGGAAATCGGCGTCGAGGAACTTCCCTCTTCGTTCGTCCGCCACGCTCTCGAATCGATCGAGACTCAGGTCGGAAAACTCCTGACCCACCACCGCCTCGAGGCCGAGGTCAAAACGATGGGCACCGCGCGTCGGCTCACGTTGCGGCTCGACAACCTGCCCGACGCACAACCCGACCGTTCCGAGACCATCCAAGGCCCGCTTTGGTCCGTGGCGTTCAAAGATGGCGAGCCCACCAAGGCTGCGCTTGGCTTTGCGCGGAAGAACAAAGTCGAGGTCGATGCGCTTCAAAAGGTGCCCGGTGAGAAGGGTGACTACGCTGCCGTCGCGGTGGAAGAAGCGGGGAAGCCCACCGTCGAAGTGCTGACCGCGTTGGCGCCTGAACTTTGCCAGCGCATCAGCTTTCCGAAGTCGATGCGTTGGGGGGAGGGCGACTTTGCGTTCGGTCGTCCCATCCATTGGATCTTGGCGTTGCTCGACGACGCAGTGGTTCCGTTTGAGTTTGCACAGCTGACGGCAGGGCGTCTGACGCGTGGTCACCGATTCCTTGCGCCCAAGGAGTTCGAGGTCGCGCACGTCGATGCTTACGAATCGAGCCTGGCGCAAGCCAAGGTCGTGGTCGACTTGGACGCACGTCGTGAGCTGATGCATGAAGCCCTGCACGCCGCCGCGAAAGAACTCGGAGGCGAACTCGTGCCCGACGATTTCCTGGTTCACGAATGTGCGACGTTGGTCGAGCAACCCGCCATCGTGCCCGGCACCTTCGACGAAGCGTTTCTCGAGCTTCCCGACGCGGTGGTGATCTCGGTGATGCGCGACCACCAGCGCTACTTTGCCGTTCGGAACAACAACGGGTTGCTGCCGCGCTACCTCAACGTGGTCAACACCGCGGAAGACCCGGCTCGGATCGCCGAAGGCAACGACCGCGTATTGCGGGCTCGACTCAAGGACGCGGAGTTCTTCGTTCGTGAAGACCGCAAGGTGATCGAAGGCGAGGGCTTTGCCGCGTGGCGCACCAAGCTCGACTCGGTGGTCTTTCAGCGCAAGCTCGGTACGTTGGGCGACAAGGTTCGTCGCATTCAAGACCTCGCAAAGCAGCACGCTGCAGCGTTCGGGGTGGACGCGGACAAAGCCGCGCGCGCGGCGGACTTGTGCAAAGCCGACCTCGAGAGCTTGATTGTTTTTGAGTTTCCAGAGCTGCAGGGCGCGATGGGTGCCTTCTACGCTCGACATGCCAAAGAAGACGCCGAGGTCATCGCGGCCATCGAAGAGCACTACCAGCCGGCTGGCGCCAAAGATGACGTTGCGGGTTCGGCGCTCGGTGCACTGATCGCTGTCGCCGATCGGATGGACACGCTGGTTGGCTGCTTTGGCATCGGACAGAAGCCCAAGGGCAACGCGGATCCCTTTGGTCTTCGTCGTGCCGCGCTCGGTGTCCTGCGAACCGCGTTTGAAGGTGCGCAAGATGTGCAGCTCGAAACGTGGATTCAAAGCTCTGCGGCTCTGCACAAAGGCGACTCCGCGAAGCTCGGAGCACTACGCGACTTTTTCGATACTCGTTTGCGGGTGTGGCTGGCCGACCGCTATCCGCGCGATATGGTCGAAGCGTGCATTGGGGCGTGGCGTGACGCCGGCGGCGAGTCGCTACACGACTTACGGAAGCGCATCGAAGCCGTCGAGGCGTTTCGCCAAACCGAGGCCTACGAGCCATTGGCCGTCGCGTTCAAGCGCGCGTTCAACATCACGCGCGACGTGCAAACGCGCGACGTCGACCCAGCGCTGCTTGAGAAGGGGTTCGAAGCCGACCTCGCCGAGAAGTTTGGGCAGCTTCGCCCCGGCATCGAGTCTGCCACCGAGAGCGGTGACTACGGTGCGGCGCTGAAGTCCGTCGCGGATCTTCGCGAAGCCATCGACACCTACTTCGACAACGTCTTCGTGATGGTCGAAGACGAAACGCTCCGCAACAACCGGCTCGCACTGCTCGGCCAAATCGCCGACTGCGTCAGCCGCATCGTTCACTTCCACCTCTTGCAGCCGAACCCCTCATGACGCAGCACGTCTTTGTATTCGACGCCGACCTCACGTCTCTCGATCGACAGGAGGTTCGCAACCTGCTGGGCGGCAAGGGAGCGGGCCTCAATGAAATGACGCGTTTGGGCATTCCGGTGCCCAGTGGCTTCACGCTTGCCACCACAGTGAGCGCGCACTTTCGCGACCACGAGGGTGCGTATCCCGACGGGGTTCGCGACGCGGTCGCCAACGCGATTGCGGGTCTCGAGGCCAAACTCGATCGCACCTTTGGCAGTTCCGATCAGCCTTTGCTCGTCTCGGTGCGTAGCGGTGCACGCGTGTCGATGCCCGGTATGATGGACACCATCCTCAATCTTGGTCTGAACGACCAGACGGTGGAGGGCTTGGCGAAGGGCAGCGGAGATTGCCGGTTTGCCTTCGACGCGTATCGGCGCCTGTTGCAGATGTACGGCGATGTGGTGCTCGGCGTGTCGCACGCGGGCTTTGAAGAAGCGCTCGCAACGCTCAAGCGCGAGCTCGGCGATCCGGCGATGTTGGATTCGCAGCTCAGCCCCGAAGCACTCGAGACCCTGGTCGGCCGTTACAAGAAGCTGATGGAGGACGCGGGCTCTCCGTTTCCGCAAGACGTCCAAGAACAACTCTGGGGCGCCATCGGCGCCGTGTTTGGGTCGTGGGACAATGCACGCGCGATTCGCTACCGACGTATGCAGGGCATCTCCGACGCGTGGGGAACCGCGTGCACCGTGCAGGCGATGGTGTTCGGCAACATGGGCGACACCAGCGGTTCGGGCGTGGCCTTCACGCGCAACCCGTCCAACGGAGTCCGCACGCTCTACGGGGAGTACCTGCTCAACGCGCAAGGCGAAGATGTTGTTGCTGGAATCCGCACACCGCAGCCGCTGACCGTAGAAGCGGCGCTTCCGGGGCGTGAGGACGGAACGCTGGAACGCGCGCTGCCCGATGTGTTCGCCGAAATCGTCAAGCACTGCCAAACGCTCGAAGCGCACTTTGGCGACATGCAAGATGTCGAGTTCACCATCGAGCGTGGCAAGGCGTACGTACTGCAAACGCGCACAGGCAAGCGTACGGCGGCAGCCGCAGTGCGCATCGCAGTCGACATGGTCAACGAAGGTGCGATCGATCAGCGTCGTGCGATCCAGCAGGTCGATGCCCAAAGTCTCGAGCAGCTCCTGCACGCTCGTTTGCCCTCGCCCGACGACTTGGAGTCCCAAGGTGTGCACTCCGTCGCGCAGGGGTTGCCCGCTAGCCCGGGCGCCGCAACCGGCACGATCGTGTTCGACGCAGACGAGGCAGAGCGACTCGCCGGCGAGGGCGCTGAGGTCATTCTCGTACGTCGCGAAACCAGCCCCGAAGACATTCACGGCATGAAAGCAGCACGCGGAATTCTCACTGCGACCGGAGGGATGACCTCGCACGCTGCAGTTGTCGCGCGTGGATTGGGCAAGTGCTGCGTCGCCGGCTGTGCTGCCGTGCAGGTCGACTACAACAAGCAGACGATGACCATCCGAAAGGATGGCGCGTCTCGCACGTTCGAAAAGGGCGAGGTCATCACGCTCGATGGCAGTCACGGCCGGGTCTACGCCGGTGCGTTGGACGTGGTCGCAGCAGCAAAGATCCCCGAGCTCGAAACGCTAATGGCGTGGGCCGACGAGATGCGCACGCTCAAGGTTCGTGCGAACGCCGACACCCCGAGACAAGCCAAAACCGCGCGTAGCTTTGGGGCGGAGGGCATTGGTTTGTGTCGTACCGAGCACATGTTCTTCGCCGAGGAACGTCTGGAAGCCGTTCGTTGTGTCGTGCTGGCAAAAGACGACGAAACGCGTCGCGCGTGGCTCGACAAGATCGGACCGATGCAGCGAGACGACTTCGTCGGGATCTTCGAAGCGATGGACGGACTGCCGGTCACCGTGCGTTTGCTGGATTGGCCGCTGCACGAGTTCCTTCCGCGTGAGGACGCAGACTTTGAGGCCGTCGCAAAAGCGCTCGGTGAATCCGTGGACGCGGTGCGCACGCGTGCAACCTCGATGCACGAGATCAATCCGATGATCGGCTACCGCGCAGTCCGCGTGGGACTGACTTTGCCGGATATCTACCGCACACAGGTTCGCGCGATCGCCGATGCGACGCGTGCACGTCGCGATGCGGGTGGGGATCCCAAGCCGGAGATCATGGTGCCAGTCGTGGGCATGGCGCCCGAACTGGAGACCATGCGCGCGATCGTGCGTGAGGAGCTCGGCGACCTCGACATCCCGATCGGCACGATGATCGAGTTGCCGCGAGCGTGCCTCGTGGCCAATCAGTTGGCTGAGCACGCGGAGTTCTTTTCGTTCGGGACCAACGATCTGACCCAGACCACGTTTGGAATCAGTCGCGACGATGCGGGAACGTTTCTCCCTCGCTACATCGACGAGCTGGGTTTGATCGCTGCCGATCCCTTCGCGCGTCTGGATGAGGACGGGGTTGGCGCCTTGGTGAAAATCGCCTGTGAGCGAGGTCGAGAGACCCGTTCCTCCCTCAAGCTAGGGATATGTGGGGAGCATGGTGGCGACCCTGCATCGATCGCCTTCGTGGCTGCTCTGGGACTCGACTACGTCTCGTGTTCACCACCTCGACTGCCTATCGCGCGCCTCGCGGCCGCACAGGCCCAGTCGTCCGAGTGAGGCGATTTCTCCCACGAACGCATCAAAGGGCTGAATCAGCGTGCTCGCTCCAGCAACGGACAAAGTGGGTGGAGGGTGAGACAGATTTGGGTGCGCGCGACACCTCGAGGTGGTTGGAGAGGTTCTGCGCAACAAACACGGCCAATCGGCCGATGTTCGATCCAGTGAAACTGGACGCTCGTAATTCGACCCAAGGAGTATGCCCTCCGCGTCATCACATTCGGGCGATCCTTGACGGATCGGCTTCTGCATTCGATGATTTCACCACGGCTGAGCATGCGTGTGACCTCAACCGAGACAAGCTTTCCTTGTGCGCCGTCTACTGGGCGCAGGATGTGCGGCGATGAGTAGCGCTGAGCTTCAACTCGTTGAGGGAGAGTCTCAAGAACTCCCCGGCGAAAAAGACGAGCTCGTTGGATCGACCATCGATGCTCGCTACGAAGTCGAGAAGGTTCTCGGCGAAGGCGGCATGGGTCTCGTCTACAAGGCGCGACACGTCGTCCTCGACAAGCCGCTCGCTCTGAAGGTTCTGCGGCCGGACGTGTCGCGCGACCAAGAGATCATCACGCGCTTCCAGCAAGAGGCACGCAGCGCATCGGCAATCGGTAATCAACATATTATCGACATCACCGACTTCGGTACGCTTTCGAACGGTTCGACGTACTTCATCATGGAGTTCCTCGATGGCACCGACCTGACCGGTGCGATCGAAGAGGGCGGAACCATCGATGCGGTTCGCACCGTGCACATTGCCAAGCAGTTGTGCCAAGCGCTCGGTGCTGCCCACGACGCCGGCATCGTTCACCGCGACCTGAAGCCGGACAACATCTACCTCATTCGTCGCGGCGGAGATTCCAACTTCGTCAAGGTGCTCGACTTCGGTATCGCCAAAGTGGGCGGAAGCTCGAGCAAGCTGACGCGTGCCGGCCAGGTGTTCGGAACACCGCACTACATGTCGCCCGAGCAGTGCGCCGGCAGTGGTGTGGACCATCGCACCGACGTCTACGCGCTCGGCATCATCATGTACGAGATGACGACGGGCGATGTCCCGTTCGACGCCGACAACCTCATGGGGATTTTGACGAAACACCTCTACGAGGAGCCCGTTCGTCCCCGCGAGACCAATCCGAGCATTCCCGAAGAACTCGAGCTGGTCATTCTGAAGGCCATCGCCAAGCAGGCCGATGCTCGATACCAGTCGATGTACGAGCTCTTCGAAGACCTGGAGCGTCTGGAGCAAGGCATCGGCACGATGGCGCGCGAGACGACCAGCAGCTTCCTGCTTCAGGACAGTACGGCTGAGCCTGTCGCCCCCGCGCCGACCGACGCGTACGTTCCGCAGTCGTCAGGCAGCAAGACCGGCATGATCGCTGCCATCGTGGTTCTGCTCCTTGCGATTGGAGGCGGTGCTGCGTTCTTGTTGTCGCAGGGCGATGACCCGCCCGTGGTGGAGAACGATCCCATTCCGGAAGAGCCGGAAGTTCAGGACCCCATCCAGGAAACGGACATGGTGCAAGAGCCCACGCAGGTTGCGGGCAATAACACCGAGACCGAGACCATGGAAGCCGCGCCACAGATGGTGCGCATCGAGTCCACGCCCGACGCCGAAGTGTGGCGCGGTGATGAGTTCATCGGCACGACGCCGGTGAGTCTTCCCAAGCCGACAGCAGGTGAACCGCCCCTTCGATTGGAGCTTCGCGCCGATGGTTATCAGACGCGTGCGTTCAACGTCTCGCACCTGACCTCGACCGACCACGTGCGCATGGAGCTTCGTGCATCGTCACGGATGCGCCCGGGCCGAATGCGCGGAGAGATGCGCGAAACGATGGCGACCGTCGAGACGATGACCGAAACCATGGTCGAGATGACCGCGATGATGAGCATGCGGACGCACACCCAGACCGAGGTGCTCGATCCCTGGGCCGACGAAGACTGATCGCCTTAGTCGTCGCGAAGCGCTGAAGATTTTCGGAGGTTCGATCCTCGCGATCGGATGCGAGGCGCCGCGTACGCGGTCGAGATCCACCCGTCCGGCGACCGATCCCGTGCTTGCGGTCGAGCCGCTGCGCTCGCCCTGGCAAACCGCCGACCCGTTTCTCTTTTGTGCGTACCACCTTGATGACTATCCGGCGGGCAACGCCGCGATGGGGCCGCTTGCATCGTTGCGCGGTCGTTCGATCGGGCGTGACTTTGGTGGGCTCGACGGCTGGAACATGTACCACGGACGTCAGGTTCCGGGCTTTCCGCGTCACCCGCATCGTGGCTTTGAGACCGTGACGGTTGTGCAGTCGGGGTTGCTCGATCACTCCGACTCGCTTGGTGCGACGGCGCGTTATGGAAGTGGGGATGTGCAGTGGCTGACCGCGGGCGGTGGGATTCAGCACGCCGAGATGTTTCCGCTACTCGATCCCGACGATGACAACCCGTTGGAGCTCTTTCAGATTTGGTTGAACCTGCCGTCGGCGAACAAGATGGTGGAGCCGCACTTTTCGATGTTGTGGGCACCGACGATGCCGCGACGCAAGTTGCGCGATGCCGCCGGACGAACGACCACTTTGCGGGTTGTCGCGGGTACGTGGCGGGAGTTCGAAGCACCTGCACCACCGCCGAACTCGTGGGCGGCTGAGCGCTCGCATCACGTCGGGATTTGGACGCTGAAGTTAAGCCCCAGTGCGCAGGTCGAGTTGCCGGCTGCGGCGAGTGGTGTGCAGCGAGCACTCTATGTTCATCGTGGCGATGACTTGAGAATCGGACCGCGTTTGGTGCCTGGGTCCAGTCATGTTCGGGTGCGGTGCGATGAACCGGTGACGATCGAAGCGGGCCAGAGTGGGGCTTCGCTCTTGGTGTTGCAGGGAAAGCCGATCGGCGAGCCCGTCGCGCGGCATGGTCCCTTTGTGATGAACACCGAGGCGGAGATTCGAGCTGCGTACGCGGACTATCAGCGAACGCAATTTGGTGGATGGCCGTGGCGTGGCGACGAACCCGTGCATGAGCGAGAGCAGGGAAGGTTCGCGTTGCGGAACGGAGTCATCGAGAGGCCGGGCTAGCTTCGCGGACGCAGAGCTGCGCTGATGACAAAAAAAGACGGCCGCGCAGTTGCGGCCGTCTCCCCACACATCATCCCATCCGGTGCCGGAGCTTTAGAGCCCTCCCAACGCGCTGAACGTCAGCGTATGTCGCGCGTTCGCCCGAACTGTGTTCGGTTCTGCTCCCGGCGTGGTCGCCAGCATCAGGCCCTCGTTGTAGCCGTGATGCGCAAACTCAAAGTTACCCCACTCACCGCCTGCGTCTTCGATGCGGCCCGCAAACAGCTCGCATTGAAACGCCCGGATTCCGTTCGGTGCGGTCGCGGTCACGACGCCACTTCGATAGGCGATCGCAATCTCACCCACCTTACGGATGCGACGGTGTCCGCGCGTCACCTCGATCAGGTGCTCACCCCACTCAAGGGAGGTTCCAGCGACAGCCACTTCACCAGCGTGCTCGCCACCGAGCGGGAAGTCCTCGAGGAAGAGCACCGCCCAACCACCGTCGTGAACTTGCCACCCTCGACGCGGAACGACTGTTCCACTGACGACGTGCGCACGCAGGTCGGTGCGCGGGTCGCGGTAGTAGCGACGGAAGAAGAGCTTGCCCATGTTTGCAGGGTCGTCGACGTCGACGCCGAAGCTACCGATGAAGAACTGCTTCGCCTCCGCCTCAAGTGCCGACACCTCCGCGAGCGTGCGGCCCATGATTTCGGTGTGGAAGTAGTCGCCGCTGCAGAACATCTGGAAGCAGCCCGGCACATCCGGATTGGGTTCGGTCGGATCGAACTCGCCGTTCTCAATGTAGGTGAGGTAGCCGTCATAACCGGCCGGCGGCCACACCATAAAGGTCAACGCATCGGCAGAATCCGAGCGAAGACCAAAGGTGGTTAGAGCGACCACGACAACGAGCAACCACGACGACTTCCGGCGCATATTCGATCCTCCAAACTCGTACTGCTGGGATGGAGAGCAACAGTGAGAGCGAAACTTCCCGCTTCAAATGTACGCCAGGATTGGGGAGAGATCCCTCTTTGGTGAACGTTTTTTGCGCAGTTTCTGTACTCACCTGGAATCGTTTATGAAATTGGCCGATCTTTCTGCGGTCTTTTCGCGAATGGGACATCGGCTCCGCGCGTTGCTCGCACCAAAGGATGCGACTACGTTCCGCGGCGATGCGCGGCCTCGGCCCCTATCTTTCCTTCTCTTTCTGGCGAAACACGGAGCGGTTTCGATGAAAAAGCCGCTTTGCGTGGCGTTTCTGCTGGTTTTGGCGTGTGACAACACCGGCGAGCCACCCCCGGTGGGTCGGCTGGTGTTTCCCATTGCTCTTGGGATCTCGCCCGACAACCAGTTCCTCTTCGTAGCGAACTCGAACTTCGACCTTCGATTCAACGCAGGCTCGCTGCACAGCTACGACCTCGACACGTTGAACGATGGTCTCGACCAAGTCTCCACGAGCTGCGATCCGTCCGATACCGACAGCTGCGGGATCATTCCAGTCGAGGATGAGCGTGACGACCTGCTCGACAACATCGAGCCAGTTGAGGGTCTCCTTGTCGATCAGGTGCGAATCGGTTCGTACGTCGATGGGATGGCTGTGGCGTCCAATGATGGAGTTGACTCGCGGCTGTACATGCCGGTTCGCAGTGACGCGAATCTCACTTTCGTCGATGTCACTGGCGACGGTTGCTTTCAATGCAATGCCGGAGAGCCTGTCGAGTGCGCAAGCCGCACTAACCTTGGCCGACCGTGCGACGACGCGTTCCGCCGGGGGGATGACGAAGCGGCCACGCTTCGTGACATCCAGCTTCCCGCAGACCCCGTTGCCGTCACGGTCGGTCCGCTCTCCGATGTGGTTCGCGGCGACGCGATCGATCCCGCCGACGTCAACGGCAACTACATCATCTTCGCCCACCGCGATGGTCGCGCGAGTCTGTTCTTCGATCAGATCGAGGGTGGTGGAATGGCTCCGACGCTGGTCCACACCTTGTCCGGGCTTCCCACGGAGCTCGTGGACATCACCATCGAACCGTCCACACAACTCGCTTGGCTTCCCAGCGCCATCAACCCTGTGATGGGGCGCGTCGGCATCGCGTTCGATGGTATGACCAACGAGCCAGAGCGTAGCTACCTCTTCAACGCTGGTGACATGACGCTCACGGGCGTGGACACGGGCACCGTCACACGTGGCGATACCCGCGTCGTGCGGTTTGACCCGCGCCCTGACGTTGAACGCGCGTACGTGCTCTCCCGCCGACCTCGCGCACTCCTGGTGGTCGACACCGCAGACTCCGTGTCGTCGGTGAACGTGATCGATGCGATCGAGGTGGGCTTCGGTCCTTCTCGTTTGGACATCGTTCAGTTCAACGATACGAGCGATCCCGTGCTCGGCGACATCGACCGCACTCTCGCGTTCATCAGCTGCTACGACAGCCGTGACGTGTACATCGTCGACGTCGATCTCGGTCGACTCGTCGGAGTTGTGCGTGGCCTTGGTGGACCTTTCGAACTGGCCGTCGATACCGAACGCAAGCGAGTCTATGTGCTCGACTTTCGTTCCTCGGTCATTCGCGTCATCGACCTCCTCCCCATGTTTGTCTGTCTCAGTGACGACGAGGGAATGATGCGCACTGAAGAGTGCTCGCCTCGTCAGATCGGCGTAGTCGGTCGCCCGGACGCGGTTACGGAGCTGCGCTGATGCAACGCCTTTCGCTTGTGGCAGTCGCGCTCACGATGCTCGGCTGCCGGCAGAACCCCACGCTCGTCGTGCCGCCGAGTTTTGAGCGCCCCGGCGCGATGGCCTTCTTTTGCTACGACACCGAGACGCGCGCCGCAGTGCCGATCACCGAGTGCGATGGGCTGCAGGGTGTCACCACAGAGACCAAAGCACTCACTGCGCTGGTTGCTCAAACCGCACGTGGCGAAATCGCGTCGGTCGACCTTCGACTCGACCGGGTGATCGACGCGGACATCCGCGTTCCCGGATTCACCTTTGTTCAGGTGGGCGAGGTTCCTTCGGCGATTGTGGTGCCGCCCAATCAACCGAGCGTCACGTACGTGGCGAGCTTTGGCTCTCGTCGCATCGAGTACTACCCGACGAGTGACTTTCGTGAAGACATCGATGCGGTCGGAAGTTCGGGGCGCGGCGAGATCCCGCTTTCGGACGGACCGATCGACTTGGTTCTGACCGAGGCCGAGGACGCGCTCATTACGGCGCTTCCCGAGCGCGGTCAGCTCGCGGTGATGCCTGTGCAAGCTGACTTGAGCTTGGGCGAACCCGTGACGATCGATCTCGCACTGCCGGATCCTCTTCCGATGGCGGTGGAGCCTCCCGACACGATTCCGGTCTACGAGCGTTTCTGTCCGACCACTCTCGAAGTGCGTTCACCACGCGCAGGACTGGGGGAGTCGGTCGAGGCCGACCCATTGCTTGGCTCACAACCCAGTCGACTCTTCGTCGACGGAGATGTGCTTCTCGTCACGGACGCAGCGCAGCCGGTCATTCATCGCTTCGCGATCGAAGGAACCACGCTCACACCCATGGAGCCCTTGATGCCGGGCGCGCGCATTCGCGAACTCGCCCTCACTCCCGTCGTGCCCGCGTTGCCCGGCGGCGACCTCACAACCGAACCCGCTCGCTTCCTCTACGCCATTGACGCCGACGAAGGTTCGGTTTTGGTGATGGACTACCTCGACACCTCCACGACGTTCGGTGCAGTGCTACCGGTGCACGTCGGGGAAGGGCGCTGGGATCGTATCCGCTTGGCAGGACGCGCCCGGTCGATCGACATCATGACCCCGGGTTTCCCAGAAACCTCGAATTGCGACCCGTCCTCGGATGTTCCGGAGGAACGTGTTGAGAGTCTGACTCCGACTCGACTCACCGGCGTGTTTGCCGCGATTGGACTCGCCAACGGGTTGGTCGAAGTCGTCGACATTCACGACCTCGACATGGCGTGTCGAGGCGGAGCAGGGTGTACGAACCCGCTCCAAGAACTCGATGAGCGAGTGTTCATCCGTCGTCACGCGCCGCGCATTGGTGCGTTCGTGACAGCCGCTAGTCAGGCCATCGGCACACCCACGTTTGCGTTTGAAGGTGCACCCGGACGTATCGAGGTCGACGGTAGCGCGGGTGGCGGTGGACCGGGGCTGGCGCCAAACGCGGCGTGCGCACAGTTCATGGATCCGATCTTCCCGAGCGACTCCGCGGAGAACTCCGACGAAGGGCTCGACCCGCTGATCTGCGCGATCGTCGAGCCCTGGTCGGCGCGTGCCGAACGCTGGGACACCAGCTGGGAAGGACCGATTCCCGGCGCCGTAAGTGGGGCCGCGAGCCTGAATCCGACCGAGCTGCGCATCGAGATTCCCGGACACAACTTGTGCGCGCGGGGCGTGCTCGGTCGCAACGACATCACCGCGTCGATGCTCACCGGTGAAGACCCCGAGTCGCTCTACACCGGCGACCAGGTGTTCATCACGACCGACCCACCCGAGTTTGATGGCGAGCTGGCGTTTCAGGATTGTGAACGCTTCGTCGCGGACGTGGACGGAGTGCGCGACGAAGTCGGCTTGGTCATTCTCGAAGCCAACGACGAGAGCCTCTTGGTCGACGACCCTGAAGGTGTGTTGGCCTGCTTCCGCGATCCGACGACAGGCGCGAGCTCACTCTTCGGGATGGAGGTCCGCGTCAACGATGCGTTCGCTGTCGTCGGCGCCGCGAGCCGGTTCGTGCACCGCGTGGTCGCCAACGAAGAGGGCAACTGCCGCATCGACCGCGAAGGTCAGCCTTGGGTGGTCGATGATCCGTCGACGCACCTCAACGCACGCGCGTTCAACGACGTGCCGTACACGAACCCCTACATCGGTTTCACGATCAACAACGCAGGCGGACTCCGCAACGAGACCGCCGTGTTGACGTTTGCCGTGGGGACGATTCCGCCTGCGTTGGTGGTGGACGTGGGCATTCGTGGTCGTGGCCGTCTCAGCACCATCATCGACGGCATGCGCTATAGCGACACCGACGAGCGCCTGTACGTGATCGACTCGAACATCGACAGCTTCGTTCAGGTCGAACTCGATCCTTTTCAGCGTGAACAGACCTTCGAGTAGTTCGCTGAAACGCTCGTGATTTCGTGGCTTGGCTGCGCGTGAGCCTGGCGATCGCCCGGTTTTGCGCATGTGCACTGGGGCCCACCCACAAAGTGCAGTAGAGGATCCACGTGGGGGCGACCACCGAAGACGCCAAGCCCAAGAAGGCGGCCAAGAAGAAGGCGGCCAAGAAGGCGGCGAAGAAGACCAAGAAGGCGAAGGGTAAGAAGACCCACACGCCGGTCATGCAGCAGTTCATGCGCGCGAAGCAGCAATACCCCGACGCGCTGCTCTTCTTTCGGCTCGGCGATTTCTACGAGATGTTCTACGACGACGCGATTCGCGCCGCAGAACTCTTGGGCATCACGCAGACCTTTCGCGGCACCGGTCCGGACGGCGAGAAGATCCCGATGGCGGGCGTGCCGCATCACGCGGCTGCGGGGTACCTGACCCGCCTGCTTGAACTCGGGCAGCGCGTGGCCATTTGCGAGCAGATGGCCGACCCCAAGACGGTCAAGGGTGTGGTTCCGCGCGAAGTGGTTCGCGTGGTCACACCGGGACTCTGTCTCGAAGAAGACGCTCTTGATGCGCGCGCGGACAACTACCTGGTCGCGTTGCATGAAGGCACCAAGCGCATTGGTCTGGCAGCGCTGGAGCTTTCGACCGCGCAACTTCGTGCCACGACCCTGGCGGGTCCGGCGGAAGTTGTCGCGGAGTTGGTTCGACTCGACCCGCGCGAACTCGTCTTGCCTTTGGAAGGCTTCGACTCGTTCGAGTCGGATCTCAAGCGCGTCGCACCCAATATTACGGTGCGTCGCGTTGCGGATCCGGAGTCGCCGGACCAACTGCTCGAACCGGTTCTCGCTGCGCACGCCGATGTTCCGGCGAGTGCTCGGGGTGCAGCCGCACGGGCCTTGGCCTACGCGCAAGCGACGCAGCCATCGACCCCGCTGAGCATTCAACGCGTGGGTGTGTACGACCCGCGTGATCATCTGGTGTTGGACGAAGCCGCCGTTCGCAACCTCGAATTGGTTCGAACGCTCGGCGGAGAGCGCAAAGGCTCGTTGCTCGATCTGATCGACGTGACCAAAACGTCGATGGGCGCGCGCATGCTGCGCCGTCGACTTCTTGCACCGCTGACGGATGTCGCTGCGATTCGACGACGCCACGATGCGGTCGAAGCGTTCGTGCTCGATGAGCTGCTTCGCGAAGAGATTCGAGCCGCGCTCAAAGGCGTGGGCGATTTGGAGCGGATGGCGACGCGTGCGTCGATGGGGGTCGCGACGCCACGTGACTTGGGGGTGGTTCGCGAAGCGTTGGTGCGTACCGATGCGCTGCGTCAGGCGCTCAAGGAGGCGACCGAATCGTCCACCGATGACTCGCTGGCCTCGTTGATTCCCACCGACCCGATTGCCGAGCTGCGCGACTTGCTGGTTACCGCGCTGGTGGATGCTCCGCCGACGGTGACCAAGGACGGCGGGATCATCCGCGACAAGGTCGACGCGGATCTGGACGAGCTTCGTTCTCTGAGCGCCAAGAGCAAGGACGTGATCCTCGAACTGGAGCAGCGGGAGAAGAAGCGCACGGGCATCGCGTCGCTGAAAGTGAAGTTCACGCGCGTCTTCGGCTACTACATCGAGATCACCAAATCGAACTTGGGCTCGGTCCCGAAGGACTATGTGCGCAAGCAAACGGTGGCCAACGGTGAGCGTTTTGTTACCGAAGAGCTCAGCGAGCTGCAGGAGAAGATCCTGTCCGCCGACGAGCGTGCACTGAAACTGGAGGTGCAGCTCTTTGAGGACCTGCGCGCACGCGTCGCCAAAGAAGCAACGCGACTGCGGCACGTGGCGCAAGCGTTGGCCGCGATCGATGTGCACGCGGCGCTCGCGGAGATCGCGCACCGCCATGGATATTGTCGTCCTGCACTCGACGACGGAACGCGACTCGAACTTCTCGAAGCGCGGCACCCGATTGTGGAACGCCTCGCTGCCGCAGGGACGTTCGTGCCCAACGACGTGTCGCTCGATGCTGCCGCCACGCGGTTGATGATTTTGACCGGACCCAACATGTCCGGAAAGTCGACGGCGATGCGACAAGTCGCGTTGGCGGTTGTGCTTGCCCAGGCGGGCTCGTTTGTGCCTGCGAAGACGGCGACCATTGGTGTGGTCGACCGGCTCTATACGCGTGTCGGTGCAAGCGACAACTTGGGGGAGGGCGCGTCGACCTTCATGGTGGAGATGCGCGAAGCCGCTGCGATTTTGCACGGCGCGACGGATCGCTCGCTGGTGATCCTCGATGAGATTGGCAGAGGCACGAGCACCTACGACGGTCTGGCGATCGCGTGGGCGATCGCCGAACACCTGCACGACGCGATCGGGTGTCGCGGAATGTTTGCCACCCACTACCACGAGTTGTGCGAGCTGGCGCAAACGCACAGCGGCGCGGTCAACTTCAACGTGGCGGCAAAGGAGTACGGCGACGATGTCGTGTTCCTGCACAAGCTGGTGCCCGGTGGCGCGAACCGTAGTTACGGTGTCGCGGTTGCACGGCTTGCGGGTGTTCCGCCTATCGTGTTGGCGCGCGCCAAAGCCATCTTGCAGGACCTTGAGCGAGGCGCGGCACTCCCCAGTGGCGGTCACGCGCGCATGCGTGCTGTCGACGCGTCCGGCAAGGCCCAACTTGAACTTTTTGCCGCGGCACCTGCTGCGGCACCCGAGCCTTCGGTGGTGGAACAAACCCTCGCCCAACTCGATGTCAACGCCATGACTCCGGTCGATGCGCTGCTTGCGCTGGCACGACTGAAGAAGATGGTCGACGATGGGAGTGAAGCGGATGGCTAACGACGACCTCGAAGACTTGCTCGCGGACATTGCAGCGGCGGACGACAAGCTTGTCGAAGCGTTGGATGCCCGTGCTGCCGCGTACCGCCGTATCGCCGAACTGACGCAAGAGGACCCTGACCTCTTCGTGCGTCTGCCGCGTGATGAGATGGTGATTCGAGGTGCGCGTGAAGCGTCGCAAGCGTTTCCAAGCGGTGCGCTGGAGCCGGTGTTTCGCGAAGTCCTCGGTGCGTGTGCGAGCCTGATGGCGCCGCGCAAGGTCGCCTACCACGGACATCACGGCGGGTTCGCTCATCTGGCCGCGCGTCGACATTTTGGTTCGTCGGCCGAGTACATCAGCGTGCCCACGGTCCAGGCAGCCTTGGATGAAGTCGCGCGGGGTCGTGTCGAGTACGCCGTGATGCCGGTCGAGACATCGAGTGATGGTGCCGTCACCGCGACGTTGGTTGGGCTTCAAGCCAGCGACACCCGCATCTGTGCAGAGCTCGAAGTCAACACGACGTACCACTTGCTCTCGTCCAGCGGAAACACGCTGGACGTCGAGAAGGTGTACGGCGACCGGACCGCGCTCGCGTCCTGCAGTCGCTTTCTGAGCTCCGAGTTGGCGCGCGCCACAGTGATCGACGTCCCCTCGGCGGAAGTCGCCGCGGAGTTGGCCGGCGCGGATCCAGGCGCCGCCATCGTGGGGACCGAGATGGTCAGCGAAGTCCACGGACTGAAAATCGCTCGCGAGAGCATCGACGACCACGGTGCTGTGCAAACGCGCTTTGCCATTGTCGGCACGGAGTTTCCTTCCCGCACCGGAAACGACCACACGATCGTTGCTGTCGCGGTGCACGACGTTCCGGGGGCGTTGTCGGAGACCCTGCGTCCTTTTGCGTCGCGAGGCGTGAACCTCACCAAGCTCGAAAGCCGTCCCACTGCGCAATGGCGCTACCTCTTCTTTTTGGAGATGGACGGGCACGTGACCGACCGCGCGCTGCTCACTGCGCTCGAAGAACTGCGCACGATTAGCCGCTTCGTGAAGGTTCTCGGTAGCTATCCACGTAGCGGGTAAGGTTGGTGGGGAGGATGCCCTCCCTCAAAGGAGAAGAGCGAGCGAAGCGAGCACGCCGGAGAACGGCGAAGTTGGTGGGGGGACCCACTGTGCGGCTTGGCCGCACGTGGGGGAGGGATGCGTTCATCCCTCCCTCAAAAAGAAGGTTTTGCTGCCCTTTGCATCTGCGGAGCACAGGAGTAGAACGCCCCAATGGATCCGCTCGTTCCGCCTCACGTTGAACGCATGGTGCCCTATCGGCCCGGCAAACCGATCGAAGAGCTGGAACGTGAGTTGGGCATCACCAACGCGATCAAGCTTGCGTCCAATGAGAATCCGATTGGCCCCTCGCCCAAGGTGATCGCGGCACTTCGCGAGCTGGCGCCCTCGCTGCATTTCTATCCCGACGGCGCAGGGTTCTCGCTGAAGCAAGCGTTGGCCAAGCACCACGGCATCGGCTCGGACGAAGTCTGTTTGGGCAACGGCAGCAACGAGCTGATCGATCTGCTCGCACGAACGTTCCCTTCGCCCGACGATCACATCGTGTTCGGGCGTCCGAGTTTTGTTTGCTACTGGCTGGCCGGTACCGCGAGTGGCGTGCCTTTTACCGAGGTCCCGCTCGACAACCACCTCGCATGGAACATCGACGCCATGCTCGCGGCGTGCACCGACAAGACCAAACTCCTGTACATCGCGAATCCCAACAATCCGACCGGTGCACACGTCGCACGCGCCGACTTGGAAAAATTGCTCCGCGAGTTGCCCGAGCGCGTGGTCTGCGTGGTGGACGAGGCGTACTTCGAGTTTGCCGATGCCGACGACTACATCAGTGCGCTGGAGCTTCGTGGCTTGCGCGAGCGACTCATCGTGCTGCGCACCTTTTCGAAAGCCTACGGGCTGGCCGGGTTGCGCGTCGGGTACGCGGTCGGTCCCGCGTCGCTGATCGACTACCTCAACCGCATGCGCGCGCCTTTCAATGTGGGCGGACTTTCCCAGCATGCGGCTGTCGTCGCGTTGACCGATCCCGAGCACGTTCAGCGCTACGTCGAGTTGAATGCGCGTGAACGGGTGCGCGTCACAAGTGCATTGCAGGAGCAAGGGTTCGAGGTCGCGCCCTCACAAGCCAACTTCGTGTTGGTGAACGTGAAGAAACCAGGCGCCGAAGTGTATGACGCGCTCTTGCGACAGGGCGTCATCGTGCGTCCCATGCCGGCGCCGATCGACCAGTGGCTTCGCATCACAATCGGCACCGAAGCGATGAACGATCGCATGCTCGGCGCCATGAAGGAGATTCGATGAGGCTCGCTCTTTGCTTGATGTTGGCTCTCGCACTTGCGTGCGGTGGTGGAACCGAAACACAGGATGCGGAGAACATCGGAACGACCGGTGACGAGGAGGCGATCGAAGCACCGCCTCCGCTTGATCCGCTCACACTTTTGCCGGCGGATTCGCTCAGTGTCACGACCGTGGACGTCGAGAGGCTGCGCACGTCTCCGTACTACTCGACGATCCACGGCTGGTTGGACTTGATCGAGGAACTCTCGCCCACACAACGCGAGGCGGTCGACACGGCACTCAACAACACGCAGCTCGCGCACGTGTCGGTGGTCGATCGTCCGTGCGGAAGCCACTGCTGGACGCTAGCGTCGGTCTATCTCGGGAGTTCGCTCGAACCCTCCGCTGCGAACGCGACCTTGCAGCAACTTGCCGAAGGTGAGCAGTTCGCTCCGCGCGAAGTCGCCGGGCATCCGGCGTTCGGTGACGGTCAGGGAGCGTTGATCGCCGTCGAGCCGGGCAAGTACTTGGTCGGACCGCATCGATACACCGAACCTGCGTTGCAACAGCCGCAGCGTCCTCGTCACGAAGCCAACGACGCTGTCGCCGCTGCCGTTCAGGCGTTGGCGGGCACACAGTCGACGATCATGGGGTGGGTCATTGGAGACGAGACCACCCAGGCGTTGCTGGCGCGCGAGACTCCGTTTTCGTCTGCTCTTACCGCGTTGGTTCGCGGTGCTGCGTATCGCGTGGACATGGCAAACGGTTTGATTGTCGACGTGGTGGCGACGACCGCGGATGCCAACGCAGCTGCGACGTTTTCGGACGGCGTGCGTCGTGAGATCGATGCGTTGACCAGCGGATTGGCGGCGCGCGCGATGGGTATTCCCGTGCTTGGCGAAGCCACCCAGGTCTCCGCGCAAGGTGACCAGGTTCGCGTCACGCTTCAGCTCAGTGATGAACAGCTTCGGCCGCTGCTCAGCCGCGCCGACAGTCTGCTTCGTTTGGTTAACTGATGGCGCGCTACCGAGTGCGTCCTTCGGGGCCCTTGCGCGGAACGGTGCAGGTCCCGGGCGACAAATCGATTGGGCACCGCGCGGTGCTCTTCGCGTCGCTCGGACGCGGTCCCAGCATCGTTCGCGGACTGAGCGAAGGCGAGGACAACCGCGCGACGCTTCGTGCGATGCAAGCGATGGGGGTTCGCGTCGAGCCGCAACAAGACGGCCTCCAAATCGGAGGCGTTGGATTGCGCGGATTGCGCATGCCCCAAGACGTCGTGGACTGCGGCAACTCGGGAACCACAATGCGCTTGCTCTGTGGACTCTTGGCCGGACAGCGCTTCGGAACCCGCTTGGTGGGCGACGAGTCGTTGATGAAGCGGCCGATGGGACGCGTCGTCTCCCCCCTCCGCGCACGTGGAGCACACATTGGTGGAACGAGTCCGGAGGGGCGTCCGGTCACCGAAGGACCGATGACCGCGCCGCTTTCGATCGCGCCCCTGGTCGAAGGGGAGCACTTGCTGGGGCTCGAGTACGACATGCCCATCGCGAGTGCACAGGTGAAGAGCTGCTTGCTGCTCAGCGGTTTGTACGCGGCAGGCCCAACGTCGATTCGCGAGCCGGTGCTGAGTCGCGACCACACCGAACGGATGATGTTGGCGCTCGGCGTACCCCTACAAACTGCCGGGTCCGCGGTGCGACTCGAACCGGTTCCCGAGGATTTTGGCTGGGACGGAACCGACTGGGAGGTTCCCGGTGATATCTCGAGCGCTGCGTTCCCCTTGGTGGCAGCGGCGAGTGTTCCGGAGTCGCAGGTGGAGATCGAAGGCGTGGGCGTCAATCCCACGCGTACGGGCCTGCTCGACATGTTTCGCCAGATGGGTGTGGCGTGTCAGTACCTCCCACAGCCCGAGGCCGCAGGCGGTGAGCCGCGTGCGAACCTTTCGTTGAGTCATACGGCTACGCGCGGTGCGCTCCTGGGCGGCGAGATGTTGGTCCGGATGATCGATGAGGTTCCCGCGCTTTGTGCGTTGGCCGCGGCGAGTTCGGGTGTGACCGAGGTCCGCGATGCGCGCGAGTTGCGCGTGAAAGAAACCGACCGAATCGCAGCCATGGCGGAGGTGCTCGACGCGTTTGGAGTTCCGTGTGAGACACTCGAGGACGGGATGCGCATCACCGGAGTCAAGGGTTCCCTTCGCGCCGCCACGGTCGTCAGTCGTGGCGATCACCGCATCGCGATGAGTGCGGCATGTCTCGCACTTCGCGCCGAGGGCGAGTGCGTGATCGAAGATGTGGACTGCGTCCGCACCAGTTTTCCGGCGTTCGTGGAGACCTTTCGCGGGCTGGGTGCCGACATCGTGGAGGAAGAGGGATGAGAAAGCGTCCTGTCGTGGCACTCGACGGTCCTGCAGGGGCGGGCAAGAGTACGGTTGCACGGGCGGTCGCCGAGGCGCTCGGCTTTGTGCTGGTCGACACCGGTGCTCTGTATCGCGGCATTGCGTTGGCAGCGCGCGAATCGAATGTGAGTTGGGACGATGGCGACGCGCTGGGCGAACTGGCGCGCGGCCTGGAGCTTTCGTTCAACGACGCCGGAAGTCTGTGCATTGCGGGCGTGGACCGCGGCGGCGAGATCCGGACTCCGGAGGTGTCGCAAGGTGCCAGCAAAGTCAGCGCGCATCCTCCGGTGCGTGAAGCCTTGCTGGGCATTCAGCGTGCGCTGGGGGCGGACGGTGGTGTTGTGCTCGAAGGCCGAGACATCGGGACCGTGGTGTTCCCCGATGCCGAGGCGAAGATTTTCCTCACAGCGTCGGTCGAGAAGCGCGCCGAGCGACGGATGGGCGACCTTAAGAAACGCGGGATCGAAGCGGACATGGAATCCTTGCTGGAGTCCATTCGTGAACGGGATCATCGCGATTCCACCCGAGCGATTGCGCCGCTTCGTCCGGCCGACGATGCCGAGCAAGTCGACACGACGACGCTGAGCTTTGACGAAGTCGTCACCCGCGTGGTGGAAATCGTTCGGAAAAGCACCGAAAACGCTTAGGGGCTGCGTTGACAGGGTGGGGGGCGACTGCTACCTGAGCGCTCCGCATAGGGTCAGCCTGTGCACATGTTTGCCCGTCTCATGGTGAGGCGGGTTTTGTTCAACCCGTTCCACCGCGTCGCAACACCAATGCTGTGGCGCGCCTAAACAGAAACTCCAACCAAACTAAATGACCGAAACCACAGAAACACCAAAGCCTCAGGGCGACAGTTTTGCAGCGCTCTTCGAGGCGTCGACGACCCGTACTGACAAGTTGCGCGAAGGCGACATTGTCGCGGGCACCGTCATCAAAGTTGGCAAGGACTCCGTCGTTGTCGACATTGGCTACAAGTCCGAGGGAGTCATCAGCCTCCACGAGTTCGTTAACCAAAGCGGCAACATCGTGGTCACCCCCGGCGACCAGGTCGACGTCCTGGTCGAAGCCAAAGAGAACGAGCATGGTCTCGTGCTCCTCTCCAAAGAAAAGGCCGACAAGCTTAAGGTCTGGGACGAGATCAGCGCCGCGTGTGAGCGCGACGAGCTGATCGCAGGCACCATCACGCAGCGCGTGAAGGGTGGTTTGTCCGTGACCATCAAGGGAGGCGTTAAGGCGTTCCTCCCGGGCTCGCAGGTTGATCTGCGACCCGTCCGTAACCTCGACAAGCTTCTTGGACAGACCTTCGATTTCAAGGTCATCAAGTTCAACAAGAAGCGAGGCAACATCGTTCTTTCGCGTCGCGTTCTCCTCGAGAAGGAGCGCGATCGCCTCAAGGCCAAGACGCTCGAGAGCCTCCAAGAGGAGCAAATCGTCACCGGCACGATCAAGAACATCACCGAGTACGGTGCGTTCGTGGATCTCGGTGGAATCGACGGCCTTCTTCACATCACCGACATGTCCTGGGGTCGCGTCAACCACCCCTCGGAAATGTTCGCCGTTGGCGACGAGGTCACCGTCAAGGTCCTCAAGTACGACGCCGACAAGGAGCGTGTTTCGCTCGGCCTCAAGCAGATGCAAGAGGATCCGTGGAACCACGCGCAGGAGACTTTCAAGCCCGGCACGCGCGTCAAGGGCAAGGTCGTCTCGATCACCGATTACGGTGCGTTCGTGGAACTTCAGCAGGGCGTCGAGGGCCTTATTCACGTCAGCGAGATGACGTGGACCAAGCCCAAGCACCCGTCGAAGATTCTGGAGATGGGACAAGAGGTCGAAACTGTCGTTCTCGACATCGACATTCAGAACAAGCGCATCTCGCTGGGTCTGAAGCAGCTTGAGCCCGATCCCTGGAGCCTCTTCACGCAGAAGTACAACCCGGGCGACATCATCCAGGGTCGTGTTCGTTCGATCACCGACTACGGTGTCTTCATCGGCATCGAAGACGGCGTCGACGGCATGGTTCACAAGTCCGACCTTTCGTGGACGCAGCGGGTCAACAACCCCGCCGAGGTCTACAAGAAGGGCGACGAAGTCGAAGCGATCATTCTCTCCATCAACCACGAGGAGCAGAAGGTCAGCTTGGGCATCAAGCAGCTCTACGAAGATCCGTGGACGTACATCCCGGAGCGATACCCCGAGGGCACGGTCCTCGAGGTGCGCATCATGCACGTCAACGACTACGAAGCGATGGTCGAGCTCGAGAAGGGCGTCGAGGGATTCGTCCCGCGCGCCGAGATCAGCGCCGACACGTCGGTCGACCCGCAGCAAATCGTCAAGGCCGACGAGATTCTCAAGGCCGTCGTGATCCGCTTGGATCCCGACGACCGTCGTCTCACGCTCTCGATCAAGAGCGCGGACAACAAGGAACTCGACGAGAAGATGAAGTTTGTTGCCGAGAAGGCCGCGCAGAGCCCGAAGGGCCCGTCCGGTCGACCCAGCGCCAAGCTTGGTGACCTCTTCAAGGACAAGCTTGCGGCGATTGCGCCGAGCGAAGCGGACTCCGGTTCCGAGGCGTCGAGCGAAGAAGAGTAGGGCGTACGCCACTCAGTGGAGAAAGCCGGAGCAAGTTGCTCCGGCTTTTTTCTTTAAGCACGCAGGTGAGCGTTCCGCTTCGCAGAAGGGTGGGCAGTATTCCGCTTCGCGGATCTGGAAGCTGGGAAGCATGGGAGTACGGAAGAACTATTTTTAGTGGGAGACGCGAGACTCGGAGGCCGGAGAGAGAAATTTCTCTGCGGCCTCGGAGCCTCGCGCCTCCCACTAAAATTCAGATCCCGCGAAGCGTCGGGAGGCTAGCCGGCGTCGGATCCAGCTCGCACTCGATTGCGTTTGGACTACCATGCGCGCGTGGCGGACGAGCCCGAGGAAGAGAACGCAGACGACACTGCGTCTGAGACTGACTCTGCATCTGAGACTGACTCTCCGTCTGAGACGGACACCGAATCTGAGACTGAGACCGAGACCGAGACCGAGACGGAACCGCCCGCCAAACCCGAACTCGAAGTCTCACCGCGCGAGTCCGCGGCCTCATCGACGTACAGTCGCGCACTGGGGTCGCTCAATGCCGCGGTCGACGCTGTAGCGCGGCGACGCCGCCTCCTGTTCCTGAGTTTTTGGGGCATCGTCGCGCTCGGGACGATTTGGACGTTCCGCAGCGTCCTGCTGCCTTTCTTTCTCGCGCTCATCGTTGCGTACGTGCTCGCGCCGGTCGTTCGCTGGGTGCAGAGCCGAGGTCGTGTCCCGCGCTGGGTCGCGGTGGTCGGAATCTATCTGATCTTCCTCGGTGTACTGGGCGGACTTGTCGCGTTCGGCACACCGCGTTTGGCCGGTGAAATCCAGAAGCTGGCCAAAGAGATTCCCGAGACGATCAGCACCGTTCGCGAAGAATGGTTGCCAGCACTCGAAGCGCGTTTCCGCGGTGCGATGTACGAGTACACCGAGGCCGAAGACGTCGCAGAACCCGAACCCGATGTCGTCACATCCGCGGGTCCCGAGCAGCATCGAACGTTGCGGGTGCTGCCGACACCTGAAGGCGGTTGGGAGATTCGACTGCCCGAACAAGGGTTGATGATCGAACCGCGTGGCGACCGCTACCGAGTGGTCGAACCGCGACCTCGCGAAGAGGAGCAAGCCGACCTGGGACACGCGCTTTCGCAGGCGTTGGAGAATGCCACCGAAGACACGCGTTCGACGGCAAGCGCACTGCTCAAAACCGCGCAGACCGTGATCCGCACGTTGGTGAAGGGCATCTTCACCTTCTTCATCATGCTGATGCTTTCGGCGTACCTGCTGATCACCAGCGACAAGGTGCTCGAGTTCTTTCGATCCCTGTGGCCAGCGACACGAAGACGCAGCTTTGACCGGCTGGTGATGCGCATCGATCGCGGCCTAGGCGGAGTGGTGCGCGGTCAGTTATTGATCAGCGTCGTCAACGGCATACTCAGCGGCATTGGCTTCTACTTTTTGGAGCTGCGCTACTGGCCCGTGCTGACGTTGATCGCGACTGTGTTGAGCATCATTCCGATCTTCGGAGCGATTCTGAGCACGATTCCGGCGGTGATCATCGCGTTGCAAGACGGGCCGATGACTGCGGTTGCCATCTCGGTGTGGATTGTGGTGATTCACCAGATCGAAGCGAACCTTCTCAACCCGAAGATCATGGGCGACGCCGCGAAGGTTCATCCCGTGCTGGTGGTGTTTGCGCTTCTGGCAGGCGAGTCGCTGTTCGGTATCGCGGGCGCACTCCTGGCTGTGCCGGTGCTTTCGATCGTGCAGAGTCTGTTCCTGCACTACCGCGAAGTGATGCTGGGTGTTCCGCGAAAGCGAGGCGCGAAGGTGTCGTCCCCTGGAACGACGACAGCTTCGTCGTAGCTTGCGCCACCTTCAGTTTCGCGGGGAAGGCCGCTTCGCGGAAGGCCTGTTGGGCTCAATATTTTAACCGGAAGTGCGAGAAGGCTGGAAGACGGGAAGATTTGTTTTCCGATCCTTCCCGTCTTCCAGTTCTCGAGCTTCCGGTTAAGAAATGCCGGGCCCCAACCCGCAATGCTTGCAGGCCACCGCAAATGACGGAGCTAGTCGAGCTTCACGACGACAGCGGTAATATTGTCTCGGCCGCCACGTTGGTTCGCCAGCTGAATGAACTTCTGCGTCGCGACTTCCGGCCCAAGACCCACAATCGGTGCAATCTCGTCTTCGCGCAGGTACCCGTGCAGCCCGTCGCTACACAGCAAGAACGAATCATCCGGGCGCGCTTCGAAGAACTTCGTGTCCACCTGCACGTAGTCGCGTGAGCCTACCGCCCGCGTGATCACGTTTCGGTGTGGCGACACCGCGGCTTCTTCCTCGGTGATGATTCCCTGCTTGAGCTGCCACGCCACCAAGGTGTGGTCCTCGGTCAACAGCGACGCGTCACGATCACGAATCAGGTAAATGCGGCTGTCACCCACCTGCGCGGTAATGCAGTAGCGGCCACAGATCGCCAACGCGGACAACGTGGTGCCCATGCCTTGTCGATCCGGGTTGTGCTGCGCGATTCCAAACACCATGTAGGTCGCAGCTTGAACAGCGCTCTCCAACACGCGGATGGCTTGCCGAAGCGTCTCCTCGGTGGTGTCGCCCTGGGCTAGGCGCTCGAGGGTGTTGTTCCCACGACGCACCATTCCATGAACGGTGTCGACCGCTTCGGCGCTCGCAACTTCTCCTGCGGCGTGGCCACCCATGCCGTCGGCCACGACGTACAGGCCCAACGCATCATCAAAGAAGAACGCGTCTTCATTGACCTGCCGTCGCCGTCCGACGTCTGTGAGCCCAGCCCCGACCCTTTGGAACACCGTTTTCCCCGAATTGCTCGGTCCGACGTTCATCGTCGGGAAGCCCGAGAGTACACCGAAGACCCCCCGCTTCAAGAGGACAAAGCGCCGAAATACCTAGGGTTTGTGAGAATTTCTTAGGCACGGCCGAAACACTTGGTGGGTTTGGGGGGTTGAATGTCCAAGCTCGGATGACCATCTCTACCTACATGCGCCCTTTCGGGGTCCTCCTCGCCGCCTGGCTAGCCACTCCCGCGACCGCGGCGGTTCATGCTCAATCCCGTGACCTGACGGAAGACAGGCGCGTCGAAATCGCTCAGTCGTTGATGCAGTCGACGGTGGTTGTGCGGGTAGGACGATCGGGAGGAAGTGGATTTGTGGCCACCCGCGAGGGGTGGATCGTCACCAACGCTCACGTCATTCGCGGAAATGGTCGCTACCCGATCGAGATCCGCTACGGGGATGAAACGTCGACACGAGCCAGGGTCATCGCGCTGGATCGCGAACACGATCTCGCTCTGCTTGCACCCGAAGCCCGCCACGAAGCACCCCCGCTCGTACTCGCAGATGCGAACGACGTGCGCGTCGGCCAGACCGTGTTGGCGTTCGGCAGCCCCTTCGGTCTCGACGGCACGCTCACGCAAGGCATCGTGAGCGCGCGGCGTGACATCCCGGCCAACGGGCGAACCATTCACGGCGTCATTCAAACCGATGCGCCCATCAACCCGGGCAACAGCGGCGGTCCCTTGGCCAATTCCCGTGGTCATGTGATCGGCGTTAACACCGCGATTCTGAGTCGCACTGGCGGTTCGCATGGAATCGGCTTTGCCATGCCGTCGAGCTACGTTCGTGAGCTGATCGCGAGCGCGCGTCGACCGCAGCAACGACAGCAGGTTGCGCAGCGCCCCCAACCCGAGCCGCAGCAGCGACAGGCGCCGCAGGAACAACTCGGGCCCGTGTGGCTGGGTATCTTTGGCGATGATTTCGCTTCGGGTGGCGTTCAAGGAGTTCGCATTCAGCGCGTGATTCCAGGAGGTCCGGCGCAAGCCGCGGGCCTTCGAGGACTGCACGATCCCGCTCCCCGCTTTGTGCAGCAGATGGGTCTGGCGTGGACGGGTCACATCATCATTGCGGTGGATGGCGCACCGGTGACGAGTTTGGATGAACTCAAGGAACGACTCGACCGCCATCAACCCGGTGAGTCGGCGCGTCTGACCCTGATGATTGGACCCAACGCGGTGCGCGGCGAGGCTGAGGTGCCTTTGCAGGCGCCCCCGAGAACTCTGCCAACGCCCTAAGTCGTTTCCGCGTTCCGCATCTCGCATTCTGCACTATGAAGAGCGGAATGGAGTTGGACGCGACGTTGAAGCGACTGATGGCGCTGCAAGAGGACCCGCGGCACGCGACGCTGGTGGACGATGTCGAACGAGCGCTCGCTATCGATGATCCGCGCGTTCTCATCGCCGCCTGTGCTGCGCTCAACGCACGAGCTGCGCTTCGTCCTCTCGATGCACCGCCCGAGAACCCGGCGGCGCAACGCGTCGTCGATCTGACCGCGCGGATCACGCTCGAGGGTGAGCTTGCTGCGTACCTGTGGATCAACCGCGCCAATGCGTTGCGAGCATTGGGTACCGAGCGCGATAGCGAAGCGACCGACGCGTACCTGCACGCACTCTCGATCGTGGACAAGGGCGCCTGGCACTTCGATCTGGGTGTGCACCACAAGTGGCGAGGCCGTTTCCACGCTTGTTACGAAAGCATGCTCCGCGCGCGCGCGCGTTTGGGCGAAACCCGTCCGGTTCTGTGGAACATGGCGATCGCGGCAACCGGGGCCGGGAAGGGCGACTTGGCCGCTGGAGCGTGGCGTGACTTGGGGCTCGACGTTTCGCTCAACGAGAAGAGCCGCTTGCCCATGGTGGCGGACATTCCTCCGATGCAGGTGCGCGCGCCTTCGCGCCCCACGGGACGTGGCTTTGATCCACCCGACAACGTGGGATTTGAAGTCGTCACCGTGCAGCCCATCAGTCCTTGTCACGGGGTGGTAAGCACGCCCTCGTTCGAAGATACGCCCATCGACTACGGCGATATCGTGATGTGGGATGGCGCGCCGGTCGCCGAGAGCTGCTTTCCGCTTCTCGAGATCCTCCGTCGCGGCGACGAGTTGCGACTGCCCTTTGTGGCCATTGTTCAAGAGAGCGTGATGAACTCCCTGGTCGATACCCTCGGCCACGAGGTGCGCGTGTTCGTACATCCCGCCGGAACGGAGCAAGCGGGCGAGCGATTGGTCTACGGCAAACTGATCGCTCCGAGTGCGCTATCCAAGAAGCACCTGGTCAGCGCGTGGACCGAAGCGGTGGCCAAACACGGCGTGCGGGTGGCGATTCCTGAACTCTACGAGGGCGTCGATACGCGTCGCGCGGGTCAAGAGCACCAAGCGTGGCGCGGCGTCGAACGCGCCGCACAAAAGCGCGGACTGGTTGGATGAACGACGACGCGCCGCTTCCAAGTGACGAGCACACGTTTGAGGGTTTGCCCGCACTGGGAGAACGCGAAACGCATCGGCGTCGTGAGCTCGTGTTCCTGGTGCTTGCAGGGTTCTTCTTGGGCACGCTCGCCATGCTCAACATCTTGGGCATCACCCGGTTTATCGATCTTGGGTTCACCGTTCTCGATGAGAAGGTCATGGTCGCGGTGGGCGTGCTGCCGTACCCGGTCACGTTCCTGTGCACCGATTTGATCTCCGAACTCTATGGCCGGCGGCGCGCAGCCGGTTTGGTGTGGATGGGTCTGGCGCTCAATCTTTGGGTCGGAGCGATCTTGTGGATCGGGGGTGTTCTTCCAGGATTCGACCTCGGATCGGATCGAACGCCACCGCTTCACCTCTTCACTGAGCTCCGCACGACGACTTTCGCGGCGATCACCGCGTCGATGATCGCGTACCTCGCTGCGCAGCTCGTCGACGTCCACCTCTTTCACTTCTGGAAGCGGCTGACGAAGGGAAAACACCTTTGGTTGCGCAACAACGGCTCCACGCTGGTCTCGCAGCTCGTCGATACCGTGGCGGTGATCTTGGTGACCCACTACCTGGCCGGTGGATTGCCCGTGGACGCCGATCGTCCGCTGGCATCGCAACTCTTCGCTTTCATTGCAGCCGGCTACGTCTTCAAGCTCGTGGTGGCACTGCTCGACACCGGACCCTTCTACGTTTGCGTGCGAGCCCTCACGCGCTACCTTCGATTGCCCCCTCCGGGTAGGGAGGCGGCGTGACGGTGGCGACGAAGAACCATATTCTTCGTTGTTGAGTTCAGGTGGCGAACTCTAGCTTGTGAGGTGTGGGATGGCGCGACGCGCAGCGGTTTTGGCGCTCGTGGTTCTGGGAGTGTTGGCATCGAGTGCCAATGCGACCGTGATGGTGGAGATCAGTCTCGAAGACATGATTCGAGATTCGGTTGGCATCGTTCACGGACGCGTCATCCACTCCGGAACTCAGATGGTGATCGGCGACGGGACGATGGACCCGCACACCGTGACCACCCTGCAGGTTGGGAACTGGCTCAAAGGCGAGTCGAGCACGAACACGATCATGATTCGTGAGCTTGGTGGTACCTACGGTCGCAACGGTCGCGGTGGCGGCATGTGGATCGACGGCACACCGCAGTATCGAGTCGGCGAAGAGGTCATTGTCTTTCTCGACTACGACCCGCAAGACCCCGACTACTTCCGCACGCTGCAACTCGCGCAAGGTAAGTTCGTGGTGATTCACGGCGTCGGTGGAACGCCGGCTGCTGTGGCACGCGACATGGCAGCCATCGCGTTCGCCGAGTGGACCAACGGTCGGATGACCATCAGTCACGGCGGTCGCGAGATGATGGAGCTTCAGTCGTTCCTCGACTTGATTCAAAACGTGGCGCAAATCCCGGGTGGCACGACGCACACCGTGGGAGGTGGACGATGAGGTTCGCCGTTGCGTTTGCAAGCGTGGCCATGGTGTGGAGTGCATCGGGTACCGCGCACGCGTGGGAGTGTCTGACCGGCAGCTGTCCGGTGTGGTGCGCTCCGGCTCCGTACGGATTGACTGTGGTCAGCCCAGACTTGGGTGATGCCACGACCGAAGCGGAAGTTCAGCGGGGTATGAACGACTGGACGCTTCGAAGCTGCACGAGCTTGCAGGCTTCGTACACCGGTCGATCCGGTGCGACTGCAGGCGCCGGCGACGGGCAGTCGATGATCGGTTGGGTGGAGTCCGGCTGGCGCCATGGCTCCGGTGCGATCGGTGTGACCGGCCCGCGTTGGAACGGACGTAACTGCATCCAAGAAGCCGACATGGAAATGAACGGCGTGAACTTTACGTGGACCACCGCCGCGGGCGCAGGGTCACGCGTGAACACCTACTCGATCGTGCTGCATGAGGGTGGTCACTACTACGGCCTGGGTCACTCCAACGACCGCAACGCGACGATGTACTTTGCGTACACGGGCGGCATCGACTCGATCAACGCCGACGACGAAGGCGGCATCTGCACGCTTTATCCCGGTGACGGTCCCGTGGACTGCTCGGTGAGCGGGTGTCCGACCGGACAAGAGTGTGTCGACAACACCTGCCGCCCGATCATGGGCGACGGAACGGTGTGCTCGCCGTGTAACTCCGACGCCGAGTGCGGCGGCCCCAACGACTTCTGCATCGGCTATCCGACCGGTGGCCAGTTTTGCGGACGCGCCTGCAGCGGTGGGAGCGATTGTGGGGACGGATTCATTTGTGCGGGCACCACCGGCGGCGTGAGTCAGTGCGCAGGTTTCGACGGGTCGACCTTTAGCTGCGACGGGGCGATGCCTTCCGGCTGCACCAACGACAGCGATTGCGCGGCCACCGAGCGGTGCAACACGTCGACCGGCAACTGCGAACCGCGTCCGATGGACCGAAACGAACTGGGCGAGCCCTGCACGGACAACGACGAATGCAACTCGGGCCTCTGTGCGGCCACCGCGGATGGGCAGGTCTGCTCGCAGTCCTGTGATTCGTTCAACCCGATGTCGTGCCCGAGCGGCTTTTACTGCGATGGTGACGGCTGTGGCACCGGTCTCTGCGTCGGCGGGTCCGCTGGCGCGGCAGGACTCGGCGCAAGTTGCTCGACCGATACGGACTGCTCCACGTTGCTCTGCGACGGTGGCGTGTGCGCGACTCCCTGTCGTCCCGATGCCGAGGTGAACACCTGTGGCGACGGCTTCGTGTGCCGAGCATCCGCGAACCCCTCGTGCGGTGCATGTCGCTCCGAAGCGGATCTCGGTCAGCTTGGCGACGACTGCACCATCAACGCCGACTGCGCGAGCGGAACGTGCGCTGTGCGTGGAGGCGGCGACAACTTCTGCACCGAGTTCTGCTCCGATGCGAGCGACTGCGGTGGAGACTTCACCTGCGTCCCGGTCTCCGAAGACGCGAGTGTCTGCACGCCATCGAACCGCGGTGGTGGTTGTGGTTGTGCTGCACCGGGTGCGCCGAGCGACTCCACGCCTTGGGGTGCGTGTGCGTTGGTTCTCGGATTGGCGGCGTGGCGTCGTCAGCGTCGTCGCTGACCTTAGGAGGGCCTCCGACCGGAGGCCCGAATTGCCCTAGCCAGAATCACAGACGGCGCTAGAGTCCGGCGTCGCTGATGACTGCGCCGACCAGCGTCCCGATACGGGCCTATGTTCGCCCGTACTATGGGAGGCTTGCGTGGGGCGTGCTTCTTCTCCTCGGCACGAACGCACTCGACAAGTCGATTCCGTGGCTGTTGCAGGGCGCTGTAGATGCGCTCGACCAAAGCAAGATGGACGTCGTCAAGACGTACGCGCTCGGCGTGGTCGCGCTTGCCGCAGTGCTGTGGATCGTGCGCACGGCGTCACGCATCCAGATGTTCAACGTGGGTCGCGACGTCGAGTACGACCTGCGCAACGAGATGATCCGCCAGGTTCATCGACTCGGCCCGCGGTTTTTCCATCGTGTTCCGACGGGCGAGGTGATGAGTCGAGCGACCAACGACCTCGCGCAAGTGCGGCTGCTCGTCGGGTTTGGCGGCATGAACGTCGTCAATTCGATTTTCGCGTTCACCGCGGGCATCGGACTCATGGTCGTGATCAGTCCAGAACTCGCCGCGTATGCGCTGATTCCCTATCCACTCGTGATCGTGATGACGCGGTTCTTTGGTTCCGCGCTCTACAAACGAAGCCGCGAGGCGCAAGGCGCACTGGGTCGACTCGCGGATGTTGCCCAGGAGAACTTGGCCGGAGTGCGTGTCGTTCGCGCCTACGCGTTGGAAGACGCGGAGATCGAACGCTTTGAAGTCGCCAACCGCGACGCCATCGACAAGAACATGAAGCTCGTCGTCCTGCGCGGCGTGATGTGGCCCATCCTCATGCTGGTCGGTTCGCTCGGTGCGCTGATCGTCTTGTGGAAGGGCGGTCAGATGGTGCTCGATGACGAGCTGAGCGTGGGACAGTTTGCGGCCTTCAACGCGTACCTGGCGCAGCTTGTGTGGCCGACGCTTGCGTTCGGGTATCTGTTGAGCGTCGTGCAACGAGGGCGTGCTTCCTATGCGCGTGTTCGCGAGGTGCTCGATGCTCCGCCGGAGATCGAAACCAGCGAAACACCCGAGGTGCTCTCGGGCGCAGGTAAAGTCGAAGTGCGCGGCCTGGACTTTTCGTACGGCGATGAGCCTGTTCTTCACGACCTTTCGCTCGACGTTCCGGCTGAATCCACGGTCGCGATTATGGGACCGGTCGGGTCGGGCAAGAGCACGCTGGCAGCCCTGCTACCGCGACTCAATCCCACGCCCGAAGAGAGCGTGTTTGTGGATGACGTTTGCGTGACCAAGGCGGACCCCGCGCAGCTTCGTCAACAAGTCGCGTACGCCCAGCAGGAGCCCTTCTTGTTCTCCACGACGGTGGAGCGAAACATCTCGTTCGGCCTGGACGATCCAACCGCACCTGACGCCAAGCAACGCATTCGCGAGGCTGCACGCGAAGCGGCCGTGCTCGATGAGATCGAACAGTTGCCCGAGGGCTTCGACACGCTGGTCGGCGAGCGAGGCGTGCAGCTCTCCGGCGGTCAAAAACAACGCATTGCCCTCGCGCGCGCGTTGCTGCGTGAACCGGCAGTGCTGGTCCTTGATGATCCGCTGAGTGCCGTGGATACGCGAACCGAGTCGCTGATCTTGCAAGCGCTCGATCGCGCGGGTGAAGGCCGCACGCTGATCTTGGTGACTCACCGCATCGCTGCAGCCTCGCGCGCCCAACACGTGGTGGTGCTCGACGACGGACGTATCGCCGAGCAGGGCACGCCCGACGAACTGCTCGAGCAAGACGGCATTTACGCGTCGCTGGCGAGGCGACAAAATCTCGAACAGGAGCTCGCAGATCTATGAGTGCTGCGGGACGTCTTGTGGTCGAGGCGAGCGCGGAAGCCGCCGTCGAAGAGCGTCGCGACCTGGCGTTGCTGCGGCGGTTGGCCCCGTACATGCGGCCGCATTTGCTGCTTTTCGGCGCTGCGGTGGTGTTGATGCCCGTTGCCGCGTTTTCGGGTCTATTTCAGCCCTGGCTCGTCAAACGCGCCATCGACGCGACGCTCTTGCGTGGAGACCAATCCGAGCTGCTGACTGTCGTCGCTTGGTTTGGTGTCGCGATCGCGTTCGAGTTTGTCGCGCGCTTTACGCAGACCTACTTGATGCAGTTGGCGGGACAGCGCTCGACGGCAGACCTGCGCTCGGCGGTGTTTCGGCATATTCAGCGACTCCCGGTGGGTTACTTCGACAAGACCCCCGTCGGACGTGTGGTGACGCGCGTGACCAACGACATCGACGCGATCACGGAGCTCTTCGCGTCGGGCGCGGTCACCGCACTGACCGATTTGATCACGCTCGTGGGAATCGTGGGCTTCATGCTGGCGATCGACTGGCAGCTGAGTTTGGTCGCGTTCTCCGCGCTTCCGCCCTTGGCCATCGCGGTCAACGTGTTCCGCCGTTGGGCGCGCGCTGCGTTTCGAGCGATTCGTCTTCGCATCGCGCAACTCAACGCGTATCTCGCCGAACAGGTCGCCGGCGTTCGAGTGGTGCAAGCGTACGGGCGCGAGGACGACTGTGCGGATGAGTACGGTGAGATCAACCGCGCGTACCGAGACGCGAACTACCAGTCGATCCGGTACGACGCGCTCCTGTACTCGGTTGTGCAGTCCGTCTCCGCCGCGTGTGTCGCGTTGGTGCTCTATTTTGCCGCCGTGCGAATTGGCTGGTTGGAAGAGGGCGTTTCCTCGGCCGTTTACGTCGGCACGGTGATCGCGTTCTACGACTACATCGAACGCTTTTTCGTGCCGATCCGGGACCTCGCCACCAAGTACACGATCATTCAATCGTCTCTCGCCAGCGCCGAGCGCGTGTTCACCTTGCTCGACACCGAGACCATGGACGTCCCGGATCGAACGGAGGAAGCCGAACCTGACACGCTCGGTGAGAGTGCCATCTCGTTTGAGAACGTGAGTTTTGCCTACCGCGAAGGGCACCCCGTGCTGCACGAAATCAACCTCGACGTGAAGCGTGGTCAGCGCATCGCCGTTGTTGGAGCAACCGGTTCAGGCAAGTCCACGCTGCTCTCACTCTTGCTGCGGCTTTACGAAACACGCGAAGGGGTGATTCGCGTGATGGGCCGCGATGTGCGTTCGATGGATCGGCACACGCTGCGGCGCATGTTCGGTGTCGTTCCGCAGGACGTGTTCTTGTTCGCGGGCACGCTCCGGGAAAATCTCTCGGTGGGGGATCCGAATCCCAACGACGAGGCGATGCAAGAAGCGTTGGTTCAGGTCGGATGTTGGGAGCGCCTCGAGGGGCGTGGCGGACTCGATGCTCGAGTCGAAGAACGGGGTCAGAACTTCAGTGCTGGGGAGCGACAGCTCCTGGCGTTCGCGCGGGCGCTCTACCGCGACGCGGACTTGTTGCTCCTCGACGAGGCGACCGCGAACGTCGATAGCGAGACCGAAGCCCAGCTTCAGAAGGCTGCGGATCGGGTGCTTCGTGGCCGCACCTCGCTCATCATCGCCCACCGACTTTCGACGATTGAGAGCGCGGATCGCATCATTGTGGTCCATCGAGGCCGAATCGCCGAGCAGGGCACGCATCTGGAGCTGCTGGCGCAGGGCGGGATTTACGCCCGATTGCACCGCCTTCAGAGCGAGTAGTCCCCGCTTAAACCGTGTAGAATCGGCAGAGACCCCTTGGAACAAGCGCCGGTCGTCTACGGGAAGTACCAGCTACTCGAGCTCCTTGCTCGGGGCGGCATGGCCGAGGTGTTCAAAGCGAAGTCTCATGGTGTCGAGGGATTCGAAAAGATCCTCGTGATCAAACGGATTCTCGGCGAGCTGAGCGAGAACCCGCAGTTCGTCGAGATGTTCGTCAACGAGGCGAAGATCGCGGTGACGCTGTCTCACGCGAACATCGTTCAAGTCTTCGACCTCGGTCGCGCAGACGATACCTATTTCATCGCGATGGAATTTGTCGCCGGAGCCGATCTGGCAACGGTGCTTCGGCGCGCTCGAAAGTACGACAAGGCCCTTCCGCCCGAACTGGCCGTCTTCATCGTCAGCGAAGTCGCCAAGGGCCTCGATTACGCGCACCGGCGTCGCGACGCAGACATGAAGCCGCTCAACATCGTGCACCGCGATGTGTCTCCGCAGAACGTGCTGCTCTCCTTTGAGGGCGAGGTGAAGCTGACCGACTTCGGCATCGCCAAGGCTCGTACTTCGGTCGCCGAAGGAACCGAGCACGGAGTTCTCAAAGGCAAGTACGCCTACATGGCGCCCGAGCAAGCCAAGGGACAGCCGGTCAGCGCGAAGACCGACATCTTTGCGCTCGGCGTTGTGCTTTACGAAGCGCTGACCGGGACCAATCCGTTTCTGCAAAGCGCGACGTACGAAACGCTTCAACGTGTTCGCGACGGACGTGCGGATCCCATCCAAGAACTGAACGCGGATATCCCCGACGAACTCGCCGCCATCGTGCACAAAGCGATGGCTCCCGCCGAGGAGGATCGATACAAGAACGCGGGTCGGTTTTACGAGGAGCTGATTCAGTTTCTCTACGGTGCGGGTCGGCGTGTCGGCGCGCATGATTTGTCGAACTACCTCGACGCACTTCAGGCCGCGTCGGATGGGCGTCGTGCGAAGAAGAAGCAAACGGTCGAGGGCCTGCGCGCGACGTTTGACTTGGACACGGCGGTTGGACGACCGGGAGTAGAACTCACGCCAGCGGAAGTTCCCTCCGCGCGCGATGGTTCACGGGTAACGACGGGAGCGGGTCGCTCGGGCACACCCGTGACGCGTCCGCAGGCGGAGCGACGCGACGTCACGGCACTCGCGCTCAGCGTGGCGTCCTCGCCTGGTGTCACGCAGATGGTCAGTCGTGAAGGTGGCGAGGTTATCGTTGAAGATGAGGGTTTGGTCGTCGCTCTCTTCGGTCGCGTGAGCCCAGACGGTCGTGACACCGAGCACGCAGCACGAAGTGCGTTGACCGCGGTCGGGGCGATCGATGCGATCCAGGCTGCGGTCCACTCTGGACGTGTTCTGATCGACCCCACAGGTCAGCTCGTCGAGGACGAAGCGTACGAACTGCTGGTTGGCGAAGTGAAGGCGTTGCTTCGCGAGGCAGGTGGGCGACCCATCGTGAGCGAGGTTGCCCACGACGGGTTGCGGCGATTCTTCGATCTCCGGCCACGTGAGGGAAACAACTTTGAGCTGCTCGGCGAACGGAACCTCACCGAGGCTCTCGGGCGGTTTGTGGGCCGCAAAAAAGAGCTGCGTCGCATGGGCGAGGTGTTGGCCATTGCGAGTCGCGGCAAGCAATGTCTTGTGACGCTGGTTGGCGAAGCGGGCGTCGGCAAGACCCGACTTTTGCTGGAGACGATGCGTCGCTTGCGTTTGGGTGGCCACGACGTCGGGATGTACGTGTGTCGCACGCCCCGACACAGCCGCGACATTCCGCTGAGCACCACGCAGGAGATGCTGCAGGTCATCCTCGGTATCGAGGAGTTCGACACCGAGGAAGACGTTCGCGAGAAGGTTCAGCGACTGCGTGAGCTCGGCTTGCATCGGGTAGAGCTGGACGCGGTGACGACGACGTTGGGCCTGAGTACGTCGAAGGAAGTCCCTGTCGATGGGAAACGTCCGCTCTTTGCGGCGATTGCGCGAATCGCGCTCAAGCTGGCGGAAGACCGTCTCACGGTGTTTGCGTTCGACGACTTTGACGGAGTCGACGACGACAGTCTCGAGATTCTGCGTGGGCTGATTCAGCGCCCTGGCAGTTCGCGCATCATTATCATCGTGTCGCATCGGCCCGATCACCGCACCCAATGGGAGGATGTTCCCAACCACCACGGCGTCGAGCTCGGTCCCTTGGAAGACGAGGACGTTGCACGGCTGACCGGTGCACGCCTGGGCGCCGATGAAGTACCCGCGAAGCTGCTCCGTGAAGTCGGCATCAAGTCCGGGGGCAACCCGCTTTACGTCGAGGAGTACATCCAAGCGTTGCAAGACTCCGGCGCGATTCAGGTGGCCGATGCCGGCAAAGTCACGTTTCGCCCCGAAGTTGCCGCGGTCGAAGTTCCCAAAACACTTCGCGGCATTGTCGCGCAGCGCCTGAGCCGGCTGACGCAACGCGAACGTCATCTGCTTCAAATCGCCGCGATGGTGGGCGGCCGCTTCCACGATGTGTTGGTCGCGCACATTGCCGAGGATCCCGGACCCGTGGTGAGCGCAGCTCTCGAAGCGCTAGTGGAGCGAGGAATTCTCGCGCGCACCGCACCTCGCGAATACGGCTTTTCGCACGGCTTGATTCCCGAAGTGGTCAAGAGTGGTCTGACGGTCGACGCGCGTCGGGAATTGCACGGTGCCGTGGGACGCTCACTGGAGGAACTCTATCCAGAGCACCTCGACGACCTCGCCGAGCGATTGGCGTTTCACTACCGCGAAGCGGGTCGGCAAGCGCGCGCGATCGACTTTTTGGTTCGGGCGGCGGATCGGCTGGAGTCGCGGCACAAGTTGGTCGGCGCCATCGGGTACCTCGTGCGGGCGTTGGAGCTGTTGAGCAAAGCCGCGGCACCTGATCGCGACCGCTCGCTGCAGCTCTATCGTCGCGTGGGCGATTTGTGTTTGCGCAGTCGCGAACTCGAGGAGGGCGTCGAGCAGATGGCCGCCGCGCTCGAGCTTGCGGAGGGGCTTGGACGCGATGAGTACGTGGCGCGCTTTTCGTTGATGAAGGGCGACTGCATGGCGTTGCTTCAACGGCTCGACGAAGCACAGCATTGGTTTGAGCGTGCCCAGCAAGTGGCGAAGGCGGTCGGCAATCGCGACTTGCTTCGCGATATCACGACCGCGCACGCAGAAGCTCACACTCGCAACGGTGAGTACGGACGTTCGACAACGTTGTTGCGCCAAGCGCTTTCGTTGGCGCGGGACGCGAACGACAAAGTCGCGCAGCTACGTTGCCTGCTGCCCTTGGCGCACGCGTGTGCCGGGTTTGGTGACAAGAAGTCGGCGCTCGAGTCGCTGGCTGAAGCGCGCAAGCTCATGGGTGACAATCCGGGCCGTATCGACGAGTGCATGGTGTGGAAGACCGAAAGTTTGGTCGGCTACTACACCGGCGACATCGAGCGAGCGCTACGCGCTGGCTACAAGGGTCTCGAACTATCCAAGCAGTACGGCTTTGCCTATGAGGCGGCGATCAACGCGCACAACCTGGGCGAGCTGCATCTGCGGGAGTCGGACTTTAAGCGGGCGTTCGCAATGCTGCGCTACAGCTACGACGTGGCGAAAGACAACGGGTTCGTGAAGTTGCAGTACGGCAACCTGCGCGTTCTTGGGTTTATCGACGCGATCAAACTGGGTTCCGAAGAGGGACGCGAGCGTGTGCGCGAGGCTTATGAGTTCGCGCGTCGACACGGGTATGTGTGGGACGTGGTGCAGGCTCAACACATGATGGGCATCATCGATCACCAGCTGGGGAAGCACGATGATGCGAAGCGTCGCTTCCGCGAAGTGCTGCAGCTTTCGGCGCAGTACGGTATGTCGCACTACGAGCAAACGGCCGCCGAAGCTCTGGAGGCGATCGAAGCGGGTAAACCCGTTCCCCTACCTCGCTAGTTGGCGCTAACTGGCATTCAGATCGCCGTGAAGCTGTTCCGCGATTTGGGCGAATAATTTTACCGGGAGGAGTGGAGTACGGGAGTAGAAGAGTGCGCAACCCGGGACATCGTTGACGAAATAGACCGGGGACATGGTTTACACATTTCCGGTGCCTATGTTGCGGGGATAAGTCGATTTGCCTCTGTGTCGATGTACCCGAGCTCGTAGCTCATGAAGTTCGCGAGCCAGGTGTTGTCTCCGACCTGCCGCAGCCCAATCGGTTGGCCTGACAATGCAGCGCCGACATAGATCCGGCTGCTTCCAATCGGCATCAGACCATTGCCGTAGACGACTTGAGTGATGTCGTGCAGCGGATATTCAAGCTCGGGTAGCTGCGATGGCAGTCGTTTGCGCGATGGCTTGAGCTGCTTTGGAGTCTTCATCCCAAGTGCTTCATGTGGACGCTCTTCGTTGAAGATTCTCCGAAACCGATCGAAGCGCTCCTGTTGCTGAAGCAAATTGGCGCCCGGCGGCCGAGTCGTTTCTCGTTTGAGCGTGAGATGCATTCGTTCGTGTCGGCCGTTTTGCTCTGGGTGACCTGGCTCGATTCGCTCGAGTTGGATGCCGAGTCGCAAAAGCCACACGGAGAGCGTTGTCAGTCCCAGAATGCCGGTCGATGCAAACGGAGTCCCGTTGTCGAAACGCATGGCGTCAGGCAATCCGTACTCGCGAAACACCATTTCGAGCGCGCGCGCCGTGGGGTCCGTCTTCTCGTTTGCCAGAGCCTCAATTCCCAACACGGCGCGACACCAATGGTCGGTCACAGTGAGCGGATGACAGTACTTCGCATTGAGCATTTGGAACTTCCCTTTGAAGTCCATGCACCACAACTCGTTGGGCTCATTAGTCGTGCGTAATTTGGCGTTGGGAGTCGGATGCGCACGTCGACGACGCTTGCGTCTTCCGATGAGGCCAGCGTCTTTGAGGATCTCACCTATTGTGCTCGCAGCGGGCCACTTCACACTCGGCTCGAGCACTTCCAAACGAGCCTTAAGCTTCTTGGGGCCCCACGACGGGCGTTTCTTCCGAAGTGCGATCACACGTTCCGCGATGACTGCGGGCGTACGATTCGGACTGCTCTTGGGTCGGCGACTCTGATCAAAGAGCCCCTTGGCTCCCATTTGCTCAAACCGCTTCTTGTACTTGTCGCCTGTTGTTCGGGAGATCCCGAACTCCTTGCACAAGTCGGTCATGCGCTCGCCAGCCTTCAGCCGCCGAACAAACTCCAGTCTTTCGGACACTCTGCTGCTCTCTTTCCACGGCATTCCTGCCGTATTGCAGCACCGGAAGTGTCAACCATGTCTCCGGTCTAAACCGTCAACCATGTACCCGGTTCGGACCGAGTTCTCTCCTCTACTTCTCTACTCCGCTCCTCCCGGTAAATTCATGCCCGACCCTGTCCGCGAAGCTGTTTGCCCCGCCGAACAAGAGATGCGCATTGCGAAACTTAAACTGAATCTAAAATGACTTTGTTGTTGGGCCTAGAGACCGGAAAGTTCTCTGCAGGCCTCCGAGCCTCGCGTCTCCCACTAAATTGGGATCCAGCTCTGCGCCTCGTTTCCGCGAAGCTGTTTCAGACATTGCCGCCGGTCAGGATGATCAACACAGGGCCGTTTGTGCTTTCGATGATGTCCGTTGTGCGTGCAAGTGCGACGCCCACGGCTGCGCTTCCTTCGATGCGCTGCCCCAGAGCCTGTTCGGAAAAGCGCATCGCCTCGGCGATCGCGTCCTCTTCGACGGTGTGCATTTCGACGTTGGCATCTCGAACGATCTCAAACGTGCTTTCGCGTACACCGCCTTCGAGTCCTTCGGCGAGCGTTTCGGCGGGAGGGAGTTCTTCGATGGCGCGACCCTCTTCGAGCGAACGCACCATGCCGGGAGACGCGGCGGTGTTGACCCCGATCAGCCGAACGTTACGGCCGGCTTTCTCCTGCGCAGCAACCAGTCCTGCCATCAAGCCGCCACCACCGACAGGTGCGATGATGGCTGCAAGGTCCGGCATGCCCGCGAAGATCTCGAGCCCGAGCGTTCCGCCGTTACCTGCTGCGACGAAGGGATCGTCGTACGCCGATACGAAGGTGGCCCCGTGCTCTTCGCCAAAGGCGATGGCTTCGCGTTCGACGGCGTCGTATCCAGGCTCGTCGAGGACGACTAGTTCAGCGCCGAGTGAGGCAATCCCGTCGCGCTTACTCTGAGGTGTGCTCGCGGGCACGAAGACTCGTGCTTGGACCTCCATGAGGCGTGCCGCGAAGGCGAGACCGTAGCCATGGTTGCCGGCTGACGCCGTGACCACTCCGGCGGCCTTTTCCGCGCGGCCGAGTGAGGCGATTTTGGTGAGCGCCCCACGCACTTTGAACGAACGAGTGACCTGCGTGTGTTCGAGCTTGGTCCAAGCCATCGGATGAATCGCCGTTGCAGGGACGAGGGCCGTGGGCTGCAGATGCCGAGCGACGACTTCTTGAGCGAGCTCAAGGTGCTCCGCAGAGATACGCCAAGTCATGAAGAACGGTACCAGTCCCTGTCATCAGGGATCAGTCATCAGTCATCAATCCGATGACCGAACCTCCCCGAATAAGACCGACGCTCGCCACATTTTCGCCATGACTTCCGGGGATGTTGCTTCTCGAGGCTGGCCAAGGTCATGGGGACGACGGTGACAGCCTGACACGAGAGCGTGGCTCGAGGAGGACAGCGTGGCAGAAGCAGTGGCTCAAACCCTTCAAAACACGGGCAAAAAGATGGCACCCGGCTTGCTCTCTGAGAAAGGGATGCGATCGACACCCACTCAGGCCCGCGCCTCCTTCGAGGCAACCGTCGGGCCGCACCTGGACGAACTTTATGGCGCAGCCGTTCGGCTGACCCGATCCCGCTCGGACGCGGATGACGTCCTCCAAGAGGCCATGGCTCGCGCCTGGGCTTTCTGGGACCGATTCGAGTCCGGCACCAACGCACGTGCCTGGATGCACCGAATCCTCTTCAACACCTTCGTCAACGGCTATCGCCGCCGGAAGCGAGAACGCGAGATCCTCGGCATGGTCGAGCAGCAGACGCAGCGCGGTCCGCATTGGTCGCGTGGCGAACGGCAGCTCACCAGCCGGAACGAACTTGCGTGGGGCGTTGGTGACGAAGTTCGCTCAGCGCTCGAAGCGCTGCCCGATTCGTTCCGGATCGTGGTCGAACTCGTCGATCTGAAAGGACAGTCCTACAAGGAGGCTGCGGAACAGATCGGATGCCCGGTTGGAACCGTGATGAGTCGGCTCCATCGTGGTCGGCGTCAACTCAAGCTGGCGCTCAAAGACTATGCGACCGCCGAGGGGTACGTCCGCGCCGCCTAGTAGGCGCTTCGTACCCCCGTGGGCCGTGCAATCGCGTGGCTCATGGTGGTGGTCGTGCGGGCAACGCCCACGTCACCATCTGGTGTGACGAGGATGAGCCCGGCTTCGCCGCCCACGCGTGACTGCATGGCTTGCAGCGCTTGGGCCGCGGCTGTCTGCGCACCGCCAGATGCGCGCTCGCACACGTAGCGCGCCAACCCGAAGCGCAATATCGGTTCGCCGATGCCCGTCGCGGAACACGCACCGCTCTGGTTGTCCGCCCAGGTGCCTCCACCCAAAATCGGAGAGTCTCCGATGCGACCCGGCGCAGCACCCACGGTGCCGCCCGTGCTTGTTGCAGCGGCGACATGCGTTCCGTCGCTCGCAACCGCACCGACTGTTCCGCCTGCCCAGCCTTCGCCGACTTCACCGGCTTGTAGCTTGGCCAAACGAGCACGCGCGCGATCGGTAATCATTGTGGGATCGCGCTGCAGCCCCAGGCTTTCCGCGAACTGCGCCGCGCCCGAACCTCCCAGCATCACGTGGCGATTTCCATCCATGAGGGCACGCGCGATGCGAATGGGGTGCGGGTAGGGTGGCAACACGCAGATGGCGCCTGCTCGCAACGTCTCGCCGTGCATGATCGCGGCATCCAGCTCCAACGTGCCTGCAGAAGTGAGCGAGCCGCCGTGACCTGCGTTGTAGAGTGGATCGAGTTCCAAGTCTTCGACGGCTGCCTGAACTGCATCGAGCACGCTTCCGCCCTGCAACATCGCTTCGAGGCCGGCCTTCGCGGCGCGCGCACAACCGGCGACGTGCGCGTCGAGGTGCTTGGGATCCACCCGTCCCGCACCACCATGAACGACCACCACGGGAAGCTGCGCGCTCATGTCAGTAGGAAAGGCTGCGAGTCAGACTCGTGCGAAGCGTGCGAAGAAGGCGGCGGGTGCCCACGTCGAGTGGAACGCGGATGACCAAACGCGCGTCTTCGATCTCGTCGTCGTAAATACGCCCAACCAGATCTTCCATCGTGCGAATCGGCCGTCGCAGTTCGAACACCGTCTCGCCGTGAAAGCGTCGCTGGCGATCGTCGTTGGCCGTGAAGCGAAAGTCATAGACGATCTTTCGTTCGCGAAGATCCACGCGGAACGTTCCCTCGAGCTCGGAATCCGCGTAGTCATCCAGGCGAACCCGACCGCGCACTCGCCCGTCGCGTCCACGCAGCAGATCGGCCAGACGCAGCTCGACCTCGGTCTCCAGCATCGCGGCGTGTTCGACGCCGGGATCGCTGAGTCGATGGTAGGTCCCACGAAGCTTTTGCTCGAAGCGCAGGCCGACGGCCATGGCGCGACTCTATTCGCGCTTTTGACCTCGTTCCACCGAAGATTTCGGGGGTTGAATCGGCCGGTGAGGCCGACTTGTTCTGTGGATTCTTTGCCTTGGTCAATTAACGCTTCGGAAACCTGCCGGAAACACTCGGCCACTATCTAGCCGGGGCATGAAGAAGGTCGAAGCCATCATCAAGCCCTTCAAGCTCGACGAAGTGAAAGACGCGCTCGGCGAGGTGGGCGTGAAGGGTATGACCGTGACCGAGGTCAAAGGGTTCGGTCGCACGGGCGGCAAGCGCGAGGTCTATCGCGGGTCCGCGTACGTGGTCGACTTTGTCCCCAAGGTCAAACTCGAAGTCGTCGTTCCCGAAGGTTTGGTCGTTGCGGTGATCGAAGCGATCGAGAAGTCGGCGAAGACCGGACGCATTGGCGACGGAAAGATCTTTGTGTCGCCGGTTGAAGAAGCGGTGCGCATTCGTACTGGAGAGCGCGGAGAAGAAGCCATCTAGGCGCAGGAGGGATTCGTGAGCGAAGTGAACACACCGAAGGACGTCATCGAATACGCCCGAGCGAAGGGCGCGGTGATGGTCGATCTGCGATTCATTGATCTGCCTGGAGTTTGGCAGCACACCAGCGTGCCGATTCATCGATTGGAAGAGTCGTCGTTTGAAGACGGCTTTGGTTTCGATGGCTCGTCGATCAGCGGCTACCAGCCGATCAACGCATCGGACATGCTGATCATCCCCGACGCCACGTCGGCGAAGATGGATCCCTTCACCAAGCGGCCCACGCTGGTCTTGGTGTGCGACATCGTCGATCCGATCACGCGCGAATCGTACGGTCGTGATCCGCGCTACATTGCGCGCAAGGCTGCGAACTACCTGAAGCAAACGGGCATTGCGGACACTTGTTACATGGGTCCGGAAGCCGAGTTCTTCGTGTTTGACGACGTTCGCTACGGCTCGGCGCCACACGCCGCGTTCTACGAGATCGATTCGGTCGAGGGCGCGTGGAACACCGCGAACGGTGACGGTCCGAACCTCGGCTACAAGATTCCGCACAAGGGCGGCTACTTCCCAGTCATGCCGACCGACACGCTGATGGACCTGCGCACCGAGATGTGCGAGGTGCTCGCCGCACTCGGCTACGAAGTCGAGGTGAGCCACCACGAAGTTGCGACCGCGGGTCAGTGCGAAATCGACATGAAGTTCAACGACCTCCTGTCGATGGGCGACCAGTTGATGTGGTTCAAGTACGTCGTGAAGAACTGCGCACGCGCGGCGGGCAAGGTGGCGACGTTCATGCCCAAGCCCATGTACGACGACAACGGCAACGGTATGCACGTGCACCAGTCGTTGTGGAAGGACGGCAAGCCGCTCTTCGCGGGCGACGGATACGCGGGCATGAGCGAGATGGCCATGCACTACATCGGCGGCGTGTTGAAGCATGCGCGTGCGTTGACCGCGCTGACCAACCCGACCATCAACAGCTACCGCCGTTTGGTTCCGGGTTACGAAGCGCCGGTTAACCTGGCGTACAGCTCGCGTAACCGTTCGGCATCGATTCGACTTCCGACGTACTCACAGTCGCCCAAGGCGAAGCGTCTCGAAGCGCGTTTTCCCGATAGCTCGGGCAACCCCTACATCGTGTTCAGCGCATTGATGATGGCCGGACTCGACGGTATCCAGAACAAGATCGATCCGGGCGATCCCTTCGACAAGGATCTCTACTCGTTGAGCCCCGAGGAACTGAAGGACGTGCCGACCGTGCCCGGTTCGCTGGGCGAAGCATTGGACTGTCTGGAGAAGGACCACGAGTTCCTGCTTCAGGGAGACGTGTTCACCAAGGACGTGATCGACGAGTGGCTGAGCTACAAGCGCGAGAACGAGGTGAACCCGTTTGCGCTGCGTCCGACGCCGCTGGAGTACGAGCTGTACTTTAGTATCTAGAACTCTACTTATCGGTCGTCGCGTGGCCTACGTCTCCGGCCTTCGGCCTCCGACTTTACCGCCTCCGGCTTACGGCCACGCTCCTCCCTTGGGAGGTTTTAGCAAAACCGACTTCGTCGCGGGCCCCCCTCCGAGCTCGCGCTTCGCGCGCGTCTCGGCTCGGGGAGCCTCGACGTGTCCGACCGGCTCGGCTCGTTCGATCGAACGCTTCGCGTTCTGAGTCGCGCGCTCGACACCGAAGACGAAAGACGGGAGGACAGTTTCCTTTCGACCTCTGGGCTTTCGTCTTCCGGTAGAGAGTTCGCCGCGAGGGCGAAACGAGGGGATAATGCTCGTTGACGAGATCGAGCCTGCTTCGATACCATCCCCGAGCCCGATTCCCCTTTTGTTATGGGGGGTTGGGGTACGAGCATGGTCGACCCCGCACGTCTGACAGCAGACACGCTCCGATTCCTCCCACGGAAGCGTATGAGCCGCGCGCTCGGCCGAATTGCCGAACTTCGCGCACCTTCACCCGTGCTCGAGCGCGCGATCGATCTTTTCGTGCGCATCTACGGAATCGACCTCTCCGAAGCTCAGGTCCCCCCTGGCGGGTTTCGTAGCTTCGACGACTTCTTCACGCGCACTCTGAAGCCCGGAGTGCGCCCCATCGATCCAGATGCAGGCACGCTGGTTTCGCCTGCCGACGGTCGCATCGAAGACTTCGGCGACATCGATCCGGCCGGCACGCTCCTGGTCAAAGGCAAGCGCTACGAAGTCGGTGACCTTCTGGGTGAACCGGCCAGCGCCGAGCACTATCGCGGCGGCAAGTTCTTCATCGTCTACCTCTCACCACGCGACTATCACCGCGTCCATGCACCGGTTGCGGGGCCGGTCGTGCGCGCTCGCTACGTCGGCGGCACCCTGTACCCGGTCAACCGAATCGGGCTGATGTACGTGCCCAACCTTTTCGCGGTCAATGAGCGCGTCGCAGTGGTTCAAAACCACCCTGAATTCGGCGAGGTGGTGACAGTGATGGTCGGCGCGACCAGCGTCGGTAAAATTAGCCTCGCGTTCGATCACGAGGTCTGGACCAACAAGGGCAACGCGCCGGGAGTTCGACGCTACGGCGACGACGGACCCCCGCTCGACAAAGGTGAGGAACTCGGGACCTTCCATCTCGGTTCCACCGCCATCGTGTTTGTGCCGCCTGGACCGTTGACTCGTTTTCGCGTGACCGAAGGCGCCGTGGTGCGCATGGGCGAAGCGATTCTCACCGCGGGAGATGCCGCGTGAGCGTGAAGCGTCGTAAGCGACGTGCGCTGCGCGTTCCGGTCGACGAGGTGCCGCGCCGCAGCGCCGTGAGCGACTTGCCGCCGGCCATGGATCCGCTGCCCGAAGAGCCGACGCTGCAAACCGAAATCGAGACGGTTCAAGCGAAGGGACCCAAGCGACGCGACACCATCGTGCAACGACCGGAGCATCTTCCCGAGCCCGAGTCGACGGGGATGAGTGTCGAGGTCGACCTCGACGACCTGCCCGATGACGACGATGCACCCAGCGGCGTGTCGGTCGAGATCGACTTGGATGCTGAGGCAAGTACGGAGCGGGGGGACTCCACAGAGGTCATCGCCGTCGATTCCGCGCCCGAACCTGCAGCGGCGGAGCCTGAACTCGCAGCCCCTGAACTCGCAGCCCCAGAACACGCAGCCCCAGAACCTGCAGCCCCAGAACCGGAAACGGCACCCGAGCCTGAGCCCAAGGTTGAGGTCGCGCCCGAGGTTGCGCCCGCGCCCGCTCCGTCGGAGGCGCGTGTCGAAGTCGCCGCGCCACCGGTTCAACCCGAGCCGTCCGAGGAAGACCGACCTGCATCGGTGCTTCCGCCGCCCAGCGAGGCCGTGTTCGCGAAGCCGGTCGACACGGTGCCCGAACCCACGACATCACCGGATGAACTGGAGCCACCTTCAGCGCCGGAAGCGGTCAGCCAGGCGCTCGAAGAGGTCGCCGTCAAAACCGGACCGACTGTCGTCATTCGGGGCACCGTTCGGGTCAGTTCCATCCCGCCTCCGATGGCGGGAGAGTTCGCTGAGGCGGACGCGTTGCCACCGCCTCCCGAGGTGCCGGCGGAAGCAACCGAGCCGGGCGGGGTTGAGGCGCCGGCGGATCCGCCTCCCGACTTGGTGGGGGACGCCACCGTTCCGGGCATCGACATCAACGAGCTCGAGAAAGCAGACACGAATCCACCGCCGAGCGGGCCGGGACCTTCCGTGCGAGCCTCCGACGTTCCTGCCGAGCCGGTGGCCGTCGATGCTGAGTCTGTTCCTGAACCGGTGCCGGAACCGACTGCGGAAGCGATACCGGAGCCCGAGTCGACTGAGCGTGCGCTTTCCGAACCCACCGTCGAGCTCGATGATCTCGAGGCGCTCGAAGATGAGCTGCTCGAAGACGACGATGAGGAACTCGAAGAAGCCGACCTGATCGAAGAGGACGAGGTTCCGGCGCAGGTGCCTGGACCGACGTCCAAGCCACCTGCGCCACCGAAGAAGGAACCGCAGGCAGCGCCCCCTCAAGCGCCACCCCAAGCACCTCAGAATGCGCCTGCGGCGGCACAAGCACCGCCCTCGGGTGCGCAGCCCCTCGGACAGAAGCGCCGTAAGCCTTGGTTCGAGACGTTCTTTAGCGACGACTACCTGCGAACGGTGCGTCCACCGACGCCCAAGGTCGTCGCGCGCGAATGCGACTTCATGGAGTCCGCGTTGGGACTCGCGAAGGGTGCAACGATTCTCGATGTGGGATGTGGCCTAGGCCTTCACGCCATCGAACTCACGCAGCGCGGCTACCTCGTGGTCGGTCTCGATCTCTCGCTGCCCATGCTCAGTCGTGCGGGTGACGAGGCCCAAGACCTCGGGCTCAAGATCAATTTCCTCCACGCCGACATGCGCGAGGTCAACTTCGACGGAGCGTTCGACGCGGTGATCTGTTGGGGCACGACGTTTGGCTACTTCGACGACGAGTCGAACCTCCAGGTCATCAAGAAGCTTCACCGCGCACTCAAGCCCAAAGGGTTGCTGCTGCTGGATGTTGTCAACCGTGACCATGTGATTCGACAGCAACCGAATCTCATTTGGTTTGAGGGTGATGACTGTGTCTGCATGGAGGAGTCGAAGTTCAACTACTTCACGTCACGGCTGCATGTGAAGCGCACGGTGATCCTCGATGATGGTCGTCAGCGCGAGACCGTGTACGGCGTGCGTCTCTACCCGCTCCACGAGTTGGGCCAGCTACTGCACCACCAAGATTTTCGAGTCACGCAGGTCAGCGGCATGATGGCGACTCCGGGGGTGTTTTTCGGCGGTGATTCGCCGCGGATGATCATTCTCGCGGAACGTCGCGCTGCGCCGAAGAAGGCGGACAAACCCTCGGACGCGTCCAAGCCGCCTCCGCCGCCTGCCGAAGAGTGAGTCCGCGAATCTCGGCGAATGATTTTACCGGGAGGAGTCGAGTAGAGGAGTAGAAGAGTTCTCTCCTCTCCTTCTCTACTCGACTCCTCTCGGTAAAATAAATGCTCCGACCACTGTCCGTGAAGCTGTTTGCCCCGCCGAACAAGAGATGCGCATTGCGAAACTTAAACTAAATCTAAAATGAGTTGGCTCGCTGTCGGCCAAGGAGACCGGAACGTTCTCCGCAGGCTCCGAGCCTCACGTCTCCCACTAAAATTCAGATCCCGCTTGCGGGGCGAGCCTAGTCGCTAGTCCGGGTCTCCGAAGAGCGGATCGGTCGGCACGACGCTCAGGTCGTACTCGAGAGCGCAGGGCAGGGCGTCAAAGGGTCCGCCGGCGATCACCAAACTTGGCGTGCAGTTTGAGCCCGCGGTCGGCGTGTACGTGATTACCGAGGTGCCGGTCATCACGAGACCGTCCTCGTTGTCTTCACTGTCGTCGGTGCCGACGTCTGGGGCACCGGCATCATGCATTCCACCGTCGTCGGGCATGCCAGCATCGTCGGATTCGGGTGCTGTCTCTTCCAACATGATCGTTTCGACCTGAGTGAGGGCGCAGCCCGGTGTTCCTTCGGTGGGGTTGCCTTCGTACACGGGGATCGTCGCAGTGGTGTCGAACTCCCAGACGTTGTCACGCACAACACCGTAGGTGAGCGGACCGTCCACGGTTCGCCAGAGACCCGTTCCATCTTCGGTTCTCAGCTCAACCTTGAACGAGAAGGGGTCGAGCGCAGGCACGGCGGCACCGCATTCGTTGGCTCGCAAGACGCCCGTGATTTCGTAGGTGCCGTAGTACTCACCGGGCGGATCCCCACCCGTGAGGCACGCGAGAAGCGGAACGGCGAGAGCAGCGAAGGAGAGAACGCGGAGCATCTCCTTCACAAACCTCGCCGAGGCGGTCTGCGTCAAAAAAGGCGCAGCTCAGCAGTGTTGCCGAGGCCTATTCGGCGGCTTCGGGCTGAGCTTCGGGCTGAGCTTCTTCGGTCTGCGTCTCTTCTGCGTGACCGCGCTCCGAAGGCGGCGCTTCACCCAGCGTGTTCGGCAGGATGATGAACTCCACGCGGCGATTGGCCTCGCGTCCTTCGGTCGTCTCGTTGTCCGCAGTCGGTCGTGTTTGACCGAAGCCCTCCGCCGCCAAGCGGTCCGGCTCGACGCCAAGTCGAACGAGCGCGGCCACCACAGCCTCTGCACGTTCCTGGGAAAGCGCAAGGTTGCGTTCCGCACGGCCACGGTTGTCGGTGTGCCCTTCCACGCGCACGTGGCGGTAGCTCGGGTTCCGACGAAGGATCGCGGCGACGGCGCGCACGATGGGCATCGAGGTGCTGCGGATGCGGGCGCGGTTGTTCGCAAACTGAATCTGCTGGAGCAGAACGATGCGTCCCTCACGCTGTTCGATCAGCGCTTCGCCATCGGGGCATCCATCTTCGTCCTGTTGACCGTTGAGCGTCTCCGCGCGTTCCGGACAGCGGTCGGTCTCGTTCGGGATTCCATCGCCATCGTCGTCTTCCTCGGGACAACCGTCGGTGTCGGCAATGCCGTTCATCACCTCGGGTTGGTCCGGACACTCATCGGCGTCGTCTTCGATTCCATCTTGGTCAAAGTCGGTCTCGGGACAGCCGTCCTCGTCACCAAAACCGTCCGCGTCTTCGGGTTCGTTCGGGCAGCGGTCGTTGGCGTCTTCGATTCCATCACGGTCGGTGTCGTTGTCGGGACACCCGTCTTCGTCGCGGTCTCCGTCCATGTCCTCGGCGTCGTTGGGACAGCCGTCGAAGCCGTCGCGAATGCCGTCTTGGTCGTTGTCCGTGTCGGGGCAGCCGTCCGTGTCTTCGAAACCGTCCATATCCTCGGCTTCGGTCGGACACTGGTCGTCGTCGGTCAGGCCGTCACCGTCGTTGTCGTCTTCCGGACAACCATCCTCGTCTTCCCAGCCATCGCGGTCTTCAGGCTCGGTGGGACACGCGTCTTCGCTGTCTTCCACACCGTCGCCGTCGCGGTCGCCGCTTGCGGGCGCCCACGCAAAACCAGCAAGCGCACGGAACACGGGAACACCCACGCCGGAAATCACACCGGCACCAACACCGGCGGTAATCTGGAAATCGCCTTGGGTCAGACGACCTGCGATGCGTGCCTCGAGCGGATGCTCGTCGACTTCGCTCGTCAGTCCGCTTGCGCCGTCGAGTTCGGCAAAGAGCAAGACCAGCGAGGTGACTTCGTAGCCCACCGCCAGGCGGTACGTCAGCTGCGATGCGGCACGCGTCGAGAAGAACTCGCGCTCAGGACGATAGAAGCCACCGATGTTTGCCGAGAGATGAAAGCCACTCTGGATGAACTGACCGATGAGGTGACCGCCCACGCGGAAGCTCTCATCTCCGAGGAATGCGTCGTCGGCCATCGCGTTGGCGACGGGGAAGGTGCCGTAGAGCGTGGCACCAAAGAACAATCCCTCGCCTTCGCCAAAGAATCGGATCTTGGCGCTGAGGGTGGGATCTCCGACTGCGAAATTGGAACCGCCCGGAATCGAAACCGGGTTGCCGCGCACGATCTCGTCGAAGTCGTCGCCGTCCGAGAGCATAAGAGGGAGGTTCAGCCCGATCTGCACACGGTTCGAGATGATGAACGAGCCGTAGAGATTGAACTGCATGGTGTAGGCGACCAACTCGGTGTTGGTGCCTTCGACGTCGCAGTTGGTCTCGGAGGGATCGGTGCAGCTCGCGTTGAAGAGCACAAAGGGCTCGTGCGCGTAATCGATGGTCAGACCCACACCGGGAGTCAGGTGGCCATTGAGACGTGCACCTTCGACCTGGAGATAGTTGTCGGGACCTGGTGCAGGACTGAATCGCTGGACGCTGAAGCGCTCAAGCGGGACCTGGGCATGGGCCAGCGCGCTCCAGGAGAAGGCCAGAATCAAGGCAAAACGAACCACACACCCCTCCATATTGGGGATTGTCGCAATCCGCAGCGCAGACTTCAACGGAAGAGTGAAAATATGCAGGCGGGGTGTAGCGCCGATGAGTCAGTAGCGGACGCTGAAGTCGCAGAAAGCAGGTTCGCGTGTGGCAACGGGATTGCCGCGTCGGTCGAGCGGAGACGACCAGTTCGGGAGATCGCGAAGGCATCGTGAGCAGGCTCGGCCGAAGCCTTGGCCTGTCACACTTTCGGAGCGAATGCGCACCGAGGCGATCGATCCACTTGGGTTGATCCGAAGCGTGGCTCGGACGCGGGCTTCGATGCCCTGTCGTCGCGCTTGCTCGGGGTAGTTCTCGAGAAGACAGGTACGGAGCTGACCCTGAGCGCCATTCGGTGGCGTTGGGCGACGACTCAGATCGGACGACGCGACGAGCGGCGGTCCCATCCCGCCAGGCTCACCGCCTCCGCCTCCGCGACCCATCCCCGTTGGACTCGTCGCTCGCATCGGCGCGGGACCGATCGGCCCTTCGCGGTCGCTTCCGTCGCCTGCGTTGACCGCGAAGTCTCCGCCTTCGCCGGTGAGTGTGATTCCGGTGAAGTCGAGCGGCTGAGGTTCCTCGGGCTGTTCTTGCTCGGGCTCGGTTTGCTGCGCGGGTTCTTCGGGCGCGGGATCATCGCGACGTCGAGGCGGCGGATCGGGTTCGATGATCTCGGGTTCGATCTCTTCGGGCTCGTCGAGGATCTCTTCAGGCTCTTCTTCTTCTTCCTCCTGGGTGATCATCTCGATGTCCACCTCTTGAGGAAGCAACGCGGCTTGAACCGGTGTCAGCCAACCCAGCGTGTTCACCAGCACCATGAAGCCGGGAATGCCGACCGTGTGGAACAGCAGCGAGAGCGCGATCGCGAGTCCGAGGATCCACGTTGTGCGGTCCTCTTCATGCGGTCGTCGCCAAGCGGTCGTCACCTGGGCCTACTCCTCCAAGTCGCCCGGTCGAACGTTGATGGCGAACTTGGTCACGCGCTCCTGACGAAGCAGGTCGATCACGCGAACGACATTGGCGTGCTGGATGCGACCGTCCGCTGCGATGATCGCGCGGACTTCGGGGTCTTCGGCGCGCGCCTCGCGCACGCGAACCTGCAGCGCTTCGTGCGTGATCGGCTCGCGGTCGAGAAAGAGCGCACCCTCCGCGTCGATGCTGATCGCGAACGTCGTCGGGGTACTGGGTACCGCCTCCGGGGTTGCCGCTGTGGGCAGCTCCATCGGGATGGTTTTCGACACGATCGCTGTTGCCGTCACCATCAAGATGATGAGCAACACGAGCACCACGTCGACGAGCGGAGTGACGTTGATATCGGTGATCAGATCGTCGTCGTCTCCACCCATGGCACCGCCGGCCATTACTCGTCTCCGTCGCGATAGCCGCCAGGCGGTTGCTGTTTCTTGAGGTAGCTCAGCAAGTCTCGACCCATCGCGTCCGCCCAGACCAACCGGCCTTTGATGACGCGCTGGAAAATATTGTAGGCGGCAACGGCGGGGAGGGCGACCAGCAGACCGATCGCAGTGGCGACCAACGCTTCGCCGATTTCGGCCATCAACCCTTCGGAGACCTGACCCGCACTCTCGTGAAGTGCCTGGAACGCGCGGATGATGCCGATGACGGTTCCGAGCAGTCCGACGAAGGGTGCGTTGTTACCGACCGTTCCGAGGAACGCGAGATTGCGTTCCATCGACGCGCGCGCAAGCCCGCGCTCGCCGGCCATCGCCTCTTCGGCGGATGCCGGGCCATCCGCAGCTGCGGACAGACCCGCCGCCACAACGCGTGCTTCGGCGCCACGTTCTGCGTTCATGAGGGTCTTGGCTTTGTCGAGCTCACCCTCGTGAAGGTGCTTGCGCAACTTGTCCTGAAGACCACGTACGTCGCCGCGCGAGGAGAAGAAGTAGTAGGCGCGCTCGAGAATGATGGCCAAGCCAACCACCGAGAGCACCACCAGCAACCACATCACCCAGCCAGCGCCGAGCATGGCAAACGCGGTCAACCGTTCCTGAATGTCCATCGTCGTTGTTTCTCTTTTGTGGGAGTCGCGAAAGAGTCGCGGGTTTGGGTGACGGCACTGGTGAGTGGACGCGGCACCCTCAATCGTTACGAAAAACCCCGGAGGTCGGTTAGCCCATAGCAGCGCGGGCAGTGGGGCGCACGACCAACCCCCGCCACGCCCTATGTATTCACCCGTTTCAGGGGTCTAGGTGCGCCGAGACCCGTCGCGAAGGCCGGATTTGAAGAGTTCGTCCAGCACCACCGTTGCGTACGCGCCAGCAGGCAACTCGAACTTCAGGTGGATTCCCCCTGCACAGGTGTCGAGTTCCGCGTGGTGCACCCGAATCCGTAGGGGTCGACGCGTGCCCTCGCCGAGTCTGCCCATCCGCGCGTAGACCTCGTCGTTGAAACCCGCGGCTTCTTCAACGGCAGCTTCGTCGTCGCCGACACGTGCCTCTGCCCGCGTCATCTTTCGACCGAACATCGGACCCGTCGGGCTGATCTCCCACGACTTCACGCGCGGTGCGTCAGCGTCGAGATCCGTGCTGACGAACATTCCGCCGGTTTCTTCTTTGCGCATGACGTCGCCTTCACGCGCCTCGTCCAACGCGTCGATACGCTTGGACAGCACTTGGTTGAACGCGTGGGACTGCAGCGCGGATACCAAGAACCGCCGCTCGGTGCGTTTGCGGGGGGCTCGTCCACCCTCGATCAGCCAGCGTTGCGCGCGCGGTACGTTGTCGACGCCAAAGCGTTGCCGACCGTAGTAGTTGGGGACGCCGCGAGCGACCAAGACCGCGAGTGCTTCCTGCAACGTCTTGAGCCCCTCGGGCGGAACCTCGCGCAACGTCAACGCAAACCGGTTGCCGCGCAGTACGCCCGTTTTGAGCTTCTTGGGATGCGGTGTGGCCTCGAGCACCCGCAGCTCGTCCTCTTGGATCGCGCGGGCGGCTTCGGGGTCAGCGCCCAACACACTGATCCACTGACGGGTGACAGCATGCCGATCCTTCATCCCGGCCCAGCCGATGGTCTTGGAATCGACCCCCAACCGCTCGGCCAGCGCTTTGGCGGCACGAGCGGTGGTCAGGCCTCGCTTCTCAATCCAGAGCCAGCAGTGATCACCCGTGCCTTCCGGAGCAATCTTGGCGATCTCCTCCACGACAAAGTCTTCCGGTTGGGCCTTGAAGACACCCACAACAGGCGGGGTCTGGGTCAGTGTCGGGTTCACCGGCGCATTCTACGTCGAATCCTGTGGACGTCCGATGCCGCGTGCAGGTAACAAATATAAGGGGTGGCGGGCAGCAAGGGCACGAAGGCTCGGATCCTTCGGGAAGCAAATCGGCTGCTGGCGGCTGGGGTGGCCGGCTACGTCTTTCCTGGCGGTGTTGCGTGCTTTGCGTTTCGCAACAATGACCGGTGGGACTACACGACCACCGCGCAAGGCTTGTTGGGTCGCGGACTGACCCGCGTGAAGATCGACAGCCCGTACGACTTGGCGTCGTTGACCAAGTCGTTCGTGTGCACCACGGCGCTGCGCTTGGTCGAAGCCGACGCGATCGACCTCGACCTCAAGTTGAGCGATGGGCTCAACGAGCTGCGCAACCTCGTCGTCGATCCGACGCTCGAGGATCTCCTGGCGCATCGCTCGGGGCTCGCGGCGTGGGGTGGGCTCTTTCTCGACGTGCCGCACGACCCGGGTAGCGCCGCTGCGCATCGTTGGATCCTTAGCGAAGCTTCACGACGACGTGGTGAAGCCGGACCTGGGAAGTGCGAGTACAGCGACCTAGGCTACATGCTTGCTGGCGAGATGATCGGACGCTACGCACGCAACGGACTCGCCGCGGCTGTGCGCGCACATGTGACCGAACCGCTCGGGATCGCTTCGGAGGTTTACTACGCCGTCGATCTTCCGCCGGACCGTAAGGCGAGGTTGGCGTTGGATGCTCCGCCCACCGAGCAGTGCGACTGGCGTGGAAAAATGGTTCGGGGCGAAGTTCACGACGAAAACTGTTCCGCCCTTGGTGGCGTGGGCGGGCACGCGGGGCTCTTCGGAACCGCGCATGCCGTTGCGCGCTTTGCGACCGCGTTGCTGGACGTGCATGCCGGTCGTTCCGACTTTCTTCGCGCTGAAACCCTTCAGGTGGCGCTCAAATCTCGAGGAGACGACGCCTCGTACCGTATGGGCTTCGACACGAAGAGCGGAGACCGTGCAGCCGCAGGGCGACGGCTTGGACCGCGCACGTTCGGGCATCTCGGCTTTACCGGGACATCGTACTGGTGTGATCCGGATCGGGACGTGGCGATTGTGCTGCTCACCAACCGCGTGCACCCCAGTCGGGCGAACGTGAAAATCAAAGGCTTCCGACCCGCGTTTCACGACGGTTTGATGGCTGCGTTCGCCGCGCCCTAGCCACTCGCCACTAGCTAGTGTCGGCTGCCGCGCGAAGACGACGCGCCAGATGCGAGTGACTCTCGTACGCGAGAGCGTTGCGTGCGGCGCGACCGATCGCGCGCGGGTCGCCTAACAGAACCACAAGCCGTTTGGCACGCGTGACGGCGGTGTAGAGAAGCGCTCGGTTGAGCAACACGTAGTGCGCGTTGTGCAACACGATGACGCACGCCGGAAACTCGCTGCCCTGAACTTTGTGGATCGTCGAGGCATACGCCAACGAGAGCGCGTCGAGCCCATCGATCTTGTACTGCAGTTCGCGTCCATCGACGTGGACGTAGGTGATCCCGCCTTCGACACGATGCACGGTGCCCAAGTCCCCGTTGAACACGTCTTTGTCGTAGTCGTTGCGCAACTGCATGACCTTGTCGCCTTTGGCGAAACGACCCGGTTTGTCCGCGCGAGGATTGAGAGCCTTTTGCAACGCCTCGTTAAGCGAATGCGTGCCCAGCGGGCCGCGGCGCATCGGTGTCAGCACCTGCACGTCGGCGACAGGGTCCAGTCCGTACCGTGCTTTCATTCGCTCCATGAGTCGCACCAACGTGTCGACGATACGGTCGGGGTCCTGCGCTTTGATTACGAAAAGGTCGCCTTCGGACTCCGACGCTTCGCTGGAAGAAGGTGGTGCCTCGCCGCGCAAAATCGCGTGAGCGCCGCGAACGATGGCGCTTTGTTCGGCCTGGCGAAAGACTTCTTGGAGTCGGACGACGTGCGCGACATCGGAGTGGATCAACTCGCGGAGCACTTGCCCCGGACCGACGGGAGGAAGCTGGTCAACATCGCCGACCAGGATGAGACGCGAGCTGGTCGGGATGGCTTCGAACAGGCTTCGAGCGAGCTGGAGGTTCAGCATGCTGGCCTCGTCGACCAACACCACTTCGGCATCGAGCGGTGTTCCCGCATCGCGCGCAAAACCACCCTTCATCGGATTCCACTCGAGCAGTCGGTGAATCGTTGAAGCCTCGCTGCCCGTCGCTTCGCTGAGTCGTTTTGCGGCACGACCCGTTGGCGCACACAGCAGCACGCGCTGCTCGACCGCTTCGAGCGCCGCGACGATCGTGCGGACCGTAGTCGTTTTGCCGGTGCCAGGACCGCCGGTCAGCACCATCAGTCCTTGTTGGAGAGCCGCTTCGACCGCACCGCGCTGGGTTTCGCTGAGGTTGGTTTTCTCAGTTGCTCGTTCGAGTGCGCGCGATGCGCCTTCGGGCGGCGTTCGTGCTCGGGCAAGTGCCGCGAGATGTTCCGCCACCGCTTTTTCCGCGTGGTAGAGCGGCGGCGGGTAGATGTCGTCGTCTTCGATGGCGACCAGGCCGCGGACCGCGAGTACGTCGATCGCGTCATCCACGCGTCCTGGCGGCACCCCGAGTCGTTGTGCCGCATCGATGATCTCGATGCGCTCCATGAACACATGGCCGTCGTCGGCTCCGCGCGCCAACACGTGCAGTGCAGCACCCGCAGCGCGACGCGGATCCTCGTCATCGATCCCAACCGAGCGCCCGATCTCGTCGGCTTTGCGAAACCCGATTCCAGGAATCTGTTCGGCGACGAGGTACGGATCGTCTTTGAGCAGCTTGGCTGCATCGAGCCCGTAGCGTTTGAGGATCTTGCGTCCCAACGCCGGGCCGAGACCTACACCGTGAACAAACGCCATGACCTCGGCTTCTTGACGACGCTTCCGAACCGCTTCGGCGATGTTGGCTGCGCGTCCTTTGCCGATTCCCGGGACTTCACGCAGGCGACTGGACTGGGTGGCGATGACTTCGATCGTGTCGGCACCGAACGCATCGACGAGACGTTTCGCGAGCGCTTTGCCGATGCCAGGGATCAGGCCGCTGCCGAGGTAGCGCGCGATGCCACGTTGTGTGGTGGGGACGATGGGGGTGAACGCGCGGACTCGAAACTGCCGACCGAAACTGGGATGTAGTTTCCAGCTTCCGTGTAGCTTCAACGTTTCGCCGACAGCGAGTTCACCGAGTTCACCCACCGCGATGAAGGTCTCGTCTCGCTTCGTGCTGCTGAAGCGAACCACGGAGAACTGTCCGTCGTCGCTCGCGTAGGTCACCTCTTCGACCGCACCCTCCACGACTTCTTCGGTCATGGCAGGCCAGGGCGGCACTCTCGCGCCACGAAACGAGTCGGCTCACCTCGGCGAGAATGATCGACGCGTGCCCAACACAGTCCAGCGCCCGGGCTTTCCATGGCGGGAACCATCGACACGCGGCGTCCTTCTGGGTCGCGGAGGTACACGGGCTCGCCAGCATTCGACAATCCGCCCGACGCAATGGATCCATCCAAGCGAACCAGCAGGGTGCCCGGAGGGACTGCCGGGTCATCGGCGTGATCGGGAACGAACGTGGGTGCGACGATCAACGCGCGCCCTTGCGGCGGCAAAACCGTGGCACCCAAGACGTCGCCTTCGCGGTCGGCGCGATCAGCGATTCGATAGTCTTGCAACGACACCGGCACGGCGCCGAAGTTTACCAGCTCGACGTACTCCTGGTGCGGTTCGGGTCCTCGCGGATCGGCTCGAACTTCACTGATCGTGATGGCCGGCAGTGGTGTTGTGGTTCGTGCCACGACCTCGAAGGTACGCGTTTGCGTGTAGCCCTCGAGGCGCAACGTGCCGACGTGTTCTTGGTCCGCAACGAGTCCGTCGAGTGAAAGTGTGAGTTCGCCGCGGGGCGCAACTCCGCGCGCGTAGCGATCGCCAAGCGCCACAAACGCCCGAAAGGGCGCCGACGCGACCAAGCGAATGTCTGCCGACGAATCGTTGGTGAACACGCAACCGATGTCGGTTTCGACTTCGTCGAGTGCGCACAGCTGCGGCATCAAGCTCAGGGGCGTTGCAGTGCTGGTTTCGAAGTCTCCGGCCCACGGTCCCACCGGTGCACCTCCACGATCGCGTACCCAGTCCGTGACGGTCCACGTGTAGCGTTGATCGGGTCGAAGTTCTCCCTCCCATCGAAGCACGACGCACTCGCCCTCATCCCAACCGAGTTCGGCACAGGCCACGCGTTCGTGTTCCGTGTGGACGGCACCGTCTGGGCCTTCGAACGAAATCGCTTCGATGCCCTCCACCTCGTCGTCGAACCGAATCGCCGCGAACGGAATCTCGGAGTCCACACCGGCAGCTCCGGGGGCTGGCCACGCGTCGACGACGACTGCGCCCGCGTTGGATCGGCGAACCGTGAAGCGTTGGACAAACACAGAATCGAATGCCTCCCCGTCGACACTTTGTGCCCAGGGTGCGAGCGCGATGAGGTAGTTGCGACCCAGCTCAAGCGTTGTCGTTTCCAGTTCGAGCGTGCGCCCATCAGGCGTAACCGTGAACTGCACCAGTGCACGCGTATGCGCAACGCGCACCGGCTTTCGTTCGAGGTCGTCGCGCAGACTCTCAAGCGACGTGTCCGACGCGTCGATCACGAACACACCATCCTCGATCGGATCATCGCTTGTGTGCATCCGCGTGTTCATCTCCAACACGATTCGAGGTCGACGCGGTGCGCGGTCGGACTCCCATTCGCGACCGAGGTGGTCGGTGATTTTCCATGCGCGTACCTGCGGAGACTGGGGCGGAACCCACGCGTCTGACGGCAGTGACGCATCCGGAATCGGCTCGGTCGTGAGACATCCTGCAAGGAGCGAGAGAGTGATGATGAAACGCATGGGCGTATCATCGGCAGCTCGCCGCGTCAGTTGCGCGATCGCGCGAAAAAGGCGATCGCAAGTGCGATCTTTGCCAATTTCCCAGGAATCACAGGTGCCGAGGTTGGCCAGGTCGATTCGTGTGCTTAGAGTGTCGGCGTGCGCTCCGGGCCACCACGTGACGTCCTCGCCGAACCGGTGTTGATTCTCAACAAGAGTTACCAACCTGTTCGCATCACTTCTGCTCGCAACGCCTTCTTGCTGCTTTACGGAGACCGCGCCCATGCGCTGGACCAGCAGTATGAGGTTTACGATTTTGGTGCGTGGTCTGAACTGGAGGCACGGCCGCAAGACCTCTCGATTCGCACGCCAACCGGTCAGCTACGCGTTCCGCGTCTGATGCTCTTGCGCGACTACAACCGAGTTCCTCGAACGCCCTTGCGACTCTCGCGTCGCAACGTGTTTCTGCGCGACGGTCACGCGTGCATGTACTGCGGTGCGCCAGGTGGTTCGAGCGACTTGACCATCGACCACGTTCAGCCGCGGTCGCGCGGCGGTGACTCGACCTGGGAAAACCTGGTTGCGTGTTGCCGACGCTGCAACCTGTCCAAGGGTCAGCGCACCCCCACCGAAGCGGGAATGAAGCTGCGCAACAAACCCGTACGACCCACGTGGACCGTGGTGATTCAGCTCACGGGGTTGGAAGATCCCATCCCCGATTGGGAGCCCTTCCTGGCGCCTCTGCGCGCCGAACGACGCAAAGCCAGCTGAGCGCTTGCGCCACACCGTCTCGCTGGATAAGCACGGGCGATGGGCGACGTTGAGCTCGAGCTCTTTCGCGAGCCCGCCGAGGACGGGGCTGTGGATGCCCCTGGTCCGAAGGTCATCGCGGTGGCCGGCGCCAAAGGCGGTGTCGGCAAGAGTCTGCTCGCCGCAAACCTGAGCGTCTATCTCGCGACCCTGGGTCGCAAAGTGGTCGTCGTCGATGCGGATGAGGGTGGCGCGAACCTCCACGCGTTTTTCGGCGTGACCCATCCCTCAGGCATTCGTCCGTACGAGCCACCGGTCCCCGCGTTCTTCTCGAGCCACGAGGACGACCTCAGCTACGAGGATGAAGACGCTTCGCAAGAACCCGAGCCGGAACCCGAACCCGAACCGGAACCCGACCCGAACGAACCGGTTGCGCTTCCCGTCCCTGGACTGCGCCTCTTTCACGCGGGTATCGACGAGCCCCCGCGTGGTGCGCGTCGCCGGTCGCGTCGCGGTCGACTTTTGGAACGGCTTACTGCGATGCGCGCCGACTACGTGGTCGTCGACCTCGGTTCAGGAACACCGCGCAGTCTCTTGGATATGTGGCTGGACGCGGACCTCCGTGTGTTCGTCACGCTTCCGGAGCCCACGGCGATCGAAGGGACGTACCGCTTTCTGCGCGCTGCCTTCGCCCGTGCGTTGGTTCGCACCACCGATGGCGAAGAACGTCGCGAACTGGTTCAAGCGTTGCGTGCACAAGGCAACTCCCCGCCACCCTTGGACCTCGCGCGTCATCTCGAAGAGGAACAGAGTCCGCTCGCGTGGCGTGTTCGCGAGATGATGGGACGCTTCGAACTGCCGCTCGTCGTGAATCAGACGCGTTTGCGCATCGATCTCGAGTTGGGCGATTGGGTGCGTAGTGCCGTGCATCGACGTTTTGGTGTGGCGGTCGACTACTTGGGCTACATCGATTCGGACGACACCGTCTGGAACACGCTGCGAACCGGACGACCGCTGCTGGTCGAAAGCCCGGGTTCCAAAGCATCACGCAGTATCGAAAAAGTGGCGCGTCGACTCCTGGCGAAAGACGCGGGAAAAATTCGACGAACTGTACAACCCAACGTGCCACCCAACTCCCACCACGATGTGTTGGAAGTGGATCGTGGGGCCACCGACGAAGAGATTCGGCGTGCGTCGAAGCGCATGCGTGAAGTCTTCGCGAGTGGGTCGTTGGCTTGCTACGGACTCTTCGAAGACTCTGGGTTGGTGAAGTTGCGTGCGCGACTTGAAGAGGCGCACGACGTGTTGCTCGATCCCTCGCGGCGTCGACCATATGAGCTGTCCGTGTTTCCTGCGGTGGTCGACGAAGACGAGGATGAAACCGAAGACGAGGATGCGGGTCCGATGCCGCCGGCGCCGGTGATTACGCCAGAGACTGACTTCACCGGTGGGCTGCTTCGCGCGGTTCGTGAGTCGCGTGGGGTGAAGCTCAAAGAGATTTCCCGCACGACGAAGATCGGTACGCCCTTTCTTCAAGCGATCGAAGAAGACGACTTTGGTTCGCTGCCCGCGCAGGTGTACGTGCGAGGGTTCGTCACCGAGCTGGCGAAGTTTCTGGAGCTCGATCCAGACCACGTCAGTCGTACATACATCCGTCGCTATCGACGTTGGCTGACCGACCGCGAGAAACTCTGAATGGTTCGGATGGAGCCATTGGTTCTGGGCTCGGGCTCGCCGCGTCGTCGTGAGTTGCTGCAAACACTTGGGCTCGACTTTGAGGTGCGTGTCGCGGATGCCGACGAAACGCCACATCCGGGCGAGCCTGCAGACGCGTTGGTCGTACGCTTGGCGCGATTGAAGCTCCATGCGGTGATGCGGAAGACCGACGCATTTGTGTTGGCGGCAGATACGATCGTGGTCGTGGACGACGATGTGCTCGGCAAGCCTCGGAACGACGAGGACGCGCATGCGATGCTTCGTCGTTTGTCGGGTCGTGCGCACGCTGTCGTGACTGCAATCGCGCTCGGGCGCGATGGTACGTGCCTTGGCGAAACCGCGGTCCGCACCCAAGTCGTGTTTGGTGCCATCGAAGCCGATATCGAGCGCTACGTCGCGACCGGGGAAGGGCGTGACAAGGCCGGAAGCTACGCGATCCAAGGCTTCGGAGGTGCGTTCGTGAGCCGGATCGAAGGCAGCTACAGCAACGTGGTGGGTCTGCCCGTGCGCGAGACGATTGCGCTGCTGCGCGAACACGGTGTCGTGAAGGAGTGGCCTTGAGCCTGGAGTCCGTTCGGCAGCGCGTGCGTGCTGCGTGTGAGGCTGCCGGACGTGATCCTGAGAGCGTGACGCTCGTCGCGGTGTCGAAGCGGCATTCGGTCGAGAAGATCCGAGAAGCGTATGACCACGGTCAGCGCGTGTTTGGCGAGAGCTACGCGCAGGAGCTCGTCGAAAAGGCCGAAGCGTTGTCGTTGGAGGGAATCCAGTGGCGGATGATCGGACACCTCCAGCGCAACAAAGCCAAGCGCGTGGTTGCCGTGGCATCGGCGATCGACTCGGTCGACTCTCTTCGCTTGGCGGAAGCTTTGGATCGACACGCGCGCGAAGCCCAGCGCGTCATCGAAGTCTGCATTCAAGTCAACGTCGGTGCGGAGTCTCAGAAAGCCGGTGTGGCACTCGACGCTCTGGACGCGTTGGCCGACGGCGTGCGGAACTTATCTGCGCTCAAGCTCGCCGGCCTTATGGCGATTCCCCCAGCAAGCGGCGATGCCCGGCCGCATTTCCAAACGTTGCGCGAAGCTGCCGAGCGTCTTGAGCTGAGCACGCTGTCGATGGGCATGAGCGGCGATCTGGAAGCCGCGATTGCCGAGGGCGCAACGATGGTGCGAGTGGGAACGGCGATTTTCGGCACTCGGAGCTGACCTACCGGAAGCGGTTCATTCGTCCACACGTGTGTTCCACCATCTGATGCGGTGAGTCGGGATCTGAATTTTAGTGGGAGGCGTGAGGCTCGGAGGCCGCAGAGAAAAATATCTCTCCGGTCTCCGAGTCTCGCGTCTCCCACTAAAAAATAGTGGATCTTCCGCACTCCCATGCTTCCAAGCTTCCGGATCCGCGAAGCGGAATGCTGCTCCCTATCCAAGCTTTTCTTCCAGCTCCTGGCCCAGTTCGCGCGAGCGCGTCGTCGCATCTTGCACAGCGTTGATCAGGGTCGTGCGAAGCCCACCCGCTTCGAGTGTGTGAAGTCCGGCGATCGTCGTTCCACCGGGACTGCACACCATGTCTTTGAGTCGCCCCGGATGTTCGCCGCTTTCGATCAAGAGTTTCGCGGCGCCCAGTACAGTTTGCGCAGCAAGCTTTTGAGCCGCGCGCCGGTGGAGTCCCATCTTCACACCCGCATCGGAGAGCGCTTCGATGATCACGAAAATAAACGCCGGTCCCGAACCGCTCAGCCCCGTCACAGTGTCGAGCAGCGTTTCGTCGAGCACCTCGGTCACGCCCACGTGGTCGAAAAGCTGCCGCACCAACGCGATGTCATCTTCGCTCGCGTGCGTTCCCGGGGCGATGCCGGTCGCGCCGGCACCCACAAGCGCAGGCGTGTTTGGCATGCACCGAACCACCCGCGTTCCGTCTTGAAGCGCGTGCTCCATGGTGCGAATCGACACACCTGCAGCGATCGATACCACCAAGGTCGAGCCTCCTGTTGCCGGTGCGATCTCCGCGAGCACGCTGTCAAACACCTGCGGCTTGGTCGCGAGAATGAGCAAGTCCGCGAACGCCGCAACCTCGTGGTTGTCCTCGGTGGTTCGGATGCCGGTCTGGTTGGCGAGTTCCGTGCGTGCCGTTTCGCGCGGGTCGCTGGCCAAGAGCTGTGAAGGCTGTTGCAACCCGGCGCCCAGAAGGCCACGCACCAGGGTGCTGCCCATGTTTCCAGCACCGACAATGCCGATCTTCATGTTCTCGGGAGCGACGGTCATGAGCGCGGGATAGCACGCTTGGCTCAACTTCGGCATAAGCTCGCACCATGGACCCGCTGCAGCAGGCGATGCACACCATGCGCTGGCGAGAGCGTGAAGCGAAGGTGCGGCTGGCGGCGGCTCGCGGCACGGAGGTGCCATCCGCACTCTTTCCGAGCCCTGCAGACTTGGAGCGCTTTGCGGAGGTCCGCGATGCCATCGACCCCACGATTGCAGCGACGGTGGCAGCGCACCTCGCACGGGGTGTCGTGGAACGCGAACTCGCCGCGGTTCGCGAGAGACTCGCGAGTCGTTGGGGCGAGTCTGTCCAGGTGGAGCGCGATGCGACGCGCACACGACGCGCGATGGCCGAGCTTTGGGCGGGACCGACGCCCTCGCGTGCTCAAGCGCTGCTGACTGCGCTTCGTGACCCTCTGAGCCGCGATGTCGCGATGCTGACGCAGGCGCGCGCGGTCGCACTGCGTCATGCGTCCGACGTGTTTGCGCAACTCGGAACAGGCCGTCATCCCGATGCGGGCCCCAATCCCGAAACGCGTCGGGAGCGCGCGGCGGAGGTTCTCGCTGCCAACGACCTGCGCGACGCCGCGCTCGAGATATTGCGCGCGCCGCGTTCGTTTGATGCGCTCACACGCGCGCTGCGCGACCGCGACTCGGATCGTGATGCGCCCACGCGAGATCGCTATCGACGACTCGGACAAAGCTGGGGCGTGTTTGAGTCGACGCTTTCGACTCGGGTTCGCGTCGATGCGTCGCATCGTGATCCACGCGTAGAACCGCACGTGCTGATTCTAGATGCTGCGCGTGACATTCGGATCTTGCCCTCGCCGATCGAGTTGGGCTGGCAAAGTGAGCGAGCCGCCGCGCGAGGGGTGGGTCGTGCGTTGGCGTTGATGCTGGCGCAACCACCTGTCGCGTTCTCGCGTCCGACTGCGCAGAGCGTCGCACGTGCGTTTGGCGAGCTGGGCGCGCAGATGTGGGCGGACGAGGCGCGTTCGCGTCGTTCGGGACTGGCCAGCCGTGCGGCAGCCACGCGGCGACGTTTGTGCGCTGCGCGCACCGTGCTGGAGCTTCGTCTTCACGCTGCCTCGGTGGAGATGACCTTCGCGGTTCCGCGCAGCGGTGGATGGGAAGACCGCGGCGAGGACCTGGACTCGGTGGCAGAGTCGCTTGTTCTTCGCGCGTTGGGGGTGTCGCTGCCTGCGCCCATCGCACGTTTGCTCATCGCCACACCTTCGGGAGGTGGTGCACGTCTACGCGCGTTGCAGGGCGCACTGCGGATGTGGGTCGGGCTGCGCGAGCGCTTTGACGAAGACTGGTATCGCAACCCCCACATCGAGGAATCCGTTCGCGAATTCACAGCTCGCGGCGGGGGAATCTCGATCGAGGCGGTGTGCGAAGAGCTCGCGCCTGAAGAGGCGTGGCGCGATCGCTTGGCCGAGCTGCTCGACTAGGGCGTGCTATGAATCCGACATGGACACGTTCCAAGCGCGACGGGAGCGAGTGCTCGAGGCGATGGGCGAGGGCGTCATGGTTCTCCCGGCCGCTGAAGTGGCAATTCGCAACAACGACGTGGAGCACGCGTACCGTCAGGACAGCGACTTCTACTACCTGACCGGTTTCGACGAGCCGGAAAGTGTATTGGTGCTCAGTACGAAACACGAACATCGGGCCGTGTTGTTCGTTCGGGCGCGCAACAAGGAGCGTGAGATTTGGGATGGTCCGCGTGCCGGTGTCGAAGGTGCTCTCGAGCGTTACGGCGTCGATGCAGCGTTCACCATCGGCGAGTTGACGAAGCGCTTGCCGGACTACTTGGGCGACCTCGATCGGGTGCATGCGCGGGTTGGGCGCGGCGACGCGTTTGATGCGCGTCTTTTTTCGGCACTAAACGTCGTCCGTCGGCGTGGTCGCCAAGGCATCAGCGCGCCGACCGAGATCATCGACCCCGGGAAAATCCTGCACGAGATGCGTCTGCGGAAAACGCCCGAAGAGCTCGCGCAGATGCGACGTGCAGCAAAGGTCACACACGACGCGCACGTGCAAGCGATGGCAGCGACCGCCCCAGGTAAGTTTGAGTACGAGATCGAGGCCGAGATTCGACGGATCTTTCGCTCGCAGGGAAGTGAGCGCGCCGCATACGACAGCATCGTCGGGAGCGGACCCAACGCTTGCATCCTTCACTACCGCGCCAACAGTCGGCGCATGGGCGAGGGCGAACTTTTGCTCATCGATGCGGGGTGCGAACTGGACTACTACGCGTCGGACGTCACCCGAACGTTTCCGGTCAGCGGGACGTTCAGTGCAGAGCAACGCGCGCTCTACGAAGTCGTTCTTGCCGCAGAGAAAGCGGGTGTGGATGCCGCGCGTCCTGGCAAAACGCTCGAAGACATTCATCGCGTCACCTCCGAGATTGTCGCGCGCGGACTGCTCGACCACGGATTGCTCAAAGGCTCGTTCGACGAGGTGATGGAGAAACACACGTACAAGCAGTTCTTCATGCACAAGTCGTCGCACTGGCTGGGCATGGATGTGCACGACGTCGGCATTTACTACCAAGACGGCAAAGCACGTCCCTTGGAGCCTGGCTTTGTCCTGACCGTTGAACCCGGCATTTACGTCGCACCTGACGCCGACGTGGACGAGCGCTGGCGGGGAATCGGAATCCGTATCGAGGACGACGTGTGCGTTCGTGAAGGCGCACCCGAGAACCTCACGGACGCGATTCCCAAGGAAGTCGCCGACGTCGAAGCCGCCTGCCGCGGGTGACATTGCTCAGATGAGTGCGTCGACGCTTCGCTAGTTCGCTAGCGCAGGGTTACGCCTTCGTTGTTTGTCGACGCGCGTACGGATTGTCCGGAGGCCATCTCAAGGGCTCGCTCGGCGAACCCAGCAAGCACGCGCAATAGCGTGCCACGCGTCGTGCCTTCAACGATGTGGATCGAGTGCTCGTCAATCGAGATCAGTGATTCATGGAAGTACGAACGCCAGACGGCAGGAAGGCTCACACGCGCCCATTCGATTCCGCGACCCTCGAAGCGTGCCAACTCCGTGGACGCGACCGCGCGACCCAGAGCGTGCAGTGCACTTCCATCGCCTCGGGCATAGGTCCGATCAACCGAGTCCAACCACGCCAAGACCGCCCGCAGCGGAACGCGGCTGATCGGAAGCACCACGCGTAGATCCTCGCGTCGTGCCGCAGAGAGAAACGTGAGCGGGCGGTCGTCTTCGCCGTAGCGTTTGAGCAAGTGACGCCGCGCAGCGATCACGAACGCGCCCTTGACGGTGGCACTTTCGCTCGGCTTGCGTGCCGGAGATGCGACGCGTGTTGCATCTGGCTTCCGAAAGGGTCTCGACTCCAACGTCGGGGCCGACGGCAACGAGGGCTTGGCGTGTGTGGTCGACGCCGCGGGCGCGTCTTCCAACATCGGGACATCGCGCCAGTCGTTCGACGTCGCGACAAAGTGCTGAGGCTGAGCCGCCATGGGCTTGGGCGTCGCTTGAAGTGGTGTGTAGTGCGGCGAGTCGTCGGCGACGCGCGGAAGTGTGTCGCGGATACGTGGTGGGGGGGTGCTTTCGGGGCGCTCGCGCTCTGGCGCATCGGCTCCAAACGCCACCAGTGCTTCGCGCATCATCCGAGCGTCCTGCGGTCGGCGTTCACGATCCAAATCCAGGGCCGAGTGGACGAGGTCGGCAAGCGCTTGGGGCACGTTGGCCCGCGTCGTCAATCGCGGCACATCACCACGAAGAATTGCCTGCAGTAGCGCGTGATAATTCGCGCCACGAAAGGGCAGGGTGCCACTGAGGCACTCGTAGAGCACAACACCGATCGCGTAGATGTCGACGCGATGGTCCACGTCCATTCCGCGCGCCTGTTCGGGACTCATGTAGTGCGGTGTGCCGACCATCACGCCCGTTTTGGTCAGCTTCGTGATCTCGGGTGTGTTGGCGACTTTGGAAACGCCGAAGTCCAACACCTTCACGAAGTCGGTGCGGCCGTGGCGATTGATCAGGAAGATGTTGTCGGGCTTGAGATCGCGATGCACGACGTTTTTCGCGTGCACCATCTCGAGCGCTGCCAGGGCTTGGCCGGCAACGCGTGCGGCACGCTCCACCTTGAGTCGGCCCTCGCGCGCGAGACGTGCCGCCAAGGTCTCGCCTTCCAAGAGCTCCATCACCAAGAAGGGCGCACCATCTTCGGCGAAACCCAGATCCAGAACGTCGACGATGTGGTCGTGACCCGTCGACCCGGCGATGCGCGCTTCGCGTTGAAAACGATGAACCGAACGCGCATCGACCGCGAGTTCAGGATGCAGACGCTTGAGCGCCACGCGTCGGCCGATCGCAATGTGCTCCGCCTCGTAGACCGCGCCCATTCCACCTTCGCCGAGGATGCGTTCGATGCGGTATCGACCGGCGATGGTGCGGCCGATCAGCGCCGGGCCGACGGTGAGTGCTTTGCCGGTGTTGGGACAGTGGGACCAACTGCTGGGATGAAGTTGGCCGCAGTGAGGACAAAACGATTCCTCGTTGCGCGCGCTCCCTTCGAGCTCTTCGGTCCCCACGTTGCGATTCTACTACTTGTCCGGCGTATGCGTCTTACGCCTGGTTCAACTTCAGGCTTCGACGCAAAGCTCAGAACTTGGACGGGTTGGTGGGCTTCATTTCGCCGCTCTTAAGCCGGCCCCAGTAGTCGTCGAACATCGACTTCACCTTCCCGGACAGGAAGTACATGCCCAGGATGTTCGGGAACGCCATGCCCAGCACCATCAAGTCGGAGAAGTCGATGACGCTGCCAAGCTTGAGGACTGAACCGAGTACGACGAACACGAGGAAGAGAATCTTGTACGCCATCGAGCTTCCGGTTCCGAACAGGTACGTCCAGCACCGCTCCCCGTAGTAGCTCCACGAGATCATCGTCGAGAACGCGAAGAGGAACACCGCGAAGCTCAGCACGTACTTGAAGCCCGGGATGACCGTGTCGAACGCGTTCGACGTCATCTCCACACCTTCGACACCTTCAACCGCGTAGGCGCCGGTGATGACCACGACGAGTCCGGTCATCGTGCAGACGATGATCGTGTCGATGAAGGGTTCGAGGAGCGCCACGATGCCTTCGCGCACCGGTTCGTCTGTGGCCGCAGCCGAGTGCGCGATCGAGGCGGAACCCACACCGGCTTCATTGGAGAATGCCGCACGTTGGAAGCCGATCATCAAGACGCCGATGAACCCGCCGCCAACCGCTTCGGGGCTAAACGCTTCGCCGATGATCTTGGCAAACGCGTCGCCGACCTGCCCGATGTTGGCGAAGATTACGATGAAGCCCGCCGCGATGTAGACCAGGCACATCGCCGGAACGATGTAGCCCGCAACGACGCCGATTCGCTTGATGCCGCCGATGATGACGATCGCGACGAGGATCGCGAGAATGATGCCGTAGGCGAGCGCGCCGCCTCCGCCTTCAAGCAAGGGCAACACGCGACTCACCTGCGCGTAGCTTTGGTTGGCTTGGAACATGTTTCCGCCGCCGAAGCTTCCGCCGATGCACATCAGCGCGAACATGATCGCCAACACGCGTCCAAAGGTCGCGAAGCCCATCTCCTCGAGGCCCTTCTGCAAGTAGCGCATCGGTCCTCCCGACACGTTTCCTTTGGCGTCGACCTCGCGATAGGCCTGACCCAAGGTGCACTCGCTGAACTTCGAGCACATGCCGAAGAACGCAGCCACGACCATCCAAAACACCGCGCCCGGTCCGCCCGCGCCGACCGCGACCGCGACACCGGCGATGTTGCCGAGTCCGACGGTGGCCGAGAGTGCCGAGGCGAGTGCCTGGAAGTGGCTGACTTCGCCAGGGTCGTCCGGGTTGTCGAAGTCTCCCTTTGTCACGCGGAACGCGTGGCCAAACGCGCGGATGTTCGGAAAGCGATATCGGATCGTGAAGAAGACCGCGCCGGTGACCAACCAGAAGACGATCATCGGCATCTTGGTTTCGCCCTCGGTGCCGTTGTCCCAGAACCAAAGATCGAAGAAGAAGATGCTCGCGAGCGGTCCGACCAGGTACTCGCCAAACACGGCATCGACCGCTGCGAGGACCCGATCGACCCCAGAGGGCTCGGTTTCGGCCTCTTGAGCGAAGGCGCGAGAGGTCAAAACCTCGGTGAACAAGCCAAGGAATGCGAAAGCGAGAGCCGGGATTTTTCGAGCCATGAGCGGGCGGGACCTTGGCACATCCCGCCTCGTGGGTACATGTAGGTCACTGTGCGACATCACGGTCTTGAAGCGGCGCGCCATCGTCGTTGACTTCATCCGCGGCCAACGCTAGAAGCACCCCAGAATTGACGGGGTTTTGCGGCGTTTTGGTCGCATCAAGTCGCGCCTCATCAACTCACCTGGAGAGGAGCTCCTCGCTTGTTTTCCGTTTACCTGCCGGTCTTCCTCATGCTCGGCGCAGCCGTTTCGGTTGCGGTGCTCATGTTCACCATCGCCACGTTGGCGGGACCGAAGAAACCCACGCCCGAAAAGATGATCCCGTACGAGTCGGGATCGAACACCACGGGTGCTGCGCACCTCAAGCTCAGCGTGAAGTTCTACCTCACGGCCATTCTCTTCGTCGTGTTCGATATCGAAGCGGTGTTCCTCTATCCGTGGGGCAGTCTCTTTCGCCAACTCGGGTGGTTCGGGTTCGTGGAGATGCTTCTTTTCCTCACCATCCTGGGCGTGACCCTAGTGTACGCCTGGAAGAAAGGAGCGCTGGAATGGGAGAGATGAAAAAGCAGTCCCTCGGCGGTCAGCTCGCCGATGGTTTTTTCACCACCAAGATCGATGCGCTGCTGGCTTGGGCGCGCAAGTACTCGTTGTTCCAGTACCCGTTCGCGACGGCGTGCTGCGGCATGGAGTTCATGGCGACGGCCGCGCCGCGCTACGACATCGCGCGCTTTGGAGCTGAGGCCCCGCGCTTTAGTCCGCGTCAGTCCGACGTGCTCTGGGTGGTCGGCACGATCAGCCAACGTCAGGGTCCCGCGCTCAAGCGTATCTACGAGCAGATGACCGAGCCCAAGTGGGTGGTCGCGTTCGGAACCTGCGCGTCTTGCGGGGGTTTCTACGACAACTACACGACGATTCCCGGCTGCGACAAAATCATCCCGGTCGATGTGTACATCCCCGGCTGTCCGCCGCGACCCGAAGCCGTGCTCGACGCGTTGATGCTCCTGATGGAGAAGATCCAAAAGGGGAAGCGCGAGCCCGTGACGGTCCCGCCGCGCGAGGTTCCGCATTTGGCTCAGCTTCGCGCGAAGCGAACCGTGCCCAAGGGTGGATCATGAGCAAGGCGGTCGTGAAGCGACTCGAGTCGCACTTCAAAGACAAGATCCTGAGCACGAGCGACTTCCGCGGGGACGAAGAGGTCACCGTGGCCCCCAAAGATTGGGTTGCCGTCGCGGAGTTTCTGAAGACCGACGAGAAGTGTTCGATGGATCACTTCATCGATCTGACGGCGGTCGACTACCCCGAGCGCGAGGTCGAGGGTGGGGCGCGTTTCGACGTGCTCTTCATGGCGCGCAGCAACGCCAACAAGTCGCGCATTCGTGTTCGCACCGAGGTGAAGGACGGCCAAAAGGCGCCGACGCTTTGCGGCGTGTACGCCGGCGCGAACTGGGCCGAGCGCGAGGTCTACGACATGTTCGGGATCGTCTTCGACGGTCACAAGGACATGCGGCGCATCCTCCTCTACGATGAGTTCGAGGGGTTTCCGCTTCGCAAGGACTACCCGATCGATCGCGCGCAGCCTTTGGTCGAGTACCGCGACGTGGATACGACCTTGAAGATGCCGCCTTTTGGTATCGAAGAAGGCCAGCCCTTTGCTCGCATCGACTGGGAAGAACGCCTGGCCGGGCGCGACGAACAGGTGTCGCCTTCGATCGGTGTGCAGTCCGGAAAGCGGCGCACGCTTAGTGATTCCGAAATCGCGGAGCAGCAGCTTCCGGTGGTGACTGAGAAAGTCGCCGCCGAGCCGCCGCCCGCAGCAGAGGAAGGTAGCTGATGGAGGTCGCCGACGAGATCGTCGAGGCGGACGACGAAGCGCTGGAGCTTCCCGCCGACCCGATGCGCCTGAACATGGGACCGGCGCACCCCGCGATGCACGGAACGATTCGGATGGTTCTCGACCTCGATGGCGAGATCATCATGAACGTGGATGTGCAGCCTGGGTACCTGCACCGCGGCTTCGAGAAGAGTTGCGAGCGCGGCACCTACTCTCAGGTGTTCCCGTACGCGGACCGTCTCAACTACGTGTCGCCGATGCTGAACAACGTCGGCTTCTCGCTCGCATGCGAGAAGCTGCTCGGCATCGAGGTGCCGGAGCGCTGTCAGTACTACCGCGTCATCCTCGGAGAGCTCGCGCGCATCACCGACCACTTCACCTGCAACGGTGCGGGTGCGATGGAGCTTGGTGCGTTCACGCCCTTCCTGTGGTTGCTCAAGGTCCGCGACTGGGTTTGGGACATCCTCGAGAAGGAATCCGGCGCACGCATGACGCACAGCTTCGGCCGCATCGGCGGGATGGCTGCGCCTCCGACCGACGGATTCAAAGATGACGTTCGCGCGGTCATTCCGGAAATCGTCAAGGTGGTTGCCGAGAGCGAAAAGCTGCTGCTCGGAAACCGCATTTTCCTCGATCGCATGCAGGGCATTGGCATCCTGACGCAGGAGCGTGCGCTTGAGCTCGGTGTGACTGGTCCGGTGTTGCGCTCGACGGGCATTCCCTACGACGTTCGCAAGGACCATCCGTACATGGTCTACGACCGCTTCGACTTCGACGTCCCGGTCGGCGAAGACGGCGACAACTGGGATCGCTTCATGGTTCGCATGGAGGAGATCCGACAGTCGCTTCGCATCATCGAGCAGGCGCTCGAGCAGATGCCTGACGACGGTCCGGTCAACGTGGACGACCCGCGCATCATCCTTCCGGAGAAGCGTGAGGTGTACACGACGATCGAAGCGACGATTGCCCACTTCAAGCTCGTCATGGAAGGCATGAAGCCTCCCAAGGGCGCCGTGTACTCGTTTACCGAGGGCGGCAACGGCGAGCTCGGTTTCTACATCGTGAGTGATGGAAGCGGCACGCCCTATCGCGTTCGCGTGCGTCCGCCTTGCTGGTACCAGCTGCAGGCGGCGCGCGAGATGCTGATGGGCGACATGATCGCGGACATCGTTCCCACCTTCGGTTCGGTCAACATGATCGGCGGCGAGTGCGACCGCTGAGCCACGCAACGAGAACCTACTGACATGCCTACCTTCAAACTGAACGGCCAGGACATCCCCTTCGAGCCCGGTGACACGATCATGCGGGCCGCTTGGCGGGCGGGAATCGAGATTCCCCATTACTGCTGGCACCCCGGACTGAGCATCGCGGCCAACTGCCGTATGTGTCTCGTGCACATCAAGTCAGGCCGCCAGATGGCGATGCCGATTCTGACGTGGGACGACAAGAAAGAGCAGTACGTCCCCGACACCAAGCCCAAGCTCACACCGGCCTGTCAGGTGCCGGCTGCCGCGGGGATGGAAGTCGACTCGCTCAGCGATGACGTGAAGAACGCTCAGGCTCGCGTGCAGGAGTTCCTGCTGCTCAACCACCCGGTCGACTGTCCGATCTGCGACCAAGCCGGTGAGTGCAAGCTTCAGGACTACTACGAAGAGCATCAGGCCACGCTCAAGCGCAAGCGCACCGAACCGGTTCACAAGCCCAAGGGCGTCCGTTTTGGACCGACCATCGTGTACGACGCCGAGCGCTGCATCGTGTGCACGCGCTGCATTCGCGTGTGCGATGAGGTTGCTGGTGAGCACGTGCTCGACATGCGTGAGCGCGGCAATCGAAACGAGATCATCGTGTCGCCGGGTCGTCAGCTCGATCACAAGTACTCGCTGATGACCGAGCACGTGTGTCCGGTCGGTGCGCTCACCTCGCGCGACTTCCGGTTCAAAGCGCGCGTTTGGTTCCTCAAGTCGGTGCCGGGTGTGTGCACGGGCTGTGCGACCGGCTGCAACATGCACGTCGACTTCGACCCGCGTTACGGCAAGGTGTACCGCCTTCGTCCACGCGACAACGAAGCCACCAACCAGTACTGGATGTGTGACGACGGCATGATGACGTACACCGAGGTGCACGAGGGACGCGTCACTGAGCCGACCATCGGACGTGGCGACGACCAAGACACCGTGCTGCCCGAAGACGCCATCGACGAAGTCGTCGAGCGACTCGGCAAAGTCGACGCCAGCAAAGTCGGCATCGTGCTCAGCGCCTTGCACAGCAGCGAGGACAACTACGTGCTTGCCCGTTTTGCCGAGCTCTTGGGGACCAAGAAGCTCTACCTCGCAGCTCGGGATGCCGAACTCATTGGCTGGGAAGGCGACGACATTCTTCGTCATGCGGATCCCAACCCGAACCGCGCCGGTGCGATTGCTGCGGCAGGGACCTTGGAAGACACCGTCGAAGATCTCGTCAGCGATGTTCTCGGCGGAGAGATCGAAGCGGTCATCGCGCTTGGACCCGAGAGTGGGGAGGACGCCAAGGCGCTCGATGCACTTCGTCAGCTCGAGACCGTCGTGTCGCTGACCGCCAACGAAGGTGCGTTCCAAGATGTCGCCTCGGTGGTCGTTCCGGTTGCGAGTTGGGCGGAGTCGTTCGGCACGTTCACCAACGCGAAGGGCATTGCGCAGAGCTTCACGCGCGCCGTGCCACCACCCGAAGGCGTGCAGACCGCATGGCGCACCGTCGTTGCGATCGCCGCGGGCCTCGGCTTGGACCTTCGCTACACAAAGACCGGCGAAGTAGCCAAAGACATGAACCAGCCGCGTGAAGCGGCCAACGCACCGGCGGCAGTCTGATGGATACCTGGGAGCTGACACTCGCAGCGCTGTTGAAGATCGTCTTTCTCTTGGCGGTCGTGGTCGGCGCGTTTGCTCCGGTTCTGGTTTGGGCGGAACGACGTCAGTCCGCGATGATCCAGGACCGACTTGGACCGCGTCGCGCAAACATCCCGCTTCCGCAGGGTGTGGTCGACTTGATGGCGTGGAGCCTCGGGCCGCTGCAGGCGAGTGCGATGGCCGCGATGGGTGCCGCGGGCGCCTGCATCGCTGTGCTCGTGATGATGGGGATCTTTGGTTGGGAGACTTTGCTCGACCAGCCCGCCGAGACCTTCTACCTCGGCATTCTCGGCTTTGGTGTGCTCGGATTTGTGCTCTCGCTGGGTCACAAAGTGCACCGCACGATTGTCGGCAACGACGGAAACCTGAAGCTCTTGGGTCTGCTGCACCCCGCTGCAGATGCCGTGAAGATGCTTTGGAAGGAGGACTTCACGCCTCCGCGCGCGGACAAGCTCCTCTTCGGTCTTGCTCCAGTGATCACGATGATTCCCGCGATTCTTTCGCTGGCCGTGATCCCTTTCGCCGACACGCTCTACTACGGCTTTGCGTCCGACCTCATCTTCCAGGGACACGCGTGGACTGCGGTCGACGCGGGCCCGACGATGAGCGACATCGCGTGGGTCGAGTGGGCGCAAGCCAACGTCGGTGATTCGCGCACCCTCACCGAAGCCGTGTTGGTTCCGATGCAGGTCGCGAGCTTGAACGTGGGTGTGCTCTTTATCTTCGCCGTCGCAGGAACCGGCATCATTGGCGCCGCGATCGGCGGCTACGCTTCGGACAACAAGTACTCGCTGCTTGGTGGTCTTCGCGCTGCCAGTCAGATGGTGTCGTACGAAGTCGTGCTCGGACTGACGCTCGTGCCGTGTTTCATGGTCTACGACTCGGTTCGTCTCGAGGACATCGCGCGTTGGCAGTACGAAGCGCAGTGGTGGGGCGTGTTCATTCCGCCGCTCACGCTCGCGGCGATTCTCTACACCTTCGCAGCGATCGCGGAGACCAAGCGCATTCCCTTCGACGCGCCCGAGGGTGAGAGCGAGCTCGTCGGTGGCTACCTCACCGAATACTCCGGCATGAAGTTCGGCATGTTCTTCACGGGTGAGTACGTGGAGATGGCTGTGCTCGGTGCGTTGGCCACCATCTTCTTCTTCGGTGGCTGGGATGTGCCCTTCTTGTTCGAGCATGGGTTCGACCTGCCAGGGACCTGGGAGCTGTCGATTCCGCTCACCACGTGGACGATTGGCGACACGATCCTGATCGAGCACTGGGCGGTGCTCGCGATCCAAGTCACCGTGATGATCCTGAAGATCATCGTGCTCCTTTGGGTGCAGATGATGATTCGCTGGACCTTGCCGCGCTTCCGCTACGACCAGATCATGGCGCTGTGCTGGAAGGGTTTGCTTCCTCTTTCCCTGCTCAACATTTTGATCACGGGAATTCTCGTGCTGCTCTGGGGTTGATCGATGGCTGTTGGCGTCAAAGTGATGAAGAAGCCCAAGCGCACCGTCGCCGAACAGGCGTTCGTGCCGGAAATCGCGAAGGGCCTCGCCTACACGATGAAGCGGTTCTTTAAGAATACGCTCAGCAAAGAAGAAGAGTCCGACATCGCCACGGTTCGGTACCCCGAGGAACAGCGCGAATACCCCGAGCGCTTCCGTGGCATCCACCGACTGACGCAGCGTACAGATGGTTCTCCGCGTTGCGTGGCGTGTCTGTGCTGCAGCACCGCATGTCCCGCGCAGTGCATTCACATTGAGCCTGCCGAGTACGATGAGTCGGACCCGCGCTACGGCTACGAGCGGTTTCCTGCGGTGTTCGTCATCGACGAGCTTCGCTGCATCTACTGCGGTTACTGTGTTGAGGCGTGTCCGTGTGACGCGATTCGCATGGACACCGGGTTCCACATGCCCCCGAGCACCTCGCGCGACCACTTCATCTACGACAAGGAAGTCCTTTTGGGCTTGCCGGGTCGTGATGGAACGTACCTGACGGACAATCCCCGTCATGAGCCGGGCGACCCGACCCACCCGGGTATCGACCGCGAAAAGGGTCACTAGACTTATCGGTCGGAAATCGGGCTAGGCCTCCGATTCTCGCGCTTCGCGCTGCGAGTCTCCGGCTTCACCCGATTTTCTCCCTTTGGAGGTTTGATGCAAACCTCCCCCCACGACTTCGCCGCGGGTCCCCCCTCCGACTTCGATGCGCTCGCTTCGCTCGCTTTCGCGTCTCGGCGCGGGGCGCCTCGTCGTGCTTATCGGTCGGAAATCGGGCTAGGCCTCCGATTCTCGCGCTTCGCGCTGCGAGTCTCCGGCTTCACCCGATTTCCTCCCTTTGGAGGTTTGATGCAAACCTCCCCCCACGGCTTCGCCGCGGGTCCCCCCTCCGACTTCGATGCGCTCGCTTCGCTCGCTGTCGCGTCTCGGCGCGGGGCGCCTCGTCGTGCTTATCGGTCGTCGAGCCGGCTAGCTTCGATTCTCGTTGCCTGCGGCAACTGCGAGTCTCAGTTCGCCGTCTCTCCTCCCTTTCATCGTCGTCGCGCGGAAGAGGAAAGAAGGATCGAGTCTTCTCTCCTTCTTTCCTTCTCTCCTTCCGGGAAAAATCGACGACCCAACGTCCAACGCGGGTAGGGTGCATGCGTGAGCGAGGGCAAACATCCCGAAACCAAAGCTGTTCAAGCGGGAGAACCGCGCAGCTTTCCCTACGACGCCAAGACTGCGCCCATCGCGCAAACCGCGACGTACACTTTTGTCGACACGGCTGAGCTCTGTGCGTTCTTTGAAGGACGCTCCGAGCGAACCGAAGAGTACGGACGGTACGGCAATCCCACAGTTCGTCTCGTCGAAGAGAAAGTTGCTGCGCTGGAAAACGCAGAGGATGCGATTGCGTTTTCGTCGGGCATGGCTGCGGTCACGACCGCCATTCTCGCGTTGGTCAAAAGCGGCTCGCACGTCATTCTCTTTTCGGACTGCTATCGCCGCACGCGTCAGTTCGTCACCGGCTTTCTCGATCGCTTTGGTGTGAGCGCGACGCTGGTTCCGCCTGCTGACGTGGATGCGTTGGAGAAGGCGATCCTTCCCGAGACGAAGCTCGTGATCAGCGAGGCGCCCACCAACCCGTACCAGACCGTCCCCGACCTGCAGCGCATGGCGGAGATCTGCAAAGCGAAGCGGATCAAAACCATGATCGACAGCACGTTCGCGACGCCGATTAACCTGCGTCCCGCCGAGCTCGGAATCGACTTGGTGGTGCACAGCGCGACCAAGTACCTGGGCGGTCACAACGACGTCTTGGGTGGAGTCGTCGCAGGCAAGAGCGGTTTGGTGTCGCTGACCCGCGACCTCCGACATGTCCTTGGATGCGTGCTCGACCCGCATGCGGCGTGGTTGATTCTGCGCGGGATGAAGACGTTGGCGTTGCGCGTTCGGCAGCAAAACGACACAGGGCTGCAACTGGCGCAAGCGTTGGAGAGCCATCCGCGCGTGAAGCAGGTTTGGTATCCGGGCCTGCCTTCGCACCCGAACCATGAGGTTGCGGCGAAACTGATGTCGGGATTTGGGGGCGTGGTGACCTTCGAACTCGATGCGACGCTAGAGGAGACGAGCGCGTTCGTAGACGCGTGTCGGATTCCGCGGATCGCGCCCTCGCTCGGTGGTGTGGAGTCGCTGATCGAGCAGCCGGCGTTGATGAGCTTTTTTGAGCTGACGACCGAGCAACGCGAAGCGGTGGGCATCAAGAATAGTTTGGTGCGCTACGCGGTGGGGATTGAGAACGCGGATGAAATCATCGCGGATGTGTTAGCGGCGTTGGGTTAGTTCGTTCTCGGGTTCGGGCTCGGGTTCGGGTTCGGGTTCGGGTTCGGGTTCGGGTTCGGGTTCGGTTTCGGTTTCGGGTTCGGTTTCGGGTTCGGTTTCGGGTTCGGGTTCGGGTTCGGGTTCGGGTGGTTGGGTGGTGGTTCCGGTGGTGGTTCCGGTGGTGGTTCCAGGCCGAGACGTGGTGACGCGGGTTCCTCCTCCGCCTGAGCTGCGCTTGGTGAAGCTTCGCTTCCCCAGCTGGTCAGAGTCGTCGTCACCCCGCGTCACCACGTCTCGGGGTTGGATACTCGTTTCCTGTGCAGTGCGCTTCGGCCGCTTGAGCAGCCGGGCGGGATCCCCTTCGCCGCTGTTCCTCGAGGAGGGCTCACCGAACAGTGCTGCGCACTGGCGTCTCGCCTTGTGTTTGTGGTTCTCGCGCCGCCACTCGCTCCGCTCGCGTCGTCACGTCTCCGTCATCCCCGCACATTCATGTGCGGTGACGACGCCCGTGCTCGCCACCGGTTTCGCTTCGCGAATCCGATGTCTCGACGTCCGAATCCGAATCCTCCTGGATTCGTCTCGAACGTGGGGTCGCCATCGGCCTACGCCTGGAGCGCCGCCTGACCGTTCGCCGTCGGTCCGGTCATTTTCGTTCTCATCCCGCATTCCGCATCCCGCATTCCGCATTGATGGGTGGTGGTCCCTGAACTTACCAATCCCCATCGCGCACGTAGGGGTAACTCCACAGCGCCAACTGCATCAGCACGCTCTTGGTCCATGCCTGGTGCATCTTCTCGACGGCTTCGTTCGAGTGTCCCTTCTTCGCGAGAAACGGCTTCAGCGTCGTCAACACTGGAAACACGATCGGTAGCAAGTGGCGAAACAACACGAGTGGGGTCGACTGCACGCCGTCGGTCTTGTTCTTCCCCACTCGGTGATGCCGACGGCCGATCTCGATTTGATAGTCGAGCCACTTCTGGTCGTAGTTCGCCGCTGCGGTGTCCCGAATCCACTGGCCAAAACGCACCCGCACGGCAGCTAAGTAATCGCCGTTGGGTTGCTGAGTCCGTGGGTCCACAAAATCCGCCACAAGATGCGGCTGGCTCCCGATAAACCCGTACCAAACGTCCAGAACGTCTTCGACTTGGTTGGCCAACACGTCGGCGGAGAGTCGCAGATACTTCACGTCCTCTTCGTCAAATAACGCAGTCTTTTTCATGGCTTCCAGTACGTCGAGGGTCGGCTTGGTCATCGTTGCTCCTTGGTTCTGAGTCGAAACGTTTCGAGTCGAAACTGTTAATGCGGAGCTTCAAGGAACTTGTCAAGAGGTTTTGAGTCGCTACTAATTGCTTGTGTCCGACGCTCTCGTTCTCGAACGCATCGCCAACCTCATTCGGTCCGAGTCGCGCCGCTTGGCTGCGGAGCATTCGCTCTCGGTTGCGCAGCTTGAGCTTCTGGCGTTTCTCTCTCGTGCAAACCGATACACGGACACGGTGATCGCCGCTGCGGAGTACTTTGGTGCCACCAAAGGCACGATGAGCCAGAGTGTTCACGGGCTGGTTCAAAAAGGACTCGTCGACAAAGAACCCGACGAAACGGACCGTCGTCGCATCCACCTCAAGCTGACGGGGGAAGGGCGCAAGATTGTGAAAGCAACCCATCCGCCACCGCTGCTGCAAGCTGCGCTGCGATCGGTTGAAGCAGACACGAGCTGGGTTGAACTGCTCGCGGCGTTACAGCGTGCGCACGAAGGCAAGACCTTTGGCGTGTGCCGAACGTGCGAACACTTTCAGACGCAAGGCCGGAGTCACCGTTGTGGGCTCACGGGCGAACGATTGACGAAGGTCGACAGTGCGCTCATCTGTCGAGAGCACACGCTGCCCATCGTTTAGACATCGATGAATCGGCACACGAAAAAAGGCGCCGGCCCGAAAGCCGACGCCCATTCGTGAGATCGTGATCGATCAGTTGCGGCGCTGGCCCCGCGTCATGATTTCGCGCGCCAGTTCACCCAGCTCACCGCCTTCGTCGCGCGCTCGGAGAATCAGTCCGATCTCCGGCAGCTCGGCGAAAGCCTCCATCGCCAGACGACGCTTCAGCTCATCTTCTCCAGTCGCGGCTTCCCAAAGCTTGTCGCGAACCTCTTGCGGGTTCATTCCGCCGACTCCGTTCCAACCGCTTCGAAGCACCTTCACTGCGTTGAGCCAAGCGTAGCTGTAGCTCAACTCGTCGTCGCCACGCTTCATCACCTGGCCGACACCGAGACGACGCCAAATCGCATCGTTCTCAAACATGTCGGTGGTCAAGAGGTTGAACCAATCGTTCTCGCTGTTCGTCACCAAGGCCTGCAGAATCTCGCGCAAGTCGCGGTCGCGTCCCAGCCACTCCACGAGCTTCTCAGACGCGGCATCGCCACCGCCAAGCGCAATCGCGACGGCCGCGTGTCGACGCGCACCTTCGTCGTCGAGCATCGCGATCAGACGCTCGTCGGCCGCCGGGTCGCCGGAGTAGCCAACCGCAAGCGCTGAGGCACGACGAATGTCGACCTCGGTATCACTGCCACCGATCAGCTCAAGCAGCTGCTGGTTGATCTCGCGATGCGGGCGCTGCCACAACGCGCTGACGTAGTAGCGACGGGCCTGCTCGCTCAGGCTGCTATCGCCCACCTTGCCGATGACGGTCGAAATCGCTTCCGCATCGCCCAGACGCCCGATGGCTGCTGCTGCGGCACCACGAAGCTCGTAGTCGTCCATCTCGTCTTCGACGACCTTCATCAATTCGGGAATCGCTTCAGGCCGGTTGTAGTAGCCCATCGCGTTGATCGCAGCGCGACGAATCGCGAGCAGGTCCTCGGTCGCAAAGCTGCGGTCGGCGGCGTTGAACGCGGTCATGTCCGTGTTCGCAGGACGCACCACCTTGCCGAGCAACGTTCGGAATCCTGCGTCGTCGTTGAGGTCGGCCAAGCCGCGAGCCGCGGAGTTCTTGTCGTCGCCTTCCAACTCCGCCGTGAGGATTCGTGCTGCTGCTGGATCACCCGTCGCGCCGAGCGCACGCAGAATGGCGGACTTGCGGTACGCGTGCGTCTCGAGAAGACCGGCGATTTGGTCGGTCATCTGGTCGTTGGCCACCCAACGCAGCGCTTCGATGGCGTCGGAGACCATGTCGTCATCGTCTTCCACCGTGGTCAGTTGGAAGAGCACCGGTGCCGCGCGCGGGTCGCCGTACTGCGCCAGGGCCAACGCGGCCATCGACTTGATCTCGAGGTCCTCGTCGTTGAGCAGGCCTGCGAGGGTGTCGAGGACTCGGCGGTCGTGCGAGTCGACGATCAACTGAACAAGGTCGCGACGAACCTCAGGCTGCTGCGCTTCGCCGAGCAAGACGGCAAGACTGGGGGCCGCGGTCGACTTTTTGAGCGCGTCGATGACGGTGCCTTGCATGGCGGCATGGCTGCGAAGCATCTCAAAGAGCGGGCGCGCTGCGGCTGCGGAGCCCGTGCGTCCAAGACCGGCCGCGGTCGCGCGAATCACCTCGGCGTGCTGCTCGTCGCCGGTTCGCGCAAGTTCGTTGGTCAGCATGCGCGACAAGGGCGCCACAACGCTGTCCTCGCCGACCTCACCCAGCGCGTGCGCAGTCAAGACGCGGACCGACTCCGACTCGTGGTTGGTCAGCTCCTCGGACGAAAGCCGCGAGATGCCCAACACGCGCGTGAGCACACGCTGGTCAAACCCCTGCAATTCCTGCAGGCCACCTGCCGTGAAGCGCTCGATCAATGCCGTGATGAACGCTTCGCTCTGCTCGTTGAGAATCGCCAGCGTCCACACGACCTGGTTTTGGTCGACTTCATTGCAGTCGGGCAACACTTCGAGAAGCTTGGGCTTCGCGGCATCCGCGGCCGGCGAACCGATCCGTTGGAGTGCCCACGCGGCTTCACGACGCACAAGGTGCGAACCATCCAGACGTTCAATGATCAGGGGAACGGCTTCGGCATCCGCGAAGTGTCCGAGGTTCTTGATCGCGACGATGGTGACGTCCTCGAAATCCGAGTTGGCGAGCACCTCGCGTAGCGCCGCGTTGCGCTGACCAGGATCTTCCATGACCCGGATGGGTTCGAAGACATCCATCGCGGTCTCGGAGGCGACGTACTGCTGGTATCCGTACCAACCGAGCCCAGCCAACGCGACGACGATGATAAGCGCGACGATCTTGCCGCCGGTCGAAGTCCGCTTGTTGATCTGCTTGATGGTGTCGGCATCGCTACCGATCATCAGGTCTCCTGCGCCCAGGGCGGGATCTGCGTCGAACGCGCTGAGATCATCAGCGTTTTGGAGCTCTTCAGCTTCCGACATTGCTGCCTCCGAAAAAGACGTCGGGGAGCCCGAAGCCCCCGCGAATCGGCCGCCACCCTACCGCAGGGCCGATTTGCTCTCAACCGTGACGAGAGGCGGATGGGGCTGAAATTTCAGGGCAATCAGAGTCCGAGAACCTGCTGTGCGTTCGCTCTGAGGACCTGGGCACGCGACTCCTCGTCCAGAAGGGGCTCCAGTTCGGCCAGCGCAGCGGTCCAGGCCTCCTCCGCATTGGCGATCGGGACGCCTTCGGGACCTCGTCGCGCAGCATCGGGAGTGAGGGTCAATCCAGTGCCAAAGAGGAAGCGATCGGGATGCGCTCGCATGACGGCATCTGCGCCTTCGGGCGCCGCTCCGCTGGTGATCACGTAGCGATGAGCAGCGCTCACCCACGCCTGCAGACCGGCTTGGTCGAGGTACCCCCAGTCGACCAAGACGATCGAGAGTTCGGGATGGCGTTGGGCTCGACGCGCGAGAGTTTCTGAGAGTTCGGTCCGGGTCGGCCAGTCTGTTCCCGGCTCGGCTTCGCCGGCAAAGGGACCTTCGCCTTCAAACCAGGCCGCGGGCCCTCCCGATTCGATCACGACGGGTTTGCCCAACGCGAAGATGGGATCGAGCGCGTCGTCGTCGAGTTGCAAGAGCGTGCGATCGTCGCGACGAATGCCAAGTCCTAAGGTGCGCGGAAGAAAGATGCCCTTGGCTTCACCGCAGCCGTCCAACGCTTCGCGGAGTCGATCGGAAAACTCGTCGCGACCGACGCCTGCCAGGGGAACGTTGCAGAGTCCGTGGCGAACACCGGTGCCGTAGGTGGCGTGAACCACCTCGGCTCGGCGGGCGACGCGTGCCGTCTCGAGTTCGGCGCGTCGGTTGGGCGTCACGCGGATGTACGCGTCCACGAAGTCGGGGACATCCGGTGGTTCGACAGCGACATCGACCTCCCCAGCATCGGGGGCTTCGCGGTGCGCACGCTGCGGCGTGTCACGACCCGAACGCTTGGCCACGATGAAGACAAGCCACCCTGCAAAGGCCAGGAAAACGACGGCGAGGATGCGATTACGACGGTTCATTCGAGGGAACAGTGCTCCAAGTGCGCGGAATCGCTATTGACCCGCCTGCGGGGCGATTATACGCTCACGCGCAGAATGACGAAGTCCGAGCTCATCGATGCTGTCGCCCAGCGGACGAAAATCACCAAGAGTCGCGCCGAGCAAGTCGTGAACTGTGTTTTCGAGGCGATGACCAGCTCGCTCGAACGGGGTGAGGGAATCGAGATCCGCGGCTTCGGGTCGTTCACGGTCCGCCACTACAAGGCGTACAACGGCCGCAACCCGCGCACAGGAAAGCCGGTGCCGGTTCCGGAAAAGCGACTGCCCTTCTTCAAAGTGGGCAAGGAGCTCAAGGAACTCGTCAATGCGCCGCTCACGCGTGGCGGATCCGACAGCGACGCAGAGTAGCCCCCAACTCGGACTGGTAACCATATGGATGCGCTCGAAGAGCTGACACGGGGTGTTGTCGACCTCGTCGTTGCCGAGGAGCTGAAGGATCGCCTGGCGTTGGGTCGTCCGCTCAAGATCAAAGCGGGCTTCGATCCGACGCGACCGGATCTGCACCTTGGCCACACGGTGCTGATGCAGAAGATGCGGCAGTTCCAAGAGATGGGACACGAGGTCATCTTTATCGTCGGTGATTTCACCGCGCGAATCGGTGATCCGACGGGTCGCTCGAAAACACGTCACGTGCCGACCGAGGACGAGATTCGCGAAGGCGCGCGGACCTACCAAGAACAAGCATTCAAGATCCTCGACTCGGAAAAGACCCGTGTTGTGCACAACTCGGAGTGGCTTGGGTCGATGAAGTTCGCCGACGTCATTCGCCTGGCAGGCAAGTACACGCTGGCGCGGATGATGGAGCGCGATGACTTCTCCAAGCGCTGGGAGGAGCAGGCGCCGATCTCGATTCACGAACTGCTCTACCCCTTGGCGCAGGGCTACGACTCGGTGCATCTGGAGTGCGATGTCGAGCTGGGCGGAACCGATCAGCTCTTCAACCTGCTGGTTGCTCGTCGACTGATGCGCGAGAGCGGGCAGGCTCCACAGATCGTGATGACCACGCCGATTCTGGAGGGACTCAACGCGCGCGAGGTCGACGGCAAGATCGTCGGCGACAAAATGAGCAAGTCACTCGACAACTACGTCGGGATTACCGAGCCGCCGAAGACGCAGCTCGGAAAGTTGATGAGCATCAGCGATCCGGTGATGTGGCGGTACTACGAGCTGTTGAGCCACGTCTCCAAGAGTGAGATCGAAGCACGCAAGCAGCGTTGTGCGTCGGGAGACATGAACCCGCGCGACGCGAAAATCGCACTCGCGAAAGAAATCGTGACGCGATTTCACGATGCCGCGGCGGCCGATGCAGCCGAGCAAGCTTGGCTTGCGCAGTTTTCGCAGAGGAAAGTTCCGACAGACATGCCCGAGGTCACTCTTACGATTGAGGGCGAGGGCATCTGGATTCCCAAGGCCTTGGCCGAGGCGGGTGTGCTCAAGAGCAGTTCCGAAGGGAAGCGTCGACTGAAAAGCGGTGCGATTCAGGTGGATGGCGAGAAGGTCAGCGACCCGAATGCGGAGCTGAAGCGAGGCGGCACCTACGTGATCAAGGCGGGGAAGCGCGACTGGGCGAAGATTACTGTGCAGTAGCTCAGACGGATCAGTACACGCAGCCAGCCGCAGCCAGCGCATCCACACTCAGCGTCGGCACCTTCTCGCGCAACGCATCCGCAGGACATTTTCCGGCGTCCACCAACGCACGCAGGGGCTTCAGGTAGATCCGCTCGTCTTCACCCACGCTGTTCAGGTTGCCCAGTCGCTCCAAACCAGCTTCGGCAATCGACAGCACCTCGGCTGCCCACTCGCCGACAGCGCGACCTTCCAGCTTCGCCTTCAACGCGTGTTGCGCGATGCCTTGTTGCGCGGTGCTCAGACCCTCGGGCGAAATCCGCGACGACAACGACGCCGCTTTGCCCAACGCCTCGTCGTCGTAGAGCAATCCCTTCCACAGCGCCGGGACCGCAGGAAGCAACGTTTGGTCTTGGCCGTCCGCGCCGCGCACTTCGAGTGTTCGCTTCAAGCGCGCCTCGGGAAAGAGCGTGTTGAGATGCGTTTCCCAGTCCGACTGCGTCGCCGTCAGACCCTCGAACCCATCCTTCATGTACGCGCGAAACGTCTGCCCGGTGTTCGCGATGATCTTGCCCTCGCGCAGCACCAGGAACATCGGCACGTCCAACGCCCACTCGATGTAGCGCTCGTAGCTGGCAGGCCCATCCCAAAGCTGCGTCAGCAATCCGGTGCGGTCGGGGTCGACGTCGCGCCACACGTCGACGCGATGCGACGCGATGCCCGTGTCCGCACCTTCGATCCAGGGTGCGTTCGCAAACATCGCCGAGACGATCGGTTGCAGCCGCAGCGAGACGCGCAGCTTGAGAAACGCGTCCTCGGCATTCGCGTAGTCCAAGTTGGCCTGAACGGTCGCTGTGCGACGCATCATGTCGAGACCGCGCGTGCCCTTTGTGGGCAAGTACTCCCGCATGACGCCGTAGCGAAGCTTGGGCACCCAAGGTAACTGGGCTTGCGATGCGAAGGGTCGAAACCCCAGCGTGATCCATCGCAGTCCGAGTTCTTTGGACGCTGCGACGACCTCGGCCATGTGGCCGCCGAACTCTTCGTGCGTTTGATGAATCGTGTCGAGCGGCGCTCCGCTGAGCTCGAGCTGTGCGCCGGGTTCCAACGTGATACTCGCGCCACCGCGGCGAAGCGCGATTACAGGTCGATCGTCGTATTCGCGTTGGGGCACCCAACCGTGCTGCTCGGCCAAGCGCATCAGCACCCGATCGACACCCCCCTCAAACGGGGCCGGACCTTGCTCGCCAACACCAAACTTCTCGGCTTCCGTGCCGATCCGCCATTGCTTCCGCGGCTTCTGCGCGCTTTCGAAAGGCGCCAGCAGGTCTTCGGTGGTGCGGACCGGGGCGTCGTTGGTCGGACTCGGCATGCGATTTAGTGTGCCGCGGCGGCCGCAGCGTTACGGGCCGGGTAGCATCGATCCCTACAATGGGCGAGCCGCCGTTGACACGAGAGGGTCGCGGGGAGATGGTTTGGCCGAAAACGTGACGACTTCTTCACCGCCAGGCTACATCGGACCCGAGCTGACCATACGTGGGCGTTTCTCGGGCGAGGGAGACGTGATCATCGAGGGCAGCTTTGAGGGCGAAATGGAGCTGCAAGGGCAAGTCAGGGTTGGGAGCCGCGGTCGAGTACGCGCACCGATCACGGCGAGCGCTGTCACGGTGGAGGGGCGTCTCGAAGGTGACGTGGTCGCGGGCGATGTGATCGTTCGTGAAGGCGGACATTTGATCGGGGATGTACGCGCGCCTCGCGTCGGGTTGGACGACGGCGGAACGCTCTTGGGCACAGTCGAGATGCATGTCGAGATGCCGGGAGACTTTGAGTGAACAAAGCGTCGTTGATTCCAGCTGGGACTGCGCTGGTCGGCGAGGTCGAAGGCGACACGGACTTGATCGTGATGGGACGCGTCGAAGGTCCCATTCACGTGGGTGGAGCACTCGTGATCGAGTCCACCGGACAGGTGCGTGGCCATGTGCGTGCGCGAACGGTGACAGTTCGTGGCGTGCTCAAAGGCGACGCGTACGGCGAGGAAGCCGTGCGTGTGGAACGTTCTGCCAAGCTGATCGGAGAGCTGACTTCACCGCGCGTGAAGGTGGTGCCCGGCGCAGCGTTTCGCGGGCAGATCCATGTCGGAGACGTGGGTGAACCGCGGTTGCAGGTGTATGACCCGTCGTTGCATACGCTTTCGGGTCAACCTGCGCCGGTCGTACCGCTCGATGGGACCACGATTCCAGTCGATGGAACGACGGTTCCGGTGGATGCCGCCCCCGATGGTGCGACCATTCCTGTTCCGCCACGCGTTCCGGCTGCAGCAGCTCCCATCATCCCGGTGCTTCCACCAGTCGAAATCGACGACCTCGAAGATGAGCCCACGCTCTCGGAGATGCGTCCGACGCTCCCGTTTATTCCGGATAAGAAGAAGGAGCCGAAGAAACGCTTCGAGCTGAAGATGCCGACACTGGGCCGCAAGCGAGGACGGAGACGGGCAGAAGTCTGATGTCGACGAGCCTGCTCCGACTTCTGCGAGAGCGTAGCTTTCGCAAAGGGGAGTTCACCCTCGCGTCGGGTCGCACAAGCGACTTTTTTATCGACTGCAAGACCACGGTGTTGCGTGCCGATGGACACGCGTTGGTCGGCCCCGCGCTGCTTGAGGCGATTCGTGCGTTTGGTTCGCCGGTGGATGCGGTCGCGGGTGTGGTGCTTGGGGGATGTCCGCTTGCGTCGGCTGTTGCGATCGCCTCTGTTGCAACGCCTCCGCCTGTGGACGCTGTGTACGTGCGCAAAGCGACCAAGGAGCACGGCAGCCGTCGCAAAGTCGAAGGCGCAGCCCACTTGAAGGCGGGTGCGTCGATCGCTGTGGTGGAAGATACGGTGACCACGGGCGGTTCCACGTTGCGCGCGGTCGAAGAACTCAAAGCGCTCGACTTTCAGATCGTGGGCGTGGTGGCGGTGGTGGATCGACTCGAGGGGGCACGCGAGGCCTTCGCCGATGCGAACTTGCCCTTTCGCTCGTTGTTTACGCGAGAGGACTTCATGTCATGAGGGCACTGCTCGTTGTGGTTGCGGGGCTCTCGTTCGGGTGTGCGGCAACGACCATCAGCATGCAGACCGGTCCGCGCGACTTCACGGCGGCCGACTACGATCGTGTGTACGACGCCTGGACGCGTTCGGACGACGACTTCGCATGGGGTCAGCTCGATGACGTGCTGCATGTCACAGCGACGTTCGAGTCCTGGGAGTTCCGCTGGGCGTACGTCGTCCGCTACGCAGAGGACCACTCGCTCGAGTCGCCTGCACGTACCGAGATGCTGCGCGCCACGTTGGACGACAGCAGCGAGAACCATCGCTTTTTCGTCACCTTGGCGGGAACGCGTTTTCGGGAGCAGAACCTGACGAGCACGACGTCTGCGTGGCGCGTGCTCCTCGTCGATCCGGACGGGCGACAAACCGTGCCGGTGGAGATTCAACGTGTTCGACGTCTCACGGCGATCGAGCGTGTGTACTTCCCTTCGGTAAGTTCCCATCGTCAGGCGTTTCGAATTGTGTTCCCTGCGCAACGCGAGGATGGAACGGCGTCGATCCCGGAGGATGCTGATCACATGGTGCTGCGATTTACGGGTGCGCGTGGAAGGGTCGATCTGCGCTGGAACTTCGGTGAGCAGAGCGACGAGTAAGCTCGCGGACAGTCGTCGGGGATCTAATTTTACCGGGAGGAGCGGAGTAGAGAAGTAGAGGAGAGAACTCTTCTACTCCTCTACTCGACTCCTCCCGGTAAAAATCATTCGCCCAAATCGCGGAACAGCTTCGCGGACTGGCTAGCGCGGCGGGAGATACACGGTCACGGCCTGAAATAGCGTCGGCAGCTCATCCGGAGTCGAACGACGCAGCGCACGGGTCACGCAACGAAATGCTGGGGTATCGACCTCCATCGTCGAACGACCGAGCAACGGCGTTGGCGCACGGACAGGCTGGCCTGCGCGATGCTCAAAACGCAGAAACACGTTCTCGGCTTGCTCGTGCTGACACGCGCGTAGCCGCGCCCTGCGGATCCAACGATCGATGTCGGTGCGACCGGTTGCCGACGAAGTGTCTTCGAAGACGATGACGAGGCCGCGAACGTCGGTTTGAGGATGTGCCTCGGTTCGAGTTTCGGTCTCAGTCTGAGTCTCAGTCTCAGTCTCAGTGTCAGTGTCAGTCGCTGTCTCAGTGTCAGTTTCAGTGACAGTTTCAGTCTGAGTGTCCTGAGTTGTCGTTTCGACGGGGATGGGTTGGGCCGGAGCGGGCTGAATCGCCCGCGGTCGGTACGTCACCATCGGCACCGTCTCGACGTCGCGGTTCATCCACCACGCCGCCACACCACCCACCGCCAAGAGTCCGACGGCGCACAGCACCATGATCAGCCACCTCGATGGTTGGGCGCTTGGGATTGAACGCACCGATGGCGACGGCGAAACCGACTGCGATGCCGAAGCCGACTGCGATGCCGAAACCGACGGCGACGCCGATGCCGAAACCGACGGCGACGCCGATGCCGAAACCGACGCCGATGCCGATGCCGAAACCGATGCCGAAACCGATGCCGAAACCGATGGCGATGACGTTCGAAGCGATGAACCAGGACTCAACGCGCTCAGCAACGCTTCTTGAAACGCTCGCACTGTTGGCCACCGCGCATCTGCATCACGCGCCAACGCCCGCTCGATCGCGTCGACCAAACCGAGCGGTAAACCGCCTCGCACCTGGCTCAAGGGCACAAAGGGCTCGCTCACGACTTTGATTACCAAGGCTTCGTAGCTGGGTGCATCGAAGGGCAGGGCGCCACTCACCATCTGGTAGACCACGACGCCCAACGCATAGACATCCGCCCGCACATCGACGTGCTTGGCCGAAACCAGCTGTTCGGGCGCCATGTACCAAGGCGTCCCCAACACGGTGCCGGTTTTCGTCAGCCGCACGTCGACCGGAATCTTCGAAATCCCAAAGTCCAGTAGCTTGACCTGTGTTTCGTCGTCGACCTCGCACAGGAAGACGTTCGCAGGCTTCAGATCACGGTGCACGATGCCGGCTTGATGTGCGGCGTCCAAGCCTTCGGCGATCTGACAGGCGATGTCGATCGCTTCGGGAACGGAAAGCACGCCGCGAGATTCGATGCGCGCTTCGAGGTCTTCGCCCTGCAGCAGCTCCATGGCAATGAAACCGCGCCCGTCCACAACCCCACAATCGTAGACTTCGGCGATGTAGTCCGAACCGATCGCGCTTGCGGCTTGGGCTTCACGAACCAAGCGCTCCAACGCAGTCGGCGGCGCGTCGGGGTGGATCAGTTTGAGCGCCACATCCCGCTGCATATGGGTGTGCCGTGCGCGGTACACGGAGCCAAACCCGCCTTGTCCGAGAAGGGCGTCCAGGCGGTAGCGATCGATCACAGTCCCGATGTGGACCGACTCCACATGCGAAGCATAACCGGGGCAGGTTTGCGCTAGTCTGCGGTTGTGAACCCCGACGAGATGGCGGACAAGACCACGCTCGAACACCAGACTGGCACGACCGGTCCGGTGGTCGGTGGCGAACGCGTCAGTCTCGTTCTCTTCCACCGCAACGGGACAAAGGTGGTCTCGCTCTATCGAGACAAACCCGTGGTTGTTGGGCGGGCGTATCCGGCGGATGCCGTCCTTGAAGACCCCAGTCTCTCTCGCAAACACGCCGAGTTTGTGTGGGAGGACGCCGGTGTGTTCGTGCTCGACTTGGGTTCCACCAACGGGACCCTTCGGCACGGAGTCCCGGTGACCGATCGGGTGCGCATCGCGCCCGGTGAGTCGGTGGTGTTGGGCGCTGTCACCGCGTCACTGCACGTCGCGCAACCTCGTGGCGCCACGCTGGAGGGTATTGAAGGGCACGACCGGTTTGTGGAGCGGCTCGACGACGAGCTCGTGCGCGCACGCCGCTTCGGAAGGCCCTTGGCGGTGGTCATGATTCGCGCACTCGCCCGGGATGGTCATGTTGCTCGCTGGCTCCCCCGCGTCCGTCGCGAGTTGCGCGACGTGGACCGGATGGCCGTGTACGGCGACCGCGCGGTGTGGATCCTGATGCCAGAAACGGATGCAGCGACTGGGCTCACGAAGGCGACGACGTTATGTCGCGGAGAGTTGGGAGAGCCTCTATTGCGCGCGGGTGTCGCCAGCTTTCCCGATGCCGCCGCACATCCCGACAAGTTGATCGGTGCTGCACGCGAGGCATGTCGACGTGCGACGGATGATCAACGGGCGGTGTCGGCTGCCGCATTGCCCGTGCAGTCGGATGCGCCCCTCGTGCTCAGCCCCAAGTCCAAAGAGCTTCACGCGCTGATCGACCGCGTGGCCCCATCGCACCTTCCCGTGTTGGTGCAGGGCGAAACCGGGTCCGGTAAGGAGCTCGTTGCGCGCGCAATTCATCTTCGTGGAACGCGTCGGGATGGTCCGCTCCGATCGATCAACTGCGGTGCGATTCCGGCGACGTTGCTCGAGAGTGTGCTCTTTGGTCATGAGAAGGGCGCGTTCACGGGTGCGGACACGGCGCGCGCGGGCGTGTTCGAAGAGGCGCGGGGTGGGACCGTGTTTCTCGACGAGGTGGGCGAACTGAGTCCTGCAGCACAGGCGGCACTGCTACGCGTGCTCGAAGCCAAGACCATCACGCGTGTGGGTTCCGTGGAGGAACGTCCCGTCGACGTCCGCATTGTCGCGGCGACGCATCGTGACCTTCAGCAAATGAGCCAAGCCGGTACGTTTCGCGAAGATCTCTTTTTCCGACTCAACGGAGTGATGCTGCACGTCCCGCCGCTTCGCGAGCGACCGGAAGAGATCCTCCCTTTGGCGGAACGCTTTCTGACGGAAGCGGCAACCGGAAAGACTCTCGGTCCCGAAGCGCGACGTCGCTTGATGGATCATGCGTGGCCCGGCAACGTCCGTGAGCTTCGCAACGTGATCGAGCGAGCCGCCGTGTTGGCGCGCAACGACGTGATCGGCGTCGAAGACCTGCCCGACGCGTTGCATGCTGGCGTTGCGCCGGTGGTGGATGCATCCGCGAGTGCCAAACCCTTCAAAGAGCGCATCAAGCAGTACGAAATGGAGCTCATCGTCGATGCGCTGCGTCGTGCCGAGGGGAATCAAACCGCTGCGGCGAAGCTCTTGGGCATGCCGCTACGGACGCTGGTGCACAAGATCAAGCAGTACGGCATCAAGAAGAAGTACTAGGCAGGGCGGTAGTTTGAGAACACTGTCTAAACGCAAAGCGGAGAACACGCGTTGCGGGTTGCCGTGGAGCTGACCCTCCAACAGGGTCGGGGATGCACTCGTGTTCTCCGCTTTGAGTTCGGTTACTCGGCCGAAGCGCCGAGGTGCGGGGCCTGCGCGTCCCCACGCCCACGCCCCGCGAAACCGGCTCGCGAGGTCCTCGGCGCCTCGGCCGAGCACTGACGCAGCAGGACTGCGTCAGAACTCAGCCGAGCGATTAGATCGGGAGCTTCTTCAGAAGCTGACGCGCCTGATCGGTGCCCGCAGCAAAGAACGCTGCGGCGGGGTTCGCGATGTAGCAGAACAGGATGTCGAACATCGTGGTGTGGTACGCGACCCAGCTGGTGCCTTCGGGTGCACCGACGATCAGCTTAGCTAGCAACACCGCAACCAAACTGGCGGCAGCAGCGACGCCACCGACCATCAGCGAACGTCCGCCGCCGAGTTTCATCGCGCCCATGCCGCTCGCCGCGCCGATGAGAAACGCGACGTACGAGTACTCGCCGATGAAGCGTCCGACGACGCCGTAGAGCACGCCGACTGCAAGCGCGCCGCCGATGGCACCTGCCAGCGCTTTCGGCACGTTGACCTCGCCGCCTTCTTGACCGTCCTGAACCGTGAGATGTCCCATGTTGAGATTGCCCATTTGTCTCTCCTCTCGTGAGCCGTTGAGTGGTTGCGTGAGACATGAGCAAACCGAGGACCGCTCCGGTGCCAGGCGAGTCCGTTAGCGATTAGTTGAGCAATTTCATTGTTTTATACGGCGCGAGCCAAGTGTGCACGTCGAGCAAGAGTTGCGCGATTGAGCAAGTGCAAGCTACGCAAAATCCGCCTGTCGAACGACGGAGTGTGAAAGCGCGTTGACACTTTCGAGCGGCCGTGAGTATGGTCCGCGCGCATCGTAAACCACCGGGATAGTTCGGGATTTTCCGCTGCACGAGCAATCTTCGGCAACCCCTTCCGGCTGGGTTTGGACCCGCCGCGCCTTTCGAGGACACCATGAAGAATCTCGCGATTGCGATTGGGCTCAGTCTCTTCGCTTCTATCGTCGTCGTCGCTTGCCACGCCGACCCTGAGGACGCCGCCGGACAGGCGGAGGAACTGGCGGATCCGGTACGCCGACAAAACGCGATCAACAACCTGCAGAAAATCTATTCGAAACGACTGCAGGACAACGATGGTGATCGCGCCAGCGCGCCTGTGCGCGAGTTCAGCACGCAGGTCTGCGAGAAGCTGACGCAAGTGTACATCGACAACCCGATGGACACGCAGAACGGGCTGACGATGCTCGATCTGATGAAAGAGATGCGTGACCCCTGCACCATCCCGGCGCTGACGAAGGCGCTCGATTGGCGTCAGGAAGTGTCCGAGGAGCACGCGATTCGCTCGGCACAGACCATCCAGTTCTTGGAGGTTCCTGAGGGTGAAAAAGCTGCGTTGGCCGCTGCGATCGGCAGTTCACTCGACAAGGTTCGTCAGGCTCGCGGCATCGACAACCGCATGCGCATCGAGATGATTCGCGCACTCGGTTCGCTGGAAAGCACCGCCGCCACGCCGATTCTGACGAAGGTGGCGACGGCGCAAACGGAAGAACAGAACTTCCTGATCAACCGACTTGCAGCACAGCAGATCGGTCGTCTTGGTGACCCTGAAGCCGTGGGCGCCATGGTCAACGGACTCTACATTTTCGCGCCGAACAACCCGGCGATGCGCATGAACGACGTGGCCGCCGAATCGCTGGTTCGTATCGGTCGTCCTTCGCTCGAGCCGCTGCTTGGCGTGCTTCGAGGCGAGAACGAAGAGGTCAACGCGATTGCGGAGGCGTACATCGAAGCCGTGCGGCAGCGAAACGAAGAAGCCGCTGCACAGATGAGCGTGCGTCAGACCACCGGCTCGGAAGCAACGTACGCGCTTGGCTCGCTCGGCTTCCGCGAAGCGATGGATCCGCTGATGGCGGAGACCCAAGCCGAGGATGCGTTCCGACGCGTCAACGGTGCGATTGCACTCGTTCGTTTGAACCATGCCGAGGGCGATGTGCCCCGCGTGCGTCAGGCGCTGCTGGACGTGTACAACGCGATGGAGGATGACTTCCAAGGGGTGGCGTTCAAGGCGCAGCTCATCGCTGGCATTCGGTCGCTCTACGATCCGGAAACGTTGCCCTTCCTCTTGGCGCAGGGTCGCGACACCGATCAGCAACCCGGCGTTCGTCTCGAGGCGGTCACCGCCTATGCACTTCTTGCCAATAAGGACGAGGTTGGCCGTCTGACCAGTTGGCTCGAAGGTGCCACCGACGACAACTACCACCAGAACTTCGTGACCAACACGGAGAAGGCCGTCGCCACGGCGAACGAGTGTGACGAGAACATCGAGTGCTACATCGGCAAGCTCGGTGACTCGGAGCAGGACGTGGTTCGTAAGGCTGCGTTCATGCTGGGTCGTTTGGGCCGTGGAAACGAGCAGGTCATCAACGCTTTGGTGGACAAGCTCTCCCACAGCGAGGCGGCTGTTCGACTTTCCGCCGTTGCTGCGCTCGATCGTGTCGCAGTCAGCGGAAGCCAGGCGGCGATCGACAAGATCGACGAGTTGCGTGAGCAGGAAGAGGGTCGCGCGATTTGGAACGAGTTCTCGCGCGAGGCTTTGCCGATTCAGGCCCGACTTCGCGCGCGTCTGGGAGGCTGATTCCCGTTGATCAAACTCTTCGTTACGCAAGGACAGTCTGCGGGCTCCACGCTCGAGAGTGACGACGATCTGATCGGGATGGGACGAGCGGCGAGTAACGCCCTCGTCCTACCGGACCATCATGTGTCTGGAGAACACGCGAGCATCGTGTTCAACGGCACGTTGTGGGTTTTGCGCGATCACCATTCGACCAACGGCACGCGCGTGCGGCGGGATGGCAGCGTCATCGACTTGGCGACGCAACCGGGGCGCGAGTTGGTGCTGACCAGCGGCGATGAAATCCGCTTGGGCGAGGAGGGCGACAACACCGGTGCGGTGTGCGTCGCGGTGGAGCTCGACGACGAAGAGGACGATGACGCGCGGATCGTCTCGATGCGCAGCGTCCATGAACTCGGCGACGTGGAGCGTCGCGTCGATCGGGAACTTCTCGCATCGCTCTACGAGGCACAAAAGACGATCAGTACGGCGATCGACCTCGACGATGTGTTGAGTGCGATTGCGAACGAGGTGTTTCGTTTCTTGCCGCGCGCGACCCACGTCACCGTGGCGCTGCGCGAGCAAGACGAACAAGGCAAGAGCAAGAAGTCGTCGCGCTATGTTCCGGTCGGAACGCGCGTGCGCGACATGGATTCGCCCGAAGAAGCGATTCCCGTAACGCGCAGCGTGTTCAAGAAAGTCGTCAAAGAGCGCGCGGCGGTTCTCGCTGCGGATGCGAAGCGCGACGTGGGCGAAACGGCGTCGCTCATGGCCGCGCAGATCCTGTCCACGATCGGTGTGCCCTTGTGGAAGGGCGACGAAATCATGGGTGTGGTTCAGGTCGACAACCGCGCCGCCAAGGGACTCTTCAAGGAGCAGGATCTCGATCTGCTTTTGCTGCTTTCACAGTCTGCTTCGCAGGGCTTTGTGCGCGCGCAGCTGGTGGGCCGACTGCGGGTTGCCGAGGAGCGTCAGCGCAACGAGAACGTCTACCTCAAGCGACGCGAAGAGCGACGGCGGTTCGACGGAATCATCGGTGAAGCGCCAGCGATGAAAGCGCTCTTCGAACAGCTCCGCAAAGTTGTCGACACGCGGGTCACCGTGCTCATCGAAGGTGAGACGGGGACAGGCAAGGAGCTGGTCGCAAGCGCGGTGCACTACTGGTCCAACCGCCGCGAGAAGCTCTTCGTCGCGCAGAACTGCGCCGCGATGCCCGAGAACCTGCTGGAGAGCGAGCTCTTTGGTCACAAGAAGGGTGCGTTCACCGGCGCGACGGACGACAAGAAAGGTCTGTTCGAACTCGCGCATGAAGGCACGCTCTTCCTCGACGAAGTCGGCGAGATGCCGATGTCACTTCAGGCCAAGTTGCTACGCGTGTTGCAGGAAGGTGAGATTCGCCCCGTGGGCGCGAGTCGTACCAAGCACGTCGATACGCGCATCGTGGCGGCGACCAACCGTGACCTCGAAAAGGAAGTCAAAGAGGGTCGTTTCCGCGAAGACTTGTTCTATCGCCTCAAGGTGTTCCCGCTGCGCTTGCCGCCTTTGCGTGAGCGACGCGAGGACATTCCGACCTTGGCGGGGCATTTCCTCAAGCGCTACCTCGAGGAGTTTGGGCGAAGCGTCAACGGCTTCAGCCAACAAGCCATGGAGGCGATGCAGAGTTACCGCTGGCCGGGCAACGTGCGCGAGTTGGAAAACGAAGTGCAGCGTTTGGTGATCCAGGTTGAAGCGGGACAGTTCATTCAGCCGCATCATCTCAGTCAGCGGATTCGTCAGGCGGAGAGCGTCGTGGGACGCGTGAAGCCGACCAAGGGCACGCTCAAGCAGATGATGGAGCAGGTTGAGAAATGGCTGCTTCGTGAAGCGCTCGCGGAGCACAACAACAACAAGAGCGCGACGGCCAAAACGTTGGGCATCACGCGCGAAGGGCTTCACAAGAAGCTCAAGAACTACGGCATGACGTAGTCCGATGCGTGGGTTGCGAGAGGGTTCGGGCGGTTTGCTGCTCGTGGCTTCGTTGGCGGTTCTCGCGTACGGAGTTGTCTACCTTCGCAGCCACGACTACGTCGCGTCCTTGGTGCTGGTCGTGATTGGGTTGGCTCTGCTCGGCGCAGGTGTTGAGCTTTTGCGTCCAAGTGCGGGAGAGTGATGCGCGCGCTGTGGACGTTGGCGTGGCTCGTCGCGTGCGGGAGTGACGCGACAGAACACGAAGTGCCGGAGGGGACGGCGCAGATCGGCGGCGACATCGTCAGCACGGTCAACGGACATCCGATTCACGACGATTCAGTGCTCTCGCTTGCGCGCAGTGCGGATCTCGACGCAGACGAGGCGTTGGCACGACGCCAGGCCGAGGAACTCCTCGCACTCGAAGCATACCGCCGAGGGTTTGGGAGCAGCGTGGATGCCGAACAGCAAGAGCGAGAGCGATTGGTTCAGGCTCTGCTCGACCGGGTCAACGACTCCGTTCCGTTTGAGTCGATTTCCGACGACGAAGTGAGTCAGCGCTTCGCGCAACAAAGCGCAGCCCTCGGACGTCCTGAGCGCCGCAAAATCCGCCAAATCGTCGTGCGGGTGGATGACGATGCAGACCCCGAGCGATGGGACGAAGCCGAGCGTCTGGCGTTGCGCTTGCGCGGCGAGTGGCAGACCGACCCCGATGCGTTCGCGCGCTATCGCGACGTCGACTCGCTCGAAGGGTTTCCTTTGCAGGTCGAAGCATCGGGCCGGATCACGCAAGGAAACTTGCAGTCGCTCTTGGATGCGGCGGTGTTCCGCCAGCCTGAGGTCGGACTTCTCAGCGAGGCGTACCGCAGTTCAGGGGGCTGGCACGCGATCGAGGTGACCGAGATCGAGCCTGCCGTTGCTGCCGTGCTCGAGGATCATGTCGATCGAATTCGCGATGAACTGGCCAACGAACGACGACGTGACGCGTTGATTCAACTCGCGGACGACGCCGAGCAACGGTTCGAGGTCGAGATCGATGAGGTGGTGGCCGCGCGGGCACTCGCGATGGAGCCTCCCCCGTGACGAAACGCGAACGGCGACGCAGCCGCCATTCGCGCCCGATCCGAGCGTTGGGGGACGAAGCACCGCGCGACACAGAAGAGACCGGCTTCACACCGCTGCTTCGGGAGTTGTGGGCGACGGAGCCCGCGGTGCTTGCGGCGGTGTTCGTCGATCAAGAAGGTGAGTGCGTCGACTACTGTTCGTCGCTCGATCCCTTCGATGCGAAAGTCGCCGGAGCACACTTGCAGATCATCATGGCGGAGGTCCGCGAGTTTGCGGATCGTGTGGGCGCAGGTCGTCCAAGCACCTTTGAACTGCACGGAAGCGAACGCGACATTCTGGTCAAAGAGGTTGGGGAGGGCTTTTCGTTGGTCGTGGTGGTGCATGGACGTCAGACCGATCAGAGCCTTCTCGCTGGAGTGGATGACACGGTCGACGATCTGCGACGAGAGTCCGGAATCGATCCGCCCGAATGGGATCCAGCCAGTGAACTCGAGGTCAGTATCCGCAAGGCGACAGGGTGGCCCTACGCCCCGCGTGCGTTCGTGGAGCGCGGTCGACACCATGAGATTGCTGCGGTCCTGGGGCGCTGGGAGGAGAGCGGCGGGCTTGCGGGCGACCATCTGGTCTGTTTTCGCGTGCGAACCTCGACTGGAGGCGAGCTGACGCTGGCGTACGACGAGGAAGAGCGCCGTTGGATGCGATGGTGACCCTGACCTGCCTAGATGGTGACGTGACCGGGTAGGGCGAGGTACCATCCGCGCGTGGCGCGCAAATGCCCCGTCTGCGCAACGGTGTACGGCGACGACATGTTCTTCTGCGGACATGACGGCAACATCACCGTTCAAGAGCAGGACCCCTCCGACTTTGATCCTCGTCTAGGCAATCAGCTTGGCGCGTACATCGTGGCGGCACGCGTCGCCGACGGTGCCATGGGACGCGTCTACGAGGGTCGACACCCCGAGACCAAACAGCAGGTCGCGATCAAGGTTCTGCACGCCGACGTCGCACAGGACAACGTGGCGGTCGAGCGTTTCAAGCGTGAGTACGAGACCGCGGAAGAGTTTGATCATCCGAACATTGTGAACGTGCTCGAGTTTGGGCAGACCCATGATGGTTCGTGGTTCATGACCATGGAGTACCTGCAGGGTGAAGAGCTCAGCCGAACGCTCGAGCGAGATGGTCCGATGGATCCCGCGCGAGCACTGCGTGTGGCGTGTCAGCTCGCCTCGGCCTTGGATCACGCGCACTCGTTTGGGGTGATTCACCGCGACCTCAAGCCCGACAACGTGTTCTTGGTCGACACCGAAGATGGCGACGTGGTGAAGGTTCTCGACTTTGGGTCGGTGAAACTTCAGATGGAGACCGGGCCCAAGCTGACGGCTTTCGGCACGACCCTTGGATCGCCTTATTACATGTCGCCCGAGCAGGCGATGGGGAAGCTCGACGTCGACCAGCGGACCGATGTGTTCGCGATCGCGGCGATCGCGTGGGAAATGGCCACGGGCAAAGTGGCGTTTGAGGGCAGCAACGTGGCGGAGATCTTGATGAAGATCGTCAACCACGATCCGCCCGCACCAAGCACGCTCAACCCGAAGTACCCATCGGGGTACGACGCTGCGGTACTGAGCGGCGTGCAGAAGGACAAGGCCAACCGCCCGGCAGGTGCCGGTAAGCTCGCCGACGCGTTGGTGGGTGGGTTTGGCTTGGAAGGCAACCACGAGAAGTGGGGTGGGACCTCCGTGGCGGAGCTGCGACGCGTCCTGAGCGTGACCCAGCCCCCCGCACCACCTGCGCCCGAACCTGCACCCGTGGCCCCGCAAGTGCCGATGCACAATGCACCGCAGATCACGCCCTCGATGCCTGCACCGGTGGCTCCGCCCTCGGGAAAGAACTCGCAGGGACTTCTGATCGGACTCGCCGCCGGCGTGCTCCTGGCGCTCGTGGTGGGCGGTCTCGCGTTTTTCCTGCTGCGCGGAGGCTAGGTGTTCATTCGGTGGCGGGCACCAACGTGGGCCCGCGGAGCATCAGAACACGCGTGCCGCGCAAGGGCTGGCGCGTACTCGTAAACCCACCGCTCGCGCCTGCGGTCTCCGTGCCTGCCGATCGCGCCAGTGCCTCGCGAACTTGCGCCCGTGTCGTCGCACCGCGTTCCACCGCGGCACGCACAAGCTGAAACGCATCGAACGCTGCGGCGCCGTACGCATCCGGTGTTCGCTGGTAGCGCTGCTGGAACGCGTCGGCGAACTCGCGCCCCACGCCGGTGGCTGTGGGCGCGTGAAAGGGTTTCGAGAAAAGCGAGCCCTGAAGGTAGCGCCCTGTCGTCCGAACCAGCTCACCGTCCAAGCCCACAGTCGGCACGAGCAGACGAATGGGACGTGCGCCTTCGGGTGGGGTTGCGGACGAAGCCGGGTCGCGACTCCACCACCCCGCGGCGGCCAACGAGGGTGCGACCACACTCAACTGACGCGCGTGGTCCGGGACGATGAGCGTGTCGAACGTCTGATTCTCGAGCGCGGCCATGGTCTCGCCCAACGAGGTTGCACCGGGCTCGTAGGTCGTCTCGCCAACCCAGGTTGCACCGATGCGCCCGACCGCCTCGCGGAATGCTTCGCTCATCGTTTCGCCGTAGCCATGATCAGGCCGAAGCACAGCAAAGCGGCGTGAGCCTGCGGTGTACGCGGCGCTGACCAGCGCGTCGGCTTCATCGCGTGGCGAGAAAAACAAGCGGAACACAAAGTCGCCGGCTTCGACGATGGTGGGATCTGGACTCAGCGTGATGAGCGGGACACCGAGTTCTTGTGCACGCCGCGCTGCTGCGCGTCCCGCACGCCCATCGACGGGTCCAACGATCGCGACGACTTGGTGGAGGGTGACGAGGTCGTCGACAGCGCGTGCGGCACGCTCCGCATCTCCTGCGCTGTCTCGGAAAAAGACGCGTGGGGTCTCTTCACTGGGCGGTCGGTCCGGTGGGAGCCCGGCACCCAGCATGAGCGCTTGGAGCGCGAGCTGACCGACTTCGCGACCACGGCCGCTGAGCGGAAGGATCGCGCCGATGGCGCGAAGGTCCGTTTGTCCGGTGCGCTCGGCACGAAGGGCGATGGACTGAAGTTCGCGATCGAGTGGAACTCGTTCCTCGGCAAGTGCCGCGGCAATTGCGCGTACCCGTCCGAGTTCACCCTGGGCAAATGCCTCGCGAAGCGCGCGCCGAGACACCGGTGCCCAGGCGTAGCCGCTGCGTGGAAGCTGACCGAAAAGCGTTTCGAGTTCCTCGGCGGTCAACGCTTCGATGATCGGGTCGAGGTGGGCGCGCGCGTCGTCTTTGGCTTCGCTGGGCACGTCGGCCTGCATGAGTCCGTCGTAGGCAAGTACGGCCCCGGCGCGATCACCCACGCGCTCGGATGCGGCGGCAATGGTTTGCAGCAAGAGCGCGGTTTCGGAAGGGTCGACGGTGCGCTCTACCAAGGGTCGCAGTTGGTCGAGTGCAGCGGCGCTCTCACCCTCCAAGTGCATGGTGACGCCTTCATAGAGGAGGGCGCGTTCGGCAAGGGCAGGTTCTTCGTGTTCGCGAACGCGCGCAAAGTGCGTCCGGGCTTCCGCGGTTGCCCCACGGGCCAGCAGCAAGCGACCAAGCTCGACGTCTGCGACCGGGTGCAGCGGGTCGGTCGGATAGTCGTGCAAGAACGCCCGGAACCGCGCTTCCGCTTCTTCGTCTTCGCCAGACTCCGCCAGCGTCAGTGCTTCACGCATCGCAGCATCGGCTTCCGCATCGTCGGTCGTGACGATCGGTAGCGTGGTCTCTTGCTCACCACGCGGGCAACCCATGGCGACCCATCCGAGAACCAAGAATGCGGCTAGCGAGTTGCGCATCAGTCTTTCCACATCGACGGTGCGAAGTGAGGGGAGAAAGCCTCCCAGGAAGAAGCCTCCCAGGACAAAGTCGGCACGCACGCCTGATCCCTCCCATACCGACGTCGAAGCTCCAACAAAGCGTCAACGTGCGGGCATGGGAGTTGATTCAACCGACGCATCGATCAGCGTCGAATCGTGTACGAAACTTGTTCCCGGATGTTTTGGCGGTTCGCCGGGAATCGCATGCGACGCACCAAGGGTTCAATACAGCTTTGGAGACGTGCCGGCTGCACGCTCACCGCGTCGAGGTGACCTTCGCCGGAAAGTCGCACCACCAAGCGTGCGTTGGGCGCGTTGCCAGAGTCGTCGCGAACGCACTGGCGCATCTCTGCGCTGACGGGTCGTAGGACTTGAGCGACGATGGCAGTGGTCACGCGGTCGGGTCGATCGTCCGCTTCCTCTTCCGAACCCTCGGAGCCCTCGGAGCCTTCCGAGCCCTCGGAACCTTCTCCCTCTTCGCCTTCACCTTCGCCCTCGCTGTCGTTCGCAGCGGCTTCTTCCATCGCTGTCAGCGCAGCGCGCATCTGGTTGCGCACGTCGATGGGTGAAAGCGGGTCGTCGGCGATTTCGGTGACGACCTCCGACGCAGCAGGTCCCTGAAGCGCCGCCAGGGCATCCGCGCTTGCACGCATCACAGCAACCATCTCTTCGGTGTCAGACTCGGCGTGGTACAGGCGCAAAAAGTCGGTCAGCGGCTCGACTGCGGAGCGACCGCCCAAACTCTTCATCGCCTCGATCAGCGTGACCAAGTCCGCGGTGGCGGTCTCGGGATCTTGGAGGTGTGCGATGAGCAGCGGCACAGCAGACTGGTCGTTCATCGCCGCGGCGGCGCGCGCGAGCGCAGCGACGGGCGGAGCCGTGGTTCCTTCCAAGAAACGCGCGTGGCGCTGAAGCGCCGAGATGACGTGCTCTGCACCGGATGTGCGCGACGCGATGGCACCGCACGCCTCCTCGCGCAGCACGGGAGGCAGCTGACGGTCATCACAAAGCGCGATGATGTGTCCGGTGACCTCGGGATCGTCGAGGGTGTGCAACATGTGAATCGCGAGTGCGCGCGCCGGAACGAGACGCGAGTCGGTGTTTTGTGCCGCACTCAGCAACTGGTCGGGCAGCGACGCAGCGGCGCCTTCGGGAGCCCCGGAGGGTGAGAAGTGGTCTGCGCGCATCGTGACGACGACCGGGGTGGTTTCGGTGGCGAAGTGCCAGCGCGCTTGCCCGTCGTTGGCGCCCACAAAGTGAAAGCCGCCATTCTCATCGGCCAGCAACACACCGCCTTCTTGCGCGAGAACGCCCACGATGTCGTGGTCGTGTTGGTAGATCCAGCGAACCTGATCTTCACTGGGATGAAGCCCGAACATCAGTCGGTAGAACACCCCGTAGAGCACGTCGTCGCTGAGCGAAACGTCTTCGCCACTGCCCGCGGGATGCCAACCGTAGCGAACGCGATGAAGCGCGCTGTCCGGAGGCGGAGGCGGTCGGTAGGGGTCGACGGTGAACGAGGGTTGCCCAGGCAGCTCCCGCAGCATCGCCTCGTAATAGGCGCTTCCTTCACGAGAGCCCTCGCGAATCGAGGGCGTGAGTCGGAACAAGCCGCGCTGGGCAAAGTAGACATCGGACTCGTGGCGGAACACGTGTCCCACAGGCGAGTCGGTCAGGCGCATGCGCGCGATTTCGGTTCCACCCGTGTCGAGGACACTGACGTTCTGCGTGGCCCAGGGGATGAACACCATTCCGCCTGCCACCGTCGGCGCACCCGATGCGTGGTCGATCTCTTTGGTCCACTTCACGCTTGAGCCGTCCAAGAGCACGAGCTTCGAGCGTGCGCCCACACCACCGCCAGTGGTCAAGCTGATGATGGTGAGGTTGCCTTCGCCACCCGCGCCGGCGAGATGCAGCGCCTCGTCCTCGATGGTCGCCAGCGTGCGTCCGTTGTCGAGGCTGCGCACGACCACGCCGCTCTGTTCCTGGACGACCACGGCACGTCCAGCGATGCGCGGTGCCGAAGCGGCGCTCTGAACCGGCTGGGTCCAGCGCACTTGCTCGGCGGCCAGGTCGACGACTTTGAGTTCGCCGCTGCTGGTGATCAGCGCAGCGACGGGCGATGCGTCTTCGGCGGGAGCGTTGCTCAGACGCTGCAAAACCTGGGCGATATCGGCCTGGACGTTGTCCGGATAGGTCAGGCCAAACGCAGCGCCACCGCCACCGCCGCAGGCCATCAACACGAGGAGAAGAGGGCTGAGCGCTTTCATGTTCCCTCCGAGATGCGCGCGACGGCGTCTTCTGCGGAACGTCGGACGGGGCTGTCGTCGAGCGACTCCACGAGTTCCTGCAAGTACTGGCGAACCTCAGGTGTCGCGAGTTCCGCGAGGCGTCCCACAATCTCTAGCTTCACGCGTTCGGCGACATCGCGACGCGCGATGAGTTCGTTGATGCCCGGCGCAATACCGTCGAAGGGAACTCGACCCAGGTGGTCGAGCAAGCGGTTGGCTCCGGCACCATCTGCCAACTGTCCGATCGCCGTTGCGGACTCCAGCACGCCGCGTTCGAACGCGTGGAAGAGGTCGTCGATAGAGCCCCGAGCTCCCAGTTGGCCAAGACCAAGCGCTGCGGCGGCACGCACGCGCGGGTCCGAATCGCTCAGCGCGGTGGTCAACGCTGCATCCGCGCCGCGAGGGCGACACGCGACGATGGCGTTGACGGCACTGAGGCGAACGGCTTCGCGCCGATGCGTGACCAGCTGGAAGAGCACGGGTCCTGCGTCGCGATGCGCAATGACGCCCAAGGTCTCGATCGCCAGGTCGAGCAGCTCGGCCGGCAGACCGCGTCGGATCCGCGCGGAGAGCGGAGCGACAGCGCGCGAGGTTCCGTTGGTGCCGAGCGCTTCGATCGCCAAGCGAACCTCATCTGCGCTTTGTGCGTCCAACATGCGCACCGCCTCGTTCAGGCGGATTTGCGCGCTGGCTGGGGTCGACAGCATCGACACTCCAATCGCCGCGACGCACGCGAGCGTGATTCCCCTCATCTCGAGCTCCTCTCTTGCGCAGGGTGGTAACGCGCTCGCGACTGGGATTCAACTGGGGCATCCTTCGCGGATGGCGGCCAATCGTGGGCAATCCATGCGTCTGGTGCTGGCGGTCTCGTTCGGCACTGCGATCGTCGCGGCACAGCCCGATCCGATCGAGGTTGGCGATCCGCTGGAGCTGCGACGCCAAGCACGCGATCTCGGCGAAGACGCACTGCTTGAGCGGATCGACTCGGGCGAGGTTCAGGCGATTCGCGCCGCAGGGTTTGTCGACGCGCCCGAGGCTGTGTTGAAGCGTTTGGGCGAGATCGCGGCGGGCGACGATCCCGTGCGCGCACCGGCAGCGGCACTGGCAGGTTCCCGTCTCCAACTCGACCCCTTGGACATCGAGTTCCGTGAAGTCGACGTGGAGCCGCTTCGTGAAGCGCGCGAAGTGTGGCTGGCGCTTGAAGCCGATGAGAGCGCGCGCGCAGACCTGCGTCTGCTAGCGGGGCTCGTTCGCGGTCGGATCGACGCCGCACTCTTGCAAACGCCCAGCGAGTAGCCCTAGTTCCTCGACGCTCATCGTCTCGCCGCGTTGGGTGGTGGGGTAGTGCGTCATCACTTTGTCGACCGCCTCCCGATCAAACGCGGCGCGAAGAGAGTTGCGTAGCGTCTTGCGTCGCTGCGCGAACACCGCGCGCACCGTCGCTTCAAAGAGCGGCGCGTCTGCGCGAAGGGCCTTTCGCGGAATCAGCGAAACCACCGCGCTACGAACTTTGGGTGCCGGGTGAAACGAGCCTTTCTCCACAAACCGAATCGGCACCACGTCGAATGCGTTTTGCGTGAACACAGTCAGTGCGCCGTACGCCTTGGTTCCAGGTTCGGCGAGCAAGCGGTCGCGCACCTCCTTCTGCACCATGATCGTGGCGCGATGCAGGTCGTGCGCCTGAGCCACAAGCCGACGGAGAATCGCCCCGGTAATCGCATAGGGCAGGTTGCCCACGAGGTGTACCGGGGTTTCGGTCAGGCTCGGCAGGTCGAGCTTCGTCGCGTCTCCGTGCACGACGCGAACGGTCGAGCCTCGCAGTTCTTCGGCGAGAACCTCGATCATGCGCGGATCCTTCTCAAGTGCGACGACTTCGAGCCCGCGCCGGGCGAGTTCTGCGGTCAGCGTTCCTAGGCCGGGGCCGATTTCGACCACGCGTTGGGGACCTGTTTGCTGCACGGTGACGACCGCATCCGCGATCGACGCCACCACCCCCGGCGCCACAAGAAAGTTTTGGGAATGTTGTTTGGAGGCGCGCAGCCCGCGTTCGCGCAACACCACGCGTGGGTCACGCCATTCGCGCCACGGTTCACTCATGCGACGCGACGCGTCCGCGCCCCAAGCGCGGCCCAAGCGGGAGGCGCGTCTACACCCGCAATCGAGGCTGGGATCCCCATCCGACCGAGCATCGCGCGCGCGTCGCGCAGACGGCGCTCCTCGTTTCGTCCGTAGATGCGCTGCAGATCCCGTTCGAGTGGTGTCGTGGCATCCGGAGAAAACGCGCGACCGTCCGGCAGCAAGAACGCCACGCGATGACCGTGCGCACGAACGAGTTTGAGTGCGGCGATCAGCGGTGTTGGATCGTGAATCCCGTCGAAGTCGGTGCAGATCAAGATGCTCACGGGAGAGCGCGTGCGACCGCCGACGAGCTTTAACGCCTCGGCAAGTGCAAGGGTCTTGGCGTGCTCGCGTGGCTCCGCGCGATGAGGCAGCGCAAGTCCGCGTGCTTGGCAGAAACGACGCAGCCACACCGACGCCGGATTGTGCGCTTGCACGACTTGCTCTTTCGCGTCGGAGTCGGCCAGGGCACGCTTGATGTGCGCGACCAAGCCCGCGACATCGGTGGGTCCGCGGCCGTTGCGGGCGTAGTCAATTCCGTCTTGCTGACGAACGTAGCGCGCGACGATTGTCGCGAGACCCTCGTCGTCGATGTCGGTCAGATCCTCGTCGACGAGTTCGGTCGATGCCAGCAGCGCGTCGTACACGCGGATTCGTTGCGTCTTGCCTTCTCCTGCAGCGACGTGGCTGACCAGGCGACTGTCAAAGGTGACCAGGCCGACCCGATCGCCGGACTCCAACGCGTCAGAGGCTTCTGCCGCTGCAGCCTCGATCGCAAAGTCGAGCTTTCGTGCGCCGATCGATCCGCCGCGCATGGAACCGCTGACGTCCAGCAGGAGCCACCGAGTCTCCTGCACTTCCTGTTCGACCTCTTTGACCATCAGTCGGCCGCGCCGGGCGCTTGCCTTCCATGCAATGGACTTGAACGGATCTCCCGGAACCAGCTCGCGCAGTTCGTGGAGTTCGGTTCCGCCGCCGCGATGACGCACCATTGTGCGTCCAGCACGTGCGATGGAGGGGTGGCGTAGCGACGCGGGAGCGCGGGTTCGTCCCGCTGCAGCGCGCGGGAGCACCTTCACAACCAAGGGGTTGGGAAAGTAGAGCGGTGTGTCGAAGAGCCCGAGAGGACCGCGGACGCGAATGGCGAGTCCGTGCAACACGACGCGTCCAGCTGCGGGCGCCTGCAGACGCAACACGAACTCGGTGCGTGCCCGACCGTCCAAGCGAATCGGCCCCGGGGATCCCAGATGCTCCACCGCAGCAGGCAGCAGCGGATTGAGATCCGAGACGTCCAGTGTTGCCGTGCCGCGGTGGCGTACGTAGCAGCGCACAACGAAGGTGGAACGCGACACGACAGCACCGCTTGCAACCCCGCTGCCGTGGTCGAGCCACCACGCAAACTCCAAACGCTGCCGTCGCAAGCGGCGACCGCGAGGCATGGTCGCAGCGAGCACCCAGCCCAACCCGACGAACGCACTGGACGCGAAAACAATGGCGGGGGCGCTCCGCAAGGTGAGTCCGACGATTAGAACCGCGCACGCGCCGAAGAAGGCGAGGATTGCGGTGGGCGTCGGGATCGGAAGCACGCGTTACTCTCGGCGCGGGTGAACCTGCTCGAGTGCTTCGCGGATAATGCGCTCAGGTCGAGTGCCCTCCATCTCCGCTTCGGGCGTGAGCACCAAACGGTGGGCGAGCACCGGTACAGCGAGCGTTTTTACGTCGTCTGGGAGCGCGTAGTCACGTCCCGCCATCAGCGCGCGCGCCCGGGCTGCACGGATCAACGCGAGGGATGCACGCGGCGAAATTCCCAAGAAAAGACGGGCGTGTTTGCGGGTGAAATCTGCGAGACGAACCACGTAATCCAGGACTTCGTCCTCGACGTGGATCCCTTCGACCATGCGCTGCAAGCGCAGGATGTCTTGCGGTGAGAGCACGGTTGTTGGATGCGCGGGTTCGCTCAGAAAGCGACGCAACATCCAGCGTTCTTCTTTGCGGTCCGGATAGCCAAGCACGAGACGGATCAGAAACCGGTCGATCTGGGCTTCGGGAAGCGGGTACGTGCCGGCGTGCTCGACCGGGTTCTGCGTGGCCAACACAAGGAAGGGGTTGGGGAGTGCACGCGTCTCGCCTTCGATCGTGACCTGCCGTTCCTGCATGGCCTCGAGCAGCGCACTTTGAGTTTTAGCTGGCGCACGGTTGATCTCGTCGCCCAACACGACGTTGGCAAACACCGGCCCTTCACGCAGCGAGAACGTTCCATCACGAGGAGAGAGGACGAACGTTCCGGTGATGTCTGCCGGAAGAAGGTCGGGCGTGAACTGAATGCGGCGAAATGAACAACCAAGCGTCGATGCGAATGCCTTCACGAGCGTGGTCTTCGCCACGCCGGGAACACCCTCGAGGAGCGCGTGTCCTTGCGCCAGCAAACTGACGAGAAGCATTTCGGGGATCTCGCGTGGCCCGACGTAGACCGATTGGACTTGCCGGATCACGTTGGCGGTCAGTTCGGCCGCCTGAACCAAGGCGGGGTCGGCATCTCGGAGAGTCGCGGTCATGAAGTTAGGCGCTCAAGAATACGCTCGCCCGTATCTACCATGCGGCGAAGGTCGCGGGGGGACACCTTCGGCGGTGCGGGTGGGTGATCCACGCGTGTTCGAAGACCGTCGAGCTCCAACAAGAGGCTTCGAAGCGCGCCCAACTCGGCCGAGGGGAGCCCTCGTGAGCTCGCGGCCGCCACGACATCACGCAGCAAGGGACGGCCCTCCAGCCCCAGAATTCGCACGAGTTCGCCCTCGAGTTCGAACTTGTAAACCAGGGCTGGATGCACCAGAGACCCACCTCGCTGGGCGAAGAAACCGACGCGTCCAGCAAATCCACCACCGTGCCGGCTCCGAGGGTGCAACGCGTCGCTGGAGTAGGGGGACTTCAGAGGCAACGTGCTAACGGCGAAGACCATCAGAATCGACACAAAGACGATCGCCAAAAGCGTCAGCGCGATCGGGGGGGTGTCGGCGTGCGCGAAGTCGGTAAGCCACGCGTCGAGTCGCGCGACGGGGTTGCCAGTGCCGTCTCCAAAGCGACCGGTGAGTGCGGTCGTACTGGTGGCGACGAGCACGCGCCCTCCGCGTCCTCCGTCGAGATAGCGGAACACGTTCTCCGCAAAGCGACGGTTGTCGCGAAACTGGAGCATGTTGTTGATGAACATGCTGGGGTCACCGATCGCAACGAGTCGTCCCTCCTCCACAGCTCCGGCAAGAACCAACGCGTCCGGGCCTTCATCGAACGCTGCAATCGGTTCGAGCTCGTCGTGTCGCATCACGATCGGATGGTTCGTCACCAACATCCGCACGTCCTCGCGAAGCGGGTGGCGCGACCGGGGCCGAGCCAGCGGTAGGGCAGGGTTGCCACGAAGGTACGAGACCTCGGACGAAAGGTTTGGTTCCGAGCGACGAATGCCGTAGCTGCGTAAGAGGTCACCGGCTTCACCAAAGTCGTCGGCGATGGCGATGCGACCTCCCGCACGAAGAAATGCTGAGAGGCTCGCACGGGGAAGTTCTTCGCTCGGAAAGAGAATGAAGAGTGCGTCGGTCCCAGAGAGCGTCGACACATCGATCTCTGCGGGTGTGTCGAGGTGGACTCCCGCTGCATCCGCGATGGCGACCAGCTCACTCAGCCCATCCCAATCGCGACTGTGAAGCCTATAGGGCTGCGCCGAAGCGACCGAGCTGAACAGCATGGCGAGCCCCCACGCGCCGAGCACCCAGAACGCTCCGCTTTTTGGATCCGCCCTGAAAAGAGCTCTTATTCTGCGATTGATGGTCAAACCCGTTGGTTTTCGAAGGCTGTTGTCAGGGGAAGGCCCGTTGCTATATTGCCACCAAGAGAGCCACATGCTGCCTCCCTTCATCATCGACCAGATTCGCAAGCGGGAAGAGGATTCCCGTCAGAAGCAAAAGCAGCCTCGTGTCCATCTCCCGGTTCCTCCGCCTCCCGCGCCTCGCGAGGAGCACGACGAGGATGCGAACCGCGGGGTTGTCATTATCGACCTCTAGACGCTTCTGCGGTTCCCAATCCTCGCGTGATTTCCGACGTTATCCTCGCGTGATTTCGGACCATACCGCGGCGATTTCGTCTTCTTCGAAGCCTCGTCCTTCGACGAATGCGCCGGTGGTTTCACGGCTCTGGATGGCGTAGATACGACCTCCCGCGACTCCGAGTACTTCGCCGTGCACCGATGTACCTCGTTCACTGAAGAGGAAGTTCACCAGGGTCGCGACGTGCTCCGGGCCCATGGAGTCGCCCGCGATACCTTTAAACAACGGAGTGTCTTCGGTGAGACGGGTTCGAGCCGTCGGGACGATCACGTTGATCTGGATATTGTGCCGTCTCAGTTCCACAGCGGCGCTCCGCGCGAGAGCAATGAGTGCGGCCTGACTTGCCGCTTGGGCGAGTTGGCGCGCTTGTCCAAAGAACGCTGACGCACCGCTCAACAGCACGACGCGACCTGGCTGGCGCGTTTCGGTCCAGTGCTTGGCTGCGCGGCGCACGAGTCGCAACGGGCCCCACAAGTGCGCATGGAGCGAGGCATCGAGTTGCTCGTCGTTGAGTTTGAGCAGCCCCGCGTCACGACGAATCCCGGCGCTGCACACGACGTGGTCGACGTGGTCAAACGCGTCGAGCGCCGTTTGCCATAACGCGTCGACGGCATCCGCCGAGGTCACGTCCTGCGCGAACCCAGCGACTTCTGCACCAAGCGCACGACACTCTTCAACAACTTCGCCGACCACGCTCTCGTCAGCGTTGTGGCCATCGACATCCACGCCTGAATCCGCCAGGACCAGCCGCTGTCCAGCGCCGGCGAGTTTCAACGCACACGCGCGGCCAATGCCTCGCGCGGCCCCTGTGATGATGGTCGCGGTCAACGGACGACAAGTGGGTTTCGAATGAGCACGAAGGCTTGGCCATCGGTCATTCGATTGTTGACGACGCCACCGCCGAACGTCTGGAGCGCCCAGAACATCAAGTTGCGATTGGAGCGGTTCGTATCCTCGATGGGATCGACGCCACCAAAGGGTGAGCAACCGGGAGGCACCGCTCCACCAGTGCACGCTGGATCGTTTTCAACGTTGTGAAAGAGTCCGAGGTAGTGGCCGATTTCGTGCGAGAGAATCTGACCCGGAATCGTTGAACCACCGCCCACCACACCGGTGTCGAAACTGACCACCACACCGCTGTGCGATGTTCCATGCACGGCGGGAGGTCCGGGGATTCCGCCTGCGATGCCCAACGTGGAGCCTCCGCCTGCACTGATCGAACGCACCAAGAACACGTTGAGTGCGTGGTTGGATCGACCGGCGCTCTGCGCGAAGAGCTGACCGAGTTCGCTCGAGGGACCATCGGTGCTGTCGATCACCGAGAACTGGCTTCCGCTCACATCAAAGTACCCGGCCACGTTGAAACTGATGCTGGCTGCTGCGTAGGTGCTGTTGAGTTGCGCAAGCGTGCCTTGCACACGCGCGTTGCCGGCCGCATTGGAGGCGTTGATGCCAAGCCCGGGGGCAATGAACACGTTCAGGTCGATCGTTCCGCTGTTGACGCGCGCTCGCTTCACCATGGCGCGCAATCGAATCGTTGCGGTCCGGGTGTCGCCGGCACTGTCGGTCAACGTGCCGACCGAAACGCCGTAACGACCATCGCGGAATCGGATGGCATCGGTGTTCGGAATCAGCATGGCGATGGCGCCTTGGCTGTCGACCGGCAGCCACCGAATCGGCTGATCGATCAGCATCGCAATTTGCGTGAGATCGAAGATGCGGGCGTTGGTGGGATCCCAAACGTTGACGAAGCTCAGAGGAAGGTCTGCACCCCCGATGCGCTCGGCGATGAAAACAATGCTCTTTGCGTCGGGGGGAACAGCGAAATTGATGCGGGGCGAAGACGCACCGGCTCGTACTTCAAACTCGCCGAGGTCCAGGACTTCGAACGGCTCGCTGAAATCCGGGTACCAGCAGATTTGGCTCTCTGCATCGCCTTCGGTGACCACGCGACACGTCTGTCCCAACAAACAGTCCGACGCGTCGTTGCAGACTTCGACGCACTGGCCTTGGTTGCAGCTACGGGATTCGCAATCCGCAAGTTCGTTTGCGATGCCACATGGACCTGCAGCCAAACGCCCGTCCGCGTTGATCGGAAGGCAGGCGGCCTCGAACATCTCGGGCGTTCCATCGCCGTCGACGTCGGTGCGGACACGCGAGCACAAGGTGGCGCCTGCGCATCCGGACGAGTCTTCACAGCGACTTGCGCAACCACCGCCGAGTGCGGCGGGCAGACAGACACTCGTTGCAGGATCGCAGGCGGAACAGTCCACCGGTGCGTCCGGCATGCCGGCGTCCGGCATGTCTGCAACACATCGGTTGTCGATGCACACCGTACCCGGACCGCACTCGTCGCTGGTGCTGCACTCCACTCCGTCGCAGCGACCCGCCGAACAAGACGCCATCGCGCCACACTCGCCGTCGGCGGTGCACGGCGGTCGGCAGGTGCCACGCCAGCAGCTGTAGCCATCACGGCAATCGGCGTCGCCAGCGCAGGCCCGGAAGCAGAGTTCAGTGCCGTAGTCGGTGACGCAGGTTGAACCGTCTTCGCAAGGGCAGGGTGAGGTGCAGTAGCCGCCCGGAAACCGGGGATCGTCGAGACAGGCGAGTTCTTCGCATCCATCGTCGCACGCTCCGCCAAAGGGCGGAGGCTCGTCCGGAGGAGGCGTTGTCGTCGATTTCGAGCAGCCAACGAGTACGACAAGAGAAAGGATGAAGGTCCGCATGGAAGTTTTCCGCCTGCCAAAGGTACAGTATACGCCCGTGGGAGCGCACTGAGGATGCCGAGGCCGTAAGCGACGTGAAGCAAGGAACGCCGTATGGACGATTCGAGCTCCTCCGCAAGATTGCCGCGGGCGGGATGGCCGAGATCTTTCTTGCGCGCCATTGGGGCCAGGGCGGGTTCTTTCGCGACGTCGTGATCAAGCGCTTGTTCAAGAACTTCGTCGAACACGAGCCCACGCTGCGCATGTTCCACTATGAAGCACAGCTGCTCGCGCATCTGACGCATCCCAACATTCCTCAGGTGTACGACCTAGGCTTCGCGGACGGCACGTGGTTCATCGCCATGGAGTTTGTGGACGGGTGGAACCTGGCGGACCTGTGGCGAATGGGCGCACGTGCGCGAAAGCCGATGCCGCTGCACGTCACGCTCGGCATCATCTTGCAGATGTGCGAAGCGCTGAATCACGCGCACGACTCTCGCGATCGTGCCGGGCGACCCTTGCGCATTGTTCATCGCGACGTGACGCCACAAAACGTGATGGTGACCCGTGATGGCGTGGCCAAGCTGATGGACTTCGGCGTCGCGAAAACCGACGCGCGCCCGAAGACCGATGCAGGCGCGGTCAAAGGCACGTTTAGCTATATGGCGCCCGAACAAGTTCGCGGAAAGGAAGTCGACCGACGTGCCGACGTCTTTGCGATTGGGGTGATCCTGCACGAGTTGACGACCGGTGCGCGCTTGTTTCGCGGGAGCGAAATCGAAGTGATGACATCGATCGTCGAACGCGATGCGCCCGCACCGTCGACGCGCGTACCCGACTACCCCGCGGACCTCGAAGAGATTGTGCTCGCGGCGCTCAAGCGCGATCGGCGGTCGCGCATTCGTAGTGCGTCGGACTTGGCGCTGCACATCTCGCACTTTGCGATGCGGCACGGACTGCGCGTGGGGCCGCGTGCGGTGGCGCACTTCGTTCGCGAGGTCATTCCGGGTGAGCGGATGATGGAGGAAGACCTCGGACTCGTTCCGGATCGACCGCCTTCCCAAGAGATCGATGTCGAGACCGGAGCCCCCGCGCCCATCCTTCCTTTGGATCCCTTAGGCGACGTGACGATCGACGGGGACGTGGAGGATGACGACCTGATCAGCGCCGTCGTCATGGACGACGAAGCCGACTCGATGGAAACCAAGACCATCCCGCCAGCGCCCTTGGAAGGGTTTGACGAGGATCTTCAGCAGAGTGGCGACCGTCCTGTGGTGCTTCTCGACAAGGCCAAGAAGAAGGTCAGCGAGCTGCCCGATGCCGACGACAGCTACCTTCAAGAGCTCGAACGGCGGCTCGGCGACCCCGATAGCGAGTCATAGCGAGCCAGCACGGCGCACAGCGTGCCTTGGTGAGCACGTGCGTGCCTGATACTGTGCCGTAGCGTGACGGAGATCGATACAGCGGAGGGGGCAGGGCAGCTGCCAAAAGCGCTCAAGTTGAGCCTCGCAACAGAGACTTCGCGTGCTCTGGCTTGGCGAGGGTACTTGATGGCACAGCTCGGCGACTTCGAGGCCGCGTTGGGCCTAGACGTGCCGTCCGAGGATGAAACCGATCGCGCGTTGCACAGTTTGGCGATGGGTCGGGTGGCGGTCGGCAAGGGGGAAGTCGAAACCGGACTGCTTCGTTACGACGACGCGATTGCTCGCGCGCGGACCGCCAACGCGATTCGCATTCAGGCACGAGGCCTCTTGGCGGCTGCAGAAGCGCTTCTCGAGCGCGATGGTCCTGCCGACGGTTCCGCAGCGGTGGGCCGGCTTGCGGAGGCGAGAACGCTGCTCGGCGCCGACCATCCAGACCTGCACCTGTGGCTTCGACTCTCGCTTGCGCGTGCTCGAGCCGTCAACGGCGACTTGGATGGTGCGGTGGAAGACACCGAGTCGACGCTCGAGAGTGCACGCGACGCCTCGCACGCCGAAGTCGAGTGGCGCGCGTTGGCGTTCCTCGCGGAGTTGCAGTCGATGCGGGGCAGCGATTTCGCCGCGCGTCGACACGACCAGAGTGCGATGGAGGTCCTCGAGTCGGTTGTGGTGACGCTCCCACGCGACTCACGCGAAGCGTTTTGGCGTGACCCGATTCGTCGTCGCCTTCGCTTGCGCGCAAGTTCGACCACCGACCACGGACCGCGCACCGAAGTCGGGCCGGCGCTGGACAACCGCACCTCGCGACTGCTCGATATTCTCAAACGACTCGCGAGCGAGTTCGATCTCGATCGGTTGCTCGAGCGCATCACCGATGCCGCGGTTGAACTTTCACGCGCGGAGCGTGGGTTCGTCTTGCTGACGGATCCGGAAAGCGGTGAATTGCAGCCGCGACTCGTGCGCGCTGCAGGAACGCAGCCCGACGACCCTTCGGTAGCGTTTTCACGAAGCATTGCCGAGGCCGTGCTCATCGACGGCGAACCCATTCTCACCGTCGATGCGCGCGACGACAATCGGCTGAGCGAGTACCTCTCGGTGCACAAGCTCTTGCTCAAGTCCGTGGCATGTCTGCCAATTCGCGGACCGCGCAGCACCATCGGCGTCCTGTACCTGGAGCACCGAATGCGACGCGGTCGGTTCCCCGAAGAGGACCTCGACCTCTTGCTTGCCTTTGCGGACCAAGCCGCGATTGCGCTGGAGAACGCGCGGCTGGTCTCCGAGATCGAAGCGCGACACGCCGAACTGGAAGTGGCTCACGAGAACCTCGCTGCGGCACACGCGGAAGTCGAACGCGTGCTTGTGGCACGAACCGAACAACTCGAAGAGACCCGAATCGAACTTGACCGGACGCGCAGTGAGCTTCGCGTGCGCTTTAGCCACGGCGGAATCGTCGGCCGAAGCGATGCCATGCGGCGCGTGTTTGCGGTCATCGATCGCGTTCGTGAGACCGATGTTCCTGTGGTCATTCAAGGCGAGAGCGGAACCGGAAAGGAACTGGTGGCGCGCGCGATTCACTACGGCGGTCCTCGTGCGAAGAAACCGTTTATCGCGATGAACTGTGCGGCGATTCCGGACGCGCTCTTGGAGAGCGAAATCTTCGGTCACGTGCGTGGTGCCTTTACGGGCGCGGACCGCGACCGAAAGGGTGTGCTGGTACGTGCGTCGGGCGGAACGCTCTTCTTGGACGAAGTCGGCGACATGCCGGCCAAGATGCAGGTCGATCTCTTGCGCGTGTTGCAGGACGGCAAAGTTCGACCGATCGGTGGCGAGGTCGACGAAACTGTGGACGTTCGAATCGTGTCGGCCTCGAACAAGATGCTGCGTGAGCTGGTGAAGAAGAACGAGTTTCGCGAGGACCTCTACTATCGTCTCAACGTGGTGGAGATCCGGTTGCCCCCACTACGAGAACGTTTGGGCGACGTCGCGCTCCTGGCGGATCACTTCCTCGAGCGGATTGCGAAACAGGAAGGTCGCGCCCGGAAGCGCTTGAGTCGTGAGGCGCTACAGCGGCTCAACGCGGCCACGTTGCCTGGCAACGTGCGACAACTTGAGCATCTGCTTCTCAACGCGTGCGTCATGGTCGAGGGTGAAGTGATCGACGCGCATGACCTCGCGCTCGGGGAGGATGTTGCCGCGAACGACTTGGTCGCCGCACCTGTCGCGCCGGCTCCGGCCGGTCCCGCACCGGCGCAATCGTTCGAAGACTTCAAGGAAACGGAAAAGCAACGAATCTTGGCAGCCCTCGAGGAGCACAACTGGAATCGCGCCAAGGCAGCGCGTGCTCTGGGCATTCCGCGACGAACCTTCTACCGGCGTCTCAAAGAGCACGGCATACTCAAACCGTGACTCGCGTCGTTCTGGTGGCAGCTCTGTTCGCTACGCTCGGGTGTCCTCGAGACGTACAAGAACCGGATCGTCCGCCCGCAATGGCGTGTACCCAGAACAGCGACTGCACGCCACCGGGCGCACCCTGCGGTCAAATCTGGGTGTGTGTGGATGGAACGTGCGAGGACGAACCCTCACGCACGGAGCCCTGCCCCTAGGGCTCGTTTGTTTTTGCTGCGGACGCGTCCTCTTGCTGCGCGTATTCCTTCCTGTTCTCGTTAACTAGAAACAAGGAATGCGGAACTTGAATGCGAACGAAATCGGACTCGAGCTACTTGCTCACCATCCGGTCGTCCTGTCGTTGGCGACCTGAGGCCGCCTCGCGTTTGGTCGAGCGGTAACCGCACCCCATTTCAGATCGCGTTTAAGTTTCGCAATCCATATTTCTTGTTCTAGCTCTCGGAGTCTTCGGACTCAGACGAGGAGGACGAGGACGATTCAGAGTCTGGGTCCGAGTCTGAGGAGGTCGCAGTGGGATCGACGGTTTCCCGCTCCGCCCGGTCACGCACATAGTCCGGTCGCTCGCCGCGGCCTGCACGATCTACCCAGAACGCTTTCCGGTCCCGCACATCCACGTGCACGAAGGTGCTGTTGGGGTAGTAGCCGACACCCAGCCGATCGAGGGTGCGCAGGTAGTCGCGCAGGTGACGGTTGCCCACACCCGAAATCCGAATGTCGACCGCATCGCCACTGACGTGCCGACTGTCTTCCTGCGTGTTGCCACCGGCGGGGCGAAAACCGCTCAGAATGTTGATCTGACGTCCGCCGAAGTGGTCCGAGACCTGGGTCAAGACCTGCATCAGCCGCCGATCGGGAAGGTGCTCGCGGTTTGTGCGTCGATGGCGGAGCAGGTGCGCAAAGCGTCGGCGATTTCGCGGACGGCCGTTGTCGCCCACCAATCGCACCCGAAGCCGTTCGCGGGTTGCGACGCGAAAGAGGTTCAACACGCCTGGACGGCGAGGGCGACCCCAGCGTCGTTCGGCCGCTTCGCGTTCTTCAACTGCGTCATGCCCCGGAATCAAGAGGCGTTGTCCAATGCGAACGGAGGAGGAGGGCCGCAGGCGGTTCGCGCGAGCAAGTTCTCGAACACTCACGTGGTGTTGGCGCGCAATTTCATTGAGTGAATCGCCGCGCCGCACGTAGTGCACACCCCGATCGGGGATCCGAAGCACTTGTCCCTCTCGGAGGTTCGCCGTGACTCGGAGTTCGTTGGCCGCCGCGAGGTCGTGCACCGAGACGCGATACCGACGTGCGATGCGACTCAGCGATTGACCCGGTCGAACGCGATGTTCTCGCTCTGCAGCGGCAGGAACCACGCTGAGCGCGAGACTCACCCCGAGAGCAAAACAAAGCGCACGTACCATCCGCGCAGCATTCGGGATGGGTTTCGCCCTCGCAAGCGCTCAGGACACGCACCTTTTTTGATCCTCACAGCGGGGGATGACACCCTGATCTCGGTCCCGGTCGTTCGTTGATAATCCGAGAGAGAAACGCGTCGTAGCTGAGTTGCTGCGTCGGAGTGGTGCGAGCCTGGGAGCTCGTGAAGTCGGATCCTCGGTCCTGTCGCGACCGACCGCCCTTTCAGGGGAGGATCACCAAAAATACACTTCAATTACGCATCAATTAGGCTAAAGTTATTTAGAATTGCTTGACGCTCAAACCTTCCCACCATACGTTCTGAAGGTTCCAATGGATGACGAGGGAAAGGTTTCTGAAGCTGCTATTGCTTCTGACTCTGTGAATGCAGAGACGATGAGCGAAGCTGCTTCCGCTGCTAGCGCAGCAAGCATCGATCCAGGACCGAGTGTCTCGGATACGCCTGCTGTGGAAAAAGCCGAAGCGAAAAAGAAGCGTCCCAAGAAACAGAAGAAGGCCAATCAACTTCGCAAGTTCCGCGAAGATCGTTGCCTCTCCCAAGCAGAACTCGCACGACGCGCCAATCTCTCGGCGTTGACGATCGCCCGGATTGAGAAGGGCTTCGGGTGCCGCATGAGCACCAAGAGGAAAATCCTCGAAGCCTTGGGTCTCAGCCTTGCTGACCGTGTCCGCGTGTTTGGTGAGGAGGAGTGAAATGCGACGATGGCGTCCGAAGGTAAGAACCTGATTGGTGTCGACATTGGGTCGACTTCTATCAAGGTCTGCGAAATCAAAGAGAGTCGAGGGAATCGAAAGCTAATTCGATTCGGCTACCATCCGCTTCCAGCGGAAACGATTGTTGATGGTCACATCATCAACTCGGGTGCCGTGGTCGAAGGGCTTGAGCTCCTCTTCCATAAGGCCAAGCGGCGCAACGTCGCTTTGCGTGCCAGCGGCCACAGCGTGATCATCAAGAAGATCACGATGCCGTTGATGACCTCGGCCGAACTCTTCGAGCAGATTCACTGGGAAGCTGAACAGCACATTCCCTTTGATCTGGCTGAAGTGACCATCGACCACGAGGTCCTTCATCGACGCGATGGAGAAGGGCAGATGGATGTCCTGCTGGTCGCGGCGAAGAAGGAAGAGATCAGCGATTTGACTAACTTGGCGGTCGAAGCGCGACTCAACCCGAAGGTTGTCGACCTCGATGCGTTCACCGTTCAGAACGTGTTTGAGGTGGGTTACGGCGCACCGGCTCCGCACGAGACGGTGGTTCTCATCCACGTCGGAGCCTCGCTCACCACGGTCAACATCCTCAGCGATGGAACCACAGCGTTTACGCGCGACATCGCCAACGGTGGCAACGCCATCACCGAAGAGATTCAGCGTCAGCTCGCGATCAGCCGCGAAGAGGCCGAAGCGTACAAATGTGGCGGCGATGGTCGCGGCATCGTTCCGCGAGAGGTTCCCGACATCATCAACCAGTCGGTGGAGCAACTCGCAGGTGAGATTCAGCGTTCGCTGGACTTTTACTTGGCCACGAGCGGCGACCGCGACCTCACTCGAATCTATGTGTCTGGAGGCACCGCCAACGTGCGTGCGCTTCTCGACGCCATCCACCAGCGTGCGCGCGTTCCGGTCGAACTCCTCGACCCGCTTCGCGTCGCGCAACCAGACTCCAAGCTCGACCCCATGTCGTTTCAAGGACGCACGGCGCAAGCTGTCGTCGCGATGGGGTTGGCCCTCCGCAAGGAAAAGGAGCGGAAGAGCTGATGATTCGCATCAACCTAGCTGCGCAATCCAAGCGCGCCGCGAGAGTCGCCGCACCCTCGGGGGGTGTTGAGAAGTGGGCGGCGATTTACTTCGGAATGCTGGTCGTCTGGCTCGGTGTTCTCGCCGTCATCTACTTCAGCTTCGACGGGAAGCTGTCGGAGCAGATGGCCGCGAACAACGCGCTGCAGACTCAGATCACCGCGTTGCGTACCAAGAGTGCCCGACTCGAAGAAGTTCAGGGCCAGCTGGAAGCCAGCCGGAGCCTCGAGCAAATCGTCGACGAGCTGAACAAGGCCCGAACGGGGCCGGTTCGCGCGATGATGGAGCTCTCGCGAATTCTCAGCCTTTGCCCGCCCGAGAATCCGGGCTGCGAAGACGTGGGGCCGACCATCGATCCGCAGGAACTCGAAGAGCTGCGACGCGACAATCCTTACGCCACGTACAACCGTTCGTGGGACGTGCGACGGCTCTGGCTGACGCACTTCGAAGAAGAGAACCGAGCCTGCCGCATGCGCGGCCTGGGTCGGAGCAACGAGGATGTCGCCGAGTTCCTGCGACGTCTGAGCCTCTCCGAGCTGTTCGGTGAAGTCATGCTTCAGCGCACCGAAGCGGTGACCGACCGCGAAACCTCCCTCGAAATGATCGGCTTCGAGCTGACTTGCCAGGTGACGTACTGATGGCTGGCAAAGACTCCGCATTCGAAAACATCCCGCTTGTCGGCAAGCTCTTCATTGGCGTCGTGATTCTTCTCGTCGTCAGCTTGCTCTACTACTTCGTGTTCCATTCGGATCTGGCCGACAGCATCGAGAACGCTGAACGTCAGCACGTCACGTTGCAGGGGCAGCTCACCGAAGCTGAGCAGCGCCAAGAAGAGTACCTGCGACTCACGCAGGAACTCGCGGCGCGTGAAGCCTTGGATCGACGCAACAAGCGCATCCTCCCGACCGACGCGGAAATTCCCGCGTTCCTTCAGGACCTCAACCGCGTCGCCGAGTTGAGTGGTTTGGACATGCGTCTCGTCGAGCCGCGACCGGAAGAACCGGAAGAACTCTATCTGCGCATCCCGGTGGCGATTGCCGTGAGCGGCAAGTTCCACCAGCTCTCGAAGTTCTTCTACAACGTGAGCCGTTTGGAGCGTGCCATCAGCATGGAGAATCTCTCGCTGGCCGATCCGACGCTCAACGACGCGGAAGAAGTGATTCTTACCGTGAGCGCACTCGCGACCACGTATCGACGACCGGAAGCTGACACTGCAGTGGCGGTGGACCCGAATGCAGCTGCGGCGCAGGGAGCGGCCCAATGAGAGCGCATCTTGGTTTTTGCCTCGTCCTCGCGCTCGGTGGAGTCGCGTGTGATGACCCGGTTGTGGTCGGCGATCCGGTTCAGCAGCAACAGGCGCCGCAACAGGAGACACCTGCATCACCGGTGCCGATGGAGGACGCCGCGGAAGAGCCGGTCGCCGAAGCGGCGGACGACTACATGGTCACGTACAGCGACGAAGATTTCGTCGAAGTGGATGTGACCGTGCGCGATCCGTTTCGCTCGTTTGCGACGTTCTTCCGGCAGACCGCCACAACGATTATTCAGCGTGACGTCGTGATGCCCAGTACGGCCATCGACGAAATGCGGCTGATCGCCATCATCACGGGTGTGGCGCGTCCGCGCGCGATGTTGAAAGCGCCCGGTGGGGTGGGGCACTCCGTCCGGATTGGACAGTACGTGGGCCGTCCCGAGGTCATTCAGACCGGTGGTGCCGACAGCATGCCCGTGACCTTGAACTGGCGTGTCGCACGTATTCGCTCGGGCGAAGTCGTGTTGACCCGTGAGGATCCCACCGGTCCCGATCGTCCGCCGTTGACGCGCGTGATTCCGCTCTACGAAGAGGGCGAGGATCCGCTTGAGCTGCGTCGTCGTGCGCTCGAGCGTCAGAACCAAGAGAACGAAGCGAACTCGACCTCGACGCTCTAGGACAGGACGGTTCGTAGAGGACGGTTCGCAACCGTCCGTCGTTGAGTAGGCGATGTGATTCCCCTCGAATGGCATCGGTCGTTCTGAACCGTCCTAAATATCTCGCTTCGCGAGGACGGTTCGCGACCCTCCGCCGTTGAGTAGGCGATGTGATTCCCTTCGAATCGCCTCGATCGTTCTGAACCGTCCTAAATTTATCGCTTCGCGAGGATGATGTGCTTGAGCAGGTTCGACCTGTTGCGAAGCAACATAATTTAACGCGGTTCAGAAGTGCATCTGCGAACGATATGGATGCACACGCGTTGGAACTCTGCGCCGGTAGCGAACCGCGCTCTGACCGCTTTGCCGTTTTTTTGATCCCTAGCGCATTGGCGTTCGACAATCGGATCGCAGTTCTCTGCAACCTTTTTGAGGAGAGTCGAATGCGTCGCCATTGGGCCGTCGCCGTGTTGCTCGGCGTCATGACCGTTTCCGGATCCGCTCTCGCGGATGCACCTGTTATTCGCAACGTGGAAGTTCGCGGCGAAGGATCGCGCGCGGAAGTCGCGATTCGCGGTGAGTTTGCCGTTCCAACCTACGCGATTCGCACGCGCGATGACGGGCATACGCTTGTTGTCGATGTCGCGGACGCGGAGTTGCCGACCGATGGGTTGAGCACCCTCGGGGATTCGAACTTGGTTCGGTCCACGGTGGGAAGCACCACGTCGCGCGGCGTGCGTCTCGAGCTGCATCTCTCGCAGCCTGCGACGTATCGTGCTCGATCGCGGGCCGGGCGCATCTTCGTGCAGCTGACTGCAGCGAACGAAGACGCACCGCAAACGCAGCGCACGCGCCGTTCGTCGAACACAGATGGTCCGGCGACGTTGCGTGACGTCACGCTTGAGCGTCGTGACGGTCGTGAGCGTGTCGTTCTTGAACTCGACCAAGCGACGTCGTTCCGCGTTCTGCGCAACGACGAGGGCCCGGCTCGGCTCGAAATTCGCGGTGCCCGACTCGCGCCGCGACTTCGCCGGAACTTCCCGGGAATGCCCGACTCGCTGATCCGTCGCGTTCGCGTTCGCTACGAAGACGGTCGCACAACGGTCGAGGTCGATCGCTCGCAGGGCGCGATTGGAACTGCCGTTCGCGCAGGTCGCCGAATCGTGTGGATGTTCGAGCCCAGCGAGCGCCGTGCTGCACGTCCCACCTCGCGCACCATCGCGCGCGAGCGTGACTACGCGAACACCCACGGTGAGACCACCGAGGTTGCCGCATTCCTCAGCGACGTTCCGCTTCAGGTGCGCGGTCGCCGTCGTGGTCGTCGCTACTCCGGTCGTCGCATCGATCTCGACTTCAAGGATGCCGACATCCACAACATCCTTCGTCTCCTGGCCGAGGTGGGTGGTGTGAACGTCGTGACAGCCGATGACGTTTCCGGAACCGTCACGATTCGCATGCGCAACGTGCCCTGGGATCAAGCCCTTGAGGTGATCTTGCAGGCGAAGGGTCTCGGCATGATTCGCCGAGGAAACCTGATTCGCGTCGCTCCTCTCGAGACGCTGGAGAAAGAGCGCGAGGCGCGCATTGCGCAGCAGAAGCAGAACGTGCTTCTGGCACCCCTCGAGACCCGCATCGTGCCGGTCAGCTATGCCGTCGCCGGTGAGCTTTCGCCGCGCGTCTCGGAGTTGCTGAGTGAGCGCGGCAACGTCTCGGTCGACGAGCGCACGAACGTTCTGATCGTTCGCGACATCGTGGAGCAGCTCGACGACGTCGAAGAGTTGGTTCGCACGCTCGACACGCAGACCCCGCAGGTGCTCATCGAGGCCCGCATCGTGGAAGCCACCAGCCAGTACACCCGCGACGTGGGTATCCAGTGGGGTGGTGACGTCGCGATGAACTCTGCCAATGGCAACCCGACCGGCCTCGTCTTCCCGAGCAACATCGGTCTCACGGGTGGTAACTACGACAACAACACCCCCTCTCAGGGTCTTTCGCCGTTCACCGATAACGTGAACCCCTCGAACTTCGCCGTGAACCTGCCCGCGATCACGGGTACCGGTCAGGGTGGTGCGATCGGCCTCACGCTTGGCAGCGTCGGCGGCAACGTGAACCTCAACGTGCGTCTGAGCGCCGCCGAGGCCAACGGTGTGGTTCGCATCATCAGCTCGCCGCGTATTCTCACCTTGGACAACCACGAGGCGCACATCGCGCAGGGAACCTTGATTCCCTTCTCGCAGGTCAGTGCCCAGGGTGTGAACACGGCCTTCCAGGAAGCGAAGTTGGAGCTTCGCGTGCGTCCGCACGTGACAGCCGACGGTGCGGTGTCCATGCACGTCGCCATCACGCGTGACGAGCCGGACTTCACCCGAACCTCGACTCGTGGTGACCCCACCATCCTCAAGCGTGAAGCCGAAACGGATCTGCTGATTCCGGATGGCAACACCGCCGTGATCGGTGGCATCTACACCCGCAACACGGGTCGCAACGTTGACCAGGTTCCCTTCTTCGGCGACATCCCGGTTCTGGGTGTGCTCTTCCAGCGTCGTCGCGTTCGTGACGAGCGCAACGAGCTGCTGATCTTCCTGACGCCGCGCATCGTCAACCGCGCGGAAGCGCTCCCCGAGTAGTTCGGGGCATCGCCTTGGCGAGCCGTGGCCCGTCGCGATATGAAGACGCGGTGAGTCACGGCTCTCGTCGTTTAACGCGGGTGTTTCTTTCCGGCCCGATGGGTTCGGGCAAAAGCACATCCGCCCACGCTGTCGCGCAACGGCTTGGATACGACGTGCTCGACCTTGATGATGCGATCGAGGCGCGTGCTGGGCGTTCGATTCCGGAGATCTTCGCGGAGAGCGAGGTACGCTTTAGGGAGTTGGAGCGAGAGCTCGCGCTTGAATTCAGTGAGCGCGACAACGTGGTCGTCGCGCTTGGCGGCGGCACCGTGACGGACGTCGGGGTACGTCGGCAGCTGCTACAACGAGGCACCCTCATCACGCTGAACGCCTCACTCGACGAACTGGTCAAGCGCGTCGGCGGTGGGGAAGGGCGACCACTCTTGGAAGGCGACCCACGTGCTCGGCTTGCTCGACTCCTCGAGCAGCGTGCCGACGCGTATGCCGAGTGCCACGCGACGCTCGAGAGCAACGATGCACTTCCAGAACGAGTGGAGTCGATCCACGTACGCGCGGACGTCGTAGTGCCGCTCGGCACGCGCACGTACCGCGTGGAGATCGGCGAAGGAATTCGAGACCAGATGCAAAAGCGTGTGGGCGCGTCCTGCATCGTGGTCACGGACTCCAACGCCCAACAATGGGTTCCCGCGGCCGACTCGGTGCGCGTGGTGCTCGAACCTGGCGAACGGCATAAGTCGATCGCTGCGATCGAACGAGTCTGGGACGCCGCGCTTGCTGCGGGCTGTGATCGTCAGACGACCGTGGTTGCGGTGGGAGGCGGAGTCGTCGGTGACCTTGCGGGTTTTGCGGCGGCGACACTGATGCGAGGCGTGTCGTTCGGCCAAGTCCCCACGACTCTGCTGGCCATGGTCGACAGCTCTGTCGGGGGCAAGACCGGCTTCAACCGCGCGACCGGAAAGAACCTCGTCGGCGCGTTTCACCAACCGGAGTTCGTGCTTTGTGACGTCGAGACGCTCTCATCGCTTCCTGACCGCGAGTTGCGTGCGGCGATGGCCGAAGTTGTGAAGTCGGCATGGTTGGCCGATGAGCATGCTGTCGCGATGTTGGAGCAAGATGCCGACGCGTTACTCGCTCGGGATCGAGCAGCGCTTCAACGTGCGATTCGAATGAGCGTGCAGCTCAAAGCCAACATCGTAGCCGAGGACGAACTCGAAGGAGGGCGACGTCGTGTATTGAACTTGGGCCACACCGTCGGTCACGCAATCGAAGCCGCCGAGGGGTATGGAACACTGCGACATGGGGAGGCGGTCGCATTGGGATTGGTCGCGATGACGCGTGTGAGTGTGGCGCAAGGCACCCTTCCAGACAGCGCGGCTCAGCGGATGGTGGAGCTGCTCAATCGCCTGGAGTTACCGACCGATCTGGATGCGTACAACCGACCCGAACTGGAGTCGTTCCTGCGCAGCGATAAGAAAAAGGCGGGGGATCGCATCCATTTTGTGCTCGCAGGACCACCTGGGACGGCCACAACGACACCGCTTGGAACGGCCGAGATCCTTCGCGTCGTGTTTCCGAACGGCTGAATTTGCACCAAATTTGGAAGCGCCACCCTCCACCGCTTAACATGGGGACCGGAGGAGCCGGAATGATGCTTCAGCGTGCTGTGGCTGTGTTGGCCATGCTTATGACGGTCGGTTGCGTGGATGACAATGTGTCCATCTTTGTGACCGGCGTGATCCCGCCGGACCAGGACGAAGACTCGTGCAGTTTCGATCCCGCGGTGGATTTGTTCTTGCTCGCTCCGGGCACGTACAACATCGAAGCGGATCTGCTCTTGGGTCGGCAGCCGGATTACAACCTGGTGATGTCTGCAGCGAACCAGCTTCAGCGTCGCGCGCTTTCGGGCCGCGCAGAGACCAACGGCATCAACATCACGCGAACCGAGGTGACGATTCGCGCGTTGGATGGTTCGCCGCTGGATCTTGGTGCGCTTCCCAACCCGTTCAGCGTCCCGGCTTCGGCGTATGTTCCGCCTGCCGCTGATCCGATGAACCCGGGCCGCGGCGTGGTGTCGTCGACGGTGATTCCGGCGCAGTACGCGACCGCGTTGGCGGCAGCGTTGCCGCGCGATGCGATGGGACAACTGGTTGAGTCGACGGTGATCGTGGGCGTTCGACTGGTCGGCGAGACCTCGGGCCACATCGATATCGACAGCGACGAGTTCGTGTGGCCGATCGTTCTGTGTGGCGGCAACTGCCTCTTTGCATGCGGTGAGTCGTTCACCCCGTACTGTTTGGCCGGTCAAGACGGGCTGACGCTTCTGGATCCGATGGCACCGCAGTGCCTTATGCCCTGAGCCATTCGGTTCAGCGATAACCGACGCCCGCTTCGGCGGGCGTTTCGCGTTTAAGCGCTTGATGAATCGATTAGCGCGGTCCGGTGCTGAGGCGACCACGCGCAGCGATGTACGCGTCGCTAAACGCCATCCGAATCAATGTACGTAGGGGTCCGGATGCCGCGCAGGCTTGCCGGTAGCCGATGGGCGTGTCGAGTTCCTGGCCCGCGAGGCTCGGTTCGTCGACGGACAGACCGCGTGCGGTGTCGGCGACGCTGCCCTCGACCATGAGCGCGCCACATGCGGCACGTCGACGGGCTTCCTCCCAGGCGCGATCGAACGAGGGGCGTGAACTCATCTCGCTGAAGAGGTCTCGTATCGTGGACTGATCGCGGGGCGAGAGCGTTCGCCACAGGTCCCCCGCAAAGCGTGCTGCGGTGCGTTCGACTTCTTTGACCGCCTCCGCGGGTCCGAAAGCCGCCCAGAGCCCGTCGATCAAGGTTCGCGCTTCCGGTTCGGGGCGGGTCATCAAAAGCAGGTTTTCGGGCTTCGCCAACTCCAGCGCTCGCGCGAGTCGCACCCTCAGATGGGTTTCTTCCAGCTCGACGACCTCTGCGATGAGGAGTGCCGGGGTGGTCGACGATACCCAGCGGAAGGGGATGTCATCCGTCACTGCGAACACTTCCGCATCCGCATCCAAGACCGCCACGACCTCGCGCAACACGCCACCCAGCGGACGGTTGGCGAGCGGTGTGATGCGCTGCGTACCGAGGACTCCGAACTCGCGCAGATTGCGACGGAAGAGCGGCCGGGCGCCGGTCCACGTAAGCGCGAGCGCTTTCAGAAGGGGCGAACGCGATCCCCGTAATGCTTGTTTGTTCGGCGCGAAGTGCGTCCAGGTCGGAAGCCCTGCACGCTGGGGCGCAGCGGTGCCGTCAAAGAGACTGCGGATGTCCGCACAGACTTCCGCGATGGCTGCCGCTCCGGTTTGCTCTGCAGAGCGTTGCAACGCGCGAAGGGCTTCGACGCGGGACGGGTCATCACGCAGCACGCGAAGCAACCAAAGCGTGCCTTCGCGGATGCGGTCTGGGTTTTCGGTAAGTCGCAGTCCCAGCGTCTCGGCGGCATCCAAGCTTCCGTCCGCGGCCGAAGCACGAAGTGCGCGCTCTTCTTCGTCGTACGCTGGCGCAGCCGCGGAGCGCCACCGGTCTAGGGCAGGGGGAACGCTGGGACGTTCTTCTGCGTGAACCTCGCTTGCGACACGCGGACCTTCGGGTTGTGCGTACGTTTCGCTGACGCGAGCACTCTCGGCTGCGGCAGCGGCTGCTTCGGCGGCTTCGCGCTGTTTCTCAGCGGCGGCTTCGGCTTCGGCTTCGCGCTGCGCCTGTTCTTCCGCCTCAGCAGCGGCGCGCTCGTCGGCCCAGATGCGTTCTTGCTCCTCTTTGCGCTTGGCTTCTTCTTCTTCAGCTTTGCGCTGAGCTTCTTCTTCAGCTTTGCGCTGGGCTTCTTCTTCAGCTTTGCGCTGAGCTTCTTCTTCAGCTTTGCGCTGAGCTTCTTCTTCAGCTTTGCGCTGAGCTTCTTCTTCAGCTTTGCGCTGAGCTTCTTCTTCAGCTTTGCGCTGAGCTTCTTCTTCAGCTTTGCGCTGAGCTTCTTCCTCTTCAGCTTTGCGCTGAGCTTCCTCTTCGGCTTTGCGCTGCGCTTCCTCTTCGGCTTTGCGCTGAGCTTCTTCCTCTTCAGCTTTGCGCTGAGCTTCTTCTTCAGCTTTGCGCTGAGCTTCTTCTTCAGCTTTGCGCTGTGCTTCCTCTTCGGCCTTGCGCTGAGCTTCTTCCTCTTCGGCTTTGCGCTGAGCTTCTTCCTCTTCAGCTTTGCGCTGAGCTTCTTCTTCTTCAGCTTTGCGCTGTGCTTCCTCTTCGGCTTTGCGCTTCGCTTCCTCTTCAGCCTGCTTCTTCGCTTGGGCAGGGTCGACGCCGAGGGTCTCCAGCGCAGCGATGATCGCCGGCTCCTCCGGGCTCATGGCGTGCGCGTCGAGCGCGCGTTGTTGCGCCTCGTCGTGACGACTTGCCGCCTGAAGCCAGGTCGCCAGCTGACAAAGAATCCCCGCCGGAACCCGCGCCGGAACTTCGTCGGGATCCTCGGCAGCGCGAGGCAATAACTCCTCGTCGATCACCCGAATCGCATCGTCCAGGCGGTCTTGGTCCTCGGCGTAGACACTCGCGATGTGTCCCATGGTGATGACCTGGTCTTTGGCGTCCCAAGTCATCTCGATGCGTGCGCGCAGTCCTGCGTGGATCTTCGCCATCGCGTCTTGCAGGTTCTCTTGCTTGACGGCGAGACGACGCAGGTCGGGAAGCAGTGCGCTTCGCTGCGTGGTGCGCCACGTGTCGTGCAGAAGCTCAAACGCCCGTTGCGGGTCGCTGAGCTTCTCGTCGAAGAGCTGTGCTGCGGTGGTCACAAGCGCAAGCCGGTGGTCGATGCTGCTCTGCCGTTCGGCGAGGACGATGTAGGCCTGCGCGAGAATCTCCCAGCTCTCGGTTTCGCGCCCCAGCCGTTCGATGGCGGAAAACACGACGCCTTCGGAGGGCGCATCGATAAACGCGTCGCGATAGGCTTCGAGGGCTTCGGACGCGCGACCTGCGCGTTCGAGCCAGCGTGCCTCGCGATAGCGCGTACCGCGTCGACCATGTCGTCCCATCGCGTTTTCGGCCAAGCGTGCATAGGTGTCACGCGCCAAGGCCACATCGTCGCGCTGCAGCGCAAGACGCTCGAATGCCAGCATGATCTCGGGCGAGCGAATCCCATCGACCAACGCGTCGACCGCGACGCGAAGTGCGCGACCTGCGTCTTCGAGAACTTTTTCCGCGACCACGATGGCGCGCGCGATCAGGCGTGCGCGTCCGGGGGTTTCGAGAGCACGCGCGCGCGTGGCAAGCGTACCAATCGCGGCCGTGGCGTCTCCGGAGGCGACCAGAACCGCGGCCGACTCCAAGGCCGCATCGACGTCGTCGTCGCTTTCCTGTTCGTCTTCAAGTTGCGCGAGGAAGCTCTCGGCCTCGTCCTGTCGCCCAAGACGTCGAGCCGCGGCGGCCATGTCGCGCAACGCGGACACGCGCGCGGGACCGCTCTCGGCAGCCTCCAAGCGAAGCGCAAGCACGGCCAAAAGCCGGTCGTCCTCTCCGGTCGACGCGTAAATCTCCGCCAGTCGACGAAGCGCATCCGCTTCGTGCGGATCCCACGCGAGCAATCTCAGCCACGCGCGCGCTTCGGCGGCCAGAGCATCGCTTCGCTGATGAAGCTCGGCCAGAGCGCGTAGCGCCGCAGGCCGATCCCGCGCCCATGCAACCTGGCGCTCCGCGACGTCGCGGCGCGCGGTTGGCGATTCCGCGAGACGTTCCGCGGTTGCGAGAAACTCGGGATGACCTGCGCGGTCCACCGCTTGGGTGAGCACCTTGGCGGCTGCGTCGCCGCGGCCCAACGAGGCGAGTCGGTCAGCGGCCTGGTGGATTCCCGACACGACCTGTTCGGTTTCCCCAAACGCGTTCGCAAGAACCCAACTGCCGTGATCGGCGGCTTCCTGAATCGCGTCGGCATCGTCCGCATCGCGAAGCATGCGAAGTCGAAGTGCAGCGACGTCCGAATCGTGGGGTTCGAGGTCCGACCACTCCGAAACCCAGCGCTGAGCTGCCGCAGGGTTGGTGTCTCGACCGTTGCGAATCCCGGCCTCAAAGAACTGTCGTTCTTCGCCCAAAAGCGGTTGGACGCTCTCCAGCAGGGCTGCCGCGTCGCTGCTGGGCGCGAGGTCCAAAGCCAACAACGCGGCGTCTGCGGCGCGTGCATCGATGCTGAGCGCAGTTCGGACGCGGTCCATCCGTTCGCGGTCGTCCATCGCCGCAGCACCCAGTTGGGCGTGGACGCGCGCGTGGCGGGTGTCGCTCGGAAGCTCCAGACGCGCCAAGCTGGCGGTCTCGATCAAGGTCGGGTCGTTGAGCAGCTGTCCCGCGAGTTCCAGACGTGCCACCGCGACCCGGCTCTGCGGGGCGAGTCGAAGCCACCGTTGGCAGGTCTCGGCGCACTCCGCGTGTTCCTCACGAAGCGCTTGAACGCCGGAGGCCAGCCAGTAGGCCCGCAGTCGTTCACTGCGACTCGCGTTGTCGCTCTCGCTCCGACGAATGAGCAAATCGATCCAAGCGTCTTCGTCGGTCAGTCGCAGCATCCGCTCCAGCGCGGCGAAGGCGGTTCGGTCCTCCGGAGTCTCCTGAAGGACCTCGCGGTAGAGCTGTGCAGCGCGCTGTCGCTGGGTCGGATGGTCCCGGAGCATCGCGGCGAGTTTGCGTCGGGTCTGCGGAGACGGACTTCGGTTGAAGTCCTCCTCAGCGAGCTCGACCAAACCGTCCTTGACTCTAGCTTTGTCACGTAAACGATTGATTTCACTCGTGCAATCGGGATAGTCCGGATCGATCTCCGCGACCCGACGCCAGGCCCAAAGGGCACGATGCACCGTCCCCAAACGCTTTTCGGCGATCTCGGCGAGCTCGATGAGCAGCGGGATCCGCTCCGGCGAAGTGCCGCGCGCGCAGCGTTCGAGACCGTCGGCGAGGGTGGCAACGTCACGGGTGCGTTCGCTCTCGTCACGAAGCCACTGCAGCGCGTCATCGTTGGATTCGCGCGCGAGCGTGCGCACGACCAGCTCGACGGCCCACTCACGTCCCGCGGGAAGTTTCTCAAAGGCTCGCGCGGCGTTCAGAAACCAGTTCTCGCGACCCCAATCGGCAGCGTTACCCAAGCGCTCGAGCCACACGGCAACCGTGGCGCTCCAGCCCGCTGCCGTCCCATCTGCAATCAGGGGCTCGTAGAGAACTTCAAGAAAGGGCTCGTCGATGTGGGCTTCGACCAAGCGGTCAAAGGCGAGGTCATGCCTGCCAGCCTCTTCGGCGAGTTCGGCGGCCAGCATCCGAAGCGCACGACGATGGTCCGAATCACGGCTTTCACGGGCTTGGCGCGCGAGTTCAAGCACGGCCAGTTCCACGTGGCCATCGGCTGCACGCCACTGGCCGAGGATCCGTTGGTCGTCGAGCGTGTCGGCGATGGATGCCAGCAGCAGGCGAGCGGCTTTCGGCTTCTTGACTCGCCAGCCCAACGCGGCTGCACGACGCAGTTCGCGTGCGTTGTCGGGATCCGCTTCGAGTTCCGCTAAGAGAACATGAGCTTCGGCGTCTCCGTGTTCGGCGGCTGCGTTGCGCAGGTGTTCGCGGGCCTGCTCATGCTGGCCACGACGTTCGGCCAACCGGGCTTCGGTGAGTAGGGCGGAGCCGCGTTCGGTCTGTGGAGCGGCGGCGGTTGCGGCCGATGCGTACGCCTCGGCAAGGTCGAGCTGACCCACCGAACGACACAGCATCGCGGCCGAACGAAGCACTTCGTAGTCGGTGGGATCGGCAGCGGCTGCCTCTCGGTAGGCGCGTGCGCATTCTTCGATGGCACCGAACTCGCGCTGCCAGATTTGTGCTGCGGTACGCCAGGCTTCCGCGCGTTCCGGGCCAGGGGCGCCCATCGATTCAAGCTCGACAATGCGTGCCTCGGCGTCGGACAAAGGGTCGTCGAGCGTCAGGCTTGGAGCCGGAAGCGTGATCAGCGGGACACTGACGTCGCCGGTTTCGAGGTCTTCCTGCGCACCTGGCGTCAGAACGCGGAGCGGTGCGCGCGGGGGCTCGAGCGAGGTGCGTCCCTCGGGAGGGCTCGACGCTGGCGGTGCATCGGCGTCGGGATCGTCGGCAAGACGCGCGAATCCAGCGCGAATCAAGGCCGCGACGCGACTTGCGGCACCGGGGTGACGCATCAAGAGGTGGGCGAGCGGACGGCCGAGATCCTCATCGCGGACATCGGCCCATGCGCGGGCGTCCTCGGTCCCCGGATGTTGCCCAAAGCGGAGAAAGCGGCCGGCCTTCGCACCCACGACACCCGCATCCTCTTCGGCGGCGAGTCGCGCGAGTGCGTCGAGCAAGAGCGGGATCAGCGGTTCTTGATCGCGCTCAGCGAGCGTGAGTGTTCGGAAGTCGCCTTCGGTCTCCACACTGCGCATCGCGCGCACCAAGCGGTCGATCCAGGTGGCGCGCCGCGCATGTTGGACCACTTTCGGATCCACGCCGGCTTGATGCAGACCTTGGATGTCGTCGCCTTGCAACACATCGCGCTGGTCTTGGTTCAGCCGCCCGGTCTGGATGAGGAACTCGACAACAGTTCCGTCTCCCTCGGACGCGGTGACGCCCACGATTTGGCCGCGCTGCAGTCGCACCACGCGCGCTCCGAGGCGCAGCTCTCCATCAGCCGAATCGGCCTGCAAATCGAGAAGCCTTCGCGCGATGGGGCTCGCGACGAGATCCACGGCGCGAGGCTATCATTTCTCACTTTTTTGGAGGGTTTTTCGGCTGGTTACTCGATGACCAGCACGTAGGGCAGCCCCAGCGCCACGGGCTCGTCGCGGAGCATCATCGGCGCGAGGACCGACGCCTCGCCGATCGGCCCGAGTTGCCGCATCAAAGCGGCCCAGCGCTGCTCTGGAGCTTGTGCCTCCCCGCCCATCGCTGCCGAGAGGCTCTCCATCAGTCCTCGCGCGGCCGGCCAAACCTCGATCTCTGCGTCCTCGTCCAGTTCCGCTTGGGCGCGTGCGCGCGAGATGGCTTCGCCCAGGCCGCCAAAATCGTCGATCAAGCCGAGTTCCTTGCCCATCCGACCGCTCATCACCCGACCTTCGGCAGCGCGCAGCACATCGGCTCGAGGCATGACTCGACCTGTCGCGACGCGGCGGATGAACCGGTAGTAGGTGTTGCGAAGCATGTCTTCGACCACGACGCGCTCGCTGTCTTGAAAGGGACGGGTGATGCTGCCCCAGGCGGCGTGCTCGCCTCGCTGCAAGATCACCGAGTTGACGCCGAGCTCTTCGGCCAGTCCGCCGAAGCTCACCTTGCCACCGATGACTCCGATCGAGCCGACCACGCTGGCTTCGTGCGCCAGGATCTCTGTGGCCGCCGATGCGATGTAGTAGCCGCCGCTTGCCGCGACGTCGCCGATACTCGCAATGACGGGCTTGCGCGCGGCAACTCGACGCACCGCATGCCACATCCGTTCGCTGGCCAACGCGGAACCGCCTGGTGAGTCGATTCGCAGCACGACCGCTTTGATGTCGTCGTCGTCGGCGAACTCGCGCATCGCAGCGACGAAGGGACCGCTGCGTGCTTCGCCGGGCCGCGGACGCTCACCATCGGTGATGCTGCCTTCGATGTGCACCAGCGCAATCCGGGATCCGGCGACAGCTTCGTCATCTTCTTCGCCGGCCAAAGCGTCGAGCACGTCGCTGAGTTTGACTTCCTCTTGACGTGCTCCGAGCGGTACACGCCGCACGTCATCGACGCCGCCCGCCTGTCGTGCGTGTTCTCGCGCTTCGTCATCAAAGCCCACGTCGTCGACCAAGCCCGCATCACGCGCACCTTCGGCGTGGTAGGGTCCACCATCGATCGCAGCTTGCGGGTCGTTGGCTCGGCTCGCGATGGACGCGTGCAATACGCGGTTGTAGTCGTCTAAAAGTGCTCCCAGCGACTCCTCGGCCTCCGGAGAAATCGTGTCGCGCGTGAACATGTCGCCTGCGCCCTTGTAGCGACCCATGTGAAGCAGGTCTGCCTGCGCGCCAACACGCTCGAGCAAGGATCGGATGAAGAACACCTGCGCGCCGACACCGATCAAGTTCAGCGTGCCGCCCGGCGTCATGCTGATGCGATCACAGTTTTGCGCCATCAACGCGTACGACGAGTTGTCCGCACGATCGAAGTGGCAGTGGATCGGCTTGTTGGCTTCTTTCACCTTGGCGAGCGCTTCGCTCAAGTCCGCGATGCGACCCCATCGGCCGCCCAGGGGACCGACGCGAAGAAAGATGCCTTTGGCGGAATCGGTCTCCGCAGCGTGTTCCAGCTGTCGAATCACATCTCGCAGCGTGGGGCGCATCGGTCCGAACACTTCCTGACTGGGACCCTCTGCAGGTGGGCGAAGCAGCACGAACTCGCGGACTTCGTCTTCGCCCGTCGAACCGCTGATATCCGGTTCGGGATCGCCCTCGCAGGCGAGTGCGCAACACAAGAGGACCAGAAGAGGGCGCATCAGGGCTCCGGGGCAGGCGGCGGTTCGGGAGCAGGCGGAGGTTCGGCCTCCATCGTGGGCTCGGGATCCATCGACGGCTCGGGCTCCGGATCCATCGTGGGCTCGGGGTCCATTGTCGGCTGCATGGTTGGTTGCATCGATTCGGCTTCGAGGGCTTCGATGCGTCGACGGGCCAGCAGCGCATGCGGACCGTTGGGGCGACTGTTCAAATACGCGCGGTACGTCCGCACTGCGCGTTCGTCTCCCATCCGCTCGTAGGCGCGCGCCAACCCGATGTACGCGTCGCCGTAATCCGCTTGGACACCGGGTCGGAAACGGCGCGCGGCTTCCGCGAAACTTCCGCGGCGAAGTGCGATTTCACCCAGTCCACTCATGGCTTCGACGCTTCCTGGGCGGAGTCGTTCTGCGGCTTCGTAGTGCTGTTGTGCCGTGTCGAGCTGACCCGAGTTTCGCGCGCGGTCGCCTTGTTGGATGTACCAACTGTAGTCGCGGCCTGCAGGCACGCGCCCACCGCCGCCGTTGTCGTCACGCCGCTCCATGGTGGTGTCCATGGCTGTTCCCATCGACGTCGGAACAGGCGCAGTCGTGCCTGCATCCGGTGCGGCATCCAATCCGGCGTCGTCGAGCGCGACAACCGGTGCGGCAGGCGGCAAGCCATCATCGATGGCCGAAAGCAGGTGTTGGGCGTGGTCGTGTCCGTCGACCGAGCTTGTGACTGCATTGAGTTGTGTCCGTGCTGCGGCGACGTCTCCAGCGGCGAGCTTGGCGCGCGCCAAGAGCAAGCGTGCGCGAAGCAAGTTGCCGTCGGCGTCGACGGCGGCTTCGGCCTCGCTCGCTGCAGCGGAGACATCTTGATCCGAGCCCATCGCGAGGAGAGCACGCACGAGATGGAACTGTGCGGGCGGATCGGTGAACATCTCTTGGGCGCGATCCAAATGCGACTGTGCACCGCTCAGATCGCCATCGAGTCGCAGTGCATCGGCCAATGCAAGTTCGCCGCGCGGGTCTGCGGGATGGAGACGAACCAGCTGCTCGGCCTCTCGTTTCGCATCGGCGGTGTGGCGCGAGGCTTCACGACGGAGGCTGGCGGCTTCGCCGCTTAGCGCCGGATTCGCTGCAGCGCGCGCCTCGAGGTCGCTTGCCTTGAAGTTCAGTGCTTGGGCCCATGCCGCGTGTGCGGTCGACAACGCCGCCAAAGTGCGCGCGTCGCGTTCGTCGTGCGCGCTCGCTCGCGTGTACTCACGAACCGCTTCGGCGTAGCCGTCGTCGGTGTCTTTCGCGAGCGCTTCGTCACCCGCGTCAAGGAACGCCACGGCCGGTGATTCCCCGCCCAATCCAAGACGTGCGGAAATCGTGTCCCACCCCAACGCGACAGCGGTGCCTCCACCGGCGAGCAGCAAGAGCAAGATCCACAACCCGTACCGGGGCTTTCGCGTGGGAACAGCGGCGCGGTGCTCTTCTTCGTCGAGATACAAGCGTTGCCGCGGCTTGGGCTGCGCTTTGGGCGGGTCGCTTTGAACCACCACCTTTTGCGAAGGGGGACGCTGCTTGGGCAACGGAGCCTTGGAGGGCGGCGACTCCACCTCGGTCTTGACGGGGGCGCGAGCGTCGGGACGCGCAGGTCGCGACTCGGGTTTGGGCGGACGTGCAGTGACTCGCGGTTCAGGTCGAACGCTCGAGCCAGGCGGACGCGGCGGTGGCTTGGGGGCCGGTGCTTTCGAAACTGGCGCCTTCGGTGGAGGTCGCGGCACGCTCGGTCGTGGCGGGACCGGAGCCTTTGGAGGCGGAGCCACGGACGGCTTCCCCCCAAAGCCCATCAACGTTTGCTTCTTGGGTGGCTTGTCCGATTGTGGGGGTGGACGCACCGAGGGTGCACGCGACGCCTGGGCGGCACGGAAGAAGGTTTGCAGTTCGGCGATGTCTCCGAGGCGCTTCCACTCCTCGCCGGAACGCGAAATCTCGTCGTTCTCGTCGACATCGCCTTGCGTGATTCGTTGCTGGAGCTCTTTGAGACTCCCGAGTTCTTCCTCGCGTCCATCTTTGCGACGGACGACCCACGCGCGTTCGCCTGCACCGGGTTGTGCACCAGGCGGGTACACCTTGAAGAGGTGCCCGCAGTTTGTGCACTTCACGGTCGTGCCGCGGTCCGAGACGAGGGTCTCGTCGAACTCATACTCTGTTGCGCACCGGGGACAGGTGACGTCCATGGTCGGGGGACCCTAGCACGCAACGCCATCGATGAGTCGAGCCGGCTGGACGATTTGGCCCCCTGGTTTAGGCTCTCCGAATGCCGGTCATCGAGGTCAGCGATGGGACGTTTGAGCGGGAGGTCATGGACGCGCCGGAGCCGATCCTGATCGACCTCTACGCGGATTGGTGCGGCCCATGTAAGCAAATGGCCCCGGTGGTCGCGTCGATCGCCGAGGAGGTCGCGGGCCGAGCCAAGGTCGTCAAAATCAACGTCGACCAAAACCCGGCGTGCGCACAGATGTTTCGGGTCTCGTCGCTGCCCATGTTCGTGGTGATGAAAGGCGGCAAAGTCCAGGGCCATCAACTCGGTGCAGTCCCGAAATCCGCGTTGATGGACATGCTCGACCGGGTGATGCCCAAGGACACCTCCGGGTTGGATCCTGAGGAACTCGCCCAACAGATCGTGCAAGGCAACGCCCACGCGGTCGACCTACGCGATCCCGGTTCGTTTGGTCGCTTTCGGATTCCTGGTGCCATCAATATTCCGGTCGACGAACTTCCGACGCGTCAAAGTGAGTTGAGCGCGGGTCCGACGTATCCCGTTCTCTATGGCCGGGCCGACGAGGCCGCGGACGTGGCGCGTCAGCTCCAAACGGATGGTGTGCGCGTGAAGTATCTCCGCGGTGGCTTGCTGGCCTGGGAAGCCGCGGATCTCGAAGTGGACAAAGGATGAAGCTGCCACTGCTCGGTCGTGATCCGGAAACCTTCGAACCGGCGACCGAGGTCGACGTCGCGGTCACCGGCGCGATGGACGACGCAGTGGCCATCGGGTTTGCGCAAACGTTGGCCGAAGCGATGGGAGCCAGTCTTTGGCGCGAAGGACCTCGACCCGAAGGGCGTGTCGTGGCGACAGGACTCCGCGCGACGGCCAACGCACGTGCACGCTTGCACATCGTGATCAGCGGTGGTGTGCCTCGAGCCGCATGGCGCGCTTCGCTGCAGTGCGATTTGGAGCTGAGCGACCCGCGAAAGGGCGTCGCCGAGGCTCTCGGGGCGCAGCTAGCGAGGCCGATGGAGGAGTGGTAGGGTCCGGGCCCTTTTGCCCGAGGACCAAGTGACCGACGCACCGCAGTACATTCCGGGATTGGCGGGGGTGCCCGCCGCGCGTTCCAGCGTGTGTTTGATCGATGGCAAGGTGGGGAAGCTGCAGTATCGCGGCTATCCCATCGAGCAGCTCGCCGAACGCTGCACCTATGAGGAGGTCGTGCACCTCTTGCTGTTCGGGAAGCTCCCCGACGCCGACACCTTGGCGACCTTCCGCAAGGAGCTCACCGCGGAGCGTCATCTCAAGTTCCGCATCGTCGACGTGCTCAAGCATCTGCCCGAGAGCGGTCATCCGATGGATGCGTTGACCGCTGCGGTTGCCGGCATGGGCATGTTCTATCCGGGGGACCACGTCGCTGACTTGGAGTTCCGCCGACTCTCCGCCATTCGTCTCGTCGCGAAGCTGCCCACCGTCGTGGCGGCGTGGCATCGCATTCGTCGTGGCGACAATCCGATCGAACCGCGTTCCGACCTGGGTCACGCGGCGAACTTCATCTACATGCTCGAGGGTGAAGAGCCCGACGAGTTGGCCGCGAAGGTGGTCGACGTTGCGCTTTCACTGCACGCCGAGCACTCCATGAACGCTTCGACCTTCACCGCGCGCGTGACCGGCTCGACGCTCTCGGATCCCTACGCCGCAGTCGCATCCGCCATTGGTTCGCTCGCCGGACCGCTTCACGGCGGCGCCAACGAGCGCGTGTTGAGCATGCTGCGCACCATCGACGACCCGACGCCCGAGGGCGTGCGTCAGTGGGCCGAAGACCGGCTTGCGCGCAAAGAGAAGATCATGGGCTTCGGCCACCGGGTCTACAAAGTGAAGGACCCGCGTGCGACGATCCTTCAAGGGTTGGCGACCGCATTGTTCGAGAAGCTGGGTGCCACGCCGATTTACTCGGTGGCGACCGAACTCGAGAAGCAAATGGCGGACCTGGTGGGTCACAAGGGCATCGCGCCCAACGTCGATTTCTACTCGGGCATTGTGTACGAGAAGCTGGGAATTCCGACGGACCTCTTCACGCCGGTGTTTGCGATTGCGCGTGTTGCGGGGTGGTTGGCCCATCTGCTGGAGCAGCTGCAGGACAACCGGATTTTCCGACCTTCGCAGATTTGGGTCGGTGAAGCCGACCGCGAGGTCCCTGCCATCGAAGAGCGCTAGCTCTCGAGCGGAATCTTTGCGGCCGATAAGGCGTATGCGTTTGTATGCGCGTTTTGACCTTCGTTTGTCTCGTGATCAGTTCGACGGCACTCGCCCAAGGGAGCGACGTTTGTGCGTGGGTCGACGCTGAGCTTGAACTCCGCGCTGCCGAACAACGCTTCGGACCTCAGCACCCCGAACGAACTGCCATTGCTGCACGCGCGGCGCAGCTGTCGCCACCCGCGACCGAACGGGCTCGCATTGTCGAGTGCGCCCAAGCCAAGCGTGTGGAACTGCGCGCCGCACGAGCGGAACTCGCGACACGTTTCGGACCGCGGCACCCCGAAATGCTCGTCGTGGAGCGTCAGCTGCGATGGCTGGACGACGTCCTTCGCTGAAGCGCTAGCAGCCCGGTACCACGCCGTCTTCCAGCTCCACTCGCAGGATCAACTTGTCCATCGTGTCAGGCGTCGCGAAGATCCGACACTCACGATCCAACATGATCACCTCCGCCTCGATCTCGATGCGTTGCAGCATCTCGAGCGCGCGCTGCGGTCCCAGCACGAACGACGCCGTGCTCAGCGCGTCGGCGTAAAGCCCGCTCGGTGCCGTGAGTGTCAGCGACACCGTTCGATCCACCGGAAGTCCCGTTCGAGGATCAAGAATGTGGTGCCAACGCTTGCCACGGTCGTCGATGAAGAAGTGCTCGTAGTCGCCGCTGGTGCTGATCGAGCCGCCGCGACTTTCAAAGAAGCCGAAATACTCCTCGCCGCGCCTGGGATGCTGAATGCCAACCCGCCAAGGGCGAGCACCTTCGGCTCGCGGGCGCAAACCATGGACTTGAACCTGCCCACCGCCGAACAACATGTACGACTCGATGCCCGCACCGCGCAGGATCGCTCCGGCGCGATCCAACGCGTACCCCTTGGCGATGCCTCCAGTTCCAATCGCCATGCCTTCGCGCTTCAGGAACACCGTCCGGGCTTCCTCGTCGAGCTCGATTTGCTGCCAGTCGATCAAGCCGACGCGTCGGCGCACATCGGCGCGATTCGGAATGCGTTCCTGGCCGCGTCGGAAATCGTAGAGCCCGCGCAATGCGGCCCAGCTCAGATCGAATGCACCGCCTGACCAGCGCGAAACATCCACACCCGCTTTCACCACGTTGAACACGTCGTCGGATACCGCGACCGGTTCACGTCCAGCCATTTGGTTGATGCGCGAGATCTCGCTGTCGTCGCGCCATTCGCTCAAGACCGTTTCGAGACGCTCGATTTCTGCGAACGCTGCACGCACAGCGGGTTCGGCCACGTTCTCGTCTGCGTCGACGTTGATGATGAAGACCGTGCCCATCATTGGTCTACTGCGGGTGAACAGCTCGCCGGGGGCACGCGTGGGTGCCGGAGGCTCTTCGGGTGCGAGATCGACCGTTTCGACCTCGGTGGTGGGCTCGTCGCCACTGCACGAGGCAAGGCCGAGCATGATCGCGAGCGAAAGCGTTCGCACGAGGGAAGGAAAGCGCAGCGTAGGGTGGAAGTGCAAGTCAGGATGTGACGTCGACCGGCCCTTCGTCGGCGTTTAGACTGCGCCTCGATGCGAAGGCTCTCCTTGATCCTCGTGGGTGTGTCCACGCTGCTTAGCGCTTCTGCGTTGGCGATCGGCGAAGCGACGCACGTCGAGATTCGAGGTGTCGAAGTCGGAGACGAAGCACGTCCCACGGCACGACGTCGACTGGCCTGGGAGGTTCGCAAGCGGACCAGTATCGAAACGCGATTGCAGCCGCGTCGCGCACGCTTGGACGATCCGACAATTTTTGAAACCCCGCTGCTCTACTGGAGTGGTCAGGAGGGTTTTGACGCGTTGAGCGATCCTGAAATCGTGGGGCTGCGACGCTTTGTGGAGTTTGGCGGCATGGTGGTCATCGACGACGCCAATCCAGAGAGCGAAGCGTTTGATCGAAGTGTGCGTCGCGCGCTTCGGCGAGCCTTCCCCGAGGACCCGCTGACGGCGTTGCCGCGCGATCACACCATCTATCGTTCGTTCTACTTACTCGACCGACCGGTTGGGCGCGTGCGCGGTCCTGCCGGGTTGGAGGCGATTGCTCGCTCGGGGCGCGCGGGAGTGGTCTACAGCCGACACGATCTTGGCGGTGCATGGGCGCGAGACAACCTCGGGACGTGGCAGCACAGCGTTGTGCCGGGAGGCGATGCGCAACGTGAACGCGCGATACGACTCGGCGTGAACCTGGTGATGTACGCACTTTGTCTCGACTACAAAGACGACCAAGTGCACGCGCCGTTCATCATGCGCCGGCGCGCGGGCATGCCTTGACGTGAACTCGGTGGTCGAGTCCTGGGAGGGGTTGCGACTCGCGGTGCCGGGCGGGAGCATCACCGCGGCAGTGCTCTTGTTCGCGTTTGCTGCGCTCGTTGCACTGGAGTGGCGCGCGCAGGCGACGCAGCGACAGGCGGGGTGGAAACGCCTGGTAGGGCTGCGAATTGTCACTGCGTTCGTGGTTTGGGTGGTCGCGATTCAACCGCGTTGGGATGCGCGGCGAACCGAACAGACCCGAGGTCGATTGGCCGTGTTGGTCGATACGTCGCGCTCGATGTCGGTGGGCGATCCTGCACGGGTGCGGCGCGTGCAAGACCTCTTGGAGCGTTGGCAGGGTCAGGCCGACGAAGTCGCGTTGTTTCGGTTTGGGTCGACGCTTCGAACCATGGCGTGGGGCGACGAGCCCGAAGCAAACGATGACGAGACGCGCCTGCTCGCAGCGTTGGAGGAGATCACTCAAGACGACGTCGACCCTGTCGGTGGTGTCGTGGTTGTTTCGGACGGTGCCATTGAACGCGAAACGGCGGACGCGTTTTCGGAAGTCAAAGTCCACGCGGTGCACGTGGGAGAAGCCGGCATCCGCGACGACAGTCTGGCGAGCGTCGACGCGGATGCAGTGACGTTCCTTCGTCAAAGCGCCAAGGTGCGCGTGGTGGTGCGGTCCTGGGGTTCGGGTGGGCTCGATGTTCCCGTCACGCTGCGCCAAGGCGACGAGGTCGTCACGGAGCAACGCGTCCAAGTTCCCGAAGGCGGTGAGGTGGTGCTGGAGCTGCCGTTTACTCCACGGCGTTTGGGACGTGCGGTGTATAGCGTTTCGATTCCCTTGGCCGAGGACGACAGCGTCCCCGCGAACAACGAGCGTCCATTCTTGGTTCGCGTCGCCCGCGACCGGTTGCGTGTTCTGCTCGTGGCCGGAGAGCCGACCTGGGACGTGCGCTTTCTCCGAGAGTTCCTGAAACGCGACCCGTCGATCGACCTCATTTCGTTCTTTATTCTCCGCACCACGGCAGACATGACCATGGCGGCGCCGGAAGAACTCGCGCTGATCCCGTTTCCGACCGACGAGTTGTTTCGCGAGCACTTGGGTTCGTTCGACGTGTTGCTCTTCCAAAACTTTGATTACGGCCCGTACCAGATGGCGCCGTACTTGCCGCGCATCCGGGAGTACGTGAAGCGCGGCGGCTCGTTCGCCATGATCGGCGGCGAGCGTTCGTTTGCTGGAGGTGGATACGCGGCGACGCCGATCGAAGAGGTGCTGCCGGTTCGGTTGCCGCCGTCCTCGACGCCGCCTTCGCAGACCATCGTCACGGATCGCTTTGCTCCACGGCTGAACCCGGAGTTGGTGCATCACCCCTTGCTCGCCCTGGGAAACGACCCCGCAAGCAGCGCCGCACGTTGGCGCGAACTTCCGCCCTTGGAAGGCGCCAACATCGTGCACGGTGCACGGCCGGATACCTCCACGCTCTTGAGCCATCCGCGTCGACGTGGAGTGGGTGGGCCGCTTCCCATTCTCGTTCTCGGTGAACACGAAGAGGGCAGGGTGCTGGCGCTGACCACGGACACCGTTTGGCGCTGGGGGCTCACCAGCGGGGGCGTGACGGGCGACGCGTCGACGTACGAACGCTTTTGGGATCGGGCACTGCGTTGGCTCTCGCGCGATCCGACCCTGGATCCCGCACGTCTGACAACCGACCGCGAACGGTACGGGCCACAAGCCGAGGTACGCGTCCAAGGGCACCTGCGAGACTCGCACTATCGACCTTTTGCAGCCGAATCGGTGCGTTTGGTGTTGCGCGACGACTTGGGCAACGAAGTCGCCGCGACCGATGCCGTGACCGACGGCGAGGGCGGTGTCGAAGGCGTGTTGCCTGGACCTGAAGACGAAGGTGCGTATCGCGTCGTTGCGTTTCGCGGTGATGAGGAGCTGTGCGAGCAGCCCTTTTTGGTCGAAACCGGTGGTGATGAACTGGCCGATCCGCGGTCCGCGCCGGAGCGTCTACGTGAACTTGTCGATGCCGCTCAGGGAACGTTCATCGGCGCACCCGAAGACGCACCGAACCTCGATGAGTTTGATGCGACGCGAACGCGAGAGCTGGGCGTGATCGAAGTTGCGCCGGTGGGGAACGTCGCTGCGCTTGCGTTGGTCGTGGTGCTGTTTGGTCTGGAGTGGTGGCTGCGTCGTCGGCGTGGGCTTCGTTGATCGGAGTCGCCGCGGCCTTCGTTCCCGCCTTCGGCTCCCACTCGCGGCCACGGCTCCTCCTTTTGGAGGTTTTAGCAAAACCTCCCCCGAACTCCGTTCGGGTCCCCCTCCAAGCCCGCGCTTCGCGCGCGTCTCGGCTCGGGGAGCCTCGACGTTGTCCGACGGCTGTCGTCGCTCCAACGAACGCTTCGCGTTCTGCTGGCGCATCGCGTTCTGCTTCGCGTTCTGCTTCGCGCGTCACGTTCTGCTTCGCGTGCTTCGCGGGCTTCGTGTTCGCTTGGCTCATCGCGCTGGTTCACGGCCACGCAGCTGTCTCGGCATAACGGCTTTCGTCAAGAGTGCGTGTTCGTTCCTTGAGACGCCGGTTAGGCGAGTAGCTCAGAACGCGAAGCGTTCGTTCGAACGACGATTGCTGACGGACAACGTCGAGGCTCCCCGAGCCGAGACGCGCGAAGCGCGGGCTTGAGGGGGGACCCAACCGTAGGTTGGGGGGAGGATTGCTAATCCTCCCCAAGGGAGGAGCGTGGCCGTAAGCCGGAGGCGAATAAGTCGGAGCCGAAGGCGAAGACGTAGGCCACGCGACGACCGATAAGTTAGATACACACATCTTCGAACGCGACATCGAGCACCACATCGACTTGCCCGCTCACCGAGATTGGAATGGCGGCCGGTGAACCCGCACAGTCGAGCAAGCTCACGTTGAACACGCCGGTCTGCCGACCGGGTTCGTCGTCCAAAAACTCCCACGTGACATCACCATCGCTACCCAGACAGTTGGTCCACGTGGTCGCCGGCACTCCGTCGCTTGGTGGTTGAATGAACAACACATCCATCGCAGTCGAAAACGCCACCTGAATCGGCGCGCCGACCGGAATCAACCCGTCGCCAATCTCGTCCGCATTCACGACAAACACCAAACGCCGTCCGACGCCCAGCGTGCAGTCATCGTTCTCGGTCAACACGACCACCAGTTGGCGAACACCGTCACAGGGTCCACTGCTCCATGCGGCAAACGCACGTTGCGGGGTGAACTCCAAATCCTCGCCCCCCTGAATCACGAGCGCACGGTTGTCGAAGTCGTCCACGGTGACTTCGGTACACGCCATGCCCGCGTCGGTTTCAACCGCCCCTCCGTCGTCCACCATGCCGCCATCGTCGTCGACACCGGCATCTCGATCACCGCTCCCACCGGTTCCCGGACCCGGCCCGCTTCCGCCAAGCGGTGCAGGCGGCGCCGGATCGGAGTCATCGCAAGCGCCACAGAGAAGAGCCAAGAGGACCAGCGCGATTCGCATGGCTCACACCTTACGAATCGGTCGCCTCGGACGCCACGTTTCGACGCAAATGCCGACGGATGATGCGGATCAGCTCGGCCGCGTCCGTGGGTTTGTTCAGATACGCGTCCACGCCCGCATCAAACCCGCGGATTCGATCGATTCGCTCATCTTTCGAGGTGACCATAATGATCGGCACGTCCCGATAGGCATCGAGCGTGCGCAGCCTTCGCGTCAGCTCATACCCATCCATGTTGGGCATCACCACGTCGGTGCTGACGAGGTCGAACACGGCATCCCGCGCACACGCCAAGCCTTCGACACCATCGCGCGCAACCACCACCTCGAACCCTGCGCGTTCCAATGTGCGCCGGATCGTCTCGCGAATCACGTCGCTGTCTTCGACCACGAGGATCTTGGCGCTCGCCGTTTCGGTTGGCGGCGGCAGTTCTGTCGGACGCGGTCGCGCGCGATCGGGATGACGCATCGCCATCGCGGCGAGTGCCGGCACATCCAAAATGATCGCCGGTCGATCGCCCAAGAGTGTGGCACCTGCAGCTCCGGGTACCCGTTTGAGCAACGTGCCCATCGACTTGAGGACCACTTCGCGTCGGCCGAGAAACTCGTCGCAGACCAACCCGATGTTCTGACTGCCGAGCTCAACGAGAACGACGGAGTGTGCGTTGGACGTGGCGCCTGCTGCGGAAGGCAGTCCCAAAAGCGGTCGCAAGTGCAAGAGTGGCAACTCTTCTTCCTGCATCCGCAGCGTGTCTTGGCGACCCACTTGCCGCACTTCGCTCGGTTCCACGCTCAAGGTCCGGCGAACGAGGTCCAAAGGCACGGCGAACGTTTGTCCGCCTGCGCGCAGCAACAACACCTGCACGATGGCCAAGGTCAGCGGGAGGCGCAGTTCGAAGTAGGTCCCTTTGCCGAGCGTGGACTCGACGTGAACCGTGCCTTTGAGCCGGTGAATGCTGTCGCGCACGACGTCCATGCCCACGCCGCGCCCGCTCAGATCGGACACCTGCTCGGCGGTGGAAAAGCCCGCGTGAAAGATCAGGTCGTAGACTTTCTCGAGCTCGAGCGCTTCGGCCGCTTCGGCACTGATCAGACCGCGCTCAACCGCCTTTGCGCGAACCGCGCCGGGATCGATTCCTTTTCCGTCATCTTGAATCGAGATCACGATTTGGTTGCCGCGGTGAAACGCACTAAGCCGCACCGTGCCCGCTTCGGGCTTGCCGGCGTCTTGTCGCTGCGCGGGTGTTTCGATTCCGTGGTCGATCGCGTTGCGCACCAAATGAAGCAGCGGATCGTCGAGTTGTTCGACGAGTACCTTGTCCAGCTCCGTGTCTTCTCCGGACAGCTCCAGGTTCACTTGCTTGCCGAGGTTGCCTGCGATCTGTCGGACCGTACGGTGGTACTTGGACCAACCGCGTCCGACCGGAATCATCCGCAGTTTCATCACTTGGTCGCGCAGCTGTCCCGACACGAACTCAAGTTGTCGGTGCGCTTGTTCCATGTCGCTGTGAAGCGCATCGAACGCCCGTTGGACCCGCCCAAGTTCCGTGGCGAAATCCTCCATCCGAACTTGCCCCGTCCGACGTCCGCGCCCGGTCCGACGCGCGCCGCGACGTTGCACTTCGATTTCCCGCGCGAGCCCCGAGAGGTCTTCGAGCCCGGCCTGCACTTGGCCTTTCGAGAGCACCAGTTCCCCAACCAGGTTCATCAACTCGTCGAGCTTGGCGAACTCAATGCGAAGGGTTTGGGCCGTTCGCGTAGGTGTGTCGCGTGTCGGCGCGGGCGCAGCCGGCAACGAGGAACTCACCGCGACTTGCTGCCGAGGCGACTGAAGCTGTTGCACAACCGCGGCGATATCGACGTCGATGGGCGCACGATCCGCTGCGCGTTGCACGATGGCCTGAAGCACGTCGAGCGTCGCGAGCAGCGCATCGACCACACCACGGTCCGCACCGCGCGAGCCGTCGCGGACCTGACCGACTAAGTCTTCGGCGCGATGGGCCAGCCGCGCCATCTTCTTGAGGCCCACGAAACCGCTCGAGCCCTTGAGCGTGTGCAGGTCGCGAAAGATTGCGCGGACCAGTTCCGGATCTTCCGGGCTCTGCTCCAGCTCGAGCAAACGTTCGGAGAGCGACTCGAGCCGGTCGTGACACTCTTCGAGGAAGGGGTCGATCATGTCGTCGTCGACCGTGGGCGTCCATTGCGAGTCATCGACGGGCGTCTCGCGTGGCGGCGGAGGCGGCGGAGGAATCGTCTGCAGCGCGTCGTTCGCTTTGCGCACGCGTGCGGCGTCGTAGCGGGCCCCCGACTCGTCTGCGTTGCGAAGCTCCTCGAGCACCTCGCCGAGGCTCTGAAGCCCAGCTCCAAGCACCGCGTCGTCTCGACTCGCGCGCTCCGAAATGCCAACCAGGCTTGTCGCGAGCGACGCGAGTTCCGGCATGTCGAGGACGGCGGCATCCAGAGCAATCGCTTGAAGGGGTTCCGCCGCATCGGCCGGCGAACCGCTGAGGACCGCATCCCGCGCTGCGTCCATCAGCGTGCGCGCATCTTCGAGAAAGGTCTCGATCACCTTCGCACCCGCGCTGGTGGAACGACCCCGTGGCGTCGCAGAAAGCGTTCGATTCCCGGGCTCGAAACTTCGAGAACCAAGGTGCGACCGTCCGCGCGCATCGCGGCGGCAATGCGTCGAAGCTCGCCGCCCACGCCCTCATCCGCGAGTTGGAGTTCGCGCAGATCGAGCACCTCTCCACCTGATTCCAGCAACGTGCTGAGAACTTGGTGAACCTCACGACGCGCACGCTCTCCGACCTGTTCGCCGCGCAACGCAGGTTTGGTCTCGCGCGGAATCGGCCAGGGCTCAGGTGGGTCGGTGCTTGGCGGCGGAGGAGGCGGTGGAACCGATGGCGTGCCGATGCGGCGATAGAGCGTGCCTTCGTCGGTGCGCAGCGGCTCGAGCCCCACCGTGTCTCCGATCGAGTCGGCATATCCGAGAGCAACCCAGCCGTGCATCCGACTGGCGCGGAACAGCGACTCCAGCACCCGTCGACGCACCTCCGCATCAAAGTAGATCAGTACGTTTCGGCACAGGATCAGGTCCTGCTCCTTGGGATACTCGTCGTGAAGCAGGTTGTGCCGTCGAAAGGTGACGCACGCGCGCACGGACTCGGCGACGCGTCGGCGCTCACCCTCGCGATGCAGTGCCCAAACTGCGACTTCGGGAGGCACGTTGTGGGTGCGTTCCGCGTCGTACACCGCTTCGCGTGCGGTGTGCAGCGCGCTTGCTGAAAGGTCGGTCGCGAGAACTTCCACACGCAGGTCGGGTTTGCTTGCGTGGACCAACATCGCCAGCGTGTACGCCTCTTCGCCCGTCGCACAGCCCGCGCTCCAAATGCGCATCGGCCGGCACTCGGCCTCGCACGCAGCGGCAATTTCGGGAAGCGCGGCGCGGCGAATCGCGCGGAGTTGTCGCGGGTGCCGGTAAAAGAACGTCTCGCCGACGCGAAGCACTTCAACCAGGCGGTCGAGCTCGGCATCGTCGCGAAGCAGAAGTTCGACGTAATCGGTCAAGCTTTCGCGCCTGCCACGCGCGGCCCGACGCGCTTCGAGACGCGACTCCAGAAGCCAGACTTGCTGTTTGGGTACACGCAGTCCCGCGCGCTCAGCGACGCGTGTCGCGAGGGGGCCAAAGAGCGCGTCGGGCAGGGTCATCGGCTAGGTCGTGCTTGTAGGCGGAGGAAGACGCGGTGCCTCCGTCGGGTCTGAACCTCCGGAAGCGATGCGGAAGCCCTTCACGCTTTCTTCAAGTCCGTGGGCGAGCCGATGCAGGTGCTCGCCTTGGTCCACGGCCTCCTCGGAGGAGGAAAGCACGTCCTGGGCGATGCGCTGAACGGCGTCCATGTTGCGCGCGATCTCGTCGCTGGCGACAGCCTGCTCCTGAACGGCTTGCGCGGTGTCCTCGACTACGCCGACCAAGGTCTGCAGATCCGCGAGCGTTGCAGTCACCATCTTGGTGCCTTCCTCGACTTCGCGCGTGCCCGCTTCCATCGCGCGCACCGCGTCGACAGTCTGCTCCTTGATCGTGGCGATCAGGTCTTCGATGTCGCGTGCACTTTGCCCGACGCGCGTCGCCAAGCCACTCACTTCGTCGGCGACCACGGCAAACCCACGCCCTTGCTCACCGGCGTGCGCCGCTTCGATTGCCGCGTTGAGTGCGAGCAACGTGGTCTGATCGCTGATCTGGCGAATCACCTCCACGATGTTTCCGATGCGTTTGCCGCTTTCGCCCAACTCGTGAATGCGCGCCGCGGCTTCGTCCACGGTGGATCGAATCTCGTTCATGCTCGCAATGGCTTGGCGCACCGCATCTCCGCTCGAACGTGCGACGCGCGTTGCCTCCGTGGCGTTCTCGGCCACCTGCTGAATCGATGCACTCAGCTCCGTGACCGCCGCTGTTGAACTCTCGGTCTTGCGCGCTTGTTCTTGTGCTCCGTCCAACATCTGCCGCGATGCAGCGCTGATCTCCGCGCTCGACGCACCGACTTGAAACGCCGCGCGTTGCACCTTCGCGGCGAGGTCGTGGGTGTACGCGAATACCGCATTGAGGTTCTCGGCCAGGCGTCCGAGTTCGTCGCGTCGATCGACGGTCAACCGCCGCGTCAGATCCCCTCGACCCTTGGCGAGGTCTTCGGTGGCTTTGACGTAGAGCCGAACGCGGCGCGTGATCCAAAGCGCGAGCAAAAATCCAATGACGAGCGTGAGTGCACCGAACGCGCCCAGGGCGATCAGCGATGACCCCAAGCGCTCCTTGAATGCCGACGCCTTGAAGTCGCGCTGGCGCATCAGAAACATCGCGCCCAGGTCGCCGTATTCGTTGCCTCGATAGCCGCGAATGTCGTCGTCTCGGTGAAAATCCCAGAGGTGGTCGACGGCTTGGATGACGTCGATCTCTTCGTCGCCCTCACGCGCGCGAGCCCAGTTGTCCTCGCGCAAGCCGGGTGCAAGTTCGCCGAACTCGTCTTCGCTGAACACAGACGCCAGGACCTGGCCGTCGGTGCCGACGAGTGTGAGCCGATGCTGTTTGGCAGGGCTTGGGTCCGACTGAAGCTCGAAGTCACGCATCGTGCGTTCGATACGACTCCCGATCAGGATCGCCCCTGCACGTTCGGGCGCACCGGCGACTTCCCCTTCGGCGACCGGTGCAACACCATCAAACGCAACAGCGGCGACTTGGTAGACGTGTCCGTCGATCACCGCGACTTCCCCCGCGATGGTCATGCCGGACAGCGCGTCTTGAATCAGTCGCGATTGAGCCAGTTCGGATGCGGGAAGGGCGGTCAATCCCGGACCGTCCACGGGTTCGCCGCGCGCGTTGACGACGACGAAGAGATCCGGATTGGATGTTTCCTCCAGCGCAGAGTGAATGTCGGTCAACACCGGTGCGACACGTGCGGCATCAAACATCGCCTCACCCAACCCAAATCCGCGCGCAGCCAATGCAGCGTTGGCGGCCATCGCTTCGCCGAGACCGCGTCGATACGAGTCGTAGCGGTTGTAGTGCTTGTGCAAAAAGGCGCCGCGACTGGTCTCGATGTGCGCGTTGTAGATCAAAAAGAGCGCGATGACGGCTTCGACTGCGGCGACGAGGAAGATCGTCGCGATCACCTGGCCACGCAATCCGATGCGAACACCACTGCTCTGGATCACAGTCTCATTCATCGGTCGAGTTCCTGCTGAATCGTGAAAGGGGCGAGCTGGGGTGCGGCGAAGATACGCTCAAGATCCAAAATCGCCAGCGGGTGCGAGGGCAACGATACGATGCCCCGAATGTAGACGCGTTCGTCTTCCGGAAGTGTGGTTGGGGGTGCGGTGAGAGGATGGGTGCCTGAATCTCGGATCGGGCCAAGCCCATCGACCAAGAGACCCGCGCTCCGCGTTTGTCCTTGGTCTTCGACATCGACCACCACGATGCGACAACGAGGGTCGCGACGGCTTGCGCGCCCGCCGAGGAGCACACCAACGTCGAGCACGACCAAGATCTCACCACGCAAATTGATCAAGCCCGCCACCAAGGGTGGGGTGTGGAACACGGGTGTGATCGGACGCAGGTCGATGGTCTCGCGTACCTGCGCGATGGGCGCACCGACTTCGTGTGCACCAACCTCGAAGCAGACGTACCGCGCCGATGGGGATGTGGCTGTGGTCTCCACGCGTCGCGAAGACTACTACATCGACTCGCCCGCGTTTTTGGTGGGAAGCTGTTCCATGGCCGTCCGATGTGCGCGCCCCTGCGCGATGCTGGAAAGCACGTACACCGCACCGGCAACACTTCCTGCGATCGCGGCTGTGCCCTCGGGAGCGAGGACCAGGACGCCGAGTCCCAACGCCGCGACGACCTGGGCAACCGGCGACACAAACCCCAACACGAACGCGCGCGCACGAACGCGGTCGGCACCCCAAAAGCCCTCGTAGAAGAGTGGCGAGACCGGTGTCTTGAGTGCGTGTTTGAGTTCGTGTTCCGCGAAACGAACCCCCAGCGCAACCACGAGCGAAGCGTGATGCACAAACATGAGAAGGACCTGGGCGAGGGCGGTGCTCCACGCGTAGAGCGCGTTGGTGGTTCCGACACCAAAGCGTTCGAGCAATCGGCTCGTGACCCCGAGTTGCAACACCACGCTGAGCGTGTTGGCGCCCGCCACGTACCAGCCGAGCAGCGGAGCCAGCACGGCTTCGGGATACGCATCGAGAATAGACTGTTGGCCGTAACGCAACGTGGTGCGGACGAGGACCATCACAAGCGTGGAAATCGCGATCGTCTGCAGGAGCGTTGAGCTGCGCAAGAGTTGCCAGCCGCGCCGGAGTGGAACTTGTTTCGTCCCTGTCTTTGGGGTGGGTGCAACCGTGTGCGGTGACTCCGGAACGAACGCACAGGGTGCGACGACGAGGAAGACCGTCGCTGCGATCCACAGGGCTTGCTGAATGCTCAGCGAAGGCACGAGCACACCCACCGCGACACCTCCAAGCGCTGCAGTGCCGCGCGCCGCCGCGTAGATCGGTGCGACCCCACGACGCGCCGCGCCTTGCTCGAGGTGGTCGAGCAAGTACACGCCCCAGTGCAGGGTCAACAGGCCCGTCACGATTTCGTGCGCCGCGTAGGCGGCGATCGCGCCCGTTGCTCCTCGCTCGATCGCAAAGCCGGCTCCGATGGAGGTCAGCGCCGCAAGAGTGCACAGCCCAGCCAGCACGCCGCGGCTCGCACGGGCAGGCGCGATCCGACTGTAGACCCATGCCAGCACTGGACTGATCAGCGCACGCGCACCCAACACCCAGGGCAGGGCGTCTGCGCCAGCGCGGGCAAGAAACGCGGCTTGAACCAGTGCATCGGCAATCGCCGTCGCCCCACCGAGTCCACCGTAGACCAGCGCGAGTCGAGCGACGTTGCGCAGCTCGCCTTCTTGCAGGCCCAGGAGTCGGGCGATGCGACTCATCGCGCGACCCTATCGCATCCCAAGCGAGCGAGCGTATAAGAGGCCCATGAAACCGAGGGCTTGGTTCCAAAGCGTGGGCGGCGACCCCACGCGACATCCGCTCAACGAAGTGATCTACCGGTGCCCTGAGACCGGAGCGCTACTCGAGGTTGTGCACGATTTGGAAGCGCTGCGTTCGCGGAGTCCCGCGGCGTGGATGCGACTCTTTGATCAGCGTCATGGTCGCAACGGGTGGCCCTACGGTTCGGGCGTTTGGTCGAAGCATGAGTGGGTTCAGCCGCACGTTGCACCCGAGAACGTGGTGTCTCTCTACGAAGGCAACACGAACTTGTTTTGGGCCGATCGTTACGGCAAGCAGATGGGACTCGACGACCTGTGGGTGAAGCAGTGCGGCACCAGCCACACCGGCTCGTTCAAGGACTTGGGCATGACGGTGCTGGTGTCGTCGGTGAAGCAGATGATCGCCGAAGGAAAGAACATTCGCGCGGTCGCGTGTGCATCGACAGGAGACACGTCCGCTGCGCTTGCTGCGTACGGCGCGGCTGCGGGCATTCCCGTGGTTGTGCTTCTGCCGCGCGGCAAGATCACCGCGGCGCAGTTGATTCAGCCCATGGCGAACGGTGCGCTGGTGTGCGCGCTCGATACCGACTTCGACGGCTGTATGCGCGTGGTGCAACACCTGACGCAAGACACGTCGATTTACCTCGCGAACTCCATGAACAGCCTGCGGGTGGAGGGTCAGAAGACCATCTCGATGGAGATCTGCCAGCAGTTCGACTGGGAAGCACCGGACTGGGTGTTGGTGCCGGGCGGCAACCTCGGCAACGTGTCGGCCATTGCCAAGGGCTTCCTCGAGATGCGCGAGTTGGGTTTGCTATCGCGTTTGCCGCGCCTGGTGTGTTGTCAGGCGGCTCAGGCCAATCCGCTCTATCAGGCGTACGTCAAAGCTCGGGACGAAGGTCGCGATCTTGAGGAAGCGGACTTCGTGCCCATGCAGGCCGGCGAAACCCTCGCGTCGGCAATTCGAATCGGCAACCCAGTGTCGCTGCCCAAAGCCGTGCGCGCGTTGGTGGCGTGTCGCGGCGTGGTCGAGCAAGCGACGGAAGCCGAACTCGCCGATGCGGTGGCGCGCGCGGATCGGACAGGCATGTTCAACTGTCCGCACACCGGTGTCGCGTTGGCGTGTCTGGAGAAGTTGGTTGCGAACAAGACGATCGTTCCCGGTGAACGCGTGGTGGTGATCTCCACCGCGCACGGTTTGAAGTTCACCGAGTTCAAAGCGGCGTACCACGAGGAGCGTCTTTCGTTTCCCAGCGCGCTTCCGAACCGCCCGATCGACATGGGTTCCGATCCGCAAACGGTGGTCGAGGAGATCCATCGCGCGCTGGATCGGCATTCGTCGTGATCACTCGGCTCGGCGCCGCGCTCAACCGCGGGTCGGTGCGCTTTGTGCCGGATCCCTTTGTGCTCGCGCTCTTGCTCACCGCCCTCGTGCTCGCGATCGGTGTGTGGACCGCGCCAGTCGGTGTGGTGCTCAAGGGTTGGGTCGACGGATTCGCGAGTGCCGGAGGGCTCGCGTTTGCGCTGCAAATGTGTCTGGTGCTTGTCACCGGTCACGCGTTGGCCACGAGTCCACCGGTGCAACGCTTGGTGTCGCGGTTGGCGCGTCTGGATCTCGGCGCGGGCGGATCTGCAGCACTCGTCGCACTCGTGGCCTGCTTGGCGGCTGTGGTGCATTGGGGGCTGGGCGCGATCATGGGTGCGTTTCTGGCGCGCGAGATCGCTCGCAACGCTGCCGCACGAAACGTCAAACTTCACTATCCGCTGCTGGGCGGTGCTGCGTACGCCGGGCTTGCCGTGTGGCATGGTGGGCTTAGCGGTTCGGCGCCGCTCAAAGTTGCCGAGGAAGGTCACTTCGCCGCACAGCACGTGGGTGTGTTGCCCGTGGAGACGACGCTCTTCTCGTCGCTCAACCTCATCGTCACCGGCGCGCTCTGCGTTCTGATCCCGTTGGCGTTCTACGCGATGACCCCGCGTGAAGAGGATCGTGTGGGACCTCGCGACCTTCCCGCAGCCCCCGATGATCCACCGCGTGACGTCGAGGGCGCCGGACGCCTTGGCGAATGGGCGTGGCTCGGTCGCGGTGTTGGACTCTTTGGTTTGAGTGCCGTGTTCTACGCGTGGCTCGGACTCGACGAGCTCAAGCTCGATCTCAACCTGGTCAATCTCCTCTTTCTCTTCGCCGGTCTGGCCGCGCAAGGACGTCTGCGACGGTACGTCGAAGCCATTGCGGACGGGGCGCGCGGGGCAGGGGGGATCATCCTGCAGTTCCCGTTCTACTTCGGCATTCTCGGCGTGATGAAAGCCGCCTCAATGATCGAAGCGATCAGTCACGCCATGGTTCGTTGGGCGAGTCCCGACACGTTTCCGGTGATGGCGTTTGGAAGCGCCGGGCTGGTGAACCTGCTGGTGCCTTCCGGTGGAGGTCAGTGGGCAGTGCAGGGTGAAATCGTGTTGGAAGCTGCCCAGACACTCGGTGTCGATCCGGCCACTGTCGTGATGGCGTTCAGCTACGGCGACGCGTGGACGAACATGCTGCAACCGTTCTGGGCGCTTCCCTTGCTCGGCATCATGAGACTCGAGGCCAAAGACATCATCGGGTACACGGGTGTCGTGTGTTTGATGATGGGCATCGTCGTGCCCACGTTGCTCTTGCTCTTCGGTTGACCTGATTAGAACTCGATACGCTCGACGCCCTGCGGTCCGACGAGCAGAACACCGTCGACGTCAAACGCAGTCCAGTACTCGAGGAGCTGGCGCCGCGTCGCAGCGTGTTCGATGCGTGCAGACTTCCCGGTCTTCGCATCGGCGACGAAAAGCTGACCACGCTTTTGCACGAGGAAGTCCGGACACAGTTCGATCAGCACAACGCGACCCTCGGCTCGAAGGGTCCATGCGCTCGTGGGTTGGTGTTCGAGAATCTCGTACCCGGCCCGCCGAAGGGCGGTCTCGGCAGCCACTTCGCCTCGTCGGCCCTGTTTACGATGTCGCCGAATTCGCCGAGCCTCGCGTGATCCCGCCCACGCGAGGCGAAACGTCTGCACCAAGGCCAAAAGGCTGAGCGCTCCGACCAGCAGGTCCGCGTGCGCCATGTTCGGAGGCTCGCCCACTCTGTTATCCAGGCCAACAAAGCGGCAGCTTCGGTGACGGCTGAGTGACGTTCACGAGCCCGAAAGCGAAATTGAAGAGTTCACGCGAACGGCCTTCGGACCCGAGCCCGCGAAGCAAGCGGCCACTTCTGTCACGCCAGAATCAAACGCTATTTCTCATACTTTTTTCAAACAGTATTGTTGAGAATAATCAATTGAATAAAACAATCCGAATGTGCTGTGAGCGATCGCGAAAAACGCAGTATTCCCCTATGTGACAGGCTTGTTGTGGAAAACTGTGGAAAGCCGCTCGTGCGTGCTGTGGATTAAAAAAACGCATTGAAGCGTCGAATTTTGTTGCACTGAGTACGTGGGTCCTATACATACACTCTCGAAAGGCGCGAGACATGGTGCTCGCAAGCTTCACCCGGAAAAACGCTGCAAGGCCGCTTTTCGGGACCCTTGAAAAAGGAATGGGCCGTTGGCGTTTTGGATGCCGGGTCATGTGTGCGGAGGGCGACCTTCAATCCCATGGTGCGGTAGCCCTCAGCGAGGGATCACGAGAGTGGTTTTGAGCTGAAGACGCGCAGCAAATCGAGAGGTTGGCTGTGTTTCGAAGCGTCACACGCTTGGTCATGAGGGATGCTCGAGAGAGCAGAAATCAAGGCCTAGGCGTTCGAGTTGGGGCTCTTGCTTCCAAGCAAGAGAGGGAGTTCGAACGTGACGAGAGCGTGCAAGCGACACGTACATACGGGGGCGGTGCAAAGACCGAACGAGAGTTCGGACACTGGTGCTCCTTGGTGGCGTGTCCGTTTGGCTGAGTTGACCAACTCATCGGTGAAAGCCGAGGTACGGCTTGCGGGAGTGCTCGTGAGCTGCGTTCGTTGCAAACCAAATCCACGAGAAGGCGAAAGCTTTCCGTGGGCGCGTGAAGGCTCTCCTGACGTGTAAAGCCATCGACGACACACCACTCGCTTGCGAATGGGGTCGATGGGGTCGTCCGGTTCGACAGGTGGTTGCGCAGGTCCGCAAGGGCACTGACGCAGCGGTCGCGAGTCGCAGAGAGTCAGAGGAGACGACTTCGTTTCTGTCGGTTCTGGTGAAAGCCAGGGTCGATGTCTTCAGTTGAAAACGCTGGAGAGGAGCGAGGCGAATCTGAAGCCAGGCTGGCGTTGTGAGCGTCGGTCTGATCCGAACGAGAGATCGTGAGGAAAACGAACCCAGTAACGCGCGGGTGCAGGTCTTTGAAAACCGAAAGGACAGGTAGGTCGCAACTATTGATTCCGACCCACCTCAGCTCATCGAGCGTTGTGCTCAGACAATCCGTGAGGAGAGTCTGCAAGTACACGTTCGGCGCTTCGAGTTCACACACGTGAAAGCGTGATGAGGACGCGAAGACGACACACGAAGTGATTTCTGCGAGGAGACACTTCGAACCACGAGGCGCGTGTCCCACGAGGAACATGGCCACAACCGACGCAGGCATGCGAGCTTGCTCCAGAAATGGACCCGAGAAATCGGTGGCGGGGAAGGTGGAGTCGCGAACGGCTTCAGTCTCGCTTCTGCGAGGCGCAATCGAGTGATCATTCGAGAACTCGATGGAGTATCGGCGTAGGCGTGATGAGCAAACGAACTTCGAGCAGGTGACGTCAAACATCACAGCTTCTGGAGGGCACGTCATTCAAGTGACGGGTGCGAGAGAAGGTTCGAAGGTCCGAGCGATGTGAAGGTGCTCGTGAGAGCGACACTTGAACAACGGAAAGAGCACTCGAAAGAGTGTTCGAGGACGACGCAGCAATCCGAACAATCGTTTACGAGAGTTCAGACCTGTGTTTCGTGGGGAGGGAAGAGAGCGTGCTCGTTCCCCGTTGGGATTTCCCAGCAGGGCTTCAGCAACTTGGCTTCAGCAATGAAGCGAAGTCGCAAACGAAGATGCCTTGTCGCTTCAGCAATGGAGCGGGAAGGACAGCCAGAATGGCGTCGTTGTCTTACGAGGTGACTCGTGAGGAGCAGCGATATCGGGCTGCAGCACAGGAGCAGAGATGCTTCAGGGCAACTTCGCACTCGGTTTGACCGGTGTGAAGGCACGTCAGTTTCGAGGGGACTCGAGCTGGTCGCGTGACTCATTGCGGATCTGTTGTCGAGAGAACAACGGATTCGTGAACAGGGATTGGATAGTAGGTTTTTCGATCGAGTTGAGCGTTGGCTAACCATGCCAGCGTGGTTGCTCGGTCTGCGTTTCGGAGGTTTCTTCCAAAACGTCGACGAAGTCGAAAAGAAGTCAGCTTTGGCTGCTCGCAGGAGTACGTGGAGCTGGTGGGAGTTCGGTGGAGCGGCGACGAAGAACGAATCGAGTTTGCTGCGCGCTTTGAACTTCTTCTTGAGAAGAAGGCGGTTCGAGAAATCGAGTTGCAAAGGCGATGGAAGGCAGTGGGTTCGTGCCCGCGAAACAAAGAAGAGAAATCAGAAGCCATCATGGCGTGGTCAAAGCGTGCTCAGTCGGCTCATCCGAGAGGAGCATTCACGATGAGGAATCGCATTGGACTCCAACGATCCCGATTTTCGGTCAGTTGGGGAACCTTCGTGAGTGAAAGAGAACCGACGCAGCGGTAGGCATTCGAGACTAGGCGGAGAGATCGTGTCGGTACACGTCTTCAACGACGGCACCCGCGAACGTTCCTCGTGAGAGGAAACGATTCGAAGAGAAACGCACGACGCCGCAAGGCAGTCGGACGCATCACGACAACATGGTGAAAGCCAAACGGGTGAAACATCCCGCGGACCGTTCGGAAGCGAAGGAGGCATTTTCGCCACCTTCCTTGCGAAGGGACTTACCTGCGAAGACGTACACGTGTGCTCCACACACGGAGTGACGTCGCCGCGTCGTCGACACGACCGAAACTCCAAGCACTTCCGAAAGGAAGACAACGCTTGGGTGTAGCGGGGGTCGAGGCGACGCCGCCCACAACGGCCGAGTTTGATCAACGAGGGACTGGAGTGAGGCGGGCTGATGGGTCCTTCCTTGGAGGGCTCACTCTTCCACTGCGGCTCAGGAGACTGGGTCCCAGGACGGGAGCTTCGGAAACGAAGCGGTAACGAGACCAGCAGGCGAAAGCGACCTTTCCAGAGAGGCGGTCGAACCATTCGGTTCGGCCGCCTTTTCTGTTTTTGCTACCGTGCAGCCATGCGCGCGCTTTGCTTGCTCGTTCTTCTCGTCGGTTGCGGCAGTCGAGGTCCGATCTTCGTGAGTCCTCGGGATGCGGGTCCCGGCTCGGATGGCTCCCGCGATGCGCCGCTTTTCGACAGTTCTGTCGATGCGCCAGGCTTCGATAGCGACACCGACGCGGATGTCGACGACTGTCCTGGCGTTCTCGAATTCTGTGATGGAACCTGCGTCGATCTCGACGTCGATCTCAGCAATTGCGGAACCTGCGGAAACACCTGCGCGCCCGGTGAGTTCTGCGCCGCGGGATCCTGTTCGGCAACGTGCCCCTTAGAGGTGTGCGGGGACGAATGCGCCGACACGACCTCGAGTCCCAGCCACTGTGGTGGCTGCTTCGTCAGCTGCGGAGATCTTGGGTTCTGTCGCGATAGCTTGTGCACCGATACATGTCCGGCACCGCTTGAGCGATGCGGAGAGAGTTGCATCGACACCGGTGTCGATCCGTCCAACTGCGGCGGATGCGGCAACGCGTGTGAGAGTGACCTGGTCTGTTCGGCGGGTGACTGTGTCTTGGAGTGCCCGGCCGGCACGACCGACTGCAGCGCATCGTGTGTCGACACCACGATGAACGACGACAACTGTGGCGGCTGCGGCGTGCGCTGCCCGAGCGACAGCGTATGTCGAACCTCGCGCTGCATCCCCATCCGCGACCTCACCGACACCGACGGCGATACGATCGCAGACATCGACGAAGACGCCGAGCTCGGCATCGACACCGATGGCGATGGACGGCCCGATTTCAATGATCTCGACAGTGACGGTGACGGGATCCCCGATGCGACCGAAGCAGGCGACGACGATGCCGGAACTCAACCGGTCGACAGCGATCGCGACGGGATTCCCGACTTTCGTGACTTGGATTCCGACGCCGATGGTCTGAGCGACGCGGACGAGTTTTTGACTGGGTGCTTGGATCCGACGCGGCCGGATACCGACGGCGATGGCCAGTCCGACTTGGCTGAAGTCACCGCCGGATTCGACCCCTGTGATCCCGATAGCCGAATCCCAGAGTTCTTCTTCATCCTGCCCTTTGAAGATCCGAGCGGAGAGAAAGCCGCCACGCTGACCTTCGACACCAACATCCGTCGCGCGGACGTGCACGTGAGCATGGATACGACCGGGTCGATGCGCGAGGAGATCAACGTTCTACAGACTTCGTTCCGGACGGATATCGTGCCGGGCATCCGCGGGTTCATTCGCGACTCAGCCTTTGGTGTGAGCGAGTTTGAGGACTTCCCCCAGAACCCCTTCGGCAACCGCTTTTGTATGGGTGGTGCATCGCCGGACCGACCTTTCGCATTGCTGCAGCAGATCACCACGAGCACGTCACAAGTCGACGCAGCGATTCGCCGTTTGGACATGCCGCTCGGTTGCGGCGCCGACCTTCCCGAAAGCGGTTTTGAAGCGCTTTACCAAATCGCTACCGGCGAAGGACTGGACTTCATGGGCGGTTCGATTCCGGAGTTCGATTCTGAGCCTGGGGGTGCAGGTGATATCGGTGGCGTTGGCTTCCGCGATGACGCGTTTCCGATCGTGATCCACGTCACGGACGCCGAAACCCACGTCCCTGCGGACTACGCGGCGGCTGGCATCATGGGCACGCATGATCGCGACGATGTGGTGACTGCGTTCGAGACGGTCGGGGCGCGTTTCATCGGCGTGGCGAGTCAGCCCGAACCGCGCGACTACTTGATCGACTTGGCGCTTGCGACCGAGACCTTCATTCCGCCGACGGGTGGCGAGTGTTTTACCGGAATTGCCGGGAGCGCACGACCGCCGCAAACGCTCATGGACGGAACCGAAGTGTGTCCCTTGGTGTTCGACGCCCGTCCCAACGGTACGGGCCTCGCCGACACGTTGGTCGATGCGGTCAACGACTTGGTGACATCCATCACGCTCGACACCGTGTCGATTCGCGTTGTGGGCGATCCGAACAACTTCATCAAAGCTACGATCCCACGTTCCGCAACACCGCCCGCGGGTGCGGAAGCACCGACCGTGGCTGATTTGGACGGCGACAGTGTGTTCGATTCGTTCGTGGATCTGACTCCTGGAACGGTGGTGAGTTTCTCGATCATCGCGTTCAACGACACGGTTCCGGAGCTGGAGGAAGACCAAGTCTTCACGGTGACGCTGCAGGTTGTGGGTGATGGAATCACAGTGCTCGATGAGAAGCAGGTGATCGTCGTCGTGCCGCGGGCGGAGAGTCTGTAGTAGGTCCGAACCGAGTCGCGGGCGCGATTCGTTTTTTATCCTGGAAGATTGAAAGCCGGGAAGCCGGGAAGAGAAGTCGATTTTTTTCAGGGTCCATCCTTCGAGCTTCCGTGCTCCCGAGCTTCCATCCTTCCGGATCCGCGAAGCGGAATGCTGACCCACCCCGGAACATCTTCCGTATCCGTGAAGCGGAATGCTGGCCCACAACCGCCCAAGCAACTCACACGCTTTCAGGCCGATGATGCGTCGTGCAGCTACCTCCGACGTGGACACTCGAGCCAAGCCATCCTCAATGGCCAGACGCTCTCGGCGACCTTGAATACCCTCCCGCTCAGCTCCTCGTTTCCGGCGAGTTCGACGCCGCTCCCAAAGTCGGCATCGTCGGAACGCGCCGAGCCGACTCGCTGGCCAACCGGTTCGCGCATGACCTCGCGCAGGAACTCGCTGCACACGGTGTGACCATCGTGTCGGGTGGTGCGCTTGGGATCGACGCGGCGGCACATCGCGGCGCGTTAGTCAGCGGACGCACCATCGCCGTGCTCGCTTCGGGACTCGCCAAGCCCTATCCACGGAGCCATGGACCACTCTTCGAACAGATTGCACGTCAAGGAGCGCTGGTCTTCGAAGATCATCCGGCGCAATCCAAGAGCCGGTTCCTGTTTCGCAACCGACTCATCGCAGCGTTGAGTGATGTGGTTGTTGTGGTTCAAGCGCCCCACAAGTCCGGCGCGTTGAGCACCGCCGCGTATGCGCGCGCCATGAAGCGGCAACTCTTCGTCGTGCCGGTTGCACCTTGGGATCGGCGCGGTGGCGGCAATATTGCTCTGCTCGACAAAGGCGCCGCGCTCTGCACCTCGGCCACAAGTGTGCTCGATGCGCTCGGTGTGACACGGCCTAGACGGGCGAAGCCGAAAGCGAAAGCCGAACCGGAACCGCAATCCATCCTCTCCTCCGAACCCCGCACGCTGGATGCGCTGGTCCAGATCACAGGTCGCAGCGCGGCGGAACTCCACGTGGAGCTCTTGCGCATGATCCTTCGGGGAGAAGCGGTCGAGACTCCCGAGGGTTGGATCGGGACCTGACGTTGCCTTCGGCTCGGCGCAGGCGCATGGTGGGCGCGTGCCTCAGGTAACCATCGTTGGTGCAGGTCTCGCGGGATGCGAGTGTGCATGGCAGCTGGCTGAACGCGGTGTGAACGTTCGGCTCATCGAGCAAAAGCGGGTGCGGCGAACACCCGCGCAGCAACACGATTTCTTTGCGGAGCTGGTGTGCTCGAACTCGTTTCGTGGCGACGCGATCGTCAACGCAGTCGGCTTGCTCAAAGAGGAGATGCGTCGCGCAGGCTCGTTGATCATGGGGAAGGGTGCCGAGGCACGGGTTCCTGCGGGCGGCGCGTTTGCTGTCGACCGCGAAGTGTTCGGCAAGCTGGTCACCACGGCGCTGGAGGAGCACCCCAACATCGAGGTTGTGCACGAGACCGTCGATGCCATTCCTGAACTCGACCATTCGGTGGTTCTTGCCACCGGCCCATTGACGGCGGACGCGCTCGCGGAAGATCTCGCATCGGTGATCGGTCGCGAGTACTTGGCGTACTACGACGCGATCGCTCCGGTCCTGGTCGCCGAGAGCATCAACTGGGACATCGTGTTCAAGGCGAGTCGCTACGACAAAGGAGGCGACGCCGCGTACGGAAACATCCCGCTCAACGAAGAAGAGTACGACCGCTTTATTGCAGACGTGATCGGTGCGGAGAAGGTCGAAGCGCGCGAGTTTGAAGAGGTGCGCTACTTCGAAGGCTGTCTTCCGATCGAAGTGATGGCTGAGCGTGGGCGACTCACGTTGGCGTACGGTCCCATGAAGCCGGTCGGCCTGGTCGATCCGCGAACGGGTCAGCAGCCCTTTGCGGTGGTGCAGCTGCGCCAAGAAGACGCTGATGCCACGGCCTACAACATGGTGGGCTTTCAGACGCGCATGAAGTGGCCTGAACAAAAGCGGGTGTTTCGCACGTTGCCGGGGTTGGAGAACGCGACGTTCGAGCGCCTGGGCTCGGTGCATCGAAACACCTTCGTGCACAGCCCGAGCGTGCTGGATGAAGACCTTCAGTTGCGTGCGAAGCCCGGTGTGTACTTGGCCGGGCAGATCACGGGTGTCGAGGGCTACGTCGAAAGCGCCGCGTGTGGGTTGGTGTTGGGGATGCGCCTTGCCGCGAAGCTCAAGGGTTCGCATCGACAGCTGCCGCCGCCGACGTGCGCGCTCGGTGCGCTCTTGAGTCATGTGCGCGAGCCGATCGATCCGAAGAAGTTCCAGCCTTCGAATATTGTGTGGAGTCACTTTCCGCGCTTGCCGGGAAAGAAGATCCGGAAGCGCCGTCTGCGTCGCGAAGCCTTGGCGAAGCGAGCGTTGGAGGACCTGGCGACCTGGCTCACGTGAGCTTCGCGGACCGGATCGCGAACTGGACCTGAAATTTCAGTGGGAGACGTGAGGCTCGGAGCCTGCGGAGAACATTGTTTCCGGTCACAACGAGCCAACTCATTTTAGATTCAGTTTAAGTTTCGCAATCCGCATCTCTTGTTCGGCTGAAGCGTTCAACGGGCGGCTTACCGGACACCGAACGCAACTAGCAACTGAGAGCACGGACCAGAGAACAAGCAACACGGACCGCCGGAGCGCGTGTCGTTCGCGCGCTCCGTGTTCTGAATCCTCTGTTCCCTTGTTCTCAGTTGCCAGTTGCGTTCAAAAGCGACCGGATCGCGTCAGATACTTTGCCCCGCGCAGTACGAGCGTTAGGGTCATCACGTGCCCGCGCTCGACACTCAAACGGAACTCTTTCTCGAGTACCTCCGCAGCGAGCGCCGCGCATCCAAACGCACCCTCGAAAGTTACGCGGCTGATCTACGCGGCTTCCGCACCTTCCTCGAGGACTCCGACCTTCCGCTCGATGCCAAGAAACACGAGCTCCCGATTCTCCGCGGCTTCCTCGCGACGCTCTTCGGTCGCTACGCTCCCGCTTCGGTCGCCCGCAAAGTCAGCGCGCTTCGTTCGTTCTATCGCTTCCTTCGCCGGCGAGGTCACATCCAAAAGGATCCCGCCGCACTCCTGAAGACCCCCAAAGTGCCCAAAGGGCTTCCCCGGTTTCTGACCGTCGAAGACGCGTTTCGTGTCGTCGAGGCACCCGCGAAAGATGCCGCCCGAACCAAGCCGCTGCGTCTTCGTGATCGGGCGCTGCTTGAGTTGCTTTACGGTTCGGGCATTCGCGTGTCGGAACTCGCCACGCTCACGCTTGATCGGTTGGAACTCGAACGCGGTGAAGCTCGCGTGATCGGAAAGGGCAACAAGGAACGCGTCGTTCCCCTCGGTGCCGAAGCGCGCGCAGCCATTGTGGCGTACTTGAAGGTCCGTCCGACACTTCGATCAAAGAAGCGGCTCCCGGATCCGCATGCGTTGCTTTTGGGGCGCTGGGGCACGCCACTGACCGTGCGGCAGATCCAGAACATCGTCCGGCGCTATGGGACACTTGGCGCGGGTCGCAGCGACCTGCATCCGCACGCGCTCCGCCACACCTGCGCGACCCACCTGCTCGACGCGGGAGCAGACCTGCGCTCGATCCAGGAAATCCTGGGCCACGCATCGCTGTCGACCACGCAGCGCTACACCCAAGTCAGCATCGACCGGTTGATGGAGGTGTACGACAAGGCGCATCCGCTCGGCTCAAACTCGGGCGACGAGTAGGTGCTTGCGTTGCTTCGCGCGGCTTCCTAGCTTGCGCCCACCTTGAACTCGGATTCCCCTTTTCGCAGTACCACCATCGTCGCGGTGCGCCGCAACGGCCAAGCCGCGATGGCTGGCGATGGTCAGGTTTCGTTCAACCAAACGGTCATGAAAGCGTCGGCACGCAAAGTACGACGCATTGCCGATGGCAAAGTTGTCGTTGGGTTTGCCGGCGCAACGGCCGATGCGTTCACGTTGCTCGAGCGCTTCGAATCCAAGATCAAAGAGCATCGCGGAAGTCTGCTGCGCGCCGCCGTCGAACTCGCCAAGGACTGGCGGACCGATCGTTACTTGCGACGACTTGAAGCGATGATGATCGTCATGAACGAAGAAACCACACTGGTGCTCAGTGGTACGGGCGATGTGGTCGAGCCCGACGAAGGTGTGGTCGCGATTGGAAGCGGCGGGCCGTTTGCGTTGGCTGCAGCGCGTGCGCTGTCCAAGCACACCGAGATGAGCGCGACCGACATCGCACAGGAGTCGCTGCGTATCGCCGCAGACATCTGCGTGTACACGAACCACGAAATCGTGATGGAGACGCTGTGAGTTTTACGCCGCGCGAAACGGTCAGCGAGTTGGATCGCTACATCGTGGGTCAGAACGACGCCAAGCGTGCAGTCGCGATTGCGTTGCGCAACCGATGGCGTCGTCAGCAGGTCAGTGGAGACCTGCGCGACGAAATCGCACCCAAGAACATCATCATGATCGGGCCCACGGGCTGCGGAAAAACCGAGATTGCACGTCGTCTTGCCAAGCTCGCCAAAGCGCCTTTCGTGAAGGTCGAGGCGAGCAAGTTCACGGAGGTGGGCTACGTTGGTCGTGACGTCGAAGGCATGGTCCGCGACTTGGTCGAAGTCGCGATTCAGATGGAACAGAAGGACGCGATGGATCGCGTTCGCGAGCGCGCTGCAGACCTGGCAGAAGACCGGTTGATTCGGCTGATCGCGAACAAGCTGCATCCGCCGCCGCCTCCGCCCAAACCGCAAGCCCAAGGGCCCAAGCCTGGCCAGATGTTTGGTCCATTCGTGATCACCCAGCCCGAGCCGCCACCGCCGCACGCCAGCAGTGATCTCGAATCGATTCGTCGACGCCTGAAGGCGGGGGAGTTCGACGATGAGCTCGTCGAAATCGACGTCGCGGACACCGGCAATCCCTTCATGACGATCTTTGGCGCCCAGGGCATGGAGGAACTCAACCTCAAAGACATGCTCTCGCAGATGCCGGGCTATCAAGGGAAGACCAAGCGTCGTCAAACGCAGGTTCCCGATGCGCGCAAAGTGCTGGAGGACCAAGAAGCGAAGAAGCTCATCGATCTTCACGCTGTGCAGCGACGGGCGATCGAACGGACGGAGCAATCCGGAATCGTGTTTCTCGATGAGATCGACAAGGTTGCGAGTCGGCAGAGCGCGGCCGGTGGTCCGGACGTCAGTCGCGAGGGGGTGCAGCGAGACCTGCTGCCCATCGTTGAAGGCTCGACGGTCTCAACCAAGTACGGTCCGGTCAAAACCGACCACATTCTCTTCATCGCTGCGGGAGCGTTTCACGTCAGCGCCGTGTCGGATCTCATTCCTGAACTTCAGGGCCGCTTTCCGATCCGGGTGGAACTCGAGACGTTGGGGCGAGATGACTTCGTCCGCATCTTGAAGGAGCCTCGGAGCGCGTTGACCAAGCAGTACACGGCGCTGATGGCCACCGAAGGTATCGATCTCAGCTTTACCGACGATGCGCTGGAGTCGATTGCCGGCTACGCCGCGGAAGCGAACGACACGGCGCAGAACATCGGTGCCCGCCGCCTTCACACGGTCATGGAGGCGCTGCTGGAGGAACTCTCGTTTACCGCGTCGGAACTCTCCGACAAGGCCGTCGTCGTCGATGCGGAGTACGTGAAGAAGGCGTTGGCGCCGGTGATGGCCGACAAAGATCTGGCGAAGTACATCCTATGAGCGCTGTGGATGTGGATTCGCTCGTCGCGAAAGCCGCGACGCTTCAGGAGGCACTGCCGTACATCCGGGACTTCCATGGGGCCGTTCTTGTCGTGAAGTACGGCGGGCACGCGATGGTCGATCCGGAGCTGCAGAGCAGTTTTGCGCGCGACATCGTGCTGCTGAAGTACGTCGGGATCCATCCCGTCGTCGTGCATGGTGGCGGTCCGCAAATCGACGCGACGCTTCGTGAGTTTGGCGTGGAGTCGAAGCGCGTCGAAGGCCTGCGCGTGACCGACGACGAAACCATGCGCATCGTCGAGATGGTGCTGGGAGGTCAGATCAATGCGCAGATCGTGGCGTTGATCGGACGTCACGGCGGACGTGCGGTCGGGCTCACGGGACGGGACGACAACTTTCTTCGCGGCGAACCTCGCGGCGAGGTCAACGGCGTGGACGTGGGTCGAGTTGGGCGCATCACCAACGTGGAGCCGCGAGTCACTCGTCAGCTGATCGATGGTGGCTTTATTCCCGTCATTGCTCCCGTTGCCGTGGACGAGCAGGGTGGGGCGCTCAACGTCAACGCGGACACCGCTGCGGGTGAAATCGCGCAAGCCTTGGGTGCGCGCAAGCTCGTGTTGATGACCGATGTCGAAGGCGTGCTGGATGCCGCCGGCAAGGTTGTCAGCTCACTCGCGCTGGAAGAAGCGCGTGCCCTGCACAAGGACGGAATTCTGGTCGGCGGAATGGTGCCGAAAGTGCGCTGTGCGCTCGACGCTCTCAACGGTGGGGTGCGAAAGGCGCACATCATCGATGGTCGTGTTCGTCACGCGGTGCTGCTCGAGATTTTCACGGACGAAGGTGTCGGCACGCAGATCGTGGCGACCCCTGAGTCAGCCGACGAGTAATTCAAGCAGCGCCTTTTGCGCGTGCAGGCGATTCTCGGCTTCTTTCCAGACACGCGCTTGCGGTCCGTCGATGACCTCAGCGCTCACTTCTTCGCCGCGATGTGCGGGCAGACAATGAAGAAAGATCGCGTTGTCCGCGGCGAAGCCCATGCGCCTTGCATCGACTTGGTAGTTCGCGAACGCTTTCGCGCGCGCAGCGGATTCTTCCTCTTGGCCCATCGACGCCCACACGTCCGTCGTCACCACGTTCGCTCCCTTCACCGCGTCGTCGGGGTTGTCGAAGAGTTGAACCGAGGCGCCAAGCGCACGTGCGCGTTCGACGATCGCGCCATCGACCAGATACCCCTCCGGCGATGCGATACGAAGTCGTAGACCTGTGCGCGCAGCGGCGAGGATCCAGGAGTGCGCCATGTTGTTGCCGTCGCCAACCCAGGCAACATCGACGTCCAGCGAGCCGCACTCCGCACGGACGGTCTGCAGGTCGGCCAGCAGTTGGCAAGGGTGGTAGGTGTCGGTGAGTCCGTTGATCACCGGGATGGAGCAAACCTCACAGAACGACTCGAAGGCGGCGTGCGAAAACGTGCGATACACCACGGCGTGGGCATAGCCACTCAACATCCGCGCGGTGTCGGACAGTGGCTCGCCCCGCCCCATTTGGGTGTCACGCGCGATGAGGGTGATCGCCTGTGCGCCAAGTTCGTGAATTCCGACTTCGAACGAAAGGCGTGTTCGTGTGCTGGCTTTTTCCAGCAAAACCACCACGCTCTTGCCGCGCAGCGGTTGCGCGTGGTTTCCACGTTGTTCGGCCAACTCGTCTGCACGATCGAGCAGGCTCGTCAGCTCGTCGCTGGAGAGGTCTTCCAGGGTGCGAAAGTGACGTACAGCGCTCATCGCGAGACCTTGCCGGTTACAAGTGTGGCGAGCAACTCGCAAATACGACCGCGGACGGTGGTTTTTGATAGGGTTCACGGGTGAGCGAACCCGCTCGGATTCCGAAACTGGCGGAAGACCTCGAGCTAACCAGTCTCGAGATCACACCCTTTGAGGGGTTCATCCTCTCGCGCATCGATGGGCGGATGACGTTGCAGGACATCGCCGACTCGACCGGTGCGACCAAGGACGACGTGATCGCTCTCCTCGAGCGCTTGGGTTCGGCGATCGAGTGGGTGGGTGAGAAGCCGCGTGCGGCAGCCAAGACGCCACCACGACAAAGTGGACGCGCACCGAAGATGCCGCGCGCGACACCCGCGCGAGGGTTGGTTCGCACGAAACCCGCTCCCATCGGCGTTTCGCGTGTGCTCTACGATCCTGCGGAACTCGAGGAAGACGTCGACCTCGACATGGATCGACGCCGCGAGATTCTCGACACGTTTTATCGACTCGAGGAGTTGGACCACTACCAAATCCTCGGAGTGCCGCGACGTGCGGAGAAACGCGAGATTCGCGACGCCTACTTCGCACTCTCGAAGCAGTTCCACCCCGACACGCTCTTTGGCAAACGGCTCGGTAGCTACAAGACCAAGATGGAAGGGGTCTTCAAGCGTCTCACCGATGCGTACGACGTGCTTTCCCGCAAGAAAAAGCGGGCGAAATACGACGAGTACCTCGAAGCACACGAACGCTTGATGGGCGTGGAACAAGGACTCGAAGACGGCGAACGCGCTGCCGATGTTCTCGAGCGCGAAGTGCGTGCGACGGCGGAAGGCGCCGTCGTGATGCCGGAGAGCGCTCCTGAACCGGAGCCCGAACCGGAACGCGAACCTGAGCCGCCGCCAAGCAAGCCACCGACGAAAGCACCACCGCGCGCCAGTGCGGAAGAGCGTCGTGAGCGTGCGCGCGCACTTCTTGAGAAACGAATGGGGCGTAGCGTGCCACCGAGTGCCCGACCCAGCGCACGCCCGAGCAGCAAGCCCGCATCACGTCGATCGGAACGGCCTTCAAGCAAGGAAGATCTGCTTCGCGGTCTCGCCAGTTCCCTCAAGCAGGTCGCGCGAATCACGGGCGGTGTGGAGCGTGTTGAGCGTCACGTTGCCGACGCGAAGATCGCCGAGGAGAGCGGGGATCTGGTCGGAGCCGTGAACGCGCTTCGCTTAGCGCTTGCACTCGACCCCGAGCGAGAAGACGTCCAATCCAAGATGGCGGAGCTTCGAAAGAGGCTCACGACCGACCTTGCGGACACGTACGAGAAGCAGGCTCACTACGAGGAAGAGCAGGAAAACTGGGAGGCCGCAGCTCGCTCCTGGGCCAAAGTGACCGAGGGAAAACCGGGCAAGCCCGGTCCGCCGCGACGAGCCGCCGAGGCGCTTCTGAAGGCCGAGGGCGACCTCCGAAAGGCCAAGGAGTTCGCGCAAATGGCGGTGGATTTACAACCTCGGAGCGTGACGAATCGCTTGGTTCTCGCCCAAGTTTTCATCGCGGCGGGCATGACTGTGAGCGCCACGAAGGAGCTCGACGAAGCCGCAAGGCTGGACCCCAAAGACGAGATGGTGAAGAATCTGCAGCGCCAGTTGAAATGACTGCAAGAACCCCTCGCTGGAGCGTGAATGGAAAAGGTCATCGGCATCGATTTGGGCACCTTCAACTCCTGTGTCGCCGTCGTGGAAGGCGGGACGCCGGTGGTGATTGCCAATCGGGGCGGCTACAAGGTCACACCCTCGATGGTGGCCGTCACCGAAGCGGGTAAGCGCCTCGTCGGTCACATTGCCAAGCGCCAGGCGGTCACCAACGCCGAGAACACGGTCTACGCGGCCAAGCGACTGATCGGTCGTAAGTACGAGACCCCGCAGGTCAAAAACGCCATGGCGACGTGTCCCTATCGCATCGTCGAGGGACCCCACGGTGACTGCCGCATCCAGCTTCGCGAGAAGGTCTATTCGATTCCCGAAGTCAGCGCGATGATCCTTCAGGAAATGAAGATGATCGCGGAGGACTACCTCGGCCACGAGGTGAACAAGGCGGTTGTGACGGTACCGGCGTACTTCAACGACGGTCAGCGCCAGGCCACCAAAGACGCCGGCCAGATCGCGGGCTTGGACGTCATCCGCATCATCAACGAGCCCACGGCAGCGGCACTCGCGTACGGCTTTGGCAAGAACATCGATCGCACCGTCGCGGTGTACGACTTGGGCGGCGGCACGTTCGATATCTCCATCATGGAGATCAGCAGCAGCGGAGTCTTCAAGGTTGTCAGCACGGCGGGTGACACCTTCCTCGGCGGTGAGGACTTCGACCAGCGCATCATCGACTGGCTGGTTCAAGGCTTCAAAGAGGAGCACGACATCGACCTGCGCCAAGACCGCATGGCCTTGCAGCGTCTCAAGGACGCCGCCGAGAAGGCGAAGTGCGAACTGAGTGCAGTGGTCGAGACCGAGGTGAACCTCCCGTTCATCATCTCGTCGGCGCGCAACGAAGCCCTGCACTTGCAGCGTTTGCTGACCCGCGCCCAGCTCGAGGATCTCACCGAAGATCTCGTGCAACGCACGGTTCAAATCTGCGAGATGACGCTCGACGAAGCGGGTCTGGAAAAGGACGAGATCGAGGACGTTGTCCTGGTTGGCGGCATGACCCGCATGCCCAAAGTGCAGCAGAGTGTGAGCGAGTTCTTCGAGCGCGAGCCCTGCAAGGGCGTGCACCCCGACGAGGTCGTCGGTCTCGGTGCGAGCATCCAGGGTGCTGCGCTGGTCGAGGACAGCCCGGAGATGGACATGGTCCTTCTCGATGTCACGCCGCACACGCTCGGCATCATGGTTGTGGGCGGCTACTTCGAGGAGCTGATCCCGCAGAACACAACGGTTCCGACCTCGCGTTCCAAGCTCTTCACCACCGTTCGCGACAACCAGACTGCAGTGAAGATCTTGGTGCTTCAGGGCGAGTCGCGACGCGCGGAGGAGAACGAACTTCTGGGTGAGTTCATCCTGACCGGTTTGCGGCGTGCGTCGGCCGGACAGGTCGAGGTCGAGGTCACGTTCGAGATCAACGCCGACGGTATCGTGAGCGTTCACGCGAAGGACGTCGAGACCGGCAAGGAGCAGTCGATCACCGTCACGGCCACCAGCGGTCTGACCGAGGAAGAGATCGACGAGATGATGAAGGAGGCGCAGGACTACGCAGTCGCGCGCCGCAGCGACGAAGAAGCCGAAGGCACCAAGCAAGAGGCCGAAACGCTCATCGCCGAGATTGAGAAGCTCTTCCCCGAGGTCGAGTCGGTTGTCGCAGGAAGCGATTTTGGTCGTGACGCGATCGACAAAGCCCGGGCGGTCGTCGATCGTGCACGCTCTTTGATCGAGCGTGGCGACATGGCCGGACTCAAGGAGCAGATCGACGCGCTTTCGCGCACGCAGCGCATGTTTAAGGGCGTCGTCGGCAAGTCCGCCTGATAGCGTGATGTAGTGGGTGATCAGGGCGGAAAGAAGGGCAAGAAGCAGACGCTGCCCGGAATGCCGCCTGTCGAGAGCGCAGGTTCAGACGACGAATCGGTCGAGCTCAAGATCCGCCGTTCGCGCGTGACGATGGATTTCAGTGGTCCTCCGCTGACGCTGCCAAGCGAGTCACAGGTGGAGATCGAAGTCCCCGTGGTTCCGTCCGCGGCGTTGGATGGTGTCGATCTGGAGCAGGAACTCGGCGGGGAAGGGCCACTTGCGTTGGACCTCGACGACGTCGGGGCGTTGGACCTGGTCGATCGTGGATCCGACGTGGAGATCCAACGAGCGGACTCGGTGGATGAGCTCGACCTTGCCGCGGAGATGCGCGAGCGCTTTGCGCTGGATGACTTTACCGGCGCCCTTCGCACCGCGGAGCTCTTGCTCGGAAAAGAACCGACGCATGCAGAGGCGCAAAGCGTCGCGAAGAAGAGCGTCGCCAAGTTGGAGCAGCTTTACACCTCACGTTTGGGTGCGATGAGTTCGATTCCCCGGGTCGCCGTGCCCGAGGGCGAAGTTCGTTGGCTGGGCTTGGACCATCGCGCTGCGTTCTTGCTGAGTCGAATCGACGGGTCACATTCCATTGACGAGATCATCGACGTGAGTGGGATGCCGCGCCTCGAAGCACTCAAAACGCTGGTCGAACTCAAAGACCTCGGTGCACTCGCAGTCGACTAGTCGACGCCGAGACCCTTATCGAGTTGTCCCCGTTCGCGCTTCTGCTTTTCTTCACTGGCCCGCGTTGTCAGCTCTGCACTTCGGTCGCGCAGCAGAATCGTGAAGCGAAAGAGCTCTTCGGCCACGTCGATGACCCGTTCGCGAAAGCTGCTGGGCTTCATGCGTCCGTCCTCGAACTCTTGCCACGCCTTGGCCACCGACGACTGGTTCGGGATGGTGAACATACGCATCCAACGACCCAACACGCGCAGCTGGTTGACCGTGTTAAAGCTCTGCGACCCACCGCAGACCTGCATCACGGCAAGCGTGCGTCCTTGTGTCGGTCGAACCGCGCCATCCGAAAGGGGCAACCAATCGATTTGATTCTTGAAGGCTGCGGTCATGCTCCCGTGCTGTTCGGGCGACACCCAGACGTGAGCTTCGCTCCACACGCTCCACTGACGCAGCCTTTGAACTTCAGGATGGTCGTGGGACGTGCGGTCGAACACCGGCAGTTTGTGAGGATGAAAGACCCGAGTTTCGGCACCAAACGCCTGGAGCACACGCTCGGTTTCGAGTGCGAGCAGGCGACTGTAGGACTCGGCGCGAAGCGATCCGTAGAGCAAGAGAATGCGAGGTGGATGCGTGCTGCCTTCAAGGTTGAGCGCCCGCATGACCGATTCCACGCTGTGCGTCGGAAGGTCTTGGTCGATCGTCTGCATCGTCAACGACCTAGTATTCGACGACGGTTTGTAGGATCTCGGGCCCGCCCATGTGCGGGCGCAGCACGGCGTAGTGCGCCACGCGCATCGCTTCTGGAGGTTCGCCCACCGTCCCGACGTTCACGACGCGCTGTTCTTCGATCTGCCGTGTAAAGGGCACGTGACTCGATCCACAGAAGACAATGTCAGCGGGATCGCCAGCCAAGCGAATGCGCATTTCGTCATCGCTCAGGTCGTGGCTTAACTCCAAGGTGATGTCTGCTGGAGAGCCGTGACAAAGCAGTGCTTCGGAACCGTCGATCAACGGAATGCGGATCGTCTCAGGCAGATGCCGTAGCTGTTGGAGGACCAACTCGCCGAGGGCTTTGCGCGTGTTTCGAAATGCATCCAAGCGAGCCTGCTCTTCGTCCGTGCTCGCGGAAAGGCCATCGGGGTCAACTTCGACCAAGGCCTTGTCGCTCAATCCTTTCACGCAACGGCACCCCGCTCGCTCCAAGCGACGCCACGTTTCGAGCGGCGCCTCGCCACCGAGAACCAGGTCGCCTCCGACAAAGACCTGTTGCACGTCATGGGCCCGGAAATCCTCCAAAACGGCCTCGAGAGCCGCGAGATTGCCGTGAACGTCCGAGATGAAGCCGACTGGAGTAGAGACGGGAGGAACCTGCACGCGGCTTCTATAGCGCACGAACTGGGTACGCACATGTAGGATGATGTAGGATAGCCTCGATGAAGCGCCCTGGTCCTGGTCTTGCCAAAGCAACACGCGGAGGAACCGTGCGTGAGCGTGCAGGCGGACGTGCGCTTTCCCGTGAAGCCGAAGAGTTGATCTTCCGCTTGGCCGAGATTCTCAGCGAGGGTTCCGTCCGCGAGACTGCCGAAGGCGCGACGTACTTCGGAAGCTGCATGTTGACTGTGGAGCTCGCGCGCTTGGAGGCGAGTTGGCGCGGTCCACTCGATCCTCCGGGTCGTGAAGCACTACGCAGTGCCGTGGAGGGATCGGTCCGCGTGAAGCTGAGGGCGATGCGGATTGCGTGCGCCGAGGCTGCGCATCGTGTTCCCGATCGTCCGTTTGGAACAGCATCCGTCGAAACACGTGTCATGATTCGTGACGCTCAACTTCACATCGACGTGGATGTGGAGGTGCCGCTGAGCGACTCGCGGCGCAGCACACTCTGAACTGATGGCCAACGAAGACGACAACGTCATCCATGTGGTGTTCGGACCTGAAGGCCATCGGGTACGTGCGCCCACGATCGAGAGTCCGCCAGCACCTCGAGAACCCGCGCCTGCACCGAAGGAACGTGATGACCCGCTGGCGGATCTCTACACGCGTTCCGAGGTTGCGCGCTTGTTCGAGATTCCCGAGGGGCGACTTCGCTACTGGGCGGAAACCCACTTTCTACAGCCGTCTGCGAAGCGTGGACGTCGGCGCTACTACACGTTCCAAGACCTGATCAGCATTCGAGTCGCGAAAGGCCTTCTGGAAGGCGGGATTCCCCTTAAGGAAGTTCGTAAGTCGGTGGATGCCATCCGCGTTGCGTTGCCCAAGGTGGTGCGCCCCTTGGCCGAGCTGCGCGTGGTCGCCGAAGGGCACGCGATGCTGGTCCGTGATGCGACAGGGACGTTCGAACCGCAGACCGGGCAGCTCGTTCTCGACTTCACCGTTGGCGGTCTGCGCGACGACGTGGTGCGGGTGTTGCGTAAGGAGCCGTCCGCGAGCGAACAGCAAACCGCGTACGAACTCTATCTTGAAGGCTGTCGTCTCGATGAAGACGAAGCGACGTGGGCAGCGGCGGAGGCCGCGTACCGAAAAGCGCTTTCGATCGATCCTTCGTTGGCGAACGCGTTGACGAACCTGGGCAACTTGCAGTTTCGACGTGGGAACGTCGCTGCGGCCGAGGAGCTGTATCGGTTGGCGTTGGCGGTGGACCCGCAGCAGCCCGAAGCGCTGTACAACTTGGGGTTTCTACACAGCGACCGAGAAGAGTTCGAAGTCGCCGTGGACTACTTCGAGCGCGCGATCGCGATCGACCCGGAGTTTGCCGACGCCCACTTTCATCGCGCGATGGCGTTGGAGCTTCAAGGACGCCGGCGGGAAGCGCGGCGTTGCTGGCAGAGGTACCTGGAGATCGAGCCGGCAGGGGAGTGGTCGGAGATCGCGCGCGAGCATCTGCAGCGCTAGCTAGGCGACTTCAGCGCGTCGCGTGATTTCCACGCGCGTCACGTGACGCTCATCCGCTTCAAGGATCCTCAGATGCAGCGACCCCACCGTGAGTTCGTCTCCCGGTGCCGGGACTCCGCCCGCAAGCTTGATGATCATCCCACCCAGCGACGCGTACTCCTGGTCCTCGCTGCCGGGTATCTCTTCACCAAGGCGGTCTTCGAGGTCGTACACCGACACCGAGGCGTCGGCGTAGTAGTGGCCCGACGCGAGCTCCTGAATCGGATCCTCATCGTCGTCATGCTCGTCGGCGATTTCGCCGACCAGTTCCTCAAGAATGTCTTCGAGCGTGACGAGGCCCGACACACCACCAAACTCGTCCACGACCACGGCCATGTGAAACCGGTGCGCCTGCATTTCGCGCAGTAACGCACCGACCTTCTTGCCCTCTTGCGCCATGAACACGGGACGCCGAACCAACGCCTGCAGCGACGCGTCCTCTTGAAGTCCTTCGCCCAAAACGCTGAACAGATCCTTGGCGTAAAGAAGGCCCACGATTTCGTCGAGGGTCTCGCGGTACACGGGGTAACGGCTGTGGCCCGTTTCGACGATGCGGGCGAGCACTTCGCTGAGTTCGGTTTCAATCGCGAATCCGACCAGCTGCGTACGCGGCACCATGACTTCGCGTGTGATGGTGTCCCGAAACTCCAACGCGTTGAGCAGGAGTTCTGCGTGCGCACTTCCGAGACCGCCCTCTTTGGCGCCTCGGTCGATCAGTTCCTCCACGGCGCGCGCGGTGGTTTCGGGAAGAGGGTCGGCTGCGGGAATGCTCTTCTCGAGCGAGTCGGCGAGCCATTCGATGGGAGCGGCGAGAGGCGCCATCAACCACTCGAGTGGGCGACACCAGCGAAGCATTCGCATCGCGGCGCGGTGCGCACGTCGACGCGCTACGGCACCTCCCAGCTCAGACACCAACATCGTTCCGGCGGCGACACCGAGCGCAACCGGGATCGCGTACGCGTCACCGGCGACGTAACCTGCAATGGTCGCAAGGCCGAGACCCAGTCCACGTCCAATGCGCAGACGCGTGCGAATGCTCGACCGATTCTCCACGGCGCGCTTGGCTGTCTTCGCAAAGGGCGAGCCCGAGTCCGCTTGTGCGTGCAGCGCACCATCGCCCAGTGCGGCGAGGCCCGAGTGCAGAGCGTGGTAGAGCGCGGAGAGCAACACCCCGCCACCGATCATGAACGCGAGCTGGCTGGTACTTGGGTCGTCCAAAATGATTGAGGGCGTGTGCTTCACGCGCCCCGAACCTCAAGGTTATGGCGACATGGCAAGGTTGACAATCGGACGAACCTGACAACCCAAACCGGTGAAACTATCTGTTTCTATTCGTCTTTACGGGAGGTCGCTTCCGGGGGAGGGGGCGGCGGCAACGACGTGGATGGCGGGTCTTGGATCTCCTCCATCTCGAGGTCCTCAACATCCAGCTCCACCGAGGAGTCGCCATCTTCAAAGTCGTCGAAGAGCTCGACGGCAGCATCGTCGATCATCTCGTACGCACCGCTCTCTTCCAGGATCTCCATCTCGGAGCTCGACAGTTCGCTCGTGCCGGCATCTTGCAGTGGGAGAAACTCGTCCGGACTGAAGGCTTGCTGTTCCTCCCCTTCGAGGGGGAGTGGCTGGAACGGCGTCTCATCGTCGCGCACCGGAACCGACTCGACGTCCTCCTCTTGCGCGTCAGGATCGGCGAGCTGGGTGTCTTCAAACGCCAACCCCACCGGCGCTTCGGTGGAATCGATCGCACCGAACTGATCATCCAAACTGGCTTCGGTCTCGGCGACGGTGTGATCTTCGTAGGTGAACGCGTCGGTAGCGTCGGCGCGCTGCTTTCGAGGAGGTTGCTCTGGCGGCAGAACCAGGTCTGCGTCGATCTCCTTCGTTCCTTCTTCCAGGTCGTCGAGCAGCGAATCGACGCTCTGCAGGTCGTCGAGCGGGGCTTCTTGGGTCTGCAGGTCGCTGTCTGCATCCGCAAACCCGCCCTCATCGTCGAGAGCTTGCTCGGTGGTTTGGGGTTCTTCGACTTCGGGTTGCGGTGCGGGTTTGACGGGTGGCTCGTAGCCCGGCGCGCCTAGACGATCGAGTGCTTCGCGTGCTTCCTCATCATCCGCATCGATGTCGAGGACCTTTTTCCAAGTGTCTTGCGCCTCCCAGCGGTTGCCCAGTTTGGTTTCCCAAACCTGCGCGGCCTCGCGAAGGAGCCGCAGTCGACGCTCGTCGTCTTGCGTCCGCGCGATTTCCTGATCGAGCACGACCAGAAGATCCTGGTGCTTCTCGCCTTTGCGGAGGCACGCGAGAAGATGGTCGGCGGCTTCCGGATCCCCTTTCCGCAGAAGCAACAAGCGCCGAAATACATCCGCAGCAGCGTCGAAACGCTCAAGCGTTTCTTCGAGCAGTCGCCCGCGTCGAACAAGAAGGTCGGCTGCGGTTCGTTGGTCGAGAGCGTCTTCGACCAGCTTGGCCAGGTGATTGTCGTACGCGTCGTGTCGACCGAGCTTGACCGCCAAGGCTTCGAGCGCATCGAGCACGTGGGGAAGGGCGGCGTATCCGCTCGCAGTCATCAACGATTGCAGCGCGCGATCCACGTCTCCGAGAGGGTCCTCCCAGAGTCGTGCTGCCCGAAGGAGAAGCTCCGCGCCCGCGACCGGGTTGTCCTCGCTGTCGTCAGCAATCGCGGCGTATACCCCCACCAAAGTTCGCTTGGCGTCGTCGGTTCCTAGCTCCGGTCGCTCGTCGTCCATCCGAACGACCGCGGCTTCGACCGTCTCGATCAACTCCGGTGAACGAATCGTGAGCGCAATGGCTTGCGCCACGTACTGAAACGCGCGCTCGCGGTCTTGCAGCGTCGAGTCGCACAGGCGCGCCGCGCGCAGGATCGCATCGACCCGCTTCGGATCCCCTTCGGCCTTGGACTTTCGAATGTCGTAAACGTGCAGCAGCTCCTCGGCGCGACCCGCGCGCGGAGCCAGCTCTTCCGCGATGGTGAGAACCTCGTCGTCGTCGGGGACCAACGAACAGGCGCGGAGGACTCGGTCGAGCGCATCGCTGGCTTCGTTCGCCTTGGTATCGAGCAACGCTGCGTGTCGCATCAAAAGCTTGCGCTTGGCTTTCGCGGACGGGACCGCGCGCAAGAGCTTTTCGTACACTTGGGCAAGTCGAGTCCAGGCATTGGCGGCCACGGCAAGCCGGTCGACTTCGTCCAACATCTTTTCGTCGGCGAGGTCGATTGCGTATGCGCGCAGCATGGCTTCGAGCGCGCGAACGTCGTCGTCCCCCTCGAGCACTTTGCTCGCGTCGATCCATCGCTGTCGTTGATCGTCGAGTTCGATCGCCTGACTGGCGAGCTGCATGAACAGCTCAGCCAAAGCGCCTTGTCGCTCAAAGTCCGCCGCGATTCGTCGGATCAACGCGTCGCTTTCGGCATCTTCGGCGACGCGAGGGGCGAGGCGCTCCCAAGCACCATCGACGTCATTCAGGCTGTACGCCGCAACCTCCGCAGCACGGCGGATCTGTACGCCGACTTCCTCGGGGTCGCCTTCCAACCCGGCGATTCCGTCGTGCATCTCCACAACTTCGCGCCAACGCTCCGCGTTCTCGAGCAAGGGGATGACGCGTCGCCTGGGTTCGACGTCGATGGGGTCGGCTTCAATCCAGGCGTAAAGCGACTTCACCGCCATGGTTGGAAGCGAAAGGCCGCCCAGATAGAGGTCGGTCAGCCGCTCGGCCAGCGGTTGTCGCAAGCCCGGGTCTTGGAGAAGAGCGAGTTGATGTTCCAGCGCTTCGGCAAGCCCTGGAAGGTCCTCGAGCTGTTCGCAAAGACGGGCGAGTTTCTGCATCGCACCCAAGTGCTCAGGCGCAATCGGCAACACCGACGTGCGAATCAGTGCAGCGGCTTCCTCCGGCCGATCCAACTCCGTCAACAAGTCCACTCGCTCGAGCAACAGGTCGCGACGCTCGTTGCCGTCCACCAACTCAGCCAGGCGTCCGACGATGTCGGCAAGCGGTTCGCTTTCGGCACGCTCGGCGTAGTGGTTACGGAGAGCCCGGAGGGCTTCCTCGTCTTCTTGGTTCTCCAAGACCCGAAGCCACGCTTCGGCGGCGGCGTCAGCATTCTGAACGCGCTCGGCGAGAGTGCGCGCGATGCGGCGATACAACTCCGAGCGGGCATTCGCGTCGTCTTCGATATTGGCGCGCTCGCGCAACAGGACGACGAGGTCTTTGTATCGCGCCGCGCGGTCATACACGCTGCACAGCGCGTCGAGGATTTGGACGTTGCCGGCGTCCAGTTCCAACGCTTTTTGGTAGTACTCCGCGGCGCGATCCAGGTCTTGCAGTTGCGCATCGGCAAGCTCGCCCATGCGCGCGAAGATCAACGCGCGCTCGTCGGTCGGAACGACCTCGCAACGGTAGGCGAGGGTGTCGACCAAGCGCGCCAGGTTTCCTGAACGGCCATCGATCCGTTCCATGCGATCGAGCGCGTCGAGGTTTTCAGCATCGACATCGAGAATGTGCGTGCACACGGCAAACGCGCGCTCATCATCCCCGACGCGGTCTTCTAGCGTGTCGGCGAGGAGGGTGAGCAGGCGAACACGTTCGCTGCCCGATGCCGCTTCAATGCGCTCTTCGAGCAAGGGCAACGCTTGGGCGTATCCGTCGGTGAGAAGGAGAACGTCGCAAAGCGCGTTTCGAACCTCGGCGTCGTTGTGACGAATCTGTCGCAGGGACTGCAGCGCCTGGACCGCGGCCACCGGGTCGTTGCGGTGGTCCCGGTGGATGGTGGCCAAGCTCCACAGCCGGTCACCTTTCGATTCGGGGTCGGTCGCCGCAAGGATTTCGCGCTCCAGATGCGACACCAACGCATCCCATCGGCCTTCTTGTTCGAGCAACTCGCGCAACGTCGCTGCGGCTTCTTCGTCGGTGGGATCGAGCGAGACGACGGCTTCCCAGGTGCCAATGGCCGCATCCACGTCACTGAGTTGGTGCTGACTCAGCTGCGCGGCTTCTTTCAGCTTGGCTTTGCGTTCTTGGCTGGATGCGCCGTGAATGCGTGAAGCTTCGATCAAGAGGTCGCGCAGCCCACGGTGGTCGTCTCGTGCGCGCAGGTCTTGCTCGACGACGCCCAGCGCATCGGCATCGCCGGGTTCCAGGTCGAGTAGTTCACGAGCGCGGCGCACGGCTTCCGCGCTTTCTCCGCGTGCCTGCAAGTCGCGAATCATCTCGCGCAGGTGCGGTGCTCGACGCTCAGGGGGAAGTCCGGCCACCGCGACTTCGATCGCGCGTGCCGCGTCTTGGTCCCGTCCCTGTTCGCGGTAGAGCTCGACGAGAGCTTCGGCGACGACGGGGTCGCCCCGATCCAACAGTGGCTCGAGACAGTGCAACGCGTCTTGGCGTTGTCCCGCTTCGAGATAGGCGAATCCCAACTTCTGTCTGCGCTCGTCGGCGCGTGGTGACGTGGGGGCTGCGTGGAGGAAGGCGACCCAACGCACCGCCAGCAAATCACTGCGGCCTTGCTCAGGCGCGAGCCTTTCGAGCAGGTCCATCGCAGCTTCGTGCCCCGCCGACGCGTCGAGCGCCGCCTCGGAGTACGCGAGTGCGTGGTCGGCAGGGGTTCGTTGCGCCAATTCAACGAGAAAATCGGCTGCCCGACGACGCTCTTCGTCGGCTGCGGCACCTTCTCCGCGCTGGTCGGCACGCTGAAGCAAGGCGGTCGCGAGCTCGTGCAGCACCGCCAAGTCGTTCGGATTCTCGTCTTTCGCACGCGTCAGTGCGTCGATCGCACCGTGCACGTCACGGAGTTCTTGCAACCGCAGGTGAGCGAGTTCCCGCAGCAGCGCCACGCGTCGCTCGGGCGAACTCTCCGCCTTGACTTCGAGTTCATAGAGCGACGCTGCCGCTTTGAGGTTGCCGGCGTTGCGATAGATTTCTCGCGCGGCGTAAATCGCCGGCACCATCGTTGGATCCGCCTCAAACGCTTTGCGGTAGTGCGCGATGGCTTGGTCGGGGCGACCGATCTGGTGCTCGTAAATCTGCCCCATGCGCAGCTCGATCTCCGCACGGCCGCGCGCATCGCCGGCGCGCGCGAGTGCGGTGGACTGGCGCTTGAGCAAATCGAGGAGCCGACGATGGTCACCCGACGCCTCGACGATCGAAATCATCAACGTCTGCGCTTCCGCGTGTGCGGGATCTCGGTCGAGAGCGCGGTCGAGGAGTGCGGCGGCGCGCGTTTCATCCCCGAGGAAACGCCACACCAAATCGCCCGCTTCGAAGTACGCCTGCGCTGCGGCTGCGGCATCGGGCTGGCGCGCCGCGTACCCCTCCAAGAGGTTTGCGAGCGACGCCGAATCACCGACCCGTTGGTAGTGAGCCCGCAGTGCTTGAAACGCGTGTTGATCGTCGGGGTTTTGTCGCAACCTCGCGATCAGCTCTTGGGCCCTGGCATCCATACGCGACTCTCGGCGCGAGAGATGCGGACGCTACCACGGGCCTCCTGTTGGGCCTAGTTGCTAGGCGTGGGTCTCGGGCTCGGGATCGGCCGTTCCCACGACCTCTTCTGCCCATTTGCCGCGCGGGCCATCGCGGAGCACGAAGGCGACTTCTTCGCCTTGGCGAAGCGTGCGGTACCCATCCCCCCGGATTTGCGAGTAGTGCACGAAGATGTCCGACCCGTCTTTCTGGTGGCTAATGAAGCCCCAGCCCTTGGCGTTGTTGAACCACTTCACCACACCGCTTTCGCGAGTCTGCATTTCCATCTGGTCCCCCTTGTTCTTCTCGAGAACGCCGCGACCCTATTGCGGCAGGGGATGAAGTCAAGCGCGCGAGCGACGTGGCGTGAGGGAACCTAGACGCATTCAGTCTGAGACGTACTTTTCCACTCCGAGCGCCCACCGCACTTCGTCGACCAAGTCGTCGGGTTCGGCGAGAGACTTCTCATAAACGACCTCGTGCCACACATCGAGGATCTTGTTCTCGTCCACCGGATCGGTGACTTGGTGAACGCGGCTCTCTTTCTCGCTAAAGCCGCGTTCGTTTGCGCCCTCACCAACTCGTTGTCGAACACGATCGAAGAGTTCGTCGGGTTGTGCGTTCGGGAAATCACTCTTTTGGGAACGAACCGTGAAACGGATCCACGCGTGCGCCTCGGCGACGATGACGCGTACACCCGAGTCCATGATGTGAAGACGCACGCGCTCGGCGAGCTGAATTTCTTCGGCGCGAACGCGGTAAATCTCGAGACCGGCTTCTTCGAGCGCGGACTTAATGTCTCCGACGGCGAGGTTCTTCAATTCCCCGGCTTCCTTCACGAATCGCTGAAGGCTACCAGATGACGAATCGCATGAGCAACGAAGTACCGCGGAAGGGGGAGGCGGGCCTTGCGAGTGCTCGCGAGCGCGCTAGCGTCAACGTCGATGTCGGAGCGCCCGCGCCGCATACTCTATTTTGGGCCGCTCGAAGGCGGCGATCCGCTTGGAATCGCTCGCGTTGCCCCTGCACGACGCACTGGAGACGGTGCGATCGTGTATCGCCTCGGCGAAAGTCGACGCGAGGTCTACGCGAGCGACGATCCTCAGTGGTGCTTCTCGTTCCTCGAGCGCAAGGCCGTCGACCTGCTGGTTCTCGAAACGCGAAAGCGACCGCCTGCGCAAGGCGGGTCCAGCCCCTCGGGAGATGCCGCAGAGCTGGAAGCGTTGTTGTCGCAGCTCTTCCCCGACGGCGGGATCCATGCGGGCATTCAACGCGACCGAATCCTGGCTCTGGTGGCCTCCGACGCGCGCGGTGCAAAGCGGGCGTACCGACTGGGAATGCTTGGTGTCGGAACCGTGCTTTGCGATCCGAGTTGGGAAGCGTTGCACGACGGCATCAACGCGATCCTTCGTGAGCGCACCGGAGGCAAAGTTGCGGTGTGCCTCGCGGGCGGCGGCGTTGAAGGGCTCTTCTACGAACTCGGTGTCTTGCGCGCGCTCGATGCGTTCCTGGTCAATCGCCGCGTCGAAGACCTGGACCTCTTCTGCGGCATCAGTGCCGGCGCGGTCATCGCCGCGTTCATGGCCAACGGGATCGGTCCGGACGAAATCGCGCGCGCGTTTGCGGGTGGCTCTGCACGCGTCGACGCCATTCAGAAGCGGGAACTCTTCGATCCGAACGTCGGCGAACTGGCCCGACGCGGTGCCAAGCTCGCGCGTGAGGCCATGAAGGGTGGGGTGGGACCCCGTGGTCTGCTCAGCTCTCTTTCCCGTTCGCTCCCCTCGGGCGCCTTTGCCGGCGCGGCACTCCGTGGCTATTTACGTCGCCATCTCAACAAAGCGGGCCTGACCGATCGATTTGCCGATTTGCGCCGCCCGCTGTTCATCGGCGCCACCAACATGGACACGTCTGAAGCCGTCGTGTTCGGTGAACCTCCGTACGACCACGTACCCATCCACAAAGCGGTTCGGGCGTCCGCCGCGTTGGCGCCGTTCTACGCGCCCGAACCGATCGAAGGACGCTGGTACATCGACGGTGCGTTCACGCGCACCACCAACATGCGCGTCGCGGTGCGGCAGGGCGCGACCATGGTGATCCTCGTCGACCCCTTGGTTCCTGTGCGCAGCGACCAGCCTGGCTACGTTCGCGAGCGCGGCGGACTCTTCGTCGCGATGCAAGGCCTCAAGTCGATCGTCAACGGCCGTTTCGACAAGGCCGTGCGCGCGATTCGCGAGATGAACCCGCAGGTGTCGTTCTATCTGTTTCGACCACATGCGGATGAGATGCGCGTGCTGAGCGGATCACCGATGAAGTACTTCTATCGTCGCGAGGTCGAGAACATCGCGTTCCGTACATCGATGGAGAAGATTCGTGGTGCGTTCTCGGACTTGCGAAGGGATTTTGCGCGGCATGGAATCGTGTTCCGCGATCCCGACGGTGAGCCGGCGAGTGCGATGAGTCGTTTCGACGCGTCGATGGAACTCACGCTCTGAGCTTCTGCGACTACCCCGATAGTACCTTCCGGATTCGCTTCAGGCCTTCGATGGCCCACGCGCCGTACCAAAACAGGTCTTTCCCATCCACATGGACCAGCGCGTCCTTTGCGATGCCCGCGTTGATCAACGCTTCCTTGTCGGCTTCGGTGAAGTCGTGCGGTTCGTCGGGGAGCAGCACACGCTGCGGGTTTCGCTCGACCACTTCGTCGAGGGTGATCCTCGGGTAGCGTGTGTCGCGCTGTCCGACTTTCTCCGCGCTCCAGGCTTCACGCTTTCCGAGGTCCGCGGCCAAGGGATAACGGCGTGCACGGTCCGCGAACACGTTGCGCCCACCGCTGAGTTCCACGATGTCGTTGGCGTACGCCCCGCCGTCGAAAGTCATCCACGGGTCGTTCCAGATTGGAACGAAGGTCGCGACCGGATCGTCGTCCAACGCGGCGAGACGGGCGTGTTCAGCAAGCAGCTCGTCGGCCAGTGTCGGTGCGCATCCAAAAAGCGTCGCGAGCGCGCGCAGGTAGGCGGCACCGGTCGCAACATCGACCGGAAAACTGACGTGAACCGGAACGCCGCGATCGATGAGCGCAGCAACGGCCTTGCGTCCGTTCTCTTCTTTGTTCGCTAACACCAAGTCGGGTTTGAGTTCGACGATGGCTTCGACGTCAGGGTCCTTGCATCCGCCCAACTCAGGCACGTCCAACGCGGGCTCAACGCAGTAGCGAGAGCGGCCTACGAGCCGGTCCGCAAAACCAAGTGCAGCGACCGAGTACGTTTCACTGGGAACCAGCGAAACCACCCGTTGAGGCGGAGCCGAGAGCGAAACGCGACGACCGAGAGCGTCAGTAAGGGTCATCAAAGCTGTGCGAAGCAGTCCTCAGCAGTGCGACCCAAGATTGTCGAACGTGTCGATCGGGAAGCCGTCCCACTCGACCGAAGGATCGAACGCGTCACTCAGGTCCGTGTCGCCTTCGGTGACGGTGCACTTGCGGCGAAGCGTCTCGTTTTGGGTGGAGATGCCACCACCGGTCCATGCATCGCCAGGATCACCGAGAGTGTCGCCGAAGCTGTCGAGAACCATTCCGTCGCAGACCAAATCGAAAGCGTCGTCGCCGTTGTGGTTCAGACTGCCCGAGGTCTGGTCGCAGAGTCCGGGCATGCTGAAGCTGGAGTTGCAGATCACGTGCGTCTCCGTGGAGGCGAGCGTGCCGCTGAGCGCGATGTCCGTCGCGGTGGTGCCACCGTTGCGGTAGAGGCGCAGGGTGCACGCCGAGAGGTCCACGCTGGAGGCTCCTCCGTTGTAGATCTCCCACGCCTTGTTGTTGCTGCTTCCTTCGATGTACTCGCTGAGGATCATTCCTCCGCCGACGGCGTCGGCGATTTCCAACGACGCCATCACGGTGTCTGCCATGTACATCGCGCTGACGGTTCCGGTCGCTGCCGTGGCCGACGCCGTGTACATCGCACTAAACGTGGTCATGCCCTCGGGAATCGTGATGACCCAGGGCGCAACCTCGGTGACCAACGTCGCAGGTGCAAACGTCAACGTGACATCTGCGCCGCCGGCCGGTGCCGCGTCCGGAATCTGAACGGTCACCTCGAACGTCGCGCCGGTTCGAACGCGGGCGGGTGCACTCAAGCGCAATCCGTCAGGCACGACATCGGCGATGTCGCGCGGCCGGACCTTGGTGTTCATGAAGCTGTATCCGAGCGGCCCCGTGATCGCTCCGAACATCTCGCCCACCGAAGGGAAGGGTGCGACCAGGAACATTTCGTCGTCGATTCGCAGGTCGTCGTCGACCGCAAACTCGCCGAAGGGGCCCATCGGAGCGTCCGGGTTGTCGCTGGTGACGGTGACGTTCTCGACGCGTACCAATACGCTCTCGAGTGCCTCAGCACGCGAGCCACCTGTGGCGATGTCGGCAGGCGCGACGACAAGTGCCGTCGGCTCGGCACCCGCAGTGGTGGTGAACATCACCATCTCCAACTCGGTGCGGTCGAAGCGCTCCAAGTAGTCCGCGCCCGTCACGTCCACGGTGTCACCTCGACTGACCGTGGGCGCCGAGCCGGTGAACACGTAGATGCCGCTGAAGTCGACGCCATCGTAGTCGTCCGTGCCCTCGCGCTGCTGCGCGTAGAACCCGTCGCTTGCGATACCCGTCACCACGAGTCCCGCCAAGGAGACTCGACCCTCGGGCGCGGTGCCCTGGCGAATGGCGTAGACCGTGGTCGCGCATCCCTGCATGCCGGGGTTTGGCGCTTCTGGGCATGCATCGCAGACGTTGCCCTTGTCGTCCATGTCGGTGTCCGCCTGGTCCTCGTTGGGATCGTCGGGGCAGTTGTCGTCGTCGTTCGGAACACCGTCGCCGTCACGGTCGTTGGGATCGACGCTAATGCAGTTGGCAGGGTCATCGTCGCCGCCAACAGGGCAGGCGTCACAGGCGTCGCCGACACCGTCGTCGTCGAAGTCGGCCTGTGAACCGTTGTCGAGCGGACGGATGGGGTTGAAGATCGACACGCAGTTGTCGTCCGCGTCCATGATTCCGTCGCCGTCCATATCGGTCGGCGTGCTCATGCCGGTGTAGTAGTTCGAGCCGTTGACCATGGCGTCGGGGAACTCGCCGCCCATGTGGTTGCGCTCGGGCAAACAGCTGGGCTCGTCTGCGGGAACACCACACCAAACCAGGCCGTACGTCGCGTCATCATCGCAGTTGTCTGGCGCGGCGCAGCCGTTAGCCGTCACGAGCGCCGCGAGGGTTGTTCCCAACTCCTGCAAACACACCCGCTTGCCGTTTCCGCAGACGTCCACGGTGTCGCAACCCGAAGTCAGTGCGTCGATGATCGCGCCGTCGCCGTAGAGCGCGGTGCCGCCACGAAGAACCAGTGCCACGTCCGACTGCTCCGCCATGATCACGGCGCGGTGGTCCGCGAACTCGCTGGCGTCGAAGATGGCGATGTCGGCGACAAGACCTTCGCGCAGTTCGCCCACGGCGTCGTCCATCGCCATCGCTTGCGCGGTGTTGCGGGTGGCCATCAACCAGAGCTGCTCGTCCGGGAAGAATCCGGAGAGATGGTTCTGGTTGAAGCTGTCTGCGCACTGCAGCTCGCGCAGCATCGTTGCAGAGCCGGTGGGAATCCAGTCGGTTCCCAGACCGATGGTGACGCCCATGCGCGCATAGAGTGAGACGCGAGCTGTATCGCCGTAGAGCGTGATGTTGGTACGCGGCGACCAAATCAGTTCAACTTGTTCGGCGCTCATTTCAGCGATGTCCCCCGCCAGGAGTCCCACGCCATGGATGAAGGCGCTCTGGGGCGCGACGAGGTCTTGCGCACCCTCGCGAATACAGATGAACTCGTTTCGGGCCGCGTCGCTGATGCCTTCGGCAACGTGCGGAACAAAGGCGTCTTCGTCCGCAATAGACGCTGCATCGTCGCGGAAATCGTAGCCACAGTCGCCGTCCGTACGACGCTGATCCCCGTTGCCCGAGTCGCCGAGCGGGAACGTCTGGTAGTCCGCGTCGGGCTGCATCAACCCTTCTTGACGCCCAGTCGCCGAGTCCAGGTTCCGCAGAAGTCCCGCTGGACCGCCGCTGCCAAAGATCGACGTCGTTCCTGACATAAGCTGACGCAACTCGAGGAACTGCATCTCTTCGGTGCTCGCGGAACCGCCATGCGAGTTGATTCGGAAGTGCCCGTCCAGGCCGCGGCGCCACTCGTTGCGGTGCTCGTAGCGTTCTTCGGTGAACTGGTCGTCTTGGGGTTCGCCGTACGGTCGCCCGTTGCCAAACGTGATGTGGTCGTGGCCGTTGATCAGACCCGGCGACACCACACCGTCCGGGCACACGACCGTGGTTGCTCCCGCGCCGGGTCCGCTGCAGTCGCAACCGACGCAGGCGATCATGCCCGCGTCATCGACCAGGATTTGCCCGCCGCGGAACACCTCACCCGGTGTGAGGATGTCGCCCGTGATCAACATAGCGCTGCTGCCTGCGGTGACCTCGCACACTCCGTCGGAGAGCGGCGGGAGGCCATCGTTCGGGCACATCGTGATGACCGGATCTTCGAAGAGCGGCGGCACGGAACCATCGCCACCCGCGTCGACCATTCCGTCGGTCATCCCATCCGGGATGTCGCCGTCGACGCCGGCGTCCATCCCGCCATCGGTCATCCCGTCGTCGTCACCGCAACCAATTCCAAGCGCGAGGACCGCGCTCAAAGCCAAGAAAGCCCGCTTGTGCATACCTCATAAGGGAAGCGGTATTCCTGGGGAGGGTCAAGCGCCGGTTTGGTGAATCACTCAGAGATTCTCGACAGATTTGCGTAGTTCTCGAGAAAAGCTCCAACGCGGACGAATGAGGCTACGACGGGTCCCTCGTCGACGACCGCCCAAGCGGTCTCCCCACGGTGTGCTGCGATCTCCCTCGACCTCATCGGCGTCCGCGAAGTCGTGCTCAACGACATCCGCACGAGCGTCTCGCTGGGCGTCAGCAACGCTGGCCAGGCTCCCGACGAGGAACATCACACCGAAGATCCAGAGGGCCCGGGCGAGAGGTCGTTGGCCTCGGGTCAATTGCGCTTTTTTCATGCGAAAGCTCCTTCGTTTCTCTTCGACGCGCCGGGTCGGAGTTCGATCTACGCGGGGGTTGTGATAGTTCCATCAGGTGCGGATTTGCCCGCAGTGCAACCGGAAATTCGTTGAGGGAGAGGCGTTTTGCCCCTTCGATGGAGCACGCCTGCGGTCACCGATGAGTGCGCCCGCGTTGGTTGCCGACCCACTGGTGGGGACCACGTTGGACGGTCGCTACAAATTGGAACGCGTGCTTGGACGCGGCGGCATGGGAACCGTGTACGCCGGTCGTCTCGAAGCCTTGGATCAACCGCGTGCGGTCAAAGTGCTCCGTCCGGTGATGGACGATGGGCAAGCTCTCGGGCGCTTTGAACGCGAAGCGCGCACCGCATCGAAGCTCGGCAACGAACACATCGTCAAGGTGTTCGACTTCGGAGTTGCTGACGACGGTCTCGCGTTCATCGCGATGGAGATGTTGGACGGGCACGACTTAGGCGACTTGCTCGGAACGCAACGCGTGCTCGAAGTCGATCGTGCGCTGCCGATCATCATGCAGTGTTGCGCTGCGCTTGGCGCTGCCCATGCGGCGGGCATCGTGCACCGCGACCTCAAGCCCGAAAACGTGTTTCTGGTTCAGCGACCGGGCTATCGGGAGTTCGTGAAAATCGTCGATTTTGGCTTGGCGAAATACTCCGATACCGAGCAAGAGGGCGACCCGACGCGCAAGTTGACCAAGACGGGCATGATCTTCGGGACGCCGCAATACATGTCGCCGGAACAGTGCTCAGGAAAGCCGACCGACCACCGCAGCGACGTGTACTCGCTGGGTTTGATGCTCTACGAGTTGCTTTGCGGTCGAGTTCCTTTTGACGGCGAGACGTTCATGGGCGTCATCAACCAACACCTGGTCGATCCGCCGCGTCCGCTTCGTGAACTCAACCCGAATGTCGACGTGTCGCCCGAACTTGAAGCGGTGGTGTATCGCTGCCTCGATAAGAAAGCGAAGAACCGTCCGCAGTCGATGCGAGAGTTCGCGGACGAGTTGGTGTCCGCGATTCGCGCGACGCATCCATCGCTGGCGCAACAGTTGGCGCACATTGCGCAAGGGATCGAAGAACCGGTCTCGGCGATGCGACTCACGCGAAAGAAAGTGAGTCAACGACCGCCTGCGCCGAGTCGTCGGCCGGGCGCTGGCTTTGGTGTCGTGCCGCATACCGGACCGATCGACGAGGTGGATCCGGAAGAGGCAACCATGTTGCGTCCTCAAGATCCCGCGCTGCTGGACCCCGCGCAAATCGGTGCCGCGGCCACGCAAGAAATGCCCAAACCGCGCATTGAAACGCCTGGCAAACCCTTTCCGCGCACCCGGATTCACGAGTCTGCTCCGCCGGGTGCGCAGCCGCCGCTGCCCGAACGGCCGGTTCGCCACACGCCAGGCCGCGCGCCTCGGCTCGATGTGGACAGGGCTCCGCAGCCCCGCACCCGCACGCGAAGCGCACCGCCGGTTAAGAGTTCGTACGTGACGTACGCCCTCTACGGCGTGCTGCTCTTGGCACTGGGCATCGTGCTGGGTCTCGTCGCGCTCTTGGTCTCGGCAGACTAGTTCGCGGTTTGCGACAGCTTTGCGCGCTGCGTCAGGACTTCGATGAAGTCCATCTTGGTCAGCAGTGCGATGACGCGTCGCTCTTCGTCGACGACAATTGCAACTTCGCCGCGCTCAAAGATCCTCGGAAGCACGCTCGCTTCGTCGCTGGACCCGAGCGTGGATACCTTGCGCACCATGACTTCGGCGAGAGGTGTCGCCGGGTCTTTCCCGTCGACCAAAAACCGAAGCAAATCGCTCTCGGTGATGATGCCGCTCAAGCGTCCCTGCATCGTGCACGGCATTTGGCTGATTCCATGTGCTTTGAACAAGCGCATGGCGTGCTCGAGCGTTTTGTCGTCTTCGACCGTGATCACGGTCTTGTCGGTGAGCGCGCGCACCACATCGCCGATGCTGCCTACGTCGGCACCCATATCGACAAATCCATGCTGACGCATCCAACCGTCGTCGACGAACTTGGTCATGTAGTTGCGCACGGAGTCGGGCAGGATCACCACGACTCGCGCACCCTTCGGGAGCGACGAGGCGACCTGCATCGCCGCCCAGACGCACGACCCGCTCGAGCCACCGCAAAGCAGCCCTTCTTGACGAATCAACTGCCGACCCACGCGGAACGAATCGCGGTCGTTGCACTTGATCCACTCGTCGACGAGTGAGCGGTCCAACACGTCCGGAATGAAGTCGTAGCCAATGCCCTCGACCTTGTACGACTTGATGTCACCCGGGCCTGCCAGGATGCTGCCTTCGGGATCGACGCCGATGATCTTGCAGGTCGGAACGTCTTCTTTGAGCGCACGCGCGATGCCCGTGATGGTGCCGCCGGTCCCCGCGGTCGCCACCAACGCATCGATCTTGCCGCCCATCTGGCGCACGATTTCCTTGCCGGTGGTCAGCGCGTGCGCGAGCGGATTGTCCTCGTTGCCGTACTGGTCGAGGATGTGGCTGTTCGGGATGACTTCTTTGAGCCGCTTGGCGACGCTGATGTGACTCTCTGGGGAGTCGAACGCGGCTTCGGTTGGTGTGCGAATAATCTCGGCACCGAGCGCTTCGAGAACCACTTGTTTCTCGCGACTCATCTTCTCGGGCATCGTGATGATCATCCGATACCCGCGAACGGCGGCAGTCATCGCCAAGCCGATTCCCGTGTTGCCCGAGGTCGGTTCGATCAGGGTGTCGCCGGGTTTGATGTCGCCACGCTTCTCCGCTTCGAGGAGCATGCGAACGCCGATGCGGTCTTTGACCGAGCCGCCGGGGTTGAGGAACTCCAATTTGGCAAAGAGTTCGATGGGCAGGTCCCGACCGATTCGAGCGAGTCGAATCATGGGGGTTTCACCAACGCAGTCGAGGACCGAATCCCGGATGTCTTCCGAAGCCATGGCGGCGCTCTAGCAGGCCGTCGCGGTCCGACTCAACCGGTTTCGCGGACCGCGTGTGCACTCCGCAGGATGGCGATGCGCAAGTGCATGTCCGGCAGGGTTTGTGCGTGACGCGCTGCGTCGGAAAGCGGCACCCAGTGGAGCGTCGGAACCGCCACAGCAGTCGTCCACACGAAGGGATGCACAACCTCCGGCGTGAGGCCTGGCGCCGGGTGATAGCGACCGCCGAGTTCTCCCAAGGGCGCCGCCTCGACGCCGTATTGGGCGTGCAGTCGCTCGCGCACCCATCGCGTGGCGTGCGGAAGGGTGGTGATTGCAGCCGGCAACCGAAACGCAGGTGGCACCAACAAGCGAGAACTGCCTTCGAGCGCCATCGCTGCGGGACGATCATCGTCGTCGATCGCGATACAGGTCACCCCGTCGATGCGCGCAAGCAACGCGCACGACATCGTGCGGTTGCTGAACGGAACCGGCGTCACCAGCTCGAGCGTTTGCGTGGCGAGTGGCTCGTCATGCCGATTGAGCTCGACCCACGAATAAGGCTCGACACGCAGAAAACCGGAGAGCGCATCGGTGCGCTCGAAGTGGGATCGAGTGTCATGCAGCAAGGGCTCGATGGCCGAAGCGGTGCCCGTGGCGTCTGCGAGCTCAAACGTATCTCCGATCCACGGTCCGAGCGAATCGTCGAGCCGCGACGTCAACGCGTAGACCGCGAGTTCGGTTCGTGGATCCGGCAGCGCACCGACCTGCGCCGCGCGCAACACTTGACCGGCGTCGATCGCACGCACGCGAGAGTGTGAGGCAAATCCGCTTCGGCCGCTTTCGGGTTGCGCAGTCCAGCACGCGTCGATCTCGACGTACGCACAGCGCACCGACTCGAGGATGCCCCCAGGCGAGGGGTAGTACGGAGTGCCTTCGGCGACGCGCTGGACGCGAAACCCCAACCGAGTCACCACAGCGTCCGGAGCTTCGTCGGTGACGACAAGCGGTTCGGTGACGTAGGCGGGTGGCCGGCTCCCGTCGAGCGCCACCACGTCGTGTTGGAGCAGCGGACGCGGGTAGCTCATGCGCGCCAAAACGGCCAGTTCGCCTCGCTCGTCCACGAACCAGGGGACGACATCCGTGGTGCGGACGGGACGTCGTGCGAGGTCGTAGACCCTGCCGGTTCGCACATCCCGCCAGCCTTCGAGCTGCAGGTAGCCGACAGGTTCTGTCGGCGTGTGTCGAAACGTGACGCCTTCGTCTTCGCCAACTTTCTCGCCCGCGATGATGTAGTTGGTGGCCGTCGTTTCGATCGGGGTTTCGTCGTCGCGGTAGAGCGCCATCTTGCCGACGAAGCGGTTCTTCACGATCCACGGATTTCGAATGGGCGTGGATGCCAAGACGCGGAGTCCAAGCCGGGTGAACACGCCCTCGAACTCGGTTTGGGTGTAGTAGCAGTACTCCTCGCGGACTTCGTTGTTCCAGTCTTGGCGGTAGTCTTTACGCAAGATCATCTCGACCGCGAGTCGGTGCGGGAGTTGGTAGCGTCGCCATCCGCTGCGCGGATCCTCCAGGCGTGTGTACGTAAAGCCCGGTGCGTCGTGAAGCGAGCGAAACTCGCGAGCAAACCTCTCGAAGAGATGCGCTGTGCTGCACGTTGCAGGATCGTCGCTCGCGTCCCCGTCGTCGCTTGGCAGATCCAACCAGACCAGGTCGTTGTCGGGCGGCGCGACGAAATCGCGAATCACGATGGTGCCACCCGTGCGGAGCTGTGCGGCTTGCGCGGCGATCGCACGTGCGGCGGCTTCGTAGGTGTACCCGCCAAAGCTGGTCACGTGGTGCAGCACACTGCTGTTGAACACCCCGTCCAAGCTCGCATCTGGAAACACGCGTTCTGCGATATCGCCGACCGCAAAGTCGAGGTTGTCGCGGTCGAAGCGTTTGCGCGCGCGCTCGACCATTTCGGGGTCGAGATCAACGCCCACGACATTCAGCGCAGGATAGAGCGCTGCGAGTGCATCCGTCCCAGTGCCCGAGCCCATGCCCATGTCGGCGACGCGACCACGCCCGAGAATATGCGCGGCGAGGACCGCCACCTTCTGGCGCATCGACGCATCCATCGCCGCGAGGTAGCGGTCGTAGGCGCGCGCGTTGCTCCGCGCTTTCATGGCTCTTCGGCGTCGCCCGATTCGTCGCCGCCCGCCTCTTCGCCGTCTTCGCCGTCCTCGTCGGGTTCGCGCGGTGCGTTTGGTGCTACGGCAAGGACGTGCGCCAAGCGCAGCGTGTCACCCACAAAGACGCTGAGCATTCGATAGGGCAGGGCGCCCGCGGGTTGAGCGCCTTCGGTCTTGTTTTCGACGACCTGGTTGTTCAACACCGCACATACCGACTCACCCAAATCGATGGCGCGCACGCCTCCAGGTCCAGCCTCGACGGCCAACGCGTCTTCCGCGTTGGCGAGGCTCCGCGTTCCCACACGCGTCTCGCTGGGATCGACGCCCGCGGCAAAGACGTCCGGTGCGTCCCAGACGGCAACGTTGCCAGACAACCAGGCCGTCACAGCTTGTGCGGGTGATGCGCACGCCGCGTCTGCGCGGCCTTCGACCGCCGCGGGTGCTTCGGCGCGTTGTGCGAGGGCGGCGTACCGCGTGTTCTCGACGATCACGCCCCAGGCTTGCGCGACGATGGTCCAACTCTCAGCGCGTCGGTAGAGGGTGCTGGTTCGGAATCGTAGAGGCTCGCCTTCGCTGGACTGCGCGACCTCGACGTCGTGCACGGTCCACGCAACAGAGACGTGCTCGCCGTGGTGAACCTGCGCGGCGCTGACGCTCACGGTTCCGGTGGCGTCGATGACGTCGCCGAGGTGCGTGTTGACGGCTTGCCGACCCACGTAGAGTGCGTCCGCAACGGGACCGACAAAGATGGCTTCGTCCGCGAAGTCCTGCGTGAACGCCGCTGCGTCTTGACTCTCCAAGGCTGCGACTTGCGCGGCAAAGAGCGTGTCCGGTCCCGCCTCGTCCGCAGAGGGGGGATCGACCTGGTCGACCTCTTCATCCGCGCCGATCGCTTCGTCGGGCGGGGTTGGAGTTGTCGTCCGCTCTGCGCTGGTTCCACACCCGACGCACAACGCGAACGCAAGGACGCCAGCCTTCACTTCATCTCGCGCAAATCCGACGCGACTTCGAAGGGCGCCTGCGTCTTTTCCTTCACCTCATCCACGGTCACGCCCGCAGCGAGTTCTTTCAGCACGAGTCCGTCGGCGCCAATGTCGAACGCGCAGAGGTCGGTGAAGAGCTGATGGACACAGCGCACTCCCGTCAACGGGAGCGAACACTCGTTGAGAATCTTCGGCGCACCCTTCTTGGTGACGTGATCCATCATCACGATCACCCGACGCGCACCCGCCACAAGGTCCATGGCGCCGCCCATGCCTTTGACCATCTTGCCGGGGATCATCCAGTTCGCGAGGTCGCCGTACTGACTCACTTCCATCGCACCGAGCACACACACATCGATGTGCCCCCCGCGGATCATGGCGAAACTCTCTGCGCTGTCGAAGAAGATCGAACCGGGAATGGTTGTGACGGTCTGCTTTCCAGCGTTGATCAAATCGGCGTCTTCTTCGCCTTCGTACGGGAAGGGACCGATGCCAAGCAGTCCGTTCTCGCTTTGAAGAACGACTTCCATCCCATCGGGAATGTGGTTGGCGATCAGCGTGGGCATCCCGATGCCGAGGTTCACGTAAAAGCCATCTTCGAGTTCGTGCGCGATGCGAGCGGCCAACTGATCTCGTGACAGTCCCATGTCAGCCCCCCTTCTTTCGCGTCGTGCGTTGCTCGATGGGCTTGTCCCAGCGCTCCCCCACAACGACGCGCTGCACGTAAATGCTTCCCGTGTGGATCTGGTCGGGGTCGAGTTCGCCGACGTCCACGAGTTCTTCGACCTCGGCGATCGTGACTTTGCCGGCCATCGCCATCATCGGGTTGAAGTTTCGCGCCGTTTTGCGGAACACCAGGTTGCCCCAACGATCGGCTTTCCACGCTTTGACGAAGGCGAAGTCGGCGGTCAGCGCGGTTTCAAGCACGACGTCGCGTCCATCGAACTGACGCGTTTCTTTGCCTTCGGCGACCTTCGTGCCGAATCCGGTTGGGGTGTAGAACGCCGGGATTCCGGCGCCGCCTGCGCGAATGCGTTCGGCGAGCGTGCCCTGCGGGTTGAGTTCGACCTCGAGCTCGCCGGAGAGAAACTTCTCCGCGAAGATCGCGTTTTCGCCCACGTACGAACTCACCATCTTCTTCACCTGCCCATTCGCGAGCAGGATGCCGAGACCCTGGTCGGTGGTGCCGCAGTTGTTGCTGATGATGGTGAGGTTCTTGACGTTCTTTTCGCGAAGCGCGCGGATGAGGTTCTCAGGGTTGCCGGAGAGACCGAAGCCTCCGCTCATCAGCACACACCCGTCCTGCATATCCGCGATCGCCTCCGCAGCGGAGCTGACGACCTTGTCCATGGCGCGGGATTAGAGCACAGAACGACGCCTCAACGAAGACGCGATGGCGGGCCCTGAGCCAGCTCGCCAAACGCGGCATCCAGGCCGCCCACGTCGGGTTCGGGAACTGGAATCTGCGCGGTGGTCACCCGACTTACGGGCATGACTTCGAACAAAATCAGCTCGCCGGGGCTGTCTCCTCCGCCACGAGGTGCGCCGGCGATGAGTTCGACCACTCCGTCGCCGTCGTAGTCCCCGCTCGCCAGAGCGCTGCCGACGCGTGCGTCGCTGACGCCGTCGGGGAGCGTTGTGTTCGTGCCTTCATCGTGCTGGATGACTTGACCGTCGACGGCAGCGGCACCCGATCCTGGCCCCGCGATGGCGTACGACGTGCCCTGGAGCTGAGCGAGAGCAAACCCCAACGCGAGGTCGGACCGTGGAGGGACATCGATCGCCATAGGCGTCGCGGTCATGTCGGCAATCGCTCGACCCGACAAGACATACACGTTGCCGGATCCACCCGCGCTCAAGGCTTGGTCGGGAGCCCCGACGATCACGTCCGACACGGAGTCTCCGTCGATGTCGCCAACGTGCGTGATGGCGAATCCGAACTCGGTGGCGGCGGTTGGCCCTGCGAATTCGGCGAGTCGCGGATAGGTGCGGTCGCGCGTGCCGCGGTAGACCACGATGCGGTTTTCGTCCGGAACGCCGACTGCAAATTCGGGAAGACCGTCTCCGTCCAAGTCGCCGAGTCCAGCAATGACGGTGGCGGGGTCGTCCACCTCCATGTCCGCGTCGAGTGCGCCGGGTCCGTGGAAAATCCCAAAGCCAGCGCCCGTGGCGACACCGACGTCTGCGAAGCCGTCGCCGTCGACATCGCCCACACCCGCGACATCCCAGACGGGTACCGAACGAACGCCGCCGATCGGCGCGGGTCCTGAACCGCGTGCGCCGTGGAACAGCTCGAACGTGTTCCGACTGGCGATGACGAAGTCTGGGGTGATGTCGCCGTCGACGTCACCCACAAACGCGATGTGAAGGCCGAACGCGTCGGTTTCACTCGCCGACGAGCTCGGCACCATGACCGCTGGGGCGGAAAAGGTGGAGTACCAGAACACTGCGCCCACATCATCGCGACCGAAATGCGGTGCGGAGGCGAGCACGTCGTCCATCCCGTTGCCATCGGTGTCGAGGTTGCTGCGGCCGAGAATGAAGTAGCGCGAGTCGGACCAGGGGCCGCACTCAGTACGTCCTGCGCGACAACTGCGAACGCGGAAGAACCATCGCTCGTTTGTGAGCCCATCAACGGTGTGGAGGGTTCGCCCTGCACCGACGGGCACGACATCGGTCCGTCCGCCCGTCGCTGGCTCGCAATCCGGAACCCCACCTCGGCATTCGTTGCCAAACTGGATCTCGTCTTCATCGGCGCCAGGTGAGGACTGCCAATGGAACTCGGGTGCGTCGGCCACGGCGACGCCGTTCCACGGATAGAAGAGTTGCGGTGCAACCAACGCGACCGGTGCATCCACTCCGTCGGTGTCGGTCAGTTCGGCATCGTCGACGGATGCATCGAGACCGATCGGTGGCCCTGCGTCGAAGTTCAGCGCGAGGTCCGGGTTGATTTGCTCCAGCCCGCCCGGATCGATGAACTCCTCCACGCACACGCCGCGGTCACACGTTTGCGTACCCGGACACGTCACCCCGCGGCAGGCCTCGGCGAGGTACATCAGGAGGTGGAGCGTCTTGTTTTTGACGAAACCAACTTGGACGCGACGTTCGACGATATCGGTGCCCGCACCATCTACGGCGAAGACGCGGATACGCGGAGTCTGGCGTTCAGCGGGGGTGCCACGCCGCGGCGCAACACCGAACGAAAAGGGGAGCGCGATGCGGGGGGCCTCGGAGCCGATGTCGAAACGGTTGGTCTGAAACCGTCCGTCGTCGCCCTCGACCTCGATGCGCACAGCCTGGAGAGCAGCGATATCGCTGTCCACGACCACGATGAGCTGCGTGGGCTCTGCGCGGCACGCCACGACGAGAAGGACGAGGCTTAAGGACGTACGACCCATGACACTGATCCACCGTCGGGTTGGCCGGGAAGAGGAAGCACCACGGCGAGAATGACACCTGCCGCAATCGCCAACGCTGCAGTTCCGATGACCGCCCAGAACCAACCACGCTTCCACAGCGGTTCGTCGCGGCTCAGATTGGCGTCGACGTCGATGCGTTCTCCGGGCTCCAGACTGAGCTGGCGAGTGAAGGGTTCGGTGCCTTCCGCTTCGACCCGCAGTTGATAGTCGCCGGCGTCGAGTTCGAGTCGCGCTTCGCCCGTGCCGCGCTCTGCGCCGTCCAGAAGGATCCGCGCGGCGGGCTCGGAGGCGCGCACCATGACGATGGCAAGCTGCGCGGTGAGGTCGAGCGACAACTCGAGGGCGTCGGGCGCCAACGTCAGCTCGCGCGGAGAATAACCCTGTGCGCGTCCGCGAACCGTGTGGGTTCCGGGATCGACGCGGAGCAGACGAATGCGACCTTCGCCGGGGATGTCGTTGCCGTCGATCGAGACCGTGGTGTGTTCCGGGTTGACCGTGGCCCGAACGGAGCGGATCGCACCACGCGCTTGTTCGAGAAGTGGGTCGGCTTCTGCGCGTTCGTCCGGCTCGGCGACTTGTTGGTACCGCTCGAGGGTCGCGACCGCTTCCTGCATCCGGCCCAGGCGCATCAACACGCTGGCGATGTTGTAGAGCGTGACGGGCATCTCGGTGATCGCGAGCGAGCGGCGGAAGGCTTCGAGGGCGGGAACCCAGCGTTCGTTTTGCGAGTGGACGAGACCTTCTTCGAAGACTTCGCGGGCCTGCTCCATTTCCTGCGCGTGGACGCGTGTGGAGAGGAGCGACGCGCAAACCAGAACCATGGCGAGCGCTCTCACTGACCCCAGCCTTTGATCGGTGGTGCGCCAGTCATGTTGTGAAGTCGGGTTTGCATCGTTTCGCTCTGCGACATGTCCTGGCGTGGGACACGTCGCATCACGGATTCGAGCATGGGGGAGGAGTCGGAAACCGCTTCGGCCATCTCAGACGGCACCGGTTCGGTTTCAGCGACGCTGTCGAGTTCGACGGCATCGCCCCCGGATTCGGCTTCGCCCTCAGATTCGGCATCGCCCTCGGATTCGGCTTCGCCCTCGGATTCGGCTTCGCCCTCGGCATCGGCTTCGCCCTCGGATTCGGCATCGCCCTCGGCAGCGGTTTCGCCCTCGGATTCGCCAGACGCAACGGCAAGCGGCTCCGCAACCGGCTCACTTCCTCCGCGCATCGCAATCGCGGCGCCAACCGCACCGACGGCAACCAGCAGCACCACCGCGGCGGCGATCCAGGGTCCGCGTGACTTCGAGCGTTGCCGAACCCGTCGCAGGTCCGTGACCGTTGCGGCTGCGGCGTGCGAGGAGGGCGTGCCCGGCTCCGGCAAGCCAAACACCGCGTTGGTCCCAATGCGCGGCAGTTCGATCCCACACTTCTCGATGCCTTTGTTGAGCGCTTCGACGAACTCCACCATGGATCCAAAGCGCTTCGACAGACGTTGCTCCAGCGAGCGATCGACGACCTTGGCGAGCGCGGGCGGAATCTCAGGGTTCACGTCGCGAACGCGCGGTGCTCGCTCGGACAAGATCTTCTTCATCAGCATCGCAGCCGTGTTGGCTTCGAAGGGCATCTCGCCGGTCAGGCACTCAAAGAGGATCACGCCCATCGCCCAGCGATCGAAAACGTCATCTTGCCCCTGAATGCCTTGAGCCTGCTCGGGTGACATGTAGCCCGGGGTCCCGAACACGCTTCCGGTCTCGGTCAGCCGTGTTGCCTTTTCGGCCAGCATCGGTTTCGCCAAGCCAAAATCGAGGAGCTTTGGCGTGACGTTCGCGTCGCGACCACGGTCGAGATAGATGTTGTCGGGCTTCAGATCACGGTGAGCAAAGCCCGCCTCGTGGGCCGCAATGAGCGCGTCCATGATCGGGATCAGCACCGCGAGCGTTTGCTCGGTTGTGATTCGACCATGCCGATCGAGGAGTTCACCGAGCGACTCGCCTTCCATCAGTTCCAAGACGAGGAACGCGGCGCCATCTTCGCTGGTGCCCAGATCCAACACGTCCACCACGTTCGGGTGGCGAAGCGATGCCGCGGCGCGTGCCTCTCGTTGGAAGCGTTTGCGCGCGGTGGTGTCGGGCACAAGTTGGTCGCGCAGCAGCTTGATCGCCACGCCGCGACCCGTGGCTTGGTTGGTCGCGCGGTAGACCACGCCCATGCCGCCTTCGCCCAGCATGGCATCGAGTCGGTACTTTCCGATGAAGGTACCGATTCGCTCTTCGTCGGTGAGGATCGGCACGACGCGGCGAAACGATATCTAGCCCGTTATGGCTCGGTCAAACTTGCTCAGAAGTTCCTGATCTAGGTCGGTCGGTCCTTGAGCACGTATCGAACGTGGGTCTTGAGCACCGGCTCGCCCAACTCGAGTTTGGCCATGCAATCGAGGATTTCGCGGCCTCGGTAGGCGTAGGGCTCCTCACGAGGATGGTCGATAATCTTCGTGCCGCCCTCGGTCTCACGAAGCGTGAAGCGGCGCGAATCCGGACCCTCTTCGACCACGCCCTCCACGCGTTCGAACTGAGGGTAGAGGTAACCACCACCGTGCGGCAGCAGGTTTGCGCCCAGCACACGATGCTCCACGCCGTGCCGGCGAGCGCGTTCCATGAACCCAACCCGCTCGGCGACGTCTTCGCGCAGGTTCGCCCGTGGCTTAACCAAGTAGACGGGGAGATCCGCGCTGATCGTCAGCGGGAAGAGGGTGCCCTCGTTCAAGTCGTCGTCATCGAAGACGTAGCAGCCAAGGTGCGCTTCGTTGATCGCGGTCAGTCCTTGGTGCGTTGCGTTGATGACAACGTCCCATTCGCCGAAGAGCGCACTTGCGAGCGCTTCGCGACGTTGGTGGTTCCACGACTGAATCTTGGCGTAGCTGGTGTAGAACCACTGAGCGTCATCGCCGGTGAGAATCGAGAGCGTTCCCCAAGGCGTGTCGATCACACGGGCACGTGCGGCGAGTTCGGGATCTTGGTCGTAGTACATCCCGCAGCCGAAGGGCGAGCTCCCGCGATGTTCGTGACCGCTCGAATGCATCACAAAGTAGGCGTCGCCACTTTCGGTTTCACACACGTCGAGGAAGTGGTTGCCTTCGTCGAGGTCGTAGTCGATGTCGATGCCTTCGACCTGCAGACCTTCGCGTACCACCCGCGCGGCGGCCTCCATCACGTCGCGCTCGTCCGGAACCTTCGGCAGCGTCCCGACCAACATTCCGCAGCCGTTGCTCTTGATGTCGAGCACGGCAAAATCCCCGGTCCAGCGAATACGGCCGCCGTACCCGAACCCTTGTGACCACCGCCGGACATTTCGCGTGACCGTCGCATCGGGCGCGCCAACAAAGGTTGCGTCCTCAGGCAGGCCCAACGTGCGTTGCGCGACGTGGATCTTGGCGATCCCGTACGGCATGTTTGCTGCGCAGAGCTGCTCGCCGACGTCGCCAACGCCAGCCATGAAACAGTGTTCGCGAGCCCGCTCGAGCGCGTCCACTAAAACGTCCACTGCGTGGAAAGAGCTGCGCCACCGCGCATCACGACCGGGCTGGCCCCACGAAACTGCACGCGCGAGGTTTCCTCTCGCTCGAGTCGGTCGCGCAGGTCGCGATAGGCTTGCCAACGTCGCTCGGCATCCGAGCGCGTGGCGAGACTGATCAATCCGCTGATGATCGAAATTCCTGAGCCGATAATGACGAAGTAGTCGAAGGGGTCGTCGATTTCAAAGTCGTTCGGTGCGAGGTAGAGCGGAATCACGGCTGCGCCGACGCCGATGTTGAGACTCGCGTCGAGGATGCGGGCAAGTCGAGTGCGTTTGGCCATCTCTTCCAAAGCGTTTTCGCCAAACCCAAGAGCGGTTTCGACTTCGTCGAGGTTGGTTCGCGGCATGTGCGTGAACTCGATGGAGTAGCGAGACGCGTTCGGCGTCAACACGAGGTCGATGAGCCCGCGTGCCACGTTGGCCACGCCGTAGAGCATCAGGTAGCCGCCGAGTTGCTTGTCTTCGCTCCACTGCCAACCCGCGATGCCGATCACGAGAGCACCCGAGGTCAGCGAGAGGATTCCGTCGACCAGTTTGTTGCCGCCGCGCGCGGCGAGCGCCCGAAGACTGGAGCCCACCACGCGAAGTCGCGTCGCAGTGCGGCTCGGGACCCGTACGTTGCTTTCACCTTCCGCGAGTTCCCGTGCGGGCACCTCAGGGTTGTCGCCCAAGTCCTGGGCGCCGGGATACCGAGGCTGTTGCTGTTGGTACCCCTGGTCGGGAGGCGGCGGAACGTCGCCGAGCGAAACGGCAGGACGACTCCCGTCTTGGGCGGTAGGCGCAGAGAGCTGGCCGGCGCCTTCTTCCTGGGCGAACGCGGGACTCGTGGCAAACGAGAGCGCGACGCAGAGGCTGAACATCCAGCGCATGCTCCGAGTATAGGGGCGTGGCGCGAGCACAGCCATCATTGGGCGTTTTGCTCCAAAACCCGGCGTGCGCGGCGCGCTCGAACGTCGTCAGGAGCTTGCGCGAGCGCTTGCAATGCCTCGGCACGGCGACCTTGTGCAGCAAGAGCGAGCGCCAGCGTCGCGTAGCCCGTCGACGAACCCGAAGCGATGGCTGTGCGCGAGGCTTCCTCCGCGACGCGATGGCGCCCCAGTTCAAGTGCCGCGTCCGCAACGAGCAACGCGTCCTCGGCGTCACCGGTCTGACGTTGGAGTTCGCGAAGCGTGGTCAGGGCATCGTTGTGCCGACCGGCAGCCATCATTGCCCCGGCGAGATCACGACGCGCAACGTGGTCGTTGGGATCCAGCGCCAACACCCCGAGTAGCATTTGGACGGCCGACTCAGGACGACCGCGCGCCACGCTAAGCGCCGCAAGTCCCAGCCGAAGCTCACGCGACTGAGGCATGATGCGAAGCGCTTGCTGTGTTGCGAGTTCGGCGTCGCGCAGCGCTCGCCGTGCCACGAAGAGCGAGGCCATGCGCTCCAACGTGAGCGCCGCCTCTTGGTCCTGGGCACGAACTCGGATCGCTTCGATCGCACGACGATGCTCGCCCAAGACGGTCAGCGTGTGTGCGCGAGCGCGTTCCGCAGCAGGACTCGAAAACGGGGCGAGAGCGTCCAGGACCCAGCGTGCGTCCTCGAGTTCGCGTTCGGTCGGAGACGTTGCCTGCGCGAGCTCGGGAAGCAAACGGGTCGAGAGTTGAGCCGCTTGAAAGCTTGGCGAACGACGGAGACTTCGCTGCAGGACAATACGCGCACGACCCGTCCGGCCGCGTTCGAGCAAGCGCTGGGCTTGTGCAAGCTCGCGCTCGGTGCGTCGATCGATCTCGGCATCCTGCGCTGCGATTGTCGCGGGCGTGATGGCGAGCGCAACGAGGACGGACAGAAGCCGCACGGTCATAAAGTGACCACGGCGGACCGAAAAAGCTCAAGAAAAGCTCAGAGAACGGATTCGCGCTCGCGGAAGGTCAGAACCACACCGTCGTCAGCGATCGTGACGTTCTCGCGCATCATCAGATCGTTTCGATTGCAGTCTCGCAACCGGACCTTGTAGGTGCCCGCGGCAAAGTCCCACTCCCGCGCACCGCCAGGCAAGATCACTTCGGTCGGACCCAGACGGTCCGGTCCCCAGTCCGCATCGGCCGATGCGATGTGGACGTAACAAATGTTCTCGCGGCTGTGGTTGCGAAGCAGGAACGTCGTGCCACTCGGACGTCCCACCGCGGTGGTGTTCTCGTCGCTGGGTCGTGGTCCACACGCAAGCAGGCTGAGCACGAATGCGCTCACGCCAACGATGCGTGTGAGCTTCACCCGCGCGACTCCATCATCTTCGTGAAGCGCTCAAAGAGGTAGCGCGAGTCGTGGGGTCCCGCTGCAGCCTCGGGATGGAACTGCACGCTGAACGCATCCTGCGATTCGTGCGCGACGCCCATGCACGTGCCGTCATTGAGATGCACGTGTGTCAGACGGCACTTGCCTTCGAGCGACTTGGGGTCGACCGCGAAGCCATGGTTCTGCGTGGTGATTTCGATCCGACCCGTTTCCATGTCTTTGACCGGTTGGTTCAAGCCACGGTGGCCGAACTTGAGTTTGAACGTGCTGCCACCGAGCGCGAGACACAGGATTTGGTGCCCGAGACAAATGCCAAAGAGTGGCTTCTTGCCGAGTAGTTCACGCACGGTGGTGATCGCGTGTTCCACCGCGGCGGGATCCCCTGGGCCGTTGGACAGAAACACTCCGTCGGGGTTTCGCGCGAGGATATCGGCGGCCGAGGTTGTGGCGGGCATCACGTGCACACGACATCCGGCGTGGACCAAGCAACGCAGAATGTTCTGCTTCACCCCGAGGTCGAGGCACACCACGTCAAAGCGTGGTTCGGCAGGTGCGTCTTGTGCCCAATCGCCCAGACCTTCGGTCCAGTCGTAGGGCTCGCCGGTGGTGACGTCACCGGTGAGGTCACGTCCAGTCATCGGCTCAGCGCTGCGCGCTTTTTGCAGCAGCGTGTCTGCGTCTTCGGTGCCCATCGCGGCCATCTGCGCGCCGTTGTCGCGGATGTGCCGGGTCAGCGCGCGCGTGTCGATGCCCTGAATCCCCACGATGCCGTGCTCGCGCAAATATCCATCGAGTGAACCCCGTGACCGCCACGAACTCGAGAGCGCGGAAAGCTCGTGCACGACGAAGCCGGCAAGCGCAGGCGTACGCGCTTCTCCATCCTCGTTGTTGATGCCCGTGTTGCCGATCTGCGGCGCCGTCATCGTCACGATTTGTGCGCAGTAGGAGGGATCGGTCAGCACTTCCTCGTATCCGGTCATCCCGGTGGTGAAGACCGCTTCGCCGATGGTCGTGCCCTCTGCACCCATCGCGATGCCCTCGAAGATCGTTCCGTCTGCCAACGCCAGTCGCGCCGCAACGGGATTCGACACCGTCATGCTCTCGCCCTTTCGTAGACCACTTTGCCTCCCACCATGGTGAGACTTGCTGCGCCAACCACCTCGGCGCCAAGCAATAGCGTGTTGCTCGATTTCGAGCGCAGCGTTTCGGCGGACACCGTCCAGCCAAACTGCGGATCGATGACGGTCAAATCACCGCTGCCTTCGAGCGCCGCACTCCGTTCAAGGACCGCCGCAGGTCCTGCGGTCAGCGCGGCCACAACGCGGCTTCGAGACAGGACGCCCTCTCCGATCAACGCACAGAGCAAGGGCAGGGCGGTTTCCAATCCGCACATTCCTTCCTTGGCCGCCGCAAACTCGCAGTCTTTGTCCAGCGCGACGTGGGGTGCGTGGTCGGTCGCGATGCAGTCGAGCGTGCCGTCCTCCACGCCGTGACGGAGTGCTTCGCGATCGGACGCATCGCGCAAGGGCGGTCGAACTTTGGCATGAGTCTCAAACCCAAGGACCGCTTCGTCGGTGTAGGTCAGGTGGTGTGGCGTGACATCCGCCGTCACTCGCACGCCGCGCGCCTTCGCTGCGCGAATCAGTCCCACGGCACCTCGACTGCTCACGTGCGCAATGTGCAGCCGCGCGCCAGTCAGTTCGGCGACGCGTAGGTCCCGCGCCACAGCAGCGTCTTCCGCTTCGCGTGGGGAACCCGGAAGTCCGAGACGGGTCGACACGACGCCTTCGTGCATTTGACCGCCGCGCGACAGATTGGGGTCTTCGCAGTGCTGCATCACCACCAGACCAAAGGTGTCGGCGTACTCCATGGCCCGGCGCAGCAACCCTGCGTCGGTCACGGGTCGGCGGTCGTCGGTGACGCCGAGCACACCTGCGTCGCGGAGTTCGGCCATCTCGGTCAACTCGTGACCTTCCATGCCCAACGTGATGGACCCAAATGGCACGACTCGTGGGCCGCCCAGTTCCAACGCACGCGCCACGATCAAGTCGGTGACGGCACGCGAGTCGTTGATGGGGCGCGTTCCCGGCATCGCGCAAACCGTGGTGAACCCACCTGCGGCAGCGGCCGCCAACCCAGACGCCAAGTCTTCCTTGTACTCCTCACCCGGTTCCCGCAGATGGGTGCGCAAGTCGATGAGGCCGGGAGTGACCCACTGACCCGAGACGTCGAGCTCTCGCGCTTGATCGGCTGCGGGAAGGTTCCGCGCGACTTGAGTCACCTTCCCGTTCGTGATCGCAACGTCGAACTCGCCTTCGCGCCCACCGAGTGGGTCGATGACTGTTCCTCCACGAAGGATCAACGCACTCACACCAACCTCGTCTCTCGGTTTCCGAAGATGATGTCTCCGAAGACGGCGCGCAGCCGCACGCCACACGGGAGGTCAACTCGATACGAGTCAAAACCTCCCGAGAGATGGATGTGCATGACGAGCTGGTATCGTGTTCAGCCGGTCTCGTCCAGCGCGTCTTCGGCCTTCACGGTGCCGACCGACGACTCGAGGACCTGCTTTTCTTTCTTCGCAGCGACTCGTTTCTTCATGGTGACGACCTTGCGGTAGAGGGAGGCGAACTCCTTGTTGCGCGTGGCCATGCTCGGCGTTCCCCCACGCAGAAGCGTTTGCAGGATGAACTCGAGGACTTGGATTTCTCCTTCGGAGAAGCTGTTGCTGATCCGCATAAGAAGCGATCTACCAGTTGGCGCCTCAGGTGACAATCGGTGACGCGCGATGTATGGCCACAAAGCGTCACTATGTTTCGAGTATTGTTATATAAACATCTGAAAACACTGCAGATCGTGGGCCGCATCAAAAACGATCTTTCTCGATACCCGCGTGTCGCGATCGCTACCTGTGAGCATCGATCGGTTGACAGGGAATTTCTCACGCGGCGCAAGTCCTGGAGATCGCATCAGGATCGGGTCGATCGCGATACGACGATTGCGCGATCCACGCGTTTCGAGCCCCACAGGTTCGTGAAGCTCGAGACAACTCAACGTTTGATCAGCGTTTGATCAGCGTTTGGTCAGCGTCGATCAGAGGTTGTCTGCACTCGTGACGCGCACGACTTCATCGATGGTCGTGGTGCCTTCCACAACCTTGGTCAGACCACTGAGACGAAGCGTTTTGACGCCCTCTCGGATCATCTCGTCCTTCAGCTCAGCCGTGGAGCAGCCCTGAAGCACCATTTCCTTGAGGCGGTCGGTGAAGGGCATGACTTCGTACAGAGCGATACGACCTTTGTATCCACTGTCGTTGCACGTTCGGCAACCGCTGCCCTTGTAGGTTTTGACCGCGGGGATTTGTTCCTCGGTGAAGCCGACGTCCAAGAGCGACTGATGGTCGGACTTCACCTCGACCTTGCAGTCCTGGCAAATCTTCCGAGCCAGACGCTGCGCCAACACGAGGTTGACCGAGGCCGTGACGAGGAAGGGCTCGACACCCATGTTGAGCAGGCGCGTGACCGTGCTCGGTGCATCGTTCGTGTGCAGGGTGGAGAGCACCAAGTGGCCCGTCAACGCGGCCTTAACCGCGATTTCGGCCGTCTCGAAGTCTCGAATCTCACCGACCATGATGATGTCGGGGTCCTGACGCAGGAACGAACGAAGCGCGGCAGCGAAGTTCAGACCGATGTCTTCGTGCATCTGCACCTGGTTGATACCGGTCAGGTTGAACTCGACCGGATCCTCGGCGGTGCTGATGTTGGTCTCTTCGTCGTTGAGCTCTGCAAGTGCTGAATAGAGCGTCGTCGTCTTACCCGAACCCGTCGGACCGGTGACGAGCACCATCCCGTACGGCTGGTGAATCTGCTCCTTGAAGTCGCCGAGGGCCTTTTCCTCGAAGCCGAGCTTCGTCATGTCCAGCTGCAGATTCGACTTGTCGAGAAGGCGCAAAACGATCTTCTCGCCCCACAGAGTGGGAAGTGCCGAAACACGGAAGTCCATCTCGCGGCCCTTGCCGAGCTTGAGCTTGATGCGTCCATCCTGCGGCAGGCGGCGTTCGGCAATGTCCAACTTGGACATGATTTTGAGACGCGAAGCGATGGCGTTCTTCAGTTTGACCGGCGGCGCCATCTCGGAGTGGAGCACTCCGTCAATGCGGTAGCGAACGCGCAAACTCTTCTCATAAGGCTCAACGTGGATGTCCGACGCGCCCTTCTTGATCGCGTTGAGGAGAATCGCGTTGCAGAGTCGAACGACGGGCGCGTCTTCCGAAGCGCGTTCCAAGTCGACCAAGTTCATGTCGTCTTCGTCGGCCGAGACCTCGATCTCGTCCTCATCGAAGCCGTCCATGATGTCGTCGTAGGAAATCTCCGGCGCTGCGTAGGAGCGCTCAACGGCAGCGATAATGGCCGTTTCGGAGGCGACAACCGGCTCGACGTTGTAGCCAGTGAGGAACTTGATGTCGTCGATCGCGTGGAGGTTGGAGGGATCGGCCATCGCGACGATGAGCGAAGATCCCGCTCGCGAGACCGGGATGATCTTGTGGCGGAGGCAGACGTCCTGGCCGATCAGCTTGAGGACCTCCTCGTCGATTTCGTACTCGCTGAGGTCAATCGCCTGAACGCGGTACTGCTGACTGAGGAACTCGGTGATCTCCTGGTCGGAGATGAAGCCCATTTTGGCGAGGGCGTACCCCAGGCTGACCCCGTCTTTTCGTTGGGTGTCCTGGGCATCGCGAAGTTGCTCGAGACTGATTCGCTTGGAGCGGACCAGAAGCTCACCAAGGCGGTTACTCACGTGGGGGAAGATATCACACGAAACGGGTTCGTCTGTTTCCGCTAAGCTCCGGCCGTGAGCCTGGTCCGGCGACTCTTCAGCAGTACGTATCGGCAAGCGCGCAGGGCCGAAGGCAAAGGCCAATATCGCGAAGCCGCAGCGCTGTACGCGGAGCTGGACATGCCCGAGGAGGCGGCCAAGGCGCTGCTTTTTCACGCGGCTCGAGCCAGTGATCTCGACGAGCGACTTGCGGCCTATCACGACGCGCTCCGCTGGCTGCCCGAGGAGCATCCGCAGCGCCTGGAAGTCGATGCCCAGATCGGCTTGGCGGTGCTCGACGATGCGCAGCGACGCGGGGTTCACACGTCGGAGGAAAAGCGGCGGCTCGAAGATGCTGCCGAGCGATTGGAGCGCGCCGAGAAGGACAGCGAGGCCGCCACCGCGTTTGAGTTGCTGGGACGCAACGAAGACGTGGCGCGGTGTCTCCAAAAAGCGGGTGAGGTGGAGCGGCTCGAGGCCCTGCTCGAAGAAACGACCAAGGCTTCACGCGAAGCACGAGCACTGCGTCGTTACGTGAGCGAGTACGAGATGGCGATGGGCGTCGGTGCGCGCATCGAAGCGCGCGCTGCGTTGGAGAAAGCGCTCGACGAAGCGCCGGACGATCCCTCGGTGCCGGACTTGCTTCGCCGACTCGAAAATCGCTGGCCGGCGGCGCGCCGGGTCAAACTTCGGATCGACGAGCGCGACGTCGTGTTCGTGGGTCGCGACGAGGTGGAAGTGGGACGGGATGCGGATGTCATCATCCGCGGAACCTCGGTGTCGCGACGACACACATCGCTGCGGCACGAGGGCGAAGAGATCGTGGTGCGGGACTTGGGCAGTCGAAACGGAACGTTGCTGGCCGGTGTTCCTATCGGTGCCGAGTTGCGCGTCACCGGGACAACCGAACTCGGACTCGGCGACGACGTGACGCTGCGCGTGGAGCTGCGCGACGGCGGACTGTGTATCGAAGTGCTGGGCGGATTGGACCGTGGTCAGGTGGTCTGGGTGGGAAGTGGAAAACTTCGCGCATCGCGACTCGCGGCGACGGTGACGTTTCCGAACGGGCATCCCACGTTGACGCCCAACCCTGGAACCGACGCGCGTCTCGGAACGCAGAGTGTGGCCGCACCGGTCAACCTTCTCGTTGGCGACCGGTTGGAGATCGATGGCAGCACGATCGAGGTGCTCTGATGTGGAAGCGCATCAAGCGACTTCTGATCGTCGAAGAGGAAGAGGCCGAGGTCAAAGACGACGCTCCGCCGCCATCCACGACTGAGCCCGAACCCGCACCGATGACGACCGAGGGCAAGCTCGCTGCGCTTGCCGACCAAGAAGAGCCACCCGATCCTTCGTTTGCGGTCCAGCTTTTCGATGAGTTGCGCCTCGCCGGGAAGGCCGCACGCGCCATCAATCTTGCGCGGAAGATCCTGCAGCACCATCCGAAGCTTCAAACGCTGAGTCTGCGGGTGGCCGAGGCGCTTTCGGAGCGTGGCGACGACGATGGTGCGTGGGACTTGTTGCAGCCTTTGATCAAAGCGGATGCAGTACTGCCCGCGCTCATGCTCGCGGCGGAGATTGCAGACCGTCGTGGTGCACGCGAGGACGCGTTGGCGTTGTACGAACGGGTTCTTGCACGTGACTTGGACTTTCCTCGTGCACGCGAACGCGTCGAGCGGCTACGCGAGGGAGCAAACCCAGCGGGCAACCTGGCAGGCGCCACCATCGTTACGGATGGTGCGTTGGCACGTGGACGCTTTCGGGTGGAACGCGAACTGGGTCGAGGCGGTGCGGGAACGGTGTTCGCCGCGAAGGACCTGCGCGTGGGACGACGGGTCGCCTTGAAGGTGTACCACCGTCGTGGGCCGCTCGATCGCGAACGCCTTGCGGCGGAAGCACGCACACCCGCCGCACTCGAACATCCAGGGGTGATCCGAATCTTCGACGTGGACGTGCGGCTCGGAGCCATTGCGATGGAGTGGGTGCGCGGTGGTTCGGTTCGCTTTGAGCTGGGTCGCGGCGCGGTGGATCAGGCGCGTGTGCGTACTTGGTTGATCAGCACACTCGACGCGTTGGCGTTCGTTCACGACAGCGGGTTCGTGCATCGCGATCTCAAGCCATCCAACTTGTTGCTTCGCGAGAACGACCAAGTCGTGTTGACCGACTTCGGAATTGCCACGCCAATCGGCGTCACACGCGCCGGTGGTGAGGGCACGCTTCAATACATGCCGCAGGAACAACGCCATGGAGCGGCGGCGCAACCCAGCGCGGATGTCTACGCGTTTGGCGCGATGGTTCGGGAACTCTCCGGGTTCATCGACGAGGTTCCGGATATCTGGCGCGAGATTGCCGCAGCGAGCATGCGCAAAGATCCCGCTGCGCGGCCGTCGATCGCCGAGATGCGCGGCGAGTTGCGCTAGACAACATCGACAGCCGTCCAGCGGCCACGCAGCACTCGGGCGCCAAGGAGAACCGTCCGCACGATCCAGTCGGCGGTGGATCCGAGCCAGACCCCGAGAAGTCCCATCTCGAAGTAGAACGCGAGGAGGTAGGTCGCGGCGAGTCGCACGCCCAGCCCGGAAAGCACCATGACGCCAAGCGCGGTTTTGGTGTCGCCAGCACCACGCAATGCGGCACTCATCACGATGCCTGCGCCCATAAAGGGAGCCGCAAGTGCAGCGACGCGCATGCATGGAACGCCGAGTTCCACAATCGTGGGATCGGGCGAGAAGAGCTCGAGCAGCGGACGCGGAACGATCGCGAACACGACCGCAGCGACGGAGAGGGCGGCAAGCGTGAGTTTGATCGCTGCGCTGAGCCCCGCTCGAGCTTCGTCGGGACGCTTCGCGCCCAATCTCTGCGAGACGATCGCTGCGGCTGCGATCCCGAAGCCGTCCCCGCTGAGAAACACGACCGACTCCACGCTGATCAGGGCTTGGTTGGCAGCCATCGCAGTGGCACCGAGCGCCGCAATCATCGCCACGAAGCTCAAAAAGCCGACGTGTTGGAGAACGCGTTCAGCGAGTGATGCGACCGACACGCGCACCATGGCGCGCCAGGCTTCTCGTTCGCCTCCGCGTCCACGCCAGCGTAGCCGCGAGTGCCCACGCAAGACCCAAATCAGCGCGAAGGCTTGCCACAACATGGCGCACGCACTTGCCCACGCTGCACCCGCAGCGCCCATCGCGGGCAAACCGAACGCGCCAAAGATGAACACCGCGTTGAGTCCGACGTTCACCACGTTGCCAACGGCCGCAATGAGGAAGGGAGTCCGCGTGTCGCCCGCTGCTTGAAGGCAGACTGCGGATGTGTACGAGACCAGAATGAACGGCATGACGCCGAACGAGATGCTCAGGTAGCGACTCGCCTCGAGACGGACTCCCTCGCCCCCGCCGAACGCTGAGACCACGAGGTCAGCACCGGGCACACCGACGAGGGTGACGAGGCCGCCGAGCACAAGCGCGAAGAGCAGGGACGCACGAAGTGCAGCGTTCGCGGATTCGTGGTTCTTCGCGCCCACGTGGCGTCCAATGACGGCGATGCTTCCGACGGTGAACGAGCCGAGCACGCTGTAGGTAGCCCACACGATCGGCCCACTGAGCTGCATCGATGCGAGCGCGTCATCGCCGAAGTTGCCGAGCATGGCTCGGTCCGCCAGGAACACGAGCGTGTGGAGCAACTGCTGGGCAATCGCAGGCCCGGCGAGGCGCGCGACTTCTCGGGAGATCGACTCGCGCACGGGTTTGCGTGCGCGCGCCTAGCGCATCCGCATTTTGACTTTGGGGCCCTTGGGCATGATGCCTTCGCGCTGAAGGACTTCTTGCGCCAGTCGCTTCACCTCCGGGTGCGAACCCTTCTGGAGGAACGCGCCAAGTTGGTTGGCGTCTGCTTTGGCCAAGCGCATCATCGAGGTGCGTGCACGACCGCGCTTCTTCATCTTGAGCCAGGTGAAGATTTGAGCGCGGTAGAGCAGGGCGCTCATTTCGGCGTAGGCAGAGTCTTCCGGGTCGTAATCTTCGAGAAGTGCGGCGGCCTCTTTGGCCTTGCCGGTTCGTGCAAACGACTCGCTCATCACAGCGGCGTACAGCGCTTTTTGCTTCGGCTGCGGTTGGGCGTTGAGTTTGATCTCGTCGGCCAACTCGCGCGCGTCGCGTGGCTTGTTTTGGATCAGGTACATCAGAGCGAGCTGCGCGCGCACATCGTTTTGGATGAGCTTGGGTGCCTTCTTGAGATCGATGCTCTCGAGGATAGCGACGGCTTCTTTGGGGTCGTCCTGTGCGACCAGTTGGGCTTGCGCCATCTTGGCCATGGCGTCGCCACCTTTGCCCTGGAGTGCAGCGACTGCAGCCGCACGGCCCTTTTCGTCGGTGGCGCCTTTGAGGATATCGACGATGTCCGACGACTTGCGCATCAAGCGCCACACGTAGAGGCCGAGTCCGACGGCAATGGCGGTGATGACACCGGCGACGACGTACCCCCAGTAGCTGATGTAGGGACTGACCAGTCCGGCGATGAGCCAGACCACGCCGATGCCGATCGCGATTTGCGCGAGCACCTTCCAGTTCATGGTGGGTCGTTCGAGACCCTCGAGTGCTTGCGCTGGATCCGCGCGTTCAGGGAGCTTTGCCTTTTTCTTCTTTTTCGCCACCGCCCATAGCCTTATCGCGCGGTGGGCGGGCCGTCACGTTGACGGCTGGAAGAATGGGAATCCCCTTTGGAAACAGTCTTTTTCTGCAGGTCGCAAACGAAAGAGTCTGGGCCGGGGGGAGACCTTTCATTTTTCGAAGGCTTCAAGTCTGGCAAAGCGTGCAAAGAGCCACCTTGGGTGCACGATTTTTTTTAACCGGAAGATCGAAAGGCGGGAAGACGGGAAGATTTTCTTTCTCTGGCGACGCCGCGCGCTCTCGACTGGAGCTCTCGTGCTCTTGGCTCCGGGGCGTTTTTCGTAGCTGAGCTCTTTGCATGTCTTGGAGTCTTCGAAAAAATGAAAAAGCCTCCCCCCCCCAACAAATCTAGTCGACGCGACGTAGTTCGATTCGACGGTTTTGCGCTCTTCCCGCACGCGTTCGGTTCGTTTCGATCGGTTCGACTTCGCCCACGCCGATTGCTTCGAGACGGCCATCTGCAATCCCTCGCGCTGCAAGCCAGTCCACGACGGCTTGTGCGCGACGTTGGGACAGCTCGCGGTTGGCTTCGTCCGGTCCGACGGAATCGGTGTGACCTCGGACTTGAACGCGCAATCCCTGAGTCTGCTGCATCCAGAGTAAGACCGGTTGCAGCGTTGCTTCCGACTCCGGCGTGAGTACGTCCGAACCGGTTTCGAATGCGACTCCGTCGAGAATCATCGACTCGCCAGAAGCGAGCGAGATGCCGGGGTCGGAGACGGCTTCGACTTCGGCAACGGCTTCGGCTTCGGCAACGGGCTCGGACTCGGCGTCAGCTTCGGGTTCGGGTTCGGACTCGGCGTCGGGTTCGGGCTCGGTTTCGGTTGCAGAGGGAGACCTGTTGAACTGATACCGAATCCCAATGCCAACCATGTCCGCTTCCATCGCGTAGCGCCCGTTGCCCACCCGACTCACGCCGCCTTCGTTCGGGGGCAAGTCGGGATTGCGCGGAGGACGAATCGGATTGGGCTGACCCACCTGGCTGTTGGTGACGTTGCGGTTCTCGAGGAACACGTGCGCATACGCGACGTCCAACCAAAACCCGTCGGTGAGTTGCACGCTCACGCCTGCGCTGACGACCAACTTGCTCGAGTCGAGCGTCAGCGGCGTGAGGTAGGCGTCATCGAAACTGCTGTTTTCGTAGTTGATGCCCACGCTCGGAATCACCCGGTTGTCGGCCAGCGCCAGCGACGCACCCAAACGGATGCTGTACACGTCGTTCATGTTGCGCGGGATATCGATGTTGCCGAGCTGATAGTCGCCAATCGCGACCGCGTCGCGAATCCACACGTTCTTGGGCTCGATCTTCGCAGCGCTTTGCGTCGACCAGTGTTCCCACACCAACGCAGCTTCAATGCGTAGCGTGTCGGTGGGCCGAATCTCCACCCCACCGCGAAGCATGAGCGGCAAGTCGAGTTCCAAGCGCGCGGTGTCGCCATCCAAACGTGCGCCCTCAAAGAGTGCAGCGCTCGGCAAACGCGCATCGAGTTTCGCGTCGCCGCTAACCGCGCCAGGCCAGTACACCATCGACGCTCCGATGCGCACGAGTCCTGCGTCGTAGGTGATGCCGAACGCAAAGCCCGGTTGAATGACAGGTGAGAGCGTAAAGCGAACCAGGCTGTCCCACTCGGGGCTTTCCGGCTGCGAGCAGAGAAACCCGTCGCATGCACTGGTCATGACTTCGCCCACGAAACTGCCCAACAACAGATGCGCGCCGAGTCCGATCGAAAGCTCTTTGATCGGGCGCCACGCCACCGCCGCGGTGACGTTCACAAATGCCGAGCCCTCGAGCGAGTAGAGCGAGTAGCGCTGTGGCGCAGGACCGCATGTCGGATCGTCTTCGTCCGAACCGGTGTGGTTGCAGTTGCTGCCGTCGTCGCGAACGCCGCGTGGCCAACGAAGCAACGCCGCATTGGGTGCGTGCACGCCAAACCCGAGTGTCCACTCCTCGTTGATGGGATGGGAGTAGGCCAACATTGGAATCGGCAGAGGCAGCGCGTCGGCATCGACCGGAGTCAGTTCGTTTCCTGCGTCGTCGACTCGCGTGAAGCGAGCACGCAGAAACATGACGGTCGCATCAAGCAAGAACTGTTGCTCGCTCCAGGCGAGACCAGCCGGGTTGTACCAAATCGATTGCGGATCATCGGCGCCGGCCACAAACGCAAACCCGCGCATCGCCGGGCGCACGCCGCGGTCGGTCAGGAAGAGTCCGCCCGCTTCTGCGCTGTTCGGACACACCACACTGAGCAGCACAAGGAGCGCTGCGCTGTTTCGGAGCTGTGCCTGCATCATTCGATGGTGCGGTTTTGAACGACATCAAAGATGCGTTCGAGCCCGCGGTCTTCGTCGAGCATGAACTCGGTGGCGGTGTTCAGCACATCGCGATGATCATCGGCGCGCATCGGTCCGCCAGAGTTCGGCTCAACACGATTGATTTCGGCCATGGCGTCGATCAGCGTTTCGAGCGGCGTCTCGAGTGAACCCTCCGGCAACGCAACGGCGTTGGACAAAATCGCCGTCAGGGTGCGGTTGTCGTCCACTTCTGCGATTTCGCGAACCAGCGTGAGAGTTTCGTCGAGCGCCGAACCCGTGACATCCAGATCCGCGGGTCGAACCGTGCCTCCCTCTGCGACGCGTGTTCGCACATCCGGAACAATGCCTTCGGACAACGCGCGGAAGAGTGGGTCGAGGTTGTCCTCGTCGTCGAGAATCTGCATCAAGTCCGCCGTCGCGAGCACGGTCGTGTCGAATGCGTCGCTCGTGCTCTCTTCATTCATGAGGTACTCAGCCAGCGCACTGATCTCGGCCTCTGCAGCTTCGTCGTTGTTGATCGCTTCGAGGAACGCGATGCTCGTCGCACCGACCGCTGAACCCATCGATGCTTCCATCCGCGGCGCCAAGCCGAGCGCCCACGCGCTGCGGTCTCCTCGCGCTTCGTGATCGGCAATGCGTTCCTGAACAAAGGGGACCAGCTCGCGAAGCAGACCGTAGGTTCGCCGGTTCGCCATCTCGAACCCCGCCGGGGTCTGACGAATCGTCATCAGCTGGTCCACAATGGTGCTCCGCCCGGCGCGCCAACGCGTCAGTCGCTCGGGTTCGGGTTTGAACGCGTCGTCGAATCCACGCAGCGCGTCCAAGAGGATTAACAAGGGTGTCAGATCCACGTTTCGCGAACCGTCGTTGGTCGCCGACGTGGACTCGCCTGCTCGGTTCACCAGACCCACGTTTTCGTTGGGATCGATCAGCGAGAGCGAGGCATCCGCCAGCACATCGATTCCGTCCACGCCCGGTCGAACCTCGAGTTCGTCGAGTGCGCGCAGCAGTTCGTGCAGCCGCGACACCATCTGTCCTGCGTTGTCGGTGGTGCAGCGACGGCTGGTTCCCGAGCCTTCCCAGACGCAATTCGCGAACAGGGCACTGACGATGGGTTCGTAGGAGCGTCCATTGTCGTGGTTGGCAAAGAAGGGAGCGCTGGGATCGGTGTCCTGCGTCATCTCTGCGGCATCACTGGGCCAGTGTGTGTGTAGTGAGGTGATGAGCTCGCTGAACAGGAAGCGCCCCTCGGTGCGGCGATCGTAAGTGTCGAACGCTTCGAGCAAAGGCTGCATGGCTTCGAAGAAGGTGATCGTCTCTGGCGAAGAGCACGGCGAACCGGGTGAGACGAGCACATCGTCGCAAAACCGGAACTCGCGTTCCCAGGCAAGCGTCACCGGTCGATGGCGCTCCACGGTGATCGCGCCGTCGCGTGTCACTGGAGGATCGATGAGCGCTTCGAGAAAACGATTGCCTTCCATGCCGAACAAGAGTCGGTTGAGCGCTTGAGGTGTTGGCTGACGGGTGAGTCCATCGATGCCCGACGACTCTTCCAGAACCCGGTCGGGGTTGATGCCGAGCGAGCTACCTACGTCCAAGAGGATGTTCAGGAACCCGTCTTTGATCTCGAGGGTGTAGCGACCGATGATCGACTGAGCGAACGCCTCCGCGACGTTCTCGATCTCCAGCAGCTCGCATTCATCAAACGTCCCCCCAAAGAGTGGGTAGGTCACGTCGAGAGGACCGATGACGATGTGCAGACGCGCGCCGTCTTTGTTGCACACGCGAACGCCCTCGAGGTCGTGAATGATCGAAATCGAACCTTGGAAGAGCGACATGTTGTCGTCGGTCTCAGGGCTGGAGTGGTCGACTTCCTCCGTCCAAAACTGATCGCCAAGACTCGCGTTGATGTCGGCTGCGTTGAACGCGATCGCGTCTTTGTGGCGCATCAACTCGCCGTAAATCGTGCCGAGGTGCTTTGCGCGCGGGTCAGCCAGCGAACGCAGCAGCGCCTCGAGCAGCTCGGGCTCTTGCGCGATCCAGGTGCCGACGCGAAGAACGTCGTCCCAGAGTTCCGAGTTCTCGGCGAGCACGGCAGAAGGGGTGGCGTCGGCCACGCGGTCTCCGATCAACCCTGCATCGATTACCGCAGCAACTTCCGGTTCGTTGTTTTCCAGGAGCGCATCGACAAGCGTGAGCGCTTCGTCTGTTTCGTCACGTTCGAGAAGAACACCGACGCCGTACACCAAGTCGAAGAGCGGTCCTTCGGAGGTGTCGAACCCGTTGTAGGTGACGCTGACCTCACCCAGGCTTTCGGTTTGTTCAATGGGTGGTCCCAACAGCAACGGCACGCCGACGGCCATGTCCATCAAGGTGGGTTCCGCGGGATCGAGCCAGGTCACCATTTCGCGCGCGAGCCCGGCCAACATCGACTGGTTGATGTTGCGGTACGTGTAGAGTGGTGTGAGGTCTGCGCGCACCGCACGGCCGATCGGATCACGAAGCGCCTCGTCTTCGCCGAAGAACGCAAAGGGCGCCGGGACTTCGAGCAGTTCGCCGGTGCTGCCGATGTAACGACCCAGCACGTCGATATCCGCGAGCCCATCGCGATCCATGTCGACAAACGGAGGAGGCACGGATCCATCGTCGCTAAAAGGGATCGCGATGCCACGTGCATCACGAAGCGTCATCAATCGCGTCGGCCCGGAACCAAACTCCGCGCGGTCGGTGAGCAGCAACTGCCGCGTGAGTTCTAAGGTGCCCGGACCGTCCTCAGGAGGAGAGGGTGCAGCAGTGGCGAGGTCGAGCGCGACAGCCTTGAGCAACGCGTCCCATTCTTCTCCCGCGCTTCCGCCTTCGTCGATCGTGTCGAGTGCGACATCGGTCAGTTCGCGGAAGTTGGGGTACGCCATCACCGGGCGCGCGACACCGAGCGCCAGTCGAGCAGGTCGATAGCCACGTCGTTCCGACAGACGTTCCAGTGCCGCAATCGCTTCGTCGTCGCCAGCAATGTCCGCCAACAGGTTTCCAAGTGCTCGTGTTTGACTGGGCAGCTGTTCGGTCGGCGGATCGTAGAAGGGGATCAGCCGAAGCATGAAGTCGTTCAGATCGTCTTCGAGCGTTGCGGGGAGTGTTCGGTCCAACGCTGCGACGATCCGGTCGCGGTTTTCGGCCATGGCCTCAAGTCGAGGTGTCGGCGCGGCGTCGGGCGGAACCAGGTTCTCGCACAGTGCGCGACTTTGCTCTCCGCTGAGGTCATCGGGTACCTCAGCCCCCGCCATCCGCTTGCAAAACACCTCGTAGATCTCTTCACCGAGGGTGCCTCGCTCATCCGCTCGACGCTCGTCGTCAAAGCTTCCGTGGCAGGAGAGACAAGCCAGCAGAGCGCCTGCGGTTGCGATCTGGCGAGCGTGTTTCATGAAGGGGTCAGCCTATCATGCAACCCAAGACCGAGGTTTGGACCATCCGGCGCGTGATGCAGTGGATGGAGGGTGATTTCGCTGCCAAGGGCATCGATACGGCGAGGCTCGACGCTGAGCTGCTGTTGGCCGACGCGTTGGGCATCGAGCGCATCCAGCTCTACCTCGATCTCGAACGGCCACTTCGGGATGGCGAACTCAAGGACGTCAAAGAGCGGGTTCGTCGACGTCGCGATCGTGAGCCGGTCGCCTACATTTTGGGAGAGCGTGGGTTCTGGGGGCGGATGTTCGAGGTGGGCCCAGCGGTCTTGATTCCGCGGCCGGATACCGAGACGCTGATCGAGCGAGCACTCAAGGTGGTGGAGGCCGGAACGCGCGTGCTCGATTTGTGCACCGGGAGTGGCTGCATTGCGGTCACGCTCGCAGCGGAGCGGCCCGAACTCGAGGTCCACGCGACGGATCTGTCACCGGATGCGCTTGAAATCGCTCGGAAAAACGCGGCCAAACATGAAGTCGAGGTCGCGTTTTATGAGGGCGACCTCTTTGCGGATGCGCCTGGGTCGTTTGGTCTGATCACGGCCAATCCTCCCTACGTCACCCAAGCCGAACTGAGCACGCTCGACGATGACGTCGCGAAGTACGAGCCGACCCTCGCGTTGGTGAGTGGCGAGACCGGCTTCGAGCTGATCGAGAAGATTGTCGACCAGGTGGGTCCTCGTCTCGATGCCGGAGGTCGTCTTCTGATGGAGGTTGGCGACGGTCAGGCGGAGCAGGTGGCCACGCTCTTTGAACAGGCCGGGCTGGTCGACGTCCAAACGCACCGTGACCTCGGCAAGATCGAGCGGGTGGTGGAAGGGACGAAAACCTGACGACAGCCCAGTACCTGCCTCACAATTTCGAAAAGAAGGTATACGTCAGGTGCTCATGAAAACGCTCGGGCTCAACATCGCGCTGCTCTCCATTTCCGCTACCGCGTTCGCGCAACAAGACGCTCCGAGACGTCACGCCGATCCGCTCTACGACGAAGTTCCGGTTCGTGCGCAACAAGCGACCGGTGTGTACCTCCCCGGAAACTACTTCCGTCGGCACGGACTCGAAGATGTGTTGGCGTTGACCGAGCGCACGCATACCGACGCGGTGGTCATCGACCTCAAAGACGGGTCGGGGCGCGTGACCTACGACACCAACATCGAGATTCTCGAGGAGTCTGAGACCGGCTTTCTGGGTGACGCCCGTGCGCTTGTCGCAGGACTGAAAGAAGCCGGCATTTGGACGATTGCGCGTGTGACGTGCTTTGCCGATCCGCAGCTACCGGCACGTCATCCCGAGCGCGCGATCAAGCACTTCCGCCGCGACGAGCCGTGGGTCAGTTGGGGCACCGGCGGCACGTGGCTTGATCCCTACAACCGAGACAACCACACGTTGGTCGTCGAGCTCGCGAAGGAAGCGGTGGAACTGGGCTTCGACGAAGTGCAGCTCGACTACGTGCGCTTTCCGGTCGACGACGGAACGCAGTACGCGCGTTATCCCGCACAGGACGACACACCGCGTCCGCAACTTCTGATCGAAATGCTCGAGCGCATCGATCGCGCGATTCAAGTTCCGCTTTCGGTCGACGTGTTCGGACTGAGTGCGTTTCGTGACGGTGACCCGAGTGGTCTGGGTCAGGATCTCGAAGCGTGGGTCGACTACGTCGAGATCTACTCACCGATGCTCTACATCAACGCGATGCGCACGTGGCAGACGGAACGACCGGACCGTAGTCGCTACTTGATCGAAAGTGGTGTCGGTCGTTTGCGCGAACGCTTGGGACCGCGACCCGTGATTCGCCCTTATTTGCAGGCGTTTGCGCGCGGTGCAGGACACGAAGGGTTTACGCCTCAGTTCATTGCGCGACAGATCATTGGCGCGAAGCGAGGTGGCGCGGATGGGTTCCTGATGTGGCATCCCGGCGCGCGCTACAGCATGTTCCGCCGCGGGATGCAGGGTCCCGCGCGACGCGTCAGCCCTTTCCCGATCGAGCGACGCGCGCGAATCCGCGCAGGCGTAGCGCACCCTCGCCAAACGCCAGAAGGCCAAGCAGAAGAAACAGCCACGGAGCAAGCGGTCGACGCGACGCGACGACGCCGGCGGACCCGAGCGCGTCGTCGCTGACGTCCGGTAGCGGCACCGTTCCGAGTTCGCTCTCGTTGGATGGTGGTGCGACGACCACCGCAAAACGAATCTCGTCGTCGTCGCCGAGTACGCGGTAGACCCCTGGTGTGGTGGTGTCGCGGAAGACGCCATCCTCGGCATCCATGCGATGACCGTCGGGGGTGCGCACACTGAAGTCGCCGACGCGAAGCGGCGTGCCCGTTTCCACGAAGGGCGGCGGCGGTGCGTCGTGTGCGCCGAGTTCGTGCAGCAGCACGAGACACGCGACAACGTATCCCGGGTGGTAGGGAAGGTCGGTCCAGTCGTCATCAATGGTGCTCGTCCATAGCGCCACGCGTCCTTCGCCCACGCTGTGTTGCACCCAGAACGGTTCGGTTCCCACGCGAACGCGAACCTCGGCGTTCATCGACGGCTCGATGGCGTGCGCACGACGCACCGCAGCCTGATCGAGCGCTTCGGGTGCAGGGTCGAGCGCGCCTTCCACGTCCATCGTTGGACCGATGACTCCAGGAAGCAGCGACTCAAGGCGCGACCGGTACATCCGGTGATCGACGTGGTCTCCCAGCGTGACCCAAAGCCCGCCACCCTCTTCGACAAAGGTCGTGAGCGCTCGAGAAAAGCTGGGGGAGGGCGCCTGCACGTTGGCGAGAACCACCACGTCGATGCCTTCGAGTGAGCTTGCGGCGACGGAGTTGTGGTCGGTCACCCGATAGCGAATCGCGGGCTGACGCGGCGCGACATCGAGTGCGCGGCTCAGAAAGCCCACCTCGTCTCGAGTGCGGGTCGGGTGGGGGTCTCCGTCAACCAAGAGCACCTCGATCGCGCGTGGCGCGCGTAGCAGCACTCCACGCCGATCGTCTTCTGGGAGTGCATCGTCCGCGTCGACAATGGCGACCGTCGCAGCGGGATCTTCGCTCGGTACGACGTGGAGTGTCACCTCGGCGTTGCCCCGGTCGTCGAGCTGCGCTTCGGTGGAGGCGAGTTCCTCGCCGTCACGACGGATCACCACGCTTCGCTGAACGCCGGCAGGACCGCGCAGAGCGACACGCACCGAGACTTCACCGTCGCGTGTGGGATCGGGTGCGGCACTCGTGCGAAGGATGGCCAGGTTGTCGTCTGTGGCTTCGCCGATGCGCTGCAAGGCGACAGCAACCCCCTCTTCGGGAAAGCGCGCGTCCGCGACCGCAGAGTGCGCGGCAAAATCGCTGACCACCCAAAGCCGTCGCGCATGCGTGCCTGTCGCGAGTGTTCGGCGCGCCAGAGCAATGGCGTTGGGCAGGTCGGTTCCGCGGCCGAGGCGCTCAGGAATCGCTCGTAGCGCACGAACGACGCGTTGAGGGTCGGTCGTGGAGGGGACTTCAAGTCGCGCCGGTGCACCCGAAAGAACGAGACTCACCTCCGACCCCGAGGGAAGCTGCGTGACCACATCGATCGCATCGTCGATCGCGTGATCGATCAGTCGCTCGCCCTCGTGTTGCCGTCCCATACTCATCGAGTCGTCGAGCACAATCACCAAGCTGGCGAGGCGCTGGTCGTCAAAGGGCCGCGTCGTCAGGACGAAAGGCCCGGCGACGGCGAGACCGAGTGCTGCGATCCCGAGAATGCGCAGGAGCAGAAGCCAATGGTCTTGAACCCTTCGGCGCTGCCGACTGTGTGCGATGGCTTTTTCCAGCATCGCCACCGTGGGAAGCGTCCGCCGGGGAACATCGCGCGTCCGCAGCAGGTGGATGACCACCGGTACCGCCAACGCGATCAGTCCAAAGAGAGCCAGCGGAGTCGCAAAGCCCATCAGCGCTTCCGCCGCAGCAACGCCGCCAGGGTTTCTTGCGCGGGAACATCGGTGGGCGCGAGAGCATAGCGGGCGCCTGCCGCCACGCAGCGCTGACGACACGACTCGATGAACGCATCCATTTCTTGGTTGTAGCGTTCACGCACCGACGCGCCTTCGATCTCGACCGGCGCTTCGCCCTCGAGGCCTTCGATGCGAGCCGCACCGGTATCGGGAAGCTGGATCTCGTGGGGATGCAGCACGTGGAACACCAACACGTGGTGACCGCGCGCCACCAGTTGCGCCATCGGTGTAAACGCGTCGGGATTGGAGTCGAGCAGGTCGCTCGCCACGACGATCAACCCCCTGCGCCCGGCGCGATCCAAGGTTGCGTCCAACGCCGATCGCAGATCCGTCTTGAGACCTTCGTCGGGCGCGGTGACCAAGCTGCGAAACACGGCGTCAAGGTGGGCGGGTCGCGAACGTGGAGGTACTTCGTCACCAAGCGTCTCGCCGAACGTCGCTGCACCCACGGCGTCGCCTTGACGAATCAGCAAGAGCGCAAGCGCGGCAAGCAGAGTCGTTGCGTGTTCGTGCTTGGATGGTCCCTTCGCATCCCAGCCGTTCCAATTCATCGACGCGGAACGATCCAGGAGCAGACGCGCGACCAGTTGCGTCTCGTGCTCGAACCGTTTGATCACGTGCCGGTCGGTACGCGCGAACGCTTTCCAATCCAGCAGTCGAGGATCGTCGCCAGGGCGGTACTCGCGGTGTTCGACAAACACAACACTCGCACCGCGATGGGGTGAGCGATGAATTCCGCTGAGCAATCCTTCGACGGCTTTGTCGACGCGTAGTGTCAGTGCACTGACCCGCTCGGCAACGGCAGGGTCCAACACCGCGCGTGCTGAAGTCATGCGACGACGTGCGAAAGAACGTCGGCGATGATTTGGCCAGGCGTGATGCCCTCCGCCTCAGCTCGAAAACTCGGCACGATGCGGTGCCGCAACACGGGAACGCTCAGCGCGCGAACATCGTCAATTTCCGCGGCAAAACGGCCCGAAAGGACCGCGCGTGCTTTTGCGCCGAGGATCAATGCTTGGCTTGCGCGCGGACCCGCACCGAACGCGACGAAGCGACTCACAGTGTCGGGTGCATCCAACCCGGGACGACTTGCGCGCGCGATGGCGACCGCGTGTTCGATGACGTGGTCCGCGACCGGCACCCGCGGCACCAACTCCTGCATGGCGAGAATTTGTTCGCGCGTGAGCACGGGCGTCGGGGGTGCCGTTTCGGGGGCAGTTGTCCGACGCACGATTTCGATCTCTTCTTCCGCCGTCGGGTAGTCCACGTCGACCTGGATCAAGAAGCGGTCGAGCTGTGCTTCGGGAAGCGGGTAGGTGCCTTCTTGTTCGATCGGGTTCTGCGTCGCGAACACCAAGTAGGGTGTGTCCAGAGCGTGCGTCGTTCGACCGGCCGTGACGCGACCCTCGGCCATGGCCTGCAGCAACGCGGCTTGCGTCTTGGGCGGCGTACGGTTGATCTCGTCCGCCAAGAGAATGTTCGTGAACACCGGACCCGGCACAAAGCGGAACGCGCGACGACCGGCGTCATCTTCTTGCAGGACATCGGTGCCTGTAATGTCCGAAGGCATCAGATCAGGCGTGAACTGAATGCGCTTGAAGTCGAGGCTCAACACCTCGGCAAGCGATTGAATCAACAGGGTTTTCGCAAGCCCGGGCACGCCGACAAAGAGTCCGTGTCCGCGGGCGAAGAGCGCGATGAGCAGAAGCTCGATCACGTCTTCCTGACCGACGATGCGCCTGTGCAGTTGCGTTTCGATCTCAGCGCGTGCTTTGGCGAGTTCGCGAACGCGTTCGACGTCGGCTTCGGCCTCCGCAGAAGAGGCTTCGTCTCTGAGCGCTTCGCCCACCTTCTCTCTCTAACGCACCCCTTCGGACGGAGCCAGTGCGGTTTTGCTTATGTGCCGCCGAGCGCGCGGCACCGGTCGGACTCCTCTCGACGCGTGGCCTCATCGCTCTCGACTTCGGCCAGGTCGCAGTGCGGTGAGGGGTCGAAGGGGTTCAACCGAATCGCTGCTCGCGCCGCCTCGAGGGCTCCTGGACGATCGCCCAGCATCCGCCGCGCCCTCGCCAGACTTGACCAGGTTGGAGCGTGGTCGGGGTAGCGCTCGATCATCGGTTCGAGCGCACCGATCGCCCGCTCGGGTTCCCCTGCTGCAATGGCAGCTCGCGCGAGCCGCGCGGCGATGATCGGATTGCCCGGCGCCACCTCCGCCGCCCGTCCGTACTGGACCATGGCACCGCCGTAGCGCTGTCGTGCCCAGAGCATGTCCCCAAGCCGTAGTGAACGGCGCGCGCGTTCGGCCACGTCACGAGCTTCATCGTCGGTCGCGTCACCCTGGCGCAAACGCATGGGAAGCAGGTCTGGTGCGTCGGGGTCCAGTCCAGTGAGCGAGGCTTTCCACCGGCTTTCCAGCTGCGCCCACCGCACTTCGGCTTCGGCGGCGAGAGCGGCTTGCGCGTCTGTGCCGTTGGCCATCGCCGCGATGGCGTTACGCAATGCTTCGGCGCCGTACGTCTCGTGGAAGAAGGCGACAAAGGTGCTGACCTGGGCGAAGGCCAACGCAGCATCTTCTTGCGAAGGAAGGAGCGCGATCGAAGGGTGGATGCGTTCGAACGGAATCAACGCGTCGTTCTCGATGGCACGCGCCAGCAGTCCACGACTCGACGGTCCGAGGTGCGGTCGCAACGAGTCTTGTCGCCAACGCCGCTCCATAAATTTCGCGACGCCTTCTTGAAACCAAACCGGTGCGCGATCTCGACTGCTCCGGGTGAGCACCAAGTGGACGTACTCGTGTGCGATGGTGTCCATCCACGGGTAGCCGCGAAGCAGCGCGCGCGGTGAGGTCACCATCAGCTTGTCCCACTTGCACAGCGCGATGGTTCCAGTGCGCTCGATCGCTTCGAGGGAGAGTGTGCTGACATCCGCGAGCGACGCCGCGGTGGGAAAGATTTCCAGTCGGATCGGTCCCGGCATCCGGTAGCCGAGTTCGGCCTCCAGGACGCGGTCTGCGGCCGCCATCGCGCGAAGCGCATACGACACCAGATGCTGGTCTCGCCCCGGCGCATGCAGCACGACGAATCGCCCGTCTTCACTGCGGGATTCGACGTATCCCTGCGTTGCCTCTGCGGTGGACGTGACGATGGTTGCAAACTCTTCGCGGCGCGCGTTTCGTTGTCTGCGCACCGCATCGTCGATGGCTGCTTTGGCGTCTGCGTAGCGCCCTTGGTGAAACCGCACGCGAGCGATCGATTCGAGCACGTCGGGGTCGCGAGGTTCGGATCGTGCGACGGATCGCAGCTGGCGGTCGGCGTCCTCAACGCGCAGCTCGGCGAGCGCATCCGCCACGGCCTGTAGCGTGCGCACTTGATCCCGACTGAGCGCATGCGCGGGGGTACTCAGCACGAGGCTGACAAGTGCCACGGCCCACGCCCTCATCGCAGCAGGTCCTCGTAGTAACGCCTCACGTTGGACTCGTACCCTCGGGGGGCGCGGCTTCGCATCGCGTCGAGCAGTTGTTGTCGCAAATCTGACGCGCCTGAAGCTCGCTCTCCGGGGATTTCAATCCGTGCTCGGTTCTGCGCGCGCTGTCCGCCTTCGCCTTCGCCCCCGCCGTTCTGCTGTTGCTGCTGTTGTTGCATCTCGTCCAACAACTCGCCGAGCTGTCGAGCTGCATCGCCCTGCGCACGAGCAGCATCGATCGGGCGGCCTTGCTCGAGCGCCTGACGCGCGCGGCCCATCGCCTCGCGAGCCGCTTCGACGGTTTGCGCGCCGTCCGGGCTCAGCGGTGCACCGTCGGGCTCGCTCGCAAACATCTCCGCCAGTTCGTCGGCAGCTCTGCCCGCCGCACCTTGGCGTGGTGCGTCCTCGCGGAGCTGTTCGCGTTGCTCGCGTTGCACGAAGTCGCTCAACCGAGGAATCGCGTCATCGAGTTCATCCTGGAGTTGGCGGATCTCTTCGGCGGCTTGCTGCGCCGCCTCAGCTGCGTCCGACACACGACCATCGCGTCCTGGAAACATCAGCGCAGAGATCTCGAGATCGCGCGCCAAGCCCGACGAGTCTGCGCGTGCAGCTTCGACCATGCGACGTGCCTCCCCGAGGTCACCGCTCTCCAACGCATCTTGAGCATCCGTCAACCGTTGGCGCGCCCGCTCGTAGGCCTCTTCATCCATTGGGCCCATCGCGCCGGAGGGAATGCGGTCGAGTTGTTCACGCGCGGTTTCGGCGCGCTCGGCCACTGCCCGCGCCGCGCGTTCGACGTCGTCGCTAGCGGCTTCGAGCGCACGCGTGGCCACATCACGTCGTAGTCGCTCGGAGCGTTCGGCGAGCTGTCGTTGCTCGGTCTCCAGACCTTGCAGACGATCCATCGCCTCGGCCATCGCTCGTTCGCGCGGTCCAAAGCGCGCTTCGCCGAACGCTTCATCGGCGCCTTGAAGCGACTGAACCAGCGAGTCGATCTCGCGCTCCAGTTCCATCAAGTGTCGTTCGGCAGCGTCCAAATCATCCCGCTCAAGCGCGTCGCGGAACGAATCGAGCGCCGCTTCGCTCTCCTCGGTTTGCAGTGCATCGGTGTTGAGGAACTCCTGCGGCACGTCGTCACCCATCGCCGCAATCCGCTGCGCCAGCTCTTGCATTCGTGCTCGCGCGCGCATCATCGCTGCCATCAACGCGCGACGTGCTTCAGGACTTTCGGTGCGTCGAAGTTCAGCAAGCAGCGAGGTCATTTCTCGGCGCAGCGACTCCAGCTCGCGTGCGATTGCAGCGGCATCCTGCAAGCGCGATTGCCCGACCATGTCGTCCAGAGTGAGCACGTCGTCTTCCAGTTGCGAAACCATGGTCTCGTCCAACGAGCGTCGTCGTCCCAACGCTCCAAGCGAGCGACCGTGTGCTCGGGTCTCCGCGGTGATCTTCCGTCGCAGCCGACGTCCCATCTCGCGCACGACGGAAGGGTCACCCGCCACATCGCGAATCGACGCCAACGCTTCGGCGAAGCGCAGACTGCTCGCATTGACGCGTTGGTAACGCTCCCGCGCCGCCGCCGTTTCTTGCTCGACTTCGAGCTCCAGTCGATCGGCGAGCGCGTGCACACCGAGGTCGAGCGCTTCCTCAAGCTCGGCGATGCCGCGCATTCGACGAGTCGCTTCGGAGGCTACGGTGACGTGTCGAACCACACTCTGACCGACGTTGGGCCCCGAGACGTCGTCGGTGTCCGTGGCCTCAATCCGCGCATGCAGAACATCGCCAGGCTGCGCACCGAGTTCGGCGGCGGACCACTGCACCCGATCGCTGACCAGAAGGCCAAAACTCTCGCCGAGTGCACGCCGAACGGTTTCCCCGGTAGCGGTTTCGATGACCAACTCGACGCTGCCAATGCCGACGTCGTCGGACGCTTCAAACGCGAAGATGATGCGTTCGTCGAGTTCAACAATCGGGTCTTCGCTCGGTGCATGTAGCTCCACGCGCGGGGCATCGTCGGGCTGAACCACCAGGGTGCGGGCGGTCGCATCGCGGAGCTCGCGCGCTTCTAGATCACGCACCTGGAGCGTGATGGCGCCACCTTCGCGAACCACGAACGATCCCGACCACACGCCACTTGCAGCTCGCAGTCGCACGCGTTGGTCGAGCACGTCCAAGTGAGCTTCCGCGATTTCGATTCGAGGGCGCATGGACCACACCACCGTCGCGCCTCGTGGGGCCTCGATACGCGGCGATGTGATCGTCACGGGGTCGCGGTTCATGTAGGCCGGGAAGCGAACTTCGGCGTGCGCTTCCGCCACCACGCGTGCGAGACGGGTACCACCATCGTCGCGTGCTTCGGGATGCAGCAGTGCGAACGCTCCACTCCCAGCGCGATCGGAACCCAGCAGCGCCACGGCTACGACGCCCACGATCAACAGGCCGCTGACGGTGCGCGGTTCGCGAAGGTCGCGCCACGGAGCGACGGCGGTTCGCGGGACCTTGGCGAGCTGTTGATCCACGTGACTCAGATGCGCGGCGATCAGCGCTTCGGCGCCGCTGGGTCGGTCGGCCAGCTGCACGGCGGATCGCGCCATCGAAGCAAGAGCAGGGTCGGCTCGGTGAAGAAGCCGCGTGACGCCTGTTCCGCGCAGCGTCCACGCCGATCGAAACGTGAACACCCAGGTGCCGATCGCCGTGATCCCAACCACGGCCCAGGCGGTCCACGCGATGCTGGTTTGCGCGACTGGACCTACGAGCCAACTCGCAACCAGGAAAATGACCCCTGCGGCTGCGGCGCTCAAAACCACGCTGCGAATTGAGCGCAGTGCCATCGCTCGCCGGCGAAACCCGGCCAGCGTGCGTTCTACCCGGCGCCCGGCTTCGCCCACGCTGCCAACATAGCGTTTTCGGTGCGATCCGCACCGCCCATTTTTCGGGCGAAATTCAGCGCAATCCCCTTTATAAACGCAGCCTTGATGTCCACTCAGCACCGAAGTGCCGACCTGGCGCTCACGGTCTTCCTAGCGCCGATGGCGACAGGTCGACGCGTGCTCTGGCTCGGGGACCCTGCCAGCGGCGGGCCCGAGCGACTCGCCGCCTATGCCGACATGATTCGCGTGTTGGACACGTCGGGTCGCGCACGGCGTCGTCGTCGTGGCGCGGCACGTGTCTCGCTGTATCAACCCGGCCCGCTGGAGTTCGATCCAAGCAGCTTTGATCTTGCCGTGATTCCGGATGCGGCTGTGGTCGAAGGGCTCTCCGAGCGGCTGGATGAACTCGCCACCATCGTCGGTGACGGGCTTGTCGTCGCGGGCGTCTCGACGCGTCGCGACGAAGACGCGCGCCGTCTCTCCGAAAGTCTTCTCGGATCGTTTCGCGAAGTGCGCTTGCTTGGCCAAGCGCGATTTGGTGGTTTGGCGCTGGCAGACTTGTCGTCCGGATTGGTCGACGATGTGGTCGTCGACGGCACGCTCGTGGGCGACGACACCGAGGCGATCGAACGCGTCTACGGCTTGGCCGGCGATGAGATTCCGCAGTTTGAGCCCTACACCGTGGTCCAACTCTCCACGGCCGAAGAAGTCACCAGCGTCGATCAAAAGACGCCGCGCGAGGGGCTTGAAGACGCGTTGGCCAACCGCAGCCGCGAGGTCGAAGCGCTTCGCGAAGCGTTGGAACGAGCGGAGAGTCGTCTCGAACGTGTCCAGGCACGGCTTGTATCCACCGAAGGCGAACTGAGCGAAGCGCGCGCTGGTCTCACCCAGGTCTCGGGTGAAGATGAGATCGCGCAACTCGAAGCAAAGCTTCTCGAGCGGGCTCAGGAAGTGCGCGCACTGCGCGAAGAAGTCGATGCACGCGGCGTCATCGTCCGCGACTTGGCCGAAGAGCTTCGCGAGCATCTTCTCGGTCGACGTGAAACGGCACCCGCATCCCCGGAGCAACTTCTCGACGCCGAAGCTGCGCGCACGGAAGCCGAACTAAGCCGCGATGAAGTGCGTTCGGAGTTGCTGGATGCGCAGCGTGCGTTCGAAACCGAACGGGCGGAGCTGCGAGGTCGCGTTCGTGGATTGCGTGCTCGTTCTGCTGAACTGGCCGAGCTGCGGGAGATTGCCGAAGCGCGCTCGTCGATGTTGCAGATCGACGCCGTTGAGCAGAAAGAGCATCGGCGTCGGCTCGAGGCCGAGGTCGGTGAACTTCGCGAGCAGCTTGAAATCGCGATGATCAAAGCGCGGGGAGCGCCCGCCGCGGATTCGGGCAAAACCCGCGAACTCGAGGCTTCCGAGAAACGGTTGAGTGGGCGGGTTGGAACGCTGAGCGGCCAACTCATGCGGGCTCGCGAAGAACTCGCGAAAGTGATTGAAGAACGCGATCGTGCACGCGCGGAAACACTGCGTCTGACCGCAAAGGTTTCCAACCTCGAGACGCGTACGGAAGGCATGCGCCTCGGCTACGAAATGCGCATCGCGATGATGAGCGCCGACGCGGTCGAAACCACGCCGCAGCCCACCGGCACACACGAAGGCATCGAACGCGAACTCGATCGCTTGTCGGAGGAGCTCGAAGAACTTCGGGGCGAGCGTGAGGGTTTGCGCCTGCGTCTCGAGGATCGCGAAGCAGCGTTGGCTGCAGCGCAGACTCGACCCGTGGCGCGGGCGGACGACGCGGAGCTGAAGACCGAGACCGCGGAGTTGGCGCTTCGTCTGGCGCAGCTTCAAGAGGCCATGGAGCGCGAGAAGGTCCGTTCGGAGGATCTCTCGCAGGCGCTCAGTTCGCGCGACGCGCTGATCACTCGGCTGCAGTTGGACCTTGCGCAAGAAGAGGAAGCTGCGCGCCTCCACGACGACCAGCTTCGCCGTGCACGCGAGGAAACGATGCGTTTGCGCGAGGCCGTGATCGACGCGTCCAACGCGGTCGATGCGCGCGAGCGTGCCGAGGAAGAGGCGGAGGGTCTGCGGCGTCAGCTGGTCGAGACACAAGCGAAAGCCGGTGCGTCTCAACACAAAGACGCGAAGCTGGCAGCCGATGCACAAGCCAAGGTCGCTGCGGCCGAGTCCGCTGCCGCGTCCAAGGTGGCTGCTGCCGAGTCACGCGTCGCCGATGCGCAGTCGACGATCGAAGAACTGCAATCACAGTTGGGCGAAGCCAAGGGCCAAGCCAACGCGGCTCGCGGTCAGCTCGAAGAAGAGCTTCGAGAGGCACGTCGTCAACGAGACGACGCTCGAACGGATGCAACGCGACGAATCGACGAGCTCCAGTCGGCGCTGACGGCACTCCGCGATGCGCGAGGGCTCTTGGACGGGTGGCGCGTGTTTGAGGAGCCGCGCGAAGCCAGTGAGATCACGGCGGTCGGCATGGATGCTCCCGACGATGTGCACGCGCTTAGTCGAGACCTGGAAAACAAGGACACGCTGTTGCGTTCGCTGACGGCGCAGCTGGAAGAGCGGGACGATCGAATCCGTGCGTTGAAGCGCACTCTCTCGGAAGGCGGCTACGTCGGAACCGAGGACGAGATGCGCGAGAAGGTGATGGAGCTCGAAGAACGCGCAGCGCGACTTCAAGAGGAGCTGCGTCACGAACGCGTCGCGCGCGCTGCGACGGAAGCCGATTTGGACGAGGCGCGTCGTCGACCAGACGCGTCCGCGGAGATCGCGCGTCTCGAACGAATGCTGGGCGATCGCGAAGTGGCGCTCGACGAAGCGTTGTCGCGTGCGGCCGTGTTCGAGCGCGACGTCGCGAGCCTTCAAGAAGTCGTTGCGCAAACGCGCGGAGGTCTCGAAGAAATGCTCTCGGGCGCAGACGCCGCGCTTTCCGAACGCGTGGGTCGGCTGATTTCGTTGCTCGGCGGGTTCTAGTGACGGCACCGCTCGTCGACCAATGGTTGCGTCTCGACCTCGATGGCAAGACGTACCTGGTCTACGGCTATTTGGATCGCACGGCCGGCTGGTCCGCCAAGGGCGTGGAAGTGCAGGGCAAGCCCACAGCCCAGGATTGTCACAACGCGCAGAACACACCGACGGTCACGTTCCGCATGCCCATGGGCAACTTTGCGCCGCTTCCCGCAGGCGAACCGGAAGCGTACGGCTTGGCGCGCCCGTCGTGGATGCGGTTTTTCGAAGCGACTCCCGCAGCGGTGTGGCGAACCGATCCGCGTTTGGCGAAAGCCCGTCATCCTGAGTTTCCAGACGATGTGCAAGCGATGTTCTTTCTGCAGTTTCCGGCGCTCGAGCAGATGTGGGTGCGGATCGAGGCTGCAGTCGGCAATGCGTACGAAGGACGCCTGTTGAACCAACCGCATGCAGGCGGTCTTCAAAAAGACTCACGTGTCCGCATTGCGTGTCCGCCGGGATCCACGCTTCCGATTTGGGCATCGCCGACTGTCGAGGCCAACCAGCAGCGCTACCGTGGTGCGTGTGCGCAGTGCGGTTTTGATTGGGTCGTGGTCCCCGTCGACCAACTGATCCAACAGCAGTTTCCGGATGCTCCACCGGGTGCGCAGTTGATGAGCTTCACGACCCGATGTGCGCTCTGTCAGGGCACCCAGGTTCTGAGCGCGGTGTAGCCGACTCCCTACGCGTGTGGGTGCGAACCCACGCACGCGTCCACCAAAGGTGGGTGATCTAGGCCGCTACATTGGCATAACTCTTGAAGTTTCCGCGCCTCGATGGCGTTTCGAAGTGCGGTTGTGTTGTCTCTCTTGGTCGGGTGCGCGTACCCGACGGATGTCCAAAAGATGGGAGCCGCGCAAAGCGAGCTGACCGAGAACAACGTCGACACCGGCTTTCTGCAAGTGCACCCCGTGGAGGTCGACGAGGACGAATCGGTTCCGCTTCAAGGTGGCGTGACGATTGGTCAACGACTGCTCTTGGGCGGCGACGAACCCAACATTCGCGACACGCGCACGGCTTTCGTCGCGCGCGGCGACACCACGCCGGTGATGCTGGATATCAATGGAGCCTCCGCGGTTCGCGTGACGGTCGTGGGATCCGATCCCAACGACACCGACCAGTTCGACGACAACTTCGCGGTCATTCGAACAGATGTGGATCTCGAGGCTCGAACCTACAGCGGTTCGATTCAGGACCTCAGCGGTCCCAACAATCGTTCGCAGTTCGCGTGGTCCGAACAAACACTCGGGAGCCGGGCGAGCATGGCCGCGAGCGTCAGCGGTTTTATCGGCAACCGTCGCGACGTTCTGATCGACGAGACGAGCTCGATGCTCTCCATATCGTTTCCGAACGACGCACCGCAGTTGCAGTACGCGGTGTTGGTGGAGTTGCTCGACGTCGACGACGACTCGTTGATTGCCGCAGGCAGCGAAACCGAGGTGCTCTCGACCACCGCAGGGACCGACGCGCGCTTCATGATTCCGACCGATGCCAACGTCTGGGTGATTAGCGGCTACGGGTTTCGAAACGGCTCCAACTTCCGCCACGAGCGCAAGATGTTCTCGCGTATCGTCGTTCGCGAAGACGCCGGAAGCCTCGTCGCCAGCGGCCTGATCACGATGTTGGCGGGTCGCGGTGTCGACGAGACCGTGACGTACGCGTTCTCGGACTACGTCCTGGGCACCGACGACACCGGACCGTTCGTTAGCGCCGCTGCAGACACGGGTAGCGACACCATCGCCGATGCAGTCTCTCGGCACGACGTGAAGCTCTACGTGGAGGGTTCCGAACTGGTCATCGAAGAGCCCGCCACCATCGCCAGCAACTGGACCAACATGTACAACGTTCAGTTCTTGGAACGAACAGGCGCAGGATCGCCTGCACGCGTTCTTCCGACGTCGTTCGGTCTGGGCGATCCCAACTCGGTCGGTGGCGCAGACTTCACGTTCGCGATTCCGGCGGGGGCCACGGCAGGCACCATTCGCTACTCGGCAGTCTTTTCGGACGACGTGAACGAGAACAGCGGCGTGTCGGAGATCTTCGTCGACCTGATCAACAACACCTCGAGCGGATTGGCGTTTGGCAATCGCGTGACGGTGGGCGACCTGACTGCATGGAGTGGTGTTCCCCTGGATACGCCGACACAGCTGGTGACCAACAGCGGGTTAGCGACAGGCGTTGTGTCCAACCACGGACACCTAAGCGAGTACACCGACCCGCAGTGGGGCGGAATCACCGTCACCCGCGAAAGCACCGTCGACGGCGAAGTCATTCGCGTGCGAACCGCGCCTAGCTCCAACCAATTCAACCCCTATGAGTTCGACGGCGGAGCCGCGAGTTGGCTCGGACGGCAGGGCATTCGCTTGGTGGAGGCGCCCGCTGGCGGTTCGTTCTCGGGCGGCGGTTTCACGGTTCAGCCCGACGGAAGCGTGTTGCTTTCGGTCGGTGCGATCACCTCCGGTCTCCTTCGTTGGACACCGCCCCACAACTTCAACGGCAGCGTGGAACTCGGTGTGCTCTTGGACAACGAGCCGGGTGTGATCTCCACCTTTGATGTGATCGTGAACGCGGACGATGCGGAGGCAGAAACCATGGACCCGGTGGCGGTTGGCGACAGCGATCCAGCGGGCAACACCGTGGCGGAGATTCTGCGCACATCGGTCAACAGCCCAAGCGCGGACGGCAACGGCATTGCCATCGTTGCGTTCAGCGAGGTGGGCACGGGCACGTTCGAGTATTCGCTCGACGACGGGGCTTCGTGGCTTCCCCTGGGTGCGGTGAGCCAGACCTCGGCACGCCTGCTCGGTCCCAACGACCGAGTTCGGTTTGTGCCGGACGGAACGACCGAAGGAACGGGAACAATCACGTACGACGCGTGGGATCAGAGCGCGTTTGCTGCTGGCGAGTTGCAAGACACGACGCTCGACTTCACCACGGTTGCCGACGCGGATTCGACGGTCTTCTCGGTGACGCCGGATACCGCCCAAGTCGAGGTCCGATCGGCCTGCGGCAACGGATTCCTCGAGCCTGGCGAAGGCTGCGATGACAACGACCTGACGGGCGGCGACGGTTGCGATGCGGCCTGTTTGATTGAGCTTGGCGAGGCATGCGGAACCGGTCCGGTGGGACTCGCGGGCGCGACGAGCTGTGCGTCCGGTCTGTGCGATACGAGTGGTGGCGCACCCGGTATCTGCGAAGCCGTCGGAGCGTGCGGAAACAGCGTGCTCGACGCGGGAGAAGGATGCGACGACGGAAACAACCTCGACGGCGACGACTGCAGCGCGGCGTGTCGCATCGAAGATGGCAATGCGTGCAACGCGACTGCTCCCGGGCTGACCGATGCTGCGAGCTGCGCAAGTGGGATCTGTGATCGCACCGACGGTGGGGTCGGCACGTGTGAACCCGCCGACAGCTGCGGCAACGCGGTGATTGAAGCGGGCGAGGGATGCGACGACGGCGATGCCGTCGATGGCGACGGATGCAGTGCGACGTGCTTGGTCGAAAGCAGCAACGCCTGTAATGCGACGGCGCCGGGCAACGTGGGTGCAGCGAGCTGTGTAAGCGGAATCTGCGATGTCAGCAGCGGAGCGCCTGGAATCTGCGAAGACGCCAACGTGTGTGGAAACAACGTCGTGGAAGGCGCTGAAGCGTGCGACGACGGAAATACGTCAGCAGGAGACGGATGCAGTGCTGGTTGTCTCGTTGAGAACGGCAACCCCTGCACGGGTGGGGACGCCAGCTGCGAGAGTGGACTCTGCGACTTGAGCTCCGGCGCTCCCGGCATCTGCGAAGCGACCAACGTGTGTGGCAACGGGCGACTCGAAGCCGGGGAGGGCTGCGACGATGGCGGTCTGGCTGCAGGCGATGGTTGTGACGCGTCGTGTCGCGTCGAGAACGGCGACGCGTGCAACGACGACGCGAGCGGTGTGACAGGCGCGGCCTCGTGTGCGAGCGGTGTCTGCGACGTGAGCGGCGGCGCACCAGGCGTGTGTGAACCCGCCGGCGCATGCGGCAATGGAACGCTCGACGCAGGTGAGGGTTGCGACGACGGAGATACGGACAACGGCGACGGGTGCAACACCAACTGTCGCGTGGAAGATGGCCTTGCCTGCAACGATGACGCAGCGGGCGTGGTGGGTGCAGCTTCGTGCGCGAGCGGGATCTGTGATGCGACGGAAGGCGGCGCTGGCATCTGCGAACCTGGTAACACCTGCGGCAACAACGTGCTCGAAGTGGGCGAGGGCTGTGACGACGGCGGAACGACGGGCGGCGACGGTTGCTCGGCCACCTGTCGAATTGAAACCAGCAACGCCTGCAACACCACGGCGCCGGGCGCGGTGGGCGACGCCTCGTGCGAAAGTGGCATCTGCGATGTGAGCGCAGGCGGCGCGGGAATCTGTGAAAACGTCAACACCTGCGGCAATAACCGGCTGGAAGCCGGAGAGGGCTGCGACGATGGAGGTCTTGTCGCGGGCGACGGATGCAACGCATCGTGCGAGATCGAAACCGGAAATCCCTGCAACGCCGTGGTTAGCGGTGCTGTCGGAAACGCTTCGTGCGAGAGCGGGATCTGCGACACGAGCGCTGGCGATCCCGGAACGTGCGAAGCCGCCAACGAGTGCGGAAACAACGTGCTCGAAGCCGGTGAAGGCTGCGACGACGGAGGCACGCTTGATGGAGATGGCTGTTCCGCAGCATGTGGTCTGGAAGAGGGTCAAGCCTGCAACGACGTCGCGCCGGGTGCGACGGGAGCCGCTTCGTGCGCCAGCGGGATCTGCGATGTGACCACCGGCGCACCCGGGGTGTGCGAGCCGAGCGGGTGCGGCAACGGGTTGCTTGAAGCGGGCGAGGGCTGTGACGACGGCGACGTCATCGACGGAGACGGATGTTCGGCGAGCTGTGCGTTGGAAGATGGCGAAGCCTGCAACGACACCGCACCGGGTTCGACCGGAGGTGCGTCGTGCGCCAGCGGGATCTGCGACGCTTCCGAGGGTGGCACCGGCATTTGCGAACCCGCCAACACGTGTGGAAACAACCTCCTCGAAGCGGGGGAGGGGTGTGACGACGGCAATCTCGACGCCGACGATGGCTGCGCCGTTGATTGTCGACTCGAAAACGGATCCATGTGCAGCGACGACGCAACCGGACTGACGGGCGCGAGCAGCTGCAGCAGCGGTGTGTGTGACGAGAGCGAAGGCGGGACCGGTGTGTGTGAGCCTGAGGACACGTGCGGTAACGGCGCACTGGAAGCGGGCGAGGGCTGCGACGACGGCAACACCACGCCAGGCGATGGTTGCAGCGAGATGTGCGCGATCGACGACGGCGGTGCCTGCAACACCAACGACATGGGCGCCGTGGCTGGTTCCGGATGTGCCAGCGGTATCTGCGACGTGAGTGGAAATCCGGTTCCGGGCATTTGTGAACCGGCCGATACCTGCGGCAACGGCGTCGTGGAAATGGGCGAAGGCTGCGATGATGGCAACGCGTTCTCCGGGGACGGATGCAACGAGAGTTGCCTGGTCGAGAACGGTCAGATGTGTGGTGACTTGGTTGCAGGCCTGACCGGCGATGCGTCGTGTGAGAGCGGGATCTGCAACGCGACCGCGATGCTCCCTGGCGTGTGTGCACCGGCCGACGCGTGCGGCAACGGCGTGCTCGAAGCCAGCGAAGGCTGTGACGACGGAAATCTCACCGGCGGTGACGGTTGCGGAAGCGATTGCACCATCGAGAACGGAAACGCGTGCAACGCGACGGCACCGGGTCTGATGGGCTCGGAGTCGTGTGCGGGTGGGCTGTGCAGTCCTGACAACCTCTGCGTGCCCGCGCTGACCTGTGGCAACGGCGTCCTGGAAAGTGGCGAAGGCTGCGACGACGGAGACCTCGAGGATGGCGACGGCTGCAACAGCAACTGCCTCGTGGAAAACGGTGGGGTCTGCAATGCTCGAGCGGGCACGTTTGTCGGTGACGCCGGATGTGCGAGCGGCGTGTGCGACGAGACCGAACTGTTCCCAGGCGTGTGCGAACCGGCCGGTGCCTGCGGCAACAGTGTTCTGGAGGATGGGGAAGGGTGCGACGACGGCAACACCACCTCGGGCGATGGTTGCGCCGACAACTGCCGTGTGGAGAACGGCGGCGCGTGCAACGATATCGACCCGGGTCTAACGGGCTCCGCATCGTGCGTGACCGGCTTCTGTGCTGACGAAGGCGAATGCCGAAACCCGCCGGCGTGCGGTGATGGCCGACTTGATCCCGGTGAGGGCTGCGACGACGGTGGAACCGCAAACGACGACGGATGCAACGAGTTCTGCCTCATTGAAGATGGGTCGAGCTGCAACGTGACCTACCCGGGCGTTCGTCTGTCGGGCTCGTGCGCGAGCGGAATCTGCAACACCACCGAGGGCGAGCCCGGAACGTGCGCCACTGTGGGCACGTGTGGAAACTCGGTTCTCGACGCGGGTGAAGGTTGTGATGACGGCAATCTCATGCCGGGCGACGGATGCGACGAGACTTGCCGAGTCGAAAGCGGTTTTGCCTGCAACACGACCGGTCCAGGCGATGTGCTTGCAACCTCATGTGCGAGCGGCATCTGCAACGACAGCGCAGGCGTGCCCGGCGTATGCATGGACGTCGACGTGTGTGGAAACGGCGTGCTCGAAACCGGCGAAGGATGCGACGACGGCAACATCGATACCGGCGACGGGTGCGATCAGCTTTGCCTGATCGAAAATGGTGCGGCGTGCAGTTTGCGACCCGAGGGATTGACTGACGGAGACAGCTGTCAGAGCGGCGTGTGTGACTCTGCGGCGGGGTTGCCCGGTGTGTGCGAAGCGTCGAACACATGCGGCAATGGAACGCTCGAGATGGGCGAAGGCTGCGACGATGGCGGCACAGACCCGGGTGACGGGTGCGATGCGTCCTGCTTGGTCGAACTTGGCGACGCCTGCAACGACGATGACATCGGAGCGATCGAGAACGCCTCGTGCGCCAGCGGCGCGTGCGACCGAACCGGCGGTGCACCTGGCGTCTGCGTCATGGCCGGAATCTGCGGCAACGGCGTGCTCGAAACGGGCGAGGGGTGCGACGACGGTGGCGTCGATCCCGACGACGGCTGTGATGCGAGTTGCCTGGTGGAGATCGACGCACCCTGCAACGCACTTGAACCAGGCGCGCTGGGCGACCTCTCCTGTGCAAGCGGGTTGTGCAACACCGGTGGAGGGTCTCCGGGCGTGTGTCGTGTGCCTCCGGGTTGCGGCAACGGCGTCCTCGACGAAGGCGAAGGCTGCGAAGACGGCAACAACGAGCCCGGCGATGGCTGCAGTGCAGCGTGCCTGGTCGAAAACGGAAACGCCTGTGGCGCGGACGACGCGGGCCTGATCGGGAACGCGTCGTGCGCGAGCGGTTCGTGCGATACGTCCGGCGGCGAGCCGGGGCTGTGCGTGCCGGTGTGCGGCAACAACGCCGTCGAAGATGGCGAGGGCTGCGACGACGGAGGCACCGAAGCCGGCGACGGATGCAACGCCTCGTGTTTGGTCGAGACGGACAACGCTTGCAACTTCGGCGACGTGGGGCTGATTGGCGACATGTCCTGTGCAACCGGCTTGTGCGACATGAGCGAAGGCGCGCCCGGCGTTTGCGCGGTTCCGGAGATGTGCGGAGATGGTTCGCTGACCGCGAGCGAAGGCTGCGACGATGGCAACACGGACGACGGCGACGGCTGCAATCGCGAGTGTCGGATCGAAACCGGACAAGCCTGCAACGACGACGATGCGGGGTTGGTCGGCAACGAATCGTGCGCGAGCGCGATGTGCGACACCAGCCTTGGCGAGCCCGGCACCTGTAGCGACGGAAGCGACGCGGGCATGACCGATGCTGGACCGAACCTGGATAGCGGTCCGATGGCCGATGCCGGCACGGATGCGGGACCGACCACGCCGGGAGTCGCCGGTGGAGCGTTGTGTTCAGCCGGAAGTCAGGGCGGCGCCGCGCTGCCGTGGTTCATGCTCGCGATTGTCGCGCTCCGCCAACGACGAGACTGACGAGAACGAAAGCGTTACGCTCCGTTGGTGCGTGCGCTCGTCGACGTCGAGAAGATCCACAAGCTGATGCGAGAGTTAGGTCGCCGCAGTCGAGGCGAAGGGCGGATCTATCTCACGGGTGGTGCCACGGCTCTGCTTCACGGATGGCGCGGCTCCACGGCGGATGTGGACATCAAGCTAGACCCCGAGCCTGCGGGCACGTTCGAAGCCATTGCAAAGCTGAAGAACGACCTCGATGTGAACATCGAACTGGCGTCACCCGACCAGTTCATTCCGCCGGTGCCGGGGTGGCGAGAGCGCTCTGAACACATCACCCGCGAAGGGCGGGTGGATTTCTTTCATTACGACTACGTGAGTCAAGCGCTCTCGAAGTTGGCCCGCGGGTACGAACGCGACGTCTCGGACGTCGACGCGATGATCGACCGTGGCTTGGTCACGCGCGATCAGCTGGTGCGCGGAGCCGCCGAGATTGATTCTGACCTCATCCGCTATCCCGGCTTGGATGCAGAGGCGTTTCGTTCGCGCGTTGCGGAGTACGAGGACAAATCGTGACCCTTGTGGGCTTGCCCGGCGGTGCTCGAGTCGAACGCGGTTTGTCGGACCTCGCTGCGGGACGCCAAACGCCCCAGGCACTGCTCGTGGCAACGGCGCGACAACGACTGACGGCGCTTGGACTGGAACTCGCACCTCTCGATGTCGATGATCCGCAGCTCGCTCTGTACCTCGCGTTGGGCCAAGCCGGTGTGGAGGATCCCTACGGCACCTACAACGCCTGGCTGCGAGAACTCACGAGTTTCCTGGAGGCTCTAGAGCGTCGAGCGCGCCTCACGGGATCGGCGCCTTGAGCAGCCAACAGAACGCCGTGACAACCCACGCAAAGAACGCGCTCGGCAGAACCACAAGGAAGAAGAGGGCAACTCCCTTTCCACGATACGCAGGTGGTCGCTTGGTCTTGCGCGGCCGCGTCCGGTACGGACCGTTCACGACGACGAAACGCACCAAAACATGACGGCGATTCCAGTCTTCGAGCGATCCGTGTTCCAGAAGATTCTCTGTTCCGTGTTCTCAGCTCCGTATTGCGTTCCTTAACGAAAAACGCGCCGCCCCCAGGGGAGCGACGCGTTCGTCGATTGAGACGGGGTAAGACTTAGAAGTCCATTCCCGGTCCGCCGTGGCCGTGACCGTGTCCGCCGTCCTTTTCTTCCTTCGGAAGCTCAGCGACAAGCGCCTCGGTGGTCAGCATCAGGCCCGCAACCGAAGCGGCGTTCTGCAGCGCGCTGCGAACGACCTTGGTCGGGTCGATGACGCCGGCCTTGACCAGGTCTTCGTACTTCTCGGTGCGTGCGTTGAAGCCGTTGCCGCCCTTGGCTGCCTTGACCTCGTTGACGACGATCGAGCCTTCGAGACCCGCGTTCGCCGAAATCTGGCGAAGCGGCTCTTCGATGGCGCGCATCAGAATGCGCACGCCAACAGCCTCGTCCTCGGTGTCGGTCTCGAGCTTCTCGAGGCCCTTCTGCGCGCGAATGAGCGCCACGCCGCCTCCGGGGACGATGCCCTCTTCGACAGCTGCACGCGTCGCGTGAAGCGCGTCTTCCACGCGCGCCTTCTTCTCCTTCATCTCGACCTCGGTCGCGGCGCCGACCTTGATGACGGCAACGCCACCGACGAGCTTGGCAAGACGCTCCTGGAGCTTCTCGCGGTCGTAGTCGGAGGTGGTCTCACGGATCTGGCGGCGGATGGTGTCCATGCGCGCCGCGATGTCCTTCTTCTTGCCCGAGCCATCGACGATGACGGTGGTGTCCTTGTCGATGATGATGCGCTTGGCCTGACCCAGGTCGTTGAGCTGCACGTTGTCCAGCTTGATGCCGAGGTCTTCGCTCACGAACGTGCCGCCGGTGAGGGTGGCGATGTCCTTGAGCATCTCCTTGCGGCGGTCGCCGAAGCCGGGCGCCTTGACGGCGGCGGCCTTGAGCGAGCCACGAAGGCGGTTCACGACGAGCGTCGCGAGGGCTTCACCCTCGATGTCCTCGGCGATGATCACGATCGGGCGGCTCTGCTGCGCGATCTTCTCGAGGACCGGGATGAGGTCCTTCATGTTCGAGATCTTCTTTTCGTAGATGAGGATGTAGGGATCCTCGAGCTCGGCCTTCATCGTGTCCGTCTCGGTCGCGAAGTAGGGCGAGAGGTAGCCGCGGTCGAACTGCATGCCTTCCACGACCTCGAGCTCCGTCTCAAGACCCTTGGCCTCTTCGACGGTGATCACGCCTTCCTTGCCGACGCGCTCCATCGCCTCAGCGATGATCGAACCGATGGTCTCGTCGCCGTTGGCCGAGATGGTGCCGACCTGGGCGATTTCCTTCGGGTCCTTGGTGGCCTTCGAAAGCTTCGCAAGCTTCGCCACGACGTGCTCGACGGCGAGGTCGAGACCACGCTTGAGCTCCATCGGGTTGTGACCGGCGGCGACCATCTTGGAGCCGACGCGGAAGATGGCCTGGGCCAGCACGGTCGCGGTGGTGGTTCCGTCACCGGCGACGTCCGACGTCTTGCTGGCAACTTCGCGCACCATCTGCGCGCCCATGTTTTCGAACTTGTTCGGAAGCTCGATCTCCTTGGCGACGGTCACACCGTCCTTGGTGACCGTGGGAGCTCCGAAGCTCTTCTCGATGACGACGTTGCGTCCCTTCGGTCCGAGCGTGACCTTCACCGCGTTGGCGAGGGCATCAACACCAGCGAGAATGCGTGCGCGGGCGTGTGTATCGTAAAGAATGTCTTTGGCAGCCATTTGAATCTGTCTCCGTCTCTAATCTTTTCAGTTCGTTGCCCGAATCACTCGACCACGCCGAGGATGTCGTCCTCGCGCAGAATGAGGTGCTCTTCACCGTCGATCTTGACCTCGGTGCCGCTGTACTTACCGAAGAGGATCTTGTCGCCCTTCTTCACGTCCGGCTTTGCGGTCGAGCCATCGTCGAGTCGCTTGCCGTTTCCGACGGCAATGACCTTCCCCTCGATGGGCTTCTCTTTGGCCGAATCAGGAATGATGATTCCGCCCTTGGTCTTCTCTTCTTCTTTGACGCGCTTCACGAGCACGCGATCACCCAGCGGTCGAATCGCCATGTGCTGTCCTCCAGTGTCTGGGGCGTTTGTTAGCACTCGCCCCGAAAGAGTGCTGATATCGGCTGGGAACCTAATTCGGCCCAATCAAGAGTCAATGGACCGGGTTTTGACCTCGTGAGCCAACTCACAAATCGAATGATTTCAGTGGCTTAGCGGGTTTAGGCAGAACAGAGCGTTTCCCTTAGCACTCTCGGGCATCGAGTGCTGAACGCGCTGAATCGCGTCACGAGCGATACCGTCCAAACTTTTGAGGACACTCACATCGACCGATACTTTCAGGAGAGATGGCAGTGATTCAGACCCACGGCGATATCCGGTCCTACTTCCACGAACGCGTCCAGGCCTCCCTCAAAAGGTTCAGCGTCAGCGTCACCACAGATACGGAACTCTACCTCGTCGATCTGCTCGCGGAACGGCAGTGCCTCGCCACGCCAGACGCGCCTCTCGTGCAGCAGTGGGCGCAAGCTCTGGAAGAAGAAGACCCGCGCGAGAAGCTGCGGCGTTTTCAAACTGCGGGCGATGCCGCGCTCTACACCTGCGGCTTCTTCGCCGACCACGTTCAGCAGCGCGGGATGAGCGCCGACTACTTCGTGTCGATGGGTGGTCGTTGCTACCGAAGCGCGAGCGAGCTCTCGCTGGCACGACGCCACACTTTCGAAGAACTCGCCGGTGGGTTTCGTCGCTTGGTCGACGTTCTCGAAGAGGTACGCGAGAGCACGGTGCTGCGCACACCGCAAGACATCGTGAAGCTCTACGACACGTGGCGCCGAACCAAGTCTCCTCGCGTCGCGGCGCGTCTTCATAGCGCAGGCGTGTTTCCCACCGTTCCGAAGCCGGACGAAGAGATCCACTGAGCAAGACCATGAGCGACATCCTCAGTCGTATTCAGCAGCGCATCAGTGAGCTCTACGATGTTGACTCGCTTCCGGTGGAGCCGTTTATCTGCAGCGAAGAAGAAGCGCGTGCCGCAGTCGGCGACGCCGTCGCGCGAGGCGAGGTGCTTCTGGTCGGCGAAGATCACGACGGAGGCATTTCCGTCGGACTCTACGTTGCGGAGTCCGCGCTCGAGTTGCTGCGAACGGACGATGCGCCACTCGAAGCGTTTTGGCTTGCCGCAGAAGGCGTGAGTCACTTCGTCTACCTCATCTTTCGTGCGCAAAACGACGAGTCGGTGACGCAGCTCGAACTCGAGCTGCAAGCGGAAGTCGACAAGTACGCCACCGCGCTGCTGGATGGATGGGGCGTGGGCCTGATGAAGGAACGCAGCCGGCAAATCCGACAGCGTCTGTTCGACGACGCGGAGTATCTCGACGATGCGGATACGGAGGCCGGCGAGCGTTATCGTTTGGCGACGCGTGCAGCCGCGCGCGTCGTGGCCAACCTCGAGCGCCGCTTCGTGGCCAATGAAGACATGAACGGACTGATCGGCGAACTTCGTCGCTTCTACCGATTGGGTCGCCGCGAAAAACTCGCGTACGCGTCGGAACGCTAGCGTCCTCGGCGTCAGCTCTTGAAAACGCCCAAACTCGTCAGGACGGGTTTGTGTGCACACTCTTTGTTGCACTCGACCATCGAGACTTCGCCTTGACCCTGAAAGGCCATGGTGGCGCAGAAACAATCCAAGCCGGCGTTTTGGTACGCGTCGACCAAAACCTTCTCAAGGTCGTCGACTGTCATGACGGCATTCGCGGTCGAGATGTCGACGCTCACGCCAAAGCGCTCCGACGACGAACAAACCAACTCCGATTTCGGGCACGCCAAGATCGTCCCCGAGGTCAAGCTGGCTCGTCAGCTCCCCCTCATACGCTACGTCGCTCGCCAACGTTTGACGAAGCAGTTCTCGTAGCCGCTCGGTGAGCACTAGCGGATTTCGGCGTTCTTCGTCTCGACGATGAACTCTTCGACCGCTTCCTTCACAGGGCGGTTCCAGCGAACCTTCTGAGCGGCGATCTCTCGAAGGGCGGTCACGGCCTCACGGTTCTTGCTGGTGACCAACGCAGGCGCGCCCTTCATCAGAAGACGTGCGCGGTGGCTGGCGAGAATGACGAGGGCAAAACGGTTTTCCTCGTGCTCCAAGCAATCTTCAACGGTGACGCGGGCCATGGTTCCTCAGCAGAAAGGCTCTCGGGCGGGGTGCCCGAAAGAGGGCGAACCCTAGCAACGAGCTCTCCAGCCTGCAACTTGCCGCAAAACGCTGGCATGCCAGGCACAAATCCAAGGAAAGACGATGCTTTACTGCCTGAGCCGGTCTCGTTAGGATGGTTCGCGACGGGCGTCCTCCCCTATGGCGCGGATTACGATCATAGGCCCCGATGGGCGACAAGAGCGGGAGCTGGTTGGGCACAATACGCTCGGGCGCCATCCCAACAACACACATCAGATCCTCGATCGGATTGTGTCGAAGGAGCACTGTCACATCGACCTGGTGGATGGTCGCTACGTGCTTCGTGATCTCGGCTCGCTCAACGGCACGTACGTCAACGGCGAACGAGTCTCCGAAAAGATCCTCGAGACGGGTGATGAAATCACACTCGGCTCGACACGAATTATTTTCACGGGCGACGAGACGATTGCGGATCATCGTCCGCCTGGTCTGCTCGATCAGCCCTCGTCGCAACCGGGTCCGCCCGGTCCCCAAACGGGGGCCACGATGGGTGGAGGTCAGCGACCGGTTCCGCCACCTCCGCCGACGTCGAAGGTCACCATCGCGCCGGGCATGGTCGAGAGTCACATCCGAACCAAGCTCGCGCCCTTGCTCGATCAGAGTTTCCTGCCCGAGCGTTTGGTGCACGACAACGACGCGCTTCGTCGGGACTACGAGAAGCTTCGCGCCAGCTACGAGTTGATGCAGGCCATCGGTGTGGAGCTCGACGTCGATCGGCTTCTTGCGAAGATTCTCGATGCGGCGTTTTCGTTGCTTCCTGCAGACCGTGGTGTGGTGCTGCTCTACGACGACGCGCATGAGCTCAAGCCTCGTTGCGTGCGAACCAAAGCCGCCAAGACCGTGGCCGAAGACGTGGTGCTCTCGACCACGATCATCGACGAAGTCCTTCGGGACAAAGCCGCGGTTCTGAGTAGCGATGCATCCGTGGACTCGCGCTTTCAGGGCGCGCACTCGATCATCATGCAAGGCATTCGCTCGACGATGGCGGTGCCTCTGCTCCACGCGAGCGAAGTGTTCGGCATCATGTTGCTCGATTCGCAGATTGCCGCGAACGCGTTCACCGAGAAGGACCTCCAGCTCTTTCAGAACGTCGCGAACCAGGCTGCCATCGCGGTACAGAACTCGCTCTACGCCGCGCAGCTACAGCACGAAGCTGTGACGCGTGAACGATTCCAGCGACTTCTCTCGCCCGCGATTGCCGAGCAGGTGCTCAGCGGTCGCGTGGAAGTGAAGAAGGGCGGCGAGCTTCGTCAGACCACGGTGCTCTTCAGCGACATCCGCGGGTTCACCTCGATGTCGGAAAACATGCCGGCGCAGGAAGTCGTCGACATGCTCAACGACTACTTCGAACTGATGGTCGAGATCATCTTCGAGAACGAGGGGACGCTCGATAAGTTCGTCGGTGACGAGATCATGGCGCTCTTTGGATCACCGGTGGCGCACCCCGATGATCCGGTTCGTGCCGTCCGCGTGGCGCTCAAGATGCTTCACGTCCTCGAAGACGAGTTCAACAGCATGCGCCGTGAGCAGGGCCGACCCGAGCTTCAAATCGGGATCGGCGTGAACACAGGAGAGGTTGTTGCGGGATACCTCGGGAGCAGCAAAGCACTCGAGTACACCGTGATCGGCGACACGGTGAACACCGGCGCTCGCCTTTGTTCGCACGCCAAAGCCGGGCAGTGCCTCATCAGCGAGCACACGTTCAAGGCCGTCGAGGACTACTTCGAATGCGTGGAGTTGCCTCCCGCCACAGTGAAGGGTAAGTCCCGGGCCCTCAAGGTTTACAACGTGATTGGCGCCAAGGATAAAGCCGCAATGTGGGACGAGCGTACGCGTCCCGTCTGAGCGCAACGGTAGAAGCTCATGGCACATCTCGAGTTCGAGAAACCGCTCGTTGAGTTGGAGCAGCGAATCGCAGATCTCAAGGCCGCCTCGGATGGTCTCGATGGGATCGAAACCCAGATCCACGAGCTCGAAGCGCGCGCGGATCAGCTTCAGCGCGACCTCTACGACGACCTCAGCGTCTGGCAGAAGGTGCAGCTGAGTCGTCATCCGGACCGGCCGTACTTCTTGGACTACCTCGACGAGATCTTCGAAGACTTCGTCGAACTGCACGGCGATCGAAACTTCTCCGACGATCCGGCGTTGGTTTGCGGTTTTGCTCGGTTTGAGGGCAAGACCGTTGCCGTCGTGGGTCACCAGAAGGGCCGCACCACAAAGCAGAAGGTGCATCGCAACTTCGGTATGGCGCGCCCGGAGGGGTATCGAAAAGCGTGTCGCATCATGGAGCTGGCGGATCGTTTTGATCGCCCGGTGCTGACCTTCATCGACACGCCCGGCGCCTATCCCGGAATCGGTGCTGAAGAACGAGGTCAAAGCGAAGCGATTGGACACGCGCTCTTGGTGATGTCTCGCCTCAAGGTGCCCATCATCGCCACGGTCATCGGGGAGGGGGGTTCCGGGGGTGCACTCGCGCTCGGAGTGGCCAACCGCGTGTTGATGTTGGAGTACTCCACCTACTCGGTCATCACGCCGGAAGGGTGTGCGTCGATTCTGTGGCGCGACGGCGCACGCGGACCGGATGCCGCGCAGCAGCTCAAGATGCTGGCATCGGACGCCAAGAAGCTCGGCATTGTGGATGAGTTGGTATCGGAGCCGGTCGGCGGGGCGCACCGCAACATTCCCGAGGCTTCAAAGCGTTTGGGCGAAGCCCTGTCGATGCACCTCCGTCAGTTGGCGGGAATGTCGGCCCAGGAGCGAATCGACGAGCGCTACAACAAGTTCCGAGCCATGGGCCGTTTCCAGAGCTGAGTAGCGACCCGGATCTGACCGCTTTTTTGGTGTTCCCCGCCGGCCTCCCTACGATGGAGGTCGAGCTATGCGACGCAGCATCACAGGTTGGTTCCTCATCACTGCACTTGGTGTGGGATGCGGTGCTTCCACGCCACCCAGCGGTACGACGCCGGTGGAAGAAGCACAGCAGCAACAACAGGAAGCCGAACTCGAACGTCTGCAGCAGCAAGCGGATCAACGTGAAGCCGAGATGCGGGAGTTGCGCAGTCGCTTGGCGTTGGCACGTGCCGAAGCGGACGAGTTGCGTGACCGTCCCGCGCCGGCACGTCGTGAGACCGTTCGCATTCGAACCGAGAACCCACCCGCGCAAGACTCACTGCAGTACTTTGATGATGACGGGTCGGAGTGGGATTCACCTGCGGCCGAGTTGCCCGAGCGCGAGGCTCCGCGTCGCAGCGAACCGCGTCCGGTGTTGCGCTTGTACGGAAGTCCACAAACGCCGTTGCCCGAGGCGATGCTTCGTGCGCCGGAGTTGCCGTCGGCCGGAACAGTTTCCGCATCGATGGCAGCGTCGATGGCTCCGCCGATTGCACCGATTCCCATGGCCGCAGCTGCAGCGGCGCGGGTGAACCCAAACGCCGCGGATGCTGCATACGCGTCGGTGGCACCGATTCCCTTGGCGCCGCCTCAACCGCAACGGCCTCGTGCAGACGGAGTCACCACGGCCTATCGCGCCGCGCTCGGTGATCTTCGTGGTCGACGCTTCACCGAAGCGCTGGCCGGGTTTGATCGCATCATCACCAGTAGCGCGTCTCACCGACTTGCACCCAGCGCGCGGTATTGGCGTGCTGAAGTGCTCTACATCCAACGTCGTTACCGCGACGCATTGGCAGGCTTTCAGGCTTATCTTCGACGACACGCCGACGGGAACAAGGCCCCCGACGCGTTGTTAAAGGTTTCGTTGTGTCGGCGCCGCATGGGCGACCGGGCAGGTGCCCAGCGCGCTCTTGAGCAGCTCCGACGCGACTACCCGAGCAGCATCGCCGCGAGGACGGCAGGATGATGTTTCAAGGAGTGCGACAGTTATGAAAAGGCTTCGTTTGTTGGCCATCCTTCTTGGTTTGGCGGGCGTTGTACCGACCGGCGTTGCACCGACTCTTTCGGCGCAAGAAGGCGGTCAAAGCGCGACCAGCCTCGACGACGCGTTTCGCAGCCGACGCGCTCTCATCATCGGGCGTGGGTCACGCGCCAGCTACATCCCCGAGGTCTACACCGTTCAACGGGGTGACACGCTCTGGGACATCACGGGTCGCTACTACGGCAACCCGTACGAGTGGCCCCGTGTGTGGTCGTACAACCCCGAGGTGACGAACCCGCACTGGATTTACCCGCTCGACCGGCTCCGCCTTCGTGGAAACGAGGTCAACGCTGCACCGCTGCCCGATGGTCAGGTGACCCAACCAGGACGTGCGCAGCCGGGAACGGTCTGGCTTCGTGAAGAGGGATATCTCGATGACGAGGCGCTCGAAAACGCGGGTGTGATCATCGGGTCACCCGAAGAGAACATGATGCTCTCCACGTGGGACGACGTGTACGTTCGCTTTGCATCGGGTGCACGTGTGCAGCCCGGTCGCGAATACACGATCTTCCGGGAGATCGAAGACGACGAGCGCGAACCCGACGAAGAGGGTCAGCTTGTTCGCATTTACGGAACGGTTCGCCTGCGCAGCTACGATCGCGATCGTGGTGTAGGACGTGCGACGGTCAGTGAAGCGCTCGATCCGATCGAACGTGGGTACCGTGTTGCGCCGATTCCGCGTCAGTTCGAAATCGTGCCTCCGCGCGCCAACTCGTTGGATTTGGAAGGACGCGTCGTGGCGACGCTCCGTCCGCGTTCCATGCTGGCGGACCAGCAGGTCATTTTCGTGAACGTCGGTCGCGAGGACCAGGTTCAACTCGGCAATCGTTTCTTCATCATCCGTCAGGGGGATGATTGGCGTGAGAGTCTGATGACGCGCGGTCTGGACTACGGGCAGCTGGAAGAAGACGCTCCTGAACCGAACGATGACGAGTATCCGCCTGAGGTGATCGCCGAGGCGCGTGTGGTGGATGTTCGCGAGAGTACCGCGACGTTGGTCGTGACCTCATCGACGCACGAAGTGAGCGTGGGCGACAAAGCCGAGATGCGGCAGTCCTTCTAGCCCAGACGACTTCCCTAACAGCAGGGGTTGCAAAGGCTTGGCCGCCGCGAGGACAATCGTGGGGTGGACCCTTCGAAGCGCGCAGACACCGTCGATAGCCCGACGGAGAGTCTCGAGAGTCTCCGGAAGGAGATCGAGCGCGAGCGCGCCAAGCTGCGCACACTGCAAGAGATCGGGGTTCTGCTCGGCTCCACGCTTGATCTGAACGAGCTGCTCAAGATGGTGCTCGATCGCATCAGCGAGGTCATGGAGGCCGATCGGTCTACGCTCTACTTGCTGGACGAGGACACCGGCGAACTCTGGTCGAAAGTCGCGCAAGGCGAGCACACGATCGAGATTCGACTCAAAGTCGGCGAAGGTCTCGCCGGCAGCGTCGCCAAGACCGGCAAGAGCCTAAACCTCAAAGATGCGTACCAAGACGTGCGCTTCGATGCCGAGTGGGACCGACGCACCGGCTACCGAACGCGCTCCGTGCTCTGCGTTCCGCTCAAGAACCAACACGGTCGGATCATCGGCGTCGTGCAGGTGCTCAACCGGAGCACGGGGTACTTCACCCGAGAGGACGAAGCGCTGCTGGGCGCGCTTGCCGCGCAGGCCGCGGTGTCGATCGAGAACAGCAAACTCTTCCTTTCGGTCGTCGGCAAGAACATCGAACTGCTCGAGGCCCAAGAGCAGCTTCAAAAGAAGATCCGTGAGCTGGATGTGCTCTTTGAGATCGCACAGGTCTCGGCGAGTGCGCTGGAGCTCAATGAACTCCTCCAAGGCATGCTCGCACGCACGATGCGAGCCGTGGACGCCGAAGCCGCATCGATCCTCTTGGCCGACGACGATACCGGCGACCTGCACTTTCGCGCTGCGGTGGGCGGCGAGCCGGAAAAGGTTGCCAAGCTGCGAATCAAGGCCGGGCAGGGCGTGTGTGGTTGGGTTGCGGAGCACGGCAAACCCCAAGTGGTGAATCGGATCCACGACGACGAACGACACTCACGACACATCAGCGATGAGGTCGGATACCACCCGCAGAACCTGCTGTGCGTTCCGCTGCGTTGGGGGGATGGCGACCGCCAAGGCCGGGGTGCCGTAGAGCTGCTCAACAAGACCAAAGGGCAAGCGGACTTCGACGACGACGACATCAAGCTTGCGACAGTGATCGCCGGTCACATCTCCACCGCGATCGAGCAAGCGCGAAACCGAGAGCGCCGTCAGCGCGAGGAGCGGCTGTCGACGTTGGGTGAGTTCTTGTCCGGTGTGCTTCACGACCTCAAGTCGCCCATGACTGTGATCAAGGGTTACGCGCGCATGCTCGCCGGCGAAGCGGATCCCGAGGAGCGCTCCAAGATCGTCGAGACCGTGCTGCACCAAGTCGACATTCTCGACGAGATGACTCGAGAGACCTTGGCGTTTGCGCGCGGCGACCGAAAGCTCTGGGTGCGCAAGGTGTACCTCTACAAGTTCTTCGATGACCTGGTGAGTCAGCTCGAGGCTGCACTCGGAAAGAAGATCAACATCGAGTTGAAGCTGGAAGATCGCGGCACGGCGTACTTCGACGCTGCCAAGATCCAACGTGCCGTCCACAACCTGGCACGAAACGCCGCAGAAGCGATCGGGGAGAGTCGTCGTGGCACGTTCACCATTCGGGTGTCGCGCCTCGTGGAAGACCGCACGCTGATCTTGAGCTTCTCAGACGACGGTCCCGGTGTTCCGGAAGAGATTCGCGCGCGACTCTTCGATTCGTTCATCACGCACGGCAAGAAGGGCGGAACCGGTCTTGGGCTTGCGATCGTGCACAAGGTTGTCGACGACCACGAAGGCACGATCAACATGCACACCGACTCGCGCGGTACCACGTTCACGATCACGCTGCCCCAACCAGCGGATACGGGGATCTCGTCCAGCGGATTTCAGGTCGCGGGATGAAGGTGCTCGATGGAGTCGCCGCGCTCGTGACGGGCGCGAGTCGTGGCGTGGGGAAGGGCGTCGCGCTGGCATTGGGCGAAGCCGGCGCGACGGTCTACGTGACCGGGCGAACGTTGGATGCTGGAAGCCGACCGGGGTCGCTGCGTGAAACGGTTGCCGAGATCGAAGAGCGGGGGGGCCGCGCGGTTCCGCTCGTGTGTGATCATGCCGACGATGAGAGTGTTCGAGCGGCTTTCGCGCAGGTGAAGTCGCTCGACGTGTTGGTCAATAACGTGTTCGCGGTTCCGGACGGTGAGCTCTTCTCGCGCAAGCCGTTTTGGGAACAGCCCATCGGGTTCTGGGACACGATGCATCAAGTGGGGTTGCGCTCGCACTACGTTGCAACAGCGCTTGCTGCGCCGTTGCTGATTCAGAGCACGCGAGGGCTGGTGGCGAACATTTCGAGCTTTGGTGGCGCGGGCTACCAGGTGAACGTGGCGTACGGCGTGGGCAAAGCAGGTGTCGATCGACTGGCGGCGGACATGGCGCGCGACTTTCGCAAACACGAAGTGTGCAGCGTCTCGCTGTATCCGGGCATCGTACGCACAGAGCGCGTGTTGGCCGGCGAGTTGCCCTTCGACACCACACACAGCGAATCGCCAGAGTTTACCGGCCGCGCGATTGTTGCACTGGCGCAAGATCCCGAGCGAATGAGCCAAACCGGTAAAGTGTTGGTCGTGGCCGAACTCGCCAGACACTATGACTTCACCGACGTGGATGGATCGCAACCGCGGTCGCTGCGCGCGTCGACGTAGAGGCCTCAACGTGAGTGAACTGATCAACAAGGCACAGGCGACAGTAGCGCGCTTGCGTGAACAAGCTCCCGCGACCGAGCAGGCTCGTCGCTTGTCTGCGGACACAGCCCAAGCGTTTGCCGATGCCGGGTTCTTCCGGATGTTGGTGCCCGCCGCATTGGGCGGCGGCGAAGTGCATCCGCGGGTCTTCGTCGAAGTTTTGGAAACACTCGGGCGTGGCGATGGTGCCGCGGGATGGATCGGTATGACCGGTTCGACGACAGGCTTGTTGGCCGCGTACGCCGCCGACGCAGAACTCTTTCGCGATCCCGGTGGGATCTATGCCGGTGTGTTTGCGCCGCGTGGGAAGGCAACGCCCACCGAGGGTGGATATCGGGTGAGTGGACGTTGGCCCTTTACCAGTGGCGTCGACAATGCGTCGATTCGACTCGGTGGTGCGTTGGTGTTTGAGGGAGATGCGCCGCGCATGTTGGCGAGCGGTGAACCGGAAATCCGGTCGTTCTTTTTTACCGCAGACCAAACGTCCATCATCGACACCTGGCACACGTCGGGTCTACGAGGGACCGGCAGCCATGACATGGTCGTGGACGACGTGTTTGTTCCCACGGAACGCAGCGCGTGCGTGTTGAGTGAACCACCAAAACACGATGGTGCGCTCTACGCGTTCCCGCTTTTTGGTCTGTTGTCGTTGGGCATCAGTGCCGTTGGCTTGGGCATTGCCCGGCACGCGTTGGACGTGATCGTCGATGTTGCACAACACAAAAAGTCCGGTCGAAAGACGCTGGCGCAAACCGAGCTTGCGCAAGTGCGGACTGCACGCGCCGAGGGTGAGGTTCGTGCCGCGAAAGCATTCATGAACAGCGCGATCGACGAAGCGTGGAGCGAAGCCAAGAAGGGTGAGTTGAGCATCGCGCGGCGGGCAGGCTTAAGGCTTGCCGCGACCCATGCTGCACGTGCTGCTGCCGCCGCGGTCGACACCGCGTACGAACTAGGTGGCGGAGGTTCGATTTACTCCTCGAGCCCGCTGCAACGCTGCTTTCGGGATGTGCACACGATGACCCAGCACATCATGGTTGCAGAGGCGACGCTCAAGCCCATCGGGCGAGTGCTCTTCGGGCACGAGGTGGGTACGTCGCAGCTCTGATGCGCGGTGACTACCGACTTGGATCGAGGTCGGCATACGTTCCGCCAGGACCGACCCACAGCCGGTAGTTGTCATAGTAGACATCGCCGCGTGGTGAGTGTTCGGTTGACCAATACGGGCCAATCTTAGGAGTGATGAGCCCAGTGACTTCTTCGCCCTCCCTGGCATAGCGAAACGCTGTCGTTCCCACGTGGTCGACGATCTTCTCGCCGTTCACCCAGATTTCAATAAGACCGTCGCTCCTCGGATCAAAACCAAGAGTGCTGGTGAGTTCTGCGGTATCGGGGCCTTCGTAGTCCGCTCCGAATGCACCTTGATAGTGCAGCACGATGTCGAGCCACTCTCGTTCGCGATAATCAAAAAAGACTGATTCCGTGTTCGAGCCCGCTCCATTCGTCGGGCGCGTGTCCACAGAATCCACGTCTGTGGGCAGGCTGAAGTAGAGTCGTCCGGGTTCGTTGCCTTGCCTCAATGAGATGGCGTTAACCGTTCGGCTACTGCCATCGGCGAGCAATCTGTTTTGAATGATGATGCGACTGTCATCCAGGGGCGTCTGAACGTAGATAGACACCCCCATCCAATGCTCTCCAAAACTTAGAGCGGCGTCCTTTCCCACTTCATTTCTCGTGGGGTCTTCGTTGTAAGCGCCGAGCCACAAAGCCCTTCCGGCACCACCACGCCCCACGCTTAGGGGTGAATCGGGATGGTCGGTCGTTCTGGGCAATCCATGGTCAACCTCCCAGAAATTTCCGGGCGGTTCTCGTTCACCGTCTGGACCCCATTGGTCCGTTTCAAAGTTGGTATAGAACGTTATCTGCGGTGGTTCTTCCGCAGGACCACCATCTGCATCACCAGCATCTCGAGGCGATCCGACATCTCGAGGTCCTCCATCGCCGGGTGCATCTGTGGGCTCGCTATCGAACGCGCGTGAGTCCACGATGGTATCCGCGACGTCGGCATCCGTGAGTGAGTCGGGTTCTCCGCACGCGGCAACGAGCACAACGCTACAGATGAAGAACCATCGTTTCGACAGGACATGCGACTTGAAACTCATGGATCAGCCTTTCGTGGCCGAGCCAAGCTACCGTGACGCGCCGTGGGTGGAGGTAGCCCGAATCGGACGCCGTATTCCGCGCGCACAAGCCTGCCGGCTAATCGCGAATCGATTCAAAGAGATGGATGAGCTTCGTGCGACGCGATGGACGGCCGGCGCTGACCCATTCGATTCGACCCCGTAGGTATGCCCGAAAGTCGACATGGTTATCGCGGTTTTCCGCCTCCAGGCCGTTGGCGGCGCATCGATGTAGAATCGCGCGGAGCCGATCGTAGTCGGCCCGCGGTACGCCGATCGTCGCACCGTTGACCACCAGGCCGGCGACGCGTTGCTGCCGGCCGGATCCCATTCGACGAGTCTTGCGATGATTGACGACGAACCCCTCATCGTGCGCGATGGCGCCGATCTGTGCGCTGAGGTCAGGATGCACCCATCGCCCCGACATCACGAGATCGTCTGCATAGCGCGTGTATGTGAGACTGAGCGTGGTGGCGAGCGAGCTGAGACGCACGTCGAGTGGCCAGGCGGCAAGATTCGCGAGCACAGGCGATGTCGGAGCGCCTTGAGGGAGGTGCCGCGACCTGTAGAGGGTCCGTTCGACCGCATCTGCACCCGCGGGTTCTGAGTGTGTCGTCGTGAGCCCTGTGAGGATCCGAGCTACCGAGGGAGAGAATCCAAGCGCGATGAAGGTTCGTCGGATTCGTGCTGCGCGCACTCGTGCGAAAAAGTCCGCAAGGTCGACGCGTAGAACCCAGCGTTCGTCGACATGCGCTGCGGCGTGTTCAATCACGTTGGTTCCGGGTCGAAAACCGCGTGCCGCCGGGTGCGGCGGGACTGCATTCAACCATCGCAAGAGCTTCCTCTGGATCGTTCGGAGTCGCTTCTTGGGCACCTCAAGGAGACGTCGGCCGCCTTTGCGTTTGCCGACCCAACGGGTCCGGTAGTGCGCGAGACGAGGTACGGTGTTTTGACCGCACGGATCCGCCATCCAGAGCAGTTCGCCAACCCCAATACTCAAACTGTCGGCGAGATCACCGATGGTGGGCAACGAGGGCACACCCAAGCGCGGCTGATCCAAAGGGACCGGCATCGGCCAGCGGCGAACACGGCACTGCGCGCCGCGAAATGAGAAGTGGCGAATTGCATCGATGCGTGCAGCGTCAATGTCCTCGACGACACGGAGTTCGGGTCCCACGAGAATTTGAGCAAGCGCGAGAAGTGCCTCGTTGGGTCCGTCGATGTGCTCTGTGATGCGTGCGTACGCTTCGTTCACGTCGGTCACATCGCGAACGCACATGGCGATGGCCCATGCCAAAGCGGGTTTCATTCGGCAGGCTCTCTGCAGTGAGCAAAGCATGGCGCCTCGACGAATCGCGTCCTGCGCGGTGCGTCCGCACTGAATGGTGCGTGTTCACCGTGCGGCGAAATGAGGAACATTGTCGTGTCTTCGGGGTTGCCCCGAAGAGGCTCGTAGCCTGCTCGAGGCGCCATGCCGCATCGATCCTATCTGAGATCGCCGGCAAACCGGAATGACCGGTTGCGGTGTGCAGGGTCGTGCGCACGCTGCCATCGTGCCCCGAAGTGCAGAAGACAAGCAGCGGCGCGCCCGTCGCTATGGACGACGCCATCGCGTGCTGCATGCGCAAGGCACCGCCAACGAGACCGCGATGATCGAGCGACTTGTGCGTGAACTAAAACGCAGCTCGGTTCCCGCAAGCGATCAAACACGCTTGCTCGCTGCGCTGCGAAAATACTCGGATGTCCGTCGCAAACGAGCTGCAGTGTGGGCGATCGTGGACGCGCTCGAATCCGCCTAGCGCCGCGGCGGAGGCATCGAGCCTCCTCGTGGCGGAATCGACCCTCGGCCCCGACGCGGCGGCACCGAACCACGGCCCGGCGGCATCGAGTTTCGACGACGACGTCGCTTCGCTTGCCGCTTGAAGTTGCGGTCGAAGATTCGAACGCGTCGCAAGAGGAGATCAAACACAAAGAGTCCGAGTACGAAGTAGAGCAACCAGGGCCACAGTTCTTCGTGCGATTCGATCGACTCGCCCTCGCTGTCGAAGAGCTGATCGGGCGTCGGATCCATTCGACCGCCGGTCACATCCGCTGCGGCCCGGAGAAGCGTCTCGTCGGGTTCGAGTGTCCGGTATTCGGTCGGGTAGGGGTTGGCCAGCTGTGTTGCGCTCTCGGCGACCAGACGTCCATCTCGACGGTGATTTGCGGTCAGCACAAACGAACCAAACGAATCCATCGGATAGCGCGCTTCATACCGACCGGGTGCGGTCTGGCGCAGTGGGATATCGCGACTTCGACGCAGCTGCGGGTCGTCTTCGCCTTCGCGAGCCTGACGCGCACCCATCGGGCCTTCGACGCGCAACGTACTGGTCATGTCGTTGAGGAACGTGTCGTCGGCACCGATGGCGTCGACTACGACGTGAACCTCGTCGCCCTGCATGCGCGCCTGCATGTCCAAGCGCTGACGCCGTTTCTGTCGCATGTGTTCACGCACGAGCTGCGCCCAAAAGCGGCTGTACCCCGACCAGCGAACCCATTCGACCGCCCAGCGATTCTTCACGTCCGGCGTCCACGCCATCGACCAGCCTAGACCCACGCGCCAACGCGCCAAAATCGGTTCGCCGACGTCGCTCTCGAGGATCACCTGAGCGGGCGAGGGCTTGGCACGAGTCGCGACGTAGCCGTGCAAGTACGGCGAGCCTTCGATGTTGGTGGCGCGCAAGAAGTCGGCTCGAGCACGGACACGCGGCTGAAAGTACTCCTCCACCGCGGCGGAACGCGCAACGGTCGTGGTCTCGCGCATGAAGATACGCGGCACGTTGTGCGGGTCGTTGGTGAGATAACTACGCCCACCACCCAAGTTCGCGATCGACTGCAGCAGCGCACGGTTGACGTCGGACCCCAAGCCCACCGTGCTGACCGTCATGCTTTCCGCGCGCATCACCTGCACCAACTCGGTGATGCCACGCTCTGGCGCTTGACCATCGGTGAGCAGGATGACGTGTTTGATGCGAGCGCGAGTGACCGCCAAATCCTGGTACGCCATGTCGAGCGCGGGGAAGATCGCGGTGCCGCCTCGCGCGGTCAGACGACTGATGTCGCGTTGAATGCGCAGCCGGTTGCTCGCACTCTGCATGCGCACGATGCGCTCAGGACGCGAGTCGAAGCCGATCACGCTGATGTAGTCGTTGCCCGTTAGCAGTCCGGCTGTGGCTTTGGCGGCTTCCTTGGCCAGCTCGAGCTTTTGACCATTCATGGAACCCGACCGGTCGATCACCAACACTAGAGCGAGTGAAGGCTGATCGCGACGCCGCTCGCTGTCCATGCGCACCGGCAGCAAGCGCTCCATACGCGTGCCCTGCCATCCGCCCAGACCAAAGGCGCGCTCGCCACCGGCCATCATGAACCCGCCACCGAGGTCACGAACGTAGCGTTCGATCGCGTCCATCTGGCTCATCGAGACTTGGTCGGCCGACACATCCGAGAGGATGAAAAAGTCGTAGCGCTCCATCTCGCGCAGGCTCGTGGGGATGGCGCGAGGACCGCGCACATCGACGTCGTAGTCGGCGGCGGTCAGCGCGCGCGCCAAGTAGCTCGCACGCCCCTGTGCGCCTTCCACGTACAACACGGTGGGCTTTCCAGGCACCACGACGGAGGTCTCGTACTCGTTGTTGGCGGCGAAGCGATCGATGCTGCGGTCGGGGTCGTCCCCTTCGGCGCGTTCCGGCTCGAGCGTCACGCGGTAGGTCACCGGACCGGCAACACGTACCACGGATTGAAACTCGACTTCGGTTTCGCCAGGCTCGAGTTCGACGCGACGAAGGCTGTCCAACCCGTTGAGTGTTTCGCCTTGATAGAGGCGAAGCCGTGCGTGGCTAGGGACCGATGCAAAGAGCCGTGCACGAACAGGGAAGGGCTCGCCGACTTTGATGCGGTCGGGTAGTTCGAGTTCACGCACGGCGATTTCCGGCGGTGAGCCGTGACGACTGGGTCGCACGTGAATCTTCACGCCAAACCGGTTGGCACGCGAAGCCTCCGCGAGCAGGTCGCCGTCGGTTTGGCCGCCATCGGAAAGCACGACCACGCGGCGCAGGTGTCCGGACGGGAAAAGACCGTAGGCGAGCTGCAGCGCACCCTGCACATTCGTGCCTCGGCCTGCATCCGGGTCTTCTTCGCTGCGGTGACGCTCGATCTCCGGAACGTCGTCGGCATCGCGCTCGATCGGAACCGCACGCGCCTCTTGCGCGAAGGTGATCAGCTGAACGTCGTTTTCTTCGTCGCCCGAATCACGTGCTTCCCACGCTGCGCGGACCTGGGCGCGAGCATCTTCGAGCGCGGCGTCAGGGACCGAATCGCTGACGTCGACCAGGAAGATGGTGCTGACGCGGGTGGCATCGCTGGTCTTGGCGAGGCGTGCAACCGCCAACGAAAGGAGCGCGACCAACACCATGCGGCTGAAGACGCCAAGCCAACGCTGCGCGCGCGGCAGGTCGGCCAAGGAACGCGTCGCCGCAAAGATGAGGAAGGGCGCTACGGCAAAGACGACGATCCACCGCGGCTGGAGTAGCTCGTAGGTGTCGCCGCCGAACTCAAACGTGAGTCCTTCGCCCCAGGTCGAAGCCAGCAGAATGGCGAGACCCGAACAGACCACCAACGTGACGAGCAACGCAGGCAGGTGCTTCTTCATGTCACTCATACCGTCACCCGCCGGTGGTACGTGAACCACTCGATGACCAGGATGAGAAGCACGAAGACGATCAGGTAGACCCAGATGTCGCGCCGGACTCCAATTTCGCCACGGGTCGGCTCCTGGGCTTCGCGTGAGCCGATCGACAACTCTTCGGCGGGAAGAACTCGACTCTCGTCGCCGGGCCCGAGGTTGGCTGCGAACTGTTCCTCGCGCTCCTCGCCGTCGATGTTGGTCCGGAGAGTGTGGAACCCAGAGTGAACTCCAGCGTAGACCGCGCGGCCTTCCACGACCGGGACATCGCGTGCTTCGCCACGGGGATCCACAATCACCACGCTGCTTTGTGAGGCCGGCGCCGGCACGTGCCACGTCTCGCCGGTGTGGAAGCTGGAGACAAACCCGACTTGCTCCTGGACGAACCAGTCAACCGTGTTCAGCAGCATCAGTGGCCACGCCACGCGTAACACCAAGTCGCTTTCGCGTGGGTCGAAGGTGAACGCGACAAAACGCTGACCTTCGCGGGCACCGACGACCATCAACGGACCGCCGCTGCTCCGCGCGATCGCACGGTCGCCTTGCTGCATACGCACGCTGGCGGCGCGCGCGATATTCACATCTCGAAGAGCCGTCCACTTCAGCAGCGGATGGCGTCGATCAAGCTGGTCGAAGTAGGGCCCCGCGATCTCTCCATCGACTTCCAGCGGACCCTGCATGCCTTCTTCCATGGGGAGACCCAGGTAGAGCGCGGGTATGTCGGGCGTGGTCGGCGGGACCCAGTTGTCGAAGAGAATGACGTCGAAACGACCCTCACACGGATACTGATCAGGCGTGACCTCCACGACGTCGAGGTACTCGTCGAGCAAGAGCGCAGCCTGCAAGTACAGGTTGCCTGGGCTCACCACACAGAGTCGCGCTCGACGCCGTTCCGGAAGCCGAGCGTACGCGTGGTCATCGATCGGAAGCACGTCGCGCGTTCCGTCCGCGCGCGTGAGACGAGCTTCCAGCGTTTGGTCGACACCCGAGACGTTGCGAAAAAATCGTCGGATGCGCTCGCCGCCGTGGATGCTCAGACGCTGAACATCAACCGGTGCACCATCGCCGAGGAGCGTCAGCTCGATCGACTCGTCTTCCTCGCCCGCGTTGAAGAGCTCAACCAGGACTTCGCTTTGACTCTTGTCGAGCGGGTAGCGGCGTACCGAAAACGCACTGATGCCGACGTTGTCGCCTTTTTCGCCCAGCTTCTCCCAGCTGAAGCGAACATCGGCATCCGCCAATCGACTTTCGAAGACATCCGCGCGAAAGCGTTCCGTGGTCACGTTGCCATCACCCACGAGAATCACTTCGCCGCCCGGTTGGCCACGCAGAACATCGAGCGCGAGGTGCAGGCCCGCACGCAGATCGGCAGCGACCTCGGATGGCGTCATCGTGTCGAGTGAATCGGTCAACACGCGGGGCTCATCGGTCAGGGGGCTCACGGGGGTCGCAGTGCTGTCGAGCTGAGCGATCAGCATTCGATCGGCGGGTCCCAAACCATCGATGAGGCGCTTGACGGCTTTCTTCGCGTCGTCGAAACGCGTGGCGCCTTCGATGCCATCGGTGGCCTGCATCGACGCGCTCGCGTCAACCAACACGACGAGTGTGCGTGCGTCGTCGTTGACCGAGTCTCGGCGTGGGTCACCCAACGCCAGAGCGATCAAGAGCACCACAAAGAGCGCGAGCAAGAGCGAGAGCCAACGCTTGAGTTGCGAGAACAACCGCGTGGTCTGCTTCTCGGCGAGAACCTGCTCCCAGAGTTTGACGAAGGGAACTGGAACCTGCCGTCGTCGCAGCTTCAACAGATAGAGCACGGTGACCGCGCCACCGGCGACGCCGAGGACCGTCAGGACCTGAGCAGCGGTCAAGCCCGTGAGTGTCCAGAGGAGGGTCAACGAACCAGACCTCCGGCGCGCAGCACATTGAGAATCGCGTCGTCGAAGGGAACGTCGGTTTGGAGCGCGTGATACGCGACTTGTTTCTGTCCGCAGAAGTCAGCGATCTCTTTGCGGTACGCGTCGTGTGCTTCGCGGTAGCGCTGCAAGATCTTGGGCGTGACGGTGACGTCGCGGTGTTCGCCTGTCTCGAAGTCGACCAGCCGAACGTCGCCATGCAGGGGTGGCTCGACCTCGATGGGATCGAAAATCTGCAGCACGAAGGGCTCGAACTTGGCGTAGCGAAGCTGGTTGATGCCTTCTTCAAACCCGCGTGGGTCGTAGAGGTCGCTGATGAGGATGGCGACGCCACGTCGTTTGTTCTGCGCGGCAAAAGTGCGCAGCGCGGTCTTGAGGTCGGTCTCTCCGTCGGCAGCGAGCGGGCGCAGAAAATCGAACACTTTGAAGATGCGGTTCTTGCCGCGGGTTGGGGCCAAGCGTCCCGACATCTGATCGTCGAAGCTCAGAACCGAGACACGATCCAAGTTGGCGAGGGCGACGTAGGCCAACGCTGCGGCGATTTTCTTGGCGTAGCTGAGTTTGGCCGGTTCCCCCATGCCCATCGAGCGTGATGCATCGACGATGATGTACACGCTCAGGTCTTCTTCTTCTTCGAAGAGACGAACAAGAAGTCGCCCGGTGCGCTGATAGACGTTCCAGTCGAGATAGCGAAAGTCGTCGCCTGGCGCGTACTCGCGGTGGTCGGCAAACTCGATGCCCGCACCGGTCTTCTTGCTGCGACGCTCCGCGCGCATGCGACCCGCGTACACTCGTCGCGAGACGATCGCCAAGTACTCCAGTCGACGCTGAAACTCTTCGTCAAAGAGTTCCTCGTCGCCCGGAGGTGGTGCAACGCTATCGCGGCCGGTCAGCCACTCGAACATCGTCGACTACGCAGTCTCGGGAATGTTGGCGAGGATATCGTCCAGCACGTCGTCGCTCGGCACACCTTCGGCTTCGCCCTCGAAGTTGAGGATCACGCGATGTCGAAGAGCGGGCTTCATCGCCCAGCGAACGTCGTCGATGGCTGCGCTGAAGCGCCCATCAAAGAGTGCATGGATCTTTGCGGCCAAAAGCATCGCCTGCGCACCACGCGGACTGGCACCGAATCGGACGAACCGACGGACCTTCTCGGGTGCGGATGCGCGATCCGGGTGCGTCGCTTCGAGCACGCGAATGGCGTAGTCCTTCACGTGTCGTGACACGGCAACATCGCGAACCACTTTGCGCATGTGCAGGATGGTGTCCTGATCCAGGACCGGTTCGACGACAGGCGTTTCCGAACCCGTGGTGCGATCCAGAATCGCGTGCAGGTCTTCACGGTCAGGAAACCCCACTTCGAGTTTGAACAAAAAGCGGTCGAGCTGAGCTTCGGGAAGCGGGTAGGTGCCTTCCATCTCGAGCGGGTTCTGCGTAGCCAATACGAAGTAGGGCTCTTCCAGCACGTAGGTCTGATTGCTCACCGTGACGGTGTGCTCCTGCATGACCTCGAGCATGGCGCTCTGGGTTTTCGGCGTCGCACGGTTGATCTCGTCAGCCAGGACGATGTTCGCGAACACCGGACCCTTGCGGAACTCGAGCCGATGTTGACCGTCCGCACCGTCGGTGAGCACGGTCGTTCCCACGATGTCGGCGGGCATCAAGTCCGGGGTGAACTGGATGCGCGAAAACTCGAGTCGCAACGCGTTGGCGAGCGTGCGCACCAGCATCGTTTTGCCGAGCCCCGGGACACCCTCGAGCAACGCCTGTCCGCCTGCCAGCAAGCAGGTCAACACACCGTCCACGATTTCGTCTTGGCCGACGATCATCTTTCCGATTTCGGCTTTGACGCGTTGGATGTCGTCGCCGAAGCGCTCAACGACTTCGGAGGGTGTGGTCGGCGATTCGGCCTCTGTCATCGATTACTCCTGACCGCTCTGGGAAGAGTCGGTCTGCGGGGTCTGCGGAGCTCCTTCGCGGGGGCGAATAAGCTGGAAGTAGCGACGCACGTAGAAGCGATAGCCGGGCGGGACTTCGTCGCGCTCCAACACCTCTTCGGCGTGGTTTTCGTAGTTCGTGTAGACGTCTTGGTAGCCCTCGCCGACGAAGCCGCGGTCGCCCGCACTCATAATGACTTCGCTGGTGGTCGGACCGTCGGAGTGCTCGCCCTCGACGCGCGTGTTGTTGTTGCGGCTGCGGATGTCGGTCGGATCGTCGAGCATGTTCGGGTCGTGCTGCGTGCCAGCGCCGCTGCCACCGACGTTGCCGCCTTGGCCTTGTTGCTGACCCCCTTGGCCCTGACCCATGCCGGGGATCTCCAACGTTGCGTCGCCTTGACCGCCTTGGCCCAGTCGAAACACCTGCTGACCCTGGCCTTGTCCTTGGCCCTGACCTTGTCCCTGACCCTGACCTTGGCCCTGGCCCTGGCCCTGGCCCTGGCCCTGACCTTGTCCTTGTCCCTGACCCTGGCCTTGTCCCTGACCCTGGCCTTGGCCTTGGCCCTGACCTTGTCCCTGACCCTGACCTTGTCCCTGACCTTGTCCCTGACCCTGACCTTGTCCCTGACCCTGACCTTGTCCCTGACCCTGACCTTGTCCCTGACCCTGACCTTGTCCCTGACCCTGTTGGCCTTGACCGGGCATGATCAGACGCGCGCCACCTTGGCCTTGTCCGCCGGCCTGCAGCACAAAGCGTCGGTGTCGACCCTGACGCCCTTGGCCCTGTCCTTGTCCTTGCTGACCTTGTTGGCCGCCGCCGCCTTGCTGCATCCGACGAATCATCTCGCGTAGCTGACGTAGCTGACGCTGCATCTCACGACGCTGCTCTTCGCTCATCTGCTGCCGTGCCATGCGGTTCAGTTCTTCCGCTGCGCGACGAAGCTGTTCTGCAGCCTGCTGACGATCTTGCGCGTTGCGGTTCAAGTTCTCGGCCGCTTGCTGCATCTCGCGACGCAGTCGCTCGAGCTGGCGTCGTTGTTGTTCGAGCTGCTGTTGCTCTCGCTGCAGGCGTTCGAGGTTGCGTTGACGGCGCTGCAAGAGACGTCGCTCTTGTTCGGTCTGGCTTTGCTTCTCGCGCTGACGCTGGAGAAGTCGCTCCATCTCTTCGCGTTCGCGCTCGAGCTCCTGGCGACGACGCTCTTCGCGATCTTGGCTCGCCCGCTCGAGCGCACGACGCAATTGGTCGAGCTCGTTGCGGTTGGGGGCCTCGTTCTCGACCTGCTGCGCGAGCTGGCGCATCGCATCGGCTGCACGTTCGGGGTCGTGCTCCCGAAGCGCTTCGGCTGCCGCTTCGGTCATCTCCGCGCGCTGCAGTTCGTTGCCGAGTTCCCGAAGCGACTCCTGCATGGCTTCCGCATCGGCCTCGCGACCTTCGCTCAACCGGTTTTCCAACTCCTGGATTCGACGAAGCGCTTCGGTCCTCTCCAAGCGACGGTCCGAGAGGTCTTCTAGGATCTGGTTGAACGCCTGTGCGGATTGTCGGAGTTCTTCCGGCATCTCTTCGTCGTTCATCACGGGATCGAGCGAGCTTTCGAACGCTCCGAGCGCATCCTCGTCAATCAAGAGCGGTTCCAGCTCCGACGCGATCGCCAGTGGCGCGCGACGCGGTACTTCGAGCTGCGCCAAAGCGAACACACCCACACCGAGGGCAAACGCCGTCAGGAGCTCGCGTGGCCACGTGAAAGGCAGAGCTTTCTTGGGATCCACCGAACCCGCGTGTCGTGCGGCATCGGCGATCGCCGCCTCCATGAACGAAGTCTGCTCTTGCTCGTTGGCGAACTCCGTCGCGTTGGCCAAGCGCGAGCGAAGTCCGTGCGTCCGGTCGAGCAGCTGCGCTGGAAGCAGTGGAGACACTCGACGCAAGGCACCCAAGAGGATCCCGAGCACGGGCAGAGCTGCGGCACCGGCCAACCAGGGCATCGCCGCGGCTTGGGCGATTCCGCCGGTCTTGACCAAGGTCAAAATCAGAGCCGCAAGGCCCAACCCGACAACCAGCAAGATGGCCCCGGTGTTCAGGGCACGCTGGATTCGAAGTCGTCGGCGAACAGCTCCAAGCGCGCTTTGAATCGGAGAGGGTAGAGCCATCGGGTATCTAGAAGGACGCGGGGGAGGAGGGAAAGTTTCCTCTCCTCTCAGCATACGATGGAAATCTGGAGACTTCCTTGGGCTTTGTCGCTCTAAACATGCGATCGGCGCTGAAAAATCCGGATTTCGACCCGAAAAATCCGCAACGGCGAGAAGCGCCACGCCGCATGACGGCGAAAGTTGGAGGGGAACCCACTGTGCGGCTTGGCCGCACGTGGCGATGATCGCATCCCTGCCCTACGAGGAGAAGTGCGCGAGCGAAGCGAGCACGCCGCAGAACGGCGAAGTTGGTGGGGGAACCACTGTGCGGCTTTGCCGCACGTGGGGGGAGGGATGCGTTCATCCCTCCCCAGAAAGAAAGGGTGGTTTGCTGCTTCCCCGTGTTCCGACCCGGATCCCGCGCAGCTCGGTCCCGACGTCGACACCTTCTGCATGCTCCGGGATTTCCACGAGGGCATCGCAGCTCGCGAGTGCAGCAAGAGCGCCGCTGCCTTGCTTGGCGTGAAGAACGAACTCGTTGCCCTCGACGCGAGCCCGCAGGAACTCGACGCGCCCGGGCCGATGTCGAACAGCGCGTCGCAAGACACCGTGAATGGTTTGGGGGAAGGGAGCCGCATCGCCGAGCAAGCACCGAATCAGTGGCTGCACGAAGAGTAGAAAGGTCACGAAACTGCTCGCCGGATTTCCTGGCAGACCGATCACGGCGGTGTTGCCGGCTGTTCCGTACACAACAGGTTTGCCCGGCTTGACCGCGATTTTCCAAAAGTGGGTTTCGACGCCTGCAGCATCCATCGCGGCTTTCACCACGTCGTGATCGCCGACGCTCACGCCACCGGTGGTCAACACGATGTCTGCGTTTGTGATCGCTTCGCGCATGGCGTGCGTGGCAGCGTCGAGGCTGTCGGGGACGTGACCCGTGGTGGCTGTGCCTCCTGCGCGATGGACCAGTGCGCGAAGCATGGGACCGTTGGAGTTGACGATCTGGCCGGGCTGAAGCTCGGTTCCGACGGGTTGAAGTTCGTCACCCGTCGAGAGGATCGTGACTCGGGGTTGCCGATGCACAGAGACCGAAGCGAAAGACTGAGACGCGAGAAGAGCAATCGTTCCCGGGTCGATGATGTGGCCAGCATCGAGCAAACGCGCACCGCGTTGGAAGTCGGTTCCTCGTAGGCGTACGTGGCGGCCGACGTTTGATGCATAGCGAATGAACACATCGTCGCCATCGCGTGACGTGTCTTCCTGGACGACGACGGCGTCCGCGTCTGGAGGCATGGGTGCACCGGTGAAGATGCGCATGACTTGGCCGAGGGGAAGCGGTTCGGGAATCGCATCGCCAGCTTTGGATTCGCCGACCACGGGGAGGCGGACGGGAGTGTCGTCGGTCGCCGATGCGACGTCGGAGGCGTGGACCGCGTAGCCGTCCATCGCGCTGTTGCTGAAGCTGGGCGAGTCGTAGGCGGCGTCGATCGGAGAGGCGAGCACGTGACCGAGGGCGTCGTCGAGCGGGACGTCGGTGGCGGGGAGGGCGGTTGCGTCGCGCAGGATGCGGGCGAGAGCTTCGGCGGGCTTGAGCAATGGAATGCGGAATGCGGGATGCGGAATGCGGGATGAGAATGCGAATGCGCTTACTGCGCGGACTCCTCAGCTTCAGTCTCGGTCTCGGTCTCGGCCTCGGCTTTGGCCTCGGCTTCGGTCTCGGCCTCGGTCCCGGTCTCGGCTTCGGTTTCGGTGTCGGCTTCGGCCTCGGCGTCGGTCTCGGCTTCGGCTTCGGCTTCGGGCTCGGTTACCGGAGTATCAGTCTCAGTGACAGCTTCAGTCTCAGTGACAGCTTCAGTCTCAGTGACAGCTTCAGTCTCCGTCGCGCCCGCTTGCGCGGTTGCGCGACGGAACCTCGCCGGCACACGTCCCGGTTCCGCGTACACGATCACCTCTTCGCCCACGCGCAGATCGTGCCTTCGTGAAAACCGATTGATCCTCGCCAGGCTGCCCACACTCAGACCAAAACGCCGCCCGATCGCGACCAACGTGTCTCCCTCGACCACGCGGTAACGAAACCGCACTCGTCCTTGATTCTCTTCGTGCTGATCGAAGAACGCCTCGGTTCCCACGGTCACCAGACGAACATCCCCGAGACCGAGCACAACGGCTCGCGACAAGTCGACCTCGGCAGGCACAAAGACCTGCAAGTACATGCCGCGATGCAACGTCGCTGACGCATCGAGATGGTTCCACTGCGTCAGTTCAGAGACGGTCGTTCCAAAAAAACGGCCGATGGTCCAAAGCGAGTCACCACGCGCGACGCGATAGAAGACACGCCGTCGATCGGGGTAGTGGAAGTTGCCTTCGGGAACGGCCACGACGGGCGTCTCGTCGTCATCGTCATCGTCGCGCGGCGCAACGGCCGGAACCAAAATCGTCATGCCGGGTCCGAGGCGCTCCCCTTCGCGGACATCGTTCAAACTGCGCAGCTCACCCACTCGCGTTCGGTAGCGCCGCGCGATCGAAGCTTCGGTGTCGCCGAGTCGAACCAGGTAGGGCTGGTGCGCAGGGCGCCGCGGTTGAATGCGTGTCCATGCGCGTGCGAAGCGCTCACTTTGTCCTGCCGGAATACGAATCGCGTAGACGCGGCCAGGAGGTGTTCGGTTCCGCCGCAGTTCCGGGTTGAGCGCACGCAACTCGTCGGCCGGGATCCCGGCAGCACGCGCGAGCTGACCGATTCCGACACCGCCCGGAACCTCGAAGGGTTCAACTTCCATGGGTGGGTCACGCGTGAGTTCGCCGTAGCCAAACGTCTCGCTGTTTCGCATCACGATGGCGCACGCCATGATCTTGGCGACGTAAATCGTGGTCTCGAAGGGAAGTCCCGCTTCCAGTTCCGCCAACGTCCAGTAGTCGTTGGTGTTGTATTTGCGAATGGACCGAAGCAGTGCGCCGTAGCCCATGTTGTAGGCGGCCAGCGCGAGCTCCCAGCTACCGAAACGCCGATGCAAGTCCCCCAACATTCGCGCGGCTGCGTCGGTGCTCTTGATGGGGTCCATGCGTTCGTCGCGCCAACGGTTCGAGTTCAGCCCGTACTCTTGACCGGTTCGCGATACGAACTGCCACAGCCCAACAGCACCCCGACGCGAGCGAATGGTGGGGTCGAAACCGCTTTCCGCCATCGCCACACACTGCAGGTCTTCGGGTAAGCCCCGAGCGCGGAGCGTCGAACGAATCATCCCGCCGTAGCGCGAAGAACGTCGCAGCCATGCGCTCATCAAGTTGCGACCGCGCCGTTCGTCTCGGAAGTACTCCAAATAGCGCACGACCTGATCGTGGAAGCGGACCGGCATGTCGGAGAGGTTCAGGCCCTCGAGCCACGGCGCCGGTCGACCACCGGCAGCACGAACGAACTGCTCCACGTTGGAGGTCGCAGCGCCCGGAACCGCCACTTCCACCGTCGGCGTCTCGACCAGTGCTTGTTGCCGACCGAACATCTGCATCTCGGCCAAGCGGAGCGCCTCCAGCGCGGCGGACTCTTCGCCTTCGACGTACGCTGACTCAACCTCTTGTTCCTGGGCCGATACCGAGTCGACGAAGAGGGGAACAGCAAGGAGGATCGCGATCAGGGCCCGCACGGCTTGACCCTAGACCGAACCTGCCGGGATCAGCCAGTTTTGAGCGCTTCGTCGTTGCGACCAACCACCTCCCCAGGATAGAAATGCCTCGTGCATTCGGGTGTCCGAAGCTTCGTCCAGTGGGTCGACGCACATCGTGATGACCCTGAGTTGTCGCTCAACGCGCCGGCTTCTGCCTCCGATATTGCTGCGCTCGAGCAGATGTTGGGCGGCCCCTTGCCTGCTGACCTCCGGTTCGTGCTCACGCGTTTCAACGGTGGGACGCTACCTGCCGGGACGCTCCTGCCGGCCGGCATCGAGCCCGGAACCATCGGCGCGACGGTGCGTGAGTACGCCGAAGCGGTCGGCGGCGACTTTCTCGACAGTGAACTGCTGCTTCCCTTTCATCGAACGCCTGAGGGCAGTCTGCTCTGCTTCGATCGTTCGGCCGGACCGGTGTCCGACACCTGGTCCATCGTGGACTACTACGAGGACCTCGACGAACACCGGCTGATGTACCGCACGTTCGATGGGTGGTGTCGCGTGTGCGTCGCCGAGTGGACGAGCCCGGACTTCGCGGCGGACTTCACCTTGGATACCTACCTGCGGTCCGGACAGCGTCACGCTGATGTCGAGCCCGATGTCGCGACGGCACATGCCACCGTGGCCCACGCGTTGAAGCGCGCTGGCCGACCTGAGGATGCGCTGGAGTCGTATCTGCGAGGTGCGCGTTGTGTTCCGCAGTTGCCGTGGTGTGACTGGGAGGCCCTGAAAATCGCTGCCATCCTGCACCTGCATGGTCCTGGTTTGGAGGCTGCGACGCGCGTCTCCAGTCACGCGCCTGCGCATCGTTGGGCGCAGCGCGAGACCACACCGGGTCGAGTTGCGGAGGTTGCGGGACCGTTGATTTTGAGTGCGCGTGATCGCGAGCCCTGGATGCGTGTCCTCGATCACCTGCACCAGCAGGCGGATGCCGAAGACCAAGCGGTGATCGATGCGATTCGAGCAGGCATTGAGGGGGAGAGCGGACTGCCTTCCGTGCGTCCAGTGCGCGAAGAACCGATCGTCCCGCGACAGCCCGACATGGATGCGTGGTGGACCGCGTGTCAGGCGGCGTACACCGAAGGACATCTACGCGACGATGATTTGGTGTTGGATCCTGATCTGATTCAGTTGGGTCGGTTGCGGGATCTTGGCGATCTGCTGCGTATTCGTCGGGACTTCTGATTTTTGGTCATGGGATGAGTCCGACGTCGGACTCCCTCGCATCTGCTTGTTGGGCAGGGGCATAGGCACGGGCATGGGCATGACGTTCAGCGGGTTCCGCTTCCGACGTGAGCGCCGGTCGTGTTTGCTACGCGGGAAGAGGAACAGGAACAGGAAGGGCACGACGTGCCGTGCTGTCGAGCCGCGGCCGCCGACCGCCCCTTCCTCTTCCTTTTTCTCTTCCCACGTTGCAGTTGGGGCGGCCGCGTCGAACGCGTCTTCCCAAGACTCCCCGAACGTCATCCCCATGCCCTTGCCTTTGCCCAAGTGAGCGTTTGGTGTGACGCCCGCGCATGAGTCATCCCATCCGAAAGAACAAACGACTACGGACAGGAACCGTTGAATGGCGCGCAGTAATTATGCCCCGCACAATCGAAACAAAAATGGTTCGCTCCGCACCCGCCGTTTGCACACACCTGCGCGACCCCCGCAGGGGTGCACTGACACTGGCAGAACGCGGGAGGTGCCATCACGTTCCAACAGCTGGCTTCGGAGTCGAGTTCGGTTTTGCACTCGGCATCTGAATCGCAGCCGCGACAAGCATACCCACCCGTCCCCGTCGCTTCGCAGGTCAACCCAAGCGCTGCGCAGGACACACGACACGAACCACACCGCGTGTCGTTGTTCCGCGAGTCGATGCAGTTTGTTCCGCAGCAGATATGCCATTGCGTTCCGCCGCACACGGTTCCGTTCGGGACCGACCGTGAACACGCGCGCGATTCCGGAAAGTTCATCGGCTGACACGATGCCGCTGCACATCGACGCTCGGTTCGGGTGCGCGTTTCGGTACCGGTCTCGTCACATGCGTTTGAGAATCCGCCGCACACCCACGAACTAAACGTGGTGGCTCCGCAGGTCGTTCCGTCGGTGTCTCGCATGCACGCCTGCGACTCCATCGTGTCTTCGATCTCGCACGTGCCTGTGTTGCATCGCGGGGTGTGACGGATCCGGGTTTGCGTGCCCGTCTCGTCGCACGTCGAACCAAACCCTCCACACGGTCCCCAGGGATCGACGGTCTCCGTTCCGCAGTCGACGTCGTCGCGACATGCTTCACACGCCATCGTGGACTCGTTGCAGAAGTCTGTGCAGGGCGGGTCGGTGTGCTCGGAGCACGAACCCCCCGCGCATCGATCGCTACCGTTACACCACAACCCGTCGTCACATGCGGCCGTGTTCGGCGTCGCGACGCAGCCTCCCGTGCTCGCGTCGCACGCGTCGTCTGTACACGGGTTGTCATCGTTGCAGTCGCGCGGCGTGCCTTCGCACATTCCCCGATCGCTGCAGGTGTCGCCCTCGGTGCACAAATCGCCGTCGTCGCACAGCTCCGCTTCGCAGTCGGGATCTTCGCAGTCGACAAGTCCGTCGCAGTCCTCATCGCGTCCGTCCGAGCACAGGGTTTCAATAGGCGGGCACGTGCCTCCGTCGAACATCTCGCCAAGCCTGCACCCTTCGGGCTGACAGACTTCGCCGGGCTCGCACATCATGTCGTCCAGCCGAACGAAGCAAACCGAGTCCACACACTGCGGAACCCCGCATGAGATCGGCGATGAGCATTCTCCAGCGTCGTTGCACGCGATGTCGCCACAGAACTCAGGAGTCTCCGGACTGCAGCGTGGATCGACGCAGCGTCCTCCCAAGCACGCCGAGTGCGTGGGGTCATCGCCATCGCGCGGACACGACACTCCAATGCAGCTCGCGGTTACCAACACGGTCAGCGCGTAACTCTCCCGAATCGCCAAACGAGTCGTTCGGGTCGCGATGTCGGTCCCGTCGGGCGCCCGGAGCAGCAAGCGCACCCACAAGTCGCCCTTGGGAACATCCGCAAACTCGGCCACGCGTACTCCGGCAAGCCAATCCTCGCCGGACGTGGCAAACGCGCTCTCGGTGGCAAGCGTCTCGTCGCCGCGACCCAGTTCGATCTCGACGCCGACGAAGTTGCGACCTCCGACTAGGTCGGTCTTCACGTCGACGGTCAGCTCGATCGAGTTGCTGGTGCAGCTGCTGAGCAGGGCGAGTGCAAGCAGCGCCTCGCGCGTCACGAGCTCGTGCGGTTTCGCCCTTCGCGCTTTGATTCGTAGAGCTTCTCGTCGGCGCTCTTGATGAACGCGACCACGTCCATGCCGTCGTAGAGTTGGCCCACGCCGTTGGAAACTGTGACCTGGATACGCTCCTGCTCGAACACGAAGGGGTGCTGTTCGATCATGATGCGCAGCTCTTCGGCGATCACGACGCCACCTTGAACGTCGGTCTCCGGCAGAACGATCGCGAACTCCTCGCCGCCGTAGCGACCCAGCACGTCGTCCGGACGCAGTCGTCCTTTGACCAACTGCGCCAGCTCTTTGAGCACGTAGTCACCAGCGAGATGGCCGTAGGTGTCGTTGATGTGCTTGAAGTGGTCGATGTCGAACATCACCAGGGCAAGCGGACGCTGATGTCGGCGCGCACGCGGAATCTCGCGCTCCAACGTCTCGAGGAGGAAGCGCTTGTTGTTCACACCCGTCAGACCATCGACGATGGTCATCTTGTAGATGGTCTCGTGGAACTGCGTTTCGACGTCCGAACCACTGAGGAACTTGAAGATGGTGTCGCCGACCTTGACCTGATCGCCTCGACGAAGCTGGTAGTCGCTGATCAGCTCGTCGTTGACGTACGTGCCGTTGGTCGAGTCCAGATCCTGGACGTGATAGTGCCGACCTCGCTTTTCGATGCGGCAGTGGCGACGGGAGACGCTGTCGTTCTCCAACACAATGCTGTTCTCGCTCCCGCGGCCCAAGGTGACGGGATCGGCACCCAAGACGTGACGCTTGCCCAAAGCGCGAGCGTCGGTCGAGTAGATCACGACCATGCAGTCTTGGCCCTTACTCGGGAGCTTGAGCTCCTCGAGCGGTGTTACGCGAGTTTTGATATCGGAGTCCAAGGAGGAGCCCCCAAATTTCCTTGTGTTGTCGCAGATTAGTGAAAAAACGACGCTCAAGTCAACATCAGGGTGTCCCAATGTTGCGCGAACCCTTGTCCCCCAGGCGGGTAATCAACCTGGGCGAATTCGCCCACCCACCAACGAGGGCGGGGCAACCGAGCGCTGACCGCGCGGATCCGGCGTTTCGGGGTCGTAGGCCTCGATGAAATGGAGGTTCTCGTAGTTGATGAGAATGTGCGCCAAAACGAGGCCGACCACTTCGCCGGTCAGCGCGAAAAGCAGACCGAAGACCAGACCCATCACAACGGCAAAGAGAGTCCAGGACACCAGCTTTCGCGAAGGCGGCACGTGAGCCAGCCCAAACAGGATTGCGGTCGGCACGAGACCGAACACCGGCTGCATCGCACCACGAAAAAACAGCTCTTCGGCGATTCCTGACGAAAGGGCGAAGAAGGCGATCTCCGCGCCGGTCATCGGGCCGAGAAGTCCACGAAAGGAGACGTGAAGCTGGCGTGCCCAACGGGTCGTGCGCACCCAACGCCGCGTTGCCGCAATGACGAGAAGTGCCACCAGCAAGCCAAGCCCGACGCTCACAGCAACCGCGACGGGCCGTGACCAATCGACCCACGCGTGTGCGTGGACAACCGAGCGCTCGTCCCACCAGCCCCAAAGGAGCGCGCCCAGGAGCATGCTCCCATACACAAGCGCAGCAACGATGATTCGGCGGCTCAGCACTGAACGCTCGTGTACCAGACGCGGTACATGGCTTCAAATCGTCGCCCGCTGGCTCGAGCAATGGGTTGACGACCCGGCACTGGTCGACGTAACCCCATGAGACCACCGCGAAAAGCGGCTCAACCATGGCAGACGACGAAGCACCCCGAATTCTGGTCGTCGATGACGAACAGGTCATCCGGGAGATCCTCGCGGACTTTCTCTCGATGGAGGGGTTTGTCGTGCGGACCGCAGCCGACGGTGGAGCTGCGCTCGTCGAACTCTCGCGCGACCACTACGACTTGGTCCTGAGCGACTTGAAGATGCCGACGATGGGTGGTCTCGAGCTGCTCGCGGCGATCCAGAAACACACGCCGCACGTGGTCACGGTCATCATGACGGGCTTCGGCACCGTCGAGACCGCGATCGACGCGATGAAGCGCGGTGCGTACGACTACATTCTCAAGCCCTTCAAGGTCGAAGAGGTCGTTCACACGATTCGACGCGGGCTGGAAAAGAAGAAGCTTCACGCCGAGAACATTCGTCTCAAGGAAGCCCTCAGTCTCTACAAGGTCAGTGAGGCCATCGCGTCCAGCCTCTCGCTCGACCAGGTCCTCGCGACGGTGATCGACGCAGCGTTGGATGAAGTCGAAGCGGACCAAGTCGTGGTGCTCTTGCAGGACGGTGAAGGTGGTTTCTTCGAGCGAATCAACGAAACCAGCGAACGTTGCCGCTACGACAAGAGCGAACTCGGCAAGCTCGACGTCACCGCGATCGCCAAGCACTTCGAGTCGAATAAGCCGCTTCGCGAACACGGCAAGTCGCTTCCTCCGTTCTTTGCGACGCAGCCGGAGAATCCGGCGCCCGAGTCGCTCATGGTCACGCGTTTGCGCATTCGCGGTGAGACCATCGGTTATCTCTGTGCGCTGAGTTTTACGCGTGGTCGACGTTTCGACGAAGGTCAGCGCAAGCTGCTTCACATCGTGGCGAACCGAGCATCGGCCGCAATCGAAAATGCGCGGCTCTACGAGGACCTGCAGGCGACGTTTCAACAGACCATTCGCGGTCTGGCCAGTGCGATCGACAAGATGGATCGCTACACCGCGGGTCACTCCGAACGCGTGGCTGCCTACGCGCAAGTCCTCGCGATTAAGCTCGGTATGGATGACGACATGGTGGAGATCGTGCGGCAGTCCGCACTGATGCACGACATCGGCAAGATCGGCTGCGTCATGAATCTCAACAAGCCGGGCAAGCTCTCCCAAGAAGAGTACGACGTGTTCAAGAAGCACCCCGAGCACGGTCGCGACATTCTCGAACCGATTTCGTTCCTGCATCCCCTGATTCCCGGCGTGCACTTGCATCACGAACGATGGGACGGGAAGGGCTATCCGCTTGGGCTGGCGGGTCAAGACATCCCGATCATCGCGCGCATCATTTCCGTCGCGGATACGTATGACGCGATGACCAGCGATCGCGCCTACCGCAAAGCGCTTCCACACGAAGTGGCGATCAGCGAAATCAAACGCTGCGCGAAGTCGCAGTTCGATCCGGATGTCTCGAACCCCTTCGTCGAAGCCCTCGAAGAACATCGCGAAGAGCGGCAAGAGCGCGGCGAACGCGTTCCGGACTAGGTGTCGAGCTCCGCGCGCGTCCAACACATGCTTCCTGCGCTTGGTGTCGCAGGGCTTGGAGCAGCCGCTTGGCCGTATACCGTCGATGACGCGTGGATCACGGCACGCTACGCGTCACGGATCGCACAAGGACAGGGCTACACGTTTCAGACCGGTGCGCCCACCGACGGTGTGACAGGACCTGCGTGGCTCTTGCCCGGTGTGGTGGGACAGTGGATCGGAGTCGATCCCATGCTGATGCAAAAGGTGCTTGGATTGGTCCTGGCCTGCATCGCCGTAGCGTGGATGGGAGCGCGTCTGGCACGTGGGTGTGGTGCCCGTCAGCGGCTGACCGTTTTTGGTCTGCTGGTGGTTCCGCAAGCCACGTTGTGCATCTGGTGTGTCGCCGGGCTTGAAACCGGGCTGGCCACCTTCGCCATGACTGCGTGCGCCATCGGTGCGTGGCGACGGAGCGCATGGCTGGGCGTCGGTGCCTTCGTGCTTGCGTGGACGCGACCCGAGCTACTGGTTGCTGCAGGTGCGCTGGTGCTGTGGCGCGGATGCAAACGCGACTGGCTGCTTGCTGCCCTTGGTGTTGGGAGCGTGGTCGCGTTTCGCGGGTTGCTCTTCGAAAGTGTGGTGCCGCTTAGTTTCTGGGCCAAAGGCGGGACGGTCGCGATGGGTGCCCGCTACGCGGTGTCGGGCGTGGTGGTGGTCACCGGACTCGCAGGGGTCGCGCTGGCGGTGATGGCGCGTGCCGATGCGCGAGCGCGCTGCTGGGCGATCGTCATTGCAGCGCAGGTCGGGGTGGTCGCGATCCTCGGCGGCGACTGGATGCCCGGGTTCCGTTTGCTTGCCCCACTCGTGCCGACGTTCGCTGCGCTCGCCGCTCTCGGTGCGCAACGACTCGCACTACGTCAGTCTCGACTCGCGGTTGGTTTGGTTGCTGCGGCGACGATGCTGCCTGCGATCGACTACGTCGCCCAGATCGCGCCTGCTCGTGCGTCGGCAGACTCACGTGTGGCGGCACAACCTCTTGCCGATGCTTTGCGCTCACGGAGCGTCGCACTCGTCGACATCGGTTTTCTTCGTTACGCGGCTGAGGGTGAGACGCTGGACTTGGCCGGATTGACCGATCCCTTCGTGGGTCGACGGCCTGGAGGACACGTCGATAAGGATGTTCCCGTGGCGTATCTCGAAGAGCGAGACCCCGACGTCCTACTCTTTCACGCGGTGATGGAGCCTGAAGTCGACGCCGAAGAGCGATTGGTGCGGCTTGCCGGGCATCCCGTCGAACGCCGGCTTGCCGCATCGTCCTTTGTCCGCGCGCGCTACCGCGTCACGGCGACGCATCGGTACGCCGACGCGTACTGGTACGTGCAGCTCGAACGTCGTGACTAGCGAACGGCGTGACTAGCGAACGTCGTGACTAGGGAGCCATCGACGGTGCCATGGGCGCCATGGGCAGGTTCTGAGGCGGACGGTCGCCGGCCTGCGGACGTTCCGCAGCTTCACGCTCGGCGTTGCGACGACGCGTATCGAGGCGTTGCTGCAACTGCTTCTGCAGGGTCGAGGGGACCAGACCCGGTCGAGTCATCCCAGGCTGCGCGAGCATCACGGTCGGACGCTGGGCGGTCGGCGCACTCGGGTCGGTGAAGCGAACGCGACCGAAACGTGCCGGAACGTGGAAGTCGCGAACGCGAGGTGGCGACCATCCGTTGGCGCGCTGACCTTCCTCGCGCGAATCCATCACGTAGAAGTTCACGCGCCACGTGTCGTTCGGGTTTGGACGCGTGGCAGGGCTGGCTCCGGCATCGAAGGCCGACCAGGGAATCGCGATTTCCACGGTGTAGCCCTCGTCCTCGTCGTCGTCGTCGATCTCGCCGCGAACGCTGACCGCGCTTCGTAGACCGGAATCCCAATCGTCGTGTCCGATCGGCTGCGGTTGGCGACGCGTGTCGTAGCGAGTGTCGAACGAGATGTTTCGCGGCGAGACCTGCATCTCGAAGTAGTTCCGCTGGTCACCGTCGTGGTCGACCATGATCTCCACGCAGTCCGCTTCCCAAAGGTGGTCGTCCTGCTCGTCGAACTCGCTCTTGAGGTAGTCATCTGCAACCTCAAACGCGACGTAGAAGTTCTCGTCGTCCCACAGCGTCTTGGCGCGTGCGCGGAACTGCGCGTTGCCGCCCGAAAGCGTGTCCACGAAGTTGCTCGTCCAGGGTGCCGCAGCCCACGCCGGTTCGTTGAGTTCGCCGTCGAGTTCGATGTTCTCTGCGCGCTTGGCTTCCAGCGACGGGATGGCGTTGTTGTTGTTTTGCGCGTTGTTGTTGTTCTGCGCCTGAGCACCGCTGATCGTGATCGTCGCCGCGCGCGCACGGTTGTCGCCGTCGTTGGGTCCACGAATCACGCGCAAGCGGTTCGGGCCGTTCCACAGGCCCTGGTAGACCACGGCGCGTTGACCCGCCCAATCGGCGGGGATCGTGATCTGCTGGCGATCACGAATGTACTCGCCGTTCTTCCACTGACCCGGCTGGTAGAGCTGGCGGATCATGCCGTTGTCGTCTTCGTTGAGCTGATTGCCGCCACGTTCGTCGGTCACGTGCGTGAACAAGCGCCAGCCATCTTCGAGCGCGCGGTCGACCTTCCAGTGCCACGTGATGGTCAGCGTTTCACCCGCAGCAACGGTTTCCGACTCGATGTCGTAACCGATGAGCAACACCTTGTCCTCGAACGAGATGTCGAGTTCGTGTTGGGGGCTCGTCGCGGTGTCGGACACGTACTGACGAAGCTGTTCACGTTCGGTACGAGTGAGCCCGCGCGAACGTTCGACGCAGCTCGTAAGCACCAGGGAGAGGGCCAACAGACAGAGACTGAGACGCATGGAATTCCTCATTTGCGCGACTTGCGTCGGGCTTTCTTCTGCTTCTTGCGCTTGGCTTTCTTCTTGTTGCGATCGACTGTTCGTCGTCCGCCACCGCGACCCGCTGCACCCGCGGGAAGCCCCGGCATGCCGGGCATTCCAGGCATAGCGCCCGGACCGCCTTCGGCGACTGCGGCTTCCAAGAGCTGGTCGGCCAGCTGCGACATCATCGGATTCTGTTCGAGTCCGCCGGTCTTGACGACGTCCTTGAGACGCTTGGCCATCGCGAACTGCTTCATGCCCGGGATCTTCTGAAGCATGCCGGCTTGCTTGCCGATGTCGCCCATCATCTGGCGCATGAAAAGGAAGCGCTGAAGCAATTCGGCGACTTCCTTTTTGGTGCGGCCCGAGCCCTTCGCGACGCGTTCCAAACGACTGGGTTGATCGCGGAAGAGCGCCACGTTCGCGCGTTCCTTTTTGGTCATGGACGAGACCATGGCCTTGGTGCGCACCAGCTCCTTGTCGTCGACGTTGAACCCGTCGGGCACTGCATCGGCAAAGAAGGGAAGCTTCTCGAAGATGTCCTGCAACGGCCCCATCGACTGAAGCGTTTCGATCTGCTCCAGGAAGTCTTCCAGCGTGAACTGGCCCTGCAGCATTCGCTGCGCGTCGGCCTCGGCCTTCTCTTCGTCGACGACGCCTTCGAAGTCCTTCATCAGACCGACGACATCGCCCATGCCGAGAATGCGGCTGGCCATGCCTTCCGGTCGGAAGACCTCGAGCTTGTCCATGTGCTCGCCGGTACCGATGAACTTCACGGGTGCGCCGGTGACTTCGCGAATCGAAATCGCCGCACCACCACGCGCATCACCGTCGAGCTTGGTGAGGATAACGCCCGTCAGATCAAGGCGATCATGGAACGCCTTGGCGGTCTTGACCGAGTCCTGACCAATCATGGCGTCGACGACCATGAAGACGTTCTGCGCGCGCGTGCGCGTCTTGATCTCGCCGACTTCGTTCATCAACGTGTCGTCGATCGCGAGGCGACCCGCCGTGTCGTACACGATGGTGTCGCGCTTCATCGACTTGCACTCCTTGACGGCGCGCTCGCAGATGTCGACGGGGCGACCCCCCGGAATCGAAAAGACGGGAATGTTGATTTGCTCGCCGAGCACCTGAAGCTGCTCGATCGCGCCGGGACGTGCGACGTCGGCCGCGACGAGGAGAACCTTCTTGCCGAACTCCTTCTCGAGAAGAAGCGCGAGCTTGCCGGCCGAGGTCGTCTTACCCGAACCCTGAAGGCCGACCATCATGATGCCGGTTGGCGTGCCCTTCTTGTCGCTGAAGACAATGGGCTCGCCCTCCCACGCCATCATCGACTCGAGCTCGTCCTGGCAAATCTTGATGAAGCGCTCGACGGGACCGATCTTGATCTTCTTGCCGGCGACCTCCGCTGTCGTGGCGGTGGTGGTGCCGACAGCCTTCTCCTTCACCTGCGCGAGGAAGCGCTTGGTGACGGAGAACTCGACGTCCGCTTCGAGCAGCGCGAGACGCACGTCCCGCAAAGCAGGCTCGATGTTCTCGGCGGTGAGCTCTTTGACGCCAGCAAGCTTATTGCGGGCGGAGCGGAATCCTTTGGTAAGCGTCTCGAACATCCAGGCCTTGCGGCCTAGCACGCCCTTGTAATTCGGTGCAAATCCCGCCTTCGCGCCGAATTTCTGCCGTGCCTAGAGCCGGATTGCGCCGCCGATGTTGATGGCGGCCTGGTTGGCACCGTAGCGAATGTCGTTTCGCCATAGCTGATGGCCTCGCCAGCCGACTTCGAAGAACACACCAAACTTTCCGAAGAAGGCCGCGATTCCTCCCAGCACGCCGATGTTGAACCCCAACAAAGCGTCATCATCGGCTGCGGTGTCGTCCACGGTGGCGATCGCAAAGGCGAACGGAATCCCGCCGTAGAGCTCCAGATCTGTGCTTCCCGCCCGAATCTTGCCGCGAAACTTCAGAAACACGCCCGCATCGAGAATGTGCTCGCGATCGGTGAAGGTGTCGTCGGGTTCGTAGGTCAGCCATTCGAAGAAAGGGGCGATCGAAAGCAGGTCGCTCAAGAGGATTTCATAGCGAACGCCCAATCCGACGCTGGCATCCAAGTCGACGTCAAAGCTATCGAGTCCATCGGGATCGATGGTCACCTCGCCACCCGCACCCAGGCCGAGATACGCCACCAATCGGTTGGAGTCCTGCGCGGACGCCGGTGCGTCGAGCAACGTGCCGAGCAACGTGAGAAGCAGAAAAGCCGCGATACGCATCGCGCGGAGCTTAGGCATGCCCTGTGTGGTTGAGTAGAGGCATTTCCTGACGCATTCTCCGCCAGCCTCGACATGGCCGCGCGAAAACGAACCACCAAGAAGAAGAAAGCCAGCGAACAGTCGCTGCCCGGGACGCCGTTGCCTGAGAAAGGCGATCCGGATGCGCTCTACCTGATCGATATCAGCGGCTACATCTTTCGCGCGTACCACGCGCTACCGCCGCTCTCGACGAGTCGCGGCGAGCCCACCCATGCGGTGCGCGGCGTGGTGTCGATGGTGCTCAAACTGATCCAACAGCGCGATCCCTCCATGCTCGCGGTGGCGCTCGACAGTCGAACCGGCTCGTTTCGGCGCGACATCTATCCCAAGTACAAGGCCAACCGACCACCACCACCCGAAGATCTCTCGCAACAGATCGATCGCATCTACGAGGTGATCGGGGCATTCGGGATTCCCATGCTCGCGGCGGACGGCATGGAAGCCGACGACGTCATCGCGACGGCCTGCACCCTTGGTGTGCAGCAAAAGATGAAAGTCGTCGTGGTCAGCGCGGACAAAGACTTGCTGCAGCTGGTGGGCGATGACGTCGTGATGTGGGACACGATGCGCGAAAAGGTCTTCGGCGTTCCGGAGACCATCGAGAAGTTCGGTGTGCCGCCCAAGCAGGTTCGTGACTTGCTCGCGTTGACCGGTGATACATCCGACAACGTTCCTGGGGTGCCGAGTGTCGGACCCAAGACCGCTGCAAAACTTCTCACTGCACACGACACGCTCGACGGCGTCTACAAGCACATCGACGAGGTCAAAGGCCGCGTCAAAGACAAGTTGATCGAGCACGAAGATCCGGCGCGGCTCTCGCAGCAACTCGTGACGCTACGCGACGATCTCGACATCACGCTCGATCGCGACGCGTTGGCGTACGACGGCGGCGACGCGGCAACGATTCGGCGCATCTTCACCGAGCTGGAGTTCACGCGCTTGCTCGCGCAGCTCGATCCGATTCCCAACGTCGAGAGCAGTGTCGAAGTCATTACGACGCTCGAAGGTCTCGAGCGCGGCGCGGCCGCGATTCGCAAGGCCGGCGCGATGTCGATCGTCTCGGTTCTCTCCGGCAAGGACCCGCTTCGCGCGGATCTGATCGGCTTCGCGATGAGTTGGGTCGAAGGCGTCGCGATGTATGTGCCGCTGGCGCACCGCTACATCGGTTGCCCCGACCAGCTCTCGTTCGACGACGTTGCGCGCGTCATGCGGCCACTCTTGGAAAACTCGTTACTACGCAAACGCGCGCCGAGTCTGAAGCGCGAAGACTTGGTCTGGACGCGTCACGGCATCACGTGGCGAGGCGGAAGTTTCGATGTGAGCCTCGCGTCGTACCTCTACGATCCGAGTCGGCATTCCCATGCGTTGGAAGATGTCGCGCGGGTCGAACTCGGCGCTTCGTTGGGCAACTTTGCGGCGCTGACCAAGGGGAAGAAGCAAAAGCGAGCGCTCGACGAGATCGAAGTCGACGAAGTGGGCAAAGTTGCTGGTGCACACTCGGACTACGTCCTTCGTCTGGGCAAGATCCTCGGCGGTCGCATGGACCAGGGCGAGTTCCCACCGCTCTACTACGATCTCGAGCTTCCGCTCACGCACGTGCTCGCCGACATGGAGCGACTGGGCGTGCAGATCGATCCGACGCTGCTGGGTTCGATGGCTGAGGAAGCGGGCACCGAGATGGCGTCGCTCGAAAAGACGGCGTACGAACTCGCGGGCAAAGAGTTTTCAATCGGGTCACCGCGACAGCTCGAAACGATCCTCTTCGACGAGCTCGACCTGCCGGTCATCAAGCGCACCAAGACCGCGCGGTCTACCGATGCTCAAGTGCTTGGTGAGCTACGCGAACTGCATGACCTGCCGGACGTGGTGTTGGAGTGGCGCACGCTCAGCAAGCTGAAGGGCACGTATCTCGACGCTCTTCCCGCGGCGATGCATCCGGACACGGGACGCATCCACACGCGGTACAACCAAGCCGTTGCGGCGACGGGACGCCTGAGTAGTTCGGATCCCAATCTGCAGAACATTCCGATTCGGACCGAACTCGGTCGACGGATTCGCGATGCGTTCATTCCGCGAGAGGGCACCACGCTCTTGGCGGCGGACTACTCCCAGATCGAGCTGCGCGTGCTGGCCCACTTGAGCCAAGACCCAGAACTCATCGACGCGTACAACTCCGAAGACGACGTTCACGTGCGCACGGCCACGGCACTTTTTGAGGTGCCGGCGGAAGATGTCACGCGCGAACAGCGCGGTGCGGCCAAGACCGTGAACTTCGCCGTCATCTACGGGCAAACCCAGTGGGCGCTCGCGATGAACCTGAAGATCAAACAAGACGAAGCAAAGCGCTACATCGAAGCGTTCTTCGAGCGCTATGCCGGCGTGGGTCGGTTCATGGACGAAGTGATCAACGACGCGCGTGCGACGGGTTACGTCATGACGCTCCTCGGTCGTCGACGCGCGCTCGCGGACATGCGCAGCAAGAACCCAGCGCTACGCCACGCCGCCGAACGCATTGCTCGCAACACGCCCATTCAAGGCACTGCCGCCGACATCATCAAGGTTGCGATGGTGGGAATTCACCGCGCGCTCCGGAAGCGACGGCTCAAGACACGCATGATTCTGACCGTGCACGATGAGCTGCTCTTCGAAGTGCCGCACGACGAGAAAGACGAAGCGTCCGCGCTGATCCGCTCGACGATGGAAAGCGCCCACGAGTTGAGCGTGCCCTTGGTTGTGGATATGGGCTGGGGCGACAACTGGGGACAAGCACATTGACTAGGATTTGGTACGCCCTGTTCGCTCTGGTTTGCGCGTGTTCCTCCAGCGGGGATACGTGGTCGGTTCGGTGGGCGGAACGCATCGATGACAACCGACTGGCTGTCGTGTGGCGGCAGGGGTGTGGGGATCCCAGTCAAGACTTGGGTCGCGTCGAGGCGACGTTGCTCAGCAACGGAAGCGTCGAAGCAGGCACGGGCGGGGAGGGCGCGATTCACGTTCTCGCCAAGACCGACAATACGCTGTGGTACGCCGCCAACGGGACCCACGCTGTCGACCTGCCCGACATGATTCGCCATCGCGTGGAGTCGAACCTCGCATCGCATCCGCAGGTGGGTCCGAGTTCTCCGTCTGGCCCGCGCGTGCAAGGCGTGGTCGGCGACCAACTGGTGCTCGCAGGGACGGATTCCAACCTCTACCTCGTTTCGAACGAAGGGTTGGTTGTCCGACGCGAAGAGGAGCCTGTGGTCACGGTTCCCGATCTGCGCACCGACCTGGTCGACGATCTGCGGCGTCCGAGCGAAGGCAACAAGCGCGACCGGGTGTTCTACGTCGTGGAACAAGGACGACCTGTGTCGGCGGGTACGGATCGATGGTTGATTGTCAGTGGTCGTGATCGCCAGAACCTGCACTCTGTCGGATCAGAGGGCGTGGCATGGAGTCGAGCGGTCGCGGACTTGGTATCTGCCCCGCTGGGCGCCAACACTCGTTTGGTTTGGGCGAGCGACGACGACGGTTTGCAACTGGTGGTGGGCTCGCAAATCGAGAACGACCAAGGCTGTCGGTTTACCAACGCGTTGGTGCGACTCAATCCCCAAACGGGCGCAACCATGTCCACGCACCCACTCGCGCCCGCGCCCTGACTCGCCAGCACAAGCGCGAGAGCCGGAACCTATTGGCCGCAACGGTGTCCAGAGGTAGGGTCGCGGCCAACAGAGGGGATTTCGATGCGGATGATCATGGCGATGGTGTTGCTGGCGAGCGCTTGCGGACCGGAAGGCGCACCCAATGCGCAACGACAACTCCTGCGCGAGCACATTCCGCGTCTGAAAGAGGTCATCGCGCTCGATCGAAGCCGGCATCGCGACGGAGTGATCGAAGCGGCGCATCGCCTTCGCCGGGGCTTCTTGGTGGAAGACCACGACACACGCGAGCGCCAGATGCGCCAGGTGATGACCCAGCTTCAAGAGCCTCCGCGTGGGGTGGGCGCGTTCATCGCATCCCCGATGAGCTTTCTCGCGGCCATCGACACGGACGGAATCGTCATCGCACGCGACAGCGAGGACGATCAGATGAAGGGTCAGAACTTCGGCGAACAGTTCGAGGTGGTCGCCAACGCGCTGCAGGGCACCGTCGGGATGGGCATGGGCGAGTTTCCGGCACTCGAAGAAGGCGCGCCCTCAAGCTACTCGATCCTCTTTGCTGCACCGGCACGCCACAACGGCGAGATCGTTGGCGCCGTCGTCGTCGGTATTCCTCTGTGGCGTGAGGCCCAGCGACTCAGTCGACAGTTACGCGTCGAGCTCGCCACGGATATCGAGCAAGGTCTGATCGTCTGGGCGTACATCTACAAAGGCGACCGCCTCTTCTACTCGCCGGAGGCTCCGCCCGAGGTGACCGAGGTGCTTCCCGACGCCGACGCTCGTGCAACCGGGTTGGCCGCAAGTCCAGGTGGCTACACCGGGGACGTTCGACTGCACACCAAGTGGTACGGCTTTGCCGTGGTGCCGATTCCGACGTTAGGCGACGACATCGGCTTGGTGGTCGCGCGCGCTGACATTCCGGAGTGAGCTTGACCGAAGCGAGCGAAGTGAGCGCGCTCCTCAAGAACATGGAGGCTCCCGAACCGCTGATCACGTGGGCCGAGAGTCACTCGTTCGAGGACGCCTGGGACGCGTGTCCCGACGCGGTGGGCCAAGTTTGGCTGTGGGGTGCTGCAAGTCTCTCGCTCAACGAGGGTGTGATGGTGGTCCTCGATGCGGTCCGCCAATCGCTGGACGCGATCCAACCCGCCCGCTCGATCGTCGAACATGTCCTTTCAGTCGCTGCGCGTTGTGTTCAGCGCACCGCCACGCGCGCGGATTGTGAACAGGCTGCCGACGAGGCCGAGCAAGCCGCTCGGGATGCCAAAGCGACGTTTCGGGACGGGATGCCGGACGGCTATTCGTCGATCGTCCGTGCGGCGGCGTGGGTAGCACGTGCGGCCGAAGGCTTGATGACTGCACGGCTTCGCGCCGAGGCGTCACGAATGCAGCAAGCCCAGCAAACCGCGTCCTATTTGGGGGCCGGCGTGAACATCTTGATCGATCAAGAGCCACCCATTCGCCTGGATGCCGAACGCATCCCAAGCGACGCGTTTCACGCGGAGTTGGTGTACGTGGTCGCCGCCCTCGCAGAGGCCATGACCCACTTGGTGGAGGCGCGCGAATCGCTCGGGCAACCGGATGTGAACGCTGCACTTCGCGACCACATTCGCGCGGCCGCGTGAGCACGTGACACGCCACAATTCGCCCGTTACGGTAGGCGAATGCGGTTGGCTTGTTGGTTGGCAGTGGTGTGTCTGGCGTGTGGTGGCGACGACGATGGTGCGGTGGACGCGGCCACCGATACATCGGAAGACGTCGCGCTATCGGATGCCGACGGGGGCTTCGACGCGGACCTGCCAGACCCACCGGAGCTGACGGCCGAACCCGATCCCGACATTCCGACCGGATGCATGGGCACGCCACCACCGAGTGGCGAGACGCGAGCGAAGATTGTCGAGTGCCCCGAAGAGCTCGTTGCGGGTTCGGTCGCCACCGGCCGTAACGGTGACATCGTCATCGAGAACAGCATCGCTCGGTTTGTGATCCGTGCGAGCAGTGACGAAGCGTCGACGTTGATCGGTGGCTTTAGCGGTGCGGTCGTGGACGGCGCCCGCCAAGGTGGCCGCGACCTGCTCAAAGAGGTCTTCAGTGGCTACGACCTGAGCGTCGCTCGTCCGAGTGCCATCGTGATCACCGAAGCAGGAGGCGCAGAGCCTGCACGGATCCGGGTGCTCTTCGAACTCAACGAGAACCTGTTGATCGCCGGAGCGATTGGTGTGCCTTCACGTGTGCCCGACGCGTTTGGTGCCATCGACTACGAACTGCGTCCCGACGAAGGTGTGCTCCGCATCTCGTTTCGGCTGACCCCCAAAGCGGGTGTGGCTCGCGTGGCGGGTCGACCGGCTGTGTTCGCCTTGACCGGTGGCGGCATGGAGCTGGTACAGCCCGGTGGGCGCACGATCCTTGGCGAGGACGGCAACAACGGTCAGGCCGTGGGCAGCTGGATGATCGGCGAATCTCCGACCGACGCGTTTGCACTGCGAATCGTGGGCGATGAGGGGTCGGTGCTGAACGTCAACACGATCCAAATCGTGCAGCGAAGCGAACGTCTTGTGCCGACAGCCGGTGAGCTCGAAACCAGTGAGACGCTTCTGGGTGTGGGTGCCACGGCGGCGGAAGCGCACGCGTGGGTGTCTCAAGACGACGCGTTCACCGACGTCGAACTGCGTGCGCGTGCGGGAGAGCGCGTTGAAGTTCGTCAGGGAGAAGGATTGTGGATGCGAACGCGCGTTGGCGAAGACGGCACGGCGACGATTCGCGTCCCGGCGGGCGAGCTCAGCGTTCAGGGCGGATTCGACAGTTTCTTCAACGGCGATGTGGTGACCGGCGAGGGACCTCTCGACATCCCCGAGCCGGCCATCTCCACCGTGACCATCAACGGCACGGCCGATGGTGAGATGGCGCCGATGCGCGCCACGATCGTACGCGACGGTGGTGAGATTCTGCGCTTTCCGGTGTTCGGTCCGACGACGCGTCGAGTCACGCCTGGAAACGCCACGGTCACGGTCTCGCGCGGACTGGAGTACGACATTTACGTCGAAGACGTGACCTTCGAAGCGGATACCGAACACACGGTGACAGGCGACGTGGCGCGCGTCGTCGACACGGGCGGGTGGGTTGCGGGCGACTTCCACCTGCACAGTGAGATGAGCACCGACAGCGAGCATGCTCTGCCCAATGCGGTGCGCACCATCGCGGGCGAGGGACTCGAAGTTGTCTCCTCGACGGACCACGACGTGATCACCGATTACGGCCCCTTCCTCGAAGAGGCAGGGCTTACCGAGTGGGTGCTGGCGATCACCGGCTCGGAGGTTTCGGATCCGATCTTGGCCCACATCAACGGCTATCCCTTGGTACGCGACGCCAATCACGGTGGATTCGGGTCGCCGCGGTGGTTCGAGCAAACCCCGCTCGACACGTTCGACGAACTGCGCGAGCTTGGCGATCCCGATCTCGGAGGCGCCATCGTTCAGGTCAATCACCCGACGCGAAACGGTTCGGGGTGGTTCCGTTCGATCGCGCTCGATCCGATCACGGGAATGGCCGGATCGATGCCCGGCGACATCGGGTTGCCCGAAGGCACGGACTTGAACGACTTCGACTTCGACGTGATCGAAACGTTCAACAAGAGTCCCGACGAAGACGACGAACTGGCGCTCGAACAGACGCTGGGTCTGTGGGCGAACGGATGGCGCTTCGGCATGATGGGCAACAGCGACACCCACGACTTTCAACGCCCCGCTGGAATTCCCCGCACGTACATTCGCGTGCCCGACGACACCCGCGGTGTGTTCACTTGGCCGGATGTCGCGATGGGTATTCGCAACAACGAGTTGACGGTCAGCGGTGGTGTGTTCGTGACGGCCGAAGCGGGCGCCGTGGTCGGAGACTCGGTTCCCGTGAGTGTTCGCGTTCAAGCTGCACCCTGGGTCGAAGTCGACACGATTCAGATCTACGCCGGTCCCAACGTCGTGATCGAAGAGGCCGTACCTGCAACCGCGGAGGTTCTGCGCCTCGATCAGACCTACGATGTCCCGTTGAGCGGCTCGGATTTTGTGGTGGTGCGAGCGGGCGGCACGGCTCGAGCAGCGCCGGTGATCAACTCGGCGCCTTTTGGCATCACGAGCCCGATCGAAGTCCGCTGACCCAACCTAGTGGTACAACGCCTCGTGGCGTTGATCGAAGTCCGTGAGGCGGGGCTCTACTGCCCCGCAGGGCGTTTCCACGTCGACCCGTGGAAGCCCGTTCCCCAGGCGCTGATTACACACGGACACGGCGACCATGCACGACCGGGCAACGAGAGCGTGGTCGCGGTGGATCGCGGACTCGACATCCTTCGTAAACGCTTGCCCGACGCGCAGCTTCGCGGCGTGAAGTTTGGCGAGACCGTGGACTTTCGAGGCGTAAAGGTCTCGTTTCATCCTGCAGGCCACGTACTTGGTTCCGCGCAGATCCGAGTGGAACACAAAGGCGAGGTGTGGGTAGTCAGCGGCGACTACAAGCGCCAGCCCGATCCGACGTGTCGACCCTTCGAAGTGATTCCGTGCGACGTGTTCATCACCGAAGCAACCTTTGCGCTGCCGATCTATCGCTGGGAGGCACCGAAGGACGTGGCCGAGCAGATCGCGCAGTGGTGGCGCCACAACGCCGAGGCCGATCGCGCGTCGGTTCTCTACGCGTACATTCTCGGCAAGTCGCAGCGCATCCTGGCGGAACTCGCACGCATCAAAGACCTGCCGGAGTGCGTGGTGTACACGCACGGTGCGACCGAGAAACTTGTGGCTATCTATCGCGAAGCGGGGGTCGAGATGCTCGACACCAAGCTCGTTTCCGAAGAGCCGAAAAAGACGAAATGGAACGGGCGGCTTGTGCTCGCTCCACCGTCGGTGCGACGCAGTCCCTGGGTTCGACGCTTTGGAAAGCATGAAACCGCGTTTGCTTCGGGCTGGATGCAGGTGCGTGGAACGCGTCGCGGCCGTGGTCTCAGCCGTGGCTTTGTGCTCTCGGACCACGCCGACTGGGCGTCGCTCTTACGCACGGTCAACGAGACTGGCGCATCCAAGGTCCTATGCACCCACGGCTTTGCGGATGTGCTTGCACGCTACCTTCGCGACGAGGGCGTGGACGCTGCGGCGCTCGAGACGCGTTTTGACGGCGAAGACGGGGCCGAGACGTGAAGCGTTTTGCGCAGCTCTATGTGCAGTTGGATCGCACGACGTCGACCAACGCCAAGGTCGCTGCGATGGCGGACTACTTCGGCAGTGCGCCACCGGAAGATGCGGTGTGGGGCGTGTTCTTTCTTAGCGGAGAGCGGATCAAGCGCCTCCTCGGGTGGCGAAAATTGGCAACGTGGGGACGCGAAGCGAGTGGCGTTCCCGAGTGGCTTTTTGACGCGTCGTTGTCGACGGTCGGCGACCTGGCCGAAACAATTTCGTTGCTGGTGCAGCGCACGGAGCAAACCCCTGACGAGCCGCTTCACACATGGGTCGAACGGATCGCGGGGTTGCACAAACTCGATGAGGACAAACAGCGTGACGCCGTGGTCGGTTGGTGGTGTTCGCTCGAGCGTGGCGAGCGTTTCCTGCTGAACAAGCTGCTCACCGGAGCGCTACGCGTGGGGGTGTCGCGGACCTTGGTCGTGAAGTCGCTCAGCAAGGTGACGGGGCTGGAGCGAAGTGTGTTGCAGCATCGACTCAGTGGCAGTTGGACACCGAGCGCTGAGTTCTATCGCGAACTCCTGAGCGAGAAGGGCGTCAGCGAGGACCTGAGCCGGCCATATCCCTTCTTTCTCGCATCGCCCCTGCAAGAAGACCCCGCGACACTTGGCGATGTCTCCGACTGGATTGCGGAGTGGAAGTGGGACGGGATTCGCGCTCAGCTCATCCGACGCAAAGGCGAGACGTTCCTGTGGTCGCGCGGTGAAGAGCTGATGACCGAGCGCTTTCCGGAGATCGTCAACGCGGCGAGCAAGCTTCCCGACGGGACCGTGCTGGATGGTGAAGCCTTGTGTTGGGATCACGACGCAGACAAGCCGCTCTCGTTCGGGATCATGCAAAAGCGCATCGGCCGCAAGAAGTTGGGCCCCAAGATCCTGCGTGAGGCCCCCGCGTTTTTTATGGCCTACGACCTGCTTGAACTCGGCGGTAAGGATCTGCGTGAAACCCCGCAACGCGCGCGACGGACCTCGATGGAAAAGGTGGTCGCCGGTCTCGATGAGAAGGTGTTTCGTTGCTCTGCACTGGTGAAGGCAGAGTCGTGGTCGGATCTTGCTACTTCGCGTGAGGGCTCACGCGCGGGTCGCGTCGAAGGTCTGATGCTCAAGCGTGCCAGCGCCGCGTACCAGACCGGTCGCAAGAAAGGTGACTGGTGGAAGTGGAAGATCGATCCGCTCACGCTCGACTGCGTGATGATCTACGCCCAAGCCGGTCATGGTCGACGTGCAGGGCTGTTCACCGACTACACGTTTGCCGTGTGGAGTCACGAAGACGAAGACGGCACGCGTAAGCTCCTTCCGATTGCACGCGCGTACAGCGGTCTCGATGACGAAGAAGTACGCGAACTCGACAAGTGGATCCGTCGCCACACGCTGGAGAAGTTTGGTCCTGCGCGTGCGGTCGAACCGGTGCACGTGTTCGAGATTGCGTTTGAGGGAATCCGCGCGAGCAAGCGGCATAAGAGCGGAGTTGCAGTGCGTTTTCCGCGGATCCTCCGATGGCGCCGCGACAAGAAGATCCGCGAAGCGAACACGATGGATCGCGTGGAGGCACTGCTAAAGCTGGTGGAGTGAGCGGCTCTATTCTTTTTGGTGGCGACGACGGCGCGCCACAAGGAGCAAGAAGAGCAGCGCTCCGCTCGATCCCGACGCTGCGGCACAACCGCCGCCCCCGCCGCCTTCGCCGCCCGCGTCCGAACCTGAGGGACCACCGTCGGTGCCCGGTCCTGCATCGCTCCCCGGGCCGGCATCGCGACCCGGTCGACCCGCGTCTTCTTCGCCCGGACCCGCGTCGCCGGGCGGCGGCGCTGCCGTCTCGTCCTTGAAGCCGGGCATGATCATCCAACCCGGATTGCCGCCTTCCGCAAACGCGTACGCACCAATGTCGGCAACGCCCATGCGCGGCGTTCCATTGAAGTCATCCGCGACGACGTGCTCGGTCGATCCGGCTCCAACGAGTGCGCCGCCCGACGTCGGGAACACGTTCATGGGCGGCGTTCCGGCGTAGCTTGCGTCTACGAAGTCGCCGAAGCTTGCAGCGTCCACACCCGAACCTTCGCCGACATTTCCGACCATCGTGATCATCGACATGTCGCCGTTGACGAAAATGGCGCGTCCCGACATCGCAAAGACCGCGTTGTTCGCGACGACAACACTGCCGGTCGCGCCGCGGATCGAGATTCCGTCGTTGGAGGATTGCAGAATCGTGTTGTGCACCACGGTCAGGTTCGAGGGCGAGCCGTTCTGGTGCGGCTGCATCGCAATTCCGTTCGCGCCAGCACTCAAGATGATGTTGTTGCGAATCGTGGCGTCCGCAGCGCTTTGAATCGCGTGGTCGCCGCAGTTCCACATCACGTTGCGCTCGATCACGTTCGCCGGACCGTTGCCAACCGTGCTGTACGTCAGAATGCACGGGTAGTTCGTGTCGTGAATCACGTTGTCCCGCACGATGTTTCCGTAGCTGCCTTCCTTAATTTCAATTCCGTCGCCCTGCGAGACAGAACCGGCATCCGTGTTGTGCACGTAGTTGCCTTCGATCAGGCTGTCGATCATCTGGCAGCGATCCTCGTTGCAACCGAGGTACATGCCTTCACCGGTGCCGTTGGTGTCGTGGATGTGGTTGTTCCGCACCGTGATGCGTTCGTACACCGCGCCACCGTCGTTCATCCGAAATGCAACGTCTGCGGTGTCGTAGATTTCGTTGTCTTCGAACACCAAATCGCGTGCGCTGCTGATTCGAATGCCTGCGGAGCCGCCCGAGAACTCGACGCCGCGAATAACCAACCAGTCGGCACTGTCGATGTCGATCAGGTTCTGGCTCGCGTTAGGACGATGAATATGCGGAGACTCTCCGTCGGCGGCGCGAATGATGATCGGCTGGGACTCGGTGCCCGCGATATCGATGCTGAACCGCTCGTTGGTCACGTACATGCCGTCGTGAAGAATCAGTTCGTCGCCGGGGTTGAGCGACGCGATCATCGACTCAATGTCATCGGCCGGGTTTGCTTCGATGGTTTCGGCGAATACAGCCGTGGTCAGCAGGGGAGAGCAGAGAAGCGAGACCGCGAGCGCGCAACGTTGCATACGCATAGGATACCAGCGATTTCCGTCCCTGTTTTTCTGGTCGTTGAGGGCTTCAGAGCTCAGTTCAGCGACGACGCTAGCCAGCGAGCGGTCGCCCGCGTGTAGGTCTGCACGTAGATCGAGTCTTGCGACGTTGCTTGTTCCCCGCCGAAGAGGACACCCACGACTTGCTCGTTCAGCAACGCGGGACCGCCACTGCTTCCCATGCGAGTCGAGAACTCGGGGTCTCCCTCGGGCAGTGTCTTGAGCAAGCCATTTCGGGATGCCACGACGCGATTCCATCCGGCATAGCGACGCGCTGTCCCGATCGCGAAAGGATGACGAAACCAGCCGACAAGCCGGACACGATCGATCGCACGCGGTGCGCGCAAGGCAACGCGATAGGGCGCCGCCACTTCCGACGGCACAGGCGCGTCGAGTTCGAGGAGTGCCATGTCCCAAGCGCGTAGCGGCATGCGGCGCTCGACCGCACAAGGTTGCGCTCGACCTTCACCGAACGCGCGCGGATGAAACCGACACCGCGACACGTAGCGCCTCATGCGCTCGCGTCGACCACGCACGGTTACTTCGAGGTTGGATTCGCCGGCCACGCAGTGACCCGCAGTGAGCACGTGTCGCTCGCTCACGAGAGTGCCGCTGCAGTCACTGGACAAGTGCACGACGCCCGCGTGCTCCTCATCGAGGTGCTCATACGGTACCGAGAGCGTCGACGTTGCTGGCGCGCTACACGCCGCGAGGCACACGAATGCCAGCCACCTACCCATGGCTTCCTAGACGGCTGAGAACCTCAGAGGGTCTGAGTTTGAGTCGCCACGGCCCGCGAATTGTCGGATGCTCAACCCGGTCGGCGAGATCATGAAGAAAATCGGGGCGACTCTGTTCTTTCGCCCCAAACCGTTCGAGGTGTTCGGTGTGGACCTGACAGTCGATCAAGTCGACGCCCCAAGCGTCGAGCTGAGCGCAAAGCGTGGCAAAGGCGATTTTGGAAGCGTCGCGAGCCTGCGCGAACATCGACTCACCAAAGAACGCCCGGCCGAGCGACACGCCGTAGAGACCGCCCACAAGTTCGTCTCCGTCCCACGCTTCGACCGAGTGCGCGAAGCCGAGACGATGAAGGCGCACGTAGCCGTCGCGCAGCTCGTCGGTGATCCAGGTTCCGCTCTGCCCGGGACGCGGTGACCTGGCACATGCATCCATGACTTGAGGAAACACGCGGTCCATGGTGATGCGATAGGGCGCGCGCTTGATCTGCTTTCGAAGCGAACGACTCAGATGAACTTCGGGAGCGTGCAAGACAAAGCGCGGATCGGGGGAGAACCACAACAGCGGCAACCCTTCGACGGGCCAGGGAAAGATGCCCATGCGGTAGCCCAACAAGAGTCGCTCCGGCGAAACGTCTCCTCCGACCGCGACGACGCCGTCCTCGTTGGCGAGTTCGGGCGGCGGGAACGCCAGGTCGTTGCTGAGCAGGTACACCACGTCAGTCTAGGTAGTAGACCCAGAGAAAACACATCTCGTCATCGAAATCCAAACCGAAGCCGACGAACGAATCGCTGGTATTTCGGAACTGACAGGTGAGTTTGAGCCCTTCACCGGGTGCAAAGCGAACCGGCGGATCAAACACATCGAGCGGCGGTTCCGCCCACGACGTCGACTCGTGAAGGATTGGCCCTTCTTCGGAAATCGAACGGGTTTGCTCGATGTACGCGACCTCACCGTACTGGTGCGTGTGCGAGGTCAGCGCAAACACGCGCGCGCCTGGTGGCACGGCGTGGAAGCTGGTCACGGTGGTTCGTTCACGCGGCGGCAACGCCAGAGCGAGGTCACCGGTGAAGAGGAACTTCACTTCTTCGAGTTCGACGTCGTCCGTGGTCAGTTCGAGTTCCACCTGGCCTGCAATGTCGACGTTGCGATCGGAGAAGTAGTTGATGAAGTGCATCTCCAACCCGATCAGCTGATGCGCTTGGATCGGGAGGCCAGCGCCATCGGGGTACGTCAGTTCCGATTCGGGCTGCTGCGCAATGAAGATCATGCTGCCGCTCATCGCGTGCGCGAACGCAGGGCAGGGCGAAGGAACCGGATTGGGCGCACCGGTATCCACTCGGTGCACGATCATGTGATGGCTGCCCTCATCCAGACTCGCGCGCACGGAACGAATGTAGGCGGGCGACTCGTTGCCCAAATCAACGATGATGCAGAGCGTGTCTTCGTATCCAGGCGCTGTGTCGAAAGGTCCGATCTGCGCGCGAAAGGTTGTGCTCTCCCCACCGCTATCGCGACGGGTCGACGTATCTGGACGCGACGCTGAATCGCGCGTTGCGGCGTCCGGGCGTTCCGCGTCGAAGTCGCTGCGAAGGTGCGACTCAGCGCACCCCGTCAGAACCACAAGTAGAGCGAGTAGGCCACGCATGGCCCGCAGCATAGCCACTTCAGGCGAGGTCGTCCCAGATCGCCTGGAAGCCTTCGATGAACTTCTTCACCAATCTTGGGTCGTCCGTGACCACAACGTTCTCGCGGTTGTGTTCTGCAGCGCTCCGGGTCCAGTTGTAGCTGCCGGTTAACACGATCTTGGAGTCAAACACCGCGTACTTGTGGTGCATATGATGCTGACTCTGGTCGACGCGAACCTGCACACCTTGATCGCTCAGGGTCCAGACATCCGAGCCGCGATCGTGAGCCTTGTCGTCGTCGCTGATGATCCGGACTCGAATGCCTCGACGATGCGCCTCGAGGATGGGCTGCGAGAGTTCGTTGTCCGTGATCGTGAACACACAGATGTCTGCGCTTTCTTTCGCTTGGCGAAGCAACGCAATGATGCGATTTCGACACGCCTTGCCGGGGCTGAAGATCACCTCAGCGACGTTCGATGACGATTGGCCTGTGTTGGTTGGATGCGCCACGAGCACCCGCGTCACGTCGTCGAGCCAGTCGAGAACCGAGAGCCTTTCCTGACTCGTCTTGGTGTCCTCCATCGCTTCGCGCGCCAACACGAATGCGCGCGACCGCCATGTAGCCAATGCGTTGCGCACGTGTTCGTCGTGATCTTCGAACACTTCACGCAAGGCACGCTTCTCGCCTCGGCTCAAACGCAAGTCGTCGAGCGTCTTGCGCAACACATCATCGATTTCTTCCGGCCGCATCTCGCAAAGCCTATAAGCTCCGCGCATGGCGGACTATCCGTTTCTCTTTCTGAACCACGGCACCTTGCTTCTCGAGTCGATCGGGAAGTGCGACGGCGCATACGTCGGCTTTGTCGAGGACGTGCCCGAAGACAAGATGCACCCGCTCTTGGACGAGTGCCCTGAACCGATCAAAGGCTTCGCGTCGTACACTGGGAACCTGCTTGCCATCGAATCGCCGGGCGACGTGTTCAACTACATGGTGATCGAGTGCTTCGGCACCCCGGAGGAAGTGGCCGCGAGTCAGACCGCCAACCACCCCGAGGTCAGCCAAGCCACGGTCGACCGCTTCCACGCCGCGGTCGAGGCGTGGGCGAAAGCGATGCACGCGATGCATCCCCTCCGGTTCATCATGGGTCCGGCTCGTGCCGAGGATTCCGAGTGGGGGACGTGGAGCCGGCAAAAGTTTACCGAGACGGTGGTGCCTTTTCTCGAAGAGCTCTCATCGCGTCATCCCGAAGTGAACGAGGAAGACTCGTACGACGACGAAGACCTCGAGTCCGACGACATGAACGACACGCTGATCGACGAGGACATCTCCTTGGTCACGTTGCAGCCGCTACGACACGGCCACGTTGCGTGCTTGCTTCAGGAGTTTGAGCCCTTTCACGAGATCCCCGTGAGCGACGAGTTGCGGCCGCGGGTGGATGCGCTCCTGAAGCAGTTCCCGCTTTAGGCGTAGCGCAGCGTGATCTCGTCTTTGTCGACGCTCACGTGCACCGTTCCGCCTTCGTCGAGTTCCCCGAACACCAACGCTTTGGCGATGGGCTTCTTCAGCTTCTGCTCGACCAGACGCGCCATCGGACGTGCGCCCATCTGCGGGTCGTAGCCGTGCTTCGCCAACCATGAACGTGCTGCATCGTCGAGTTCGACGGTCACTTCCTTCGTGGCCAAGAGCTCGCCCATCAGGCGCACTTCCTTGTCCACGACCATACGGATGACCTTCTCGTCGAGACCGCCGAAGAACACCATCGCGTCCAACCGGTTGCGGAACTCCGGCGTAAACATCTTTTCGATCGCGGTCTTCGCACGACTGCGCTGAAACGCCTTGATCGACTCCGCGCTGCTCGCCTCGAAGCCCACGACCTTCTCCGCGGCCTGCATGGCCCCCGCGTTTGTGGTCATGATCAGCACCACGTTACGGAAGTCCGCTTCGCGTCCGTTGTTGTCGGTGAGCTTCGCGTTGTCCATCACCTGCAGAAGGATGTTGAACAACTCGGGATGCGCCTTTTCGATCTCGTCGAGCACCACCACCGAATGCGGGTGCTTGCGAACGGCGTCGGTAAGCAGCCCACCTTGGTCGAATCCGACGTAGCCCGGAGGAGCGCCGATTAGACGCGAGACACTGTGGCGCTCGCCGTACTCGCTCATGTCGTAGCGATGCAGCTCCACGCCCATCACACGAGCCAGCTGACGTGCGAGTTCGGTCTTTCCAACTCCCGTCGGACCCGCGAACAAGAACGAGCCAATCGGCTTTCGGTCCGCGCGCAGTCCCGCCCGCGAAAGCGTGATGGCGTCCGTCACAAGCTCAATGGCCTCATCCTGACCGTAGATCTGCTTTTCGAGCTCGGGACGAAGCTCCTTGAGACGGTCTCGTTCCTTCGACGTGACCTGTTCGACCGGAACGCGCGCCATCTTGCTGACCACGCTCTCGATCTGCGGCACGTCCACTTTGCGAAGCCGATCTTTGTCCGGTTTCATGCGGTCCGCAGCACCGGCTTCGTCGATGACATCGATCGCTTTATCCGGAAGGAAACGCTCCACGATGTGCTTGGTCGCAAGCGCAACGGCAGTCTCGATCGCGTCGTCGGTGTACTTCACACCGTGGTGCTCCTCGTAGCGGCTCTGCAACCCCTTGAGGATGTCGACCGTCTCGCTCTGCGTGGGTTCGAGCACTTCGATCTTCTGCAGTCGACGCGCGAGCGCTCGGTCTCGCTCCACGTGCTTGAACTCCGCAAACGTGGTGGACCCAATGCAGCGCAACTTCCCACTGGCGAGTGCAGGCTTGAGGATATTCGACGCATCCATCGAGCTGCCCGTCGTGGCACCCGCACCCACGATCGTGTGCATCTCGTCGATGAAGAGAATCGCGTCCTCGAGTTCTTGCAGCCGACGCATCACGCCTTTGAGGCGCTCTTCGAACTGACCGCGGAACTTCGTACCCGCGAGAAGGGCTCCCATATCGAGCGCGTAGATGCGCGCACCCTGCAGCACTTCGGGAACGTCGTTGTTGTGAATCTTGAGCGCGAGACCTTCGGCGATGGCGGTCTTACCCACACCGGGTTCACCGACGTACACCGGGTTGTTCTTGCGGCGTCGACACAACACCTGAACGGTGCGCTCGAGTTCCAGCGCACGACCGATCAGGGGATCGATGCGACCGGCTTCCGCTTCGGCGACCAAGTCCGTCGTAAACGCTTCGAGCGGGTCTTTGCGCGGACCGGCTTCTTCTTCGTCGGTTTCGGCATCGCCTTGCGGAATGCTCAGCGCGTCGCTTTCCACCATTCCGTCGGAACCGATGCCGTGCGCGACGTACTGCTTAAGATCGAACTGAGTGATTCCCTCTTCGGCCAACAACCACACAGCGTGGCTGTCCTGTTCTTTGAAGAGCTGGACGAGAACGTTGCCGCCGTCGATGGTTTTCATCTCCGACGAGATGGCGTGAATCGCGGCTCGTTGAAGCACGCGCTCTACGGCCAGTGTCTGCTGTGGTTCGAATGGAATGCCTGCGGGAACGCGGTCAGCCTGTTCCTCGATGAACTTGCTGAGGCGCTCGCGGAGTCGCTCGATGTCGCCACCCAAGTTCTGGATGGCTTTGCGCGCCTTGGGGTCATCCAAAAGCGCCAAGAGCAAGTGCTCGAGCGTGACGTACTCGTAGCGTTCGCGCCCGGCATCCTCGAATGCCTTGCGTAAGGTATTTTGAAGCTCGCGTGCGATGATCGGTCCGGCCATCAGTCGTGTCCCATGAATGGGGCCCAGGGTGGGCAATGTCCAGTCTCAGTCTCAGGGATGAACTCAGTCATCATCCCCGTCTTCCTCTTCCATTGTGAGGCGAAGGGGGTATTCGTGTTCACGGGCGAGACGTTCGGTCTTGGCAATCTTCGTCTCCGCGACTTCACGGGTATAGAGCCCTGCGACGCCGACGCCATTGTTGTGAACGTGAAGCATGACGCGCACCGCGTCGTTCTCGCTCTTGTGAAAGATCGTCTGCAGCACCCACACGACGAAATCGCGGGTGGTGTAGTCGTCGTTGTGCATCAGCACCTTGTAGAGACGTGGCCGCTTCGTTTTCTTTTGCGGCTTCGTCCGGGTGATCACTCCGACTTCTTCGTCGTCCTCAAACTCCGGCATCAGGGTCCTCTACGTTAACTCCTCGTCGCGTGCTCTTCCAAGCCCGCTCGCAGTGCATCACAGAGTTGCTCCAAGCTGACCCCTCGCCACACGGGATCGATGCGAACTCGCTCCCCGATGCGACGTTGGACCCACACGACCAACCGATCTTCGTCGACCTCCACCGAGGCCACTTCGTCCCAACCCACGCGGACCGGCTCACCACCGCGCGCCATTGTGAGTCCGCGCGTGTCGAGTTCCAGGTAGTGGCTGTCCGCTTCGCGTGCGCGTCGACGCGACAACGCAAACGCAGCCACCCAACCGAGACCGATCAGCCAACTGGTGACAACGATGACCCACCCGATGGTTCCCGCTCCTCGCCACACGAGCGCGAGTCCCATTCCGAACACCAACACCGCACCGAAGAGTCGCAGTCGGCCGACGGAGCGAACCGCTTGGACGTCGAGCTCGAAGCGCCTCACTCCAAGACAACCTTCGCGAAGAAGTCTTGGGCCGTGGCATTGCGAATCTCGACGACGCTTTCCTGCACCGACACGATGCGCGTCGCGTCTCCGGGCGCGACGTTGCTGCTGCGTCCGTCGGAATCAAACGAGAGGTAGACGACGACGGATCGAGGCACGCGTCCGAGTGGATGCGAGACGCGATAACTCTGGCGGCCATCAAACGCGAACCAGCGACACTCTTCGACGGTGGCGGATTCGGGTGGCCACGCGCTGCTTTCCCACGGTTCGCCTGCCGCCGGAGCCGAGGTCGAGCAGGGAAGCATATCGGTCGTGATGTCGATCGGATCTTGCGCGCTGGCGTCGTCACACGACGAAAGGCCAAGTGCCGCGAGGGCAACGAGCGCGACTGCAGCCAGACGAGTCATTGCCCCTTCGTGTAGTGCTTCGCGAGGGCGTCGACCAGGGCCTTCATGGTCGGATGGGGCGCTTCGACGTCTGGGGCACGCAATTCCGCCTCTAGCGTGGCCGTGGTTGCCGGTCCGATCGACGCGAGAACCTTGCTCGTGACCTGCTCCTTGTCCGCGATCGCGAGGAGGTTTGTGACGGTGCTTGAGGAGGTAAAGGTGATGGCGTCGACGTTCTCGAGAGCGTCAAGGACAGGGCCAGAGTCTGCCGGCTCGTTGATGTAGGCCGTGACGACTTCGACGTGATGCCCCTCGGTTCGCAGCGTGTCCGGAATCACCTCGCGCGCGACTTTCGCTCGGGGAAGGAGAATCTGGCTTCCGGCATCCAGACGAGGTCGTAGATCCTCGAGCACACCTTCAGCGTGTCCGTTGCTGGGAATGAGGTCCGGCTCGATGCCACGCTCACGAAGCGCTTGCGCGGTCTTGCTTCCGATCGCGCAGACCGCCGGAAACGCTCGTGCATCCAATCCGACTTCGCGCACTGCGTCCCAAAACGTTGTGACCGCGTTGCGACTGGTGAACAGAACCCAGTCGAACTTCGAGACGGTTCGCGCACACCTCAGAAGCGGTTCGCGATCACCTGGGGGAACCAACGCAATCGTGGGGGCGATCCGCGGACGCGCACCGACGTCACGCAGCAACTGTGCGAGCGATCCCGCTTGATGGACGGCGCGCGTCACCAACACGTTGCGACCAAAGAGCGGACGCTGGTCAAACCATCGCAGCTGTTCACGCAGACGAATGACTTCGCCCACGATGATCAGCGAGGGCAATCCCATCTCGGCAGCCTGCGCTTTGTCGGCGATGGTTGCGACCGTCCCCACAACGGTGCGCTGTGTGGGAAGCGATGCCCATTGGACAACGGCGGCGGGCGTGTCCGCGGGTCGACCGTTTGCCATCAAGAGTGACATCAGCGTGTCGAGCTTGCGCATCCCCATGAAGATCACGAGCGTCTGTGTCGCCGTCGCAAGCTTGGCCCAGTCGTGGCTGGATCGGTCTTTCTCGACCGACTCGGTGGCGGTCAAATAGGCCACGCTCGAGGAAAGGTCTCGGTGCGTGAGCGAGAGTCCCGCATACGCGGTGGCAGCGAGCGGGGAGGGCACTCCGGGAACGACCTCGAAGGGAATCCCGTGGGCGGCCAGATGCTCCGCTTCTTCGCTTCCACGTCCGAACAGGAAGGGGTCGCCGCCTTTCAGGCGCACCACGGTCAAGCCAGCGCGCGCGCCTTCGATCAGCCTCTCGTTGATCGCCGACTGTCGCTGGCTTCGTCGACCAGCGCGCTTTCCGACGAACTCCAGCTCCGCCTGTGGAGCCAAGTGCAGCAGATCGCGGTGGACCAGCGCATCGTAGAGAACCAGTTGCGCCTGGCTCAGGATTCGACGCCCCTTTTCGGTGATCAGCTCAGGATCGCCCGGACCTGCACCGACCAAATACACCGTTCCCAAAGGCACGGCTGGAGCATACGGGAATGTATGCCCAAGCGTTGGCGTTCGGGCGCTGTCTCAGGGGAGGCGGCTTGATCCGCACCCCTCAACTGCTACGTGAATCGCTAGGTTTTCCCATGCTTCGCACACTCTTTGTCCCTCCCTTGGCGTTTTGTTTCCTCGTTGGTTGTGGGAGCGGATGCGAAGAAGACGCCGATCCTTCCCGCGACCCGGGAGGCTCCGTGGCGCGTGCGGCCGATCTGACCGCCACCCAGCGGACCGAAGACGGCTACGAGATCATCTCGGCCACCCCGCGTCAGCGCCGCACGCAGAACACCAAGAACCAGAACAACCGCGACAACCTCATTCTCGAGCCCACGTCCCCGGATCCTGAAGCGGGTGAGTTCACCATCGACGAGGCGGTTGAAGGACTGGGCACCGACGGTGGGTTGGTGGCGGAGATCTCGACCACGTTGGGTACGTTCTTCTGCGACCTCCATACCGACGAGGCGCCGAACACCGTGGCCAACTTCATCGGTCTCGCACGAGGACGTCGTGCGTGGTGGGACGCGCGTCGCGGCGAGTGGCGAACACACCGCTACTACGATGGGCTCTCCATTCACCGCGTGATCCCAGACTACTTGGTGCAGGGCGGCGACTACCTCGACGGGGAGGGCGGTCCGATCGGCTACACGATCGACGATGAGCCACACGACAACCTTTCGCATGACCGCGCCGGCCAGCTCTGCATGGCGAGCACAGGCGAAAACATCAACGGCGCGGAGTTCTTCATCACCGATGGCGCACGCCCCGAGCTCGACGAAGACGGGCAGTTCACGATTTTCGGTCAGTGCCGACCGGTAGAGACCATCGCGCGTCTTGCTCGCGTTCCACAGGCCGACGACAACCGTCCCATCACACCGCTGCGCATTCACCGCGTGTTCATTCAACGGGTGCGGGGGGGTGCAGCCAACGCAACCCGCACGCAGCCACGGCTTCCCGAAGGCTACGACCCCGAGACCACGCCGTACCAAGCGAGTGATGGTCCCTCGGAGATGGCGATTCCGGGCAACCCGCTTCGTTCCAAGCACGGCGGTGTCTTCGACCCGCGGAACTGGAACAACATGCGCCCGAACATGCGCTAGCGCTCAGCGCTCAGCAGAAGACCCAATAAAGAAGTCTCACTCTTCTTCTTCGGTTTTCGCGCGCTTGATCTTGGGTGCGGCTTTGGCGCGGACCTGCGGCTTGATGCCGCCTGCATCGTTCGGAATGAACCGAACCTCGGTCTTGATCTCAAAGGAGAGACTGGTCAGCGCACGCTGCAGCTCGCTGGCGACATCCGTCGCTTCCAGAAAGTCTCGCACCTCGCCGGCAACCACCCGCACGAGCGAGTTCTTGGTTTCGTCGATCTGCTGAAAGACATACCCGAGCACTTCTTTGGGCAAGGGCACGTCGTCGACAACACCTCGCACCGCCTTGTCGGCTTTGCTGAGTGTTCCGACGCCTGCCTCGACTCCCTTTTCGATTGCACGGCGAAACGCCTCGCGAAAAACGCGTTCCAAACGACGCCGTGATTCAGGCTCGTCGTTCTCTTCCTCGTCGCCGTCGACCGGGTCTGGTCTTACCGAGTCCACGCGAGACAGGTACGGCCTGAAGTGCTCAGGGTCAATCCGCCGATCGAAGGTTTGCCTGGATTTTCCGCTTGAGAGAGCTCCCCCGGTTGAGGATCGTCCCCGCATGCGTTCTGTGCTCTTCGTGTCCAAACCGGTGACCCCGCCGTGGAACGACAGCAGCAAGAACCTCGTTCGGGACGTGGCCAGTCATCTGCGCGAGTTCGAGGCGCGCGTGATGGTGACTCGAAACGCGACACCTCCCGAGGGAACGCACCCCGTCCCCATCTATCCCCGGACGAGTCGGTTTGCCCCTGGGCTCAGCGCCAACCTTCGCGTGTTGGCGCGTCTGGTGGCTGCACCGCTGTGGCGTCGTGAACACCTCTGGCACTTCTTCTTTGCTCCGAACAAGCGCTCCTCGGATGCGGCGCGTCTCGCGTCGAGTTTGCGGCGGATGCCCACGATCCAAACCGTCTGCTCTGCACCCGCCGAGGGCGTGGACCTAAAACGCGTGCTCTTCGCCGACGTCACCGTCGTCTTGAGCGAACACACCGAGAAGCGTCTTGCGACGGCGCGTTCGGTCGTCCGAATCCCACCCGCGATTACTCCGCTGCAAATGCCCACGTCGACGACGCGCGATGCGTTCGGCGTTCCCAACGACGTACCGCTTGTCGTGTACCCGGGTGATCTCGAATTTGGTTCGGGTGCGGATCGAACTCTCAGAGCCGTCGCGCGCATCGATGACGCACACCTGATCATGGCGTGCCGACTCAAGACCGACGAAGCACGCGCACACGAAAGCACCTTACGTGAACTTGGCGACCGTCTCGCACCGGGACGCGTCACATGGTTGGGCGAGACGCCGCGCATCCACGATGTGTTGGCGTGCGCGGATGTAGTCGCTCTTCCGAGTGAGACCCTCTACGCGAAGATGGACTACCCCTTGGTCTTGCTCGAAGCGATGATGTTGCAGCGACCCGTCGTGGTCTCGGCGCAGACACCCGCCGCGGAACTCGCGAGTGCAGGGGCGTGCGTTGTCGAGGGCAACGTGGACGCTCTCGAAGCCGAGTTACGAGGCCTCCTCGACGATCCCACCCGACGTATCGAGCTTGGTCAAACAGGGCGAGAGGTTGTGCTCGAGCGTTTCTCGCCGGCGAGCGTTGCGGCCCAGTACGAAGCGGTCTATCGCTCGCTCCTGTGAGCAAAGCGAGTCAGCGCTACTACGACGACTTCAGCACCGGCTACGAGCGGGAGCGACACGTCGGCTACCACGCCTTGATCGACAACCTTGAGATGTCGGTGATGCAGCCGCTCGTCCGCGACAAGGATGTGTTGGAACTCGGCTGCGGCACAGGGCTGATCCTCGAGCGCTTGGATGCGCTGGCGCGCTCCGCGCACGGAGTCGATCTCTCGCCGGGGATGATTCGTCGCGCCCACGAGCGCGGGCTGGACGTGTCGCTTGCGTCGGTGACCGCGCTCCCGTTTGCAGACGAATCGTTTGACGTCGTGTGCAGCTTCAAGGTGCTGGCGCACGTTCCGGACTTGGGCCTCGCCTTGCGCGAAGCGGCTCGCGTCACACGTCCAGGCGGACACGTGGTCGTCGAACTCTACAACCCGCTGAGCCTTCGGTACCTCGCCAAGAAGATCGCAGGCCCCCAACCGATCGCCGAAGGCAAGACGGAAGCGGATGTCTACACGCGTTGGGATCCGCCCTGGATCATTCCGCGCGTGCTTCCGCCGAGCCTCGAGTTGGTGGATGTTCACGGCGTGCGTGTCTGGACGCCTGCCGCGTTCGTGCATCGGATCCCGTGGGTCGGATCGACCATCGCAAAAGCAGAACACGCCGCATTGCGATCACCCTTGCGATGGTTCGGCGGCTTTTTGGTCGCGGTCGCCAAACGCACCGGCTGAACCCGAGCTTCGAAGATTCTTGCGGGCGTTGGTTGGCTTCGTTATACGGATCAACCATGAGTGGGGCGAAAGAGACTGGACTTCGGCGTCTTCGACGCAGAGCGGAGCATGCTCTCGAGCACCAGAAGCACACGGAGGCCGAGACGCTTCTCGACCGTTTGGTGGAAATCGCCGACGGCGACGACGCCTTGTTCGCGCATCGTCATCTGGCCGAAATCCGACTTGAGCGTCATCCCTGGCGCGCCGCGCTTCACCTTCGCCACGTGCTTCAAGCCTGTCCCGACGACGACGTCCCGCACGCGTTGATGGGTTTGTCGCAAGCACTCCTCGGCAACTTCCGCGCAGCCGTCGCTTCGTACCGCAAAGCGCTTCAGTACGCCCCCGGCACGCCTTGGTATTTGCACAACCTTGGGCATCTCTTGGACGTCGCGCTTGATGCACCGCGTGCCGCACTCGAACCCTTGGAAACAGCGCACGCCGCCGAACCCGAGCACGACGAGATTGCCGCGAGTCTCGCGCACTGCCAGGCCCGTCTTGGCTCCATCGATTCTGCGCTCACACTTGCTCGCCAAGCGCTGGCTCTCGCTCCGTCAAACCGAGACCACGCTCGATTGGTCGGATGGATCGAGGCGGGTGCACCCGATGATTGGTCGCCGCAAGACACTCTCGACATCGCGCAGGCGTCGAAGGCTCCGAAGTCGACCGACCCCACTCAGGCAGTCCAGGAGATGTTTGAGGCCAAGATGAAAGCCTCGGGCTTTACTGGACGTCAGGTCGAGCTGGCAGGGGCGCTTTGGCGAGACTTTGGTGAAGGCCGCGAACTTCGGATGCGCAAGCCGGAGGTGTACGCGGCAGCCATCGAGTATGCGATTGCCACCGTCCACAAGCGCGGCACCACCCAGGCGAAGGTCGCGCGTCGCTATGGGATCGCACCCGGTTCGTTGGTTCGGCGGTACGGCGAGATTCGACAGGCATTGGACCTGCAACCCGACGACCCTCGCTACGCGTAGCGGCGCGTCAGCTGCGATGCCGAAAATTTGTCCGCGATCGCCAGACATGGATACGTGGATGCATGTCCGAACGACGGGAACATGCTCCGGCGGTAAGCCAACTGTGTCGCACCTTGCTTCGTCTGGAGCGAGCAAGCGCGACCGGAACGCTGAGCATTACTCCGTGTACGCCCCACGGTGACGTCGCGAGCGAGCGCACTGCACACCTTCGCTTTGAACAAGGGGTGCCAGTGTTTCTCGCGATGGACGACGAGCATCGACTCGGTCGCTTTGTCCAATCACCGGGCGGCGAGCGAGATGGGGTTCCCTGCGGAGCGCATTGGCTTCGCGACGAGAGCATCACTCGCGGTGAACTGGCGCACGCGCTGCGCCGACAGCTGCGACGTCGTATGGCTGTCCTCTTGGGATGGCAGCGTGTTGCGTTGCGTTTCGATCCCACACAAACCACCGGCGCCTGTCTTCCCGAACCGATTCCCGCGCGCGAGTTGGTCGCTCACGCGTTGCGTCGCTCCCTGAGTGATGTGGACCGGGATAGCGAAGCGCGTCTCCGTCACGAAACGTGGCGGCTGCGGGTGTCGCTGGACGACGTGGGACTCGCACCTGCAGAGCGCGCAATGTGCGTTCCTCTGAAGCACGGCGCGACCGGTGAGGTGATCATTGCGGTGGGCGGCAATAGCGTGCGTGCGCTTGCGACGCTTCATGCTTGGCAGCGCGGAGGACTGATCGAACCTGCGCGACGTGGGGACCATCGTGAACTGCTACGCAAGCGCCGCCAGTTGCGTGAACGAGCCAACCCCCAAGCGCTCTTGGACCTCGGCCCAGGAGCAACGCGCGCGGATGCTCGGCGCGCGCTGCGACGTTTGGTCCGGAAAGTTCATCCGGACCGATTTGAGCCGCAGCTCGCACGTGCGAGCGAAGATGTGGTGCGCGCGTTGGTACAGGCCGAGCGAGCTCACTCCTCGGTCGGCAACCACCACGGCTGATCGCCGCCTTCGGATCCTTCTTGGCCTTCGGAACCCTCGGAGCCCTCTGAGCCTTCCTGGGAACCTTCCGAACCCTCGGAGCCTTGCGAGCCTTCGGAACCCTCGGAGCCGCCTTCCTGTCCCTGCATCCACCAGGGTTGGTCGCCGCCTTGTCCGTTGTTCTGGCCACCGTTGTTCTGGCCACCGTTGTTCTGGCCACCGTTGTTCTGGCCACCGTTGTTCTGGCCGTTGTTCCCGCCGTTGCCGTTGTTGTTGCCGTTGTTCGCCGCCTGGGCCGGTGCGCGACGCACCTCCCACCACGGTCGGCCAATGGCGCCCATCCCGGACTGCTCGGCGCGGTACTGCGCGCGACTCCACCAGAAGCGTGCGAGCGGAGCGCTTGTCGTCGGTGTCTCGTCACCACTCCCTGCACGCAGGTTGATCGTAAACGTGGCGCGTTGACGACGCTGACGGAACTTCGGGAACTCCAGCTCGCCCACGATGGGTTGCATGCATCCCACAAACGCTTCGTTGTTGGGCGCGAAGCGGAAGTTTCGTGCGGTGCCTTCCGCTTCCAAGATGAACACGAAGCGCACCTGACCCAGACGCGGATTGCGCTCGAGTTCCTGCTCGACGCACCCGCGCAAAGGCTCGGTCTGTGCGACAAACACCTCGTTGATCTGCGCCTGAGACAAACGCATCGGTCGACCCGCTCGCTCTTGACGCGCAGCCTGTGCAGCCGCTTCTTCGGCTGCTGCAGCTTCCGCTTGTGCACGAGCTTCGGCTTCGGCGGTTTCGCGTTCGAACAGGCCGTTGATCGCCACACTCAGACCTTGAATCGTGCCGGACTGACCCATGACCGTGCGCAGAAGTTCGCGGCCCTCGTCGCCGCCGTGGCGGAAGATCCCGGTTGCCGCCATCGCCAAGGCTTGCGGCTTTTCCGCGAACGAAGAGTCCGCGCGGTACAGAACCAAGAACGAACGCAGGGCCGGCACGACCGACTCGTCACCGAGTTCCACCACACCGCGAATGACCAAAGGCAGGACATCGATCGGTGTTTCGTGATCCAGCATGTGCGCGACCAATCCGTTGACGGCGTCGTTCTTCTCCTGCTCGAGCAGTGCGGGCACGATCAGCTGCAACGGGGGCACGGGCGTTTCACCCAGGTAGTCGTAGTGCTGGTCCAGCGCGCTGACGACGTGCTCGGTGCCCTGCGCGCGACTCTGCAGCGCGGTTCCGATCGCCGTCTTGAGCGCGGAGGGCATCGAACGCTGGGCGTAGAGGTCCAGCAGCAAACGACTGATCTCGGGATCCTCCATCGCGGCGAGCTTCTCCACCGCGTAGGCACGTGCCGGAACCAGTCGGTTGTCCGCGTCGCCAGCAATCTCGGTCAGCGCAATGCGCAACTCCGTGGGCTCTTGCGCTTCGGCGTTCGGTGTCGGCGCCCAACCTCCGAGGTCAAGCGACGCGGAGGCGAGTTCGATCTCCGCTTCGGCCACACCGCCGGTCCACACATCAGCACCCGAGTTCGGATCGAGGATGCGCAGGTCTCCCTTTTCGCCAACCGTGAAAAGTCCCTGCTGGGTGACCTGTCCTTGGATGACGTCTTGGGGAACCATGCGCGCCCACTGCAGCTCGTTGGCGCTGTTGAAGGCAAAGACGTAGCGGTAGTAGACGAAGTAGAAACGATCCGCGACGACGGGAATGGCCGCCGGATCCTGACTGGCTTCGGGTGCGTAGTAGATGCGAATGCGACCGCGTGCGGAGCGTCCACCGGGCAGCGGGTAGAACGAATCGTCTTCGACCAAGGGATCACGGGGCGCGTCGGGAATGGGCGGCTCGCGGTAGGTCGACTCGGTCTTCACACCGGTGTGCGAACGGCCGGTGAATCGGTAGATGCCGCGACCGCCGTAGTAGAGACCGGTGTGGTCGGCGCGCACCCATGCAATGACGTCGTCGGTGGAGCGCAGTCGCGCCTTTTCCAGACCACTCGCCACCTCGAGAACCGCGACGTTCTGACGATCCCAGGGCACAAACGCATAGGCGCCGTAGGCTTCGGGGCGACCCAGAACACCGGCGATTTCGTAGTCCCACTTGCTGCGTCCGCTGCGCGCGTCGACGGCCACTATATGACCCACGCGCGTGGCACCACCGGCCACACCCACGCTGCGCGTGAAGATGATCGTGTTGCCGCTTCGCGTTGCACCGACGTACGCCAAGCTTTCGAGGTCTTCGCGCCACAGTTCCTGACCGTTGCGCAGGTCGAGTGCGACCACGGCTTCACGGTCGCTGGTCATGACGACGTCACCGAGAATTTCGGGTCGCGTGCGCGCCTCGAAGGGGCGATGCCAGAGCATCTCGCCTTCGAGCGTGACCGCAGCGACTTCGCGTTGCGCAATCTCCTCGTGATAGGTGCTGACCACCATCAGAGGTTGGTTGGTCGCGTTGTCTGTCGCGGGCGCAGACGCCGTCGGCAAACCCGTCAGGATTGCCTGCACATCCGCTTCTTGGTTGTCGGCAAAGCGATGGTTGAACGCCGTGGTGTTCGCTGGCGTGCAGGCCGAGAGGGCGACAAGCACAAACGCGACGCAGGGGAGTGCGCGGTTCATTGTCCGCCTCCGTTGTTGATGCGAACGCCTGCTGCTTCCTCGGGAATGCGGGCGATGGTCTCCTCGAGAAGCTCCTTCATCTCGCGGATTTGGCGATTGCGGGTGCGCTCCGGAAGGGTGCGCAGATAGTCCTGCAAAAAGCGGCGAACCATGACACCCGCGACCTCGCCGAGACGCTCGACGATGGCCTTTTTGTGGTCGTGCGAGATGTCGCGGCGACGGAGATACTCGTTGTAGCCACTGAGCATCACACCGAGCGGCTCACGGCCGAGAAAGGAGTCGTAGCGCTCAATCGATGCGGCATTGCCGAGCTTGCCAATCGCAATCGCGGCTTCGATGACATTTCGTTCAAACGCGCGGAAGAGCGTGTCCAAGGATCCACGCGCGCCGATTTCGCCCAACGCCAACGCGGCAGCACCACGCACCGTTCGATCGCTATCGCGGAGACCGCGCTCAAGCAGTGGCGCCACGCGTCGGTCTTCGATCGCGGCCAACGCCTGATAGGCCCGACGACGTGCACCGGGGCGACGATGGTTGGTGAACTCGGTCAGCACCTCAATCGAGTCCGGTGCTGCCAGACCACGCAGCGCGCTCAACGCACGGTTGGTGATGGCATCGGGACGACCCGAGCGCAGGAGTTCCGCGATGTGCGGCACGACGCGGGGGTGGTCGATCACGCTCAGCAGATCGATCGCTTCGCGGACCTCATCCAAATTCGCGCTCTGCAACTTGGGGACGATCTCGTCCAGGTCGTTGAGCGTGACCTGCGGACGGGAGGGTTCATCGTCGGACTGAGCGCCTCGCCGTTGGGCCGTGGCCGTCAAACTGGCCAGCGAAGCAGCCAACAACACCACACAGAGAATCGAAAATCGCATCGGACTCCTTGGACCCCTCGCCATAGCAGAGGGTTTGGGATTCGGTAGCGCCCGAGGGCTCACGTTCCAGCGGAGATCGGGTGCGCAACTTTGGGACGCCCCAACTCGGGGGACGATCCATTCCTTGGCGCGTTTTGCGGGGTGCGTGCTGCTAAGGTGCGCGCGTGCCGGAGGCGCTCAAGGAGCTGTTGCAGGCGAGACGACGCTTGCTCGGAGTCGCAGGGGTTCTCGTCCTCGCCATCACGATCCTCCGCTGGGGTGCTTACGCCGATGGGGGATCACCCGAAGCGTCCCTTGCGCTCGCACTCCAAGACGATGTCGTGATCGACCAAGAGTCGCTCATCTGGTGGGGCGCTCGAGGGCCGACACGCTTCCAATCTGCGCTGTTCCGCGGGCAGGTCGAAGAAGGCGGAACGCACGACCTCTACTACGTCTCGGTACGCATGACCGACGATGGTGAGGTGCTCGCGACGCGTGGGCTCTCGAACCTCACGCGCTCGGGTGCCGCAGACGAGGATCGGCCCGTCCGTTTTGGAAGTCACCACGTGGGCTATGCAGTACGCGTCGAAGAGCACGTTGACGCGTTTGCCGTGCTCGACCTGCTTGGAGAAGCCGATGACGTGACGGCTGATTGGCCGGCACGTGCACGGGCGCAAAATGCGGTCACCAATCTGCAAGAGACCGGGCGAACGGTAGGGATGGGTCGCACGCGTTACGCGTTCAGCGAACCGATGACCTCGGTCACGTTGGCGTCGGACGGCGACAACCTACGCGTCAGCTTCGAAGGCGAACAACCCGGCGAAGTGATCGTTTCTGCTGAGGGGGTCGTGAGCGGCGAAGACTTCGTCGAGGTGGAGCCGCAACAGAAGGGGATGCCGGGGACGATCACGTGGGTGGTCGACAGCGTTCGCAACCTTTCGTTTGTCGGACCCGAGCCGATCGCGTGGTTGGAGTCGCGTGTGTTCGCGGTGAAGGACTTTCTGCAGCGTGCCTACTACGGCGTGGTGGGCCAACCCGACACGGTCGAGACTGTCGCTGAAGAACTCGGCGTGACCGTGGAAGAAAGTCGGCGCCGCGCCGAACTCTCAATCACCGACCCCGAGCTCGGTTGGCCCCCTGGACCGCTCGAACCACTCGTCGACGAACCCGCTGAAGGCGAAGGACAGTGGATCGCCATTGTCGACGATCCCTTCGTGCGCAGTTACCCCAACGCGCCGCCGGCGTTTTACTCCACGTACCTCTTGGTGGATCCCGAGCGTCCGTTCACACGGGTGTACTTGGTCGTGTGGGATCCGCGCGCGGTGCAGATGCGCATCATGAGCGGCACGCGCGAACCCGAAAGCGCAACAGGCGCCACCGCACCGGGCATGGTTCCGCGCACCCCCGAATCGCTCAACCGTGTGGTCGCCGGGTTCAACGGCGGCTTCCAATCGCTGCACGGCGAGTTCGGAATGATGAGCGCGGGACGCGTGTACCTTCCGCCCAAACCCTGGGCAGCGACTGTGGCCATTCGCGACGACGGCGGCGTGATGATGGGCAGTTGGCGGGGACCGCCTGAAGGTGTGCGCCACTACTCCGAGCGTTGGGCCACGCGTCAGATCCCGGAGAACATGGTCGAGTTCCGCCAAAACCTGACGAGCGTCGTCGAGGACGGTCGGTGGAACCCGTGGCGCCGCTGGTACTGGGGCGCTGCACCTTCGGGCGACGAAGAGCAGGTCTTCATCGATCGCTCAGGTCTTTGCCTCACCCAAGAAGGTTTCGTCGTCTACTTCTGGGGCAAGTCGATGGGTGCCGAAGAACTTGGCAAAGCGATGCTGGCCGCGCGCTGCGTCCGCGGACTGCACCTGGACATGAACCAGCGACACACCGCGTTTGAACTTTACAACGCGTTTGAGCGCGATCAGCCGCCTCCGGATTTGCCCCGACCGATCGATCCCGACATGGAGTTCGAGATCAACGTTCCCTACGCCCGCGGTTGGCGGGTTCGCGGTCGCAAGCTTGTGCGCACGATGACGCCGATGACGTTCCCGCGGTACATCCGGCGCGATCCGCGCGACTTCTTCTATCTCACGCTCAAATCGGTGTTGCCGGGTCCGCATCTCGAAGGCTCGGCGGAGGGCGAAGGCGTGTTCGATACGCGTGGTCTTCCACATGCAGGTTGGCCACACGCGTTTGCGATGACGTGGCTCGGCAACGCACCCACCGACGCAGAGGACGAGCTTCCGCGCACGCGTCTAGTGCGCATGGATCCTGCGCGCGTGTTCTTTGGTTCGGATCGATCCGTGGTGCCGCAGCTTGCAGACGCTGAACCCGCGGAAGACGCGAGCGCGGAGGAAGACGCGAGCGAAGACAACGCCGAGCGTGTTGAAGAGTCGACCGGTCCGCTGGCGTACTTCACCGATGCGCGCGAGAGTCGCGGCGAGCTCGCGCTGTACTGGGAGGACCAGGAAATCGGACGTCGCTTTGCAGTCTCCGACGAACGCCCGGAAGACGCGCACGTCGTGCTGCGCGGTGGCGCATTGGCGGCCGATGAAGTCGCGGCCATTGGCGTCGATACCGACGGGTTCATCGTCTACGGCGAAGCGGAGAACGGCGACGCGCTCGCGGCAAGGTTGAGTGCCGCCGGTGTCGAGACACCGATGGGTCTCGGCGGTATCCGACTCGCGTTCGTGGTCGACGCGATGAAGATCGGACCCGACCGGTTCGAGCGCGAAGTCGACGTGTCGCGCGCGCTCGCTGTGCATGCGAACCGCACACCGCCAACCGAGGTTCTCTTCCCAGGCATCAACCCGCGTCCCTACATGTACTGGGGACCGATGCAGGACTCTCGCGTGCGCTACTTCCGTGGTGATGGACCCCGTCGATTCACCGGACCCGACACGGACTCGGACGCCGACGCGACCCCTGCCGCAAACTGATCCTGATCGGGTCGCGTTGTCTGAACGACGCTCGTCGCTTACAGCTCTATCGCCGATCGATGGTGCGTCTGGTCCGCTTGGGCCATGCTCCAACGAGGCTTACCCAAGCGATTCACGCGAATGTTGGTCGAAACACTCAGACAACGTCCCCTGCAAGGGGGACAAACGTGAAGAAACTCACGGAAATGATAGGGCTTTTTCGTTCGGACCTGACCTTGACCCCCTATGTGCAGGCTGTGTACAGTGCGCCGGATCAGCGGGGATACAGAGTGATTCTGTTGAACCTGCTGGGTGGCCTGAGTCTCAGAGGGCAGCAGTGAAAAAGCCCATTCCGTTCGGAAAATATCTGCTCCTCGAACGTGTAAACGTTGGCGGGATGGCGGAGGTCTTCAAAGCGAAGGCCTTCGGTGTGGAGGGCTTTGAGCGCCTCGTGGCCGTGAAGCGGATTCTGCCGAGCATCGCGGAGGACCAAGAGTTCATCACGATGTTCATCGACGAGGCGAAGATCGCGGTGCAGCTGACGCACGCGAACGTCGCGCAGATTTTCGATCTCGGAAAGGTCTCCGACAGCTTCTTCATCGCGATGGAGTTCGTCCGCGGCAAGGACCTTCGCGCGATCTTCGATCGGGTCCGCAAGCGCGGCGAAACCGTGCCCGTCCCGATGGCTTGCTACTGCATCATGAAGGTCTGCGAGGGCCTCGACTACGCGCACAACAAGAAGGACGCTGCATCGCGTCCGCTCAACTTGGTGCACCGCGATGTCTCGCCGCAGAACGTGCTGATCTCCTACGACGGAGAGATCAAGCTCATCGATTTCGGCATCGCCAAGGCCGCCAACAAAGCCGGGAAGACCCAAGCGGGCATCCTCAAGGGCAAGTTCGGCTACATGTCGCCCGAGCAGGTTCGCGGACTTCCCTTGGACCGCCGCAGCGACGTGTTTTCCGTCGGTATCGTGCTGTACGAGTTGCTCACCGGTGAGCGTTTGTTCGTCGGCGAAAGCGATTTCTCCACCTTGGAGAAGGTCCGCAACGTCGAGATCATGCCGCCGAGCACCTACAACCGGAAGATTCCGGAAGAGCTCGAGCAGATCGTTCTGAAGGCGCTCGCGAAGGACGTCGACGATCGCTACCAGACCGCGATGGACCTGCACGACGACCTGCAGTCGTTCATGTACACCAGCGGCAACTTCTTCGCGCGCAAGGACCTCGCTGCGTACATGCGCAAGTCCTTCCAAGACGAGATCACGCGCGAGGAAGCTCGCGACGAGGAGTACCGGAAGATCAAAGCGCCGGGGCAGGGCGACTCCGGTCTCGACGCATTCGATAGTCTTCCGCCGCGACGCGAGCCCAAACCACCGAAGCCGCCCTCGATGGCCGCCAACGTGTCGAAGGCTCCGCCGCCACCACCACCGCCGCCTGCACCCCCCAAGGCAACCTTGCTCGGTATGGGTGGAATGCGTGGTCCGTCTGCGCCGCCTCCCGTTCCGCCTCCTGTCGCACCCACGATGAGCGCCGGTCCCGAGTTGGACATGGACTGGGATGACGACGAGCTCGCGACCCAGATCTACGACAAGCCGCCGCCCAGTTCGCCAGGTGCGCTCGCGGGTGAACCGATGCCCGCGTTCACCGCATCGCCGATGGTGGGTGCTGCACCGGCTGCCGCGCCCGCGTTGGGAACGCCCTCGCATGTTCCGATGCTCGACGAGACGACCAAGCCGCCGCTTCAAACGCCCGGCAACCCGTCTCCCTTTGCACCCAAGTCATCGGGCCCGAAGCCTGGCATCCCTTCGCCCTTTGAAGAGGATCCCTTCGAGCGACTGAGCAGCGCACCGCCTTCGGCGCCGTCTGCGCCTTCGCTCGCTCCGACTCCGCCGCGCGTTCGCGAAGCGACAGCCGTGACACGCACTTCCGGAGGCCGCTCCAACGCCGTGTGGATCGGGCTCGCGGTGTTCTTGCTCGGTGCACTGGGCCTCGGCGGTTGGTTCTTCCTCCGGCCTGCAGAGCCGGGACAGATTCGACTCAACACCACGCCGCGCGATGCCGTGGTGCTTCTCGACGAGACGCCCGTGCAAGGTCGCAACTCACCCTTTGTGATCTCGAACGTCGAGCCCAACACGGTTCACCTCATTGAGGTTCGCAAACACGGGTTCCAGACCTGGTCGCTGCAGGTCACCTTGGTGCCGGGTCAGCAACTCGATCTCCCCGACGTAGAACTCGAGCCCGATGAAGGCACGGCCGTCGCCGCGGGGCCCACGGGCTTCTCGATTACATCGACGCCGGTGGGCGCGACCGTCATCGTGGACGGCAACGAGCTCCCGCAAAAGACGCCGATCACGGTGAGCGATTTGAGCGCAGGAACGCACACGCTGCGTCTGGAGTTTGAGGGACGTGCAGCTTGGGAGAGCACCGTCAACGTGACCGCGGGCCAAGTTCTCGCGCTTCAGCCGGTGACCCTAGGCCAAGCCACCGTCGCGGTTCGGTTCTTGTCCGATCCTTCCGGTGCTGAAGTTACGCTTCGCCGTGGCGACGAGCGTCGCAGCCTGGGCGACACGCCCACGCGCAGTAACGTGGACCTGAGTGGTGGTGCGTGGACCGTGGAGATGGAGCGGACTGGCTACGAGCGTTGGACACAGGCGCTCAATGTTCCGGCTGGCCAAGACGTGTTCACGGTCGAAGCCGAGCTTGATCGCGAAGAGCGCGTCGCCGTCAACAACGGCAGCGACACGATCATGCGTCCCATCATGCGCCCCATCATGCGGCCGACGATGCGCGACCCGATCGTTCAGACGATGGACCCAGTTGTCATGGACCCGACGCCGATGATGGTCGCCATGGGCGGCAACGGAACGCTCCGCATCAACTCGCGTCCGTGGTCACAGGTGTACGTGGACGGTCGGATGATCGGAAACACGCCGCAGATGAGCATTCAGCTTTCGGCGGGACGTCACCGAGTGACTTTGGTGAACCCGGACTTCGATATTCGGAAGACCATCACGGTGAATATCGAAGCGGGTGCGACCGCGACGCGGATTGTTAATTTGAACGACTAGTGTGTTTCGGTTCCGTCTCGGGTCATCCAGCGCTGCGGATCCTTCGTCCCCTCGTTGAGCCAGCGTTCTTCCTCCGAAACAGCTAGTTTCCGTCTGCCTCTGGATGAGTCGCTTCGCGCTGCTAGGCTTGCCGCGAATGCGGGGGCGGACTGCAGGGCTGACGCTTGTTGAGACGGCTGTTTTGGTCAGTCTTGCAGGTGTGTTGTTGGCGGTCTTCGTGCCCACCTTCGTGGCGAAGCTGCGCACATCGAAGGTTCAAGAAGCCAGCGATATGCTTGAGACCATCCACGTAGCGACCACGTCGTACTACGAAGCACGGCACGAACGACAACGTCGTTGCCTGCCTGCTTCATCCGAGCCGACCCCTGAGGATCCCTCCCCAGAACTCGTCGACGTCGACTTTAGCGCGGAGCCGTGGGTGGCGTTGGGCGTGACCAGCGAAGATGGCCTTCGGTACAGCTACCAGCTGATCGTCCCCTCCGCAGGATGTGATCTGCGTGTCCCGACGGGTCGCGCATTGTTTACAGTCCGTGCGGTGGGTGATCTAGACGACGATGGGGTCCAGTCGACGTTCGAGCGCTCAGCCACGTTGGATGAAGACGGAAACGTCGTTCCGCTCGGGGTGCTCTACGTGACCCGTCGCATCGAGTAGCTGTCTTCAGTCTTGTGTTCGATCCATGACGAAGTGCCGTCGTGGCAGCAGATCGAGGTCGCGTTTCGGGCGGGCGAGGAAGTAGAAATCCGGCGGAACAAAAGGATATTCTTCACGACGCTCGTTCTCGACGCCGCGAAGAAACTCGATTTGCGCCACGCTTTCTAGGTCGGCTTCTCGGTTGAGAAGATCTTGCTCAATCTGCGCTCGAATCTGTGGGTCGTCCGTTAGCGCATACATCTCTTGCAAATGCTCGATCACGCGATGATTCTCACCAAGCCGTCGAAGTTGTCCGATGGTGGTGAAGACGAGCCATGGCGGCCCCTCACCACGTCGCGCAGCTTCTTGCAAGAGCAGGGCGCCGCGCCGTTCGTAACGTTCGCGCTCTGGTGACGGTTCCATACGAGGAACCAAGTCAAACCCGATCGTGGATCCGAGATCCCAAACGAGTTTTGGATCGTCCGGGAAACGCTCGATCCCGCGCTCCATGACTGCGATGACCTGCTTCACTTCGTCGATCGTCGAGTCCCGTGAACGATAGACTCCAGTCACACCGATCCAGCGATAGACCCGCAGGAAATCTGGATCGAGCGCCAGCATCGCCTCGGTGTAAGGAAAGATGTAATCAGCGCCTCCGCGCTCATAGAGTTCGTCGCCGACATACACTTGCGCCCGCATCCAGATGAGATCTGCGAGGGCACGTCGATAGCCAAGGCTGAGAAACCGGAGGGCGACAGGCGAGGGGAGGTAGTAGATGTCCTCGTAGCTCTGGTTCTCGTGGTAGTGCTCCGCAGCGTCCGTACGCAGTACGTGTGCGCCAAACGCGCACAAAACCGTCAGAACAGCGACTAGAACTCGCACAACTTAAAAGAAAACGGGAGGCCGAAGCCTCCCGTCAAGAGTTTGAATCCGTTGCCTATTCGAGCTCGTTGGCGATGAAGACACCACCTGAACTGTACAGGTTGCCCTCCATATTCACCGAGCTGTTGATCTCGAACGTACTGGTAACCATATCGTCATCCAGATCGCCGTTTGCTGCGAAGGTGTAGATACTTGTTCCAATAGCAGTCATGTCACCGCACCCGCCGGCGACTGTGCCGCCCGCCGTCAACGTGTACTGGTAGTAGAGCGGGTCCGCCGGGTTGAAGCCGATTGCCGCAAAGGTCGGCGCTTGCATGCTCCAATCGAGGGTGTTCTTCTGCGAACTCGGAGCAACCGTGGTGTTCGCCGTGGCAACCGTACAACGGGTAACGTTCGCAACCATGCCGATGGCGACGACAGCTCGACCTGCCATCTCAGCCTGGTAGTAAGTCGCGGCACCTTGGTACATCGACTTGATCTGCACGCTGGCCTCGGTGGTCTTCGAGCGCTTCACGTAGTTGATGAATGCCGGAATGGCGATGGCGGCGAGAATGCCGATGATCGCGACAACGATCATGAGCTCGATGAGCGTGAAGCCCTCGCGCTTTTTCTTCATGAGATTGGTCAGCATGAGTCCTCTGTGTCCGAGTCGTCTCGGACGGGTTGGCTCGCAAAGGCGAGCAGGTTGAAGCCCAGGTACGGGCGGATTCACCCGGAGCTATTGCAGCGAGTGTGCCGACCTAATTATTGAATGATCTTAGGTCGTCTCACCCAAAAAGTGACGGAGATCGTCACCCGACCAGGTGGCAGGTGACGAAAAACGTCACTCCCAGCCTTTGCCCTCGGTGGCGCCGGCAACGCCCACCCAAACCTGGGTTCCGACGCTGTAGCTCTCGAAGGTCACGATGGTTCCGTCTCCGTCCAAGTCCGCATAGGCCTGGGTGACGAACCAGAAGTCTTGCGCGCCCAAACCGGACGTTGCGGGTGGGTTTAAGTTGGCGGTTCCGGGACCGCCGGACTCCACGGCGTAGCGAAAACGAACTGCGCCATCCGGTCGCGCACCCAGAAGGTCCCACGTGCCGGCAGGGCTCGGCCAACCGTGAAGGTCCTCGTCCGGTGCACCGGCGGGAGTTGCTGCAGCACCGGCGGGCAGCATCGTGTTCGCTGCAGGTGCGGAGCAGTACTGGTTGAACTCGGCGCGGTAGCTCTCTTGCCGCTGACGGATTTCACCGATGAAGGTGTACGCCTCCGAGGTGCGTGCACGCTTCAGGTAGCTGCTGAAACTGGGCACTGCGATAGCCGCCAAGATGCCGATGATGGCCACCGTGATGAGCATCTCAATGAGAGTAAAGCCTTGTTCTCGCGGGGAATTCGTAGTGCGCATAATCCGTCCAGCTTGAAAGGATACATGGACGGCCGCCGATTGCCTACTCCACGTCCAAATCGTATTTCGCCAGTCGGTAGCGAAACGATCGAAATGTCATCCCGAGTAGCTTCGCTGCCTTCTTTCGAACGCCACCGGTCTGCTCCAATGCCTGCAAGAGAATGCGACGCTCGATTTCCTGCAAATGCCCATCGAGATCAAAGCCTTCGGCCAACTCGAACTGCGCAGGAACCGACTTGTGATCAAGGTCTTCGAGACGAATGACGGGGCCGGCGCACAACGCAACTGCACGCTCGACCAGGTTCTCGAGTTCACGCACGTTGCCGGCGAACGACTGCGCTGTGAGCCACACCAACGCGTGTTCGTCCCACTCCAGTTGGCGTCGCTGAAGACGACAGTGCTTTTGGAGCAGGTGTTCCGCGATCGGCCGAACATCCTCAGGACGATCACGAAGAGCCGGTATTTCTAGGCGAATTACGTTGAGTCGGTAGTAGAGGTCTTCTCGAAAACCACCTTCGGCGATTTCGTTTTCGAGGTTGCGGTTGGTCGCTGCGACGACGCGTACATCCACGTCGAGTTCCTTTTCAGCGCCCACGGGTCGAACGCGTTTCTCTTGCAAGACGCGCAACAACTTCACTTGGAGTGAAAGCGGGAGCTCGCCGATTTCATCGAGGAAGAGCGTTCCGCCATCCGCGGCGCGAACGAGGCCCTCCTTGCGATCGGTCGCTCCGGTAAACGCGCCTTTCGCGTGTCCGAAGAGTTCGCTCTCCATCAACGACTCGGGCAGCGCGCCACAGTTCAACACCACGAAGGGTTGATCGGCACGACCGCTGTAGCGATGAAGCGCGCGCGCGACGAGTTCCTTTCCCGTGCCGCTCTCACCGGTGATCAACACACTCGTGGGTGCAGACGCCGAACGTTGGATCAAGTCACGCAAACGACGCATCGCCTGGCTCACGCCGATCAATCCACTTTCGGCGCCACGAAGTGCAGCTACTTCGGCGACGATGGCGCGCTTTTCAAGCGCCTTTTCCAACGTGGCGAGCAGAACGTCGTTGGAGAAGGGCTTCTCGATGAAGTCGTAGGCGCCTTGGCGCATCGCTTCGACGGCAGCGCTTGTCGTGGTGTACGCGGTGATCACGATCACCTGCGTGCCACGGTCTTTCGCGAGCGCCGCACCCAAGACGTCCAAGCCCGATCCGTCGGGCATCACGAGGTCGGTCACAACGGCGTCGAACGATGCCTCGCGTTCGATCGCGGCGCGCGCTTCGTGGACACCGCTGACGAGTTGCACCGCATAGCCTTGACGACGCAAGAGGATCCCCAGCATGTCGCGTAGAGACCGCTCGTCGTCGCAGACTAGAACGCGTTGCTGCGTCATGCGCTCACGTCAGGAGAAGTCAGGAGAAGCCTGCTTTGGAGTCTTCCGGCCGGCGAATGGCCACGCCGTGCACGACACTCAGCTCGAAGTAGAGTGTTCCATCGGCTTGGCGTCGCTCGAGTCGAACGAAGCCCTCGTGCAGCTCCACCTTCAAGATGTCGCTCAACACCATGGCCTGTCCGCCGCGGCCGATGTAGAAGCTCAGACGGTGCCCTTCCGCGGTCTCGTAGATGTTGCCCTTCAAGTCGACGCCAGACGCGTGGGCGAGAATGTTCCCGAGGGTGACTGCCTCCATGCCCCGCATCGTCGGAGCGTTGCCGCGGCACGTCAAGCCGCGTTGATCCTGATCGTGATGCTTGTCGCCGCGTGTGCTCCACGCGACGTGCGATTGGGCCGGCGGGCCATGGGTTACGGGCAATTCGAGCGTGCTGCCCGGCACTTTGAAGCCGCCGCTCAGGCGAATCCGGAACAGGCTGCACGCTGGTTGGAGTTGGCGCGCGCGCAACTGATGGCACAACAACCTGCGCAAGCTCGACGAGCGTTCGCGCAGTTGGCGGCGTTGCGTCCGGGAGACCCGCGGCCCGTGGTCGAAATCGGCTTCACCTACGAACTCGAACGGCAGTACGAGCGGGCGTTGCAATCGTACGTCCGCGCGCGCGACCTGGCGCCGAACAACGCGTACGCGCATCGGATTTTGGGCACGCGGTTGTTGCGTTGGGGGCAAGCGCCGGAGTCGATTCCGCATCTGGAGCGCAGCGTGGCGTTGGACACATCGCACGCCGAGACGTGGAAAGCGCTCGCGATGGCTCGCTACGGAGTCGAACGGATCGATGAGGCCGAAGACGCTTTTGTCCAGGGACTGCGTCATCATCCCGATCATCGGGGTTTAGCGTTGGGCCTTGCGGCGTTGTTGATCAACGCCGGACGACACGCCGAAGCGTTGGTGCTCTACGACCGTGTTGTTGAACTCGATGAAGACTTTGCGCCCGCGCACGTGGGACGCGGGATTTTGTTGCACGAGTTGGGACGCGAGGATGAAGCGGAAGCCGCGTTCGAGAAGGCGGTGGAAGTCGCGCGGAATCCGGCACGCTTTCAGCGGAGACTGATCGCGTACCGCCGTCTGCGTGCGCGAGGCCCGCTGCCACCACGTACGGAAGCGCGCGAAGAAACTCCGATTCCCCAACCGGACGTGGAAGAGGAAGTTGAGGAAGACGACGAACCGGAACCGGTGATCGAGCGAGAGCCAAGCCGTCGACCCAGCGCACTGGATGCTGAGACTGAGACTCAGACTGAAACTGAGACTGAGACTGAGACTCAGACTGAAACTGAGACTGAGACTGAGACTAGTCAGTAACTAGGACTGCGTATTGATTAACGCGAACGCGAATGAGATTTGGGTCCTGTCACCTCTGCGGGCTCCGAGCCTCACGTCTCCCACTAAAAATCGCATCACGCAACTCCGAGCCTCACGCAACGACGCGCAACTCCACGCTACTCGCCTCGATACTCCGGCTTCCTCTTCTCACGAAACGCCGCCAACGCTTCCAATCGATCCTTGGACGCCAAGGTCCGCTCGTAGCACCGACGCTCGTGAAGCAACCCGGTATCGAGCGGCGTCTCGGTCGCTCCGTCGATCGCGTCGAGCGCAGCCGACACCGCAATCGGTGCCGAGGTCGCAAGGTGCTCCGCCCACTCCAAGGCCGCATCCAACGCGTTGTCCGCAATCCGGTTCACGATTCCCAACGCCAGAGCTTCTTCGGCTTCGATGCGTCGCGCCAAGAGGATCAGTTCCTTGGCCTTTGCCGGACCCACGATGCGCGTGAGTCGCTGTGTTCCACCTGCTCCGGGAATGATCGCCAACGAAACCTCGGTCAGTCCGATCTTGGTCGATGCGCTCATCACGCGAAGGTCGCAGGCAAGCGCGACCTCAAGACCTCCACCAAACGCAACACCATTGATCGCCGCGATCACCGGAACCGACAAACGGTCGATCGCATCGAACGCCGATCGGTAGAGTCCCAGGAAGTCGCGGACATCTTCCTCGTTCATGTCCTTGCGCTCTTTGAGGTCGGCACCTGCGCAAAACGCGCGCTCGCCTGCACCGGTCAGCACCACGCAGCGCACGTCTGCATCGATCTCGCGCGCGAGGCGACCCAGTTCGCGAACCGTTGCGCGACTCAACGCGTTCATCCGGTCGGGACGGTCGATGGTCCAAATCGAAACCGCGCCGCGCTTCTCTACCGTGATGCCGTGTTCCATGTGCGGCGTTGTCCCGCAGACGGACGAGCGCGTCAACGGGTCACATCTGACCCTGGCAGTACACGATGAAGTCGTGCACATCGCGACGCAGGCGGGCTTCGACTTCCGAGCTGCTGATCGAGCCTTCCCAAACCCGATCCCGATCGGGGTCGTAGCGGTATCGCGCAGCATCCAGCAACAAGACTTCCACGTTCGAATCGTCGCCTCGGCCGGGCAAAATCTGCAGCTGATTCCCCGCGGGCGGCTCCGGCAACGCGGTCGCATCCGCTCGGTCTTGCGCCGACACCCACTCGATTCCAAATCGGGTATCCGCGACGCGCACATCGACTTCGAACGCTTCTGCACCGCCGATGTCCAACGTAAACGGATTGCCGCGCGCAAGACTCTGTTCGACCAACGTCTCTTGCACGAGCGTCAACGCTCGCGCTTCGGTCAACGTTCGCAAGTCGTCATCGTTGGGTGTCGTGCCACCAAGCGACGGCCCACACGCGAACCCGAAACACACGAACACGAACGCCACAACCACGCAGAGAGTTTGGTGAACGCCGAACAATTTCACTCGAGTGTGATGGGGTAGTGGACGATCATTTCTGGACCGTCGAACGACGGAAATCGAATCGCACGCGCAGCTTGGCGCAAACAGTCACCTGCCTCAGAACGTGTGACGGCGGCCGGTCCACGAAGATTCACTCGCGTGACGCGTCCACTTCCAGCAATCCGCAGTCCGAAGGTGACGCGGCCGCGCGAGGGCGCGTCTTCTGGAACGAGAACCAGACAGCGGCGGATCCGTCCGAACGATTGGTCGATCGCACCGTCGACTTGGGCGCCGGTCAACTGCTGCTCACCACCTTCGGCACCCGCGTTCAGCTCACGCGGATCGTTCTCTCCGAGATCGTCTCCAGTCGTCGCGTTGCCGGAGTACATCTTCCCGCGACGCATTCCACGGCGACCGCGTCGACGTCGGCGCATCTTCGTAGGCGCTTCCTCTTCCTCCACCTGAACTTCGGGAGGCTCCGCAGCCACTTCAACCGGCTCTTCAGAGCTCAGATCGATCCACCCCTGAACGTGCGCGTACGCAAACGCGCCCCAGAGCAGGCAGGCAGTCCCAAATCCGGCCATGAATCGGCCCATTCGGGGGGCATTTTGCACTACCGACCAGAATTCCGCGATGCTTTCCGGCAGACGCCGCCGTTTTCAGCGCTTGGGGCCGTTTGACCGGTCGGGACGCGCTGCTAGCGTGCCGTCGCCGTGATTGGGAAGGGATTTCAAGCTGTTTCCATCTGCGCTGTGGCGCTGGTTGCGGCCTCGGGGGGAACTCTCGAGGCGCAATCCGAGTTGCCGCCTGCGCTGCAGGAACAAACAGGTCTCGACGACGAGCTGATGCCGCGCGAGCCCACCTCGGAACCTCGGGAAGCGCTTCGCGTCATTGCCGGTGTTGGTGGAGGCGTCTCGATCCGCCTCGTGAAGAACCTCGAGTTTCAGCAAGAGCGTTTCGCGCCGAGCTACCTCGACGTCTTCGGCGGAGTTGTGTTGCCTGGACGCGGACGTCTTCGACACGCGGTCACGCTGCATGTCACGGCGAATCTCAGCGGCGACGGCAACTACACCTTCGGTCTGGATCCGATGGAGCAGTGGACCTTCACGCCTGCCTACACAGCGCGGTTCGCACTCCAAGACGATCCGGTTCCCGACTTTCTGATCTACGGCCGGTTCGGTGTCCCGCTGACCGTCAGTCCGGACTTCACCTGGGGCGTCGAGCTGGACGTCGGCGCGGCCTACATGCTCTTGGCCGGCTTCGGAATTTACGCGGAGATTGGCTACTCCATGTTCTTTGGAGCCGACGACCGCGGCGGCGACCTTTCGATCCATCCCTTGCTCAGCGGTGAGCTCGGCGTGCTCTTCGACATCGAGGTGCTCTGATGATGATGCGCTACGCACTCTTCGGACTTCTGGTGCTCTGCATCGGTCCTGCACCGGGTGAAGTCGGCGGTTGCGGCGACAGCGAAATCCCGGCGGACGCACGCGATTTCTGCCAACAGCGCGACGCGTGGGAATGCCGTCGCGCCGAAGCTCGGGGTGAAATCACCGACGTTCAGGCTTGCGTGGACGAGATTCCTGCCGCCTGTTCGGCGTTCAACTGGCCCTTCATGTGTCGGCCCTTTCCGACGAACCGTGAAGCACAAGCCTGCATCGACGCGCTCGCGCTGCAGTCGAATGTGAACACGCCGCTGAATGAAATCGGCGCCTGCCAGTTATGTGGAGGAGGCAGCTGATGCTCACGATTCGAAAGACCCTTCTCGCGGTGCTTCTGGGGACTGCCTTCACTGTCGGATGCGCTGCGTTTGCCGGGAAGGCGGACTATCGCGCGTACCGCCAGATCGAACTTGCGCAGGACGACCAAGCGCGCACTGAAGCGATGGCCGAGTACATGCGCGAGCATCCGGACGGAAAGTGGAGCAGCGAAGTCGGCGCGGAACGCGACGCGGCAGAACCTGGACTCTTCGAAGCCAGCAAGTCCAGTCGTGAAGGCTTGGCGTTTTACCTGCGCGTGTATCCCGAAGGGCAGTTCAACGAGCAGGCTCGTCAGCGTCTCGCTGCACTGGAATCCGTCGCGGGCAGTCGCGCGGCCGGAGAGAAAGCGGCGCAGGGCGTCCGCAACGAGCGTCGTGACCAAACGCTGGAAGAGCGCCGTCAGTGGGGCTCCAAGGCTGTGTCGTACTGGGCTCGCACGCTCTTGGGTGTGACCAACTGGGGCAGCCCCATCGGCGAGGTCGCAGGTGCCAACGCCGAGTTCAACCGCGCGTTTTCCACCGCACCGCGTCCGCGCTGTTCGCGCGAAGAGTGCATCAAGTTCTATCAACTCGGCTTTGCGATTCCGGTTCCAGGTCGTACGCGAATCGACCGGACGCTTCGCATGATGCTTCGTCTGCGCATGGACGAAGGAAAGCTCAAGCGCGCCGAGTTGCTGATGCCCGAGCGTGGTTTCTCGCGTTGGTTCGAACTCGAGACCCAGCAGTTCAGCGAAGACGCGGATCCGGAGCAGCGTCAGCAAGCCATCGACTGGGCGCTGCAGCGCATCGTTCCGATCGTGCGTGAGATCGCGCCCGAAGCCCGCGGAATCGACGTCGTGCCCGAGCCGATCGACCCGCCGCGCGTGCGTGCGCCCAACCAACCGGATCCTGGCGCATCGGCGATTCCAGGCGAAGACACCGGTGAGGCACCTGCACCTCAACAAGCGCCCGAAGCTGCGGAGACCACCGAAGCCCCCGAGAGCGAAGCAAGCTTGGTGCTGCCGCTCGCACTTCAAGGCTTGGTGACGAACAACATCCGCATCGTGGTGTTTGCGGCAGCGGATGACGACGAAGGTTCGGCCTACGATGGGCTCTTCCTCGAACTGATCGAAGAAGAAGAAGAATAACTCGTGCGCATTCTTGGGCTTGTGCTCGTCGCTGCACTCGCGTGCGGCGACGATGATGGCACCACTATGCCGATGCTGGATTCGGGGCCCTCGTTCCCACCGGCATCGATGGCGCAACTGATCGCGTTCGAAGGGCATCAAACGCTGGTCAACGAGATCACCTTGGGGGACGGCGTCTCGCTCGAAGGTGCGGTGATCACCGCGGAGCCAGGGCCGCTCAGCGTGGTCGAGCAGACGTGTACGGCAGAGCGCTGTGGTGTGGTTGTCGCGGTCGCTGATGACACGGCCAACCGCGGCATTGGTGTGCCCGCTCCGATCGACGCGGTGAACAACTTTCTTCAGGTCGCGACGACCGACGGACAGATCTATCGCGGCCTTCTTTCGCTTCAACCCATCGATTCGATCAGCAACGCAGGTGCGATGGCGACGGTGGGACAGGACGTGGTGATCGCCACGCGTCTCGATGTCAGCGACGCCGCCCAGTTCTTTGCTGGAACCCTTGGACCCGTGCGCTGGGTGATCTTTGGCGACGCGGTGTTCGGCGCTTCGAGTTTTGACGTCTCGCCTAGCGACGAAGGTCCGCGTGCAGGTGGCTTTGCAGGCGGCGCGGCGAACACCGCAGGCGAAGGCAACGGCGGTGAAGCGGACGGCGGCGGCGGTGCGGGGCGAAGCACCGATGGCGAAGCCGGCGAGTCTGGCGCAGGCGGCGTTGCGACGCCTGATCGTGGCGCGTGTCTCAGTGACTTTTCGCGCAACGACTGTGGCGGAGGCGGAGGCGCCGGAGCCGTCGGCGAAGGCGGCGACGGCGGGGGTGGTCTCGTCATCGTGTCGTTGGGATCGATTCGCGGAAACCTCAGCATCGACGCAACGGGCGGGGCAGGTGAGTCCGGCGCAGGAGGCGGTGGCGGCGGCGATGTCTTGCTCGCGGGTACCACCGTCGAAGTCGCCGATGTCGACGTGTCGGGAGGACCGGGCGAAGGCACGGGCGGTGCCGGTGGTCGAGGCGCGGTGCGCGTCGACAGCCCCGGCGACTCGCGTGGCGTCTCCGTTCGCATTCCCGACAGCGTCCTGGTCACCAGTGCCATGCTCGCACTCGATGGCTCTGCACCAGACGGTGCCTCGGTCGATGTTCGCCGGGACGGAACCTCGGTGGGAACATTTGACGCGACCGGCGGAACCTGGAGCGGATCGGTAGAGCTGGCACCCGGACTGAACCGTCTGAGCGTGTTTGCGACGATCGAGGGTGTGGAACTGCGCAGCTGGACCGGCAACGGCATCGAGATCGGCCGTATCGGCATGCGCGCACTGCCGCTCGGGGCGACGCTCGACGTCGTGTATCTTCCCTGAGCGGATGACCGAAAAGCCCCCCAACGAAAGGCTCTGGGAGAGCGAACGGCTGGTCAGCGACACCATTGGTCGTCTGATCGAGTTCTGGGGATTCAAGCGTCACATGGGACGCATCTGGGCGATTCTGTATCTCTCCGATGAAGCACTGAGTGCGAAAGACCTGCAGGAGCGTTTGGATATCTCCGCAGGAACGGTGTCGGCCACCGTCAACGAGCTGATCGCCTGGAGCGTGATCAAGAAGACTTGGAAGAGCGGGGAGCGGCGGGAGTACTTCATCGCCGAGGGCAATTTCTGGAAGATGATCTCGCGCGTGTTTGAACGTCGCGAACGCGTCGAAATCTTGGATGCGATCGACGCGATGGAGACCGCACTCGAATACGCCCGAGCCAAAGCCGAGGCCAACGAAGGCCCTGTTCGTGACCGCGCGTTGATGCAAGCCCAACGCATCGAGCAACTGCTCGAACTTGCGCGGCTTGGGCGAGCGCTCCTCGACGCGCTGGTCAAGCGTGCGCGGGTGGATGCGACGCCCTTGATGGCGATTCTGCTCGGAAAGAAATGACACCATGAGCCGACGACGCAGCGCGCTCGAAGAGGTGTTGGAGCACCGCCTCATTCGACTCGTGCTGGCGGTGTTGATCGTCATCTCAGTCCTTCCTTTCGACGATCTCGAGAAGCAGCTGCGCCCGTTCTTCCTCGTCGTGTTCGGGGTCGAACTCATCGCCCGACTTTCCCTCATTGCACTTCGACGCGTGCAACCCACGCGGGCGGATTGGGCGTTCATCGCGTTCGACGTGATCGCGCTGGTGAGCTTTCTGCCGCTCGAAAGCATGGTCGGCTACAACGCGGGGTCGCTTCGCGCGTTCCGTCTTGTCCGCCTCTTGGTGTTGATCCGGTTTACGCAAGCACTCGCCCGCGATGTGTGGCGGGTTCTCACGCGACGCGAGCAGATCCAACAGCTCACGTTGGTGACCCTAGGGGTGCTGAGCTTGTCGTTCGTGGGCGCGGTTGTGCTCGCGCATCTGGGCATCGACCACGACTACGATCTCGATGGGCAGCCCGATGCCGAGACCTTCTGGGATCAAATCTGGTGGACGTTTCGTCAGGTCGAGAGCCCCGACAATTTGGTGTCCACCCTCGCGGCGGAACCGATTGCACTCATCGTCAGTTTTCTTCTGACGATCTTCGGCATCTTCATCTTCTCGTACTTGATCGGTGTCGGCACCAACGTCGTGGAGCAAGTGCTTCGCGCCGAACGGCGCCGGCCCGTGGGCTATCGCGACCACACGCTCATCGTCGGTCCGGTGCACGAGAGCGAACTGCTGGTGAGCGAGTTCGTCCGCATCTACGAAAAGAACGCCAAGCTGCGACGCATCACACCGCTGCAGGTCTGGCGTTGGCTGTTCAGCGGGCACGGACGTCCACGGCGACACGCGGTGCCGAAGATCGCGCTCTTGAGCGAACATGAAGAACCACCCGCGTTTTTGTACGAGCAGGGAATGCGCGCGGTCATGTATCGCCAAGGGGAGGGCGCGGATCCGGATGCGCTCGACCGCGTAAACGTCGACGAAGCAAAACGGGTTGTTCTGCTCGCCCCTCGCGGTCCCGATGCCCAGGCAGACGCGATCACCGTCGCGCGACTGAGCGCGATCCGCGCGCGCAACCGACTGGCCCACGTGTTCGTCGAGGTGAAGGAGAGTCGCAACGAAGCGCTGATCCACGAAATCGGTGGTCCCGGAACCTTCCCGCTGGACTCGACTCGCTTTCTCGGACTCTTCCTCTGTCAGCACCTCATCATTCCCGGCATCGAAGTGCTGCTGGACGAGTTGCTTTCCGCACGTGGCAACGAGATGTACACGCACCTCTTCGTCGATGGTTGGGAACGCAAGAAGCTCACGACACTCGGTTCGGTCGACTTCACACAACTCGCGGAACATGCGCACCAGACGCATGGTGTGACGCTGCTGGGCGCGTTCGTGGGTTCCCCAATAAAGCGAAACGCGATGGGCTTGGTGCCCGCCGACCGCGTCAAGCCCTGGGTTAACCCGCTGGTCAGTGGACGCGAGACGAGCACCAAACAAGCCGGAACGATCTCGGCGGACTCGTTTCAGGGATTCTTCGGCATTGCAGAGACCTACGTGCCCATGCGCTCGCTCGCGCAAGACGTGGTGTCGGAGCGAAGCCGTTCTTCGGAGCAAAGCGCTGCTGACGCGTTGCTGCGCCGCGTTGCGCTTAGCGACCTGCGTCCGCCCAAACGCGTGTTGGTGATCGGATACAGCCCCGCACTGGCGCCGATGATCGACGCGCTTGCCCACTTTGTGCCTGAAGTCGAGGTGAGGGTTGTGCTCGATGGTGACCACGATGCTGCCACGCGTGATGCCGCAAGCCTTGGCGTTGAACTCGGAGACGTGACCGCGAAAGTGCTCGAGCGAAACGGTCGACTGCGGGTGTTTCACGAGCCGACAGATCTCGCGTTGTCTGCTGTTTCGCACATTCCACACCACGGTCTCGACGCCGTCGTGTTCTTGTCGAGTGTCGATGCACTCGACGTCGATGCAACCACGGCACTGCGGGTTCTTCATTTCGTTCAAGCGGCACCCACCGATGGATACCGCGTGCTCGTGGAGCTCGAGCAGGAACACCGAGGTGAGCAGCTCGCACGTCAGCTCAAGCAGATGAAGTTTCCTGTGGACCTCACGATTCTGAGTACGAACCACATTAAGAACTACTTCATGGTTCACAGCGCGTTCGTGCCGGGACTGACCGAAGTCTACGCACGCCTTCTCGGCACGCGCGGCCAAGACATCGTGCGGTTGCCGCTTCGCGGTGACAGCAGCGGCAAACCGATCCGTTTTGGTGCCATCCGAACCGCATTGTTCCAGCGCAAGTGCGTCCCGCTTGCGGTGCAGGTCGACGGCAAGATCGTGCTTAACCCGCCTGCGGAAGCACGGTTTTCGAGCTCGGACCTCCAGGCGATCTTTGCGCTCGCAAGCAGCGACCGACTTCGCGACCGCTTCGTGGAGCAACCCTCGCTACCACCGCCGATGGACTAGCGCTATATCGATGGGATGGGTGTTCGAGCGTCTCTCAGTGTTCTTCTTGGTCTTTGCTTCGCGTGCGGCGGCGATGGCAACAGCGCGGATTTTCCGAACGTAACGTGCGCGGACTTCGACTCCGCAAGCTGCGTTCGCATCGCGTCGGGCGATTCCGGCCGGCTTCTTGAAGCGGTCAACGATTTGGATCCTGACACGACTGTGCTGCTCGGCCTGGGCACATACGAGTTGGACAACCAGGTCACCATCCGCGCCAACGGGATCAACTTGGTCGGGCAGGGCATCGACGAAACGATTCTCTCGTTCAGCACGGTGACGACGCAGATCAACGGCGTGGACGTGATCGGCGACGACTTCTTGGTGCAGGACCTGACCGTGCTCGATGCGCCCAAAGACGGCATCCGCGTCGAGAACAGCGTTGGGGTGACCTATCGTCGGATCAAAGCGACGTGGACAACCCCTGAAGACAGCGGCAACGGCGCTTACGGGATCTACCCGGTTCGTTGCGAGAACGTGCTGGTCGAAGATTCGATTGCGGAACACGCGTCCGACGCCGGCCTCTACGTGGGTCAGTGCATCAACGTGATCGTCCGCGGCAACGAAGTCCGCGGAAACGTGGCTGGCCTCGAAATCGAAAACACCCAGTTTGCCGACGTCTACAACAACAACGCGCACGACAACACCGGTGGCTTGCTGGTGTTCGACCTTCCCGGAAACCCTGTTGTCGGAAGGGATATCCGCGTGCACGACAACATGGTCGTCGACAACAACCTCGGCAACTTCGCTCCGGGTGGAACGGTCACGATCATTCCGCCGGGCACGGGCACGATCGTGCTGGCCACGCGTCGACTCGAGATCTTCAACAACACCTATCGAAACAACCTCACGATCGACATCGTGCTGCTGAGCGGTGTGCTGCTCGACGATCCTCCGGTGTGGGAACTCGAGACCGCCAACCTCGTCGGCACCTGGGAAGACCTGGGCTTGTTGGAAGGCGAGACAGCCGGAACCGTCACCAACTACCGTCTCGAGAACATCGTCGTGGGCGGCAACATGCACAGCGAGTCGGGCACACGCGCCAGCACCACCACCGACCTTGGGTTCTTGTTGGGAACACTCTACGGCGCCGAGGATGAAGCGCCATCCGTCGCCTACGGCAGTGTCGGCGAGTCGATGTTTGATGCCGAAGTGCCGGAGAACAACAGCAACGACAACCACATCTGCGTGGGCGAGAACACCGACAGCACCGGATTCGGCAGCATGGACGCCGCGACCCAACTCGCGTCACCGGGAAGCCCGCACCTGATTTTGCGCACGGCTCCCTACGCGCCCTTCGACTGCACCGAGCTCAACGGCGGTCCGGTCGCAGAAGTCACGCTTCCGTGAAGCGTATCCTCTTCGCGATCGCGCTGCTGTCCTGCGGAGATGGCGGCGCGCCCATGTCGATCGAAGATGGACCGGTGGCGATCGATCTCAGCGAGCGCCCGCCGCAGCGGCTCTCCCACATGCGCCTGCTGCAGTGGAATCGCGAGACCGAAACGCTCGAGTACAACTCACGCGTTGTTCCCTACGATTTGAACACGCCGCTCTTCAGCGACTTCTCGCTGAAGGCCAGGGCGATGTACGTGCCCGAGGGACAAGCGCTCACCTACGACGCGAACGTTCCTTTCGTGTTTCCGGTCGGCGCGGTGATCGTCAAAACTTTCTACTACCCTGCCGATTTTCGCGACCCGGACGCAAACCTCACGTTGATCGAAACCCGGGTGCTTCGACTCACGGACGACGGTTGGGAGGCGTGGCCCTACATCTGGAACGAAGCGCAAACCGAAGCGTTTCTCGAAGTGGGCGGCGACACACGCGCCATCTCGTTCGTGGATGCAGCCGGCGCAACCCAAACGTCGAACTACCTCATCCCACAACGCAATCAGTGCGGTAGCTGTCACTCACGCAACGTGGGCGAACGCATGCGGGCGACACTCACGCCCATCGGCCCCGCGGCGCGTCATCTCAACCGTGACTTTGTGTATCCGTCGGGATCCGCGAACCAACTCGAGCATCTCGTCGAGCTCGGAATGCTCAACGGAATGCCGACGCTCTCGGACGTGCCTCAAAGCTACGCAGTCGTGGCGGATCCGAGTGCGATTCCCGAGGAGGACGTCGATCGTGCGACGCGGGACTACTTGGATATCAACTGTGCGCATTGCCACGATCCACTCGGGCCCCAAGGCGTCACCTCGCAACTCTTCTTGAATCACGACAACGAAGACATGTTTCGCCTCGGTGTTTGCAAACGGCCTGGTTCGGCGGGCGAAGGCAACGGCGGTCTGACCTACGACATCGTGCCGGGCGATCCCGACAACTCGATCCTCGTCTTCCGCGTCGAGACGACCGAAGTTGGCGCGATGATGCCCTTGTTGGGACGTTCGCTGCAGGATCCTTACGGCGCGGCGTTGGTCCGTCGCTGGGTCGCGAGCATGGACCCACTCGACTGCGAATCGATGTAGAGCGCCGTCTAGTCGTTCCACGTTGCGCGAAGCGTTTGGCATCGATCCCGCAATGCCTCGGCATCATCGTCCAAGGACGCGAAGAGTGAGGTCGCGATTCGGCTTCGCGCGTCGGCCATTCCATCCCCCAGCGCTCGAAAGAGGCGTGCGCGATGTCGTGCAAAGGGGCGACCCTTCGCGCGCGCATCGGCGGCAATCGGATCGCGTAGACGCATCGCGACGACAAGGTGGTCTCTCCAGGCTCGGTCCAACGCGTGCAGCCGCAAGAGTCGAAAGTGACGAAGAACCGCGCGTGGACCGACCCGCTGCATTTGGTGTCGAGCACGCTCGTGAAACGGGCCCGCAAGCTCAACCGGGTCGTTCGACTCGGCAAGTGAACGTTGTCGCGTCAGGATTTGGTGCGCCTCAGCGATCGCGTGCGAGTCCGGAACACCGCCCGCAATGTCTCGCGCCTCATCGACCACGTCACGCATCACCACGCCGATGAAGGTGTGCAGTTCGCGTCGCTGCTCATGAAGGCCAGCCGAGATGACGTGCGCAAGTGCTTCCTCAGCATCGACCCACACACCGAAGCGGGCGTAGAGTTGGTCCACGTCCTTGTCGACACGTTCGAGTTCGCGCTGAATGGCATGTACGTACGCCGGCGGTGCGTCGCGACGTCCCCGACCCAGTACGATGCGCTGACGCCAACCGTAAAACGCGACCTGCTGTTCCTCCAGATAGAGTTCGAGGCGAGCACTGGCCGCGCGCATGGTCGATAGACGGTCTTGATGCCGTTGCTGACAACGGCGTGCGCGTCGTGCCAACGCCATCTCGGCAAACGCACCGTCGTCGAAGAGCGCGTCCTCAGGACAGAGGTGGAATCGCGTTTCGATGTCGACGTCGCCAGGCAGCCCCACAAGATGCTCGTCGTGGCGAGCCTCCAACGCGCGACCGGCGCTCAACACGGTCCACGAGGCGCCTGGCGCGGCTTCCGGCGGTGCGGGGAGGGCACCTGAACTGCGCACGAGCACGCAGCGTCCGGCTGCACGCGCGGCATTTGCATCTTGGGCAAGGGCACGATCTTGTGCTTCGCGATCGGCGTGCACGACATCGTCGTGATCTAGACGTTCGTGTACGCGCTCCATCCGAGAGACCGACATTCCGAAGCGGCGCCGGAGTTCTTCTTCGATCCCGACGGCGCTTGTGAGGAGCCCCGCGCGAGCGCGATAGCGACGTGCAAAGCCGCGAAACGTACACCGCCCCCAAATCACCCGCGTTGGACTCATGGGTACTCGTTCCCGCGCCTCCACAGCGTGATGGAGCCCGAACGGAAAGCGTCGTTCGGGGCAGGGCGCCCCCTGATCCAAGACCACCACGCGCGCATCGCGCAGCACGTAGTCGACACCTTGGCGCAGCGTTGTCGCGCGCACACACGTCAACACCACGTCGAGGAGCAGGTCGTGCTCACCATCATGAAGGGCACCGCGCAGCACACCGGCATCGCGCAGTTTGGCTTCGACCACGTCGTACCCCTGATCGGTCATCGCGACCGTCGGTCCGTTTCCGTGGAAGTGAAGCTCGCGCACCAAAGTCTCCACCGCACGAGTGACTGGAGCAAAGAGGTTCTGCGGATCGGGATCGCCGCCGAGTGTGGCGTGCACCTGTGGACCGGAATCCAGTGCAACCGTGTCGAGTCCATCGACGATCAGCAGCACCGAAGATCGCGTGGCCTGTTGCGCAGCACCCGGCGCGCGTTGGTCGCGCAGATAGTCGCGCGCAAAACGCGGCCACGAACCGGCCACGATCCCGCAGCGGTGCGCGCGCTTCTCGCCCAAAAGACCCACGTCGAGCGAGCAGGGCGCGAGGAAGTCTCGAAAGAAGAGGGCGGCTTGCGATGCCGACGCTTCATCGGGCGTGACCCAATGGACGCGTCCGCGAATCGCTGCCGCAGCCGCAACGGTTGCTCCCATCTTGAGCCGGTCGTCGGAAGGGCACACTTCGACCGCGTGACCTCGCCACAGACGCGTTGCGCCATCGATCACGCGGGGGCTGAGCTCGATCTGCTCGGCCACACGCTGGATCGGCGCCGGCGTCATGTTGATTTCATGCGTTGTCGCCGCTCGCGTTCGAACGCACGGATCTCGCGCAACTCCGCATCGATGCGTGGCGCAAGCTTGGCCTGAACGTCGTTGAGCTGCTTCACGAACGACTGTTCGAGCGGTCGACGATCCCGCACGCGCTCGTAGAGTTCGTCAAACACCGCAGCGACGGACTCAGATAGATCGGGTTCGCTCTCGCTCGCGTTCCCGCGATGTGTCCGCACCGAAGGATCGACGCGCTTGAGTGCGGCATCGACATCGCCGACGCCAAGCCAGTGTAGCGCCTCGGGAATGTAGCGATGCGGGTCTTCCAAGACCGACTCATACGCCACGATATGAATCGGATAGCGACGTAATAGGTGGTCGCAGATCAGCGCATAGTTCTCGCGCCACCACTCCAACACCGGTGTGGGAAAGCGCGGCGGATTGTAGTCTTTGCCTTCGGCCTCGGCTTTCTCGCGCCGGCCTTGGAGCTCCATGGCGTAGAGGCGGGAAAGCGACCCATGGTACTCGCGCCAGTTGCGCAACGACGCGAGCACTTTGGTGATGAAGGCGAGGTCGCTGCGGACGACTCCTGGGATGAACACTTTGACCGCGAGGTCTCGTGTCTCTTCCGGGCGCAAGTACACGCCGGTTTTGGGATGGGGGTTGGTCGCGAAGTAGATGCCCGTACGCAGCCCGGATTCAAAGAACCCATGCGGGTTCGCAGCACGGATCACATCACCCCAATCGCGCGGAAACGCCTCGCCGTGCACGCGAACACCCGCGCCACGGAGAATCTGCATCCACATCGACGTCCCGGAGCGTTTCGTGCCGGTGACGATCAGCAACTATTCTTCGTCGAGGTTCGTCGGACAGTTCGTCTCGACGGGCGCGTACTCTTCGACACAGTACTCGTCGGGCAACATGCAGGTGCCATCCCGGGCGGTGTCGTACACGGTGACGAGACAGTCCAGGTATCCCTGGAGTGCAGTCGCGCAATCGGGACCGTCTGCGAGAACCTGCATATTGACGAACGTGTCGTAATACGACGTGTACTCCGCCGAACACTCCTCGAGCGTGTACTCGAAGCTGTCGTCACACATCACGTAGAACGAGCAAAGGGCCGTGGCGAAGGCGCTGGTGTCCACGCCAGCGTTCGCGTCGGGCACCGTGGCGTCGACCATCGGACCAGTGTCGGGCATGCCGGCGTCCGAGCCGGCATCCGTCCCAGCGTCTGAGCCAGCATCCGGCATGGCGGCGTCCATTCCGCCGGAATCGAGACCGCCTGCATCGTCGCCGCCGGCGTCCATTCCGCCGCCGTCATCGTCGTCGCCGCAGCCCCCCAACACCAAGCTTCCGATCCCGAGGAGCGGAAGCACCTTACGACTAAGAAAATCCATATCCATAACCTACCATCACAATTAGTTTACATAATCTTCATTAGACGAAGTTAGATCTCTTGAATTTCAGGCAACTTTGGGAGATTTGCTCAAGCCGCCCTAAATCGCGACCGAACCTTCAGAGCAGATGAAGGCTCAGCGACACAGGTCTCGTCGACAGTCCAAAGCGGACCGTTCGCTCCGTAAGGCGCGTGCTGCGTTGGCTGTCGGCGAAGAGATTCGAGCGATCAAACACCTCGGCCGTGCCATTGAACACAACCCGAGTTCGGTGCCTGCGTACCGAGCGTTGGCGGGTTTGCTGGCGGGTCGTGGTGAGCTGCGGCGCGCTCAAGGACTGCTCATGCGTGCGGTGGAGATCGATCCTGGCTGCGCCGAGGCTCAGCTGATGCTGGGTGTCATGTTGCGACGCCGAGGCCGGCATGATGCAGCTCTTCAGCCGCTGATCTGCGCCACGAACGCGATGCCTAATGACGCCGTCGCATGGCGTGAGCTCGGCGAAGCGCTGCTGCTCCACGGCGACCTTGAAGAGGCGTACGAAGCGTTCGAGCGCGTCAGCACGCTCGAGCCCGGCTCGGCGGGTCCGGTGGGACAGGCTGCGGTCGCCGAGCGTCGTGGAGATCTCGAGGCGGCGCTGGCATGTCTGCAGCCTTGGACCGACGATCCCTTCGCGCTGTGTGTGTGGGGACGAATCTTGCGGCGCTTGGGTCGAAGCAGCGAAGCACTCCCTTTGGTCGCACGCGCCCTCGAGTCGAACACGCATCCACAGGTGCGGGAGCGTTTAGGCCACGTCTTTGGCGAACTGCTCGAAGCCGTTGGGGAGTACGACGCTGCGCTCGGCGCGCACCGAATGGCCAACGAATCTCGACTGACGCGCTACGTGCCCGAGGAACACACCGCGCGGATCGACGCGATCATGAGTCGCTTCAACGCGCTGCCACCCGTGGCTGTCTCGCTTGGCGCGCCGCCGGTCGTGGTGATCGTGGGCATGCCTCGCTCGGGTACCTCGCTGACCGAAACCATTCTCTCGCGTCATCCCGATGTGTTCGCAGGCGGCGAACTTCAAGCGTTGGGCGATCACGCGTCGTGTTTGTCGCTCAACCCATCGCGGCGAGACTGGGCCAAGGCCGGTGACGCGTACTTGGGTTCAGTCAGCCAAGCTGCGGGATCCTTGCAAGGCACCGTCACCGACAAACTGCCTGACAACTATCTGCACCTGGGGTTTCTCGCGCGTATGGTGCCGTCCGCACGTGTGGTTTGGTGTCGACGCAACGCGGAAGACACGTGTGTCTCGGCGTTCTTCCAGGACTTCGGTGTGCGGCTGCCCTACAGCCAACGTCTGGACTGGCTCGGTCACCGCCATCGGGAGCATGAACGGCTGATGGAGCACTGGAAGACCGTTCTGCCCCTGCCGATTCACGAGCTGCACTACGAGAAACTTGCACGCGAGCCCGAATCCGAGATCCGCGCCCTACTCGAGTTCTGTTCGCTGCCCTTTGATGCGAAGTGTCTCAGCCCACAAGACAGCGGTCGTGTTGTGGCCACGGCCTCGTACGCGCAGGTCCGCGAACCTGTTCACACTCGTTCGATCGGTCGTGCCCAGAAGTTTCGCGCCTGTACACAGCCCTTGCGCGACGCGCTCAAAGGCTGAACGCGAACAACGTACCGCCGTTGCTCAACACAAAGCCGTAGCGACCGCTCACCGCCGGCGCTGCCGAAAACCCGGTTCCCGCGTCAATGCGCGAGAGTTCACGCCCACTGCGGATCGCCAGCGAGAGCATCGCACCACGTGACTGTCCGACCAGGATGACCCGGCCATGGATCAGCGGTTGGCCAGGTGCGCCTTCGTTCACGACGCCGCGTTCCCAGACAACCTCACGGGACTCGCGCTCCAACGCGTACAACCCTTCGTCAGCGCTCGCCACGACGAGGAAGCGGTCGTTGCCGGCCAGTCCGGTGATGCCTTTTCGCGCTTCGCGCCACAGCACCGTTCCGTTGTCCGCGTTCATCGCGTACAGACCCGTCGTGAACGACGCTGCGTAGACGGTGTCGCCTACGACAACCGGCGTGGTGTCGACGTCGAAGAAGCGGAGCGCCTCGGACTCGTCAGGCTCGTAGTCCAGCGAGGTCGGTCGCTCCCACGCCACGCTTCCGTCGTTGGCATTGAGTGCGACGATCGTCCCGTCGGTAAATCCGGTGATCACCTTGTTGTTGTAGTGACGGATACCTGCGTGACCGGAAATCGCGTACTCGGAGTCGACTTCGCGATCGTAGTTCCAGAGGATCTCGCCGTCTTCACGCGAGAGAGCGACGACCTTGTCGTCCTCGGTCACCACGTACACGGCATCGTCGGTCAGCAGCGGGGGCTGACGAACCGGGCCGCCCGACTCTTCTTTCCACCGCACCGCACCGGTTCGGCCGCGCAGGGCGTGAACGACACCATCTTCCGACGCGAGAAAGACGTCGCCGTAGGTTTCGTCCACGACGGGAGCGGCCTCAATGCCCGACTCGGCGTCGTAGCGATAATGCAATCGACCCGTGGAGCTAAACGCGAAGAACCCGCCGCCCGCCGAACCGATGTACACGCGGTCATGGACGGGATCGAGCCCCGCCGAGGCGTGTTCAACCGGAATGTACGGCTGATCAAAGTTGCCGGTGAGGCGTTTGCTCCAGCGCAGCCGCAAGCTCTCGCGCCCGGCAGGTCGCGTGTCGTCAGTCCCGTCGAGCCACTGAAAGTTTTGTGGTCCGGCGGGCGAGCCGCATGCGCTCGCCATCGCAGCAATCACGATTCCGACGCACGCAGTACGCACTCGTTCAGCCTCCCTCGGCTTGCTGCTGACGCTGAAGCTGTTCGATCAAACGGCGCATCTCGTCCTGATCGGGCGTGCTGCGCTGAACCAGACTCGAATCGATCGCCATGAGGCGAAGCTCCGCTTGATCGCGGACATAGCCCAGTTCCGGTGCGTCCTCTTCGCGAAGCGCATCCAGCACAGCCTGCAGCTTTTCCTTGGCGCCCTCTTCGTTTTCCTGCGCGATGTGCACGCGCGCGATGTGGTAGTCGGCCAAGATCGAAAGCGACTGTTCGTCGTCGCTGCGAAGCTCTTCGAATCGCGAAACAGCCTCGTCCCAGTTCTCGTCGGCTTCGTAGGTGAACGCGATGCCTTCGAGCGCTCGTGCACGCACATCCTCGCCGCCATCGGAAAGCGCGGTTGAAAACGCCTCGCGTGCCGCTTCGTGCTCGCCCTTTTGGTAGAGCGCACGACCGCGCAGCAGCTGTGCCCACGGCGCGAGATCGGTTCCGCTGTAGTCCGCGAGCATCGCGTCGAGCTTCTCGAGTGCGGCATCTGCGCGCGCGTCGATGGTCTCGTAGCGCTCTTGCTCGGCACCCTCTTCTTCATCGTCCGACGCGTCTTCGTCGTCACCCAGCGGGGCGTTGAGCGTGGTCGTCGCCTCCCACAAGAGCGTGGACGCATCGCCCGACTGACTCTTGCTGTACGCGTCGTAGGCAAAGTAGCCGCCCATGATGACCAGCAACGCCATCGCGGCCGCCATCAAGGGACCACGGTTGGTCTCGAGCCAGCCCGCAGCCTTGTCGGCTCGCGCAGCAGCTTCATCCTCGACCATCTCAGCTTGCTTGCCGCGAGCAGCAGCTTTCTTCGCGGCCTTTGCGGCTTTCGCGGCAGCCAGTCGCTGACCGGCAGTGCTCTTGGGCGCTTTCTTCTTGCGACCCGTCTTCTTCTTCTTGCGAGGCTTGGGCTTCGCTTCCGCCTTCGGAGCAGGTTCTTCCTCCTCCTCGTCGTCGTCCTCGGAATCGTCGTCCTCGGAATCGTCGTCCGACTCTTCCTCGTCCTCGCCCTCGTCCGACTCTTCGTCGTCCGCGCCCGTTTCTTCGTCCTCGACGTCTTCAGACTCCTCCGCATCAGCGGTGGTTTCCTCTTCTTCGTCGTGGACTTTTTCCTCTTCTTCGCTCACCGGATCTCTCGCTTTTGTCGAGCCATCGCGCCTCGCGCGCGGATGGGCGACTGGCGGCTTGTCATGGGATGGGCGGCAAGTCAACGCCGGCTCCAATGGACTGATTCCCGCTAAAATTTCAGAGGTTTCGGTGCTGCCGCCGTGCTACGTCAAAGCCGTGCGACGCGCGTCGATCGCCCTGGTTTTGTTGGCCGCCCTGCCCTCGCTCGCATCCGCGTACGAGGACAAGGTCGTGCTGACCTTGGACCTGGGCTATGGCGCTGCCCTCGCAAACGACGATCTCCCCACGCACGGATTCGCCGGCGGCATCGGTGTCGACATTGGGATCCGCGACGCGTGGTCACTGCGGATTCGGGCTGCCCAGAGCTACCACCCCTCCAGCGAACCGCTGCACGTGACGATTGCCGGTGTCGAGGTGGTGTACCTGCTCGACATCCTGCAGTTCGTACCCTTCTTCGGATTGGGCGTGGATGGAATCGCGACCGTGTACGAGGGCGACTTCGGGATGGACGCTGCTGTGCATGTGGTGGCGGGTGGCGACTGGCTGCTCGCGCGGAAGTGGCTGCTGGGCTTTGATGTTCGCGCGTACTTCCTGCCCTTCAGCCTGGCCGATACCGGAGTCGACCCTGTGTACTTGAGTGTGGATATCAAGGTCGGCGTGATCTTCGAACGGTTCTGACGGACGAAAAAAGGCGGGCCGAAGCCCGCCTCGTTTCAGTTCGTTGTCGGGTTACTCCGAACGACCCGCGCACGACGCGGTGTCTTCGCAGCCGAAGTCCGCGCAGTCGACGAATCCGTTCATGTCGTTGTCCATGCCATCGGAGCAGGTCGCGACGGTGCTTTCGCCGGTGCAAACAGTCACATCGGGGTTGCGGTTGCAGCTGAAGTCGTCGCAGTCGGTGAACCCGTCCTCGTCATCATCCATGCCGTTCATGCAGCCCTCGTCCGTGTTCTCGTCTCCACACACGGTGATGAGCGAGTCTTGCGAGCACGAGAAGTCCATGCAGTCCGTGTTTCCGTCGTCGTCATCGTCGGTGCCGCCCATGCAGCGGGCATTGGCCATCGTGGTGATTTCCGCCGGCGTCAGATCGACGGGCGCACCGTCCGCGCAGACAACGATGCCTTCGTCGTCGCAGTTCGGGTCGTCACAGTCCGTCAGGCCGTCACCGTCGTTGTCTTCGCCGTCGCTGCAGTTGGTGTTGCCGCGTTCCTCGGGCAGGTCGTGGCAAATCGTGGTCAGAAGAGTGTTCTGACAATCGAAGTCACCGCAGTCGATGAAGCCATCCGTCGCGGTTTCATCGTCCATCTCGTTGCTGCAGGCTGCTTCAACAAGCGCCGGCCACTCGCTCTCTGCGGGGGGGTCGCCTTCGCCGCACACGACGATGTGTTCGCGGTCGCAGTCCTCATCGTCGCAGTCGACGTCGCCGTCGCCGTCGTTGTCCTCACCGTCCGAGCAGTTCGCGTTGGTCGACTCAAAAATGCAAACCGCAAAGCCGGTCGTTCCGTCCATGCTTCGGCATGAGAAATCAGCACAATCGATGAATCCGTTGTCGTCGTTGTCGATTCCGTCGGAGCACGCCTGGTTGCTGGCTTCGCTCGGGCAGAACGCGCTACACGCGAAATCGTTGCAGTCGGCGAATCCGTTGCCGTCGTTGTCACACCCGTCGGAGCACTTCTCCATGGTGTCTTCCGGCTCGGTCACTTCGCACATCATCACGCCACACGCGCCGATGCCATCGCATCCGAAGTCCATGCAGTCGGTGAACATGTCACCGTCGTTGTCGCACCCGTCGCTGCAGGCTGCGGGCGTGTCTTCATCGCCCATCACGCACTCACCGGTGTCGGTGTTGGTGTCGGTACCCGGCACGTCAGCCGTCGGAGCATCCGTCCCGGCGTCCGTGCCGCCGTCGTCGTCATCTCCACAACCGATGGCCAAGCTCAGGCCGACAAGAACCACTGCAAGTCGTTTCATTCCATCCTCCAAGCGTCACACCGCGACGCGCGCGGCGTGGATATCTCGGGTTAGCCAAGCAACGCCAGTGCCGCAACCAACTACTCTGAAATTGCTGCAGAATTCTCTGCGACAACGAGGTGACGCAGCCGCTCCAGCGTTCGTGGGCCGATCCCGCGAACACGAACGAGGTCGTCCACGGTCCCAAACGGCCGCGCCTCCACGATACGACTTGCGAGCGCAGGTCCGATCCGTGGCAGCAACTGCAGGTCGCCTTCGGAGGCCGTGTTCACGTCGATTCGACCGCCGTCGCGCAATGCTCGTGCACCGGCCGACAATCTCGGCGCGACCACTTTGGCGAAGTCCGAGGGTGCCGCACGAACCTCACGTGTGCGCGCCAAAGACGAGAGCGACATCAGCACAACGAGGATCGCAAGCGCCTGTATGGGTGCACTCCGGGGCGGTTCCACATCTCTTCTTCGGACGATGAGCGTTCCAGTTTCGTCTACGTTCGACTTGGCGCACCATCGCGCGGTGCGGACATTGCTCGCGGTGCTGCTGCTGAGTTGCGGAGGCTCTGTCGAGCCGGCGCCCGTCCAGGTCGCGACGTCCCCAGCGCTCGAGGGTGATGAAGAACCTCACATCGAAGATTGGTCGGCCGCGAGCCCCGAAGCGGTTCTACGAGAAACCGCGCGGCGCTCTTGTCTCGAGCATGCACGTTGCCGGTCGTACTTGTGCGTTCCCATCGGCGCGATCACTGAGGTCTGCCACCCCACGCGGATCGAGCCGCGGATTGCCCGCGTCGCGGAGCGGATCAACCAAGGCACGTTGGAGTTCGATCGCGATGTCGCGTTGCGCGTGTTGCAGGAGCTCGCCGACGGACGTGCGTGCCGTGCACAGCGCTTTAGTCCCCGATGCGACATCGGAATCGACCGGACGTTTGAAGCTGTACTCGGCCAGCAAGAAGCCGGGATGCACTGCGAAGACGATGCCGACTGCGTGCGCGAGCATCGCTGCGCCTACGACGAACGCAGAGGGGGTCGCTGCGTGCGCCGTGTCGAGGCCCCGTTGCCTGATGGCAACGAAGACTGTGAACGCAACAGCGACTGCGCGCCGGGTCGGATCTGCTCCGTCGAAGAAGGCTGCGTCGCGCCGATTCCAGAAGGTGGCGCGTGCGGCGCACAGCTCGGACCCTCACGTCTAAGTTCGTGCGTCGAAGGTTTGGTGTGCACGGCGAATGGGTGCGGACTGGGCTTGGACGTCGGCGACACGTGCAGCAATGGTGGGGAAACGGACCCTTGCCGACACGGAACGATGTGTCGTGATCGCCGGCGCGTGGACGTTGGTGCACCTTGGGGAGCATGCCGAGGCCAGTGCCCGGAGTCCTTCGTGTGCAACGTGGGTCAGTGCGAACCGATGCCCATGATCGGCGAGCGCTGCTCGCGCGAGTGCATCGATGGAGATTGCGTGGACGGAACCTGCGTTGCCGTTCCGATCGGACAACCCTGCGTCGGCGACATCTTCGGCGGCAAGACCTGCGCAAACGGGGGCGTCTGCGATCAGCGAGCCAACCGCTGCGTCCCTCAGTAAACTCTGGGGACAGGTAAACTGGTTTACCGGACCGCCGGGTGAAACACGGTTACTTGCGGGCGAAACGTCCGGAGGCTCGGTAAACGGGTTTACCTGTCCCCAGGGTTTACTCAGCCGAGGAAGCCGTCGTGGAGCACGCGGACAGCAAGCTCTGCGTACTTCGCGTCGATCAAACACGAGGTTTTGATCTCGCTTGTACTGATCGCTTGGATGTTGATGCCTTCGTCGGCCAAGAGGCGGAACATCTTGGCCGCCACGCCCGCATGCGAACGCATTCCGAGACCCACAATCGAGACTTTGACAACGCCTTCGTCGAGACCGGTCTCACCGGCTCCCACCTTCTTGGCGATTTCGGCGGCGACCTGCCGCGTTCGATCCAAGTCGTTGACCGACACGGTAAACGTCAGGTCGGTGGTTCCGTCGACAGCCACGTTCTGGATGATCATGTCGACCGAGATGTTTTGCTCGGCCAAGGGCTCGAAGATGCCGGCGCAGATCCCCGGCTGATCAGGAACGCTGCGGAAGGTGACCTTTGCGGTCTTCTTGTCGCACGTCACGCCTGCGACCACGACCCCTTCCAGCGATTCGTCTTCACCCGTCACCATCGTTCCCTCCGCGTCCGAAAAACTGGACCGCACGTGGATCTTCACCGCGTACTTCATGGCCAGTTCGACCGACCGAATCTGCAACACCTTCGCGCCCAAGGACGCGAGCTCGAGCATCTCTTCGTAACTGATTCGCTCGACCTTCCGCGCGCCGGGGCACACGTTCGGATCGGCGGTAAACACACCTTCGACGTCGGTGTAGATCTCACAGACGTCCGCGCCGGCGGCGGCCGCGACAGCAACCGCGGATGTGTCGGAACCACCACGGCCAAGCGTGGTGATGTTGCCTTCGGCATCCGTGCCTTGAAAGCCGGCGACAACGACCGCGTAGCCATCCGCAATCGCCTGCTTGAGACGCTCGTCGTCGACCCGCGCGATGCGTGCTTTGGTGTGCACGCTGTCGGTTTCGATGCGGGCTTGGTGCCCGAGCAGGCTCATGGCTTTGACGCCCATCTCGTTGAGCGCGATGCACAACAGGGCGGCGCTCACTTGCTCGCCACTGGCGACGAGCACGTCCATTTCGCGGTCAGCGGGCCGTTCGGCGAGGTTGCGCCCTAACCCTAAGAGCCGGTCCGTTTCGCCGGCCATCGCACTGACGACCGCGATGACGTCATGACCCGCTTCGCGTGTGCGGGCGATTCGCTTGGCGACGTTCTGGATGCGTTCCAGCGAACCTACGCTGGTGCCTCCGTACTTCTGAACATGCAAGGCCACGGAGGACGAAGCTTACGGGGCTAAGCGCTCGGGTCAATCCGGCGCGTGAACAAGAAATATGCATTGCGAAACTTAAACGCGATCTTGAATGAGTTCGCTTCGCTTCGGCTCGCGCACACCAACATCGTTCCTTGCGAGCGCGACGCTTGACGACGTCGCGCACAGGATCCTCTCGGCAAATTGATTCGCCCCCGCCTGCGATGTGGGCGCCGACAAAGCGGAGTCATTTCAGATCGCGTTTAAGTTTCGCAATCCGTATTTCTTGTTCAAGAAAACGAGAGCTCAATCGTCCGAATCTTCATCGGAATCGGAATCCGAATCGGAGTCTGAGTCCGAGTCTGCATCCGAGTCCGAAGAGGGCTGCGGACGCACGCGACGCGGCGGGGGCATCGGTGCGCCATGGTCTTCGCGCAGCTTTCGTTGAAGACGATCCAGCAACATCCGCTCGATGTACGCCGGCATGGCTGGAATCGAGAGCGTCACGCGAACCTGGGTGTAGCCATCTTGTTCGACGGGAACGAGTTCGAGGCTTCCCGGCACCGTGCGGTTGGCGTGGGGATAGTCGAAGAGGATGTAGCCAATGCCCGGATCGCGGTCGCGAACCGCGTATCCGTAGTCCACGCGCAGGAGACGTACGACCGTGCTCCACACTTGCTCCATGCGATACGCATGAACGTCTGCACGTCGTGCTTGGCCGAGACTCGGCAGAGCAAAGACCAAGGCGAGCACGACGAGACAACGAGCCATGCTTCCGACCCTATGTTTCGTGCATCGTGCGTCCAGTTTTTGGTGGGTTTTGTCGCTTCGAGCCAACTAGGAATGCGGAACAAGAAACGCGAACTTGATTGAAAATCGGACTCGAGCAGCTCAAGCGCGTCTGCGCGATCGTGCGGCTCCAATTTTACCGGGAGGAGCGGAGGAAAGAGGCGAGGAGAGAAGTCAGAAAACTCTCCTCGCCTCTTTCCTCCACTCCTCCCGGTAAAATTGTTCGCGTCGCCGAGCTGCTATCGAGCGCCCACGAACCGAAGCGAAGCCATTTCAGATCGCGTTCAAGTTTCGCAATCCATATTTCTTGTTCAGGAGACTATTGAGACGGTGGTGGCTGGCTCAGGCCCTGCCGGATTTGCTCCGCACCCAGCAGGTCTCCCAAACGGATGTTCATCCCAAACAACGGAATCACTCCGGCCAACGTGATCCCAATCGACTGAATCACGTACATCAGGAAGATGTACACGGCGCCCTGCTCGCCCACCAGCGACTCGGCAAAGTAGAGCTTCAGTCCGGTCGAGATCGCTAGCTGGAAGCTTCCGAACAACCCCGGACCCGTCGGCAGCAAGATCCCGATCGCGAGAATGCCCATGATCGCGACGCCGTGCCCAAGGTCGACCGGGATCCCGCATCCCCACGCCAAGAGCCACATGCCGAACGCGTTGCTGCCCCAGTACAAGAACGACTCGAACAAGAACCCCGCGGTGAGTCGCGCCGAACCGAGCGAACGGATGCCTTCGGCAACCTGGTCGACTTTCTCCGCGAGCAACGTGCCGAGACGTTTGGACACGAGGCCGAAAACCTTCTCGGTCATCTTCACAGCCCACGCGCGCTGCCAAAGAAACACCGCGAGCGCGATGAACGCACCGCCAAACACGGTCAGCGCGAGGTAGCCGTAGAACGGCAACGCCTGGGCAATCGGGTCGTCCGTCGAAACCTGGGGCAACGCAAAGAGCGCCCAGGCCACGCACGCACTCGTAATCAAACCGTCGACGACGCGTTCGACCGCAATCGTGCCAAACCCAGCCGAGAGCGAAATGTCGTGTCGCAGCTTGGTCAGCGCGGGTCGCGCCATCTCACCCAGCCGCAAAGGCAACGCAAAGATCGCGAAGAACCCAATCCAGTTGAGCAGGATCACCTCGCGCAAGGGCAGCGGCTTGATCGGTTCGACCAAGAAGCGCCAGCGGCTCGCCCGGAAGAAGTGCGTGACGATGAGCGTCCCGATGTACGCCGGAACCGTCCACCAGATCACGCCGGCGAACGCACTCTCCGAAGGGATCAGCGGCACACCGCCTCGCGCCATGATCCACGCGAAGAGTCCACCAAGAACGATCGAGAGCACCAGCTTGGGCAGGATGCGCCGTGCGACGCTCTTGCGTGGCGCCTGCTCAACTCCCTGATCCGGGAGCTCCGCGCTCTCGTCCGACGATGCCATCAATCTAAGACGCTTCCCCTAACTGAATTCCGCGGTCCCTGCCAGGATGCGGCGCGGGTTGGTGTCGAGCAGCGCTTCGGCCTCGGCGTCTCCGACACGCTTGCGCAACGTGGCGATGGCTTTCTCCACCACCTTCACGTCCTTGGGACGGTGCGCATCCGAGCAGGCCGCGTAGTAAAGCCCCGCGTCGAGTAGGCGTTCGGCGGCCTTGCGGGGTCGACGGCCGTACTTGCCCGTCAATGACATCAAATCGAGCAGAGGCAACGCACCGCTCTGCACCAACGCCTCTACGCCCTCGCTCTTTTTGAAGAAGGGTCGATAGCGTTCGGGATGCGCCAGAACCGGATGCACGCCTTTCACTCGCATCTGGAAAAAGCACTGCGCCAGTCCGACTGGAATGCGCTCGCGCGGCAACTCCACCAACGCCGCTTTGCCACCTGGGTACGGCACAGCTTCGCCGCGTTGAAAGAGCCCCCAGAACACATCGTCGAAGTAGTGCTCGGCGCCCAGTCCCAGTTCGGGAAGTTCATCGCTCTGCGTTTGTGCTTTCTCGACAAACTCAGCGTGGGCACGCGTCACACCCGGTTTGCGGTTTTCGAACATGGCCGTGCGGATGTGCGGCGTCGCCATGACGGTCCCAAACCCAATCGACGCCAGGTTGCGCACGAGCTCCAGCCCTTCGTCGAACGTACGAACGCCGTCGTCGATACCGGGCAGATAGTGACTGTGCAGGTCGACGAAAGGCATCTTCAGAACACACTAACGATGCGGAGCGGCGAGCTCATCCACAAGCGCGAGAAGCCGCTCCCGATCGTTGAAACTCGGATCTTCGACGACCCGATCCAACGATGCGCGAAGGATCTCGCCGATGGCTCGGCCGCCCTTCCCCAACGCGTTCTTCACGTCTTGGCCGTTGATCGGAAGTTCACCCACGGTGAGCGGAAGCTTGGATTCAAGCACCTCTTCCACACGAGGCCGCAGATGCTCGGCGTCGTCTCGACCCTCCGCAGCATCGATCCACGATCCCACCCGTAGCACCGCGTGCACTCGAGTTTTCTCCGCACGCTGCACAAACCCACGCACTTGATGATCGCTCCACGATGCGTCGGTGCGCTGATGACGAATCAGATGCGTGATCGTGCGTTTCTCGTCGCGCGAAAAGCGAAAGTCGTTGAGCCACGACTCGACCAGGTCCGCGCTCGTCCGTGGAAAGTTCGCGGCACGCGGTCGACCCACGCCATGAAGCAGACAGGCCAGTCGCTCGTCGGGCGGGTTCGCACTTCGATCCAACGCGTCCAGGGTGACTTCCCACGCGTTGCGCTCTCCCACCGCGTGGTCCGCAAGCGGGACGAGCAACGGACAGGTCTGTTGCAAGATCCCGGTTCGGCGCATCACTTCGAACGCCAACGAGGGTCGGTCGGCTTTCATGGTCTTGAGCCACTCTTCGCGAATCCGCTCGTGGCTAACCTTGGCGTAGGTTTCGAGAGCACCGGCAAATGCGGCCTCGGTCTCGGCTTCGAGATCCAGTTCCAACGTCGACACGAAACGTGCGCCACGAAGAATCCTCAGCCCATCTTCGGCAAACCGTTCGGCGGCAACACCCACCGCCCGAATCACGCCGCGCTTCATGTCGGCCAGACCCCCATGCGGATCGACCAGGTTGTCTTGAATCGGATCGTACGCGATGGCGTTGACGGTGAAATCGCGGCGCGCCAAGTCCAACTCGATGTCGCTGACGAAGAAGACTTCATCGGGGCGGCGACCATCGGTGTACTCACCTTCGCCGCGCAGCGTCGTGACCTCGTAGGCTTCGCCCTTCCACAACACGGTCACTGTTCCGTGCTTGATGCCGGTCGGAACCACTTTCTTGAAGAGCTTGCGCGTTTGTTTGGGCAACGCTTCGGTACAAATGTCCCAGTCGTGAACACCACGACCGAGAAGGAGGTCGCGCACGCATCCACCAACGATCCAGGCGCGATAGCCCGCATCGTGCAAACGGACGCAGACCTCCACCACCTCCGGCGGAATCTGCGCCCGAACCTCACTCGGCAGTGTCTGCACCGCTCCCTACTGTGACGCGTGGATCGGTGGGCTCACCTTCCAAGGGCGGAAGATCGTACCCCTCGGCCGCGCGAAGCCGATCGCGGATCTCGCCTGCGCGCGTACGAAGCACCGCGGCCTCGTCCTCCAAAGGCTCGTCGCCCGACACGAGAAAGTCGGCGTAACGCTCCAGACTGGTCGCGAGCTCGATGTCGTTGCCCAGTTCTTCGAAGAGTTCGATCGACTTTCGAAACGCGGCGCGAGCGCGGTCGTGATCTTCACCACCCCAACCTGCCGCTGCGGCAATTTCACCAAGCGTGCGCAACGCGACGCCCAAGAAGGGTTTGCCGCGCGCTTGTTCAAAGAGTTCGATCGATCGCGCGATGTAGTCTCGCGCCACGCCGAAGTCGTGAATGAGCATGTGCGCTTTGGCCAAGCCGCGGAGGATCTCGCCTTCGAGAATTCGGTCACCCAAGGACGACGACACTTCCTCCGCTTGCTTGAGCGTTTCGATCGCCTCCGCAGGCTTCTGCGTGCGGTACTGGGTTTCGCCCAGGTTCGTCAGGATGATCGCTTGTCGCATCCGGTCGCCCACAGCTCGCGCCACGGCCAGGGCTTCTTCGTAGAGCTCGACCGCGCGCGCGTGGTCTCCGTCGTCCTGATGGATCGTGCCGAGGTTGTTGAGCGTCTGTGCGATGCCCGGTCGGTCACCCACCTCGCGGCGTAGCAGCAACGCCTCTTGCAACATCTGCTGCGCTTCGTGGAATCGACCCGAGTCCTGATAGACGAGACCCAGGTTGTTGAAGCTGAGCGCCAACGAACGCGGGTCTCCGATTTGTCGACGCATATCCAGCGCGCGCGTCATGAACTGCTCGGCCGCTTCGTAGTTGCCGCGCATCCAATGCACCTTGCCGATGTCGTCGATCGACGACGCCACACCGCGCTCATCCTCCGCGTTGACGAAGAGCGCCTGGCCGGTTCCCAAGTGGCGCATCGCCTCATCGAGTCGGCCAATACTGCGATACACACGGCCGATTCGGTTGTGCGCCACACCGCCTTTGGCTTTGAGGTCCAGGCGATACGCAAGTTCGAGCATCTCGCCAAACACCGCGAGCGCTTCGGGGTTGCGACCTGCAAGCTGCAGCACATCGCCGCGGTGGTGCAGCGCTTGAAGCCGCATCGGCACGTCGGCGTCGCCAAGCAACTCGAGACCGCGCTCGTAGTACTCAGCCGCCTTGATGTTGGCGTAGCGATCGCGCGCTTTGTCGGCGGCCATCAGGTAGTACCGCGCGGCGCGGAAGGGAGCGTCGCCCTCCTCATAGTGCTGCGCCACCATCTCGAGTTGCTCCTCGCCATGACTCGGCAGTCGAAACTCCAACCACTCGCCGACTACGCGGTGATACCGGCGCTTGGTCGAACGGTGCGTGAGTCGATGCAGCGTTTCGCGCTCGAGGTTGTGCTTGAACGCAAACTCCCACTCACCAGGAATCGACGTGTCGTGCATGGGCAGCACGTAGTCTCGTTCGGCGAGATTTTCGAGCATCTCGTTGTAGTGCGCGATCAAGCTTTCGTGACCTCCCCACAACTCCGGTCGTTTAGCGTCGATTCGGGACAAGGTGATCAGCGCACCCAACCAAAAGACGCCACCCATCGTGGCGGCTTTCTCCAAGAGCTCACGCTCCGCGGGCGTCAGTGAAGAAATGCGTGCACTGATCGCGTCTTCGACCGTCAGTGGAAGCTGCGCGCTCTCGAGCTTGTCGAGATGGACGTCCCAGCGACCTTGATCCTCGGTCAGCGTTCCGCTTTCGAAGAACGCGCGAACCATCTGCTCCAACAGGTAGGGACTACCGCTGGCCACATCCACCGCCGCGTCGACCAAATCGTCGGGCACCTCGCCTTGAATCGGCTCGAGCAGTTTGAGCATGAGCGTCGCCGCGTCGTCCGGATTGAGCGGGCTCAGCTCCATCTTGCGATGGTTGTCGCCTCGCACCCAGTCCGACTGCCGTGCGAGAAGCTCAGGACGCGCTTCGACGACGATCAAAATCGGCGCATCCCGCAATGCTTCGATCAGGTAGTGCACGAGTTGGAGCCCGTCGTCCTGCGCCCAGTGCAGATCTTCAAACGTCAGGACCAGCGGGTGCTTTTGGGCGTCCACCTCAAAGAACTTGCGAAGCACGGCGCGACTCACACGCGCGAACTGCTCCGGGTCGCCTTCAAACGCTTTGGCAAAGGGCGAGTCGTCAAAGTAGAGATCGAGGTACGCACCGAGAAAGTGCAGAAACTCGCTGACGCGGTGATCGCCCAGCGCGCTGGTGACTGCCTCCCGGAACTCGTCTTTGACCTGCTCGGGATCGGCGCCTTCAATGATTCCGAATCGGGCGCGCAGAATGCGCTGCACCACGCCGAACGCCGGGGCGTTTAGACGCGAGCGTCCGCGAAACACGCGCACGCGTCGCTCACGAGTTTGTACGCGGTTGACGAACTCCTGCAGCAAGCGCGTCTTGCCCACGCCGGGCGCTCCGATGAGCGTCACCGCTTGTGGTTGCTTCGTCGACAGTGCCTTGCCGAGCGCTTCGTCCAGCTCACGAAGTTCGGGGCCGCGTCCGACGATCCCCACCGCACGCGCGTCCGGCGCCTTCTTCTTCTCGTCGCTCATGAAAATCGAACTCCCCAGATGGACCTACTATCGATGCCATCGACTCGCACCCTGGCCTGTGCGATAGGGCATTATGCAGGTTCGGCGCATTCGTGCGGAACGCTTCGGCGCGATGGTCGCGACCGACGCTCCACCCGCGCTGGTCGCCGTCGATCGCGTCCTTGCGCGTCGGCTTGGGGTCGATGGCGGCCCGCTTTGGGAAGGCGCGGACCCCGGTTTGGACGTCGATCGGCTGGAGGGTCCCACCGAGGCCCACGTCGCACTGACCGAGCGCTGCCCCGCGGGGTGCCAAGGTTGTTACGCGGATGCCACACCCGAGGGCCACGAACCCTCGCTGCCCCAAATCCTCGAACGGCTCGATGTTCTGGCGGAGAGTGGTGCGTTCTCGGTTGCCTTTGGTGGAGGCGAAGCGAGTCTCCGCGACGACCTGGACGCGATCGTCGTACACGCACGTTCGTTGGGACTGACACCGACCCTGACCACCAGCGGTCTCGGGGTGACGGAAGCACGCTTGGACAAGTTCCGGGGTCTGGCTCAGGTCAACGTGAGTTGGGACGGCCCCGCGGAAGTCTACGCGTCGGTGCGCGGATACCGTGGTGCCAGTGCTGCCGAACGTGCAGTGCGCGTGCTGCAGTCCGCGAACATTCCGGTGGGGATCAACACCGTTCTGACGCGACGCTCATTCGACGCGCTGGATGACATCGCGCACGGCGTGCAGCAGATGGGCGCGGTGGAGCTGCAGTTGCTTCGGTTCAAGCCGAGCGGTCGCGGACGCTTGGACTATCTGGCGCAACGGCTGACGCGCACGCAGAGGGACGCGTTCGCAGACGTCCTTCGAGCGATGAGCGCACGCTCGAACTTTGCCGTCCGGATCGACTGCGCGTTGGTTCCTTTCATCGCCTCGAGCGTCGACGTTGGCGCATTGCGCGCGTTTGCGGTGACAGGCTGCGAACCCGGTCGAAGTTTGATGACCGTGGATGCGCGTGGTCGCGTGTCTCCTTGTTCGTTTTGGTCCGAAGGAGAGCGCGAGTCGCTCGGCACAACGAGCTGGAACCAAGATGCTTTGCTGAATCGGTTTCGGCAGCACGTCCAAGCACTGCCTGAGCCTTGCTCAAGTTGTCCGGTTCGAGCGGTATGTCGCGGCGGATGCCGAATCGTGTCGGGGCACCTCAACCAAGACGCATGGACTCCGGATCCCGAGTGTCCGCGGGTGTTGCGTTACGAAGGAAACGAAGCCACCGACGCCACGTAGGTGCCGAGACCCGCGACGATGACCGCCAAAACCGCGGCAACGCCATACGCTGCGGCGGCAGACTGACGTACGCGTTTGGCTGAACGCGGGGCGACCAATGCGGCCACGGTCGCACCCAGCGTCAAACACAGCACCCCCCACGCGAGGTGTTCTTTCGTTTCGAACAAGTACGCAACGTCCGGAGCGCGTTCGAAGAGTTCGCGTCGAACAAGCGCCCTGTAGTCTTCGTACAACGCGAGCCCCAGGCCAAACGCGAGCGCCGTCATCAGGCCAGTCAGGATCACGCTCAGGCGCGTTCCACGGCTGAGCGGTCGGCCATGGCGAAGGAGAATCGCCGGATGAAAGAGAGCTGCACACGCCAACACGGCGACGTGACCATGAACGCTCTCCAACACCCGCAGCCACATCAGGGCACCAGCCACGCAGCGACAAGCAACACCACGCCCCACATCGCCGACCCCGCCCAAGTCGGACGCGGCGTTCGCAACCCGTGCAAGACGAGCAGCGCAGCGACCGTGCCCCACCACGCCGAGGTTGCGCATCGCCAGTAGAAGGCGGTGTGGACCTGCCGAATCACGAGAGTCGGATCGACGTCACCGAAGACCCATCGCTCGACCATTCGCTGCGCCATGTACGCGATGGGACTGACCATCGCGAACGCCAGCGCAGCGTACGCGACCCGTTCGCGCGTCACTCTTCCTCCTCCGACACGCTGGGGCGCTCGTTCCGCGGAAGAAGGATTGCGGCGCTCGCCAGGATCGCCATCCCCACGACACTCGACACGAAAAGCACATCCACCACGCTGCCGATGGACGAGCAGTTCGCACTGCGTCCGAAGTGAATGCTCAGCACCCGGCCCTCATGCGTCGCAGTTGGCTTAGTCATCGCGTGTACACCAACACACCCAATGCGAGTTGGGCGAGGAACGCGCTCGCGGCAACGACCCGACGACGTCTGGCGACCGGTCCGGCCAGCACGGCCAGCGCCAGGAAGGGAACGCTCGCGATCAGCAGCCAGACAAAACTATCCCAAGACTCCGGGTCGTACGCGCGAGCGAGCCACGCCGGAATGAGCACGACGACAAGGATGCCCAGCGCACGTGGCGCCAGCAGGTCGCGCCAGCCTTGAAGCATCCGACGCGCCAACACCAAGAGCAGCATCAAGTGCAGCACGACGAAGGCTGCACAAGCCACACGCACGAACTGGATGGACTCGCGCTGCTCGAGCGCTTGCGCCTCTTGCGGCAGCTCCTCGTCGACGAGCAGTTCCCTCGCCGCTTCGCGCTCCCCATCGCGCTCGAGCAACGCCGCCAAGCCTGCCGCAGCGCGTTGACGTTCCTGCCCCCACGAGTCGTTCATCCAACGACGGTAGGCAGCCGATGCGCGCGACACGTCTCCACGGCGCTCCCAGGAACGCGCGAGAAGCGCCCAGCCTTCGCGCACCACAAGACTTGGAGGCGCCTGACGCAACGCCTCTTCGAGTCGCTCGAGGTTCGTCGGCGAGTCATCGAGTCGCGCACGCATCAGTTCCTGCAAGGGACCGTGACGACGCGCATCAAACCACTCAAGTCGCGTTTGCGCGCGACGTCCCAACCGCGTCCCGGCGAACCCTTCGGCGAGTTGCTCGTAGTGGCTGCGGGCCCTTTGCGGGTCGGCCTCAGCCTCAGCTGCGCGTGCCCGATCCCAAAGTTCTTGAGCACTCTGCGCCCAGACCGTTGGCGTCACGACCGTTGGGGTCACGATCAGGCACCACGCCAGAACGAGGCGTTTCACTTGGTGTACGTGAGACGATCCAACTCAGCACCGGATTGCGTCTCGTAGGCGGTCATCGTGATCGTGCGGTCCGAGATATCCACCACGACGTAGTTGCTGACGGACGACGCGACCAAACTGGTCGGACACGTGTCCGAAACGTCGTAGAGCGGCGCGCCCACTGCGCCTGACAAGAGGTACACGGTACCGCTCGGCGACCCCGAACCTACGCCGGGGTTGGCGAACGTCGGAACACCTTCCGGTGTCATCTCAGCAAGGATGCCTTCGCCATCGTCGAGCCCTCGAATCGGACGCGAGCGCTCGTACACGTGGTTGTGGCCGAAGAACACAACGTCGACTTCCATCTCGTCGAGAATGGGCTGCCAGGCTTCGCGCGCGACGAGATTGGGGGAATGGTCGCTCATGCAGGTGTACGTGGCCTTGTGGTAGCTGACGAAGATCCAAGGTGTGACGCTGCGGTCCACCGCTTCGAGATCGGCGCGCAGCCACGCTGCTTCTTCGCCTTCGATGACGGAGTCGTCTTCGACCGAATCATTGAGCACCACAAAGTGAGCGTTGCCGTAATCAAACGAGTACCACTCTTCCGCGGCAACTTCGCCTTCGGACGTTTCCTGCGGCATGGCGAACTGAGCGATGTAGTTCACGGCGAGGTTCTCGTGGTTGCCGTTCGAAACCATGAACGGCATCTGAGCGAAGTGATCGGTGACTGTGAAGTCGTCAACGCTCGCTTCGAACCAGTCGTCCCATTCGGTTTGAAGCACGCCAAAGAACACGGCGTCGCCGTTGAACACCTGGAAATCGACCCCCGCCTCCATCAACGCACGCTGGGCAATCGGCCAGTCGTTCATCGCGTTGCCGCGACTGTCGCCGAGCGTGGCAAAGCGAAACGGCTCCGTACTTCCATGAATGGGACCCGTCGAAAACGCGTGCACATCACTCCACGCGCCAGGATGACCGACTTTGTAGTGGTACGTGGTGTCCGCTTCGAGACCGCAAATATGGGTCTCATGAACCCGCGTCAGGTCCGTCGCCATCAACGATCCGCGCGCCGCTCGATACACGAACGTGTGGCCGGATGCGCGCTCGACGTTCGCCCCGGCTTCGTCTGCAGCGGCAACTTCATCCGGATCGGATCCGTACAACACTTCGCCCGCGGTGGTTTCGAGTTCGGTTGCCCACACCACGTTGATCGTCGTCGCCGTCGCACCGGCCCAACCGAGATGAACGTGTTTCGGCGGCTCGCTGCCCATCACATCGCCGTCGCGCTCCGCAGACTCGGTGGGTGGTGTGTGCACCTCGTAGTCGCACCCCTCGGGCGTGTAGCGAAGGACCATCTGCTCAGGACCCGCATCGGTGTCTGCGTCCCCTCCACCGTCTGTACCGGCGTCCGTTCCTGTGTCCTCGCTGGCTGCGGCATCGTCGGGTGCGCTGTCGTCTCCGCATGCAAGCAGCACGATCAGCAACAGCATTCCTGCAGAGCGCATCGGACTCACAGCTTTCCTTGCAACTGCAACCAAAGCACGTCGTTTCGTGGGCTCGACAGCAGCTGGCCATCCACGACCATCACGTCTTCGGTTTCAAACTCGTGCCGATAGTTGAGCTGCAAGCGAAGCCATCCATTCGGCGTGGCCCACCACGTCAACCCCACCGTCAGTCCGTAGCGACTCGCACCAAACGTCGTCAGCGGAACCAGCTCGCTGTCCCCACCGCGCAACGGACGGCCCGAATCGTAGGGCGACCGAGGATCGATGTAGTCCAGGCGCGCGAGCACCTCGAGGGCTTGTCGCGGAACCGGGAAGAGCACCTCAGGAAGGACGTATTGAACTTGAACGTGCCCGCCTGAGTGCACGTTGCGACTGGGATCCGCGGCGAGTGACTCCCCACACTCTTCGTACCCAAAACTGCCGTTGGCCGGACCGGACGTGTACCAGAAGTACCCGCCCGAGACGTAGAGACCGAACGCGCGAAACTCGATGTCCGTACCAAAGCCTCGCTGCCACGTGCTCTGGCAGTTGCTGTAGAGCGTTCCACCGAGGGCCAGACGCGGGCGCGAGTTTCGCGCACGGTCGTTTTCTTCTTCCGCTCCTTCCGGGACTCCAAGAAAGTGGAGTCGCAAGTCGAGCGCGAGTCCCACGCCCTTGAGTTCTCCCTCTGCGAAGTCGTTCGCGGCGAACACCGAAAGCGCATACTGAAACGTCGGCGAGACCGAGTCATCGCTGCCGACTTCACCGTGCACACGGAACCCGTCTTGGCGGATCGCGAGCAGCTCCGTGTACGCCGGTCGTTCGACGAAGGCGAGGTTGCTCTCGTGAAACCGTCCCGGTCCAGTCAGCCCAACTCGAAAACGACCCGCTGTCAGTCGCAGATAACGAGTGGGTCGCAGCTCGAGGTATCCGTCCTGCAGACGTAGAGCCTCGAAACCAACCTCGACCTCCAACATCAAGCGGACCCACCAGATCGGCTGCGCGTGAATCCCGACGCGCATTCGACGCACCTGAGGCGAAGTGGCGTACCCGCCAAACTCGGAGTCCCGAAAGCGCAGCGCCAGTGCCGGCTGAGCCAACCCCATCACATCGACAAAGCGATGCTCGTGAGGGTTCTGCAGCTCCCCTGACTCGTCGACCCCTTGCTCCCAGACTCGTAAATCAGCCTGCGCGAGAGTGGGCAGGAGTAGGACGCAAACGACAATCCATGAGCGCACGCGGGGACGCTACCACGTCAGCGCAAACCCGTAAGGCGCTTCCAGCCCTCGGCCTCGCGCTCGATCACCCAAGCGTCGGTGCCTTCGCGCGCGACGAGAAACACCCGTTCGCCGCGACGGCCGAACGTAGGTGTTCCGCACATTCCCGACTCTTCACCGGTCAAAATGTCCGTGTCGAAACAAGTCGTTAGGAAGTCTTCTTCATGACGGGTTCCGATTTGCGTGACCACGATCGCCGGACCGAACTCCAAGGTGTAGGCGACCAGCGCATGGTCACGGCGCGCGACAACATCCCAGTCTCCAACGACGTCCGTCGCCACCTCAAACGTTGCAGCACACTGCTCGGCACAACGTCGTGCTCGCAACACACCGTGGTCGTTCCAGACCAACCAAGCGTGCGGGCCGTCACTCACCAACCGGCCCTCGACAGGCACGGTGCCGACGCTCTCACCCGCGTGCAGCAGCTCACCGCTTTGCACCCAAACCCACTCCCCGACGCGCTGCACCCAACCCTCGCCTGGCCCACGGGGTTCGGTCACGCCATCTCGGTGCTCCCAAAGCCGTCCCTCGTGCGTCCACCAAACGCTCTGAGCATCGAGCACCGGATGTTGCGCACCGGGCAACACGATACGCGTGGTCGGCGCAGCCGGCGTGTCGTCGTCCGATTCGGCGTCGAGCTCGAAGATACGCAGTTCGGGTTCTTCGTTGCCCAAGGCCACCACGCGCAGCTCGTTGTTGTGAAACACAAACGCGCTCTCACTGACGGGATGCGCGGCAACCCACGTGGGATCGGGCAAGGTCACCACCGAATCGTCCAGACGTGCCCACCCCATGGCTCGCCTCGCACAGTCCGGTGCGCACCGCTGCGGATCCGTCCACCAGAGCAAGTACGAACGATTGTCGTCTCGCGCGGTTGCGCGAACGGTCGTTGGGCGTCGCATGCGTCGACCATCGTGGCGCCCTCCCCGCACGCGCACCCAGTTGATGCTGCGGGCATCCAACGCGAGCATCTCGACTCCGTCGGCATGCGCATACACCTCGAGTTCGGCATCCTCACGCGCCTGAAGCGGAACGCGCTCGGGCATGACCGCGCGCGCGTCACCCAATGTGATCGCGGGCTCTTCTAGACCCACGTACGCGTCTGCGGCTTCGCAGTACACGGTCAGTGCTGCACTCAAACGAAGCATGGCGAGACGAGGGCGACTTGCGACCGTCGCACGGCCTTCCACCGCTTCGATCTCTTCGGCCACCACCCGGGTAGCGCGAACGACGTCGGACTCCGCAACGCGCACTTCGGGAAAGAGCCAGAAGGCGGGTTCCAGATCGAAGCGTGTTTGCTCAAGACACCGACGGGGCCAATCCGTCTGCCGCGCGACAACCGCGTACGAGGCGAGATCGTCGGCCGGCAAGGTCAGCCCTTGTGACGCATGTGGCGTTCCGTTCCAAAGGCACGCCGCAAGCTCGCCAAACGACCGACGCGCCTCCTCGGCCCGAAGCCGGCCACGCAACCAAGGACCGCCAACCAGCACGACCACAAGAGCCAGGTTGCCCAGGATCACCCCTGCCCACGTGCGGCGTCGACGACGTGCCAGCCGCTTGAGCGTCTCCACGTCGTGTGAAGCGAGATCCACCAGGCTTCTTACCCTGTAACGACTTCGTTGTCCGCGCGTCCGACCCTATGGAAACAAGGGCCAAGGAACGAATGCGATCTCAAATCCAAGTTTTGGAACATGCAGGACTGCAAGGCTGTCTTTTCATGGACGCCTCGCTATGCTCCTGTGGGGTCAACACCAACCAATGAACCTGAAATCCTTCTGGAAGCCCGTCCTCGCCATGATCGCCGTGATGGGGGCCTTCACCCTCACGTTCGGCTGGAACAAGCCCAACGGGCTCAACATCGACATCGACACGTCGTCGACCGCCCAGGCTGCACGAAATCAGGATCCCTACGACCTGACCCAGCTGCAGGTGCTCAACCGAGCCATCCTCGAGGTCAACGAGCACTACGTCGAGCCTGATCGCATCGACCACAAGCGAATGCTTCTGGCAGGTCTGAATGCGATCCAGCGATCGGTCGCTCCCGTCATCGTCCACTACGAGGACGGCGCGCGAGCGTTGGCGATCCAGGTTAACGACCAGCGGCGGGAGTTTGAAGTTGACGTGAACAGTCCGTGGAAGCTGGCGCGACGCTTCCGAGAGATTTTCGGGTTCCTGCAAGAGAACCTCGATGGCGAGGAAGTCGAACTCCGCGACATCGAATACACGACCGTCAACGGCATGCTCCGCACACTCGATCCGCACACGCTCCTGCTGACCCCGGACGTGTTCGAAGAGATGCAGATGAGCACCCGCGGCGAGTTTGGTGGCCTTGGCATCGTGATTTCGATCCGCGAAGGTCACCTGACGATCATTCGTCCGATGCCCAATACGCCTGCCACGCGCGAAGGACTGGAGCGCGGCGACCGCATCGTGAAGATCAACGACGAGTCGACGCTCAACATGCCCCTCTCCGAGGCGGTCGACCGTTTGCGCGGTCCCCCTGGAAGCCGTGTGAGCGTGTGGATTCAGCGTCGAAATGCCCGCGGCGCATGGTCGCGCGAACGCCGTGTCGACCTGGTTCGCGCGGTGATTCACATCGATTCCGTCGAGCACGAGATGCTTCAGGACGGCATCGGCTACATCAAGATCAACTCGTTCCAGGGCAACACCCACGAGGATCTTCGGCGTGCGTTGGCCGACCTGCATCGCCAGGATCTGAACGGTCTGGTCCTCGATATGCGCGACAACCCGGGTGGTCTTCTCGAGCAAGCGGTGCGCGTGGCGGACACGTTCCTGTCGAGCGGCACGATCGTCACCACGTCAAGCAACGACCCGCGTCAGCGCGATGAGAAGTTCGCGCGCGCCGAAGGCACCGAACCCAACTACCCGATGATCGTGCTGCAGAACGGTGCATCCGCATCGGCGAGTGAGATCGTGGCCGGCGCGCTCAAGAACCACGACCGCGCACTCATCGTGGGGCAGCGCAGCTTTGGTAAGGGTTCGGTTCAGGTCCTGAACAACTTCCAGGATGGTTCGGCGCTCAAGTTGACCATCGCGCAGTACCTGACGCCCGGCGACATCAGCATCCAGGGCGTGGGCATCACGCCCGACATCGCGATCGACCCGATGACTGTGGACCGCGAGGACATGGACCTGGCGGTCGACCCCGAGTCGTACCTGCGTGAGGCGGACCTTCGTTCGGCGCTGACCAACGAGCGTACGCGTGACGGCGAGTCCACCCAGGTGTTGCGCTACTACCTGAACCGCGAAACCCGCCAACAGCTGCGGGATCGCGACCCCCGCGACCAGGAGAACGAGCAGGAAGACGAGTTCCTGACCAGCTTCTCGCGTCGACTGCTGGCGCAAGCGCAACGTCCTGGACGTCGTGAAATGCTCGAAGACGCATCAAGCGTGATCACCAGCGTTCGCGACCAAGAGATGAACCGAGCGATTGCGGATCTACGTCGTCTGGGCGTGGATTGGAGCGAAGGCGCAGATGCCGGTGCAAGCACCGTGGCCGTCGAGGTCAGCACGGACCGCCCCGAAAACGTCGGACGCGCGGGCGAAGGCTTCTCGATTCGCGTGAAGGTCACCAACACCGGATCGAATCCGCTGTTCCGTTTGTCGGCCACCACCAAGAGCGACTACCGGCTCTTCAACGATCGCGAGCTGGTGTTTGGTCGTCTCAATCCTGGCGAGAGCCGGGAGTGGACCACCACGCTGGGAGTCTGTTCGACCCAGGACGACGAGCGCGTCTGTCGACTTCCTCGCGACACCGCGGCACGTGCCGATGGAATTCGCATTGAGTTCGACGAGCTGCACGATCACGTGCCCGAGCCGGCGGAAATTCGAACCCGCGTGGAAGCCTTGCCGCGACCGCAGTTCGCGTACTCGCTTCATGTCGCCGACGACATCGAAGGCAACGGCGATGGCCGCATGCAACGCGGTGAGTCCGGCAGCGTGTATCTCCGCGTTCGAAACGTCGGACAAGGCCGAAGCTACGCGACGCACGCCAACCTCCGAAACCTGGCTGGGCGCGGCATCCTTTTGCGCGCGGGCCGATTCCGCATCGACAACATCAACCCCGGCGAGGAGCGTCTGGTGCGGTTCACCTTCGAGGTGCTGCGCGACATTGAGCGCGAAGACGCCAAGCTGGAAGTCTCGATCATCGACGCGGATTTGCGCGAGTCGGTGACCGAAAAGGTCGTCGTGCCCATCGCGAACGGTGGCGCGACTCCACGCGCCAACGGACGTGACGTGACGCTCGGTGAAGGTGCGCAAGTTCGCGCTCGGCCCGACAGCGAGGCTCACGTGATCGGCCGCGTTGAAGGTGGGGGCTTGAGCGCCCGTGCCGAGGCGGAACTCGACGGCTTCGTTCGCGTGAAGATCGGTGAGAACGAAGTGGGCTGGGTCGCCGCCAACCAACTCGGGTCCGGCGCCGGTGGACAACTCAGCTACCACCTCGACCACATGCCGCCCCGACTCGAAGTGAGTGCGGGCGAGAGCCTGGTCACGCGAAGCGATTCGTTGCGACTTCGTGGAACCGCACGTGACGACCAACGCGTGCGTGACCTCTACATCTTCGCGGATGCGCGAAAGGTCTACTACCACTCCACGCGCAGTGATGGAGACCGACGTACGGCACGCTTCGACACCGAGATCCCGCTTCATCCTGGCGTGAACTACATCACCGTGTTTGCGCGCGAGAGCGACCAGGTCGTGTCTCGTCGTTTGTTGGTGGTGCGTCGTGATGCCGCGGATGGATCATTGATGGAAACCCCGCGTTTCGACGATGAGGTCTGGGGTTCGGTGCACGACTAGTCAGAAACCTGACCTCGATCTCGACCCCGAGTAGATTGGCCGGGTGAGCGAGGCGAACAGCTCGCGGGCGAAACGATGTCCTGTTTGTGGCGCGGAGTTCCGGGCCACACGACGCACCTGTGCGCACGACGGAACCAAGCTCGAAGAGGTCCCGTACGACCCGCTGATCGGCACTCTCCTCGCCGACACGTACCGCATCGAAAAGCCCCTCGGTCGCGGCGGTATGGGCGAACTCTACGTCGCACAGCATGAACGCTTAGGCTCTCGCGTCGCGGTCAAGATCCTCCACGCGGCGTTCACCGATCACGAACTCGCCCTCGCCCGCTTCTACCGCGAAGCCAAAGCGATGGCGCGTATACGCTCGCCCTACGTCGCGACTGTGCTCGATGCCCTGCAAACCGCAGACGGCCGCCCCTGTCTGGTTGTGGAGCTTCTCGATGGCGAGGATCTACAGCAGCGTTTGCGCGGCGGGCGCCTGAACGTCGACGAAGCGCTTCAACTGGCGATCCAAGTTTGCAGCGGGTTGGAAGCAGCTCACGCCGTGGGCGTGATCCACCGTGACCTCAAGCCGTCCAACATTCTTCTCGACGACGGACAGCAAGTCGCCAAGCTCGTCGACTTTGGTGTCGCGCACCTCGACGGAGATGCCCAGCTCACGCAAACCGGAACGGTCGTGGGCACGCCCGCGTACATGGCGCCCGAGCAGATCCGAGGTTCGTCGACAGTCGATGGTCGCGCGGATGTGTACGGACTTGGTGCCGTGCTCTACCGAGCGCTCACAGGTCAGGCGCCCTATCAAGGCACCGTTCCCACCGCCGTGCTCAGTGACGTGCTCGACAAAGCACCTGAGCCGCCTGGAGCGATTGCACCCGAACTCCCCACCGACGTGGAAGCCTTCATCCTGCGCGCGATGAGCCGGGATCCGCAGACACGCTTTGAGAGTGCGAAAGAAATGCGTCGTGCGGCTCAGCGGCTGCGCCAACGACGTGCGCGCGAAACGCCCTGGCAGGAGCGAGGCAAAGCAACGCTGGCGAGTGTGGCTGCACTCGGAACGTTGAGCATCGGTGCGTGGTTCCATGAGGTCGAGCCTGCGTGGGCACCCTGGGCGTTCTGCGCGATCCTCAGCGGCTGGATTCTGCGACGTAGCGAACGACCCGGGCCCCTTGCGTTCCGACTTTTCTGGTCGCTCGTCGGGGGTTGGACAGGCCTCGGATTGATCGCGTTGCTACAGCCGCTCGTTGAACTTCCCAACGCGTTCGCGCTGATGACCTTGTTGGTCGGTGCTGTGGTGTCGACTCAGCGCAGCCGCTCGAACCCCATTCCTTCGGGCACGTCCAAGCCCGCGCTGAAGGGATCGAGTTCCAGCAAACCATCCGCGTCGTCTCTGAGGCGCCCGGCTATCCAGACAACGGGATAGTCCGCCGTGATCGCCTGGAGTCGATCACCCACGCCCGGAGCCAAACGAAGCTGCAGAATGTCGCCTGCAGCCGTGATGACTCGCGAACGGGCCACGTGCACCTCATCAATACGCACCACGCACACCGGTTCGGCGAGCGCGGGATAGGCTTTGACGTCAGAGCGATAACGCGGCGCAAGATCTTCCACGCTACGCACCGCGTTTTGGGCCACGCGTTCCCAGTCCTCCGGCTCGCCCGTCACCGACACCGCGTATTGCAGAAGGCGAATCCGTCGCGGAACAGGACCCGGTTGGACATCGGCGAGACCGACGGTGAGCACCCGCGGGCACGGCCCCACAGACACCGATTGGGAGCGGCGCCGTTCTTCGCAAAAGATCTCGCCGGTCGTCGTGAGCATCAGATAGCGACGCTGAATCGAACCGCGCTCCGTGCCGGCCATCCACTCGCGACCGATCTCGACGAGGGTCTTTTCGTGCAGCGTGTCGCGCGACGAATCAAAATCACCCACGCGTCCAATCCATGCCGCAATGCGCCTGCGTTCGTCCTCGGGCGTTTCGTCCGACCGGAGGTGCGATACGAAACGAGTCGCACCATCGAGCACACGCGCAGTGGCGTGTACATCTTTGCGGGCAAGCTCGGTGTAGATGCGCCCGATGAAGCGCGCGATGCCCATGGGCACCGGCTTGGCCAACGCGCCCAACACGCCGTCGATCGCAGAGTTGACCGACGCCGTGCCGTACGCCTCGTTCACGCCATGCCGAACGATGGCCACGGAAAGATCTTCGATCGCGTTAGCCAGCTCGTGGCGAAGCGAACCGGTCGACGACGCAGGTGGCGCAACACTGGGTCCCGCTTGCGATGTGGGCGGTGAATACGCGCCAGCGAGCAACTCCAATGCGGCGCGAATATGCGGACCGGACTGATTGCCGTCGGTCGACGCCACCAACAATGCGCCATCAGGCTGAAGCGTCACCGTGACCAGCTCGGCTCTTCCCTCGGCCGTGACCTCGAGCGTGACGCGACGAACTTCGCCGGAGCCTTCGGCATCCAACGACTCGAGCAGCTCCCGCGCCGCATTCGCGAGATGCGTCACGTCGCGGTCCTCTGAAGTGCGCGGCTTCGACGTTGGAGTTCGAAGCGCACCGCCGAAGGTGCGCGACGCAGGTCCAGATCGAGGGCTTCGCCCAGCAGTCCGCGAGCGACATCACGACGACCATCGCGATCGAGTTGCTCTGCACGGCGCAAGAAGCACTGTGCGAGTGCGCGGACGAACAAGGGGTTGCGCTCGACCAAGCGACGATCGGTTTCAATGGCACGCCGAAACGCCGCCAGCGCCTTCGCGTGACGCTTGGAGTGCGCGTAGGTCATGGCGATCGCGATCCAAGGACGACCCCAGTCGGGCCGAAACTGTGCGGCCTGTTCCAGGCGACGAACGCCCCGCTTCAGACCGCCAAACGCGATCCAAAGCTGACCGATGAAGTAGTAGCGAAACGCTTTGAACTTCGCGCCAAACGAGGTTCGCGGCGCACGCACGTCCTGACTGAGTCGGATCGCCGTTGTGTCGTCCGCGTGATCGTCGATGTCTTCGCCACGCAACTCCATGCGCGCGATGATCGTGGTGCGGCTCTCTTCGATCGCAGCCTGAACGGCCGACACGTTCACGCTGAGCGCCAGCTTGGCCAAGGGCTTGAGGGCACGACCATCGGCGATGCGCGCCAAGGTGTGGACCGCGGCTTTGGCCAAGCGTCGCTCGTCGAGAAGCTGGGTCACACGTTCCGCGTCTTCCGGTGCCCCCAAGGTCTCCAACGCCTCGAGTGCGGCGAGTTGCACTTCCACGTCCTCGCGATCCAGCAGTTCGCGAACGTAGTCTGCGCCACGCCGATCGCCGTGTTCGCCGAGCGCACCCGCCAGGATGGCCTTCGTCGCGTCGACGACCGTTCGCTCGTACGTACGCGCAAGCGCTTCGGTGACCCGCGTGTCCTCCACGCGTCGAAGCGCGCGGGCTGCTTCCGTCACAATCCCCGCACTGCTGCTGTCGAGCAGCGACACCAAGGTCGGAACCAGCCGCGGATCCCCCGCGTAGCGAAGACTGGCCACCAGCGCGCGTCGATCCTCACGGCTTGTGGTTCCGTCGACACCTTCCAGCACCGCGGTGAGGTGATGCACCACCACATCGGGCAGTTCGCGCGCCCGTAGGAGCAGCTGCGCGCGCTCATCACCAGGCAAATCGCCAATCGGTTCGACCGGCTGCTCGCCGTCCCAAAACTCCGCGATCTTCTCTTCCAGGTCGTTGACCGACTTGCGCCATTTCTCGCGCTCGGAGCGGGCGGTCCGACCACGGGCTCCGCTCATCTTCGCGTTAAGACGTGCGAGGTCCTCACCGATCTCCACGTCGCGCGTGCTCTCGATCGCTTTGGTGACCGCACGAATTTCGTCGCGCGCAAAGCCGTCGAACTTCTCATGAAGGAACCGAACCACGCCGCGACGTTGTCGGAGTGTTCCAACGCGAAGCACACCCAGAAGTGTGGTCAGATCCAACTGGTCGATTGCGATTTGATCGCGTCCACCGGCCTCGATACGACCGAGGAGCGAGGCGTCGGCGGCGGGGATCTCGTCGCTCTCTTCGACGTCTTCGTTTTCTTCAGCTTCGTCTTCGAGTTTGGGTGCGACCCGACCGGCTTCCGCCAGCCGACACGCTGCGACGATTTGCACGAGCGAGCGGGCCACGTCGCGGTCGTCGGCCTCACCACTGAGGCCAAGTTCGTCGCGAACCCCTTCGGTTTCTTCCGCACCGAGACCCGCGGACAGCGCAGCGACGAGACGATCGATCTTCGGCTCGAAGCGTGAGCTCACCACTTAGCCTTTCGAATCTTCCTCGACGCGGACCACACCAACTCCACAAGCCACCCAAAGCACGCTGCGATTCCGGAAGGCACTGCGTTCCACCATCATAGCGTGAACTCGCTGGTCGGCGCCCACATCTCGCAGACGCAAGGGCGTGACCCCGAAAGTTTGGTGCAAGTCGACGACGGTGGCCGCGCGCTCACCGACCCGGACCACCACACCGCGATCACGACCCGCGAGATGAAGTGCGCCACCGGGCTCACCATCCAACCAACACGGCAGATGCGTTCCGGTCAGGTCCTCTTGGCGCGACCACGATCCGGTCCAGCACGAAGGACCCTCGGTGTCCGATCCCCGCGAGATCAGAATGTTGTCGCCTGACACCGCGAGTCGCGCGTCGCCCTCCCCGCGTTCGACACTGGGCGCGAGCGCCTCGAAGGCAAGACCGTCGTCGCGGCACCGCAGCACCTCGAGCTGGTCTTTGGACGCACAAAGCACCACAACGTTGCCGCCGTCGATGACCGCGTCGATGACCGGCGAAGGCAACACCGGTCCAGTCCAGCGGTTGCCAAGATCGCGACTGCGGTAGAGCGCGCCGCCAGCCCACATCCACAAACGACCGGCACGGTCGAAGGCCACGCGACACCCCACCGAAGGTTCGCGACCACTGCGCCAGCCGTTGATTGGATGGAAGGTCTCGCCGTCGTCTTCACTGCGAAACACGCCACCAAGCTGAGTTCCGACAACAACGGTGCGGCCGCTTGCGGCCACGGAAATCAAGTCTTCGGGTTCAAGCCCTTCTGCCGGTGCCGTCCACACCCCTTCGGTTGTGGCGCATCGAAGGTCGTCGCCTGCGGCCCATACTCCGCGACCACCACGCGCCAAAGCGAACACCGGACCGCGCATGACCACGTCGGCCGGGGTCGTGATGGGAGGCGGGAGTTGCGATCCCATCAGCCGTACTTCTTGTTCGAACGTCAGCGGCGGCAGTTCGATCTGACCGTCCTCTTCGAGGTCCAGGTCGTCGGCGTAGCCTTCTTCCTCATCCCGGTTGAGCGGAGGGAGTCCGACCGGGTCATCCTCGCCCTCAAACTCGACCAAGGGATTGTCGTCCAGTCCGAGCGCGCCGCCGAAATCGTCGCCCAAGTCGTGAAGCTCTTCGATCAGTGGGGTGTCGTCCCAGTCTTCGGGCGCGAGCTTCTCGGTGTCCTGCGTCCACCCGTACTCGTCGCCACCCCCGTCGACCTCGCTGCCGAGCTCGCCGACCATGTCGCCGGCGTCCTCGTTGTCGAGTCCGATCTGCGCACCGAGGTCTTCGAGGTGCAGAAGCGACACGGGATCGAATCCATCGTCGATGCCTTCGGAGTCGTCCAGACCTACGGTTTCGTCGGCGTCGGCGAAGTCCGTTTCTTCGCCCAGGTCTTCACCGACTCCGACCTCTTCGTCTTCGCCGAGTGGAGGCAAAGGAGGCAATGCGAGATCATCGTCGTCTTCGTCGGGACCGGTCATGATGGCGTTCGTCCCAAGCGCGCCATCACCTGTTGAAGGTCGTCCCACACCGGCCGCTTCATGTGCGGACTGCGCAGCAAGTACGCCGGATGGTACGTCGCCATGGCGGGGATCCCGCGCCACTCACCCCAGCGACCACGCCATCCGCGACCGCCCGGCGCACACAAGCCCAGGTTCTCCGCAGCACAGCGACCCAACGCGACGATGACTTTGGGTTGCACCAGGTCGAGCTGCGGCTCCAGGAAGCGCGCACACGCTCCCGCCTCATCGGGCTTGGGCGTTCGGTTTTCGGGAGGCCGACACTTGACCACGTTACAGATGTACACGCCGTCACGGCTGTACCCCATGGCCTTGATCATCTTGTCAAGCAGCTGACCTGCTTTGCCCACGAAAGGGAGCCCTTGCTGGTCCTCGTTGTACCCTGGCCCCTCGCCCACAAAGGCGAGGTCCGTCGAGGGCGTTCCACGTGCGAATACGCTTTTGGTACGGCCCTTGTGAAGACGGCAGCGCGTACATCCCGCCGCCTCGTCCGCCAGGATCTGGAGTTTGAGCGAAGCGTCCTCGCCGGTCTGAGCCTGGACTTCGACCGGCGGAAAACCTGGACCGCCGAGCTCTCGTTCCCACTCGAGAAGGGCCCGAGCGGCCTCTCGAGGGTCGATATCGCGGGGGTCGACGCTCACTGCCGGGAGGTACCGTGTTGGGCTCGGGTGAGCAAGCCCTACCCCTGTTGCGCAGGCCTCGGAAACGTTTGACTTTCTGAGCGCCGCCTCGGTACTTTCCGCTCATGGGTCGAGCGCGTGTGATCGCTGCAGGCGAGACCAACGTGGGGATGAAACGGACCCACAACGAGGACAACTTTACCGTCCTAGAGGAAGACGCCCTCTACGTCGTGGCCGACGGTATGGGTGGTCACGCCAGTGGTGAAGTGGCCAGTCAGATGGCGATCGACACGTTGCGTGAGTTCTTTCGCGCCACCAGTGCCGATCCCGAAGCGACGTGGCCGTACAAGATGGACAAGTCGCGTGGCTACGAAGAGAACCGCCTGATCACCAGCATCAAGCTGGCGAACTTGCGCATCTACGAAGCCGCTCAGCGCGATCCGAAACTTCGGGGCATGGGAACGACCGCGGTCGGCATCATCGTCGTGGAGGACGGTGTTCTGATCGCCCACGTCGGTGACTCGCGTTGCTATCGATTGCGCGATGGAAAACTCGATCAGCTGACCGAAGATCACTCGCTGCTGAACGACTACATCAAGATGAAGCGGTTGACCGAAGAGGAGATCGCAAACTTTCCGCACAAGAACGTCATCGTGCGTGCGTTGGGCATGAAGGAGTCGGTGAAAGTCGACACCCAGCTCGACAAACCCCAGCCGGGGGACATTTACGTTCTCTGTAGTGACGGACTCTGTGGCCCTGCGAGCGACGAAGAGATTCGTGAAATCACGATGGCCGAGCACACCGACTTGAAGGCGGCAGCCGCAAAGCTCATCGAGCGAGCCAACGCGAACGGTGGACCGGACAATATTACGGTGGTGCTCGCGAAGGTCATGGGAACCGGCTGAGCGTCAGAGGCAGCCGGCTCGATCATCGATTTCACCCATGCCGGTGCAGACGACCTGGATGTAGGGTGCGCCGGTCACGCAATGCGCGCCGCGTCCGGCGTCCACTTCCGCGCGAATCGCGTTGCCGCCAAGCGAGACCAAATCGCCCACGGCCTCAAGACCGACCGCCCAACCGGAGCCTGAAGGACCGATCACCGGATCGCCATTGTAGAGGGCTACGATGCCCGTCGAGTCGGTTGAGAGGTAGCAGCTCTCATCAAACAGGTTCCGCACGGTGTAGAAGATCACGTTCTCTTCGACGACCACCTCCCCTTCGATGCATTCCTCGTCGCGAACCACCTCCCCGAAGGTACTGATGCACGTAATGCCCACGCTTGCGCCGGCGTCAACACCGCCATCCGCGCTTGCATCAGGTGCTGGAACGTCGGGGCCACCAGCATCCGAGACGGCTGCGTCATGTTCGCCCCCATCCGCGTGGGCGGAATCAGGGACCGCGCAATCCGGATCGGGCGATGTGCAAAACGCATCGCAAACGCCATCCTCATACCACCGGTGCGTTTCGCATACGTCGCACCCCGCAGGTTCACCGGCAAGTTCGCAAAGTCGTTCGAGTTCCTCTGGAGAAGCCGTCAACGGTTTCGACACTTCGTCCGGCCCGCCTGAGCAACCAATGACCGCCAAAGCGAGTACCACGCAGCGCATGACCCATCCTGTCCAATGCAACGTCGCTGAGCAACATTGCCAATGGGTTGTGCGATCCAGCTGAGCCGTTTCACTCGCGCTGTGACACCCTAGGGGCGTGACACGTGCACTCTTCGTTCTGTGCTTGCTCTCGTTGCATTGCGGCGATGACGACATGCCCACGCCCGATGCGGGCGTGGAGGTGGACTCCGGCATGGATGCGACGTCGGATACCGGCGTGGATGTTGGACTCGAAGATACCGTTGATGGTGGACCCGACAGTGCTGCGGACGCCGGACTCGACGCAAGCGTGGAGCCACCCATGGACTGGGACGGCACGATTCCCGACGAGTGGGTGTGCACTCCGCACGGGTTCTGTTTCATTTGGCCGCGTCCAAGTTCGCTGGGTCTCTTCGACGCATGGGCGAACACACCGGATGACGTCTGGGCGGTTGGGCAACACGGCGGGTTGATCCACTGGAACGGATCGGCGTTCCACGGAATCGTGGGCGTTGGGGCTCGGATGGTGCGCGTCCATGGGTGCTCGAGCGACGATGTGTGGGCGATCGATTCCGGCGAATCACCACGGTTGCTTGGGATTGACGGCAACTCGTTCGAACTCGAGGGACCGCGCCGGTTGCTTCACTGGGACGGCACTCGTTGGAGTGTTGTCGAGACGCCGCGTGTTCCGCTGGACGTGCACTGCCGCGCCTCGGACGACGTGTGGATCGTTGGGCACCTCGGTGCGGTCTACCGCTACAACGGCAGTGAGTGGAATGGAACGCTGGAAACGGGTGGTGCGTTGGGGACGCTGCATCACATCGAGAGCCGGGATAGCGATGTGTTGATCGCCGGAGACGTTGATACCGTCGAATGGGACGGGAGCACGTTCCGCTCGCTGCCCAACCCGGTCGAGATTCGCGACATCACGGTGGCCATCGGGCGGTATCTCGCTGCAACCGACGACGGTGAGTACGTGTGGAACGACGGTTGGGAACTCGAAAACCGAGGCGGGCGAGGAAACGACGTCACGTCGATCGCAGGCAATGCAACGGGTGCTGTCGCGCTGGTTGCCGACGGTCCGTTTATCGACGGGTCAGACCGTTTGTCGAGCACTGGCTGGACCACGACGACAGAGGGTCGCGTTTCATGCGCCTTTGACCGTGGAGGTCGCGCGTATCGTCACGTCGCCCCCGTCTCCGACACGGGCGTCTGGCTCCTCGGTGGAGAGGCTTCTCCCTGGGACGGTGATTCCACCTGCATCCTGACCAGCCTGGGCGCGGCCTTCGGCGACGTGAGTGAACAACCAGGCCGATACACGGGCCTGCTCGCCGCGCCGGACGTGTTCTACAACCTGCACGACGACGCGATTTGGCGCGTCGGGCTGGATGGGATTGAGGCACACGTCACCGACGTGCCGATCCGCGATGCCACGCTCGTCCACGCGTCGTTGAACGAAGTGTGGGTCCTCAACGATCTTGGCACGAGTGCACGATGGTTCGACGGAACATGGACCGAGTACCGAACCGGGATGCGGCTGACCTCGTTCGCCTATTCCGACGGCGTGGCGTGGGCAGCAAGCGCTGAGGAAGCCGTTGGCGCACTCTATCGGTGGGACAACGACACGGAATGGGTACGTGTTCGCGACGGCGGTGTGCGAAGCGTCGTCGCCGGGGAAGGATTTGTGACGATTGGGTTGGTTGACGACACATTCGAGCAGACACGCGATGAGACCGTTTGGGAGCCTATCCCCGCGGCCGCTGAACCCGTCCGCCTGAGGTCGGTGGGTACTGAAGGTGGCTTGTGGGCGATCACGGAGACACTTCGCTTCTATCGATGGGACGGTGCGACCTGGGACCACAAGACGACGGCGGACGACTACGCCGCTTTTGCATTCAACGGTGACGATGCCTGGCTGGAGAATCGGCGCTGGGATGGAGAGCGCTTCGTTCCGCACCTGATTGGTCTCAGCTACAACATCACGCACGCTGTAATCGGTCACGGCCAGGTTTGGCTGATCGACAGGCAGTCTGCGGAAGTCGTGCGAAAGAACCTCTAATGCGAGCCCTCCTCGTCGCTCTTGGTCTGCTTATCGGATGCGACGACGCACCCGCGGTCGTTCCGGACGCAGGCGTCGATAGTTCGTTGGACGCGAACACGGATCCTGCGGATTCAGACACCGCCGGTGATGCGAGTTCAGACTCCGGCGAGACGGACGCCGGAACGGATGCCGGAGATAGCGGTGCGGACGCTGCCGTCGACGCGGGTCCGACCCTGCCGGTCGAATGGGACGGAACTCTGCCGGACGAAGGCGTGTGCTCGCCCGACGGATTCTGCACGATGAACCCAGTCCCCACAGGGTTGGGTTTGACCGACGCGTGGGCCGCAGCGCCGGACGACATCTGGGTTGTCGGCGAACACGGTCTGTTGATGCATTGGGACGGATCGTCGTTTGTGGGAGTCAACGCCACGGGTGGAGACATCGAAAGCGTGCACGGATGCGCGTCCGATGATGTGTGGGCGGCGGACTCTGGCGAAGAGTCGAACTTTGTGCGCGTGGGTCCCGACGAAGGCACGGCGGACGGACCTCGTCTCTTGCACTGGGACGGCTCGCGTTGGACTGCGATGAGCATCCCAAGTCGCATTCGCGCTCTGCACTGCGTTGCAGAAAACGATGCGTGGGCGGTCGGCGATTTCGGCGGTGTGTATCGCTGGGATGGCGCAACGTGGACGGGCGGAACATCGACGGAGGGCGTGCTGAGTGTCTTCGAACACCTCGCGGTGTTGGGCAATACAGTGTTGGCCGTCGCAGCGGATCGCACGCTCGAGTACGTCGACGGTGCCGTCTCCGCACACGTCAACGGACTTGAAGTACGCGACGTGACAAGCGACGGAAGTCGGATCCTCGCCGCGACCGATGAAGGCGTGCAGGAGTGGGCGTCTTCGACGTGGTCGCTCGAAGACTCGGGCGACTTTGGCGTCGACGACGCGTTTGCGATCGAGGCCGCCAGCGCATCGAGCGTGTTGGCCGTGTTCGGCCGTCCCGACGGAGTCGTCTTTGGACGCTTCTTCAACGGCTCAACGTGGGAACGCGCAGAACGCCCCGGGTCTTGTGGCGACGAAGACGATGCCGACGTCCGCAAGCTGCTTCCGCTCAGCGATGACGAGTACTGGTCGTTCCAATGGGGAGAGCCGTCGAGTTTTCAGTACGACTGCACCTACGCCATCAACTCGGACGTGAGTGCACGCGATGTCGGGTTCACGCCGCAAACCTCGAGTTCGTACAACGTCCGTGGACTGATCCTAGCGGACCGAGACCGCTGGGTTGGCTTGGCGTCGGATGCCAGCGTGTTTACCAGAATGACCGACGGATCCGACGTGCCCTTCGCAACGAGTCCTCTGATGGGAACCGGCACTCTCCGCTGGGCCGACGCGGACACGCTGTGGGTGACCAACGCGCTCGGTACAACCGCACGCTGGGAGTCGGGAACGTGGACCGAGTACGAGAGCGACACTGTTGCCGGTGTCGCGTTCTCCGACTTTGCATACGACGCGGACGCGGAGCGGGCTTGGGGAGTGAGCGAGGGATCCCACAGCGACGGTCTCTACCGTTGGACCGAAGCCACAGGTTGGGAACGAATGCTTGAGGACGGGGTGGTACGCGTCGAGGCCGAGTTCGGCGGTGTGTGGATCGAACGGGCGGACGGCACCATCGAAGAGCTCGTCGATGATGCTTGGGTTGCCCGCTCACACGACGAGCCACTTCGTCTTGAGGCAAGCGCTGGAGACCGAGCGTGGGCGCGAATTCCCGGCAGCCCCGACTACGGACGCGTGTTTCAGTGGGATGGCTTGGAGTGGCAAGAGGTCGCGTTCCCCACGGACGACACCACTGCGGCGGTCGGCTACCACGGCGACAACTTGTGGGTTGAGGGTTGGCGATGGATCGACGGCACGTGGCACCGCTACGCGACCGGAATGCACAATTGGGTCGCTTCCGTGGAAATCGGGCACGGACAAGTTTGGCTGCTCGGTGGTGAAGGATTCACCGTCCGGAGGAACGAATGACCATGGTTCGAATGCTGTTGCTGCTGTCGCTAGTGGCCGGGTGCGGTGACGACGCGGCGGCGCCAGACGGTGGCGCCGACAGCGGAGTCGATGGCGGGACCGACGTCGGCGGCGACGTCGGCAACGATGCAGAACGCGACGCACAAAGCGATGCGTTGTCGGATGCGACTTTGGATGCCGGAGACGCCGGGCCAACCCTCCCCGTGGAATGGGATGGCACCCTTCCCGATGAAGGCGTCTGCTCTCCGCATGGCTTCTGCACGATCAACCCTGTCCCGACCGGTCTTGGGTTAACGGACGCGTGGGCTGCGACGCGCGACGATATGTGGGTCGTGGGGGAGCACGGTCTTCTGATGCACTGGGATGGAACCGCCTTTGTCGGTGTCGCTGCCATTGGCGGGAACATCGAAAGTGTTCACGGCTGCGCATCCGATGACGTTTGGGCGGCAGACTCCGGGGAAGAGTCGGGCGGCGTCGATATCGGTCCGGACAAAGACACAACCGGCGATCCTAAAGTTCTGCATTGGGACGGCACACGCTGGACCGACGCCGGTGTTCCGACGCGAATTCGGTCCGTCTACTGCGCCGCTCCCGATGACGTGTGGGCCGTCGGGGATTTCGGCGGGGTCTATCGATGGAACGGAACCGCATGGACGGGAGGCACCTCCACGGAAGGCGTGTTGACGCCCTTCGAGCACATTGAAGTTCTGGGCGACACCGTCCTCGTCGTCGGGACCGAACGTACGCTCGAGTATGTCGACGAAACGGTCACAACCTATGTCAACACCTTGGACGTACGCGACCTGACGAGCGACGGAACCCGGATCCTCGCTGCAACCGACGAGGGGATTCAGGAATGGTCGTCGGGATGGGTCCTCCGCGACTCTGGAGCGTTCAGTGTCCGCGATGCGTACGTGATCGAAGCCGCAAGTCCCACGAGTATCTTCGCGCTCTTTGGTCCGCCGGACACGAGCCCGTGGTTTGGTCGTTTCTACGACGGAGACTCCTGGGCGATTCGAGATGAGGCCGACTCATGCGGAGTGAACGACGAGCCCGACGTACGTGCCCTGCTCGCGTTCAGTGATCGCGAGTACGCGGCGTTTCAGTGGGGGGAACCCTTCGTGGAGTCTGGCGAATACAAATGCACCTTCGCGTTGAACGCCGACGTGATCGCAGGTCTCGACTTCGAGCCGCAAACGATCGAGTTGCCGATCGAGTTTCACGACCTGCTGCTGGCCGACCGCGACACGTGGCGTGGCGTGACACCGGCGGGAGTCATCTACACGGTGAGTCTCGACGGCTCCAGCGATCTGACCGTCGAGAGTCCCTTGATGGGCACGACGTCGTTGCGCTGGACAGACGCCGACACGCTCTGGGTGACCAACGGACTCGGCAGCACAGCGCGGTGGGAGTCCGGCACGTGGACGGAGTACGACACTGATTCGATGGTGGGCGTCGGCTTTTCTGATTTCGCGTACGACGAGAGTCAGGCGTGGGGCGTCAGCGAAGGGACGCATACCGGTGGCTTGTATCGTTGGACCGAGTCCGCAGGTTGGGAACGGATCCTCGAATCCGGAGTCGCCCGCGTCGAAGCTGATTTCGGTGGCGTGTGGATCCAACGGGACGACGGTGCCATCGAAGAACTCGTGGACGATGTGTGGGTCGCACGTCCGTTTGGCGACACCCTACGGCTGCAGGCAGCTGGCCGTGGCGGGCGGGCGTGGGCATTCAGGGTACGAGCCGGATTCGGGCGGGACGGTCTGCTTCAATGGAACGGATCGGAATGGCTCGAGTTTGAGCTACCCGTGCTTCAGCGAGACGCCTTCGCCATCCGAGGCGATGATGTGTGGATCGAAGGTTGGCAATGGGTCGATGGAACGTGGCACCGCCACCTCACCGGAATGCATGCACATGTGGAATCCGCCGTGTTGAACCACGGTCAAATTTGGTTGCTTGGCGGGGGCAGTTTCATCGCTCGAAAGAACCTCTGATGAAACGAACGCTGCCACTTTTGCTCCTGGTTGTTGCGTGCGGTGACGACTCGACACCACCACTCGATACTGGCATCGACGCACCGCTGGACGCTTCGCGTCCGGATACGGGAGCGGTGGATGCGCCAACGGACGCTACTCTCGATGCAGGGATGGACGGGGCGGCCGATGCTTCGACGGATGCGTTCCTACCCGGAGACGGGATGACGTGCCGCGTTGCAGGTCACTACGACAGCCCGATTGACGTCGCGAGTCGTGGCAACGACCGATGGTTGCTCGCTCTCAATCGCATCGTACGTACCGACGAAACGTTTTCGAACCCGGTCGAAGAGCTGGAAACCGCGGCGCACGACGTCATCGCGACAACAAACGAAGTTATGATCGTGTCGTCTGACCAGATTTACAGACGACTCCCAGACGGTTCGTGGGAGGACGCTACGCCAGCCGACCTTGGTGACAATCCGGTGTTGCGCGGAAACACGACTCCGGTTTTGTCCGATGGTGAACACCTCAGAGAGTGGGCGGATGGATCGTGGCTCTCGCTCCCGTTGCCCGACGGCGTGAGCGAACTCGGGGAAGCGTTCACGGCGTACGACGGGTTCGTGTTCGCGGCCGCGCAAAACTCAATCTGGACATTTGATGGTACGGACTGGACAGAAACACCCCTCGCCCCACTTAGTGTCGTCGAAGGGCCACCGCTCCCCCCGGTCGAGCGAATCTGGGCAACCGCACCCGAGCCAACCGACTCTGGGGTGGTGTTCGCGTACGTTGTCGAGCGAACTTCGGGTCGAGACGAACGTGGTGTGGCGACGGCAGTGGACGGCACCCTGACCAAACACGGTGACCCAGGCTTCACGCCGGTCCGTGTGCGTCCCGACTCGGGTGGTTACGTCGCGATCAGTTCACGAGGAATGCTCGCGCGTTCGACGGATGGCGCAACTTGGGATGAACCCATCGCGCTGTCGTTCAGCTCGCCGCGAGTCTCCTTGGATGATGCTTCCGTGTGGGCGACGGTGAACAGCGTTGGTGTGTTCGAACTTCAGAGCACATGGGAACTGACACGTGGGCGGTGGGGTCCCGACGCCCTGACTCACATGCCCCCCGATCCCTCGCTCCCAACCGCACGCGCCTACGGATCCATTTATGATGCGACCACGGGCGAATCTCGACTCGCATGGTGGACTGGGACAGACTGGTCGGCAACGTTGATTCCCGGCCCAGCCGGAAACCACGCGATTCGATGGCTTGATGACACTGCGTATTTCCTCACGGGCAATCCCCCGGAGTCCGCGCTGCTCAACGAGTGGACGTCGCTTGCAAGTGCCACCTACCCGGACCGCTACCGCACCAACGGCTTTAGTGTGAACAGACACGCTGTGTACATCAACAATCGAACAAGCATCCTCGGATACGATGTCTATCGGTTCACCGACTCAGAGACGCGCACCATGTTGCCGCGGGTTTTCTGCAGTCCGGCGAACCTCGTCGCGGCGGGTGAGTTCGGTCTCCTTGCCGTGGGTTGCCGCGCGGAAGAATCGGGAAGCAATCACGCGATGTGGCTCGACGGAGATGAGTGGACGCTGATCGCGGATCTCACTCGCGTGGGCCAGCTCGACGATCGCGTCGTCTTTTGGGATGAGGCTGCGGGAACCTACCCGACATACGATGGCGAGACCTGGTCAAGTTGGACGGGCGAAACTGGCAGCGCACGCAGCTGGTACTTGCAAGGAGATGACAGCAACTACATCAGTCACTCCCCCGGCGAGCTGGTTTGGCAGGTGGACGAGGAAACGCGGTCCGTGCGCGACGTTCGTCTGGATCGCGTGCTGAGCGCGGTCACCCACACAGATCGCATCATCGTTCGCGTCAACAACCACACGTTCGATTGTGTTCCAGACGATGCATGACACACGCGTGATTGAACGCGCTGGTTGCACCGCCGCGTCGGCTCCGGCAGCGTTTGTAGATGAACGAGGTTCCCTGGGCTCTCCAAGTTGTCATCCTGGTCGGCCTTTACACGTGCGCATCGACTCCCACTCCTGAACCGCAAGTTGAGCCGCCCCCGAATGCTCCTCGCGACCTTCAGGCATGGCTCGATGCCGCACCAGAACTCGCGCACCCACGCGCGATTCCCGGACCGCTGGAGCTCCCGCCCGGCGAGTACCTGGTCGACGATACGGACGGCGATGGTGTTGCGCTCCGTGTCAACAAGCCCATCTACCTCCGCGCACACGGTGCGGTGATTCGAGGTCCTGAGGGCGTGATCGCGTTCGAAGTCGGCCCGGACGCAGCGTTCTCGATCATCGAAGGACTGACCGTTGTCGGCCCCCGTCGACACGACGAATCCGAGAGTGTCGGAATTCGGGTTCGTGCCGGCCGCACGGTGCTTCGAGACGTACGCGTGTCGGACTTCAACTTGGGGGTCGAGTACGACGGCACAGGCGAGTACAACACCAACCTTTCAGGCGCTGACTCGCTCCACGTGTGGCGATGTCGGGTGGGAATGCGCTTGGACGGCGCAGACGCCAACGCCGGTCTATTCACACGTTCGGCCTTCACGGCAAACCTGCGCGCCATCGAGGACAGCAGCTTCCTCGGCAACACCTGGATTGCACCATCGGTCCACCCCTACCCGCGCAACGCCAACGCTCCGGCGATCCTGGTCGACTCCGACAACAGCGCGAGTGTGTGGGTTGGCGCGTACTTGGAAGGACAGCGTGCCGGTATGACCGTCGACTCGCCCCAAGCATTTGTCCTCGGCGGGAACGCAGTTCAACAAGTCGAGGGCCGGACCGAACGTGCCGGAAGTCGGCGAGCGTGGATGGTGTTCAATCGCATGCGTGCCAACGAACCGGGCTCGGCTGAAGTGCGGCTGGGGACGAGTGCGGAGATCCCGTTGCGCTGGGACGGAATGGATCCCGAAGGGGGCCGGTACCGCTGGATGATTCGGCGGTTCGGGCAGCGACACTGCATCACACCGGGAAGCGGTGCTCAATGCGCGATCAACTGGCCGGACAACGCGCGCAACCTCGCGTCAGAACATGTCGGCGACTAGTCCTCGCGTCAGAACATGTCGGCGACTAATCCAGTCGCTCCACCTTCGCCGCCGGTGCGGGCCATACCGCCCTCGCCTCCGACTCCGCCCATGACGGTGACGTCCGTGAGGCTGGTCGTTCCGCCGGGCCCACGCGCAACTCCGATGGCAGGTCCGCCGCCACCACCGCCTCCGGCGCCGCTTATTCCGCCGTCGCCTCCATCCCCGCCACGACCACCGTCCGCTGAGCCGAGGTCGCCTGAGCCGCCGTCTCCGCCACGTGCACCGTTGCCTCCGGCCGCACGAGTGCCACCGCGTCGCCCGTTTGCCCCTGCACCGAGAACGATCTCGACCCCGATGAGGTCAACACCACCAGCAACGACGACGACACCAAACGAGCCCCCGCCGCCAGGACCGCCCATGCCGCCCATGCCGCCGCAACCGCCGGAGCCGCCGCCACCGCCCGCGCCACCGGAGTAGTTCTCGCCGGCGGGTACGGTGGTGAAGCCGCCGCCTCCTCCGCCTCCGCCACCACCACCACCAGGCGAGCCTTCACCGCCTGTGCTCCCGTCGGCCGGGAGGTAGGTCGCGCCGGGATCGATGGAACCAAACTCACCGCCGCCCGCGCCCGCGGTGCCTTCGCCACCGTCTGCGCCATCACCACCGCGCATCCCGCCAACCGCTGTGGTGATGCCTTCAATCCCGTTGGCGCCGCCGGTTCCGCCGAGTGCGCCGCCCACTGCGTTGCGTCCGCTTCCTCCGTTGTCCGGCTCAAACCCTCCGAGTCCGCCCGCGCCGCCGAACGACGAGCATTCACTGAGTCCGCGAAGACCTCGTGCTGCGCGCGCGCCGATGTCGCCACCGTCACCGCCGTCGCCCCCCGGCTGTCCGTTCGCGCCGACCAACCCGGCTTCGGCGGGATCGCCGGGTGCGCCGTCACCCGCGACGAGTCGTGAGTCGGCGATTTCGACGCGCATCGCTCCGACAACCTGGACCGCGTAACTGCTCCCTGCGACATCGGAAGCGTCTTCTGCCCGGACCTCGAAACCTTCGATGCGTGCACCGTCTGAGCGAATCTGAAGTCCAACTGCGCTCGGTGCTTCGATTACGGTCGTGCACGTCTCGAAATCGACGCTGGCGAATCCAACGCAGAACGACCCGCGGATGGACACCGCCGGCACCACCACATCAAGTTGCTCAGCGTAGACTCCCTCTTCGACGCACACCACCGAAGCGACCGCGGCGACGGAGAGCGCCTGACCGATCGTGGCAAAGGGTGCCGCCATCGAACCATCATCATCGTCGCTGCCGTCGGTGCTCACGTACAGAGCGCATGACTCGCCTGCATCTGGAAGTGAGGTGTCGGGCGTGTCCGGGCCCATGTCGACGGGAACATCGGCCGTCGCGTCCAAAGCGTCCACTCCCACGTCGACGAGGGCATCCAACCCGCCGTCTTCCACGGCGGAATCGACGTCGAGACCACCGCGGGGCACGCCGCACCCAGCGAGGAGTAAGATCAAGAAAAGACGCACGACATAGCGTCGACCTCGGCTCAACCTGCTGTCAAGCGTCGGCTCCTAGCTCCACGCTCTGCTCGGCTCCTACAACGGCTCGAGCGTAGCTACGCGTGACATTGCTCTCTGGCCACACGATACAGTCGCGCAGTTCGACGGCGCCCACCTGCGCGCCCCGTCCCACGATCACCCGATCGAGAACAGCATCGGGATGAATCGTTGCAGAGTCGTGCACAAGCGCGTTGTGATCTCGGAAGGTGTGATCTGCGACCAGGCGCAAACTCTCGTCGAGATACGCGTGGAGGGTGCCCAAGTCGCTCCACGCGGACTCCTCGGTCCAGCCGCAGACCACCTCGTCAGCCGCCAACCAGGGTTGGTACCCCTTGCGAATCACGCAGCCTTGTTCAGGCAGACTCGCAAGCGCGCGCGGCGAAAGGACGTGCACACCGGTGAACATTCTCGGCTGAAGCGCGCGATCGGTGTCGGGCTCCCCCAAGATGCGTCGCACGCGTTGACCCTCGTCGACCTCAATGAGTCCAAAACGACTCGCATCGGGATCACGTCGAACCACCATCGTCGCAATCGCATCGTGTTGCTGGTGCAGTTTCACCGCTTGTTCGAGGTTTGGTGAAAACACGATGTCCGAGTTCATCACCACGATCGGACCCTCACCGAGGTGCTCGCGCGCGTTGTGCAAGCCACCGCCCGTGCCGAGCAGCGTCGGCTCATGAAGAAACGTCAGCTGCATCCCCTCCGGCGCATGTGGCACCAGAAGCGCTTCAAGGCGTTCAGGCAAGTGGTGCGTGTTGAGGACCACCTCGCGGATCCCGATTCGAGCAAGCGCGTCCAGGGCCACGCAGGCCAGCGGACGCAGACCAAATGGGACTGCGGGCTTCGGCCGCTCCAGCGTCATCGGGCGGAGACGCGTTCCAAGCCCCGCCGCAAGGACCATCGCTTTCACGCGCTTATCCTGTTCACGGCGCTACCATACTGTTTGCACCCCCAGGTTTCGACGAGTACCTGAAAACGTCGTCGCCACCGCGCAACGAACCTGAGCCATGCAGAGTGAGACCCTATTGGAGCCCGCGAAGCTCCTTGTTGTGCTGGTGATCGGCCTGGGTCTCGCTGCGATGTTAACAACGCGACTCAGCCGCGCCGAGCGACGCATCGCGTTCCTCTCCGTGGTTGCCCACTGCGCCGCTGCGGTGGCACAGGAGCTCGTCTATCGACTGGTGTACGGCGGTGGTGACATGCTCGTGTACCAGACCTACGGCGACATTCTCGCCACGTACATCGGACACGATCCGGCGACGAACTTGCCCGAAGTGCTGACGCTCCTGACACAGGGTGACATCGACCTTCCGTTCTACGTGATGGGGCAAGGTTCGGCGACCGGATCCATGTCTGCGGTCGCGGGGCTGTTCTCGTACTTCATCAGCAACGAGCTCTTTGTGATTGGATCGGTCGTGGGTGTCGCGTCGGCGATGGGCTTGCTTCTGACCTACCACGCTGTGCGCCCGGTCGTGCCCGAGGGGGTTCGTGTACGCGCGATGATCGCGTTGTTGCTTCTTCCCAGCGTCGTGTTTTGGACTTCGGCGTTGCTCAAGGAAGCGATGTCGATGCTTCCCGTCGGACTCGTCACCTACGGACTGTGGATCCTCATCGAACGAAAACGTCGCGTCCTCGGCATTGCGCTGGTCATCTTCGGCGCCTGGGGCATCACGTTGTTCAAGTCCTACCTGCTCGCCGGTTTTGTGGTCGCGATGCCCGCGTACTTCATCACGTATCGCGCGCGCGCTCGCGGGCGGGACCTGAACCTTGGCATCGGACGCCTTGTCCTGATCGGTGTGTTTGGCGTGCTCTTTCTCGTCGGTTACGGGCAGGTTTTCCAGCAGTACGACGTCAGCGAACTCGGCACCCAGTTGGCAATGGAACAGTCCGCCACTCTGCGATCCGCGGGTGGCTCCACGTACTCGCTTGCGGATCCACAAGCGACCACGCTCGGCGGGCAGCTGGTGTACGCGCCGATCGGAATTCTCACGGTATTTTTCCGCCCGCTGATCTTCGAAGCACACAACGCACAAGCTGCGGTCAACGCGCTCGAGGCCACCGTCCTGCTGGTGCTCTTCGTGCGAATGTTTCGTCGCAGTGGGTTCGCGCGAATCATCCGCCACGTCACCCAGAATCCGATCCTGATGTTGATCGTGGTGTACGTGTCGGTGATTGCCGTCGGTGTCGGACTCGCAACCACAAACCTAGGCACACTCTCGCGTTACCGCGCACCGCTGTACGCACACTTCGCGCTCTTTCTCGTGCTCGGCTCGTCGCTTCCGATCCGGGCGAAGAATAAAGAATCAGACAAGCGTGTCGTAGACGGCTCGATACCGCTCGACGCCTTCCGTGAGCGAAAAGTGTGACCGCGCGACGTCGACGCATCGTTGACGTACCGACGCATCTGCAGCCATCGCGACAATCTGTTCTGCCGCATGTTGGTGTGCGGAATCGGTGTACTCATCCATCGCCACACCGCATCCATCCAAGTACTTGGCCATGTCGCCCACACCGGTATTGGACACGCAGGGCACACCCGCGCCCATGAATTCAGCCAATCGAGTCGGTGCGGACGCCGTCTTGGAAAAGACTTTCTTGATGAAGAACACGGCGCATTGCATGCGTCGCATTTCGGCCGCGACTTCGTCGTGGGTCGCGCTCTTCAGTTCAAAATGCTCGACCCCATGCGTCGCAAGCTGGTCGCGAATGAAGTCGTGATCACCGCGGTTTAAGATCACGAAGGTCGCGTCCTGCCGAACGCGTTCGATGGCTTTGTAAGCGCGCACCGCTTCATCAAACCTGTACCAGGTCCCAACCGATCCGACGTACCCCACGCGAAAGCCAGCATCGGCTTGGGGCCATTGTGCAGGCGGCGAAAAGCGCTCCAGGTCTGCACAGGTTGGAATCACTGTAATCGGTGCGCGCACGTCGACTCCCGGCCAACGTTGAAGCGCATCCTTTCCAGCGTGCGTCAGTGAGACGATGTGATCCGCGCGTCGCAGAAACGCGGACTCGCAACGTTTGGCCACGTTGTACATCCGTCCCCGCGGCCAGATACCGCCGTCGACGCGTTCATCCGCCCAGAACCCGCGCATGTCAAAAAGGTACCGAGTGCGTGTCGCGCGCTGCATGGCGAGAGCGATCATCGAGGGCACGTAGCTGCGCGCATGGACGATTTGAAGGTTGTGCTTTCGAATCAGACGCGCGGCCAACACCGAGCCTTGTGCAATGTCGTATGCGGTGGCTGCCGCAGACGGTCGCTTGTGATAGCGCAGCGGATGCCAGTCGATCGACGCTTGTTGCACGCGTGAGCGCACGTGTTCCACCCGTGGCGTGTCATCCCAGTCGTGATCTTTTTCGTACGAGATGCAGTGGATGGGAAACCACGCGCTCAACTTCTCGAGGTACGCGAGGACCTGCGATTGCCCCAGCGGTTCAAGCAACCCGTCGTACGTGATGTAGAGAATGCTCACCGCTTGGTCCGTTCCCTCTTCGCGCGGGTAAATTCAGTCAGAATTCGGTCGGTGATTTCGCGCGGCGTGAACTGACTCGCCCTCTTTCGGAGCGCTGATGGGTCTGTGGGTGTGTCGAGAGTCGCCACGATTGCATCTGCAAATGCGCGCGCATCCCCGATCGGCACCAGCGGTCCATATCGACCCTCGGCCATGATTTCTCGAGGGCCCGGACAATCCGTGCTGACCACCGAAATTCCGTGTTCCATGGCTTCGATCAAAACATTTCCGAATCCTTCGACCTGCGAAGGCAACACAAAGAGGTGGGCATGCGCATACCAAGACGCTGTGTCGCGGGCGAATCCGGGCATCGAAATGTGGTCATGCAGACCCTGCTCGGTGATTTCTGCTTCGATTGTCGAGCGTTCCGGACCATCGCCCAGGATGACCAAGTGAGCGTCAGGCCGTCGCGCAACGACGTGTTTCATGGCCCGAACCAGCATCGGGTAGTCCTTCGCCCATTTCAGGCTACCCACGGCCAAAAGTCGGGCTCCGCCGGTCTCCCACGGGTCGTTTTGGGGCTCCGCGGCTCGCGCGGCCGGGTTGGGGATGACCATAAACATGGTCCGTCGCAGACCGCTGATCGTACTCAAGTCATCGGCTACACCACTCGATACACCGATACGAAGGTCTGCGAGTGGGTACGTCGCCCTCATCGACAACCGCATGGCCAGCTTCTGACGAGACGACTGAAAAAGGTGCGAAGTAGAGAAGGTTGTGTGATCCATCACCAGCAGCAAAGCGTCGGATCGCGCCGCTTTGTGGGCGATCGTCGCAATGCTGGTCACAGGCCACATATGGGCCATGACCGCGTCAGGTCGCTGGTCCCGCAGGTACCGAATCAGTGGGACAACCCCGCTTCTCAGCCGTGGAGCCTTCAGTTCGAAGATTTGGCACTCGGCGGGCACCTCGGAGACGAGCTCGCCCCGTCGCTGAAACAGGACGAAATCCACCCGAATTCCGCGCGCGATGAGCTCGCGCGCCAAAGTGATACGCACTCTTTCCACCCCGCCTGGGCGAAGGTCGGGAAGTACAAAGGCGATGTGGGTGAGCATGCAGAAATCTGCTAATTCTGTGCTACGGAGAGCGGCCGAAGGGGGAGTGGTGCGCCCCAACGGTATCTTCAATTCTTGGGAGGAGTGAAAGTGCGAAAGTTTGGATTGGTTCTACTGGTCGGGCTCCTGGCCTGCGTCGATGGGGGTGAAGAGGTCGGCTTTGTGGAGAACGCCGTCGCGCCTCCCGGCAGTGACTCCTCAGTTGTGTCGCACGACATCCCCGCCACCATGGCACCCGGTGAAACTCGCACCGTAAACGTCACGATGCAAAACGACGGGCCGGACCCCGTCGTCAACGTGTGGGTTCCGACCGACACGCGCATCATCGATCGTGTGCCGCGTAACTTCGGATTTCCGCAGCAGTTCGTCGCGAGCAACGTCGCGATCGGCGACACCTACACGTTCACATTCAACATCACGGCGCCGACGACGCCTGGCATGTACGACATCGATCTTCAGATGCACCATCGCGGTTACTTTGGTGAGCGTCTGACATTGACCATCGATGTGAGTGCCGGCACCACGCCGGAATACGAGTGCACGTTCCTCCCGGGCAGCAGCACGATTCCGACGACGATGGCGCCGACAGATTCGACCAGCGTCACCATCGCCGTTCAGAACACGGGCTCCACCACATGGACCACCGGGAGCTTTGATCTCTACTCGACCGACTCCCCGGTAGGCTTCTGGAACAACGTCAACTCGGCGCTGACGGCGGACACGCCCATGGGCGGCACCGCAACCTTCACGTTCAACATCACCGCACCGGCGACTCCCGGTATGTACAGCTTCGGCCGTCAAATGCGAGAGATCGGAGGCGTTGGCATCTTCTCAGGCCCGCCTTGTGTCGACGTCACGATCGATGTGTCGGGCTCGCCGAGCTTCAACGCCATCGTGGATTCCCACGACCTGCCGGCCATCATGGCTCCGAGCCAGGTTCAGGCTGTAAACGTGACCATGGAGAACACGGGTTCGTCGACCTGGACTGCAGGCACCGACTTCGCCCTCAACTTCACGGGCGACAGCTTCGGTGTCACGCGCGTGTTCGTCGACAGCGATACCGCACCCGGCGGCACCCACACGTTCAGCTTCAACATCACCGCACCGGCAACTCCCGGCGACTACAACAACAACTGGCAGATGCGAAAGATGAACAGCCCAAGCGCTGGATTCTTTGGCGACGAGTTGATGCAAGCGGTCACGGTGCAAGCCGGAAGCGTCTCGTACGACCTGGCCAGCGACGCGGCGGATCGCATGTTCACCGGTTCACGTGGTGCGGCGCAGCTCGCGAACATGGCCGCTGGTAACTGGAGCGGTGGCGGCGCTGTGGACTTGGTTGTCTCAGAGCGTCAGACCCCGCCTGGCTTCACACCCTTCCGCAGCGCGGCTGGAGCACTGCACGGCTACACCGGCGGTGGCGGGTTCCTCAGCGGTTCCACGAGCGTCCCCAGCGGCGCCGCGTGGTCGGTTGTTGGCGCAGAGATCAACGATCGCCTCGGTGCGGTTGGCGGTCGCCTCGGGGTTGGTGACGTCACCGGCGACGGTGTGCCCGACGTGGCAGCCGGTGCGCACCTCGCAGACGGCGTCATGAACACGCGCAACGCCTGCGGTGAAGTCTTCGTGATTAGCGGAGGCGCTGGTCTCACGGGCACGATCGACCTCGCGGAGATGCCCCTTCCGGCCCAAGTGGCTGCCCGCATCATCGGTGAGGCCGCCGACGACAACCTCCGACTTCTCGCCGTGGGCGACGTCGCCGGTGGATCCCAGGCAGACCTGATTCTCGGAGCGCCCGGCAACGACGCCGGTGGAGCCGACGCCGGCGCTGTGTACGTCGTCGTCGGTGGTGCAGCGCTGACCGGCGAGATCGACCTCGCGGCTCCCGGTGGCGTGACGGTGTACAAGCTGACTGGCGCCGCTGCAGGCGACCAGCTCGGCACCTCGGCCGCGATCGGCGACTTTGGGGGCAGCGGCAGCAACGACCTCCTGATCGGTGCCTTCAACGCTGACCCCGGTGGTCGAAGCCGCGCTGGAGAGGTTTACGCACTCTTCGGCCCGGTGAGCAGCGACGCCGACATGGGCAGCGGCTTCGATGCACGCTGGCAAGGTGACGAATCGAACGAGCTTCTTGGCAAGACTCTGGGAGTCGGAAACGTGTCCGGCGGTAGCCGCGACGACGTGATCATTGGCGCGAGCCAGCTCGATCGCTCACCGAACGTTCAGGCGGGTGGTCTCTACATCACCGACGCACCGATCGCTGCAGGAACGATCGACTACTCGTCGACATCTGCGGATCACATCATCTTCGGCGCTGATCAGTTCGACCTCATGGGCAACAGCTTGGCCATCGGTGACGTTGGTGCGAACTCGCGCGACGACTTCCTGATTGCGGGCTCCACCGCAGACGGCCCGGGCAACGGTCGCGATCGCGCGGGCGAATCCGTGATCATCCACGGCAATGGTGCGTTGCCTGCTGTGACCGACCTTCGCTCCACCGTCATTCCCGTCATCGTCTACGGCGCAGCTGCCGCCGACCTGATGGGTCACCACGCCGGAGCAACGTTGATCGCGGACCTCGATGGCGATGGTGATAACGACGTGTGCATCGGTTCCTACCGTGGTGGCGGAGCCGACGTCCCGGGTCGCATCGACTGCTTCGACCACTCGTCGCTCTAGCACCATCCCATGATCGACCTGATGATCGTTGGGTCGCAGAAGTGTGGGACATCTTCGCTGAAGGAGTACCTCGGGAGCCATCCCGAGGTACGCGCCCACTACACGGCCGAGTTCTCGTTCTTCCTCAAAGACGAAGAGTTTCGCGCGGGTTGGGACGAAGCCGAGAAGCGTCACTTCGAAGACGTCACCCAGCCAGCCAAGACCGTCGCGAAGAGTGTCGGACTCTGCCTGTCCGCTGAAGGCATCGCGCGACTGCACCAGCACAACCCCGATTGCCACGTCGTGCTCTTGGTACGCGAGCCTGTGTCGCGCGCCTACTCCTCCTACTTGATGGAGGTCAGCTATGGGCGTCGACTCAAACCGTTTACCGAGGTTGTTGGCGACGTTCTCTCGGATCCCGAATCACGGCTCTACCGGACGTTTATCGCGTACGGCCGCTACGCCGAGCAGGTCCAGCTTCTCCAGCGCTACTTCCCGGCCGAGCGGATACACGTCTTCGGGATCGACGATCTGAAAACAGACCCGCTATCGGTCTGCAACCATCTCTACGAAGCCCTCGGCGTCCAACGACTCGAGCAGCAGAGTTTCCGCATTCACAACAAGGGACGGCGCGAGCGCTTCCACGCGGCGAGTGTCGTGCTCGCAACGCTTCGCAAGGAGTCCAATCCGATCAAACGAATCGCGCGAACCTTGCTCCCACCGCAGGTCGTCACGCGGGTCGGCAAGTGGCTGCGTGAACTCAACCGCGAGGACACTCCGCCACCGCCGCTGCCCAAGACAGCCAAACGAAAACTGCGCGAGTTCTACGAACCTGAAATCGACCGGTTTGCTGAGCTCACAGGATTTGATGTGTCAGCCTGGCGCTGAACCATGCGTCTAAAGAAGCTGCTCCGACACGGCGCTGTGTACACAGCGGGCGCGATGGCCCGCCGCGTGATGCCGCTGGTCATGGTTCCTTTTCTCACCCGTGTGCTCACTCGGGAGGACTACGGACTCGTCGCGATGTTCACCATCCTGACGAGCTTCGCGACGCCCATCATCACGCTCTCCACGCCTGTGGCGCTGATGCGCTCGCACTTCAAGCTCGACGAGGACACCCAACGCCGCCACGTCGGGACCGCCCTACTCCGCATTCTGCTCTTGGGAGGTCTGTTCACGCTCATCCTCCACGTCGGCCGTCACGTTCTGGCTCCCGTTGCGGCATTCGAACCGGACTGGTTGTGGACGGTGGGCGTCGCCGCAACTGCAGCCGGAATCACCGACGTCGCACTCCGATTGTGGCAGGCGCGCCAGCAACCGCTCTCGTACGTGTCGTTCCAACTCTCCGTCTCTGCGCTGGAGCTCGCCGCCACACTCGTTCTGATCTTGGTTCTGATGCTCGACTGGCGCGGTCGCATTGGTGGGCGTCTGCTCGCGATTGGCATTGGATGCGTGGTCGTCATCGTTTGGTTGGTGCGGCGGCGCATCGCAGAGTGGACGTTTGATCGCGAAGCAAGTCGTGAGCTCTCCAAGTTCGGTCTGCCACTCTTGCCCACCGCTCTTTCCATTCTGGGCATGGCCATCGCGGACCGGTGGTTTGTCGCTTCGTTGGTGAGTGTCGCGGACGCAGGGCTGTATGCCGTCGGCGTGCAGGTCGCCGCGGTGCTGCGCATTCTGGTTTCCGCGCTCAACAGCACCTGGGTTCCCTTCGTCTTGCAGCAACTTGCCGAGGGTGGCGCGGAGGGTCGTCGCTGGATCGCTCGTGGGTCGCTGATCGGTAGCTTCGCGTTTGTCGGCGTCGCATTGCTTTTGGGGCTGTTGGCGCCTTACGTGCTCGGCGTCTTTGTCGGACCCCGCTTTCAAGCGGCCGCACCCTATGTGTTCTGGCTCGCGCTCGCCTTTGCCGGCCGCGGCACATACACGTTTGTCCTCGGGCACTACTACCACACCGGCAAGACCAAACGACTGGGCTCACTTTCGGTGGTCGCACTCGTGCTCAACTTGGTGCTCTGCCCGATTCTCATCCTCCAGATGGGCCCCATCGGCGCAGCGATATCGACCTGCACCGTGTACTGGACGCATGCGCTGCTCGCTGTTTTTCTCCGTCCTACGAGCGAGGATTCGGAGCCGGAGGCGACCGAGAACAGCACGGACTGAGGAAGCCATGAATGTCGGTTCCTCCATCGGAAACCCAGTGAATGCGGAGGTTTGATCATGCGCAACACGGGTGTCAGGGTGGGGTCGTGACGGAGAAGATTGCAGTCATTGGCTTAGGGTACGTCGGCCTTCCGGTCGCGATGGCACTCGGACGGAAAGGTCCGGTCGTCGGTTTCGATATCGACGAGGGACGTATCGCGGAACTGCGCAAGGGCACCGACCGCACGCGCGAAGTGGACGCGTCGGAGTTCACGGATACCAAAGTCGTGTTCACCGCCGACCCCGCAGAAGCTGCCAGCGCGACCGTGTTCATCGTGACCGTGCCGACACCCATCGATGGCAACCGACAGCCCGATCTCCGCCCCGTGCGTGCTGCAAGTCGAACCGTGGGCGCCATCCTGAAGAAAGGCGACCTCGTCATTTACGAGTCCACGGTCTATCCGGGCGTCACCGAAGAGGTGTGTGGTCCTGTGCTCGCCGAAGTGTCGGGTCTCGCCCGCGAAGATTTCTCGCTGGGTTACTCGCCCGAGCGCATCAACCCCGGCGACAAGGTCCATCGACTCGAAACGATCACCAAGGTCGTCGCAGGCGATAACGACGAGTCGCTCGCGCGCGTCGCGGCCATCTACGAATCGGTCGTCGAGGCCGGAGTTCATCGCGCACCTTCGATTCGGGTCGCCGAAGCCGCGAAGGTGATCGAGAACACACAACGCGACCTGAACATCGCGCTGATGAACGAGCTCGCGCTCATCTTTGATCGCATGGGTCTGAGAACCGCCGACGTCCTCGCCGCAAGCGGCACGAAGTGGAACTTCTTGCCCTTCACCCCTGGACTGGTTGGCGGGCACTGCATCGGCGTCGACCCGTACTACCTCACGGCAAAAGCCGAGGCGCTTGGATACCACCCGCAGGTGATCCTCTCCGGACGTCGCATCAACGACGGTATGGGTGCGTTCGTCGCGCAAAAGCTGGTCAAGTTGCTCATCGCAGCCGAGCGGCCAGTCAAGGGCGCGAGCGTTGCCATCGTGGGATTGACCTTCAAGGAGGACGTTCCCGATCTGCGCAACAGTCGCGTTCCCGACATCGTGACCGAGCTGCGCGCCTTTGGTGTCGAACCGGCCGTGCACGATCCCGTCGCGGACCCCGAAATCGCGCGTGAGGAGTACGGCATCCAACTGACCGACCTGCGTGGCGCGGGTGAATACGACGCGCTCATTCTCGCGGTTCCGCACGGTGTGATCGACCCGAGCACCCTCTTCCCACGTGTGCGTCGGGGAGGCATCTTCATCGACGTGAAGTCGAAGGTCGAACCCAGCCAGGTCCCCGACTCGATCACGTACTGGTCGCTTTGATGCGTATTCTCGTCACCGGTGCGGCGGGGTTTATCGGATACCACCTGAGCCGTGTTCTCGTGGACGCGGGGCATGAGGTCCGAGGCGTTGACAACATCAACGACTACTACAACCCGCAACTCAAACGCGATCGCCTCGCGCAGCTCTCCGACAACAAGGCGTTTTCGTTTTCCCAGGTTGGCATCGAGTCACCCGAACTTCGCGACGTGTTCAAGTCGTTCAAGCCACAGCGCGTGGTCAACCTCGCTGCGCAAGCTGGGGTGCGCTACTCCCTGACCCATCCCGAGGCGTACATCGACTCCAACATCGTCGGCTTCACGAACATTCTCGAAGCGTGTCGACACGGCGACGTGGATCACTTGGTCTACGCGTCATCGAGTTCGGTCTACGGGGGAAACACCAAGCAGCCCTTCTCGGTCGCAGACCGCGTGGATCACCCGCTTAGCCTCTACGCCGCAACGAAGAAGGCCAACGAGTTGATGGCACACACCTACAGCCACCTCTACGGCTTACCAACGACCGGCCTGCGCTTCTTTACCGTGTACGGCCCGTGGGGCCGTCCGGACATGGCTCTGTTCTTGTTCACCGACGCAATCCTGGCAGGCAAGCCCATCAAAGTGTTCAACCATGGCGACATGTCGCGCGACTTCACCTACGTCGACGACATTGTCGAAGGTGTGTTTCGACTGATCGACGCGGTTCCCACCAAGGACAACAGCGAGTCCCCAACCGGCGCACCGTATCGGCTGTTCAACATCGGCAACTCCAACCCCGAAGGGTTGATGGACATGATCGCCACGCTCGAACGCCATCTCGGGATGGAGGCGAAGAAGGACTTCATGCCCATGCAGCCCGGTGACGTTCCGGCGACCAGTGCCGATGTGGCTTCGCTCGAAGCCGCCGTGGGCTTCAAACCAGCGACCACGATCGACGAAGGCATTGGTAAGTTCGTCGCCTGGTACAAGGACTACTTTCGAGTCTGAACTTGTCTGACCTGCGCGTCCTCGCACTCACTCGCTACTCGCGCCTCGGGGCGAGCAGCCGTGTTCGGGTGTATCAGTACGTCGATGCACTTCGCGAACACGGAGTTTTGCTCGACGTTCAGCCGCTTCTCGGCGATCCGTACGTTCGCGGGATCTACGGCCTCGGACCCAGAGCGACCAACGGCTACATTGCCCGTCGATACGCGACTCGCCTTCTCAGCCTGGCCCGCCGACACCGGTACGATTTGGTCTGGGTTCAAAAGGAAGCGCTCCCCTTCTTGCCGGCACCGATCGAGAACCTGGCCCTCGGGTCGGCGTTCGCGATCGATATCGACGATGCCATTCACCTTCGCTATGCCGAGCACCGCCACACCATCGTCCGTACGCTGCTGGGAACGAAGATTCGCAACATCATGGCGCGCTCACGTGTGGTGATCGCGGGCAATGAGCACTTGGCGGACATCGCTCGCGGTAGCGGTGCCGCTACCGTCGTGATGGTCCCCACGGTGGTCCCACTGTCGAGCTACCCGCGCGCGAACGTCCACGAGCGAGACTCCTTGACCGTCGGTTGGATCGGCAGCCCCAAGACCGTCCATTACCTCCAAGAACTCATTCCCACACTGGAGTCGCTTGACTTCGACATCTCGCTGCGTGTCATCGGCGCACGCGTCGACACCACGCTTCCGACCGAAACCATCGCATGGTCCGAAGCCACTGAGGCGTCGGAGATTGCGCGCTGCGATGTGGGAATCATGCCGCTGAGCGGATCGAACTGGGACCTCGGCAAATGCGCCTACAAGGCGATTCAGTACATGGCGGCAGGACGTCCGGTGATCGCGAGTCGCGTTGGAGCGAATCGACAGGTGATCGAAAATGGAGTGACGGGTTTCACGGTTGAAGCTGTCGATGGTTGGCGCACGCGCTTACACCAGCTGCGCGATCCCGATCTTCGCCGAAGCTTGGGCGAGGCCGCCCGACACGCGGTCGCGTCTCGATACTGCGTTGAAGCACAAACGCCAATCCTGGCGAACGCACTCCGAGCAGCTGCGTGTTCGCGCCGTTCAAGCTGAGCGTCGGGCGAAAACGCCTACCGAAATCGTCGTCGCCATCCTTCGTGCACGCTCCAACGTGTAGCCGCCAGACGCAGCCAAGAGCGAGTCTTCGATCGTGAAACCCGCCTTCTCAATTGTCTCAAACACCGCTTCCGGTGTTTCCCAAAGGAAAATGTGATCGATCGTGGGCGAGTTCACCGGGATGTTGATGTAGATGCGCCCGTTGTCCGAGAGCGAACTGTGGAGACTTCGCAGGGCGCCTTCGGGATCTTCCAAGTGCTCGCACACCTCACTGATGACAATGCTGTCGAAGGTCTGATCGGTCTGCGCAACCATCACGTCACACTCTTTGAGTGTAGGTTCGCGAGCGCCCAACTTCCGGAAGCACTCTCGCGTGTGTTCGAGGCTTGTCGGACTAATGTCCCAACCGGTCACCGCTGAGCAGCGTGAGTCCGATGCAGCGAAGTGAAGCAGCATTCCGTGTCCAGGACCCACCTCGAGATGCGTGTAGCCATCGACATTCTTGGCCAACCCTCGACGGTAGAAGTCGATCGAACGAGCGTGGTTCTCCCACAAGATATGCGTGAGTAGAATGCCTTGAACATACTTCGCCATCGTCTCGTCGTTGCCGTAGATCGCAGCGTTGACTTCGGCGAACGAGCTGTGTCGATATCGACCGTGTCGACGAAAGTGCAACTCCTCCTCCAGCACCATCTCACACGTCCAGCGGTAGCCTGCGACATGACCCTCGAGATTCCCGTCTGTGAGTTGATGGATCAGGCGAGCCATCGTTTCGACCGTCTCTTGGACCGGCTCCTCGCGGCTTTTGAAGCTCTTCTTCAGATACGACGTGTGCTCAGGCCACGCTGCTGCGGTCGCGTTCACAATGCGACGCGTGAACTCGGGCAAGTGTTCGAACTCAGTCATCCTGATCTCCAATGTGTCGCTCGATTTCAGTAGCAAGACGCTCTGTCGCGAGACGCCGTCCAATTTCATTCGCGTGAGCTTGGTCGTAGAACCCTTCGTCGGGAAGTGCATCCCACAGATCCACAACACGACCGTATGCCGTTTCCAGCACAGCTCGCCACTCATCGCGAGACTCCGGTGAGTACAGACCACGAGTTTCCGAGTGCTCAGGCATGATGACGACCAGAAGCGGAATGTCGTGCTCGTTCGCCAGCTCACCAATGACCGCGGTTGCTCTCACGTGCGCAGGAAGCAGGGAGCCGGCCTCGAACCCGCCGAGTGCCGCCCATGCGCGCTGGTTCGCGCGCAGTGCTCGCTGGCTGAAGCCGTAGTGGAGCGGTGCGTCTGGCTCCGGGTTCAGCAAGGAATACCCCATCACGCTACGCACCTGTTGCGCGACTCGATCGTTGAGCACTTCACGCGCTGCATACCAAGCATCTGTCTCTTCGACGAAGCGTGTTAACCGGTCTTCCCATCCCAACACCGCACCCTCACATGGTTGGATGCGAGAATCGACTTCGGCATTCGGCCTGCCGATTCGATTCTCTGAAATACAAGGATGCGGTCGACGATCGCCGCGGTCGACAAAGGACACGCGATTGACCGTCCAAACGATCAGTGCTGGATGCTGCTCGGGCGGCAACGCGTTTCGTAAGGTCCAATCAAGTGCGAACGCCACCTCGCTCGGATACCCGCGCTTGTACGCGTTCTTTCGCGCAGCGACCCCCAACCGGTTCGTATCGAACGCGTAGTGCGCCGAAGAACCACCAATCACGAGTGCCCAGGACGATTCAGGCGCACTCCGAGACTGATATCCCGGAACCTCGAGCTGATCAGCGGGTACCGCAGGCCACGGGATGTGCTTGACGGACACCGTGTTGACGCCCGCGCGTGATGCTGCAGCAACGCCTACAAGGAAGACGACAACGGCGATGTTCTTGAGACCGTCCGTCACTAAAACCCCTCGTAGACGAAGTCTTTTGCGGGCGATCCGAGCTGGATAATGACCACAACCTTGATTGCGATCCAAAACAGAATCAGCAGGTAGCGTCGCCGGCTCATCCCGCCAACCTTCGCACAATCTCAATCGCCTCGGCAGGCGGATTGAACGCGAACAGGAACGAAACGGCGATGTACTGGAAGTTCGTAAAGCCGGCGAACACGGCGCTCAAACGAGACTGCCTGTACGTTTTGAACTGCTTGCGCGAAACCAACTTCTTCAATCCCATCTCGTACAGCTTGCAGATGACGATTCCCGTGCCGTGCAATGCTCCCCACAGCGCAAACTGCGCATCAAACCGGTGCCACAGGCCGCACACCAGCATCGTCACGAAGTAGCAAACCACGCCGGTCAGAAAGGGTGAGTTGCCGAACCGACTCCGCATCAGTGCGAGGTTCAAAGGCAGGAACACATAGTCGCGGAGCCAGTCGCCCAACGTGATGTGCCAGCGCTTCCAGAACTCAATGAGATTCCGGCTCAGGTACGGCCAGTCAAAGTTCTCCGGGGGCTTCCACCCCATCAGCATGCCGGCACCGATGATGATGTCCATGTACCCCGAGAAATCGAGATACATGTAGATGGCGTAGAGATCGACTTCGAACCAAAGCTCCCAGCCCGTCGACTCGAACCGGAACCCAACGACGCGCATCAAGAGCTGCGCGAGCACGACCTTCTTGATGAAGCCATTTGTGATCCGGTTGAGCGCTTCGACGAACGTTTGGTGATCGAGCGGCGTGGGTTCTGCGATGACCTTGGCGTACTCGTCGTAGCGCTGAATCGGCCCCGCAATCATCTGATGAAACGGGAGCATGTAGACCACGTAGTGCACAAAACCGGGTCGCTCGAGACGCCCTGTGCGCACCTCGACCAGAACATGCACGAAACGCAAAAACACATATGGCAGACCCACAAGCGGCAATGCGCGCGCGACGAGGTTTCCTTCGGGAAGGAGTACCGGGCCGTGTTGAGACGCTGCGAAGAACGCTGAGATCGCAAACGTGTGCAACGCGATGGCGAGCGCGCCCGTTCCGATCCGGAGCGCAACCCATCCATACGTGATCACGCTAGCCAGCAGCAGCATGCTCATCTTGGCCTCGACGACCAAGTAGAGTGCGCCAAGATAAAGCGCGAAGCGCGCGATCAGCGGCACACGGCGCGAAAGCACCGCGATGGTGATGACTGCGACCCAGAAATTTAGACCGCCGAGATCAGTCACCGGCTATTCGTTGATTTTGCGCTCGATCACAGCCATCAGCGCGCCCACGTTCTCGAGACCTGTGATCTCAGCGGATGCGAAACGCACTTTGAACTCTTTTTCGATCTGAACGATCAGTCGAACGTGAGCGAGCGAATCCCAATCCGGAACGTCGGCCGCTGTCATCTCTGCGCTCACCACGATGTCGTCATCGTCAAAGAGGTCTCGCATGACGTCTTGAAGTCGGTCTTGCACGCTCATGATCAGTTCCGTTCAATCTCGATATAAGGGTTGGTAATGGGTTCGGGGCCGAGTTCGCGACGCCACACGGTCTCGCCGCCTTCCTCGCCCGACACGTGGTCAAAGCCGAGTCGCGGATAGAGATCGGCGACCAATTTTCGATTCTTCTTCGTCGGTTTGTACACGCCTCGGATCGCGTTGCAACCGAGTGCGCGCGCCATGCGATCGAGTTCTGCAACCGCCAAGTCTTCCATCGTTCGACCGATCACGCGGCAACTCATGAAGTACGCCAGCACTTCAAGGTCGGTGCCCTTGGCCTCGGCGACAAGCACCATGACGAGCCCGTGATCGCCGAACCGATCTTTCAATCGGAACGTTGCACCGGCACGGTCGTCGCGTTGACGAATCTCTTGAAAGTCGCCGGGCGAAATGCGCCACGTGGTCAGGTTAAACTGGTTGGAGCGCGCCGCGAGTTGAACCACGCGAGCCTGGTCGGCGTCGTTGAACTCGCGCACGGCAGCGACCATCTCGAGAGACGTGTAGAACTCCTCCAGCGACTCAAAACTCTTGGCGAGTTCTTGTCGCTTGGCCTCGGCTTGGTACTGCGCAGTTCGTCCGGCGCCCGCGCTTGAAAGGCTCAGCTCTTCGAAGGCGCGAGCACGGTGCAGGAGCTGGACGTACTCGGCCGCATCATCTCCGACGGGAATCGTCAGCACCTCGGGCGCCTCTTGGCGCATCCGTGCGCGCTCGGCAGGGTTGTCGTCGACGAACACAAAGCTATCGAGGCCGATGTTGAGCTGCTTGGCGATTCGTTTTGCGACCAGCGGCTTCGGATCCCAACTCGCCTCGAACGCGACAAAGTCGTCGAGCTTCAGATGCATGTCCGGAAGCGTTTGGAAAGGCTCACGACCATCTTCCGCGTTGTTCTTGGAGCAGACCGCCAACAACACGCCGCGCTCTTTGAGCTGTTTGGCGTAGCGCTGAAGCGCGAGATGGGCCTCGCCCTCGATCGAAGGAGGTCCAACCTTGAGGTTCTCGACACCATCCTCGCCGACCACACCGCCCCACATGGTGTTGTCCAAATCGAGCAAGAGCAGCTTCTTGCTCTTGCCGACGAACGGGCGCAGCACCGCGAGGTACTCCTCCACCACGTACGGTGCAGCGTCGACGGACACGGCTTCTTTGGCCCAGTGCCACTGCCGCGTATCGAAGAAACGCTGGCTTCCGACCTCGTAGACCACTTGGTCGTAGTCCACCAAGGACACCCACGCCGGAGCCCGCTCCGCCATCTGTTCGTTGAGTTGCTGTCCTCGACGTCGTTGTCCCGCGGCGCGGGCCGCAAGGTGACCCAGCGAAGGTGTGGGATCGCGGTCGAAGGTGTGCTGAAGAATATGCGCGCCGGTGCGGGAGTGAATCGTCTCCCACAGACTCAACCATTCATCCGCCTGTGCATCGACAGGTCGATCGGTGACATCGCGCCAACTCGTCGCGACGATGACGACCTCAGGTCGGTGGGCGTAGAGTTCCGAGTTCGGGTCGGCCACCTGGAATCGAAGTTGGTCGAACTCCGCCACCCACAGATCGACTTCCACACCAAGACGCGCCGCACCGACGCGCAGACATGCTTCCAGCGGCGTGGTTGTAAACGTCGACAGCAGCGCCACGCGAAGCGGGCGTCGCCCTCCCGGATCGGCGTCGATCTTCTGCGCCTTCACCAACGCGCGCGCGGCGACCTCGCGAGGCTCAAATGCCAAATCCCACGGATGGAAGAGCGCGACGGCGGAGCGAACACCTTCGGCGTGCTTCGCTTTGAGCTCTGCCCGAGCGAGTTCGCCCAGGTGAAACGCTGCGGGCGCTTCGGCGGTCTCAAGCCAGCTTCGGTACGCCTCAATGCTCTGCTGCAGCTGTCCAGCCGAACGCTGGAAGTAGCCAACCCAGGGCAAGATCACACTCGCCGGACCTGCGTCCGAAAGCGCTTCGGCGAGCTTGCCATGATCCTCGCGTGGCACCTCTGAACGAAGTGCCCTCAGAGCCTCCGGTCCTTCGCTGATGGCTTGGGTCAGTCGTGCGAGATAGGTCATCGAGCGCTCGATCTACCGTCGTTCGCACGGCGTTCGTCGTGGGTGAACTCACGAGGGGTGGTCAACGAGTGGCCCAGCAGCCCTTCGAGTTTGGCGCGCTCGCTTTCAAGTTCCGCGGCGACGCGCTCAAGCACGTCGGCACTCGGCTTTTCGTACCGCTGCGCATGTTTGTTGCGTCGGTGGAGCCACTGCAAGCTCCCGAACGACTTTCGGATCCCGAGACGGCGCTTGAGCGTACCCACGCCGTAGAGCACCCGGTTCAGACGCGCTGAGCGGACCTTCATCGAAGGGTTTGTGCGTGGGAACTCGGTTCGACCGTCTTCCTCGAGCTCGAGAAACTGCTGGAGCCGCGACCACTCGCGCCCAGGATCGTGGGCAAGACGGGACTGCGCGACAACGTGCACCCTGCCCTCCCCGACATCGGCGAGCAGGGTTTCGAGCTGAGTTCCGATGCTGCACGCGTGTCGGTACGCCATGTGACGCGTATCCCCACGAGGGAGCCCGAAGATCGATGTCGAGTTCCCTCGTAGGCGCTCATCGGATAGCTGCCATGCGCGCTGAAACGACAACTCGCGCTCATGCCCGGTATCGATCTTCTGATTGTGCAGAGACACGGCCATGTCGACGGGGTCACGCACACAGACGACGAAGCGGGCGTCGGGACAGTCTCGTAGGATCAGTCTGTGTGCGGTCTGCGAAAACAGGTACCAAACCGATGCCTCGCCCACGACCTGGGCGTTGTTCGCGCCGGCGAAAAGATCACGATACGTCGCACGATCCATCGGCGGTCCGTACGGGGAGTAGTAGAAGTGCGGCTCCTTCTTCGCCGACATGAATGCCTGCGGATGCGCCGCCAACCACGTCGCGAGAGCCGTCGTTCCGCACTTCGGTGCGCCGACCACAAATAGATTGGGTTTCATCTATTCTGCGGCTTCTGGCTGCTCGTCGGAGTCGCCCTCAGCGGCATAGCCGCCGTACCGACTGTAGTAATAGTAGTAGCCGCCGTAGTAGCCGTCCGCCGACAGGTCGAGACTATTGACCACAGCGCCGAGCACGCGCGCGCCCACGTCACGAAGGGCGCGGCGAGAGCTCTTGAGCGCATCGCGCGTCGTCTCGGTGGCGCGGGTCACGAGAATCACACCGGCGACCTGGGGCGCGATCACAGCCGCGTCCGTCACCGCACCAAGCGGCGGGCTATCGAAAATGACCGTATCGAAGCGCTCGGTGGCTTCTTCAATCAACTGTGCGAACCGCGCGCTGTGCAGCAGCTCGGCCGGGTTGGGCGGTACCGGCCCCGAGGTGATTGCGCTGAGTCGGGGAACGCGAGTCTCTTGGATGATGTCCTCGAGTTGCACCTCACCGACCACATAGGAACTCACGCCCTCCGCCCACGGAATGCCCAATGCTTTGTGGATACGCGGCTTGCGAAGATCGGTGTCGATCAACAACACGCTCTTGCCGCTTTGCGCGATCGAAGCCGCGAGGTTTGTTGCAACGGTCGTCTTGCCTTCGCGCGGCAGACTGCCGGTCACCACGAAAGCACGCTTCTCGCCGTCCACCGTCATGAACGTGAGGTTCGTGCGGATGGTACGAATGCACTCGGCTGCAGCGGACATCGGTGCATCGTGAACGATGAGATCCGTGTCCGCAGTCGTCGCTGGGCTTCGTCTCCGTTTCTTCTTCTTCCGTTGCGCGGCTTCCGCACTGCCCACGCGTGGCAAAACTCCAAGCACGGTCAACCCGAGAGCCTCGACGGCCTCTGGCGAGCGGATGCGTCGGTCGAGGAAGCGAATCAAAAACGCCAGCCCGATGCCGAGAAGCAGTCCGACCAAGATGCCGCCAATCGCATTCGCAGTGCGGTTCGGCGCAACGGGATACTCGGGTTCTTGCGCTCGATCGACGACCCGCGCGTACGCGGTGTTGAGCATCCGCGTCAGATCCGTCTCCGTCGTTCGCTGCAACACCAGTTGGTAGAGCTTGGAGTTGTTCTCTTGCTTGCGGCTCAGTCGCCGATACTCGATTTCCCGAAGGTTGAGCTCGAGCCCCGCCGCGTTGGCTTGCTCCAGCGCGTCGCGGATGCCGGACTCAATCGTTCGGATCTCGCGCAAGTCATCTTCGGAACTACGCAGAATCAATCGCGTCTCGGCGTCGAGCTGTCCGCGCAACTCCGCGATTTCTGAGTCGAGACCGACAATGGTCGGGTGCGACGCACCATAGCGAACACCGGCACGGTTTCGCTCCGCCAGCTTCTCGCGCAGCGTCTCACGAAGTGCACCGATGCTGGATCGCTCGTCGAAGATGGTCCCGCCACGCTCGGTGACATCCTGGTTGAGCGCGTTCCGGATGCGGGCGACGTGCGCGGACGCTTCGATGCGGCGATGACGCGCCATCGTGAGCGCTTTGTTCAGCTCCTCGATTTCGCCAGCGACGAGGTTCTGACGATCCTCCATCGAAACGCTGAGGATGTTGTGCTCTTGCTTAAAGTCGTGCAGTGCAAGTTCGGACTGCTCCAACTCTCGCCGAAGGTCGTCCAACTGCGTGCCCAGCCACTCGAGAGCGTTGACCGTCGACCCCATGCGGTCTTCCATCGTCTTCTCGAGATACTCGTCGACAAACGCATCTGCGATGGCGCGTGCACGCTCGGGCTTTCGGTCGCGCACGGTCAGCGTGACCAGCCGGGTGTCCTTCATCTGCGCGAGCGTCACTCGGTTGAGCAAGAGCGAAGCCAGGTCTTCGATCTCCGGTGCGGTGTCGCTGCGGTCGTCGGGGTCGTAAAACGACTCGTCTTGATGCAACTCCAGCCGGCGAACGACCCGCTCGGCAATCGTGCGGCTCGTCAGAATCCGGTTTTGCGTGGCGTAGTACTCGCGCGAGGACCAAAACCCGCCAAGTGGATCGGCGACATCTTGAAGGTCCTGACCCAGCGGCTGCTGAGGACTGGGGTCGTACTCAAGCGTCGTGGACGCTTCATAGACACGAGGAAGAGTCAGCGTCCACAGGATGACGCCTGCGCCCACGACGACCGTCGTGGCGAGAATCAGCCACTTGAATTCCAGCGCTGTACCCAAGTACGCGCGGATATCGAAATCGCGGGAATCCTCCCCCATGAACCGAATACGTTGACCGGCGAGGCCTAAGGATTCAAGGCAAGCGCCGCTTCATTCGGGCGGAATTTCGGCCTCTTTCGAGTTGTCGACACGCCGTTTCATCTCGCCGCCGACACAGCTCACGTAGGGCAAACTGAGCTTTTGCCACGTGGTTTTCACGTCGCGCCAAGGCGGCCATCTGCCGGAGGTAGCGATTCTCCCGACTATCGAGGGTGTGCGCTCGCTCAAACGCTCGAAGCGCTTCAGAGACACGCCCCTCACTCTGCATCACGCGGCCTGCGATCTCCCATGCTTGCGCAAGTTTGGTGGGCTGGCCGGCGGAACGTTGACGAAGACTGGCGAGGCTCTCATCGCGAAGTTCATCGTTGCCTGAACGTGCGGCCAGCTCCGCTTGCACAGAGAGACCCTGCCAGGAGTCGACCTCGCCCAACTGCTCCAAAGCCTGGTCGGGATCTCGCTCTGCTGTGATGCGAGCCCGAAGAACGCGAAGCATCTCGCGGTCCGGGTCGAGTTCGAGCGCACGGCGAACATCCGCCAACGCATCGTCGACTCGTTCGTCGCGCAGCGCGCGTCTCGCACGACGTGCAAGCGCATCCACCGAGTCCGGTCGTAGGTCGACCAGGACGTTGTCGAACACCTCCCCGCGTTCACCCAAACACTGAGAGATCCTCAGCCCAATGTTTCCGGCCCGCTGGTCATCGGGGACCACGCGCACCAAATCCTCGATCTCGCTACGCGGAGCCAGCACGCAGAGGAACTGCAGTCCTCCGCGTTCATCACCCAGCCAAATCGCCTCTCGCGCCTCGAGCAGCGCCTGTGGCAGCGCACCGCGTACATAGAGCGCCTCGGCAGCAAGCAGATGCGGCGAGGGCCAAGAGGGTGCGAGCACCATGGTTCGGTTGACCCAGCGAATCGACTCTGTCTCGCGAAGTCGCACCATCGCGGCGGAGGCGAAGAGCGTGACACGCGGATCCACCGGGTGGAGACGGATGGCTTCCGCGACGAGTTCTTCGAGGTGTTCCTGATTCACCTCGGCGAATCGAGACTCAAACGCCTCGGGGCGACGGGTGTTCACACCCAGACCCAAGCCGACGATGATCGCGGCGAGCCCGAGAGCCAAACCCATGAGCCGACGTCGATTCAGTGAAGGACCGCGCGTGGGACGGCGGACGAGTGCGCCCAAGAGGACTGCGACAACCACGACGATTCCCGGCATCTCGAGAGCGAAATCGACCAAGTCGTGAAGTACCAACGCGGCGAGAGCACCCGATGCAACGGCAACCTCGACATGCCGAGAGCGCGCGGAACGAAGTAGCGTCTGACCACTGACGAAGAGCAAGAGCAGCGCAAACGGCACGCCCCACTCCACCGCCCAGTGCACGAGAATGTTCTCCGGATGGGTAAAGCGAACGCTCGCTCCGTGTTCAGCGAAGGCGGCCTCAAACGCACCACGTCCCACGCCGAGCAGCGGGTGCTCCGTCGCCAACGCTGCGCCCGCTTGAATCAGCTCAACCTTGGAGTACTCGCCGTCGACGAAGTCCTGGTGGATACCCGCGACAAAGCCGAGGGTGACCCCGACGACGGCCACGACCGCAACCACGCCCACCAAGAGCCATCGCTGTCGGCCACGCTTGCGTTTGCGCTCCCACGCGAAGGTCACCGCAACGGCCCAGAGCAAACCCGCGACCAAACTCAACGCCGCGCCACGCGAACCACAACCGAGCGCACCCAAACCACACACGGCGCCTGCCAATGCGCTCAGCGCCCGCTCGTTGCGTGCTTCTGCCGATACGGCGAGCCCCATCCACAGTGCACATCCGAACGCGAGAAACCCGCCGAGGTGGTTCGAGTTGGTCAACGGCGCCATCAACGTGGGATTGCGGTGTGCCGTGTCCCAAACTCCGAACACCAAATCGGCGCTCAGCACCTCATGCCCAAATGCCACGCAGGCCATGAGTGCGGTCGACGTGGCGACAGCGCGGATGACGTGCCGCCGCCCGACAGTGACGGCCAAACATCGACCCGCCAAATAGGTGACGCACAGCGAGGCACCGACGACCAGGCGTTCAAGCGTCGCTCCGGGGTCCATTGAGATGGGGAGCCAGTTCGTGGACTGCCCTGCGAGCTCGAGCGATTCAGCGACCGGCGCGCGGTCGAGCAAACCTCCAGGTACAGGAACCAACTGGAGCAGCGTCATCGCGAGCCCCAGGAACATCGCACCATCCATCGCGTCGATGGTCAGCGAAGGCGCGCGCCGAACCTGCATGGCCAAGAGCGCGACAGCCGCCATGCCGATGGGCAACACCGCCCATCCAGGCTCCCCGCCCAACAAGAGAGGAGGAATCGCAGCGAACGCGTACAAGCCAACGAGGCGTGAGGTATTGAGGTCCTTCGTCCGGACTTTGAAGCTCGAACTCCGACGACGTCTTCGACGTTCCACGAAGCGTGCTCAGTGCTGCGTCGCGCGAACCAGTTCGGCAGCCTCGGCGGGCTCGAGGCTTTCAGGTTGCGGGAAGTGTTGAGCGAAACCGTCGATCGCGATCTGGAGAAGCAACTCGACCTGCGTCCGCGAAGTCGGCGACTCGTCTTGGTACTCGAACGTGCCGTGAATGCTCGGGTTCACGGTCGAGCGAATCTCCACACTCACGCGTGTGCGAGAGCGGGTCGGCTCACCGAACGCAAACTCCTCATCCGCTGCATGGATTCGCGCGGAAGTGAACTGGCAGCGCTTCAAGAACGACGACATCGAAGCGAACGCCGCATCACCATCCGATGCGCGCCCCATCTCTTGGACCACACGCACCATCGCGCGAGCGGTCGTTTCGACGATGACCGCTCGCCGGCGAGCGGTGCCTTCGCGACGCAAGCGAACGCCGGCGAAAAGTCGCGCCGCCTTCACAAATCCGACGATGACGACCGTCACGGCGATGAGCGCGCCACCCACTTCCCAGCTTCGTCCGAGCGCGACCGCGACCGCACCGACAGCCAGTACCGTCGACACGGCGTAAAGCGTGATGACGGCACGACGATGCGTCAGACCGAGGTCGAGAAGCTTGTGGTGGATATGCCCGCGGTCGGGCGCGAATAGCGGCCGTCGCTCCAGCCAGCGGCGAATCATGGCGAAAAGCGTGTCCATGATCGGAACGCCCAACGCCAGGATGGGGACGAGGAGCGACACGGTCGTCGAACTCTTCACCGACGACCCGAGTAGGGATGTGGCGGCGAGGACGAATCCCAAGAAGAGACTCCCGGTGTCGCCCATGAAAATGCTGGCCGGGTTGAAGTTGTAAATCAGGAACCCGAGCACAGCGCCGGCAAGCGCGGCGGAGAGCAGGACGACGAGCAACGCGTCGTTCATCCACCCGACCACGAAGTTCGATACGCACGCGATGAACGCGATACCGCCCGCGAGTCCATCGAGACCGTCGATCAGGTTGACGGCGTTCATCACAGCCACGAACCAGATCACCGTCGCGGGGACAGCCAGCGCACCGAGTTCGACGGAACCGATCCACGGAAGTGCGACGGCGTCGATTCGGAAACCGAAGGCATACGCCGCACACGCAATTCCGATCTGGACGATGAGCTTGTGGAGTGCCCGAACGCCGCGAAGGTCGTCCATCGCACCCAACGCCGCTGCTGCGACGCCACCACCCAGCAGACCCACCACCAGACCCGGTTGACGGAAGAACTGTCGTCCGAGCGAGGAGGTCTCAAGCGCGTACAAGAGCGCGAGCGAACCGAAGAAGCCCAACACAACAGCCAGTCCACCCAGTCGAGGAATCGGACTCTTGTGAACGTGACGCGAGGTTGGTTCGTCGAATGCGCCCAGTCGGAGCGCCCACGCGCGCGCGAGCGGAGTCAGCACAGCCGACCCCCCGAAGGCAAACACAAATACTGCCAACGAGCTCTTCACCCCTCCTCCGTTGCGTCGGACTAACGGAGCATTCAGCCTCCGTCAATGGGTCGCTCGCAGAGACTCGTCTATCTGGTCAACCAAGCCGCAACTTTCTTCTCTCATCGATTGCCCTGGGCACGTCGTGCGCGAGACACCGGATGGGACGTTCACGTCGCCGGGCCGCTCGAGGTCCCGCGTGAGCGCTTCACAGACGAAGGTTTCACGCCGCACCCCCTCCCCCTTGTTCGCGGTCTGGGCGGCCCCAGAGCGCAAGCACGTGGCCTCAGAGCGCTCGTTGCGTTGATGCGCCAGCTACGACCCGATGTTGCCCACGTCGTCGGCACTCAGTTCGTCGCGGTGTACGGACCGACCCTTCGGCTCGCAGGTGCGCGTGCGGTCATCGCGTCGATTACCGGCCTTGGCCATGCCTTCCTCACGGAGGGCCGTGCCGGCTCGGCGATGCGACTCATCACCCTCACTGGCTACCGGCTCTGCCAAGCACAAGGCGCCCGGTTTGTTTTTCAAAACCGAGACGACCTCGCCACGGTGCGCAGCTACCCGGGAATGAACTCACTCGCCGCGGACCTCATTCGCGGATCCGGTGTGGACACCCACGTGTTTGAGTTTCAGCCGACGCGTGCGACCGACATGCCGGTTGTGGTGTTACCGGCACGACTGATTCGTGAAAAAGGCATTCATCAGTTTGTCGATGCAGCGCGAGTCCTACGCGAACAGGGATTGTCGTTTCGCGCTGTACTTGTCGGTAGCGTTGACCACGCAAACCCCAGCGCCGTGCGTGAAGACGAGTTGCGTTCGTGGATCGACAGTGGACTGGTCGAATGGCACGGGCACTCGAGGAACATGGTCGCGACGTACTCCGATGCCGACATCGTCGTGTTGCCCTCGTTGCGAGAAGGTCTCCCCAAAGCGCTCCTGGAGGCTGCGTCGATGGGCAAGCCGCTCGTCGCGACGGATGTTCCAGGGTGTCGGGAGATCGTCGACGACGGAGACAACGGGTTTCTGGTTCCCCTGCACGACGCAGGCGCGATGGCGGAAGCGCTCGCGAAACTGATCCGTGACCAGGAACTGCGCGCGAAATTGGGGCGACGAGGGCGCGAACTGGTGATGGAGCACTTCTCAGCCGAAGTGATCAGCCGCGCGTACGTCGAACTCTACGACGCCGTCTCTTAGAAGACGCGCTCTGGAACGTAGATCAAGTCCCCGGCACGAAGCGGAACGTCGGGCTCGCGACCTCGAGTGATCTCGCGCACGTTGATTCGATAGCGCTCAAGTTCTCCGTCGACGCGACGGCTCACCACAACTTCATCCGTGCTCGCCAACGCGGTGAAGCCTCCTGCAGCGGAGATGGCTTGGACCACGGTGAGCCCTGCCGTCATCGGAAATGTGCCTGCGCTTGCAACGGCGCCCACCACCGAGATTCGTTTCGAGTTGTACTCCTCGACCAGCACCGAGACGTGAGGATCGACAAGGTACTCGCGCTCGCGAAGGTTTCGCGCGATGAGGTCGGCGATTTCGGTTGGCTCTTGGCCTCCGACCTCAAGTCGACCGATCAGGGGAAAGTCGATGGAACCGTCCTGGGCAACTCGATAGCGGTTGCTCAAGTCATCTTCGCCGTACACGCGAACCGAGAACACGTCTCCGGCGCCGAGTGTCGTGTCTTCCTCACCCACGCCCTCGGGCATGGTGGACGTCGTCGCTTTCGGGCATCCGCACACGAGTGCGAACAACACACATGCGGAGCGCATCTCAGCTCGCGGGCGGCGGAATGATCACGACGATCGGCGGAACCTCGGGAAGAGCCGTGGGGTCATCCTCGGGGGTCTCGGGATCGATTTCCGTGCGAACCAGCGTTGCGCCAGTCTCGTAGATTTCTTGGCCGATGCACTGCGCCGCCTCGCGGTCGAGCACGACCAGCTTCTGCTTGAGCACGATGAGGACGGTAAACTCGTGAGCCGCGCGGCCGTTGTCGGCAGCGTCGATGGCATCCTCAAGCGCTTCGTTGCGGTCACGCGCAGTACCGGTCGTCGCGTTGATCTGAGTCAGCTTGTCGTTGACGCAGGTGACGCGAACGATGTCCCGCTCTTGACGAGCCTCGTCGAGCTGACTGAGAACTCGACGGCCCAAATCCTCACCACGCTGAACCACAGCTGCACCCTCGGCGCGCATTTCTTCGGCGCTCAGGTTGGCGGTTCGGTTGATCTGAACCTCTTCATCCGAGGTCAGCTCTTCTTGAGCGAGTGCCGCCAAGCCGCCGATAGCGAGCAGGACGAGAGCAAAACCAATGGAGATTCGTGTGGTGGACATGGCGTGTCTGAGATCCGGGAAAGGTTAGGAGGCGGCCAATTCGATGTCAAACCTGGGTTGCAAGGTGGTTGCGCGACATTCAATCAGTAGAAAACGCGCAGGCCGAGCCATGCCTCGAACTTGTTGAAGCCAGCCGGGTCCGGGATCAAACCACCGGCGCCATCCGACACCTGGTATTCGAAGTCCGTGAAATCGCCGAAGTAGCCCACGGAAGCGTTGAGACCGAGCCAGTCGGTGAATCGATACTCCGCGAAGAGCTTGGCGCTGAGGTAGATGTCCGAGCGTCCGCCCGACGGGGTGCCGCCAGCAACGATGTCACCAAACTCAAGTCGTGCGACCCATGTGTTGAGCCCGATCAGGAACGCGCGACCTACGATCAACTCGAAGTTGAGGTAGCCGCGATCCTGGGTGCGGTAGAGACCGACAATCGATGCCGTGTTCTCACGCTCGAAACCCAAGTCGAGAGTCGCGGTGGGGGTGAGGCGGAACTTGAGGCCCACCAACGCCAGGATGGTGTCGAAGTCGCTAAACGCCGGGTCGTCGACAAAGTTCGCGGCGTAACCAACCGCCACGGTGGCCGATACCTTCGGGGTGATCACACCGTTGAGACCAATCCGCGTTCGAAGCCGCCAGTTGTTGGCGAGATCGATCGGATCGACGCCCGGGTTGGTGTTGTAGTAGTCGCTGAGATCCAGCGTCATGTCCCAGAACAGGCTCGTGCTGGGAAGGAACTTGAAGTGAGTGTCGGCCGTGATTTGATGGCCGAACGAGTTGGCGTAGCGGAAGTCCGTTTCCTCAAAGTAGCGGAAGCGGAATTGGTAGCCGACCGACGTGGACAAGACGCCACCGCGACTCCGCCCGAAGAGCTGGACGCCAACTCGGTTGTCGTCGATCGCGTAGTTTCGTTTCCCAGCGCCCACGCGCCCGGTGAACGGTCGAATCGTTCGCGCGAAGTTGTTGTAGAAGCGGAACCCGAAGCGACCCTTCGGATTGATGTTCAAGTCGAGATCGGCGTTCAGCGAGAAGTTATTTCGCGCTTCGTTCTCAAGAAAGATGTACGCCTGACCGGAAACACCGGCCTGAAACTGAACCATCTGGCCATCGGATTCTTCGCCCTCACCTTCCGACTGACGTTGTTCGGAGATGGTCGAGAGAAGAAGATGTGGCGTGAACCGAAAGATGGCTGAGCCGGCGGGATCACGCGGACCGTCGTCGGTGTCTTCGTAAAAGACGTTGGAGTCGTACCCAACCTCGGCGCCGAAGCCGGGGTGCAACTCAAGGTTACCGACACGAAAACCGGGTCCTTGTGCACGTGAACGATCGGCAAGCCATCCGGGCCGCTGAGCGCTTGAAGGTGCCGCAAAGACAATGGACGAGGCGACCGCGATAAGGATGGCAAGAAGTCTGTTCATTGTGAGCCGCCAGATAGGCCGGCCGAGTATAACGAGGCCGGCTACCCTGTCAACGAGATGGAACGAGTGATTTCACTCGTAATATCACTTCGTTGCCGCGGCGCTCCGCAGCATTCACGAAACGTGATCAGTTCTGTGGCGCGAACACAAACGGGTAGCTGAAGCTGACGCTTCCACCCTCAGGTCCCGGGTTGAATCGGAAGCGTCGCACGGTGTTCACAACACAGCTGGCGACGGCGGGACTTCCCGTGGTGTTCTCGGTGGCTCGGGCAGCCGAAACCGTGCCTCGTTCCACAATGGTGAACTGAACGGTCACCTTTCCTTCGAGGCTGGGATTTCGACGCAACTCGGTCTCGTAGCAGCGCTGAATCGCTCGCAAGCGCGCACGAATCTGACGCACCACGATCGAGCTATCGAAATCACCGGATCCGCCGATGTCGCCACCGCCGTCAAGACGGATGCGTCCACGGACGCGCCTCTCCATGACGCTGCCAGTCCCGACAGTCATTCCGGCGTCCATGTTCGAACGCAGCGCGCCGAGCATGCCTCCGCCCGATCCGTCTCCACCTCCGCTGCGCGAACGCAAGTTGCCGCCTGCAGATGAAGCCGTCGAGACACCTTCGGTTTGCGCGAGGATGTCCGCGGAGTTTCCAAGGGCAGCACCACCCGCAAGCACGTCATCGAGAGCACCACCCTCGCCCAACGCACCGAGGAGCAAGGCTTCGGCTTGGGCCGCTGCCTCGTTCGCAATGCGAGCGCGCGCTTCGGCGTTCGTGTTGGGGTTGTTGCTACTGTCCGAGCTGCTATCCGAACTACTGTTGTTGCTGCTCGTTTGCTCGGGCTCGTCCTCGGTCGCGTCCTCAGTCGCGTCTTCAGTCGGCTCTTCGGTTTGCTCCTGAGGCTCCGGTGGAGGCTCAGGTTCACTGAATATGAGTCTGGCTAGGCTCTCAGGAACAGCCGCCAATCCTTGGTCGATCTCCCAGTCCGCGTTCTCGAGGTAGATCACGAAACCGAAGAAGGTCATGTAGCTAAACACGACGAATGCGGTGAAGAGCCAGTCGATTCCGGCGACAAAACCACCACGCGCAGCAGCGGGAAGCTGCGGTCGCGGCGTGACAGGCGGCGGAACGACAAACTGGAAAAGCATCATCACGTCGCCGACGTGGATCTTGCCCTTCGAGTTCGGGTCGAGCTTGACCTGCCAGTATCCCCCAGCGTTACGCGCCATGCCGCTGGTGCGAAGCTGATCCAACTTCTGCACACCACCGGGCAGTCCAACGCGACCGGACATCTGGTCGGTGAAGTTGAGGATGTACTCGTCGTTGACGAGCTGAAAGAGATCAAAGCGCGCAGGCATTCCCGAGGCCTGCACGATGAAGTGGTTCTTTTCCGACGTTCCGATCGACACGGTTTCGCGCTTGCGAATGATCCGCTCTTCGATGCCGCGTCCGCCCTTGAACAGAGCAATACGGAGAACTTTGGGACCAGAGGGCTTCACGGCGACGGCCTGCATCGCCATGGTCATGGCGCCGGGCTTGCCGCGCTGCGGGGTTTGGGGTGTAGCCATGTGGGTGGGGTGTCCTAGTCGCTCAGGCGATGTTCACGCTCAAGCATGAAGTCGAGAACCTACTGGTTTTTACAGGGGTGGTGCCAGATAGGGGGAGTGGCACTTTTGGGTTCGACCACGCCCCGCGATGAAAGTTTCCGACGGCCGAACTTTATCACTCCGTCGGCTCGAGGGTCCACCCTTCATCGAGTTGTTGGTGGACCTGATTCTCTAGTCTTTCCCGAAATTTATCGCAGTCCGAAAGGGTATCGCGAACGAGCCCGCGAAGGCGTCGACGAAGGCTCAGCAGCACTGCGGCAGCCCCCACTCCGATCGCCGCCGCAACGATCGCTCGGCTCTCGCCCCGCCCTTCGGCCACGCCTGCGACCAACGCCGAGAGGTCATGACTACCAAAGCGCGCCCACACCACTTCGCCCATCGCACACAAGAGTCCCAAAAACACCGATCCACGAGCGACCTGACGCAATAGACGAAGTGGTTCGTAGGCGTCCTGCCGGATGTGTTTGTACTCGGCAGCGAGTTCCATTCCGACGTCCCGCCCGCCGTCGAGCGCATCCAACGCGACCTGAGCAAGCCGCCCTACCCAACTCGGCTGCGCATCTTCGGCGAGACATCGAGCATCGGTCGCATCATGGAAGATCGCGGTCTCGAATGCGTTGCCGAAGGGCTGCGCGTGAACGCCGATTCCCGCCAGCAACGCACGGGTCCAGCGATACGCTGCGAACGCAATAGCGCTGAGAACGGCCAGCTGTGCGTAGAGAATCAGAACGGCGCGCGGCGAACGCTGCGCACAATTTCGCGGACGAAGCTCGTACGCAAATCGAGCACTTCGTACCCGAGGTTGCTGCGGTTCAAGATGTAGAACGCGTTGGGCTTCTGCACGCGCCCCTCGATTCGGATCTCCTCGAGCTGAATCACGCGTGGCTGACCACGGCGCCGTTGCGCGTCACCGTCGGTGGGCACAGCGAGCATGAACGAAAACGCGGCGAGGATGATGAAGAGGTAGCGCATTGTGGCTTCGTTTCAGGTGTTGTTTCGCTCAGAAAGCGTCGGAACGAACCGATCGTACCACGCGTCGGACGAAGCTCGTGGAGGGAGCATTCATCGGACCGACGACGCGGCTCGTGCGGGGAACAAGAACCGAGACCGGCTGTTGACGCCGTCCCTCGACTTGAACCGGTTTGACGTGAATCACGCCGTTGGCATCGCGACGAACCGTGGGTTCCTGCGCGAATGCGGTGGCTGTGGTGAACACAAACAGCGAAGCGAGGATCAACTTCATCCTCCCCCTCCTTCTTGCTCTTGCTGACGGGCACGGTTGCGCGCTTCGCGCTCCTGGCGACGACGCACGCGAGAAATCTGACGGTCGAGATCCTCGAGGTACTGCTCGGAGGGGTCGTCACGACGCAGTCGCGGACCCATCAAGTTGCGGTAGCGCGTGAACTCCTCCTTGGCCTTGGTGAGCGATTGCAGCTCATCCAGCCCTGGAAACTCGGCGCCGGCCGACATGTACATCAGACCCATGTTGAAGTGGGCCTGCGCAAGGTTGCCATCCATGCCAAGCGCCTTCTCGAACGCAGCCTTCGCCTTGTTCCACTGCTTGGTCGCACGGTACGCATCCGCGAGGTTCAAGTGCACGGCCACAAGGGTCGGTGCGAGGTTGGCCGCGGCTTGGAAGTTCTGCAGCGCTTCACGGTAGTTACCACCCGCAAGCTGCGCGGTTCCGAGCGCCATGCGAGCTTCCGTGTAGTCCGGACGAAGCTGCACCGCTCGGGTGAACTCGGTGAGCGCATCGCGGAACCGACCGGGCTCGTCGCGAAGCATGCTGCCCTTGATGAAGTGCAGCTCAGCATTGTTGTCTTCGATCGCCAGAGCCTGCCGAAGAATCGACTCCGCCAACTCCTGGCGGCCTTGCTTGAGCGATGCTTTGATCAACGCCGTCAGCGCAGGAACGAATCGCTCGTCGCAACGAAGTGCGGCGCGAGCAGCGTTCCAGGCTTGGTCGTAACGCTCCGACTGAACGAGCACCTCGGCGTAGAGCGCCTGCAGGTGAAGGTTGGTGGGGTTCGCGCGTGCCAAAGGCTGAACGAACGAAAGCGCTTCGCTGGTGCGGTTTGCGCGGAGATGAATCGTCACCACGCCTTCGGCTGCACGCTCGTAGTCCGACTGGATGCGCAGCGCCTGGCGGTAATACTCCATGGCGCGGTTGGTCTGACCGGCACGGTCCGCCAACACACCGAGGTTGTACGCCGCCTTATACGCATTGCGGTCTTCCGAAAGTGCGCGGGTGAAAGAACGGCGTGCATCCGCAAGCTGGCCCGCGTTGGCGGAACGAACGCCCGCATCAAACGCACGACGCGCCGATGAACTCATGTCGCGACGTTGAGGTCGACGGCACTGCTCGGCGCGCGTCGCACCCCAGGGATTGGACGGTTCATCGTCAGCCGAATCGTTGCCATCCGAACCCGACCCGTTGTCGTCGTTCGATGCCGTCGAGCCGGTTCCGTCGTCATCCCCGTCCCAGTCGGTTCCGTCGTCGTCCGGTTCGACCGAACCGGGTGGACGCTCGAGATCACCGGTCGAGGTGTCCTCGTCGCCACTCGTGCCTTCGTCGTCGCTGGCGGTGTCGCCCTCGTCGTCGTCCGGACAACCGGGCGTAAACGCCAGCGCTCCGAGGAGACAGGCGAACCAAAGCCATCGTTGCATCAAGGTAGTCATGGTCATCGGTCGAGGGCCGGCGGGGTGATGTCGGGTTCGATGGTCAGCAACTGACCACGCGGTGCGCGGCTGAACTCACCGTTCTGGTACGCCGCAAACGAAGGATCGCGCGCCTGCTCTGCAGCAATGCACTCGGCGATGCGCTCGTCACCGTACGCCTGCAGGCGGTCGATGGCGGACTGTGTGTACTCATCGTCGATCGAGCCAACGCGTGCGGCACGTGCGGCAAGCGCATAACGCGCGACGGCGAAACACTCGATGGGACGAGTCTTCTCATCGAGAACCTGCCGAACCGCATCCTCGATCACGATGCGAACTTCTTCGCGCGCATCGCGGTTGAGGCGTTGCCCGGACATCGCAGCCGGAAGCACGAAGGGCACAGGCGCGTTGAGCACGGCCTTGGCCAAGAGCTCGTAGATACGACCCTGCTGCACGTACGCAGCAATGGTCCAACGTGGACGCTGATATGGCGGCACCGTGTTGTACTCAGTGACGAACCGCTGCGCCTCGACAGCACCTTCGTCGATCTGGCGACGAAGACTGGCGACGTAGTCCTCGAGCGTGCGCGGACGTCCTTCGCTGATCTCCCAACGCTCAAACTCGTCGGAACCATCATCGGCCAAGAGGAACGCAGCGTTTGCCGCGTACTCCGCAGCCAAGGAACGCGGGGCCTGGCCCGAGCTGGCGAACGCGCTGACCACATCGCGCAACGAGTTCATGTAGTCCCGGGTCTGACGCATCTTCTTGCGCGCCTCGGAAATACGCCAGTAGGCCTGCACCACCAACTCGCCGGCGGTCCGGTCACTGCGGTAGCGCTGGATGAAGTTGCGCATCTCGCGAACGGTCAGGTTCCAGTTCTCACGGTTGTACGCGATCTCCGCAATGCGGTAGAGCGCGGTCCGCTTCAACTCCGCGTCCGCGTCGTTGCTGTTGTAGACCTGACGGTAGTAGCGGGTCGCATCGTCGTAGCGCTGCAGGCGCTCGTAGATGATCGCGGTGTTGACCAACGCATCGCGGCGAAATGCCTTGATGCGATCATCGTTGCTTCCACGGAAACGCGGCGAGTCGACGAGAACGCGGTAGTTCTGCACCGCTTCCTCAAACTCGAAACCACGGTTCGCGTTGAAGGCCACGCGGAAGTAGGCGTTGCCGACGATGCGGTCGAGGTTGTCCTGTTCTTCCGGATCCTCAGACGTACGCGGCGCCACCTCGTCGATAATGCGCTGGTAAATCTGACGGGCAGAGTCGAAGCGCTGGGTCTCCTCGAGTGCACGCGCGGCGAACTCCAACGCGAGGGGCGCGTTGCTGTTTTCCGGCGTTCGGTTGACCGCGTTGATCAACATCGTCGCAGCGCGCTCGAACATGCCTGTGCGCTCGTCGCCCTGGGGCGCCTGTTCTGCCCGCTCAAAGAGCTGCATCGCATCGCGGTACGCCAAGGTGCTGCGCACGTTGCCGGCGCGACAACACGGAGTGAACTCGTTCTCACTGTCGGCGCAGTAGGTGCGAAGTTCGTCGCCGGTCGGGCAGCTCGCGCCGTCCGGGCTGAACGTGCACTCGCGCTCGGTGAGAAGGTTGGCCAAACGACGCGACTCTTCCGTGTCTTGAAGAGCCTCCGCCATGTTCAACATGTTCTCCCACGCGATCTGACCGGTGGCGTCGGCGTACTGACCGGCACAGCGCTCATTGAAGATGCGCTCGAAACGCTCCTTCGCCTGAGGCCAGTAGCCGTAGGCGTAGAGAAGAACGGCGTTGTTGTAGTCGTATGCAGCGCGCACGCCTTCGCTATCTTGCGCATCGCTCACACGCGCGAGGTAGAACTCGCGAGCCTGGGCCAGTCGCTGCAGAAGCTCGGGCATCTGTGTCGGACGAACCTGGGGCGGGCTGCCCTCAGGCGGAGGCGGATCTTCGCGAACCTGCAGCGTGCCCTGCGCCACCGCGGCGTCGACAATCTGCTTGAGGCTCTCGACCACGCGACGCGCCGACTCACTGAGGTGTGTGTCGTCCAAGTTGGAGTCGCGAACGGCCGCGTACTCACGCGCGGACTCTTCGTAGTTGCCCGACCAGTACAACGCGTCGGCCAGGTTGTACTGAAGCTCGTACGCCTGCGGGTTGTTCGGGTAGCGACGCAAGTAGTCGCGGTACGCCTGCGCGGCACGAAGGTAGTGCTGCTTGGCAACCTCAAACTGCTGCAGAGCCGCTTCGGCGTCACCGTCGTTGGCTAGCTCCACCGATCGACGACGCTCGCGCTGAGCGGTCGTGTGCTCGTGGATGGCAGTCGCGATGAGCGCGTTCTCCGCGAGCTCTTCGGCCTGGCGCTGCTCGGACGGGTTGTCCGTGTTTCGGTCGTACCAATCGCTGCCCGGAAGGAACTGAGCGAGCTCCGAACGTGCGGCAATGGCCTCTTCGAACTCGTTGTTTCGCTGGTGTGCGCGCGCGATCAGGTTGGTGATCTCGGGCGCCATGCGGTGTTGCGGCCAACGCGAGAGCGCCAAACGCCACACGCGAACCGCTTCCGGGTACTTGGCTTCGTCGAAGAAAACCTGACCAAGCTGGAAGTACACCTCGGGCGTCCAGGGACGGTCCTGCGGAAGCAACTGCGGATCCTGCACGCGCGTGATCGGGTCGGGCATGCCGTCGACAGTGTCGGGCAAACCGTTCTCGTTCCAATCGTCGTACGCGAACGCGATACCGAGGTACTGAATGGCCTCGGGACGAAGCTGCGAGCCCGCTTCACCCGTGCGCTGCCGCTCGTCATCGGACCACTGCACCAACATGGCGAAGTGACGGATGGCTTCGGGGTAACGGCTGGCGCGGTAGTACGCCCAAGCGACCTTGTAGAGCGCGAGGTTGTAGTTGCGGTCGTCCGGCGTGGCGAGAATGCGCCCGTACGCGGCGATCGACATGTCGAGCGAGTGCGGGTCGAGATAGTCGTCGAAGTGGTACTCGCCGATGCGGAACCACGTTTCCGAGATGAACTCGGCATCCTCTTGAACCGGGGTGCAGTTCTCAAAGGGATTGACGAACACACCAGGCGTTTCCTCTTCCGGAGTCTCGCCGAGGGTCAGCGCAGGATGCTCAGCTTCCTCTTCGGTGTTGTCGTCGCCTTCGGCGTCGCCCTCTTCACCATCCGGCGAAGGAACCGCAGTGGGGTCGTAGCGGAAGTTGTTGGCGCACACGAGGGCAAGCCACGCCATGCGCGCTTCTTCGGGACGGCCCATCTCGTTGAGGCAGTAGCCGATCAGGTAGTAGACGCCGTCGAGTCGTCGGTAGTTGGGGAAGTCGGCGACCAAGCGCTGGTAGAGCGAGATGGTGTCGTTGAAGTCCGGAGTCTCCGGAAGGTCGACCTCTTCACCCGCGTCCATCTGCGCTTGTGCAGCGTCGTACGCGTCCTGGAACTGAACGGCGCTGCGCTCGTAGTAGAGCTCGCCCAAACGGAACATCGCGTCGGGGGTGTACGTGGGGTCGTCGGGATAACGACGAACGAAGCGCTCGAACTGCAGGATGGCGCGCTCGCGAGCTTCGTTGAGCATGCGCTCTTCTTCGCGAATCTGGCGCGCGTACCACTGGTCGCGACCGCGCCGCTGACGCAGGTACTCACGACGCAAGAGCGACACGACCGTGTTGCGGTAGGTGTTGCCGACACGCGTGAAGTTCGCGACCTCAGCTTCCATTTCGCGAAGCGCTGCGATCTGCTGCTCGGTGGGCGGCGGACGCTCGTCGACGATGCGACGGTCAGTCACGTCGAGGAACGAAGGCAGAGGAACTTCGCCAGCGGGTGCCGTGCGCGGCTGGTTACGATCGGGAGCGTTCGGATCGGTGGCGCCAGGATCGGTCGCGGCTGGGTCTGTAGCACCTGGATCGGTGGCGGCCGGGTCGGTGGTGCCCGGGTCAGTCGTGCCCGCGTTGGGATCCGCGTTGGGATCCGGCTGCTGCGCGCCTGCGGGAATCACCCAGAGGCACGCGAGTGCAACGATGGTGAGGACGCGGTTCATTGGTCGTCCTCCTCTTCGGCGTCGCCAGGTCGGCTCTCGTCCATGATGTCTCGGAACTCATCGTCGAGTGCCTGAAGCTCACGCGAGCGGTCCCGCGTCAGCATGTCGACACGCATGCGGTGCTCCTCACGTCGTGCCCACGACACGTCGATTCGTCCCACGTCGGCGCGAAGCACCAAGTCGTAGAACCGGTCACGAATGCTTCCAAAGTTGGCGGCGGTCACACCGCCGACGACCTCTTCCGTTTCGCCCTCGAGCGAAGTCAGTGCGTCGCGGTATCCCACCAGCTTCTCGCTCTCCTCGCGGATCACGCGAAGCATGTCACTGGTGCGCTCTTGCACGACGCGGTCGATCGCTTCGTCTTGTCCATCGATACGTTGTTCGATGCCAGCGATGCGACGGTACAGCGGTTCGGTGCGGCTGCTGCCACCCCCCAAGTGACGCTCTTCCGCGACCAGGCGACGGTACTCCTCGCGAAGTCGATCATCGCGTTGGTAGCGCTGGTCGCCGACGCCGACCTGGATACGACCGATTTCGATCATCCGGGTCAGGCGCTCGATCTCCTCGCGATAGCCGACGACAGCCTGACGCTGCTGCTCCAATTCGTTGCGCACCGACTCCGCGTTTTGTTGCTCGTCTTCCGTTTCGTTGACGAAGCGTTCGCTCGCGACGATGCGCGCATCGAGACCCAGAAGCTCAACCTCCAACGCACTCAGCTCGCGCTGCAGGCGCCGGTAGCGACTCAGCAGCTCATCGTCACGCGAAATAAAGTCGTCCTCGTTGGTCGGCATGCCACCCAACGCTTGTTCGATCCGACGACGTTGTTCGCGGACCGCACGAAGCTCCGAGCTGCCTCCGCTGTCTTCGTCCATCTCGGCGAGGCGGCGGCGCACGCGCGTCAACCGGTTGCGAAGCGCCGTGGTGCCCTCGCGCTTCCGGCGAAGGTCGGCGAAGATCGTCACGCGGTTGGACGCGTTGAGCGCAGCGTTGAGCCGCTCCACCAAGTCGCTGGTCTCGCGCACCAAGCGTCGTGCTTGAGCCAAGTCGGAGAGCACGTTCAGAGCGCGCTCGAACTCACCCCCCTCGAGGTCGACCCAGCGTCGAGCGGTCTCGGGGAGGAAATGATTGACGTCGAAGTTCTCCATGTTGTCTCGAACCAGTTGCCGGAAGTAGCCAACAAGGTCCGGGTGATCGCGTCGGATGTTCTCCAGGTCGCGATAGACAGGGCCGAATTCGGCGCGAACCTCGCGAAAAACCTGCGTGGCGTCGTCGAATCGACCATTGCGCAACAGGAGGTTTCCGCGGAGCACTTTGCCGTCGGGAATGTGCGGGCTGTCAGGCGCCGCAACACTCAAGACCTCCAGCGCGCGCTCTGCACGGGTGGAGTCGCCAAGACGGATGTAGACCCAGGCGATTTCGTAAAGCGCGACATGGAAGCTCTCGCTGGTGCGCGGAACGGCTTGGTACGCCTCGATCGCTTGGTCGAGCTGATCGGTCTCGTAGTAGAGGCGCCCGAGCGCCAACTGCGTCAGCTCGATCACAGCCTCTTGTTCGGGCGTCGCCGCTTCCATCCGTAGGACACGGCGGAAAGCTTCGATCGCTTGCGGGAACTCGCCGCGCAACGTGTGAACGACACCAATGAAGTAACGAGCCTGCGGGTAGTAGGGGCTGCCCTGCGGAACCGCCTCGAACGCCGTGCGCGAATCTTCGAGCATGGGGAGGTTCAACTGCGGCGGAGCTGCGTCTTCATCCGCGCCGTCCGCAACCTCTTGCTCCATCGGAACGGCTCGGTTGTAGAGATACTTGGCGCGGAAGTAGGCGGTTGTGGCCTCCACCTCGGTCGGCGGCAGACGACTCAGTTGCTGGAAGTAGCCTTCGACCCCGTCGAAGTCGCGAATGTGGATGGCGATTTCGATCAACCGGCCGAGCGAGCGTTGCACGTAGGGACGGAACGGTTGTTCGCCCGCACGATCGAGAACGGCTCGAAACTTCGAGCGCGCACCGAGGTAGTCGCCCGCCTGAAACAGCGAGTCGCCAAGAAGAAACAACGCGTCTGGATAGGCGCGATGGTTCGGATAGTTTTCGACGATGTCCGTGAAGATGATGCTGGCGCGCAGGTAGTCCTGCAGTCGGTAGAAGAGTTCCCCATCGGTGAGCCGCTCTTCGACAAACGTCGGGCTTCGCACGTTTGTCTGCGTGAGCGGTTCGCGGGTGATCTCGTTGAGCCGACCTTCGATGTCGGTCAGCTCCCGATTTAACGCCGAGATGCCCTGCGCGGACACAACGCCCGGCAGAGCCATCATCATGAGCATCGCCCATGTCAGACGACGCGGCGTGTTCACTCCCCGTCCTCCTCTTCAGACGCTGCACGTCGACGACGTCGCTCGGAGACTTCTTCCTGGTAGCGAATCGCCGGACGCTCCTCGAGCGGAGCCGTCGGTCCCCCCTTTTCGTACCCGACCACGCGGACGGTCACAGCACGACCTTCGGGCGCGGTGAACGAGTAGTTCGAACGCACCTTGAAGCGGTATCCCTTGAGGTAGCTGAAGATGCCGTAGCCGTGGCCGCGGTACTCCAAGTTGACCGTGAGCGTGTGCTCGCCGGGAACGATACTGCCGTTGTAAACCTGGAATTCTTCGCGTTCGGAGAGCGCGCCCTCCTCGTCGGCCTTGTTGAAGATCGGTGCACCATCCAGCGCGTAGACCGCCTTCACCAAACGGTACGAAGACGACATCCGGTTCTCGTGGATGATCACGGCTTGTGCGCCCGCGACGACGCCCTGAAGCACGGTCTCTGCAAGCAACGACAAACGTGCCTTGCTGCGAAAGATCTGCTCCTTGAGCTCGTTGATGCGCTGCTCGAGATCGCGAAGCCGCACCGCGTACGTGCCCGCATCCATCTCGCGCTCGGCGGTCTGCTCAACCTGCCCTTCCGTGCCTTGTGGCGGCTCTGCAATCGGATCGGTCGTTCCGGCGCCCTCCGCTTCAGCACCGGTCTCGGTACCTTCCGCGGCGACTTCTTCGCCTTCAGCTCCCGCGCCCTCTTCGGCTTGGGCGTGAACGTACGAGGTACCCACAAGCAAGAAGCCGATGAGTGCCAGTTGCCGCGCAACGTTGGAGCGCATGCTTTCTATCCCCTCTGTCCTAATGAGAGCCATGGGAGGAACGAATGTCCGACCACAGGAAACAAGTGTTGTGGAGCTGTTCGATTCCCCAGTGGTGTCACCTCTTGATCAAGGTTCAAGAAAGCGACCCCCACGCACCACGAGGGCTCGACGCTTATAGCAATGCGACCTGATCAAATCAACGCTGCATGAGAGCGAGAAAGTCGGCGCATCTCGGGCAGATGCGGCACTTCAGACGCGCCTGGCTCGCGCCGTTGCGGCGAGTATATTCGGGCCCGCGATGGGGGCCTCGACGAAGCACCTGGATTCGGTGACAACGCGTCGCGCGCGTCCGTCTTCCACAGGTGCCCCAACTGGCCTGAAGCGCAATCATTTCAATGGTTTTGCGATCGTTAGATCGAAACGTCGCCCCGCGCGTCCAACCAACCATAAGCAAAACCACACAACCCACCCGGTCCAACCTCCCCCTAAACCCCTGGAACAACTACGGTTTTTCCTGGATCGGCGTGGTCTCGCGTGAGCTCGGCTCTCGAGGAACTGAGCGATGAGGACCTCCTGGGTCGGTTCAACCAGGGGGAAGCGCGAGCGTTTGAAGTCCTTCTCAGTCGCTATGAGCGTCCAATCTACAACTTCATTTTGCGCTCGGTTCGAGAGCGCGATCGCGCAACGGACCTGGTCCAAGACGTGTTTCTCAAGGTCGTTCAGCGCGCCGACCAATTCAAAGGAGATTCGAAGTTCAGCACGTGGCTCTACACAATCGCTCGGAATTGCTGCATCGACCACAGCCGAAAAATGGTGTTTCGCCGACATCGCTCACTAGACGCCCCCGTTCGCGAGGATGAGGGCGGAACGATGCTCGACCGGGTCGAGGGCAAGTCGCTTGCGGCAGACCGCGGGGCGACAGCCCAACGACTGCAGTCGGAAATCGCGGACGCGGTCGAGTCGCTTCCCGATGACCAAAAGGAAGTGTTTTTGATGCGGCAAGTCCAAGGTCTGCCGTTCAAGGAAATCGCCAAAGTGGTGGGTGTCCCCGAAAACACCGTCAAGAGTCGGATGCGCTACGCGCTCGAGCGCCTGCAACAGGCACTTCAGGAATACCAAGATTACGCTAAGGAACTGAGTTGATCTGATATGGACTGCGAGCACCGAGACCAGCTGCTCGACCTCGTCTACGGGGAGCTGGAGGACGCCGAAGCGACCGTGCTTCGTCGTCAGGCCGAAGCCTGCGATGGCTGTCGGGACGAGCTCGCACGTCTTGAGAGTGCCAAGCGTTTGGCCGACCAGTTGGTGGTCGAGCCGATGCCGCTGACCGCCCACAACCTGATCTTGGCTGCGGCACGTGAAGCCGCAGCGAAGAAGGCGCAGTCAGAACCGGAGAAGAGTTGGTGGGCTGGGGTGTTGACCTGGATTCAGGAAACCGCCGCCAAGCCCCAACTCGCCATGGCCGTGGTGATGCTCGGTGTCGTCGCCGTCGGGGTGTACTTCGTGCCCGGCGACGAACTCGCGCAGCAGGAAATCGAAGAGTCGCTGGTCGCCGATCCGGAAACCGAGACCGAGACCGAGACCGAACCTGAAGAGACCGAGGCGTCCAACGAAACTCAAACCGAACTCGACGCGCCGGTCGAACCGGAAACCGAGCTCGAGGTTGCGGACGATCCTCCGCTCGATACAGATGCGCTGGAGCGCGATGCGAACCAGGCGCGTCCCGACGAACCTGTGCGTCGCGATCCGCCAACGACGATGCGGACGACTCCAACGCGCGAAACCTCGATGCGACGACGGCCCACGCCCGACCAGATCGCAGCTGCGCGGCAAGAGGCGCGAGATCTCGATCTCGAGGGCACCATGCTGGACCTCAACGACATCGCTGAAGAAGCAGCCGAGCAGCAGCAAATCGCACCCGAGCCGGCCCCTCAGAATGTAGACGAGAGCATGCCTCCCCCCGCTGTGACGGCGGAAACCCGTCGGCCGGAAACCGAGACGCGCCGTCCGCAACCACAGTCCAACCGCAACCGCACGGGCGAGAGCGTCAACACCATCGAACCCATGCGTGGCAACCGCGCGACGTACCAACGTGCGATGAGCGAGTACCGCCAACGTGACTTTCGTGCGGCTGCCGAAGAGTTTGAGCGCGTTGTGCGTTCACCCGACGAAGACGTTCGCGAGTTGTTGCCGAGCGCGCTTCACCACCTCGCGCGAAGTCATCGCAGCCGCGGCGCGTGTGGCACCGCACTGCAGCACTTCAACCGACTCTTCGAGCGCTTCCCAGCGTATGCGCAACTCCCGCAGGCACTCCTCGAAGCGGCGGATTGTCATCGTCGTCAGGGCAGCTTGCGTGACGCGCGACTGCTTCTGACTCGTGCCGCAGGCTACGCGAGCACCCAGGCCGCTGCCGAACGCGAGTTGCAACGCATCGAGACCCTGCAGCGTGCACAACGTCGTGCCGCACCCGCTCCCGCCCAAGCCGACTCCATGGAGTCTGCCTACTGATCGCCGCGGCGAATGCCGTAGGAGCGCATCTTCTTGTGCAGGTTGGTCCGCTCCACACCGAGCTTCACGGCCGCGCGCGAAATGTTCCAGCCGGTCTCGTCCAGCGTCGCCAAGATGTACTGCCGCTCCGCGTGCTCGCGATATTCACGCAAGGTCATGCGCTGACCCTCGGTATCCACGGTCGGCGGAAGATCCGCGCTAATGCTTGATGCCTTTTCCGCGGCGGCGATGCCCAGCTTCCCTTCGTCTGGAAGATCATCGAGGGTGATGCGATCACCACTGAGGATCGCCATCCGTTCGACCACGTTCTTCAGTTCACGCACGTTGCCGGGCCACGCGCGCTGCGCCAGCGCATCGAGGACTTCCGGATCGATCGGCTTTTCTCGCAGCCCGTTGTCCTTGCAGAACGCGCGTAAGAAGTTCTCTGCAAGCAGGGGCACGTCCACGCTTCGCTCACGCAAGGGAGGACTCTGCAAGGGCACGACGTTCAGACGAAAGTAGAGGTCCTCGCGGAAGCGCTGTTCCTTAACCTCTTCCTCCAGGTCCTTGTTCGTTGCTGCGAGCACTCGAACATCCACCGCGATGCTCTTCTCGGAACCCACCCGGATGATCTCGCCGCTCTGCAGCGCACGAAGCACTTTGGCTTGTGCGCTGGCGCTCATATCCCCGATCTCGTCCAGGAAAAGCGTTCCCCCGTCGGCGAGTTCGAACATGCCTTTGCGCCGAGCCTGAGCACCCGTAAACGCACCGCGCTCGTACCCAAAGAGTTCGCTCTCGATCAGCTCCGCCGGAATCGCAGCGCAGTTGACCTTGATGAACGCGCCGTCTTTGCGTTGCGACAAGCGGTGCACCGCACGCGCGATCAACTCCTTGCCGGTACCGCTCTCGCCGGTGATGAGCACGCGCCCGTTCGTCGGCGCAACTTTCTCGATCTGCGCAAAGAGCCGTCGCATGACCGGGCTCTCACCGATCATCTCGTAGCGCTGCTCGGCCGAGGCTCGAAGTCGTTCGACCTCGCGCAGCAGCTGCCAGGTTTGCAGCGCGTTGCGCACGCTGACCAACACCCGATCACGGTCGAGTGGCTTCTCGAAGAAGTCGGTGGCGCCCATCTGAACAGCCGACACGGCCTCCGCGACCGACGCGTGACCGCTCACCATCAAGACGGGGAGCTTTCGCGTTTCCGGCGCACGACGAATCTTTTCCAGCGCTTCCAAGCCGCTCATCTTCGGAAGACGAACGTCGAGGATCACCAGGTCGACGTCGCTGTCGAGAGCCTCAAGTCCGGCTTCGGCCGACTCGGCGTCACGAACGTCGAAGCCTTCGCCCTCGAGCACCATACGCAACGTGCGACGGATGTTCTTTTCATCGTCGACGACCAGGATGGTGGCGCTCATGGCGAGGGTATAGCCGAGACCAGTCGTTCGTGCAGCGCTGAGACCACATCGTCGAGTTTGGCCTCCGGCACGATCGCCGTGACCCGCAGGGGATGCGCACTCCAGGTGGCTTCTACCTTTTGCGCAGAAAGCACATCCGCGACCGATTGCGCCGCCTCCGGATCCGAGCCGACGACACTCACCGAGCCCAATCCCTCTTCCACCTCGGCGGCCTGATCTCGACAGGCTTCCCAGTTCGGAGTTTGCGGAACCACGATCAGCGCTTCGACACCGGACGCATCCGCGCGCACGTCTCGCATCTGAGCGCCCAAGGAGCGGAGTCGCGTCAGAACGGCAGGCCCTTCCCCGGAGATCCGAACACGCGCCAAACCGGCTTGGCCCACCACAGCACGCGTCAACCCGGACTCTGCCGTGTCGTGGACCAACGTCTCCTTGCCTGAGGCATCGAACGTGGATCGCGCGTGAATCGCAATGCGTGCAGAGCGAGCGAACTCCACCGCTTTGGCGTGCAGCACTTTCGCCCCCGCTTCGGCCATCTCTTGCATCTCGTCGTATCCGATTTCCGGGAGATGCTGCGCGTCGGGAACCTTGCGTGGATCGGCCGAGTACACGCCATCCACGTCGCTGTAGATCTCCGCGTGTCGTGCACCCAACGCCGCAGCCATCGCCAACGCCGTGGTGTCGCTTCCGCCGCGACCCAGGGTCGTGATCTCCCGCTTGTAGCTCATGCCCTGGTAGCCCGCGATGATCACAATGCGACCCCGCGCCAACTCGTCTTCGACGCGATGCGGTCGCACATCGATGATCCGTGCATCGAAGTGTCGGTCGTTGGTGATGATCCCGCTTTGTGAACCGGTAAACGAAATCGCGTCGTGTCCGAGCTTTTGAATCGCCATCGACAGCAGCGCCATCGACACGCGCTCGCCTGTCGAGAGCAGCATATCCAACTCGCGCCGGGGCGGCGTGCTGTCGATCTCGCGCGCCAGAGCGAGCAGTTGGTCGGTGGTCTTGCCCATCGCGGACACAACCACAACGACGTCATCACCGGCTCGCTTTCGTGCCGCAACTCGCTGCGCGACGGCCTGCAACTTCGCGACGTCGGCCACCGAACTGCCACCGAACTTCTGCACGACGATGCCCATGTGTATGGACTACCGAGTGGCCGTCCTCGCGGTCAACTTCGAGCATACGCGACACGCGAGAAATGCAGCATCCACGCGGCTCGGTGCTATATCGGCCAGGTGGAGAGCGACCCCAGCGAAGCGATCGAAGCGCTCGTCGATGCGTTTCAAACTCGCTGGGCGGATGCGGTGAATCTCAGTTCGGATCGCGCGTTAGCCAGCGATCTCGCCAGCGAAGCACGCCCAGCGATCCACGCCCTGCACTTCGCGTTGGCGATGGACAATACCGACGACGAGGGTTCGCTCGATCATCATGAGGGTCTCGCGATGGTGAGCCTCTTGGGTCGACGTGCAGCGTTGCTCGGCGCATCGCCAGCTGCGTTGCGGCGTCTCGTGCCGGCGCTGATCGCAATCTTTCCCGACACGCCAGAAGCCTACGCGGCACATCTGAAAGACGCTGCGTTCGAGGGCTATGTGCGCGGCAACGAAGAAGCGTTGCGCGCGGAAGCCGCCATCAACGCCACCAAGAGCTTGGTCCTCTTTGAAGCTGTGCCGAGCGTGTGGGTGTTCATCCTGGCCGGCGAGCACGACCCCGATGCGCTGCAGGCGCGAGCCGAAGACGTGGGGCGCGAACTCTTCGCACGTGAAGCGAGCGCGTGCGTGATCGAGATGTCCGGACTTGAGGTCCCGACCCGCTCGCGCGCCGCGGCGGTATTAGACGTGTACGAGTCTGCGCGTTTGGTGGGTGCATACGCTGTGGTCACAAGCGCATCACCGGGTTGGCGATCCTTGTTCGGCGAGCTTCCCGTTCAAGACCTCGAACTTGCGGATACGTTCGCCCAAGGCTTCGAGAACGCTTTGACGCAGACAGGCTCAACGTTGCGGCCGCGCTTCGACGCGCGACTTCGAAAGCTACTCGGCAAGACTTAGTTTCCGGATTCGGTTCCGGATTCGGTCTCGCCTTCCGGCAATGCATCCGCATCGGCACCGGCGTCGCGCACGTGTTCGTCGAGCTGATCTTCGACGTGCTCCTGCAAGCGCTCGGCGGCGTCAACCGCTTCGTCTTTGAGTTCCTGCGCTTCGTCGGTTCCCGCGATGCGGACAGCGTGTTGCCACAGCGTGTGCTCACCCAACGGCACAAAGAGAACCACGTAGGCGACCACCGCAACGCCTACCCAACTGAGGATCATGCGGACCATGCGTTAGCTCCCCAGGTTCTTCTTCCAGGCCTCCACGAACTCCCAGTCTGCGATCAACCCCTTGCGAATCAAGAGAGAAAGCACAGTCGCAAGCAGAACTTCCCAACGGTCGTCGGGCAGGATGTCCGAAACATCGGCCCCTTGGGCGCGTGCCACCAACGCGGAGACGAGATCGGAGGCCGTCAGATCGCCGATGGGCTCATCTTCGGACTCGTCGGGTGTTGTGCCCGGCGCGGGGAGCTTCACCGTCGTCCCGTCGAGCAGTGCAAAGGTGATGAACCGGGGAGTGTTCTTGAGCGTCTTCTTTTGGGGAGGAGGTTTCTCGGATTCGAGCAGCTCGGACTCGCTGATATCGAGCTCTTCGATTTCGATTTCTGCTTCGTCTTCCTCGGGCGGCGGAAACCGTGATGCACGCGTTTGGGGACGCACGGGTGCAACACCGAAGTAGTACACCCGGATGGCGTTGCGCACGTCGGTTGCCGGAGCGATCATCGGTTTCACCGGAAGCTCGACGAGCGCGCGCACCGCGTTCAGCGCCGCAGCGTCCGTAGGATCTTCCATGGCGATGAAAAGCGTTGTGCCCTCGCGTTTGACGTCTCGTTTGTAGATCGGGATCACGCCGTGCTGATCGGCGGTCTGCGCCCCAATCAGATTGAGCAGCTCGCGCGAAAACTCCACGTGGTGCAACGACACCCACGGCACGCTGAGTTGGTTCGACAACACCTGCGTCATCTGCACTTCGCTGATGAAGCCGAGTTCGATCAGCTCGCGACCCAAGCGACGACCGCTTTGCTTCTGGGACGAGAGCGCTTGCGTGACCTGATCGTTGGTCACGAACCCCGCCGCCACGAGCATGTCGCCAATGCGCGCCATCGAATCGAGGGTACGAAGCTCGCCAAGACGGGTGAAATTTCCGGCTTGGATTCGCGCGAACTCTCCGCGACTACGGGTACTGCACGTCGAGACGCTTCATCTTCCGCCACAAGGTCGTCGCGCTCAGACCCAACACCGCCGCGGCTCGCTCCTTGTTCCCGTCGACTTCGCGCAGGGTTCGCAGAATCGCGTCGCGCTCGGCAGCATCCACCACTTCCTGCAGCGACTGGCTCGGTCGCAATCCGCTCTCCGACGCCACGACGTCCTCAAGTCGAATCACGCCCGACTCCGCCAACGCCACGCCCTGCTCGATCATGTTCTCGAGCTCACGGACGTTTCCGGGATAGTCGTATCGCATCAAGTAATCGAGCACGCCCTCCCCGAGGCTCACCCGACGCCGCATCTCGCGTCCAAACTTGCCGAGGTAGTGCTCGACGAGCAGCGGGACATCCTCAAGCCGCTCCTTGAGCGGTGGCAAGGCAAAGCGCGCAACGTTGAGTCGGTAGTACAAGTCCTCGCGAAAGCTCTTCTGCTCGATGGACTTCTTGAGATCCTGGTTCGTGGCCGCGATGACGCGCACATCCACATGAATCGAACGGCTGTCGCCCAAGCGACGAATCTCGCCTTCTTGAATGGCGCGCAGAAGCTTGGCTTGAAAGCTGGGTGGCGTCTCGGCGATCTCATCGAAGAAGAACGTTCCACCGTCCGCCTCTTCAAACAGACCCTTTCGCGCGGACACCGCGCCCGTAAACGCTCCACGAACGTGACCAAAAAGTTCGCTCTCGAGCAACGTCTCGCTGATCGCTGCGCAGTTCACACCGACGAAGGGACGATCACTCCGTCGGCTGTTCGCGTGGATCGCGCGCGCGACCAGCTCCTTACCGGTGCCACTCGCACCCGTGATCAAGACCGTCGCATTGGTCGGCGCAATGCGAACGATGCGACCCAACACATCCCGAATCGCCTGCGAGCGACCGATGATGCTCTCGAAGTGATAGCGCTCGCGAAACTCCGTCGCGAGCACGGAGATCTCACCCGCGAGGTGGCGTTTCTCCAGCGCCTTCTCGACCTTGATGAGCAGCTCTTCTTCCGCGAAAGGCTTCTGAATGTAGTCATGCGCGCCTTGGCGCATCGCTTCCACCGCGCTCTCGATGGTGCCGTACGCGGTCATCACGATCACTTCGGTCAGCGGACAACACTCGCGCGTGTGTCGCAGAACATCCATGCCGCTGGTCGCACCCATTTTTAGGTCCGTCAGCACGAGGTCGTACGCGCCCTCCTGAATCTCTTCACGGGCGACATCGCCATCGGATGCCTCCGACACGTCGTGCCCACTCGCGCGAAGCATCAACGCCAGCGTGGTGCGCATGTTGCGCTGGTCGTCAACGACCAAAATCCGCGCCACTACTCGGTCTCCAATTGGGGCGGCGGAGGTGTCAGTGAGGGCTCCGCGGTTCGTGCGGTTCGCTCCATCGCTTCACCCAGCACGCGGACATCTTCAAGGTATTGCTGGCTGACCATCACGGCGTATCCGGCAAGGACGACAGCCACCAACGCGCACGCCAAGGCGGCCGCGGCGAGTCGTCGCGCCAAAGGATCGGTCTTCACGCGTCAACCGCCGCCGGATGAAGAATCCGCAACAAACTCTCGACGTCTTGGTTCACGTAGCTTCCCTGTCGCAACACTCGAAACGGAATCGGTGCGCCTCGAAACGTTCCGGTCACCACGTCGTTCAGTCGATGCGCATCGCCGCCGTACACCAAGTCGATCACCGGCGTAATTTCGTACACGCCTTCCACCTCGAAGGTGTTTTCGGGGCACATGCCCTGCGTGCTCAGCGTCGCGCCCACACCACGACGATTGAGTCGTCGATAAAAATCCACGATGGGCACCACCGTCTGACGGTGCGGACGACACTCGACCGTGCCCAACGGACCACGCACGACGAACGACCAGAGATCATCGCGGTGGTACACGCGCCCAGAACCGCGAAGTCGGGCCCGAATTGTCGGATGTGTCGATCGCGTCGTGGCAGGCGCCACACTCGGACGCGCAGCGGCGTCCTCGGGCGAGTCGGTTGTCGGCGCCGTCCATGCAATCGCGGTCCCGCCTGTTCGGAAAGGCGATCGACGCTCTCCCTCTTTGCGCGCAATCCAACGCACGCGACTGCGCGAAGTAAAGCCGTACTGAACCTCGATTTGTGCATTGCCGGATTGAAGCGCGTTCAGGGCACGACCCCAGCAGTACATGCGCAAATCCACCCACTCTTCGTGGACCTCGCTCGTACTCAGTTGGGCGACGCGCGAATCTTGAACGCGACGAGGTGCACGCGGGTGGCTGCAGCGAAGACGTCGCCGCGAACCTTCGGGACGGACCGTGAGCCGAATCAAGCGTCGATCCCGCACCAACTCTTGGGTGTCGTTGCTGCGCAACGTCATGCGGTAATGCCAAGGGCCCGCGTCGGCGATGGGCGTCAGTTCCACCGAAACGCGGTCATCGGCCGACGCCGTCGCGGCGACAACCAAGAACGCCAAAGCTGGGAACCATCGAACGTTCACGACTCCTCCTGTCCGGAGAGTAGCTCGCCTATCGCGTCAAGCACCTCGCGTCGCAACGACGCCGGAAAGATCAAGCGAGGACGACGAATTGACTTGTTGCGCAGCTCACCCAGCAAAAACGAAGCGTCACCCGCACGCGTGATCGGTCGATGCCGGATCAACACCCACAAGCCCTTGTCGCTTTCTGCGTACGGCGTATCGGAGGCCACGTCGAGCCACACCAAACGCTCTGCGTTGCCGCCCGCTTTCCGCACCACGTCGCACGCACGTTCGTAGACAAGAGGCCACTGCGTTTCACCCTCGAGGTCGAGCGGCACCGTCTTCGGCAAGCGTCGGGTCATGAGATCGCGCGCGAGTTCCGCCAGCGTTGCATCCTCGGACCGCTCCCACTGTGCGAAACACGAAAGCAACGTGGGGTCGTCCAACGTGAGGTACTCCCCCAAGGTCACCGCGTCTCCGAGTGCAGCCTGTCGAATCGCTTCCGGCAACGCCGCCGGTGGACGACCGTCGCGCACGCGCTCTCCGACTGTGGCAAAGAGCGCGCGGATCAGCGCCTCGGCCGCGCGCGTGGCTTTGTGGTGGTAGACCTGCTGGTACATGTAGTGGCGTCCGAGGAAGAAGCCCTCAATCGGCGGCAACCCTTTGCGTCCCTCGACAGCCAATACCCAATCCCCGCTGGGGAGCTGTCCAAACGCGAGCGCGCCGAGCAACCAGTCGAGGTCATACAAGCCGTAGCGCACACCGGTCATGTGCGAGTCGCGCAGCAAGTAGTCGGCGCGGTCGACATCCAACATCCCGCTGACACTTCGGGCCAAGTACGGAAGTCGGTGGGTGCCTTCCAGCATCCCGGCGACGCGCTCGCTCATGCCACTCGAGAGTCCTTCAAGAGCCTGGTGCACCTCCGTAAAGGGATCGCGAATCGCATCGCAGGTCCACTCTTCGTGATGCCGCGCATCGGGCTGCACGTCTTCGAAGAGATGGCTAAACGGCCCGTGCCCCAAGTCGTGCAGCAAGGCGGCAGCCAACGCGTCGCGCGCCGCTTCGTCGTCGAGTCGTAGTTCCGCCGGAAGCACCGAATCCCGGCGTCGAATCTGTCGCTGCAAGCGCTGCATCACGTACGCCGATCCCAGCGCATGGGAGAAGCGACTGTGTTCCGCTCCGGGAAACACCAGCGAGGTGAGTCCAAGTTGGCGCACGCGTCGCAAGCGCTGCACTTCGCGTGTTTCGAGCAAGGCGGTGACCACGCGCTCGGCGTCGCCTTCGAACTCGACCAAACCGTGGACGGGATCCCGAAGAATCACCCTACGCGCCTAGCACATTCAGGTGCGGGCCAGAACGCAAAAACGGCAGGAACTGCGCCCAGTTCCCGCCGTTCGTCTGTGAACTTCAGAAGTTCAGAGGTTCGCGTTGGCGAAGTCCCAGTTCACGAGCTTGTCGAGCCAGACCTTGATGAAGCCACCACGATCGTTGCGGTAGTCGATGTAGTACGCGTGCTCCCACACATCGATGTTGAGGATGGGCTTGGCGCTCGTCGTCAGCGGCGTCCCTGCGTTGCTGGTCGTCACGATCGAGAGCTTGCCGCCGTCGAGAACGAGCCAGCCCCAACCGGAACCAAACTGCTTGCTCGACTTGGTGACCCACTCTTCCTTGAACGCGTCGAACGAACCGAAGTCACGCGTGATCGCGTCCGCGATGTTGCCGGTCGGTGCACCGCCGCCGCCAGGCTTCATGCTCTTCCAGAAGAACGTGTGGTTGTAGACCTGCGCCGCGTTGTTGAAGTTGCCGCCTTCGGCCGACTTGATGAACTCCTCAAGACTCTTCGATGCGTCGGGCGTGCCCTCGATCGCGGCCTTGAGCTTCTTCATGTAGCCCTTGTGGTGCTTCTCGTAGTGGTAGCTGAACGTCTCCTCGCTCATCGCGGGAGCCAAGGCATCCTTCGAATAGGGAAGCGCTTCGACCTCGAAATCCATCGTTCTCCTTATCTCCCGCGCTACGTGCACGGTGGGCGGAGGATCTAAAGCCAAGCCGCGTCTGAGCACAACCCCTGTCAACAGAGTGTCCGATTGATATTTCATGAGCCGACCCGCCGAGCCGCTGATACTTAGACAGCATGCGAATTGGGGGATTTGTAGTTTGTGTGATTCTCGCGCTGGGATGCGACGAGAGCATGGATGCGACCGACGGCGGACTCGACGCCGGCGAAGACGCAACGACCGCCGACACGGGCACAGATGCGAGCGACGCTTCGCTCGATGCTCCCGAAGATGCAGGGATCGACACGTTTGACGCTGGAGTCGATGCTCCAGACATCCCGACGCCAGTGACTGAGTGGGACGGCACGCTACCCGACGACGGCGTGTGTACACCGGACGGGTTTTGCGTGGTGACGCCCCTGCCCTTCGCACTCGGCATGGCCGATGTGTGGGCGGCTGCAGAAGACGATGTGTGGGTCGGAGGCACGTACGGAGCGTTGTTGCACTGGGACGGCACCGCGTGGAACGGGGTGTTCGGCGGCGCAGGCGATGTCCGGCAACTTCACGGTTGCGCGTCCGATGACGTTTGGGCCGTGACATCCAACAGGGTGTTCGACGTTGAAGCCCCGGAAGACTTGGACAGCTTCGAGGCGCAGGTGCTTCATTGGGACGGATTGCGCTGGGAGGCGGTGGAGCTAGATGCGTCGCGAATCCATTGCGTGTCGTCCGACAACGTCTGGGCGGTCACACCCACCGGCCTTCAGCGTTTTGATGGGACGGATTGGAGTCCGGTCGAACTTGGATTCTCCGTCGTGCCTGGCTTGCTCACCAACGACGGCGATCGTGTTTTCGCTGTCGGGCGAAGCGGTGACGACCTCGCAACGTTCGTGATCGACGGCGAGTCCATCGACGCAAGCTTCGAGCCTTCGGGCGGAGTGTCGTGGAATGAGATGGTGTTCGCGTTCGACGAACTCTGGGCCTCGACATCCGACGGCGTTCGCCGATGGACCGGTACGAACTGGATCCAAGTGTCAGACAGTTGGCCCGATGGCCTCGGATCCATTGCCGCCAGCGCGAGCGGAATGATCGCGGAGTCTGACCGAGACGACACCTTCTCAACTCGGTTCACACCGGGGTCCGGATGGTCAGGTTTCGCCGCCGCCGTCGGCTGTGGGGAAGAACGCGCGCGCGTCCGCACCGTTGGCGATCAATATTGGGCTGTGACGCCTGGCTGGTATTTGGGCCGATGGGACGAACCTTTCTGCGCGCTCTCCCAAGGGACAGTAGGGGCGTGGAATCCTCTCTTCGACGAGGTGGACGTACGCGGCGAACTCGTCGAGCCCGATCGAACGCTTCAAGTCATCGACCAGAGCATCACGATCATAGATGCCGACGGAGCAACTTCGGTTGTGACGGACCTGCCCAACGATGGCGCTGGAATTCCGAGCTACGACTACGTCGGCAGAAGCACCAGTGGCGTGTACTGGGCGAGTCGGGACGGCTCGGTAAGCGCCCGCTACGTCGATGGTGCTTGGGAGCGCAGTCCAACAGTCTCGCCGGTGCTTCGCTCGGTCGTTGCGACCGAGAGTGAAACCTGGGGCCTGGGCACCGACCGCGTTCTCGCTTCATGGGATGAAACCGACGGGTGGGTTCGCGTCCGCGACGACGTCGATCGCCTGTTCCGATTTGAAGACGACTTTTGGATCGAGACACCCACCGGAATCGCTCGCTGGACCGGTGCGGTGTGGGAAGCGATGGCGACAGAGATCGAAGGCGAGACCGTGCCGATGGTGTTGATGGGCTACGCCGGCGCGGGCGAAGCATGGGTGCAAGCCGCGGGCGCTTTTTTCGTCGCGCGCAGCCGGGGGACGACCTGGGAAGGCGTCGTTCGCGCCGACCAGACGCCGCCGAACGTGGACGGTCCAGTTGGTGTTCGCCTCAGCCGCGCCATCGACGCACATGGCGACGAACTCTGGAGTGGTGGTGCACGCTTCACCGCAGGAGAGTGGGTTCCGTTCCGGTCAGGAATCGCATTCGATGTTCGGCGCGTCGAAGTGAACCACGGGCAAGTTTGGTTCTACGACCGGCGCGAGGCGGAAGACTACGTACTCCGACGCAACCTCTAACGCGCCAGCGTTGATATTTCATGAGCCGACCCGCCGAGCTGCTGATACTTAGACAGCATGCGAATTGGGGGATTTGTGGTCTGCGTGATTCTCGCGCTGGGGTGCGACGAGAGCATGGATGCGACCGACGGCGGACTCGACGCCGGCGAAGACGCAACGACCGCCGACACGAGCACAGATGCGAGCGACGCTTCGCTCGATGCTCCCGAAGATGCAGGGATCGACACGTTTGACGCTGGAGTCGATGCTCCAGACATCCCGACGCCAGTGACTGAGTGGGACGGCACGCTACCCGACGACGGCGTGTGTACACCGGACGGGTTTTGCGTGGTGACGCCCCTGCCCTTCGCACTCGGCATGGCCGATGTGTGGGCGGCTGCAGAAGACGATGTGTGGGTCGGAGGCACGTACGGAGCGTTGTTGCACTGGGACGGCACCGCGTGGAACGGGGTGTTCGGAACGGGCGGCGACATACGGCGGGTCCACGGCTGCACATCGAATGACATCTGGGCAGTCGCCGCACCGTCAGTCCTCGACGTGATTTCGGTCGACGACCTTGACGGGTTTGAGCGTCGTCTCCTTCATTGGAACGGCTCTGTGTGGGATGAGGAACTCATCGCAGCAATCGATGTACACTGCGTCTCATCCACAGAGGTGTGGGCGGCGACCACGACCGGGCTCCAACGCTTTGATGGAACTGCGTGGGAGGTCGTGGACACGGGTTTCTCTGTGGTCCCAACTTCAGTGACCAGGGGAGGCGAAGGTCGCGTGTTTGCCGTCGGTCGCAACGTGTCAGACATCGCGACCATCACGATTGACGGCGATTCGGTTGAGGTGCACTTCGAAGACGCTGCCGGAGTCCGATGGAACGAAATCGTCTATGCGTTCGACGAACTCTGGGCCGCGACTTCCGACGGGGTTCGGCGATGGACCGGATCCGGTTGGGAAATTGTGAGCGACTTCAATCCTGACGGGCTCAGCTCGATCGCCGTGACTCCGAGCGGAATGCTGGCAGAGGCCGACGAGGTCGGTCGTTGGTCGACCAGCTACAACCCAGCGACGGCTCGTTGGAGCGGTCGGGTGGAAGCCCGGAACTGCGGCGAGACCTTCAGTGTCGTCCGCGGAGTCGGCGAAAACTACTGGGCAGTCACACCACACTGGAACGCTGGGACACTCGATCCGTTTTGCGCACTCGCCGTAGCACCGCCAGAGCTTGGGAGCGAACCGTCATGGGTCACTCAAATCGAAGAGGTTGATCTGAGAGGAACGTTGATAGACGCAGACCAGTTCCTCGACGTCGACGACATGAGAATCCTAATTCGGCATGTCGACGGGCGCACTGTGGAGCTAGGGACACTGCCAACCGACGGTGCAGGAACACCGAGCTTCCAGTTCGTTGGTCGAACCGCGGACGGTGAACTCTGGGCGAGTCGCGACGGGTCGGTGAGCGCTCGGTTGGTGGACGGCGCATGGGAACGGCATGCCACGGTGTCGCCGATTCTAAGGAGTGTGGAAGGGCATGACGGTGCAACCTGGGGACTCGGCACTGACGGCGTGTTGGCTTCCTGGACCGTCGAAGGCGGATGGGTTCGATCGCGGGACGAGGTCACGCGCCTCGTGAGGTTTGAGCGTGACTTTTGGATCGAGACCACCACCGGAATCGCCAGATGGACCGAAAGCGGTTGGGAGATGATGGACAACGACATCGACGGCGAGGTTGTGCCGATGGTCATCATGGGTTTTGGCGGGCCAGGCCGTGCCTGGGTGCAAACGGGCGGCGGCTTCACCGTGGCACGTTCAACAGGAACGCAATGGGAAGGGCTACGCCTCGAGCCCTATTCGACGTGTACGTTGTCTGCCGGACCGCCCGGCGTGAGGCTTGATCCCACGATCGATGCATACGGAGACGAGCTGTGGACCATCGGCGCGCGCTTCACTGAAGGTGAGTGGCGGGCATTCCGCTCTGGCGTTGCAGTCGGCTGCAGCCGAGTCGAAGTGAACCACGGACAAGTTTGGTTTTACGACAGACTCGACGAAGAAGACTACGTACTCCGACGCAACCTCTAACGCGCCAGCGTTGCGAAGCGCCCGTCACGCGGGACGTCGAGCTCCAGGCCGCGACGCACCACCACAACCGTATCTTCCTGCCAGAGTGGAAACACCGGCAGGGTTTCGTACAAGCGTTGCTGTGCACGGGTGTACGCGTCTCGGCGAATGGTCGGCTCGGGGTTGGCGCGGCCACGTTCCAGCGCGGTGTCGAGGGCTTCATCACGCAGCCGCCAGCGATTCGCTCCAAGCTGCCCGTCTTCCGGCACGTGCTCTCCCGCAAAGAACCAACTCAACACGTGCGGCTCGAACACCTCCGGAACTTGGAGAAAGCACAACTCGAACCGACCGGCGTTGAGGTCGGCGATGAGCGTCGCAGACTCGCTCGGCCGAACCACCACATCGAGTCCAACGTCGCGAAGCATCGCGGCGATCGCACGTGAGACCGACACGCGAAAACGATCCGAACCCACCCGCAGGATCAAACGTCGTCGAATGCCCTCGTCGTCACGAGTCCAACCGGCTTCATCGAGCAGAGCTTCTGCCCGTTCTCGGTCGAGCGCTCGTGGCGGCAGATCGATCTCGGCCCAGTGACCCTCCGGAATCCAGCTCTCGGCAAGATGCGCCCGCCCGTTGAGTTTCGCAGCAACGAGCGCTTCTCGATCGATTGCGAGTGCGATGGCTTGGCGAACTTGGAGTGGAAGCGCCTCGGTATGAAACCCCAGGTACGTGGTGCTCACGCCTGCCGACGAACGCACCTCGAAGCGCTCGTCTTGCTCGAAAAGCGGAACCAGCAAAGGAGGAATCGCGTTGATCGCCGCGTCACCCGCGCCGGCGAGTAAACGAAGGGCACGCGTGTTGTCGTCGCGCACCACCACGAATCGAAGGTCGTCGTGCAAGGGCTCACCGCGGTGCCAGTGCGGGTTCGGTTCCAACGCGGTGCGCCCTTCCCCGCGCGACACGATTTGGTAGGGACCCGCACCGATGTACGCATCGTCGAGTCGACGCAACGCATCTTCGCTCCGGACGATCGGCATCTCCAGATCCGTGAGGAAGGTTGCGTGTGGTGCATCGAGTGTAAACAGAACCGTGGTTTCGTCCTCCGCGACGACGCTCTCGATGCGGGCGTAGGTACCCGCGTAGCGACTGGCCAACCGTTCGTCGACAATGCCTCGGTAGGTGTCCACGACATCCGTAGCGTCGAGTTCCGAACCATCGGCAAAGCGCAGCCCCTCACGCAGTCGAACGCGATAGCGAACCGGATCGACCACCTCGAACGATTCGGCCAAGTCACCGACCACCTCCAGGGTGCGCGGATCGATGGTGAAGAGCGACGCAAAGATCAGTCGGCTCATCTTGAGGCCGTAGGGATCACGCACGAAACGCGGATCCAGTTCTTCCGCATCGCGAGGCAAAACGATCGTGACCGCATCGCTTGGGGTCGGGTCCGGCGTGGATGCACACGCACACAGGGCCAGCGCCAACACAGCGGTTTTCCAGGGAATGCGCGGGATCGTGGCTCCAATCCGCATCGTTCGTTTCCAAAAAGGAACTGATCGAAGCGCACTCGGGCGTTTAGGTTCCGGCCGATGCGTTGGACTCTTGCTCTGCTTTCGCTGCTTTGGATCTCTGCCGCACAAGCGCAGAACACTCCGCTTGGCGGTCGGCTCGCCGACATCGTGCGCGGTGCCGAACTCGGCGATGGCGTGGGCATTCTGGTCACCGAGGGAGACAACGACATCTACGCGCTTCGTGCCGACACGCCGCGTAACCCTGCGAGCAACATGAAGTTGGTCACCGCTGCCGCTGCGTTGCTTGAACTCGGTCCCAACTACCGCATGGACACCGGACTGTACGGGCGCGTCGAAGAAGGACGCGTGGCCGACTTGGTGCTGCGCGGAACCGGTGACCCGAGCCTCTCGATGGCCGACTTGGTGCAGCTCGCAGCGGCTCTTGCCGATCGTGGAGTCCGCGCGGTCGATCGAGTGTGGGTGGATGGGAGCTACTTCGACGATGAGATCCTTCCGCCTGCGTTCGATCAACAGCCCAACGAGATGGCTGCATTTCGCGCGGCGGTGGGTGCTGTTGCCGTCGACCGTTCCTCGTTTGTGCTGCGGGTTGTTCCCGGTGCGGTCGGTGCGGAGCCGAGCGTTCGCTTGCTGGGCGCCGGGTACTTCGACGTCGACAACGGCATGACCACAAGCGAAGGCGGTGCGCCGAACGTGATCGCCTCGCAGCGCGCGCTCGAAGGCGGTCGGTTGGCGTTGGTTCTGCGCGGCAGTATTCCTGCCGGAATCAGCGGCGTGGGGTACCGGCGTCGCGTGGAGAACCCGCTCACGCATGCTGCGTTTGTCATGGCGGAGGCGTTGCAGCGCGCGGGCATTCGGGGTGGTCGACGCGTCCGTGTCGGGACCGGGCCCAGTGGGCTTCCCTTGTTGGCGTCGCGACAGTCGGCGCCGCTTTCGCAGTTGCTCTATCGAGTCGGGAAGAACAGCGACAACTTCGTCGCCGAGATGGTGTTGAAGGTGATCGGTGCGAACGCGCAGCGACCCGGAAGCAGTGCGCGAGGTGCGCGTGTGCTCACGCGTGTTCTCGAGCGCGCAGGGGTCGCGGAAGACGCCGCCACGATTGTGAACGGGTCGGGGTTGTTCGAGGGAAATCGGATTGCGCCGCGGCACTTGGAGAAGCTCCTCGAGTACGTCTACCAGCAGCCGTCGATTCGCCACGAATACCTGGCGCATCTGGCTGTGGGTGGCGTGGATGGAACACTGCGCAGGCGGATGCGTGAGGTGCCTGCTGGTGCGGTGCGAATGAAGACCGGAACGCTGAACGACGTGATTGCGCTGAGTGGCTACATCCTCGGCCCGTCGCGTGTGGTGCGCTTTAGCTTTCTCGCGAATGGGATTCGAGGTCGTCAGGGAGCCGCGCGAAGGCTTGCTGATTCGCTGGTCGAAGCAATCGTCGCTGACCTCTACCGGTAAACTACGCGTCCGCCGCGTCCAAAAACAGTTCGATCGCCAACCACACCGACTTCGCCCTCTGCCGATCCTCCGGCATCAGTTGGACCGAGAGCGCTTCGGAAGTTTGGTCGAGAAACGTCTGCCACGTTTCGTCCGAGAACCCCAACGTTGTCGCGGTGTCGTCGCTCGAGAGTTTCGTTTTACCCGCTAGCCGCACGAGTTGCGAGTACACGGCAACCTTGACTGTGCCGTACGTATGCGCCCCCGGCTTCGCCTCCGCCATACGAGCGAGCACTTCGGAGACAGTCCCCAGCGTGAAATCATCGGAGAGTTCAACATGGAACTCGCTTTCGAGTTCGTGGAGGAAGTCCTCATCGGACGGTTCGATGCCGACGAACTCGGCCAGATTTTCGTTGGGACCGGGAGGAGTTCGCGCGCCGAATTCCGACATCAGCATCAGCAAGCGTCCGTACAACCTGGTTTTGTCCTCACCAATCGGGCTCTGCCGTGCTCCGACCAGAAACTCGACGATGTCGTACCAAAACTGTTGTTCGTTTTCCTTTTCGTCCTCGCTCGAGTCGCTCGAGGCGCTCGGGACTTCGACCTCCGTCGTCTCCCATGTCGCTGGCGATTCTTGGCCTAGGCGTTGATGGATCACCTTGACGAGATAACCCAAGTCTCGAACGTCAAGATCATCGACGTCGGGTCCAAACTCTTCCGTCACAGCCATCATCACTTCGAGTTGATCGAGCTCATCGAACCCCATTGAGTGCAACGTGGACTGAGGACCGATGGCACCTCGTGCCCCGTGCTCGATGAGAAGTCGCTTGAGTCGGTCGACGATAGAGTCAGACATCAGCGTGACCATACGAAACCCGCGTTCGCCGGTAACTAGGAATGCGTATTGATTAACGCGAACTTGATTGAAGATTGGCGTTCGCTTCGCGTAGCCAACGTTTTTCGCGTTCGCTATGAGCTTTGGTGCGTCAGTGTTGCCGTCGAACACTCGACCAGAATGGTCGGCCAAACCGTGAGCCTGACTTCCCAGCAATCCGTTTCGCCGACGCTTCTGACCAGCAGCTCAGAACGCGAAGCGTTCGTTTGAGCGACGACTGCAGACGGACAACGTCGAGGCTCCCCGAGCCGAGACGCGCGCGAAGCGCGAGCTCGGAGGGGGACCCGCGACGAAGTCGTGGGGGAGGTTTTGCTAAAACCTCCAAAGGGAGGAGCGTGGCCGTAAGCCGAAGGCGGTGAAGTCGGAGGCCGAAGGCCGGAGACGTAGGCCACGCGACGACCGATAAATAGAGCCGGAGACGTAGGCCACGCGACGACCGATAAGCAGAGTCAAATAACGAGAGCGGAGCCGTTTCCGACCCCGCTCTCCCGATTGCGTTTTAGAGCCTGGAGGAACGCTTGGCGTCACTCCTTGATTGTTTGATCACTCTTTGATTTGGCGGCGGATCTTGCCGAGTGCCTGCTCTTGGAGCTGGCGAATGCGCTCGCGCGACAGGTTGTACTTGTCGCCGATCTCCTTGAGGGTGAGCTCGTCCTCGTCGTCGAGGCCGAAACGCCACCGCAGGATGCGCGCTTCCATGGGGGTCAAGGTGTCGAGCAAGCGACGAACTTCATCGGCCCACTTGCGGCTGACGAGCTGCTCGTACGGGGTGGGAACGTTTTCCTGCTCGAGGAAGTCGATGAACTTGCGTCCGTCTTCGTCGTTGACAGGTCGGTCGAGCGAGAACGGCGTCTCGGCCCAGTAGCCCTTGATCTTCTCGAGCTTCTCGGCAGCGATGCCGGTCTCCTTCTCGAGCTCTTCCGGCGTGGGCTGCTTGCCGGTGCGGGTCGCAATCGCCTGGGTGGCGCGAGCGACTCGGTTGTAGGTGTCGAGCATGTGCACGGGGATACGAACGGCGCGGCCCTTGTCGGCGAGCGCACGGCTAATCGCGTGACGAATCCACCACGATGCGTAGGTGCTGAAGCGGTATCCGCGGTTGTGGTCGAAGCGCTCAACAGCCTTCATGAGACCGATGTTGCCCTCTTGGATGAGGTCGATGAGCGGAAGGCGGCCACGGTTGTAGCGGCGCGCGATGCTGACCACGAGACGAAGGTTCGCGGCGACGAAACGGTTCTTGGCGCGTTGTTGGCCGCGACGTGCGCGAGCGACACCACGAAGGTAGTTCTTGAACGCGGGCGTGACGCGAATCTCATCGCCTTCCATGTCGCGCTCATGGGCGTGTTCACCGACAAGGCGATGCACGGCGCGATCGGATTCCTGCACGAAAAGGCGGTCGCTATCGAGCGCGCGGAGCTTGGTGGAGAGCTCAAGGTTGAGCTTGTTCCACTTGTCCTGCTGACGCTTGCCCAGCTTGCCGCGCTTCGCGCTCTTGGCGAGCTTGCGAAGACTGGTCAGCTCGGGGAGCGGGTTCTCATCGAGCTTGACGCGACGCTCCACCACGGAGGCGACCGTCTCGAAGACCTGCGGGTAATCGAAGAGCGCAACCCAGAAGCCGATCTCCAGCTCCTCGACCTTGCGTGCAGCTTCGATCTCTTCTTGCGGGGTCAGGACGCGGTGACACGCCATCTCGCGGAAGTAGCGCGAGAGCGTGGAGTCACCGGCGCCTTGGCGCTCGAGTTCCTTGAGGGCCTTCTCGGCTTCGGTGCGGGCCTTCTCAAGTTGCTTCTTGTCGGGCTCGCTCGATCCAGCCAAACGCGCCTTCGCGGCTTCGGCCTTCTCTTTGGCTTCGGACTTGGTTGCCTTCTTCGGAGCCGCCTTCTTGGTCGTCTTCTTTGCGGCGGGCTTCTTCTTGGCTGCGGTTCGTGAGGTTGTCTTTCGGAGTGCCTGCTTGGCCATCGTACTTCTCCGGCTCTAATCGGTGAGTGAGGAGTCGTGCGGTATGAACAAGCGCGTCGACCCTCGGGTTTGCAATCGGTGCCCGCCACTAGTGCATGCGGCATGCCGCGCCAAACGGGTGGCAGGCGGGTCTTCCAGGGGATGGGTGAACCTGGGGCTGCAACTCGCGAACTCAAGGGTAAACCCTGATTTTTCGGACCTTTTCCCTGTGGCAACCGCATTGGTTAGATCCGGCAACGTGAGTTTCCTCCGGTGGCAACTGGGCAAGCCAGCCGGCTATTCGACTGGCCGCGTAGCCGGCAACTCGCGCAGCCACTTGGCTGAGCGATCGCTCACACGCACCCTCGTGCTAGGTCGTTGGCATGCGAACTGCCCACGTTTGTGGACGATTGGATTCCGTGTGGCTCGTTTCCGCCGCGGTGCTGATCCTGGCGGGCGACGCTTTCGGGCAAGAGCCGTTTCGATTTTCGGGGACTGCGGGCGCCACTCGCATTGAAGTGGTCCAAGAGGCCGACGAGTTGGTCCTCAGCCTCCAAGGACGCGAGGCCCATCGATGGCGGGTCGGCGGTTCGAATCAGGTCAGTACGCGTGAGGCACGGGTCGGACGACGTCGTATCGGCATCGTCGAGGTTCAAAGCGGAACCCGCGCCTATACCGCCTTGGTCGATGGACGGACACTGCGATGGACAGGTCGCACCGATGCACACGGCGACCCGGGTGAGCGAGTTCGCGACGTGCTTCAAATCGCGGATCGCACTGGAGACGGAGTCGACGACCTCATCGTCGGACGCGTGATCGAAGGACGTTCAATCTGCGGACAGGATGAGACGTTGCTCGACCCGCGCGCGATTCACCCGCGTACCGGTCGGCTCACCAGCGTCACGCTTCGTCGCCTCGAAGAAACGAACTCAGCGGATCTCACCGCAGCTGCCGAGGCGTTGGTCGACCGCCCCCCTCTGCTTCGACTGCAAGCGACTGGCGCATCGTCGGCTGCAGGACATGACGCGTCGCTTGCACCACCTCCGGTTGCGTTGGTCGATGGGGATGGCAGCACCGCGTGGATCGAAGCCAGCGCCGGAAACGGAACCTGGGAGTTCGTGACGTTTCGATGGCCCAGCGCCGAGGTACCGGTGCAGGCTCTCTCGATCACAACCGCAGAGGTCGAAGGTGCTTCGGCCCCAACGGGAGTGACAGTGGTGTTCGACGACACACGAGTGCACGTCGCATTGCCCGAGGGTCCAGGCCCGTGGTGGGTGCGTCTGCCTGAGCCGGTGTCGACCCGCTGTCTTTCGCTGGTGCTCGATGGCGCACGCAGCGGAACGCACGCCGCGTTGGGGGAAGTCGCTGCGTATGCGGACGTGGACTTTGGACAAGGACTCGAAACCTGGATCGGTCGACTTGCAGGCGGCGGCACGGAAGCCTCGCAAGCCGCGGAACTGCTCGCCGCGATCGGTGAGCCGGTTCTTCCGCTTCTCGATTCGCGTTGGTCGGACATGCCCTCGACCGAGAAGCGCATCGTCGTCGGGATCTTTGCGCGCCACGCCAACCACGAACTGGGTGCACAAGGGTTGCTACGTGCGGCACTCGATGCCGACGCCGAAGTCCGCACCGCGGCCGTGGAGCGCGCGATCGCAGTCGGTGCTCTCGATGCGCTCGGACAGATGGTGGTGATTGCGGGTGAGCCAGGGGACCGCGCAGCGTTGGCTTTCGCGCGACGCGCGCCGAACCGCATCGACGTGTTGTTGGACGCAATGAGTCGCGAGGGCGGTGCGGCACGACCTGCGCTGCGCGAAGCGATTCGTACGGCCATGCAGCGTGGTGGTGAAGCGAGCGCCGTCAACGCGTGGTTGGGCAACGCCGGACCGGAAGCCCGAAGCGCAGTCGCGATGGCGCTTGCCCGCGGCGGCGAAGACCTGCACCAAGTCGCCCACGGAGCGCTGGTGACGGCACTCGATGGAGCCGAAGCGTTCGAGGTCCGATGGCGTTCCGTTGCCGCAGCAAGCGTGCTTCCAAAAAGCCTCGATGATCGAAACGTCGTCGACTCGTTCCTGCGCACCCAAGCCACTGCGGAAGAATGGATGATGCGGGCGGCTGCACTCGAAGCGTTAGCCGAGCGCGGCTCACCGAATGCTCGCTCCACGGCCGAAGCCGCGATGAGCGACGAGTATCCTCGCGTACGCGTCGCTGCACTTGCCGCGTTCAAGACCTTGGGTTCAGGACCTCTTCGCGAGATTGGCGTCGCGGCGCGTCGCGACCCCTGGCCGATGGTTCGCGCAGCAGGGGTCGACGCTCTCGGGTCGGCCGAAGAAGTCCGCCCGATCATTCGAGCTGCGGTGCGCGATCCTGCGTCGTTGGTTCGTGCGCGGGCGTTGGCACTGCTCGATCCGAACAACGCGGAAGACTGGGCACTCGTCATCGAGGTGTTGAACGACGACGACGAATGGCCGCGGGTGATTCGCGCGGGTCTGGCCGCCGCATCCCAGCGTTGCAACGCCGACAGCATCCCCGCACTGACTGCGGTCGCGGAACGCGGACTTCGTCCGAACCCGTGGGCACCCGATGTGGAAGTCGGAGCGGAGGCCGTGGAGATCGCTGCACGAATTGGCGGCCGCGAAGCCCAGCGCCTGATCGAACGCGCAGCAGACCCCGTGGCCCCAGCGCCCTATCGAAACGCGGCAGAACGCGCAGACCAAGCCGAGTCCTGTCGCTAATCCGAGCTTGTGTTCCCGAAATAGGGGGTGGTATCGTCCGGCCGCTTCTCTGCGGAAATTCCCCATGATTCGAGCACTTTGCGCACTCACTCTCGCCTCTCTTTTCGTCCTGCCTGCGTGCGGCGAAGGGGGAGAGACCGATCTCAACGTCGAGCGCCTGCCCGAGGTGACGCCGAACCTGCCTCAGGTTCCGACACTTCCGCCGCCGCCCTACCCGACGCAGTACGGCGATAGCTCGTACAGCATCTACGGGGTGCGCGCGCGACTGCGCAACACCATCGACACCGAGCTGGCGATCACGGGGTACATCCACGAGATCTACACGCCGCCCGAGTGCGATCGTCGTCATGATCCCAACTGCCGTATTTTGGCGCCGCACCTCTGGCTCGCCGATAGCCGCGAAGAGACGGACAAGGCGAAGATGCTTCTCGTCGTGGGCTACGCCGAGAACCAGGAGCAGATCGACGAAGCTGTCGAAGATGCCCGTCGCGGTCGCTACGAGCCGCCCGATCCGGAGTCTGGCCTGCTTCCGATTCCGACCGATTTCTTCACCGGCAACAAGGTGAAGATCAACGGACGCTTCGCGCGAATCAGCAGCTCGGGATTCAACAACTCCGACGGTCTGCTGGAGTACGCGGGTCACGAGACCATCGAGAACGTCGACCCCGACGCTCCCGAACAAGAAGACTAACGCTTCGTTACTCGAGCGCCTGAATCATCGGCGCCACGGATTCTTCGCTGACGCTAAACGTCACGCCTAGATCTTCGCGTCGCAGGTACACCTCGTCGCCCGTTCCGATCGGCGCACCGATCAGCAGCGTGTATGAGTGCGGTTCTTCGGCTTGTTCGCCGCGCTCGATCCGAACGCGAATGCGTGGTGGCGCCAAGCCCTCACTCGCAAGCGCGTCGCCATAGCGCACGGTGCCACTCGCACTCAGACGCTCGATGGCCGTTCCAAGCGCTTCGCTCAACACCGGATCGATCGGACCGTCGTCGCTCGCAAAGACGCGACCGTCGTGACTCAGCTCCAACGTTCGTCCACCTGCTTCGAGGATGACCTTGTCGATGAAGATCACGTCCGTGCCGAGAAGGCGGCGACTCACAAAAGGTGAAGCAAAGCGCTCGACGAAACGGCTGCTCACCACGAACACCGCCCCGTCGCCCTCCAGCTGCGCAAACCGACCGCCTTCGGTCTCGGCGCCGACACGAAGCGTCACATCGGCGGGATCTTCCTCATCGGGTTCGTAGCGAGCCGCGATGGTCATCGCCGGCGTGTTGAGGCCGTGTTCCGCGCTCGCACCGTCGGCCACGAACTGCTCGACCTGCAAGCGCGAGAGTGCTCGCAAGGCCTCGGTCGCAGCGCTGGCTGCTTTGACGTCGATCGGCGCCCGCACCATCCACCCGTCGTCAGTTCGCTCCAGTCGTTCGACGCCGTCCGCGCGAGTCACCCCAAAGCGCACGACGTCACGATCCGTGCGATCGATGACCCGTCGGTTGCGCAGCGAAAGCGCGCTCACGGCAAAGAGCGACTCAGCGCTGGCTGGCAGCACCAAGACTTGGGGTTCGTCGCCGCGACGAACGTAGAGACCTTCGGTCGACACACTCCCGATGTGCAGTTCCTCGACGCGCTCTTCGGTCGCTTCGATCCGCAACGTGGCCGCCGGCGAAGCCAACCCGTAGGCGCGCAGGTCATCGGCAACGACAAAGCTCTGCGCACGGGCACGTCGAATCGACTGGAGCCACGTCGCCAGCGCTTCGTCATCCGCAGACCCCGTGGACTCGGCCGTTCCGCGCTTGAGCGTCCAGGTCCACGAACCGTCCGGTTGCGCAACCTCCAAGGTGTCGCGTCCGCTTGTGAGCGAAAGCGACTCGAGCTCCAGGTCACTGAGCGTGATCGGCCGCGATTCGCGGAAGTCATCGGCGGGACGCAAGAGTGCATCGAGTCGACTGACCAACACGCACCCTACGTCGCCTTCGTCCACCCGCACACGACGCTCGTTGTCATCGGTGCATCGCTGCCCAACCTGGAGGCGCACCGTGCGATCCTCGTCGCCGGTCACTGTGGCGACGGCTTCGAGCCAAACGTCGCCCAGCTCGCCATCGACAAAGCGCTCCACCTGAACGTCGTTGAACGCCTGAAGCGCTTCTTCGAGCAAGGTGGAAGCGGCCAGTACCGAACCGCTATCCCGTTGCAGCATCCACCGATCGTTGGTGCTGACCAGGGTGCGCGCTCCGCCCTCTCCGCTCAGTTCCAGCCGCGATGCGAGCAACACGCCATCCCCCAAGAGCCGCTTGGAGCGATAGTGCCCAGCGTCGTGATCAAACGCCTCGAACACATCGATTCCCACCACGTGAACGTTGTCGCCGGCCTGCATGTAGATGCCGGTCTCGGTCGGGTCCCGTTCGCCAAACGCCACGGCAATCACTTCGTTGGCGACCGTGAAGCGCGCGCTCACCTGCGGTGCGTCCAGCCCATAGCGAGCCAGGTCTTCTGCCGAGACCTCCTGAAGCGTACGTCGAGCGCTCGCGTACTGAACCGCGCTCAGCAGTGAACCGACGGCATCGTCGTCCGCCAGTGCTTCTACAGGCGCTTGGAGATTCCATGTGCCGAGCAAGTCGTCTTCGTCACGCGTACGCACCAGCACCATCTGCTCGTCGCCGCGATCGACTTCGACGCGGTCGACGCGCGAACGCACAAAACGCTGAAGCAGCTGGTTTTGTGTTTCGGTCAGTTCACCGCTGGTGAGCGTGTGTCGCTCGTAAAGCGTGATGTACGCGAAGAGCCCACCGGCGATGAGCGCCAGCACAATGTTGGTGTTGCGATTCATTGACGACGGCTCCACCACACCGCCACGCCCAAAAGCAAAATAGCGAGCGGCAACAGTCCAAAGATGCGAAGCGCGACGCCACTGACGTCGGCTTCACTCATCACCACCGCCTGCAAGTTGGACCTGCGGGGCGGAATGGAAATCAACGCGTCGCGCTGGGTCACAAACCCGGTGACGCTCATGAGAAAATCAAGGTTGGCGAACTGCGGCTCGATAATGAACGCGGGCTCCAACCAGTCGCTATCGCCGACGACGACAATGCGGCCTGGACGCTGGCCCGGTTCGACACCGGCCGTCGCGGCTTCGGATGCCACCGCCAACGAAATCGGCCCGCGCATGTCGTCCGCGTCGGGTTCCACGTCGCGATCCGCGATCAGTCCACCGATGTCGGTTTCGCCGTACGCCATCTCCGACGAGAGCAGCAGCGCCGTCGCGGTCGACCCTTCGGTCGGACGCACGCTCCGCAGCAACGACATCGCGACGCTTCCACCCGTCGCGCGAAGCGGTCCGGTGGTCTCGTGCTCGCCGTAGTTCATCACGCGAATCAGGTCCGTGGGATCGCCGCGAAGCACGTAGCGCGGGTCCATCTCCAAAAGCACCGTGCGATCGATCCGAATCCCGAGGTCTTCGGCCGGCTCTTCGAAACCGGAGGGTTGAACTTCGTCGCGCGTCAGAATCGGATCCAGCGCAAGCAGCAGACTTCCGCCGGTCTTGACCCAGTCGATCAGAACCCGCGCTTCCTCTTCGGCAAAGGCGCGCTGCGGTCCCAACACAAACACCGCATCGCAGGTCTCGGGCACGCTTCGCATGCCCACCGCAGGAAGGTCTTCGACCTCGAGGTTCTCGCGCTCCAGTTCTTCGCGCAGCACGTAAAGACTGCGCTCGCCGGAAAACGACCACTCGCCACGACCACTGGTCAGACAGATTCGGGTGGCTTCGCCTTCGGTGACTTGCACGATAGCGCCGGTCAGCGCGCGCTCGGCTTTGACGTCGACCTTGGGACCTTCGGTTTCGTCGAACTGATCGAAGTCGACTTCAAACAGGTCGTCCCGGGTGATCTTCCAACGTTCCGCCCCCGAAACCACGACAGCCGCCACGTCGGCAATGCTCTCGCCGGTCGACGCAACCCCCAGTTCGATGTCGTAGAGTTCTGCTGCGCGGCGTGCTCCACCCGGGTCCTTGTCCGGGTCGACGAACTCCACCGCCACGCGCGTGGACTTGCTGCGATAGCGGTCCACCAGCTCGCGAACATCCTCGAAGTTGGGTTCCGCGTCGCTCAGAAGCAGCACAATGCGAACATCGGCCTCCAGGTCGCGCAGCACTTCTTCGGTGCGCTGCGAAAGCGTAAAGCGTTCGTCCTGGGTCCAGTCGTAGCGCTCAAAATGCCGGTACGAGAGGTAGTTCACCTCGAAGACGATCAGCGTGACCAACATCGCACCGATCAACGAGTGCATGCGACGCGACGCAAGCAACCGCGTCTGCGCTTCTTCTTCGGCGCTCGGAGTTTGCTCGCTCATCCGTGCAACCTCCGCCATTCGAGCACGCGGGTGGTCAGAAAGAGACCCAGCACCGTCATGCTCGCGTCAAAGATCAAGTAGCGCGTGTCGACGATGCCCTTGGAGAAGTCCGCCATGTGCGTCCAGACGCTCAAGTACGAGAGCACGTCGCGGGTTTCGTCCGAGTAGACGAACTGCGCGATGCCCAAGACAAAGAACGCGCCTAATACCAAGAAGCCCAAGATGGCGGCGACGACCTGGTTGGAGGCGAGTGCGCTCGTGAGCGTGCCCCACGCCATGTACCAAAGTCCGATTCCGAACACGCCGAGGTAGCTCGACATGACCACGCCGGCATCGACGTCGCCATAGCGACTGATGATCCACACGTAGAGCAAGGTGGGGATCCACAACACGGTCCAAAACACGACCGCCGCCAAGTACTTGCCGGCAACCACTGCGCCTTCTCGGACGGGCGCGGTCATCAAGGGTTCGAGCGTGTTCGTGGAACGCTCTGCCGCGAAGAGCCGCATCGTCATGACCGGCGCAAAGATCAACAAGGGCAACCAGAAGAGCACCGTTTGTCCGAAGAACATGCTCAAGGGGTTGTTGGAGCCACCCATCGAGGGATTGCCCGCGAACCAACTCACCAAGAGGTAGAAGCTCAGCGCGGTGATGTAGACCCACGCGAGCAAAAGCACGTACGCGATCGGTGAGATGAAGAACGAACGAATCTCGCGCCGCGCGATGGTCAGCGCCGCCCTCATTCTTCTTCCTCCTTCTCTTCGGTGGTCACGTCCGCAAAGACGTCCTCCAAGGATGCGCCCGTGCTGCGCAAGTCCCGCAGAACCAACCCCGCATCGACAATCGCGCGGAACACGATCTCAGTCGCGTCGTCTCCTTCGATTTCCAAGCGCCCACGCACGAACTCACCGCGCGTGTCCAGCTTCACCGACGCGTCCAAGGGCTCGAGCGCTTTGCGGAACGCGTCGAGTTCACCGCGCCCTTCGAACTTCACCCCATTGCTACTCCGCGTACGAAGCTCGGCGGGTTCCCCTTCGCCGACCAGCTTGCCCTTGTTGAGGATCAACACGCGGGTACACGTCGCTTCCACCTCGGGAAGAATGTGCGTGCTCAGAAACACGGTCTTGGTGCCGGCAAACCCTTTGACCAACGCGCGGATGGAACGAATCTGGTTCGGGTCCAGTCCAGACGTAGGCTCGTCGAGGATCAGCAAGGGCGGATCCCCGAGCAACGCGTCGGCCAACCCCACGCGTTGGCGGTAGCCTTTGGACAGCTGCCCCAGAATCCGTTCGCGCACATCGTCGACGTGAGCTTGCTTGAGCGCCTTATCCATGGCGTCGTCGATCGCCTCGCGGCCGTAGATGCCCTTCAGCTCGGCGCGGTATCGCAGGTACTCAAAAGTACGCATCTCGGGGTAGAGAGGAACACCCTCGGGCATGTATCCAATCCGCCGTCGAGCTTCGATCGGCTCGGCAATCGCGTCGATTCCGCCCACGCGGACCTGACCACCGGAAGGGGTCACAAATCCCGTGATCATGCGAAGCGTGGTGGACTTGCCAGCCCCATTTGGGCCAAGAAACCCAACGATTTCGCCTTGTTGAACAGAAAACGAGACTCCGTCCACAGCGGTTCGAGGACCGTAGCGCTTGGTCAGATTCGTGACTTCGAGCTGTGCCGCAGCGGCCATTCGGCCCGAGGCGTAACATGGGTGAATGGCCTCGTCGAAGAGGGCAACAGACCGATCAATGACCTTGGCATCGGAAACCCTGCAGGGGCGCGCAGATGGCAAAACGCGGAGCCGAGCGCTGGATCCCGTAATCGAGCGCGCCATGGCCGGCGACGAAACGGCCTTCCACGAGATCTTTCGCGACTACAAGGAAGTTGTCGCGCGCATCGTTCATCGCGTGATGGGCCCCTCCCACGAGATCGAAGATGTGGTTCAGGACGTCTTCATCCACGTGTTTCGATCCATTGGCAGCTTCCGCGGCGACGCCAAGTTCACGACGTGGCTCTACCGGTTGACGGCGAACGTCACCAAGATGCACCTCCGCAAGAAGCGCTCGCGACCGCGCTTCGCCGACGTTCCGGTTCCTGAAGGTCGTGAGTCCCGCCCGGTCGAAACACCCGACGCCGTGGCCGAGCGCAACGAACGAGTGGTCGCCTTGTACCGACTCGTCGACAAGCTCTCCGAAAAGAAGCGCGCCGTGTTGGTGCTGCACGACTTCGAGGGACTGCCCGCCAAAGAGATCGCGGAGATCGTGGAAGCGCCGGTACTGACCGTTCGCACGCGCCTCTTCTATGCGCGCAAGGAACTCTACGCCGCACTCATGGACGAACCTGCGTTGGCCGCAGTCGTCGGTCAGCTGATGGAAACCCTCCCCGGTCGCCCCAAGACCAAGAAGGGAACCGAAGGGTGAACCACCAGCCCAAATGGCGAGCGTTGCTTGCCTTCCACGCGGGTCAGCTCTCCGAAGCTGGTTGTGAACGCGTGGAGCGTCACCTGCAGGACTGCACGGTCTGCTTGGATGCGTGGGCGCGCATTGCTGCGGTCGAGCAGGTGTCGGACGAGGTTCGCGCACAACCGATTCCAGCGGTCGAACTCGACGGGTTGGTGGTGTTGCACGAAGCCGGCGTCGAATCCGGAGCGCTCGGTCGCATGGGTGCGCTGGCGAAACTTCGCGACGAAGTGCGCGCGCAAGACACGCCGACGCTCGATTTCGCGAGCATGTCGGAACGCTTGTTTGCCGACGATGCCGCGTGGCGTTCGGACGAACCCAGCGTCAAACCCCATGAGCCGAAGTGGCGAGCGTTGGTCGCGTACCAAGAAGGGGCACTGAGCGAAGCGGGTCGTCGCCGTCTGGAGCGTCACCTCGACACCTGCGATGTCTGCACCGAAGCACTGATCCGGATGGATGCGTACGAAGGCGTCAGCGACGTCATTCGTGAAAGCGACCCGCAGGTTGACTTCCCCAAGATCGAACTGGCGGTTCGACGCGAAGCCAAAGCGCGTGCGCGTCGACGCTCGCTCGCGTTCACCGTGCTCGCTGCCGCTGCCGCGGTCGGGTTGGTGGTCACGATCCAACAAGAGTCGCCCGCACCAATACCAATGCGCACCACGATCCCCGGCGAAGCGATCGCTGTGCGCGACGTCCCGGCGCCTGCGCGAACCGCGACTGTGGTGGCCGTCGGTGGCGATGCGCGTTCCAACGAAGAAGCCATCACCGTGGGCTCTGTTCTCGAAGAAGGCGACCAGGTCGACCTCGTCGACGGAGCGGTCCATGCACGGCTCGACGCCGACACCGGTTTTGCGCTTCACGGTGATGCGCGCCTTGCCCTTGCCCATGTTCGCGAAGATGGAGTCGAACTCGGTCTGCAAAGCGGTCGCGTGAGCAACCAAGTTCGAACCGGTACCATCTACAGCATCACCGCGGGCGATTACTCCGTGCACGTTCGCGGAACGCTCTTTGAGGTGGTCCGCGACGACGACGATATCGCGGTGACGGTCGACGAAGGCGTGGTGGAAGTTCGTCGTGGTGACGAAGTCGTCGCACTGCTTCCAGCACCCGCGACCTGGAGTTCGGCCGAAGACATCGTGGCGCGCGCCCAAGGCGAAGTCCCCGTACCGCGTCCGCTCGAAGGTGGCTTGCTTACGCTTCCGCAGAGTGACCGCATCGTGCGCTGGGAGATCGATGGGTCGACGTTCGAAGCGCTCGGTCAGCTCTCGATGCGCGTGCCGCTGGGTGCGCTGACGCTCATTGGTTTCGACCAAGAGGGCGAACGTCACGTGGCAGAAATCGAGATGGTTCCTGAGGGGCTCCAACTCGAAGAGAGCGCTCTGCAGGCACAGCGGCGTCGGCCGAACGTGGGCTACATCCCGCCCGAAGCGATTCAGGCAGTCGTGCAACCTCATGTGCGCGACCTACGACGCTGCTACGAACGCACGCTTCGAACTGCGCATCCTGAACTGCAGGGTGTCTTTAGCCTCCGCGTTCACGTCCGTCGCGACGGGACCGTTCGACGCGTGAACGTGAACACCGACGGCGACTCGCCCGAGCGCTTTACGCAGTGTCTGCGCGTGGTCGCACGACGATGGGTGTTCCCCGAACCCGAGGGCGGCCCTGCGTTCTTCAACCTGCCGTTGAACTTCGCGACGCGCTGATCCACAAATCGCGGCTTTTTTGGCGCGTGTAGGTGCAACACGTACATTGGCGTTGTGCCCACCAAAAACAGGAGTTTTCAGCTCATCGCGTGTGTCGCGGCCATGGCTGCCGGCGCATTGATCGCGGAGCAGGTCTCCTACGTTCGCGTCATGCCTGCTGCGAACACGGCTCAGGCCGCGGTGCCGCAGACCACGTTGCCCGTCGACGAGGTCGTGATCGAACCCGAGTTGCCGATCGACATGGAGCTCAGCATCGACGAGGTGCGCACCTTCGACGCAGCGGGTTCCCAGTTGGCCGAGGGTCGCATCATCAGCGGCGCCGCTCGGAACCGCGTGATCCTCTTCACGTTCGACGACGGCCCAGACCGCCGATCGACGCCGCGCTTGCTGCAGCATCTCGACGAAGCTGGCGTCAAAGCGGTCTTCTTTGTCACCACCAACACGATTCAAGGTCCTGGCGACCGCATCCGCGCTCAAGCCGAGATCCTGCGCGACATTGTGCGACGTGGACACATGGTCGGAAACCACACGCACAGCCACCAAGCGCTGCCGCTGATCGACACCGAGCAGGTGATCGCCGAAATCGAAACCGCCCAATCTGCGATCGAGGATGTCATTGGCGTTCGGCCTTGGCTTTTTCGCCCGCCGGGTGGAACACGCTCGCCTCGCGTGGACCGCTTGATCGCCGAGCGCGGGTACACGCAAGTGCTGTGGAACTTGGGGACAGGAGACTTCCAGGTACGCACTGCCGAAGATGTCGTGAGCATCTGGCGTCGCACGCTTGCCCGTCGCGAGCGGGAAAACGGGGAGCGCGGAGGCATTGTGCTCCTTCACGACACCCATCCATGGAGCGTCGAAGCCTTCCCCATGATCCTGGCTGAAATCCGGGCTCGAAACTGCGATCTCCTCGAACAGGGGGAGGAACTTTTCGATGTGGTCAGCGATCCGATCGCCTTCTTTCAAGCCCGCATCGACGAAGACCCGAGCACGCTGGCTGACCCGCTTGCGCTCTCCGACGCGATGCTCGAAGCGCGCCAAGCACGCGCCCGTGAGATCGCCCGCGACTACTGCGCGACGGAGTGATTCCTGTGTCGGGATTTGCCCGCGAGTGACAGCGGTCACCCCTCGCCTTGTGCACGGCCGGTTCGCGTGCCTAGATCGCCGGCATGGACACCTTCGCGGTGTGCCGCCGGTGCGGCTTCGAGAACCCACGCGCATGGCGCTCTTGCGCCGCGTGCGGAGCTTCGCTTAGCGACAGCCCTCGACGCACGAGCATCACCGGCATCGGCGATCGAACGGTCGTCAGTGCGGCTCCTGACTTCGCTGCGGCGACGTCCGAGCCCAGCATCGAGGTCGATGTCGACGTCGCTGAGGAAGAAGACGAAGGCGAAGTCCCGCTCATCGGGCAGGCCGAAGCCACTCAAGCGATTCAAACCGGCGTCGAGCGTGCATTCACGTTGGGTTCCCCGACGCTCGTTGCGCTCGAAGGCGAACGCGGATCCGGCCGGACGCGTCTGCTGATCTTCGCCAGCGAAATCGCCGCACGCATGAACCCGAAGTGCAAGGTGCTCTACGCGGCGTGCCGCGAAGGTGGCGACGGACCCTTTGCACCCTTCTCGCGACTTCTCTTGGAGCGTTTTGGCGTCACGCCGTCGAGTTCGCCAAGTGCGGTCCGCGCAGCGATGAGCACGTCCGTGCGCGCTGCACTGCAAACCAGCGAAGCCGTGACCATCGGCGAGACCACCCACTTGTTGGGACACGTCGCGGGCATCCCCTTCCCCGATTCGCCGTTCCTCACACCACTCAAGAAGAACCCGGACGAGCTGCACGATCGCGCGTGCAACGCAATCCGACGACTCCTTGAAGGCGACGCGCAAACGCGTCCGGTGTTGCTCCTGCTCGACAACATCCATTGGGCGGAAGACGACGCGTGGGACGTCATCAAGCGCATTTGTCAGGCCGAAGGTCACATCGCGGTCGTCATGGCTGGCGAAGCACCGATCGGGGAGCGCGCCGACACACTCGAAGCGCCAGGGGGTGTCGCCATCGGGCCCGTCGCGGAACTCAGCGAACCCGAAGTCGCCTCCATGCTCCACGTGTTGCTGCCGCAGCTGGTGTCTGCGCCCGAACCGCTCGTTGCCGCGGTCGCTCATCGCTCGCGCGGAAACCCCTCAGCCGTTCGCGAACTGGTGTTCGCGCTTTGGGAAGCGGGACTCTTTCTCCAAAGCAGTCGTGGCTTGGAAGTCGATCTCGGACGCCTCGAAGAAGGCGGCCTGCCCGTGTCGATGGAAGACGCGGTCAAGGCGCGCATCGAACGACTCGACGCGTTGGAGCACGCCACGCTCAGCCGCGCCGCCGTGATCGGAGAGACGTTTTGGGACGGTGCCGTGCTCGGTCAGATGCGCTCCGAGCGAAAGCCGCCCGGCAGCGATGCCGATCCACTGACGATTTGGCCCGACGACGACGACGCACTCGCTCTTGCGCGCGCGTTGTGGAGTTTGGAAGAAAAGGGATTCGTCGTTCCGCTCGAACGCTCCGACCTACCGGGCGCGCACGAGTACCGGTTCGCGCTCGCGGGAACGCGCCAGCTGCTTTACGACGCGTTGGATGAAGATGTGCGCACCGAGCGTCACGCGGCAGTCGCACGTTGGCTCGCGTTGGTGGGCATGGAACGTCGCGACGCCATTGCGGCGATGATTGCACCGCACCTCGAAGCCGCTGGACAGTCGCAGCGTGCCGGCCGCGCCTATCTCGAAGCGTCCCACTACGAGCGCTTGAGCATGCGAACCCATCGCGCGCTCAAGTTCGTGGAGCGCGCGCTTCAGCACATTCCGCGCGAAGACGCCGTGCGACGCATTGAAGCACTGCACGAACATGGTTCGTTGCTGCACATGCTCGGTCACTACGATCAAGCGATGGACGCGTTTGCGGAAATGCTCCGCCACTCGTGGAACATCGGTGCGCGCGGCAAAGGCGGCGCAGCACTCAACCGTTTGGCGCGTGTGCTGCGCGCACGTGGCGAGGACGAGAAAGCCCGCGGTCTGCTCAAGCGAGCCCTCGAGCTTTTCCGCGCCGCGTCGGACCTCCGTGGTGTGGCATCGACCTTGGACGATCTCGCTCAGGTCGCGATGCTTCGCGGGCAGATCGAAAAGGGCGTGAAGTTCGCCAACGAGGCGCTGGAGATTCGGCGCAAGCACCAGGATGCTCGCGGCGAAGCGGTTTCGATCCACACGCTAGGTCAACTTGAGATGCGACGCGGCAACCTCGACACTGCCGAGCAGCTCTTCCAGCTCTCGCTCGAGATTCGACAGCGCATCCAAGACGTCGAAGGCATCATTCAGAGCCACAATGCGCTTGCCGTGATGGCGTACGAGCGCGGCGACCGAACTGCTGCTGTGGCCGCGTGGCGTGCGGCGCTCGAACGCGCCCGCGAGATGGCCGATCGACGCAGCGAGTGTTTCCTGCTGAACAACGTGGGCGAAGCACGCATGGCGGATGGTGCGTTTGACGAAGCCGACCTGGCGCTTGAACGCGCACTCGAACTTGCGATGGAACGTGGCGATAAGCGCGCGCTGGCGGACATTGAACGCAACCGCGGGCTGCTCGCCCTCAAACGCGGTGACGGAACGGCGACCGCGAAGCTGGAAAACGCGCTCGAGGTCGCCATCGAGTACGGCGGTCGCGAAGCCATCGCGCTGGCGTATCGAGCCGTGGGTCAATTGCGCGCAGCGACTCTCTACGACACCGGCGGACTGAGCGACCGGAGTGCGGAACAAGCGTTCTTGCAGAGCATCGACCTCTTCCGTGAACTCGGCAACGAGCGGGAAGTCGCACGTTCGCTCGTGCTCCTTGGCAACCACCTGGTCGAGCGCGGTGAAGTGGATGCGGCGGCGGAGCGCCTTCGTGAAGCGCGCGCCACATTCCGGCGCATGGGCTTGCAAGACGAAGCGATGGCGCTCGACAAGGCGCTCGCTGGTCTTCCCTGAGGGCCGCATCCTTGAGTGGAAGTTCGAGGTCCGCGTTCGGTGTTGCGGCTCTCGCTGCAACGCTACTCGGCTTCGCCACGTGCGCGGTCAATGACGAACTGCAGCGTGAGCGCGACCTGCACGACGCGGCGTACGCGGGATCGGGCGAGTGCCAACGCTGCCACCCCGAACACTACGCCAGCTGGCATCGCACGTACCACCGGCGGATGACCCAAGAAGCCACGCCGCAGAGCGTGTTGGGTCGCTTTGGGGCGCCTGGGCAAGAGTCGCTGACGTACTTCGGTTGGACCACCCGATTCGAACGACGCGACGACGAGTTCTTTGTTCGCTTCGAATCGCCCACTGGAGAGATCGACGAACATCGAATCGAACGCACCGTCGGATCGCACCGCTACCAGCAGTACCTCGCGCGCACCGACGACCTCTTCGTGCGGCTTCCAGTCGCGTGGCACGTGGAGGAACAACGCTGGATTCACATGAACGGCGCGTTCCTCACACCCGATCCCGAGAGCCCACGTGCATCGCGCACCGACTTCATGCGACACGTGACCCGTTGGAACGACAACTGCATTTTCTGCCACAACGTGGCGCCCAATCCCGGTGTGGACGGAGAACGCTTCAACAGTGAAGTCGCCGAACTTGGCGTCGCGTGCGAAGCATGCCACGGACCCGCAGCCGAACACGTGGGCCAGAACGCCAACCCGGTACGTCGCTACGCGCTGCACTTGGACATGCACGACGACGATCCCACAGTCGTCAGCCCTGCCCATCTGGACGATGCACGCGCGTCGGAAAGCTGCGGTCGGTGTCATGGCCAACGCAAGACCGACCACCTCGACACCTTCCTGGAAGAAGGGGATCCCTTTGTGCCCGGCGACAACCTGGCCGCGTACTCCGAACCCTTGTGGCGCGACTCCACCATCGACGGGGAGCCCGTATTCGAACTGCGGTTCTGGGAAGACGGGACGCCGCGGCTGACGGCGTACGAATACCAGGGCTGGTTGCAGTCTCCCTGCACACACGATGGAACGCCTGGGTGCACAGCGTGCCACGGCATGCACGACGGTGATCCCGCAGGCCAGTTGCGCCCCGAAGCCGCGGAGGATGGTGGCTGCGGTTCGTGCCACGAGCGCACCTCAACGCCCGAGCACGACCGCCATGCCGACACAGCCTGTGTCGACTGCCACATGCCACGCATCGTGTATGGATTGATCGGCGCGCATCGCTCACACCGCGTCGAGATTCCCGACCCAGAATCCGAGCGAATCGACGCGTGCTCGCTTTGCCACGTGGAGGACCTCTTTGCGGAACTCTTCGGTGGCGACCCCATCGAGCGCAGCTTGGCGGCCGATGCGATCGGTCGTTCCACACTCGGCGATGAACGCACGCTGCGCGGTTGGCTTCTCGACGCCATGGAGCAAGACCCCTACCCCGCCGTGCGTCGCGTCGCGTTTCGCGCATTGCGCCAACGCAGCGATGCCCTCGAAGTCTCGGCGTTCCGACCGGCCACGCCTATCGACGAGCGACGCGAACAGGTCGACAGGTTGCGCGCCACGATCGACCATCACCCGGTGGACTCCGAACTCGTCGCACCCTTGCGCGAACGTGCAGCGCACTACGCGATCGAGATCGGCGAATGAACACCGATGCTCGTTTCGGGTGGACCTTGCTCTTGGTCTTCGTGCTCTTCGGAATCGGACTCGAAGGTGCGCACGCGTTCAAAGTCTCGGCGTACCTCGACGATGAGTTGACGCGGCTCTTGCTGACGCTCGCCCACGCGCATGGCGTGGGATTGGCGCTGGTGCTCATCGGTTTCGGCGCTACGGTTTCCGAACCGCCGAAATGGACGCGGCGAGCGTTTCGTTTTGCTGCGGTGTGCATCCCTTTTGGGTTCGCACTCGGAGCGATTGCCCACCCCGAGGGCGACCCAAGTCTAGGGATCGTGTTGGTTCCGATCGGCGCGCTCGCACTGGTCGCAGCGCTCGCACACACCGTCTATCGCGCGTGGCGCTAGCAGTACGACGCCTTCATCGTGAGCGGCTCTTTGCCTCCCATGATGCGCGGATTGTCGTCGATGCGGATGAAGCCCTCGTCCTCACCCGAGGTTCCGATAATGCTCTCGCCGTTGTTGCCGAAGATGGTCGCCCAGGTCCAGCCCGCGATCGCGAGGAACGTTTGGTCTTCGCCGGAGACCTTGAAACCCTTCTCGGCGATCAGATCCCAGAGTTCGGTAGGGACGGCTTGCTTGGCCAACGCGTTTTGCGGAATAGGTTCCGCAATTCCTTCGTCGTCGCCGTAATGCACGTGCGTGATGATGCCGGCGAGCACAGGCGTGTACTCAAAATCATCCGGCCAGTTGATCGTCGTGCCGCAGTACACCAGTCCGATGTTCTGGCGCAGCTTGCCGGCGAGTGAATCGACCGCACCCGCCAGTTCCTCGATCGCGTCGCAGCTTTCGAAATCTCCCTGGACCTCGCGTCCAATGAGAATGATGCCGTTGTTTTCCATCTCGCAGATTTGACTCGCCATGTCGTTCCTCTCTGCTCTCCCGTGCGGTGAGATTCTGCGCCAAACGAACGCGCTGCGCTAGCAGTACGACGCGCGGATCGTGAGGGGTTCCTTGCCCTTCATGACTCGAGGGATGTTGTCGATCCGCGTGTAGCCCGAACCTTCCGTGTCCGCTCCAACAATGCTCTTGCCGTCGTTGCCGTGAATCGAGGTCCACGTCCATCCCGCCGCCGCGAGGAAAACCTGGTCCTTGCCAGGGGCTTCAAAGCCCGCGTCCGTCACTGCGTCCCAGAGTTCAGTGGGCACCTTCTGAGTTGCGAGAGCTGAAGCAGGAAGCGGCGCAGGCGACGCGTCGTCGCCCCCATAGTAGACATGCGTCACGATTCCGGCGAGCACCCCACTCCACCGAATGTCGGCATCCATCGAGAAGTTGACTGTGGTGGAGCAGAAGACGACACCTACTCGAACGCCAACCTCACCGGCCACGTCGTGCATCGTCTCTGCGAGTTGTTGGAGCTGCTTGACGCGCTCGACACCCTTCACGACGCGTCCAATGACGATGACGCCCAAGTTCTCTTCGTCGACGATGAGGTTGCGCGCGCGCACGCCGGAGCTTTTGCGCTTCGGCTTTTTGGCTGCCTTCTTCGGTGCCTTTTTGGCCTTCTTCTTTGGCGCCGCTTTCGCCGATCCGACGAGCTCCACGGCAGATTCATCCGCCCACAGCACCTGGCCATCGTCGTCTTTGATTCCGAAGCGCTGACCCGGTCCGTACTGGTTGGGCCCGACCCAAAAAATGAACCCGACGGCTCCCGAGTCCTTTCCGCGAACGATACGGACCTCGGCGCCCTTGCCCAGCGTCTTCTTGGACTTCGAAGTCGACGCCTTCTTCTTCTTGGCGGTCTTCTTGGCAGCCTTCTTGGTCTTCGCCGTCTTCTTCGCAGCCTTCTTGGTACTGCGCTTCTTTGCCGGCTTCTTCTTCGCAGCCTTCTTGGTGCTCCGCTTCTTCGCCGGCTTCTTCTTCGCAGCCTTCTTGGTGCTCCGCTTCTTTGCCGGCTTCTTCTTCGCAGCCTTCTTGGTACTGCGCTTCTTTGCCGGCTTCTTCTTCGCAGCCTTCTTGGTGCTCCGCTTCTTCGCCGGCTTCTTCTTCGCAGCCTTCTTGGTGCTCCGCTTCTTCGAACTCTTCTTCGCTGCCATCGTCCGCTCCCCAGTGTCCCGCGAAGCGATGATGTCCTAGCTGCGAATCGCGAGCAATCGATGTACGGGAAGTCCGTCTTCCTCGGCTCGACGCTCGCGGTTGCTAATCGCGCCGAAGGGGTTGGTCTTCAGCGCCGCATCCCGCAGCTCGAACGCCTCGTGCTCCGTGATCGTGTCCACGTAAAGCGTGTGTCGATCCGGCACGTCGGTTTGCACGAAGAGTTCGCCGCCGGCGGGCATCAGCCGCGCCAGGTTGTCGAGCAAGGGCGAGGTCAACACGCGGCGCTTCTGGTGCCGCTTCTTCCACCACGGGTCAGGAAAGTGCACAAAGACACGCTCGACGATCGCCTCGGGACCCACCCGCGGCAGCAAGGGCCTCACATCCGCCGCCCAAATACATACGCGGTCTAGGCCCAGGCGCGCGCGGCGCTGGTCGACCTTGGTCGCCCACTTCGCTTTGATCTCGACACCCAAGACAAAAGCGTCGGGCGCGGTCTCTACGCGTGAAAACACACTATTCCCACGACCAAAACCGATATCGAGCTCGATCGTGCGAGGTTGCTCGGCGGCTTCGAAGATCTCCCGAAGGTCAATTTCACCTTCCGGGGGTCGAGGAGCGATCCGGTCATAGCGACGCGGATCATCGCCAGGCGGGCTCTCCGATTTCGACTCAGGCTCCATGCGCGCAGGCGTATAGCGCCAACCACGAGGGTCGGCGAGTTGACACGTGGGCTCGTCGCGGTGAAGGTCCCCGCGCCCCGCTCTGCGTGGCCCGACGAAAACGATGCATCGAACCGCCAGCCTCTACGTCGCGCTCTTTCTCTCCGGCGCCGCCGCGCTGGTCTACCAGTCCACCTGGGGCCGCATGCTCCAACGGGTGTTCGGCGTTAGCGACCTTGCCGTTGCGACCGTGCTCGCCACGTTCTTCCTCGGACTTGGCCTCGGTTCCGCCATCGGTGGTCGGTGGGGCGAGCGCGTTCAACGCTCCGCGCGCCTTTACGCCATCTTGGAAGTCGCCATCGGCGCGTGGGCGCTTCTCTCGCTGCTGCTCATCCCGCGGGTTCACGATCTCTACGCCGCGGTGGGCTCTGGGCTCTCGTTTACTGCGCTGACCTTCGTCCGGTTCTTGATCGCGGTGTTCATTCTTTTGCCACCCACACTCCTGATGGGCGCGACGCTGCCCATCCTGATCAAGGCCGTGTCGCGACGCGGTGTCGAGTGGTCCTCCGCAGCCACCTGGCTCTACGCCACAAACACGTTCGGTGCTGTGCTCGGCGCAGGCGCGACGGGTCTCTATCTCGTGCCGGTCCACGGCGCGCGCACCAGCGTGATCGTCGCGGCCATCGCGAGCTTCTCAGCCGCAGCCATCGTGTACGCATTGTGGCGCAGCAACGATCCGGTCGAGCACGAAGAAAAAGAGACCAAGAAAAGCGGTCCACTTCCCCGCTCGGTCAAAGTTGCCATGGCCTTGGCCTCGATTGCCGGCATCGCCTCGCTCGCCAGCGAGGTGTTGTGGACCCGCGTTCTGCGCCTCGTTGTACAGGGAACCACGCAGGCGTTCGCCGCGATGCTCGTCAACTTCCTCATCGGAATTGCAGTTGGCAGCCTCATCGCCGAGCGGCTCATGCGGAAGCCTGGTCGCTCCGCCACACAGCTGTTCGCGTTAACCCAGCTGGGGCTCGCCATTCTCACAGGGTTTGCGATTTGGGTTGGCTCTCAGATGCCCCGCTTGGCGGTCATCATCCAGGAAGCCCCGCAAATCGTTCCTCACGAAGCCTGGGTCATTCTTGCGCTCAGTTCGATCCTGCTGCTCCCGCTCGCGATCATGTTGGGCACGAGCATTCCGCTCGCATGGCGTATCGCGGGCGGCGAAGCCGAAGACGCCCCGAGCTACAGCGGCAAGGTTCTCGCCGCGAACACGCTTGGCGGTCTGTTCGGATCACTGATGGCAGGCTTCATTCTCATCCCGGGTTTTGCCGCTCTGCTTCGCGATTCCGACCCGGCCGAAATCCGCGTCTCCGCCGTCGAGCTTTCGCTGCTCGTGGTGCTCTTCATTCACTTGCTGGCCGCCACCATCGCGTTCCGCAGTTATGCGCAGACGCTGATCGGACGCGTGCTCGCGATGACGGGCCCACTTGCCGTCGGCATTCTCATCATCGCGATCGGTCCAAGCCTGAACGTGCCCTTCTTGCTGGACGCTTGGTACGACCCCACCAGCGCGGTCATCAACGGTCCTCAGGAACACTGGCGCAACACGGTCACTTTCCTCGAAGAAGGTCGGAACACGACCGTGACCGTTCTGCAGCGCGACAGCACCTTGCGCCTGTTCAACGACGGACGACCCGAGTCCGGGTTTGGTGTCGACGACCCAGGGTTTGGTGAAGAACTCGCGATGCTGGGTAGCTTGCCCGTGGTCTTCAGCGCAGAGCATGAGCGCGCGATGATCGTCGGCCTCGGCGCTGGGCACACCACCGCGGTGACGTTGGGCGGTCCGTGGGAACGCGTCGATGTCGTCGAACTCGAAGGCGCCGTCGTCAATGCCGCGCGCTATCTCTACGAGTCCCGCAACAAGCCCTTCCCGCTCGACGATCCGCGCGCCCATGAAATCGTCGACGACGCGCGCGCTCAACTCGTGCTCGCCGAAGAGGGCTCGTACGACGCGGTGATCAGTCAGCCTTCCCACCCTTGGCTGGCAGGTTCCAGTGCGCTGTACACCCGGGAGTTCTTCGCGGAAGTCGACCGCGCGCTCAAGGACACGGGCGTGTTCGCGTTGTGGACGAACCTGTTCCGCATCGACATGCCGCACCTGAAGAGCATTGTGGCGACACTCTTCACCTCGTTCGATCACGTGCACGCTTGGGTCGTCGAAGATTCCAGCTTCATCCTCACCGCGAGCGATTCGCCCATCGAGATCGGGACACGCGCCGCCGAATTGATCAGCTCCGAGGGACTCCAGCCCTATCTGCGTCCCTTCGCCTTGGACGATGTCGTCGACTACGCGGCGACGATGGAACTGGACACACCCGGTGCGCGCGCATGGTCCGAAGGCGCACCCATCGTGGTCGATGATCGACCCGCATTGGAGTTCGACCTCGCGCGCATTCCGCACGAACAGGACCTCTCGCAAGCCGACGTGGATTACTCGCTGCGCGAGATCCCGTGGATGACCCGTGAGACCTACGACACCTTGCCGGACGGCATCGGCGTCGACGTGTTGATTCAGCGCATCGAGTACGAAGGCATCCGACTCAAGGCACTCGCACGCGTGGCCCTGGCGATCGACGGCTTGGGTCTAAGCGACGCCGACGAACATCTGGTGCGCGGCGTCATCGCCGAGCAGCGCGGTAACATCCGAGGCGCACTCGAGCAGTACGACGCCGCGATGGACGACGACCGCGTGGCCATCCGCGCCGACCAGCTTCGCGAAGCAGAACGACTGTGGCGCTCCCTCTTGGGCAGTCTCGATCGACCGCGTGCCGCCCCGGCGACTCTCAAGGCGTTCTTCGTTGCGGCGCTCTGGCGTCAGGATCGCGACGCTGCGCGGCGCGTGTTGGCGATGGATGTCCAAGCCACCGACACGCCCCTCGTCGCTGTGGTGCGACCCTGGGTGGACAACAACTGTGAAGGAATCCTTCAAGCGGTGGAACAGCACGACCGCGCGTTGGACGCGGAGCCTGCCGCACTCGAAGCTGCCCGCTGCGCCTATGCCGCAGGCGATATGGCGACCGGACTTCGATACACCCGTCGCTACCACCGTGCGGCACGCGCTGAAGCGGCCGCAGCTGCCCGTGACGCGAACGCGGCCATGAACAGCTACAACAAGGGCCTCGCCATGCGCTACTACCGGCGTGCCCTGAACGCGTATCCCGGTCACGCGAGTTCAGCCGCCGGATTGGCGCGTATGCTCGACCAGATGGGTCGCAGCGAGGACGCGGAGAAGATCCTTCAAGATTGCTACACCCATGCGCGCGGGCTTCCTTCGGCGTCTCAGACGCTTCGCTCAGCCGCAGAGGAACTTGGCCTCAGCCTCGATTGAGATGCGAAATCTTGACCCAGGCGCCCAAAACGGCGTATCCAGGTAAGCAGATATCCCCTCTTTTCGGGGACTTAGTGGTGTGTGCCTCGCAGCAAGGTGGCGGGGCAAGGAGGACATCCGGTGGCGGTGAAAATCCTGGCGGTCGACGACAGCGTCACGATGCGAAAGATCATGCACATGACCTTCGCGGGTGAGGATGCGGAAGTCGTGACTGTGGGTACGGGTCAAGAGGCCCTTACCAAAGCGAAAGAGGTCCGCCCCGATGTCGTCTTCGCCGACGCCTCGATGAGTGGCATGGATGGATACGCGGTTGCACACGCTATCAAGTCCGACGCCTCACTCGCGAACACCGCGGTCATCGTTCTCGCCAGTCAGCACAATCCGTACGACGAGGCGAAGGGCAAGAACTCGGGTGTCGACGATCACGTCGCCAAGCCTTTCGACTCACAGGTTGTGATCGACAAGGTCGTCGCCGTGTTGAGTCGACCGCGTGCGAAGGTCACCGGCGCGGCACCTGCTTCGCCGTCCGCACCCGTGGCTGCAGCCGCACCCGTCAAGCCGGCAGGAAGTCCGGTTCAGGGAGGTCGCAAGTCCACCGGTCGTTCGCCCAAGCGCACCATGGCGTTTGGAAGTGCTGCCGCAGCGCCGCCTCCTCCGCCGCCCTCGTCGAGCAAGAAGAAGCCCGTGCTCGAGCTCGCCGATGAAGCGGATCTGGTCGCACCTGCCAAGCCGAAGCCCGCCGCCAAGCCGAAGCCGCCCGTGCGGCCGGCCGCAAAGCCCACGCCCGCCAAACCGGCGCCCGTGGCGCCCGCTGCAGCCGCCGCAACGGCTCCGGGCGCGCCGCTTTCGCAGAAGCTCGATGCGCTGGGTCTCAGTGCCGACCAGGTCGAAGGCGTCCTCGCACTCTCGCGCGAGGTCATCGAGCAAGTGGTGTGGGAAGTTGTGCCCGACATGGCCGAGACGCTGATCCGCGAAGAGATTCAGCGCTTGATGTCCAAGTAGACCTGTCGTTCTCCCATTGACCGCGTGCAGCCTGCGATTCAAATCGTAGGCACATGACTGAGCAGCTGCCCCCCGCCTACTCGCCTTCGACCACCGAAGGGAAGTGGTACGCGTTTTGGGAAGACAACGGCCTCTTTGAGGCCAGCGCTGACCCTGCGGACACGCGCGACACGTACATGATCGCGATCCCGCCTCCGAACATCACCGGAACGCTGCACATGGGTCATGCGTGCCGGACCACGTTTGAGGACGTGCTGACGCGCTACCACCGCATGCGCGGCAAGAACACGCTTTGGCTGCCTGGCACCGATCACGCTGGCATCGCGACGCAGGTCGTTGTCGAACGCATCCTTCGCAACGAAGGCACCAACCGCTACGAGCTCGGCCGCGAGAAGTTCCTCGAGCGCGTGTGGAAGTGGAAGGAGCAGTCCGGCGGTCGCATCCTCACACAGCTGCGCAAGATGGGCGCGAGCTGCGACTGGGGCCGGGGCAAGTTCACGATGGACCCCGACCTCTCGCGTGCGGTGCGTGAAGCGTTTGTTCGCCTCTACGACGAAGGTTTGATCTACCGCGGATTACGCATGGTGAACTGGGACGTCGCCACGCAAACCGTGTTGAGTGACCTCGAGGTGGACCAGCAGGAAAACGTGCCTGGTGAACTCTACGAGTTTGCCTACCCGGTCGAGGACTCGGACGACGAACTGATCGTGGCGACGACGCGGCCGGAAACGATGCTGGGCGACACCGCGATTGCCGTGCATCCCGACGACGAGCGCTACACCCACCTGCACGGGAAATTCGTCAAGCACCCTTTCGTCGATCGGCGCATTCCGATCATCACCGACGCGATACTCGTCGACATGGAGCTCGGCACCGGTGCGGTGAAGGTGACGCCTGCGCACGACCCGAACGACTTCGCGACAGGTCGACGCCAAGACCCGCCTCTGGAAGAAATCACGATCTTCAACTTGGACGGAACGCTCAACGATCAGTGCGGCGAGTTCGAGGGCCTGACGATCAAACAAGGCCGCAAAGCGGTGCGCGCGAAGCTCGCCGAGATTGGGCTCGAGCGCGGCGTCAAAAAACACAAGATGACGTTGCCGATTTCGCAGCGCTCCAAAGAAGTCGTCGAACCGATGCTGAGCGAGCAGTGGTTCGTGAAGATGGAGCCGCTCGCCAAGCCCGCGATCGACGTGGTCCGCGACGGCACGGTGCAGATCCTTCCGCAGGATTGGGAGAAGACCTACTTTCACTGGCTCGAGAACATCCAAGACTGGTGCATCAGCCGCCAGCTTTGGTGGGGTCACGAAATCCCGGCATGGCATTGTGCCGACTGCTCCAACATCACGGTGGCGCGTGAGACACCCACAAAGTGTCAGCACTGTGAATCCACCAACCTCGAGCAAGACACGGACGTGCTCGATACGTGGTTCAGCTCCGCACTGTGGCCCTTCTCGACCTTGGGTTGGCCTGACGAGACGCCCGACCTGAAGCGTTTCTACCCCACCCAAGACATGGAGACCGGGTACGACATCCTGTTCTTCTGGGTGGCGCGCATGATCATCATGGGCCTGCACTTCATGGGCGAGGTGCCGTTCAACCGCGTGCTCTTGGCGGGTCTCGTGACCGACGAGCGCGGCCAAAAAATGAGCAAGGTCAAAGGCAACGTCATCGATCCGCTTGACGTGATCGAAGGCGCCACGCTGGACGACTTGCTGGAGAAAGCCAAGTTCAACGGGGCGAAGCCGGCGGGTCAGAAGTACCTGACTAACACCTACCCCGATGGGTTTGCCGAATACGGCACCGACGCTCTGCGTATGACGCTGCTGAGCTATTCGCCAATGTCGCGACGGATTGCGCTCTCGCTCAAACGAGTGGACGGCTATCGCAAGTTCGCCAACAAGCTGTGGAACGCCGCACGCTATGCGCTTGGCAAGCTCGATGGGTTGGACGTTCAAGCGACGGGAACACCCCCCCAACCGACAACGCTGGCCAACCGTTGGATCCTCTCGCGACTCAACGTCGCGCTCGAAGCCGCGGGCAAGGGTTTGGACGAGTACCGTCTCGATGAAGCCAGCCAGGCGCTCTACCACTTTGTGTGGGACGAGTTTTGCGACTGGTTCCTCGAGCTGAGCAAGCCCCTACTCGACGATGAAGCGCTGCGTGAGGAAACCGCGCAGACCTTGGTTCATGCACTCGAGACGGTGTTGCGCGCGCTGCATCCGATGATGCCGTTCATCACGGAAGAGATTTGGCAAAAGATCGCGAAGAGCGATGATTTGGGAGCGCATGCGCTTGATGCGAGCAAGCCGCGCTCGTTGATCGTCGCGCGCTACCCCGGTGCTGAGGATGCGCGCGCCGATGCGGACGCCGAGCGTGACATGAACGTGTTGATCGAATTGGTCACCGGCGCGCGTACAATTCGCGCCGAGCATGACCTTCCGTGGAGCACCGCGATGACCGTGCACGTCGACGCGGGTGATCACCGCGCTCTCCTCGAATCGCAAAAGCCGCTGATGGAGAAGCTCTTCGGTGGAACGCTAGAGTTCGGCACGAAAGAGCAACTGGCGGACCCGCACTCACACTTCGACAACGCAGCCGTGTTTCTTGCTGCGGGAGTGCCTGCCGCGATTCCGAACGTGATCGATCCCCAAAAGGAGCGAGAGCGGCTCACGCGCGCGCTCAAGAAGCTCGACAAGGAGCTGACCGGCGTCTCGCGCAAGCTTCAAAACCCGAAGTTTACTGAGAAGGCGCCGCCGGAAATCGTGGCGAAGTCTCGTGAGGACGAAACGCGACTCAAGGCGCGCAAGGCACAGTTGGAAGACGCGCTGGGTCGACTCGGCTAGTCCGGATCGGCTAGTAGCAGCCGCGCAGGCAGACGTTGTTCTCGGCGCGACACGCGGTCATGCAGTCGCGGCCGCGAGCACCGCACTGCGCAAGACACGCGTTCAGGCGCGGCGTACACACGTTGATGCAGGGGTCGGAGCTGCCAACTTGTGCAGAGGCTGGAGTGACTTCGGGGGCTTGTGCCGGATCCGGGTTCTCAGGCTCCACACGTTCACCGTCCGAACTCAGAAACGCAGCGCGGTACGTCGTGACATCAGGGAGCGGGTTGAGGCTCTCGCCACGCTCGATCGCGGCGATTCGGTTGGCCGCGTACGCACGACGCTCCGGCGGCTGAGGCTCGGCGTAGTACTCCAACCAGGCAGCCCAACACGCCTTGCGCTCATCCATGGTGCGTTCGGGATTGAGTTCGGCAGCGTGGCAGTGCTCGAAATAGGTGTTGGACTGATGCATCATGCGAGGACTCGCACCACACGCTGTTGCCAACAGCGTCGCGACGATCGCGATGTTCACTCCTGCCCGCACGACACGAGTATGGTAACCGAAGCACTCGTCGGGCAAGGGCAGATCCCCTTTCAAGCAGTTGGTGATGTACGAATCGCCTGGACCACCAAAGGGATCGCCCGTTTGTGGTTTGCCGGAAAGCCGCTTGCCAACGTGCGCGAGTACAAACGGCTGCCCAGTTTTGGGAAGTCGCTACGCGCGTACATTCAAGGCAAGGAAGTTGATCTTTTGGATGTCCCGCTCGACCTCAGCGGCACCGAGTTTCAACTCGCAGTCTGGAATGCGCTGCGTCAGGTGCCGCGCGGCGCACTGCGGACCTACGCTGGAATTGCAGCCGACATCGATCGCCCTCGCGCGATGCGTGCTGTCGGAGTGGCCAACGGAAAGAACCCGGTTCCGATCGTCGTTCCATGTCATCGAATTGTCGAACAAGGTAATGCGGGCACCGGATCCGGTTTCCGTATCGGGGGATACAGCGCGGGCGTCGCACGCAAACGCGTCCTTCTGAAGCTTGAGGGTGTCCGCTTCGAGGGCGATCGACTCTTCCCAGGCCAACTCGGCCTCTTCGATTGATCGTCGAGCATTTGCGCTACCCAAGGGCGCGGTGTCATATGGCGACGTCGTGCCTTTCGCCGCCATGAGTGGGTTTTCGATCGCGGGTTGGATCGTTGTTTCGATCGCTGCGCTTGCCTTGCTCTTCTACTTCGTCGGCATCGCCGCAACGTGGCGACACACACGTCGTCGCCCTGCGCTTGCATCGGTGAAGGACCTTCCGCCGGTGTCGATGCTCAAGCCGCTCAAGGGCTTGGAAGACGAACTCGAGCAGAACCTTGAGAGCTTTTTTGCGCAGGACTACCCCGCGCCGTTTGAAATCGTCATCAGCACCACCGAAGTCGACGACCCGGCACTCGAGGTCGCGCGACGTGTGGCAGCGCGGTATCCGCACGTGCCTACCCAGTTTGTCCTCGGTGACGACGCGTTCGGGCTCAACCCCAAAGTCGCCAACCTTTCGGGCGCGGTCCCCGCGGCTCGCTACGACCTGGTGCATCAGTCCGACGCGAACGTGCGCGTTCCTTCCGACTACCTCCGCCGCATCGTCGGTGAGTTTGTGGCCAACGACGCATCGATCCTCACCAGTGTGGTCATTGGTGTCGGCGAACGCTCGATCGGTGGCGCGCTCGAGAACCTTCAGCTCAGCGCCTACATCGCACCGGCGATGTGCCTCGCGCTGGAGGCCGCCAACATTACGTGCGTGTGCGGCAAGTCGATGCTTCTGCGCAAGAGCGAGCTTCGCGAGTTTGGCGGACTCGAGTCGGTACGTAACGTCCTTTGCGAAGACTTCGTGTTGGGTGAGCGCTACAAGGCCGCGGGCAAGACCGTGCTGCTCTCGCCGACCACAGTTGAAAACGTGAACGCGGATTGTGGGCTCGATCGGTTCTTTGGTCGGCACTCGCGCTGGTTGAAGATGCGCATCACGCTGCACGTGCCGGGTTTCTTTGCCGACCTCTTTTCGAACCCGATTGGGCTCAGCGCGTTGGCGATGCTGTTTAGTGCGTTTGACCCCTGGGTGTGCCTGGCTGCTGCGAGCGTGATGATCGCCAAGACCCTTGCCGATCAGTTCGCGCTCACCCTGACGCGCACGCGTATGCCGCTTCGCTACGCGTGGCTTTCGCTGCTCAAGGACCTGGCACTCATTCCGCTTTGGGTGTTCGCGATCTTCAGCCGCACTGTGGTTTGGCGAGGTCGCCGACTGCGCTTCGGTCGCAACACGCAGCTCGTCCCGCTTGATCCGGCACCTGAACTTGCCGGCCACCTCGCAGAAACGCGATGAGTTCGGCCCAGGCCATCGCCGCCTTTTGGTCGGCTTGGCCGACGCTGCGCCCGCGTATTGAAGCCGCGATCGAAGCGCGTGACTTCGGCAACTTGCCCGATGAGATCAGCGCGTTGGTACATGCGATCGATCCGCACCTCGAGTGGGAGCTCGGGCCTGGCCAAGACGGCTCGCAACACGCGTTGACACTGAGTGCGGCGGGAAACGGTGCCCTTCGGCATCTGACCGCGCGCTGGTTGAGCCAAGCGCCTCCGCCGGATGCGACGTGGGAGTACTATTCGGCGCGACAGCCACGCCGTGGGTTTTCGGTGGAGATGGCCGGGCATCGTTTTGGTCACGACGAAGTCGAAGTTGGGTTTCAGGTCGACGAGAGCACAGAGCGTGTGCATCTCGAACTCTTTCATCCTGCGTTTCCGAAGCTCGACCACAACACGTGTGTCACAGCGGCGTTTCTGACCCTGGATGGGTGGCTGGGTGAGGATGGCGTCGAGCGTTGGCTAGGACATATCGAGGTCGCCATGGAGTCGCCTGAGGGTGCGACCTCGTTGGACGAGCTTGGTGCTGCTGTCGCGCGTTTGCAGACTCGAGCCACAGGTGAGCGTTGGTCGTTGCTTCAGGGCGAGATCGACGGAGCCAGTCGTGTTGCGACGATCAACCGAGCGCTGAAGGCGATCGATCATCCGCTCAAGACCATGCGTTGCGAGCTGATGATCCGGTTGAGTGATCCGCGGCCCGACGGGTTTCCGAAGGACGACGAAGCCGATGGCCTCGATGCGCTTGAAGACGATTTGCTTGCCGTGGTGGGCGACCGTGTTGCGTTGTTGGGTCGGATTACCGGCGCCGGGGAGCGGTCGGTGATTTTCTTTGCACCCGAGTCGAGTGGGATACCAACCGAAGTCGAGAAACTGACCGCAGCCTGGAGCTACGACGTCCGTATCGAGTGGACAGCAGATCCAAGGTGGGAATACGCCCGAAGATTCCGCTAGAGACATCCAGATTCCGCTAGAGACACCCATACGCCCGACGATTCCGCTAGAGACACCCATACGCCCGACGATTCCGCTAGAGACACCCACGATTCGCGATAGACGCCCACGAACTGGACACGAAGACGCCGAGAAGCGCTTCCAATCCGAGACACCCAGAACGTCTAAGAAAACTCAAGACACCCACAGAGCGTCTAAGAAAACTCAAGACACCCATCCAATCGTCCACAGCTGAGAAAATCGTGGGTGTCTTGGTTTTCGACGAAACTCGGGTGGATTGGCTCCGATAAGGACGCATGCCTCGCGCCCGATCAGAAACCTACGACCTCGCTACCACAACTTTCTACCACTGCATCTCACGCTGCGTGCGCCGCGCGTTCCTCTGCGGTGAGGACCCGTACACGGGTCAGGACTTCTCGCATCGGAAGCAATGGGTTGAAACACGGATGTTCGCGCTCGCCGAAATCTTCGCAGTTGAACTCTACGCGTACGCGGTGATGGCGAACCACCTGCACATCGTGCTTCGAGTAAGACCCGACGTGGCTCAGTCGTGGACGAACGACGAGGTGGTGAAACGTTACTCATCGTTGTTCAAAACCGCGCCTCGCATACTCGAAACACTCTCCGCGAAAGAACGCTCCGAACAAATCGCAGTGTGGAGGGAACGACTCACAAACCTCTCATGGTTCATGCGGACGCTCAACGAACACGTCGCGCGGCGCGCCAACAAAGAGGACGGATGCACAGGCAGGTTCTGGGAAGGTCGCTTCACAAGCCAACCCTTGCTCGACGAGGATGCCGTCCTCACGTGCATGGTCTACGTCGATCTCAACCCTGTGCGCTCCGGCGAGGTGCAGAGCCTCGATGCACCATCAAGAACCTCGATCGCACGACGACTTCGATGTGAGGCGACCGGCTCGCCGTCAGGGCTTACTCCGTTCGCCGACCAATGCAGTTCATCATCGTCCATCCCGATGAACTTCGTCGACTACGTAGAACTGCTGGACTGGACAGGCCGGTGCTCACGCGCGTTTGGCCCCGCGGCACGTCTGCGAGGTCGACCACCTGCGTTGCTCGTGCATCGAAAGCTCGAATCCGAAGCATGGCTGCGCGCGATGCAACCAGGCGGTCTCCGCGTCACAGCAGTTGGCAGTGTCGAATCGCTCGCGAAGTTTGCACGCGCTCGCGGCAAGCGATGGGTACGCGGGAAACGACACGGGACAAAGAGCGCTGCCTAGCACCAAGTAACGGGGCCTCCGTCCCACTCGACAAGTAGGGTGGACGGGTGAGCGAACCAAAACCAAATCCTGGGGTGCGCGCTGCTGCCGGCGACACGTTGGTATCCACAAGACGTGCTGCACGATTGGTGTGGGCGACGAGCCCGCGCTTGAGTGTGGTGCTTGGCGTTTTGAGTCTCGTCGCGGGTGTGCTCCCAGCGCTGGTCGCGTGGGTCGGCAAAGAAATCGTCGACGCCGTGGTGGCGTGTGTACAACACGAGGCACCCATCGACAGCGTGGTTCGATGGGTAGCGATCGAACTCGGTGTCGTCGCGCTGCTAGCAGCGGCCCAACGCGGAATCCAGACTTCCGAGCAACTGCTGCGCGCGCGCCTCGGCCAGCGCGTCAACGAGATGATTCTCGAAAAGGCCGTGACGCTCCCACTCACTGCCTTCGAGGATCCAGAGACGTACGACCAGATGACGCGTGCTCGTCGCGAAGCATCCATGCGGCCGCTGTCTCTGGTCATGCGCACATTCCAACTCGGGCAGGGTGTCATCAGCCTCATCAGTTACGGTGCGATCCTGATCACACTGTCGCCGCTCGCCGTCGCCATTCTCGCAATTGCTGCGCTTCCCGCGTTCGTGGTGGAAGCTCGATACTCCAAGAGCGCGTTTCGACTCTTTAGCTGGAAGGCTCCAGAGAAACGGAAGCAGAGCTACCTCGAGGTGATGCTCGCGCGCGAAGATTACGCAAAGGAGGTAAAGCTCTTCGGTCTCTCGGAGCTCTTCTTGGGACGCTACCGTGGCATCTTTGAAGAGGTCTATGCCGAGGATCGCTCGCTCACGCTCCGGCGCAACGCGTGGGGTTTTGGACTCGGCCTGCTCAGCACTCTCGCCTTCTACGGGGCGTATGCCTGGATTGCGATCGAGGCTGCCGGCTCGCGCATTTCGCTGGGTGAAATGACCATGTACCTGCTCGTCTTCAAACAGGGACAGAGTGCTCTCTCGGCACTTCTGAGCGCGATTGGGCGGATGTACGAGGACAACCTCTACCTCTCGAACCTGTACGAGTTTCTAGACACCCACGTTGATGACGATCAGGCCGGTGCGACCAGCGGTCCGAAGCCCGGGGACGGGATTCGATTTGTGGGTGTCTCGTTTCGGTATCCGGGGGCTGAGACCGATGCTCTCCACGATGTGGATTTGCACTTGCCGCCGGGTCGAAAGCTAGCTCTGGTCGGGGAAAACGGCGCAGGCAAGACGACGTTCATCAAGTTGCTCACCCGTCTCTACTCGCCAACGGAAGGTCAGATTCTCCTCGATGGTCGCCCTCTCGAGCAATGGAGTCTCGCCGCGCTACGCGCTCGTGTGGGTGTCATCTTTCAAGACTTCGTTCGGTACCAGTTGCTTGCAGGGGAAAATGTGGGTGTCGGGGATGTTGCGGCGATCGACGATGTCGACCGGTGGAAGAAAGCGGCTCAGATGGGGATGGCCGACGAGTTCTTGCAAGGGCTTCCAGACGGATATGACACCCAACTTGGTCGCTGGTTTCACTCCGGCCAAGAGCTGAGTTTGGGACAGTGGCAAAAGGTCGCTCTCTCCCGCGCGTTCATGCGACGCGACGCGGACATCCTTGTGCTGGACGAACCCACCGCAGCGATGGACGCCGAAGCCGAAAGCCAAATGTTCCAACGACTCACAAACCTCGCCGAGGACCGCATGGCAATTCTGATTTCGCACCGGTTCTCCACAGTCCGAATGGCCGACGACATCGTGGTCCTCGAACGCGGCAATATTGTGGAACGCGGAGACCACGATAGCTTGCTCGCAGAAGACGGTCGCTACGCGAAACTCTTCACTCTCCAGGCTGCGGGCTACCGCTAGCCCGCTATGTGGGCGTCTCGGATTGTTGCCGGTGACGGGTTTGTGGGTGTCTCGGATGGATGGTTGCTTCAGTCTCCAGGCTGCGGGCTACCGCTAGCCCAGCCCGGTCTGTGGGTGTCTCGGATTGTTGCCGGTGTCTCGGATTGTTGCCGGTGACGGGCTTTTGTGGGTGTCTTGGAATGACGGGGTTTGCCTCGTCCAGCCCGCTATGTGGGTGTCCGGATTGTTGCCGGTGACGGGTTTGTGGGTGTCTCGGATGGATGGTTGTTCTCGGGTGTCTTGGACCAGTCCCGCACGGAACCTCAGTCCGTCAGCCACATCCTCGCCCGCAGTCCCGGTTCGCTCGTGAACCCGACTTCGACGTGCTGAATCTCGCCGTCGGTACCGACAAAGAACGTCGTAGGAAACGCGGTCACCTTCCACGCCTGCGCCAAGCGTCCGCGCGGATCGGCGATGGTGTCGAACGCGGGTTCGTCGTCCCACAACTCGTGCTCCTGCATCCACTCGCGTACGGCGTTCGGCGTTCCCGATTGCGTGGCCACGGTCACGACGCGGTAGTCCTGCGCGACGTCGGCAACGCTCTCGTCCATCATCTTGCAGACGCCGCACCACGTCGCCCAAAAGTGCACCATGGTCGGCTCTTCGTTGGACAACCCCAACGCCTGCCCGGTGAGCGACGCACCGGCAAGCGGTGGAGCTTCGCCTTCGGGAAGGCCACGCTGCTGCCACCATCGAACGCCCATGATGATCAGCAACACCACGACGACATCGATCAACCACCGCTTCCAACGCGGCTTCTCCGGCGGTTCCTTTTCCTCGACCTCGTCGGTCTCGGTCTCCTCGCTCACGCCCTAGCCTTCGCCCGCGTCAAAGTCGACTTCGTCATCGGAACCGGCCTTCTGGGGCACCGGGAAATAGCCCTCGGTGAGCAACGCGGACTCCGGTGTCGACGCGCTGCCACCCGCAGCAAACGATTCGATCATCGAGGTCAGCTTCGCCCGCGCTGGCGATTCGCGCGCATCGATCGCCTTCGCAGTGGCCATCGTTTCGACGTGCAGTGTCTGCGTGGGGAACGCGAAATCGACGTTGAGGGTCTTGGCCAAGCGCATGATCTCCAAGAACACGTTTTGTCGCTGCGCCAGCTCTTCGCTCCATGTCGGCACCTGGAAGAAAAAGTAGAGCAGAATCTCAAGCGCGCTATCCCCGAAATTGCGAAACGAGACTTCGTACGCGTCCTGACGCACAGAAGGATTGGCCTGCAGAATCGCTCGGATGCCTTCGACGAATGCCTGAATCTGATCCGGCGAGGTGTCGTAGGTCAGCCCCAAGGTGACCATGCACCGCCGATAACGACGCATGCCGTAGTTGTCGATGGCGGCGTTGGCGACGATCGAGTTCGGAATCGAAATCACCGAACCATAGAACGTGCGCACGCGCGTCGACCGCATCCCGACTTCTTCGACCACGCCTTCGTGACCATCGATCACAACCCAGTCGCCGATCTGGAACGGCTGGTCGGCAAAGATGCTGACGCTGCCAAACAGGTTCGCGACGGTGTCCTTTGCGGCGAGCGTAAACGCCAAACCACCCAGCGAGACACCCGCCAAGAGCGACGCCACATCGACGTCCAGGTTCTGCAGGACGAAGATGACGCCGACCACAACGACGAACACTTTGAGCGTCTTGCGCACCAAGGGAACGATCTGGTCGTCGAACTTGGTTTCGGTCTTCGCGGCGCGACGCGCAAACACGTCGGCACCCAAGTCGACCAAGCGATAGAGCAGCAACATGGTCGCCGTCGCCGCCATCACACGAAGCGCGACGTTGCCGATCTGGTTCGCCCGAACGTTCATGCGCAGCAGCGGCAGGAACCACCAGACCACTCCGGTGAGCGCGAGGGTTCCAATCGGGTTGACCGTGCGGCGCAACACGTCCGCATCCGCAGACTGCCCGCGCATGCTGAGCACGCGACGCGCCCATGCCTGAAGCAAGCGACTGAGCACGAGACGAACAAGCAGACCAAGAAAGATCGCGGCGAGGATCCCGACGAGCTGCCACACCTCAAGCGAGGGGATCACTTCGATGCGCATCCACGCGGGCAGATCCTCGACGAAGCTCTCGACGTCCACCGCAAAGGTCTCGCGATGCAGGTCAGCAATCACGCGAACGGTTTCGGCCGAGAGCAACCAGTCCGAGTCGACCTGCTCCAGGTACACACTCGGAAGTCGTTCCGCGAGGATGACCTTGCCATCCTGCAGCGCTTCGTCGTCCACCTCCTCGGTGTCAGCAAGCGCGTCGACGTCGATGTAGTGGCCGCGTTGATCGAGCACGGCTTTGAGCTGCCGGGCCAAAGTTTCACGTTGATGACGACTCCGGACCGATGCGCCATCCCAATCGAAACACTGCACAGCCACAGCGGGACGGTCGTTGTCGGACTGGAGGTTGCCTAGCCACGTGACCACCGCACGGCGCGGGGTCGAGCAGTCGGCGTCCTGAGCGGATGCCGACACGCCCCACGAGGACGACACCACGACGAAGACGAAAAGCCAGCGCACGACGCGGGACAATACGCGCTTCATTCGAAACTCCCGTGACGTCCCGCACCCCCTGCGAAACGCTTCGCGCCCTCGAGCGCTTCCGCGAGCACGGCGCGTCCGCCTTCCATCTCTTGAAGGAGCGCCGCGTCGAGATCCAGCGCGTGCTGACGATACGCACTGAGCCGATCGGCGCGCATGCACCCTTGCGGAAACTTCGACAGGGTTCGCGCGAGCGCTTCGGCTTCCTGACGTGCGGTACCCGTTGCGACGACGCGATTGGCCAACCCCATGCTGAGCGCTTCGTTCGCGTCGACGGCTCGACCGGTGAGGATCAAGTCGAGCGCGCGACTCAAGCCGATGAGGCGCGGAAGCCGAATCGTGCCTCCGTCGATCAGGGGCACACCCCAGCGGCGACAAAACACGCCGAGCACGGCGTCTTCTTCGACGATGCGCAGATCACACCACAGCGCCAACTCGAGCCCCCCTGCAACCGCGTGTCCGGAGATCGCTGCGATGACGGGCTTCGAGAGAAGCATTCGCGATGGACCCATGGGACCGTCGCCGTCGAGCTCGATGCGGTTGTCCATCGTCTTGAGATCAGCGCCCGCGCAAAACGCGCCGTGGTCGCCCCAAAGAACGGCAACACGTGCGTCCTCATCCGCGTCGAACGCTCGAAACGCCTCCGCCAAACTTTCGGCGGTGGCTCGGTCCACGGCATTTCGTTTCGTCGGCCGTTCGAGGATGACTGTGGTGACGACACCCTCTTTTTCGACGCGGACGTTTCCGAGGGGTTCTGAGCCCATGCGGGAAGCCTTAGCACGCTCCCGGATGTTGACTGCCTGAACGCTGCACCCTGCGAAAAACGGGGTCGCAGGCAACCATTTGCATCGCGGCAAGCGCGAGATATGAAAGCGAGGTGAGCGTGCGAACCGAAGCCATCGAACGAGTGCTTGCGGCGCTCGAAGACATCCGTGCGGGCAAGATCGTCATCCTGACCGACGACGAAGACCGTGAGAACGAAGGCGACTTGGTGATGGCAGCCGAGCTGTGCACTCCCGAGTCGATCAACTTCATGGCCAAGTTTGGTCGCGGGTTGATTTGCCTGAGTTTGACCGAGGAGCGCATCGCCCAGCTCGACCTACCCATGATGGTCGACGAGAGCGCGGCCAAGCGCTCCACTGCGTTCACGATCAGCGTGGAGGCACGCGAAGGCGTGACGACGGGCATCAGTGCCGCCGACCGTGCGCACACCGTACTGACTGCAGTGGCTCCGGATGCGCAACCGCGCGACCTCGTGAGTCCGGGACATGTGTTCCCGCTCAAGGCCAAGCCCGGCGGGGTACTGCAGCGCACCGGTCACACCGAAGGTTCGGTCGACCTTGCGCGATTGGCCGGCCTCGATCCCTCGGGCGTGATCTGCGAGATCATGAACGAGGACGGAACGATGGCGCGCTACGAAGACCTCGTCGCGTTCTCGAAGAAACACTCGCTGCAGTTGCTCAGCATCGCGGACTTGATCGAATACCGACTGGCCCGCGAACGCTTGGTGCACTTGGCGCGCGAAGGGGTGGTGACGCTTCCCACTGGCAAACCCTGGCGCGCGTGTGTCTACGAGCTCAGTTCGGGTGAGCGACAGTTTCTCGCGCTCGTGCACGGCGAACCGGATCGCGAACCGACGTTGGTCCGGGTCCATACCGCGTCGGTGGTGGGCGACGTCGTGGGCGTCAGCCAGCCTTCACGCGTTCAGATGCAAGAGGCCATCGATCGCATCGAGCAGGAAGGCAAAGGCGTCATCCTGGTGTTGCTGCCCTCCCCGCCCAATCTCTCGGACGACTTAGGGTTCTTCCTGGGACAAGAACCGACGCGCAAGCCACCGCAGCAAGGCGAGGTGCTTCGCGAGTACGGATTGGGTGCGCAGGTGTTGGCCGACCTCGGATTGGGCAAGATTCGCATCCTGACCAACCGTCCACGTCGAATCCCCAGTCTCGAGGGATATGGCCTCGAAGTGGTGGAGCAGCTGCTGGTCCGAGACGACCACGTGGCCGGGGAAGCACACACCACCCACTGACTTGCGCGAGTCGCGTTGGCGGCTCACCATCGCGGCGGTGACAGTCTACGAAGGCAGCTTCGAGGTTCCCTCCGACGCGCGTTTCGCAATCGTCGCGTCGCGCTTCAACGAGATGATCGTGACGCGCTTGGTCGAGGGCGCGCGTGATGGATTGAAGCGACACGGCGTCAGCGACGAACGAGTCGACCTGGTCTGGGTGCCAGGTGCATGGGAGCTGCCATGGGCAGCCGGCAAAGTCGCCGCGATGCGCACGCACGCTGCGATTCTCATGCTCGGGGCCGTGATCCGCGGTGCCACTCCGCACTTTGATTACGTGGCTGGCCAAGCCGCGAGCGGCGCCATGAACCAGATGTTGAAGCACGACGTGCCGATCATCTTTGGCGTGCTGACCACCGACACCATCGAGCAAGCGATGGAGCGCGCAGGAACGAAAGCCGGCAACAAGGGCTTCGACGCTGCACTGGCCGCACTCGAGATGGTGAGTCTCGCGCGCGTGCTCAAGGACGGTTGATGGGCGCTCGGCGAAAAGGCCGCGAGGCGGCGCTCCAGATCCTGTACGGGATGGATGTCACCGGACGCAGTGCCGAAGACGCGATCCGCGCGTTCTGGTCGCATCTGGGTACATCGAAGGAAGGCGAAGAGTTTGCCAACGTCTTGGTTCGAGGCGTGTCGTCCAACCAAGAGACCATCGACGGCAAGATCCGCGAGGTGAGTCACCACTGGCGCTTGGAACGAATGACCCAGGTCGACCGCAACATCTTGCGCATGGCGACCTATGAGCTGATGAAGCTCGATGACGTGCCTCGCCGCGTCACGCTCAATGAAGCGATCGAACTCGCGAAGCGATTTGGGAGCGAGGGCAGCGCAGGCTTCGTCAACGGTGTGTTGGACAAAATCGCGTCCGATCTCGCCAAGGAGTAGCGATGGAGTATCGCTTCGTCGCTCCGGACCTGAGGCGCTGGGACACGCTCAAGACCGAGGCGGTGGCAGTCGGACTCTTTCTGGATGATCGGCCGCCTCGTGACGCGCTAGGGCTGCTGGATTGGCGTCTGTGCGGCTATCTATCTGAGCAGCTGGCGGCAGGTCGCGTCGACGGGAGGCGCTCAGAGCGCTGGCTCGTGCCGTGCCGGGGTCGTCTCCCGGTCGACAAACTCTTCGTGTTTGGGCTGGGCCATCGGGACGTCTTCGATGCGACCGCCTATCGCGCGGTGCTGAGCGACATGTTGGAGACACTCACGCAAGCGCGCGTTCGGACTGCGTTGGTGGGATTGCCAGGGCGAGCCGCAGGGCTCATCGCGGCAGAGCAGGCGATGGACGTGCTGCTCGAACTGACGCGCGGCGCAAGCGAACAGGACGAATTGATCCTGATCGAAGAGCCCGACGCGCAAAAAGCGATGGAGCGCCAAATCCAGCAAGAACGTCGCCGCGTCCGCGCGGCAGACACCTAGCGTCGTCGTTTCTTCGCGCTCTTCTTGGCCGGCTTCTTCTTTGCGGTCTTCTTCGCGGTACTGCGCTTCTTCGCCGGCTTCTTCTTCGCGGTCTTTTTCGTACTGCGCTTCTTGGCCGGCTTCTTCTTCGCGGTCTTCTTCGCACTGCGCTTCTTCGCCGGCTTCTTCTTCGCAGTCTTTTTCGTGCTGCGCTTCTTGGCCGTCTTCTTCGCGGTCTTCTTCGTGCTGCGCTTCTTCGCGGTCTTCTTCGTGCTGCGCTTCTTCGCGGTCTTCTTGGTACTGCGTTTCTTTGCCGTCTTCTTGGCGCTGCGCTTCTTCGTGGTCGCGCGCTTCTTCGTCGACTTCTTCTTCGCGGCCTTCTTTTTCGCAGCCGCTTTCTTCTTCGCAGCAGCCGCCTTCTTCTTCTTCGCGGCGGCAAGCTTCTTCTTCTTGGCAGCCGCGGCTTTACGCTTCTTCTCGGCAGCGGCCTTCTTGGCTGCGGCCTTCTTTTTCTTCTCCGCCGCAGCTTTCTTCTTGGCGGCAGCTGCGTCGCGCTTCTTCTTTTCGGCGGCCTTCTTCTTGGCCGCAGCAGCCTTCTTCTTTTCCATGGCGGCCTTCTTCTTCTCGGCCTCCTTGCGCTTCTTCTCGGCAGCTTTGGCCTTCTCGGCCGCTTTCTTCTCCGCCGCGATGCGCTTCTCTTCGGCGCGACGCTCCGCGGCCGCTTTCTTCGCCGCAGCGCGCTTCTCTTTCGCAGCCTTCCGAATCGCCGCGCGCTTCTCAGCGGCTTCTTTTCGCGCCGCTTCTTTCTCTTCGCGCTTGCGTTGCTTCTCTTCCGCGGCCAACCGACGGACCTCTTCGGGATCGGGCGGCTTGTGCGCGGGACGTGGCGCCACGATCGGTCGACGTCCTCGACGCTCACCCGGAACGGGGAGAATCCCCTTCTTGCCGGCATCGCGGATCGCTTTGCGCATCGCCTCGGGACTCGCGAAGAACTTCTTCATCGAGTCCAGGTAGAGCGAACGCCAAACCTTCTTGCACTTCTCCGTCAGCCCATCCGGGATTTCGGTGTGCGTGATCACAACTTTGGTGCCGCCAGCGGCGGGCTCCAGCGCGACTTCGACCTTGGAGTCGTGGACTTCCACCGGAAAATCCGACGTCCTCCAGGTCAGGACGATGCGACGTCCCGTATCAAGCTGGATATGGGTCGCGTCGATGCTCCCCTCGTCTGCCAGGGTGAGGCGACCGCCGACCCAGGGATCGACGGTGGCAAGACGACCGGTAAACGCCGAGTGCCGGCGTTCATCCATCCAAGCTGTGTAAACCGCGTTCGGGCTAGCCGGTATCAGCGAGGATACCTTAAGCTCTTCCGTACCCGAGGTCATCCGACCCCCTTACTAGAGACAGAAACTGCTGAGAGCAGAACTGCTAAGTTCTCGAACTTCGCGACAAGCGTGCCACTTTTGACCCGTGGAACTCCAGAAATACGCGGAAATCGGCGATTAGCCAAGCGGTCTGAGGTATGGGCGAGCAGCGAAAGTGCCTACGTTGTGGGATAGTCACCCCTGACGATGCGCGGTCTTCCAGAAGTCTGGATCGATCGCGGCGGCACCTTCATCGACTGTCTGCGGCGCGACGACGAGGGTGAACTCCACGCCGCGAAGGTGCTTTCGACGCGTGGCGAGCTCGCGGCAATTCGCGAAGTGCTGGGTCTCGATGACGATGCCGTTCCACGGTGCGTCGTTCGGATGGGCACCACGCTGGCGACGAACGCGCTGCTGGAAAAACAAGGATGCCGCGTTGGTCTGATCACGCACGTCGGTCTCGAGGACCTGCTTCGCATCGATGATCAGACACGCCCGGGTCTCTTCGAGCCGGGCCGGGGGCGCGCGGCCCCGATCACCGAGGCGGTGGTGGGCATCCGGGCGCGCGTGAGTTCGACCGGTGACGAACTCATTCCGATCGACCGCGACGAACTGCACGCGGCCTACTGCGAACTCAACGTGGATGCGGTGGTCGTGGCGTTGCTGCATGCGCATCGCTTTCCCGAACACGAGCTGCAAGCTGCACGTTGGCTACACGAGTTTGGAGCCAAACTCGTGGTGGCTTCGCATCAAGTTTCCACCCGTGAGGGTCTGCTGGCGCGTACTCAAACGGCGCTCGTCGATGCGTACCTGACACCAGGGTTACGCACCGAACTCGACCGACTCGACGCTGGAGTCGATGGCGTTGTCCAAGTCATGCAGTCGAGTGGCGACTTGTGCAGCATCCACGAATTGCGGGCGAAAGACGCGGTTTTGTCGGGTCCTGCGGGGGGAGTTGTCGCGTGTCGCGAAATCGCTGAGCGGTATGCCCTGCCCGCCGTTCTGGGATTCGACATGGGAGGCACATCCACGGACGTATGTCGCTACGAGGATGCGTTTGAACGACAGAGCGAAGCCATGGTTCAAGGGGTTCGCGTACGCGCGCCTATGTTGGCCATTCATACTGTGGCCGCGGGCGGTGGCTCGGTGTGTCGCTTCGACGGACATCGCTTCATCGTGGGCCCCCAAAGTGTCGGCGCAGACCCGGGACCGCGTTGCTACGGTCAAGGAGATGCGGTGGCGCTGACCGATGCTGCGCTCGTGCTTGGTCGCATTCGACCGCAAGGGTTTCCGATTGCTCTGAGCCCCGAGCGAAGTCGGGCGGGCATCGCTGCGATCGCAGCACAGAGCGAACGAAGCGTCGAAGACTGCGCTGAGGGGTTCCTCGCCGTCGCCGTCGAACAGATGGCCGCCGCGATTGGCGAGATCACCATCGCGCGCGGACACGACGCTCGGGATCACACTCTGATCGCGTACGGAGGTGCCGCAGGTCAGTACGCGTGTGCGGTCGCGGATCGACTCTGCATCACCCGTTGGGTCGCACACCGTTGGGCGGGTGTGTTCAGTGCGTATGGAATGGGCCGCGCGCAAACCGGAACCCACCACACACGCGCGCTTCGTGAACCCTACGACGAAGGCACCGAAACGCGTGCGAATGCGATCGCCGCCGAGATCCCCAATTCTCACGGCCAGCGGGCGATCTGGATCCGGCTGCGGCATCCCGGTACGCAAACCGATCTGGAACTTCCCGCGAACGCGACGCGTGCGGACTTCGACGCGATGCACGCGCAGCTCTTTGGGTATCAACGGCCGGATGCCCCGATCGAGGTTGTCGGAGTCCGGGTGCACGACTGGGACGCACCTCAGGCGCTTGCACCGGTTGGGCACGCGTCACTCGGGGAGCCGCTGCAGAACAGCGGCGCGACTCATCGACTCTACGTGGCGGGACGCTGGCACCAAGGCACTGCGGTCGATCGTGACGACCTGCCGCCGCACCGGCCGCTGCACGGTCCGGCGTTGATCATCGATCCCGTCGCAACCCTGGTGGTCGAACCCGGATGGCGCGCGTGGCGCGACTCTGCCGACGCAGTGTGGGTGGAGCGAATGCACGTGGAAGCCGTGCGTCCAACGTCTGTGGACGAGGTCGATCCGGTCCGACTCGAAGTGTTGGGCAACCAGTTCATGAGCATCGGGTCGCGCATGGGGTCGGTGCTTCGGCGCGCAGCGATCAGCACCAACGTGCGCGACCGGATGGATTTCTCGTGCGCGATCTTCGATGCGAGCGGTCAGTTGATCGCCAACGCACCACACATCCCGGTGCATCTTGGCGCCATGGGGCTCTCGGTGCGGGCGGTTCGTGCGCAGCATCCCGACTGTCGTGAAGGCGACGCGTTCGTCACCAACGACCCCGCCGAGGGCGGCTCGCACTTGCCCGACGTCACCGTGGTTCGGCCAGTGTTCGCTGATGGATCGTTGCGCGCGTGGGTGGCCTGCCGAGCGCATCACGGCGACATCGGCAGCCCGACCCCCGGATCGATGCCAGCGTTCTCGACGCGGTTGGATGACGAGGGTTGTGTGCTGCGCAACTTCGCAATCACCGAGGCGGGAACGTTCCGCGAGGACCGCGTTCGCGACGCGTTGCTCCACGTGCCCTACCCAGCTCGACGCGTGGACGAGAACATTGCGGACCTGCGCGCTCAGCTCGCTGCGTGTGCCTTTGGCGCACAACGACTGGTGGAGTTGGGAACGCGTTACTCCTGGCCCGTGTTGAACGCCACGATGGACCAGCTCCTCGACTACGGACACGCGTGCGTCCGCGCGGCACTGCTGGAGCGCGTGTCGGAGCCCCGGACCTTCGAGGATGCGCTCGACGACGGAACGCCGATTCAAGTCCGGATCGAAAAAGTCGACGATCGCTTCCGCGTGGACTTCGCCGGCACGGGCGGCGTGCATCCCGAAAACCTCAACGCGCCGATCGCTGTCACCCGTGCGTGCGTCCTATATGCGCTCCGGACCCTGATCGGCGTTCCGATTCCACTCAACGAGGGATGTCTACGCCCCGTCGATCTGGTCGTTCCGGCAGGATTGCTCCAGCCGCCCTCTGGAGCGGCCGTGGCTGGCGGAAACGTCGAAACCAGCCAGCGAATTGTGGATGTGTTGCTCGGTGCGCTCGGTGGGCTTGCCGCAAGCCAAGGGACGATGAACAACGTGAGCCTGGGCGATGGACGTTTCGGGTACTACGAAACCTTGGGGGGCGGATGCGGAGCGGGGGATGGCTTCGACGGTCCAGATGCACAGCACTCCCACATGACCAACTCCCACATCACCGACGTTGAGATTCTTGAAGCGCGTGTTCCGATCCGGGTTCGGCGCTTCGCGGTGCGACGAGGCTCTGGCGGCGCAGGCCGGTGGCGCGGTGGAGACGGTTTGATCCGCGAGTTCGAAGCACTCGTTCCACTGACGGTCAGCATCCTTTCGCAACGACGCGCACGCGCTCCTTATGGCGTCGCTGGCGGCGACGACGGTGCTCCTGGTCGCAACACAGTGATTCGCGACGGTGACGAACGTGAGGTCGGTGGGCGCGCACAACTCGAGCTTGCGCCGGGTGATCGGGTGCGCATTGAAACCCCGGGTGGCGGAGGCTTCGGTACGCCGTGATTCGTCGGCTGAAGAACCTGATCGTCCATCGAATCCTCGGGGTCCGAGACACACCGCGCCGTATTGCGTGGGGCGTGTTTCTCGGAACCATCGTGGCGTGGACACCGACGCTGGGTTTTCAGATCATGATCTACGTCGCGATCGCGACCTTGCTGCGCGCGAACAAAGTGGCCGGCATTCCGATCCTGTTCATCAGCAATCCCGTCACCGCGGTCCCGCTCTATTGGTTCTGTTGGAAGGTGGGTGACTTCTTGGTCAACGGCGGCCAAGGCGCCACGCCCGAGGCCCAGCTGGAGATGCAAGAACGCTTGTCCAGTTCCGAAGAGGCGGCGGCGGAAACCGATTGGTGGAACGACCTGCTGACCGCCGAGTTCTGGGAGCAGCTGGGTCAGACGCTCTGGGACATGGGTACCGAGCTGTGGGTGGGATCGCTCGTGATCGGTTTTGCCATGGCCATTCCGATGTATTTCGTGACTCTCATCGGGGTTCGCGCGTTCCGCAAGGCACGTGGCCTGCCTGGCTGAGCGGTGCTAGTGCGTGTGCTGCGATGCGCTGTCCGTTCTGCACCACCCTGGAGAACAAGGTCATCGACTCCCGTCTTTCGCAAGGCGGCGAGGTGATCCGACGACGTCGTGAGTGCGAGAGCTGCAAGCGTCGCTACACCACCTACGAGCGTGTGGTTCAGGCACTCCCGCTTGTGGTGAAAAAAGACGGGCAGCGCCAGCCCTTTGATCGTGAGAAGATTCTTGCCGGCTTGCGACGCAGCTGCGCCAAGCGGGATGTCTCCGCGGAAGCTCTCGATCGCGTGGTCGAAGCCGTCCAACGCGCGGTCGTGGAGCAAGGCGAGAGCGAAGTGCCGAGTTCGCTTGTGGGTCGCTTTGTGCTTCGCGAGTTGGAGTCGCTCGACCAGGTTGCGTACGTGCGCTTCGCGAGCGTGTATCGCGAGTTCCAAGATGTGCGCGAGTTCGTCGCGGAGTTGGAACAGCTGAAAGGTCCCGACCCAGGTGAGTGACAAGACCTTGATGGCGCGAGCCATCGAAGAGGCGAAACGCGGTCGACCCAGCCCGAACCCTCACGTCGGCGCCGTGGTGGCGAGCGCCGACGGAACGATCCTCGGCTGCGGTCACCATGAACGCGCTGGCGACGCTCACGCTGAAGTGGCCGCAATCGCAGATGCGAGCGAAACCGCTGGGCACACGCTCTACGTGACCATGGAGCCCTGCAACCATCACGGTCGTACTCCGCCGTGTAGCGACGCGGTGATCGCTGCTGGCTTCAAGCGGTTGGTGCTCGGTGCACGTGACCCTGCGCCGCACGTTCCAGGTTCCGTGGAGAAGATTCGCGCCGCGGGTATCGAGGTCACTCTTGGTGTGCTCGAGCAAGAGTGCGACGCGTTGATCGCCGACTTCAGCAAGCACATCCAAACCGGCTTGCCCTTCGTCACGCTCAAGGCCGCGGTCACGCTCGATGGTCGAATGGCCACGCGCACCGGGGATTCCAAGTGGATCACCGGTGAAGAGGCCCGGACGGAAGCCCACCGAATGCGCGACTACTCCGATGCGGTGCTGGTGGGGATCGGAACCGTGCTCGCCGACGACCCCGCGCTCACGGTGCGTCACGTCGAGGGCGTCGATCCGCTTCGCGTCGTGCTCGATGCGGGGTTGCGCACTCCCCTCGACGCAAAGCTCGCCACGAATGGAACGCTCGTGATGCATGGCCCTGGTGCAGCACGCGACAACGCGGATGCGCTTCGCGCCAAAGGATGCGAAGTGATCGAAGTGCCTCGGTTCGAGGATGGTCTCGACATCGGTGCGGTCCTCGCCGTGTTGGGGAAGCGAGACATCGTGCGGGTGCTGGTCGAGGGCGGACCCACGTTGCACGCGTCGTTTCTCGCCGGCGGCCATGCCGACTACGCGGCGGTCTTTGTCGCGCCGAAGGTAGTGGGGGATCGCGAAGCACCGGCGTTCGCTGCTGGGCGCGGTGTGGACACCATCGCCAAGGCGTGGACGCTCAAGAATCCACGCGCTCGAACCCTCGGCGTTGACGTTCTGATCGAAGGCGCGCTGACGTCAGACTGAAGCTCGCCACGACTTCGACGTGTGGTGTCTGCGGGAACATGTCGAACGCCGCACACGACTTCAGGACGTAGCCCTGCTCAGCGAGAGTCTTGAGATCGCGCTGCAGCGTGGCGAGATGACAGCTCACGTAGACGACTCGTGTTGCGCGCGTCGACGCCATGCGCGCCACAGCTTCCTTCGCTCCCGCGCGCGGCGGATCGAGCACCACCACATCAAACGATCCGGATGGAAACGCTTCTGCACTCGCTTCGACCACTTTGCCTGCGAGCCCACGCGTCGAGAGGTTCGTTCGACACGCTTGCACCGCATCCGCGTTGAGCTCGACGCCCGTCCACGAAGTCGCTTCTCGCGCCAGGCGCACCGACAGGTTTCCGGCGCCGCAGTAGAGTTCGAGCACGCGCTTGTCGGCGCCTACCTGTTCGCCGACGTACTGCACCAACGCTTCGTTGAGCGCCCCATGGCCTTGCGCAAACCCTCCAACCGGCGACACCAGACGCGCACCATCAACCCTGTAGGCCTCGTTTGTTTCGCCCCACGAGGCTCGGGCGCCATCCACGTCTAACACCACTCCGCGCAGCGCATCGTCGAGTGCCGCCGCGCAGCGTCGGTAGAGGTCGCCGCGTTGCGCACTTGTTGTGCGCAAGAGCGCTACTGCACCTTGATCGCAGGGGCCGAGGTGGATCTCCCCCTGCCCTGCAAGCGTGTCCGCCAGGGTGCGCAGCCGCGTCCACGCGGTCTGCCGCGCCTCGTCCAACGCCACACACTCCGGCACGTCCACGACCCGGTTCGTTCGGCGCGCGCGATACCCAAGCGATGGTTGGCTTGCCGCGTGCCACGCCAAACGCGCGCGCTGTCGATAGCCCAACGTACTGGCTTGATGCCACTGCACATCCACACCCAGCGCTGCAACGCGCTGACGCTTGAGTGTGGCTTGGTGCTCGTCGGACATGGGCATCCACGGACAACCACCACACGCATGGACCACCTGACACGGCGGCTCGCGACGGTGCGGCGACGCCTCGAGGACCTGTTCGATTTCCGCGCGCACCACCTTGCCGCGACGCTTGAGTCCCGTGACCCGAACGTGATCGCCGGGAACTGCAAGCGGGACGAAGATCACGCCGTGGTCCGAAGGCAGCGCTCCGTCGGCGCCGGCCATGTCGCGGACGCGTCCTTCCACGCTTCGCGGCAGCTTCTTGCGACCCAGCTTTTTTCGACCCACGGCTTAGAGGTAGGGCTGCGCCGGGCGTCCGCGGTTGAACAAGAAATCAAAGTCCGCCGAAAAGTCGGCGAAGCGCTCGTCGGGTCGTGACGTGTCGGTGAAACGGACGTTCTGGAAGCGTCCGGTAATCGAGAGTTCGTCTTCGTCGAGGTCAGGCGCGTACATCGCATCGAACACGATCTCGCCTTCGACCGCCACGTAGTTGACCGGCGGGTCGTCGCGAAACACCTCGCAGCGTTTGTTCAGATAGAGGTTCACGCGAACCGGGGCGCCGGCTTCCTCGGACAGTGGGATCGGTGTTCCCAGGCGCGACTTCTCCAGCACGGTGTCGGCGACGAAGATGGTGATGCCGTTGCTGAGGTACGCGAAATCACTTCCACGCTGGATACGGATCGAAAGTGTGCCCTCGAACTCATCCGCCGAGTAGAAGTTGGGCCGTAGATCGAACTCCTGCGCGTCCATGCCGCAGTTGGGCGCAGTGACCAGCCCGCTCGCGGTGCCATCGCCCACGCCGACCGAGCAGCTGAGCACACCAACGACAAAAACCAACACCCAAAGGCGCATGGCGGAAGCCTAACACGCCTCCACTCGAGCGCTTGAAGTCTGCCCGCCGCGAATTCAGATTGGCCCCCATGAGCAAGGAGCGCGTTTTGGTGGCGATGAGCGGCGGGGTCGATTCCTCCGTCGCCGCCGCGCTCTTGCACGAAGCCGGACATGACGTCGTGGGCGTGACCTTGCACTTGTGGGACGCACAAGGCGAACACAAGGTCGGCCGATGCTGCGCGCCCGAAGATCGCGACGACGCCCGACGCAGCTGTGAGCACCTTGGCGTGCCGCACTACGTGATGGACGAGCGTGAAGCGTTTCGCGAGCACGTGGTGGAGCCATTTCTGGACGAGTACCGAAGTGGCCGGACGCCCAGCCCGTGTGTCCACTGCAACCGAACCGTGAAGTTGGTGCAGCTGGCGACGCTGGCGGACCAGCTGGGGTGCGCGAAGATCGCGACGGGTCATTACGCGCGGATCACCGATGGACGGCTGTACCGAGGTCGCGACCAGGTGAAGGACCAGTCGTATTTTTTGTTCGGCGTGCCGAGCGAAGTTCTCGCGCGAATGATCTTTCCGTTGGGCGACATGGAGAAGGACGAGTCGCGCGCGCACGCACGCCGCCTGGGGCTGCCCAACGCGGACAAACCTGATTCGCAAGAGCTGTGTTTTGTTCCAGATGGGGACGTGCTTGGATTTTCGAAGCGCGAGCGCGGTCCCAACACGGGCGGAAAGATCATCGCGGACGGCGAAGTCATCGGTGAACACGAAGGTGTCGAGCGGTTTACGGTGGGGCAGCGCAAGAACTTAGGCCTCGGTGGAGGTTCGGCGGCGCGCTACGTGTTGAAGGTCGTCGGTAACGATGTCGTGGTGGGTGGTCCCGAAGCGTTGATGCACGACGCGTTGGATGTGCCCGATGCCTCGTGGCTGCGACCCCCGCAGGGAACGTTCGAAGGGCGTGTGCGGATTCGCTATCGTCATGCTCCGGCGCAGGCGACGATCGAGCCGTGGGAAGCGGGCTTTCGAGTTCGCTTTTCAGAGCCGCAGCGCGCGATTACGCCGGGGCAAGCGGCGGTGGTTTACGTGGGGGATGAAGTCGTGGGTGGCGGCTTTATCGCGTAGCTTCACTGTGGGTGGGTCTGCCGGTTATTGATTTTTTACCGGAAGATCCGAAGAGGGGAAGACGGGAAGGTTTTCTTTCTCTTTTCTTCGCCGGCCAGCGCGCCATCCACGTGCACGCTCGTTCGCTCCGGGCTCCGGGGCGTTTTGCGTATCTCGCGTGCTTCGAGTTTTGGTCGTGCTCGCCTTGCTCAGCGTCGCTCGCGTGAGATCAAAACGCATCGTCGCGGTCTTGAGTGCCGAGTGCGTTTTGATCTCATGCGCGGAGCACGACGGATGGACACACGCCCGACACGTGAAGCGACACGAGTCACGCAAAACGCCGCGGAGCTGGGAGCGCACGAGAGGTCACGTCGAGCGCGCGCAGCGTCGCTCGAAAAAGAAAACCTTCCTGCGGCCTCAACCGGTCAGCGCAACAGCTGATCTAGCATGTGCGCGGGTGTTTTGAATCCGAGGGTTTTGCGCGGGCGTGTATTCAGCCGTTGCATTGCATGATTCAGGTCGCGCTGCGTCACATGATCCAGCGTTTTGCCCTTCGGAAAGTACTGTCGCAGTAGCCCGTTTGTGTTCTCGTTGCTGCCTCGCTGCCATGGGCTGGCCGGGTCACAAAAGAACACACTCATCCCCGTCGCCACTGTGAACTTCTTGTGCGACGCCATCTCACCACCACGATCCCATGTGACGCTTCGACGAAGCTCGTCTGGAATCTTGCGCGCGAGCTTGATGAGCGCGCGCACGATGACGTCGGTCTGTTTACTCGTCACCTTCTCGAGCAACACGAAGCGGGTTTGTCTCTCCACCAGTGTAATGAGATAGGCGCCGCCTTGGGTTCCGGCGATCAGATCGCCCTCCCAATGACCGGGGATCGCACGGTCTTCGGCTTCTGCCGGGCGTTCGCGAATCGAAACGGCGTCGACGATCTTTCCCTGGCGTTTCCCTTTACCCGTCGCAGTCCGCGCGCGTCGAGTTGCTCGACGACGACGTAGATGGCGAATGAGCTCCTTTTTTAGTGCGCCGCGCGACTGAATGAAGAGCGAGCGGTAGATCGTTTCGTGCGAGACCTGCATGTCAGAGTCATCAGGGTACGTCTCGACGAGCCACCCTGAAATCTGCTCAGGCGACCATTCACGCGACAGTTTCTTGGCGACAACGCGACACAGTCGTTTGTTGCGTCGCAGCTTGCAGGTCTTTGGTCGGCACGCTGCGCGCCATGCACGCCGATCGGCATCAACTGCGCGGTAGCGCCGAACTCCGCCATTCCGTTCGACCTCGCGAGAAACTGTTGAGGGTGATCGACCAAGTGCTCGCGCGATCTGCCGCATGGACTGCCCAGCAGACAATCCACGTGAGATTTGCTCTCGCTCGCGAAGGGAAAGAGATCGCGGGTGACGCGTCCTCTCGCGCGGCGGAAATCCACCGTGTCGGACAACAATGTTGTTTACCGAACCCTCGTTGCGTTGGAGGGCGCGTGCGATCTCGCTGACCGACTCCCCTTTGCGCCATCGTTGCCAAAGCTCTCGTTTCTCAGCGTTCGTGAATCTCTTCCGCCGTATTCGCATCATCAGAGCATCCTTTGCTAGTGATGCGCTGACCGATTGAATTCACCCCCGTCTTCTCCTCTTCGGATCTTCCGGTAAAAAAATCACAACCGAGTGACCAACCGGCGAATTTGCGAACTTGGACTTCGGAGACGAACGCTAACGCGACAGCACCCGCTCCAGGATCTCGCCTGCGCCTTCCACGTCTGCGTCCGTGACTTCCGGTCCCAAACTTAAGCGCACACACGACTCGGCACGCCACGGCTCATCCGGATGCATCGCGGCAACGACCTTCGAAGGCTCCGCCACACCCGACGAACACGCGGCTCCAAACGACGCGCACAATCCTTCGAGATCCAGCGCAGCAACCAAGACCTCTCCACGTCGCCCCTTGAAGCTCACGTTGGTCACACTCGCGACGCGCGGTTGGGTTCCATTCACAACGGCACCCAACGCGACGCACTGAGCTTCAAGTCGATCTCGGCGCGCAGCCACCGCCGACATCGCTTCCAAACGCGTCTGCAACACGCCACACGCCGCACCAAAACCAATGATCGCGCGAAGGTCTGGACTTCCGCCTCGTCGGCCTCGCTCCTGCCCTCCCCCATGCAACACCGGTTCAAGCTCGGTGTTTCGCGGGAGCCACAACGCGCCGGCGCCCGAAGGCCCACCGACTTTGTGCGACGCCACCGCAAGTCCGTGCACACCCAACGCACCTACATCGATCGGGAGTCGTCCCAACGCTTGCGTGGCGTCCACCACCACAGACGCACCTGCGCTCGTCGCTCTGCGCGCCACGGCAGCAACGTCAAAGATCGATCCTGTCTCGTGATTGACCCACTGCACCGTCACCAAGTCGCCCGCACGAAATTCAAACGACGCATCCGGACGTTCCAACATCACGACCTCAACACCACGCGACGCCCAGACCTGCACCGAGGCCATCACCGCGGGATGCTCGACGCACGACGTCACCACACGCTGCGGCGTCGCGACTCCGAGAACCAACCCGTTGATCGCTTCGGTCCCTCCGCTCGTGAAGATCATGTCCGCGGGCTGAGCACCCATCGCTTGCGCCACCGCGCGCCGTGCACGTTCGAGGTGCGCTTTGGCAGCACGTCCCGCGGCATGCGCGCTTGCCGGATTTGCCCACGAGTCGGGCGACGTTGCCTCCATCGCAGCGCGTGCCTCGGCGCACGTTGGAGTCGCTGCGTGGTGATCGAGGTAGATCACTCGTGGGCGACCGGCGGCATCACTTCGGCCACTTCGATGCACACCAGGGTGCCCGGAAGCGTACGGCCCGCAACGGGCTGGCCCGGTGGACTCTCCACCGACACCCCTCCACCCATCGCTTCGGTGACTCGTCGCGCAAAGGCCAGACCCAACCCAACACCACCGTATCGACGCGTGGCGCTTCCATCGACCTGCACAAAGGCTTCGAAGATGCGCTCTTGCTGATCGGGATCGATGCCGGGGCCACTATCGACGACAAACATCGCGTAGCCGTGGTCCGTCCGCCGCGTTTCGATCGCAACTTCGCCTTCACGCGGGGTGAACTTTGCGGCGTTGTCCAGCACGTGAACCATCGCGCGACGCAACTTGTCAGGGTCTCCACGCGCCGGCATCGGTTCGGCGGAGATCGCCTGCACCAGCTTCACCTTGCCTTCATCCAGTGCCACGCGCAGCGCATCACACGCTTTGGTCGCCACCTCGCCGAAGTCATAGTCGCGCGCGTAGTAGTGCATGCGCCCTGTTTCGAGCGCACTCACGTCAAGCAAGGTATCGGTCACGCCGCGCAAGCGTTTGGTCGAACGCTCGATGCTGCGCAGACACTTGAGCTGCAGCTCGGTCAGCGGGCCAAGTTCGCCGTCCAAGAGAAGCTTCAGGTAGCCCACAACCGGCGTCATCGGCGTCGCCAACTCATGACTCACGTTTTGGAGAAACTCTCGCCTCAGGCGCGCCATGTATTCCAAACGCGCGTTGGCTTCACGCAGCGCGGCGACCTGGTCCTCCAAGCGCTCGGCCATGTGGTGCGTTTTCTCGCGTAGTAAAATCTCACGCGACGCGTCGTCGTCCTCTTCCTCGTACCCTTCGAGAAACGTTCCGACCGTGCTCGCAAACTGACGCGCGTCGATGGGCTTGGCGATAAAGCCCGTTGCACCCACGGCGAGACTGGTCTGCTTATCGCCCTCGGCGGTGATGGCCACGATGGGCACGCCCTCGAGTTCGCGCATGCCGCGCAAACGTAGCGTCACCTCGTAGCCATCGAGGTCTGGGATGTTGATGTCGACGAGCACAATGTCGGGCCGTTCGCGACGAGCGAGTCGAATTCCCTCCAGTCCACTCTCGGTGTCGATGACCTCGTGTCCCGCTGCACGCAGCAGCTTTTCGACCAGACGTCGGCTGTGAGGGTCGTCTTCGATGTGCAGAACCCGCGCCACGGGCGGCACTGTACCCCACTCTTCTAATTCTCCAGACTTGACGGGGTGATTGGTCCCTCGCTACATCGGGAGTCCCCATGGCCGAGGATTTGGGAGCGCGGCTGGTTCGCGCCGGGGTTGCAACCCGGGAACAGCTCGCTGATGCCCTCGCGGCTGGACCGGTGGCGGGCGGAACGCTCGCAGTCCGTCTGACCGAACGAGGCGTGTCCGAAGAGGAGCTGCTGGGACTGTTTCTCGCGGACGGATTTGTGCTGGCGGAAAACCTTGAGGTCCCGCGAGACGTGCTGGCGCGCATTCATCCCGACATGGCGGTTTCGCTTATGGCGCTTCCGCTCGGTCACGCGGGCGACGGGCTCGAGGTGGCGATGGTCGATCCGAGCGACCGCGATGCCCTACACGAACTGCAACACTCGTTGGGGCAACCTGTGCATCCACGCGTCGCGCGAGTGTCCGCGCTCAAGCAAGCTCTGGCGCGTGCCTATCCGACGGCCGAAGCGCGGCCTTCCGGGCCGCCGATCGCGCTGCACAAACGCAAGGAACCAAAGCCGGCTTTGGTCGAAGCCAACGACGGCGAGATCGTGCTGCCGCTCGTCCGCACCAAGTCGTTCAAGAAAGTGCAGAAGACGTTTGCGCGACCGGACGGGATCCACGTTCCGCGCGCACAACCCGAAAGCGAAGAGTACGTGCGTCCGCCCTCGCACTCGCCCAAGGGACTTGCGGACGAAGCGACGCAGCAACTCGATGTAGGCGACCTCGAACCGCACGATGCGAGTTCGTTGCTCGCCGAAGCACAGAAGCTTGGGCTGATCGGAGACACCACCCAAGAGTTGAGCACGACGGATCTCGAACCGCTTGGACTGGATCCCAGCCAAACCGAGGAACTCGACCTGAACGACGTCGAAGTCGTTGCGACCTTGTTGCAGAAGCGGAAAGCGAAAGCTGCGAAACCAGATCCCGACCCGCAGCCCGAGCAGCCCGAGCCGCAGCCCGAGCCCCAGCCCGAGCCGCCGAAACCTGAGCCCGAACCGCAGCCTGCGCTTGCAGCTGAGCCGGAACCCGAAGCGCCAAAAACCAAGCCGATGCCCATGCCTCTGGCCGACCCCACCAAGCCGCAAACCTCTGACGGGCCCCGAAAAGGCCCCAAAAAGTCCAAGACGAAGACCAAACCGATGGCCGCGGCCACACGACCGGCCAACTTCCCCAAGCCCAAAACCAAGAGCATCATCCCGCCGAGCGAAGCGAGTTGGGCGGACCTGGGGGCGGGTTTTGCGGACAGTCGCGAAGGTGCCAAGACCGTTCGTCAGGAATCCAACGCGCGCGAGTTCGACATCGGTGCGGTGCTGTCGTCAATTCGTGCATCGATGGATCGCGACGCGATTGTTCGCATCGCGTGTGAGGCGTGCACCACCGTCGCGCGCTCGGCAATCTTTCTCGCATTGCGCAAAGGCGTGCTTCGCGGATGGGAAGGTGTGGGTCCGGGCATCGCTGGAGATGCGATTCGCAACTTGTGGATTCCTGCAACCGCTCCGTCGATGTTCAAGACGGTGCTCGAAACTTCAGAGCCGCATCGCGGTTCGTACGGCACCAGCGCTGCCGACAATCTCTATCGTGCAGCCACCGGGTCACGTGGTGGTCGCTTGATCATTCAACCGGTGATGGTTGCCGGCAACATCGTCGCGGTGTTGTGCGCCGATGGTGTTCAACAAGATGCAGACGAACGCGTCGAAGTGTTGGCCCACGCGGTGGGCCAAGCACTCAAACGTTTGATCGTCGCCAAGAAGAGTTAGCTAATTGGAGAGCGCGGTCTCGACCGACACGCCCGCCTTGGCGAGACGCAGCAGGTTTTGCCGCTCTTCCATCACGCGCGTCCCGTAGGGAGTTTCGATGCAGTGTCCGGAGTTGTAGGCGCCCAGCGCTTCCAACATGGTGTCGCAACGCGCGATCGCATCCGCGATGTGTCGTGCACCCGCCGCGATGACCTCGCCCTGACATGCATCCGCGCGCCGCTCGCAACGCTCTCGGTACCGATCGTTGCGAACGAAACGCACGCGACTTCCAATGCCGCGTGGATGCAACTGCACAATGCCGCGTTCGCCTGCCGACCCTTCTGCAAAGGGGTTTAACCCGCTTTCCTTCAGAGCCATGGCGGCGACCAGGAACGGGTCCACACCGTGCTCGACAGCAGCGACTGCGATTAACCGCGCGAACGCTACGAGTCGAGCGCGACAATCAACGCGCGCCTGACGACAGTGCCAGATGTAAACGGGTCCGGAACGTCGTTGCCACACTGTGAGTCGCGCTTCGAGTGCGCGAGCGAGTGCGACCGCCGACGGTCCAGGGTCTCCGCATTCAGGAGGCGTGCAGGGTTCGGTCCCTGCTTGAGTACTTGGAGGGTCCGAAGGACCTTCCTGCGCGTCCTGTGCGTTTGCATTCAAAGAAGAAGAAGTAACCAGTGCTAGCGCGAAAAGAATCCGCATTCAGCCTCCTGCCCACACCGCCGCAACACACACTCGTGCGACGAGAACCTGGGAATAGACCACCCTGCTGGGGGACGCCATGACGTCCCCTCACTAGGTGTCAGATGTGGCCGTTCGAATGCGATCGTTGCGCGAAGCTGGCGCTACGTCAGCTGGAGTTCGCCTGACGAGTTCGCCTGAGGCTACTCCTCTTCGCGGCGAACCTCTGACTCATCAGTGTCCCTGTCGAGAGCGTCAGCGTCAGCGTCAGTGTCAGTGTCAGTGTCAGCGTCAGCGTCAGTGTCAGTGTCAGTGTCAGTGTCAGCGTCAGCGTCAGTGTCAGCGTCGCTGTCAGCGTCAGCGTCAGTGTCGCTGTCAGCGTCAGCGTCACTCACAGCGTCGGCATCGGCGTCGCTCGCGGCATCGGCATCGGCATCGGCATCGGCGTCGCTCGCGGCATCGCCATCGGCATCGGCATCGGCATCGGCATCGGCATCGCCATCGGATGCTTCGGCGTCCTTGTCCTTGTCGCGACGACGGCCTCGACGACGTCGCCGACGACGCTTCTTGCCGTCCTCCTCGTCGTCGTCCTCGTCACTCTCATCACCCTCGATTGGGGTGCTGCGACCTGGACCGTGAAGCTCGTCGAGCAGGTCGAGGTCCAGGTACACAATCGGAGCCGACGCGCTCTTGATGCCCACGCCCGCGGCTTCCATCGACTCCGCCAATCGGTTCCCACCAAAGAGCGCAACAGGTGTCGCGGCCGACGCGGAGACTTCTTCTTCCGCTCCACGCAACACGGAGCCAAGCGAGATCAACCACGCGATTTTCGCGTCGCCGTAATGGTGCATAGCCCCGCGAATTTCCACGACTTTTTCGCGTGTCAGGCTCGCATCACGAACCACGTGAATCGCCAGCGGAATCGACTCCGGACCACGCTTGAGCGTGCCTGCCAGGTGGTACTCGTTGGGTCGGGCTTGCGGTGGACGCACGCCGCGCAAACCCACAACGCCTTCCGCGTTGAGCCACGTCGCCAACAACTCCAACAACCCCGTCGCCGGAAGTCGGCTGAGCGTGCGAATGAACACCCTTCGCACAAGTTCGCGCTGACGCTGAGCCGCCTTGAGCGCGTCGGTTTCGGCGCGAACGGCCTCAACGGGCAAAGCCCACTCGGCAAGACTCAGCCACTCACCATCCCAGCGAAAACGAGGCGGCAGATTCTGCGCGCGACGTCGAGCTTCGTCTCCACGGACGTTCGCCGCCAAGGTGGGCACCAACGCTTTTGGATCTCCGGCGAGGCGGCCCTTTTGGACCAGCGTCTCTGCAACCGCGACCAAGCGCTTCGGCTTGCGACGTCCACCCGAGAGCGCGGCCGCAACGGCATCCGCCAACTCGAGTCCTCCGCTGTCGCCGGACTCTGGGGTGCGCTCCCAGTCGCCTTCGAGCTTCTTTTTCTTTCCACGACGACCACCACGCTCGCCGCGGTCACGGTCCCGGTCGCGGTCCTTGTCACGACGGGATCGCCCGCGTTTCGAGTCTTTTTCGCGGTCTTTTTCTTTGTTTTCTTCACCGCGCTTTTTGCGGCGACGCCGCTTGCGGCCCTTCTTCTCGTCGTCGTCCGAGTCCGAATCCAACGCGGCCAAAATGGGCTCGTCGTCGTCGTCCTCTTCCGGGAACATGTCCGCGCCGGGCACTGCACGCTTCGGGCGCGGCGGTTCCGAGTCGGTGGTCTCGGTGGCGTCTTCGGGGCTCGCGTCGGCTTCTTTGGCCTTCTCTTGAATCTCGTAGTCGTGGCCACTCTCGTGGCGCGCGGTTTCGAGAACCTCCGCACTAAACTCCCGCAGCCCAAACACACCGGGCTTCACTTTGATGATCGGCGCCTCGCCGCGGTCCTTGCGGACCATCGTGGCGAGCCGGGAGCTCATCGTGGTTTCGGGGGTTTTGCCGACGTGGGAGAGAAGGTTTCGTTCGATCGCGATCTCAGTGATTTTCTTATAGTGGAGGGGCTTGCCGACCAGGCGAAGCACCTCCACGGCAGCTTCCGTGAAGGTCATGGGTCGTAATGATTCCGTAGTGGATTGCCGGCGCCGGCACGCTTGCGAATCGCAGCGCGTTGGACGCGTTCAAAGCGTCAAGCACGAGCGTGAAGCGTGAGTCGGGCGTCATCGGTAATCGTGGTTTTAGGCTGTGTCTGGCCGGATTGAAGTTCTGCGCCACAGTGCGCTGGCCTGACAGCTCAGCGAGAGCTACCACCCCTTCTTCGAGAAGGCAATGCGCTGCATCCCTCCGATTTTGTTGGTTCTCATGGCCTGCTCGGGCACGGCCGAAGCGCCTCGCGAGGTGGCTCTGACCACCGACAATTGGGCTCCCACCGCTCCAGCGCCCGACGAGCCCTACCTGCCTGGCGAACCCATCGACCCGCGCCGGATCACGATGGCTCCAGAGCGGCATCTCGACCAAGAGCGGCTGTGCAACCTGAGCTTCGTGGGTCGGCTCCACGAGCTTCGACCGGGTTCGAACTACCCACTCCCTGTCAGCCATCGAACCAGCATTCGCTGCCAGAGCATGGACGGTGGCGAGGGCTGGGCAGATCTGGTGTTTCCCAAAACGTCCGCAAGCTTGGCGTCCTACGTCGAAGCCGGTGAGCAAATCCGCATCCGCGTCGTGGGCACGGGTGGCTTCGAGGACCATCCCATCGTCGCGTTTGTCGCCAACATCGGCGAGGTGCCGATCCAACCCTCGCGTTGGGAGTATCAAATGGTAGGCACGGGCGACCGGTTCGACGAAGGCTGGGAGAGCGGAGCGTGTGCGGTGCTGCATCAAGGTGCGATCCGTCCTGTGACCGACGCCTACCCTGACAACACTTCGCATCACGCCATCCTCACGTGCCGGCACGATGGCGGAGAACGCCTGCTCGACGTGGTCTATCCGCGCGAGACCCAACTCGCTGCGTTGCGGGTACGCCGCGGTGAAGTGATCCCAGTAAGCCGGCATCCTGAGCCGGGTGAAGCAGGTCTGCCGATCGCGCGCTACGAGGGTCCTTGACGCTTTCTTGACCCCCTCGATCGCGACTGATAGCGCAGTGTCTAGGCGGGTTCACCGCTGCGGCGCGAGAGACGCGGTCGTGAGGGGCTTTTCCTGAGCCTCTCGCCGGGTTGGGCTGGAATCATTCGGCAATTCCGATCTGGTACGCATCTCGCTCTTCGTTCGAACGAGCACATCGCGAAAGACCAGCTATGGAGGAGCGGATGAAGGACAAGCGCATTGGGGTGTTGTTGGGTGGAGTTAGCGCCGAGCGCGAAATCTCCATCAAGACCGGTGACGCAATCCACGCAGCGTTGGTTCGCAAGGGCTACGACGCGCACAAGATCTACGTCGACGCCGACATCGATCAGGTGTTGCGCCAGACCCCGATCGACCTGGCCTTCATCGCCCTGCACGGAACGTACGGCGAGGATGGCTGCATCCAAGGGCTGCTCGAAGTCCTCGGCATCCCCTACACGGGGTCCGGTGTTCTTCCCAGCGCATTGGCGTTCGACAAGGTCAAGGCGAAGGAACTCTTCCGGCTCTACAACGTTCCGACTCCGCCCTACTACGCGGTCGATGCCGATGGTCTCGATCGTCTGGAAGAGCGTCACGGTTCGTTCGGCTTCCCTGCGTTCGTCAAACCCTCACGCGGAGGTTCGAGCGTGGGTGCGGGTCGCGCAGGCGACTTCGGTGAGCTTGTGAGCCGCTGCGAAGACGCGGCGCAGTTCGACCGTTCGATCTTGGTCGAGCGTTTTGTCGCGGGACGTGAAGTCGCCGTCGGCATCCTCGACGGCCGCGCACTGGGCGCCGTAGAAATCGTCCCGGGTGGACGCTTCTACGACTACAAGTCCAAGTACCAAAAGGGCCAGAGCAACTATCACTTCCCCGCTCGTTTGAGCCCGACTCGCTACAAGGGCGTGCTCAACTTGGCGGAACGCGCAGCGCACTGCCTCGGTGTGACTGGCGCTGCACGCGTCGACATGCTCGTGACCGAAGGCGAGAACGAGTACGTGCTCGAGGTCAACACGCTACCCGGGATGACGGAGACCTCGTTGCTCCCGATGATCGCCAAGGGCGCGGGCTACGACTTCGAGTCGCTCTGCGAAGCGATTCTTCTGCGTGCAGGTCTGGGGATGAAGGCGACGACCAAACCGAGCGCGCGTCCGAGCGCGACCGAAGGCGAAGCAGCGCACTCTTGATTCGCCGTCGCTAGGGGATCCAGCGCCACCGAACGCGCGCGGGGGCGCTGGTCACAAGTGCGCCACGCTCGCAGACTTCGCCACGAACCCGAGCACCGCGCGCCAACGCGTCGCCGCCGCCTCGAAGCGTGAGAACGGCACTGCCTTGCTCAACGTGAGCTTCGAAGGTTTGGCACCCCTCAGGACGAAGTTCGCGGACTTCAGCAGGCTCGAGAACCCACATGTCGCCCTCGCCGGCAGTCTGCGCGTTGCGCGTTTCACCCATCCACAGCGCCGCGGGGCCACCGACGTCGGCGCTCGTCCCAGCCAGCACCACCACCTGCGCCAACCCACGTCCCCGCAGGATGCCCACCGCTTCCTGGACATCACAGACTTGAACCCCGTTTTGCGGGCCCTCCACAGCTTCGACACGCCCTGCCGAAGACTCGAGACTGAGCCGCACCGGCGACTCGCTGTTGGCCAGCACGGTCACACACTCGTGCGCCCGTAGCGCAATCGGGAACCGCACGTCTTCGCCGTCGACCAACTGAATGCGTCGTCGATCCACCATGCGTTGAAAGCCGCGCGCCCGAAGTGTTCGTTCCAGCGACGCACTCGCGGACCCACCGATCGGAGGAGCGCCACCCACCGACTCGGCGATCCAGTCCATGTGCTCACGCGTGCCCGACGCGACAACAAACCGAAACGACCCCTGCCCTGCATATGCGTGCGCCACGAAATACGCGCGTCGCACCGGCCCGCAATAGCGCACCAGTGGGCGCGCATCCGGTTCGACGTCTTCAGCAAGCACTTCACCTTCGGGCGAGTAGAGCACCGAATCGAGGTCACCGATTCCTGCGGACGCCACTGCAAAAACCAAAGTGCATTCCGGCCCGACTTGGACCGGCATCGTGTACCGACCCCCCGGTTCGACGAACGCATCGCCCTCGCGAAGAACCTGCATGCCGCGGGATTCCCACTGCGCGTGCAGCTCATCGAAGTCGTTGCTCGCCGGTGTCGTCAGATCCGGAGTCGTCGTACCACCGCACGCCAAAACGAACACGAGCACGACACGCTTCATGGGTTCTCCGCGCGTTGAGCAAGCCAAACCCGCCCGCGTCCACGGCGACCGATCACGCGAACAAAATGGGCACTGCCATCGCACTCGTGCACCGTGGCCACACTTCCGCGCAACGGAGAGCGGTCGATGTTGGCCAAAAGTGCGCCGTCCTCGCCCAGCAGTTGAAGCGTGAATGCGCCGCGCGCCCAAGTTTCCTCCGCCGGAATCGCGACCACGCTACGGCACGACTGTGTTTCTGGAAGCCGAACGCGAATGGAATCCCCTGCGTGCACGTGAACCCATCCAATCGCTTCCAGCGCCTCGCCACGCGTGTTCTCCACGTAGGCGCGCATCGCAGGTCCGTTCAATCCGGCGGGCACACTTTGAGGCGCTTCCTGTTCGACGAAGAGCACGTGCACCGCTTCGACCCCGCCCGCGTCGTGAAGCGTCCACACGAACGTGCCACTCATCAGCGGGCAGTAACCGATCCCGGCATCCACATCGGGCCGCCGATCCGCGGCGAGTTCGCGTCCATCCGGGGCGATCAGGCTGGCATCGACGGCCCCAATCTCAGGAACCGCCCACATCGCGTAGCAGTGACCGCCCTCCAGTTGGATTGAGCGGTCGACGCGGTCGGCAAACTCCACCCGTTCACGCGTGGTCTCGTTGTACCCACGCTCCGTCAAACGGTTCGCGCGGCGCTCCAGTCGCTCCTCCGCGCTGGGCGCGGGAGGCGGACTTCCAAGTTCTGGGTCCGCAATGCGCATCCCGGACGCACCCGCAAAGCATCCGCCAACGTCACGCCCCCAATCGGGAAGACGGGCAGGTGCTCCTTCGAGCGCCACGAACTCAACTTCGGTGGGCGCAGAGACCGTCAGCGTCCAATGCAGTCGTATCCCTGCCGCGCCACAAAAGCGGACGTACGCGTGCGGCGTCTCGCTTCCGTCTTGCGACAGGTCCTGGCCACTGTCCGCGCGCAAAGTCGCATCGACATGCGCATGCGGGCGCGTCGCCAGAGCCAACACAGACACGCAGCGGGCCTCATCCAAGCGCCACGAACGCGTCAGCGAACCCTCGGGCTCCAGAAAGACAACCTCGCGTTCATGGACGGGCAGGTTCAAGTGTTCGAGCGCCTCATCCATGCATCGCGCGTGAGCTTGTGTTGCCCACGCGCCAACAATTACAACGACGACGATGTTTCGTGCCACTCGACCAAGACCTCGCCGCGGCCACGATACACCACGACCTCGAGGACGGCGCCCTCCACAGGTTGGTCGGGTTCGTCGGCACAGTGCCGTACGCTTGCCCAGGACGCAGAGCCGGTATCCGAAGCCAAGAGCTCGCCATCGGGTCCAACGAGCTGCAAATCGACATCCTCGACTCCGTCCACGCCTCCGGCGACCGCTGCAATGCACCCGTCCACGTCAAAGCGGGCACGCTCCCCCTCTTCCAGGGTGATTCGACGTCGAACAGCGTCGGTTGTCTCATCCACTGCCTCTCGAGCGGTGGACACGCGCAACTCGGCGACGTCGTTGGCCAGAGGTGCGCGTGCGCGCGCCAACGCGTAGCGACCCCGTCCATACGCTTTCACCGTCACACGGTAGACTCGTTGCTCCGTCGGGCATGCACCCACTCGCGCCGTTCGCTGCACGCGCGTGTCGACGTCCACGGGTCGGCCCTCGGCATCGACCAAGTAGAGATCGAGGTCGAGTTCGCCCGGGCCCCCAGCTCCGACGATCAAGCCGCACCCAGGTCCGATCATGACCTCGTGGGTTCGTGTTTCGCCCGGACCCAGCACTCCGTCCGGTACTAAGGTCAACGGGTCGACCAGTCCGCGTGCGGTCAGCGTTTCGATCTCGCCACCCAACACCGCCAGGGGCGCAGCTTCTTCGACAGCGTCCGGCTCAGGCACGGTGCGTTCGCCTTCCGGTCCGGAGAACACGATCACCCCCGCCGCACCACTGCCCTCAAACGCCCGAAGCTCCAACGTTCCAGTTCCCGCACGCGTCGGACAATGCTCCAAACGCGAGTCGGTCCCTGGACCGAGGTCACGCGCCACCTCCGCTCCACGCGCATCGTACAAGTAGAGGTCGAGATCCTCGGTGCCTTCACCGCCGCGTGCAGCGACGACGTAGCAACGTTGCGCTTCGAGTCGCAGGGGCCGACGAAATACTTGTCCCTCTGCCATCCGGCGAAACTCGGGCTCGCCTTCGACGTCCATCCCGCGTTCGCGCATGGCTTGCCGCACGTCGACCAACGCGTCTTCCACGTCGCGAAACGGAACGGGTGGCGAGACGATCCCGTCGAAGAGTTCTTCGAAGCCGTCGCCCGCACCAAGATTGGATACAAACGCGCCGAGCACGATCGCTCCACTGCCTTCACTCGCGCGAAACTCCAAGTAGTGCGGCGAGGTGATCGCGGGATCGGGCGGAGGACAGACGTGCAACAACGCCCCCTCGGCGCGCGCCTCATCGACCGCCAACTCGCGTCCGTCTCCGTCGTAGAGCCGCGCGCGAAGGTCCCGAAGACCACCACCCGCCAGCGCGATCCACGTCGTGCACCGCCCGTTTTCCAGGTCGACGGGAATCCCCACACCCTCGCCTTCCAACGCAAACGTTCGTTGAAGTTGTTGCGCGCGACCGTACCCGCGGTTGTACATGCGACGGCGCAAACGCCCAAATCGACGCGCGAGCGCATCCATAGGTCCCAGTGTTTGTTCGGCTCGCGCCGGCGAGGTGGGTTCAGGCTCGCCGCAATTGCAAAGCGTCAAACACACGCACACAAGGAGCGCGCGCATCACTCGGGTTCGTCCGAACCGCCCAAGTCGTCGAGCACGATGTCGAGTCCGGTCGGCCCCTCGAACCGACGCACCGCAAACAACCCGCTCCCGTTGACGCGTACGGCAACGAAGTACGTTCCGGTTTGCGGCGGACAGTAGCGAAGCGCGCGCCGTTGCTCCTCACTGCGTGCGACCTCCGTCCCGTCCGAATCGTAAACACCGACCCGAAGCGCCTCGATACCCTCCGAGGCCGCGGCAAGAACCACGTAGCAGTTGCCGCTTCGAAAGCGCGCTTGGTCAACCGCAGCACCGCCGTCGACGAGAAAGCCGCGCCACGCTGTTTCCGCTTGGTCCGCAAAACCTCGCGCGCGAATCAAATCCGAGTTGGTGTCGAGCTGCTCTTCGACAATGTCGGATCGAAACTCGGCGGCGCGTCGGACCGGTTCTTCGGCCTCGGCCCCTGTACACCCCAACAAGAGGGCGCAGACCAGCGCAGAACCGGCAGTCCGAAGCACGCCAGACGCGTTACCAGCCTTGCCCACGGCCGCCAAGCACTCGACCTGGACAGCGCCTATTGCTCGGCCATTCGCTCGCGAATTGCTCGCATCGCGGTGTCGATTTCGCGCCGCGCGGCAGGACTCCGGATCGCGGATCGGTATCGTCGCAACGCCGGAATGGCGAGTGCGTCGCCGACCTGTCCGAGCGCTCGCACGGTGCGCGAGCGAACATCCGCCGAGTCATGTTGCAGCAAGCGCACCAACACGTTGACCTTGTCCGGAGAGTCGACGGAGGCGATCGCATCGATCGCTTCCAGCTTCTCGTCGTCGGGATGATTGGAGTCGAGAAACCGACGCAGTGGACGCAACGCGGTCACGTGTCCGATTCGACCCAACGCGCGAATCGAATCGGTGCGCACACTCTTCTCGCTATCGTCCAAGAGTCCTGCGATCGGTTCCACGGCACGCGGGTCACGGATCACCCCCAACGCCAACGCTGCCCACTGACGCGCCGCGGGATCGTCGTCGTCGATCAAGCGCAAGAGCGCAGGCACCGCAGCAGGGTCTGGCAAGCGCCACAATGCCGCGGCTGCAACCACGCGGACTTCCACCTTGGGGTCGCGCAGCGCAGCCACCAAATCTGGAACCGCAGCGCGCACACTCAAACGACCAATCGCCCGCCCGGACGAAGCGCGTACTTCCCACGAAGGGTCACGCCGTAGCAGTCGTCGCAAGTGGGGTGTCGCTGCACGTCGATGTCGCCAGCCGCGGCGTCCGATCGACTCGATCGCTTCCACACGCCGCTCGGGCGAGTCGTCGCCGAGCGCCTGGACCGCTCGATTGAACTCGGCCTCGTTCATGCGCTGCGCGGACGCGGGCACTGCGATGCCCGACACCGCGAGACATATCCAGATCACGAGCAGCCGACAGGCGGAGTACCTATGGAGCAGCCCACGCACGCTCGATAAGACGCTTCCCCCCATTGTGCGATTCACCCGTCGGCAACCGCCGTGCCGTGCGTGCCCCGCACCACATCGCGCAAATGGGGAAACTCCATGAAATGGCGAACAATCGGTTCGGCCTTTTTGACCACCTCATCGAGGGTGGATTGGATCGTTCGGTTCAGCGAGTGCGTTTCACGACGGAGGTCGTCGAGATCGACATCCATCGCAGCACTCAAGCCGCCCATCCGACCTTTGAGCTGCTCGATCTGAAACGAAAGATCGTCGCGTTGCCGCTCGAGATCGCGTCGTTTCTTCTTCACGTCGGCGATCGCTTGCGCCGCATCGAGTTGGATCTTCGCCAGCGCCCCAGCCGCCGCCAACGCCTGCACCGCTTTGGCATCAAGCGCGGCTTGGTCGTGGTACTTCGGGATCTTCGCCCACGCATCGCGGAGCGGACCCACAACCTGACCCAGACGTTCCTGCGCTTCGGCAAGACGTCCTTCGGCAGCCGTCAACTCGCGTGAGATACGCGTTTCGTCCGTGGCCAACGCGTCGATCGCATGTCCGATACGCATGCGGCTTTGGCGCACTTCGTCTTCTTGATGGATCGCCACGGTCACACTCTTGAGAAGTTCATCGCGCAACCCCGCCAACGATTGAACCTTCGAACTCAGACCTTCCAACGCACCCGGCAACCAACTGGGTGTGTCGCCTTGAGGATGCGCGCGGTCGACCAAACGCCGAAACACTTCCACCCGGTCTTCCCAGCGATCGACCAGCGCTGCGATGCTCGGTGCGGTGTCGCGGCTCTCGCCTTCGCCGCGATGCGCCACGACCGGTGTCGGCGGAACGGTGCCGCGATTCGCTTCCAGCCAGCTCTTACAAAGCTCGGCGAGTTCGAATGCCGAAGCGTATCGATCGGTCGGATCTTTCTCTAAGAGCTTCAGCACCATCTCATCGATGTCGCGCGGAATCGTGGGCACAAAGAAGCTCGGTGGACGAGCAGGTTCGCGCAAATGCTTGAGAATCAGATCCGGCGTCGCACCGGTGAACGGAAGCTGGGAGGTCAACATCTCAAAGAGCACGCACCCCAGCGAATACAAGTCTGCCGCCGGGGTAATCGGTGCTCCACGCGCCTGCTCCGGCGACATGTACTCGGGTGTTCCAAACACCGTTCCCGTGGCGGTGACGCGCAACTCGCCCTTCATATGCGCGAGTCCAAAGTCGAGAATCTTCACGAAGTCTTCGTCGTAGCCATCGAGCAAGTAGATGTTGTCGGGCTTGATGTCGCGATGCACCACGTCGAGTTCGTGTGCACGGGCCAAGGCTTGCGCACATTGCAACGTGATGTTGAGCGCGCGGTCCATGGGAATCGGTCCGCCACCGATCGCTTCGTTGAGCGGGATCCCCACCAAGTACTCCATCACCAAGTAGACGAGTCCGTCGTCGGTCTCGCCGTAGTCGGTGATGTCGATGATGTGTTCGTGGTTGATGCGGTTGGCTGCGCGTGCCTCGCGGAGGAAACGCGTTTTGTTGGACGGCTCGTACGCCAACTCAGGCGCGAGAAACTTGATCGCGACATCGCGACCCACAACCTCGTGCTTGGCGCGGTAGACCAACCCCATGCCTCCGGCGCCGATCTTTTCCGCGACCAGGTACCGGCCACCGATGGTGCGACCCACCAAGGGATCCGGCAGGGTCTTGAGCTCGCCGCCGTCGAGCGGGCAGCGCGGCGGGTTCCCACGAAAGCGGGCTCCACAGACCTCGCAGACTTTCACCCGACCCCCATGCGGCGAGAGTCGCACAGAACTCGTTTGGACAAAAAGCCTCGTCATCTCGGGAAGGAGCAGAGATTCTTGACAATGCCGATGCGTCAATCCATATCGTCAGTGTGAAGCTCTCCAACAAAGGCCGGTATGGAGTCCGCGCGGTCTTTGACATCGCCTACCACAACGATGGTCGACCTACGCAGATCCGGACGATTGCAGAGCGCCAAGACATCCCGCCGCGCTTTCTTGAGCAGATTTTCCAGGACTTGAAGAAAGCAGGCTTGGTGACCTCCAAACGGGGGCCAAAGGGCGGCTACGCGCTGGCTCGCGATGCGGCCGACATCTCGGTCGGCGACGTGATTCGCGCCGTGGAGGGACCGGTTGAAATGGCCGGCGACCCATCGGAGGACCATCCCTCGCTCATGATCACGCACGAGGCGTTGCAGGATTTGGCGCAACGGATGGAGGATTGCCTCGACCAACTCTCGATCGCAGACCTCTGCGAACGCGGCGAAACCGAAGGCGTTCGTCGCGGCCCTCCCCGTCGCTACGTGTACTCGATCTGAACATGACTGCACCCGTTGTCGAAAGCGTGCTCGAGTTGATCGGTGCCACTCCACTGATCCGGATGCGCAACATCACGAGCGGTGGTGCAACCGTGTGGGGCAAAGCGGAGCACCTCAACCCCGGCGGTTCGGTCAAAGACCGCATCTGCCTCGCGATGATCGAAGATGCCGAGCGCGATGGTCGGCTTCAACCGGGCCAGTGCATCGTGGAACCGACGAGCGGCAACACCGGGATTGGCCTGGCGTTGGTGTGCGCACGCAAAGGGTATCCGCTGGTGCTCACGATGCCGGCGAGCATGAGCTTGGAGCGCCGTGCGTTGCTCGAAGCGTACGGCGCCGAAATCGTGCTCACCGAACCGGAGCGGGTGATGGATGGCGCGATTGAAGCCGCACAACGGATCGCAAAGGAACGCAACGGGTTTATCCCCCAGCAGTTCAACAACCCGGCGAACCCTGGCGTGCACGAACGCGTGACCGCGCGCGAGATTCTCGACGCGTTCGAAGGCGAGCGCATCGCCGCGTTCGTCGCTGCGGTCGGCACCGGCGGCACGATCAGTGGCGTCGGTCGTGCCCTCAAAGCCGAACAGGACACGCGCATCATCGGCGTGGAGCCGAAGGCGAGTCCGGTGCTTAGCGGTGGTGAGCCGGGACCGAGCAAGATCCAAGGTCTCAACGCCGGGTTTGTCCCCGACAACTACGATGCGTCCATCGTCGACGAGATGCGCTTGGTCGAGGACACCGATGCATGGGCGATGAAGCTACGGCTGGCACGCGAAGAAGGTTTGCTCGTGGGCATCTCCGCCGGCGCGAACCTCCACGTGGCGATTGAGGTCGCGTCGAAGCTTCCGGAAGACCAGCACGTCGTGACGATTCTGTGCGACACCGGGGAGCGCTACTTCAGTTTGGACGAGTACTTCGCATGATCACACTGGGCGACGCGCGCATCCTCGTTGTCGGTGCAGGTGGGCTTTGCCACCCTGCATCACGTGCGCTGGTGGCTGCGGGCGCGAAGCATCTGACCATCGTGGATGACGACGTGGTCGATGCGACAAACCTCCATCGGCAGATCCTCTTTGACGATGCCGACGTCGGTGCGCCCAAGGCACCCACGCTGGCTGCGAAGCTGGAGCGTCTGGGAGCCACGCCGACGGTCATCGAAGGTCGTTGTCTCCCGAACAACGCGCTCGAGTTGGTGGTCGCCGCCGACCTGGTGATCGAAGGCGCGGACAACTTCGCGACCAAGTTCATGGTCGCCGATGCGTGCGCGCTTGCGCACACACCGTTGGTGCAAGCCGGCGTGGTGCGTTGGAACGGCTGGGCACTCGCCTGCACCAACACGCCGGAGCACACCACCTGTATGCGCTGCGTGTTCGAGGACATCCCTCGTGACCGCGTCGAGACCTGCGCGGAAGCCGGCGTGGTCGGCCCCGTCGTTGGTGTTCTCGGTGCGGTGCAGGCGCATCTTGCAGTTCGACTTCTCGCTGGCGACGACGTTCGCGGCGAGCTGTGGAGCTACCGCGCACTCCAAGGAACCCTACGCCGGACTCTGGTCCGTGCTCGTGAGGATTGCCCCCATGCTCTCGGTGCAATCGCTGACCTTCAACCCGAACGCTACGTGGCGCACTGCGCCGCCTGAGGAGAACCCATGTCTGTGAAACTTCGCATTCCGCCCGCCCTGCGCAGCCTCACCGGAGGCAACGAAGAACTCGAGCTCGACGGTGCCACCGTGGGCGCGGTAATCGACGCCGCCGAAGGCGCACACCCCGGACTCAAAGCGCGTATCTGCGACGACAAGGGTGCCGTGCTTCGCTTCGTGAACCTGTTCGTCAACGAAGACGACATCCGCATGCTCGATGGTTTGAACACCGAGCTCAAAGCCGGTGACAGCGTCAGCATCATTCCCGCCATCGCCGGCGGCTGAACGCCAAGACGCATGCTCACTCCGAATCAGAAGCAGCGATACCTGAGACATATCTTGTTGCCCGAGATCGGGTACGAGGGTCAGGCCGCATTGTGCGCCGCTACGTTTGAACGTGATGGCACCTACGCGGGTGGTGTTGCGGCGCGCTATCTGGTTCGGGCTGGACTGGTCGGCAGCGACACGCTGACCGACCAAACCGGCGATCCTGCCGACGCCATTCGTGGAGCCTTTGACGCGGTCGAAGCTGTGAAGATCGCGTTGGGGGTCGGAACTGCAGCCGAGTTTCCGGAGGACATCTTCGAATGAGGTTTCGCCGCGTCGACTCGGTGATCGAAGCCGTGGGCAACACGCCGCTCGTGCGGTTGCGTGCCTTCGAAAAGGAAGTTCCCGGCGTCGAGATCTACCTCAAGCTCGAGTACATGAATCCGGGCGGTTCGGTGAAAGACCGACCTGCCCGACAGATTCTGCTCGACGCTGTCGAAAGCGGTCGCCTGACGAAGGACAAGATCCTCATCGACTCGACCAGCGGCAACACGGGAGTCGCGTACAGCCTTTACGGTGCCGCCATGGGCTACCGCATTGCGCTGGTCATGCCCTCGAACGTCACCAAAGCACGCAAGGACATCACGCAGGCCTTCGGCACCACGCTCATCTACAGCGATCCCATGTTGGGCAGCGACGGTGCCATTGAGAAGGTGAAGCAAATCGTCGCTGACGATCCCGACACCTACTTCTACCCGGACCAGTACGCGAACCCCTCCAACCCACGAGGTCACTACCTGGGCACCGGACGCGAGATTTTGGAACAGGTCGGGGACCGGGTGACGCACTTCTGCGCCGGGCTCGGCACCAGCGGAACGATGATGGGCACCACGCGGCGCCTCAAAGAACACAGTCGCCCGATTGCATGTGTCGCCATCGAACCCGCGGAAGCGCTGCACGGTCTCGAGGGGCTCAAGCACATGGCCAGTTCGATTGTGCCGCCCATCTATGACCCCACGACCTTCGACGAGGTGCTCCCTGTCGGCACCGACGCCGGGTGGGACATGTCGGACCGGCTGGCCGAGCAAGAGGGTCTCCACGTCGGCCATTCGACCGGCGCAAACGTGGCCGGTGCGTTGATCCTCGCGAAGCGCTTGGTCGACAAGGGCGAAGAAGGCTGCATCGTGACCATCGCGTGCGACCGGGGAGACCGGTACTTTGCGCCGATGAAGTGGGAGAAGTCGTACGTATGGTGAGCAGCTTGTCGACGAGTGCCGCCGGAAAGAACAGGAACACTCTGTGACGCACCCTCAGTTTCCAGGCCGACCGTGGATCTCCGGTCCGCTGACCATCACCCAAGACGTCCTCGACGAGCTCGACGCGCACGCGCTGTCGACCTACCCGAGCGAATGCTGCGGGTTCGTGTTTGGACCGAAGGACGACGCGGGTCGCCTGGACGCCTCAAAGCGCGAAGAGAACGAGGCCGACAAGTATCACAAGCTCGATCCCGAGACGTTTCCGCGTACTTCCGAGACGTACTTCAAGATCAACGAGCTCCGTGCCACGCGCAGCTTGGACGAAGCCGATGCCGCCGGCCAACCGCTCAAAGTCATCTACCACTCGCACTGCGATGCCGGCGCGTACTTCTCCGAGGAGGACGCCGCCACGTTCGCCCAAGGCAACATGCTGATGTGGCCCTGCGCGTTCATTGTCATCAGCGTGCAAGATGGAAAAATCGCCGACCACAAAGTCTGGGTCCATGTGCCCGACACCAACACGTTCGCCGAGAGCGAACTGAAGGTTGAACCATGAACCCGCGCAATCCCTATCCGACTGTCGATGTCGTCGTTCGCATCGATGGCAAGATCGTGTTGATCGAACGCGTCAACGAACCCAAAGGATGGGCGCTGCCCGGCGGGTTTATCGACTACGGCGAAACCGTCGAGCACGCCGCAGTGCGCGAGGTCAAAGAAGAAACCGGCCTCGACGTGACGCTGGACGGCTTGTTGGGCGTGTACAGCGATCCCGCGCGCGATCCGCGACAACACAACATGAGCGTGGTGTACGTCGGCACGGCCCAAGGCGAGCCCAAAGGCGGAGACGATGCCGCGCGTGCGGAACTCTTTTCGTTGGTCGAGCTACCGCCGCTGGTGTTCGACCACGCGCAGATCATCGCCGACTACAAGACTTGGGTGAAAACCGGTCGTCCTGTGAAGCCTTCCTCCGGTCAGTAAGTATTGATGAGCGCAAACTTGATTGAAGATCTTGGCGACTGCGGGCCGGCCGTTCGAGGCAAATCTTCAATCACGTTCGAGTTCATCAATACGCATTCTTTATTGGCGTCGAAGGACAGCGGGAATTGAAAAAGGCGAGAGGAAATCCCTCTCGCCCTCTACGCGTCGGAACGAAGCGCTACTTCTTGCGCGCGCCGAACTGCTTGACGATCTGCTCGGTGCCCTGACGCTGGCTCGCGCGAAGACGCGCCTTCTTCCCGCGCAGCTCGCGCAGGTAGTAGAGACGAGCTTGGCGGACGTGACCCCGCGCCATGATCTCGATCTTCTCGATGCGCGGCGAGTGGGCCGGGAAGATACGCTCCACGCCCACGCCGTACGACACCTTGCGCACGGTGAAGGTCGAGCGGAGGCCAGCGTTGCGGCGTCGAATCACGACACCCTCAAAGACCTGCACACGCTCTTTCTCACCCTCACGGATGCGGAAGTGAACACGAACGGTATCTCCCACGCGATAGGGAGGAAGTTCTCGGAGCTGGGCGCTCTCGATGGCGGCGATTTTGGATACGATGCTGCTCATGACGGGCCTTACAACGGCGGCTTCGCCGTTAACCAAAGGACCGGAGAGCTAGCACCAGTCGGGGGAGGAGTCAAAACACTCCGGAGACGCCATATTTACCAAGCAATTTCAGTCGCTTAGGTCGCCAACCAGCCGATCGAGAGTAATCGCCGCAGCGGCTCGAACACTCAGATGGTTGTAGGTGCCAAACCGAATCGGCGCGAGCAGGTAGTCGGCGCTGTCCAGAACGCTATCCGCCAAGCCATGACCGGTTCCGAAGATGAGGAGCGTGGGTCGTTCGTCGGTCCGCAGGCGCTCCCGCTCATCGGCCACGCTGACGACCGTACGACCTCGCGGGTTCGCGGCGGTTGCCACCACGACGGGGTTGTCCAGCTGAGCTTTGGCGTCTTCTAGGCTCTCCACGACCTTGACCAGCGCCAACGCAACCCCACGCTGCGGCACCCGCTCGCGCCCTGCCCCTTCGCGCCAGTGTTCCAAGATCCGATCGACGATCTTCTTCTGCGCCGAAATCGGGCTGACGATGAAGTAGCTCTGGGCACCAAAGGTCTTCGCGCTGCGCGCCAAGTCGTGGACGTCCAGGTTGGTCACCGCGGTGGTCACCACCTCGCCGGCTTTGTTGATCACCGGATGATGTACCAGCGCGATATGCAGGTTCACGAACTCTCCTCCTGCAGCGAGGCCACGAACGCACGTTCCTCGTCGCTCAGCTCCGCGGTCTCGAGCAAGTCCGGTCGACGCTCGAACGTGCGCCGAATCGCTTCACGGCGACGCCAGGTAGCGATCGCAGCGTGATTGCCACTTCGCAGCACATCCGGAACGTCCATGCCCCGAAACTCGGCGGGCCGCGTGTAGTGCGGGTACTCCAACAACCCGGTCGTGTGTGACTCCTCGTGGGTGCTCTCCATGTTGCCGATCACCCCGGGGACCAAGCGCGCGATCGCTTCGATCATGCACAGCGCTGCGGACTCCCCGCCGAGAAGCACAAAGTCCCCAACCGAAAGCTCTTCGTCGACGAAGCTCCGAATGCGCTCGTCGAACCCTTCGTACCGACCGCAGATCATCGTGATGCAGGGTTCGCCAGACAGCCGTTCAGCCGCGCGTTGGTCGAAGCGCGCACCCTGGGGCGAAAGCAGCACCTTACGCGTGGGTGCGCCGCGCTGTGCGTCCAGCGCCTCAAGCGTGTCCACCATCGGCTGCGGACGGAGCACCATGCCGCTCCCGCCACCGTAAGGCGTGTCGTCGACACTCCGGTGTTTGTCGGTGGTGTGTTCGCGTGGTGAGTGCGCAGAAACCTGCACCTGGCCAGAGTCGATCGCTTTGCCCAGCAATCCGATTTTCAAGCTCTCGACCACTTCGGGAAAGAGCGTGACCAATTCGAACTTCACGAGTTCACCGGCAAGTCGTCCCACGCGCCGACGAAGATCGCGCCGACTTCCAAATCGAGTCTCTCAAACCAAGGTTCCAAGATCGGGAGTTCGCGAACGCCGTCGTCGGACCTCACCTTGAGACAAACACAGCTCGGGTACTCGAACACTGCTTCGACGGACCCCAACACGGTCTCGCCATCGCGGACGTCGAGCCCGATCAGGTCCGCCAAGTAGAACTCGTCTTCATCGAGATCGGGCAGCTCGGTGCGCAGGATGCTGACTTCGCGACCGCGCAGTGCTTCCGCATCGTTGCGATTCGACACGCCATCGAAACGCACGATGAAGTGCTTTGCGGCGCGCTTGCAGCGCTTCACGACGACCGCTTCGCCTTCGAGGAACACGGTTTTCAGCCCGTTCCAGACAGGCGAATCCGCGTTGAAGGGATGCACGCGCACCTCACCGGCCAATCCGTGCGGCTTGATCACCGCACCGATCGGAAGGTGCTCGTCCGTTTTGTCGTTCACTCCAGGATGTCGAGCACGGCGCGCTTACGCGTCCGCGCGGACATGGAGGACAGCAGCGTGCGAATCGCGCGCGCCGTGCGGCCCTCCTTGCCGATGACCTTGCCGAGGTCGTCCTCTGCCACGGTGAGCTCGAGGACGTAGGCTCGGTCTCCTTCGACGACTTGCACGTCGACGGCGTCGGGATCGTCCACCAACGCACGGGCCAAGAACGCAACCAAGTCGCGCATGGCGTCGACTGGATCCATCAGGCGGTGGTCCCGGCGGTGCCGGTGGCTTTCTTGTGCGCGTGCGCGACCTTGCCGACACGACCGCTCATCTGCGCGCCCACACCGACCCAGTACGCAAGGCGGTCGTGATCGACCTTGGCCTTCGTGATGGGCTGCGCGGGATCGTAGTAGCCGATCTGCTCGATGAACCGCCCGTCGCGGGGGTTCTCTTTGTCTGTGACGACGATGTGATAGAACGGGCGCTTCTTCGACCCCGCTCGGGCCAGTCGAACCTTGACCATGAACTTCTCCGTAAAACCCTCTCGAAAGGGCTGCGGAACCTAGCCCCCGCCAGGTGGGCGGTCAAGGCGCCAGAAGGCAGGAATTTCCAGGCTTTCTCGCAGAGTTGGGCAAGAATTGTCGGGGTTGGACCCAATTGCCCTGCTCGGCAGGCGCGGCTAGAGGTGTGTCCATGCGCCGTTGGGCTTTGGTCTTGTTGGTCGCGTGTGGGCAATGCGAGGGAACGGATCCCGATCCCGAACCCAACGAAGAGATGCCCACGGACAGCATTGAGCTCCCGACTCCGGATCTCCGCGTCGTGATGCTGACCGACCTCAAGGGTTACCTCGAACCCTGCGGCTGCACCTCCAACCCGCTGGGCGGCATCGACCGCATGCGTCGTCGACTTCGGGAACTCGAGGCCGAGGCGCCCACCGTGTTTCTGGCCACTGGCGACCTCTTCTTTGGGAGCGAAAGCCATGCTGGACCTTCTGGCGCCGAGACCGATCTGTGGCGGGCGGAAACGCTGGTGCGGATTCTGAACGAGGCCGGCTTGGATGCAGCCACACCGGGCGACCAAGATCTTTCGCACGGTCCCGACACGTTCGCGCAGCTGCACGCGCTCGCGGAGTTCCCGCTTGTGGCCAAAGGTTGGACGGTGGGTGAGCAAGCACTGGCCTCCACCCAGGTGCTGACCGCGGGCGAGCTTCGCGTCGGGGTGATCGGATCCAGTTTGGGCGTCGTGACCACCGACCCAAACACAGACGCTGTCGACGCCGACGTCGCGATCGTCTTGGCTCACGCCACGCGTCGTGATGCACGCGCGCTCAGTCAAGCCGCGGTCGACTTTGTGGTGATGGGCGGCGTGGATCGCGACGACGCTGCACCGCCGAGCGAACGCAACGATTCGTGGATCCTGCAAGGCAGTCGTCAGGGTCAGGGTCTCTTGGTGCTGGACCTCTACCGTCCCAACGCGCCAGGCGCGTGGCAAAACCTCAGCCAGTGGACCTTGGACACGCAACGTGAAGCAGCCGACGCCGAGATCGACGAGCTGAACACTCAGCTGGAGCGTTGGCGCGAAGAAGGCACCCACGACGACGCGGACTTGCAGCGTCAGTCCCGTCGGCTCGAAGCGTTGCGCGATGAACGACGCGCGATGAGCGCACCCGCGTTCCCGGAATCCGGACGCGTGTTTGCCGCGCGTTGGGAACCTTTGGAGCACAGCCTCGAAGGCGACCCCGCAACGCGCGAGATCCTCGAGCGTCTCGACGTACGCATCAACGACCACAACCAGACCGCGTTTGCCGATCGAACTCCACCGCCCGTGGCCGAGGGCGATGCGCACTACCTCGGTTCGCAAGCATGTGCGAGTTGCCACAGCGCAGCCTTCGAGTGGTGGCAAGGTCACGCGCACGGACGCGCGTACGCGACGCTCGAAGAACGCAACAAGCAGTTTCACTTAACCTGTGTGGGTTGCCACGTGACCGGATACGAACGCCCCGGTGGATCGACAGTCACGCACTTGCTCGATGGCGCGTTGCAAAACGTCGGTTGTGAAAACTGTCATGGTCCCGGCAGTGCTCACGTTGCAGCTCCCGCAACCGACAACATCCAACGAGATGCGCCCGAGCGCCTGTGCACCGCGTGCCACAACGAGGAACACAGCGACCTCTTCCAATACGACGCCTACCGCGCGACCCTGCTGGTCCCGGGACACGGACGACCCGAATGATGCGAACCCTGACCACGCTTGGAGTTGCGACTGCGTGCGGACTTGCGCTCGCCTGTGGCGCCGCATCCGCGCAACCCGAAGGCAGTGGCGATGTCGTTCGCGTGCTCGAGGGTCGCGCGAGTTACTACAGCGACGCACTTGCCGGTCGCTCCACAGCCAGCGGCGAACCCTACGACCCCCGCGCGTTTACGGCGGCGAGTCGCGACCTGCCTTTTGGGACGCGGGTGCGAGTGACGCGCGTGGATGGTGAAGGCAACGCGATGGCTACGGTTGTGGTGCGCATCAACGACCGCGGTCCGCACCGAGACCGACGGCGCATTCTGGATCTCTCGCGTGCGGCGGCAGAGCAACTCGACATGATTCGAGCGGGCGTGGTGCAGATTCGCGCGGAGATCCTTGCGGACTAGGACTGGTGGTTTGATTTATTAACCGGAAGTGCGGGAAGGCTGGAAGACGGGAAGGTTTAGGATGCCAAAACCTTCCCGTCTTCCAGCCTTCCCGCACTTCCGGTTAAAAAAGAGTTCCCGGTTTCGCCCCAACGAAATACAAGCGCTTAGATCAGCAGTTCGCAGTCGACTTCGCCTAGCTCTGAATCGTTGTTGTCTTCGCGACACTCCTCGACGATGGATCCGCCGGCAGCATCGTCGTCCACGCGAACGTGAAACTCGGAAGGTGGATCGCCTACCAAAGGCGCTTCGATCTCCACCACAGTCGACGCACCAGGAAGCAAGTCCACCATGGTCATGACGGTTCCAATCGCTGCACCCGGCATCGCGAGCGGTCCGTTGTAGAAGGTCACCGGCACCCCAGCGCCAACTCCCAAGTTCCCCACGTTCCGAACGCGGGCACGCAGCGTCACGTTGTCGGGACAACCGGTCAGCGCAACCTCAAGTCCTACTTCCAGGTCCGGCGCGTTGAACACACCCTCGCCCTGCGCGTTCTGTCGATAGTTGTTGAGGCCCGGCGTTTCCCAGTTGGCGGGCTCGTCGGCGGGCACGGTCCCGTCCGCACCCACGTTGGTGACGTGGTAGGCGTGCTGGTTCCACACGCGACGAGTGCGCACCCATTGGTCGCGCGCATCGCCGTAGACGAACACACCCTGTCGCGCACCATCCCATCCGGCATCCGCGGCTCGGCACTGAGTCACAATGCCGGGCGCACGGTTATTGGCGACGGCAACGATCTCGGAGTTCCCGTCGGCATCCACGTCCACCACCAGTGGGTACTCGTGAATCGTCGCGCTGGTGCTGTCGATCTGCAGCAGCACCTCACCATCGCTGCCGCGGTAGACCCAGATGTAACACTCGTCCTGATAGACGACCTCGGCGCTACCATCGCCCTCGAAGTCGAACACGCTTGAACCGGTCGCGTTGCTCGACACGTCTTGCGTCGTGCGCGACCACAACACGGGCATGTCACCATCGGGGTCGTACACCGAGTAGCTTCCCGCGCCCGCAACTCCGATTTCAGGAAGTCCGTCTCCATCGAAGTCGGCAATCGTAGGAGGCCCACCGCGTCCTCCTCCGGGCAACGCGACGGGACCGAACTCGATCGAACCGTCCACGCCATCGAGCAGGTAGACGTTGCCGCTCGCCACCAACGCAACCTCGGGCTGCGGGTCTTCGTCGAACTGAGCAATCGCGGGATAGCCATCCGGTGTCGCCGCGGTCCACTGCGCGGCACCATCGCGTTCGTATGCGCGTCGACCTGCAACGATCTCGACGAGTCCATCCATATCGATGTCGGCCACTGCGGAGATGCCGCCGGTGTAGCCATCGTTGGTGCCTTCGTTTCCTCCGGTATCGCGTTCCCAGATCAACACCCCGTCGGCGTCCAGCACAGCTGCGCCCCAGATGATCTCGGAGCTTCCATCGCCATCGAGGTCCGCAAACGTGGGCGCGTTGTTCCCACCCGCGATGCGCACGACGTTCCCGCCCGCATCGGTGCTGCGCCAAAGCTCGTTGCCCATGGCATCAAAGGCAATCGCCCGATTCGGATCCGCACCGGTCGCGCTGGTGATCGTCACGACGATGACGTTGCCGTCGCCTTTCACATCCGCAGCACCGACGCTGATCCGCCCGTACGTCTCGACACTACTCGCCCAAATCTCTTCACCGGTCGTGCCGCGGTACGCGCGCAAAATGCCGACTTCCCAAGCCGAGTCGCACGCTTGGTTGCTCAGCACTTCGGGCGAACCATCTCCGTCGAGGTCCACAACCACCGCCGCACTGATCGCGTGCGTGCAGTCGGGACGCGTCGTCGCGGTTTCGGCCGACCATTCCAAGACGGTTTCGAAATCACCGAAGACCGGTTCCCGTTCGCACGTCACGGGATCGAACTGCGGCAAGCAGCGTTCGAGCGTGGGTTCGCAAAATGCACCTTCGGGACAGTCGAAACTGTCGACACACTCGTCTCCGGGATCGACACACGCGTCACCGACGCAGACTTGGCTGTCACCACAACAGGTCGCGGAGTCTGCGCCGCAGCGAACACCGCTGGGGCACGCGGGCAAACACGCGCCGTCAACACACTCGGTTCCCGTATCGCAACACACCGGAGGCGAGCCGCAGAAGATCATGCTGGTGCAACCCGCGTCGTCGCCGGGGGCATCGATCGCGGCGTCGAAGTCCGGCGCATCCGGCTGGGACTCGCACGTGTTGTCGACGCAGATTTGCCCAAGGGGACAGTCCGAAGCGATTTCGCACTCTCGAACCTCGGGATCGGAGCCACAGTCGCAGGCGCCAAGCGCCAACACAAAGCTAAGAACGACGGGTCGCATCCCTGCAGTCTACCCGCTATCGTCCCGCCGCATGTTCCGCCTGTGTCTCGCGTTTGTGTTGGCTTGTTCCGGAGAATCGGCTCCGGAACCCGAACCGACCGCACCCGACATCGAGGAACCCACGCCCGATCCCGAAGTGATCGAGCTGCCCGAACTCGAGGGAGGACCGCTGGTGCACATGGGTGTGGTTTCGGTGCCCGCCGGCAAGGCGATTCATCTCGCTGGTTCTCGCGACCAGGAAGCGTACGTGCACATTCGTCGTGGCTCCCTAATGCCCTACCCCACGCAAAGCGTGTTGCGGATTCGCCAGCCGGTGACCTTCCAAGCCGAAGAGGACACCGAGATCTTTTTGGCGTACGTGCGCAACGACGCCGCGCCCTTCCCCACTGAGATTGACGAAGAAGCGACGGCCACCGGACGTCACGTAGAGGTCGTCAACCGCGAGACGCACCACGCGCTGCCCTTTGCCGGAGGAAAGCTGCGCGTGAAGATCTTCTACGACGAAGCCTCCGGTCATGGTGCGTTCTCGCTCCTGGATGCGGACGCGGATCTTAGCGTGCCGGAACACGTCCACGAGACATCGGCCGAGGTGCTCTTTATCGAGTCGGGCAACGGCACAATGATCCTGGGCGAAGAACGCTTTGCCATCGAACCCGGCAGAGTCATCTACGTTCCGCCCAACACCAACCACGCTTACGTTGCGGGAACCGAACCCATGCGCGCACTTCAAGTATACGCGCCGCCAGGACCCGAACAGCGCTTTCGCAATCCTCCTCCTCCTCCAGCGGTGACGCCGTGAACTTCGACCTTCCTGAACTGCATCAAGCTCTGCACGAAAGCCTGCGCACGCTGGTCTCGCGTGGAGACGCATCGCGTTTTGACGAACTGGAGCTGTGGGGCCTGATGCTGCCCGAGTCGGCTGGCGGCGCCGAGATGGACCCGTTGGCGTATGTGGTCGTACTCGAGTCGCTACCCGAACTGAGTCCTTCGTTGGCGCATCGGTTCGCCTTGCATGCCGGCCCTGCGAGTGCCGCCATGCAGACATGCGGCGTCGACGTCACCGCACTGACGCAAGCCGCGCGTGCAGCGTGGACCTCGACGTCGCGTGCACCGAAGTCCGACTGGCTGATCACGCAGCGCGACGAGTTGCGCGTGTACTCCGACGTCGCGTGGACCGCTTCACCCTTGATGGCGCTGGAGGATGCAGACGTGTGCACGTTCGAGACTGGCGAGCCCGTCGCGCGAGCAAACGTGTCGGCAGACGTCACCGCATTGGCAGACCTCGGGATGGCCGCGTGTTGTGTCGGAGCAGCGCAAGCAGCGCTCTCAGCCGCAGTCGCGTACGCAAAAGAGCGGAAGCAGTTCAACCAACCGATTTCGAACTTCCAAGCGATTCAGTGGAAGATCGCGGATGCGGCGATGGAGTTGGAAGCCGCGCAGTTGTTGGTTCGAGCTGCCGCAGGTGACCTCTCACGTGCAGCGCAAGCGCGCGTGTTTGCGGGTGCTGCAGCCAATCGAGCCGCAAGCGAAGCGCTGCAGATTCACGGTGGTTACGGCTACACCCGCGAGTACCCCGTGGAGCGGTGGTTGCGTGCGATTCGCATTTGGAGTGCAAGCCCGGATGCCGCGCGACTGCGTGGGTAAGCTCTCAGGTCGTCGCCCCACCACAGCTCGAACCTGCCCCAGCGGTACACCCGAAACAATGCCGGTCCGTAGCCACCGGAGTCGCCTCCAAGGCTTCGAGATCGAAGTTGCGAACATGCCCGACGCTCTCGATCGGCATCTCCAGCATCTGATTGAAGTCGCAGTCGTAGAGCTTCCCGTCCCAACCGACTGAAATCGTGTTGCGACACATCAGCCCGTACGCCGCTGCGGGATTGAACGCGCTCACGAGCTTGTCCATGTAGCTCTGCAGGTTGCCCGTGCGCATCAGCCACTCGAGATAGCGACTGATCGGCATGTTGGTGATCGTGTACAGCGCGTTGAACACAATGCCGTGGCGACGCTCCATTTCGCGCTTCCACTCACGCTCCAACGACGCTTGCGTGGCAGGCAAAAACGCACCCGCCGGGTTGGTCACCAAGTGCAACGGATGCGTCGTCCCGTACCCCACCGCGTTGAGCTTCTTAAGCGCCCGAATGCTCTTGTCGAACACACCTTCTCCACGCTGCTTGTCCGTGTGCAGCGAGCGATAGTGCGGAAGCGACGCCACCAATTCGACGTCGTGCTCGGCAAAGAACGCGGGCAGATCATTGCCGGGTTGCGTCTCCACAATGGTGAGGTTGCAGCGGTTCATCACGTGACGACCGAGCTTCTTCACCTCGGCGACAAACCAGCGAAACGAAGGATTGAGCTCCGGCGCGCCACCGGTGATGTCGACGATGGGGATCTCGGTGTTGGCGAGTGCATCCAAACAAAGCTGGAACGTCTCGCGTGACATGCTCTCGCGACGATCCGGCCCCGCGTCCACGTGGCAGTGGTGGCAGGTCTGGTTGCACAACTTGCCCACGTTGACCTGCAGGATCTGCGTCGGCACGCGTGTGAGCGGCGTCAGGTCGTTGGGAAGCGCAGCATCGAACTCCTGCGCAATCGGCAGCGAGCGCAACATCCGTCGTTGCGTGACTGGCGACGCGAGTGGATCACCGCGTCGTTGAAGCGTGGGCAGCTTGGCGTTCACATCGAGATCTTTTTGACGTGTTCACGCATCTGCACGCCGTGAACAAGAGATGCACCCGCACGAATCGCCGCGGCAACGTGCACGGCTTCGGTCATCTGATCGAGGTCCGCACCCTTCTCCAAGGCGCCCGTGCTGTACGCGTCGATGCAGTAGGGACATTGAATCGCGTGCGAAACAGCCAGCGCGATCAACGCCTTCTCCCTCGCACTGAGCGCGCCTTCCTCGAACACCGATCCGTACCACTCGAAAAACTTCTTCGAGAGTTCGGGTTGGTTCTCGCCGATCTGGCCGAACTTCTTGAGATCCTCAGGGGCGTAGTAGGTGTCGCTCATTGGACTCCTCGGCATATGCGCATGGCCCAGATGCGTTACCCCGCATCGCCTGCCGGTGCACCCAGAAGCTGGCGAAACTGCTCTGGCTGCAGGGATTCCAAGGCATCGAGTCGCGCGATGAACCGGCGATAGTCCTTCTGAACGCCATCGCCGCCCTCCCGAAGATGGAAGTCGGTGATCCGCGTCACCGAAAATCGCAGCGCCGCACTTCGAGCCAGAACATGAAGCGAGGACCACTCCAGTGACGTCAACGCGCGCTGCGCTTGGTACCCGTCGAACAGAGCGCGGGCGAGATCCCAGTCGAGCACATCGCCCATGCACCACGCGAGCATGGTGACGGCAAGGTCGTACGCGAAGAAGTGGTCGGACGCGCTTTCCCAGTCGATGACCGCGCTGACTTCGTCGCCCTCCCACAACAAGTTGTCGCGAAAGAGATCCCCATGCACGGGACCACTTGGGAGCCCGGTGGGCCAGTGTGCATCCACCTCAGCACGTGTTCGCTCGAGGCGCTCCAACACGGGCGCCAACTCTGCATCGCGCGGAATCGACTGCATGCGCAGGCCAATGTCAGCGCGCGTAAAACGACCGGCTCGACGCCAGCCAAACCCCGCCACGGCTTGGTGCGCTTGAGCGACGATCCGACCGAGCGCGTGCGCGCGCGTTGTGCTCACACCGTGTTGACAAGACATCTCTCCGGCCGACCACGCAAAGACGGCGGTGCACTTGTCGCCGACACGCACTTCACCGGGCGCTACAGCACCCAATCGTTCGGGCGTCGGGATGCCGCTCGCGCGAAGCTGATCGAGCAGCGCCCACTCATACGCCACGCCATCGACGTGCTGTTCTTCATAGATGCGAAGAAACGCAGGCGCGCCTTCCAACACGAAGTTCGAGTTCACACTGCCGGCTGCGATCGGTTTCAGTCCGGTGCACACCACGCCGTGCGCGTCCGCAATCCGCTTTGCGTCCTCCAAGCTCAGTGGGGTCAGAACCGCCATAGAGCCGGTGGTATCAGCGATCGAAGAGGTCTGCGAACTGAGCCAAGTGGTTGGGCCATCGGTCGCCGCGTTGTCGCGCGTCCCAAAGCAACGCCGCGAGCTGATCCACGGCTTCTCCCACGTCGACTTCGGAACGGTACTTCGGCGGCGACCAGCGACGATGCAGTCGAACGCGCCCGTCCTTGGCCGTCAGCGCGCCACGCCCGGGTGCACCCACGACGACCGCATCTCCATGCGCGTACGCCTGCCAGGGTCGGGCTTCTTCCACGAGGTCGTCGATGACATCCAGCGCGTTGGTGAGGGTTCGAGTGTCGAGCCCCATTGCGTGCCCATCGCCGCGGATGGCTTCGCGAAGTGCGTCACGTTCCTCCGGATCCAAACGCCCATACGTGACGAAGAGGTCCAGGGCCGATGCCGGGTCTCGAATCGCGTCGCGAACCCAAGTGCGAAACTGCGCGTCCTTGCAGGCAGCTGCCTTCGGAGAACGCTTCGCACGTGCCAGACCGGGCTTGTTCACCCTTTCGCTATAGCCGCGTCGTGGGACGAGAACAGCTCTTTGTCGTGCTTGCGACGCCGCGTCGATGGTATGTATCGCGTACGAAAACACGCACTCATGAAGCGTGCGTGAGCAGAATTCCCCGTGTCGACCGAAGAAGAGTTCATCGAGGAGTACCGCGGCCTGGTGCGCAGCATCGCAATGAAGGTGCGCGCTCGATACGACCTCGAAGTGGATCTCGACGATCTGATGGCGGATGGATTGACGGGGTTGGTGGAAGCGAAGAGCCGCTTCGACCCGGACAAAGGTGTCCAATTCAATACCTTCGCGTACTACCGAATCCGCGGCGCGATCTTGGACGGCATCCGCAAAAACTCGTTCATGCCGCGTCGCGCATACGAACAGCTACGCGCCGCCGAAGCCGCACTCGGAATCGGTGAGTCGCTGGGTGAGCAGCGCGCCGCGGACCCACAAGGGCGCAAAGACGTCGCCAAGTGCGCCGAAGCATTGCACGCGACGATCAGTCGATTGACCGCGAGCTTTGTGATTGCGTCGGTCGGACAGGACGACGCTGAGCAAGAGTCGCCCGAAGACTCACTTCTCAAGGGCGAGTCGGCTGGACGTGTTCGCGCAGCACTCGCCGAGTTGCCGGAACGCGAACGCGCCCTGATCGAGGGTCACTACCTCAAAGGTCGTCGCTTCGATTTGGTCGCCGAAGAACTCGGCATCTCCAAGAGTTGGGCGTCGCGCCTTCACACAAAAGCACTGGATCGACTGCGAAAAATCCTCTCTTCCGCGTAGCGACGCAACTGAGCGCGAGCCCTGCCGATAAGCGCGCAGGAGGTATCCCATGAGCGATCCAATTCGCGCGGTTGGCATTCCAGTCGCGCTCGAAGGCCCGAGTGCGCCGGCAGCTGAACCGGCTCCCGAAACATCCTTTCGCGAAGTGATGGAAGCACAGAACGAGGAAACACCGCTGCTCGATGCGTTGGGCGATGCAGCGCGTTCGCTCGCAGCCAGTGATCGACGCGTTCAACGTGGGCTGCGCGCAGCACGACGTGGCGGAATGGATCCGGCGGAGTTGCTGGCGCTTCAAGCCGGCGTGTATCGCTACGCGCAAGAAGTAGAACTCGCGAGCAAGGTCGTCGACAAAGCAACCGGCGCACTGAAGACCACGCTTCAGTCGCAGCAATAACGTCAGCGACAGAGAGCTGCGCGCACCGAACCGGGTTCGCATCGACGCACGGGATCGAGAGCACCCACCAAGAGGCTCAACGCCGATGCGTAGCGCTGCGCTTCGGCCAGAGTCTCTTGCGCAACCGGGTGGCCTTCGTCGGCCAGCGCCAAGATTGCGCGATAGCTCGAAAGCGCCTCGCTCCATCGGCCACGATCACGCGCCACCTCCGCTCGCAACACGTGCGCGGGAACCGACTCACGTTCGCGTCGCACCAGCGCCCCCAGCACGCGAGCTGCATTGGCCAGATCGCCCTGCTCGCGATGAACCCGCGCGAGGAGGAGGTTGAGCTCGGTGCTGCGAACGCGGCGCAGCCCAACCTGGATGACCTCCATCGCCAGCGCATCGCGATCTTGGCTGAGATAGACCTTCGCGAGTTCGAGGTAGCCATCTGCGGCACTCGAATCGACCTGGATCGCCTGGCGGAAGTACGAAATGGCGCTGACCGAATTGCCGGCGGTCACCAACGCACGACCGGTTTGAACCAGCCTCGCGGCCCTTTCACTCCGTCCCGATTGAGCTTCTACGGGCCAAGGAAACACGGCCGAAAGGGTCCACACGGTGATGAGAATGGCGAGGCGCATTGCGTTCGGTACCCCTGCAGTGTAGGCGAGGCCCTAGAAAGGCCCATGTTTAGGGTGCTTTTCCTAGGGATCTGATGCGCGCAGCCGCTTTCGCCGCCTTCTTCATGTCAGGCGCTTCGAGCCTGATTTTCCAGTCCATCTGGAGCCGCATGCTCGGCAAGGTCTTCGGGGCCTCGAGCATCGCCATCAGTACCACCGTGACGGTCTTCATGGCCGGCCTCGGTTTGGGCGCCTTCTTCGCCGGTCGATACGCCGATCGAATCAAGCACCCACTGATCAGCTACGGCGTGGTCGAAGCGATCGTGGGTGTCTGGGCGCTCATGGTCCCCTTCTTGGTCGACCCTGAAGGTTGGCTCTCGGGCGTCAACGGGTACCTGCGCGCAGAGCTCGGCGCCGAGTCGATGCTCTTCATGGTCGCGCGCTTTGCGTGCGTGGTTCCGATCCTTCTTGTGCCCACAACCTTGATGGGCGCCTCGCTTCCGCTGCTCTCTCGTCACTTCGTGCAGCGTTCCCAGTCGTCGGGCGACGTCAGCTCCTGGGTGGGTGCGCTCTACTCGGTCAACACCTTCGGTGCCGTTGCGGGTGTGAACCTGGGTGCGTTCGTGTTGATGCCCTCGATCGGTGTCTCAACCACGAACATCGTTGCGGCGGGTATGAACTTGGCGCTCTTCGCGGCCATCTTCGCGTTCCGCAAACAATTGTTGGGCGACACGTGGAAGCCCGGCGAAAAGTTGGAGTGGCTGCCCGCGAAGGAAGACGAGACCGAGGAAGCCAGGGACGACAAGCCCAAGGACGCGAAGCCCGACGACGAAAAGCCCGCAGACGAGATTGCTGAGGAAGACGAAAAGCCTTCCAATGAAAGTGCGGACTCCAACGGGGACGAACCGGAAAAGCCCAAGAAGAAGAAAAAGAAGAGCAAGAAGAAGAAGAAGTCCAAAGCCAAGAAGGACGACGATCCGCTCGACAAACCCACCCCGATCGATCCGCCCACGTGGTCGAAGGGTCGCAAGGGTCTGCTCGGTGCCGGAAGTCTCGTGTCGATGTTCGGGTTGGGCATGGCGGTGTCATGGGGACACGCGATTGCGTACGTGTCGCTCGTCATCGGCGTCGTGATGACCTTGCTCGCACTCTTCGTCGGACCCGTGATCGAGGGGGGCGAAGGGAGCGACGAGAACGACGAACCGGCTCTTCCGATCCCGCCTATCGCTCGCAAGATGGCGTTCGCGGCGTTCGCGGCATCCGGTCTCGCTGCGCTTTGTTACGAGGTCGTTTGGACGCGCGCACTGGCGATGACCATCGGCTCTTCGTTCTGGGGCTTCGCGCTGATCCTGCAGACCTTCTTGATCGGAATCGGCGGTGGCTCGGCTGTCGCGTCCGGTGCCATCAAGGGACGTCGTTTGCTTCCGACGGCGGCGATCACCTCGCTCGTGTTGGTGCTTCTCGCGAACGCGCTTTGGGGCATCCAAGACGCACGCGCGAACCCCGAAGGAGGGGTGGTCCTCTGGCTCTTGCTGAACGTGGTCTTCGCCCTCCCAATCGTCGTGATTTGGACGGCGGTCACGCTGCGCCGTCGCCAAACCGGCGACCGAACACCAGCGGTCGGTGCAGCACTCCTCATGCTGATCGTTCCCGCCGTTGCCGCAATCTTCAACGCCGCGCTCTTCGGCGACGGACGACTCAGCGGCATCTCGGTGATCATCGCTGCGGTCACCTGCACGCTCGCCCTCTTTCTCGCCGTTGTATTCGGCTTGCGGCGCTACCCCGTGTTGCAGATGGCGGCGATGCCGCTCTTCATCGCACTCGCGGCGTTCGTCAACTATCTCTTCCAGGACGAGATCCCCTGCGCCTTCGCACAGATGGTCGCCACGCTCGACCGTCTCTACGATCACATTCCGCTCGTTCAGTTCTTCATGTTCATCACCGTCGTGCTCTGCACGCTTCCGGCGACGATGGGCATGGGTGCGATGTTCCCGATGACGCTGCGCATCTGGACCAGCGGCGGCGACAGCGTCGGTCGCGACGTGGGCAACGTCTACGCGGGCAACACGCTCGGTTCGATTCTCGGCGCGTGGCTTCCCGGCTTCGTGCTCATGCAGACGCTCGGCATGGAGCGCACGATCATCACCGGCATGTTCGTGTACCTCGGCATCGGCTTGCTGATGCTGATCGCGGCCTCGGCAGACCGAGGCGAAGCCAAGGCGATGAAGGAAGGTCGCGAGGAGGAGGCGCGCAAGAAAGCGCCGCCACCTTGGTACGCGCTCAGCATCTACATCAGCGCGCCGTGCATACCGCCGATCGTCGTGTTCCTCGCCCTACTCGGCTGGAAACCGGCGTTCTGGGACCAACTGGATGAGATGCGTTGGAACCTCTCGCAGATGACGCTGGGTGTGTTCCGCGTGTCGCTCGCCGAGGACGCGTGCAGCGAGCAATGGGGCGAACCCGACCTCGTCTATTACCACGACGGTCTCTCCACGACGGTGAGCGTCGAACGCTGGGGACGTCACTACGCACTGAAGAACAACGGCAAGGTCGACGCGTCGAACGGCGATGACATGCCCACGCAGATCATGGTCGCGGCGTACCCGCTTCTGATGCACGAACGTGGACCGCAAGACCTGGATGTCGCCGTCATTGGCTTCGGTTCCGGTGTGTCGGTGGGCACGGCGTTGAAGTTCCCTACAGCTTCGGTGGACGTGATCGAACTCGAACGGGCCATCCCCGAAGCGTCCAAGTTCTTCGAAGACGTCAACGGTCTGGACTACGTCTCGAGCGAGTTCCCCTACGTGGAGATGGATCGACTCACGATCATCAACGACGACGGGCGCAACTACCTCGCGTCGACCGATCAGATGTACGACGTGATCGTCAGCGAACCATCCAACCCGTGGATCACCGGCGTGAGCGATTTGTTCACGACCGACCACTTCCGGATCACGAAACGGCGACTACGGGAAGGCGGCATTTACTGCCAGTGGGTGCAGCTCTACGAGCTCAGTCCGGAGAACATCAAAACCATCTACCGAACCTTCGCGTCGCAGTTTGAGCACGTGGTGGTTTTCGCAGCCGAGGATCTTTCGAGCGACACCGTGTTGCTCGGGTCGGATTCCCCGTTGCCGCTGGACCTTCAGCGGGTTCAGCGTGCGTACGAAATGCCTGGTGTGGCCGAGGAGGTTGAGCGTGGGTACATCCACTCGCCCTTCGACGTCTTCGCGCGGACACTCCTGGCCAACAAGGACGAGGTCCTGCAGTTCACGCGCATCGAACGTCGGCTGCGCGGTGGCGAATGGATCGAGTACCCCGAAAGCAACAACCCTCCCGATCGCGGTTGTCCGCCGGAGAGTTGCGAACGTCGCCCGGTTGTTCTCAACACCGACGACAACGCGCACATCGAGTTCCAAGCACCGCGTGACTTGATTGGCTATCAACGGTTCGAGGGGTACCTCGCAAACATCTACTCACCAGACTGGCCGTACGGACGACTCATCGACACGATGACCGGCTTTGGTGAAGGGCCGGATTCTGCGGAGCGTCTTGCCGAACTTGCGATGAGTTTGATCGCGCACGGCAAGAAACCCGAAGCCGCGGCGTTCATCACGCGTTCCGAAGATGCGGGCGGAAGTCGGACGACGGCGATTGCGGCCGAAGTGCTGACCCGGTTGATGACGGGCGAAGGTGAACCGACAGTCGCGATCGAACCCCCGGTTCCCGGACCGCAGTTGGCCGCTCGGGAAGCGCGACAGCTCAGCGAAGGCTTTGCCGCGGTGCGCACCAACGTCGACATGGGTTCATACGGTTCCGCGTTGGCGTCGATGGAGGAAATCCCTGCGCCACTCAGGCTTCACAGCGGCCCCGGCATGCGCTTGCTGCACGCGTACCTGCTGTACAAGACCGCAGCCACCTACCAATCGCGCTACCGCGAAGCGATCGACCACCTCGAGGATTTGATCCGCAGCGAGGAGGAGTACGTGCTGCGCCATCCGGAGGTGTTCTACTTCTTGGCGCGTTGTCACGATGCTGAACTCAACTTCGACAAAGCGCTGCGCAATATGCGCGTGTTCGTTGAAGGTCGCTTGATGGCGGTCGAACAACGCATCGAGGAACCTGAGGGTGCGCCAACAACGGACGGCGAAGGACCCGAACCCGAGAAGGGCGATCGTCCTGCGGAGCCCAATGACGCACCGAGTGATCGCGATGACGCACCGAGCGATCGCGATGACGCAAACGATGACGCGTCGCCGCGTGAAGCCACCTCACCGCGTGAGGATGAGGCCACACCGTGAACGACAATGCGCGCCGTGGATGCACGGTGCGTAACTCGCTTCGCAGCGTGATTCCTGACCGGCCATCCGAAATGTTCGCCGAACAACTGGAAACGACGAGCAAAACAATCCCGTATCGCGATGGATTCATCGCGTTTGTAGCTGTGGCATGCTTGGTGCCTTGTTTTGGTGGAGGACAACGTGACCTCACGTGATGAGGGAGATGACGCGATGCAGCAGGCGACAGCCACCAAAGAGAACGGAAACGGAACCCGCGAAAGCCGACCTTCGGGTGTTCCGGGCGATGCTCGAGCCCTCCGGATTCTCGCCAAGTCGGTCTATCGCGACCTGAAGTCGTCGGGATACAGCCGCTCCGACATCGTGCATTTCACCAATGCGCTGCTCGAGTTGGTCACGACCGAGATCAAGCAAGAGAGCTAGCGCGCACACACGGCTAGCCAAGGCGCGCCGATTGGGCCAGAGTCCACAGCCCTATAGGAGGACTCGTGGCCACCAAGATCGGAATCAACGGCTTTGGACGCATTGGGCGCTGCGTTGCACGCGCCATCCTCGCTGACGACTCGAGCGACTTCGAAATCGTCGGCATCAACGACCTCACCGACGACGCGACGCTCGCGCACCTCTTCGAGTTCGACTCGGTGCACCGGCGCTTCAGCAAGAGCGTCAAAGCGGTCGACGGCGCGATTCAGGTTGGTGAGCAACGCATCCCGACCACCGCAGAACGAGACCCGAGCAAGCTCAAGTGGGGCGACCTCGGCGCCGAAATCGTGCTCGAGTGCACGGGCGTGTTCCGCAACAAGGAGAAGTGCCAAGCACATCTCGATGCAGGCGCCAAGCGCGTGATTATCAGCGCCCCTGCCAAGGGTGACATCGACGCGACGTTCTGCGTCGGCATCAACACCAACGAGTTTGATCCCAACAAGCACTTCGTCGTGTCGAACGCGTCGTGCACCACCAACTGCTTATCGCCGATCGCCAAGGTGCTGCACGAGCACGCCGGCATCATCAAAGGCCACATGCTCACGGTGCACAGCTACACCAATGACCAGCGCATCCTCGACTTGCCGCACAAGGACATGCGTCGTGCGCGCGCAGCGGCCTTGAGCATGATCCCGACCACCACGGGTGCCGCGACCGCGATTGGCCTCGTGCTTCCCGCACTCAAGGGCAAGCTCGTCGGTGGCGCGATTCGCGTTCCGACCCCGAACGTGTCGATGGTTTGCCTCACCGCACACGTCGAAAAGAAGACCAGCGTCGATGCGATTCACGCGGCCATGCGCGAAGCTGCCAACGGTCCGCTCGCCGGTATTTTGGCGGTCGAAGACACGCCGCTCGTCAGCACCGACTACATCGGCAACCCGCACTCGTCGATCCTCGACGCCAACCAAACGATGGTCGTCGGAGATGACCTGGTCGAGATTCAGGCCTGGTACGACAACGAGTGGGGCTTCTCCTGCCGCATGCTCGACCTGGCGCGGACCATCGCAGCATGACCATCCGCACCCTCGACGACCTGCCGCTGTCCGGACGACGCGTGTTTGTGCGCGTCGACTTCAACGTGCCGCTCGACGAGGGTGCGATCACGGACGACACGCGTATTCGCGCGGCGCTTCCCACCCTGAAGCACATCCTCGAGCAAGGCGGTCGACTCGTGATCGCCTCGCACCTGGGTCGGCCCAAGGGCACGCGGAAACCTGAGCTTAGTCTTGAGCCTGCGGCTGCGCGTCTGCGTGAACTGCTCGAACTCGACCAGGTGTTGCTCACCGACGATTGCGTGGGTGATGGCGCGCGCAAAGTTGTCGGTGATCTGCGCGACGGAAACGTGGCCGTGTTGGAGAACCTGCGCTTTCACGAAGGCGAGCGCGACAACAACGAAGACTTCGCCAAGGAGCTGGCCAAGCTTGCCGACGTGTACGTCAACGACGCGTTCGGTGCGGCACACCGCGCGCACGCTTCAGTCAACGCACTGCCCAAGTTGATCGCTCAGCGCGGCGGTGGGTTGCTGCTACGCAAGGAACTCGATGCACTGGACCGTTTGCGTGGCGAAGTGGGCCGCCCCTACGTCGCTGTCTTGGGCGGTGCGAAGGTCAGCGACAAGATCTCGGTGCTCGAAGCCCTCTTGACGCGGGTCGATGCACTGGTCATCGGTGGGGCCATGGCCAACACCTTCCTGGCCGCGCAGGGCGCCAAGCTCGGCGGCAGTCGCGTCGAAGAGGACAAGTTGCCCCTCGCGCGAAGTCTTCTCCGCAACGCGGAAGATGCGGGTGTCGAAATCATGCTTCCGACCGACATGCGCGTCGCGCGCGACCTGGAGGCCACAGAGAGCCGCACGTGTGCGCTCGACGACGTTTCGATCGACGAGATGGCACTCGACATCGGGCCAGAAACGGCGACGCGTTACGGCGAACGCGTTCGACGCAGCGAGACTGTGTTCTGGAACGGACCGATGGGCGTGTTTGAGAACCCGACCTTTGCCGAAGGCACGCTCGCCGTGGCCAACGCGATGGCGGCGTGCCCTGGATTCACCGTTGTCGGTGGAGGCGATAGCGTCGCCGCGATTCAGCAAGCCGGGTTGGCGGAGCGATACACGCACGTGTCGACCGGTGGTGGCGCGTCGCTGGAGTACTTGCAGGGCCGCAAGCTGCCCGGTGTGGAGGCGTTGAAGTGAGTCGAACTCCCCTCGTGGCAGGCAACTGGAAACTCAACGGCACCCTCGAGGAAGCTCGTGCACTCGCGCAGGGGATTCGCGACGCGTACGACAAGTCACCCTGGAGCGATGTCGAAGTTGTTCTCGGGCCGGTGGCGACGGCACTGCACACGGTGGTGGGCATCGTCGACGGAACACCGATCGGTGTCGCTGGACAAAACACGCACTCCGAAACATCGGGGGCATACACCGGAGAACTCAGCCCCACCCTTCTCAAGGACGTCGGATGCACGCACTGCATCATCGGACACTCGGAGCGCCGCACGCTCTTTGGTGAAACCGATGAAGGTGTGAACAAGAAGGCCGCCGCGCTCAAAGCCGCGGGCTTGACCCCGATCGTGTGTGTGGGTGAGAGCCTGGAGCAACGCGAAGCCGGCAAGACGCTTGAGGTCGTTCTGGCTCAGGTGGAAGCCGGTCTGAAGGGAATCGACCTGGATGGCGTTGTGCTGGCGTACGAGCCCATCTGGGCCATCGGGACTGGAAAGACCGCCTCACCGGAGGATGCCCAAGAGGTTCACGCCGCAATTCGTGGGCAATTACGGGAGTCTCGGGGTCCGGTGGCAGACACTCTCCGAATCCTTTATGGAGGTTCGGTCAAACCGGCGAATGCCGCGTCCCTTCTGGGACAATCCGATATCGACGGCGCGCTCGTGGGTGGAGCTTCGCTCAAGGCCGAAACCTTCACCCCCATCATCGACGCCGCACGCAGCTAAATCACATGTTTACGTTTCTCAGCATCGTCTACGTCATCGTCTGTCTCTTCTTGATCCTCGTCGTGTTGCTCCAATCGGGCAAAGGCGGCGGCATGGGAGCGTTGGGCGGTGGCGCCAGCACCACCAGCCAGCAGGTGTTCGGTGGCGCCGGCGCAGGCAACATCCTCACGCGCATGACCGCCATCTTTGCAGCGGCGTTCATGATTCTCTCTGCGACGCTCGCGTACCTTTCCTCGCCTGGTGACCAGGCACTGGAGAACGCCGCCAACACGGTGAGTGCAGCCGGCGGCGACGAGGGCGACGACGAAGAGGCAGAGGAAGGATCGGACGAGCCCGCACCTGAAGAGGACGAGCCCGAAGCCGACGAACCGGAAGAGGCTGCGGAAGAGCCTGCGGACGAACCGGCTGAGGAAGCTGCGGACGAACCCGCTGAGGAAGCCGAGTTGGATGAGCCGGTCGAGGCTGCCACGATGACTGCGGCTGCCGGCGTGCCTGCAATGCGTCCGACGCCGATGCTCCCTGCCGTCATGGAAGCCGCCATGGCCCCCGCCGCGATGGCGCCTGCTGAAGCGACCATGGAAGCCACCATGGAAGCGGCGACCGAAGCTCCGGCCGAGTAATGCTGCGCGTCACGTTCTTTTGCCTCGCGCTCGTTCCGACGGTCGCGTTGGCCGACGTGCCGCCTCCTGACATCTGCAACGACCCCGGCGCGGCGTGTGAAACACCGCAAGGCGGCGATGGTGTGTGTACACCTTCGACGTGCACGCGACTCGACTACAGCATGCGGGCGGAAAACGGAGTGCCTGGGTCGGTCGAGTACGAGTGCAATCGCTGTATCGCTGCGCCTGCCTCTGCCAGTGGGTGCTCGTGTCGAGCGGTTGGTGGTTCGTCTGCCGGCGGTTGGATTGCGTTGCTGCCGTTCGGCCTGCTGATCGCGCGTCGCTTTCGACTGCGTTCCTAGCCGAAGCCGAAGCCGAAGCCGAAGCCGAAGCCGAAGCCGAAGCCGAAGCCGAAGCCGAAGCCGAAGCCGAAGCCGAAGCCGAAGCCGAAGCCGAAGCCGAAGCCGAAGCCGAAGCCGAAGCCGAAGCCGAAGCCGAAGCCGAAGCCGAAGCCGAAGCCGAAGCCGAAGCCGAAGCCGAAGCCGAAGCCGAAGCCGAAGCCGAAGCCGAAGCCGAAGCCGAAGCCGAAGCCGAAGCCGAAGCCGAAGCCGAAGCCGAAGCCGAAGCCGAAGCCGAAGCCGAAGCCGAAGCCGAAGCCGAAGCCGAAGCCGAAGCCGAAGCCGAAGCCGAAGCCGAAGCCGAAGCCGAAGCCGAAGCCGGCTGGGTCCGGGTCCGGCGTGCCCGCCTCTTTGAGTTGCGGTGGGGCTCGTCCGCCTGCTGCCCTTACTCGTGCCTGAACGCTTCCTCGCAGTAAAGGCCGCCCTTCGGGCGTCACTCCGCTTCGCTCCGTGACTCCTCGCTTCGCTCGTCGGCCTTGACTGCTCGTCGCGTCCAGGCGGCGGAGGGCGTGAGGCGGACTCGCTGCACTGTCGCGTCGCGCGCTCACATCGGAGGTTTCAATGCTCGTGTATCAGAAATCAGTAGAGCTCGTTCAGCTCGTACATCGGAACGTCATGCCGCGGCTGGAGTCTGCGGATCGCGAACTGCATCAGCAGTTGCACCGCGCTGTGCGGTCGGTCGTTCTCAACATCGCAGAAGGTCGTTCGGGCCGTGGAAAGCGTCGCGGCAACCACTTCTCCATCGCGCTCGGAAGCGCGCGTGAAGTCCATGCGTGTCTGCAGCTCTCGATGGGACTCGGCTTCGTGCAACGCGACGCGGAGCTACTCGATCGTTCAGACCACATCCAAGCGATGCTCTACAAGCTCTCACACAAGTAGCTCGCGAGACAGTGAGCGGCTGTCCGGAACAACATCCGGACAGCCGCCACGCGCACTAGCGTGACAGGACGTAAAGCATCGCCTGGGTTTCATCACTGAGTGCGTACACCGGTGCGGCGGCATCGGCGCGAAGGATGCCGAGCGACACGGCGACGTCGAGAACCGCATCGACCTCACGATTGCTGCCGAGTGCCATCGCGTACTGATTCCCGCGACGCTTTCCCCGCTGGGCGGAACCTTCCGCGACGTTGAGCGGAATCGAGCGAACAGCGCGATGCATCTGCGAAGCAAGCTCCGTATCCGCAGCACGCAAACGCGGCATGACGACTTTCTGAATGAGAGCAACCAGCTCCAGAGACTTCCGATACGCGATGAACGAAGACGAGGACTTAGGCATGTCGAAGTGACCTTCCGAGAGACGCGACGCGTTGCGACAGTGCAGCGAGACCGCCTCATGCAGCCCCTCCGCCCGGACGCGAGTGCGGGGTCAACCCCGACGACGAGCGAAGCGAGGAGGAGTCACGCAGCGAAGCGAAGTGACGCCGAAGGCGGGGTTTACGCCGCGCGAGCGTTCGGGCCGCCTGGGGCATGCAGGCGGACGAACAAACAAACAGCAGCGCACGCGTTCCAACCCACTGAGACTGAGACTGAGACTGAGACTGAGACTGAGACTGAGACTGAGACTGAGACTGAGACTGAGACTGAGACTGAGACTGAGACTGAGACTGAGACTGAGACTGACTGAGTGAGCTCAGCCAAGAAACCGCGGCAACGCGTCGGCAACTTCACCCGCAAACACCCCGCGATCGGAAGCTGCAGCCAGCTCGCCCGCACGCGCATGCCAGTGCACCCCAGCTGCTGCCGCATCCGGCGCAGGAAGCGACAAAAGCAGCGTTCCAATCACGCCCGCAAGAACATCACCTGTTCCCGCAACGCCGAGCGCGGGTGTTCCTGCATCGCTCACGCGCGCCAATCCGTTGGATGCCACGATCGAACCTGCGCCCTTGAGCACCACCGTATGTCCGGAACGCTCGGCAAGCTCTGCAGCCACTTCGTATCGACGTCTTTGCACTTCGGCGCTCTTGATGCCGAGGAGTCGCCCCGCTTCGCCGGGATGCGGCGTGAGCACGCGTGGAGCCGCCGCTTCACGGAGTTTCTCGATGCCTTGCTCGGCCCAGTAGCTCAACGCGTCGGCATCCAAGACACCAGGGAGCTCGAGTTGCAACGACAACCGCTGCACCAGTTCGCGACCGCGCGCATCCAACCCCAACCCCGGTCCAAGAACAAACGCACCCCGCTCGATCGCAGGAAGCTCAGTCGCGTGCATGATCTCCGCACGTGGCGGCGGTGCACCGACGAGCGTCACCCAGCCTGCACCGGCGCGCATCGCTCCCAAGCTCGCCAGCTGTGCCGCACCGGCTTTGTCGCCGCCAACGATGTACACGTGACCCGCGCTGCCCTTGTGCGCATCCGGTGCACGCCGGCCCAGCCACGATCGACAGTCTTCATCCTCGATCAACCACGTGTCCGCACCCACGGCGGGCGGCACACCGATATCGACCAAGTGCACATCACCGGCGAGTCCGCGGGCCGGGTGTTGAAAGAGTCCCGACTTGAGCGCTGCAAACGTCGCCGTCACGTCGGCGCGCACCGCGGCGCCCAACTGTTGTCCGGTGGTGGCGTCCACGCCAGATGGCATGTCCAACGCGAACACCGGCGCATGCGTGTTCGCGATCTCGTCGATCAACGCCGCGTATCCACCGGCAATCGGCCGGTCCAAGCCAGTACCAAAAAGTCCATCCACGACGAGCGATGCACCTTCGAGACGGATCTTGCCCGCCTGTTCCGGCAGCACGATGTCGACATCGACGCCGAGTGCTTCGAGTGCATCCAGGTTGGCACGTGCATCACCGCGTACCTTCGCCAAGTCCGCCACCAAGATCGCACGACAATCGATTCCACGCGTTCGCAAGTGGCGCGCAACGACCCACGCGTCACCGCCGTTCTGCCCTGGACCTCCCAGGATCACCACGCGACTGACGTCCTCGAATGTCTCCAACATCACGTCGGTGGCGCCGCGCCCTGCGTTTTCCATCAAGACGCGTCCGATCACGCCTTTCGCGATCGCTGCGGCGTCGAGAGCACGCACGGCTTCACGCGTGAGCAGGGGTTGCATCAGCGGCGACTCTCGCCGTCGTCAATCGCGGCACGAAAGCGCGCCACGGCTTCTTCTAGCCCGATGAACACTGCATCGGAGACCAACGCGTGACCGATATTGAGCTCGACGATCGGGGTGACCACGCGAACCAGCGCGCCGACGTTTCGCTGCGTGAGCCCATGACCGGCTGCGACGTCCATCGATGGAAACTCGGCCTGAGCAAGCTCCGCCGCAACACGAAGTCGGTCGAGTTCGCGCAGCGGATCATCGCTGTTGGCGTAGTCGCCGGTGTGCAGCTCGATCGCAGCAACACCGAGGCGCCCGGACGCACGCACCTGCGCTTCATCCGGATCGATGAACAAGCTCACCGGAATCGACGCCTCGTGCAACGCGCCAACCATGCGCGGCAACGACTCGCTCCCGGCAACATCCAGTCCGCCTTCGGTGGTGCGCTCCTCCCGTTTTTCGGGCACCAGCGTGACGATGTCGGGTCGAACTTCCAGCGCGATGCCGAGCATCTCGTCGGTGGCGCCCATCTCCAGATTCATTCGGGTCTGCACCACGGTTCGAAGCACACCCACGTCGCGGTCGATGATGTGTCGACGATCTTCGCGCAGGTGCACCGTGATCCCGTCGGCGCCGGCTTGCTCGCAGATCACCGCCGCGTGAACCGGATCGGGATACGCACTTCCGCGCGCTTGGCGCAGCGTGGCGACGTGGTCGACGTTGACGTGCAGAGCGACGGTCATGCTGACTCCAAAAGGTTAGTCCTCGTAGACCACCCAGTTAGCACAATGACGAACCGCGCGCGCGATCCCTTGAACACGAAGTGCCGTCTCCGGATCTGTGTCGTGCACAACTGTACTCGTCGCACGCGCGACCTCGATCTGAGCATCCGGAAATGCTTCCTGCAGCGCCGCGAGCAGTTCTTCGCGATAACGCAGCCAACTCGCTTCAAGGTCCACCGCCGCGTTGGTCCCGCGAAGCGAACGTGGGTCGATGTCGATGCGCATCGTTGATTACACTAGCGCACGAGTCCGCAGATCCCCGACTCGATCCGAACTATACAGAGGCTATGAGCCTCTGGACCGAAGTCCGCATCCTTCTCGATCACTCGCCTGACGACGCACTCTTGGTCGAGACCCTGGCGCCGTTGATCGAAACGCTTCAACCCAAACTCTCGCACTGGCACCACGTGTGGGAGCCCGACCTCTGGGTTCGACTTCGATGGCGTACGGAGGGGGATCGAGACGCTGGTCGTGAGCAGATCCGCGCGTCACTGGAGGCAGCCCAGTTGGAGTGGTCGTTTGACATGTACGACGCGCACGCCGACGAAACCCTCATGGGTGGAGAGATGGCTGCGCAGTTTCATGAAGACATGCAGCGCGACTCCGAACGCGCTCTGTGCATTGCACAGCACGAACGCGCTGGAACGCTCACCAAGGATCGCGATTTCCATTGGGCGCGGAGAATGCACACGAGCACCAACCAGCTCTACGGAACCTGGGCTGACGAGTACCGCCTTTGTCTCGAACAAGCACGGTATCGAGCCTGGCTGCTCAGCTGCGGCAGGCACACCGACCGTTCGACACTCGCGTCGTTGGTGCAGCAACTCGACTCCCTGCTCACCCAAGTCGATGCGCTGCGGGTCGCCGAAGAGGCTCAGCTCGACGCATGGAGAGCCGCGAAACGACCCGACATCACAGAACTCTTCGAGTTGTCCGACTCGTTTTCACGCAAGCCCAGCGAGAATCGGTAACGCTAGATATTGATTTCCGACTATTCCGATGCGCCAATATACCGGTCGTCTATAAGTCATGAATATCGCTTGACGATTGCCGGTTTCAATCCAGACTGTCCTCAAGGAAAGCGAGCGCTGGAGCGCCGCTGATCAAGGAGATCGCATCGATGGCTAAGACCTACGCCGACCTGCTTCAAGACGTGAAGGGCGCAGTCCGCCAAGTCTCACTCGAAGACCTGCATGCACGCATCCAGGCGGGCGAAGACATCACGGTGGTCGATGTTCGCGAGAAGGATGAGTGGCGTCAGGGTCACATCCCCGATGCGGTTCACCTGCCTCGCGGTTTTCTCGAGATGCGCGCCGGTAGTGCGCTTCCGAACAAGGACGCGACCATCGTCACCATCTGCGCAGGCGGCATTCGAAGCGCGTTTGCGGCGAAGGTGCTCGCCGAGATGGGCTTCACGCGCGTCGAATCCGCCAACCCCGGATTCAACGATTGGAAGGACAAGGGCTTTCCCACCACGCGCCCCTTCGCGTTTACCGACGACCAGCTCAACCGCTACTCCCGTCACCTGCTGCTTCCGGAAGTTGGCGAAAAGGGTCAGGCGAAGCTTCTCCAAGCCAAGGTGCTGATGCTGGGAGCCGGAGGTCTTGGTTCGCCTGCGGGTTTGTATCTCGCCGCCGCAGGCGTCGGGACACTCGGCATCGTCGACGGCGATGTGGTCGACGAATCCAACTTGCAGCGCCAAGTCTTGCACGGACGATCTCAAGTCGACGTGCCCAAGGTCCAGAGTGCCGCGGCTCGAATTGCGGATCTCAACCCCGACGTGAAGGTCATCCCGTACGCGGAGCGTCTCGACAGCTCCAACATCGATCGCATTTTCGACGGTCCCGATGGCAAGGGTTGGGACGTGATCGTGGATGGTTTGGACAATTTCCCGACGCGGTATCTCGTCAACGATGCGAGCGTCTGGAAGGGCATTCCGGTTGTGCATGGATCGATCTTCCGCTTCGACGGACAGGTCACCACGTTCTGGCCGGGTAAAGGACCCTGCTACCGCTGCCTCTACCCTGCTCCGCCGCCTGCGCACCTCGCACCGAGTTGCGCTGAGGCTGGTGTGCTTGGTGTGCTCCCAGGCGTGGTTGGGACGATTCAAGCGACCGAGGCAATCAAGATCATTCTCGGACAAGGGGAGCCGCTCATCGGTCGTTTGCTGCAGTACGACTCGCTGACGATGAAGTTCCGAACGTTCAAGTTGATGCACGATCCGGATTGCGTCGTGTGCGGCAAGGAGCCGTCGATCACGGAGTACATCGACTACGAAGGCTTCTGCGCAGCCTGACTTCCCACTGCTGGCAACATTCCGCTTCGCGGATCTGGAAGCTTGGAAGTTCTGGAGTACGGAAGATCCGTCAGAGACGCGAGTCTCGGAGACCAGAGTTAAATTTCTCTCTGCGCAACCCACCAAATTCAGACGCTGCCTCCGCGTGTCCGCGAAGCTGTTCCGCGATGGGGCGAATGATCTTACCGGGAGGAGTGGAGTAGAGAAGTAGAAGAGTTCTCCCTCTACTTCTCTACTCCACTCCTCCCGGTAAATTAGTGCCCCGACCACTGTCCGCGAAGCTCGTGCTCACAGGTTGAGGCGCGGATCTTCGATCCCACGCGCCCTCGCCTCCGCTGCAACGGCGCGTGCTTCATCGAGCTGACCCGACGCCGCGAGATAACCAGTCAAGTTGATCCACGCCCTTGGACGCGTGGGATCGCGCTGCACCGCCACGCGCGTCGCCTCAATCGCACCTGACGCATCCCCCGCGCGCGCCAGCACCACGCCCAAGTTCGACCACCCCACTGCGCGCTCTGGGGCGAGTTGGATTCCCGCGCGAAACGCCGCGGTCGATGCACGCACGTGTTCGCGGGCCAGTCCCAACTTGCCCACCTGGTCAAAGGCACGCGCCCAAATCGCACGCGTGCGCTCTCCCTGCGGATGACTCGCCGCCGCCAACGCCTCCAATCGCAGCACGCCCTCCCAAGTCTCGTCTTCGTTGCCGGTGTTTGCCACACCCGCCACGCGTCCGTGCGGCAACCCCATGAAGTTCTGACTTTCGAGTGGTCTGCCCAACCCCTCGCTCACGAGCTCACTCAGCGCGCGTTGCACAAAGTCCGCGCGCTCCTCAGCCGGAGGTCGTGCATCGGAGGCGAAGCTCGGCAGCTGTGCGAACGAACTCGTCAAACGCGCTCGGTCCCGCGGCTCCCACAAATGCTGCGGAACCAAGACATCCACGTCGGGCCTAATGCCCCACGCGTAGCGCGCGCTGAGTGCATTGGAACAACCGTCGTCGGAGCCACACAGCCACACGGCGCGCGGAGGTGAACTCGCAAGTGAATCCTCAAACCGCTCTTGCGCGGCGTAGCCGGCGCCATCGTGCTGCGGAACTCCACGCAGGCCACTCGCACCCAATAAGAGAGCACACGCGAGAGCCGGAATCCGCAACGTCGGGCTCGGTTGCAAATCGGTGAGCACCGCAACCACGCCCAAGCCGCCCGACGCAGCCACAGCCAACCCAAACACATGTCCCACCTGACGCTCGGGGACACCCATGGGATTGATCCACAGGCCGTACGCGACATCCGCAAGAGCGAGGACCAACAGAATGCGTGTCCTCGATTGACGTACCCACGCGTAGATCGCCGGGAGAAGCACTGGCACAAGTTCCGCGAACTGCATGGCAAGTGCTCGCGGCTGGCTCGGCGCATCCGTGAACGCGTCCCGAATTCGCGACGCAAGCAGATGCTCTACAAACCGACCGAGCGTTTCGGGGTCGCCCCAATCCAGAGCGGGCTGGCGCGACGATGCAAGCGGCAGGTAGACAACGAACCCTCCTCCAACAATGGCCAAGAGCAGTGCGCTGCCGATTCCGCGACGACGCATCACGGGAAGCGCCAACAGCAGCGTCGCAAGAAACGCGACAACGTGGGTCGCGGCGGCAAGACCCACGAGCAAACCAAGAACCGCGGGTCGGCGACCCAACTGAGACTCATGAATCGCGAGAGCGACGAGCACCATGGCCGGGGCGTACACCTCCATCGAGAGCACCGCGGACAACACCGTCGGCCAACCCAGAAGCGCAGCGCATGCAACGAAGGCCCCGACGAACGCAAGACGCGTGTCTTCGGTTTTGCTCGCGACCAAGTGCGTCAACGTGGCCATGCAGAACGCGCCAGCCAGCACCGCCGACAAGGCATGGCGAAATGGGATCGAACCGAAGGGGATCAGTTCGACCAGGTGCGACCAGAGCAACGCGACAGGAAAGCCTGTGGGATGTGCGACACCCCAGGTCGATGTCGCGGCGCCGAGCTCGCCCGCATCCCCGAAACCCACGGCGGGATCGCAGAGCCATGCACCAAGGGCCGCAACGCCCACGCCAAACACAAGTGCGAGCCTCAGCGGCACTCCGTGAGTCTACGCCGCTTCCACCACAAAATCGGATCCGAGTGCTCCGCGCCTGTACCATGCGCCGATGGCCGGCCCGAACCTGCTGAACACGGTCAAAGACCTCGATCGGCTTCGCCAGATCGTGGGTGTGCTCGTGCGCCACGGATTCGGCGAGATGGTCAACCGCACGGGACTGGGCAGCTTGGTCCCCGGGAAGCGCAAGAACGTCTCGTCCAAGATGCGGCTGGGCGAACGCGTTCGACTCGTGCTGCAGGACCTTGGACCGAGCTTCGTCAAGCTCGGTCAAATCGCTTCGACGCGTCCCGACGTGTTTCCCGCCGACGTCATCCTGGAACTCAAGAAGCTTCAGGACGACGTTCCGCCGGAGAAGTTCGAAGACATTCGCCCGATGATCGAAAACGAGCTGGGCGCGACGATCGACACCATCTTCGAGACCTTTGACCGAGAGCCGCTCGCGTCAGCGTCCGTGGGTCAGGTGCACCGCGCCACGCTCAAGCTCGATGACGAAGTCGCCGACGTGGTGGTGAAGGTTCAGCGCCCGCACGTGCGCAAGACCATGGAGCTCGACATTGATCTGCTCTACTGGCTTGCGCACGCGATCGAACGTTCGATCCCCGAGGCACGGCTCTACCAGCCCGTCAAGATGGTCAACGAGTTCGACCGCGCAGTGAGCGCCGAACTCGACTTCGTGTTGGAAGCCGACAACGCGGAACGCTTCACTCGGAACTTCGAAAAGAAGCGCTACGTGAAGTTCCCCAAGGTGTATCGCGAAGCGAGCAGTCGCCGTGTGCTGACGCTGGAGTTCTTAGCCGGTCACAAGATTCACCAGGCGATCGACAACGAAGGGTTTAGCGGTGAGACCATCGCCAAGACCTCGATCGACATCATGATCCAGCAGATTTTCGAGGACGGGTTCTTCCACGCCGACCCGCACCCCGGAAACGTGTTCATCATGGGCAAGCCGGAACGCCCCGTGGTTGCGATGATCGACGTGGGCTTAGTCGGGCATCTCACACCGCAACTGCGTGACCGGACGATCGACCTGATGGTGGCCGCTGTACGCGAGGATTACCGCGGAATCGCCGATGCGCTGTGGGCAATTGGTCGTGCGACGAAGAAGGTGGACCGCCAGGCGTTCGAAGCCGAAGTCACGATGCTCGCGCAGAAGTACCTCGGCAAGAAGCTGGCGGACATCGAGTTGAGCATGCTGCTCAAAGACTTGGTCGACGGTGCGCGACGCTACGCCATCGAGATCCCGAGCGGGTTTCTGATGATGGGTAAAGCGCTGATGACCGTCGAAGGGGTCGGTCGCGAGATCTATCCAGACCTCGACGTGTTCGCGGAAGTGAAGCCCTACTTCCTGCGCTTGATCCAACAGCGCTACTCCCCCGAACGCATCACGCAAGATGTGATTCGTGGCGTGGTGCGGCTCAGCAACGCAGCGCAAGAAATGCCGCTGCAGATCCAAGAGATCCTGGAGGACCTGCGCAGCGGTGCGTTTCGGGTGCAAATCCGCGAACCGACGATGTACGAAGCTGCGGATCGGCTCGGGCGACGCATCTTTAGCGGACTCGTGGTCGCCTCGACGGTGCTTGGCGGTGCACTTCTGCTCGCGGTGCGCGAACACTGGATCGGCGGTGTCCTGATCGCGATCGGTGTGACGTACGCAGTCGGACACGCGGCGTTGGTGTTCATGTTGAACCAGCGAAGGCCGCGCGACTGATGACGCTGCTGATGGTCGCGTTGGGAGGCGCGGTGGGCACAGCGATGCGCTACGGCTTGGCCGAACTCGGACAGCGATGGGCGCCCGAAGCCTGGTTTCCATGGGGCACGTTTGCGGCGAACGTGCTCGGTTCGTTCTTGTTGGGATGGATCTTCATCGCTGCTGAAGACCGAACGATTGCAGACGTGGACATGCGCTTGGTGTTGGGCACCGGCGTGATGGGCGGATTCACGACCTACTCCAGCTACAACCTCGAGCTGATCCGAATGCTCTCCGACGGCGAGACTCTGCGCGGTGGGATGTACCTCGGTGCGACCCTGGTGGCCTGTTTGGTCGCAGGGTTTGCGGGTTTGGCGCTCGGTCGTTTGCTTCGCTAGGCCCGGTCGGATAGAGCACCAGCGATGGCGGGTGCACCCCAGCGCTCCGGCGCGATGCACTACTGGCGCGTCCCGCCCGACGCGTGGGAGGCGGGATTGCGTCGCCTCCAAGAACTCGGTCTGAACATGGTCGAGACCTACGTGCCTTGGGGTGTGCACGAGACGATCCCGGGCAGCTTCGACTTTGGCACGATCGACCCGCGCAAGGACCTGGCGCGCTTCGTGGACCTTGCCGGCGAACTCGGCTTGAGCGTGTTCCTACGACCCGGTCCGCACATCAACGCGGAGATGACCTACTTCGGCCTTCCGCGACGCGTCGTGCTCGATCCCGACATGGCGGCACGCAGCCCGCGCGGCAATCCGGTCATCCTGTACTTCCCTCCGAAGATGTTCCCGGTGCCCTCGTACGCCAGCGAGCGGTACCACGAAGCGGTGGCCCAGTGGTACGCAGCGGTTGCCGAAATCGTGCGTCCGCGCTTGCATCCGCAAGGACCCGTGACCTGGCTCCAAGTCGACAACGAAGCCGGGTTCTACTTTCGCAACGGACCCTTTTGTCAGGACTACCACCCCGACGCGATCGCGCGCTTCCATACGTTCCTCGAAGATCGATACGGCGACTTGGAGCGTGTCTGCGCAGTGCATCGCGAGTCGTACGAAGGATGGTCCGCAGTTCGGCCACCCCATGCGTTCGATGCTGCAGGCGGAGAGGGAGAACTCGCGCGGCACCTGGATTGGGCCGCGTTCCAGGAGCACCTTCTTGCCTGGTCGATCGGCCGGATGCGACGTGCGATGGAGCGCGTCGGACTCACGCTTCCCACGGTGCACAACGTGAGTTTGGGCGACGGCGGACTTCCGGTGAGTGTTCCCGCGTTCGATGCCGAAGTCGATGTGGTCGGGTTGGACTACTACCACCCCGCTCGCGAACACGAGACGATCAAACGGCGCACGCTCTACTTGAGTGGCAGCGTTGCAGCGCCCTACTCGCCTGAGCTGGGCGTCGGTGCACCGCCTTGGTTTACCCCGCTCACGCACAGCGACAGCCTCTACTGTGCGATGGCTGCGTGCGCGTACGGTCTGCGCAGCTTCAACCTCTACATGGCCGTCGACCGCGACCGCTGGTTTGGCGCGCCGATCGATGTTCAAGGTGGGTTGCGCGAGGAAGCCACCGACTGGAAACGTTTCCTGCACGCGCTCAACGATGTGCACTTCGAGTCGTTGCACGCGCATGCCCAGGTCGCCCTGCAGTGGCCGCGGGAGTACCAGCGACTCAGTCGCGCGACGCATCAGCTCGGTGCGCTGAGTCCAAGCAACCTCGAAGCGATGGGCGGGCTTCCCACCGACGGATGTCGAGCAGACACGTTTGGGTTTGAAAGGCCCGTGCAAATCGCGTGGCTCGACGAGCTTCGACGTATGTCTGCCGCGCTGGATGCCGCACAGATCCCCTACGTGTACATCGACTCCGAAGCGGCGCTCGAGCGCTACGAACACGTCAAAGTCGTGTTCGCGCCCAGCTTCGAGTTCGCATCCGCGAAACGCTGGGAAGTGCTCACCACCTTGGCCGACCGCGGTGTCCACGTGGTGTACGGACCCACGTTGCCGACGCTCAACGATGCACTGCAACCTCAGCAGTTTGAGCGCCCCGGCGACGCAGCGCCCACCTCGCTGGAAAGCGCGATGCTTCATGCGCGCGTGCATCAGTGGATCGAGCGCTTTGATGTGCGTCGCCCCTTCGCCACTCTCCCTCCTGTCGAAACGTGCGTCCATCGCGACACGGCGGGTCAAGACCGGGTGCTCTTCGTCCTCAATCCAGGCGACGCGAGAGTTGCGGAAATCACCATTCCGCGGCCGATGATCTTGGTCGACGCCTTGAGTGGCGAGCGCGTGAACGCGGAAGGCGAAGTACGCATTGACGTCGCCGCGCAAACGGTTCGGATGTTGGTCATCGAAGAGCCGGAGGACGCTCATGATCAGTGCTGACCTCCGATTTGAAGGGTTTGACGTTCGTTCGTGGACCAATCTGCTTTCGCTTTTCATGCCGGGATTGGAAGACCGGCTGCAGCGTGGCGAAGAATCGCGCGGAAGCCTGACCTTGGTGTGTGACCACGAACGCGTGGTCGTGCACGCGCTGCATTCGCTTCAGGGCCGCTTGGCGGACTGGGTCGGCACGACGCTGGATCCTGAACTGCAGGTGGTTGCTGCGAAGGCCAATGCGACGCGGGTTCTGGTGTTGCGCGAAGGCGCCATGGAGGAGTTGGGCGAACGAATCGCACTCCGGCATGACGACAACGCGGACTATCTGGCGCAAGTCGTCGGGATGTTGCGTGCGGCACGCGAAATGATGGACGCGGGTTGGATCGAACTGTGGCCAAACCCCATGACGAACCTGCCTCTGCCTTCTGCGGCGACGCTCGACCGAGCGATGGACATTGTGCTTCCCAACGATCGCGCGGCATTGATCGTGTTGTGGGATCGCGAACTTTGGACCGCTGTGGCGTTGCGTCGTCACAATGGCTCGATCGACCGCGTGGCAGGACCAGACCTGATTCGCGATTGGGCAGGACCACTTGGCGGTGACTGGCGTCGCGACTATCGCGTCTTCGTCGATGCGGTGGCGCGTTCGGTGGCGCCGGTGCACCTGGGCGTCTTTGCGGAGGCCGACACGGTCAAGGAACTGCTGCGCGGAACCGACCCCGGTCGATGGGCGCGTGCCGTTGCCGTTCGCGACTTGGTGATCAACCCGATGCCTCGGTTCTTGATGGCGGGCTTAGGCGCGGATGCGGCGCGCGGTGTGGGACGTGCATCCGCGCGTGCATTGGGTGGACTCGACTTGGCGGGCGCGGCGCTACCTATCGCCAGTTGGGTGCGCCAAAAGCTCACCGACGCGCGAACGGTCCGTGACGTGTTGGGTTTCGACCCGCTGGAGCTGCTCTCGTCGTTGTTGCGACGTGATCCCGAGGAGTAAGTCGGCGCTAGAAGTGCAGTCCGAAGTGCGCCCCGATCCCCAACAACGTCGCCTCCGCTTCGTCGTCACCCGCAAGCGGTTGGTGGCCGGTCACATCCAGACCAAGCGCCAGGTGACCAAAGTTCGTCGGAACATCCAGGTCGAGACCCACACGCGCGTTGAGCGCGAATGCGCGTGATGTCGGTCCACCCGCAGGATTGAAGAACACGCTCTCGAGTCCCAATCCGATCACCGGATGCACGCGCGAGTCTTTGAGGAAGCGATAGCCAAACCCTGCACCCGCGGTGTAGAGCGACGCGCGATCCTCGCCCTGCTGAAACGAAGGCGCGAGATCGAAACGCAAACCAAACTCGACTTGGCCGAGGGTCACACCGGCGTCGAGTCGGTATGAGGGAGTCGCTTCGCGATGAAGTCCATCAAAGCGAAGCAACGCGCCGGCACCTGCACCGAGGAACCAACGCGGCGAGTCGTCGGTCGTGGTCGTGGGCCGCCCGGTCTCGACACGCACCCGCACCTGCGGAGCCGGTCGGTTATGCACGACCACCACGCGTTGCGGCGGGGGCGCTGTCTGAACCACGACCGGCTGAACCACGCGACGCGGTGGATTGATCAGCAGGTATCGCTCGGGCTGCCGCACGTACTGAGCGCTGGCAATGGAGGGCAAGACGAGAGCTGCAAGCAGCGCGAGGGCGAGTCGACGCATGAAAAGTGGGCTCCTTTGAGAGAGCAACGCCGCCTCAACACCGCGCTTACAGTCTTGCGGATTTTTCCTTGCTGCTTTTTTGACACTGAATGTTTGACACGGGACACTCGGCACGTACTCTTTTTACCCACCTGTACAAGTCATCAGTAACAGGCAACTCAGGAACGAAGGCTCATGCAGACCTCCAAAATGCAGAAACTCACCGATCGTCAGCGTGCCGTGTTGCAGTTCATCGCCGACAGCATCGGTGATCGCGGATACCCGCCCACGCTGCGCGAGATCGGCAACCACCTGGGCATCAAGAGCACCAACGGTGTCAACGACCACCTGCGTGCGCTGGAGCGCAAAGGCTACCTGACCCGTGAGGACATGAAGTCGCGCACCCTCCGGCTGTTGCGCGATGCGGACGGCGCGCCCATCGGGGCCAAGGCGCCTGCACCAGCCAACGACGACATGATCGAGATCCCGATCGTCGGTCGAGTTGCTGCCGGTGCGCTGAGCGAAGCGATTCAGCACCCCGAGGACACAGTACGCATCGACCGCATGTTGGTCGGACGCGGTCGAGATGTGTTTGGACTGCGCATCACTGGCGAGTCGATGATCGAAGCCGGAATTCACGACGGCGACTACGTGTTCGTGCGCAAGCAGCTCACGGCCAACCGCGGGGACTGCGTCATCGCCCTCGTCGGAGACGAGGCCACCTGCAAGTACTACTTCCCGGAGAAGGACCACATCCGCCTCCAGCCGGCCAACAGCACCATGGCTCCGATCCTCATCCCCGCGAACGACTGGCGTACCACGCAGGTGCTGGGCGTTGTCGTGGGCGTCTACCGCAAGCTGTAACGTTCGAGCGTCCCAGACGTCTGGGTGACATGGCCAAAGCGACTTGGAACGGCGTCGTCATCGCCGAGAGCGATACGTACGAGACCGTCGAGGGCAACATCTACTTTCCGCGTGAGGCGATCGTCGATGCTCACTTCGAGCCCAGCGACCACCACACGACCTGCGGCTGGAAAGGCGTGGCCAGTTACTTCCATGTTGTGGTGAACGGCGAGCGCAACGAAAACGCTGCATGGTTCTACCCCGAGCCCAAGAGCGCGGCCGCGAAGATCAAGGATCACGTGGCCTTCTGGAAAGGCGTCAGCGTCGAATCCTGACGTCGAACGCGAAAGCGTTCGACAAAGAGATCGATTCAATCCTTGGGTCGTCTAGCCTCCTAACTTGGAGGTTTTCCATATGCAGCGAGCAATCGCAGCCTGGGCGTCGTGCGCCCTTCTCGTTCCCGCCAGTGCATCAGCCTTTTGCGGGTTCTACGTCGGCGGGGCTGAAACCGGTCTCTACAACGAAGGCTCGATGGTCGTGTTGATGCGCGACGGCGAGACCAGCGTCGTGTCGATGCAAAACGACTACAAAGGGCCCGCCGAGAACTTCGCTCTGGTGATCCCGGTTCCCGAAATTCTCGAAGAGGAGCAAGTTCGAACACTCGAACGCGAAGTGTTCGACCACGTGGACCGGCTCGCGGCACCGCGATTGGTCGAATACTGGGAGCAAGACCCGTGTCCGGATCCGGCCTACTACGACGAGGACGAAGTCCCGATGAGTGACGTCGAACGAGTCACATCCGAATCTGGGGATGATGAAGACGACTACGAAGAACCGCGCGACTTGGGCGTTCGCGTCGAAGCCGAGTTCGCCGTCGGCGAGTACGACATCGTCATCCTGAGCGCGGAGTACTCCGCTGGACTCGACACCTGGCTCCGCCAAAACGGCTATCAGATTCCCGAAGGCGCCGAGCGCGTGCTGCGCCCCTACGTCGAACAAGACATGAAGTTCTTCGTGGCGAAGGTGAACATGCAGCGCGTCGAATACACCGATAACCAAGCCGTGCTCTCACCACTGCGCTTTCACTACGACTCGGAAGACTTCTTTCTGCCGATTCGCCTGGGTCTACTCAACAGTCCAGGTGAGCAGGACATCATCGTTCACGTGCTTTCGCGCGGAATGCGCTACGAAGTCTCGAACTACGACAACTACGCGATTCCCACGAACCTCGTGGTGAGCAACTCGGTGCGCGAAGGTTTTGGCGCGTTCTACGACGCTCTCTTTACGCGGATGCACGAAGCGCATCCCGGTTCGGTGATCACCGAGTACGCGTGGGGTGCGGGCTCATGCGACCCTTGCCCCGACCCGCCCTTGGAAGCGGACGACATCGTCGCTCTCGGTGCCGATGTGATTCCCTCCTACGCGTCGGCGGTTCGCAACGGTCGCGTCCAAACGGGGTTTAGCAACGACTTCGTGCTGACGCGCATGCACCTTCGCGTGAGTGCCGACAGCGCCGGCGAGGACTTGCACTTTCGACCGGGGCCACCGATCGAGGGCGGTCGCGGAACGCCGGACATGGAAGGCCAAATGAGTCGCGGGATGCACTCGTATGGCGTGAACAACTTCCAGGGCCGCTACGCGATCCTTCACGAGTGGGAGGGCGCGATCGAATGCGAGCAACCGCGACGCGGGATCTGGGGCGGTCCGCCCTCCACGCAGCAAGCCAGTTCGGCACCGCTCGCGGCGGCCGGTTTGGCGTTTGCCACCACAGCGAGTGTGTCCCTGGAAGGCTTCCTCTCGGAGGATGTCCCCGAACTCGGTGCGGATACCGACACGCTTCCGCAGGGCGACGTGACGCCGCCTCCGCCCCCTCCGCCGCCGCCTGGTGGTGGTTGTGCATCGTGCGCCGTCGACAGCCCTGCTGCACCAGCCAACAGTCTGTTGGGGTTGCTGGTTCTCGGTGCGTTGATGCGACGACGTCTTGACTAAAGCGGGATGCCGGACGTCCAATCCGGCATGCTCAAGTGGCTTTTGCTTTGTCTCGTGTTTGCGTTCGCGTGTCCGGCTTCCGAGCCGGACAACTCGGAAGAGACCTCCGGCACCGAAGAAGAGATCGTGATCCAGCCCGATCCCGAGCCTGAGGACACTGCGAACCTCAACATCGGTGATGACGCATGCGAAACCGACGCCGATTGCGTGAGGGCGACCTGCTGCCATGCAACCGCGTGTGTGCACGTCGACAACGCGCCGGACTGCACCGACATGAGCTGCACCGCGGACTGTCAGTACGGCACGACTGACTGCGGAGGCGGGTGCTTGTGTCACGAGGGCCGTTGCACCGCTCGATTGAGCGAAGCACCAGAAATCCCGTAACAGACCATTGCGAGGCGTGAATCTTCCGGACTCCCGAGCTTCCAAGCTTCCAGATCCGCGAAGCGGAATGCTGCGCCCACCGGATGCTCAGCCTCCGAAGACCTGGAGCGCCCAGCCTCCGTAGCCGAGTTCGACCTTCAGTTCGATTTCCACTTCGCCGCTCGTCTGCGCGCAAAAACTCGCGTGCGGTGCGGGCTCGGCGTCGGAGCGACCGAGTTCCACCTGCAACGAGTCACGCACCCGAATCGACAACGTTCGGACCGTCGCCATGCCCACACCAATCGCGCGGTAGCAACGCCCCGCCTGTGCGTTGAACCGCACTGTGGCGCGCTCGCTTCGTCGAAGTGTGCCGCGGCTGAACGAACCAAGCGCCGGCTCCCCTTCGCCGACTTGGCTGTGCCTTCGTCGCATCGCCTGGTGAAGAAACCCGCTGCCCTCGCCGCCGATGGCATGTGCATCTGCGGCCTGCGTTGCTGTTGCGGGGGCCTCCGCGGCAAATACCTGCCACACGAGCGTACCTGCAGCGCTCGACTTCATTCGAAGCCGATAGTCGTTCGAGTGCTCCGGACAAAACGGCTCTCCGTCGATCCCTAGCGTCGCGACCGAAACATGCTCGGCATTCGCATCGACGTAGCGCCGCCGCACGATCGCGATCGACACGGTGGCACTGGCATCCGACGCAGCGACCGCGACCCTGTAGCACCGACCTAACTCCACGGTCAGGGGTCGTTCCACCCGTGCGTCGGCAGAAACCCTCACGCGCGCGATCGGGGTCACCACCCGCGATGCCTCGGCACGCGGAGCAACCGCAGCCTCGAGTCGTTGGCGGGCGGACTGGGCCTCTGCGCCCACGCACACCACGAATGAAACAAGGACGATCGTCGCTCGCACAAACACGCTCACACGTATAGTACGAGCCCATGCTCCCCGTATTCGAATCTGTAGGCGATTTCATCGGTGGCTCGTTCGTTCCGGTCGAAAGCGACCGCCAATTGCGCATTCTCAGCCCGGCCGACCAAAAGGACCTGGTGGGTGTGCATGCGCACCGCGTCGAGCACATCGACCGCGCGGTAAAAGCCGCGCGAGACGCCTACCCGGCGTGGCGTCGATTGGGTGAGGCGCAGCGCAGGGCGTTGCTTCGCAAGTACCAGGAGCGCGTTCGACACCATCGCGACGCGATTGCGCAAACCATCGCCCGTGAAGTCGGCAAGCCACTTTGGGATGCGACCGGCGAGGCCAACGCACTGGCGGGGAAGGTCGACCTGATGCTCGGCGAGGGCGCCGAACCGACACGCACCAAACGCTTGGACGACCTGCCCGGCGAGATCCGGCATCGACCGCATGGTGTTGTCGCCGTCATCGGACCCTTCAACTTTCCGGCGCACCTTCCCAACGGCCAGATTGTTCCGGCGCTGCTGCACGGCAACACAGTCGTGTTCAAACCGAGCGACAAAACACCCAACGCCGCGGTCTGGATGGCGCGGTGTTTCGAAGAGGCCGGCTTTCCGCCGGGTGTCGTCAACGTGGTTCAGGGTGCGGTCGACGAAGGCAAGGCCTTGGTTGAACACGACGACGTCGATGCGATTCTCTTCACCGGCTCACTCCCCGTGGGACGCAGCATCGTGCAAGCCAACGCACATCGTCCTGGCCGTCTCATCGCACTGGAACTTGGGGGCAAGAACGCCTCGATCGTGCTCGACGATGCCAACGTCGATCGCGCAGTGCGCCAAATCGCCTTCGCCGCGTACGCGAGTAGCGGGCAACGCTGTACCGCAACCTCGCGGGTGTACGTGACTGCAGGCGTCGCGGACGCGTTGGTCGATGGGCTCTCGAAGGCCGCCTCGAGCGCCGTGGTCGGATACCCGCTCGACGAAGGCGTGTTCATGGGTCCGGTCATTTCGGAGGGCTCGCGGCGCGCCATGTTGGACGCGCAGAAACGTGCTCGCGACGCTGGGTTCGAGGCCATCGTTGAGGGGGGTGAGCACGCGGTCGAGGGTCACGAAGGCTGGTACGTGCGACCATCGTTGCATCGTGCGCCCAACGCGGACATCCGCGTCGACGGCTACACGCACGACGAACTCTTTGGTCCCGACATCGCGGTGTACGTGGTGGAGGATCTGGACCAAGCCATCGCGCTGACCAACGGCACCGACTACGGACTCGCGGCCGCGGTGTTCACCGGCAGCGAAGAGTCCTTCGAACACGCCGCCGACCACTTGCGCGTGGGTGTGTTGCACTGGAACCAAAGCAGCGCTGGCGCGAGCGGACGCCTTCCCTTCGGGGGTGTCAAAGGAAGCGGCAACCATCGTCCGGCAGGCATCTACGCAGGAATGTTCTGCGCGTGGCCCCAAGCCGTGCGACTGACGCCGCCCGACGATGCCCCCCTGCCCTCGTGGCCGGGGCTCTTCCGATGACACGCAAGTTCGACACCGACGCCGTGCACGGGGGTACCGCACGCATTGATCTGACCAGTGCGTTTGTGTTCGACGACGCGGACCATGCTCGGCGCGAGTTTGCGGATCCACGTTCGGGTCGCGTCTACAGCCGGTGGAACAATCCGACCGTGCGCGCCTTCGAAACGCACCTCGCGCGACTTGAAGGGGCTGAGGATGCGGTCGCAACGGCCAGCGGAATGGGTGCGATCAGCGGCGTACTCAGTGCGTTTCTCGATGTTGGCGATCACGTGATCGCGCCGCTAAGCGTGTACGCCGAAAGCGCGAAGGTGTTGCGCGAACGCTTTGCGCGCTTTGGCGTGGAGACCTCGTTTGTCGACATGCGCGACCTGGGTGCCGTCGACGCTGCGATGCGCGACCGAACGCGCATCATATGGTGCGAGACGCCCGCCAATCCGCGTTTGGCCGTGTACGACATCGCCGAACTCGCCAAGCGTTGTGATGATGCCATGTTGATTGTGGATGCGACGTTCGCCACGCCCTACCACCAACGCGCTCTCGAGTTGGGCGCGCACGTTGTGGTGCACAGTGCCACCAAGGGTCTCGGTGGACACGGGGATGCAATCGGCGGCGTCGTCGCAAGTTCCCGTTCGGTGTGCGAGCGCGTGCACGACGACGCGATTCGCGCTGGTGGCGCCGTGATGAGCCCGTGGGTGGCGTTCTTACTCTCGCGCGGGATCCAGACCTTGGGACTGCGAATGCAGCGTGCGAGCGCGTCTGCGTTGGAACTGGCGCAGCGGCTACGCGCGCATCCCAAAGTCAGCGCGGTGCACTACCCGGGGCTTGAGGACCATCCCGATCACGCGTTGGCCAAGCGCCAGATGCAGCGTGGTTTTGGCGCGATGTTGGCGTTTGAACTTGAGGGTGGACTCGAAGCCGGACAGACCGCGTACGACCGATTTGAACTCATCACGCGGTCGGTGAGTCTTGGCGACAATCGGACGCTCGTCACGCATCCCGCGTCAACGACCCACAAGTCGATGCCCGCGGAGCAGCGAGCGAAGGCCGGGATCGGTGAGGGGCTGTTTCGGTTGAGCGTCGGAATTGAGGACGTAGAGGATCTCTGGCGCGACCTGGACGCGGCTTTGCGCTAGGCGGCTTCCTGGCTGGAGAACAATTTTACCGGGAGGAGCGGAGGAAAGAGGCGAGGAGAGAATTCAAAAAACTCTCCTCGCCTCTTTCCTCCGCTCCTCCCGGTAAAAATTGTCTCCTTGGCCACGCACCACTACGCTGAGACTGAGACTGAAAACCGGCTAGTCGACGTCCGTGTAACGCGCCGCCAGCAACGAACTCAGCCCCACCCTCACGCTCGACGACTCGTACCCGTGGTTGTCACACATCCGCGTGTACGTCGCCTGAGCTTCTTCCGTCGCCCCCGACAGCGCATCCAAGTTCGCCAAGATGTCCTGCGCGATCGTCGCGATCTGCTTCTTGTGCTCGTTGAAGTACGCCTCTTCCAGCGCCTCGATAAACTCGGGAAAAAGCGAGGGATAGTCCACCGATGCATCGGGATGATCGATCGCCCACGCCGCAACGCGACTCATCAACTCATCGCGAAACGAGTCCGCTTCCGACACGTCGAGCATCTTCTCGACCGAGCGCATCAGCTCTTCGTCGGGGTCTTCGTTCTTGCCCGTCACCGTGTTGTAGATGCGCTCTTTCTTGATGCTGTGACTCACGTGCTGCACGTAGCGGTTGAACAGCGAAAGGTACTGGCTCTCGTCGACCAAACCCGTGGAGGAACGCAGTTCTTCATCCACTCGATCCAGCCAACGATCGCGCGCTTGCTTCACAAAGCCTTTCGCATCGTGATACCCGCGGTCCGGCTGCGCTTTGAGAAACTCGTAGTCGTCACGTTCACAAAACGCTTCCACCCGCTCAAAGAATGTCTCGGGCGAAAGACACTCCTCCGACTCAGACGCCGCGTCGAGCAGGATCATGCGCATCTCGCGCGGTGACGCGCCCATCAGCCCCTCGTAGTCGAGCGTGCCGGAGGGCTCTTCGTAGATATTCGCGATCGACTCGTGCAACAACTTGGACTCATCCCGCTCGAAACGACGCGGCACGACACCTTCGGCGTAGAGGTCGGCTTTCTCCAGCGGTGAAAGATCCGCAGCCAAGCGCCCGACTTCGGGATCGTCGTAGCGTTCGGGGCGCGCACGGCGCAGTCGAGTCAGAATCGCCCACAGCGCAGCGAGGTACGTGACGTGCGGCGCGACGTGCTTGCGGATCTGCGGAATGATCTGCGCGTCGTAGATGCCGCGCTCTTGTCCGTGGTCACGCAAGTACGGAACCCGAAGCAGCACCAATCGCCCACGAAAGCTTTGGTATTCGGGGTGTTCCTGAAATGCCCGCAGGTGCAGTTCGTTGCTGCTCGCCAGCAGAACACTGTTGATGGGCATGTTCGACAACGGCAGCGCAACCTCGCCCGTCTCGATCGCCAACAACAGGTACTTCCACGCGTCGAGCGGACGCTTCAACAAATCCGAGTACTCGACAATGCCACCGGCGGCGTCGACCAGCTCCCCAAACGACTCGTAAAGCGTCACCGCGCTCAGCGACGCGGGAAGCGAAGCGAGCGAACGATCCGCAGTGATCTGTCGCTCTCGCGCATCGACGGCCATCTCGGGGCCAATCGTCACCGCGCCGACCCGATACCGACGCGACACGTAGTAACGCTCGACCTGAACATGCGCGAGCACACGCTGCATGTCACCGCGATACGCAGTCAGCAGTGCCTGAAACACTTGCTGGTTCTTGTGACCCAGCTCGCCCGACCACAACCAATCGGGATAGAAGGTGTCCGCGCTGAGCTCGCGCAACAAGCGTCGACGCTCCGGAACCGGCAGTACCAAAAGCGGATGCTCGCGCAGCTCGCTGGGAAGCTTCGCGTCGATCTGTTCTTCGGGAAGGTGCGCATAGCTGTCGCCCGCTTTGGGTCGTTCACCGGCGGTGGTGAACCCCAGTGTCTTGCCGTCGATCCCGCGCGGGAAGATCCAGCTAAAGCGATAGAGCGCTCCCTCGTCGGTGCTCGAATACGCCTCGAGCGCACGCATCAAGCACGCGGCAAACGTCGACTTCGCACTGCCGTTGGGCCCATGCAGGAGCAGCAAACGATTGGCGCGACCTTCGCGGCCAAACCCCTCCAGCGCGCGATACACCGAGTCTTGCAGGGCTTCCTGACCCACCAAGTGATCGCTGCGCGTGCCCTTATCGGTGGCGAACGGAAGGTCGAAGAGCTTCCAACGCTTCACCGTTCCCCAAGGACGCTCGACCGAGTACGTCCCGAAGTGGGTGAAGGCGTCGCGCAAGTACAGCGCCGCGTCACGCGTGTGCCGCTCGGGATGCTCGGCAACGCCTTCAAGAAACTCACGGTACGACAGGACACGCTTCTGAGACTCAAAGCGTTGAAGAACCGAGTCTCCGATCGCAGAGAGTTCGTCGGCGACCTTCATGGCGACCTAGTTGACTGCGAGGTTGAGCGCGACGGTTTCCGTCTTGGGCACGCAAGACGTGGGATTGCACACCGCAAAACGAACCGTGCACTCCACGGCGTGCTCGCCGGCTGCACTGGCGGTAAACGGCACGTCGACACGCGCGAGCTCGTCACCAAACTCCGCAGCGTCGTCCTTGCCCAGTTCGCTCTTGGGGAACTCGACCTGGTCGGGTCCGCTCACCTCGACGCTGAACGGAAACTCTTGGTTGAGGTGCCACTCGCCACGGCCCTCGATATGAACTGCGAACTGCCCCAGCGTTCCAGACTGGTACCCATCCGCCTGTGGCCGAAGCTCCACGACGTGCGTCACCTCGGGCTCGCTGTTCTCGGTTTCCGTCTCCGTCTCGGTTTCGGTCTCCGTCTCGGTTTGCGTCGTCTCCGTCTCAGTCTCGGCGTTTTCGTTCTCGCCACCGCACGCGACCAGGAGGAGCAAGCTCAGGAACCACGACTTCATACCTCGTAGTATGCTCCGCGCCGCATGGCGTTTCCGAACGCTTTTTTCCGAAGGCTTCTTTTCCTTGCGCTCGGTGCGATCGCGGGCTGCCACAGCACGCCTTGCGGCGAATGTCCGACCAACACGGTGTGCGACCTGGATGGGACCTGCCGTGCCCTCGCGCCGCGTAGACGGATGGGGTTTACCCGAGCCGCCCAACTTCGCGCCGCCGAATGGGGCTCCACACGCAGCGATTTGAGACGGCTCAGCAGCCGAGGATTTGATGAGCTTTTGCTCGGCGGCTCGGTCGACGGAACGATCCATCTCGCGTTCGATCTGCCCGAAGGTGAGATCGTCGCGGCGGTGCTGACGATCTATCCGGCGCCCCGTGCACACACCACCACCCCACAAACTCTTCGCACGTATCGAACCTCGGTCTTCGGATCGCAGGTCTCGCGTGCCGTCCCGCCACGACGTATTGGACGCTTTGGCGCCGCCCGACGGGTTCGCGCCCGGCAGGATCAACCGCTTCGCCTGGACGTCACCGAGTTGGTTCGTCGCGAAAGCGAGCCCCGAGTCCACCTCGGAATCGACGCCCAAGGCCCCGAGGGGCTTCCCTGGCGCATCGCGTCGCCCACGGCCGAAAACGATGCGCTGCACCCTCACCTCGATCTCCGTCTTCGCTAGCAACGCTCGCTAAGGTTGCCCAACGCCAACCGCCTGCGGCACCCTGCTCGAAGTTGAGTCGTCGGACTAAACGCCTGGGCCGCTACCACCTGACCGATCGAATCGCGTTCGGCGGCATGGCTGAGATCTTCCGCGGGTTCACGTTCAACGAAGACGGCCATCGCTACGAAGTGGCGATCAAGAAGCTGCTGCCGCACTACGTCGAAGACGGGCACTTCGTCACCATGCTGACCGACGAGTACCGGCTGGTCAGCCGCATGCAGCATCCCAACGTGGCGAAGGTCTACGAGTTGGTGCAGGTCGACGATCACATTCTGATCGCGATGGAGTACGTGGACGGCAAAGACCTCCGCACCACCGTCGAGCAAGGTCGCAAGAGCGGCGCACGTCTCAGCTATGCGGATGTGGCCTACATCATGGCGTGCTCGATGGACGGGCTGCACCACGCACATCGTGCCGTGGACGACGAAGGTACGCACCTCAACGTGGTGCACCGCGACTTCAGTCCATCCAACGTGCTCCTCGCCTACGACGGAGGCGTCAAGCTCTGCGACTTTGGAATCGCGAAAGCGACGCTCAACCGCATCAGTACCAAGACCGGAATCATCAAAGGCAAAGTGAAGTACATGTCGCCCGAGCAAGCGTTCGGGCACAAACTCGATCGTCGCAGCGACGTGTTCAGTGCAGGCAGCGTGCTCTACGAGCTGTGCACCGGCCGCCCTCCGTTTCGGGCGCGCAACGAGGTCGACCTCATCTTCGAGGTGCGCGATGCCAAGCCGCCCCGCCCCGCGGAACTCAACGCGAACCTGCCGACCGAGCTGGGCGAAATTATCGAGAAGTCGATGGCACGATCACGGTCGGGTCGGTTCCAAAGTGCGCTCGAGTTTCGCGATGCCCTCGTGCGCTTCCTGAAGCGGTACGACCCGGCGTATCGCCGAACTCGGTTGGCGCGCTACATGAAGCGCCTTTGGGCCGACGAGATCGAGGAAGACCTCCGCATGATGGAGGAGTTCGTGATGGACCTGCACAGCGGCGAGGAAGACCTCGGTAAGAACCTGCTCGCCGACGACATGGGTCCCGATGCGGAGTACTCCAAGTTCTCGCCGCGTCCGACGCGCATTACCAAGCCCACTCCCTCCCCAGAGGCATCGGTGAAGCTGGAAGACGTGTTACCGGGTCAGAAGCGCAAGACGATCAAGGCAAAGCGCAAGTCCAAAGGCGGTGTCGATCGTCGCACCAAGCCCATGCCGCAGGCTGAACCGCCCGTTCGACTCTTGGACGTCAAGACGGTGGTCACGCCACCCCCCGACGACGACTAGTCTTCGTGCTCGTGGACGATCACGCGACCGCGTTCGCGAACCTGCACCTCGCGTCGTCGCTCCAAGAGGTATTCGACACGCTCCGCGACCTGTTCGACGTTCGGTGAGAGGTGCCAGCGCGGAACGAGTTCCGATGCACCATCCGGGAGTTCCCATTTCAGAAACATGACGAACTCGCCGTTGAGCAGTCGCCGTTCGTTGCTGCTGAGCGTGCCGTATCCACGGTCGCCCTCTTTGGAGCGAAGCATCAAGTCGGCAGGGACTTCACCCAGAAGCGAGCGCTCCTCATCGACGAAGAGGCGGAACGTGGTTCGCCGATCGAGGTCGACATCGGTTCGCAAGGTTGAGACCTTCACGTACGCGACCACGTCCGAACGCCGCACACGCTGATCGAGTTCGCGCGACCAGTCCTGGCGCCACTGACCTTCGAGCGCTTCGGGGTCCGCGACAAAGTCGACCCCGTTCTCGAAGTAAACTTCCTCTTCCGCGGTCAGCGGTGCGCCCTGGACGACGTCTTCGCTGGAGCCACCACAAGCGATCAGCAACAACAGAGCGAGGCTTGGTGCGCGCATCCCGAGGTTTCTAGCGCCGATTGGGCGCGGGTCAAAACGCCACGGGAAACCTCCGGTCAATCCGCCCGAAACTCGCCGTCCCAGCGTGGAGTGAGCAGCGCTTCGGGGCTCAACGGCTCGGCAGAACGCCACAGATCCGTCATGTCCGACGCGACTGGGGTCTCCAACACCAACGGCTCTTCGCGCGAGGGATGCGCGATCACTAGCCGAGCGGCGTGCAATGCGTGACGAGGATGTTCGAGGCGACGCAGTAACTCCTGTGACCATCCAGTGTCGATGAGCTCCAAGAACGGCTCATGTCCTTGAGGGCCGTACAACTTGTCGCCCACGATTGGGTGACCGATCGCCGCGAGGTGCACGCGAAGCTGGTGCTGTCGCCCCGTCTTGGGAAAGAGCCGAACCCGACTCATCGGCCGCTCACCTTCGCGCCGCTCGAGCACCTCGTATCGCGTCGACGCGTCCGCGCCATCCTCACGCACTGCCATCAACACGTGCGGACCCTCGTCCGCCGCGCCAAGCGGAAGCTCGATCGTCCCGGTGTCCGCTTCGATGCAACCGCGCGTGATCGCGATGTACTCCTTGTCCACGTTTCGTGTCTCGAAGCGTCGCTTGAGCGCCACCTCGGCTTCTCGCGTTTTGCCGCACACCACGATGCCACTCGTCTCGCGGTCCAGCCGATGTGCAATCTGGGGAGTGCACTCCTCGCCGTAGTCTCGCGCCAGCAAGCTGGTCAACGTGTTGCGATGGTAGGTCGCCGTTGGATGCACCGGTAGACCCGGCGGCTTGAGCACGGCGAGCACCTCGTCGTCTTCGTAGAGCACGCCGTAGCTACGCGGCGTCTTGGGCTCATTCATGGGAGGGCGGACCAAGAGGATCGTCTCGCCGGCCCGAACCCGCTCGGAAGGCCGACGACGACGTCCATCGGCATGACGCGCGCACGCTTTGACGATCGCCTTGGCGCGCGTGCGGGAAAGTCGGGGAATGCGATGCTGGATAAAACGGTCCAACCGTTGGCCAGCGTGTTCTCGCGCCACCGGAAAGGTCAGTACGATCGAGTTGGGATCGCAGTCGGGCGGGACCTTCGGCATGATTCCGCAGCAAGCATGAGCCTTTCACAGCCCAAGAGCGAACCGAGATGGTTGGGAACGCTGGCGGGCGTGATCGCTGTGCTCCTCGCTTGCATCCCTGGTGCACCCATCGAGCCGGCACCCGTCGAGGAACCGGCAGCCCTTCCCGTCATTCGCGTGCTCGACGACCGCGGTGAGCCTATCGCCGGAGCGCGCGTGCGGTCCGGTGGAGAGAGCTGGCAAACCGACGGATCGGGACAGGTCGCAGTCCGTTTGCCTGCGGAGGTCTCCGCCAGTGGCTTCGTGCCCGTTCAGGTGACCGAAGCGGGCGACGTGCAGCTCTCGGTCGCGCGATCCCTCGAAGGTTGGGTTCGCGACGAAGTCGGCGGAGGTCTGTCTGCGGAAGTCACCGTATTTGCGCTCAACGCAGACGGCACGATCGACGAGTCTCGGCCGCCTCTACGAACGCGCACCCATAGCGACGGACGCTTTCGATTTGACGAGGTGCCCACCCAAGCGATCCGAATCCGCGCCGAAGCCGATGCGCGTGCCGCACTGACTCGGCAAGTGTCGGCCGACGAACGAGAAGTGGTCTTAGTATTGCGAGGCGCCAGCGTTGTCGCGGGTCAAGTGTACGAAACGCGTGGCGGACCTGCCGCGGGAGCCGAAGTTCGCATTGTCGGTAGCGGTGTGTGGCCACCGCGCTCTGCGATCTCCGACGCCGATGGGCGCTTTCGTTTCGACGATGTCCCCGAAGGCATCTACGAAGTTCACGCGCGCCGTGGAAACGAAGTCGCGCCGGGTCATCGCGGGTTGCGCGTCGAAGAAGGCGCGAGTGCCTTCGTGACCTTGCGCATGACGCAGGGTGTCGCGCTGCGCGGCGTGATCCGCAACGACTTGGGCGATGCCCTCGCCGACGCCGAAGTTCGCATCACGCCTGACGGTCTTGCGCTGCTTCCTGAGCAAACTACGACGCGTGAGGACGGATCGTTTGAGATCGTCGGACTGCTGCCAGGCGAACGTTGGGTGAGCGCGAGTGCAGAGGGGCACGTCAGCGCAAGCGTCTTTGTGAACCTGGAAGACCCCCTGGAGCTCGCACTGGCCCGCGGAGCCAGCATTACGGGGATCGTCGTCGATGAACGCGATCATCCGATTCCCAACGCGAGCGTGTCTTGGCTCGGTCCGGCGCAAGCGCGAAGGGTTCAGGGGCCCGGGCTTGGTGTCGTCGCGGGTCCCGTTCCGCCGCTGCCGCTGACGCCCACCGAAGGTGATGCCCGTCTCATTCCCAGCGGCGTCATGGTCGTCACTGGTCCAGATGGTCGGTTTGAACTGCACGGTTTGGCGGCAGGTCCTGGCGAAGTTCATGCCGAACGACAAGGCAGTGCCCCCGGGCGAAGTCCTGCGCTGATGCTTCAACCCGGGGACACCCACCGCGACGTCCGCTTGGTCGTTCGTGATGGCGGTTGGATCGATGGCCGCGTGGTGGACGCACGAGGCTTTCCCATCGGTTCGGTTCCCGTGGAGCTGCGTGCAGAGTTTGAGCCGTGGCTACGGACGGTGATGTCGAACGAGGACGGAACGTTTCAGTTCGAAGGCGTGCTGGGCATTTCCGTCTTGGTCGCGCGACCGCTCGACCTGCCCCCCACACGTGAGCGTGTCGAGATTCCTCCGAACCAACGCACCGACGTCGAACTCGTGCTGCCCACAGACCTGACCCAACTCGCGCTACGCGTGTACGACGAAGATGGTTTTCCAGTCAGTGACGCGGCTTTGGAACTTCATTCGTTGCGCGCGCGGTCCCCGTTTTCACGACGCGGGGTGAGCGCTCCGGACGGCACGTTTGTGTTCGCTGCGCTTCCCGAGCCGCCGTATCGCTTGGTTGTCGATCACCCTGACTTTACGCCGACCGAAGCCTCGGAAATCGTGGAAACGAATGGGGAAATGCGAGTCACCCTTCGTCCTGGTGGAAGCCTGCGCGGGCGCGTGATGGACGCTTGGATCGGAGCGGTCGTAGGTGCCGAAGTGCGCGTTCGTCAGGACGCAAGCACGCGTACCGTGGTAACCGACGGCGAAGGCCGGTTCACGTTTGAGCGACTCGCACGCGGACCCTACGCAATCGAAGTCACGGCGACCGGTCATCTTCCGCTGTTGCGCGACGCACGTCTGGAAGACGACACGCTCGACCTCGGCGATTTGGAATTGGTGACCGGCGGATTTCTCACGGGTGAGGTCGTCGATGTGTTGGGCGATGTTGTTCCAAACGCCCAGGTCACGGCGCAGGGAACGTCCAACACCACGCAAACCGGATCCAACGGCGAGTTCCGACTTCAGGTCGAACCCGGCTTCCACCGTGTCGTCGTTCGACACGAAAGCGCCGGCGAACGCGAGAGTGAGCGCGTGGAGGTCGACGCGGGTGAAGAGCGATCGATTCGCGTCGTGTTGCCGGGACGACTCGAAGCCGCCGAAGCACCTCGCGTCGGAGTATTTCGAACCGGAGTCGCGCTAGACCTTGCGCGACGCGGCGACGAAATCGTCGTCACCTGGGCCGGGGGTGAAGCTGCGCGACGCATCCGACCCGGCGACAGGTTGCTCGAAGTCGACGGCGAACCGGTGTTGAGCGCAGGCCAAGGCCGCGGAATGCTCCGCGGGCCAGCGGGTGACTCGGCCGTGCTCTTGATCAACCGGGATCGTGGTGCTCGTCGACGCCTTGTGATTCCCCGTGAGCGCTATCAAGTGCCATTAAATCAGTAACTTACGCGGATTGACGAGCATTTGTGTCACGTCGTGTTACGTTGCGGCTGTGAGCAAGGAAGAACGCGAAGCACGAAAGGTCGAACGGGACACACGGCGCGAAGAGCGTCGCGAGGAGCGGCGGGCCAAGAAGGAACGGGTGCTTCATACGCGAGTCCCGGCGGTACTGGAAACGGAACTCAAGCGGCTCGCGGCGTCGTTGCGCGTGCCGGTGTCGAACGTCGTGCGCGCGATCCTCGAAGATGCGATCGATACGATGGACGTCGCGACGGGTGCGGCCCAGGACGAACTTCGCAGCGTCGCAGAGCGTCTCGGTGCAACGCGTCGACAGCCGAAGAAGGCTGAATCGAAGAAAGCTCCGCTCGCTGGCGCGATCGGCGTGACCGAAATGAAACTCATCCGCGATTCGGAGTGCGCGCTGACAGGTGAAACGCTGGCGAGCGGGACACCCGCGTACATGGTTCATTTCGACGACGGACGCGCGCCGATGGTGGTTGCTCCGGGCGCCCTCCCCGCATCTCTCACGCCCGCGTAGAGAACTTCGTGTCGACGAGTTGCGCGCGCTGATCGGCAATCAGCTTGTCGAGGTGCGCTCGCAACGAGAGACTTGCAAAGGGCCACACCGCTTTGGGCACGTCGCCGTACACCTGCGGCAAGAGCTCTTCGAGGGTCTGTCCTTCGGCGCGAAGCGCGTCCACCACGCGTTGCTCGCGCTGCAGGCGATGGTCGATGTAGTGCTGAAAGTACGCCGAGGGATTTGCGATGACTCCGCCGTGTGCAGGCAACGCAAAACGGGCGCCGAGATCACGCAATCGCTCAAGTGACGCGAGGTAAAGTGACATGTCGCCTTCGGAGGGTTCGACCAAAATTGTGCCGGTGCCGGCCACCATGTCGCCGGCGATCAGGATTTGGCTCGTTCTCTCGTAGAGACACAGATGCCCGGGTGCGTGACCCGGTGTGTGGATTGCCTCCAACTGTACGCTGCCGATCGACAAGGCCTCGCCGTCCTCCACGAGTCGGTCCACCGGCACACGCATCCGAGATGCAGTCTGGGCGTGTGCCCAAAGCGGCACCCCCAAACGCTGCGCAAGAGCCACGCCTCCGACGTGGTCAACGTGATGGTGCGTCGCGAACACGGCCATGACGTCAACCGAGCGCGCCCACTCTTCGAGGAGTTTGAGCTCGGCCGGATCCACGGGCGCGGGCTCGACCAAGAGCATCGGTCCGTCGCCGATCAGAAAGCTGTTGGTGTGAGTCGCCGGTGGCAACGTCGGGGTTCGGAAGGGAAGCATTCGGATGTGAGGCGTCACCGACCACACCGGAAGCTCCGTGATTTGATCGTGCACGATCGCCGACACCCAAGGCGCGAGAAGTTTGTCCTCGAGTTGGTTGTAGGGGACGTGTTCGCCCTTCTGCGTGGTGCTCTCGACCACCACGACCGCGTCACGGATCACGTCGCCGCGTGGACTCCAACGAAGCAGCTCGCGTCCCTCTTCATCATGGATGGGCAGCGTCCATCCGAGAGCGTCGTGCGCCTCGGGCAGCGCCTGCTCAACCAGCCAGATCCCCTCCGAATCCCGGGCGCACCCGAGTCGAAGCGTCATCCCTCGTCCTCAAAACGCGGAAGGGCGGGCGCTTTTGGCAAACGAACTTCCACCGGCTCGGCCGTCGTTCCAAACCGGTACATGCTGGCACGCTGCGCCGGGAGAATGCTCGGGGAACGACCTTCCGGAAGGTTCTTGGGATCGCCGACCAGCCGCAGACATCCCTTGGTGATGCGCTTGAGTGTGTCGAACACGCCCCACCCCTCGAGTGCCGAGGCCTCGACCTTCTCGACCTCGGACGGAATGTTGAGCGCTTCGATCAAGTCTTCGACGGGCAGCGCGTTGTCCAAGTCCCGCTTGTTGAACTGCACCACCAAAGGCACGCGATTGGGGTCGCCGCCTTGCAGCGCCAAGTTCGCGTGCAGGTTACGGATCGAAGCCAGGTTCGCATCGAGAAACCCCGGCTGGCTATCGACGACGAGTACGACACCATCGACGTGACGAAGCACCAATCGACGCGTCGCATCGCGCGCGATCTGTCCCGGAACGGTGCACAGGTGCAGCCGAACCGTGTAGCCCTTGAGCGTTCCCAAATCGACGGGGAGGAGATCGAAGAAGAGCGTTCGCTCGGACTCCCCCATGAGCGAAATCAGCTTGCCACGTCGCTTCGGCGACGAGTGGCGATGGATGTGCTCGAGGTTGGTGGTCTTCCCGCCAAGCCCCGGGCCGTAGTACACCACCTTCACGTGCAACTCGCGCTTGGCGTGGTTCACGAGCGGCATAGGAGTCGGACTCTGCGGCGTCGCGAGCCGGGGGTCAATGGTGGGTTCTCCTGGCCAGCCGAGGCAGGGCTCCGATCGGACTTGCTCCAAGCGCCTGCCTGCACTACGTGGCCACAATGGTCATCCTGCGGCGCGCAATGAGACTCGGCGGTCACTCCGCAGCGCGCTGGATCTTGCTCGCCTCTGTCGTTGGTGCGTGTGGTTCATCCACGCCTCCTCCGGCAACCCACGAGCACTTTCGCGCCATCCAGCGCCACGAAGCCACGCTTGATCGAACGCGCAGCCCTGCGCTCGAAGGTGAGTGCCCGGACGCGTGTCGCGCACAAGTTGATGGCTGCACCGCGTCACGACGCATTTGCTCGATCGCGGAATCGACTTCGGACGTGGATGCCCAACTGCGATGTCGCGCGGCGCAAGACCGGTGCAGTCAGTACGAGTCCGCCACCGCGCGTTGTGGCTGCGAGAACTTGTGATTGAGCGCGGACCCTACCGAGAACACGCAAGCGAAACTCTGCGCGGACGTGCACCTTCGCTTCTGACCAAGGAACTGGGCCAAGCAACGTTCACCCTCACGCTTGCCTTCTTGTTCGCGGCCGGCGCCGTGCTGCGAGAGCTTGCGCTCGACAACCCACTCGACCCGCTGGCGATGGCACTTCGACTTCTGACGGCTGCAGCGTCACTTCGCGGCGGGGCTGCGCTTGTCGATGTCTGGCGCGCGCGAAAGCGCGTATCGAGTGCGAGCGCTCAGAAGCTGGAGCTGAACCAAGACGCGCTGGTCTGGACCTCGCGCGCCGGCGTGCAGCGGTTTCCTCAAGAACACATCTGGAACATCGGTCATACCGCCCAAGGTGTGCACCTGATCCTGCGGCCTGAGAAGGGCAGCGCGATCGTCACGCTTCCACCCATCTTTGATGGCTCGCCTGCACTGCTGGCAGCACGGCTGAAACGATGGCGAGGTCGCGTGCAGATTCCCCGTGCCGAGGTGGTCCGGTTGGCCAGCAAAGCCTTCGACGCCGCTGCCGCTGGCGACACCGGCGAGAACATGGCCGTGGTGCGACACGGGTGGGGTTGGCTGCGTCGAGGTCCCTTTTTGGCGCTGCTCTTCTCGTTGGTGTTCTTCGACGGAACGCTGCGCCTTCCGGCGGGCACCTCACTGGGAATGCTTCCACTGATCGGTTTGGTGGCGTGCGCGCTCGTCCCCGTCGGATGGCTTTGGTCCGCGGTGCGAGACATCTCTCCGCGCAAAGGCGTCGCCATGGTGGTCACACCCGCTGAGGTGATCATGCGAACGCGGGCAGGCGTGCTTCGCGCAACCTTCCGACGCGTCGACGACGTCACGATCGAGAGCGCGCCCACCTGGTCACTGCTCGATGGTGCGCGCCCGCATCGAAAGCTCACGATCGTTCGACGGGAAGATCATCCGATTCGCTATGACGAAGCGTACTTGGGTGTCCCGGCGGAAGTCGCGCAGACGTTGCTCAACGCCTTTCGCGGTGCAGCAAGCGACGAAGAGGAATAGAAAGCAGCTTCGCCGACGCCACCCTCCTACTCGGGTGCAGGAGGTGGGATTTCTTCCTGGGCTTCAACCCGCGCGATGGCGACCAAGCGGACGTCGCCTTGAACGCGCCACTGCGTTTGGCTCGTGCGAATCGCGAGTTGCTCGCGACCCGCAACCTCGAACTCGGTGTCGTCGATGCGAAAACTACCCTCACCATCGACGAGCCACACCACGTTGTCGCCCGGCTTGCGTAAGGTCAGCGTGGCTTGCTCTCCAGGAACGCAGCCGTGTTCATCACACGACCACTCACCGGTGCGTTGCGCCCTCGCGGCGGTGGCTCCGACCCGGGTGATCACGCCGGCATCGATCCAGATATCCAATGCATCGGGATACGGGGTCTCCATCCCAGCAAAGCGTCGACTGAGTTCCATCGCACGTGGATGTCGCAGAGCGAACAGTGCTCTCGCCGCCGCCGTCCGAGCCGCAAGGTAGCGCTCGTCTTCGAACGCTTCGGCAATGACGGCACCTGCTTCGCGTCCTCCGATTGCGGCAAGGGCATCGATGATCGCGGGTCGAAGTCGAACGTCGTCGATCGCCGCGGCGAGCGGCTCGAGACCACGTGGATCGGCCAACTCCCCGAGCGCGATCACGACGCGACGACGGTCGCGCTCATCCGCACTCGCATCCGCCAACATTGCGCTCGCACCAGAAAGGCCACGCGCATCCTCGGCTTCCAACAAAGCCAACGCTGCTTGAGCATCGCCCTGCTCGGCCAACGCGGCAGCATCATCGAGCGCACTCGCGTCCCCCAGCGCTACGCCAGCTAAGCAGGCAGCACGTCGCACGCTCTCATCGGTGTCCGCTCGAAGCGCAGCAACTGCCGCGGTGGAGTTTTGGTCCGCCAGCGCACCAAGTGCCTCCGCTGCGGCAGCACGAACCGCAGCGCGCTCGTCGTCGAGCAAAGCGCGAACGTCTTCGGCTGCATCGGCATCGCCGAGCTGTGCGCGCGCCAACGCCGGCGGCCACGCCGCATCGCCCACACCCATCGCCTCGATCCGCGGAATCGACTCGACAAAACCGGCAAGCTCACCGCGCAAGCGATCTCGTACATCGGCGTGATCGTCGGCAATGTTGTTTCGCTCCGCCGCATCGGCATCCAGATCGTGCAAACGACATCCGGATTCACCGCAGATGAGTTTGTAGGGGTGTTCAACCACCATGCGCTGATCGTCGATCTCCGCAAACGCCAAACGCGGGCCGCCCTCCCCACGCGCCAAGACATCGCCCAAGTCGTCGCCACGCATTCGCGCATCGCGCGGGATGCCGAGAGCCGCCAGCAACGTGGTCGGAATATCGATCAACTCCACCGGCGCGTGGCTGGTGCCGCGTGCACCGTCGGGCGAACTCCACAACAAGGGCACCCGAACCTGCTCATCGTACAGCGTGGTGCCGTGGTACCAGCCGCCGTGGTCGCCAAGTTCTTCGCCGTGATCGGCGGTGAGGATGACCGTCGATCCCGGACGCCGCTCCCGAAAGCGCGCCACGAGTTCGCCGACGGCATCGTCCACGGTGGCAACCTCACCGTCGTAGCGCGCTTCGCGTGAAGTCCCGCGCGCAAAGCGTTCGGGAGGTTCGTACGGCTCATGCGGCTCAAAGAGATGCACCCACGCGAACACGCGGTGATCCGTTCCAACTTCGTCGAGATAGTTCTCCAGCTGAGACACGCGTGCGTGCGCCGGAGCAAACATGACTTTGCGGTACTCGAACCCAAAGTCGCGCTGCGAGAGCTCTCGAAACCGGTGTGCATCCACGAAAAAGATCGCAGGCGGGTAAAACGCCGCGGTTCGATAGCCATACTCACGCAACAACTCGGGAAGCGCAGCGTGGTCACGCGTCTCACCGGGCAGCTCCAACACCGGTCGCATGTATTTGCCGGTGAGCATGCTGGTCAGGGCGTACGACGTATGAGGTGTCGGCGTATACGCGCGCAGAAATGCCATCGAGTCGGCGGCCAACGCATCCAGGTGGGGCGTGAGGCCAGTGCCGCCGTACGCCTGCAGCCGATCCGCGCGCAGCGCGTCTACCGTAATCAGAAGAATGTCCTTGCCGCGAAGGTCGATGCCTTCTTGAGCAACCACGGGACCTTCGGTTTCGATCGCCTCGATCGCCTCGGCTTCGGAAGACCAAAGCGCGAGCGCTTTGCCCACCCATGGTGCCCGCTCAAGAACCACGAAGCGCGTGTTGGCGCCCGATGCCAACCACGGCATCAACCCCGCGATGGCGAGTGCACCAAGCGCCGCTGCGATCGTAAGTGGCCGAGTCCAGCGCGACTCGGGCAGCGAGACGAAGTGCGCGCACGCCACCAACGACACAAACGCGACAATGCCCAGCGCCAAGTGAAACGCCGGATACAGACGCGGCAGCACGTGTGCATCGGCGACGATCGCAACGACGCCCAACGCGCCGGACCACCACGCGCTCCATCGCGTGGTCGGCTTCAGATGGCGAACCAGGATGACCGCAACCCACGTCGCAAAAACCGCCGCAGCGAACACGGCCAAGAGTCGCCAGCTCGCGTCGCGCACACGCCGTCCCTCGGTGAGCGACCACGCCAATGCACCACTCACCACAAAGGTGACAAAGCCAACCGAGACCTCACGCACGCGCGGCCGAACGCGTGTCCCTAACGCGACGAGACCCAGTCCAACCCAGCCCGCGCACAGGCCGAGCGCAAGACTGTTGAAGACGAAGCGCCATCGCTCATCGACGGTGAGAAAGAACGACCATCCTGGGATCAGGACCGCCGGAATCTCCGCGGCCGCGACCAGCGCGCCCACAATCCACACGCGCCTGCCGTCGACGTTCATGACGCGTGGGAGAAACGAATCAGACCCAGCGAACGTCGACGATCTCGTAGGTCTTCACACCACCGGGCGCTTTGACCTTCACTTCGTCACCGACTTCGCGACCGATCAGCGCACGAGCCACCGGCGAGGTCACCGAGATGGTGCCTTGTTTGATGTCGGCTTCGGCCTTGCCCACGATTTGGTAGGTCACCTCGTTACCGCTATCGACATCTTCGAGGTCGACTGTGGCGCCGAAGCGAATGACCTCGCCGTCGAGCGTCGTGGGATCGATCACCTGAGCACGCGCGATGCTGTCTTCGATGTCCGCGATACGCGCCACGGTCATGCCCTGTTTTTCGCGAGCCGCGTGGTACTCCGCGTTCTCTTTCAGGTCACCGTGCTCTCGCGCGATACCGATCTCTTGAGAGATCTTTGGCATCTCGGCTTTGAGACGGGCTAACTCTTCCTTGAGGGCAGCAAAGCCCTTCGGGGTAATCGGTGCTCGGTCCATAATTTCTGCGTCCAAATGACGAAGGCGCAGTCGTAGCGCATCGCACGGCGACTGGCCAGGTTCTACGAGTTCAAGGAATCAGCGCGCGTGATATTCCTGCAGCGAGCACACGCTCAACTTACTGCTCCGACGCGCTTCGATGGCTGACACCGCTGCCGCCGCACCCGCGATGGTCGTGTAGTAGGGAATGCCGGAAAGCAAGGTCTCGCGACGCAGCGAACGGCTGTCCTGAATCGCCTTGGTTCCTTCGGTGGTGTTGATGACGAGATGCACCTCACCACCCTGAAGGGCGTCGACAATGTGCGGCGAACCTTGCTGCACCTTGTTGATCTCGCGCGCCTCGACGCCATTGAGTGCCAGGGCTCGCTGCGTGCCGCCCGTCGCGAGGATGTCAAAGCCCATCTCGCGCAATCGATACGCCAGGTCACATGCGGCCTGCTTGTCGTCGTCGCGCACGCTGATGAACACCAGCCCCTTTTCGGGGAGCCCCTGCCCGGCAGCGGACAAACACTTCAGAAACGCTTCGGGAAGCGTGTCGGCCAAGCCCATCACCTCGCCGGTCGAGCGCATCTCCGGACCCAGGATAGTGTCGACGCCGGGGAACTTGTGGAAGGGGAAGACCGACTCCTTCACGGCAAAGTGACGCGGCACCACTTCCGTGGTGAAGCCCAAGTCGTCGAGCGACTTACCGGCCATGACCTGCGCCGCAATCTTGGCTAGCGACACACCGGTCGCCTTGCTGATGAACGGCACGGTGCGCGATGCCCGTGGATTGACCTCGATGATGTAGACCGCGCTTCCACGAACGGCGTACTGCACATTCATCAGGCCGACGACCCCAAGCTCGCGCGCCAACGCCCGCGTCGAACTACGAATCGTCGCGAGCACACTTGCGGGAAGTGCATGCGCCGGAAGCACCATCGTCGAATCACCTGAGTGCACACCGGCTTCTTCGATGTGCTGCATGATGCCGCCGATGACCACCTTGGAGCCGTCGCTCACCGCATCGACATCAACCTCGATCGCGTCCTTGAGAAACTCGTCGACCAAGATGGTCTGCGTCTCCGCATCCTCGACGGCTTCGAGCGCTTTGCTCATGTAGGCCTCGAGTTCCTTGCGCGAGTACACGATCTCCATCGCGCGCCCACCAAGCACGTAGCTGGGACGCACCACGACCGGAAAACCAATGCGCTCGGCCACCTCAAACGCGTCCGCCATGCCGTTGGCGATGCCGCCTGCGGGCCGACGCAAACCGAGCTTTGTCAGCACGGCATCAAAGCGCTCGCGGTCTTCGGCGGCATCGATCGCGTCGGCGGTCGTACCGAGAATCGGAACGCCGGCACGCGAGAGTGCGACCGCCAACTTCAGCGGAGTCTGCCCCCCGAACTGCACGATCACCCCGTAGGGTTTCTCTTCGCGCACGATGTTCATCACGTCTTCGTACGTCAGCGGCTCGAAGTAGAGTCGATCGCTGGTGTCGTAGTCCGTGCTGACCGTTTCGGGGTTGCAGTTGACCATGATGGTCTCGAACCCGAGTTCCTTGAGTGCGAACGACGCGTGCACGCAGCAGTAGTCGAACTCGATGCCCTGACCGATTCGGTTGGGTCCGCCACCCAGGATCATGATCTTCTTGCGCTCGGTGGGCACCGACTCGCTCTCACGTCCCCACGTCGAATAGAGGTACGGAGTCAGTGCGACGAACTCGGCCGCGCACGTGTCGACACGCGCGAAGATCGGATGCACCTCGAGTTCCTCGCGAGCCGCGCGCACGGCATCGGCACTTTCACCGCGCAGGTCGCCAATACGTCGATCCGAAAAGCCGTGCTCCTTGGCGCGACGGAGTTCATCGGCTTGCAGCGGCCTGCCCTGGCTTCCTTCGAGTGCGCGCTCTTCGTCGATGAGTTGCTTGAGCTGCGTGACGAACCAGGGGTCCATGGCGGTCGACGCGCAGATCATCTCGACCGTCGCTCCGACGCGAAGCCCGTCCATCACGTACCAAAGTCGGTCGGCCAAGGGCGTCTTGATGACCTCGAGAATCGCCTCGCGGGTTTCGTCCGTCGACGCGAGCCCTCGCTCCTCGATCGGACGATGCAGGTTGATTCCCTCACCGGTTTCGATCAGCCGGTCGACCTGTGCGCGCAGCTCCCGGTAGTCGACTTTGTCCAGCAACGACACCAAACCATCCCGACCGATTTCCAGACTACGCGCGGCCTTCTGAAGCGACTGTTTGAACGTTCGTCCAATCGACATGGCCTCGCCGACCGACTTCATCTGCGTGGTCAGCCGCGGATCCGAACCACTGAACTTCTCAAACGCAAAGCGCGGCCACTTCACCACCACGTAGTCGATCGTGGGTTCGAACGCGCTGCTCGTTCCAGTGATGTCGTTGCGCAGCTCATCGAGCGTGTAGCCAACCGCCAGCTTCGCGGCGATCTTCGCGATGGGATATCCAGTCGCCTTGGACGCGAGCGCGCTCGAACGGCTCACGCGCGGGTTCATCTCGATGACCACCAGACGTCCGTCTTCGGGATTCACCGCAAACTGAATGTTCGACCCGCCGGTCTCGACGCCGATCTCGGTAATGATCTTGCGCGCGGCATCGCGCATCCGCTGGTACTCGCGATCCGTCAGGGTCATCGCCGGTGCCACGGTGATCGAATCGCCCGTGTGCACACCCATCGGATCGAGGTTCTCGATCGTGCAGATCACCGCGAAGTTGTCGGCCTGATCGCGAATGACCTCGAGTTCGTATTCCTTCCAGCCGAGTGCGCTTTCCTCGACCAAACACTCGTGCACCGGGCTTTCGTGAAACGCCCAGCGAATCGCCTTGTCGAACTCTTCGGGCGTGTTCGCGATACCGCCACCGGAGCCACCCATGGTCAACGAGGGACGAAGGATGATCGGGTAGCCGACGTACTCCGCGGCTTCCCACGCTTCCTCCATCGTCCGAACCGTGCGTGCCTTGAACGACTCGAGACCGATCTTGGTCATCGCGGCGCGAAAGAGCTCACGTTCTTCCGCTTTGCGAATCGCGTCGACCTTCGCACCGATCAGTTCCACACCGAGACGCTCAAGAGCGCCGTTGTCATGCAAGCTCAACGCGAGGTTGAGCGCGGTCTGACCCCCCAGCGTTGGAAGCACCACGTCTGGACGTTCGCGCTCGATGATCGCTTCGATGATCTCCGGCGTCAGGGGCTCCACAAACGTGCGATCCGCAAACTCGGGATCGGTCATGATCGTGGCCGGGTTGGAGTTGGCGAGGATGACCTCGTACCCCTCTTGGCGCAGAGCCTTCGCTCCTTGCGTTCCCGAGTAATCGAACTCACAGGCTTGTCCGATAACGATCGGACCCGAGCCGATGAGCAGAACCTTCTTTATGTCGTCGCGGCGCGGCATCGTTTTCAATGGGCCTAGCGAGACCCGGGCGGGCTTATCAAACCGCTGGTGGGGGAGCAAGCCCTGCGCGTCCCTCAAGGACGATCTCTCGTTCGCCTTCCGCGTCGGTCCGCTGCAAACGCACGACTAACGAAGGCTCGCCCAGCACATCCATAAACGGCGTGCCCCACTCCACCATCACCACGGCGTCGGCGAGGCGATCGCGAAGTCCGAGTTCGTCCAACTCGAAGGGATCGCTGAGGCGGTACAAATCCGCGTGGACCAAAGGCGGTGAGGCTTCGGGATATTCGTGCACGAGCGCAAACGTCGGGCTTGTTACCGCGATGTCTTCGGGAACGCCGAGCGCGCGTGCGACGGCGCGAACGAAAAACGTCTTTCCGGCTCCGAGTGGCCCTTCCAGGAGCACCAAATCGCCTACGCGCAGATTCGCAGCGACTTGGCGCGCCAAGGCTTGGGTCGCAGCTTCGTCGACAAGTCGCACCTCGCGAGCATGGGTCGAGCACGCACGCGACGCCAATGGTAGATGTGTGGCGTGCGCGGGTCTGTACTACCGGGAGGGTTGCACCTCTTTGTGTGCCTGTGGAGCGCGACGGCGTTCGCTCAAACCGACACTGGGCACATCTACGAACTGCGCGCACGCCTTGAACCCGACACCCATATCGTGGAGGGGCAAGGCGAGATCATCTGGCGCAACAACAGCCGCGTCGCCCAGGACCATCTCTTCGTTCACCTCTACCTCAACGCGTTCGCCGATGAAGAGACCGTCTTCATGCGCGAGTCGAACCAGCAGCTACGGGGTGTTCGCTTTCGAGGGCAAGGAAGCATCGAAGTCAGCCGCTTCACCCTCGAAGGACAGGATCTTCTCGCCACCGCCGACGACGAGGTTGAGGAAAACGACCACACTCAACTTCGCATCACGCTGCCAACGCCTGTTGAACCGGGACAATCGATCCGCATCGAAATGGCGTGGACCTCGACGCTTCCGCCTGTGTTCGCGCGAAGCGGTTTCCACCGTGACTTTCACATGGTCGCGCAGTGGTTTCCCAAGATCGCGCGACTTGAAGACAACGGCGAATGGGCGAGTTTCCCCTACCACGGCAACGGCGAGTTCTATGCGGACTTCGCTCGCTACACCCTAAGCGTCGAGGTTCCGACCGGCTGGGAAGTGGGTGCGACGGGGCATGCCACCGACACGCAAACCAGCGATGGATGGATCCGTCGAACGTTCGAAGCCACGAACGTGCACGACGCGGCGTTTGCAACAGCTCCTTGGTTCGAAGAACGCATCGACCACCACACGCGAAGCGACGGGCAACGCGTTCAGGTACGCGTGCTCTACCCGCCTGGATTTGAAAGCTCGGTCGACACACACCTGCGGGTCACCCTCGAAGGACTCGAGCACTACGGCCGGTACTTCGGCGAGTACCCCTACGAGGATCTCACCGTCATCGTCCCACCGCGCGGTGCGGATGGTGCCGCGGGCATGGAGTACCCGCAGCTCTTCGTGACCGCGGGTCCGTGGCTGGCCATCGACGGCTTGCCGATGGCACTGCACGACGAAGTCACCGCGCACGAGCTGGGTCACCAGTGGTTCCAAGGCCTCGTCGCCTCCAACGAAGTGCAGTGGCCCATGCTCGACGAAGGGCTCACCGAGTGGGTCACCGGCGATTTGTTGCAGCAACGCCACGGCCGGCACGCTTCAGGGATCGCTGTCCTGGGACTCTCGCTGGATGGGTTCGAGTTGCGACGCGCGTTTGGATTGGCGCGCACGACGCCACCACCAGGTCGTCCCGCCCATGCGTTTCGACGCAGTGAGTACGGCCGCTCGGTCTACGCGCGAACGAGCACGATCTTGGAGACCGTCGCGCGCACCTGGGGTCGGCCGCGCTTCTACCGCGCATTGGGGTCGTACGCGCGCGCCCAACGCTTTGGACACCCCCAACCCGATCAGCTCTTTCGTGCGTTTGATGCGGAGTACGGCTCGTGGATGAGTCGCCGCATTCTGCGCCCCGCGCTTCTCGACGGCATGGTGGGCGTGCAACGCGTGATGACGTTTGAGCCAGGATCAGAGCGAACCCGGGTCGTCGTGCAACGCGCCGGGCTGCCCTTGCCTTCGCACGTTGCGGTGCGGCGAGGTGGCGAAGTTCGACGCTTTGCGTGGCCGACGCGTGAAGCGCGGATGGAACTCGATGTGGAAGGGGAATGGGACTCGGTGGAAATCGATCCGGACCACCACAACATGACCGACCCCGAGCGTCGAGACGATGCGCGTGGAGGACGCCCTGCCAGTCCCTTCGCACGCTTCCTCTCGTTGATGCAGTGGCTGCTCGGAGCCGTCGGACCATGAAGTCCAGGACTATCAAGTCGCGGTTCATGCGTGCGATGCCGATCACCTTCGGTGTGCATCTCACCCAGACCCTGATCGCTGTGTTGGCTGCATCGGTGTGGAGCGCCGGCATGGTCGCCGCGTTTGGTGGTCATCCGGAAGGCGTCGACGCGCTTCGCGACGGTGGCCCCATCGCCGTGGAGACGCTCAGCGCGTTCTTCAAGACCCACGCTGGTTTTGGCTTCGGGTTCACGGGTGCCGTGGCACTCGCATGGTGGGTCGGCTCGATCCCCGTTCAGCTCGTGTGGCTCCAATCGCACGAACAAGGGTTGGATCGCGCCGCTGTGGTCGCAGCGTTGCGTCGCATGTTCCCCGCACTCGGGGCATCGCTCTTGATGATTCTCCCACTGGTGCTTGTGCTCGGTGTGCTGGTCGGCCTGCCGATGGCGTGGGCGTGGTTCATGGGTGGCGATCCCGATGTTCGGGCCCGCGACCTCGGCGTCTTGCTCGCGATGGTACCCGGCGCTCTGCTTTGGCTCCTCTGGGGCGCGTGGTTCGACATGACCCGTGCCGGGGTCTTGCTTGGTCTCGACCCCATCGATGCCATCAAGACAGCCTGGAGGGTCCGTGCCGGCCACATCTATGCGGGTTGGTGGTTGCTCGGCCTTGCCATGAGTCTGCTCGCTGTGGCGCTTGGAGGCCCGGCCTGGTGGATTTTGATCGGCGGCCAGCTTGCATTGCTCGCTCGCACATACGTGCGCTCTGCTTGGTGGTCGTGTGCCTTGGAGCGAATGGCGACCTTCCTCACGCTCCGTGAGGGAAATCACGTGCGCGAACCGTGATCTTCCTCAAAGCTGCGCGGCTGTTGCGCACTGTCGCGACCTCTTGGTGGAGAAGGGATTAGTGAGATGACGAAGTTTGCGCCTCTCTTGGCTTTGGCGTTGGTGTTTGGATGCGGAGACGATGACAGTCGCCCCGACATCATGTTGATGGACACAGGACCCGGCGCGGACACCGGTGGCGGTGGAGTCGACTCCGGACCCGGCATGGTGGACTCCGGACCCGGAATGGACACCGGCGGCGGTGGCGGCATGTGCGCCGACCCGCTCCCCCTTCTTCCCGGCGAAGCGCTTCCGCGTTGCGACGCGTCCACGCTCACCTGTCTCATGGGCTGCGCCGATGGCGCTTGCCAGCAGGCCTGCATCGAAGCCGACATGACGCCGCCCGTCGACATCGGTGGCGCGAACCTCGACTGCATCGGCTGCTTGAACCTGCAGACGTTCGCGTGTGGCTCGATGATGGGCTGCGGCACGCAGTGGGGCGACTGGAACTGCTGTCTCGAAGCGTGCACCGACCCCAACCCCGACAACTGCTTCGCGATGTGCATGACGCAGCAGGACGCGTTCTTCGGCTGCCTCGACGGCCTCGGAACCGCTTGTCAGAGCGCTCTGCTCTCCTGCTTCCCGTAATCAAACAACGTGACTCGCACAATCGTCGTCGGCGATGTCCACGGCTGTCGCGAGGAGCTTGAAGCGATACTGACCAGGGTCGCCCATTCCAGCACCGATGATTTGGTGTTGGTGGGCGACCTTGTTGCGAAAGGCCCCGACAGCGCTGGTGTCGTCGCCATGTGTCGTGCACTCGGTGCGCGTGCTGTGCGCGGCAACCACGACGAGCATTGCCTGCGCTGGTACCGCGCCAAGCGCGAGGGACGCTCGCTTCCGAAGCTCAAGCCGCACCATCAGGAGGTCTGCGATTCGTTGAGCGACGCGGACTGGGCGTACCTCGAGGCGCTACCGCTATGGCTGCGCCTCGACGGCTGTTTCTCGCGAGATGTGTTGGTGGTCCACGCCGGACTGGACCCACGCGTGTCGCTCGAGGACCAACAGCCGGTCAACCTGATGAACATGCGCAGCATTCGCGACGACGGTCGCGTGTCGAAGCGCATCGAAGGTCAGCCCTGGGCAAGCCAGTGGGCGGGACCCGAGCTCGTTATTTTCGGTCACGACGCAGTGCGCAAACTCCAGCAGTACCCCCATGCGATCGGGCTCGACACCGGATGCGTCTACGGCGGTTCACTCAGCGCGGCCGTGTTCGAAGACGGAGCACTTCGCATCGAACAAGTCGAAGCCAAGCGCGTGTGGTGCGACCCCAGCGCAAGTGCCGAAGTTCGCGTGTGCCGCGTCGACGAACTGGAACCAGGACGCGCTGCCGTGGTGTCGATGGGGCGTGATCGGTATGGCCTGCCCCTTCAAGGCTTGGTCGTGATCGATGCATCCGGAACACCACGCGCGTACATGAACGTGTGCAAGCACCTGCCCATCCCTCTGGATGGAGGCACGGGTGATTTCTTCGACGACTCTCGTACGCACCTGTTCTGTGGAACACACGGTGCGATGTATCGACTCGAAGATGGAATGTGCGTCGCAGGTCCGTGCACGGGTGAGAAGCTCGACACGGTGCCGATCGAAATCCGGGACGGAGTTGTGTTTCTGACGACGACCTAACCGGTCAGTTAGGAAGCAGAGCCGTGCAGGGCTTCCCACGCGGCCGGCGCAGACAGCTTGCCGACATCGGACCAGGGCAGGTCTTCGGAGTGTTTCACGACACCAGGCCGACGCGTCATCACGTCGGCACCGGTGCGGGTCACTGCAATCGTGTGTTCGAATTGCGCGGAAAGGCTGCGGTCCGCAGTCAGAACCGTCCACTCATCCGGAAGCGGCGGGTCACATTCGAACTCACCGAGGTTAATCATCGGCTCGATCGTGAACACCATGCCTTCTTTGAGGCGGATGTTCTTCAAGTCACCGAGGAAGAATCCCGGACGCTTCTCAGGCTTGTAGTGCGGCACCTGCGGCGGCATGTGGAACTGCCGACCCACGCCATGCCCGACGTAATCGCGCACCACGCTGCAGCCCTGACCTTCGGCATACTCCTGAATGGCCGCGCCGATGTCCCACAAGCGTGCGCCGTGCTTCACCTGCTCGATGCCGATCTCGAGCGAGCGACGTGCGACCTCGACGACCTTCTTCGCCTCCTCAGAGACTTCGCCGATGTAGAACGTCACCGACGTATCGCCGTGGTAGCCGTGCTCTCGCGGCAGGTAGGTCGTCACATCGACGTTGATGATGTCGCCGTCTTTGAGCTTCCGCTTCGACGGGATGCCGTGGCAGACACACTCGTTGATGCTGGTGCACACACTCTTGGGAAAGCCGCGGTACCCGAGTGGCGAGGGACGCGCGTCGTGCCCCACGATGAAGTCGTGAACGAGCGTGTTGATCTCGTTGGTGGTCATCCCTGCACGGATGTGCTCGCCCACCATCACCAGTGTTCGCGCGGCGAGCTGACAGCTCTCGCGCATCACTTCGATCTGCTTCTTGGAGAGTAGCTCGACGCCCACGACCCGATGGAATTAGGGCATCGCGGGTGCCCTTGCAAGGAAGCCTCCACGACCGAACGCCAAGGCGTACGCGGCTCCACCAGCCAGATTGCCCAGCGCAACGACGGTCCAGAGAGAATCGCGTGGCCACTGTGCGAAGAGCACCACCCAGATCGCGGCGGGAAGCACGAAGACGGCAAGCACCGCGCTGTCGACCACCAGGCTCCGAAGCGTGGCGCCTGCACCCGCCAAGGCTTGTGAAAGCACCACGCCGATCCCAAACACTCCGTACGTCAGCGCGACAATGCTCAGGTACTCCGCCCCGACCGCAACCACCCGAGGATCGGGATCGAAGAATCCGACGATGGGCTCGACCCACACCACGTACGCCGCGGCCAGACCCATCATCATCACGAAGTTGAACGAAGCCGCGGTCCATCCCGATCGCACAGCTCGTCGCATCAGCCCTGCACCAAGACTCGTTCCGACGTAGCTCGCGGCTGCCGCGCCCCACCCCATCCCCACGAAGAGCACCATCGTCTCGAGGCGCAGGCAGATCGAAAACGCCGTGAGCACAGTTTGATCGTCGGCGGTCGTGTACGCTTCGTTGAGCAGCGCCACGATCACCAAAATCGCTCCAATGCGGACGATCAACTGCGCGCTTGCGGGCCACCCCAGTCGCACCAACGTGCGCAGTTCGTCCGCGAAAGGTCGCAGGTAAACCGGATGAAACTTGGGTCCACCGCGACGACGCACCAACCACACAAAACCGATCAGCACCGGCACCGTCCGCGCGACCAACGTGGCCCACGCTGCGCCGTTGACACCCATCCGTGGAATGCCGAGGGCACCCGCGATGGACGCGCCCCACGCGAACACCTCAGGTGCGGGTCCGGTTCCGTAGATGAACAAGACGTTGAGTACAATGTTGAGTGCGTTGCCGCCGATGAGCAGGGCCGCGGCACCGCGCGCGTGGCCGAGTCCGCGAAGGATGGCGACCAGCTGCAGCAACAAGAAGATCGAGTAGCTCCCGCCCAACATGATCTGCAGGTAGCCGCTGGCGATGTCCGCTGCCTCACCGCGCGTGCGCATCACCGAACGCACCAACCAGTCGCTGCCGAATACGCCCACCACGCCGAACACCAGCGAGAGGACGACGACGAACCACACGCTCTGCCATGCTGCACGACGCACGCCCCGCAGATCCTTCGCGCCGAGAGCGCGGGAGATCATCGCCACGGCCGCGGTCGAAATCCCGTTGCTCAGGATCGTGGCGATCGCCGCCATCATGTCGCACACGCCAAGCGCCGCGAGTGCGACCGAGCCGTTCTCGAGACGGCTGATCATGTAGAGATCGACGATGTTGAACGAGGTGTGGAGCACCATCCCCACCACCAGCGGTGCACCGAACTTCAGGACGCCCAAACCGATGGACCCCTCGAGAATTCGCCGTCGACTCGCCTCGTTTTCGCTCACGCTTGACCTTCGCAGCAACTCCGCCTAAATCCGCGTCGTACGTTCTTCGGAGCCCGAAAGCTCAACGAAACGGTCAACGAAAGAAGCGCATGCCGGAAACCTACAACAACGTCGAGATGGATGAGTCCCTGGCCCGCAAGGTCGCCGCATCCGATAAGTCTTGGACCGGTCCGAAGCTGATCGCTCTTTGTGCTGTCACCTTGGGCGGCGCGCTCGTGTTTCTGTGGATGATGGCCAACAACATCATCGGCCCGACCATCCATCAGTAGGCTTTCTCGAAGCGTTTTCTCGAGGCGTTAGACGAGCTTCGTCAGAAGCTCATCGAGATGATCGTACGAGTGATAGGGGATGACGATCTTCCCCTTCTCACCACGCGCTGCGTCGACCGTGACAGTCGTTCCAAGTGCAGTGGAGAGTTTCTTTTCCAAGTCGCGTACATTCGCGCTCTTCTTCTTTTTCTTCTTCTTAGTTTTGCCTGAGTCGGCACGCGCACGCCGCTCCACTTCGCGGACCGAGAGCTTGTGCTTGGTCGTCGCTTTCGCCAGCTCCAGCATTTTGGCGACGCTGCTTGCTGCGAGAAGTGCGCGGCCGTGGCCTTCACTCAACTCGCCGTCTTGAAGCATGTCCAGAATCGCATCGGGCAACTTCAGCAATCGAAGTGAGTTCGACACGGACGAACGGTCCTTGCCAATGCGCTCTGCGATTTGATCTTGGGTGTGACCAAACTGGTCGACGAGCCGTTGAAACGCGCGCGCCGTTTCGATCGGGTTGAGGTCTTCGCGCTGAAGGTTCTCGACAAGCGCGGCTTCAAAGGCGGCTTCGTCGCTGAGGTCGCGAACAAAAATCGGGACTTCTTTGAGCCCTGCTCGCTGGGCTGCACGCCAGCGACGCTCACCCGCGATAATCTCGAATCCCCCTGCTTTCCTGGGGCGAACGAGGATCGGCTCCAACACGCCATGCTCACCAATCGAACGCGCGAGATCCTCGAGCGCGTCATCTTGAAAGCGCGTGCGAGGCTGATCGCGATTGGGATGGAGCTCTTCGATGCGCGCCGTACTCGAAGGCGCCGTCTTGCTCACAGCCGCTTTGGGTCGTGCCGCGGGCAGCAGACCATCCAGTCCTCGACCGAGCCGTTTCTTCTTGGAACTCATTACGCGGCTGCGCTCTCGTCGGGCTCCGGAAAGTCATCCAAGAGTTCACGCGCGAGATTCAAGTAGCAGTACGAACCGCGACTCGACGCATCGTAGAGAATCACCGGTTTGCCGTGCGAAGGCGCCTCGGCCAAACGCACGTTGCGAGGGATGACCGTTTTGAACACACGGAAGTGCTTTCGCACTTCGGCAGCCACCTCGTTGGCGAGGTTGTTTCGCGCGTCGTACATCGTCAGCAGTACGCCGTGAATCTTGAGGTCTTCGTTGAGCCCGGCTTGAACGCGCTCGATCGTTCCCACCAGCTGCGACAAGCCCTCGAGCGCGTAGTACTCGCACTGCAATGGCACGAGCACCAAGTCGGCTGCGGTCAGTGCGTTGATCGTGAGAATGCCGAGCGAGGGCGGACAATCGATCACGATAAAATCGTAGGCGTCGCGAACGCTCTCAAGCGCGCGTCGAAGTCGCTCGGCACGGTCTTCCGCGTCGACAAGTTCGCGCTCGATGGCCACCAAATCCTGGGTCGACGGCAACACGTGGAGCTGGGGCATCTCCGTCTGGAGCAGCTCGTCTACGAGCTCGACTTCCTCGAGCAGAACTCGGTATGCGCCCGAATCGATCTCCGACGTGGCCACGCCAACGCCAGTGGACGCATTGCCCTGCGGATCGAGGTCAACGAGCAGAACATGCTGCTCCGCGACCGCCAGACTCGCCGCGAGATTGACCGCCGTGGTGGTCTTCCCAACGCCACCCTTCTGATTCGCGATCGCGAGCACCCGCCCCATGAAGCCACTGGCTTACCATCTGCGTTCACCCGCGTCGAGGAGGGCGATCCGACGATTTGAGCAGCTTTTTTTTCTCCCGATCATTGGGGTGGTAGGGTGTCGTCAAATGTAGGACAAGGTGGCTCAACAAACCACATATCCTTACTTATTCCCTGAGGTGAGTTAGCCCATGCCCAAGCGTCGAGGTCCGAAGTTCTACCGCTCTCTTGCCGAGTTCCATCGCGAGGAGTTGGGTCCCATGAAAGCTGGGTGGTCGCTCGACGACCTCTACAGCGAAGCCAAGTTCAAGCCCGGGCGAGACGACTCGCTTGAGGAGGACGGCGATCCGAAGGAGCTCGACTTCGACTTCGGTTGAACAAGTTCAGGTCCCACCTCCCGGGACCCGATGACACCGTTCCTCTATGTTGCGTCGCCCCGCAACGGAGCGGTTCTGCCCAGCGACGTCGCCCCGTCGCTGGGCTTTTTTTTTGGGGAGGTTTCCCAACGAAACCTCCCCCCACCGGACGTGAAGTCCGGCGGGTCCCCCCTCCAAGTCCGAGCTCGCTACGCTCACTCGCGCTTCGGCCTTCGGCCTCGCGTGCATTCTTCGAGCTGGCCCTCCTCTCTCGAACTGTCGCATCGCTTCGCTTGCTCCGCCTCCGTCCTCTTCCACGTTGGCGTCATTCGAGCAGTCGCATCGCTTCTGCTCCGCCTCCGTCCCCATCCACGTTGGCGCGATGCGACCTCTCGCTTCGACTCGCTTCGCTCTTCTTGAGCTGTTGAGTTCGTCGTGGTGTGTGACGATGTGGAATGCGCGTCGCAATACTCATCGGGGTGGTTGTCGGATGTGGCGCGCAACAACCGCAACGTTGCGCTCGAGAAGACGTCAGCGCTGTGGATTCTGTGGCGCCAACGCTCACAGCAATTCTCATCGAGGGACCACGAGAGCGCCTCACCCCAACATCCATCGGCTCTGCTTGGGAACGAGCTGTCCACCGGTGCTTTGGTGCAGACCCATTGCGGCTCGACTGCGGACCCGTCGATGGACACCTTTACTTCGCCGATGTGTGCGGTTGGCGAGAACGCGCGATGTTGTACGCGCACCATCGTGGTGTTTGTCGCTTCTCGACGGAAGCGCTGACCGAAGCTCTCTCCGTCGCGAACGACTGTCCTCCGAGCGAAGCGGAAGTGAGCTGGTCTCTGTTTGCGGCACGTGCACAGCGCAACGTAAATCCATTCGTCGCGCGCCGATTTGACGTCGTGCACTACGACTAGCGAACAGACGCCGGAACATGCGTTTTGACCTCATGTGCGTCGCTCAATGTACGGATGTCGCGTACGCGTCAGTTGTGCGCGAGAGTTCTGCAAAACGCCCCGAAGCTCGGCTGCACGACAGATCACGTGGAACGGTGCGGGGCGCAGAGGAAAAAAGAAAACCCTTCCCTCCTTCCAGCCTTCTCGCCTTCCGGTAAAATTAATACCGAGAGACGTCGGCGAACGAGAAACTCTGTCGGTCACGCCTGCTACTCAGGCTCGTCTTCAATACGCGTTCGCGTCCGCTCACCGGTTGCTTCGCCACACGCACCGGTTAGCTCAATCCGCATCTCACGCGCCTGCGCAACGTCCGACGCGTCCGCGCCTGCACTCGACGCTTCTAGGTACTCATCCATCACGTTCTGCGCACGACACCTCAAACGCTGCGAGGTCTGCTGCAGCACGGTCTGCACGGTGTCGCGAAAGTCCTGCTCAATCGCATCGGCGTCATCCGGACTCTCATCCATCTGCGCACGCAGGTCTCGCGGCAACATCATCCGCGATTCCTTCACCACGTCTGCCGAAAACACAAAGACTTCAACGGCACGATTGAGAGCCCGCATCCGCCAAGGCTGTCCATCAACCTGGGAATACTGCGCCAGCGCTGCGTCACCTCGACCCCCGTACTCCAGCAGCAAGTTCTGCAGCTCCTCCAGCATCTGCTCGCCGGTCTCGTTCTCCGAGATCATGATCACGGGAATGTCGCGCAGCTCCTGAAACACGCGCTCACCGGCTTCGTACTCCGGCGGAGGCTCTGCTGAGCGCGGCGCAGGCGCAGGCCCGCAGCTCGCCGTCAGGGCGACCAGGACGACGAGCGTGCGCACGATCAGACCTGAATCTGAATGCCCAGCGCTTCGCGGAGCTTGAAGTAGTTCTCGGACACGCTGAAGAGCACCAGCTCCTTGAGCTTGTCCTTCGGCGGCAAGTCGTTCGGACCCTCAGGCGGAATCGCTTGAATCATCCGACGCGCAACCTCGAGGTCGTTGCACACCAAGAAGCCGGCGCGAATGGCGGTGACTTCCACCATCTGCATCCACTTCTTGATATCGGCGCGCCCTCCCCGGTCCTCGATGAACTTACGCACCACGGCACGAAGTCCGTCGGTTTGCGCGGGGTTCATGTTGGGTGCGAGTTGCTGCACCCACTGATCGACCTGCGGATCCGCGACGCCCTGCCCCGCAAGACGAAGTCCTGCCAACAGAAGCATGCGCAACTCGCTGTGCGAGCTGAACAGAGTCCTCACGAAGTGCTCGCTCATGTAGTAGGTCAGGAAGCGCCCGATGACGAACATCAGGTCCTGCGGCGTGTAGCCACTCAACAACGTCGAGCCAGCAATCACGGCAGGCGGGTTCGATCCCGGCAAGTGCGCGAGCCCACCCGCAGTCTGTTGCTGCAGGTACAAACGCGGGTGCGTCGGAATGTTCAGCACCTGCAGCACGAACCCAAAGGTGCGCGCGAAGGTGACCGTGGAGCTAGCGGGGTCCACCGGCTTGAGTCGATGGATGTTCAGAGCGCGATCGCTGGACTGCTTCACCGACAACACGGCCGGCGCCATCAGCTCCATGATCTTGCTCATGTAGCGGTCTTCATCCGGGTGGAAGAGCTCGTTGAACCAGAGGTTCCGCTCCACACGACCACGCGGACGAATGGGTCCTTGAGGTCGATACTGGGTGAAGAACTGCTGCTGCTCGGCGTCCGCCTTCTGCAAGAACGACAAGGTCGCGGCCAAACACCACGCTTTGTCGTACGCACGCGCGTCGAAGTAGAGCTTGTAGAGCGCACGGTAGCTGTCCACGCGGTACGGGTCGTTGCGCAACAACCACTGGTGCTCCTCGATCGCCAACCCGACCTTGTCGGGCATCGCGGCGTAGAGCTCAGCCAGAATCATGTGCTGCTGCGGGTCATCGGGCTTGATGCTCGCGGCTGTTCGGAACGCCTCCGCGGCAGCTTCGAAGTTGTTCTGACGGTCGCGGTAGATGATGCCGAGCGTGTAGAAGAGGTTGTGCTTGAGGTCCTCGCGGCCCGGCTCCTTGATGATTCGGTGAATCATCTTGCGGTACGCGCGCTCCAGCGCCTTCCAATCCTTCTTGGCGTTGAGGATCTTGTTGACCGCCTCGAACGCTTTGAGCTGATCGGGGTCGAGGTCGAGCGCTTCGTCGAACTTGGCGAGCGCGCTATCGAGATCCTTGAGCTCGTCACGGATGATGACGGCGATGGTGTAGGCGTACTTGGCCTTGCGGTCCTTCCGATCCTCTAGCGCTGCAATCTGCTCGATGATCTCAACGCCTCGCTCCCACTGCTTGGTCTCTTGGTACGCGCCCAAGAGCTTGTGCAGCATGACGTGGTTCTCGGGGAAGAGATCCGACGCCTCAGACCATGACTCGATCGCCTTTTGCGGGTGACCGACCTTGTCCTTCCAGAGCGTTCCGACTTCGTCGAGCAACGAGAAGCGCTCGTCGAGGTCGTCCATCACTTCGAGGATCTGCTTCTTGAAGTGAATGACCTGCTGCCACTCGTTCTGCTTCTCGTAGAGACCGACCACAGCCTCCAACGTCGGGCGATGGTGCGGATCCTCCTCGAGCGCCTTGTCGAACATGTTGAGCGCTTTGCGTCGCTCGCCCTGCTCGCGCTTGATGACACCGAGTCGGAAGAAGATGTCCGTGATCTCATCCGGTGCGAGCGAGTCGCGATGGTGGACCAAGAGCATCTGGTAGAACTTGAACGCTTTGCCCCAGTCGGCAGCGGCGTAGTACGCGCCAGCGACACCAAGCAACGTCGGCAAGTGCGTCGAGTCGACCGCGTAGGCCTTCTCGAACGCCTTGATGGCGTCGTCGGTCTTCTCGAGCGCCATCGCGCTTTCGCCGAGCATGAACGCCAGTCGATGTTGCTCGTCCGGTTCACGCTTACCGCTACGCTTGACCAGCATCTCGAGCAGCGGGAACGCCTCTTCGTGACGTGACGCGTCGGTGTACTCGTGAACGAGCGGCATCGCGGCGTCTTCGCTGTCGGGATCCTGCTTGAGCGCGGCCTCGTATACCTGAATGGCCTTTTCGTGCTCCTCGAGACGCTCGTCGTAGATGCGTCCGAGTTCAACCAGCAGCTCTGCGACAAGTCGCGGGTTCTGCTGGTAGGACGCTTCCTGCTCCACCAACTTCGCCGCAGCCAGCCAGTCACCGCTGTCGATTTGGATGGCGCGCATGGCAGCGAGCGAGGGCAAGTGCCCCGGCTCGATGTCGATCGCCATCTGGTACTTGTCGAGCGCCGAGACTCGGTCGCCCAACTCCTCATCGAGGATGCGTCCCGAACGGAAGAGGAGATCGACCTGCTGCTCGGGCTCCTGAACCAAGCGCGCGAGCTGCTCCATCATCTCCAACGCCGACGCGCTATCGCCGCGCTTGTCGTAGATGCGCGTCAACGCGTCGAGCGCTTCGATGTCGTCGTCGTCGATCGACAGAACGTTCAGGTACGCATCAACGGCGCGGTCCGCGTCGTCGAGGTCGCCCATGTACGTCGCGCCGAGCGCCTTGTAGATGCGAATCTTCTCCGCACGGTCCGGTGTGGCGCTGACGTGACGCTCGTAGGTGTCGATCAGCTCGTCCCACTTTTGAAGTGCGCGATAGAGACGCGCCAATCCGTTGAGTGCACCTTCGTGCATCGGATCGATCTCGAGGACCTGCTCCAAACGCTCGGCGGCCTTGTCCGGCTTGACGAACTCTTCCTCCCACATGCCCGCAAGCTGCGTGAGGATGCCGATGCGGTCCTTCTCCGTAGAGACCACCTCGAACTGCGTCTCCAACACCGTCAGCAACTCCTGCCACTGCTCGGTGCGCGCGTAGAGCCGCTCGAGACCCTTGAGCGCCATCAAGTTGAACTCGTCGGCGGTCAAGACCTCGCGGTACGTCGCGATCGCGGTCTCGGTGTCTTGCGTGCGGTCCTCGTAGACCTCGGCAAGCTTGAGCTGCGTCTCGACCAACTCTTCGCCTTCGACCGCGCGGGTCTTGCGACGAAGAATGTCGATGAGCTTGTTCCACTGATCGCGCTCGGCGTAAATCTGCTCCAGTGCGGCGATGGCAGCCATGTGTGCCGGCGACGCATCGATGGCCTTCTCGTAGTAGCCCACCGACTGGTCGGGCATGCCGAGGTGGGACGCCGAAAGCTCACCCATCTTCACATAGGTGTCGGCTTGGATCTCGCCGTCGTCCGTCGAGGTCACGATCTGACCGTAGGTCTGCGCAAGCGCATCCCACTGCTGGGTCTTCTCATAGAGCTCCGCCATCGAGATCATCAGATGCACGTTGGCTGGATCGACCGCCTGAACCTGCTGGTAGTAGGGAAGCGCGTAGTCGGGTCGGTCGAGTTCCTGGCCGTACCACTTCGCGCACTGCAGGCAGAGCGTGACCTTGGTGTCCTGATCTTCAGCTTCACCAAGTGCTTCGTTCGCCGCGGTCAGCAGCTCGTTCCACTTGCTGGTTAGACGCGTGACACGCGTGAGCTCCTCGAAGGTTTGCTTGTCGCTGTAGTCGATCGACCACGCCACCTGCAGCGCCTCGAAGGCTTGTTCCTTGTCGTCGAGATGCTCCTCGTACACCTTCGCGACCTTGCCGAGGAGACGAACGCTCTCGTCCAACTCTTCGGTGGTCTCGACGCGCACGACGTACATGTCGATCAGGTCCTCCCAGCGCATGGCTTGCGAATGCAGGATTTCCAACTGCTGGAACGCGTAGTCGTGCATGGGCTCGGTTTCGAGAATGCGCTGATACGCACCCGTTCCGCCGTCCGCGTTGTCGCACTCGTCCGCCCAGGTACGCGCCACGGTCAACAGCTGCTCGATTCGCTTCTCCGAATCGTCGAACGCCGCTGCGCGCTTCTCCATCACCTGGATGGCGTCTTCCCACATGCCTTCGGTGCGGTGGATGTGCTCAAGCGCGTCCATCGCGTCGAAGTTCAGCGGGTTCAGATCCAACGCCCGGTTGTACGCGTCGACCGCGTCCATCGGCTGCTGAAGCTGCGTGTTGTAGAGATGTCCGAGCTGCATGTAGACAGCTTCGAGTTGCGCATCCTCGAGCGTGGCTGCGCCGACTTCGATCACGCGGTGAAGCGTGTCGACCAGCTCGTGGTTCTGGTTTCCTGCGCGGTGGATCTCCGCGATGTGGAAGAGCGCATCGGTGTTGTGCGGATCGATGTCCAGCACGCGCTCCCAGCTATCGAGTGCGTTCCGTTCGCGCTCCAGCTTCTGGTACCAGATGCGACCCAGGTCACCGTAAATCTGGATCCGAAGTTGGTCGTCCTCCGCGATGGAAACCTCGCGCTCAAGAATCTCGACCAAGTCGGCCCAGCGTTCCTGTTGCGCGTAGATGTTGCCGAGTGCGTTGAGCGCCTCGGGGTCCTCGCCACGCGAATCGAGCACGCGGCGCCACAGATCGATCGCTTTGTCGAAGTCACCGAGTGACTCGGACGCCAAGCGCGCCATCTTCGCGAGAATCGCAGCTTGGTTGGTGTCGCCAAAGACGACATCCAGTTCCTTCTCAAACGCAGCAAAGAGCGCCGTCCAGTTTTCCTGGCGCGTGTAGATCTCTTGCAGCGCTTTGATCGAATCCGAGTGCTCGGGTTCCAGGTTGCCAAGCACCTGGTCGTACACCTGAATCGCAGCTTCGGTTTCCTGCAGGTCGTTCTCGAGCACCTGGCCGAGACGGAAGTGGAGGTCCACCAAATCCGCGGGGATGTCGCTCGCCGCGATGCGCTTGCGCAACACCGAGGCCAACGCTTCGTGCGCTCCGTGTTCGACGTAGATCCGATCGAGAGCCTCAAGGGTCTCCTCATCCTTGTCGTCGACACCCAACACGTAGCGGTACGTCTCTTCGGCACGCGCCACGTCGCCGAGTTCTTCCTCGAACACGCGCGCGAGCTTCTTGCCGAGCAGCACTTTGTGTTCGCCCTGCGCCACCGAAAGCGTGTCGGCGTAGGTGTTGGCCAGCTGCCCCCACCCGTCGAGGATCGAACCCAATCGTTCCACCTCACCAAGCGAGTGATCGTGCGCCGGGTCTTCCAGCAGTGCGCGCTGCATCCACACAAATGCACGCGTGTGATCGCTGGCCCGCTCTTCGGCGATTTCGGCGATGCGATGCATCATCGAAACACGCTCGATGGGGTCATCTTGGTAGTTCAGTTGAACTTCGTGGACGTTCAGCAGACGGTCCCAGGCCTCCTGCATGCGGTACAGCGGCTCGAGAATTTCGCCGATGCGCAGCGGACGCGTGCCCTCGGCAAACAAGAGCTCGAGCGCACCCATCGCTGGGCTGTGCTCCGGCGCAGCCGCGAGGATCTCTTGGTACTGCTCGATGGCCGAATCGACCTCGCCCAGGTGCTCTTGGTACACGCGGCCAAGACGGAACTGCAGCGAGAGAATGTCGTCCGGACTTGCCGCGACCTCGATCTCCTTCTTGAGGATTTCAGCGAGGTCCGCCCAACGCTCGCTCGCTTCGTAAAGCTGGTCGAGCGCTTCGATGGCTTGGATGTGTGCCGGGTCGGCTTCGACGACGAGCTTGTAGCGCTCGATCGCGGCTTCCACGTTGCCCAGCTGCACCACGTAGTTCTGCGCGGTACGCAACGCCATATCCACGACGTCGTCGGGATGCTCCTCGCGGATGCGTTCGACTTCGATGTCGTACAGACGGACGACCTCGGGCCAGTTGTCGGTTAGCTCGGCGAGCTGTTCCAACGACACCAAGGTGTGGTCATTGCGGTTGTCGAGCGGAAGCGCCCGCGCAAATGCCTGGAAGGACGCCGCGGGGTCGTCGAGCTGCATCTGCTGCAACTCGGCCACCTGATGGAGCAGCTCCACCTTGCGCAGCGGATCTTCCTCGTGCGCGATCTGCACTTCGTGAACGGCGACGAGCTTCGCCCACTCGGCACTCTGCCGATACACCGGCTCGAGAACACCAGCGGCCTGCACCGCTTCCTGCCCCGCCGACACCATCGACTCGAGCGCGTTGAGGCTCGGCTCGTGATGCGGTGCAACGTCGAGGATGTCGCGGTGGATATCGACCGCGCGCATGACGTCGCCCAGGCGCTGATGCCAAAGCTCCGCGATGCGATAGCGATACGAGATCACCTCCATCGGATCCGACGCGAGGTCGGCTTCGCGCTCCAACACGCTCAGTAGGTCTTCCCAGCTCTCGGTGGACTGGTAGAGCTGGTCGAGACGCTGCAATGCCGTGAGGTCACCCGGGTCGATTTCCAGGATGCGCTGATACGAGTCGATCGCTTTTGCAGCGTCGCCAAGCTCGCGTTCCCAAACCGCACCGACCTCGGTGTAGAGCGCCTTCTTCTCGTCGGGGTCGATGACGATGTCGGCCTTGAGCGTGTAGACCTCGAGCAGCTTCTCCCACTGCTCGAGCCGCAGGTTCAGCTCGATCAACTTGTCGAGTGACTGCATGTCCTCGGGATCGATCTCGAGGGCCTTGTGGTACATCGCGATCGCGTCGTGCGGACGCTCGAGCAGCTCCTCGTAAATCGCACCCGCGCGATAGAGGTACTCTTTCTGCTCGTCCGGCGACGTCAGCATCGCGCTCTTGGTCACGTAGATCTTGGCCAGATCCTCGTAGCGCTCCGAAAGCTGGAACAAACGCTCCAACGCCGTCGCGGCTTCGATGTGCTGATCGTCCAACTCGAGGACGGAGCGGTAGTGTGCAATCGCGCCTTCGTGGTCGCCGAGCTGAAGCTCGCGAATCTGCGCGGCCTTGACGTGCAGGCCTGCGGCCAACATCGGATCGTCGAGATCCTGCAGCTGCTCTTCGTAGGTCTTGGCCAGCGCTTCGGCGTCACCGATGACCGGCGTCAGACGTTCGAGCTGTTCCTGCGTGCCGCTCGATGACGGGTCCTCGGCCAACGCGCGCGCGTAGCTCTGGAACGCCATGTTGTAGTCGTCGAGCGCCATCTCGTAGAGCTCGGCAATGCGATGCAGCAGTTCCACGCGACGCTCAGGCGAGCTGGCGTGCGTGGTCTGAATCTCGTGCACGCCGATCAGCTTCCGGACCTCACCGGAGTCGCGGTACAGCGGCTCAAGAATCTCCGCGATCAGCAGCTGATGCTCGGGCACCTGCAGCAGTCGCTCCATGTGCGCCAAGGCGTGCGGGTTGTTGGGCGAACGCTCCAACACCTCGCGGTAAATCTCGATCGCGGCGTCGGTCGCCTGCATGCGCATCTCGCGCAGTTCGGCCAAGCGCAGCATGAGTTCGAGCTGCTCGTCTTCGGTCTCTGCAAGCTCGAGTCGACGACCGACGTTGTCGGCGAGCTCCGCCCACATCTCTTGCTGTTGGAAGAGGTTGTCCAACGCCGAGAGCGCACGCGTGCTCGTGGGATCGAGTTCGAGGATCTCGTTGTGGACGGAAATCGCGGTCGCGGGATCTTCGAGGTACTCGGTGTGGATGAGCGCCATCTGCAGAAGGAGCTCTTCCTTCTCCGCGGGATCCATCTCTTGTTCAGCACGCCGACGGAGCACACCGACCAAGTCCGACCAACGTTCGGTACGACGGAAGAGCGCGTCGAGACTGAGCAGAACTTCTTGGTCGCCCGGCTCGTCGTCGAGCACCTTGCGGTACGCTGTGACGGCACCGTCGACGTTCTCAAGCTGCGTGTCGTAAACGGTCGCGGTCTTGATCCAAAGCGTACGACGCAGGTCCGGGTCATCGATGCTGCCGGCCAGGTTTCCGAGCAACTCCACGAGCTGCGGGAAGCGATCCTGACTGACGGCGATCATCTCCAAACGCGCAAGCGTGTCGGCACTCGAAGGCTGCTCCGAAAACGCTTCGGCGTAAGCCGCAAACGCTTTGTCGGCGTCGCCGAGTTGCTCGCCGTACACCGCACCGATCTTGTTGAGGAGATCAAGGCGGTCCTGATCGTCGTCCGACCCGTCGTGAAGGACACGGAGTGCGCGGATCAGCGGCTCCCAATCGCCACGCATCTCGTACGTGGGTTCGAGAATGCGCGCCGCAGCAACACCGACACCTTCGTCGTCGAGCAACGCTTCGAGCGCTTCGCGCGCACCGTCGTGCTCCGGAAGAATCGTCAGCACTTCGCGATAGAGCTCAACCGAACGCGGCTTGTCTTCGAGATGCTGTTCGAGCGCGCGAGCGAGACGGTACTTGTGCGCCGCCATCTCTTCGTGCGACTCGGCCAACTCGATGCGCTTCTCCAGCGTGTCGGCGAAGTCCTGCCAACGCGATTCGGCTTCGTAAAGACGATCGAGCGCACGAAACGCTTCGACCTCTTGAAAGCCGTACTCGCCCAGGATGTCGTTGTACGCCTCGATCGCTGCAGCGGGGTCGCCTAGACGCTCTTCGATCAGCGCTGCACGACGGTACGCAATGTCGCGTCGTGCCTCAGGGTCCTCTTCAAGCTGCATGCGCTTGTCGAAGATTTCCTGCAGCTCCGAGAACTTCTCAGTCGCTTGGTACAGGTCGCTGAGCGCCGCGATCGCTTCGCGATGATCCGAACGCAGGTCGTAGACCGCACGGAACTGCACGATGGCGTCTTCGATCCGCTCCACGCGCTTGAGCACGCCGCCCAAGCCCATGCGAAGTGCGAGCTCATCGTCTTCGATCTCAGCGGCACCGATGGCGGTTTGGTACGCCTCGATGACCTTTTCCCAACCGCCGGTCGACTCTGCGAGCCGCTCCACATCCTCACGCACGACCTCCTGGTCGGGCATGACGAGGAACGCTTCGAGGTACTTCTCAAACGCCGTGTCGGGCGAACGCAGCTTCTCTTCGTAGAGCAGACCGGTTTCGCGCAAAAGAGCAACGCGGTCGTGCGGCTCCATCTCGTGACGCAGTCGGACTTCGTAAACCGGTGCAAGCTTTCGCGCGTCGCGCGCCTCTTCGTAAATCGGCGAGAGCGCTTCGGCGGCCGCGAGGTTGTCCGGATCGGCGTCGAGAACCTTCTCGTAGGCACGCGCGGCGCGGTCCGGCTTTTCCTTCTTGTCGATCCAAAGTTCGGCGGCGCGGAAGAGCAGTGCGATCTTGTCTTCGAGTTCGGTCTCTTTGCCGTCGGCTTCGCGCTCGAAAATGCGGATCAGCTCGTCCCACTTTTCGGACTGGCCGTAGAACTCGACCAGGTCGTCCCACGCCTTGAGCGCGATGTAACGACGCTTGAGCTGTTCGCTCGCGCGACGGTCACCGGGGTTGACGTCGAGCAGTTTCTTGAACGCACGCACGGCACCGGCGTCGTCACCGATCTTGTCGGCGTAGATCATGCCGAGCTTCTGCAACGTCTTCGGATCCGGATCCGCGTCAACGAGAAGCTCCAACACCTCGGCAAGCGGTTCCCAACGACGCGCGCGCTCGTAAAGCGAACTGAGTGCTTCAATGGCTTCAGGGTGCGTCGGCTCCGCTTCGCGGACCTTCTCCCACAGTTCGATGCAGACATCCGGCTTACGGATTCGCTGCGTCGCAAGCTGCGCCATCTCCGCGTATCGAAGCGGACGGTCCTCAGGCTCGAGCAGTTCCGCTTCGAGCGACATCGTGCGGATCAGCGACTCCCAATCGCGCCGCTTCTCGTACATCTCCTTGAGACGCGTGATCGCTTCCACATCCGTCGGAGCGAGCGCGAGAACTTTCTCGAACGCCTTGATCGCTTCGGCCTGGTTGCTCGAGCGCTCGATGTACATCGTGCCGGCTTGCCGATAGAGCTCAGTCTTCTCTTCGCGATCGACGACGATTTCCGCCTTGGCCATGATCGTGCGGATCACGTCCGACCAACGCTTCTGACTCTCGAACTTCGCGAGTGCTTCGTCGAGCTCAGCCAGCTTCGCGCGATCCTCGTCGGTCAGCTCTCGAGCTTCTTCCAACTCTTGCGACTCTTCTTCCAAGTTTTCGTTCTCGTCCGACATGGGGTCAGTTCACCGAAAGCTCGCCAAGCTTGTCCTGGGCGGCCTTTCGGTAGTGTTGGGGAGCGTCTGCGGCGACTTCGACGAACTTCTTCAGGTAGCGACGAGCCTCTTCTGCATTGTCGACCAACGCGTAGGTCCAGCCGAGTGAGAAGAGTGCGTCGCGCATACCCGGAACGATTTCGAGCGCTGCGCGGAAGTGCGTGATGGCTTGATCGAAGTTGCGCTGCTGCTGGTAGACGGTGCCGAGAAGGTGGTGAAGGTTCGCTTCCTCTTCGGTGCCTTCCATGGCGACTTCGAGACCACTGTTGAGAACCTGCGCGGCTTGGTCGAGGTACCCAAGGTCGGCGTACAGACGACCGAGTGCCGAGTACGCTTCGAGGAATCGCGGTCCGTGCTGAATCGCCTCGGTGTAACGCTGCAACGCGTTCTGCGGATCCTCGAGTTGCTCAAGAACCTGCGCGAGTTTGAAGTACGCCTTGAAGAGATCCGGATCGAGTTCGATCGACTTCTCGAAGGCTTCCTTCGCACCCGGCCAGTCTTCGAGCTGCATCATCACCGTGCCGAGCTTCTCCTGGTAGCCCGCGACCTCACCGTTGATGGTGATCGCCTGCTGCAGGTCTTGCTTGGCGCGCTCAAACGAACGCAGCTCGATGTGCACGAGCGCCAGGTTGTAAAACGCCTGGTCGTTCGTGGGATCGATTGCGGTGGCGCGTTCAAGCTTCTTGACGGCATCCACGAATCGTTTGGCTTGGGCGTACTGAACGCCTTCGTTCATCTGGTTGACGGATTCCACTCGCGCGCGGGAGCAGTTCCCCGCGGTCAAGAGTGACATGCACATGAGTGCAAACAGGACGGTCGAAGCTCGCTTCATCGGCGATTCTTCCTCGTTGAAAAGGGGTGCGATTCCCGAACCAATAGCGATGCAAAACACGCATCGCGCCGGGGCGATACTAGAGGAGTTTCGGGCAGATACTCAAGCCTGAACGCGACGCGAGAAAGCCGCCCCGAGAGGCGGCTCAGCGTTGATTTCCGGATACGAAAAAGGCCGCCCGAAGGCGGCCTTTCGAGTGGGCGGCTAGCCGCCTTGGGCTTGCAGCATGAACGGGTAGTTGACGATCACGATGCCGCCTCCGTCCGGTGCCGGGAACGTCCAGCGACGTACAGCCTGGGTAATGCACCCCTCGACTCGCGCATTGCCGAGAGTCGTGGCCTGCGTCATCGCGGTCTGGACCGCACCCGTCGGCGAGATGATGAAGCGCACCGTCACACGACCTTCCAGGTCCGGTCGGGCGTTCAGCTCCTGCTCGTAGCAGAACTTGACCTCGTTGATGTGGCGCCGGATGACGCGACGAATAACTTCTTTGGAGAGGCTGCCTCGAACATCGGCACGACCTGCACGAATGCGAGGTACTCGGGCCGAGCGACCGCGGAATCCACCCGCACCACGACCGTAGCCCTGGCCATCGCCGCCTCCACCACCGTGACCGATGGTTCCGAGGTTTCCGAGACCGATGGTGCCCTCACCTGTTCCTCCGCCACCTCGACCGGTGCCACGAAGACCCAAGCCACCGAAACCGAAGTTTTCACCGATTTGGTCACCCATCAGAGCACCCAGAGCGCTCATGGGGTCGTTTCCAAGGGCCGTATCGCGACCAAAGGGAGAGGTCGGCGAGTTCCACGCGCCGGTCATCGCACGCAGGGTTCCAAGAACACCGGCGTTTCGAGCCATCTCACGAGCTTCCTCGCGGGCCATGTGCGGGTCTTCGTTGTCCTGCGGACCCTCGATGGCGTAGCGGTTGTTGCTCTTCTTGGCTTCCTTCTTACCCATCGCGCCTTCTTCACCCTTGTGGCGCTTGCCCTTACCGCCGGAGTCGTCCTGCTGGGCCGTGTCTTCCAACCACTCGGGAGTTTCCTCCTCTTCGGTGGCGGGCGGCTCCATCAGGTACTTCACCAGACGCGAGTCGGTGTTCAGAAGGTCGAGGTTCAAACCACCACCTGCAGGCGGGATGAAGTACATCATCGTCAGCAAGATGCCGAAGATGGCCATGCTGCCGAACACATAGCTCAGCGGCTGCCAGTCGAGGTTGAGACCTCCACCGATGACCTTGCCTGCGTTGGTGGCCTTCGTGACGAAGGTGAATCCGTTGTGCTCAACCTTGACGGTGGCACCGGCAGGAATCGGATACTGCTTGGCGCCGTTCATCTCCGAGCACGGCTGCAGGCGTCCACCCGCCTCGAGTTCGGCCAGGCTCTGAGCCTGATCGCCAATCGTGACGCTACCGGTCGCGCCGCTCGGAATGACCGCGGCACCGGTGCTCGTGACGACCGGCATGCGCGACGTTCCAAGAACCGACGAACCCATCAGGAAGTCGACCTCAAGCTTCGCAGCTTCATCCGCTTCACCGACGTAGAACGCTCGAATCGGCGTGAGGTGCTCAACGTGAAGGACCTGGCGGTCGCCCCACATCACCACGACCTCGACGGTCTGCTCCGGCGCTTCAACCTCGTCGGGCGAAAGCGGCGGACCACTCGCGACGATGCCGTAGCTCATCGCTTCGGGATCACCATCGTCTGCTGCGACGGCCGAAGACTCTGCAGCAACCGGCGCCGCAAAGGGATTCGGCACTGCTGCGGGCGGCGCGAACGGGTTCGGCACGGCGGGCGCGGGCGCAGCAGGTGCGGCCATTGCCGGCGCGGGAACCTCAGGCGCATCGGCCGTCGGGGGCGGTCCAACCACAGTCGGCGCGTCATCGTCGGTCGCGGTTGCAGCGCCGAGTTCGACAGTCACCTTCGTGTCGCCAAGCTGGATCTCGTCACCATTTTCCAGCTTGCACTTGTTGACCTTCTTGCCGTTGACGATCGTGCCCGAGGCGGATCCGAGATCGATGATGAAGATGTCATCAGGACCCGTGACCTCGATTACCGCGTGCATGCGCGACACGTTGTCGTCGTCGATACGCAGGTGACTCGAAGGCAGCTTACCTACCTTGATGATGTCCTGCGTCAGCTCTTCGGTCCGAACCTCTCCGTCGGGAGATTCGATTCGGAACGTCATGGGAATGTTGTTGCTCACCCTTGCGACTCCATTAGTGGAACGGCCTGTTCAGAAGGCGTAGCGCTTAGAGGTCCTCAACCGACTTCAACATCTCGGGGATGAAGTGCTCTCGAATACGAATCAGCGAGGAACGACGTCCACGCCGGCGCACATTCAAAAGCTCACCATCCGGACGAACCAGGTCACCCGAGACCAAGTCATCCTCGAAGTCGTACGTTGTTGCATCATCTTGAGCACTACCCAGCGCGGGGAGAGCAACGCAGATAACAACTGCAGCAACGATGTTCTTGAGCCACTTCACGACAAACCTCCGACCCGCAAAGCCCGTCCAAAAAGGAAGGGAACGGGAACAGCCCGGAAACGGGATTAGACCGCCCAGAGCCGGCGAATCCTAACGCTCCAAGAGCAAAAAGGTCAACGGCCGAGGAAGGGCTTTGTGTTGGAGAACACACCCGAATTCGGAATCTGAACACCCACGCGCAAGGCGTAGGTCCTTGTTGGGTCACCGGGACTGACACCGGCTCTCCAGAGAGGTTCCACCCAGAGTTCAAACTTGTGGCTTCTCGCACGCGACAGCGGCAAAAACCCCTATGTTGGTGTCCGTAGCCACAAAAAAAGGCCCGTCGAAGCGGGCCTCTTTTCGGTCGAGCAGCAGATCTTACTGATTCTGCTGCTGTTGTTGCTCCTGCTGGCGCTGCTGAGCCTCAGCCTCACGCTGCATCTGCTCGGCCTCTCGCTGCATCTGGTCAGCCTCGCGAAGCGCGGAGATCGTGTCGTCGATAACCTGCAAACGACCCGGACGGCAGTTGGCGGGATAGCGGCGGTTGCTGTTGCGACCGCGTCGACGACGCTGGCTCAACTCACGACACCGGTTCCGCACGCCCTCAACCGCATCGCGGTAGCGCGCTTGGTTTCCGGCCTTGCCGATGAAGCTGTTGTAGTAGCCCTTCGCGCGCTCGAGGTTTTGGATGGTGTCGTTCATCGAGTCACCGCCCATGTAGCTCTGATAGAGCAAACCGAGGTTGAAGTACGCCTCGGGACGGTTGCCGTCGATTTGGATGGCGCGCTCGTACTCGCCCTGCGCCTGCGGGAACTGCTCCAACCCACGAAGTGCAGCGCCGAGACCAACGTGCGCTTCGTAGTTGTCGCCGCGAAGCTCTACCGCGCGAGCGAACGAACGACGTGCATCTTGGTAGCCGCGGAACGAGAGCGTGACCTGACCGAAGTTCATGTGTCCTTCGAACATGTCGTTGTCGAGACTGATCGCGCGCTCGAAGTAACGAAGCGCCTCGATGACATCACCCTTGCGGATCTTCACCAGACCCCAGGTGTTGTAGATCGGCGCGTAGTTGCGATCGATCAGCTGCGCCTGACGGCACACGACCTCGGCGAGATCGAGCGACGCTTCACCACCGCGCTGAAGACCGCGGTTGTAGTAGAGCAGCGCCATCTGGTTGAACGCCGGCAGATAGTCCGACTCGATGGCGAGCGCGCGACGCAAGTTACGAAGCGCTTCCGCTTCCTGCGCCCCACCCGCTTCACGCTGCGCGATCGCAAGGTTCACGTAGCCCGCGGTGCACTGCGGATCTTCGCGAACCGCACGCTGGAACGCCTGACGCGCGCCGTTGCGGTTGCCGCCCATCTGGTCGAGAAGCGCGAGCGCCACGCGAGCCTTGCAGAGCGGACCGTTGCCCGATCCTGCATTGGGGTTTTCGCGACGTGCCGCTTCTGCGCTGCGCAACGAATCGTTGTAGAAACGACGCGCACGCTGCGGGTCACGACACGTCTCGGCGACGAGTCCAGCCATGTACTGAGCCTCGGCGAAGTTGCCGCCGTTGGCTTCGTTGGCCTCTTCGAACTTGGAGATGGCCGAGTTGCAGTTGCTCTCGTTCCACCCCGCCTCGCGGAAGCGCGCGTACATGCGCAGACCTTCCTGCCAGTCGTTGTGGGCTTCGACAGACACGGCACCACCACCCGCGGTTCGGATGGTTTCACCACCCTCCGTGCGAGCTGCGTTTTCCTCGGTGACTTCACCCCCGCCTCCACCACCGCACGCGATGGCCAAAGCGAGGGTCCAAAGAACTGAGTGCTTCTTATTCATTGGCCGTCCCCTGTGCCGCGGCGTCTCCACCGCTACCTCCGACGTCGACATCGTCGTCGCCCGTCGCGAGCTCCACCGGTCCGGGTCGACCGATGCTGCCTCGGATGTAATCCGCGCGACCGCGAAGCTCATCGGCCACCGGGTACCGACGCGGGTCGAGACGGTTGAGCTCCGTCTCGCAGATGCGCGAGTACTCGTTGAACCAGCGAACGTTCGTGGCGGTGGTCAGACAGAACTCGAACTTCTCGACCGCTTGGCGGCGAACAGGCTCGAGCGGTTCGTCGAACGCACCCACGTAAATGTCGAAGAGTTCGGGATCGTTCTCAATCTCTTCGGGAATCGGCGCACGCTGCACGGCATCGATGATGCTGATGTACATCTGACCGATACGCGCGGCCGCAGCGATGAGCCAAGGCGGCGAGGTGAGCGGCGGCACACCTTCACGCACCGTGACCTGCGCGGCTGCGATCTTGTTGTACTCGGCTTCCGCAGCCTGCAAGGCAGCCTGCTTGGCCTGAATCCACTCCATGAACTCGCTCTGCGCCCATGCGTTGACGCGCGCCAAGCTTCGTCCACCGCGGTAGCGCGGGAAGTTGATGGAGCGGAACTCCGCGTACTTCTCCTCTGCGATGTAGAACATCGCCTCCGCTGCCGAGTCGAGCGCCTCCTTCAGGTAGCCGATCTTCGTCGGGTCATCGACGTCGTCCAGCGCGTTGATCGCCGCGGGAGCACGCTCCCACAAACCGACCGCTGTACGGAACGAACGACCTGCGGTTCGCTTGTCATCCTGCTCCCATGCCGCGCGTCCCATCAGGACATTCGCACGAAGCATCTGGTGCGGCAGTGCGGTGCGGCGGTACGTCCGCGTGAAGCTGCGGAAGTGACGCGCGACGTCTCGCCAGGCCTCGGCACGTTCGTAAATCGTACCGATCGAGAAGATAACCTCCGAGGTCTGTCTGGGTAGCCGTCTGCGATACGAGCGTTCGAACAAGCGAGCGTCTTCACGCGCTTTGTCGACATCCCCCAGACCGATTCGGAAGAACACGGCGTTCTGCAACGCTTCGTGCGCGATGGCACATGTCCCCGCCTCTCGGTCTTGGTCGGTACAGTCGTCTCCGTCCTCACCGGGGAATCGGCTGGCGAAGCGTTCGTAGTAGGTCGCAGCCTGTTCGTAGAACGCGAGAGCGTGGAAGTTCGCGCCGACCAGGTAAATGGCCCGTTTGGCGTACTGACTATCTGCGAATCTATCGATTAGAACGTTACGAACCTGGATGGCCCGGCCTAGTAGTCGCGCAGCCTCGAAGTGAATGGCCGCGTTGTACAAGACCTCATCCATCGCGAATCCGTCCTCCTCGGCACACGCTTGGTGGCGTCGGAAGATTCGGACGTAGGTCGCCGCAGCGCGTTTGTGCTGCTCGTTGTTTCCGTACGCCTCTGCGGTCTTACGCATGACGTTGCACTTGAGCGTCGTCAGAACCCCACACAGATCCGGATGTTGATCGGCTTGTCCCGGTCCGCAGTAGAACCCTTGGAGCGGGTCGATACTGCTTTCGATCTCAGCCAAGCACTCCGGTCTGTTGGGTTCTCGGTTCGAGCCCAACACGTTGAGTGAGTCGAGATAGAGGTTCGCGGCGTACTCCGCGAGTTCTGTATCTCGGTGGTTCCACGCGATGTCCTTGAAGAGCACAGCGGCTTCTTCGTACTGGTTCGCTTCGTAGTAGATGCGGGCCTGGCGGTACTTGATGGTCGGCAGGTCGTCGCTGTCGTTGACGAAACAAACGTAGCGGCGGAAGGCGTTGAGCATGCCCTGCTCGAGTTCGGTGAACTCGCGTCGCGCGAACCGATCCTCCTCAGGCTGCTCCTCTTGTTGCGCGCGTCTTCCGCGTCTTCCGCGTCTTCCACGTCTGCTGGATTCGCGTTCCTCGCGAGTCTGACGTTCACGACTGGAGTACTGCTGCTGGTAGAGGCTGTTGTAACAAAGCACCGCTGCATAGGCAGCGTCGCTGGTGTACTCACCCTCTGGGTTCAGCTCGACCACGCGGTCGAAGGCAGGTCCACACTGCGCCCAGTCCTCCATCTTCCAGAGAAGCTCGGCGTAGTAGTAGGAGACCTTGTAGACCGTGGGCCAGTCGTCCCGAGCGATGTTCGGGAACTCCAACTGCTCCATGTCGGGGAAGCGGTTGATCAAGAGTCGGTAGAGTCGAGTCGACAGCGCCATGGTGGAGCGGTCGTTCGTACCCGGTTGCTCTTCGGTTCCGATGGCCTCGCGGTGCCACGAGGTGGCGAGCCAAGCGAGGATACCGGCGGTGTCGGACTTACACGTTTGGACTTCGTCCGGTGAGTGTCCGCCACGTTCGATGTAGGCGTCGTACACATCGACCATGCGTCTCAGCTCCCGGACCTGATCGTCCTTGGGCTTGCTGGAGATGACTGCATTGGTGACGCGACTCTGCCAGTAACATAGCTTCCCGCTCTGCGGCGATTCGCTCATGAGCTTGTGGTAGACGGTTATCGTGTCTCCCCACTGACCCGTGTCGTAATAGAGCTCGGCTAAGCTCTCCAATATCTCGAGCGCCTGTTCCTCATTGGTTGCGTACCGTCTGAAGAAGTCGAGTGCGCGAGTTGGTGTACCGACCATCGCGTAGGGCAAGACGAGCTCACGTCTCGACTGTCGTGCGAGGTTGGCAGCATCGGTCGCTTCGGGGTTGGCCGTCGCAAACTCGACCGTCTCAACGAACGACTGAAGTGCGCCGCGGAAGTTCTCGTTGTTGTAGTGCGCCCACGCCGACTTGTAGAGCGCATATCCATAGACTGGGTTTCGCTCCGGTGGGAAGTCGGTGACCTTGTCGTAGAACTGCAAGGCCGCGCGCATTTCGCCTTCGTTGAAATAGAACTCTGCGAAGGAGAGGTACGCGTGCGGAATGAACCGACTCTGCGGGTATCCCTTGATCAGACGGTGATAGACCTGACGTGCTCGGTCGTGTTCGCGAATCTCCTCGAGACCAAACGCGAGTGAAAAGAGCACCTCGTCCATGCGGGGGTAGTCGGGGTGGTCGTTCACGAGAATCGCGTAGGTACGAATCGAGGCCTGACGCGCCGAGTTGAGCGCCTGACTCGCCTGCCGCTGACGCTGACGTGCCTGACGACACCGATCGCGGTTCTTCTGGCGACGACACGCCTGGAAGATCGGCTCATCGAAGGAGCGCACACGCTGGTTGAGCGCGGTCTGCATTTCGAACTGCGTCTCGGCGAGGCGGAGAAGGATGTCCGGACGCTGCGGGTTGTTCTGCCGCGTGTTCTGAACGAGTCGGTTCAGGATTCGAATCTCGCGCTGGAGCAACTGCTCCGCACGAGCCTGAACGTTCTCGCGACCACGCGCCGTCGCCGCATCGATCTCGATGCTGGGACCCGTCGGACCGGAGTTCTTCTTTGCCTGCTTCTCAGGTGCGGCAGTGCGCAGTCGAGAACGCGGTGCCATCCCGCCGGCTTTTGCAGCACGACGTTGCGCAGGAGCTGCGCCCGATGGACATGCGGTCACCGCCTGCTCTGCACGCGAGGTGATGCACATTCCGCCTGAACTCATCGATGAGCTCATGGCGCTCATGGAGCTGCCGCGCATTCCCTGGGCGTCAGCCGACGCCGGAATGAGCAGTGCAACGCCAATCGCTGCGGTCAGAAGTTGAACCCGCATTCTTACCTCCCACACTGGTTGGTGACTTGCTGTCGGTAGTAGCCGAGCTCGTCACGCCAGTACTCGCCTCGGAACGGCCAGAGCTGATGCTCTTCGTCCACCTCGACCTCACCACCGCCGGAACGCTGTGCTTCGGTCATCTGCTGTTGCATCTCTTGGTCGAGCTGACCGCGCGTGAAGGTCGCGATCTCGAGCTCGACGGTGTCGACCTGGTTGGACAGGTCAGCCAACTCATCGATGAGTCGGGTGTAGCGGTTGCGGGCAAGGTCACCGGTCTGGTCGACGGCGAACGACTTGGCCACGGCCACGTCCTGAAGAATGCGTGCACCCAACGACGAGTTCTGGAACTCGGCGGGCGCTTGACCCAGACGCTGCTCTTCCGCTTCAAGCACGCTCACGTACTCGATGTGACGAAGCAGCGTGCGATCGGACAATGCGGTGGACACGATGCCGCGCACGGTCGGGGTCAGGTTGGTCTCGCCGGCGCGGACCTGCGTCAAGAACTCGAAGAACGCGGTGTTGTCTTCGAAACGACCCAGTAGTTCTTCCAGCTCGGAGCGAACCGGGTCGTAACGCTCGTGGAACTGACCGATCATCGCTTCCGCGTTTTCGACCTGGCAGTTCACGAAGAAGGTCACCGCCTTGAGCACCAACGCTTCGGGGTAGTACGCGTCGTCGAAGAAGGGCGAGAAGATGCTGTGCACGTTTCCAAGTGCGCGGCTGTACTCGTCGGCCAGGAAGAACGCCCAGCTCGATTCGAAGAGCGCGGGAAGCCAGTACTCACTGCCCTGGTCCACCGTGTTCCAAGCCTCAACCGCCTGACCGAGAAGACGACCGTCGATCTCGCGATCTCCGTCAGCGGTCGAGCGGTTCGCGGCGGTGTAGTACACGCGCGCGAGTGAGATCCATGCGAGGTTGAGCATGCGATCCTCGTCCTCAACGCCTTCGACGTTGCCTTCGTCGATCGCTTCGACAATCGCGCGGAACGCCGCAATCGCAGGGCGTGCGCGACGCATACGAATGTGCGCAATGCCGTCGAAGAAACGCGCCTTCACGTAGAAGGTGGAGTCGGTCGCAACACGCTGAAACAGTTCGATGGCTTGCTCGAACTCGCCCTGGCCGTACTTGAAACGACCCATGATGTAGAGCAGCTCGTTGTAGAGTTCCTGACTCTCCGTCGTGTTGAACTGTTCGAGCTGATCGACGCCGTAGCGACCAACCTTCTCGATGATGCCCGCGGGCTCCGGAAGCTGCGACGCAAGTTGCGCGAGCCACTGCAGCGTTTGGTTGAAGTAGAGGTGGCCCTGCCCCATCTGACCAATCTCATCAAAGATGGCGAGCGCCGACTGGTAGTAGCGAAGGTGGTAGAGGCACTTGCCGAGGAAGAACTGCGCCTTCTGCACGTTCGCCGCAGCATCTTGGGTTTCCCCCTCGACGACGCGTTGGAACTGCACCGCTGCTTCTTGGTAGCGCTCCTGTTGGTAGAGACGTAGCGCGTTGGCCAACGCCTCACTCGGAGGACCTTCAGCGGGAGGCGCAGGCGGTTGCCCGGTCTCCTCGATGTTGAACTCCATGTCCTGGGCAGACGCCATCGGTGTGAACGATCCGCAAAGCATTGCGACCACAACCGCGGTTCCGAGTGAAGTCGTCCAACGTCCCATTCTCATCGCCTCGCTCCTCTGCCCGTAGGCACCGCAACGACATCGACCCCCCACGTTGCAATGATTGGCAACGAAGAGGGTAAATCTTCAACAAAATCAGTGGCTTGCACCTGTTGCGGGACGCGATGATAGAAATCGGGCTTCATCGTTGTCAAGGGGATTGGGGGAGAGGACGCTCCGGTGCGTCGTCGTGGCTCTCCAGAGACCGCTCGATACTTTCGCGGTCGCGTGGAAAGTCCGACGTTTCGGAACGACGCATGAGTGACACCCCTTCAAACCGCGAATTGGGGACGAGGATTATTTTTCGTGCTCAATCGCCAAATCGAGGCAGGTTCTGACCTCCTCGAAAATTGGGGTGGAATTGAGGCCCCCATTGTCGGTAAAAGACCCATCGTCGTTCCAGCGAGTTCTCGTTGATGCGGCAATTGTCTTTGAGCACCCTCGTCGTTCGACGATCAGGAGCAAGAATGAGCACTTTTCATAAGGTGTTGGCGCACTTGGCGTTTGGCTTCGCAGCCATCGCGATGACCGGATGCCCGAACAGCGGCATCGGCGATCCCTGCATCCCCGAGTCGGTTCCCGGTGATGGGTTCCAGCCGGGTGAGGCGTACTTGGAGACCTCGTCGGTCCAGTGCCGCACCCGCGTGTGCATGGTTTATCAGTTCGGCAGCACCTTCGCGCTGGACCCGACCGAGACGCAGGAAGAGTGTCTTGCTGCAGGTCGCGATCCCGCCACCTGTGCAACTCGACCGGCCGAAGCGATCGTCGACGAGCGCGTGTACTGCACGTGTCGTTGCAGTTCGCCCGAGGGCTCGAACACCCCGACCTGTGATTGTCCAGGTGGCTTCACCTGCCAGGACGACTTGCTGACGCTGGGTGGTGACGGAATTCGTGGCGGATATTGCGTCCGCAACGAAACTCTTCCCATGTAAGACCGATGAGCGCGGTATGGACCGCGCTGAACTCGGACAACTCGGTGAACAAGCTGTGGCCGCGCTCCTCGAAGAGCGCGGCTTTCTTATTGTGGGTCGCAATGTGCGCGTGAAGCGCTTGGAGATCGATCTGATCGCGACGCGCGGGCGCACGCTCGTGTTCTGCGAAGTTCGCACTCGGCGCACCGATGCCTACGGATCTCCAGCCGAGACGATCACACGCGACAAAGCGATGCGGGTGCGTCGCGCTGGCTATGCGTGGGCGCGTGAAAACGCGCGTGGGATGCGCTTAAGGTTCGACGCCGCAGCGGTTGTGCTGCGGCGTGAAGAGTTCGAAATCGAGTACTACGAGGACGCGTTCTAGTTAGTCGAGCGCGGCCTGCATGCGCGATCGCACTTCCGCGATCGGTGCCAGGTCGTCGTCCGACACACCGGACTCTTTCGCTTTCTCGATCGCTGCGTCGAGTTCGGCGATCTCACGCGCTTGGTTTTCACGCAACGCTTCGACCATCGCTGCAAACGCTAAGAACACATCTTGGAGTTCGTCGCCTTTGCGCAATCGGCCCGATAGTTTGAGCTTGCCCTTCTCGATGTTGCCGAAGAGCAACTTCAACTTGTACGCAGGTCCGACGAGTTTGTGGGTGACCAGAATGCCGGTGATGAAAAGCACCAAGGCGAGAATGAAAATTCCCGCCACGATCTTCATCAGCACACCGCGATCCTGAGCCTCCGCCCAACCTTCGAGATCGGCTGCGACCTCGGGATCGAGATCCGGCTGCATCGCCATCGTGATGCTCATCGCCTCGGTCTGACCGCGCGAATAGTCGTACGCGAAGTACCCCAGAACGACTGCGACAACGACCGCCACAACGACGACCATGCCCGTGTACTTAAGCTGGAAGCGGGGATCGAGGAGGTAGTTCCGTACTCGACGCTTGGGCGGCCCGGCCTTCTTCGGCATCGGCTGTGATTGTGCTTCGGCTCCCATGACTACCTATTCCCCCACCCTGATGCGATCTCACTGCGATTCCCGACAGCACTGTGATCGTAGACCGAGCCGTCCCCCGTATCCAAATTGCTCACGTCTTGGCTCATCTTCGCGAGGCCGCCATGGCCTGCGGCAGTCGTCTTAGAGCCCCTCGAAGGGCTCCTTGGATCGCCTGTTCCTGTGCACTGTTGCCCGATGCTCCAGGTACGGTCGCGGCCCCCTGAAGGATCGCTCGCATGTCGCGGCCTGGGTAGGTGTTCAGGATGACCGAAACCACCGCGCGCGTCCCTCCACCAGACTCGCCGACGCTCACGATGGAGGCATCCACGTAGTAGCCGGTGAGTCGTCGTCGATTGATGACGCGTTGTGCGGCTGCGTTGCTCTCACGTTCCGGTGCGACTTCGACGCCTTCCATCCCGCGAATCTGCGTTTCGACGAATTGACGTGCGCGGCGAAGTGCGTCGCGATCGAGCTGGCGCTGCTTCGTCCCAGGCATTCCGACACCCACGTAGAACTCCGCGTTGGCCGAACTGTTGTTCCCACCACCGTTGTTGTTGTTCTGGTTGGTGGGCTGCGTGCGCGCGACGCGTTCAAGAACACGAATCGCAGAACTCACGGCACGACGCACCCCTGAGTTGCTGTCCCGGCGGCGGTTGCGAAGCGCTCCCAGTGCAGAGGGATCGGCCAGTCGCTCCAGGGATGCCGCGGCCGCCGTTCGAACCGCTGGATGGTCGTCGCCAAGCGCCTGACTCAGCGCGCGCACGACACTCGGGGCACTCTCCACCCGTCCGAGCGAGATCGCAGCCTGGGCACGAACACGAAAGGTGTCCGATGTGCGAAGCAGCCGAGTGAGGTATTCGACGCGTTGCCCCTGCGCTTGAACCGTCGCGAACGTTGCCGCGAGCGACCCAAAGAGCAACATCACGAGGAGCAAACCTCGGATTCGGGAACTGTGCGCTGTACGAACCACCTGACCGGTACCCACACCTAAGACGGACGAATCACAGAAAGCTTCACCGTCGAGGCCGAGTATCGCCGAGGCGCTCCTCTACGGGCAAGACCTCTCGAGCGTTCTGGGCATTGAAGATTCGCGTCACACCGATAAGGGTGAGACGGTGCGATTGGCGTTCGCGGTGCTCAGTGTCCTGATGGTGGCCAGCGTGGTGTGTGGCCAACCTCGCGTCCGCGTGCGCGCCGAAACGCGGATCGAACTGAGAACCCATCGCGGCGAGAACGACGAAGTCATGATTCGCGGCGTGCTCCGCGACGATCTCGGCGCACCACTTGGACGACGATCGGTGCGGCTTCGCGTGCATGATGCAGCTGGCGCGGTTGTCGCCGATGCCAATCGGTCAACCGATGCAGAAGGCGCCTTCGGACTGCGCACGGTTCTTCAACCGGGTACCTATCGCATGTCGGCACGCTTCGGTGGGGACGAGAGCTACGCCGAGATCTTGGTCGAGCGGGGAATCGACCTTGCCCGCGAGGAAGTGCACTTGGTGGTGCGCGTGCGCGATGGGGGGCGGTTGGATCTCGATGAAGCACAACACGCCATCGATGTGCGCGTTTCGTGCGACGTAGGTGTCGCGGGACTGCACGTCGAGTTACTCGACGAACTGAACCGTCCGCTGGCGCGTGCGAACGCACCGACCGACGGGGCGTTGAGCTTCACGCTGCAGTCGTCGAGCTTAGGCGCCGAAGGTCCGGGCCGAATCAAAGCGCGCGCGCGTGGCGATGCGCGTCGTTCGGATGCGCAAACCGAAGTGCCGATTGTTCGGTACCGCGCGACGTCGCTGAGTTTGTCGGCGGCACAACCGAACGTTGAAGTTGGTGATGACATCGCCGTTTCCGGCTTACTCGCGACATCCCAAGGGCCTTTGCGTGAGGCGGCGATCGGCATCTTTCGGGGCGACACCCATCGCGCGACAGTGCTGACGGACGATGCGGGTCAGTATCAATGGCGCGGTGTCGCCTCTGAAGACGACGCCCCCCAACTGGTCCTGCGTGCACGCTTTGAAAGCGACAACCCTGGACGACTGAGCTCCGAGAGTGCGCCTGCAACGATCACTGTTCGAGTGACTGGCTCGTACCGCTGGGCGTGGTCTCTGGTGCCGATGGTGTTGTGCTTGCTGATCGTGATGTGGATCCGACGTCGCCAACCCGACCACGCGCCCGCCCCACCCGTTCGCAAAGATCCCGTTGGTGTGTCGATCGCACCCACTCAACATCGGCGCGCAACTTCGTCACGAGTTCGCGGATCGATCCTCGCGCATCCGGACGGTGAAGCTCTAGGCGGCTGGCTCGAGATCTCCGGACCGAGCCCCTCCCGTGTGGACGCTCCTGACGGCACGTTTGACTTCGAGCTGCCCGCCGGTGCGTGGACGCTGCGGTTCATGGCGCCCCACCGCGTCCCTGTGCAGTCGTCGATCACCGTTCCGCATCAAGGCGAGTGGGAGGGCATTCGCGTCCGCTTGGAGACTTGGCGATCGCGTGCCGCGCGGGTGTTTGTCACGGTCACTCGTCGTTTTGTGAAGCCGCGCACCAAGACGATCCACGAACTTCGGCACGACGAGCGGCTACCTCCCGCAGTGGGCGAACTCGGCAAGGCCGTCGAACAAGGCGTTTATGGGCCGATCCCGCCCAACGAAGAGGTTGTTCGTGCCGTAGAGCGCGCCGGAGACGACATTCCTTGAGACTCGTCGAAGGCGTCTCAATAGACGCGTTGACGGGTTGGATGTGCGCTCTCTATAGTCCCCCCCGGCCGATCTCCGGCCGCGGGAACTCCATGTCACCGATACTGATTATCGCGATTGTGATCGCCGTCGTTGTGGCGATCGTCGTGGTGCTGAAGATGCGCGCGGGGAACGAGGATCCCGGGACGCGCGAAGCACCGAAGCCGACTCCGAAGCCGACTCCAAAGATCGAGCCCAAGCCCGAGCGCAAAGCCGAGCCAAAGCCCGAGAAGGCTGAAGCGAAAGCGGAGCCGGAGGTTGCTCAGCCCGACCCGGCACCCGAGCCTGAACTCGCGCCGGATCCGGAGCCTGAGCCCGAGCCCGAGCCCGAGCCCGCACCCCCACCTCCTCCGAGTGCGTCTTCGGCCGAAGACATCGCTGCACTGCGAAAGGGACTCAAGGGTACGCGTGGTGGTTTCATCAGCCGTCTCGCCAAACTCTTCGGCAAGAAGAAGGAACTCGCGCCTGAAGTTCTCGACGAGATGGAAGAGGTGTTGATCACCGCGGATCTCGGTGTCGCAACGGCCGATTCAATCCTTGGCGGACTGCGCACTGCCGTCGAAGACGGTTCGATCAAAGACGGCGACCAAGCGTGGGATGCAGTCAAGGGTCACGCGCGCGAGATCTTGATGCGTCACGGTGGCGGACGCATTCATCTCGGCAAGAAGCCGACGGTGATCTTGGTTGTCGGCGTCAACGGCGTCGGCAAGACGACCACGATTGGAAAGCTCGCCAGTCGCTTCAAGGAAGAAGGCAAAGAGGTTCTTCTTGCCGCCGGTGACACGTTCCGCGCTGCTGCGGTGTTGCAGCTCGAAGTGTGGGGACGACGAACGAAGTGTCCGGTCGTGAAAGGAAAGGACCGCGCCGATCCCGGAAGCGTGGTCTTCGACGCGATCAAGAAGGCGCAAGAAGATGGAGTGGATGTTGTAATTGCCGATACGGCGGGACGACTTCACACCAAGAGCCCGCTCATGGATGAGTTGAAGAAGGTTGGACGCACCATCGAGAAGGCCCTCGATCGGCCTGCAGACGAAGTCCTTCTCGTGCTGGATGCGACGACAGGTCAGAACGCCATCCAGCAGGCTGAACTCTTCTCGGAGGCCCTGCCGGTGAATGGGATCGCCCTCACCAAATTGGACGGCACGGCAAAAGGTGGCGTGATCCTGGGGATCTGCGACCAACACGAGCTTCCCGTTCGCTACGTCGGCATCGGCGAGCGAGTGGAAGACCTCAAAGAATTCGAGGCAAACGGGTTCGTCGAGGCGCTCTTCGAGCGGCCCTCGGAGGAAAACGCCGAGGCGTAACGCGACAAACACTGTTGAACTCCGAGAAACTCGCGTGATATAGTCCGGCGCGCTTCTCGGAAGACGATTTTCCTAAGTGATTCCAATGGGTTGGAGACCGGTGATGAGGCATTCGAACACGGGGTGTGCTCCCTATTCGCGGTGGTGGACCATCGTGGTCGCAGCGCTAGTCGCTGGGATCGTGGTGCTCTCCCCGATGGGGGCCTCGGCCCAGATGGACTTCAGCCTTGATGAGGGTGAAGGCGAAGGCGAAGGCACCGACGGCGGTGGCGAAGGCGATGGCGAAGGCGGCATGGACTTCGGCATCGATGAAGCCGAAGGCGGCGGCGAAGGCGAAGGTGAAGGCGAAGGCGGCATGGACTTCGGTGGTGCCGGCGAAGGCGACATCATCGGCGACCTCGCAGGAACCGACAGCGGCATCGAGGAAGCGCGCGACACTCCGCGACGCACCGAGTCGGTGGAAGAGATCTTCGCGGTGCAGCGCGTGTACGTGTTGCGTCTCAACCGCGTCGAGCTCGCGCCCTCTGCATCGTTCACGCTCAACGACCCGTTCTTGAGCCACCCCGCAGCAGCGTTGAGTCTCAACTACTGGTGGACGAACGTTCTCGCACTTGGTGTGAGCTTCCAGTGGTTCCAGTGGGGTGAGCCGCAGCAGCGGGAGTCGAACACCAACTTCTTTGTTCGACGTAGCACTCGTCTCGGTATCCCCGTCAACGAGTGGCAGCTCGGCGCGTACTTGAACTTCACCTACGTGCCCTTCTACGGAAAGTTCGCCGTCTTCAACAACTTCATCTTCCAGTGGGATGCGTATGTGGTTGGTGGTGTCGGTCTGATGCGTACGCGACCCATTCCGGTCATCGACCCGGAGATTCGCGAGTTCGACTTCCAGAACCGCGTCGCGTTCAACCTCGGTCTTGGTGTTCGCGTGTTCGTCACGCGCTTCCTCGGCATCTTCCTCGAGTTCCGCGACTACGCGTATCTTGAGAAGTTCGAGAACCTGGAAGTGTCGGCAGACAACGGTCCGTGCGAGAGCCCCGGAACGCGCTGCAACCCCGACACGTGGTTCTCCGACAGCACGACGTTCTCCAACAACGCGACCGTGCACGTCGGCTTCACGATCTTCTTCCCGTTCACCTTTGAATACGCGCTGCCGAAGTAATGGGTACGACGATGAAACACATGTCTCGCTCAGTAGCCGTTCTCATCCTCGGGCTCAGCGTGCTCGCTGTGGACGCAAGTCAGCCCGCCACCGCGTCTGCGCAGGAGATCCAGATTACGGGTCCACTTGCTGGACAGCCTGCGGTCCGCCGCATGCGCCTGTATCGCAAGACGCGTCTCCTTCTGGAGCCGAACTTCAGCTTCACGCTGCAAGACGAGTTTGTGCGCACGCTCTTTGTGGGCCTGCACGCAGGCTTCTACTTCACCGACTGGATCGGTATCGGCGCGTGGGGTGGATATGGAGTCGTTGGACTCAACACCGGTCTGACCGACGAAATCGAGTCGCAGGGTGTGACCACCGACCGAAACCGACTTTCGCTGCCGAGTCGACAGGACTTCGACCGGCAGGTGGCCAACCTGACCTGGGCTGCTGCGCTGCAGCTCGAGTTCATTCCCTTGCGTGGAAAGTTGGCGATCTTCGAGAAGCTCTTTGTTGATACCGACTTCTACATTTTCCTGGGTGCCGCGTTTGTCGGTGTCGAGGAGCGGTCCAACGTCTCACTTCAGGGACGTGGAACCACCGGAACCGTGTGTCCGTTGGAGGACTCGGGTTGTCTGATCGCAACCCAGCGTGATCGTTCGAGCCGTGTTGCGATTGCGCCGACGTTCGGTGTGGGCTTGTCGCTCATGTTCAACGACTTTGTGGGGTTGAACCTGAACTGGCGTGGAATGCCCTTTTCGTGGAACCGGTCGGGAACCGACGAGTCGGGCGACCCGGACGGCGACTTTCCCGATGGCGTGATCGACGACAAGGACCGGTTCTTTGGGTTGGTTCACATGTTCCAGATCGGATTGTCGATCTACTTGCCGACTGCGCCGGAAATCACCGAGTAGGAAGCAGCGAGTTCGCGACGAAAGCCCGGCCAAGCGCCGGGCTTTTTTCATGCCCGAACAATCCAAGACACCCACAAACTCATCGCCCCGAAACAATCCAAGACACCCACAAACCAGCGTGGAGTTTGTGGGTGTCTCGGAATGGAAGTCCTGGTTGCATCCTAGGTGGACGTCGTCCAACTTGCGCCCCATGGGCTTGTTTGACCTTTTCGCGGGAAAAGAACGTCAGTTCAAACGTCACGCTGCGCGCGTCGCGACGAAGAAGTCTCAGAACCAAGACCGATGGGCTTCGCTTCGCGCACTTGCAGACATGAAGACCGAAGAGTCTGCACGCGCCCTCCTCGCCCGCTTCACGTTCCGAATCGATCCGAGCATCACGGACCAGGAAGAAAAGGACTTGGCGATGCAGGGAATTGTCGGAGCGGGAGACGCAGCGATCGTTCCCGTTCGCGAGTTTCTGCAAGAGTCAGATTCGATCGCGTGGCCGTTGAAGATGCTCGAGCCCCTTGTCGGGCCCGAGTTGCTTGTCGAAGCGCTACTTGAACTCTTGGCGAAGATGGGAACCGAATACGAACGGGACCCTCAGAAGAAGGTCGACTTGCTCGCCGTGCTGGAGGACCGCGTTGACGCGCGAATCCGCCCCGCAGTTGAGCGGTTTCTCGAAGACGCTAACGAGAATGCCCGTTTCCACGCTGCGGGAGCAGTGCTGGCACAAGAAGACGCTGTTGAGAGCCAAGACGCCTTGCTCGCAGCCTTTCTTGCGGAAGAAGGCGTCCGCGTCCGTGTCCGTGTGTTGGACGGCTGGATTGAGAACGACTGGGAAATCACCACTCGTATCGACGAAGTCATGCCCCAATTGCCGAACGGTTACGTCCTTGATGGCGCAAAGGTGCGGAAGAAGAAGTAGCTACGCTGCGCTCCGCGTGATTGCACGCCGCACTCCGTGCACCCAACGTTTGCTCTTCGTGGACGCGAACTTTCGAAGCGACTCCGCGCTGCCCAGAGCCGTCGCACGCAGACCACCCGGTTGCATGGATTGAAGCCACGCGTCTGAGGCGAGCTTTCGTTGGACGAGCACAAGAGGCGGTCGACCGCGCAAGCGTGCAGCAGGGCCAAATGCGCGTGAACACCGACCGGTCCACTCCAACAGCTGCACGTAGTCGAGAAAGTTCATCGGAATTGACGACGACGAATCGCATTGGTCCGAAAACGGAGTGAGTCCTTTCAAAGGCTCCCCGCGCGTCGCGCAGCGAAGTCGACGGGCAATCGACGTTCGGGATGGATCGTCCAGGCTTTCGACTTCACCAGAGCGCACCGGGTTCAGGTCCACGTAAACCATGCACGTCAGGACAGCGTCTTCGTCGAGCAGGGGCTGACTTGTGAACCGACCTTCCCAGAATCGTCCGGTGCAGCCGTCTTCCTTGTTCGCGCGGCGCGCAATGTTCTCGTTGAGTGTGCGCATAAACCAAGACAAGTCGGTCAGTCGATCACGCCAGAGCTTGATTCGCTGTGCGCGCTCGGTGTTGGCGAGTCCCTCGAGAGACCGAGCAGCGGTCTTGAATAGCGATGTGTAGCGCGCAACAACTTCATCGTCGGTCCAAGCGATCACGACATCCGGCCGAACGCGAACGACGATGTGGAGGTGGTTCGCCATCACGGCATACGCGTAGAGTTCGACGGCGAATATGTTGGCCAACGCAAACAAGCGCGACTCAACCCACTCCTTGCGGTGTGAGAAGTCTTGACCGGTGTATGGGTCTTGACCGCAGAGGAACGCACGCCGAACACAGCGTGAGATGCAGTGATAGAAGGTTGTTGTTGCGAGGTCGTACGTTTCGGATCTGGCGCGAGGCATGTCCCTTTATCGGAGGCACCACCGCGCAGTTGCGTCCAAAGCAAGACACCCGCAAATCGAAGACCAAATGAAAGACACCCACAAATCGAAGACCAAATGAAAGACACCCACAAAACTGCGTGCGTTTTGTGGGTGTCTTTGATTGTGCAGCGGAGGCTGCTTGGACTAGCGGATGATGACAGGTCGGAGAATGACCTGACTTCCCCTCGTTTGAACCTGGAAGCGCACCATCTTGCAGCCGTGCTTCTTGGTTAGGTTTGCCGCGTTTTTCTGCAAACGCTGGATGAAACGGTCCTTGGGGATGTTCGACACATCTTCGCCAGCAGCCTGCTTGGCGGCGACGTACTCCTGGTAAATCCGCTCGTGGTACGCATCCTCGGCCTCGCTTGCGAGTTCGGCTGCAACCCCAGGGTCCTCTTCGGCACCGCCACCGCCGCCACCGCCCGCCGTCGCAGGGGCTGCAGCGCCGTCCCAGCCACCGCCGCCACCGGCGATTGCGCCCCCTTCATCGGTCTCTGCGACGCCGGTAAAGACGTTGATCAACTGATTGATTCGGTACGCCAGTCCACCAAATTCTGAACTCTTGATGTCGATTCGGTAGTCGGTGCGGCCATTGATCACGGTCAGCACGCCTTCTTCGATGTCCGTCAAAGGCTTGAGGAAGGTGCCACCAATCACGAAGCCGTAGATCAGCACGAAGATCAAGCCGACGCCCATCATGATCAAAATGATCGTGGCCGTGTCCGCCATGGACATCTTTTCGGTCTGATTCCCCAAAATCGCGAAGGCGATCTGTTTGCTGGGTGTCTCAGGAAGAGAAGCGACGACGCCGACATAGTTGGAGCCGCCGATTTCAACGCTAAACGGCGAACTGGCAGCACCGCCAAGCGCCCCTTGCGTGCTGCTCGAGAGTTCTCCAAACAGCCTCTCCTGCAGCGGCGTCGCGATGTTCTGCTCAAGGGAACTCGAGTAAATCGCCTCACCATGCACAAACGCGACATCACGCCCGAGCACGTCCGACTCGCGTTGCGCCAAGCCGTTTGAGATGTCGTAACCCACCAGCAGAACGCCGATGACGCCACCCTCTTCGTTGTGCACAGGCGCCATAGCCACCTGCATGAGCTTGTTCTCGTCCGCCTTGAGCCACGCGTCGTGGACAGCGTGTCCCTCAATCGCGCGACGCAACGTGGGAATCTCGCCGATCAGCTGGGTGCCATTCATCCGGTTGACATCCTGGTTGCGCGCCAAGACTCGACCCGTCTCATCTGTGAGAGCGACGATATCCGGTGCACCGCCACGTCCGCGGGCAGGATCTTGGAACCACGCGGCAATGTTGTTCGCCTGCTCGTGAGCACGTGTTCGGCGGCTATTTTCGTCCAACGCGCCGTACGCGCCTCGAACCTGTGGGGTGGCGGCACGATCGCGAGCCTGCTCGACGAACTCGAGAGCACTCAGCCGCCATGAACGCGCAAGCAACTCGTGATCGTTGCTAATTTCGGCGTCGAGCTCGGCTCGCAAACCCGTTTCAAGCTCGGACTTCACATAAAAGTACGAGACCAGACCCACGACAAGCACGGCAATCAAGTTGCCGGCGATGATCTTCAAGCGCATCGATCGCTCCTTGGCCCTCGAATGAGGCCCCCCCACACTCCAAACCCCAATAATTAGGGGTGACCGGGCTCCGAACAGGTATCAAATGGCGGCTCGGGAGGTCAAGGCTACATGGCGGAGGAAAACGAGACTGTGAAGGACGTCTTTGTCGTGGATGAGCCATGTTTCGACGAACACTACGCCCGGAGAGCTCATCCTGAGCGACCTGAGCGGTTGGTAGCAGCACGCGAGGGGCTCAAGGCAGGGCTCAAAACATGGGTGTCTATAAATCCGGTTTCAGACGTCCGAGGGTTCGCGGCTCAGGTTCACAGCGCCGAATATGTGGGTGTCTTGGATTCGGTGCTGGGAGATTGGGGGCAGCTCGATCCGGATACCTACATCTGTCCGACAAGTGGTCCGGCGGTTTGGGCCGCCGCTGGTGCGGCTGCGGCGGTCGCCGACAAGGTCTGCGAGGGTCAACACGCGATCGGTCTGGTTCGACCTCCCGGTCACCACGCTCGCCCCTCCACGGCCATGGGCTTTTGCGTGCTCAACAACGTCGCCATCGCAGCCGCAGCGGCACTCGCCCGAGGCGCTGCACGCGTCGCGATCCTCGACTGGGACGTCCACCACGGCAACGGCACCCAAGAGATGTTTTGGCGCGACGACCGGGTCCTCTTCGTTTCCGTCCATCAGTTCCCCTTCTATCCCGGTTCGGGTGCGCCAGAAGAGATCGGCGAAGGTCCAGGTCGCTACCACACGATCAACGTCGGTCTGCCCGCGGGCTCAGGACCTGAAGCGTATGGCGAAGTCTTCCGGCGCGTGGTTCGGCCGGCGCTCAACGCTGCAGCACCCGACGTGCTCTTCATCAGCGCCGGCTTCGATGCACACGCTGCGGACCCGCTCGCTGGACAACAACTCGACGCGGCAACCTACGGCGCGTTTACGAGTGTGTTGCAAGACGACCACGGCGCTCTCGGCATCTTGCTCGAGGGCGGCTACGATCTCGACGCACTCTCGGCATCGATTTGCGAAGTGGGCAAAGTCCTGCGTGGAGACTCCCACGAACTTCCCACAGGTCGGCTTCGGGACACCGAACGAGCGGCGATCGAACGAACACTACGCGCCCACAAAGGCTCACCCTTCCTCACGAACGAGACGCCTTAGAACGCGGTCGGGCGCGCGACCGACGCTTCTTCCACGGTGACACGCTCGGTGCCGATCGCTCGGCCTTCCACGAAGTAAAGCACGATGGCACCCACGGCGAGTGCGAGCGACGCACCCAACACGTAGTCACTGATTGCACTCAAATCGCGTGCATCCGCGAAGTCCTCGTCGGTCACATCGTCGCCACGCGTCATGCTGCGAGCACGCGCACCAAGTCCGATGCTGGTCGCGACTCCCGCAACGGCGAGGCCTCCGACGATCCATGTGAAGATACGCTTTCCACGCACAGCGCGGTACTGGGTCGCCGGCTCAAGATCCGCATACGCAGCCGCTGCAACACCAGGCGCGATTTGAACCTGGCTCCGAAATGGGATGTACCCCTCTCGTTCGACATCCACCCGATGCGTGCCTTCGGAAAGCGTCACCGGCGCAGCGACCGGGGCGGTTCCGATGCCCTCCTCATCGACGCGCACATCCGCACCCTCGACAGTCGACGAGATCCGCAGTGTTCCGGTCGTCGGTCGCGATAACCGAGCTTGTCGCGCTGCCTCCGCACGCTCCTGCAAGAGCTGGATCTTGGCCTCGACTTGCGCACGGTCGGGTGGGTCCACGCGGTCACGCAGATAACGCTGGTAGTACTCGATGGCCTGGCGGAGCGAAGGTTCGTCGTTCAGCTCTTCGTACGAACGGGCGATGTTGAACCACAGATCCGCACTCGGAACGATGCTCGCCGCGAGCTGGAACGCGTGAATGGCTTCGCGAAACCGACGACCCTCAAAGTGCGCCATGCCTTCGGTGAAGTGCTGGCGAGCCTGGGCCGCGGCTTCGGCGTTCTCGGGTGATGCGGCTTCCTGCTGCTGCGGTGGAGCCTCCTGAGCCCGGACAGTCGCAGCGACGGCCAACACCGTCAGGCAAAGCAAGATACGCACCCGAACAGCATACATGATGCAGCGGGGAACTGGGACGGAGGTACCACGCGCGCTACACTCGCCGACGATGACGTGGACCTTGCTCTGCGATGATCCCGCACTCGCCGTGGAAGCGTCACGCGCCGCGGCTCGAATCGGGCTGGATCTGCATCCCCACGTCACCTCGACGCCTTTCCGCGATCGGTTTGAAGAGGCCTTGGTCGCGATTGCGTCACTCCGCGAGCCCTCCCCCACGGAACTGAGCGGACTCCCCGCACGTCGTAACCTGGCACTCCTTCGGGCCGATGACGCCACGCGTGGTTTGGCATCCGACCTCGGTCACCCGACGACGCGCGATGTCGAGGCACTCATCGCCGTTCTGGCGCTTCGCGAAGCTGCTGAGCGTCCGTGGATGGCGGGCGGCAAACACCTCGAAGCGCCCGACCGACATCGCTTGGCTCATCTTCTGACCGGTCCACGATCCGAAGATCAACTCGAACCAGGCAACGATGGTCTCCTGGTGTACGCCGGGCGTGCAGGTGCGCGCGTTGTGGGCCCCACCGCCGCGGTGGCCGAAGCACTCGATGCCCTCAAACGATCGGACGCCGACGAGCGGCCTCCGATGCCACGCGTCGAAGGGGTCGATCCGCAATCGGTGCTCGACGTCATTCTCGGACCGGCACGAACGCTCTCCGACCCTGCGAGCAAATCCGCGCTCGCGACCTACGACCTGCCTCTCCCTCTAGAGGAGCTCTGTGCCTCGCCCTCGCGTGCTGCGTCCGAGGCTGCACGGATCGGGTTTCCGGTTCGCGTCGCGCTGGCCAGCCCGGACCTCCGCATTCCGGATCACCCTGACTTGGTAGCCGAACGAATCGAAAACGCCGCGCGGGTTCGCGACGTGTTTCGGCAGATCATGACGGTGGCGCAGAGCCGAAAAGCCGATGCTCGAATCTTGGGTGTCACGGTTTCAGCGACAGCACGAGCGAGTGCGTCGTTGGATGTACGCGCTCGCTGCTTGACCGACGAACTCGTGTGGATGGAGCTTGGGTTCGCAGACGCGCATGGCCGAGCCGCGCGGGACGTGATCCAAACCGTGCTCCCCTGTCGACCTGTGCAGCTCGAGCGCGCACTGATGCGCCTCGCGGGTCACGACTTGCTCTTGCCGAGTGCGAAGCCCGAACGCAAAGCTGCGCTCAACGCAATCGGAGACGCGCTCCACCGAGTGGCCGCGTTCCTTCACGATTGGCAGGACGAAGTCGCGCGGATCGAAATCCGCCCGCTCGCAATCCTCGTCAGCGGAGACGTGGAACTCCGAGAAGTCTCGGTCCACGTCACCGATGCGTTTCAGCGCTCGCTCGAGTCGATGACTGGCTAGTTGGCTGGCGCTTGAATGCCGCGATCCTGCACAACTTCGCCGTCGGTGCCACCGCCGAAGGGCGGAAGGTCGGCCACAAACGCGATGGCGAAGTACACCAAACCCAGCACGCCCACGATGATCGCGCCCTTAACAACTCCGCTCGCGTCTTCCCAGAACGACATGAATCAGCTCCTTTTAACCCGACCGGTTGATGCCGGCTCCACACACCTGAAGTTCGCTCAAAATGCCTGTAAGTAGCGGCCAAAGCCGCGCTAAGACTCAGCGATGGTAGGGAAATCGCGGCGCTGAAGTCAAGAATCACTGACAAGCATCGCCGCTCGGTCGATCGCCGCGATCATTCCCGCTGCTTCAGCGCTTCCGTCTCGTGCGGCTTCGTAGGCGACCCCGTGATCCACGCTGGTTCGGACAAAGGGCAAGCCCCAGGTCACGTTGACCGCAGAGCCCCAGTCGAGGAGCTTGGACGCGATCGTGGCTTGGTCATGGAGCATTGCAACGATGCCGTCGACAATGCCTGAGGCGGCTGCTCGGAAGGCCGCTTCGCTGGCGATGGGGCCACGCACCCCTGCTGGCACGTCGTTCATCGCCGGCACGATCGTTTCGATCTCTTCGCGACCAAACAGACCCCCCTCCCCGGCATGCGGGTTGAGTCCGGCGATCCAGATCGAGGGCTCGTTCACTCCGGATCGCACCAATGCTTCGTGAAGGTGACGCGTGGTTCGCTGCACGCGTTCGGGCGTGATCGCGTCCACCGCATCGCGAACGGAGAGATGCGTGGTGACGAGCCCAACGCAGAGTTTGGGTCCGAGGAAGAGCATGGTGACATCGTCGGGGGCCAATCCTGCTCGCTCGGCGAGACGTTCGGTGTGACCGACAAAGGGCGTTCCACCAAGCACGATCGCTTCCTTGCTGACCGGTGCAGTGACCAACGCGCGGACTTCACCCTGGAGCGCGTGTTCGATGGCCGCGTCGAGCGCAGCGAGTTGCGCACGCCCCCCATCCGCGGTGGGCGTGTGCGCATCGATCATCGCTTGGTCCCACGTTGCGACGTCGACGAGTTCTGCGTCGACCTGAGTTGGCAGCATGGCTTTCAACCATGCAGCGTCGCCGTAGACCCGATAGCGGTGCTGCGGCCGTGCCGCCATGGCGTCGACGCTGACCCGCGGACCGATTCCCGCGGGATCGCCTGTGGTGATGGCAAACACTAGGGCGCTCGCATTTTGTACCCGACGCCTCGCACGGTCTCGAGGTTGTCGACGGCGGAACCAAGCTTCATTCGGAGGCGGCGAATGTGGATGTCTACGGTTCGACTGCTGCCGTAGTAGTCCACGCCCCAAACGCGCTCGAGCAACTGTTGGCGGGAGAACACGCGGCCGCGGTGCTGACAGAGAAAACGCAGCAATGCGAACTCTTGTTGAGTGAGCTGAATGCGCCGACTGTCCACGGTGACTTCGTGCGCAGCCAGATCGATGCAGAGCGGTCCCATCTTCAAGCGCTCTTGAGCGGTGAACTCGCTGCGCTTCCACTCTGCGCGTCGAATCCGTAGAACGAGTTCGGCCGGCAAGTAGGGTGAGAGCACCACGTCGTCGAAGCCATCGGACGCGTCGAGTCGAGACAGACCCGCTAAGGTGACACCCACAATCACCGGAACTTCGGCCAGCACTTTCGCGCTTCGGAGTCGAACCAATGCCGCACGACCGGCGTCCACCTCGTCCAGAGCCTCCACCAAAACCGCCGTCGGCGGATCGCGCGTGAGGTTGGGATCGTCGAGCGCATCCCAGACGTCGGCGGTTCGGACTCGGCATCCCAGTTGGGTCAGAGCCTCCACCGCGCCGCCTTCACGAGCGAGTTTGGCTTCTGAACCGACGACCAGGATCCACATCGAAACTGCGGCACCTTACCGCTCTGGCGGAGGTTGGCGACGCGAAGTTGAGACACCCACAAACTTGGTTCGGAAAGTCGCTGAAAAAGCTCTGGAATCGCCTTTTCGGTTTGTGGGTGTCTCGAACTCTTCGAGCCGGTTTGTGGGTGTCTTGGATTGGGGTTTGTGGGGCTTTGTGGGTGTCTCGCACTGGGCTTGCAGATTGGGGCTTGTGTGGGTGTCTCGGATTGGGGTTTGTGGGGGTTTGTGGGTGTCTCGCACTGTAGGCTTGACCCATCTAGGAGGACGCGGCTACGTTCGCGCGGCAGATCGTGGGCACCAAACGTTGGCGGATGGTCGTCTCGGATCTCGGTGGAGACACCGTCCAGGCCGAGCTGACTGTTGAGGCGGAAAACTGGATGTCCGCCCTACGCAAAGCGCGAGACCAGATGGGCGAGACTGGTGGCGTGCCGACGGGGTCGAGTTGCGCCGTCGCACCAGATGGTCGCGTCACCGTATTGGACCCGGTCGACCGGCGACGCTTCGTTCTCAGCGCGGCAACCGAGGAGAGCTTTAAGCCTCCCGCCAAGAGTGCACCTCCGGTGCCCGCGGATCCAAAGCCCGCACCCCCCCAGCCTGCGACGCCGCCGAAAAAGAAGTCTCCGAAGATGACGATGGCGTACATCCCGGATGCGCCCAAACCGGCCGCTCCTGCGCCGAAGAAGAAGTCGCCCAAGATGACGATGGCGTACATCCCGCCGAGCGCACTTCCCGATCCGAAGGAAGTCGTGGTTGGAGGACCGGCGGCGACGCCGAAGCCCGCCTCGGTCCCACCGCCCAAACCTGCGCCGGCTGCTGTCGAAGCGAAGTCCGATTGGAAAGCGGCGCCCAAGCCTCCCTCCGTCCCGCCCTCCCCGGTCGCCGTCGGACCGGCTCCCGAACCGGCTCCGCCAAGTGCACCGAGTGCCCCGAGCGGACCTGCAGCCGCCGATGCTGCCGAAGGCGTGTTCGATGGAACCGCGTGGACGCTCCACACTTCGCGCGATGCGGAACCTGCCCCGAACAACCCGCTTTCGTACCGAGAGCGCACCTTCGTCGTTGCGGAAAGCACAACCGGCGACGCGGCCCAAGCGTTGGTCCTCGATCGACTCAAGTCACTGCAGAAGGCGATGGAAGGCCGACCTCCAGGACTGTTCATCAGTCTTGCGGTGTTTGACCACGCGTGGAGTGGCCAACCTCAACGCCCTCCGATCGTGACTGCGCAGTTCAAAGACTGGCAGCCCGGCGTCGTCATCGACCGTCCGCTTGAGCGAATGAAGCCGCGCGATCCCTCGCGCCCTCCGCCCAAACGCCGTCGTGTCTCCACCGACGAACAGGATGCGCGCTTGGCAGATGCATTCGAGGCCTGCCAAGACCTGCTCTTCGTGGCAACGCCGTTCGAGGCGGTGGAGTTCGTGGTGAAGCTGCTCGACCAGCTCATTCCCACCGAAGCCGCGACAGGGTTGCTCTACGACATCGACGACGACCTGTACCGAACCATTGTGGCGACGGGACCAGGGTCTGAAGGGATGAAGGGTCAGTCGCATCCCTCGACCAAGGGGTTGTTTGGTGCGGCGAGTCGATTGGTGGGCGCCGCACTACGCATCGATGACGTCGGCAGCGACGCGCGCTTCGACAAGAGCGAGCGCGAGGGCGTCGCTGTCCGCAACGCGCTCTACCTGCCGCTGAACCACAACAATCGCTTGTTGGGGATGATCCAGCTAATCAACCGCAGCAACCGTGACGCCTTCACCGCGTCGGACGCGGACCTTGCCGTATACATCGGTAGCCAGCTTTCGCAGTTCCTGTTCAAAGCCAAGAACCGCGCCGCGCGCTGATCCGGTCAAACGAAAAAACCCGCAACCTCCAAGGCTGCGGGTTCATCTGCGATCTGGAGTCTAGTTGCCGAGTAGCGCTCGAATCTCGCGCTCGAACACCTGGGCATCGCGTGCACGGAAACCTTCGTGCACGTGCCGCACAACGCCGTTCTTGATGATGTAGGACGAGGGCATGGTCGGCGGATCGTAGCGTCCCGCCACTTCGCGATCGCCGTCGTGAACAATGCGGAAGTTCACCGGAGTGCGACGCAGGAAGCCGGTCATGTTGGACTCGTCTTGGTCGATGTTCACGCCAATCACGACCAAGCCGTGATCCTTGTAGCGCTGATGGAGACGCTCCAGAACGGGAAGTTCCTCGCGGCACGGTGCACACCAGGAGGCCCAGAAATCCACGATGACGACTTTGTCGCGCAGATCGGCCATTCGAACCATGCGGCCGCGCGTGTCGCGAAGACCGATGTCCGGAGCACGAGACCCCCGACTGAGAGCAGCTGCCGTTGCAGCCGTAGTTCCGATCAAAGCCAGCGTGAGCAGGCCGGCGAGCCAAGCACGTGAGGACGACATCGCAGTTTTGGACGGGGCGGCGTTCGGTTCATTCATGACTGCTCCAACTCCTCTCGAATGTATTCCTCGAGGCTTTCCAAGGGCTCCTCGAATTTCCGACCATTGATGTATATCGAAGGAGTTCCCCGAACTCCGGCTTCCTGACCCTGAGTGCGATTGAGCTGCACCAACGAGAGGGTCTCCTCGGCCTCGATATCGCGGTTGAATTGGTCGATATCCATCCCCAGCCGACGGGCATAGCCGACCAGATCGCTCGGCTGCAGCGCATCCTGGTGTTCGAAGAGCATGTCGTGCATCTCCCAGAACTTCCCCTGGTTCATCGCGGCAACCGCGGCGTGTGCCGCCGGCAAAGCGTGCTCGTGACCCGGCAGCGGGTAGTGCTTGTAGATCAGCCGAACTCGGCCCTCGAAACGGCGCAGAACGCGCTGGATCATCGGATGGGCTTGCCCACAGAACGGACACTCGAAGTCGCTGAACTCGACGATCGTGACCGGTGCGCCCATCGTCGCGCCGCGCACAGGTGCACCTTCGACGTCGATCTCGTGGATGCTCTCAGCGCCGTAACGGTTCCGGTAAAGCTCACGTGCCTCAATCGGTTCGGCACCTTCCAACACGAGGCGCGCCAGGTATTTCGCGGCGGTCGTGCAGCGCGGGCATGAGTCCCGACCTTCCGAAACGCATCGCGCGATGCTGATCGGCTCGCCGCAGGGGCTCAGTTGCCGGTTGACGAGACGAAGCCAAGCGCGCTTGTCGGCGCCTTCGAGGTCGCTGACATCCACGCCTGGAAGATCCTCGATCAGATCTTCGGGTTCGTCCTCTTCTGGACCGTCAACCTCGACGTTCTCGACGAGTTCCTCTTCCTCGTCGCCACCGCAAGAAGCCAGGGCAACCAAGGCGCTCAATGCGACCGAGCAGAGCGTGCGTGTCATGCCAGGCGAGCTTAGACAGCGGCTGAGCAGAGATCTACTCGAAGTGTGCGCCGCCCAGGATCCAATCGGCGATCGCCGCGATCTCCGCGACGGAAAGCGGTTCTTCAGGAGGCATTGGCGCACCGAGGATGTGGGAATCGCCGACCAACTTGTAGATCAAATAGCTCGTCGAGGGTCGTCCCGCTCCGGCGATCAGATCGACGCGAGGCAAGCCACCCAAGCCTCGTTCCGGAAACGCCTCGCGTCCGCCGGTTTGAACCGCTGGCACACCAAACGCGGTCTCTCGCCATCCTTGTGGGGTGGATAGATCGAGCCCCATCGGGTCGTTCTCGTCGTGACACTCGGCGCACGCGCGCATCACGATCGGCTCCACTTCGCTCCAGGGTGTCGACCCGCTCCGAGGTGGCTCGCCTTCCAACGCACCCGTGGAAAAGCTGGATTCGAAAGGCTCCACCGGCACGCCATCGAGATCGCGTGCACCCTCGACGAAGAGCGAATAGACGACGTTCGACACCAAGGGTCGACTGAAGGGACGCGCGACGATTTCCAAACGAACGGGGTCGTAGCGAACCGAGAGAAATGCGTTCGACGGTCCCGAGCCCACGCGAACGGTTCCGCGATGCACGGTCCATGGCGCGAGACGTCGGTCGTAGCGGACGCGGATCTCGCCATCCCGGTCAACTCCGCTCGCGCCGTCTTCAGGCGTGGATGCGAGGGGAATCGCTGGCTCGGCAAAGTCGAGGCCGCCTTCGTCGCAGGCGACCAAACTCAGGAGGATCAGGACTCGCTGTAGGAAATCAGCTGCTGCCCAACGACGTCTTCGTTGATTCCGGATCGCAGGTAGTCCTTCAAGCATTCGGCGACGGTGATCATCATATCGTCGATCCCCTTGTCGTCGATGAGCTTGGAGAGCAGGGCCCTCGACTCTCGAGTGTCGTCTTCCCGCAGGAGTTGACGAACCTGGTCGATCGTAATGCCGCCTTCGAAGTCGATGTAGATGTGTTCGACGAGATAGCGCGCGAGCCGGTTCACCGTGGTCCTCCTAGGTCGAAAGCGGACATTATGTAGTCTCCAACCCCTCTCGGAAGCAAGTTGTGTTTTGGGAACCTCCCAAACCCGCGAACTTCCCAAGGTAGATGGTTGTGGTGTTGTAGGATTACGCAGATGACGGGCGAGTTGCGGGTGCTCGTGACGGCCTTTGGGACGGTTCCCGGCCCAAACCCGCACTCGAACGCGCTGATCGGTATGGCGCAAGCGCTTCAGGGCGAGCTCGACCTGATCACGATCAAGGCCGGATCGCTCGCGCACCAGGGAACGCTGGGTCGTGCTCGACTCTTTCGTGTTCGAACTCAGGGCGATCTCAACGAGCAACAAGAGGCCTTCGCACGCGCGATTCAACGTCAGTTGCAAGCCGAGCAGTACGACATCGTTCACGTGCGTGGTGCGTTTCAAGGTCAAGCTGTGATCGAGAGTTTCGATGCGGAGCACCGCTTGATCTACGAGGTTGCCGCGTTTGCAGAGGAAGGTAGCGACCGTGAACGAGCGTGGTCGGTCGCGCATCTGCGTTGTTTGGAAAAAGCGGACTTGGTGCTCGTGGGCGCAGAAGCCGCAGCACGTGCACTGGCCGAACACGGCTTTGGTGGGAAGGTGGCGTGGGTGCCACCGGGCGTGGATGTGGACCTCTACGACTGGTGGCCCAGTGGTCAGTCTGAGACGTTGCGGCTGCTCTACTTGGGTCGTTTCACCTCGGACCGTGACATCGCCACCATGCTTAGCGGTGTGCGCCAAGCCGCGCAGCGCGTTCCGATCGAACTGATGATGGCGGGTGAACCCGACCCGGACTTGCGGCAGCAGGTGCGTCGTTTGGTGCAATCGTTCGACTTGGGCGACACCGTGATCGTGCGTGGCGAGCCGCGCCCCTTGGCGATTCCATCGATGATTGCTGCTGCGGATGCCGGGGTAGTTCCGGCTGCGGCAAGTCCGCGTTTTCAGGAACTCGGCGATCTGCCGGAGCCTTTGTTGGAGTACCTCGCGTCGCGACGTCCCGTGGTGGCGGCCGCCGTTCCTGCCGTGTCCGAGGTCATACGTGATGAGCGAGAGGGCTTGCTCTACATGCCGGGTGATGAGACCTCGATGGCCGACGCGTTTGTGTCGTTGGCGACCGATGTCGAGCTTCGTACTCGGTTGGTCGATGAGGCGTACCAACGCGTGCGACAGAGTTTTAGTTCCGGTGCGCGACGTCGTCGGATTGCGGAACTCTACGAAATGTTGGTTCCTGGTTCGCAGCAGTTTGATGCGTGGACCGACGCGTTTGATGACGGGACCGGAGTCGCACCGATTACCGGGTTGATCGAAATGCCCATGGACCTGACTCCCTTGCCGAACGAACCGACGCCAGCGATGTCGATGGACGGGGACACATCAGAGATTGCAGTGACGACGCATCCACCGATTGCGTCGGGCAATACGAACATCGATACGTCGCCGCGGGTGCCGTTGGATGAGGATGGTCAGTAGTCGGTGGGCAGTAACTAGGAATGCGTAATGATGAACGCGAACTTGATTGAAGATTTGCGTTCCCGTTCCTCGGACCAGTCTCAGTGACAGTGGTCGCGGCATTAATTTTACCGGGAGGAGTGGAGTAGAGAAGTAGAGGAGAGAACTCTTCTACTCCTCTACTCGACTCCTCCCGGCAAAATCACTCGCGGACGAACCAGTCTCAGCAGGCGAGGCGAAGGCCGATGGCGACCCCACGTTCGAGACGAATCCGGGAGGATTCGGATTCGGACGTCGAGACATCGGATTCGCGAAGCGAAGCCGGTGGCGAGCACGGGCGTCGTCACCGCACATTCAATGTGCGGGGATGACGGAGACGTGACGACGCGAGCGAGAAGCGAGTGGCGGCGCGAGAACCACAAACACAAGGCGAGACGGCAGTGCGCAGCACTGTTCGGTGAGCCCTCCTCATAGGAAGAGCGGCGGAGGGGATCCCGCCCGCTGCTCGATCCGCGAAGACTGAGTGCGCAGGAAAACGAGTATCCAACCCCGAGAGTTGGTGACGCGGGTCGACGACGACTGCGACGAGACGGGGCAGCGAAGCTGCACCAGTCGAAGCTTCGGACGGAGGAGGAGGCCCGTGTCACCAACTCTCGGCGTGAAACCACCACCGGAACCACCACCGGAACCACCACCACCCGAAACCGAAACCGAAACCGAAACCGAAACCGAAACCGAAACCGAAACCGAAACCGAAACCGAAACCGAAACCGAAACCGAAACCGAAACCGAAACCGAAACCGAAACCGAAACCGAAACCGAAACCGAAACCGAAACCGAAACCGAAACCGAAACCGAAACCGAAACCGAAACCGAAACCGAAACCGAAACTAAATCACCGACACAAGCCGCTCACATCGCCGTGACACGTGATGCACGCACGCGGATTTCGATCCAGCGCGCTTCGACATTGCGACGTAAACCCCGGCGGATGCGGACTGATCCCGATTCCAATGCCCGCCGCGCCGTGGCAAGTCACGCAATCGCGCTCTGCATGACAACTGCTGCACTGCGCCATCGATCGACGCGCCTCAGCACCGTGCGAAGCGTCCCAACCGGGAGGATGAAACGCTGCACCGGCCGCAACTGCCGACGCGGAAAACGACGCCATGCCCATCCGCGCATGACACTCGGTACAAAACCGCTGCACGGTGTGACAACTTGAACAGCGCGGTTGGTTGCGTTGTGCCGCTTGCGCGTGCGTCGTCAGAAAGTCGTTTTGGTGAACCTGTCGCGTACGACCTCGACCGTCATGACAGTCGACGCACTCGCGTTCGGAATGGCACTGCGCACACAGCTCCCCTTGGTCGGCAGCTACCCACCGATGGCGAACTTCAAAGTCACGGTCGTGATCCATCCCGTGCAGCCACGCCGGGGGAAGCATCCGACCTTCCGGCGCGTGTGCGAACTGCGTTCGAAGCCGACCGTTGGGTTGCGTGCGATGACACGTCCCGCACTCGCCGCGATCCCCTTCATCACTATGGCACTGAAAGCACTGGCGCATGGTCGGCAGGTGCGAACGCGTCGCCACGCCCGTGTTCTGCACGGCATGGCAACTGAGGCACCCCACCCCTTCGCGAGCATGCTGGCGATGCGAAAAGGTCAGGTTTGGCGGGGGAAAACTCGAAGGCGGAATCTGGGTTCCGTCTGAACCCACGTGGCAATACGAACAGTCCCCGCGAGGTTCACCGTTGTCACCACGGTTCGTTTCGGCGTGACACGCAACACACGCTTCCTCGCGCGGGACCAACAAGTCCTGGCTGCGTTCCGACTGCAACGCGGTGTCGTGGCATCGCACGCAACGCAGTCGTGCGTGCGCGGGATGCGCGTGGTTCATCGCAATGGCAATTCGCTGCGGCGGGTACACCAAGTTGGATCGTAGCGCCCCCGGCGCTTGCGACTCCGAGGCGATTGCACAGACACCCACCACGGATGCAACGAGCACGATGCGCTTCATCGTCATCGCCACGCCCTAACGGTAACGCCCACGAGTCCGCGGATGCGATGTCCCACGACGCGGTTGTGCGCCCATTCGACGTCGGCCTGCAAGAGTGTGTTGTCGGTGAGATTGACGCGCGTCCCGATCGCAGTCGCCGTACTCAGTCCGTAGAGGTTGTCTTGGAAGGGATGATCGAAGTGCCAGAGCGATCCGCGGGCGTACACCTCAACCATCGAAATTCGCCTACGCACGTCGAGGAAAAGCGCCGCCATCGGTTGGAGATCGCCAGCCCAGACAAACGCGCGCATCGAGGTGTGCCACGAGCGACGACGGAAGTTGGCGTACACCTCGCCGCCAAAGTCCGCTTCGTTGTTCTGGTCGTCGACCGTCCGTCGTGCACGAGCGAGCGCCCCCATGCGCCACGTGTCTGCGCGCCAATCGACCCCCACTGTCGCACGGTCTACCGGGACGAGTGTGAACCAACTCCAGATGCTTCCCAAATCGAACCGGGGAACGTGACGTTCAAACACAGCACGCGTGGTAAAGCGACCGAGTTGCACCGACGCTTCCGCCGAACCGTCGACCATGGTTCCGTCGGTGGGGTCCCACACCGCGGAACCGCGCAGTCCGAGCGCCGCGATGCGCGCGCGTGCAGCGACCCACGTTCGCCGCGCCACGATGCCGGACTGGTCCTGAACTTCGCGCCAGCCACCTTCGACGCCGTACCCGCGTGCGTGCAGGTCCACCGCACCTCCGAGAACCCAGGTTCGGCTGGGTGCAAAGGCAAAGGGCGCGCGTTCTGGACTGAAGTCTTCGGGCAAACCGATTTGGATCGACCCTTGGGTCTGCAAGCCCGGTGTGGCAGCGAAGCTCGCATCGGTGGTTCGACGGCCACCGTAGGCGCGAATGCTGACCCAGGCGTGCGGGTTGAGTTCGACACGCCCGCCATCGACGCGTGCAAAGCCCGACGCATCAAAGACAACGACGCGTCCCAAGCGCAGGTTGAGACCAGGCCCCTGCAGACCCAACCAGACGCGCGGCATGTCCAGCCGGCTGTTACGGACCAGGAGTTGGAAATCGCGACGGGCATCATCATCGGTCTCGCGGATGCACGTGTCGGTGCCGCGCAGACACACCGACCCGAGTTCTTGGTCGAGCCGTACTTGTAGGTGACTGACCAAGCGCCACTGGCGTTCTTCGCCCAAGACGAGAACGTGTTCGAGGCCGGTTTGTTGAACCAAGCGACGACGCGAATAGCGAACGGGAGATCGCGGGTGGGCGACCTCGTACGCGATGATTCGAGCGTCGGCGTGGATCTCCCAAAACGAGCGTTCGCTTTGCCCCGATTGGTAGGTCGAGGGCGCGGGTCGGGTACGTGACTGCGCCACTGCAACGCTCGCGCTTGCGACGACCAGAAGCACGATGCCGCGAAGCGCCACACTCACAGGTACCAGGTACCAGGGATCCGGTCAGGGATCAGGTCCCACACGGCAGGGATCAGGAACCGATTGCACCCCCTCGGATCGCGACTTACCTCTTCGGTGTCGAAGAGGCTCGGAGTGTCGTCTGTGATGCTTCGGCTCACAGGAGGAAAGTCCGAGCACCACAGGGCAGAGTGCCAGGTAACGCCTGGTGGGGGTGACCCCGAGGACAGTGCCACAGAAAGGAAACTGCCGCGCCGAACTCGTTCCGTGCGGTGAGGGTGAAAGGGTGAGGTAAAAGCTCACCGGGCCGGCGGTAACGTCGGTCGCGAGGTAAACCCCACTTGGTGCAAGACGAAATAGGGAAGCGTTTGAGGGTTGCCCGCCCGAGCTTCCGGGTAGCGTCGCTCGAGCTCGTTGGTGACGGCGAGCCTAGATGAATGACTCTCGCTTCGTGCTCGGCAACGACACGGAGAACAGAACTCGGCTTATGAGCCCTTCGGCCGGCGTCTCTCCTTGGAGGGACGCCGATTTTTTTGTCGTGAGAGATCGACTGGATAGGTTCGAGCCATGCATCGCGCGTGGATCCTTCTGCTCGCCCTCGGTTGTGGCGAGGCGGCAGTCACGGAACAAGACGCAGGTCCCGACGTTCAGCCGGAGCCTGTCGTTGAAGCGCAGCCAATTGCGGAACCGATTGCAGAAGCTCCCGAGCCGGTTGTGACGGCACCTCCCGTCGAGGACATCCTTGCGGGACAGAGCATCGCGATCCCCGCAGGACCGTTCCAAGTTGGCAGTGCGACCGGATCACCCCATCGAGAACCGCGTGACGAAGCGGACTTGATCGAGGTGAACCTGGAAGCGTTTCGCATTGACCGGCTGCCCTACCCCAACGATCCCGACCAACCGATGCACACGCGTGTGAGTCGTGCCGAAGCCGCGCAGCTTTGCGAACTTCGGGACCAACGTTTGTGCACGGAGATGGAATGGGAACGCGCCTGCAAAGGCGACGACGCTGCGCGCATCTTCGCCACCGGCGACGCATTCGATCCCGCGCAATGCAGCACTGCGATGGACTGCGCCTCTCCCGAGGGTGTCTTGATGATGGGTGCACGCGCCGGCGAGTGGACCGCCTCCGATGGCAATCGGGGACTCGACGCGTCGACTGCGATCTTTCGGGGTGCGGCGGTCGACCCGGAAGCCGTGCATCGTCACCGGTGCGCTTCACGTCGAACCGCCCTTCCGGGAACCCGGAGTCCAAACCTGGGATTCCGCTGCTGCTCAGGTCCCGAACAAACCGCGACCTACCCCACCGAACGCAACCGCGCTCGTTTTCGCAAGCTCACGCCGAGCACCGACGAGGTGCGTCAGTGGTTGAGTGAGGTGCCGGAGCTCGAGCGCTTCGCGGAAGGGTTTGTGCCCTTCGATGAAGAAACGATGCAGCGCGCCGTGGATCGTGGCCAAGAGGGTCTGCGCGGTTGGGAGCTGACCGGCGGCGTGATCGCGTGGTCGCCCGGACCAGGTGAGCAGGCTCGCGTGATTGCCGGCCGCACCGGAACCGACAGCTTGGTTGCGGTGCTCTACGTCCTGCCGGATGGAAGCCTGCAACACGCGTCGAGTTTTGTGCTGCAAGGCGAGAACGTGCCGATTGCGGTCGCGTTCACGCCGCCCTCGCACGAAGAGCTGCTCTGGAGCGCGTGTTGGGGCTGCCTGGGCGAAGGTGGAACGATCACACGGCGTGAAGACAACACGTTGGCGATCCTGCATCGTTAGCGCATGCGCTTCGCCCGGATTGAGGAAGGTTGGGTTCGCGTCGACGATAGCGGGCTCGTGCTGCTCGACGCAGCGCCGTGGTTGAGTCCAAACGATGTGCGGACGCTCCCGGAATCGCGCACACCGCTTTGCCCGGTGATGCCGACGAAAGTTGTGTGCGTGGGTCGAAACTACGCTGCCCACGCGGCGGAACTGGGCAATGAGGTTCCCAAAGAACCGCTGCTCTTTCTCAAGCCTCCATCGGCATTAGTCGCGAGCGAGGCTGCCATTGAACTTCCGCCTCAAAGCCAGCGCGTCGAACACGAAGGGGAACTTGGCGTTGTCATCGGGGCACAGTTGCGCAATGGCAATGCCGTCTCTGCGAAGGATGCGATCTTCGGCTACCTCCCCGCGAACGACGTGACGGCGCGCGACGTTCAGCGTGCCGATGTTCAGTTCACGCGCGGCAAAGGCTTCGACACGTTTTGCCCTGTGGGTCCGTTCATCGAAACGCAGTTCGATCCAAGCGACGTGAGTATCCAGGTTCGGGTCAACGAAGAGCTGCGACAGGACGGCCGAACCTCCGCGATGATCCACGGTGTGTACGACTTGGTTGCCTACATCTCCGGCGTGATGACGCTCGAGCCCGGCGATCTTGTGCTGACGGGAACTCCGGCAGGCGTGGGCCCGCTCGTCACAAATGACGTCGTCGAAGTCGCCATTGAAGGCCTCGAGCCATTGAGAAGTAAGGTTAAAACGCGCCCAACACCTTGAGCACGCGCCGCAATGGCGTCAGCCTTGTTGCATGCGTGGGGCTCTCGGGTTGTCGCTGTCTTTGTCGCTCTGTTTGAGCGTGGGTTGCTACGACTCGTATCTCGTCGGCGAGGGGCCCGACAGCGGTCGTCGCGATGACTCCGGAACTGCCGAAGGTGGCATCGACGCACCGGACGATTCGGACATCCCAGAACTCGACGTGGGTCCCGACGGAGAGTTTCCCGACGCTCCTGAGTTTGACGGAGGACCTGACGGGTTCATCTCACCGGACAGCGGCGAACCACCTCCCCCGCCACGACCGCCCAACCCGGAAACGTGTCGTATCGAACCGGAGATCTTTCCGTTCGACGCACCGGTTCAGGAGTATCGATGGCCCAACGAGCCCGTGCCCTTTGGGGATGCGGTGCACGTGGCCTCGACCCCTCTTGTGATCGACCTCGATCCGACCGACAGCGAAGACCTCGAACCTGTCCTGGTGTTTGTCTCGTACCCGCCGATGCGACGCGAAGAACCGGGTGTCTTGCGCATTGTGGATCCGCGGACGGACACCACAATCACCAACCCTGCAGACGAGTCGACGTTCCCGTTCCTGGAAGGCACAACCAACCTTGCCGCAGGTGACATCGACAACGACGGAAAGAACGAAATCGTCGCGCTCGGGTTCAGTTTTGGCTCGTACGCGTTCCGACACGATGGAACGGTGATGTGGCAGAGCACCTACCCGCGCTTGCAGGACGTCGGTGGTGGCCTGGGTCGATTCGGCGCGATCGGTGGAAGCCCGGTGCTGGCCGATTTGGACGGCAACGGCACCGTCGAAATCGTGTTGGGCCGCATGGTGATCGCGGGCGCGACCGGCGAGTTGGTGTGGGACGAAACCACCGATACGGCAGGTATGGGCATCAACGACTTCATCGGTCCGCTGCCCTGCGTGGCTGACCTGGACGAAGACGGCACGCAGGAGATCATCAGCGGCAACACGGTGCTCGACTACGAAGGCGACATCGTTTGGCAAGCGGATGTCCCCGACGGGCTGTGTGCTGTCGCGGATGTTTGGCCCGATGTAGACGGTCCCGAGGTTGTGCTCGTCAGCAACGGGTTCTTGCGCATCCTTGATCGCCGCGACGGAACCGATTTGTGGACGCGTCGACTCGAAGGTCGCAGCACCCGCAACATCGGCGGTGCGCCGACCGTGGCCGACTTTGATGGAGATGGTGAACCGGAAATCGGCGTTGCGTTTGCAGCGGCGTACGGCGTGTACGACCCAACCTGCGAAGGTCGCGGAGACGGCTGCATCGGACCGGGTGTTCTTTGGACCGCCGACACCTCCGACGCCTCGTCGGCAGGCACGGGTTCGAGCGTGTTCGACTTCAACGGCGATGGTCACGCGGAGGTCATCTACAACGACGAACACGCGTTTCGCGTCTACAATGGCGTCGACGGACGCGTGGAGTTTCAAGAACCCAACTCGTCACGGACGCGGTCCGAGAACCCGACCATCGCGGACATCGACAACGATGGCGACGCGGAAATCATCTTCTCGGCCAACGCGGAAGCGCGGTTCATCCGTGAATTCTGGACCGATCCAGGCGTTGAGATTTGGGGGGATCGACGTGGTCGCTGGGTGGGCTCGCGCCGGATTTGGAACCAGCACGCCTACCACATCAACAACGTTGAAGAAGACGGCAGCATCCCTCGTCGACCGGAATACGACTGGCTTGGTCACAACAGCTACCGCCAGAACTTCCGCGAAGAGCTGGATGTGTTGGTGACGCCGGACTTGTGGGCCGGGCACAGCGACTACGAGTGTGTCGACCGGGGCGTTGCTCGACTTCGTATCGAAGTCTTCAACTACGGTCTTGAACGGGCCGGAACGGTGGTCGTCGGCATCTACCGCAACGACCCTGCGCTGGGAGAGCGAATCGGCGAGGTTCGAACGACGCGCCCGCTGCTTCCGCGCGGCGACAGCGAAGTCCTGACCGTGGACGTCAATGTGTTCGATCCGTGGGACAACCTGTACGGCGTGATCGACGAAGAGGAGACCGTCTTCGAGTGTCGTGAGCGCAACAACGAGACGCTGATTTGGCGTCCGACCTGTCCCTAGGTCGAAAACCTAGACACCCACCAACCTGTCCCTAGCCCAAACAAGACACCCACAATTCTCGCTGTGTGGCTTCTAAAGCGAGACACCCACAATTCTCCACCGCGTTGGACAGCGACCAGTTTGTGGGTGTCTCAGATGTGGGTGTCTTCGTTCGCAGTTTGTGGGTGTCTCAAGCTTGTGGTTCGAGTTCGAGCAGTTTGTGGGTGTCTCGAAGTTCGAGCAGTGTGGGTGTCTCAAAATGTGGGTGTCTCCGAATTTCGCCTGGTTTCCCTGACCCGCATCTCGTGCTGTACTTCGGGCATGAGCGACGAGAAGAAGTCCGACGAGACCACGCCCAAAGACGAACTCTTCGAGGCGATCGACCACTTCAAGTCGGCGGCGAGCAAGCTCTTCGACAAGGCGGCTTCGTCCGACGCGATGAAGTCGGTGAGCGAGACTGCCAAAAAAGCTGGCGAGAAGGCCAAAGAGACCGCGGACAAGATCGACAAGTCTTCGGCGGTTCAAAAGCTCGAAGACCTCGGCGACAAGCTCGATCCAGCCTTCAGCGCGGCTTCGAAAGAAGCTGAGCGAGTCATCTCGAAGCTCGGTGCGACGGCGGAGCCCATTGCGGCTCAACTCGGTGAAGAACTCGGCAAGCTCACGAAACGAATCGGCGACGCGCTCGGAAAGACCGGCGCAGACGCCGCGAAGAAGACCGACGAAGAGGAGTGAACCTCCACTGGCTCTTCGCCTTTGGGCTCACGCAGCTCATCGAAGCTCCGATCTACTTCTTGGCGCTCGAACGTCTGGGACCCGAGCGCCCGCGGACTGAGTTGGCCCTTCTCGCGACCCTGCCGAGTGCCCTCACGCATCCACTGCTTTGGTTCGCGCTCTTTCACCCCACGTACGAGGCACTGGGCTACTGGCCGGCAGTGGTCGTCTGTGAAATCATCGTCGCGATCACCGAAACGCTGGTGCTCTACGCACTGACCCGATCGTCGTGGCCCAAAGCAGCGTTGTGGGCGTTTGGGGCCAACTTCGCGTCCGTGATGACGGGGTTCGCCACCCAAGAACTCTTCGGCTGGCCCTGACGCCTCGGATTACTCAGCGAGGTTGTCGCAAGGACGCCGAGCTTCTTCGATCAGTGCGTCGGTCACACCCGACGAGGAACTCAGCGAGATCTTGCAGGAGACTTGTTGTGTCGCATTGTAGACGACGTACGACCACCCGTTTTCCTCTCGGAGCTCAGCACGAAAACCATAGTCCGTATCTTCCTGCTCCAGACCTGGCTTGTTGAGCACCATCCGCAAAGGTGGCGCCTCATCGTGATGCTCGAGTGAGAAGTAGTAGGGGTACGTCTGACCCGGCAGGCTTCCGTACACCGCGGTTCCCCAGTCTGCCGCGTCGACTTCACGCTCCTCGGTCGGCGCGAGTACGGTGACCGCATTGCCTTGCACTTGAACTTCGAGCTGCTCCCAGCCGGCGGGCGTTGTTGGCTCTGGGGGCGTTGTGGGCTCTGGGGGTGCTTGCGCCAAAGGCGGCTCTGCCGCGGTGGGTTCGGCAGCCGGATTTTGCTCATCGCAAGCAAGGAGCGAGAGACAGAGGGACATCAGGATCAGTTGTTTCACGAGAACTCCGTAGGGTGGACGGAGGGCTCCCTTGCGGTTTCCAGACTTGCTGGAGCCGGCGGTCCCTCCGTTGGAGCGCCGCCACTTGGGCATCTGCGCTCACGTTCACCCGAGGTTTGCGTTGAGCTGCGGTGATCCGTCACGCAGCCTCAAAAAAGTTCTCTTTTGTCGGACCCGCTATGGAAGTGAAACGCGGATCCCCCGATCTCGACGGAGATGTAGCGATCGTGACACGTGAAACGCGATCGCATTTCACACCTCACGTCAAGTTTTCGACACGACGAGTTCAACTCGTCGGACGCCCTACTCCTCGACGATATAGTCCTTCAGTCGGGTGATATCTTTGATGGCTTGAAGCTTGGCCAAGCCGGCGGTTTCAACCTGACGAACACGCTCACGGGTCAGGTTCATGATCTCGCCCACCTCTTCCAGCGTGATTCCGCTGCGGTCCGCGACATCGAGCGCACAAGTCTCTTCCATCTCCCAGAGCTCCACGTCCGGGAAGTTGAGCTTGATGCTGCCGCGGATGGGATGAACGTCGATGTAGAGGTGGTACTTGCAGCTCACGTAGGGGCAGGGACGCTCCATGTCCTTGCACTCCGACCGTGACTTTGGCTTCCAGTAGTCGGTTTCTGGGTAGAGAAGCCGACCGCGATTGAGTTCGGCCTTACTGAGCCGTCGAATGGAGATGGTGCGCGCACGAGCGCGATTGCGCCGCTTTCGCCGCCCACGCTTTCGCTCTCTCTTCGGCACCGCCTGTTCGAGCGACTTCTGCTCCTCGTTGGAGTCAGAGCCGTCCATCGGCGCCGGCGCAACTGCCGCCGTCTCTTCCATTACACCCTCCGCAAACTTTCGAAATCGTTACGCTTGTGCCGATCAGACCGCAGCTCGGGCCATACGAGCGTGGAGCATCAAGCTCCGCTCGATGGACTCGAGTCGGCCGAGAAGGCTGGCACCGGCCTTCCGGGTTTCCGCGAGCGCGATGGCTTCGGGATTCGCCCCATCCCGACCGTGCTCTCGAATGGCGTCCTCGAAGGCTTCAAACACGCGGGCGAGCTGCCGCCCTAGCGCTTCGATATCTCCGCGAACAAACAGGAATTCCTTTTGAATTTCCTCAATTGTGACGCCTTGCCCCATAAGGCGCCGAATGTGAGCGAGCTGGCGAACGGCGGTTGATGGGTACAACCCCTGCGACCCCCGACGCTTGCCCTTGCGACCAACTCGGCGGCTTCTGGGCAGAAGACCAAGCTGGACGTACTTGCGAAACGTGGCCTCGGTGAGGCGTTCACCGCGCTCAACGAAAGTGGCCACGATTTGCTGGACGCTCATCCCTTCGGGATGGGCTTCCTCGATCGCCTCCAGTTCATCGTCCGCAAAGACGGAGCCTCCCCCAACCTTGGTGGAAAGGATGCGGCTTGCCTTTGACTGCGATCGTTTGGATGCGTTCATCTGATTCAATGCTTTTGAATGTATTCCATTCAAAAGAAATGGGTCAAACTAATTGTGCATGTTTCCCACAGCATGTGGACAACTAACCTATAGCTCTAAAATTACAGGAGAATTGCTCACCCATTTCCGATACAGATCCACAGCCCAAAAGTGAAATTTTCAGCGAATCTGCAGAAAATTCGATCGCATTCACGTCAAAACGATCTCACCTGCCTCTGCTGAAGATCGACGAGCGCATAGTCACGGCCACATACGTATCGTCACGGATTCGTGCGCTATGCTCCGCCGGTGCGATTCGTCGTTTTGCTGATACTCGCGCTTGCAGCACTGGCCTGTGGTCGTGGCGACAAAGAGTTCGGAGACCCTTGTGGAGACGACCGAGAGTGCGCCGCCGGGCTCTGCGTCGCAGGTGTCGATGGTGACGCCCCCGTCTGCACCCGCAGCTGTGCGCGAACCGAGGACTGTCCAGAGGGTTGGACCTGCAGCGGAGCAACCCAAGACAACGTCCTGATCTGCGTGCATCGACCAAGCACCCCGTTCGGTCACTAGCCGAACGCGGGTTTTTCCCTTGTAGCGCCGCAACCAAGGGTTTACCGCTATCCGGCCGTGGATCCCCGAGCGTGGCGACGATTCCGGAAGAACAAAGGCGCCCTCTTCGGAGGCGTGCTCGTCGTACTGGTGACCCTGCTGGCTGCGCTTGGTCCCTTGCTTGCGCCCCATGATCCCAACGAGCAGCAACGCGACGTTCTGATCGACGACAACTTCGAACCAGTTCGACCCTTCGTCCTGGACGGCCATCCGCTCGGTGCGGACAGCACGGGTCGCGACGAACTCAGCCGTCTGCTCTACGGCGGACAAGTCAGCATGATGGTCGCGTACTTCGCGACCTTGCTCGCGGTCTTCATCGGCGTGTTCGCCGGCGTGACCAGCGGCTACTTCGGCGGGTGGATCGACTTCGCGTGGATGCGAGGCGTCGACTTACTCCTATCCCTACCCTTCTTACTTCTCGCGATCGCCATCCAATCGGTGGTCGCGGACACCACTCTCGTCTTCCTGATCTTCTTGCTCGCGCTCCTATCGTGGACGCGTCTTGCTCGCGTGACGCGCGCGAAAGTCATGCAGGTCCGTCAGCTCGAGTACGTGCAAGCCGCGGAAGCGCTCGGGATGAGTCACGCGCGAATCCTTCTGCGCCACGTGCTCCCCAATGTGCTCGGGCCGATTATCGTTCTTGGCACCACGCTCGTCGCACGCATGATCATCTTTGAAAGCGCGCTCTCGTTTTTGGGTCTCGGCGTTGAGCCACCCGATGCGTCGTGGGGCTCCATGCTCAACGAAGGTCGCCTCGAGCTGGCGTACCCGCACCTGATGATCTTCCCGGCGGTCTTGATCGTCGCCACTGTGTTTGGATTCAACCTGCTTGGGGAGGGGCTTCGCGATGCCTTCGACCCGAAGGAGTAACCGCCAGCTCGACGCGTTGGGTTGCGGCGTACCGACGCTCGTGATCCTGGCGCTCTCGGCGATCATGGCGGCCACGTGGCCTGGCGCGCCCGAAGGCCCACGCTTCAATGGCGCCGGTGAAGAGCGGCGAAACGGCGGCACCTTCGTGTTCCACCACGAGACCAACGTCCGCACACTCGATCCGCACATCGCATACGACGAACTCAGCGGGATGGCGTTGCGTCTCGTGTTCGACGGACTCCTCGACTACGACGAAGACAGCAACATGTTCCCGCGCTTGCTGGAAGCCATGCCCACCGTCACCGACGAAGGCAAGCGTTTCCGCTTCCGGTTGAAGCGCGGCATTCGATTTCATCCGATGCCGGGTCTGCCTGAAGGTCGTGAGATGACCGCACAGGACGTCGACTGGTCGATGCACCGTTTGCTCAGCGCCGAAGTCGGGTCGCCCGGCTCGCCCTTCTACCTCGCGATCCGGGGCGCAGCCGAGTACCACAGCGGAGCTGCAGAGCGCATCGCAGGCATCACCGTGGTCGACGACTACACGATCGACTTCGAGCTGAGCGAACCCGACCAAACGTTCCTCAATGCGATGGCGCTGCCCTTCGCGTACCCGGTGCCTCGCGAGAACTACGAGCACTGGGGCGAAAACGTGAAGTTCCACCCTGTCGGTGTGGGCCCCTTTATCTTCGAAAACTGGGAACGCGACGTCGAGCTGACCTTCACGCGCAACGAGCGCTACCACGATGCTCAACCCGGGCCTGACCGAATGGTGTTCAAGGAGAACATCGCGCGCGAGCTCGCCTCGTTGATGTTCCGCAACGGCGACATCGACGCCATTCATCGCCAAACTCCGGCCGACTACCGCTTCTTCAAAGACGCCGAAGCGTGGGCGCCCTACACCGTGGAGTACCCGCGCGTGTCCACGTTCGGCATCGGGCTCAACTGCGAGATGGAGCCCTTCACCAACATCCACGTGCGCCGCGCGATTGCCGCTGCCATCGATCGGGATGGATGGAACCGAGCCCGAAGTGGACGCTTGCTTCCGGCAGGACAGATCCTCCCGCCGAGCATTCCGGGCCACGATCCCAACCTCTCCACGAACCAGACCTACGACCTCGACTTGGCCCGCGAAGAGATGCGTCTGGCCGGCTTTCCCAACGGCCTGCCCGATCCGATCACGGTCTGGGTGACCGGCCAGGACGACACGGCACGTCGCTACGGCGAACTGCTTCAGCAAGACCTGTCCAAGATCGACATCGAGGTGTCGCTACGCTTCGTGTCGTTCGCCGTGTACCTGACCGAAACGGGCAAGCCCAACACCGTTCCGGCGTTCTTCACCGGCTGGAACATGGACTTCCCGGATCCGAGCAACTTCCTCGACATCCTGTTTCACACCCGTTCGATCCACGAAGAGAACTCGGAGAACCGCGCGTTCTATCGCAGCGAGGAAGTCGATTCGCTCCTCGACCAGGCCCGTTCGATGGTCGATCGCGACGCACGACTTCGGCTCTACCAACAAGCCAACCAGATCATCAGTCGGGACGCGCCCTGGGCGTTCACCTACTACCCGATGACGATGGAACTCTGGCAGCCCTACGTGAAGAACTACCGGCCGCATCCAGTTTGGTCCGAGTCCTATCGCGATGTGTGGCTGGACCTTCCACGACGACGGATGGCGCGTTCGTTGATGGGTGCCGGCACAGGCGTTCCAGCAACCTTCTTCCCCCTCGGGAGGCGATGAATGGGCGCGTTTATCGTTCGTCGTCTGCTGGGTGCCATCACGGTTGTCGTGATCGTGGTGATGCTGGTGTTCATCCTCGTGAACGCGGTTGGTGATCCTGCGGCGAGCACGCTTGGACCCAACGCGGGCCCTGCCCAGATTCAGGCCTTCCAACGAAAGCACGGACTCGACCAATCGCTGGGCGCGCAGCTCACGAGTTACCTCGGACTTGGCCAGTGCGTTCGAGGTCGACGTGCAGGCGCCATTGAAGACGCGATTGCTGGAGGCCTTGCCGCCGAGGAAAAGACTGTCGCGCGTCCACATCGCGTCGAGGGTGGTGACCACCAAAGCGGCGCGACGGAGGTTTCCGGCACGCTCGAACCGGTGGGTGAACGCTGGCGGCTTCTCGTCGAAGCCGGCTCCGAGAGCATCGAAGCCACCGGCAACGTCGAAGACCTCGGACGCGAAGTCACACCCGCAGTGCTTGCTGCGGTTCGTGGTGAGCACGTCACCGTTCGGCGTTTCGAGCGCACCGACCGATGCGGATTGCTTCAGGGCGACCTGGGCGAGTCGTTCGGACACAACGAACCCGTGGCTCAAGTCATCGCGCATCGCTTGCCGCGAACGCTCTTGCTCGGCGCCATCGCCCTCTTCTTCGAGCTCTTCATCGGCCTGACCATCGGCATCATCGCGGCGGTGCGACGCAACTCGTGGGTCGACACCGGATTGATGAGCGCGTCCTACCTGGGCATCTCGTTGCCGACCTTCGTCACCGGTCCGATCTTCCTGACCATCTTCGGCTTCTACTACGGTTGGTTTCCGCTAGGTGGCTACGGCGTTGGGTTTGCGGACCACGTCTATCACGCGATCCTTCCGGCATTTACGCTCGCGATCATTGGCGCAGCGACATACGCACGCGTGATGCGTTCCGAGCTGGTCGATACCTTGCGCAGCGACTTCATTCGAACGGCCGCCGCAAAGGGGTTGTCGCAGCGCGGTGTGTTGCGGCACGCGGTGCGCAACGCGCTCTTGGCAATCGTGACCATGGTGGGCTTGTCGCTCACGCTTTTGGTCGCAGGCGCGATCATCACCGAGAATATTTTCGGCTGGCCAGGAATGGGCAACCTCGCGATTCACAGCATCGTGAACCTGGATGCGCCGACCGTGATGGGCGTCGTGCTGGTGTTTGCCGTGACCGTGCAGGTCGGAAACATTCTCGCCGACATTGCCGTGGCCTACCTGGATCCGCGGGTGCGGATCGATCAGAGCGGCTAACGTTCGTCAGATCAGTCAGAACAAGAAATATGCATTGCGAAACTGAAACGCGATCTGAAATGACGTTCGCGGCGAACCGACCTCGCGTGGGTGCACGTTCGCAGCTCAAGTCCGATTTCGTTCAAGTTTGAGTTTCCTGTTTCTTGTTTCTTGTTGCAGAAGAGAAAAAGAAAAGGGAGGCCCGAAGGCCTCCCTAAACGAGTAAATATCGGTCCTACGCGACGCTTACTCTGCGGGACGCACGGTCACCCGCACGATCTCGCTCACCGAGGGGTATGCCCAAACGCCATCCGGGATCAGTCGCACCAAGCCGTTGCCTTCGGCTTCACCGGTGTTCGGTCCGGACTGTCGCGGCGCTTGGTCGCTTCCACCCGCACCGGACTGGTTCTGCTCGGTTCCTGCGTCCCAGGCGACCAAGTCCGCGGCGATGTCGGCTGCAATGTCCTCGTCGCTGCGCGGGTTTCCGTCGCCGTCCAGCAGCGCCACACCCTCGGGTCCGAACGCCAAGAAGAGGTCGTTCGAAGGTACGAGCATCGTCGCGAAGCTGAAGAACGGATTGTCGCTGTCAGGCGTGACGGTGAACGTGAAGCTTCCACCCGGCATCATCGGGCCTGCGCCCTCCACGCCTGAGGCAAGAACCTCAGCGTCTGCACCAAGCGCGGTCGCCAACGTGTCGGTTGCGCCGTCTTCCGCGAGACTTTCGAGTCCGGCCGAAGCGGGCATCCCGATTTCAAAGAGCGAGGTGTCGCTGCTGTGCACCGCCCACGCGACGGGCGTCAGAATCGGGAATCCTTCAGCAACACCCGTGGTCGACACAGTGACGTCGAAGTCGCCTGAAGCGGTTCCGTTGACGATGGTGACATCCACAAAGCCGCTCAGGTCGGCAAGTGCGTTGAACGCGCCACTGTAGCGACGAACCATGTCCATCGGGTCGTCCGCGCCAATGTCTCCACCACCACGCTGTGGCTGATCGGGACCTGCACCCGGAATCTGATCGATCTCGGTACCCGCATCCCAAATCGCCAAGCGGCTGCGAATCTCGGCCTGCACGTCCTCGGCTGAACGTGGAGCGTCGGCATCGTCCAACAAACGAATGCCTGAGGGCGGCAGCGCGAAGAACGCATCGTTGGTCGCAATGACCATCGTCGCAAAGCTGAGAATCGGGGCTTCTGCGGTCGGCGTCACATCAAACGAAACGCTGTCTCCGCCCATCACCGGACCAGAACCAAACGTCCCTGTGGCGGCCACGGCAGCAAGCCCACCGAGGGTTGCTTCCCATGTCGAGGGATCACCATCTTCGGCGAGCAGTTCGAGATCCGCAGATGCTTCCTCGCCCTCGGCAAAGAGACCGATGGTGTCGTTGTGAAGTGCGTACACGCCCGGTGAGAACGGCGAGAGCAGCGTTCCCGAGTCCGGAGCGGTGTTTGTGAGCGTCACGGTGTACTGGCCACCGGACTCGGTGACGTCCACCCCGATCAACGCAGCCGGTGCCGGCAACGCGTGGATCGTGCTGTCGAACGTGCGCACCACGCCTTCGGCCGAACCCACGTTGGGTCCACTCTGACGCGGCGCTTGGTTCAGGCCATGACCCGGTGCTTCGTTGGCTTCCGAGCCCACGTCCCAGAGATCCACCTGGTCGGTGATGTCTTGTTCGGCGAGCGGGTTTCCGTCTCCGTCAAAGATCGCAATGCCCTCCTCGCCCGGCGCCAAGAACAGGTCGTTCGATTGCACAAACATCGTGGCAAAGCTCAAGGCTTGACCCGGCTCGGCGCTGAACTCGACTTCGTACGCACCACCGGGAAATGCCGGTCCCGCCGCGTCTTCGCCTTCGGGCGTGTTGAACACCACGGCGCCGGTGATCGCGCCGCCAAGCTCACCCGCAGCTCCATCCTCGGCAATGGCCACGAGACCTTCGCCACGATCCTCGGCATCCACGGTGAACAAAGGTGCGCTATCGCTGTGTGCGAGCGCGACACCGGGCGAGATCGGACCGGGGATCGGCCCGTTGCCCGAAACGTTCTCGATGCGAAGCACGAAGTTGGTCGCCGTTGGACCAGCATCGTCTTCGCCTGCGTCGTCATCACCCGCGTCGTCGTCGCCACCGTCGGGCATCGTCGAATCGGGGTTGTCAGTCGTATCGGTTCCGGCGTCCATCGGATCGCCGTCGTCATCGCCGCATCCCCACGCGAGAGCGGCGAGGATCAGCATAAGCTTGGTGGTCTTCATGCCGGTCGATATGCGCTTGGGCACCAACCGTTTCGCCAATTGCTGTTGTTGCGAGAGAACGTACAGTTTCTCGAAACGATGTAACCGATCGCGAAAAGCGGCCTAGCGGTCGCCGAAGAGCGCCTAGCGCTTTCGAGGACGCAGCGGGTAGATGACTTTGTCGTCGTCGATGCGTCCTTCGAGCACGTCGAACACATCCAGCACCAAACGACGACGACGCCCTTGAGGCGTCCGAATGACCAAACCGCCCTCGTCGTCGACGCTTCGCACCTCACATACGCCAAACTGCTTGTGGTCGACGTAATCGCCCACTTCAGGAATCGGCTGATCGACAAAGGAACCGCGTCGCGAACTCGCCTTCGGCAAAGGCGCCTTCGGCTTGAGCGGCACACTGCTCTTCATCGGTTTGCGACGACGAAGCTTCTTCTTGCGCGGCGTGATCCGAACCGGCTCGGGCTCCGGTTCGGGTGCCTGCGCCGCTGCAGAGACCGCCGCAGCTTGAGCCCAACCATCGGGCACGGGAGCCGGTGCGTCCGCGACAGCCACCGAAGTCTTGGTTCGCTCAAACACGTCCACGCGTAGACCCACCGCAACCGCGTCCGCGGATTCCAAGCGTCCGCTTTTCAGCGATCCGTCGACCACCAGCGTCGCGAAGAGCTCCAGCGAATCGCGCAGCGTCCCGTGGATCCGAAGCGCAGTCGCGGCGTCGATCGCTTCGCCTTCCAGCACGATGTTCTCGAGCCGCCCTTCCCCTTCGATCAACGCGGGCGAATCCAGCTTCTGCAGCGTGTCGAGCGACTCGTCTTCCAGCCAGACTCCCACACGACGCGGACGTCCTTCGAAGACTTCCATCAAAAGTCGGCCTGCCGAGCTGCGCGCGGGTACGGAATCACATCCCGGATGTTCTCGACACCTGTGGCGTACTGAATCGCGCGCTCAAACCCGAGCCCGAATCCCGCGTGCGGAACCGTGCCGTAGCGACGCAGGTCGCGGTACCAGCCGTAGTGATCCTTGGGCAGACCCATCTCGTCGATGCGCGCGTCGAGCACCTCGAGACGCTCCTCACGCTGACTGCCACCGATGATCTCGCCGATGCCGGGAGCCAACACGTCCATCGCCGCGACGGTTTTGTTGTCGTCGTTGAGGCGCATGTAGAACGCCTTGATGTCCTTGGGGTAGTTCACCACCGCAATCGGCGCTTTGGCGACGACCTCGGTCAGGTAGCGCTCATGCTCTGACTGCAAGTCCACGCCCCACTTCACCGGGAACTCGAACTTCTTCTTGGCCTTCTCCAGTTCGAGGATGGCGTCGCCGTAGTCCATCGTGACGAAGGGCTCGTCGATCAACTGGCGCAGCCGCGAGATGCACTCCTTGTCGACCCGCTTCTCGAAGAACGCCATGTCGTCGGCGCGCTCTTCGAGCAACGCCGCGAAGATGTACTTCAGGAACGCTTCAGCGAGCGCCACGTCGTCGTTGAGATCCGCGAACGCAATCTCGGGCTCGATCATCCAGAACTCGGCAAGATGCCGACGCGTGTTGGAGTTTTCGGCACGAAACGTAGGGCCAAACGTGTAGACCTTGCTCATCGCCAGGCAGTACGCCTCGACGTTGAGCTGACCGCTCACCGTGAGAAACGCTTCACGACCAAAGAAGTCTTTGCTGAAGTCGACCTTGCCGTCCTGCATGGGCAGGTTCGCGAAATCGAGCGTCGAGACGCGGAACATGTCCCCTGCACCTTCGGCGTCACTCGAGGTCACGATGGGCGTGTGAATCCAGTAGAAGCCGCGCTCGTGATAGAAGCGGTGCACCGCTTGGGCCAGACAATGGCGCACGCGGGTCACCGCACCGATCAGGTTGGTGCGCGGACGCAGATGCGCGTGCGTACGCAGGTGCTCCATCGAGTGGCGCTTGGGCTGCATCGGATACGTTTCGGGATCGTCCACGTGCCCGACGATTTCGATCTTCGTCGCTTGCAGCTCGTAGGCCTGGCCCTTGCCCTTGGACTCGACCAACTCGCCCGTGACCACCACGGACATGCCCGCGATCAGATGCAGAACCTCCGACTCGTAGTTGTCGAGGGTGTTCTGAATGACCGCCTGCATCGGATCGAAACACGACCCGTCGTGCACCTGAAGAAACGAAAGCCCCGCCTTGGAATCGCGACGCGTGCGCACCCAGCCGCGCACCACGACCTGGTCTCCAAGGGGGCCTTTTCCTGCGAGCAAGTCGGCAATTCGCCAGTCACTCATCGTTCGCCTCATCTGCCTCTGCCGCCAAGCGCTTCTCTTTGGCTTCCACCGCTTCCACGAAGAGCTGCAGGTACTCACCCGCGCTCGTGATGGCGAAGAAGACGCTCATGTAGAGGATCACCAAGCCGACCTCACCGAGGTCGACGTTCACTTTCAGAAAGAAGAAGTCCACCTCGTAGGGGTGGTAGACGATCAGCAACATGATCGCCGTCATCTGCAGCGCGGTCTTTTCTTTGCCGCCGCGCCCCGCAGCCATAACCACGCCTTCGCTCATCGCAATGGTTCGAAGTGCAGTCACCGAAAGTTCGCGGCCCACGAGAACGACCACCGCGATGGTTCCCCACATCGGCAACCGATCCAGGTAGACCATCCACACCAGCGCGGCCATGACCAGCAGCTTGTCGGCGAGCGGGTCGAGAAACTTGCCGAGCAAGCTGATCAGTCCCATCCGGCGCGCGAGCCAACCGTCGAGGAAGTCGGTGACCGCGGTGAGGATGTAGACGATGCACGCCCAGAAGTTGGCTTTGGGCGACCCAAAGCTCATCAACCAGAGAACCAGCGGGATCATCGCGATCCGCAGGAAGGTCAGCAGGTTCGGCAGGTTGATCGCATCCTCGCGAATCGAGGTGCGTTTGGGGCCTTTCGGAGCCACCGAAGCGTCTTAGACCACGGACTTGCTTACTGCAGCTCAATTCTCCAGAAGCTCGCGGATTTGCTTCGCAATCCGCATCTCTTGTTCATTCGGAAAAAGAGACGGGTTCCTGCAAGAACACCACGCCGTCGCCCCGAAATGCCAACGGTGGCGCGTGTGCGCTGTACGGCTCGGTTCCACGACGGGCATTGGGAAAGAGCCGACCGCTCCATCCCAGAAGCTGGTTGGGCACCACGCGCACCTCTTGGCCCTCGCTCACCGCCAAGGCGATAGGCGGCGCAGGCACCTGCAGCACGACGATGCCATCACCGTGCAGCTGCGTGATCACGACCGGGTCGCCGGCAAGCGGGAGGTTCGCGGTTTCGAAACTCACCCGATCATCGAAGCCACAGAGAAACTCTTCACGCAGATAGAGCGCGTCCGTTCCAAGTCGTACCGCCACGAACATCATGTCGGTCGGTGGCCGCACAACGGCTGTGATCGGACCTCGCCAGTGCATGATCGGATCACGCCGACCCAGGATCTCATCCAGGTCTCGACCGCGTGCGCGTCGCATCACCACCGTGGTGCGAAGCTCGCCACGACAGGCGGCCAACCCGCTGAGCCGCATGAACACGTCGCGCTTGGCTTGCACGAGGAGCACGCCGGAACTGGCAATCGCGAGTGGGGTTCCCGGTGGAAGCACCAACGACCACTCACCGACTTCGGAGTGAAGCAATGGCGGTTCGGCGGCGGTACGACCCGACACCAACACCGGTTTGGGCGGAACGACTTCGCTGCCCGGTTCAACGGGACTCCACGGACCCGAGGGCTTTTCCTGCGCCCGCGCCGCTTCCAACGCGAGATGCGGATGCTCGTCTTCCAGCCGCTCCAGCGCTTCTTCCGCAGCCGAACGCATCGCTGCGCGATCTTGCTCGCGAAGCTCTTCGTCGATCGGTGCCGTGGTGTCGTGGCCAGGCAACGTCTTCTGCCGGAGCTCGCCTTCCATGCGACGCGCCATCGTGGCCTGACCCCCGCGAAGGAACGCGTTGCGTGCTTCCTCGAGATTGCCCAGTCGCCACAGAATCAACCCGAGGTACCCCCACGCGCGTTCGTGGTCGGGTTGGATGCGCAACGCTTCGTGGATGTGCGCGAGTGCGTCGTCGCCTTGTCCCGTCTTGAACAGCGCGAGCGCCAGGTTCACCCGAAGCGTGACCTCCGAGGGATACGCCGCGACCAAGCGCTGCCAAATCTCGATCGAGCGCGGGTAGAGACCCAGGCGAAAGTAAACCCCAGCGAGCAGGTCTTGGCTCTTGGCATCTTGCGGTTGCAGCGCGAGCGCTTGCTCGAGCTCGTGCTTCGCCTCGACGACCTGATCCTGCAGGAGCATCGTGCTGCCCCGGTAGAGGTGGTAGAGGAAGTCGTCGCTGCCATCCCCACTGGGAGGCACTGCTTGGTCGTCGCCCTCCACGGACGCGCAGCGTACGAGACGCCCGGCTTGAGCGTCAACGAATGGACATCCGGGACATCCGGGCAACGAATGGACTAGTCCGCCGGAGAGTGCCAAGGTCCCGCCATGCGGTGGGTGATGCTGCTGGGCTTCTGGTGGACGCTTCAACAAGCGCCCGAGGTCCACGTCGACCCCGATACGGGGGACCGCTATCAGTTAGAGCGTCCGCCTGAAGGCGCAGCGCGAGGTCGCTGGCCGGTTCCCGCTTGGGTGGTGTGGTCGGTCGGTGGTGTCCTCGTGGTGGGCGCGTCGGGCGTGTTGGTTGCGCGCATCCGCCGGTCCTCGTCGAGGGAAAAGTCCCGCTAGCGCGTGACTGACGCACCTGCATCGGGAAGGACCCGCAAAATCATCGGCGTGATCGTCCTGACGACGATCGTGTTCGCGGGCATGGCGCTCTATGCCGACGTCCAAAAACTCTCCGATGCGCTCTCGACGTACGCGGTGTCGTGGTTCCTCGCCGGCCTCGCACTCGCGACCGCGAACTACGTCCTCCGTTTTGTGCGCTGGCAGTACTACCTGCGCGTATTGGACGTACGCGACGTTCCCTGGCTCGAAAGCGCGCGCATCTTCGTCGCCGGGTTCGTCATGAGCATTACGCCCGGTAAAGTCGGCGAGGTGTTCAAGTCCGTGTTGCTCTACGAGTCGCGCGGCGTACCGATCGAGCACACGGCACCGATCGTGGTTGCGGAGCGACTGACGGACTTGCTCGCGCTCGTCCTTCTGGCTGCGGTTGGCAGTGCCGCGCTCGGCCAAGGCATGGGCTCGGTGATCATCGGCGGTGCACTCGTCGTGGGGATCTGGGCAGCGTGTGCGTTCCAGCCCATCGGCGAGTTCGGACTACGCATCGCCGAGAAGCTGCCGGTCATCAAGAAGATCGCTCCGAAGTTGCGCGATGCCTACGCGTCGCTGCGACAGCTCGTTCGACCGGCTCCCTTTGCCGCAGCCACAACCCTCTCCGTGGTGAGTTGGTTCATGGAGTGTGTGTCGCTTTATCTGATCGTGCGCGGCTTCGGTGTGGCGCTCGGTTGGCTGGAATCGACCTTCATCTACTCGGCTCCCACGATCCTCGGCGCGGTGGCTCTGTTGCCTGGAGGGGTGGGTGTCACAGAGGCGTCGATGACCGGACTTTTAGAATCCCTCGGCTCGATGGACCGTCCAGAAGCCATCGGAACGACGCTTTTAGTAAGAATTGCGACACTTTGGTGGGCTGTGCTCCTTGGTGTAGGGGCTTTGGCTTGGCAACGACGAGCCCTTGCTCGTCGGCAATTGCCTGACTAGTCTCACCTTTTGCCGCCGAATCCGGCTGGCCGGTCAGTTTCGCTTCTTTCGCGCGTAACACGACGTATGGAATCCCGAAACACGCTCGCTACAAACCTCTCCGCGTCGCGCATTGCGCGCAACGTGGTGCACAACGCGGCGTTCCAAGACAAAGCCGTCTTGGCGTTCCATGCCTACATGTCGCTGCGCGTCGCGATGGCTCCCGAGAGCGCCGACCGTTCGTTTGCGTTCCGGTTTGCGTTCGCGCTCTTCGCGGTGAGCACGATCGCAATCGCGCTGAGCCGAGGCGAAGTCCTGCGCCCCGGCAAGCTGCGATCGCTGGTGTACCGCATCGGCATCTTTGCGCCCGTTCCGCTTTCGTACTTCTCGTTGCGAACGCTGCTGCCCGCGTTGCAGCCGGAGTTGCTCGATTTGCAACTGTGGTCGATCGACGAAGCGATTTTCGGAACCACGCCTGCGCTGTGGCTTAACCAGTTCAACCAACCCGGCATCATCGAGTGGTTTAGTTTTTTCTACTACAGCTACTTCTACTTGATGGTGGGCATGCTGATTCCGCCCTTGTTCTTCGACAAAGGTCGGCGGCTGCGTGAACTGATGGTTGGCGGCATGACCGTCGCCATCATCGGCCACATTGGCTACACCCTTGTGCCTGGAGCTGGACCGGTGTCGGTGCTGCAGAACATTGAGCCGATTCACGGTGGGTTTTTCTGGCAGCAGGTTGTGGTCACCGTTGAGAGTGCTGGCGCGCAGCTCGACATCTTCCCCTCGCTGCACACCGCCTATCCTGCGTTCTTTGCGCTGCATGCATTCGGATGGCGCAAGACCAAGCCGCATCGATTCTTGTGGCCTGTTGTGGCGTTCATGAGCCTGAACATCATGGTCGCGACCATGTTGTTGCGCTGGCACTGGGGCATCGACGTGATGGCGGGCCTGTGTCTGGCGTTCAGCGCGCGTGCGTTGGCCGTGTACGTCTCGCGTCGGGAAACCGACGAAGAGCGTGAAGAGCAAGAGAAGCAGCCCGTTTGGGAACCGCTGCTCTTCTCCTGATAGCTGCGTCCCCAAGAGGCTAACCAGGGATTCCAGTCTCAGGAACCAGGCACCAGCCCACGCACAGTTCGCAGCAACTCAGGCAGCCGAGGAACCCACGTTCGAGACGAATCCGGAGGATTCGGATTCGGACGTCGAGACATCGGATTCGCGAAGCGAAGCCGGTGGCGAGCACGGGCGTCGTCACCGCACATGAATGTGCGGGGATGACGGAGACGTGACGACGCGAGCGGAGCGAGTGGCGGCGCGAGAACCACAAACACAAGGCGAGACGGCAGTGCGCAGCACTGTACGGTGAGCCCTCCTCATAGGAACAGCGGCGGAGGGGATCCCGCCCGGCAGCTCAAGCGCCCGAAGCGCATGCACGGGAAACGAGTCTCCAACCCCGAGACGTGGTGACGCGGGGTGACGACGACTCTGACCAGCTGGGGAAGCGAAGCTTCACCAAGCGCAGCTCAGGCGGAGGAGGAACCCGCGTCACCACGTCTCGGCCCAGGAACCACCACCGGAACCACAACCGGAACCACCACCGGAACCACAACCGGAACACAACCGGAACCACCACCGAACCCGAACGAACCCGAACCCGAAACCGAAACCGAAACCGAAACCGAAACCGAAACCGAAACCGAAACCGAACCCGAAACCGAAACCGAAACCGAATCTACAACGCCACCCAACCAAAATCCGCGCAGGCCGCCAGCATCCGTGGCACACGCGCTCTCCACGCGACTTCGTTGTGCGGCGCGTCCGGTTCCCACCAATGCGCCAAGTTCACGTCGAACTCGTAGCCCTGGCTCACCAGATGATCGCGTAGCTGGTTGGTCACGCAGTAGTTGTCGCTCTGCGTCGCATCTTCCTGCACTCCGTCTCCGTCCGGATCGGTGCACGTCCCGTTGCCACCGCTGTCGAGGTAGACGGCGGGGCCGACACCCGTCCATCGATTGAGAATCGTGTCTGGTGCTCCGGCTCGAAACGCGCCCCACCCCAACGTGGACGACATCGCACCGACACACCCTGCCAACGTTGGACGCTCGGTCGCGATATAGAGCGTGACCAAACCACCCAACGACGATCCCGCGATCATCAATGAGCTTCCCATCGCGGTCACGCCATAACGCTCGCGCACAAAGGGCAACACATCGTCTTCCAACAACCGGAGGTAGTCGTCCGCGCCACCGCCAGTGAGACTTCCCGTCACATCATCTGCGGTGTGGGTGTACGCATCAAAACGGTCCGGCGCGTTGTCGATGGCGACCGCAACAACGTCCGCGAAGCCTTCGTCCAACGCGATGTCGACACGCCAACCACCGAAGATCGCTTCAGGACCGAATACGTTTTGGCCGTCGTGGAGAAGCAGCACACGTGCATCGCTTCCATCGAAATCAGCTGGCAGTCGAACACGAAGGGTTCGCGGCAGAGGCCGGTAGGGACGCGTCAGTTCGGGAAAGCGCTCGAACCACGACGCACCGAGCGGAGGCTCAACCATGCCGAACTCACCAAACTCGTCGTAGCCGTAGACGGTGGACTCGGGAGGCGCACGGAACACGTCATTGGCGTGCCACTTGTACTTGGACCCGCGCGGATCGTCGCTCGACTCAACGAGCGCCCAGTAGTGAACACCGGTGCTGAGTTGCGTCGCAGCGTTGGTGTCGGGGGTGAATGCGTTGAAGTCGCCCACCCAACTCACCGAACCCTCGGGGGAGTCCCAACGAGTCAGAAAGAGATAGCGGTTACCGTCACGAAGCGGCCAACGGAAGGCCCAGGCTTCATCGACCAAGAGCGTGTCGGCTTGTTCCGCACTGAGCGCGTCGGCTTCGAGGAGTGCGAGCACGCGGTCCAATTCACTCGGTCCCGCATCCGCAGCCGCGTCGTCTTCCGTCGCGTCCACGCCGGCGTCAGTCGTTGCATCGACGTCGCCAGCATCACGACCCGCGTCGAAGCCGGTGTCGATCGGCGCGTCCACCGAAGAATCGACTCCAGAGTCGACCGCTGCATCGACGAAGCCAGAGTCATCGCCGCACGCGACGAAGAGAAGAATGAGCGCGAACCGCATCGAGTGGATCTAGCCCGTGCGTGGGAGGACTCAATCCGACGGTAGTAACTAGGAATGCGTATTGATTAACGCGAACTTGATTGAAGATTTAGTTCGCTTCGCTGCCCCAACCGCCGGTCCGGCCTCCAAATAGTTCAGGGCGTGCCAATCGGATCAGCAGGCGCCTCCGCACGCGGCGGAGTCGGTGAATCCAAGACTTCATCATCCCTTAGTCCTGCCAAGTCACCGACCACCCAGCCGTCCTCGTTCACAAAAAACGACTCCCGACCAAACACGGTGTACACGCGCACCCGACCCAGTTCCGGGTCGTCGCGATCCGGTTCACGACGCAACGCCACCTCTTCGATGCGCTCCACCATCTGACGAAAGTCCAAGACGTTGCCGCGCGTAACCTCGCCCACGCGCAGGTTCGTCGCTTGGACCCACGCAGCGAGCAATGCACGCCCAGGGCCCACAACGGCGATCGGGTTTCGCCCCTGAAACTCGCGGTGCTCAAGGCCCTCGACATGCTCTGCACTCGTCGTCATCGTCGCCGGGTCATTCCTTAACTCGTACAGCCGGATGTCGGGCACACGATCGGGCGCACCGGGGATCATCATCCGCTTCCACGCCCGGATCGGTTTCCACTCGAGGTCGAAGATCACTTCCACGTCGGTGAGCTGGTACGACCACTGCTGGTGCACAGTGATGACGTTGACGCAGCCACGACGACGCGCTTCCCAGTGCTCGACGACACTCTGCTCGCGCATCGTGTCTCCAGCGCGCAAAACGCCAGAGGCCAGCAGCTCCCCCTCAGGAAGCGGCTGGCCATCACATTGCGGATAGGGATGTTCGGTCACGCTCTCGACGGGACGACGCTTCATGCATCCTTCACACCCGACGAGGGCCACGCTCAAGAGCGCGACCCGAAAGAGCGCAACCGGGGACCCCGTGACTACTCGCCCTCCATCGTTGCCATCGGGGGAGGTGCCATCGCGGCGGGCGCGGCAGGCGCCATCGCTGCAGGCGCCGGGTCCATCGTCGGAATCAATTCTGCGGCTTCGTCGGCTGCCTCTTCGACAGCTTCTTCCACATCCTCGATGACTTCCTCGACCTCAGTGGGCTCTTCCGTGCCCTCTGCGCCGTGCTCGTCGGTGTGCTCTTCGGCATCGCCGTCCGCGTGCTCACCCTCGTCATGCTCGTGTTCGCCCTCGTGCTCTTCATGCACGATCTGGAGGAACTCACCGTTCTCACGAAGGAGCGGGTCGGTGCCGTAGGCACGACTTCCCGTGCCGGGATCGACGCGGAGACCGGTGATGCTGCCCTGACGACCGCGGTGGGCGGTGTCGTTCATCGTGTAGCCGATGAAAATCGCGACAAAGATCAGCGAGCCGGCAAAGAAGAGGATGTTGAACTTCTTCTCGTACTTGAGGTGCATGAACCAAGCGCCAACAACGGTCGCTTTCACCATCGCAATCGCGACGGCAACAAAGAGGTTCAAATCACCGAGGCGCACGTTGTAGGCGAGCACCGTCAAGAACGTCAGAAAGAGCAGCACACCCAACACCGCGATGTTGGTCTTAATCGTCGAGATGTGCGCGTGCGCGTTGTACTCGTCGTCGTGTCCGTGGTCAGCCATGTCGAGACTCAGTCAATCAGGTAGAGCAGAGGGAAGAGGAAGATCCACACAAGGTCGACCAAGTGCCAGTACAGCGCGACGGTATCGACCGGCGTGTTGTAGTCCTTGGTGAACTTGCCCTTGCGGTTCAGGTCCCAGATCCAGGCGATCAGGCCCATGCCGATGAGAACGTGGATGCCGTGCAAGCCGGTCATCACGAAGTAGAGACCGAAGAAACTCCGCAGGTGATACGGAATCATGTCGGGTCCGCCGTTTTCGTAGGCGAGTCCGATGGCAGCGCTGAGCTCCTCGTTGAGGTGATGCGCACCTTGCGCGGCCTGCGAGCAGTCGAAGTTCGGGCACCCGAAGAACTGACCCGGCAGCGTTCCAACGTGGAACTTGTGGGTGTACTCGAAGTACTTCACGACCATGAACGCGCCGGCGCACAGGAACGTGACGATCAAGAAGATGCTCGTGTACTTCTGACCGCCCCACTTGAGCTTCTTGTTCTCGGGAACGCCTTCCTGCTCGCCGATCTGAGCGGAGCGCACGGCCATCGCCGCCGTCCAACTCGAGACGAGCAACACGACCGTGTTGAGTGCACCCATCTTCCAATCGAGCAGACGCGACCCTACAGACCAAGCCTCGGGGTACCAGCTGCGGAAGATGAAGTAGGCGACGAAGAGACCGCTGAAGAACAGGATCTCCTGGCCCAAGAAGAGCCACATGCCGATCTTCGCAGTCTCGAACTGCTGCTTCGGCGTGTCGAAGTGATGGGCCAGGAAGTCGGGCCCGTGATGCGCGTGATCACCCATGGGTCAGGCTTTCTTTGCTTTCTCAAAGTCCTCCGGGAATCCCTCCCAGAGCTCTTCGTCGGTCGCGAGGTGGTAGTCGTAGGGTCCGCGCTTCATCACCGGCGCGACCGCAAAGTTGTGCGGGTGCGGAGGTGAGGTGGTCATCCATTCGTAGCCTGCCGACGACCACGGGTTGGGCGGTGCCTTCTCGCCGCTGCGAAGCGACTTGTAGAACATGAACGCCATGATGAGGAACCCGACGCCGAGCACGTAGGCGCCACCGGAGCTGGCCATGTGCAAGGGCTGGTACTGGTCCAGGTAGTCGTAGTAGCGACGCGGCATGCCCTGGCTGCCCATCACGAACTGACTGAAGAACGTGATGTTGAAGCCCACGAACACCAAGAACCAAGCCACGCGGGCCAAGGTCTCGTCGTACATCTTGCCGGTCATCTTCGGCCACCAGTAGTGCAGGCCGCCGAGGAACCCGAACACCGTGCCGCCGACCATCACGTAGTGAAAGTGCGCGACGACGAAGTAGGTGTCGTGAAGGTGGATATCGACCGAGAGCGTTCCGAGGAACAGACCGGTCAGACCGCCGATCGTGAACAGCGTTAAGAAGCCCAGGCCGTAGAGCATGGGTGACGCGAACGAGACCGAGCCACCGTACATCGTGCCGAGCCAGTTGAAGATCTTCACGCCCGAGGGAATGGCGACCAGCATCGTCAGGGCGCTGAACACCATGGCCGAGTACTCGCTCATACCGGAGGTGAACATGTGGTGGCCCCAGACCAAGAAGCTGAGCAGCGCGAGCGCCACCGAGCTCATGGCGATGAACATGTAGCCGAAGATCTTACGGTGGCTGAACGTGCTGATGAGCTCGTTCACGACCGCCATGCCCGGCAGAATCATGATGTAGACGGCGGGGTGCGAGTAGAACCAGAAGAAGTGCTGGAAGAGCACCGGGTCGCCGCCCAGCTGCGGGTCAAAGATACCGATCGAAAGCGTGTGCTCCATGAAGAGCAGCACAAGCGTGATGGCGAGAACCGGAGTCGCGAGAACCTGGAGAATCGCGGTTGCGTAGATGCCCCAGATGAAGAGCGGCAGACGCTTCCAGGTGATGCCGGGCGCGCGCATCTTGTGCACGGTGGCCATGAAGTTCACGCCGGTGAGAATCGACGAGAACCCCGCGATGAAGACACCGAGCGTGACCCAGAGGACACTGGTGCCGGCACCGGTCACGTTTCGTCCCACGCTGTACGGCGCGTAGAGCGTCCAGCCGGTGTCGACCTGACCGACCACGATGGCGACCAAGAGACACACAGCGCCAAGACAGTAGATGTAGAACGACGCCAGGTTGAGTCTTGGGAAGGCCACGTCCTTCGCACCCAACATGATCGGCAACACGAAGTTACCGAGCGCCGCGGGGATACTCGGAATGATGAAGAGGAACACCATGATCGCGCCGTGCAGCGTGAACATCTGGTTGTAGGTGTCCGCCTCCATCAGCGTCTCGCCGTTGAACATCAGCTCCGTCCGAACGAGGAGCGCGAAGATGCCGCCAGCAAGAAACGCGAAGATGACCGAGCCCAAGTACATCAGGCCGATGCGCTTGTGGTCGACGGTGTAGAGCCAGGACTTCAGTCCTGTCTCGTGAGTCAGATAGTTCTCTTCGTCATGGCCGTGGCCATGAGTCGGAATTGCAGGTGTTGCGTCAACGGTCATAACTTCACTCGCTCAGCGTCTGCATGTAGGAAATGATCGCGCCGATTTGGTTTTCGCTCAGTCGGTACGCCGGCATCGCCACGTTGGTGTAGCCCGTCACAATGCGCGCCTGCGGCTGCAGGATGGACTGCGTGATGTACTCCTCGTCGGCGTCGCAACCTTCGCCCGCGACGAAGTTTCGCGCCGAACCCCACAGGCCTGCCCACGTGGGTGCGGGTCCTGCCGAACCGTCGGTCGAGTGACACGCGTTGCAACCGCTGGAGGTGTAGAGGCTCTGACCCCAGCACGCTTTGCACTCGGTGCTTTCGCAGTTCGGGTCGTCGGTGGCCGCTGCGAGACACGTCGCAGGCGGGGGCGGTCCAATCGCGAGGAAGCGGTCGTAGCCCTCCTGCGAGATGATGCGGAGGTCCGCCATCATCGTGGAGTGGTTGGTGTTGCGACCCGAACCGTCGGGGTCGTTCAACGCACTGCGCGTGATGCCTTCGCCAGCACCGCAGTACTCGGCGCAGAACACGGGAAGTGCGCAGGTGCGAACTTCGTCTTCCATGCGGCCGCCGCAGAAGCTGCCCTGCCCCATCGACTCCAAGCAGTCCGAGTCTTGTACGCAGGTCGCGATGCAGTTGCCCCAGTAGCACATCTCGCTTTCTTCACACTGGTTGTCCGACTCACATCCGGTCACGCGACCGGTGGTGTGTGTTGCTTCGAACCAGAGCGTCGAGAACATGCCCGGCACGATGTCGCGCTTGACGCGCATCGTGGGAATGAAGAACGCGTGAAGCACGTCGTTGCTGCTCATGATCAGGTGAACCGGCTGGTCCACGGGAACCTTGAGCTCGTTGTAGGTGTCGAGAACGCCGCCCTGGTGCTCGAACTCCCAGTTCCACTGCATGCCGCGCACGCGAACTTCAATCGAGTCTTCGGGCGGAATCGCGCCTTCGATGTATCCCTCGAAGCCCTCGTGAAAGAGGAACACCAAGAGCAACAGCGGCGTGAACGTCCAGAAGATTTCGAGCGCAAACGCGTGTCCGGTCGGAACAGCTTTGTGCCCTTCACGTCGACGGTATTTCCACGCGAAGTACACCGTGGCGCCAAAGATGGCGACGGTGAACGCGATGCATACCCAGTAGATGAAGTAGTACATCCAGTCGACTTCGGGAGCGAGCGTCGACCACTGAGGGGGCAGCTGTACGGTGCCTTCGGGTACCTGGTTCATCGAAACAGACCTTGCAGCTCACGAGCGCGAAGCGCTCGGACTCGGTGGGGGGGACCCGCGAGGCTCTGCCTCGTGGGGGGGAGGTTTCGGAGGAAACCTCCCTGGGAAGATGATGGGTTCATGCTTCAACCTGTTTGAGCTGATGGCCTCGTCGAGTGCGTTTGCGCTCGCGACGCCAGAAGAAGAACAGGAACGCGCCGACGACCAATACCGTCAACGCCCCGCCGATCTTCATGATGTTCTTCGCGACCAACACGTAGCCGCTCTGCTCGCCGTCGTAGGCGTAGCAGTAGAGAAGGAAACGCTCACCGCTGGTGATGGAACGTCCTTCCGAAGCTTCAAGCAGTGCCAGGCGCACGTCGTTGTGCTCCAGGCGCAGTCCGTAGAGGTAGCGCGCCATCTTCCCGTCGGGCGTCAGGAACATGATCGCCGCGGGGTGCGCGTACTGCTTACGGAACTCGTCGTAGAAGTAGCGGTAGCCGGTGGCATCGGTGATCGCTTCGATCGACTCGGCGGAACCAGTCAGGAAATGCCACTCGACGTTGCCGCGCTCAGCCACCACGGCGTCACGCTGCAAGGTTGCGCCCTCGCGGTTGGCGACTTCGGCGTTCTCGATCTCCGTCAGCACCGCACCCTCGCCGTTGCGGTAGGCGTCCAGGGTCTCCTGTCGCTTCTGCTGTGAAGCGTCCAAGGTCTCCTCAGGATCGATACTGATCGTGACGACCTGAAACTCTTGGCCTGCGGTCCAATCCTGCGTGGTCAGTCCGCGTCGCGCCGCATCGAGCACCAACGAACAGAGCGTCGGGCACGTGTGGTAGGCGAAGGTCAACACAACCGGCCGCTCACCGTCGAAGTAGTCGCGCAGCGCGACTTTCTCACCGTTGTGATCCGTGAACTCGAGGTCGAGAGGGATCGCGTGGTCGAGTCGCTCTTCGACGTCCACGTTTTCGAGTCCGGGAACCTCGTAGGTCGGACGACCGTTGGGCAACACCTGCTCGTACTGCGCGCACACGTCCACGCTCCCCCCGAGGAGGAATGTGAGGATCGCAAATGCGTGCAGAACTCGCTTGTTCATCCGTTCTGTGCGGCTGCCCGGGTCCTAGGCCAGTTCTGGAGCCACTCTTCCGCGGCGCCCAGCGTCTCGACGGTTTGGTTCTGACGAAGTGACTGCGAGAGCGTGTCCGCACGAGCAGCTTCGTCGTCGAGCTTGAGTTCAACAGCCTCGGCAATGGCGCGTGTGAGTCGCTGACTCACGAGCACGGCGCGTCGACGCAACAATGCGGTCTCCGCGGCTGCCTTCCCAGCCTCATCTTTGCGCTGTGCCCAACCTTCGACTGCACCCAACGATGCCAACGCGTCGTCGAGGGAAGAATCGAGCCCATCGTTGCGCTGAGGAGCCACCACCGGAACGCTGCGGTTCCCCGCGAGCTGGGCCATTGCGGCATCGATGGTGATCGCACCATTCTCGATCCGCGTGCGCTGCTCCGCCAACGTTCGGTTGCGTGCTTCGAGGTAGTCGGCCGCACCCGACGAGTCGCGATCAAGCCCGGCGACTTTCTCGTCGAGCTCGGTGTCGCTCATCATGTTGAAGTACCAGTTGAACGCCGGAACCAACGCCGCGAGCAAGAGCACCGACCCAATCCCGCAGATCAGGATGATGTCGTTGCTCTCGTTCGAGTCCTCGTGGTGGATTTCGTAGTCGTAGTCGTGTTCGTCTGCCATGACCGCCTCAGTAAATCTGGTGGTGGGCCAAGGTTCGGTGCAGACGTGGGTCGCCCATCGGCACCAGCGGATGCTTCTTCAGGGTCATGAAGAAGTAAGTGAAGAACGCGCCGCCACAGAAGAGCAGCCCGCCGACGTCGGAAGGTCCAAGATTGAACGCGCCCGCTTGCGGCAGCACCAACCAGTACACGTCCATGACGTGCGCGGTGAGCAGCCAAATCGCGCCGAACTTCATGATGGCGAAGTTGCGCTTCTGAAGTCGCGAGATGAGGAAGTAGAACGGAAGCACGAAGTGCCCGAAGCCCACGGCGAGGCTGAAGAACTTCCAGCCGTAGCCCCAACGACGGTGGTACCAGACCGCTTCCTCAGGAATGCCGGCGTAGTAGATGAGCATCCACTGCGAGAAGCTCACGTACGCCCAGAAGCACATGAAGCCGAAGAGCAGACGACCGTGGTCATGGATGTGCTCCACGTTGAGTGCCTGACCGACCAATCCGCGTTGGTGCAGGCTGATGCCCACGATGACCATCACGGAGAGAATTCCGATGGCGCAGCCGGCGAAGACCTGAACACCGAAGATGGTGGAGTACCAACTCGGCTCGAGGCTCATCAGCCAGTCGAACGCCGCAAAGGTCAGCGAGAGACCAAAGACGATGGCCATCCACGCCGAGTGCTTCTTCATCTTGCGCGCGAGTTCGATCTGCTCTTTTTCGCTGGCGCGGTCCTGACGGAGGCTGTTCCGCAGGAAGAAGAACCCAATGAAGATCCAAAGCAAGAGGTACACAAACCCGCGTCCGTACCAAACGTTTGGACTGAGCCAACCGCTCTTGTGCTCCAAAACGTGGTGGTGCGCGGCCTCCATCTGCGGCGTGTGCGGCAGAAGGTTGTTCATGTCTCGCTCTTGGCGCGGGTCTCGGTACGGGTCCTGCGCGTGCGCGGTCGAGGGTCCGAAGAGGTTCAGCGAGCCGTGCTCTTCCGCCTCGTCCGCGTCCTCTTCACCGTGCGTGTCGTCGTGGTCCTCGTGCTCGTCGGCGTGATCATCATGTCCGCCGTGGCCGTGACCATGAGCGTGGATGTTCATCCACTCGTCGTACATGTTGAAGTTGTCCGTCGCGACGCCGACACCAAGCGGAATCGCCAAGGCGAAAAGGACGATGGCGCCACTACCGGCAACCTCCGCCATGCGGCGTGCGGTGATGCCCCAGTAGCCCGTCGTGAAGTGCAACGCGATCGAGTAGAAGATGCCGCCAAGCACCAACGACGCGACGACGAAGAAACCGAAGAGGTAGGAGTACCCAAAGCGGTTGGGGTCGTCGCTGTACCCAAGCATGCAGAGCAGTGCTCCGACGAGAGTCACGAGTCCCGCAGCGCGCGGCGCGGTCAGGCCGAAGAAGCCGTCGTCGTCTGCGCGATACTCTTTGATCTTTGCTTTACCCATTATCGGACCTCGTTTTGGGCCGTGCGGCGGGATGCTCCGACAATCTGCAGCGCGCGGACGTAACTCACGATGGCCCAGCGATCGTCTTGTGGAACGCTGTGGCGGTACGCCGGCATGTTGCGAATGCCGTGGGTGATGGTCGAGTAGAGCTGACCGTCTGGGATGTGCCGGAGTCGGTCGTCGTGGAAGGTCGGCGGCTTGAGTGCGCCATACCCGAGTTCGTCGGCGCGCAGAGCGACCAGCCCCTCGGAGTCACCGGCAACGCCGTGACAGGGTGCGCAGTAGATCTCGTAGCGTTGTTGGCCACGCTCGACGAAGGCTTCGCCGCCGCCGTTGCGCTCGATGATTTGCGTCGGCACCTCGAGCAACCACGCCGAGTCATCCTCGGTGCGGCCCGTAGCGAACGCTTCGTTGGGCTCCATCTCGCGTGCGATGGCCCCTTCGACGGGCGGACGCATGACACGACCGTCTTGGAAGAAGTTGCTGTCTTCCTGCGCGTCGTAGCGAGGCTGGTCGTACATGTTCCGGATCGGAACGATGGGCGTGTCCTGGCTGACCTGACCGCGGCATCCAGCGAGCACCGAAAGTGCCGCAAGCGTCGTAAGCAAACGGGTCATGTGGGGACCTCCTCTTCGACGAGCTCGAGGAAGCTTGGCGAGGTCGACTCCAGCAGCTCGCGCGTCTTGATGACGTCGAACTGTTCGTCGGCAACCTCGATGGAGATAAAAAACTTGTCGTCCGTCGCCGCTTCGAAGCGGGTGGACTCGAAGATCGGGTGATGGTGGCGCGGCAGCTTCGCGAGGTGAAGCATCCCGAAGAGCGTTCCGAACCCGCAGAGCAGGATGGTGAGCTCGAACATGATGGGAACCATCGTGGGGAACCCACCCGCACCCACCGGCTTGCCGCCGATGTTGATCGGGTAATCCCAGTTGTTCATGTACTGAATCATGAGCACGGCGGTGATCAGCCCGGTCATCGCTGCACCAAACGAGATCAGACCAATCTTGGTGGGCGGCAGACCCATCGCGTCGTCGAGACCGTGCATCGGGTACGGCGTGTGGCAGTCCCACTTTTCGTATCCGGCGTCGCGAACCTTTTCCGCAGCCGCCACCAACTCGTCGGGTGTTTCGTACTCGGCGAGGTAGAGCGCGACGCGGGTTTCCGGTTCTTCGTCCTCGTCGTCGTGGTCGTCATGACCGCCACCGTCGTGGTCGTCGTGGTCGTGGTCATCCGAGTCGCTGTCGTCGCTGCTGGAATCGGCGTCGGCATCGGCACCGGCATCGGCGTCGGAATCGGCATCGGCATCGGCATCGGAGGAATCCGAATCGGAAGCAGCTGCAGCTGCAACCTTCTCCGCTTCTTCGGCAGCCTCTTCAGCCTTCTCCTCAGCGTCGTCCTTCGCTTCGGCCGCTTTCTCCTCAGCGTCCTTCGCGATTTCGGCAGCGGTTGGCGCCGCAATCGCACCGACACCTGCGAGCGTCTTCTTGATCGCGCGCTTCTTCTCCTCGGGCTTGTCTTCCGACTTCGCTTCGGTGTCTTCCGACGTCGCTTCAGCGGCGTCTTCCGACTTGGCTTCGGCGGTGTCTTCGCTCTCGGAGGGAGGTGCTTCGCTTCCGATTCCCACAAGGGTCTTCTTGGCGTCGCGCTTCTTGTCGTCGTTCTTGTTGTCGTCGTCCGCCATGGCTCACTCCGCCGGCGCGAGCGCACCAGCCGGTGCGTGCTCGTCATCATGGTGGTGGTCGGTATGTGGATGCGCGTGGGGAAGGACGCCCTTCACCTCAGCGATGGCGAGCATCGGCACCCAACGAACGAAGAGCAGGAACAGCGTCATGAAGAGACCAAACGTTCCCATGTACAGGCCGATATCGACCCAGGTCGCTTCGAAGCTGCCCCAGCTGCCCGGCAGGTAGTCGCGGTACACGGACGTCACGATGATGACGAAGCGCTCGAACCACATGCCGATGTTGATGAAGATGGTGATGATGAACATCGCGGGGATGCTCATGCGCACCTTCTTGAACCAGAAGAACTGCGGCGCGATGACGTTGCAGCTGACCATCGCGTAGTAGGACCACCAGAGCGGGCCCCAGTTGCCCATCTCGTCGGTGTAGCCCCAGCCCAAACGGTTATGGAAGAAGACCCACGACTCGTAGGGGTTGCCGGAGTACCACGCGATGAAGAACTCCATCGCGTAGGCGTATCCAACCATCAGACCCGTCGCGAGCATGAACTTGTTCATCAAGTCCAGGTGCTTCATCGTGACGAGCCGCTGGAGGCCGAAGATGCTGCGCACAATGAGCATCAACGTGAGCACGAGCGCGAAGCCCGAGAACACAGCGCCAGCCACGAAGTAGGGCGGGAAGATGGTGGTGTGCCATCCGGGAATGACCGAGGTCGCGAAGTCGAACGAAACGACCGAGTGCACCGAAAGCACGAGCGGCGTCGAAATCGCGGCGAAGATCAGGTAAGCGCGCTCGTAGTGCTGCCAAGTGCGGTGCGACCCGCGCCAGCCGAGTGCCAGGAATCCGTAGATGCGGCGACGCAGCAAGCTCTTGGAGCGGTCGCGCAGCGTCGCGAGGTCGGGAATGAGGCCGACGTACCAGAAGATCACGGAGATGGTCAGGTAGGTATTGACGGCGAACACGTCCCACATCAGCGGGGACTTGAAGTTCGGCCACATGACCATCTGGTTCGGGATCGGGAACAGGTAGTAGTCGAACCACGGGCGACCGGTGTGCAGCGCCGGGAAGACGGCTGCACACAGCACCGCGAACACGGTCATCGCCTCAGCAAAACGGTTGATGCTCGTTCGCCACTTCTGTCGGAACAGAAAGAGGATGGCGGAGATGAGCGTGCCGGCGTGACCGATACCAATCCACCACACGAAGTTGGTGATGTCCCAGGCCCAGTACGCGGGGGCGTTGTTACCCCAGACACCGACACCCATCGTGACGAGGTAGCCGATGCAGGTGACCATCAGGCCCAGCAACGCCACCGACGGCAGGAAGAGTGCCCACCATCCACGCGGCGCCTTGGTCTCCGTGATGCCCGCGATGGTTTCGGTGACGTCGTTGAACGTCGTTCCAGGCGGAAGAAGATGACGCTCGCCGAGCGCTTCAATCGGAGCGAGTGCAGCCATCAGTGGGCCTCCTCGTGGGAATCCGAAGCCGACTCCAGGACGGGGTTCGGGTTGCGAATCTTACCGAGGTACGTGGTTCGCGGTTGCGCACCGACTTCGGCAAGCAGCTTGTAGCGACGGTTCATGGCATCGAGTCGAGCCACGCGGCTGCCCGAATCGTTGAGGTCGCCAAAGACGATGGCACCGCTCGGGCATGCGGACTGGCAGGCCGTCACAATGTCGCCGTCACGCAGCTCGCGTCCTTCGCGTCGAGACGCGAACTTCGCTTCTTGGATGCGTTGCACGCAGTACGTGCACTTCTCCATGACACCGCGCATGCGCACCGTGACGTTCGGGTTGAACATCATCTGACGCATCTCGGGGAACTCTCCGTGGAACCCGAAGGGGTCGTCGAGGTGGTTGTGCCAGTCCAAGTAGTTGAAGCGGCGCACCTTGTAGGGACAGTTGTTGGCGCAGTAGCGCGTTCCGATGCAGCGGTTGTACGCCATGTCGTTGAGACCCTCGGGAGAGTGCGCCGTCGCGTTGACGGGACACACGTTCTCGCAGGGAGCCTCCTCGCATTGCTGACACGTGACCGGTTGCATGGTCATGCCCGGATCGTCGTCGGCGCCCATGAAGTAGCGGTCGATGCGCATCCAGTGCATCTCGCGACCACGTTTCACTTCCTGCTTACCGACAGCGGGGATGTTGTTTTCGGCCTGACACGCGACCACGCACACGTTGCAACCGGTGCAAGCGCTCAGGTCGATGGTCATGCCCCACTTGTGGAGCGGTCGGCCGGTCGCGACCTCGCGCGGTTCGTAGTCCACCTCGGTCCAAAGCGGGCCGCTGATGAGTTCGACCGTGCGGTACGACGCGAAGTCGGGGTGTGCCTTGTACTCTTCGAGGGTCGCGTCGATCGCGACGGGGCGTCCCTCCATGTAGCCGTGCGTCTGCGTCTGAACGAGGTCGTACTCGCCACCCGTCGCGCTGAGGCTCACACCGGAGGTTTGGCCTTGGCCCTCGACCGTTCGAAGCGGGCTCACGTCGAAGCCACCCGCTTCCCAGTCGGGTTCCACGCCCATGCCCGGCCAGGTCTGCTTGTTGCCGTAGCGACCTGCCATCAGACGGCCCCACCCGAGCGAGAGCGTCACCGAGTGATCCGCGTGACCGGGAACCGCCCACACCGGAATCTCGATCGACCGCTCGCCGACGGTCAACGAAACGACGTCGCCGTTGCGAAGACCCAGCGAGTCACGCGTCGTGCGCGAGATCAGTGCTGCGTTGTCCCAAACCAGCTTCGTGATCGGGTCGGGACACTCCAACGCCCAGAGGTTGTTGGCGTGCCGACCGTCGTAGAGGAACGCGGAAGGAACGAAGCGAACCTCGAGGTTGGAATCGCTGAGCGCCGAGGGTGCTTCAACCGCACCGATGGCTGCGCCGATTTCCGACGCCCGCAGTGAGACCGTAACGACTGGCTCACTCGTGCCCGCGATGATTCCGCGGTGCAGCGCGCGACGCCACTGACGCTCAAACGCGACGGGGCTGGGGATGCGACCGCGAAGCGTCTTGCGCGTGACGTAGTGACCACGCCAGTTTCGCTCGCCGGCAACCTTCGCCAACATCTCAATCGTGCTGCGTCCACCAAAGAGCGGCGCGATGAGCGGCTGCTGAATGCTGAGCGTGCCACCGATCGAGCGATGGTCGCCCCACGTCTCGAGCGGATGTGCTTCAGGGACGTGCCAGGTGCACAGCGCAGAGGTCTCGTTGCGGTGCGATCCGAGGTGCACCGAGGTGACGCCGTCGCGCTCCAGAAGATCACGAAGACCGGCGTCTGCAGGTGCGTCGTAGACGGGGTTGCCGCCGAGAATCAGTAGCGTCTGCACCGAGTCGGCATCGGCGACCAACTGCTGCACGCTGCGCGCACAGGTCGGACGCTCGCCATCGGCTGCGCGGAAGTACTTCACAGCCGAACCGACCGACTGCAGTCCTTCGTTGATCGCATGCGCGAGCGCGTGGACCCACGCCGGTTGGTTGGGACCGACCACGACAAGTCCCTTGCCGCTCTCGCCGCGCGCGGTCTTACCTGCCACACCGCAGAGGTCGTCGGCCATGGCGTCGATGGCTGCAGCGTGATCGGCGTTGGCCGGTTCTGCGCCCTGCACCACTCCCGCCAACGCGTTGAGGGTAAAGCCGTTGCGCCCTTCCATCTTCGCGGCGAGCGCCTTGAGGAACGCACCCACGTCTTGTGCAGCAACGCGGAAGCGATGGTCGGCAATGCCGCCGGTGACCGAGTAGCCCGCTTCGGCGACGTAGAGACGCGGCATGCGGTCGCGGTCAGGATTGCGAATCGCGCGACGTGCACCCCAAGCGCGCGCGTTGCGCACGGAGCCTTCGCCGTGTCCGAGGAAGTCGGAGTCGAGTGCCACGGCCACGTCGACCGTGCCCATGTCATACACGGGATTGACGACCTGACCGAACGCGAGCGTCGAACCTTCGCGAACGGTGTCGTCGTGGACCGGCGTCCAGTAGTGCACCTTCGCTTGCGGCATGCGCGTGGCGATTTGCTGCAGGAGTCGAAGCGCCGAAGGGCCGGGCGTCGGCGGCATCAAGATGCGCAGACCGGCACCGGCAGTGCGACGCGCACCCGCGAGGATCTCGTCGAACGCCGCGTCGAACTCGGCGAAGGTCTTGTCCTCGAAGCGCTCGCCCCACTCGTCGTTCTCGCCACCGCGCGGAATCGCGGGTCCCTGTGAGCGGTCGACGTCGTAGAGGTCCCAGATTGTGATCTGCGCACGGGCATCCGTGGCGCCGGTGCTCGAGGGATGGTCGGCGTTGCCTTCCACCTTGGTCGGGCGACCCACGTGTTGCGTGACCAGCACACCGAGTGCATCGGCACCACGCGCGAACGTCGTGGCGAAGTGCAGCGGCACACCTGGAACTAGGTACTCCGGCCCCTCGACGTAGGGGAGAATGTTCTCCACCGGACGTCGCGCGCAGCCTTGCAAGGTCAGCGCACCTGCCGCGGCACCCGACGATGCGAGGAAACCGCGACGGCTGATCTTCGGCTGCTTCTTGAGCGGGTCGGCTTTCCGTCGCGACTTCTTCAGAAGCGACTTCGAACCCACCAGAGGAAGTCCCTTCAGGAACCCACCTTGTTGTTCGGACTCCGCCCACTCCAAACGCTTTTCGAGTGGTGCGTGCTTGTCCTCGAGGCTCCGCCAGTGGGTCGGGGCCTTGGGCGTATCGAGCTCATGTGGCTTTCGACGAGTCATGCTTCCCCGTCCTCAGCGGTGACAACCCGAGCAGTGCTCAGGCGGGTTAACGGCTGCGAGCGCGGCGGCCAGACCGGTGTTTTCCCAGTCTTCGTCCGGCTCCCATTCCATGTTGGTAATTTCGCTCGGCGGGCGAAGGTGCTCACCCGGGTCGCGGTGGCACTCCAAGCACCACTGCATCGCGATCGGTTCGTGGATACGAACCACTTCCATCTGATCAATGCGGCCGTGACAACTCACGCAACCAACGCCGGCGGTGAGGTGCACGCTGTGATCGAAATACGCGTGGTCCGGAAGGACGTGCGCTTGAACCCATTCGACGCTCTCGCCCGTTTCCCAACTCTCGCGAATCGGCTCCAACTTGGCGGACTCGGGATGCACCACCGCGTGACAACCCATGCACGTTTGCGTGGGCGGAATCATCGCGAGTGCGGACCGCTCAATGTTGGAGTGGCAGTAGCGACAATCCATTCCCAGTTCGCCCGCGTGAAGACGGTGGCTGTAGGGAACAGGTTGCTCGGGTTCGTAACCCACCTGGAGGTTGCTCGGTGACGCGTAGTACCAGAGCCCACCAATGGTGGTCACACCGCCGCCTGTCGCCACGACGGCGATCACGAGCGGCAGAAGGTTCAGCTGGCGAGGGAAAATCTGCATAAGGCCGTGTTCTGTTCGGGCGAGACACACACTTGTGCGTTCGCCGATTCAGGGAAAGCTCGCGGCGCCCTTGTAGAAGAAGCGCGCCGTCGGGACAACCGGAAATCCTTGTTGAGAGCGGATATCAGTCGCGCATCAAACGTGCGACTTCGTCCGCGTGCACAGGACAGCCGCGTGCGATCATGGTGAGCGTTCCACCACGCACATTTCGCACCACGTCCGGAGCCACGGTTTGTGCGTCGTTGGCATCGATCAACTCGGCACGGATCGCCACCAGCAATCCTTCGTGAAGTTCGAATCGCGCACTTCTGACGCGTGGATCGCTTCCGCTCCACTCCAAGACGAGCAGGTCGCCCTCCATCGAGGTTTCCCAGGTGCCGTTGGGCTCGAAGGACGATCGGATCTGACGCGCGCCCATCCCCAAACGGGTACCCAGAAATTCGGTTTGATCTCCGTTGCTTGTCAGCAGGAAGACCAACGCACCGACAACCGGCAAGACGAGCGCGAGTGCCGCAATCAGTGTCCGTCCAGTCATCGTTTTTGGGAAAACCCTTCTCCAACTCGCGGGGGCTAGGTCTTCTCTCTCAAGCGGTCAACTGTTCCGCCTGACGAAGAGTTTGTTCAGCGCTTGATGGCCACGACCAAGCCGTCCGGCGTGGGCATACAAACCGAATCGAATGCGTCCCGCGCTTCTTCATGAAAGGCGCGCATCGCACGACCTCGCTCGGTGTCCTCGGTTAAGTTTCCGAAAAGATAGGCATTATCGCCGATCAAAAGGCCGCCTTGGCGGAGGTTCTTGAGCGCCCAGCGTCCATACTGGTCGTAGCGCTGCTTGTCCGCGTCGACGAAGACCGCACAGAAAGGACCTTCGGATTCGAGTTTGGCCATGCTCGCCAAGGCGTCGCCTTCGACCACCTGGACCCGCTTTTCGGAACTGAGGTTTTCACGAGCAATTTCAGCATGTTTTGGGTCGAACTCGAGCGTCCAAAGCGTGCCGTCCTCCGGAAGCGCGCGAGCCATCCATAACGCGGAATACCCTGCCAAGGTTCCAACCTCGACGACCTTCTTCGCGCGCACCAAACGCAAGAGGATCTCGAGGGTTTTGCCCTCGGAAGCACCCACGTGGATCGGCGGAATCTCGTGAAGCTCGTTGGCGCGATACGCCCGATCGAGCGCCTCGTCGTGTGGCGTGTGAACCTTCTCGACGTACTGAAGGACGGCTTCGTTGGCGTAGCGCTCGCCGGCGCGTGAGGCGGGATCGGCCATGGCCCGGACTCTAGCGGCCGGGTTTTCCATGTCGAGAGCGGAATTCCCGTAGCATAGACGGGTGAGTGAGGAGGCCCTCTCCCCTACGGCGGGTCAGCAAGTGGGGGACTACCTCGTGGTGGATCGCATTGCGGTCGGCGGCATGGCCGAAGTGTTTCGTGCGCGGAAGGTCACCGATGCAGGCGAGGGACGCATCGTTGTGCTCAAGCGCATGCTCCCCCACATCGCTGCAGAAGCAGGTGGCGTGGAGATGTTCGACGAAGAAGCGCGCATCATCGCGTTGGTCGAACACGGCAACGTCGTGGAGCTCGTCGACTCGTTCACCGAGCAGGGACATCCCTTTCTCGCACTCGAGTACGTACCGGGATGCGATCTGTGGCGGCTGAGTCGTTGGTTGGTTCGCAACGGCTCCACGCTCGATGCGGAACTCGCGCTCTACGTCACGCGTGAACTTCTGGCTGGGCTTCAAGCCGTGCACGACGCCACCGATGAGCAGGGCAACCCGATGGGCATCATCCATCAGGACGTGAGCCCATCCAACGTGCTGCTCTCCATTCACGGTGACGTGAAGCTCGGCGACTTTGGGATCGCGCGATCGATCATGCGCAACGCGAAGACAACCGGTCGCGCGAAAGGCAAGCTCGGGTACCTCGCACCGGAACAAGTCACCGGCCATCCGACGGGTCCGCAAACGGATGTGTTTGCTGCGGGAGTGATCTGCGCAGAGCTCTTCGTCGGTCGACCGCTCTTTAGTGGAGGGAGCGAACTCGCGATCTTGTTGGCGATTCGCGATGCCAACATTCGCCCCTTTCTAGAGCTGCAGATCAGCGGCGACATCAAGGAAATCGTCGAGCGTGCCCTCGCGCGCAAACCCGACGACCGTTTGCCTTCGGCCCAAGCGTTTCGGTTGGCGATCGAACGACTGCTCCCCGACGACTGCACCTCTCTGCGCAAAGAACTCGCGCAGTTGGTGCGCATGGCTTCGGGCATGGAAGTCGAGTCGCAACTCACACCGCCCGTCGACGTCGAGCCGGACATCGATCCCGAGGCAACTCCCGCAACCGTCGACTTACCGACCCAGACGTACAGCGTTCAATCCGCCACCGGCGCATCCCAAGGACCCTACTCGTTTGCCGAGTTGGTGGAGGCGATCACGACAGGTCGCATCGGACCTGACGATTCGGTCGCCGTGGACAACGGCAAACCCGAATTGGTGCGCGACCACGCGTCGCTCAGTCGCTATCTGCCTATGTCGACGCTCACGCCGATCACCCAAGACGCACGAGTTGCGCAAGAGCCCGACATTCGACGCTCGCTCAAGCGGGGTGGGTTGATTCGCGCCTTGGCCGAAACCGCGCTTCGGGCCGACACGGGTCTGTGGCTCTGCGAGCACGGCGGCATTCGCAAAGAGGTGTACATCGCCGACGGAACACCGGAGTACGTCAGCAGCAACCTCGCCGGCGAGATGTTGGGCGAGTTCTTGGTGAGCAGCAGAGTCATCTCGCGGGGTGAACTCGACATGGCGCTCGCGGTGCTGCCACGCTTTGACGGGCGCCTCGGCGACACCTTGGTCGGCTTGGGTTTGATCGAACCGGTCAACCTCTTCCAACACATCGCCTCGCAGGTGCGCGAGAAGCTACTCGACCTGTTCTTGTGGCGTGCTGGCAACGCCGAGTTCTACCGAGGTGTTCCCCCGCCTCCGAGCGGGTTCCCCTTGGGGCTCGACCTCTGGGACATTCTCGACGAAGGCATTGACCGTCGTCTGGAAGCAGGACTCGAAGAGGAACGCTTCAACACGCGCATCATGGATGGTTTGGTCCGGGTTCGGCAGCTCCCCCAGTTTGTCGAGCAGGGCGTGATCAGCGAGTCGCTTCGCGCGCTTTTGGAGATGACCATCGAGCCCACTCCCCTGCCGACGATCGTGGATGCGTTCGCCGAAGGTGGAGATCCTCGCGCGGGCTACCGTGCGGTGTTGACGGGCCTGGTGCTCGAAGTCGTGCGCTGGGACGAATAAAGCCACCCTTGTCGCGGATCGGTTGAACGCCGATCGGTCCGCTGGTAACTCAGCCTCGTCTCCCGAAGATCATGAGGTGAGGGCGATGGTGAAGATTCTCGTATCGGACAAGCTGAGCGAACAGGGCCTGCAGGTGTTGCGCGAAGCATCCGATGTCGACGTCGATGTTCGGACCGGTCTCTCCGAAGATGCCCTGTGCGAGATCATCGGTGGCTACGACGGTCTGATCATCCGCAGCAACACCAAGGTCACCCCCAAGGTGCTCGACGCCGCCAGTTCGCTCAAAGCAATTGGTCGAGCCGGAATCGGTGTCGACAACGTCGACCTCGCCGTGGCGAGTCGCAAAGGCGTGATCGTGATGAACACGCCACTCGGCAACGCGGTCACAACCGCAGAGCATGCACTTTCGTTGCTCAGCGCGTTGGCGCGCAACATCCCTCAGGCCACCGCTTCGATGCGCGCGGGCAAGTGGGAGAAGAGCAAGTTCAAAGGTCGGGAGAAGTGGAACAAGACCCTCGGCATCGTGGGCTTGGGCAACATCGGGCGCATCGTCGCGGAGCGCGCGCAAGGCCTGAAGATGAAGGTCATCGCCGCAGACCCGGTACTGAGTGACGACGACGCCGAACGTCTAGGTGTTCTCAAGGTCAGCTTCGAGTCCCTCCTTTCGCGTTCGGACTTTATTTCGATTCACGCGCCTGCCGTGCCGAGCACGCGTCACCTCTTCAACGCCGAAGCGTTCGGCAAGATGAAAAAGACCGCGCTTCTGGTGAACGCGTCGCGCGGTGGAATCGTCGATGAAGACGCACTGGTCGCGGCGCTTCGCGACGGAACAATTGCCGGTGCTGCCGTCGACGTCTTCGAAACCGAGCCTCCGCCTGCAGATCACCCTTTGCTCGCCCTCGACAACTGCATCTGCACACCACACCTCGGCGCCTCCACGCACGAGGCGCAGGATCGTGTCGGCGTTCAAATCGCGCACCAGATGGTGGCGTTCCTCAAACACGGCACCGTCGAAAACGGCGTCAACGTGCCCTCGCTTCCTGGCGAAGCCGTCGAGCGTTTGGGACCCCAGCTCGAGGTTGCGCGTCGACTGGGTCGACTCTTGGCGCAGCTCGCCTCGAAGCCGCGTGAGATCCGAATCACGGCGTCGGGACCTCTCTCGGACTTGGTGTCGCCCCTGGCCAAAGAGACGCTCGCTGGATTTCTCGAAAAGAAGATCGGCGAACCGGTCACGCAGCTCAGCGCGCCGTACGAAGCGAAGGAGCGCGAGATCAAAGTCAGCGAGGTTTCGGACCCGGACAAGCGCCTGCCCATCCTGCGCGTCACGGTGACCGACGACGATGGACTTCACACCGCCACAGGACGTCGCTCACGCGGCGGTGGTCTGCGCTTGGTGGGACTCGAGGGCTACCCGATGGACGCTGTGCTCAAGGGCCACGCTTTGGTGGTGCGCAACGACGACAAGCCGGGTGTGATCGGCGCGATTGGAACGTTGCTGGGCGAACACAAGATCAATGTCTCGCGACTGCAGGTCGGGCTCGACGAAGAGACGGGCAAGGCACTCGCGGTGTGGAACCTCGACGGTGAAGTAACGCCCGCATTGCTCGACACACTGCGCACCAAGACCCACGTCGACTCCATCGAGTACGTGGTCATCTAGAGATTCCATGGCTCGCGCTCCCACGCTTCCGCTCGCGCCACCACGCGGCATGCAGGATCTCCTGCCTGCCCAAACACGCGCACAGACCTCGCTGCTTGCGCAGCTGGGGTCGCTCTTTGCGCGGTTTGGATACGAGCGAGTCATCACTCCAGCAATTGAGCACGCCGAAGTTCTCGAACGGGGATTGGAAGTCGACCGCCGCGACGTGTTGCGCTTTGTCGATCCGGAAACGGGTGAAGTCGCTCTCCTGCGGCCGGACATCACACCGCAGATCGCGCGCATCGTGGCGACGCGTTTGACCGACCGTCCTGCCCCCTACCGGCTGGCGTATCACGGGACCGTCTTGCGCCGTCAGCGAGGCCGCGCGCGACGTTCACGCCAACGCGTGCAAGTGGGCATCGAACACATCGGTGTGGCCGATCCTTCTGCCGATGTGGAGGTCATCGACCTCGCCATTCGAGCGTGTCGCGCAGTCGGACTCAAAGACTTTCGCGTCGAGCTCGGCCACGTTCAGATCGCGCGAAGCGCCTTGGAGCGAATCGCACCGGCGGATCGAAACCGCGCCGAAGAAGCACTGGAGCGCAAGGACGCAGCGGAGTTGGAACGACTCGGCGATGCCTCGCTGGTTCGACTCGCGTCGATGTACGGCGGTGTGGATGTGCTGGACCAAGCCGGCGAAGTGCTCGGCGATCGCCCCGAACTCGACGCGTTACGCGCCATGGCCAACGCACTGACCCAACGCGGCCACGGCGATGTGCTCGGCGTGGATCTGGGCGAACTGCGTGGCCACGCCTACTACACCGGTGTGAGCTTCACGATTCTCGCAGCCGGGCCAGGCGAACCGATCGGAGGCGGCGGTCGTTACGACGAACTGCTCGCGCGCTTTGGTCGACCGATGCCGGCCACCGGATTCGCGCTGGATGCCGGGTCGCTGCAATGGGCACTGCAACACGCGGGAACCCCGTGGAACCCTCCGCGTCCACTTCGCTTGGTCGCGCTCGACGACGCACGCCCCCCAGGCGTCGATGTCGCCGCCATGATCGGCGCAACGTTGGATGCGGCTCTCGAATTCGCCAAAGCGTGGAGCTACGATGCCGTCCTCGTCGACGGGAAACTTCACCGTGCAAGCGACGGGGAGCAACGAACCTTTACGCCCCAAGACATCGACGGCGCGACCCAGTGGGCGCGCAACGAGGTGACATAGTGCCAGCCGCGATTGTCGTCGGCGCCCAGTGGGGCGACGAAGGAAAAGGAAAGATTGTCGACCTGCTCGCACCGCACGCGGATCTCGTCGTGCGTTTTGCAGGCGGCGCAAACGCCGGCCACACGCTCGTCGTCAAAGGCGAGAAGCTGGTGTTGCATCTGGTGCCCAGCGGAATCCTGCACGAGGGCAAGAAGTGCTTGGTCGGCCAAGGCACGGTCATCGATCCCGGCACGTTCCTGGAGGAACTCGACGGATTGGAGGCCGGCAAGATCGACGTCGAGGGACGCTTGTTCATCGCGGACCGCGCCCACGTGGTCATGCCGCACCACAAGATGATCGACGGGTGGCGCGAAGAAGCTTCCGGTGCACGCATCGGCACCACCAAGCGCGGGATCGGTCCCACCTACGAAGACAAAGTCGGACGGCGTGGCATTCGAATGGGCGACCTGGTTCGACCTTCGTTGGATGCATTGGTTCGCCGCAACCTAGAGTGTTGGAAGCCTGAAGCCGACGCGCTGGGCAAGACGCTCCCACCGGCCGAAGAAGTCGTCGGCCGCCTCCGCGCGTGGGGAAAGCGCCTCGGACGGTTCATCGCCGACGGTGCCCAAATTGCCAACGACGCCTTGCTCGCTGGACAAAACGTGCTGCTCGAAGGCGCACAAGGATCGATGCTCGACATCGACCACGGCACCTACCCTTTTGTCACGAGCAGCAACGCGGGTGCAGGCGGCGCGTGCACCGGAGCCGGCATCGGCCCGACGCGGATTCAGTCCGTCATCGGCATCACCAAAGCGTATGCGACTCGTGTTGGCGGCGGGCCGTTTCCCACCGAACTCAAAGGCGAGGTTGGCGAGCGCTTGCGCAAAGCCGGCGCCGAGTTTGGCGCGACCACCGGGCGACCGCGGCGGTGTGGCTGGATCGACATTCCGAGTTTGCGCATGGCGGTGCGCATCAATGGCATGACCTCGTTGACCATCACCAAGCTCGACGTGCTGACCGGCTTTGACGAAATCAAGATCTGCACACGGTTCCGCGTCGGCGGCGAAGACGTCGACCGCCCTGTGTTCGACGGATACGACATGCTGGAACCAGTCTACGAAACGATGCCCGGTTGGTCCGAAGACATCGGCGCATGCGCGTCTCTCGACGAACTGCCCGCGACCGCACGTGCCTACATCGATCGCATCGCCGAGTTGGTCGGCTGCCCCATCGACATCGTGAGCGTGGGCCCGGACCGCGCGCAGACCATCGGAAACACCAACCCTTTCTAGTGGCTAGGCGATGAAGCTCGCGACCTGGAACATCAACTCCGCCAAAGCGCGACAAGAGCGTCTGGTGAAGTGGCTTGAGCGATTCAAGCCGGATGTGCTCTGTCTCCAGGAACTCAAACTCGTCGACGAAGCGTTTCCGCGCGAACCGATCGAAGCCCTCGGGTACCACTGCTCGCTCTTCGGGCAGAAGACCTACAACGGCGTCGCGATCCTCTCGAAGAGCGAACCCACCGATGTGCATCGAGGGCTCGAAGACGACGTCGACGACCCGCAGTCGCGGCTGATCAGCGCCAACATCGAGGGCGTGCACGTCTTGAGTGCCTACTTCCCCAACGGTGGCGACATGGGCTCCGACAAATACGAATACAAGCTCGAGTGGATGGAGCGATTGCGCGCGTACTTGGACAAGCGTTTCGACGCGCAGAAGGATCACGTCGCGTTGTGCGGCGACTACAACGTCGCGCCGTTCGCCGACGACTGTTCGTTGCCGGACTTCGAAGGCACGGTGCTCGCGAACCCCGACGTGCGGGCTGCACTCGACCACATCCGCGACTTTGGATTTGTGGATGTGTTTCGTCCGTTTCATCCCGGCGGAAGCGTCTACACCTGGTGGGACTACCGCGCGATGGGCTTCGAGCGAAACCACGGTTTACGCATCGACCACGTCTACTGCACTGCCGAACTCGCCAAACAAACCATCGGGGCTGTTGTCGACCGTGGCGAACGTGAAGGCAAAGGTGCGTCGGACCACGCGCCGGTCATGGTCGAGTTGGACCGACCGGAATGAACCCGCTTCCGTTTGAGGAACAACTCACGCCGCCCGCCGTCGCGCTCCTTGCGGCTTGGGTGATCCCAGTTCTCGTTCGCGTGGTGGGTCGCTTGCTAAGCAAAGAGACAACCGAGCAACACGCTGTGCTCGCAGGTTCAGCACCCGGTTCACTCGCCGCGTGCGTGCTTCTTTCGTGGGGCGCCATCGGCCCGGTTCATTCCAACCAGCCCGGTTCGCTGTTTGATCTGATCCTGATCGCCGTGTGTGCAGCCGTGCTCACGTTTCAACTTCGCGTGTTGCGCGACAACGACGAGTGGCGTCGCTTCAAAGAACTCGCACCCGCGTTTGGCTTGGGGGCGTTTGCGAGCATCGTGTTGTGCGCACTCGTGGTTGTCGGCATGCGCGTGGCCGATGTGGCCGACGCCACCGAAGCCAGCGAATCCAGTGCGTGGTGGGCAGTCCGCATGGACCCCTGGGACCCTGAAGCGCTCCTGGCTCTGGCGTGGTCGGCGGAACGCCGCGAGGATCTCGAGCTCGCCACAGCGCGCATGGAGCTGGCGGAGAAAGCGGATATCGAACGCAGCCAGAGCCTGACGTTGGCGGCTGCTGTGGCGGCGCGGACCGACTGCGAACGCGCACGTGAACTCTTCGATCTGGCTCTGGAAGCTCGCGCCGGAGAAGCGTTGGAGCGGGGAGACAGCCTCACGTTGGGCGGCTACTACCTGCCTGAAAGCCTCGTTAGCCGGTGCGAGCTCGGTCTAAGCAACTGAAATCATTCAATAGTGAACTTTGTTCACTTACACATGAGTCACCTCACGACCCTCCCCGGCTCAGGCTGCTAGCCCGAGAGGATGCGTTGGCTCTGTCTTGCTTCTCTTCTGTTGATGGCGTGCGACTCCACCAGCTCCCCGTGCGCTGACGTGGTGTGCGGCGTGGAAGGCACCACCTGCGACGAAGCGGACGGCATGTGTCACTGCGGCGTTGCGGGACCGGTGTGTGGCGACACGCAAGCGTGCGACGTCGAAGTCGGGGAGTGCTTCGAGCCACTGCCCGCAGCCGTGTGCAACGCCGGCTCAAGCTACGCACCTGGAACGGGCAGCTTTCGTGAAGTCACGAGCGAGTGGGGGCTGGACGGAGTGCTCGGTGTTCGACTCAACGTCGCGGATGTCGATGGGGACGGTTTCACCGACTTGATGGTTCGTCGAGGCGCAGGACGCGTGGACGACTTTGGGCCCGAAGGTGTGCGGCGTACGTGGCTGCTGCGCAATCGCGACGGCAACGGCTTCGACGACATCACGCGTGCCAGCGGCATCTTGAGTTCGCGTATTGACCTTGGCGCCAACGGTGGGCGTCCCGTCGAGATCGCGGCGTTTGCGGATGTCGACAACGACGGCGACCTCGATGCGTACCTCGGAGTCAACACGGTGGACGAAGAGCTCTCGATGGGCGAGACCGCGGAGATCCTGCTCAACGACGGTGCAGGCAACTTCACGCTCGGTCCGGACTCTGAGATTCGGAGTAACGGACGCGTCAACGTGCCCGCGGGTGCCTCGTTTACCGACGTCGATCGCGACGGTGTGCTCGATCTCTGGATCCCCCAGCACAACTGGGGTTCCAGCACGATCGTGTTCATGCAGGACCGCTTGTATCGCGGCGATGGAGCAGGCGGCTTCACCGAGATCACGGAGATGGTCGGACTCGAAACCACCAACTGGCGGGGTGCCGACGACATCAACGCAGGACTCTCGCACACGCGTGCGTGGGGCAGCTTGGCGCGCGACCTCAACGGCGACGGAAACCCGGACCTGCTCACGCCGAGCTACGGACGTTCACCCAACCACCTGTGGGAAGGCTCGGCCGATGGTACGTTCATCAACCGCTCCGTCGAGTCGGGCTACGCGTACGACGACAACTTCACCTGGCAAGACAACGAGTTTGCGCGTTGCTACTGCCTCAGCAACCCCGCCGCCGAAGGATGCAGCGAAGTCGAAGCCCCTCGCGTGTCCTGCGCGGACAACTGGCGACACAACAGCGACCGTGAAGCGTATCGGTTGGGCGGCAACAGCGGCGCAACCTCGGCCGGTGACCTCGACAACGACGGGGACCTCGACTTGTTCACGGGCGAGATCAAGCACTGGTGGGCCGGCGAAGGATCCGATGGTGGTGAAGCGTTGATCAACGAAGGTGGGATGAGCTTTTCACGGCCTGGGGACGCAGCGCTTGGTCTGCAAGTCGATCACTTGGGTCGCGTCGCGTGGGACGAAGGACACATGACCAACGCGTTGTTTGACTTCGACAACGATGGGCGTCTCGACGTCTACATCGGTGCAAGCGACTACCCCGGCAACCGCGGAAACCTGTTTCACCAAAGCGATACGCTTCAGTTCACCGAGGTTCCGACGAGCGATTTCTTCGAGCACAACCGCAGTCACGGAGTGGTTGTGGCCGACTTCGATCGGGACGGTGACCTCGACATCATCGTCGGGCACTCGCGCTCACGCTGCGATGAGGGTGAGCCCAACAACTGCTACGAGACCCCGCAAGTTCGCGCATTCGAAAACACGACGCCCACCGGCAACTGGATCCAACTTCATCTCGTGGGCGCAGCAGGAACCAACGCTGCGGCCATCGGCGCACAGGTTCTGGCGCAGTACGGTGACCTCGTTCAGCTTCTCGAAGTCGATGGTGGACACGGCCACTACGGCTCTCAGAGCGACACGATTCTGCACATCGGTCTTGGAACCGCCTGCGAAGCCAACATCACGATTCGTTGGCCGAACGCAGAACTGAGCGAGACGACGCTGACGTTGCCGGCTGGCCATCGCTTCCGGGTGGAAGAAGGCCAGCGACCGGTTCCTGAGTGCTCGCTACTTCCCCTCGAAGTTCGCCGCTCGCTTCTCCAGGAACGCCGCCATGCCTTCGTTCTGATCGGTCGTCAGAAAGCAATCCGCGAACGCTTGGATTTCAAGGTCGTTGCCCGCCTGCAGACCCACGTCTGCACCCTCGAGGATGACCTTCTTGGCGTACTGCACCGCCACCGGGGCCATCTGAGCAATGGTCTTTGCAGTCTTCTTCGCTTCGTCCATCAACGCGTCGGGCTCGAACACGGCGTTGACCAATCCGATTCGCAACGCTTCCTGCGCGTCGATCATCTTGCCGCTGTACACCAGCTCACGCGCCATGGCCGATCCCACGCGGCGCAACAAACGCTGCGTTCCGCCGAACCCGGGAATCACTCCTAGCTTCACTTCGGGCTGTCCGAGCTTCGCCTTCGTCGACGCGTAGGCAAAGTCGCAGCACATCGCCAACTCGCATCCACCGCCCAGGGCAAACCCGTTGATCGCGGCGATGATCGGAAACGCAGTCGCTTCCATCTTGATGCCCAAGTCATGCCCTGCACGCGCGAACGCTTCGGCTTCCTCGCGCTTCATCGTTTGCATCGCGCCGATATCGGCACCCGCGACGAACGCTTTGCCGGCACCGGTGAGAATCAAGCAGCGCACCTTCTTCTCGATCGCTTCGTCCACACAGGACGAAATCGCCGCCATGACTTCGGGATTGAGTGCGTTGTACTTGTCGGGACGGTTGATGGTCAGAACCGCAACGTCGCCCTCGTGCTCCAGTAGCGCCAAACTCATCCGACCCTCCGTCCACGCTCGTCGTAGTGATAAAAGCCGCGGCCTCCTTTGCGACCGGTCCACCCCGCCGCAACGTAGTTCCGCAAAATCGCCGGCGGCCGGTACTTGTCGTCACCGAACTCGCGGTGAAGCACCTCGCCGATGAAGAGCACCGTGTCCAACCCAATCAAATCGGCCAGTTCGAAGGGACCCATCGGATGGTTGAGGCCGAGCTTTGCGGCAGCGTCGATGTCTTCGATCGTTCCGAGCCCTTCTTGCAGCGCGAAGCAAGCTTCGTTCAGGAAGGGAATGAGCATGCGATTGACGATGAAGCCGGGCATGTCCTTGGTCGTCACGAGCACTTTGCCCATGACCTCGCCCAGTTGAAACGTGGACTGAAACGTATCGTCGCTGGTTTGCAGAGCGCGCACGATTTCCACCAGCTTCATGCGCGGAACCGGGTTCATGAAGTGCATGCCGATGACGCGGTCGGGTCGTTCCGTCACCGCGGCCAACTTCGTCAGGCTGATGCTGGACGTGTTGCTGGCGAGAATCGCGCCTTCCTTCATCGCCTTGTCCGCCATCTGAAAGATCTTGGATTTGATCTCGATGGCTTCAGTCGCAGCCTCGACCGTGATGTCGGTGTCGCCGAGAATGCTGTAGTCGCCCGAGGTGGCAATTCGCGAAAGGATCTCTTCGCGCACGCCCGCTTCGAGCCGTTCTTTGTCGACGTCGCGCTGAAGTCCTTTGGCGATGCGCTCCTTACCTTTGGCGGCGAGTTCGTCACTTGCGTCGAGAAGTCGAACTTGCATGCCGCTCGCGGCTGCGACTTGGGCGATGCCGCGTCCCATCTGGCCGGCGCCAATCACTCCGAAAACCTTGATATCGCTCATGGTCAGCGGGGGTTATCAGCTGATTGCTTGCTCGCGCAAGCGGAAGGCTGCCCAACGTCAGCTTCCAATACGACGCGGCGCGTCGTACACGCGCCAGCGCTCATCATCTTCTCGTCGGAATCGAACTCTCGCCGCGTACGCCCCCGGCTCGCGTGAAATCGCTTCTTCCAGTTCGACCAAACTCAAGTAGAGCGCATCGTCGGGCTCATCCAACACAGCACGCTCAACAAGTCGCCGCCCAACTTCGCATGCGGCACGACGAAGCAAGAGCAGGGAATCTGCGACACCTTCGCTGACCCCACCCTTCACCCGTGCCAAGCGTTGCAGCAAGGGCGTAATCGAGAGCGCCAATCCCGCACGCATCCGACCCAAGCTTCGCGAACGGCCAGTCGCGACCACCTGCGCCACCGCGTTCTTGCGTGCTTCCTCGCGCGCAAAGTGTCCCGAGTCATCCAAATGCTGCAACGCGTGCATCAACGTGTCGTCGCTAAACCCAATCGGACGCGGCACCACATCGATGCCCAGCGGCCGCACATCCGCGAGGTCTTCGCGCGTCTCGGTCCAGCGCTTGCGCATGCTCTCGGAGAGCCGATCGGGATCGACCAGCGACCCATGCTTCTTCTCGATTCGACGACGCAGCTTCTGAAGGCGGTCCACAACACGCCGGCGTTTTCGCATCGCGCGTGGTGACGCCAGCGCTCCGTAGCACTCGCGAGGAAGCGCTCCTACGATCGCTTCGAGCGTTTCCAACCCGCGACGCGTCAGCTCGCGCGATTGATCGAGCAGGAGCAACGCCTCCGCAACCACGCGATGCCGTTCGCGCACCACGTCCATCAATGCCTCGGCACTCAGGTCGCTCAGGTTGTCGACATCAAGCCGATGAAAGCGCGCGTCCAACGTGCGCTCGAACTTCAATGCTTCGGCGATCACCGGCGCAGCCTCGGCGACGACCTTGCCGACGAGCGCTCCTGCACGTGCCAGCGATTGGGGTTCGCTTGCGCCGAGCTTGGACGGTTCATCCTGATGACGTCGGTAGGGCCGCGCGTAGATCCTCCGCACGGTCGACTCCACACGCGGAGCGCGTTGCTCGACTTCGAGACCGCGGTTGAGTGCATCGATCGCCAGCGGAGCGACGGTGCCTTCGTCCGCGGCCACCAATGCGAGTCGACTCCATGCACCGGCAATGAAGGTAGGACGAAGCGTGATCGGACGAACCCCAAACACCACAGGCCGTCCCCCTCCTTGAACGCACCAATCGATCTCGACGGGGATCCCCAACACCAATTGCACCCGGTCGACCAAATCGGCGACGGCCTCGGCTTCCAACACGGACAACGCCGTCCCCGGTTCAGAGACGCGGGTCGACCGGCGGTCGATGCGCCACGGCTCGCCTGTGGTGGCAGGCGTCCACACCAACACTTCGTCGGGGTCGCCCATCCGGTTCATCGAGCGCGCGCAACCGTGCGGTTCCGCGTCCGTTCCGGCGACGGCCACGTCGACAAATCGAAGCCCAGATCGCTGCGCCACGGTCGCAATTCGATCCACCTGCGCTTCGATCGATTCGTCCGCCGTCGGCCACACGTCTTGTTGCGCACTGGTCGGCAAGAACGAGCGAAGTCGCACGACTTGAGCACGGTCCAACGCCTGTTCGATCGCTCGGCGCAGACCCTGACCATCGCGCGGGTCCATCCGCACGAGCGTCGCTTCCGCGACAGGCACACGCTGCGAGAGCAACGCCGCCATGTACGCCGCCTCTTCGCCAGGCAGATCTGCACCAACCAGCGTCGCGAGTGGACGCTCAACCGGTGCGGAGATGCTTTCGCTCGTCTCGCTCAAACGCGCTCGACCACGACGGCAAGTGCTTCACCGCCGCCGATGCAGAGCGTCGCCAGACCACGCTTGGCGTTTCGATCTTGCAGCGCGTGGAGAAGCGTCACGACGATGCGCGCGCCCGAGCAACCGATGGGATGGCCCAACGCGATCGCACCGCCCCAGACGTTGATGGCTTCGTGCGGGATGTTGGACTTCTGCATCGCCGCCATGGCCACCACGGCAAAGGCCTCGTTGACCTCCCAAAGGTCGATGTCTTCGGTCTTCAAACCCGTCCGTGCAAGCGTGGTTTCAATCGCGCCGATCGGGGCTGTGGTGAACCATTCCGGCGCCTGCGCGTGGCCGCCGTACCCCACCAAGCGGGCAACCGGAGTGAGGTTGTGCTTCTTGACCGCCTCGCCGCTCGCCAGGATGAGCGCCGCGCCACCATCGTTGATCTTCGACGCGTTCGCTGCGGTGATCGTTCCGTTCTTGTCGAACGCGGTCCGCAGCTTGGGCATCTTTTCGAAGTTCGCGCGACCCGGCTCTTCGTCCTGTTCGACGACAATCTCGCCCTTGCGGGTTTTCACCGTGACCGGGGTGATCTCTGTTCCGAGCTTGCCGCTCTTCTGCGCTTCGATCGCACGCTCGTACGACGTCTTCGCGAACGCGTCTTGAGCTTCCCGCGAGAAGCCGAACTCTTTGGCGCAGAGTTCACCGCAGTTGCCCATGTGCACGTCGCCGTAGGGATCCCACAAACCGTCGAGGATCATCGAGTCGAGGAGCTGCCCGTGACCCATCCGGAAACCGGCGCGTGCTTTGGGTGCGAGATAGGGAGCACCCGACATCGACTCCATCCCACCTGCAACGACCAGCTCGGCGTCCTTGAGGAGGATGCTCTTGGCACCGAGGACGATGCTTTGCATGCCCGAGCCGCAGACCTTTCCGACCGTGGTTGCCGGCGTGCGATCGGGGACACCGGCTTTCTTGGCCGCTTGCCGTGCCGGTGCTTGCCCAACACCTGCAGTGAGCACGTTGCCCATGTACGTCTCATCGATGTTGTCGGCCGTGATTCCGGCGCGCTCGAGAGCCGCGGCGATCGCGGTTGCACCCAGAGTCGGAGCATCCACCGAAGCGAGAGCACCTTGGAAGCTGGCGATGGGGGTTCGAGCCGAACTGACGATGAAGACTTCGCGTGCCATGAGGGGAAACTTCCTGCTCTGTGGGGGGAGTGTCAATCAACCCTGTGGTGTTGCTCATGTTCTTCCCTCGGCGAGCCAGTTTCTTTCAGGGTTGGGACGACCCGTATCGCCCATCGTGTTCGAACAGCCGCTTGGGAAAAGGAACAGGAATAGGAAGGGGCGCGCATGGCACAACTGGTTGTTGGTCGGTCCGATGAGGAGACATGTCATTTGAGCACCGAAAAATGAGCGTCTACCGAGAGTCGCTGGCTGTCCTCGCTGTCTGCGACGAAATCCAAAAACACCTCCCGCGCGGACAAGCAAACACGCGCTCGCAAATCGAGCGAGCATCGACCTCAATCGTCGCCAACACAGCCGAAGGCGCGGGCGAAGTCCGACCGGCGGAAAAGGCTCGCCTCTACAGAATTGCGAAGCGCTCGGGGGTCGAACTTGCTGCGTGGCTGGAGATTGTTGAGCAGCGAAAGCACGCACCCACCCACCTCGTCGTCCAAGCGCTGGCCACCCTCGAGACGGTCGTGAGAATGCTTGTTGGCCTCATCAAGACACACGAAAGACCCGCCAGCTAAGGCGAGTCTAACGAACGACCCCAACCGACCCTTCCTATTCCTATTCCTTTTCCCCCGTTGCTGCTTGGGACAACGGTTTGGAAGGAGTCTTCCCAAGACCAGAACGAAAGAGAAAGAAAAAAGAGACTCCGAAAAAGGAGTCTCTTAGTGGGCGATCGCAGATTTGAACTGCGGACTTCCTCCGTGTGAAGAAGGCACTCTACCACTGAGTTAATCGCCCGAAGGGACGGCACTGATAGCAATCAATTGTCCCCCTGTCGAGGGCGAGAAGTACCCATCCGTTCAAATCGTTCCGCGACGATTTTGGGTCCCATCGGATCCCTCCGCAGTCTTCCTTGCACATACAAAATCGGACTTCCCACCATCACGGGATGGGCCTTCTCGAAGGTCTCCGGATCGACCACCACATCCGCAAGTCCGGTCTCATCCTCCATCGCGATAAACACGAACCCACCGGCGGTCGCAGGTCGCTGCGCGGACGCCAACATGCCTGCAACCCGAATCGGTCCGTCGGGCAAACTTGGGACCCGACTCAAGCTCGGCAATCCCTCCGCTTCACGTCGCTCCCGCAACAGGTGCATCGGATGGGGCACGCTAAAGCGCATCGATGCAAAGTCACTCAACGTGCTCTCCACTGCCGTGGGTGTCCCCAAGGGCGCCTCGTGCGGGTCCACGGAAGGAAGATCAAAGGGACCCTTCCGACGCCGGACCAAACGCATCACTTCCCATAAGGCGCGCCGCCGATCGCCAGCCAACGAATCCAAAGCCCCTGCACGCGCCAATCGTCGCAGCACTTCCCCTCGAAATCCGGTCAACTCCGCCATCGCCTCGATGGTCTTGAAGGGTCGGTGCTTCGCACCCCGTCGAAAACTCGCTTCGGCCCGCGGACCCAAGCCCCGAATCAAGCCCAAACCCAATCGAACTGCACTCTCGGTTCGCCGCCCTACTCCCGACGCCTGCGGCGCGACGTAACCACCGGCTCGGCGCTCCACACGATGGGTCCACTCCGATGCGTTGATGTCCGGCGCCAACACCCGCACTCCATGACGCCGTGCATCCATGATGATCGTTCCCTCACCGTAGAACCCCATCGGTTGCGCGTTGAGCAATGCACACGTGGTCTCGACTGGATAGTGTCGCTTCAGATACGCCGACGCGTAGACCAGCAACGCAAACGACGCAGCGTGGCTTTGGGGAAACCCGTGATGCGCAAACGCGGCCAACTGTCCGACGATTTTCTCCGCGGTGTCTCCATCGATCCCGCGTTCGGCCATGCCCATTCGAAGCGCCTGTGCCATTTCGCGCATGGCAGGATTTTCCGAACGTGCCCCCATCGCCCGACGCAGCTCATCGGCTTGCGAGGGAGTGAACCCCGCCATCGTCACCGCAACCTTCATCACCTGCTCTTGAAAAATCGGAATGCCGAGCGTCGACGCCAAGGTCGGTTCCAAGTCGGGGTGCAGAAATCGAATGGGTTCGTGCCCGCTGCGCCTTCGCAAGTACGGACGAACCATGTTTCCTTGAATCGGTCCCGGCTGAACCAACGCCACTTGCACGGCGAGGTCGAAGAACGAATCGGGTCGAGTTTGCGTGAGGACGCCCATCTGCGTCCGTGACTCCACTTGAAACACCCCGATCGTGTCGGCCCGTTGGATCAACTGGTACGTCGACGGGTCCTCGGTTGGGAGGGTCTCCAGAGAGACTTCATGGCCTCGCTCAGCTCGAATCGAATCGAAGGTGTCGCGAAGCACCGTCAGGATCCCCAGCCCCAAGAGATCAAGTTTCACCATCCCCAACGGACTCAGGTCGTACTTGTCCCACTGCACGATCGAACGACCTGGTGTTCCACTGGCCTGAACCGGCACCACGTGATCCAAAGGGGCTCGGCTCATCACAAACCCGCCACAATGAGTCGCGCGGTGTTTGGGCAAACCCTCCAACCCGTCCACGACGTGAAGCAGTGCGCGGATCCGCGGGCTTCGTGCATCGACCCCCGCCCGTTGCAGACCTTTCTCACGCAACACTTCGGAAGCGCTCTTGCCGTCGGTGAACGCACGGTCGCTCGGCGCATCGCTTGGAACCAGGTGGCCCACCTGCCGGGACAACCTATCGGCGACTTCGGTCGACAGCCCCAGCACCCGACACGCATCGCGCACTGCAGTCTTGGCTCGCCAGTTGACCGTCGTACACACCATCGCCGCGTGACGACGCCCGAAGCGCTTGTACACGTACTGAATCACGGTTTCGCGATCGTGATGGGCAATGTCGATGTCGATGTCCGGCGGTTCGGTCCGCGACTCCGACAGAAAACGCTCGAACAACAGGTCCAAGCCAATGGGATCCACCGCGGTGATCCCCAGGCAGTAGCAGAGCACCGAGTTGGCCGCGCTTCCTCGACCTTGAACCAGGATGTTGCGATGGCGAGCAAAGCGGACGATGTCGTGGACGATGGCGAAGTAGCCACCCAGTCCCAGCTGCCGCACGAGATTAAGCTCGCGACGCAGTTGAGCGACGTGGCGAGCACCCGGTCGCACGTACCGATGGTGCAGCCCTGCAAACGCGTGATGCTCCAGCCACTCGTACACGTCCACTTCTTGTTCGGGCAGGGAAAACTCCGGAAGCTGCGGACGCAAATCCAACACGCGAAAACCGCAACGCTCCGCAATCTTCTCCGTGTTGCGAATCCCCTCCGGACGTGACCTCCACCGGCCGGCCATCTCGGCGGGCGAACGAAGATGTCGACCGTCGTTCGCAAACAAACGGCTCCCCGCGGTGTCGAGGGTGCACTCGTGCCGCAAGCAAGTCAGCACGTCGTGGGTCGGCTTGTCAGCCCGCGTGGCGTAGTGCGCATCGCCCGTCACCACCCACGGCACCTCTTTATCGTCGGCCAAGCGCAGAAGTCGGCGCACGCGTTCCACATCACATGCCGCTTCGTGTTCGCTGACTTCGAGATAGAAACGGTCGTCAAAACGCTCGCGAAGCCCGTCGATGAGAGGTGCGGGGAAGTACGAACGCTCCACCGCTCCATCACGTCCCCCCGACAGGCAGATCAGCCCTTCGGGTTGGAGATGCTTCAGAGCGAGCGGACCGTGGGCACGAGCCCGCGTGATCATCTGGGTCAGGTTCGCCCAACCGGTTTCGTTCTCGCAGAGCAGGAGCAGACTTCCGTCGCCGAACGACACATCCGCACCGACGATGGGATCGAGGTCGGTACTGCGATTCCGGAGAACACAGGCTTCCGCGAAACGGACTACGCCTCCGACGTCGTCCAAGTCGGTCAGGGCCATGGCACCAAGACCGAGTTCATGCGCTCGTTGGGCCATCCCCTCTGGCGTTGTCGCACCCCGCAACCACGAGAACGCCGAGCGTGCGTGCAGTTCGACGTAGCTCAATCGAGCCACCCGATCAGTTCCCACCCCGAGCCGGTCTGTCGGAGCAACACCAACACCGGACCTTCGACTTCGGCCCACGCACACACGACGGTGCTGGGAAAGGCCTGCCCGTCCCACCACGGTCGCGACACCCTCTCCGCACGCCCCACCTTGAGCACTCGACGGACCCGGCCGCCCAGTTCGACCCGACGATCCCGAACGGGAACGGGCTGGGGCAACTCACGCCACGGCCAGCGGGGCGCATCTGGAGGTTGCGGATCGGACTTCGACCACGACGCACTCCGAAGTCGATGGGTGGCGTCGCGCGGAAACGGTCGCCGAACCGCGTCGCTTCCTAGACGTTCGCGAAACCGCCCCAGCAGCGTGCTTTGCGCTCCCTCTCGCGTGGGTCCGAGCAGACTTTCCGTTTGGCGAGGATGAAGCACGGTCGTCGCGAACAGAGCGATATGACGGACTTCTCCCCACTGTCCGCCCGCTTCGAGTTTGGTGTGGAGTGCGCGAACCAAAGGCTCAGCCGACACAACAGGGGAACCAAAACGGATCTGCACTTCGTGACCTGACGCGTGTCGATTGCGGGCTCGGGTATGCGAGTCCTTGATTCGTTTTGCGTCGCCGCGGTCAGTGGGATCCAAACGCAGTCGCACTTCGACCAGTGCGTGATCGCGATCCCGAATCCGGCCAACCAGTTGGACCACCATGGGATCGATCCAGGCGAACAGCGTGGGGTGGTCCGAAACCGGTTCGTCCAACTCCAGCGAAGCCTCGTTCGGATCACGCAGGCGACTAAAGCGCGGACCTCGCGGATCGTTTCCCTCAGCACGGTGCCACGCCGCCGCGACTTCGGGTCCCATTCGCATCGCAAGGGACGTCGGATCAAAGGCGCGAAGTTCGCCCACCCGTCGAATCCCCAGTGCTGCAAGTGCACGTCGGGTCGAGGATCGCAACTCGAGCACGGCTATGGGCGACCGGTCGAGAAAGGTACGCGCCTCTTGGGGAGCGACTTCCAGCACCGACTGAGTGCAGCAGGCCGCGGCGTAAGCCGTCGTTGCGTCGGGGCCGAGGCCCACACGAACCGGTTGTTCGAACGCGTCGCAGACCCGGTTGGGCCAGTGAGAACCAAAGGGCTCTGCCCAAAACACAGCCAACCGAGACACGCTCACCCGTGGCGACAACTCCACGAGACTGCGCAACACACGCCGTTGATGCTGGCGCAGCAGAGACCGACTCAGAGGTCGCGCGACCAACGACGCGTCACGAGTGCGAGCAACCTGCAGCGTCTGACCCGGACGCACTCCCCGTTGTCGTGCTTCGCGATTGCAGAACACCACCTGACCCTGATCGTGAACCACTGCCGGAGCGCACTTTTGGGGGTTCGCAACCAGCTCCGGGTGATGGGCCAACATCGGGAGCGCGGGAAACCGGACGCACGCAATCGGAACATACGTCGACTCGAACTTGGACACGCGGACCTCCAACCACGTCAACCGCACACACCCGAGCGATGGGTGCATCCCCAAGCGGGCCCTCGTGCCACTCGATTCCTTGAACTTGGATCGAGGCGCGACGAGGAACGGAGAAGGGAAGCTCGGCGCCCACCAGCAACAAACGTGAGGTGGATTTGGCGAGTGCACGACGAATGCGACTCGCGTACCGAGTGAGATGGGGATCGCGGGGGAGGTCCAAGGACACCACGAGTTCAAACGCACCCGACTTCAACGCGAGGTCGAGCGCCCACCACCCTTCTCGTGCCGTCGAGGGGACGACGACGTGGACATTGGAACGGCACCACGGATGGGGAGTGGGGACGCCGGAGCAATCGATCACGAGGGTGGAGAACTGCTTCTCCGCCACCCAATCGCTCACCCAGGAAAGCGCACCACCACCGACTGGAGCCTGAACCGCGAGTGCGAGCCCTGGCTCAAGCTCCGTCGAAGGAACCCCTGCAAAATCGCCTACAAAATCCTCTGCAAAACCCATGGAAACCGCTCGACTGAACAGATTCACAGTATAGATCTCACCCGTGACCGAATCAACCGTGATTCGTTTTCATGGACCACTACGACTGCCGTCAATCGGAGTCGCAGGGGTACCTGTTACCACTCGGCGTGATGATTCGAGTGTGCTGGGAGCACGCCGGACCCGAGTTCATGAAGGGACAGCCGCTGATGCCCCCGGTGGAGGCACAGGAGAGGATCCTGACCGCACTCGATACGGGTCAGTCGACGTACCAGGACTTTGCGATCGAACCCCATCCTGACAACGGCGAGGCGTGGCTCCGGTGTTCGTTCACAAGCCCCATGTTGGCGGGAGATGACTCGCGCCTCTGGGGTTGGCTGACTTGGTTCAACTGCGACTAGTTCTTGTCGCCGAGCTTTGCTTTGAGAAGGTCACCGAAGGTGCCGAAACCCTGCTTGGAAGCTTCCTTGCGGTACTCCTTCACAGCGCGGCGTTCTTCGTCGTTGAGCTTGGCTTTGATCGAACACTTGAGTTGACCATCGCGATCCTTACCGATGATCTTCACTTCGTGCTCGGTACCGGGTGCGTACGCCTTCTTGCGTGAAGGACCTTCGACGGGAAGCTCACGGTTCGGGATGTACGCCCGTCCGCGCTTGCCCAACACACCTTGGATGGTGGCCAACACACCGTGGTTCTCGATGCGCGTGACAACCACCTTCACCAATGCGCCCGGCTTCAGGGTCTTGGGTGCAAGGGTGGGATCCCATTCGCCGGATTCGATCGCGGCTTTGTCCGCAGGCGAAAGCTTCGAGAGCGAGATGCGTCGCTCCTTCTTGTCGAGACGCTCGACCAGAACCTCGAGCTCATCCCCCTCGGACAAGACCTGCTTGGCGTGCTTGATGTCGCGACCGCCCAGCTCGGAGATGTGCAGAAGGCCTTCGATGCCCGGAAGGATTTCCACAAAGGCGCCGAACTCTGCGGTGCGTCGCACGATGCCCTGGTGAATCGAACCGGCCTTGAGCTTGTCGGCGTGATCATCCCACGGGTCGGGCATGCACTTGCGCATGGAGAGGCTGACCCGACCTTGTCGATCCTTGCGGCTGGCCGCTTGAATCTTGAGCACCTCGACCTTCACCACGTCGCCCACTTTGGCGGCGTCGGATGTCTTTTGGCCTCGGCTCCAACCGATCTCGGATTGGTGCACCAACCCTTCGAGGCCTTCGCCCAAGTCGACGAGGAGTCCGTAGTCGCGGACCTCCGTGACCGGACCCTCGAGTTGTTGGCCAACCGTGAGTTCCTTGAGTCGCGCGCGTGCCTTCTTGCGCAGCTCGCGCTCCAGAATCCCGCGACGGCTGACGATGATGCTCTTGCCCGATCCCTTGTTGATGGGAACGGTGAACTCGAGCTTCTTGCCGAGATGTGCGGCGGGGTCGGTGATGGGTTGTTCGAGACTCATCCCGCCCGCGGGACAGAACGCGCGAATCCCTTCGACCAACACGTCGAAGCCACCACGGTTGAATCCGTACACCACACCGAACACGCGACGTCGTGCCTCGCGCGCTTCGGCAATCTTCGCCTTCGCAGCTGCACGGTCGATGTTGCGGTTGACGATGGCGATGTGGCCACTCTCGGCGACCGCGCCAATGCGGCCTCGGAAAATGGTGCCGACGTCGGGAAGAGGCGGCGGCTCGGGCTCGGGCTCGGCGGCAGCTTCGGGCGCTTCGCTCGGCGCGGCTTGCGCGACTTCGGCTTCGCTGGGCGCGGCTTCAGGCGCTTCACTCGGCGCGACTTCGGGCGCTTGGCTCACAGCTTCGGAAACCGACACCGACTCGGTCTCGACTGCCGTTGTGACGTCTGGAGCTGCCTCCGGCTGGGCTTCCACCGCGGGCGCTTCCGCAGCAGCGGCAGGTTGCGCCTCGGTCACCGAAACACTTTCCGCTTCGACGGCGGTCGTCACGTCGGGACTTGCTTCAACGGCCTCGCCGGCTTCACTGCCCGGCACCGTGGCTTCGGTGTTCTCCGGAACCGGAGCCGGCGGGATTTCGCGCGGCTCCATCACATCGGCGATAGCCAACGCCTTGCCGAAGAGGTCCACCACGATCGCGCCGTCGTCGACCGACTGCACGCGTCCGGCGATCACCTCACCGACTCGGAATGCGTGTGCGCGAGGTGAACCTTCGAAGAGATGCGTGAAGGGCTGAACTTTGCGCTCACCTTCCGGCTTCTTCTTTTTCTTCCGACGACGCTTCTTCTTCTTTTTGCCCTCGCCTTCCGCTGCTTGCTCCGCGGGTGCATCCGCGGACGCGTCTGCACTCGGTGCAGTTTCCGCGTCCGCGCTCGCTGCCGGAACTTCGGCAGCGGCGTCCGCTTCAGCGGGTTGCGCCTTCGACTCGCTCGCTTCCGACGCAGGTGCATCGGGGGCGGGAGCTTCGGGCGCTGCAGCGGATGTTTCCACAGCAGCGGGCGTTGCCTCGGCGGGAGCCTCGGCGGGCGTACCCTCGGTGGGCGCAGGTGCGTCCGCCGGAGGGGTCTGGTTGTCGGTAGTTTCTTCGGTCATCGCAACAGCGGGTCCCCAACTTCGCAGAGCGAGTACAGGGGCGGGGCAGCCTAGGAGCCGCCTGTGTGGGCGTCAAGCGTCCAAGCCGCGCGTGGCGAGCCTTTCGGCCTCTGCCACCAGGCGTTCTTGCAAACGTGGGCGACCCGCCGCGCGTGCGAGCGGTGCAGCACGCCCCAAGGTGCGAATCGCAGCGCCAACATCGCGGAGTACCAGATGTGCACGCGCCAGCATTTGGAGTGCCAACGCAGCATCGCCGAGGCGTCCGAGCGACTCCAGTTCCTCGACACAGCGCACCATGTGTTTGACGAAGTTGGGCTCGGGATGCGCGGACAATGCAATCGCAGCGCGAACGGCCTCGCCCAACGCAATCACGCCCTCCAGGCGCTGTCGTTTGCCCGCACGAACGGCTTCTTCCACCCACACACCCGCTTGGCTCTCCATACCGGCGGTGAATGCCGCGACCCCTGCGCGCACTCCTGTCCGCGCCAGCGGTTCGTCCAACTCCAACTGTCGCGCCAAGCGTGCAGCCTCCGACCAACGCTCGTACGCCGTCAGCGCATCTCCAGCAGCCTCGGCAATCTCGGCCGCGGCAGCAAGCGAGCGCCAACGCAGCGCAGGGCCGCCATGACGCACCGCGGACACCAAGGCCTGAATGCCCACGTGCGCGGCGCGCTCGGACAAGCCTGCACGCGCCAGCGCGATCGCAAGTCCGCACATCGCCAACCCCGCGCGCGGTCGATCGCCGGCGTAGTCCAACGACGCAACTGCATCATCCAACGTTCCAACCGCGCCTTCCACGTCACCCGCTTCGAGGCGCGCTTCACCGAGCACCACGAGAGCACGACCTCGCAGGCTGGCATCGTTGGCGCGCTGCAAGGTGTCCGAGAGCGCTTCAACCCGACGCGCAGCCTCCGACCAGTGTTCGCGTCGCGACAAGAGTCGCGCCTCCGCCAATCCGCGACGAAGCGTGAGCGCGTCGTCTTCCACTTCCGGCGAGAGGACCAGCACTTCCTCGGCGAGGTGATTGTCGCCTGCATCGAGCGCAACTTCCGCCGCACGAAGCGCCAACGCTGCGGCGCGCTCTGGGTCGTTCCCCGCTTTGGTGCACAAGCGCGCGGCATCCCCCCAGCGCCGAGCGGCGACCAGTGGGGCATCACGCGCAAACGCCAACGCCGCAGCGCGCTCCAGCTCACCCGGCGCGCGCTCGAGATCACCCGCTGCAGCCGAGTGGTACGCCAGCGCTTCCACGCGCTCATCCCCGCTTGCGCCGGTCTGACGGAGCACGTCAGCGATGCGCAAATGAATGCTGCGCCGTGAGCGCTCGGGCACGGTGTCGAACACCGCTCGGCGAACCAGGTCTCCACCCGCAACACGAACCGTTGCCGGCAACGGAAACTCCTCGTCGCCTCCCCAACGACCCACGTGACGAGGCGGCAAACGGCCCTGTGCTGGAACCACCAAGCGCGCATTGAGCAAGCGCTGCACGATCGACTCTGCGACATCGCGCGGCATTCCTTCGACAGCGGCCAACGTGGACAAGTCCACCGGACGCGTGAACGCGGCCATGCTTCGAAAGGTGCTGCGATCGCGCTCGGGCAAGTCCGACACGCGCGCCGAAATCCGCGCGACCATCGGTTTGGGCAGCGGTAGCTCACCCTCGCCCCAACCGTGAACCACGCCCTCGTTGATCTCGAGGCGACCCGCATCGCGCAGTGCTTCAGCGAGAAACACCAACCACGCCGGATTGCCGCCGACCTCGGCGTGCAGCGCATCGATCCGATCGCCCTCGATGGCACGCGCACCCACGCGATGGGCAAAGACGCGCGCACCGGCGGCAGGCCGAAGCGGATCCAAGTGCAGCAAGTCGACGTTCAAATGCGGGATTGCGGCACCCGGTCGCGACGTCAGCATGAACAAGACCCGCGTCTTCTCCAGTCCGGCCACCAGAAGATCGAGTGCCTGTCGCGTGGGCTCGTCCATCCACTGGATGTCTTCGAGCATCACGACCACAGGCCCATCGTGACTCAGGTTGGTCAGCGCTTTGCGCAGCGCAACGACGAGTTCGATCCCGCGCGGCCGACCCATTCGCTCTTTGACCTTGCACGGAAGACCAACCAGTTCGCGCGCACGCTCGACTTCGCGATGACTCAAACCCAGCACCCGAAGCCGCTGGGTCTTCGCCAGTTTCTGAGCCTCGCTGTCTTCGTCGTCGATGCCGCACAGGTCCCCGATGAGCTCGGCGAACGCGGCGTAGGGTGCATCCTGCGTTTCGGCGCCGTGTGCGAGGATAAACGTTGCGTGCGCAGGCACCAGACTCGCGCGGACTTCAGCGAGCAGGCGCGACTTGCCCAACCCCGAGCCACCCACCAGAAGCAACGCCCCACCCTCGCCGTTACCCGCACGTTCCAACGCGTGCGCCAACCTGGAGAGCACGGGACGACGTCCGACGAAGGGACCTTGCCGCGTGGCTCCAAGAACCCGCTCGCTCCGACGACGCAGCGCGACGACCTGCGGCCACTCGTTGCTCTCGTCGAGATGAAATCGCCAGTGCAGTTCGTCCGCGAGCATGGGATCGATGGCGATCGATCCTGCATCGGCGGCGGCGAGTTGTTTGCGCGCACGCTCGCGTGTGTCGGGTAGCGGGTCGACCGCCACGTCGGAACCCAATCCGATCAAGCGTGCTTCACCCGTCGCCACCACAGCGGCACCGCGATAACCGGTTTCGCCAAGACCCATCGCGGTTCGGACCGCAGCGCCGGCAACCTGCTCCGGATCACCCGGGCCAAACACAGCTTCGCGCACACCTTCGATAGGAGGCAAGACCGCTCCCCCCATCGAAGCGGCAAGGTCGATCATCGCCTCCGACCCTTCGGCGTTGGCCATCACCACCAACACGGGTCGATTTTCACTTCGCATCCGCTGCGACGTCGGAAACGCACGCGTCGGATCGGTCAGCGCCACGGGCGTGGGGCCGGTCGCGAGAACCGAGCTCAACACGGCGTCTTCGCCCGCACGTTGCACCACATCCACCCGCAACTTGTTCGCGCGCGCACCTTCGTCGTGCGGAGCGATTTGTTGCAGCACCTCGCTCAGCTCGACTGGACCCACGCGCGCATCGATCTCGACCAACACCTTGGACAGGTCTTCGGCCATCGCGCCCGCGTTCGCGTAACGATCCTCGCGATCCTTGGCGAGCGCCAACTCCACGACCTGACCGAGAAGGGCCGGGGCGCCCATCGCCTCGAGATCGAGCGGTGGAACTTCAGCCTCGCACACGCGTCGTAGCGTCTCGGCGCGGTCTGCGCCTTTGAACAAACGACGTCCCGCCAAGAGTTCGTAGAGCACCACTCCCAGTGCAAACACGTCGGAGCGCCGGTCCAGCGCCTCTCCGCGCGTTTGTTCTGGCGACATGTACGCGTACTTGCCGCGCAGCACGCCGGGATCCTCTTCTCGGCCCAGTCCCGCCTGGTCCGCGAGCGCGATCCCGAAGTCCGCAACTTTGACCTGCCCCTCGTATCCGAGCAGGACGTTCTGCGGCGAGATATCGCGATGCACGATGTGGAGAGGGCGACCATCTTCGGCGCGGCGGCGGTGCGCGTAGTCGAGTGCCTTGGCTGCCTCGGCAGCGATCCAGATCCGCAGCGCGAGGCTGAGTCCTGACTTGGTGCGCTCGGCTTCGACCACGCTCGGCTTGAACATCAGCGCCGTGGCGAGGTCGGCGCCGTGCACGTACTCCATCGCGATGTAGTAGGCGCCCTCTTCCTCCCCGAGTTCGAAGATCTGAACCACGTTGGGATGGTTGAGCAGTGCGGCGATCTTCGCTTCGCGAACGAGGAGCTTGGCGAAGTCCTTACGCGCCATCAGCGAGGGCAGGACGCGTTTGATGACGACCGTCTTTTCAAAGCCGGCCACACCGCGCGAACGAGCACGCCACACCTCGGCCATGCCGCCCTCGCCGATGCGCTCGAGCAGCTCGTAGGAACCAAAGAGGATCCGCCGCGCCAAGCCCGGGACGATACATCAGGTTCCCGCGGCTCAGGTAAAGCTCAGGCGTGAGGGACTAGTACTCGAGGATCGTCGTGTAGCGCGCGACGCCTTCGCGCGTCGAAAACTGCGCACTTCGAACGGCGCGGCGCACACATTCGACTTCGTTGGGTCGGCCACCGCTCGGCACGTCGACCTCGCGGACGCGTCCGGTTCGCCCATCCACCCATACCTGGACACGCACCGAATCGGGGCGCGTTTCGAAGCAGCCAAACACGCGTGCTCGAGTCCGTCGAATCACCGTCGTCTTTGCCGGATCTTGAGCTTCCCGCATTTGACCACGCGCACTCATCCTCGCGCGCATCTGCGGTGCCGCAACCTGTTCGATTGCCGCCTCGGTGTACGCCGATGTCATCGTGACGCGTCGTCGCGCAGCCATCGCAAATGCACGATCCTCTGCAGGTGCCGACGTCGCTGGTGCACCGGGCACCTCCGTTCTGCCTCCACGCGCACCGTTCGCCGCAAGGATTTCTTGTTCCGGCTCCTCGGTCGCTTCGGCCACCGCCTGCACCCGCACAGCCGATCCGGTCGCCGCAGCTTCCGGTGCGGGAGCGGCCTGATCCATCTCGTACGCGGCGCCTTCGAAGCGCGCGGCCTCGGAGGGTTGCACCATCGCTACGGACGACTCGTCGCTCGTCCCATTGACCATGAAGAGACCGCCCGCAGCGACCAAGCCGACCACAGCGGCGGCCGCAAAGACCCACGTTTGTGAGCTGCGCTTGCTGTCGAGCTGAACGACCTTGCCTGCAGGTTGAGGTTCCATCGCAGGAGGTTGCGCAAACGAGGCAGCAGCGGCAGGCGCTTGGCTGACTTCGGGTTCGGACACTTGATCGGTCAGTGCGGCAAGCGCGAACTCACCCGAATGCTCGTCGCCAGGTCGACGCTTGGAGTCGTCGTCGTCGAACGCGGGTGGCAACGTCGGGTCGTGCTCCAAGGGCGCAAGCTGCTCTTCGAGTCGCTGCGAGATGCGACGCACGAACACGTCTTCATCCAGTTCCAAAGGCGCGGCCGACCACTCGCCCAAGAGCGCATCGAGTTGTTCAAACTCCTGCGCGGCCTGCTTCAGTTCCGCATTCGCCTCAAGCTCGGTCGCGAGCTTTTCACTCGGAGACTCACCGGCGTCGAGGAGGCGTTGGATCTCGCGTTCGAGCTGCTTGCTCATGACGCCTCCCTGCCTTCCCGCGCACGCAACACGTCGCCAAGGATTGCACGCAGGCGTCGACGCGCTTCGTGAATGCGCCACGCCACGGTGCCTTCTGGACAACCCAGTGCTTCGGCCGCTTCCTTGTGCGGCAGCCCTTGCAACAACACCAACACCACCGCGCTCCGAAGCGAAGGCGATAGCTGCTGCATCGCGGCCTGCAACCGCGACGAGAGTTGGCTCATCTCCAGCGCACGCTCGGGGTCGGTGTGACCTTGCGCAGGGTCCGCGGCCGGTTCCGGCATACGCGGATCATCGACGTCGGTGGACGCAACGCGCTTGCGACGACGAATCGCGTTGAGACAAACATTCACGCAGATCCGGTAGAGCCAGGTCGAGAGTTTCGAACGACCATCGAAGCGAGGAAGCGCTCGCCACGCGCGTAGGAAAGTTTCCTGAACCGCGTCCTCAGCCTCGCCTCGATCGCTCAGCATTTGCAGCGCACACGCGAAGACACGGCGTTGGTGAAGATGCACCAATCGCCCGAAGGCGACCTGATCGCCGTTCTGGGCGCGCTCCAGGAGCTGGGCTTCGTCGGGCTCCCCCATCGTGATCCCCTCGAACCGCCCCCAAAAGGCGGGATGAGCGGGCGGCGGGCGTACAACAACACCAGCCACGCACCTCGAGTGCGGGGAACCGTAGGACAACACAATGGCTACGACAACAGTTCGCCCTCAGGCTTTTGGCCCTTTTCGTCAGAACGTGGGAATAATGACTTTCAACCGCCGAACTCGCCCAATTTTGCCTACTTTTGCCGATCTCACGTGACGACTCCGCCCACGCCTGGTCCTGAGAAGCGCGTCCATGCTCGCGCTCCGATCGAACTGAAGGTCGAGTACAAGCGACTCAACTCGTTCTTCGCGGACTACACGCGCAACATCTCCAAGGGGGGTACGTTCATTCGCACCGAGCGTCCTCTTCCGATCGGGACGGAGTTCATCTTCGAACTCACGGTTCCCAAGCTCGACGCCCCGCTTCGCTTGCGCGGCAAAGTTCAGTGGATCGTGACCTCGGCCCAAGCCACGCCCGACGGCGAACCCGGAATGGGGATCGGCTTTGTCTACGAGTCCGAAGCCGAGCGTGAAGCGATCGAAAACACGGTCGAAGAGCTCATGAAGGAGAGCTTGGGCGACGTCCTCTACGAGAAGCTGCTCAAGAAGACCTGAGCGTCTGCGTCGTTTCGAGAAGTGCTCTAGACTCGGTCCAGGAATGGGAGATTCGGCCCAGGCGCGCAGCTTGCTCGGCACGGTTGTCGGTCAGCGCTTCCGTCTTGTTCGCGAAATCGCGGGCGGCGGCATGGGGTTTGTGTTCGAAGCCGAACACCTCCGACTGGGTCGCCCCTTTGCGTTAAAGATTCTGCAGCTCGGCCAGTGGAACGACGAACTGGTGCGTCGGTTCGAACGCGAGGCCCAAGCACTCGCACGCGTTCGTTCCCCGCGCGTTGCCCAGGTCACCGACTTCGGCGTCGATCCGGCCGTGGGTCCCTACTACGTGATGGAGCTGGTCGAAGGCGAGACCCTGCATGACCGACTCGATCGGCAACGCTTGATCGCGCCGCACCACGCGTTGCCCATCGCAAGTGAACTCTGCGAAGCAGTGGCCGATGTGCACGAAGTTGGAATCGTGCACCGCGACCTCAAGCCCGGAAACATCGGACTGCCGATTGCGGGACCGGTGGGCGTGAAGCTGCTCGACTTTGGTTTGGCCGCGAGCATCGACGACGCGTTTCTGACCCGCATCACGCAGTCCCATCAGGTGCTCGGGTCGCTTCCCTACATCGCCCCTGAACAACTCTCAGGTGCACGACCACAAGCAGAGCAGGATCTCTGGGCGCTCGGCATCGTCCTCTTCGAGATGGTTGAGGGTCGACTTCCGTACGACCAACCCTCCCCCGCAGCACTCATGCACGCGATTCTGACGTCGCCGGTCCCTGGCTTTCACCGCGCACCGCCGGCACTGCAGCACGTGATTCGACAACTGCTGGTCAAAGACCCGATGCATCGTCTTCGTAGCGCACGCGAAGCGGCTCAAATCCTCGCGCAGATCGAAGGAAAGCGTCTGCCCGTCACCGAGCCCGGCCACGGTGGACCGCAGCGGACGGTGCCCTCGAGCGACCTGATGGGTTCGGGAGGAATCGTGCTTCCGGCGAGCGGCGTGATCCCGTCGCAACCGATCGGCCTGCCCAAGACGTCGGAGTCGCACTCTCAACCTCAGTCGCAGCCGCCGCCTTCACGCGCGTCGGTCATTCCGCCAACGTTGCACTCCAGTCCCGCAGTGATGATTCCGCGGACTTCCGAGACACCGAGTCAGCCCCAGGTTCCGCCCACGAGTTTTGCGTTTCCGGCATCGTCGATCGGCAACGACTTTTCCGACTACTCGTCGGTCGTTCCCGGTGCGCCGCCGCCCCCACGCAAGACACCATGGCTCCTGTGGTTGGTGATCGGGCTGATCCTCGGAGCGCTGACGGCTGTGGGGATCGTTTGGTTTCTTGAGGCGGTGCCTTCGCAGCCCGCTTCAACGCCGAGTGCGATGCCGAATCCGAATCCGAGTGCGACGCCGACGCCGAATCCGGGTGCGACGCCGAATCCGAGTGCGATGCCGAATCCGAGTGCGACGCCGAATCCGAGTGCGACGCCGAATCCGAGTGCGACGCCGAATCCGAGTGCGACGCCGAATCCGACGGCGATGCCGACTGCGACCCCGAGTCCGGCGGCGACGCCGAGTTCCTCGACTGCGATGCGACCGGCTCGCACGCGCGGGGCGACGCCTCCCGCGATGCAACCCGAAACACCACCCCAACCCGAGTCCATGCAGACCGAGCGCTGGCAAGGTGGCATCATCGGGTCCGAAGGATGATCCGCTCCCTCATCATCGTGCTCCTCGCCACGCTGCTTTTCGCAAGCAAGGGCGCTGCTCAACCGTCGGACGGCGAAGGCGTCCCTCCGCTTTGGGGCGACGCGGTCCGCGCCTTCGAAGAAGGTCGCTACGAAGAAGCCGCCGACGCGTTTGAACGTCTCGCGCAACTCGATCCCCGCCCTGCGGTGTACTGCAACCTCGGGACGACCTACGAACGGTGGGGCGGTCACATTCGGCAAGCGATCAACGCGTTCGAGCGCTGCGCCGCGACCGACACCGAAAACCGGTTTCGAGAGCACGCCCTGGAACGCGCCCAAGCCCTTCGCAGTGAACTTCCGCCCGAGACCGAAACACCCGAACCCGTCGATCCACCCAACAGCGACGCGGTCGACAACCCTTTCTCGGACCCCGCGAACAACGAAGGCACAGGTCCAAACAATGGTGGCGTTGTGGAAGTGCACCACCACCCGCAACCGCAACCACAACCGGGTCGCGCCCCCGAACGGGGACACGGATTGCTGGGCGTCGGGATCGTCGTTGCGGCGATTGGCGGAGGCTTGGCGGCAGGCGGCGCTGTGATGGCGGGACAATCCCGCGACGACGAGGACTGGCTCGACGAGCGGTACCCCGGTGAGGACCGCGTGGTCATTCCGCAAGGCAGCGAAGAAGCCCGTCGCTACAATCGAGCAGAGCGAAAGCGCAACACCGCAATTGGTCTCTACGTCGGCGCTGCAGCGTTCATCGGCACGGGCCTCGTGATGGCGATCATCGACCTGGCGGGCGGACTCGCAGCACCGGTGTACGTCGCACCGCAGCGAGCAGGGGCAACAGTGGGCGTGCAATCCCAGTTTTAGTGTCTGGTTCCTGACTGAATCCCTGCTCCGATCGCTGGCCTTTGACACACCCCGTCCGAGGAGGTAGCTCCACCCGCGATGACCACCCTCAGCGAGAGCCGCGACGCGCTCACCGATCTCGCTCAGCGCCTGGATGCGCTGGGGAGGTACCTTTGACGTACCCGGCCTAAAGCACGAGGTCGATCGCCTGACCAACCTGACGCTCCGCGACGGGTTCTGGGACGACCGAATCGAAGCCGAAAAACTGATGCGCGAACGCGCTCGCGCCGAGAACACGGTCAAGACCTTCGAGCGTCTCGAAAGCGACGTGAAGGGCCTGCTCGAGTTGCTCGACATGGTCAGCGCGGAGGATGAGGACGAACTCGCAGAACTGGTCGAGCAGATTCCCGAACTCGAGGGCGGCGTTCGCACGCTGGAACTCAAGCGCATGTTCGTCCCCGACGACGACCAGGACGCGATCCTCTCCATCAACTCGGGTGCCGGTGGAACCGACGCCGAAGACTGGGCCGAGATCCTCCTGCGCATGTACACGCGCTGGTGCGAGAAAAAGGGCTTCAAGGTCACGTTGACCGACAAGACCCCCGGCGAGGTCTGCGGCATCTCTAGCGCTGCGGTCTTGGTTCAAGGCGAGAACGCGTACGGGTTTCTGCGCTCGGAAAACGGCGTGCACCGCTTGATTCGTATCAGCCGCTTTTCCGGGCGTCGCGAGACCAGTTTTGCCGGCGTGAGCGTGGTCCCGGACCTCGACGATTCGATCGAGATCGAGATCAAAGACGAGGACCTCGAGATCACCACGATGCGTTCAGGCGGAGCAGGCGGTCAGCACGTCAACCGAACGGAATCGGCCGTGCGCATTGTGCATATCCCAACCGGATTTACAGTGCGTGCCGACAGCGAGCGAAGCCAGCACCAGAACCGCGACCAAGCCATGAAGCGACTGCGCGGATTGCTCTACGAGAAGGAGCGGCGCGACCGCGAAGCAGCGTTCGAAGAAGCGTTCCTTTCCGACCAATCCGAAATCGCGTTTGGCAGCCAGGCGCGCACGTACACCTTGCAGCCCTACAAGATGGTCAAGGACGAGCGCACCGAGAAGAAGATCGGCAACGCCGACAAGGTGTTGGACGGCGACCTGGATGAGCTCATCGAAAGCTACCTCCTGATGAGCGCCGACGCGCGCAAAGAGAAAGAGAAGAACTCGTGATCCTGCACAACGGAAGCACGCACGAGGCGAAGGAAAACGATGGCGAGTGAAGATCAGCTCCGTAAGGCGCGACTCGAGAAGATCGAGCGGCTGAAGGCGGCCGGAAGCCAAGGCTTCCCCAACGACTTCCGCGCGACGCGCGAGATGGAAGCAGCGCGCAAGGAACTCGCGGCCACCGCGCGTGCGTGTGAGGCCGACGAGAACGCCGCCGAGCAACGCGGCATCCCCGAGGAAGCCGACCTGAAGGGCGACGAAGAGCAGCTCTGGCTCTACGGACGCGTCGTTGCGCGTCGTGGCCCCTTCATGGTCGTTCGAACGCCCTACGGTCGTGTGCAGTCGATCGTGCGTCCGAAGGACACCAAGAACGCCACGTCGAAGTTACCGGAAGACCAACGCGTGATCGCCAAGACCGCCGATGGTGCAGATCACATTGCCGTCCGCGGACCCATCGTGCGCACGCGAACCGGGCAAATCGCAGTCCTCGCGCATCACTACCAGCACGTCGCCAAGGCGCTGCTTCCGCCACCCGAGAAGTGGCACGGGCTGAAGGACATCGAGAAGCGCTACCGCGAACGCTACGTGGATCTGTGGGCCACCGAAGGTGTGGCGGATGTCTTCCGCGCCCGTTCACTCATCGTGAAGAAGCTGCGCGAGTACCTCGACGGAGAAGGTTTCCTCGAAGTCGAGACACCCATCCTTCACCAGGTGCGCGGTGGTGCGACGGCCAAGCCTTTTGCGACGCACCACAACGCGCTCGACTTGGGACTCACGCTGCGCATCGCACCCGAGCTCTATCTCAAGCGCCTGCTCGTGGGCGGCTTCGACCGCGTCTACGAAATCGGGCGTCAGTTTCGCAACGAGGGCATCAGCACCAAGCACAACCCCGAGTTCACCATGCTCGAGTACTACATGGCCTACGCCACGTACGAAGACCAGATGGACACGATCGAGGCCATGCTGAAGTTCGTCGATGCGGCGGTGCATGCGCAGTTCCCGCAGCTGATCGGCGAACGTGGATTCGCCCTTGATGCCACCTGGGCGCGTGTTCCGATGCGCGACGCGCTCGTGGCGGGAGCGCAAAAGGCCGGTCACGACCTGACGCGCGCCACCGTCGACGATCCAGCCAAGCTCGAAGCCTTTGCCGGGTCTCTGCAGGGGTTGGAAAAAGCGGAACGCAAGCAGCTCGACGATTGTTCGTCCCACGGCGACCGGATTTTCGTGCTCTTCGAGATCCTCGCCGAGGTGCGTTTGGAAGAACTCTACCGAACCGAAGACGGCTCCAAGTCCATCCCGGTGTTCATCACGGATTACCCCTTCGAGGTCTCACCGCTCTCGCGCAAGAACGACGCCGACCCGGCGTTCGTCGATCGCTTTGAGCTCTTCGTCGAAGGTCGTGAAATCGCCAACGCGTTTTCCGAGCTCAACGATCCCGATGACCAAGCCGACCGCTTTCGTGCTCAGCTCGAGCGCGGTGCCAAGGGCGACGAAGAAGCGATGGAGTTCGACGCCGACTACATCCGCGCGTTGAGCCACGGCATGCCGCCTGCAGCCGGTCTTGGACTCGGCGTGGACCGCCTTGTGATGCTTCTGTGCAACCAGGCGTCGATTCGCGACGTGCTGCTCTTCCCGCTCTTGCGACCGGGGAAGTAGGACGCGTTGAAAGCACGACCGACGAACTTGGGGCCGCTTCCTTTGGTGCACGGGCTGGTCGCCACGATCAGCTTTGGCGTCTTGGTGGCGGTTCTGGCGCTCTGGCCGCCTTTGGCGAGCTGGGTCGTCATGCAGCAAGGATCGCTCTGGGCGCTCTTTGCGGGGTTCGAGGTCGTCACCTTTACGAGTCTCGGCATCGCGCTCGTCACGCGTGCACGCGCAGCACGTGCGCAAGCGGGATGCCGCGGGCGCAGTCGCGTTCAGTTCGCCGCCATCGCACACGTGCTCTCGCTCATCGTGGTGCACGTGCCCTTGTTGGTTCTGCTCTACGGTGCATCGGAAGCGGTCGAGTCCGGATTCAGCTTCACGTTTGGGATCGACGAAGCTCGGCTCGCGCTGACCGACCAATGGCGGAGTGTGCTCGAATGGAGCGCAGGCATCTGGGTCGTCTTCGCGTTGGTCGATTGGGTGTTTCGGCTCAGCCTTTGGTACCTGCTCCCCAAGGGCTTCCGCGTGGGTTTCTGGATCCTGATCGACGTGGCGCTCCTCGCGGGCTTCATCTGGGTCACGCTCACGTTGCCCATCGAGCCCGTCAGCGAAGACCTTGAAGCGTTGCGTGAGCCGGTGCTGCGCTTGGGTGTCACCACGCTCTTTGGGATGCGCGTCTTTGCGCGCCTGCTTCCTGTCTTGATGAACGGGATCGAGCGCATGGGTGCCCTGCCCTTGGTGGCGGCTCGACATCTTCGCTCCAAGAAGAGCGGCTTCCTCGCCGCGATTGGCGGACTGAGCATCGGCGCCGTTGCGGTGTCGACGTGCATGTTGGTGGGTGTGCTCTCGGTGATGGGCGGTTTTCGCGACGACCTTCAGCAGAAGATCCTCGGCAACCACGCCCACGTTCTGATCGATCGAGAGCAACACGCGACCTTCGAAGGCTGGGAACGCATCGTCCAAGCCGCACGTGACGCGGAAGGCGCGGTCGCGGCAACCCCGTATGTCCGAGGCGAGGTGATGCTCACCTCGGCGTCCAACCGCGCAGGCGCAGAACTCCGTGGCATCGAACCCGAGTCGTTTCCGCAGGTGACGCGAATCGAGTCGTACCTCGAACAGGGGCGCGGTCGCATCGACTACCTGGTCCACCCCGAACGGCTTCTCGACCTTCCTCCTGAGGAACGTCGCTCGATCCTCCCGATGGAGATCGTCGAACCCGGCGACGACGACGACGACGAAGAGGAAGCACCGAGCGGCTCGCTCGTTCAAGAGATCGACGACGAACTCGATCGCTTGCTGGAAGGGGATGACGGAGACGAAGAACCCGCTGTCGACGACTTGCGCGAACCGCCGTCGAACCCGGTCACCGACTTCTTGCAGCCCTCCACCGACTCGCGCGGTCGCGAAGTTCTGCCGGGCATCATCGTGGGCAAGGAACTCGCGCGAACGCTTCGGGTGTTTCTGGGCGATGACGTCGATGTGGTGTCGCCCATGGGCGACCTCGGCCCTGCGGGTCCCATGCCCAAAGCCCGTCGCTTCCGCGTCGCCGGGATCTTCTACAGCGGCATGTACGAGTTCGACATGAAGCTCGTGTACGTGTTGCTTCCGCGGGCCCAGAGTTTCCTCAACACGGGCGACGCGATCAGCGGCGTGGAGATCAAAGTCGACGACGTCGAAGCGGCTCCCGACATCGCCGCCGCCGTCGGCGCAAGCATGACCGAGTTGGGTCGCGACGATTTACGCGTGCGCGATTGGCAGCAGACCAACGAGCGACTCTTCGGCGCACTTGCCGTCGAAAAGCTCGCCATGTTCATCACACTGGGCATCGCGATTTTGATCGCTGCATTCTGCGTGTTCGGAACGCTCACCCTGATGGTTCAAGAGAAAGGCCGCGAGGTCGGCATCTTGTTCGCGATGGGCACCACGCAGAGCGGCATCGTGTCGATCTTCATGCTCGAGGGCTTATTGATCGGCTTATACGGCGCGACGATAGGACTTGGGATGGGGTTCGTTGCCACGTTCGCGTTCGAACACTTCGGCATTCGCCTCAACCCCGAGGTCTACTACATCGACCGACTGCCCGTGCACGTCGACGCGATGGAGTTCCTCGTGGTTGGACTGGTCGCACTCGGTATGTGCGTGTTGGCCACGATCTTCCCCGCGGTGCTCGCGAGCCGCGCCAAACCCGTAGAAGCGATTCGGTACCAATGACAATTTCTGGGACAGCGCTCGGCGACGAACTCGTTGTCGCCCAAGGCGTGCGCAAGGACTACATCCACGAAGAGAAAGAGGTGCGCGTGCTCAAGGGCGTCGACCTCACCATCTGTCGTGGAGAGATGCTCTGCGTGGTGGGACGCAGCGGTGCCGGCAAGAGCACGTTGCTGCACATCTTGGGCACCTTGGACCTTCCAACCGAGGGAACCATCACCTACGCCGGTCGTGACGTGACCAAGCTTTCGAGTCGCGAGCTGGCCACCTTCCGCAACGAAACGATCGGCTTCGTGTTCCAGTTTCATCACCTGATGCCGGAGTTCGACGCGTTGGAGAACGTGATGATGCCGGGGCTGATCCACGGCATCTCGCGAAGCTCAATCCGCAAGCGGGCCCAAGAGCTCCTCGAGGAAGTGGGACTGGCGCATCGCCTCAACCATCGTCCCGGCGAACTCAGTGGCGGCGAGCAGCAGCGTGTGGCGCTCGCCCGTGCACTGGTGATGGACCCCGCGCTGATCTTGGCCGACGAGCCGACCGGAAACCTGGACAGCACCACCTCGGATGCCATCCACAAGCTCTTCTTCGAACTCAATCAGAGCCGAGGCACCACGTTTTTGCTCGTGACCCACAGCGGCGACATGGCTCAGCGCATGCCGCGGGTGGTCACGATGAAAGACGGCGTGATTGAGCGCGACGAGCGGAAACAAACCATCGGGATGGGCGTTGAGGCGGCCGAACGCTCTCCGGAACCGGCAGCTGCCGTTTCTGGGGGTGAGGAGTCGGACCGTGAATCGCCCGCAAAACGCGAAGAAGAATGAGATCCGCGGCCACCGTTTGACCGCTTTGGAGGGCGCGGGTATAGCCGCGCGAGCTTAGTCCCTGAAAAATGCAGGCTTTTTCTCGATTCTTGCTTGTGATCTTGCTTGTCGCGCCGGCGATTCGTCCGGCTGCGATCCAAGCGCAGCAAGCTGAGGAAGAAGAAGAGTTCACCGAGGAAGAGCTCGAGGCCGCCGAAGCCGAAATCGCGGCGGAGGAAGCCGCTGCTGCGGAAGCCGCCGAGGCCGAGGCCGCAGAAGCGGAGGCCACCGAAGCCGCAGGCGAAGCCGCGCTCCAGGAAGAAGAAGCCGAGCAAGAGGCTGAGCCTGAACCCGAAGAGGAACTCGAGGAAGAGCCCTACCAGCCCTCCACTGAGGGTCCGAGCACACCGCGCACGATGTGCCACGGCCGCATGATCCGGCGCATCCGCGTCGATGGTTCGCGCCGTGTCGAGCCCGACGACATCCGCGCCACCATGCGCTTGCGCCGCACCCTGCCCTGTACGGACGAAGAGATCGCACGCGACGCGCGAGCGCTCTGGGACATGGGCTACTTCGACGACATCGTCATCGAAGCCGAAACCGCAGGCAACGAAGTCGACTTGCTCGTGCGTGTTCGCGAGCGTCCGGCGATCCGGCGCATCGTCATCGACGGCAACGACAGCGTCGAAGACGACGACATCGACGAGAAGGTCACGCTTCGCGAGGGCGGCATCCTCTCGCTTCCCGATGTGCGCGCGCAGGTCACCAAGATCCGCGACCTCTACGCCGAAGAGGGCTACTTCCTCGCGCGCGTTGAGTACGACGTTCGGCGCATTCGCAACGAGAACAACGAAGTTGAGGTTCGCTTCAACATCACCGAAGGCCCCGAGGTCTTGGTTCGTCGAATCCGTTTTGTCGGCAACCGAAACATCCCCTCCGACGATCTCAACGACATCATGCAGACGTCCGAGGCGGGGTTCTTCACGTTCCTGCAGGACAACGCGCACTACGACTCCGAGGCCTTCGAAGAGGACGTCACCCGCCTGCAGGCTTGGTACTACGACAAGGGCTACCTCACCGTTTCGGTCGGCACGCCGCGCATCGAACTGACCCCCGATCGCGAACACATCGACATCACGATTCCGATTCGCGAAGGGCCGCGTTTCCGGGTGGGTCGCATTCGTGTTCGCGAAGTCGACGAGGACGGCAACGAAGTCGAAGCGCTCGAAGACGACCTTCGCGACGAAGTCGAGCTGGAAGCGGGCGACTGGTTCAGCAGCACCAAGATCCGACTGGGCCTCGACGGCATTACCCGGACCTACCGCGACGAGGGGTACGCCCGTGTTGAGGTGAACCCCGAAACGGATCTCGACAGCGATCGCCGCATCGTCAACATCGACATGAGCATCGTCCGCGGTCCTCCGGTGCGTATCGAACGCATCAACATCCGCGGCAACACCAAGACACGCGACGCCGTGCTGCGCCGCGAGATGCTTATCAACGAAGGCGACCTCTACGACCAGACCTTGGTCGAGCGCAGCAAGCGTCGCATTGAAGCGCTGGGTTATTTCGAGCGCGTCGACCTGAGCGAAGAAAGCGGGACGGCCCGCGATCGCATGGTGATCAACATCGAGGTCGGCGAACGACCCACCGGTCAGTTCCAGGTGGGCGCCGGCTTCAGTTCGCTTGAGCAGTTCCTTCTCACGGCGCAGATCCAGCAGCAGAACTTGTTCGGCAACGGGCAAACGCTCTCGCTCCAGCTGCAGATCTCCGGCATTCGCCAGAACATCGACATCCGTTTCTTCGAGCCCTGGCTCTTCGGCACGCGCTGGAGCTTCGGTCTCGATTTCTTCAACCGCATCCAGCAGTTCAGCAACTTCAACCAGCGAAGTCTCGGCGCGGGTTTGCAGGTGGGTCATCCCATCTACGACCCGCGCTTCCGCTTCTCGCTCGGTTATCGCGTCGAACGCGTTCGAATCGGCGCACGGACGGGTGGCTTCTTCCAAAGCGGCAGCGGCGGTCAGCTCTTCAACGCATTCCGTGCGGTGCCCTTGGCCAACCTCTTCCGCGACGGTCTGACCAACAGCCTTCGCTTCAACCTAAGTTGGGACTCGCGCAACAACCGTCTCTACCCGAGCGATGGTTTCTACTCCGTGTATTCCGCCGAGGTCGCAGAGCGCTTCCTCGGTTCGGACCAGGTGTTCGTGCGACACACCGGTTTCGTGCGTTGGTACAAGCAGGTCGCGCAGCTTGGACCGCAACGTCCACTGGTGTTCAAGGTCAACACGCAGTTCGGTTTGATCACCTCGCGTCAGCCGCGCGGTGTTCCGTTCTACGAGCGGTTTTTCCTCGGCGGCATTTTCAACGTTCGTGGCTATCCGCTGCGCACGCTCGGACCGCGCGCCTCGATTCCGCGCACGACCGACCCGAACGCCGTGCCGCCGCTTGGCGGAAACGGCATCCCAGAGGGTGTCGCCATCGGCGGTAACTTCCAGCTCTTCTACCAGGCCGAACTGGAGTTCCCGATCCTCGCCGAGGTCGGTATCCGCGGTGTGCTCTTCACCGACGGCGGCAACGTTTGGAACCTGGAGGACTCGCTCTGTCAGGCGCCCCAAACCGCCTCGAGCGACCGCAGCACCAATCCATGTGGAATCGATCTTCGCGGTATGCGTTTCAGCTGGGGTTTTGGTTTCCGGTGGTTCTCACCTTTGGGTCCGCTGCGCTTCGAATGGGGTGTTCCAATCGCCCGTCGAAACGGAGAGGACCGAATTCGCTTCGAGTTCACGATTGGAAACAGCTTTTAGCGATGAATCCCGGCCGCAGCACCGCGTCTTACCCGCATAGGTCCGAGCTTGACCTCCCCCCTCTGCGGGGCTACTCCCGCGGTGCCGAAGGACCATTTATTCGATGAGTATTCAGCGACACGCCATTACTTTGCTTGCGGCTTTGATCGTCTCCTCGGTCACTCCGAACCTCTTTGCGCAGACCAAGATCGCCGTCGTCGATCTGCAGCGCGCACTGAACGAGACCGAGGATGGTCGCCGTGCCAAGCGTCGACTCAAGGCTCTCTTCCGCCGACGTCAGAAGGCTCTCGACGCCGCGCAAGAGAACTTGAAGAAGATGAAGGAAGACATCGAACGCCAGCAGAACGTGCTGTCCGAGTCCGCGCTTCAGAAGCGGATGGAGGAATACCAGAAGGCGTTCATCGAGTTGCAGTCGACGTACGTCGAGTACCAGCGCGAACTCGCGCAGAAGGAAGCGCAGCTCACCAAGCGGATTCTGGAGCGCATGCAGGAGATCCTGCGGCGCATCGGACAAACCGACGGCTACACGATGATCGTGGAGGCCAACGAGGGCGGCGTCGTTTGGGTGCCAGGCAACCTCGATCTCACCGACACGGTGATTCAGAGATACAACGCCAACCCGGCAGGAATGAGTTCCATGAGTTCGATGGGAATGAGTTCCATGATGAGCAAACGCCGGTGACGACGTGCGCGTTGCGCACGGGGGCGACGCGTTCGCGAACGTTCTTGCCATCGCGGCAGGAACGTTCGTTCTCTTTGTGCTGAACGCGAACGCGCTCGCGCAGGACGAAGAAGAACCACGGCAAACGCACAACCTCGACGCACTCGTTCGCGCAGCCGAAGAAAACTATCCCGCGCTCGACGCGCAACGCGCCCGCATTCGCGCTGCCCAGGAACGATTGCGGGAAGCTCGATTTAGCCCCTTCTTCCAGTTCGAGGGTCGCGCCGGCCTCACCGTCGCGCCACGGGCCGAAGGCACGCCGATCTTCTCCGACCAGGACCAGCTTCCCATCACCAACGGATGGGCTCCGGTGGTCGACCTGGGCATTCAAGGTGTGATTCCGCTCTACACCGGCGGCAAGCTTCGAGCGCTGCGTCGCGCCGCGCGCGCAGGCGTCCGCGTCGAAGAACTCGGTGTCGCGCAACGTCGCGCCCAACTTCGCTACGACGTCCGGCGCGCGTACTTCTCGCTGCAGCTCGCGCTCGACATCGAGCAGATGATCTCCGAAGGACGTCCCAAACTTCGACGCGCCGTCGAGCGTCTCGAAGAGATGCTCGAAGAAGAGGACGAGGACGAAGAGAGCGACGTCGATCCCATGGATCGCTACCGACTCGCCACAGCGCTTGCCGAAGTCGAAGCCGGTGCGAGCGAAGCGCAGCGTTTGCGTGAAGGAGCGATGAGCGCGTTGCGCGCCCTGACCGGGCTCGATGAAGTCAACGTGCCCGAGTGCCCGATGGAACCGGTGCAGCTCGAAGCCGACGGGGAGGAACTCCGCGAACGTGCGCTGCGCAGCCGGCCGGAGATCGGCATGCTCCAAGCAGGACTCGACGCACGACGCGCCAACCTGCGACGCCATCGCGGGGGCTACGCGCCCGATTTCGGTCTGGGTCTACAAGCCCGCTACAGCTGGGGCCCAGGCGTCACCGACATCACCAACCCTTTCGTCAACGACCGCGCCAACACGCGAAACCTGGGTGCGGGGTTGGTGATGCGCTGGTCGCTCGACTTCGTGGGCAATCACGCTCGGGTCCAGCGTGCCGAGGCGCAGCTCGCGCAGACCGAGCATCAAATCGAAGAAGCGCGCATCGGCATGGGCCTTCAGGTCGAGGTCGCCGTGCAGGCTCTCCAGGACGCTCAGCGCCGCGAGGAGACCTGGAGGCGTGGACGGCAGCAGGGGCGCGCCTGGTTCATCGCAGCCGCTCAGGCGTACGATTTGGGGACTGGACGCGCGCGCGATCTCATCGACGCCATGAAGAGCTATTTCGAGGCCCGCTTGTCCCATCTCCGTGCGATTCAGGCCCTCAACGAAGCCGCTGCGAACGTCGAGCGTCGCGTCGGTGAAACCATCGTCGAGCAATGGGAGCCACCCTGTGAGTAACCAACTGCGAATAAGCACCCGCCTTCGGTCGTCTCTACGAGCAGGAGGACGAATGCTCGCCCGAATTGCCCCCGTAGCTGCGCTTGCGATTGGTGTTTTTGCCGCCCTGCCCGCCTCGGCCCAAGCCGATGCCGCGCAACGTTTCTTGGAGCAGAAACACGACCAAGTGGAGCAGGTGATGCAGCGACCGGCCAACGCCCAGCGCGATGCTCGGTTGACCCGGATGCTCGCCGATTTGCTCGACTATGAAGAACTGAGCCGTCGTGCGTTGGGCAGTCACTGGGCTTCGCACACGCCCGCAGAGCAAGCGGAGTTCGTCAGCATCTTGCAGCAGCTCGTCGAGCGAAACTACCGCGCAAACCTCCAGCGCACCCTCTCGTTCGATGTTCGCTACGTCGGTTCTGATATGCAGGGCAGCGAGGCACTCGTCCGGACGCGTGCGCGCGATCGCCGCAACCGACGCGCACCGGAAGTCGCCATCGACTACCTCCTGCAGCAAGACGGCAGCAACTGGCGGGTTGTGGACGTCACCATCGACGGTGGCCGCAGCATGGTCGACAACTACCGCAGCCAGTTCCGTCGCATCATTCGCCGAGAGGGCTGGGATGGCCTGATGACGCGAATGCGAGCGCGCCTCGAGGGCTGAGCCCCCAACGCTCGATCGATGCAGTCCGAACGCTCTATCGCCGTAAGCTCACACTTGAGACAGCTCAACCTTGCTCCTCCTGGCCCGCCGGAGTAGAGAAACAGCGTCGTGCGACTCTATTCTGGCAAGGTCCCCCTCATCTCCGACGATCTCGTGCGCTCGCTCACGAAGGACGGGGACATCGAGGTCATCTCCGAAGAGGAGGTGAAGCTCGATTTCGAGTCGGTCCTCAAGGAGTTCGTGCGCCGCTCTCGGCAGATCGTCGAAGAGGCCAAAACCCGCATGGAACGCAACGGGCTCTCGTACGAGATGTTGGGTCGCGTGAAGTCTCAGGTCTCCAAGGACTGGGGTTTTCCGCCGCAGGATGAGCAGCTCCCCTATTTGGTTGAGCAGATTCTCACCATGCTCTTTCACAGCAACAACGTGGAAGAGGTCTTCGCCGACGACCCTGTGCTTCGCAAGAAGATCACCTCCTGCATCAAGAAGCACACGGAGCTTGAGAGCGAGCTGGACCGCGAAGTTCGCTCGAAGATCAAGAACCTCGAAGAAGGCACCGCGTCGTTCGAGGTCGAATACGAGAAGGTCATGGCGGCGCTCAAGAAGCGCAAACGCCTCGAGTAATCCGTAACCTCACAGCTTTGTGTCTATACTGTGTCTTGCATGCGAAGCATGACGGGATACGGGTCGGGTGAGGTGCACGTCGAAGTCGACGGCACCGACGTCCGAATGCTCGTCAGCATGCGCGCGGTCAACCACCGCTTCCTCGATGTTCGCGTGCGCGTTCCCTCGGCGATGAACGACCAAGCCGCTGCGCTCGAAGAACTGGTTCGCAAGCGTCTTTCACGCGGTCGAATCGAAGTCACCGTACGTACCGAAGGTCGTTTGGAACGCCCCGCTCAACTCGACATGGATGTTGCGCGCGCCGCGCTGGAACAACTCAAGCGGCTGCGCGACGAAGTGGCGCCCGACGATCCCGTTCCGCTCGCGTTGCTGCACAACGTGCCGGGTCTCTTCACGTCGGCCGCTCCTGCCGACAGCAGTGCGCTGGGCAAAGTCCTACTGCAGGCTGGCAAACAAGCGTGTGACGACCTCGACGCCATGCGGGTACGCGAGGGCAAAACGCTGGCGCAGGATCTCGGCGGGCGTCTCGAAGGGATTCGCGCCAAGCTCGCGCAGCTTGCGATGCTCACCCCCAACGTGGTCGATACGCACCGCGCGCGACTCTACGAAAAGATCGATCGCATCCTGACCGAGAAGCAGGTCGCCATCGACGAGGCGCGTCTCGAGCATGAGATCGCACTCTATGCCGAGAAGACCGATGTGGCCGAAGAGGTCACGCGCTTACGAAGTCACTGCGATCAGTTTTCCGAGCTGATGCAAAGCACCGGACCGGTCCATGGACGAAAGCTGGATTTTCTCCTGCAGGAGATGGGTCGCGAAGTGAACACGTTGGGTGCGAAGACCCCCGACATCGAGATCACGCGAGTCGTGGTCGAGCTGAAAGCGGACGTGGAGCGAATGCGGGAGCAAGTCCAGAACGTCTTGTAGTGGGGGTTGCAAGTCTCGGGACACGAGGCGCAGAGCGTGGATCTGAATTTTAGTGGGAGACGTGGAGGCTCGGAGCCTGCAGAGAACCTTCCTTTCCGGTCTCCCCAAGCCAACTCATTTTAGATTCAGTTTTAGTTTCGCAATGCGCATCTCTTGTTCGGCTTGGACTTCGCGCGAATTACTCCCAGCCTCGCGCCTCCCACTAAAAATAGTGACCGATCTTCCGTGCTCCCATGCTTCCAAGCTTCCAGATCCGCGAAGCGGAATACTGCCCACCCGCAACAGCTTCGCGGACGGTGTCACGCAGAAGTGGTATGCCTAGCGCCGTGGACGAACTGCTCCTGCTCATCATCAGCTCGCCCTCGGGCGCGGGGAAAACCACCCTCACCCACCGGCTTCTGCGCGACTTTGAACAGATGACCTTTTCGGTGTCGTGCACCACTCGAACCCCGCGCACGAACGAAGTTGACGGTCAGGACTATTACTTTCTCGACGAGGACACGTTTCGAAAGCGCATCGACGCAGGTGACTTCGCCGAGTGGGCCGAAGTTCACGGAAACCTCTACGGAACCTCGGTCGCCGAAATCGATCGCGCCAAGAGCGAAGGCAAGAAAGTTCTCCTCTTCGACGTCGACCACCAAGGCGCGCGCCAAATCCTGGCGAAGTTTCCCGAAGCCGTGTCGGTGTTCATCCTTCCGCCCAGCATGAAAGAACTGCGACGTCGGCTGGAGAGCCGCGGCACCGAAACCGACGAGAGCCTCGCGCGTCGTTTCGAAAAAGCGAAAACCGAGATCTCGCACTATGCGTCGTTCTCGTACCTGGTGGTCAACGACGACGTGCAGGCGGCGCTCTCGGAGTTGACGGGCATCATCCGGGCCGAAGCTGCGCGGTCGAGCCAGCGTTCCCGCGCCATGCTGGCCGAGTCGCTCTTGCGCGAGTGATGCGCGTCCCTGTCGTCGTCGCACTGCTGGTCGCCGTACCGGCGAGTTCGCAAGGCCCCGCGTTGCTCTTTGAACGCGATGCACGCGTCGTTCGCGAGTTGTGGATCGCCGTCGACGAAGATGATGACGACGAAAACGGCGAGCCCGATCACACTGCGATTCCCGACAGCACCGGAGAATCAAGTTTCGATTCGGTCACCCTACGCGTGCACGGCGCGGGACCCGCGACCGTTCGCATCGAAGGACCGGTGCGCGTCAGTGCCACGTCGATCACCCTGCCCGCGGATCTTTCGATCACCGGTCTGGCGGCTGGCGATGCGCGGGTTCACGTGCAGGCGCGTCAGCACGAGGCGACGCTCGATGTGCATGTGTTTCGGTTGACGTTGGAGTCTCCGCAAGGACGCATCGATCCCACACAGGACGCGGTCGCACCCACGCTCGCGGTGCCCAACGACCGCGACCTGCCACGTCGTGACGGATCCTGTGCAGACCCACGTTGCATCCGCATTGCTGCGTTCGCACCGGCAGACGCGAACCTCTCGCGCGCGGCGCTCGAACGCTTCGCTCCCGACGGTTCCGACCTGCGCGAACTGGCCGTGCTTCTTCGTCACGACGGAGAAGCCTGGCGCTCACCATGGATGCGTCTTGTCGTCGATAGCGTCGACGAAGGAGCACCTGGGGTGAGCGGGCGAGTCTTGCACGTTCGACTTCGGGATGTGGTTCAAGCCCGCGTCGGAGCCGCGACGCAATCGGTGCGCGTGGGACGCCCAGGGGACGAAGATGGACCTCTCGCCGCACGTCAGGGACGCATTCGCATTCGGGTTCTTCGCCACGGTGGCGTCCCAGCCATCGGAAACGACGATGCTGGCGCAGTCGAACTCGCACGCAACCAGGTCGCCGTGGCGAACGAAGTCTGGTTGCAGTGCTTGGCGGGATTCGGCGATCCACAACAAGCCGACGTGCAGGTCGTCGACACGCCACCCCCCTTCTTGCTCTCTATTGCCCACGACGATGGTCTTCGCGCTGCGGGCGGTGAAGTCACGTTTCGAGCTGGCGAACACACGGTTGGACCCGTGGCGATTCCGCGCGGCAGCGTTCCCGTCGACACCGCGCGCCAAATCGCCGACGCGCTTCGCGCACGAAACCTCGAGGCTGTGGTGCGAGCAAACCCGCGCACCGCCAACGGAGCCGATCAAGGTGCCGACGTATTGGTCTATGCGGAAGGTCAGCCCGTCGCGCTGAACCGCGTTTCAGACCGGCCCCTCAGCACGGATACGCGCCAACGTGTGCGCATTGGACGCGTGGACCTCTCCGACGGATTGCAGCCCTTCCGCAATAGCAACGCCGCAGCCGGAAGCCTCGAGGAACGCACACTTCTCCACGCCGTTGCGGACCGCGATCCCACCACGCTCGACATCGTGATCGTCAACGGGTTCACCAACGGAGGACGCCAAGGCGAAGCCTTCATCGAGTCGGATCATGGTGCGTTTTCCAACGTCGTGATCCTGGATCGTTCCGGCATCCGACAGCAGCGCGCAGCGTGGACGCAGTCGCACGAACTCGGACATGTGTTGCTCGACATTCCGTTCCACCCCGATGATCTCGGACCGGATCGACCCTGGCTCTTGATGGACGCCGATTCGTCGTCTCCCTTTGTGACCGGTCCCAAACGACTCACCGCCCAAGAGTGCGCGCGAGTTCGGCATCGCAGCGGCGTACACACCTATCCCGTATTGCTCGATCGGATGCCAGGTCGCGGACAGACCGCAACTCCAACGCGCGAAGCTCGATAACCCACCTATGGCGGCAAAGAAAAAGAAGAAGTCCAAGGCGAGTTACGAGTGCACGGCATGCGGCGCTCGTCATGCGCGATGGATGGGGCGCTGCACCACGTGCGGTGAGTGGAACACGCTGGAGGAAAGCACGCCGGCACCGAGCGTTGCAGCGAAGGAGCGCACCGGTGGGCATGCCGAGCCGGTTCCGCTTGGCGAGGTCACGTCCGACGACGCATTGCGTGTTCCCATCGGGATCACCGAACTCGATCGTGCGCTCGGTGGTGGCCCAGTTCGAGGTGGAGTGATTCTGCTGGGCGGCGAACCCGGCATTGGTAAGTCGACGCTCTTGATGCAGGCCCTGGCGTCGGTCAGCGCCAAGAAGCTGACTGCGCTCTACGTCACGGGTGAGGAATCCGCCGCACAGGTCGCGCATCGCGCAGAGCGCATCGGTGGGTCTGGCATGCGAGAGGTCAAGATCCTCGCGACCACCGAACTTCAAGATGCCGCTGCTGCCCTGCAAAAGCTGAAGCCCGCGATTGCTGTGATCGACAGTATTCAAACGCTGCGCTCGACGGAGCTGCAGTCCGCGTTGGGGTCGGTGAGCCAGCTCCGCGAGGTTGCCACGACGCTGATCGACCTCGCGAAGAGACACGGTGTCGCGTTGTTCTTGATCGGCCACGTCACCAAGGACGGAGCGATAGCCGGTCCGAAAGTGCTCGAGCATTTGGTCGATACCGTGCTGAGTTTCGAAGGTGATCGAGGCCACGCGTTTCGCGTTGTCCGGGCGACCAAAAACCGTTTCGGTCCTGCTCAGGAGATGGGTGTGTTCGAGATGGTCCGCGAGGGCCTACGCGAAGTGCCAGATCCGAGTGCGCTCTTTTTGGCCGAGCGACCCGAGGATGCGTCGGGCTCGTCGGTGGTGCCGATCTGCGAAGGTTCGCGCCCTGTGCTCGTGGAAGTGCAGGCGCTGGTTGCGCCGTGTCAGTACGGTGCGCCGCGACGAGTCGTCAGTGGTCTGGATACGAACCGACTCAACATCCTCTTGGCCGTGTTGGAGCGTCGAGCCGGCGTGAAGGTTTTGGATCGCGATGTGTTTGCGTCGGTCGCGGGTGGGACGCGTGTCGACGAGCGAGCCGCGGACCTGGCGATCGCGCTGGCTGTGGTGTCGGGTCACTTCGACAAGCCCTTGCCCCAGAACCTGGCCGTGTTTGGCGAAGTCGGACTCGCGGGCGAAGTGCGTGCCGTGCCGCGACCTGCAGCACGAATTGCAGAAGCACGAAAGTTGGGGTTTGAGCGTGTGATGATGCCGAAGGCAAATGCTGAGCAGCTCACTGCAGCAGAGCGAAGAGGAGTGCACCTGGCGGGTGCGCGAAATCTCGGTGATGTGCTGCGCGAGCTGGAAGGCATTTAGCTCGCTTTTTCGGGGCTGCGATTTCTCGACGCGTCGAAGTTGGAGTGTCGGGTTATTCCTTTAATTTTTTCGAAGATTCGAAGAGTGAAGACTCAAGCGGAGCCATTATTTTCTGGGTTCCCGCGCCCTACGCAGACCCCGTCCGCGCAGCGTCAGTAACTAGGAATGCGTAATGACGAACGCGAACTTGATTGAAGATCTGCGTTCCCGCTCCCGCTCACCCACAACGAGCGAGCCGAAGGTGAACACGAAGACGAAGACGAAGACGAAGACGAAGACGAAGAAGACGAAGACGAACACGAAGACGAAGACGAAGACGAAAGCCGCGGCTGAGAGGTGAACTCAGAACGCGAAGCGTTCGTTCGAGCGACGCTAGCCGTGGGACAACGTCGAGGCTCCACGAGCCGAGACGCGCGCGAAGCGCGTGCTTGGAGGGGGGCCCCGAACGGAGTTCGGGGGGAGGGATTGCTAATCCCTCCCCAAGGACGAGCCGTGCCCGTAAGCCGAAGGCGGGTCGAAGCCGAAGGCGAAGACCTAGGGCGCGGCGAGTCCGATTAGAACTGCACGCCCAAGATCAGACGCAGGGTCTGCGCGTTCTTCAACGAACGGTTCCGGGTCGGATCGTCATCCCGCGGGTTCTCGGGCACACCCATGAACGTGGTGTAGCCCAAGCCATCCAGCGGGAAGAGCACACCGTATTGGAACGTGGCGTAGAAGCCATCGAGCAGCTCCGGGCCATCCTCGCTTCGGTAGTACACGGAGAAGTCGAGCTCGACACCCAGGTTCGGATCCGAACCGTAAGCCTGCACCTCTTGCGCTGCACGGCTGTACACAACATCCACGCCTGCTCCGAAGAGCTGGCCGAAGGGGTTGCGAATGATGTCGTAGCTAATGCCGGGACGCAGGTACCACGCGCCCGCGACGCGGTTCATGATGTTGCGCCAGAGGATCAAGTCGATGCGGTAGTTCGGGTGGAACTGCATGTGACTGATTGTCCGGTCATCGGTCTGCTGAGCCAGTAGACCCTGACGGGCACTCAAACCATCCACGTCCGCGTCACCGCTCGCGTAACCGGTGTAGAGACGAATGGAGAGCTTGTCGTCGAGCAAGCGGTACTCACCCTCAAACGCGAAACCGAACTGACGAATGTCGAAATCGTCCTGCACGAACGAATCGTTTTCGATGTTCTGAATTCCACCCGCGATGAACACGGCCTCGGCCTCGAGACGAAGCCCACCCATGCGGAAACGCAGCCAAAGGTCCGGAATGAACGCCTTGGCCTTTCGACGCACGAAGAAGTCGTCGGCGGTGGCCGGGAACGCGTTGGTGATGCCCGCCGAGCTCAGGAACTGGCGGCGGAACACAAAGTAGAAACCCGCGTCGAACACCCAGCTTCCACGCTGCAGACGCTCACGCGCCTCTTCCTCGTCCTGACGATAGGCCAGCGCAAAGACGTACTGGCGGATGTCGTCCTTGGAGGTCGCGTCGAGCGGCGGGTTGCGCAGGTCGTCCAGAAGCTGCCGCTGCAGGCCCTGACCCGCAAAGTCCCACGCGGCGATCAGGTAGATGCCGGCGAGTCGCGTCAGACCCATCACACGGTCAACGTCACTGGACTGGTCCGCGTCGATGCCTTCACCGGCGTTCGCCAACACACCCAAACCCCACTGGCTGGGCATACGACCAAATCGCAACTGACCGAGACCACGGTTGGTGACCTGCGCCCAGGCGTGGCGAACGTAGATGCTGTCGCGCGCCGAGTTGCGGAATGCCTGCGGCGGGTTCTGCGTCGCTGCAAACGAGTCGATGGGAACACCGGGTGAACGCGCCGGGCGCTCAAAGTCGACCTCTCCCGCACTCGAAGCGGTCGTTCCGCTCGCCCCAGGCGGCAGATACACGGTCCCGTCCGGCGTCGAACCCAGCACCAAGTTGTCGAAGATATCGAGCGTGAGGTGCACGCTGACGTCGTCGCTCAACGCCAAGGTCGGGCGAAGTCGCATGCGCATGTTGGCGTAGCGAAGACGGTCGGTTCCGCAGATATCGTTGTCGGTGCGCATCCGGGGGTCGCCCGCGTTCGGGTTGGGCATTCCACCGCAACCACCTTCGGGAACCTGGTCACGCGCAGCAGGCGTGAAGAAGTTGAAGGGTGCATCGGTACGACCGAGGAAAAAGCTGTCCTGCAGCTCACCACGAACACGAAAATAGCCGTGAAGATTGAGCACGCTCTGCGGCGAACTCCAACGCGTTTGGGTGGGGTCCGCGCTGGGCGGGCCATCCTCGTCGCGCTCCGACTCGGCGAGTAGATCCGAATCCTCGTCGGTGTCGACGTCGAGGTCTTCGTCGTCATCGCCGTCGTTGGTCTCTATGTCCGGCATCTCGAGCGTGGGCGCGCGAAGCTCTTCGTCTTCGTCCTCGTCCCCCACCACGTCTTCGTCGTCGAGATCTTCGTCGTCGAGGTCTTCGACCTCTTCTTCTTCAGCTTCCTCGGCCTCGGTGACTTCCTCTTCTTCCTCAGCGTTCTGAGCCGCCACAGACTGCGTCTCCGCAGACAGGGCGAGAAGGGCGAAACCAAGCGCGATGGCGATCTTCTTCATGGCTCCTCAAGACGGCAGCCCGGCGGCTGCGGCTGGGGCGTAACACGCAGGATCCAGACCGGTCAACGCGATGGACCCCGGAATTTGCCGGCATTCTCGGCGTGTCCGTGCCACTTTCGGGCCGTGCCCTCCCCGCAGCAGCGTTTGACCATCGTTCCGCTCGGCGGCCTCGGTGAAGTCGGAATGAACTGTATGGCCGTACAGCTCGACGATGACACCACGGCGCAGCGCGATCGGATCGTCATCGACTGCGGAGTGACCTTCCCAGGTCGCACGCATGGCGTGGATTTGATCCATCCCAAGCTCGACTGGCTCTTTGAGCAGCCCCAATCCCTGCGCGCCATCGTGCTCACGCACGGTCATGAGGATCACATCGGAGGCATTCCCTACCTGCTTGCTGGGCTGCCCAACGTGGTGCCGATTTACGGCCCGCCCTACGCCCTCGCGCTGGTCCGACGTCGTCTGGGCGAGTTCAACGACCTGGAACTCCCGGAGATGATTCCCACCCGTCCTGAGGAGCGCTTCGCCATCGGCGGGTTCGACATCGAGCCGGTTCGGGTCAACCACTCCATCCCCGACTGCACCTCGCTCATCGTTCGTACCGCTGCGGGAACGTTCATTCACACCGGCGACTTCAAGATCGAAGAAGAGCCACTCGACGGTGAGGCGTTTGGCGCCGACGCACTTCGCCGCGTGGCTGCTGAAGGTGTCGATTTGTTGATGAGCGACAGCACCAACATCGATGTCCCCGGCGACACGGGTGAAGAACACGAGGTCGCCGCGACGCTCTCGCAGCTGATGAAGGATGCGCCGCACCGATTCTTGGTCGGTCAGTTCGCATCCAACGTGTATCGAATGAAGGCGCTCTTCGCCGCCGCACGTGAACACGGACGCAAGGTCTGCCTTCTCGGACGTTCGGTGAACACGCACTCCGAGGTTTCGCGGAAGCTCGGCATCCTCGACTCGGTGGCGGATCTGATCGTGCCGCCCGATCACGTCCAGAAGATCCCGCGCCGCGAACTCTGCGTGATCGCGACTGGAACGCAGGGCGAGCATCGGTCGGCACTGGGTCGACTTAGTCGCGGCGAGCACCAGCATCTCTCGCTCGACGAGGGCGACACGCTGGTCATGTCGTCGCGCATCATTCCAGGCTGCGAAAAATCGGTATTCGCGATGCTCGATGGGCTCGAGCGCCAAGGCGTCACCATCATCCATCGCAAGCACGAACCGGGCGTTCACGTGTCGGGCCACGCGGCGCGCGACGAACAGAGCCAATACATTCAACTGACGCAGCCCAAAGCGTTCGTGCCCTTGCACGGAACCTTCCATCACATGCAGGCCCATGCCGCGTTGGCCGACTCGCTGGGCGTTGCACACACGCTCGTGGCTGAGAACGGTGATGTGCTTCAACTCGATGCCGACGGACTCAAACGCGTCGATCGGATCGAGCCTGGTCGCGTCCACGTCGAGCGCGGCCAAGCGATGGATGCAGTGCAGCTCAAAGAGCGTCGCCTGTTGGGTGAGCTCGGACATGCCGTCGTCGCGTTCGTGGTCGACGGCGGACAGGTTCGACAGTCGCCCGAAGTTGCCGCGCGTGGGTTGGTGCGCGAGGACCTCGAGGACGAGGTGTTGGACGAAGCCGCTCGCTACGTGCACAGCGCGCTTCAACAGAGCAACGACCGCGACCTTGAATCGCTCGAGGGTGTGGCCGCGCGCGCGCTCAAACGTTTCCTCGGAAAGTCGCTGGGTCGAAAGCCACTCGTGACGGCGATCGGGATGAACCTCCGATGACCCTCTCTGGAACAAGAGATGCTCATTGCGAAACTTAAATGCGATTTAGAATGACTCTTCGGTCGTTCGCTTTTGTTCTTCTCTGCGCGTGTCCTGCGGCGCCTCCGACGCAAACCGCCGAGCCGCAGACTCGTCCGCGCCGCGTGGAACCAGAAGCTGTGCGGGTCGATCGACGCGCGCCCACCGCGCTGGAACGAGGAGTCTTTCAACGCCTTGCGCGCGTGGCCGAGTCGGTTCGTGGACTCACGTTTGAATCCGAAGTCCCGATCGAAATCCATACTTCGGAGGCGATCGGAGAACATCTCGACGCGGAGTTGAGCGACGACGATCTGGCAAAAGCATCCACGGTCTACGGCGCCTTGGGACTCGTTCCGAACGATCTCGATCTTCGCACCCTCCTGCGCGAGGTCATGAGCGAACAGGTGGTGGGGTACTACGACCTCGAAGCGCACCACCTGGTCGTGCGCGATGAAATCGCGACCGGTCTCGTACGCGACCCCGGACCATCGGCGGCGCGCACCGTGATCGTGCATGAGTTGGTTCACGGTCTGCAGGACCAACGCCTTGGATTCAGCGAACTGAGCCTGCGCGAACACGACAGCGACGTCGACAACGTGGTCAAAGCCTTGAGCGAAGGCGACGCCACGCTCGCCATGCTCGCGTACCAAGCGCGCGAACTGGATGCGAGCGTCAGGGAACTACTCGACCACGAGTCCTTCGACAACCTGCGGGGGCTGCGCGTTCCGGTCAGCGACGACGCGCTCGGTCGTGCGCCCGCGATCCTGCGCTACACCCTGATCGTTCCATACGTCGCCGGACTGCAGTTCGTTCGTGGACTCTCCGACGATGGTGCGGACTGGAGCCGCGTCGACTCTGCTTACGAGACGCTGCCGGTGTCGATGGAGCAGGTGATGCATCCCACCCGCTTCCGGCGCGGCGAGGAACCGGATCCGATCGCGCTGGATCCCTTCGAGTCGTTTTCCGAGTGGGAGCTCGTTGAAGAGGACACGCTGGGCGAGTTGGAACTCGGCGTCTTCCTCGCGCGCAACTCTCAAGGCCTCGACGACTTCGACACCGAGGCCGCCGAAGGTTGGAGCGGCGATCGTGTGCGGATCTACCAACGAGGCGACGAGAGTTGCGCGATTTGGTTCACCCTTTGGGACGACGAGAACGAGGCCTCCGAGGCCGAGGCTGCTGCCCGTCGTGACGAAACGCAGAAGGTCGAACGTCAGGGTCGGGGACTGCTCATCCTCCGGGATGTGCCGCCCGACTTGGAAGGAGAGCCAAGAGCTGCATTTACCGCGCTGGTGAGCGGTCTTTCGGCCAGCCCTCCGCGAAGCGTCAGCACCGCCGCACCCTGAGCGCGTTCTCGCGTTCACACAGACTGCTGATTGTGCGGTCCGCATCCTGGACAGGGTGCCTCGCGGGGATTACGTACGCCGCCGGAGGAAACGGTGGAATCGGACGTCAGTCAAATCAGTCCCGTGCTTGTTGAAGTCAAGGTCGAGGTCCCTTGGGACACGGTCAACAAGAACCTCAACGCCGAGTACACCAAGCTCGGTCGCACCGCGAAGATTCGCGGGTTTCGTCCTGGCAAGGTGCCTCGGCACGTGCTCAAGCAGCTCTTCGGAAAGCAGGTCAACGCCGAGGTGACCGGCACACTCGTCGAAGAGGGCTTGATGGCAGCCGTGCAAAAGCACGAGCTCCAAATCGTGGCCCAGCCGACCGTGGAAGATCCGAGCCCGCTCAAGAAGGGCGAACCCTTCCAGTTCACCGCCAAGGTCGAGGTGCGCCCCACCCTCGAGACGATCGAACTCAAGGGTCTCGAAGTGTGGCAGCCCAAAGTCGAGATCAAAGACGAAGCGATCGACGCCGAGGTTGAGCGGCTGCGCAAGCAGCAAGCGGATCTGCGTGAGCCCGATCCGATGCGCCCTGCACAAGATGGTGACCAACTCACCATCGACTACCGCCTCTTGGTCGACGGAGAGCAGCTCGAGGATTTCGCGCAAGAAGGTCGCGACGTCATCTTGGGTGAAGGCGACATCCTCGACGAGCTCAACGACGGCCTCAAAGGCGTGCAGCCTGGCGAGACGCGCAACATCGAGATCCCCTTCCCCGAGGATCATCCGAACCAAGAACTCACCGGCAAGACCGGTGTCTTCGAAGTGAAGGTCACCGCGCTTCGTGAGCGCTTACTCCCGGAGATCGACGATGAGTTCGCCAAGGACTGCGGTGACTTTGAGACGTATCTCGAGCTGCGTCTCGACATCCGCAAGCGCATGGAAGAAATGGCCCAGCAGCGCAGCGAAGCGGAGCTCAAAGAGAAGCTGGTCGACACGTTGATCGACATCAACGACGTCCCGGTTCCGCCCTCGATGATCAAGCAGCAACAGCAGCAAATGCTGTACGAAATGATGCAGTTCGCGCAGATGATGGGGCAGCAGCTGGGGCCCGATCAGCTCGACGGAATGGAGGAGCGTGCCTCCCGTCGCGTCAAGGCCGGTATCGTGCTCGGTGCACTCGCGCGCATCGAGGGAATCGAAGTCGACGAGGAGGCGTTCAACGCCAAGCTCGCGGAAATGGCCGAACAGACCGGGAAGCACATCGCCAAGTTGCGTGTTGAGTACGCAGGAGAGCGACGTGAAACGCTCATGAATCAGATCCTCGAGGAGAAGATCATGGCATTCCTCAAAACCAAGGCTACGGTGCACGAAGGCGAGCCGCCTGCATCCGAATCTGAAAAAGAAGAAACGGAAGAGGCAGCAGCAGCCACTAGTACATCGGAGTCCGAGGAAGAGTAATGCGAGATCGAGAACGCGGAATGTGGGTGCCCTACGTTGTGGAAAGTACCCATCGCGGTGAACGCCGCTGGGGACTCTTCGACCGCCTTCTCAAAGACCGCATCATCTTTCTCGGCGACGAGGTCACCGATGACCTCGCCAACGTCGTTGTGGCGCAGATGCTCTTCTTGGAGAGCGAGGATCCCGACAAGGAGATCACGCTTTACATCAACAGCCCCGGAGGCAGCGTCACGGCCGGCTTCGCGATCTACGACACCATGCAGTACGTCCGGTGCCCGGTCGCGACCATCTGCGTCGGCCAAGCCGCATCCATGGGTGCCTTTCTGCTCGCCGCGGGCAGCGCAGGTCATCGACGCGCCCTGACCAATAGTCGCGTCTTGATCCATCAGCCCTGGATCGCCGGGATTCGCGGTCAGGCCACCGATCTGGAGATTCACGCCCGCGAGATTCTGTCCCTGCGGCAAAAGATGAATGAGGCGCTCTCTCGCCACACCGGTAAACCCGTGGACGAGATCGCCCGAGACACTGAGCGTGACCGCTTTTTGTCAGCCCAAGAGGCGAAGGATTACGGGATCGTAGACCTGGTCGTCGAGCCCCGCAGTCGTAAGGGATAATCCCTCTTTACCCTTACCTTGCCGGGGTTAAACCCCAGCGCTAGAATCAGCGAAACCTCGAAACGCACGGGAAATTTGGTGGATCGAAGGAGAGACGACGGACACGGCAACCTCACTTGTTCTTTCTGCGGCAAGTCGCAGAAAGAGGTGAAGAAGCTCATCGCAGGGCCCACCGTCTACATCTGTGACGAGTGCATCGCGCTCTGTAACGACATCATCGCTGAGGAGGTCGACCGCGACGATTCGCTCGCCGCCGGTACGCCTCTGCCCAAACCGGCAGAGATCAAGACCATCCTCGACGAGTACGTCATCGGACAGGACCGCGCGAAGCGAATCCTCTCCGTCGCCGTGCACAACCATTACAAGCGCATCGACTCAAAGATCAGCGACGAAGTTGAGCTTCAGAAGTCGAACATCTTGCTGCTCGGACCGACCGGTTCAGGCAAGACGCTTCTCGCGCAAACCCTCGCACGCATCCTGAACGTGCCCTTCGCGATTGCGGACGCGACCACGCTTACCGAAGCGGGGTACGTCGGCGAAGACGTCGAGAACATCATCGTTCAGCTTTTGCAGAACGCCGACCACGACGTTGAGCGTGCGCAGCGTGGCATCGTTTACATCGATGAGATCGACAAGGTCGCGCGCAAGGGCGACAACCCCTCGATCACGCGCGATGTCAGCGGCGAAGGCGTACAGCAAGCCCTGCTCAAGATCATCGAGGGCACGGTTGCGAACGTCCCCCCCAAGGGCGGTCGTAAGCATCCGCAGCAGGACTTCCTGCAGATCGACACCTCGAACATCCTCTTCATCTGCGGTGGTGCCTTCGTCGGCCTGGACCAGGTCATCGAGCGCCGCATCGGTCAGAAGACCCTCGGCTTTGGCGCCGAGATCACGTCAAAGAAGGAAAAGAAGATCGGTGAGCTTCTCGAGCGCGTGCAGCCCGAGGACTTGCTTCGCGCCGGTCTGATTCCCGAGTTCATCGGCCGCCTTCCCGTCATCGCGACGCTGCACGAGCTCAACGAAGACGCGTTGGTCGACATCCTCACCCGTCCGAAGAACGCGTTGGTCAAGCAGTACCAAAAGCTCTTCGAGCTCGACGGCGTGAAGCTCACTTACAGCAAGCCTGCGCTCCAAAGCGTGGCCCGCGAGGCGTTGAAGCGTAACGCCGGTGCTCGTGGTCTACGCGCCATCATGGAGCACTCGATGCTCGACATCATGTACGACATCCCCTCCCAGTCGGGGATCAAGGAAGTCGTCGTGAACGAAGAGGTCATCACCAAGGGCGAGAAGCCCCTCATCGTGTACGAGAAGGAGGAAGCGGAAGCCGGCTAAAGGCGTACGCGAACCCATGTTCTTCCATCGGAACGACAACGACGACAAAGGTGAGGATTCGAAGCGGGGCAAAGTCGTCCCGCTTTTGCCTCTCAGGGACATCATTGTGTTTCCCCACATGGTGGTTCCCCTCTTCGTAGGCCGCGAGAAGTCGATCAACGCTCTCGAAGAGGCCATGAGCCACGACAAGGAAATCCTCCTTGCGGCTCAGAAGAAGGCCAAGACCAACGACCCCACCCCCGACGACATCTTCGCGATGGGCACCGTCGGCACGATCATCCAGCTTCTGCGCCTCCCCGACGGCACCGTGAAGGTACTCGTCGAAGGTAAGCGACGCGCGGAGATCAAGCGCTTCATCCCCAACGACGAGTTCTTCCTCTGCGACGTGGAGCTGGTCAGCGACAAGCCCGACGCGACTGTCGAGGTCGAAGCGTTGATGCGCAGCGTGCAGGCGGCGTTTGAGAACTACGTCAAACTCAACAAGCGCATCCCGCCTGAGATGCTGATGACCGTGCAGACGATCGACGATCCGTCACGTCTTGCCGACACCATCGTGGTGCACCTCACCAGCATCAAGCTCAACGACCGTCAGGAGATCCTGGAGACCCAGGATCCGGGGAAGCGACTCGAGCGCCTCTTCGAGCTGATGAACGCCGAGATCGAGATTCTTCAAGTCGAGAAGAAGATTCGTTCGCGCGTGAAGAAGCAGATGGAGAAGAGCCAGAAGGAGTACTACCTCAACGAACAAATGCAGGCCATCCAGAAGGAACTGGGTGAGCGTGACGAGTTCAAGACTGAGATCCAAGAGATCGAAGAACAGCTCAAGACCAAGAAGCTCAGCAAGGAAGCACTGACCAAACTCAAGAAGGAGCTGAAGAAGCTCAAGATGATGCAGCCGATGAGCGCCGAGGCGACCGTCGTGCGCAACTACATCGACTGGGTGCTCTCGCTTCCTTGGTACGACAAGTCCGAAGAGAACTACGACATCGACAAGGCCGAAGAGATTCTCGACGAGGATCACTACGGCCTCAAAAAGCCCAAAGAGCGCATCCTCGAATACCTCGCCGTGCAGGCGTTGGTGAAGAAGCTCAAAGGACCCGTGCTTTGTCTCGTGGGACCGCCGGGTGTCGGTAAGACCTCACTGGCGCGTTCGATCGCGCGCGCGACCGGACGTAACTTCGTGCGTCTCTCGCTGGGTGGCGTGCGCGACGAAGCTGAGATTCGCGGACACCGCCGCACGTACATCGGCGCCCTTCCCGGTCGCCTGATCCAGTCGCTTCGCAAGGCCGGTAGCAACAACCCGGTGTTCTTGCTGGATGAGGTCGACAAGATGTCGAGCGACTTCCGTGGAGACCCCGCGGCGGCGTTGCTCGAGGTTCTCGACCCCGAACAGAACCACAACTTCAACGACCACTACCTCGACCTCGACTACGACCTGAGCGACGTCATGTTCATCACGACGGCCAACTCGCTCGGCGGAATCCCCCTGCCCCTTCGGGACCGCATGGAGATTCTGGAACTGTCTGGCTACACCGAGTTTGAGAAGCTCAACATCGCGGTGCGCTACTTGGTCCCGCGTCAGCTCGAAGCTGCAGGTCTGAAAGACGTGAAGGTGGAGATCACCGAGAACGCGATTCGGACGATCATCCACCACTACACCAAGGAAAGCGGCGTTCGTAACCTCGAACGTGAGATCGGTGGCGTGTGTCGCAAGATCGCGCGCAAGGTTCTCACCGACGGCAAGGACGGTACGTACCGCGTTGCCGCGAAGAACGTTCCCGAGTTCCTAGGCGTGCCCAAGTACCGCCCGAACAAGGCCAACGATCAGGACATGATCGGCCTGACCAACGGCCTGGCGTACACCTCGGTCGGCGGAACGATTCTCGAGTGCGAGGTCGCCGTCGTTCCTGGCAAGGGCAAGCTCGTCATCACCGGTCTGCTCGAAAAGGGCATGCAGGAGTCGGCGCAAGCCGCGATGAGCTACATCCGTTCGCGCCACCACGCGCTGGGTCTTCCTGAAGACTTCCACGAGAAGAACGATGTGCACGTTCACTTCCCGGAGTTCGTGCCCAAGGACGGTCCCTCCGCCGGCATCACCATGGCAACGAGCATTGCCTCGGCCCTGCTCAAGATTCCTGTGCGACGCAACGTGTCGATGACTGGCGAGATCACTTTGCGTGGTCGCGTCATGCCCATCGGCGGACTCAAAGAGAAGATGCTTGCGGCACACCGCGCCGGCATCGACACGATTTTGATTCCGCGTGAAAACCGCAAGGACCTGCGCGAGATTCCCAAGCGTGTTCTCAACGCGTCGCGCGTCGTGCTCGTCGAGCACATGGACCAGGTGCTTAGTGAAGCGCTGGTGCTGAGTGACCCAACTTCGCTCTTTGGCTCGGACCGGGAGAAGCCGCTCGAGTACCGCCAGGGCAAGCTCATCGCGCCCAAGGCCGACAACGTGCCGGAACCGACGGTCGACCCGCCTGGCTTTCAGCAGTAGACACGATTCAAACGCCCGCGATTCTCGAAGTCGCGGGCGTTCTTCGTTTCTTGCGGAACAGTCTCGCGGACGGCGAACCGCCCGCGAAACCTGAGTTCAGTGTGAGAGCTTGTAGAGCATCGCTTGGATGTGGTCCGACCGGTCGATGAGCTCGTCAGACTGAGGGACGAACCCAAGCGACATCGCAAGCTCGAGACACGCGTGCACCTCACGCGCACTGCCGAGTGCGATGGAGAAGTGATGCGTTCGACGCTTGCCTTTGAGCGACCTAGCCTCTGCTGTATTGAGTACGACGCTCCGAACTGCACGATGCATCTGCTGATGCAGCTCGCGATCACGCCCCTCCAACTTCGGCATCACGTGCGTGTGAAGAATGCAGACCAGCTCAATCGACTTTCGATAAACGATCATGACGACCTCCTCGCGTGAAGCGCGCTTGCGACAGTGCAGCGAGTCCGCCTCACGCCGCCTACCGCCCGGAAGCGACTGAGCAGTCAAGGGCGACGAGCAAAGCGAGGAGTCACGGAGCGAAGCGGAGTGACGGCGCAGCCGCCCTTTACTGCGAAGAAGCTTTCGGGCACTCACGGCGAGAGCAGGCGGCGAGCAACCCCGCCAACGCGAAGAGGCGGGCACGCCGGACCCGGCGTCGGCGTCGGCGTCGGCGTCGGCGTCGGCGTCGGCGTCGGCGTCGGCGTCGGCGTCGGCGTCGGCGTCGGCGTCGGCGTGGCGTCGGCGTCGGCGTCGGCGTCGGCATCGGCATCGGCATCGGTTTCAGCACGGAAAGGGACCCAGTTCGTCGAATGAACAAGCACCTCGCCTTCCGCGTGCTTACTCATGAAGCCATGCTGCTCGACGAGTTGGCCGGTTCGATGGTTCTCGGTGCTTTGCTGACGCGGCTACGCGGGCTTGGCGAGGTCACACTGCTCGACCATTGGAAGCAAGGCGAGTTTCACCACGACGTTGTGCTTCGGGTCGAAGGCGTCGAACACCTCCCCGGGTCCATCCTCGTCGTGTCCACCAACTGCAACGGCGGCATCAAAGAAGTGCTCTGCTTCGATGACGTTCCTGACCGTTGGGCGCTTTGGAACCACCGCTGTCCCGACAACCCGGAGTTCGAAGGCAGCATTCCAAGCGTGCTCGGACTGAGCCGCACGCATCACTACTTCGACCCCTGCGACTTGCTCAAGCCCGACGCACGAAGCGAACTCCGTCCCGAGTTCCGCAAGCGTCAACGCGGCGGCGGCTGGGAACCGACGTACTAGCCAACACTAGAACAGCGAACACTAGAACAGCGTGTAGATAAACGGCGCGGCTGCGGTTCCACCCAACAACACGAGCGCACCCAGCAAGAGCATGACGACCACGATCGGACCCAGCCACCACTTCTTGTTGTCGCCGAGGAAGCCGAGAAACTCGCGCGCAAGTCCACGGCGCTTCTCGCCGATCTGATCCTCGAAGTCTGGCTCTTCTCGATCGCTCACGCGCGAAGCATAACGGAAACGAACTCAGAAACGCAGCGTCCACGCGCGCACCGAAAACTCGCTAGTACTGCTTAAAGTAGTCCGACTTCGGTCGTGTCGGACGCGCCTCGCTCCAGTAGCTCTGTGCATCCGCGTCGAGGGTTCGTTTGAGCGGGTCACGACCCATGATGCGAAAAAGCAGCGCGATGGGCGCGAACAGCCCGAAGAAGAGAGTTCCGAGAATTACGTAGCTCAGCACAAAGCCAATGGGGAACGTGACGACCGAGAGAAGCACAAACACCGGTCGGTTGCCCTTCGGCCACACCAAACCAAACAGAAAGCTCAACGCGCCGAGACCCGCCAACACCGACGCGACAACAACGCGCGACTCACCCAAACCAAACGCAAAGACGAAGCGCTCAAACCACGCCATCGCGGCAAGCGCACCAAACCCAACCAGCGCAACCCAGCCAAACTGGCGCAGGATTCGCGGCTCCGGATGCAGATTGAGCTCGATCATCTTGGGCATCAGTCGAGTGCAAACTCCGAGAGGTGCGCTTCGCGATCAAACGCTTCGGCATTGGGCTGCTGCGACTTCCGCAACAGAAAGTTCTCGACTACGAGCACGTCCATGTCCGTTGCCATAAAGCACCGGTAGGCGTCCTCGGGCGTGCACACAATCGGTTCGCCGCGCACGTTGAAGCTCGTGTTGATCAACATGGGCATCCCGGTTTGCGCGTGAAACGCCCGCAAGATCTTCGCGAAGCGCGGATGGCGGGTCTCGTCTACGGTTTGGACGCGTGCGGAGTAATCCACGTGCGTGATCGCCGGCACCACCGAGCGCGGCTGGTGCAGCTTGTCCAAGCCCTGCACGTCCGCGTCGACCGGCAGCCGCTTGTCTTCGCGCACCGGCGCAACGAGCAACATGTACGGGCTGTCCTCGTTTTCGTTCATCTCGAAAAACTCGTGCACGTGATCGCGAAGCACCGCCGGCGCAAAGGGCCGAAACGATTCTCGGAACTTGATCTTGAGGTTCATCACCGACTGCATCTTCGGCGAACGCGGGTCACCGAGAATCGAGCGCGAACCCAACGCGCGTGGGCCAAACTCCATCCGACCGCCCATATGTCCGACCACGTGCTCGTCGGCGAGCAGCGTCGCGACCTGCTGCATCAACTCGTCTTCGGCCAACTCTTCGTACACCGCACCGTGTGCATCCAACGTCGAGCGCACCGCGTCCGCGTCGAACTGGGGACCCAGCAACGAGCCTTTTTGCGCGTCGCCGGTTTGAACCCGGCGCTCCTTTCCAAACAGCTGGTGCCACGCAAAGAGCGCTGAACCCAGCGCCCCACCGGCGTCGCCCGCAGCCGGTTGAATCCAGAGTTTCTCAAACGGGCCTTCACGAAGGACACGGCCATTGGCCACGCAGTTGAGCGCGACGCCGCCGGCCATCACCAGGTTCTTCTCGCCTGTGAGTTCGTGTGCGAAGCGCGTAATCCGCAGCACGAGTTCCTCGGTCACCTGCTGAATGGACGCCGCAATGTCCATCTCGCGTTGCGTAATGGGAGACTCGGCCCGACGCGGTGGACCGCCAAAAAGCGTGTCCATCTTGGGCGAGGTCATCACGTCGTCTTTGCAGAACGCGAAGTACTCCATGTTCAACCGAAACGATCCGTCGTCGCGAAGATCGATCAGGTTGTCGCGAATCGCATCGGCGTAGGTCGGTTCACCGTACGGCGCGAGCCCCATCAGCTTGTACTCACCGCTGTTGACGCGAAAACCGGTGAAGTACGTAAACGCCGAATACAGCAGCCCCAACGAGTGCGGAAAGCGCAGCTCACGGAGCAACTCGAGTTGGTTACCGTGGCCGACTCCGATCGAACCCGTCGCCCACTCTCCGACCCCGTCGAGCGTCACGATCGCTGCGTCGTCAAAAGGCGAAGGAAAGAACGCGCTCGCTGCATGCGACTCGTGATGGGCCGCGAACGCATAGCGCCCTTTGTACGCACCACCCAAACCGCGATCCAGCTCACGCGGCGTGTGCAGCTTTTGTTTGAGCCACAGCGGCAGTCCCATCAGGAAAAGCTTGAATCCCGCGGGCGAGTAGCCGAGGTACGTTTCCAAAAGGCGCTCAAACTTGAGCAGAGGCTTGTCGTAGAAGATGACTAAGTCGAGTTGCGATGCGTCGATGCCGGCTTCGCTCAAGCAATACGCCACGGCTTGTTTCGGAAAGTGGTAGTCGTGCTTGATCCGAGTAAACCGCTCTTCTTGTGCGGCAGCGATGATGTCGCCGTCTTCGATCAAACACGCCGCACTGTCGTGATAGAACGCGGAGATTCCCAAAATGCGGGTGCGCTTTTCAGCCACTGCGCTGCGGAGTCTACTCCATCGGGACTTCACCTGACTCCACGATGGGCGCCGCAACGCGCAACACCGAATCTGCAGCAACATCCGACCAAGAGTCGGTTGTTCCGTCGGGATATCGCGCAACCACGTCGACGGATTCCACGTCACCCAAGCCAAAATAGAGTTCTGCGGGCTGCCCCGACGCGTAGCCCTCGTGACGTCTCAGCTCGCGGACCAGACGCGCATCACCAAGATCCACAGTGACCTCGGTACCGATGCGGCCGGGCAGCTCCACGCGAAGCCAGCCACCCTGGCGCGGAGAGTTGTTGAGCAACACGAGTGGCGGGCCATCCGAGTGCACTTGGACGACGTCAACATCGCCATCCCGATCGAGGTCCCCAAACACGGCGCCCCGCCCCTGCTCCGCGAGCGCAGCACCGGACTCAAAACTCACATCTTCGAAGGTGAACGACATGCGCTGATGCCGATACACACGGTGGGGATCTTCCAACGCCGAGTCACCGTAGCTGGCGTACCCGTTGGACACGTAAAGGTCTTGCCAGCCGTCCAGATCAAAGTCGACCCAACTTGCGGCCCAACTTGTACTGGGTGCATCCACGCACATGTCCGGTCTTCCGAGCACTCCAGCGGTCTCCGCGACATCGGCGTAGCGATCTCCCAACCGGCGCAACAGGGCGTTGTCGCCGAGGTTGCTGACGAACACGTCGCGGTCCCCGTCGCGGTCGTAATCAGCAACGGCTAGGCCCATGCAGAAGAACGCCAAGCGGGCACCTTCGCGCGATGTCGCGTCTTCGAACACGCCGTCGTCGTTGCGGAAGAGCTGGTTGGGCTCGATGGTGTCGCCGAAATCGTTACACACGAAGAGATCCGGATCGCCGTCGCGATCAAAGTCGGAAAAAAGCACCGCCAAGGTTGTTCCAGCACCGGCAATATCGAGGTCTTCTTCGACAAAGCCTGCAGCGGAACCGCGATAGAAGCGGTTGGGTGCTGGGATGTGAGTCCCCGGTTCGCGAAGTTCGGCAATGTAGTTGCCGACGTAGAGGTCTAACCAACCGTCGCCATCAATGTCGGCAGCCGCGGCGGCCGTCGTGTACTCCGGCTGCGCGTCAAACGCTGAGCGAACGAATGCGCCTGTTCCGTCGCCGGCGTAGAGCTGGTTCGGGCCATCCATCATGACGAAGAGATCCTCGTGCCCGTCACGGTTGAAGTCGGCCGCGATCACTCCTTGCGGGCGCGCCGGTCCACCGTGCACGGGCGACGCATTTACGGCATCGAGCACGACGCCAGTGAAGACGCGTTCGAAGCCTGACTCGCTGCCCTGAAACACGTGCAGCACATCGGGTTCGCCGGCGAGAACCAGATCGAGCCACCCGTCCTCGTTGGCATCCAAAAGCGTCGCACCGCCGCCGACGATTCCGTTCATCCGCACGCCCAGTAGTAGACCGGTCACATCGTCGAAGCAGATGCTCGAGCATTCGCGGACACAGGCGCCATCGACACAGTGCTCGTTGCCGTTGCAGGCGTTCTCGTCCGCACAGCGGGTGCCGTCCGCCACAGCGACCTCCGTACACCCGCCGTCATCGCACACCGAAGTCGTGCACGGGTTGTCGGAATCATCGCAAGCGATCGATGTGCCGGTGCACAGACCCACCTCGCAGCGATCATTCACAGTACAAGGGTCACCGTCGTCGCAGAGCATCCCGGGGTTCTCGGACACCGTGAAGCAGTCGACGTAGAACTGGCACTGATTGAACGGCTCGGGCAGCGTCCCAACACATCGTCCGCCGACACACCGTGTATCGGTGCAGCGGCCTAACGAGCAGGCGCTGCCGTCGGCGATGGGTCGTTCCACGCACTCACCATCGACGACGCGACGCTCCGTGCACGGATTGGACGTGGACGACAAACAAGGAACGATCGGGCCGCATTCACAGCCCGCCAGCAAGAGTAGAACGAGCACGCGAAACGACCCGAGCCGACCGGACTCGAATCGTTTCGCTTCGTCCACTATCCGCCCACTATCTGTTCGCTATCCGCAGGACTCGTCAGCGAGGAAGTCGAGTCGGTAGTCCAGGCACTCGCTCGCCGGCGCGCCGATCCCGTCGACGCGGATGTAGAACGTTTCGTCGTTGTTCGTGCTGCAGAAGATACCGTTGCAGCATGCGGTGTCGCCGTTGAACGTAATGACACCCGAGGTCCCTGCAGCAACCGTTCGACAGTTCGGGAAGGCGCCACACGAGTTGATGCCACCACACACCCGGTACGAACCCGCACCGGCAGGCACCGTCAACGTGACTCGCAAGGTCGAACGTTCAGACCCCGTCGGACCACAGTTGAAGATGCAGTCCGAGCCGCCGGCCTCATCGACGAAGATCTGGTAGTAGTCCACATCGCCCGACGAGTAGAGCGTGTTGACCTCAAAGGTCGAACGCTCCGCCGTCGATCCGTCCGTGAGAATGGTCGTGAGCACGGTGCGGTTGCCACAACTGTTATTGGGTTCGTCCTCGTCCACAGGCAGGCCATCGTCGATGGCGCCGTTGCAGTTGTCATCGAGGTTGTTGCACGTCTCCGCCGAGGGCGACCCCGGCGTACACACGTTGGGTGTACCACCAATGCAGCGATTGACCGTGACCTGACACTCGCCCGTGCCGCAGGTCTCGGTAGCTGGTGAGGGTGTCGTCGGCATGCATGCGCCCTGCAGCATCGCCGCACAGGTTCCAGACGTCGGAGTCTCGCACAACGCATCGCAGGTGATCTGCGCGGAGCCCTGCCCCTGCATCGGGCACACATCGGCGGCCGTTTGACAGCTCCGGCTACCGTTGCAGCCGACCACGCTTGCCGGCGCATCGGCGCGTCGGAAGCAAGTGTCGCCGACAAAGCCGGAGTAGTACGTGGCACAACTCAGTGCGCCACATTCGCCGGCCGGATCGTCGCCAGTCAGGATCGGACTGCAGGTACCCAGCGAACCCGCCACGTTGCAGGCTTCGCACGTTCCCGTGCAGGTCGAATCGCAGCAGACGCCATCGACGCACTGCAGGCCAGACATGCACTGCGGCGTTGAGGTGCACGCGTCGCCCTGCATGCCTCGCGGCAAGCAGTTCGGTGCACTGCAAAACGCGCCGACATCACAGTCGCCATCCATCGTGCACATCGTCTCGCACAGACCCATCTGGTCGGGTGGCTGCATTTGCGCCGACGTACAAGACACGCCCGGGAACAAACCGCAGTCGTTGGAGACCTGCCCTGCACAACCGCTGTCGTCGTCCACGGGGGGTCCGATCTGACAGGTAAACGATGGAGTACAGACGGGATCGCGTCGCGTGCCCTGACACGTCGAGGTCGAGTTGCAGAACGATGGTTCGCCGTAGGTCCCCGCCGGACAGTCGGAACCATTCGCACAGCAGTCGCCTCCAGCACAGCAGAACCCGTTCTGGCAGTGTCCGCTGACGCAGTCGCTGTCCTCGTCGCACGCCTGACCGTTGTCGCGGTCCAGTTCGCACATGTTGGAGTCGCAGTGCGCGTTGCTGTCGCACTCGGAATCGCCGGTGCACATGATCGCGCACATGGGGGCGTTCTGGTCGATCGCACCGCTACAGGTCACGCTTGGGTACAGACCACAGGTGTCCGCGACGAGACCCGCAATGCAGGCGCTGTCGTCCGCCACATCTTCCATCGTCATGCAGACGCTGCTCACGCATACGGCAACATCACGCGTGCCTTGGCATGCTCGTGTGTCGTCACACTCTGCGGGCGCGCCGTAACTCCCCGGACAGTCGGTGGCTCCGCGGCAGCAGTCACCGCCGGTGCAGCAGAACCCGTTGTTGCAGTAGCCACTCACACAGTCGCTCGCTTCATCACAGGGGTCGCCATCCGGCAGATCCGGGAAACAGAACGAGTCGCAGTGTGCCGTGGCGTCGCACTCATCGTCATCGGTGCAACTTGTCGGACAACGCGGTCGCGGCTGATCCTCCGACCCGTCGCACATGATGTCCGCGTACAAACCACAGTCGCTCGCAAGAACACTCGTGTCGCATGCGGTGTCGTCGGGTACGCCACTGGTGGTCTCGCACTCGAAGGTCACGGTGTTGCACGACACGACGCCGCGCGATCCCTGACAGTCTTCAGGCGTGTCGCACACGGTGCCGACACCGGGCCAGCCCGGGCAGTTCATGTCGACGTTGCAGCACGTCGCTCCAGCACCGCAGCAGTAGCCGTTGTCGCAGTGCTCGCTCGAGCAGTCGCTGTCCTCATCGCATGCCGAGCCGTTGGGCAAATCGTCTAGACACGCGCCATCGTCGCAGTGCGCGGTGGGAATGCAGAACAGGTCGTCGTCGGCCAGAATCGGGTTGCACACGGTCGCACAGGTGTCGCCGTCGCCCGCACCGTCGGCGCAGGTGTACAAACCGCACGGTCGCGGGTCCGGGTCAACGCACGCACCATCCGCGCAGCCCGAATCACCACTTTCAGCGAATCCTGCGCCCATCAGTTCACAGCGTTGAACCCCACAGTCCGAGGGCATCTCGTCGATGGTCTCGTCGCAGTCTTGGTCACCTCCGTCGCACAACTCGGGCGCAGCGGGGTTGCGATCAATGTCGTCGTCGTCGCAGTCCGGCCCCATGCACTGGGCTCCGATACCGAAGCCGTCGGCGTCTTCGTCGATGCAGCAAACTTCGCCGACCGGCAAACACACTTCTTCAAAGTCGAGCGCCGCGTAGGCAGCGCAATCAAACCCGCGCGGGCAGTCGTTGAACTCCATGTCGCAACGCCGCAGACAGACGCGCTCACCATCGCTCAAGGGCCCGCAGAGGGCATCGATCGAACAGTTGAGATCCGTGGTGCACGCTTCGCAAAGATCGGACTCGCCCGTGGGTCCGGTGTCGGTTCCAGCGTCGGGCACCGAGGTATCGGGATCGGACGTATCCATGGGTGCGTCCACCACCCCGATGTCACCACTGGCGTCGAGGACGGGAGCACGTGCGCCCTTTCCGCACGCCAACGCAAAAGGCACAACCAACAGACACAATCGAAGCACGCGCATGCCACACTCCACCCGCATAGGGTCGACGATTGCGAGTCCCCAAACCCGCATCCCAAAGCTATGGACAAACTCGCATGCTCACGAGGCTGGAAGCAATGTAGGCCCCGCGTTTTCAGGCGGTTTCGGCGTCTTTTCGCTTAGCTGCTTCGCAATCTCACTTGGGTGGGAGAGATCGGGCGAAGCGAATTCCCCGGTCGATCCACTTCTTCAGCTGGGCGTCGGTCTTGAGACCCTTGGCGTCGACCACGACGAACCCACGCATCACCCGCCCGGTGAAGTCCATCACGGACGCGTGCTTCTCCTTCAGCGCTCCGTCGTACGCATCGGGTCCCACCCGCACCATGAGTCGTCCTTGGAGGTTCTTGGAGCCACCACCGAACGCCATGTTGCCTTCCACCATGAAGCACACGCCGCCAAACATGCGTTGCTCCTCAATGCCCTTACGCCGTTTCACCAACGCGCGTGCGCGCTCAATGATGGGATCCGGCGTCTTCGGCGCAGACTTCTTCTTGGCGGTTTTCTTGGCGGGTTGCTTCTTCGTGGTTCGCTTTTTCGTGGGTCGCTTCGCGGTTCGCTTTTTCGTGGTTCGCTTCTTCACGCTCTTCTTTGCTGCACGCTTCGTCGCCATGACCCGATGCTACCGCGGAGGTGCGACGCGCGTTACAACGCACTCATGCGGATCGTTCTCATTCGACATGGCGAATCAGCTGGCAACGTGGACCCCTCGGTGCACCGACATATTGCCGACCACGCGATTCCGCTATCCGAACGCGGCCATACGCAAGCCAAGGAAGCCGGCCAGAAGCTGGCCCAGCACTTCGAGTCGAGCCTTGGCGACGAACGCCCACACATTCGTTTGTGGGTGAGTCCGTATGTGCGAACACGGCAGACCGCCGACGGAATCATGCAGGGCGCCGGTGCGTGGATCACCGATCGACGCGAACACATTCTCTTGTGCGAACAACAGTTCGGTCTCTTCGATGGCGTCGCCGACGAAGAACTTCCGCTCAAGTATCCAGCCGCATATGAGCACTACGCCAAGCAACTCCGGTTCGAAGGGAAGTTCTGGGCGCGCATGCCGCTGGGCGAAAGTCGCTTCGACGTCGCCACGCGCGTCGCTCAGGCGTTCGGTACGTTTCATCGGGATGCGGATCGACACGGAATTGAACACTTGGTCGTCATCTGCCACGGCGTCACGCTACGCGCGTTTGTGATGATGTGGTGTCACCTCTCGCCCGAGTGGTTTGAGGAATCGGTCAATCCCAACAACTGCGCGATCCGACTCATCGAAGACGGAGCGGACCGCGGTTATCTCTTCGAAGGCTTTCCCCGAGCAGACTGAGGAGTTGTCGCGCCTTGTTCCATCGACCTGCTAGCGGCGACGGATTCGGAACAACCACTCGTTTGGCAACGTGCTGCGCCAACGACGACGCGCATTCGGAAACGTGACGATGCCAAAGCCTCCAACCTTGGGATGTCGACGCCACCGACGGTAGCGTGTGGCGCGAACAAGGTTGCCAGCGTTGCCCTCGATCAAATGCAGCGTGTCGCCGCGCACAGCGGTCACAATCGCGCTGTGGCCCCACGTTCGCGTCCGCACCCGAACGTAGTCGCCGGGACGTGGCCGAAAACGACGAAACTCCGGACTCTCCTTGTCCACCCAAAGTGCGCGCCGCTCGAACCAGCGCTTCATGGCGTTGTTGTTGGTGACCAGCCAGCCACCTTCGTAGCCACCACTGAGCGGCACGCCCGCCGAGCGATAGATCCACGACGCAAAGTCGCTGCACCACAAACCACCCTGCGGCACGTAGCGGTGCAGCGCATAGGGGTAGCTCGCGCGGTCGCGCCCGACGTTCATCAGATTGCGTCCGACTTCGCGCTCCGCGAGAGCGACGATTTCTCGCCCCGTCACCATGCTGCGTCGCGGCGGTGCGAGCGCCGGCACACATTCCACACCCTGCGCTGCGTACCCTTCGTCGCAGAAACAAAGTGGCGTTTCTTTCTCGTAGTTGCAGACCCCGTGTCCGGAACAGGTCACCCCCGAACACGGCGTGTCGGCATGAGCCACCACCGAGGCGCAGAGAATCGAGGCGATGCTCGCGATGGTGACCTTGAGCGGCATGGGGTGACTGACGCCCCGCGGCAGAATTCGATCTACAGCAGGTCCTTCAGCATGGCAGGCAACTCGACTGGTCCCCATGATGCAGGGCGTTTTTCCAGAAAAGCGGTCACTCCTTCGGCGGCATCCGGTTGTTTCCCGCACCAGTGGAACACCGCGTCCTCGCGAGCCTTTGCTTGGCGAGGCGCCTGTAGCCACTGTCGCCAAACCAGACGCTTGGTCGCAGCCACGGCGCTCGGGGACGTGTTGACGGCGATCTCTCGTCCGATCTCGAGCGCACGTTCCAACAGACGCTCGGGTTCGACAATCTCGGACACGAGCCCGAGATCGAGCAGCTTTGGCGCGTCAACGATGCGCCCCGTGAGGAAAAGTTCCATCGCGCGTGCCGTTCCGATCAACTTCGGCAGCAACCAACTGCTGTGATGTTCTGGCGAGATCCCTCGCTGCGTAAACACGAACCCCATCCGGGCCTGCGTGGACGCGATCCGGATGTCCCAGGGCAAGGTCAGCGTTGCACCGATGCCTACCGCCGCGCCGTGGAGAGCAGCGATCACTGGTGTACGCATGTTCCAGGGTTGAACTTTACGTTCGTGATCGTTGGCCACTGCCCACGTGTCATCACCTGCGAAGGTGCCGCCGCCGCCGTCAAGATCGGCACCCGCACAGAAGTGCTTGCCGGCACCGGTGACCACGATCGCGCGAACGGCGTTGTTGACGTCCATCGCGTGCATCGTGCCGAAGAGCTCGGCACCCATCTTCGGCGTGTAGGCGTTGTAGCGATCGGGTCGGTTCAGCGTGATCACGCCTACTTGACGATCGACGTACGAATGAATGGTCTCGGGCATGTCGCGTTGTACGTGCCCGGCAAAACAGGAACAAGAGCGCCGATGGCGGTTGAGAATCATTCGCCATTGAATGAAGATGCGTTTTCGACGTCTGACGTTCGCAGATCTGCAGCTCAGGAGCTTTCGATGACGCCTTCCATGACGACCAAAAAGAAGTGGTTCACCCGGTTCGGAATTCTCTTCGCCCTGACCGCGCTGCCGGGAATGGCGTTGGCCATCGGAGGTCGGTCGGCCGTTTGGAAGCACACGGCCACGCAAGCCCAGTGCGTCTCGGACGCCGAGGCTGCCTTTGCCGTCTCGAACCTCACCGACACGCGCCAAGGTGGAGCCGGTACCGTCTGGGGAGACGCGGGTGAGTATTTGGTGTGCGCCGCGTGCACCGACGGCGCAGCATCACTGACCGTGATGGGTCCGCGGCAGTCGGTTGTCGATTCGCTTTACGAGCGAGTTCGCCGAAACTGGCGCTAACGCTTCTTCGCGTGCTTCTTTGAAGCGGTCTTCTTAGTCGCGCGTTTCTTCGCGGTCTTCTTCGTCGCGCGTTTCTTCGCGGCCTTCTTCGTCGCGCGTTTCTTCGCGGCCTTCTTCGTCGCGCGTTTCTTCGCGGCCTTCTTCGTCGCGCGTTTCTTCACGGTCCTCTTCGTCGTGCGTTTCTTCGCTGCCTTCTTGGTCGCCTTCTTCGCGCTCTTCTTTTTGACCGGTTTGTCGTCCTGCATCGCGCACCAGGCTTTGACGATCTTCACCAGGTCGGCCTTCGCTGCTTTCGCCTCCGCCACGGTCCCGATCTTCATCGAGCGACTCGTGTTGCCGGTTCCCTCAAGCCGAGGATGTTTCCCGGGAATCTTTGCGCCCTGATGAAACATCAGACTCGCGTGCTTCTTACTCTTAGGAAAGAAGCTCGCCAGGTTGCCCTTGTACGTAAACGTAGGCGCCTGCCACTTGATGCACTCCTCCATGCGCTTGTCCGCGCCGAGGATGATCTTCCGCATGGCCTGGACCACCGGCTTCATCGGGTTGTCGTACTTGGCAAACCACGCGTCGACTTCTTTGCTCTTCCCCATCGGTGTTCCTCTACTCGTCTAGTGCGTCGCGAATCGCCAACGCCTGCATTCCGCTGTCTGTGATTTGCACAACGAAGTATCCCGGCGAAGGGATGCTCACCGCGGCAAGCCCACGCTCATGCAAATGGCGCGAAAAGAGCCGTGCAATGCTGCCGTGCTTCTCGTTGTTCGGAAGCGCACTGAACTCGTCGAGTTCAAGCGGAAGCGCACGAAGCAACTCCGCCTCGCTCTGCGTCAACTCCAGTGCCCGACGTTCCACTAGCGTGGACCCACCCCGGCTCGCACCGTCGCTTCAACGGTCGCAGTGTCTTGCAGCGAGTACGCGTAGGGCGGGGTGAAGACTCCGCTGCCGAAACCGTCTCGCTGGCCGGTCACCTCGGTGAAGAGGTTGCCGCGCGCTTCCAACTTGGATTCGTCGTTCGAGTACTGCGTGGTGTTGATTGGATCGTCTACCCGGATGAACACGTTGTTTTCGACCAGCACATCGCCAAACACACCCAGCCCGATGCAGTAGCTGTTGTCTTCGGACGTGTAGAGATTGTTGAAGATGTGGTTACGACCGTACCGGATGCGCGGCATGCGAGAGTTGACGTTGTCCGCCCAGTGGTTGTGATGCCACGTAACGTTGAGTCGCCCCACGTCTTCGGGCGCGTCGTTGGAAGCGCCCACAAGGTTCGACAACTGGTGATCGCGGCGCCCGGAATACGAAAACCGAGTCCAGGACACAGTGACAAAGTCACTCCCCGCGGTGATGTCGAGGTTGCCGTCACTCCCGTCGCTGATGTCGCAGTGGTCGATCCACACGTGGTGTGTCTCGAACACGGTAATCATGTCGCGCCCGTCACCACAGTCTGGGTTGTCGCTGCAGTTGTAGCCGACCAAGGTCAGGTCCTGCAGGATCACGTTCTCCTGATCGCTGATGACAAAGCTGCCCGTAAACACCGATCCCGGAGCACCTGTCACCGTCTTGTTCGAGCCAAAACGAACCGTGCCTTCGATCGCGCCCTCGATTTGAATCACGGCCGGTGTATCACCCGCAACCGCATCCTCGAGTTGTTCGAGAGTGGTCACCACAACGGGATCGAGATCGCCACCACCCGTCGTCGTCTCTAGACCCAGACCACTCTCGAACGCCCAACCGATTCGTTCGTCCGGAACGTCCGCGTCAACCGAGCTGTCCGGCATCGGCGCATCGGGCGCGGGTGCGTCCGGATCTGGGGCATCGACACCCGAATCACTCGACGCATCCGTGGCCGAATCCGGACCCGAGTCCGCACCCGCATCCGACGCCGAGTCATCGCCACACCCCGCGACCACGAAGCCCACCAAAAGCAACCAACGCATGGCCCCTTATACAGCGAGCACGCGGGCGAGGTAAGGTCGGGCCATGGCCGCCTACTTCATCGCAGCGTACGACGTCGCCGACCCCGAAGAGTTCGCCAAGTACAACCCGGGAAGCCTAGGCGTGATTATGAAGACCATGAAGAAGCACGGCGGTCGTCCCATCTCCGCGGGTGGAGACAGCGAGTGGTTCGCGGGACAACGCCAGGTGGTGATCGTTCTCGAGTTCCCCGACGCAGCTTCGGCGCACGCGTGGGAAAGCGACCCCGACTACGCCGAAGCCAAAGCGATTCGCTTGAGAAGCACAACGAACCGTATCGAGTTCATCGCACCCCAGTTTGTGCCGCCGAGTTAACCCAAATCCCGGTGCACTCGGGCACGCGTGCGCTTCCGCGTTCGACGACTTGTGCCGCCATCGCGTCTCCAAAGAACGCGCCCAGGCGTTGCGCTGCATCTTCGACACTCTCGAACTCGTAATCAGTGCGCACCCAAGTGCGTTCAAAGCCACACGACTCGAGGTGTGCAAAGTACTCGTCGAGTTGTTCGCTCTTTCGGGGCTGCTCATGCCCGGTACCGAGTGTTTCCACGACGATGAGCGGACCCCTCGCCACCCGCTTCATCTCGGCGAGCGCTTCGTTGACTTCGTCCTGCCAGCCGTCCGGCATCCAGTATCGAAAGTGGCCAAACACCCATCCTGCGATAGCCACGTCGACCGATCCGTCCGGCAAGGGAAGTTCGCGTGCGTCGGCGCAATGCGTTTCGAAATCAATATTCAACCCACCAAGCTTGGACTGCGCGAGTGCCAGCATCGGAGCGGCGCGCTCGACCAGCACAAAGCGAGACGCGTGGTCGGCAAGGAGTCGGGTAATCCGACCGGTGCCCGCGCCCACATCAGCAACGCTGGCATGGCGCGGAACCAGTTCGCGCAACGCGTCGCGCAAGTTGTCGTCGGCGTCTTCTGCAGAAACGAGTGCATCGTAGGCGTCGGCCTGTTCGAGATAGACGTGCGCCTGGTCGTCAGAAATGCTGCGTCGAGTCACGCCAGACCTTAGGAGCCGGTGGTGACTCGCGCCAGCAATCGCTGTAGCGTGCGAGCATGCGCGTCGTGTTCCAGCAACTTGCGTCACCGTGTGTCGTTTCGGTCGAGGGAAGGCTCCGCGAGCTTTGGCCCATCGTGGTGGACGTGTCGATCGAAGGTCGTCGGGTCCCGGTTCGCTTTGCGTGGGATCGCCACAACCGGGTGCTGCGCGTTGACGAACGCTGGGAAGGGCGCGCGCTTCTGGGTGATGCGCGTGCAATCGAACAGGTGTCGCAACTTGCGCGCCAAGCTCTGTCCCAAGCCGCTAGCCACGCGTCCAAGGTGCACTGAATGCGCGGCGTCCTCTTCGTGCTTTGTCTCGGTGTCGTGGTCGCGTGCTCGGACGACGACAACACAGTTCCCGATGCCTCCAGCGACGCTAGCAGCGACGCCAGTCGTGACGCGAGTAGCGACACCAGTGCGGTCGACGCCGTGGCACCCGACGCGTTCGACGCGTCCCTGCCGGAACCCGCCGCCGACTACTTCGAGCCCGGGCCCTTCCCGGTTGGAAATCTGCGCGTGGAACTCACCGACTCCGCTCGTTCGCGAACTCTTCCTGTCGAGTTTTGGTACCCGGCTGATGAATCGGCACGCGCCGATTCCGAAACGGGGCAGCCGATCGAGGCGTTCGAAACCGATGCGCGTGCGACGGAGTTCGAGACCCTCTTGGCCGATGCTCCCGATTGTGTGCGTCGCCAAACCCGTTCTGCGGCTGCACCGGCACCCGCCGAAGGCGAAGCATGGCCTCTTGTTGTGTTCTCCCACTGTCACGTGTGCACTCGGTTCGATCTCGCGTCCGTGGCCGAGCGCTTGGCCAGCTTCGGCATCGCAGTGGTCGCACCCGATCACGAAGACAACACGCTGTGGGACGAGCTTGCAGGTACTGCCGCGATGGTGGGCGAGACCTTCCTCGAAGTGCGGGTCGCGGATCTGCTCTTCGTGTTGGATACCGTGCTCTCCGACAGCGATGCAGTTCCCGAAACGCTTCGGGGACGGTTCGATGCGGAGCGAGTTGGCGTGATGGGGCACAGCTTTGGGTCGGCCACTGCGGGTGTGACGGCTTCGCGCGACGAACGCATCGTGGCCGGAATCGGCTTTGCCGCCCCGCTGACCGCACTGGGGGGTGCGCGCATCAACGACGTCGACACGCCTTTTCTCTTTGTCATCGCGCAGGAGGACAACAGCATCGGCGCACTGGGCAACAACCTCATGCGAAACGAGTTTCGCCGCATCCCTTCCGAGAGCTTGCTCGTAGAAATGCGCGACACCGGGCATTGGAACGTTTCGGACTATCCGGGATTGATCGAACTCTTCGCGCCTGGGTGTGGATCCGGCACGCGCCAAACCGTCCCGGACGAGGCGTTCGACTACTTGGATGCAGATGTCGCTAGAGACATCGCTGGTGACCTCGCGAGCGCGTGGTTCGCCCAGCACCTCTTGGACGACGCCGGTGGAACAACCCCGATTCGTCGGGGCCATCCAAGCGGATTCGTCGAAGTCGAAACGCGCTAGGCTTGAAACCCGAGAGCACGTCTTCTATAGAGTTCGCACCTTCGGGTGGGTAGCTCAGTGGTAGAGCGTCGCCCTTACAAGGCGGTGGTCGCAGGTTCGACCCCTGTCCCACCCACTAAGTGATTCCGTGAGCGTCAACGCCCGGTCTCAACGACTCGATCCACGGCGCTTGCGACGAACCTCCGCATGGGAGCAGGCGCATGCTTCGCAAGGTCCTGCAACCAGGAGTGAAGCCGCCCGACACTCGGCACCGACTGTTCAACGGGGCGCGGTTGGCGTGTGAGCGCTGCCGTCACGTCGACAGACGAACGCCATGCAGACTGCTGGCTGTCGAACCACTGCGTCCATCCTCCAGCAAACCAAATGCGACGATACCCTTGGTGTCGCATCACCTCGGATCGACAACGCATTGCTGTGGTGGTGGGGAGGAGCACGCGGTGTTCGTGACGGAAGATCTCACCACGCAACGACGGTAGCGCCGGCGTCCCCCAGCTCTTGAACACCGCGAGCGGCTTCTTTCTCAGCGGTCGCATCGGGTCAAACCACACTGTGAACGCCAAATTCTCCCCGTCGATCGTCGTGTTGATCGGTTGCCGGTACGGTGGGGGAGGCATCAAGGGGTTGGTGCCTTGAGTGATTGCGATGGGAAGCGACATGTATTCCAGGCCGGCGAGCGCATTCAAGGCGGGGTGCCCGCTCCCTCGCAGGATTCGATGCGCGGCAGGCGGCTCGCAGGCGAGCACGACGTGATCCACATCGAGCGCACCCATCGCTGTGCGCACACGCGTTGTTCGTGCGCTGGTCTCTTCGAGATTCATCACGGGTTCACCAAGGTGTCGGTGCACTTGTGCTCGAGAGAGGGCGCGGTGGAGTACCGCCTCCAGCCCACCGAGGTGTTGCAAGGTCTCCATCGTCGCAAAGGCGGGTGCCCTCGGGGAATCCTGCTCGATATTCACGACCCGATCGGCGCGACGAAGCGGCCCCGCCACCTTCCTCAGAAAATACGAGAGCGTGTAGCGCGCCGATGCTTCTCCAATTCGAGCAAGCGGCAGCGAAACGAACTGGTAGTTGAAGGGTCGCACGACCGCTTCACGAAAGCTCTGAGGGATGAGCGCAAGGCTGGCGAGCCATTCGTCGAGCGACACCTCCCAGGACAGGTTGCTCCTCTGCATGTGCAGCCCACAGGCTAGGTACTGCACGAAGTACACGAGGCGCTGCCAGTCCCTGCGCGAGTAGCGACGAAAACCATCGAGTGTCGTTGGCAGAAACAGTCTTGGTCGCGCGCTTCCTCGGTCCCAAAGCGTCAGCCCGACGGGCGCACGAACTAGTGCAGGCTCAAATCCAAGCTCTTTGCACAAGGCGACATAGCCAGGTTGCGGGTAGCCGTGAAAGAACTGAGCGCCAGCATCAACCGTCACCTCCGTGCCGAAGTGATCCACCACGAGGTCGCGAACGTTGCCGCCGATGCGTCGCTCGCGCTCGAAGAGATGCAGCTCGCAGTTCGGTAGCGCACGTCGCAGTTGGTACGCGCAAAAGACTCCCGCCGCGCCGCCTCCGACGACCGCGATCCGTTTCGCAGACTCCATCCCCCGTGCCAAGTATCCTGCACGAGCAGACCACCGTCGACACCGAACTACGGCTCAGAGCCCACTTAGGTTCAGTCGGCTCAGCACGGCTCGCAGATCGACTCCCGGCGCACCGCTCGAATGCGCAATGTGCCATTCGCTGGGAAGGGTCTGCGTGCCTCGGTTGCGAAGAAAGTCCGACGGGTTCTGCAACGCGGACTGGCTCGCCTCCGGACGACTCACGCACTGCTCCAAACAATAGAGAACATCGGCCGGTGTGTTGCCGGCGCGATCGCACTCGGTGGTCGCGCGTCCCGGCGTGGCTTGAAGTCGGATCAACACGTCGACGCGTCGTGCACTCTGGCACTTCCCTTCGGTAGCTTCGTCGTCTTCGCTGCGTGGTTCCGGGCACTGCGCACTTTCGTCGGTGGGATTCATCTGACCTTGCAACCACCGCCCAGCGGCACCCACAGCGGCAACCCGCAAGGGTCCATCGCCCAACCCGGTTTGGATCGAGCTCGCCGCACGCGCGGCACGACACCAGGCCAAACGCTCGTTCGCCCGTTGTCGACTCGCACGCACTCGACCGGTCCACGGAGGCGCTGCCCAACCTTCACGGCTGAGGTCATCGCAGCGAAGCCGAGCGTTTCGCGGAAGCTGCAGATCCACGTGACCGACCACGGCCACATCGACGTGCTGCAGGTGACGCGTCATGGAACGCAAACCATGTCCGAGGCACTCGAACGCGTTCGACCCTCCGGTGCACGCGGTGGTCTCACCGAACTCGTGCTGCCCCGACGCGAAGAAGTCGTCGCTGCCACAAGACACGCGCCACTGCAGCGGCGTGTCACCCACAAGCTCGATCGAGCACAACTGCCCAATCGCGGCGCGCACCGTCGAAAGCGCGGACGCTGCGTCTTGGAACGTCGTCGCGGGAATGCTGGAACGGCACTGCTGCTCCAACTGCGCCAGTCGCTCGGTTGAGGGCACCTCGGTTTGAACCGGCTGCACCTCGAGCCCTTGCGTAGCTTCCGGTTCGGGCGCCGCGACCTCGGTTTCACCACACGGCAGCAGCGCCGCGATGACAAGAAGACGAATCATCGTCCGCCCATCAGGTCGAAGAGGGAGCTGAGGTTGATGCCTGCGAAGAAGCTCCACACCTCATCGTCGGGATGCGGCCAAGGCGCGTGAATCAGAAAGCCCGTGGTGATCAATCGCGGTGCGATCTCGGGCACTCCCCAGTTCATCGCGGCCATCAACGCGACGCTGACTCGACTGCCCGCGCCGTCCTCCCACGCAATCGCACCCGTCACGGGCATCGACACCTCGAAGAGGAAGCCCGCCTTGAGGTGGACGTCCATGTACACGATTGGAAGCAGCGCACCGATGGCGCCGGGCTCCGGTTTGGAGAAAAACACGCCCAAACGCGCGTCCCCGATCACGCCAAGGCGAAGCTGTCGGCGCTCGCTGCGTCCTACGTTCGTGAGCACGCGCGGCTCCCACGTGCGAAACGCTGCGCTTGCTAGACACCGTTGGGTGTCACCGTCGTTCGCAACAAGATGCACGTAGACCCGCTCGTCGACTAACACGTCATCGGCCGACACAAGTTCGTCGAAGACACACTCGGCAGAATCGGTCACGCGGGTCGAAAGCGCCGGTGGGCGCGCCGAACCAAACGCACCTTCTTCGTCGCCAACGTTGGGTGCAAACCGCGACACGAGCGTTGCCGCACCACGCGCAGGATGGTTCCACGCCGCAGCGAACCCCTCCGGTGTGTTGATTCGAAATCGCAGGTCACCGTCGCGACGCGAACGGGCAAAAGTGCGCGGGTCGTCGATCAAGAGCCCTTGCCACGCACCAACATCCTCCGCGCTGGTTCCGCGTGAAGCCCGCGCCAAGCCCAGAGGAATCCAATCGCGACCGGGATCGATCACGCCCACCCGCGCAAGCGAAGCCGTTTGCAGCGAGCGGCAGCCTTGGTGGCTATCGACGCGCACATCGACGAAGCCTCGCCGCAGCGCGAACACGCGTCCTTCTCCTTCGAGTGGATCACGACCTGAGCAGGCGATCGCGCCTTCGGGAAGTTCGATGGTCGATCCGTGCGCGGCGATGAAGAGTGGAGTCTCGGTCGCCGGAGCGCATTCGCGCTCACCATCCTGAGGCTCGAGTCCGTTGGGTGTGACCCGGAGCGTCTTGTGTCCCACGCAGATCTCCGCGTTGGCAAAGGTCTGACCAATCGCTTCGGTTTGTGCGAGCTGTCGAAACGGAAGCCCCAACACTGCACCACCGACCTGACGCACGCCGTAGCTCGACGCGAGACAGACGTGAAGCTCGCCAGCGAGTTCCTTGATGCGCGCCAAGTCGACCACGCCTCGCAGGTCACCGAGTTCGGATCGCAGTTCGTCGGCCCACACTTCGTCCGCAATCGCGATCCCGTCGCCACGGACTTCGACTTCGACCGGTTCTCCTTCGGTGCACGCGGTCGCACTCGCGGCTGCACCCTGCTTGCGAACGATTCGAGCCGCGCCCGAAGCAAACGCTGCACGCAGCTCTTCCCAAAGCGCGTCGTCGTCTTGCGGGGTGAATCGCAGCCCTTGTTCGAAGCTCGGTGTCATCAACGCGCGCGAGTCACGGTTGGCAAAAAACGCCTGCAGCGGCGTTTCTCCGCCCGCACGGAGACGTCCCAACGAATAGGGACGTCCGCCGGCAGGGCGTGCAGCGACTTGCCAGCCGGCGGTACACGCCGGAAGCACGACGCGGCTTTGCGCAGCACTCAGCGTTGCAGCGGGCGGCCCGTTCCGAACAGAGCATTCAAGTTGGAGCGACAACACGGACGCACCACAGCGTGCGCTGCGTCGACTCAGCTCCAGCTCTCCTCGCTCCGCCCCCGGTGTGACGGCAAACGCACCACCCGGCGCAAGCATGTAGTCGGTGCAGTGATCGACGAACACACTCGTGAGCGTGTCCGGGTCCGATCGCTTCCGCGCGTAGACCGTCGTTGAATCGCCGGTGCCCCACCCCAGTTCAGAGAGGAGGTCCACGATCTTGTCGATACCCTGAACACGACGATACGGACCTTCGGGACGACGCGAGTACTCGCAGGTGTCGTCCAGCGAGAGCCTTGCGCCCAAGGTCAATGGAACGCTGGCCACAGCCCGCCCACCGAAACACTGAGGAGGGGTTTGGGCTGAGACGGAGAGCGAGGCAAAAAGCAGCGAAACGAGAGCGAGTGCTCGAAGCATGCGGGGGTTGTACACCGCTCTTCACACTTCTTCACGGTGACCCGAACACTGCCTTCAAACGGCCGCCCCAGAGTGGGTTTCACGCACCAAGGAGGCAGATCGCATGTTCGGAATGGTCATCGGGACCCTGAGTCTGTTCGGGCTCATTCATATGCTTCGGCGTGGACGCCGTTGCCGAGGTCGCGGTTTTCGCGGCCACCACCACCACCATCACCGCGGTGATGGCTTTCTGTGGCACGTGTTCGAGCGACTCGACACGAGCCCCGGACAAGAGAAAGAGATTCGAGCCGCCATTCGGGAGTTCCGCGAGGAAGCCTGGGGCCTGCGCGGTCAGTGGGGTGCCACCCGCTCGGCCGCAGTGGATTCGTTCGGCGAGGATCTTTTCGACGAAGGACCGCTCGACGCGCTCTTCATCGAGCAGGACGAAAAGATCGGAAACGTTCGCGACGCCCTGAAGAAAGCGCTTCAACGCGTTCACGAAGCACTCGACGACGAACAACGCGCCGAGCTGGCGTCCTGGCTCAAGCGCTGGGGCAGTGGTCGAGGCGGTCGTCGCGCCTGGGGGCCCTACCGATGAGAAAGCACCGACACCATGGTTTCGGAGGTCACGTGAAGCGCAAACTCCTCATCGGCCTCTTTGCCTTTGGCACTGTCGCTGGATACGGCTCGACGTTTGCGTGCATGAAGCATCGGCACGAACACCGACGCGCCCACTTCGAACGACACGTGGCGCAACTTTGTGTCGATGCAGCACGAAACGCCGAAGAGGTCGAAGAGGCTCCGCCTGAGCGACCTCGACATCGGCATCGACGGCACCGGCACCGGCGGTAGACTAAGGCCATGGCGACCCGCGTGCTGCTGATCGACGACGATCCTCGCCTCCACGAGCTGCTTGAGCGGTATCTCGTGGGGCAGGACGTGTCGTTGGCGCACGCGCCGGACGGCCAAGCGGGCATCACCAGTTTGTCCGAAGGCGGCTTCGATGCCGTTCTCTTGGACGTGATGATGCCCGGCATGGATGGGCTCGAAGTGCTTCGCAAGATCCGCAGCAACAGCACGATTCCGATTCTCATGCTCACTGCGCGTGGCGACGAAGCCGATCGCGTGGTGGGTCTCGAGCTCGGTGCGGACGACTACATCGCCAAGCCGTTCAGCCCTCGTGAACTTCTCGCGCGTTTGCGCGCGGTGCTTCGACGCACGCGACCTCAGCTCGCGAGTGAACGGTTGAGCGCAGGCGGAGTGGTTGTCGAAGTCGACTCACGCAGCGTTCAAGTCGAAGGCAGCGACGTCCAGCTGACCGGACTCGAGTTCGACATCCTCGTGGCGTTGATGCGACGCGCAGGTCGGGTCGTCCCACGCTCGGCACTTCTTTCGGAGGCCGGACGCCACGAAATTGTCGGCGAACGCACCGTGGACGTGCACATCTCGAAGCTTCGCAAGAAGCTCGGCGCCCCTGACTTGATTCGAACCGTGCGTGGCGTGGGCTACGTACTCGCAGGCGCGTGATGGGTCGTCGCTGTCGTCATCCGCATCGTCATCAACCCGGGCATCGGCACAGTCGGCATTGCCACGGCGGCATGGGGCTGCGTCGCGTGCTCTTCCTGTGGTTCCTCGTCGCGATCATCGCCACCGGCGTCTCGGTTGGACTGGTCATGGCGGCAACCACGGGTGATCCTTGGCGCGAGGAAGCAGCTCGAATCCAACGGTTTGCCGCCGGACGGTTCGACGCGGTCTGGGACGACCCGGCCGAACGCGACGACCTCGTCCGCGCGATCGAAAGCGAACTCGAAGTCGATGTCGAACTGAGAGATCGCGAAGGCGTGGTGTTGCTTGCAGCGCCTTGCGCGGACTTCCACACCTTGCGCGTTCCGGGGAAAGGAAGCGTTCGTTTCTGCGTTCCCGACCGCGCACGCCCACCTTGGGAAAAGAAGATCGTCGCTGTGCTCGTCGCACTTTGTGTGTTGATGATGCTCAGCGGAATTCTCGCGCGACGTTTGGCAAGACCAATCCGTCGCGTGGCTCGGGTCGCTGAGGCGATCGGCGAAGGAGATTTGAGCGCACGCGTGGGAACCCACCACATGCCCGGTGAGGTGGGGCTCCTCGCAGAGACGATCGACAACATGGCCGGTCGGATCGAAACGCATTTGCGGGAACAGAAGGAACTGCTCGCAGGTGTGTCTCATGAAATGCGCACGCCCCTTGGACACGTTCGGTTGCTCCTGGAGTTGGCGCGTGAGGGAGATCCCTCCGCCGTCGACGAAATGGAAAGCGAGATCGATGAAATGGACGCGTTGGTCGGTGACCTCCTCGCGCGTTCACGACTCGATTTCGAGAACCTGGATCGGCGCGCCATCGATCCTGTGGACTTGGCCCGCCATGCGTTGGAGCGTCAGGGTTTGCCCGCTGAGAAACTCGATGCGCCGGACTCGCTCGCGTGTATGGGTGACCCCACATTGCTCGCGAGAGCTTTGGCCAATCTGATCCAAAACGCAGAGAAACACGGCGGTGGCCTGGAACGCTTGAGCGTGCGTCGGGAAGACCGCGAGATCGTGTTTGTCGTATCGGATGCCGGTCCAGGCTTCGACGAAGACGCGTTTGAGCCCTTTGTCACAGGTCCGGCTCTCCCCGAAGGACACGCGCGACACCCAAGTTTGGGCTTGGGCCTCGCTTTAACGAAACGGATCGCCGAAGCCCACGACGGTAGGTTGGACGTTTCGGTCCGCGAAGGTGCACACGTGCGGATGTCCATCGCGCTCCACACCTGAGCAACCGGGGCTGAACGCTCAGTCAGTTGCTGACTCTGAGTCAGTTTATTGCTTGACGCGGGTATTTCGTCGCCCTAACCCACTAAACACGGACTGACTCGCGGTCAGAGGACCGCTGCGGAATCGCAAGTCGGAGGAACAATGGCAGTCGCAGCCCGACGAGAACGGGAGCGTGAAGCAAGGCGCGAGGCAATCCTTGATGCGGCCTCGAAGACGGTGGCGGAAAAGGGCCTCCACGCCGCGCGCATGGAAGAGATCGCCTCTGCAGCGGAAGTGAGCAAGGGAACGCTCTACCTCTACTTTCCGAGCAAGGATGCGCTGCTCGCCGGCCTTGCCGAACGCAACATCCGACACGGACTTCCCAAACTCCGAGATGTCGCCATGGGCGAGGGCTCGGGACTCGACCGACTTCTGAACATGGTCGAAGCGTTCGTCGATCACATGGACGGGTTTCCGAATGTGTATCGCTTGATGATCGACTGGCTCAACCAGGGCGACCTCGACGACACCTCCGAGGCGTTTAGTGCATACCGGGGACGCGTCAGCGAAGTCATGCAGTTGATGGTGAAGTGCACGCTCGACGGAACCCAAGACGGTTCGATCCGGTCGGAGGTCGATCCGCTTCATCAGACACTCCAGGTTTGGTCGAGTTGTCTCGGCGTGTTGTTGATGCGCCAGAACGCCAAAGGCATGAGCAAACGAATTGCGGTGCCCGTCGATTTTGATCGCTTGCTGCCGTTGCACATGGACTTGTTGCGACGCGCACTGGAGGCCGCGTGATGCGCGCGCTGTTGATGATTGGTTTGGCTCTGGCGATGGCGTGTCGTCCGAGCGTGGACAACCCCGAACCGGACGTGGAGTGGAGCGCGGGCGCTTCGTTGGAGCAACGGGAAGCGGCGCCTGAACAAGACGACGACCGCTGGTGGCTTCGCTATGACGATCCGACGCTCCATGCCCTGATCGATCAAGCGCTGCGACAAAGCCCGAATCTGCGGACCGCGTTCGCTGCCATCGCCCAAGCACGAGCGTTGGAGGATCAGGCGCGAGCGGCACGAATGCCGCAGGTCAATGCGCAGGTGGGCGCCACGTTCAACCGCAACGTGGGCATCTTTGGCGACACGACGAGTCAGGGCGTCACCGCGTCGTTGCCCGTGAGCTACGAAATCGACCTCTTCGCGCGTTATGCCGGTGCACATCACGCGTCCGAACAGGACGTGTACGCGAGCGAGCTCGATGCCGCGGGAGCTGCAGTCAGTACATCCGCACAGGTGGCCGAAGCCTGGTACTCGATGGTCGAAGCGCGGGCTCGCAAGGCTCTGCTCGCCGAACAGCACCAAACCAACGAGACCTATCTGGAGTTGGTTCGGTTGCGCTTTGAGCAAGGCCTGGCGTCCGCACTCGACGTGCACCAACAGCGTCAGCAAACCGCCCGCTCGGACGCCAGCCTTCAACTTCTCGATGGGGAGATCGAAGTCCTCCGGCAGCAGCTGGCGATCCTCTTAGGCGTGCCGGGCGCCGAGCTCGGGACTCTCCCTGAAGTGGACGCGTTTCCCGAGCTTGGCGACACGCCGACCACCGGTGTGCCCGCCACCGCGGTATGGGGACGGCCCGATGTTCGTGCGGCACAGCGACGAGTGCGAGCCGCCGACTGGCGAGTGGCGTCTGCGGTCGCGTCGAGGCTGCCTTCGATCCGGCTCAGCGCGACGCCGGGTTACACCTGGCAGCGCAACGAGATCAACTTTGGCGGCATGAGTGGTCCGCAGAGCGTTGACGGATTCACGTTTAGTGCCGGCGCAACGCTGAGTGTTCCGCTCTTCGACGGGTTCGCTGGACGAGGTCGCGTCGATCAGCAGGAAGCGATTCTGCAAACGCAGGTCGAAGCGATGGCGCAAACGCTCCTGAGTTCGTTGCTCGAGGTCGAAACCGCCATCGTGCAAGAACGTCAGCAGCGCCAGAACGTCGAACTGCTGCAACAACAGGTCGAAATCGCAGACGCCACATTGGAAGCCGCACGCGATCGCTACCGCACGGGTCTGAGCGATTTCCTCCCGGTGCTCACCTCGCTTCAAGCGCAACAGGCCACGCAGCTGCAGCTCCTGGCATCGAAGCGGCTGCTCGTTTCCCGTCGCATCCAACTGCACCGTGCGCTGGGTGGTGCTTGGGCCGACGCCTTGGAAGCTCCTGACCCCACCGAGCTTCGCGAAGTTGAAGAAGGCGAAGTCGAAGAAAGCGAAGATCGATGAAGTCCACGCTCAAAGTCATTCTCCCGGTTTTGGTCACGGCGGCAGGCATCGGCACGATGATGGCTCTGGTCAAGACACGACCCGAACCTCCGCGCCGCGAAGCGACCAACGAGGGTCTGCTGGTCGAAACACAGACGTTGCGCGCCGGCGATCACGAAGTCCATGTGCGCGCACAAGGCGTCGTGGCCGCTGCGCAGCAAGTGATCGTCTCGTCCGAAGTGGGTGGGCGTGTTCGCTGGCAAAACGACGAACTGGTTCCGGGGGGTCGCTTCACGAAAGGGGCCACGGTCCTGCGCATCGATCCGCGCGACTACCAGCTCGCCGTGGAGGCACGCAGTGCCGACGTGAACCGCGCATCGCTCGAACTTCAGCTCGAGCGCGGACGGCAACGCGTCGCCGAGCGCGAATGGCAAGCCTTCGGCGGCGAATCGGGTGAAGGTGAAGGACGGGAACTCGCCCTTCGTCGTCCACAGGTCGAGACCGCGCAAACCGCCGTGCGCTCGGCCCAAAGTGCGGTTCAACAAGCACGACTCAACCTGCGCAAAACCACGGTCACCGCGCCCTTCAACGCGATGGTGGTCACCGAGAACGTCGACGTGGGTCAGCTCGTCGGGCCGACCTCACAGCTCGCCACGCTTGTAGGCACCGATGAGTTTTGGGTTCGCGTCAGCATCCCCGTGGAGAACCTCAGTGCGATTCGACTTCCTCGCGGCGACGAGCCGGGGTCCGAAGTGCGCGTGTGGCAGGAGGTTGGGAGTCAACGCGTGGAACGTCACGGGCGCGTGATTCGATTGCTTCCCGACGTCGATCCCGTGGGTGCGATGGCGCGCGTCTTGGTCGCGATCGACGATCCCATGGCGGACACCGAAGAGAACGCAGGTTCACTGCCGATGCTTCTCGGTTCGTACGTCACCGTCGAGATCGATGCGGCTCCGCTGCAGAACGTCGTGGCAGTGCCGCGCCGCGCTGTGCGCGAAGGCGACCGCGTGTTCGTGATGAACGACGATGCGTTGTCGATCCGTGAGTTGAGTGTTGTGTGGCGTAGCGAAGACACCGTGTTTGCCCGCGAGGGTGTGCGGGGCGGCGAGAACCTCATCGTCAGTCGCGTCGCGACGCCAGTCGACGGGATGCTCCTACGCACCGCCAATGAAGACGACGAGCGGCGCGCAGAAGCACCCCAAGACAGTGACGAGGCAATGCAGTGAGTTCGGAAGGCCCGTACCGCCCGGCTCCGGACGAAGACGAAGAGTTCGACCAATCCGGCTGGCTCGCGTGGTTTGCGAACAACCGCGTCGCAGCCAACGTGATCATGATCGTGTTGATCCTGGGTGGCTTCTTGATGCTCGCGACGAGCGTCAAACAGGAGGTGTTTCCCGAAGTTGAGATCGAAACGGTGATCATCAACGTGCCCTACCCCGGCGCGTCACCGGAAGAGGTGGAGCAAGGCGTCATCCTCGCGGTCGAAGAAGCCGTTCGCGGACTGGACGGAGTCAAAGAAGTCCGCGGCACCGCATCCGAAGGAGTGGCCGTCGTGGCCGTCGAACTCCTCGTGGGAGCCGACAAGGACCGCGCACTCAACGACGTGAAGAGCGCCGTCGACCGCGTCACCTCACTTCCCGAAGATGCGGAGCGTCCTGTCATCAGTCTCGCCACCAACCGACGTCAGGTGATCAGCTTAGCGCTCTACGGAGACGTGGATGAGCTGGTACTTCACGACTTGGCTGAAGACGTGCGATTCGACCTGCTCGAGCACCCGGACGTCACCTACGTCGACGTCGGCGGCACGCGTCCGCTCGAGATCAGTGTCGAGGTTCCCCAACGCGAACTTCGTGAACACAATCTGACGCTGGGCGCCGTTGCACAGTCCATTCGGCAGGCGTCGGTGGAGATTCCTGGAGGCGGAGTCAAAACCCAAGCCGGAGAAGTTCTGTTGCGCACGACCGAGCGGCGCGACCGGGGAGCTGAGTTTGGCGACATTGTGCTTCGCTCGCGTCCCGACGGTTCAGCGTTGCGGGTCAGCGACGTGGCCCGCATCGAAGACGGATTCAAGGAGCTCGACCAGTCGTCCTACTTCAACGGTCAACGCGCCGTCATGGTCAACGTGTACCGCGTGGGTGACCAGACGCCGATCGAAGTCGCCGCAGCCGTTCACGAATATGCCGACGCGTTGGAAGGCGAACTCCCACCCGGGGTGAGCGCGGCAACCTGGAACGACTCGTCGGAAGTCTACGAAGACCGCATCGACTTGCTCGCACGAAACGCGAAGGTGGGCTTGATGCTCGTGTTGTTGATCCTCGGGCTCTTCCTCGAACCCAAGCTCGCGTTCTGGGTCACGCTCGGAATTCCGATCAGCTTCGCCGGCTCGTTGCTCTTCCTGCCTGCGGCGGACGTGTCGATCAACATGATATCGCTCTTCGCGTTCATCGTGACCTTAGGCATGGTCGTCGATGACGCGATCGTCGTGGGCGAATCGATCTACCACCGAAGATCGAGTGGCATGGGACACTTGCGCGCGGCGATCGAAGGTGTCCGCGAGGTCGCCACACCGGTCACGTTCTCGATCATCACGACCTGCGTCGCGTTCTCGCCCATGCTCTTTGTGCCGGGTGTATCCGGGAAGTTCTTCCGCAACATCCCGATCGTCGTCATCGCCGTTCTGCTGATTTCACTCATTGAGTCGTTGCTCGTTCTTCCCGCGCACCTCTCGCACAAGATGTCAGTGTGGCTGCAGGGCTTCGTGCTCGTGATCATGACCGTGCTGGGGATGGTCTTTCTTCCGCCGCTCTTGGCTGGCATCGCGGTCGTGCTCTTCGTCATCGCCGCGTTTGTCCACAATCGAGTGCGCGAGAAAGTCGACTCCGGTCTGCGTTGGTTCATCGGTGGCATCTACAAGAAGGTGCTCACCTCCGCGATGGAGTGGCGCTATCTGACCCTTGCACTCGCGCTCGCCATCGGACTCGGCACGTGTGGGCTTCCGGCAGGCGGTCGGATGAACTTCACGTTCTTGCCCAAGATCGAAGGCGACGTGATCAGTGCGCAACTCCGGATGCCCGTCGGCACCCCGGTCGAGGAAACTCGCGCGATCGAAGAGCGAATGGTGTCCGCCGCGCAAGCCCTGCTCGCCGAGAACGGTGGCGAGGAGATTCTGCGCGGAATGTACTCGCAGGTTGGCATCGCGTCCGGATTTGGCGGGGGCCCGATGGGCGCCGCCGAAAGCCAGGGCAGTCACGTGGCGAGCGTGCAGACCTTCTTGGTGCAATCGGACCAACGCGACATCGAGACCGCAGACTTTGCAGAACAGTGGCGCGAGCGCATCGGTGAAATCGCCGGCGCCGAGACGCTCACGTTTAGTTACAGCATCGGAGCGAACGCAGGTTCGCCAGTCGATGTGCAACTGAGCCATCCCGACCCTGAAGTGCTGGAGTCCGCGGCGCAGCGACTTGCGAACGAGATGGGGGTGTACCCGGGACTGCGCGACATCGACAGTGGAGTCAGTCCAGGCAAGGAACAGCTCGACCTGACGCTCAGACCCGAAGGCCGAGCGCGAGGGTTGACCGAAGCCGGACTCGCGCGGCAAGTGCGCGACGCCTTCTTTGGTGCGGAAGCCGTGCGCCAGCAGCGTGGCCGTGAGGAGCTACGCGTCTACGTCCGGCGGCCCCTTCAAGAACGCGTGTCCATGCACGACGTGGAGCGGCTGATCATTCAAACCCCGGATGGTGGAGAGATGCCCTTGGCGCAGGCGGCAGAGATACGCCGGGGTCGCGCGTACACCACCATTCGGCGCGTTGACGGCAAACGAATTGTGAGTGTCACGGCCGACATCGTGGACGGGGTCGGCAATGCCAACGTGATCGTCGGGTCACTCGAAGACACGGAGCTCCCGTCGCTGCTCTCGGACGTTCCAGGTTTGACCTACGAACTGGGCGGGGAGCAGAAGGAACAGGCGCAGTCGATGACAAGCCTGCTCTTTGGGCAGTTCTTTGCGCTCTTCGTCATGTACGGGCTGCTCGCTGTGGTGTTCAAGAGTTACATCCAACCGATCATCGTCATCTTTGGTGCGGTGCCCTTCGGTGTCGTGGGTGCGTTTTGGGGACACGCGTTGATGGGCTTCGGGTTATCGATGATCAGTATGATGGGCATTGTCGCCCTATCTGGCGTGGTCGTGAACGACTCCCTGATCTTGATCGATGCAGTGAACCGCTACCGCGCCCAAGGCATGAGCGCCTGGGATGCGGTCGTCGCAGGAGGCACGCGTCGTTTTCGACCGATCCTTCTCACCTCGCTCACGACGTTCTTCGGATTGAGTCCGATGATCGTTGAGCCCTCGGTGCAAGCGCGCTTCCTGATTCCCATGGCCATCTCCTTGGGATTCGGCGTGCTCTTCGCGACGCTCGTGCTCCTGGTACTCGTGCCGGCCGTGTATCTGATCGTGGAGGATCTGAAGGGGCTCAAGCGGTTCTGGGATAGTCCGCCGGAGATCGAACCCTCTCCGGAAGCGATTGGCCCCATCGGCGGCGAGTAGCTACTTCCTAACGAATCTCGGGGCCCACGTAGGGCTGCGCCGCCACGACACGCGTCCACGCGTTGACCGAGCCATCGCGGTATTCGCGGCGCACACGCAACCCAATTTCCGATGCTTCAAGAGTCGCCAAGAGCCGGTTCGCAGTCGCGACATCGGTCACCGGGACGACGCCCACGTGCGTGATGATGTCCTCTTGATGGATTTGCCGGACTTCGAAAGGGCCGCGCCGAGCCACGCGATGCACCAAGACGCGTCCAGAGTCTTCGCGTAGCTCGACGCCGTAGCGTCGCAATACGATGTACGCATGGGTGGGCCACAGATGCATCTCGTGGTCGCGCAGCGCGAACACCGTGCGGAAGAATCGCATCGTTCCCATGCCCACGAGACCGAGGTTGCTATCGATGTCATCGCGTTCGTGGTAGCGGCCCATCACACGCGACTCCGGAAACGGATACGGCCCCAGCCGGTGCCCATCGATGTCGACCATCCAGTCAAGCGTTCCGCCTTCTTCGATGAAGTAACGCGGAACCGGATCGCCGTTGCGTCGTGGGTACTCTCGCTGCAGTGCCGGGTGGGTCACGATCACCGGCACTGCGGCGCCGGTGTCCACGATAAAGAGCCCGCGTCCAAGACGCGCCACCTCGCCTTGAGCACGAACGCGGTAGCTCGTACCCGCCAGCGGCAGCGTCATTTCGGGTTGTTGAGAACGCGCATCAAACCCCAAAGGGTGCAAGCGAATCCGCTCCGCATCGGGATCGATATCGAGCACCACCTGACGCAACACGTCCATGCCGAGAAGACCATCGCCGTCGGTGAGCCCTTGGCCGAGTTCCTCCTGCACCCAAATCGGCATCGCGGGAAGCTCCAGCTCATCCATCGTCACCCGATCCGCGATCGCGAGTTCCGCGTTTCCAGCCGGCAAGTAGGGCGGATCCATGTACAGCGGCACACCGCCCCAAACCGCTACGCCTGCACGTCGCGCGGCATCCGCGTTGATCACGGTTTTGGGCGCGCCCGTGTCGATGATCATCAGCAGCGGTTCCCCGTCCCCAAAACGAACCCCGATGCGAGGACGTTCCGGTTCGAGGAGCGGCACCTCATGCGTCACCGGAGTCTGCAACGCAGACGGTTCGGTGAGCGCCCAGCCCGGAAGCACGTCCGGTCGCTCGAACGCGTGGAGCTCGAACGTACTTTCGATCATCCGAGGTGAATCCTGGGGATTGAGACTGTTGGTTGCCCGACAGGTCCCGCTTTGCGGCACGCCTGGTTCGCGCCACTCCAACGACTCACAAATACGAAGTCGCCCGGCCAGGTCGCTGTGATCCCACGCGCCCGGCAAACGCGTTTCGGCACCACGCCGACGCGGAGCATCGAAGTAGATCGTGTTGCCGTCTTCAGGGCGATACCAAAGCTCGTGACCGCGTCGAAACCAACGTCGCTCGTTGGCGCGTGCGTCCCCACCAAAGAGCGCAGCACGGGTTGCAAGCTGTCCGGCGAGCGCAGCACCCGCCGGTCTCACCGCACCGCCGACTTGCACGAAGTACGCGGATCCAACCCGGCCTACGATCCAGGTCTCGCCGTCTTCACGAGTTCGCCGCTCCACGAATCGGTCGCCGTCTCGCGCGACCTCCCAGTACCACTCCCCATCGGGCTCTTGAACCACGTACTCGAGAAGGACGCGGCCGGGGTCGACCTGCGCGAACTCGGGCGTATCGACGGATCGCGTGGTTGGTCCTCCGCATCCCCACACCAAGAGAGCGACCCAGCAAGCCCGCATCAACTCATTCTACGCCCGAGCACACACGTCTATGCCCGCCGTGGTAATTAGGACGCGTGGAGGGACACAGCGACCCTAAGAGCAAGGGGTTCGGCTTACGACCGACGTTGCTCTCGGTGGTGGTGCTCTTGCTCATGGTGGGCGTGGGCGCGGTGGGTGTGCTCGCCTATACGAGCTCCGAAGAAATCGCGGACCACTTGTGGACCGGATTTGCGGACCAGATCGCCGAAGCCACCACGCATCGCACGCTGCGCTACTTCGAACCCGCCCCACCCTACGTCGAGCTGAGCACTGCCCAAGCGAAAGACGGTCGACTCCACGTTGGGCCCTTCATCGCCGAAGACGGCAGCGTCGTCGAACCGACCCAACTCTTGGACCACTTCCGCGCCGCGATCGAAGCCAACCCCGAGTTCACGTGGGCGAGTTTTGGCGGCGAAGACGGAACCTACGTCGCAGTGCATCGCGATCCCGAAGGCGCCATCCGCGGTGTGTGGCGAACCGCCCGCGGCGATGGAACCACCATGCGGGAACTGAGCCCACAGGGCGAAGGCTGGCAACTGCTAGAAACCAGCGAGGGTGACTACGACCCACGCGTTCGACCCTGGTACCAAGCGGCGAAGCAAGCAGATAGCGGCGTGTGGGTGGAACCCTTCGTGTTCGCCACGGTGCGCCAACCCGGATTCATGTACGCACAGGCGTATCGGGTTGGCGAAGGCGTCCACGGTGTGTTCGCAGTCGAGTACGAGATGTCGGACCTCTCCGCGTTTCTCTCAACCATTCAAGTTGGCGAGAACGGTCGCGTCTACGTGGTGACACGCGATGGCGAAGTCGTTGGGCATCCCGGTGGGGAAACGACGATCGAGCGAGATGGCGAGTTGCTGATCGCCCATGCCAACGATCACACCGACGACATGCTGCGTCGCGCGTGGGCGGAGATCCACGATCAAGAGGGTCACTTCGAGTTCGAGGATCTTCTCGCGATGAGCGAGGCGTTTCCCGACGACACGGGCATCGATTGGAAAGTCGTGGTCGTCGCGCCGAAGGCTGACTTCTTCGGAAACGTGGAGGCGCTCCGAACCAAGACCTTGGCCATCGCAGTCGCGGTGGGCCTTTTCGCGGTGTTTTTCGGCGTGTTCTTTTCCCACCGCGTCTCCAGCGCGTTGCGACTGATCGCGAACGAACTCGAAGCGATCGGTCGTTTCGATCTCGAACCGGGTGAACTTGAGCAACAAGGCACTTCGTTCGTTCGCGAAGTCAACGAGATGGCAGCAACAACGCTCTTGATGAAACGCAGCCTCCGTTCGTTCGGCAAGTACGTCCCCAAAGAGGTCGTGCGCGAACTCTTGCTCAGCGGTGAAGAAGCCGAACTTGGTGGACGGAATGCCGAGCTGACGGTCCTGTTCAGCGACATCGCCGGCTTCACCAGCGTCACCGAAACGATGTCTCCTGACGCGTTGATCGAAGTCCTTGGAGAATACCTCGAGGGGATGAGTGCTGCGGTGCGTGGCGAGCAAGGCACCGTCGACAAGTTCATTGGCGATGCGGTGATGGCGTTTTGGGGTGCGCCCCGTGAAGTGGACAACCAGGCTGAAGCGGCGTGCCGCGGAGCGTTGGCGATGCAAGCCAAGCTCGCCGAGATGCAGGCCGGTTGGACCCAGCGTGGATTGCCGGAGTTGCACACGCGCATTGGCGTCAACACCGGCGACGTGTTGGTCGGGAACATCGGCGCGCTTGAACGCCTCAACTACACCGTCATGGGCGACGCAGTGAACCTCGCTGCGCGGCTTGAAGCGCTGAACAAGGAGTACGGCACTGCGATCTTGATCGGTGACGAGACCGCCAAGCGCATCGGCGACGCGTTTGTGCTGCGACCGATCGATTTCGTGGCGGTGAAAGGCAAGAACGAAGCCGTCCTTGTGCACGAACTGGTGGGACTGCGCGACACGCTATCGAGTGATGTCGTGGAGGCTGCGGACGTGTACACGAGTGCACTCGAACAGTACCGAGAGCGAAACTTCGAGGCCGCGCTCAAGCTCTTTGCTGACGCGGCGCAAGCACAGCCGGACGACAAAGCGGCCAAGCGCATGGCCGAGCGGTGTCGTGGCTACATCGCACAGCCACCCGCAGAAGACTGGGACGGTCGCTTCACGATGACGACGAAGTAACGCGCAGCAGTCGATTAAGATTCATCGCAAGCGTGCGCGGCTCGATCGGTCGATCGATCACGGCACGAACCCCAAGCGCCGACAGCTGTTCGAGGTCGACGTCGTCCTGCGGACCTTTCACGAGGAGAATCGGAGGTGGCGAAATCACCTCGGCCCGGATCTTTGCGGCGATGTAGAGCCCGCCAACTTCGGCATCGTGTTCGACGAGCACCGCATCCACTGGGCCGGCTTGAACGTGCGCGAGTGCGGGTGCGACGCCGGGGACGACATCGATCTGGGCATCGGGAACAGCACGACGTGACTCCATCGCCAGCGTCTGATCCTCACCGATGAGCAAGAGCCTTGCCGGACCACGCGCCCAAGCAGCATCTGCGGCTTGGGCCAGCTCGACACGAAACTGTGCGGCACTTGGAAGACGCGACGCGGGATCTTTCTCCAACGCGCGCATGACCAGCGAGTCGAACGCTGCAGGCGAACCATGCGTGCTCGGGGGCTCTGGAGTGTCACGAAGATGCATCGTCAGCACGCCCATCGCATCGTGGGTTTCGGATACGAAAGGCAAGCGCCCACACAAGAGCTCGTACGCCATCACACCCAGCGAATACACGTCGGCTCGATGTGCGAGTTCAGCCTTCATCGTGCCCATCCGCTCGGGCGGCATGTACGCAGGACTCCCCGCGAGACGCACGTCGTCAACCTCGTCTCTCTCGCGCACCAGCCCAAAGTCGCCCACGCACACTCGAAACGCGGGACCGATCAGAACGTTTGCGGGCTTCACGTCGCCGTGCATCAGTCCCGCCTGATGCACCGCCTCGAGACCCGCTGCGGTTTGGTCGAGAATCGCGACCGCATCTTCAAGCGGCAGCCCGGCCTGAAACGCAGCCTCCACCGATCGTCCGGGGACGTGCTCCATCACGAGATACGGCACGTCGTCGCGATGTCCGAACGCGTGAACCTGCACCACGTTGGGGTGCTTCAGCCGCGCCATGCCACGCGCCTCTTCGACGAAACGTTCCTTTCGTCGGTTGGACAACGCGTGCAGAAACTTGATGGCCACGTGGCGCTCAAGGTTTCGATCGAACGCCAGGAACACCGTACCCATGCTGCCCGTACCGAGTTCGCTGAGTATCTCGAACCCGTCGACATCCTCGCGCACCCGCGGCACCGGACCGGAAGGACGTTCCATCTGTGTCTTGGCGTCGCGCACGGACTGAAGCGCACGCCGCAGGTCGGTAATCGACGAAGTGCGATCCTTTGGGGTCTTGGTGAGCGCCGCGAGGAGAGGCTCGTCGAGCATGGTCAGCTTCGCGCGCACCGATGAGGGAGCGGCCGGGGGCTTGGCGGTAATGCGGCCCAGTGCTTCGGCAATGTTCCGCACGTCCTTCAACACGACCGGCGGTCGACCCGTGAACGCGTGGTAGATAACAGCCGCGACTCCGTAGACGTCGGTGCGCGGATCGATCTCGTCCTCGAGAAAGAGTTCCGGGGCGGTGTGTGGAGGAATTGAGTCTGCCGAGTCGAACTCACTAAACGTCCCCGCTTCACCCACCGCGCGGACGCGTCCAAAACCGAGCAACTTCAGTCGCGGCTCTTGACCCTCGCGAATAAAGATGTGCTCGGGAAGAATTTCGCGATGGACAAACCCACGGTCATGCGCGACTTGCGCGGCGTCGAGAAGTTCAAACGCGACCTTCCAGGCAAGCTCGATCGGAAGCGGTCCCTCGTCGAGACGTTCTGAAAGACGTCGCCCTTCGATCGGACCCATGACCATGTACGGCACGTCTGCATCCGTCCGGACGTCGTAGAGCGGAAGGAGGCCTGGTGCATCGAGACCGCCGAGGATGCGTGCCTCGCGGACAAAGCGTTCCCAACGCGTACTTTTGCGCGGAACACTCTCGAAGACCTTGACGGATACGGCCCGGTCCAGACGCGTGTCCCATCCTCGCCAAAGACGACCGCTGGCATCCGTGGCCAACTGCTCACGCAGCTCGTAGCGCTCGTCGATCATCCGCGCGGAATATACCCCGTCTGCGTGCTATCCCCACCGTCCGTGTCTCGCCTCGTCCGCGTTTACCTGGCATTGCTGGTACTGCTCGTCCTGGCGGTGGTTGCCGGCCTGCTTGCCGGAAGCGCGGATCTCTCCGACACCGACCTTCGCGCCACCCTGCTCTCCCTTCGCGGGGCACGGGTTGTCTCTGCGCTTCTGGTCGGAGCTGCACTGGCAGCGGGTGGTGTGGTTGTTCAGGGGCTCTTCCGAAACCCGCTGGCGAGTCCCTCGGTCTTGGGCACGACGGCGGGTTCGGCGCTCGGTGGCCAGCTCGCGTTGGTCCTCGCGCAAGCCATCGCACTTCCGCTCTATCCCGAGATGGTTGTTCCGTTTGGTGCGTTGGTGGGCGCCATGCTCGCGCTCGCGATCCTTCTGGCGTTTCTGCGCGCGAGCGAGGATCTTCTCGCGCTTCTGCTAACCGGGTTCATCCTCTCTTCCCTCTTCTTGAGTTTGAGCGGATTTCTCACCAGTCTCGCGCAAGATGACTGGTCGCTGGGACGTGCGGTGGTGTCGTTCGCACTCGGTGGCGTGCAAGGCTCGGGATGGCGACAGGTCGCGTTCGCGACACCACTGGTTGTCGTCGCGATGATTGCAGCGTGGGGCTGGGGGCGCCCGCTTGACCTGATGCTCTCTGGCGAAGACGAAGCACGATCGCTCGGCGCTGACGTGTCCGCCGTGCGCCGATGGAGCGCCATCTGGGTCAGCGTGTTCGTCGCTGCAGCCGTATCCCTCGGCGGCAACGTCGCCTTCGTCGGCTTGATCATCCCGCACGCGATGCGTCGCTTCGTTGGCGTGTCACACCGACGGCTTCTTCCGGCATCGGCACTCGCGGGAGGAATCTTCGTTGCGCTGTGCGATGTCGTCGCACGCCTCATTCCCTCGACAGGCGAGATCCCACTCGGTGTGGTGACGGGCCTCGTCGGAGCACCCGTGTTTCTCGTCATTCTGATTCGTTCGCGATCGGTAGGCCGATGATCAAGGTCGACCGGTTACGCGTTCGCTACGGCAAGAACACAATTCTCCAAGGGGTTGGCTTCGACGTCACCCAAGGCGCACGCGTGGCGATCCTGGGTCCCAACGGCGCTGGCAAAAGCACCCTGCTCCGTGCTCTGGCGGGATTGGTTTCGTACGAGGGGTCGATCCGCGTTCGCGATCACGAGCTGAGTGAGCTCGCGCCGCTCGACCGTGCACGCCTGCTGGCCTACGTCCCTCAGCGTTCGCGACTGCACGCGGGGCTCGAAACGCGTGAAGTTGTGGCGCAGGGTCGCTACGCCCACAGCCGAGGGTTGGGACGGCTCTCCTCGCGCGACGAAGAACGCGTTGCGCGAGCCATGGTCACGGCACGCTGTGATGATCTGATCGGACGCCGATTTGATCAGTTGTCGATCGGGCAACAGCAACGCGTCCTTATCGCACGCGCACTGGCCACCGAGGCGCCGGTGCTTCTCATGGATGAACCCACCGCGGCACTGGATGTGCGTGAAGTCTTGGCGACCTTTCGAATGCTTCGGCAGTTGGAGGATCGCACCGTGCTTTGCGTCATCCACAGCTTGGCCGATGCACGACGGTTCACGGACCAAGCGTTGCTTCTCCAAGCGGGTGCACTCGTCACATCCGGGTCGAGCGAAGACGTGGTTGCCGAGAAGCCCGTGCGTGACACCTACGGTGTCCGGATGCACGAGAACGCCGAGGTGCGCTTTGAGGAGGAGGAATGAAGCGCATCGATTGGATCAACGCAGCCGCTGTTGTCCTCGCGTTGGGAGCCGGGATGGCGTTCGCATGGGAACGAGGCGCGGAGGCCGACGAACACAGCGCAACTGTATCCGGCGAGTTGGAAGACGCGACGGGTCGCTCGGTTCCGATCGCGCGCTATTCGCGCATCGCTTCGGCCAGCAGCATTGCGGACCAGGTTCTGTTGCGAATCCTCGAACCCCAGCGCCTCGCCGCTGTCACCGCGCATAGCGCGTTGGCCGGTCCAGAGCCGTGGCGCTTCGAGGGCTTCGTTCACATCGAAAGCTTAGAACGCATCGAAACCGTCGTGGCGTTACAGCCCGACTTGGTGGTCGTGAGCAACGTGATGGACGCTCGGCGAATCGCTCGTCTTCGCGACGCGGGACTCGAAGTGTTCGACATCGGACCCATGCGTGGCTTGGAGACGTTCCTGCCTTCCATTCGTAGCCTCGGTGAGCTGACGGGCGAGTCGGAGCGCGCCGAAGAAGTGGCCGCACAATTTGAACAGCGAATGGAGCGAGTGTGGCCTGGCGAGCCGCACCACGAAGCCATGTACCTAGGTGTTGTCGGCGGCAAACTCTACGGCGGCACGCGCGGCACGAACTACCACGACGTCTTGCGCGCAGCGGGCGTGACGGACTTTGCGGCGCAGGCGGGACTGGAAGGATGGCCTGAGTTCACCAACGAGGCGTTGCTCGAACTGGACCCTCCGTGGCTCGTCGTGCCCGAAGGCAGCGCGGCACAACTGTGTCGCTTTGCGGGACTCGAGCAGCTGCGTGCATGCACCGAGCATCGCCTCATCGAGGTCGACGAACACGTCCTACACGACCCAGGATTTGGGATGCTCGACGCCGCAGAGGCGATCCGCAACGCGTTCACGCGCCGGTAGCGCGACGATGCACCCCGGGGACATTCGAGTTGCCGACGGGATGCATCGGTGCGGAATCAGAGTCGACGAATCAGCGTCGGCGGAAGCGTGGCCGGGCCAATCGTCGTCACCGCCTGCTCGCTAAAGTCGTCGCTCGTATCGAAGCGACGGACGCCCATCGTCGAATCCGGCACGACCAGCAGCGAGTCTCCATCGAACGCGCCTTGGCCGACCACGAAGGAGCCAGAGGCTTCGAAGATCGCGGTTTGATCACCAGTCTCCAAATTGATCTGCATCAGCGTGTCGTTGGTCGTGGCGAAGTCACCCGGCGACACTGCCGCAACGAGGTCGCCGCCAAGACTGATCAGCGTGGCGACGCTGGTCCGCCGCGCATCGTCATCCGACACGCGCCAGATCGTCTCCACGGTCGCCGTCCCGTCGGTTACCGAGAGGTGCGCAATACCCGCATTCGCGCGTTCTCCTGCGGCATCTCCAAACGCCACGTTGGAGTACCCAAGACAGCCCACGAGAACCTCGTTGGTCGAACCGGTGACCGGAATCACTTGCCCGCAGTTCGCGAGCCCGGTCAGCGCAACGCCCGTCACGCTGCTGTCTGAAGGATCGACCACAGCAACAGTGCCTTCACCATGGCCACGAACATCGCCAAAAAGGTTCTGCGGCAAACGACCAAGTCCCACAACCAGTACGCCACCGGCTTCAACGACGGTGTCAGGACGGGCGCTGACCTGCACCATCGCAGACTCGCCTTCACTGTCGAGACCCGTGACCATCTCGTCGAACTCGCTCAGATCGATGCGGTTGCCGTTGAGCATCATGGTGTTCGGATCGAAGCCGATCAGGTCATTGCCTGCATCGTTGGGCTCCGCACTGCCGTCGGGGTTCTTCTCGTAGCGTGTCGCCCACGCCTCTCCACCCAGGATGATCCAGTCGTGCACGTTCGTCGCGAACTCGCCGGGACTGAACCCGAGCTGCCCGACAACGACGCCGTTGGGACACAATCGTGTTCCCACATCGACACCGAACCGGTCGAGCACGTCGATGGTCATTCCGTTGGAGGTGGTCGGAAACACGACGTCCCCGGCCAGCGTCGCGACCAATCCAGCACCCGTTGTGCCAGAGTCGATCCATACGTCAGTGTGAACGTCACCTGCGGCATCCAAGAGTCCGACCGTCGTGCTCGTGAAGTCGGTACCGATCACCGCAAACGCTGGGTCGGTCGCAAGGGGATCCAGAATCGCTTCGCCCTCGCACAGCTCGGGGCCTGCGTCTGCACCGCTGTCGTCCACAGACGCATCGTCGTCGCCGGCATCATCGTCGCCCGCGTCGTCCATTCCACCGTCGTCCATCATCGGCGCATCGGTGCCCGTGTCGGTGCCCGCATCGGTCCCACCGTCGTCGTCGCCACACGCCAAGGCCGCAATGGCCAACAAGATTCCCATCCGTTTCATTACTCAAAGCTCCGTTCGATAGTCGATCGCGACCGCCACGCGGCGGCCTGGAAGTGGAAAACCCAAAAAGTCAGAGCCGCGCTGATCGAAGAGATCTCGGCCCGTGATTCGCAAACTCAACCCGCCTTCGAAATCGACGCGTGCGCCGGCCGAAATCCATGTGCGCGCTTGCAGGCGGACGAGGTTGGCGGGGTCGTTGAAGTAGGCGCCGCGATGCGTCACGCCCGCGAATAAAGCGAGGTTCGTCACCGCACCCAAGCGACCGGTTCGAACTTCGGGCTGGAGCCAGGTCTGAAGGCGTGGCCTCCAAGGCAACTCTGCACCTTCGATTCGGGTGCGTAGCGCAGTGAGCGAACCACTCCACGCGAAATGCGTGCCCAACTCGCCTTGCGAGCCGACTTCGCCACCTACCGCGGTGGCTCGCGCCACGTTTTCGAACCGAATCTGGTCACGACTCACCCGGCGCGGTCGGATCAGGTCTTCGAGACGCTGGTGAAAGACGCGCGCTTCGAGCGACGCCTGCACGAGTCCACGTCGTCCGCGAAGCACCACACCACCGTCCAGCGTCTGACCCCGTTCTGGACGAAGTTCGGTGTTTCCGACGATCACCACGCGGTCCCCGAACAGTTCCCAGGTCGCAGGAAAGCGTGCGCCGCTCGCGTAGGACGCCGTGAAACTCAGCGCGGGAAACGGACTTATGAGCGCGCCGACGCGTCCCGTAAGCTGCTCCTGGTCGCGTTGATGTCGCTCTTCGTTGTTGTGTCGCAACCCGTATGCGTCGGTCCGCGCGTGCTCCAAGCGTACCGAGGGACGAAGTTCAAAGTGCGTCCGTCCCAGTTTGCCGTGTGCGCGTAGTTCGGTGGCGCCGAAGAGTCGCCAGCGCTCCGAATCGGACAACGCGCGCCCCAACGAATTGCTCGGTCGGTAACCTTCACGACGAACACCACCGACGCCGATCCACTCGAGCATCCGCGCCACCCGAACGCGCGCAGCTACGCGTACCTGAGCGTCATCGCTCCAGTCATCGGTTTGCTGGGGGACAAAGAGCTCACCGCCTGGGTCCGAAAGTGCGCGCCGATGCACTCCCCCACCCGCGCTGATCTGCAAACGGCCGCGAGGAAAGCGTCGCAGCACCGACACGGTACCCAGCAGTCGGTGCTGTCGAAGACTCGCTTCGCGTGTGACGCGGTTTGCCGGACCGGGCACGCCGCCGAGTCGCGACAGACTTGCGACAACAGCGCGGACTTCACTCGATCCGACGTCCGCACGAAGGTGAACCAACGCGTGGCCGCCCAACGTGTCGGCGTTTTGACGTTCCGCTTCAAAGTCGTCGGATGTATCGATGCTCGTGCCGTTGTCGGACGCGAACGGATAGTTGTTGGCCGAGCCGTCCACGCCCGCTGTGCCCACAACACGAACGCGATCACCGGCTGCTGCGTGCGCGCGAACGCGCCACGTTCGAAACGATCCGAGCGTGAGTCCCGCGCCAAGTGTGTCGACTGAATCCTCGCGGGGAATCAGACGCACAACCCCACCGATGGCTCCCGATCCCAGCCAAGTCGGTGCACCGCCGCGGTAAACCTCCACGCGTTCAAGCAACTCGGGCGGCCAGAGACTCAGGTCGAGTGGACCCGTGTCCGGCCCTGCGAGGGGCAACTCGCCGAGAAGAAACTCGGTGTGCCCCACGTCCGATCCGCGAAGCCCAACTTGCGCGAGCTGCCCGGCTCCACCCATCAACGCGATGCGAGTGCCGGGCGCTTCCTGGAGAAGTTCCGCAAGGTCTGCGCCTGCTGCGCGATCGCGGGTGTCGATCGTGGTGCCCGCTGCACTCGCATCTTCTTCCTGCAACGCAGCCGGCGGTGCGTCGACGACAGCACTCGCGCCAAACCCCTCTGACTCGGACGCAACGCTCTGTTGCGCCCAAACGGGCGACACAGAAAAAACGGCAATGAGGGAAGCGAGGTAACGCATGGCAGCGGGCGCCCAATCCACGAGGCGGCAAAACCAAACGATCCAAGGCAGGTTTCCGGGCTCAAGGCCGTGTCCTGCGTCGTCTTCCCAAGCTCTTTCAAACTCAGTGACTGCTTCGTGTCTGAATCAGAACGCGAAGCGTGACGGAGGCGTTGACCTCATACCGTGGCGGGACCGCGCCGGCTTCTCACCGGCTTCCCATTCGTTGCAGGGTTTTCTCTCCCCGCTCCGTCTCCAGCGCAGATGCGCCTTCGACCTCGGTCGTGACGAGCACGCTGCGCCAACATCGCGCTGGGGTCAAGCGACGGCTGAAAGACCCTAAATTGCTAGTCATCAAGACGTTCGCGATAGCCGTCTGGTGCAACCGCTCGGTACATCTGCTCGAGTTGGTCAGGTGAGACCCTCACGCTGACTTCGCCGAATCCGATGCGTAGCCCGTCGCGGTCGTCGTAGAAAAACCCACCGTAGGTTTCGAGGTAACCCATCTGAAATTGGTGAAGCGCAGTGCGAAACAGAAGTCGCGCGAGCCAGTAACGCGGAACGCGAGCCTCCGCCCCGTCGTGGCGAAGCACGACGTCGCCTCCGTCTGCCCGCAACTGCAGCCCGGACACTTCGAGCGGCAGGGAGCCACGTTCGGTGTGTTCGAGACAGCTCCATGGCGCTTCGGGTAGTTGCTTCCAGAGCGCCGGGGGATCGTCCGCGTCGACACTCGACGTGGCCACCAACGCGCGCTCGATATGGGTCGCATCCAGCCGCCGACCCGGCTGAAGAAAGATCAGGTCGCCGGCAAAGTGTGGCGCCTTGCCCTCGAGCACGACCACGTAGCCACCATGCTCCAACACCACGGTCTCGGGATCGACGAGCAAGTCGAGCGTGGCATTGCCGATGACCCCAACGCGCCGCGTAGATGCTTCGGCACGCGTGTCGCAAAGCATGAGATCGGGTTTTCCGCGATAGACCTTGGGCGCCTCAGGTCGGCTGGCGAAGAGCGGTCGAGTATCCGGCTCGACGGGATGATTGCCACAGAACACCAACGAGAACACACAGCGCCGCTGACCCGGACCAAACTCAAAGGGTTGGTGTGGCGGGCGCAGTCGACCTGGCCAGTGCATCAACCCAAACGGATGGAGCACCACGTCGCCCGCGCGGTGTTTGTAGCGCGCAACGTCGCCTTCATCGTCCGAAATCAACGTCAACATCGGAAACGCGTCAGCGGCGCCGTCACCCGTTGTCATCGCAAGCGCGTACTCGTCGCTGATGTTTCGGTGCGCAAAGTAGAGCGGCTCGGACGCCGTCGCGACTTCCAGCTGGGCGTCACCCAACGTGGCCACGACGAGCAGGTGATGCTCGAAGCGCTCGGGACGCGCGACCAGTTCACGCAGGTTGATTCGAGGGTGCTCGAATCCGCTTCGCTCGGGAGGAAACGACCAGTGCGCTGTGGCGGGGTGACGACGTTGGGGCGCGAGCAGTTCGGTTCCTGTCCAACGTGCGGCCGCTTCCGCCATGCGTGCGCCAAGCTGGTGCGCGGTTCGGAGGTCACCCTCAACCGGGATCTTGGAGTCGCCGGAACTAGCCATCATCCCGAGCGATGCACCAAAGCGATTGACGTCGCTGTCCTCGCGACCAGGCAACATTCCAAGACTGACCCAGAGCATCCCGTGTTGGGCCGCGAAAGTCGCCATCTGAACAAGCACGTTCTGTTTGTCGCCGGCAAGACTCCACGAGTGCGTCAGACCCGCCGCGAGCTTGTCCTGCCACCGTCGCGCCGCCCAGAGCTCGCTCGTTGCGTCCATGAACGCTTTGAGCGGTGCGGACACGCTGCCCATGTACGTGGGACATGCGAAGACAATCGCGTCGGCACCAGCGAGTCGGTCCCAGTCCACCGCATCGACGCTCATGGCGAGCGCTTCGGCGCCTCGACCGCGCGCGCCTTCGCAAACCGCGTCGGCGAACTGACGCGTTCGGCCCTTCACCGAGTGAAAGACCACGACGACATCAACCACCGAACCGCTCCTGCATCCACGGGACGACCGCATCCATCAACGCTTCGACGTCCGGCGCATCTTTCTTTCCGAACTCGGGTTCGAAGTAGTGCCGCGCGTCGGGGAAGTCCACGAACGTCGCGTCGTCCGTTCGGACGCTCTTGCGAATCGCCTCGACATCGGCGGGGAAAATTTCTCGATCCCGCCCGGCGCTCGCAGCGAGCACCGGAACCTGTACATCGGGAAGTGTCTTGTCGAGACACGCATTCGACGAGAGCCCAGACCACGTCGAAAGCCAACCCGCTGCGTTGACCGTTCGGGCAAAACCGATCTTCGTGAAGCGCATCAGGTCGGGTCGCTCGCTCAACAGCGAGCCGTAGTCGCGACCCGAAGGATCCAGGTGCTTTGCAACGTAGTTGGGATTCGCCATGGTTCGGTAAATCACGCGAACCGGATCATGAATCGCTTCGGGGGTGCCCTTGGGCGCGTTGCGCTGCGTGTTGAGAACGTCGTGCGCCCACGCGTCGATGCGTGAAACTCGCTGCTCTTGCGCGGTGCGATAGCGCGTCACGAACGCGTCGTCGTACGTGCTCCACGTCGGAGGCTCCTCAAACCCGTTGGCGGGCGCGTACATGTCGAGTGCGGGGTCGGTCTGGAGAGGATCGTTTTCGTCGGTCACCGCGGGATCGATCGCCCCTAACAAGACGCGTCCCTGACCGCGATGTGCGGCGACCAAAGCGAGTCCATCGGCCGGGATCAACGTCGATCCCGGAAGCTTCGTCGGTGCGCCTCCGGGCGTGTGCGTGAGCCGCGACTTGGGGTCGCGCGTGGCTTGGGATTGGTAGAACGAAAACAGCGAACCACCGCCGGAGTTGCCGAAGAGCACCACGCGCTCGACACCTCGGCGTTCCCGCAGCCAACGAACCGCAGCTCCTACGTCGAGAAGCAGATCTTCATGGATCAGGGCCGAGTCATCGTTGGGGGATCGCGAGTTCGCCGCCAGCACACCGTATCCGGCTTCGACCAAGCGCGGAATGCAGTAGTGGTGGGTGAAGTCCACGCGCGGGTGCATGACGACGACCGCGATCTTTGGTTTCGCTGCACGCGGTGTCCACCAAAGTGCATGGAACTGACGAAAGTCTTCCGTTCGAAGCCAACGCGACTCCAGATCAGCATCCGGTGTGCGCCGGAACATCCACGGCCAGCCACCCCAATACGTCTTGGAAACGAGGATCACCGCGCGACTCTACCAAGAGACACCGGCGTGTCTGCAGGAGGACGAAAACCTCCGATCACCCTCGAAAACGCACGCAAACGTGAATGGCGCAGCGGTTGCACCACGCAGAGCATGCGCTTGGAGATCGGACTGGCTCTCGTTGCAACCTTGGCAGCTCACAGTGTCGCGATGGCGTGCGCCTGCTGCGACCGCGGTTCGACGCGGGAGATTCTTGGTTGGTCCGAAAGCGGTCGCTCCGCGATCGTTCGCTTCGAAACGCAAGCATGCGAAAACCACGTCGCGCTCGAAGTGTGGCGCCAAGGACGCAACGCTCCGGCGACATGCTTTGATCTGTTCTCCGACGACCCCAACGCGTCCGTTGAGTGTTCCGCAATCATCGATGGCGCATACGAGACCACCCCGCGACCAAGCAGGCGAACGCGTGCGTACCCAGCGGCTGTGCAGCAACTCCATCCCGCCGACATTCGCGCGCGCGCGTGGCGAACTCGGCTCGTCGACGATGAAGAGACCTATGCCAGGCCCGTCGAGCTGCAGGTCGAAGTGCGGGTCCGCGGCGAATGGACACGCGTGTTCGAGGGGCGCTTCTACACTGGACGTCCTGAGCGCTACGACATTCCGATGGCGTTCCAGTACGTGGAGCTACCCTTAGAGGTAAGTGTCTGGCCCAACCCGCAAGGCGATCGTGCACTGCTCGCGGTCTCGGGTCACAACGTCGCGCCCGGCATGGGCGAGTGGCCGACCACGTTGCACTGGGTACATCTGCCGGAGGGAACCTCCACCCGACGCGTCCGCGCAACCACCGAACCGGTTGCCGCGATCACCGAGCATCGCGTGGGCTTTCCGCGACGCGTGCGTGCCGCACGAACCGTGGTTCAACACGCAGAACAAGCCGTCGACGAAAACAATCTCTCAGGGGCCGAACACCTCTACGCCATGGCGCTGGTGGCGAATCCAACCTTGACCGATGCGATGTTGGGACTCGCGGCCATTCGGGTTCGGCGAGCACGCAGCGACGGATTGGACCTCTTGCGGCGTGCACTGCAGCATGATCCTGTCGGTGTTCTTCGTACAGAATCGGACGCGGATTTCGGCGCACTGCAAGGCGTGCCGGCGTACTGGATTCTCTTGGACTTCGCAGCGCGCCTTAGCGCTGAACACGCGCGCGAAGCTGCTGTAGTCGAGCCCGCGCGTCGTCGCTAAGCGAACCACGCTGCAACTCTCGCTCGATGGGTTCGATAGCTTCCGCACCGTAGAGTTCGACGACGTAGTCGGCGGCCGCATCCGCGACACTCGACTCCGATGCAATGCGCACAAGGTCGCGCGCCATGCGCGGATCAAACTTGGATCGTGGGTCGACACGCTGAGCGAGCTGATATCGATCGAACGCCGAGCGTCCCCAGCCCTTGGCCATATAGCTTTGTGCGATCAACAAGTGCGGACGCGCGTCGTCGCGGTGATTGCGCACGTAGCGCTTGAGATTTCGCTCCGCACCCGAACTTAGTGCTCGCCCTCGCAACACGCGGCGTCGAGCTTGCGTCAGAAAGGTCACGCGGCGCTTGGTCTGCCATGGGTGACGACGATCCACCTCGGCTTCTTCGGCCGGTTGTTCGATCTCTTCTTGCTCGGCTTCCGCGAGTTCCTCTTCGGTCAGTTCGAGCTCGTCCTGGCTGAACTCCATGTCCGGGCCTTCGGTTTCCTCGATCGGCTCCGGTTCGTCGTACTCCTCGGCTTCGGTGACGGCCTGCTCGTCCTCGTCCGTGCTGTCAGGAGGCGCCGTCTCGGTTTCCTCCGACGTCTGTGTGGGCTCGTTTCCGAGAAGCGTCTCCGCTTCGTCTTGGCTCGCCATCGCTCCAAGCGCGACCAGACCCGCGACGCCACCGACCAACGTGACGAAAAAGAGCATGGCGAACATCATCCGCCAACCGGTGCGTAGCGCTCGCTTGCTGCTCGGCACAGCAGCCACGGTGGGCGCGGCAACACTCACTTCTTCTTTCGACTCCACGGCGTCGGTCGCGTAGCGAACAAAGTGTGAAGGCAACGCGTCGATTGCCGCGCGCATCTCGCCCGCACTTTGGAAGCGCAGCTCCGGTTCCTTGGCCAGCGCCTTGGTGAACACGCTGCGCAACTCCAGCGTTTCGCGCGCACGGGTTCCACGATCTTCAAACGTTGGAATGGGCGCTGTGAGGTGCGCACGAACGATTTCGGGCAACGTGCCTTCGTAGGGGCGGCGGCCCGTCAACATCTCGTAGAGCATCACGCCCAGCGAGTAGATATCGCTGCGCTCGTCTGCGTCTCCCCCGGTCGCTTGTTCGGGAGACATGTACGCCGGCGTTCCAAACGCAATCCCCGAACGCGTCAACACATCGGCGGCTTCCGACTTCTCGGGTTCGGCGTCGGTGAGCTTCACGAAACCAAAGTCGAGTAGCTTGGGAAACGCTTTGTCGTTGTCGAGGTCGAGCAACACCACGTTGTCCGGCTTCAAATCGCGGTGCACAAATCCGCGCTCGTGCGCGAACGCCAGTGCATCCAGCACGCGATGCACAATGCGACGCGCTCGCTCTGCAGAGAGAGGCCCCGACGCGATTACTTCGCGCAGCGTCTGCCCCTCGATCAGCTCCATCACAATGTAGGGACGACCCTTCGCGATGCTGAAATCCGTGATGGTGACGATGTGCGGATGCTTCAACGCCGCAAGCGCCTTGGCCTCGCGGATGAAGCGAGGACGCATCATCGAACTCTCCGAGAAGCGCTCCTGAAGCATCTTGATCGCGACTTCGGATCCAAGCTTCAGGTGCGTCGCGCGGAACACCCATCCCACGCCGCCTTCGCCCAGCCGCGCGTCCAATCGGTACCGGCCCTCAAGGACCTGTCCGATGTCCGGTGCGCCCAATCCCGGATCCGACTTGGCCGCGTCGGCCATGGCGGCAGGATATCAAGCCGAAGGTGCCGTCGAAACCGATCGTCTGCGTGTTTGGCGATCGCCCTGACGGGGTAGGCAATCGAGCGTCAGGGATCGACTGGCAACGCAGCTAGGGAGGTGCAAGGCCGTCGAAGAACTCCACGATCAAGCGATTGGCAGACACTTCGCGCTTGGTCTCGCCGATCATGGCTTCCGGCAGATACTGCCAGCCGTCGGGCCACGTGTGTCCACCGCCGAGTACGCGAACGTACTGAACCGGCAGTTGGCACCCCACGCCGGTTTCGATCTGGGCTTCGGCTGCAGTACTTCGTTCGGTATCGGTACAACCGTTGAACGTGAGCCAGCCACCTCCGCCTTCAAACCCGTGAAGGGTTTGGCGTGGGCTGACGAAGCGCTCGCGGCCCAGGGTGCCGGGACTTCCATCGTGCTTCCAGAGCGGATCGGCGTCACCGTGAATCAAGAGAAGCGCAACCGGTTGGCTGGCAGCGTTGCAGTCGGCGCCGCCAAACATGTTGGCCGCGAACTGATTGGCCCCGGCGACAGGTGCGATTCCCGAGACCACCTCGGGCAACGCGCAAGCGAGACGAAAGCTCATCGCTGCACCGTTGGAAATCCCCGTCAGGTAGACCCGGGAACCATTGACCGCGAAGTTCTGGCTGACCTCGGCGTGCAGGCCGATGAAGAACCCCACGTCGTCGCTCGAGGAACGCCCGCAGTCTCCGACGGCAGGAGTCGTGCAGCGATAGTGCTCCCCGTCGACCACGCGCCCACCGCCGGCTTCCCAACCGCGATGCTTTCGTCGCTCACTCTCTCGAATTACGCGTCCGTTGACGTACACAACGATGTAGTCCGAAGCGACGTTGTGCAGGCAACTCGGGTCCGAGAGATCCGGCAGGTGACCGACCGCACCGAACTCGCTTGAGCACGTGGTGGCGGCCATGACCTCCGCGTTGCCCTCCGCACCGTGAAGCGCGTAGAGCACGGGGTACGAACCCTCGGGGTCGTAGCTGTTTGGAAGATGCACGAGATACGGACGGTCGGGTTCGCCGAGCGTCGTCATTTCAACAAGCCCTGCGTCGACCGTTTCTTCTGCGTTCTCTCCGCAGGTCGAACAACCGCAGAGCAGCGCAGCGATGAGGAACGTTCTCAATCGCGACCTTGTTGAAAGAGTCGCTCCACCACCTTGGGCTTAAGGTCGGTGATGCGGTCGTACCAGTCCGGTCGTGCGCCCGTGGACTGGAAGTACCCTTTGACTCGACCGTGTTCGTCGATGCCCTCTTGGACAAAGGTGTGCAGGTCGTTGAGCACCACCGAGCCGCCGTCCGAACCGACCACCTCGGTGATGTGGGTGACACGACGAACACCGTCTTTGCCCATCGCCATCTGCACGATCAAGTCGACCCCTGTCGCGATCTGGCGCTGAATTCCCCACAGCGGCAGCGGGAGCCCGCGCGAGAGGATCAGCATCTCGAGCCGACTGATCGCGTGCTCGGGGGTACTCGCGTGAATCACGGCGAGACAGCCATCGTGACCGCTCGTCATGGCTTGAAGCATGTCGACCGCTTCGCCTCCACGAACCTCGCCCACGATGATCCGAGTGGGCCGCATGCGCAGTGCGTTGCGCAGCAGTTCCGACTGATCGACGGCGCCCTGCCCTTCCATGTTGGGGGGACGACACTCCATACGCACCACGTGGCGCTGCTTCAACTCGAGCTCGGCGGTGTCCTCGATGACGACGATGCGCTCGCGTTCCGAGATGTACGTACTCACCATCGCAAGCGTGGTGGTCTTTCCCGTACCTGAGCCGCCCGAGAAGATGATGTTCACCTTGCTACGAATCGCGGCATAGAGGACGTACGCCATGCGCTCACTGAGCGTTCCGGCTTTCACCAGATCGTCCATCGACTGGATCGTGCGACCCATCTTTCGAATCGTGATGACCGGTCCGTCGAGTGCGATGGGCGGAACCACCACGTTCACACGCGCACCGTCTTCGAGCCGAAAGTCGACGAAGGGCTGCGACATCGTCACTTGGCGACCGGTGTTGGTCACCATGGTGTCGATCATGGCGGTGAGTTGATGCCGCGACTGAAACGGCGACTCGACTTGGCGCAGCTTGCCGTGTGACTCGATCCAGACCGAGTTTGGCCCGTTGATCATGATCTCGGAGACGCTCGGATCCTCAAGCCAAGGCACGATGGGTCGGAGTGCAGGCGGATACACACCGACACTCTAACTTTCTTTCCGCGAGGTTAGAAACCTCGGAAGCCAGCAGGGCCGCCGTCTTCGGCCAACGTTGCGGCCGGCGAGCGCGGGTTGAGCCGGTACTCCAGACGTTGCGGATCGATGAAACGTGGATCGCTCGTCAGGTTGTCCGAACTCACCGAACCGATCGGAGACGGATTCACACTGCGTTGAATCGTGATCTCTTGTTCGCGGAACACGGTCTCCACCTGCGTGCCGTTATCCCAGAGGATGTCGTCGAGAATCGACACGGTGATGTGCGAGCCGTCGCTAAACATACTTGCGCCCTGCACGCCCACGAACACCCCGTGGTTTGGATTGTCCACGATGGTGGTGTTGCGAAGGATGGTGGATACATCCGGATGATCTTCGCGAAGCGGGTTGTTGTCGTCGGTCTTCACACCCAAGTTGCCGTTGGCAAAGATCAGCGCGTTGGTCACCACGGTGTTTCCGCCTGCCAAACTCATCCCCTTGTCGGCGATTCCGTAGATGATCACGTCGCGCAAGTCCGGACTCGCAGGGTGCGTCGCGGGCCCAAGAAAGTCGTAGCTGAACTGCGTGTCGACTCCGTCGTCGTCCACGTCTGCGATCACCAGACCGCGCGCCGTGACGACGGACTCCGGATAGGGCTCGCCGCACGCTGCAGTGCACACATCCGTCGGCACCCCGCAACACTGCCCCACCTTCCAGAAGTAGATTCCGTCGTTGTCGTCGATGCCGCGAATCTCGGTGATCCAAAGGTCCTCGAGCTCTGTGCTGGGCAGCTCAAACTCAGGACCCATCGCAACGCGGTTCACCGCACATTCACGCATCACGATCGTGCCATCCGAGATCATGAGCGACTTGTTGGGGCTGTCGCCGATCACGACCCGCTCCATCGTCACGTCACCCGCTTCGAAATAGAGGATCGGCGGACAGCAATGCTTCCACCGACGGTAGGTCCACTCGTCTTCATGGTTGCCCCCTCCGCGAATCAACACGTTCCGATACAGATAGGTGGAGTCCACGCCGCGGTGGTGAATCTGCGACCAGGTGTTGGTGGTGTCGGTGCCAAAGATCGCGATCGGGTTCGCGTCGGTCGCATCGGCCGTCAGATCCCCGTCGACCTGCAGCAGCGCGCCGGGCTCGAGCAGCACGTTGGTACCTGCTTCGATCGTCAACGTTTCACCCGGCGGCACAATCACGAGCCCGCTCAGCTGCACAGCTCCGGACCACGTCAGGTCATCGCCGGTGAGCGTTCCCGTGAGATTCGTTGGGGCCGTCGTTGCGACTGTCGTGGTCTCCGCCCAGATATGTCCCGCGACCTCAACCCGAATCGCGACCTCACCTTCGACATCGATCTGCAGTGGCGCCGAACCCATCCCGTTGTAGAGCGTGAACTCGGATTCGGTGACGGCGCTCCCGTCGGTGCGCGTGACCACAACCCGACCGGGCTGGCGGAAACTGAGCACATCGTGTTCGCCATCGGGACGCAGCAACTCCACGCGTAGGCTCTGTGCCGCGTTTTGGAGGAAGTTCGGTGTGGTGACCCGTAGCTGCTCGACGCAGGCGCGTTCGTGCACTTCAGCGAGGCGCACGCCGCGAACCTGCATCCCATCTGCAAGGGCGAGGTAACGCTGCCCGTTGGACTCGACCAACGCAAGCGTCCCACCGGTCGATGCACCCGAAGAAAACTCGAACACGAACGCCATCGACTCGGGTTCGAACACCGCCACACTCGTCGCGTCGCTCGCGTACAGAAACCCGTGCCGATCCAAGACCAGCCCGAGGACCTGCGCTCGAATGATCGTCGCGATGTGGGCACCGTCGGTGTAGCGGAACACGACGATGCGTTCGTCGTCCGCGACGTACACGCGGTTGCGCACGTGATCGATCGCAAGTGCGCTCGGTGGTCCCAAGTCGCCACCACTCGAGGCGTATCGTGCATCACCCCAAAGCTCGCGAACCTGCAGTTCATCGCTCACGCCAAACACACGGAGGTCGTTGCGGGTGGTGTCAATGACAAAGAGCTGCCCGAGCGAGTCCACGGCCAGCGCACCCGGACTCTCCAACCGTCCAAGATCGGTGTCGGCGCCCTGAAGCGAACGGGCGCTGGACGAGGAACCGTCAAACGTAAATCGGTGGATGCTCGTGGAGTCGCTTACGAAGTAGTCCGCGCCCCGCGCGGTGACCGCCCTCGGTGCTTCGAGTCCCATCTCCCCGATCGCAAACGTCTCGGCAGAGGCCAGCGTGCCATCCCCATCACCGATCGCGAACGTGGTCACGCCTGCGGTGTGCGCGACGACTAATTGTCCGTCGACTTCGGCGATGCCTCGGATCTCACCGTCCACGTCAGCGAGCCAACTCGCGGCCGGCGCACTCGTTTCGCCTAACGTGCAGTCGAGACGGGGATGCATCGGAGTTCCGCCATCGAAGAGCGGTCCACCATCTGGTGGGTTTCCAGCATCTTCGAGCGTCGGGACATCTGCCCCCGCGTCGCGTCCCGCATCCGTCGAACCATCATCGTCACCGCACGCCATCACGACGAGCAGCGCACAAGCCAAGCGCTTCATGTGCGCAGTATAGCGACTCGTACTCTGCGTGACGGCTTCTCCATCGTACTTCGACGGCTACTCGGTGAGCTCGTAGTTCGCGCGACCCAGGACGACACCATCCTCATCGCGAATCACGCAGCGGTAGCGCGCCGGACGTTGCCCCGTACCGCGATATCCAAAGGTGACGTACCGGGGTTGTGCGGGGATGTTCATTGCGCGGCCCCATGCTCCCTGATCATCGGGATCCGCTGGGCGATCGTCCCGCTCCCAACCCATGTAGAGCGTGGTCGCTTCGCGCGACGGGTTCTCCAAGCGCGTCAAACAGTACACCCGGTCATCGTCGGCCTTCGAGAAGGTGGCCCTCGGATCTTCGATCTGGCGGTTCTCCACGCTTGGCCCAAGCGTGAGTTCCGTCAGATGCAATCCTTCGCGGGTCAACATGAAGTCCGCGCGTCCATCGTCGGAGGCTTGCCCGGTCACCGACTCCACCATCGCATCGTCCGCCAAGTCGGCCCCGTCTTCCGGATGTGCGTCCGGATCGGGGCGCGCAAAGATGTGCAGCCAGTACGACGCCATGTGGTCACCGCTGAGCACCATCTCTGCTCGCGTCGTCTCCTCTGGACAAATCTCGCGGTTGTACCCCACCAAGAAATCCGGGTCGGGCTCCTCGACGTCCGACACGAACGAGTCCTCGCCGACCGTCACGTCAATGTTGGCCGGAAAGTAGTCGACCTCTTCTGGAACTTGTTGGTGCGACTGCCCGACGATGAAGTAGCAGGAGCCAGCACGGAGCTGTGCGTTGAGAGTGACGTTGCGGTTGCGGGTAAAGATGCCGTTGAACGCACGAACCGACGTACCGATGTCCAGCATCTGATCGTCCGAACTCACCATCGCCTGCACTTCGTCCAAAAGCCGCTGGCCGTGCGCAGCGGGATCCTTCGGTGGCAACGGGCCCAAGTGCACCATCGGTTGTCGCTGATCCACCTGCGCGTCCGACGCTTCACCGAGCACCCGTAACTCCGAAACACAAAGTTCAGTCCATCGGGTGTTGGTTCCAGGTGTGTAGCTCGCGAGCCGAATCTCGAGATCACCGGATGCGGGTTCGTCCAGCACCACGCGTTGAAGTTCACGCACCTCAGGATCCAACGACGCGGACTGCAGGACGTTTGACCCCTGCCGCAACTCGACACGCGTCACGCGTCGGTTGCCCGTAAAGAGATCGGTCTCGTCGCTGACCTTCGTGTACCCGGCAGTCATCTCGATCGCGCGGATCGTCGCGCCCTCGGGTACGCGCACGAAAATCGAAGCTGTGCTTGAATCGCTAAAGGAATTCCACGCGGACTCGAGATCACCATCCACCAAACGACCGACCTGTCGCGCCTCGTTGCGGTACGCGTTGGACGTCGACACCCAGGTTCCAGGAAGCGCATGAAGCAACTCCACCCACGAGTCGGCAGGATCGACTTCGGGTTCGGGAGTCTCCACAGCCGTCTCGACCGTCTCGGTCTCGGTTGGCGTCTCCTCCTGTGGTGCAGGCGGTGTGGGCGTTTCGGGCTCCGACCCACCGCACGCCACCACGACGATCATCCCCCCGATCAGCATTCGCATGCGCGCAGCCTACGTGCGCCGGCTGCATTTGCGAAGGCTCGTCGCCGCTTCTAGGGTTCGGCCATGCGTTTCTTCCTTGTGGTCTTGCTCTGCGGATGCGGAGCGAAATCAGCGTTGGAAGTACCTCCCCCTTCGGATGGTGGTGGCCGCATCGACTCAGGTCGCGACGCGACGATCGTCGACACCGGGTTTGATGTTCGACCCGTCGACGCACCTCCCGATGTTATGGGAGACGTTCCCTTCGATGGTGAACCTCCGCGCCCACCACGACCTTGCACGTCACGACCTCGCCCCGTCGATCTCTTCTTGGTGGTCGACAGCAGCGGTTCGATGCGCGACGAGCTCGTCGCGTTAGCCGCAGAGGTGCCCACCCTTCTGCGTGACATGATCCAGCCTCCGGATTTGGACCTCAACGGCGAGGCCGACTGGCCCGCGGTCGAAGACCTGCACTTTGCCGTCGCCTTGAGCGGGGAAGGTGGCAACTTCAACGGGCTCGGAGATACCGAGCGGCCAGAGTGCGCGCCGATGTACCCGATCTGGCAAAGCTACCGACGCGGTGCAGACATCGACGGTTTTCTGCGCGGAGCGAGCTGCGTTCTTCCCGAAGCGGTCGGAGGTAGCGAAGCCCTGTTCTCCACGGCGCTGCGCGCGCTCTTGCCGCCGGACGCCGCGTTTCCGATTCGATCCACCCCCACGATTCAGGCGAACCACGCCGGCTATCTCCGCGAGGACAGCTTGCTGGTGATTCTTCTGGTTACTGACGAGGACGACGCGTCGATTTGCACCGGACTCCCGCGAGATGTCTGCGAGCAACGTTGTGTGATGGTGGGTGGGATGACGTTTTGCACGCCAGCTTGGGGTTCGGTCAGCACCTATACCGAAGGATTTCGGGAGCTGCGTGATCCAGACTCGCTCGTGCTTGGCGCGCTGGGCGGAATGCCTGTGGATGTGTCCGATCCTGCGGAGGTCTTGGAGCTGACGCTTGCCGCACATCCCTTCACGGCCATGTGCAACGAAGGCGGCCGCACGGGACTCCCTGCACCGCGAATCGTCAACATGGTCAACGACTTCGACGGCGTGCTGCACTCGATTTGTTCCACGCGCTACCAAGACCTGGTTCGAACGATCGCCAGTCGCGTGGGGCGACTTGCGTGCGACGACGCCCCCTAAGACGACCGTGATCAAACCGTAAGTGACTGCACCACGCACCCGCAGTTCAATGCGTTCATGCGTGCGTTGTCCCTTGTTCTTCTTCTGTGGCCGCTGACCGCATATGCGGCAGACATTCCAGTCACACCAGGCGAACTCGACGCTGCGATGGCAGCAGCAGGGTCCGGTGACACGCTCTTGCTCGCGGACGGAGACTACGGCGACGTCGAAGTCAGCGGCGATGGCTTTGTCGTCACTGCTGCCGAGGGTGCCACCCCACGCGTTCGGTCGTTGACGGTCCGCAATGCCAACGGAGTCACCATTCGTGGTCTCTCGATCAGCTTGTCGTACGGCGACCCCTACGAGAGCGCGACCATGGTTTCGGTCCAGGGAAGCGCACCCGACACAACCGTCGAAGACTGCGACATCTTTTCGGTGACCGACGACACCCAGGCGAGCTGGTCGGCCGACGACTGGGCGAACTTACCCGGCACCGGAATGAGCTCACGCGCGGAACGCGTCGTTTTTCGGAACAACCGCGTGCGCAACGTCGGCTACGGCATCTCGATCGCACACGACTCGCCCGACGCTCAAGTCATCGGCAACTTGGTTGAGAACTTCTCACGCGACGGCTTACGCGGCATCGGCGACTTCGGACTCTTTGAGAACAACACCGTGAAGAACGCGTACGACGTTGACGACCATCACGACGATTTCTTTCAGTCATGGTCGGTGGGTGAAGACGGCTCACCGGGAAGCGGCGTTGTGCGTGGGGTCGTGATTCGCGGAAACACGTTCATCAACTTCGACGACCCCGACCAACCCTTTGCTGGAGCAGCACAGGGCATCGGCTGCTTCGACGGGTTCTTTGAAGATTGGGTGATCGAAAACAACGTCGTCCAGGTGAACCAGTGGCATGGCATCACACTCCTCGGAGCACGCAACGTGCGTGTCGTGAACAACACTGTGATCGACAACCGCATGGGTGAGCGACCGGGACCGCCTTGGATCGATGTGTCCGCCCACAAGAACGGCACCGCCAGTGAGAACATCGTGATTCGAAACAACTTGGTTCAAAGCATCACGCTCGAAGCCGAGAGTTCCGTGCAAGACCACAACGTTCAGTTTGATGACCCCAGCACGCTCTTCATGGATGTCGCAAACCACGACTTTCATCTCCGAGCAGACGCGACCGACGCCATCGACCAAGGCAGCACCGAGTTCGCACCCACGCACGACCGCGACGGCATTCCCCGTCCGCAAGGCGATGCGCCAGACCTCGGCGCGTTCGAATGGCACGACGGGACGATCGTTCCTGACGACGCAGGCAACCCCGACGCTGGGCGTAGCGACGCAGGCTCAGAGCGCGATGCCGGGACACCGACGGACGGCGCAGTCTCTCCAGACGCGGGTGCGAGCACCGGTGGAGGTTGTTCCACCGCAGGCGGCGTGAGCGCGTGGTGGCTACTGCTGCTGTTCCGTCGTCGTCACTGACGATCGGATTCGTATACGTCTTGAAAGAGCAGCATCGCACCAAGCCGACCCGCACGCTTCGAACTCGGTTGTGTCTCGGTAGGTTCCGAACAGCCGATCCCAAATCGGTAGTGGTTCAAGTGAGGCCAGCCACACCCAGAATTCCGATCTGCACCGCGTTGATCAGCAGTGCTCGAACGTACCAACCGCGCCGCGGCGGTAGAGTTCGTCCCGGCCAAATCCGTTCGGCGACCATGAAGGCGGCTGTGGTCAAAACGACCAACACACTCGGGAGCATCTGGTCGAGGAGCTCGTTCAAGTCCGGCATGACCGAACGACGCACGAGATCGCAGCTCGTCGCAATCTTTTCGTCACGAACCGTTCGCGAATAGCGGCATTGTTGAGAAATGCCTGTGCGGCTAAAGTGAAAACGACCTGGGGGTGCGTGGTCGGTCTTTCTTGGAACTGGCGAGTTCTGCTGGTGCTCTGCGCTTCATGTTCGTCGCCGTCGACAATGATCGTGGTGTCGGTCACCACCGATCTCGACGTTCCGTCAGAACTCGATCACATCGCGATCGAAGTCGCGCGCGAAGGTCCACCGACTCTCCGTAGCGTGGTGTTGGACGGCGACACCGCCTTTCCTTTAACGCTGGGTCTGCTGCGCGGATCCGGTCCGCTTGGGCCGGTCGTTGTCGACGTGGTTGGCTCCAAGGACGAGAGGCCTGTGGTGATGCGTCAAGCGAGGCTCGACTTCATTGCAGGAGAGCAGGTCACGCTCCACATCGAACTGCTCCGTGAGTGCATCGACAACGATTGCGCGCCCCGTACGTGCGCGCGGGGTGGGTGTCGCGAGGTACAGATCGACCCGCGCGAACTGCTTCCCGGAGAGTTCGACGGAGGAACGTGCGGCGCGGAGCGGTGCAACGGCATTGACGACGATTGCGACACCCGTGTCGACGAAGGCGCAGACGGAACGTGCATGGGGCCGCGGGTCACCGCTGCGCGATGCGAAGAGGGAGCGTGCGAAATCGAGTGCGTTGCTGGCTCGCTGGACTGCGATCCAACCGTTGCAGGATGTGAAACCGACGCCGACACCGAGACTGACTGCGGAGGATGCGGAATCACGTGCGATCGTCCTCGCGCCGCGACCGAGTGCGCAGCGGGGAGTTGTCGGGTGCTCGCCTGCGAGTCGGGTTACCACGACTGCGACTTGGACCCCGACAACGGCTGCGAGTCGGACCTGCGCGACGTCACCAACTGTGGCGGATGCGGGATTCCGTGCGCGCTGCTCAACGGCACTGCCGCATGTGGTTCCGGCCGCTGCGAACTGGTGAGCTGCGAGCCCGGCTGGGACAACTGCGACGGACGCCCTGAAAACGGCTGCGAAGCAAACGTCTCAGCGGACATCTTTAACTGCGGCGGGTGTGGTCGGGAATGCGCGCACGACGCCCCCAACGCCTTCGATGTTTGCGTGGACGGAGAGTGCGAGATCGGGTGCAACCCGGGCTGGGACAACTGCGATCGGGTCGCGATGAACGGATGCGAGACCGACCTTTCGGCGCCAGAGAACTGCGGCTTGTGTGGACTGCGTTGCTCCGGCGTCGAGTTCCTCTGTTCGGGACGTCCTGGTACGTACGAGTGCATCCCACCGCCGTGTATGGATCCACCGACGCGCTGTGGCCCCCTCTGCGTCGACACAGAAACCAACCCCCAACACTGCGGCGGATGCGACAGCGTGTGTCCGGCTCGAGCAAACGCCGCGCCGACGTGTGTGGCGAGCGGGTGCGGGTTCACCTGTGACCCGGGTTACGGCGACTGTGACGGCATGGTCGGAAACGGCTGCGAGACCCCACTCAACACGAGCACAAGCTGTGGTGCCTGCGGACGAGCGTGCATTCTCGATACCGCAACGGCGGTGTGCATTGGAGGAAACTGTGCGATCGCGAGTTGCGACGCGGGATGGGGAGACTGCGATTTCGTCGCGACCAACGGATGTGAAACCGACTTGCGCGACGCGACAAACTGCGGTGGTTGTGGAGTTGTTTGTAGCTTGCCGAACGCGACCACCGACTGTGCGGGAGGTGCGTGCTCCATCGCTCTGTGTGACGTGGGTTGGGAAGACTGCGATGGCGTTCACGGCAACGGTTGTGAAACTCCATCCGCGGCGTGCGACACGTGCGGTCTTCAAGTCCGACAACGGCTGAGTTTTCTGAACAGCGCCCAAGACGAGGCGCTCATGGATTTCCCCGTGCTCGTGGTGCTGGACCCCACCAACTTTGACTACATCAAAGCGCAGCCTGATGGCGCAGACCTACGCTTTACCGACCCCGACGGGACTGTGTTGCCGCACGAGATTGAAGTCTGGAACGAGGGTGGGGAATCTTTCGTCTGGGTACGCGTGCCGCAAATTGAAGCGAATTCGGACAGCGACTTCGTCTGGATGATCTACGGCAACCCCGACGCGCTGGACCGACAGGATCCGGCCACTCTGTGGTCGGAATATGAGGCGGTCTACCACCTGACGAACCTGTCCGATTCCACGACACGTCTTGCGGATGCGATCGACAACGGGACGGACGCTGCGAGCGCACTCGCGGGGGCACGCCTCTTTGATAGCGACGACTACCTCGACCTCGGCAACGATGTTGCTCTGTTGCAATCGGTTCCGGAGTGGACGATTTCCGCCTGGATTCGCAACACCGAGATCAGCACGACTCAGTCTGTGGTTTCCGTGTCCATCTTCAACGGGGGCAGCGCCACAGCAACATCTCGCGCGTCGCTGCAGATCCAATCAGGCGAACTTCGCGGCGGTGCACGCTCCAACGAAACCGAACCGCAGCAAGTTGCCGACTCAGTGGCAGGCGGTTTGATGAACGATCGCTGGCACTGCATCGCCGCAACCACCCACTACCCCACCGACACGATTTCCGTGTTCATCGACGGCGTACGCAACACCCGTGCAACCGTCGACTGCGCGGAAGACGCCACCATGCCGGAGCCACCTGCCGTGAGCGCGATCGGCGCGCAAGACAACGGAATGGGCCAGCACTTCCGAGGTGTGATCGACGAGGTGCGAATCTCGCCCGTCGCGCGCTCCGAAGCATGGCTGGCGGCCGAGTGTTTGGTGCTGAACCGAAGCTTTGTCGTTGTCGCAAGTGCCGAACCTGCCATCGCTCCCGTGTGTCCCTAGTGTCTCCGTCAGTCGCTGTCTGATTCTGGAGGTGGCGAGATAGACGGTTGTCCACCACTCTCGTGAGAGGAGGGGTGCACATGAGGCGAACCGTCGCGCTACTGCTCGTGGTCCTCGGCTGTGGCGACAGCACGTCGGACACTGACGCATCGGTCTCCGATGCGATGGGTGACGTTGCCGCGGACACACCAGTTCGAGATGGCGGATTCGACGTGCTTGGCGATGCACCTGCTCCCGACGCTGGACCGCGCGCAGACCAAAGTCATCCCACCCTTCATGGGTTTCGCATCCGCGAGGCCGAGCGCGACCGAATCTGGTTCGAAAGTTCCGAACCTTTGGTGGCTGGCGACGCCACCGGTTTCGCACTCGTGGGTCGTAGTGTGGCGAGCATCCACATCGAAGATGGCCGCACCGATGGACACTACTTTGTCGCGAGTGCGCCCTTTGATTTCTGGGACAACGACTCGCTGCGCTACGAAGGTGGGTCGGGCATCGAAGACTCGGAGGGCAACCCGCTCGTCGAGTTTCCGCTCACGTGGATTCGCAACGAGCTCCCCGAACCCGCAAGCACCCTGGAGCGCTTTGTCACCGTCGACGCCGCCGGAGGAGGCACGGGCACTTCCGAAAGCGACGCCTGGACCTTGGTCGAAGCCACGCAGCTCGCCGAGCCAGGTACAACCGTATGGATCAAAGCCGGCGACTACGGCGCTGTGGAACTGAGGATCACGAACGATGGGGAAGCGGACCGCCCGATCAAGTTCATCGGATACCGAAACGCGATCGGTGACGTTGAGGGTCTGTACTATGCACACGGCGACGGCGAACTCGATCCCACCGAGCTGCCACTCTTGCGCGGAACTTCGCGCGAAGACGGCACCGCAGTGTCGCTACGCAGCAGCGAGAACATCATCCTGCGCAACCTTCAGATCCAAAACTATCGGTACGGGATCATTTCCGCGTCCGGGCCGTCCAGCCATGTGCTCGTGGACTCCGTATTGGTCCACTCGGTGGGCGGAACATCGCCGGGGACCGAGGGCAACGGCGTTCACTTCAAAGGTGACGGTGGCAACAACATCAACCGCGTCACGAACACGACCTGCATCAACGTGTCGTTCGAGGCGATTTGGGCGTGGGGTGACCACAACCTCTTCGCCAACAACACAGTGATCTGCGACGAGACCACCACCCGACAAGCGGGAACCGACTACTACCTCGCGGTTCGCGGAGTCGGAAACATCATCACCCATTCGCGTGCGGAGCGAATCGGCGATGTCATGCACGGCGGCCATGCCATGGGCAGCAAAGCGTTCCGCACGCCCTCTGAGTACAACTTGGTCGCAAACTCGATCGCGCGCGGTTTCAGCGGCGAATCGTTCTACTGGGCCTATCCAGACGCTCGCTTCAACGTCACACGCGACTGCGTCTCCGAAGGGGATTCCAGAACCAACGACGGCAACCTCAGTTTCAAAGCGAGAGACGGCGCCAGCTTCAATCTCTTTCAAGACTGCGTCTCGTTCCACAGTTCGGCCGCGATCGTCATCGAGGATTCGGTTGAGGAAGACAACAACGGGCTCGCGTCGAACAACACCTGGCGCAACATCGTCGGGTACGACTCGGTGTACGCGATTCGAGCAACCACGAGCTACAACAACCCTTCCGGTGGAGGGCCATCAACGGATGTGTACTCCGGAAACCGAATCGAGCACTGCACGTTCTACGACACGGACAGCACAATTCGAAACAGCGCGGTGAGTGAAGACAACATTCTCACGCACTCCGTGTTCTACAGCACCGGTGAGTACCTTCGTTCGCGCACCGACGTTGCCGGGTGGATCCAGAGCTACAACAACTACTTCGCTCAAAGCTTCGAGACCCCCGAAGGTCAAAACATGCTCTCGTCGGACCCACGCTTCGTCGACGCCGAATCGGGAGACTTTCGACTCCAAGACGACAGCGAATGCATCGATGCGGGCGATCCGGACGCGCAGCCGAGCACCGACTTCAACGCGGCCGCTCGGCCACAAGGCGCAGCCCCCGATCTCGGGGCATTCGAAGCGCGATAGCGCATATCGACGCCTGCTCACTCCGACGAAGTCGCACACGTCTGCTATCTGCAGTGGATGACGCATGCTGAACGTCGCGCGCGGTTTCGCGCACTTCACTCGCAGGGTTGCTTCGTGTTGCCCAATCCGTGGGACGTGGGTTCCGCTCGGCTTCTTCGTTCAGTCGGGTTTGAAGCACTCGCGACATCGAGCGCAGGTCATTCGTTTACGTTGGGTCGACCCGACGCCGTCGACTCGTTGAGCGTGGACGAAGTCCTCGAGCATGTGCGATCGATCGTGGGTGCCACCGACTTGCCGGTGAACGTCGACTTTCAAGACGGCTACGCGCGCGATCTGGACGGTCTGCGCGACAACGTGTCTGCATGTGTCGATGCGGGAGCCGCCGGGTTGTCGATCGAGGACGCCACGGGAGACGCGTCACAACCGCTCTACCCGTTCGACGACGCTGTGGCGCGTGTGCGTGCGGCACGTGAAGCGATCGATGCAAAAGGTGCCGATGTTGTCCTGACCGGTCGCGCAGAAGGATTTCTCGTCGGCCAGCCGGATCTCGACGCGATGATCGCGCGGTTGGTGGCCTACTCCGAAGTCGGCGCCGATTGTCTGTATGCACCTGGACTGACCACCATCGAGCAAGTCGAGGCCGTGGTCGCAAGCGTCGCACCCAAGCCGGTGAACGTGCTGCTTTCGCGTCCCGGCTTCACGACAAGCGAACTCGCGAACGCCGGCGTGCGAAGGATCAGCATCGGGAGCGCATTCGCACGAATCGCACTGGGCGCGTTTCTCGATGCTGCACGTCAGGTCTACGAAGAGGGCTGCTTGAGCACCTCCGGTGTTTCGTTTGGTGAACTCAACGACCTTTTCCAGTGAACACCTGGCGTGGGTTGAGTCTGCTACGATGCATGAATGCGCCGACTGACCATCGCACTTTTGCTCGCCGTTTCTTGCGTGGCTCCTGCCGAGCACGAACTCGAAGAGATCGTGGAGCTGCCTGCGATGCCCGCTAGCGAGTGGGTGATTGATCTGCGTGATCCAACACGCGCCTACCAAGTGAGTGGACTCTTGGCCAACCGTATGGCGGAGATCGAACTAATCTGTCCCGACGGTACCGAGATGGACTTAAAGACGTGGGTGCGTCTAACCAACGAAACGTTGACCGACGCACTCGACGTCCAAACTGGAGTCGTTCTCGCGTCGAGCGAAGCGGTCGCAAGTGCCGCGTTGACCACCACGTGTGTGGAAGAGTGTTTCGAGTGTCCAGATGGTGCGTGGGTCTGCCAGATGACTGGACCCGGTTGCGACTTTTGGGGTCGAGAGCGACCCGATCCAGGGGACGACGGCGCCGACCATCGAGCAAACTCCAACGAAGGCGATGCACCTCCCCAAGAGCCTCGCAACGCAGCTCCGAGTTCACCGCGTCCAGACGATCCCACGCCAAGGACGCCGCAGGAGCCGAGCCAACCCCCGCCGCACCTGTAGCGACGAAGAATGTCGCGTGACGATCGCGGCAGTGGGGTGTAGACGCCACGAAAAAAGCCCCCTGAAGTCAGGGGATTTCAGCGGAGCGGACGGGACTCGAACCCGAGACCGTTTGCAGACCCCGACGAAACAGGACGAAAACCGACACACCGGCGAAACGGCCGGCAGCGATTTCACCGAGGTTTCTTCAGGTCCGCAGCTTGCTGGCGCGCGCCAGCATGACCTGAGGTGTCCCGAGTGTGCTGGTGCGCTCCAGTCGCGACGGTGTGTGGATTGCGGTTTGCTTGTAGACGGGGTCTTGTTGCGCGAGTGCGGATTCACCGATGTCGCGGTCGATGTGGTGCAAACCCCTCGTGGAGGTTCAGCGGAAGCGCACTGACGAGTCACCAAGTTGGGGATGACATTCGGCTATCGCGCTCTCGGTGGTCAAAAGTGACCACGACAGGTGGTGCTCGCGCAGTCCAAGATGCGGAATCTGGCGAACGTGTAAATCCGCTCGCGATCACGCTCGGGGGTGACGATCAACATGCCGCCAGCCCGTACGCTCCTCGGCGGAGGTACGCATGAAGCGCATCAGCATCATGACCAACGCCCGCGCGCGGCATTTCACACTGTTCGTCATATTTCTCGTCGGATGTGGGTTCGAGGTCGATACGACAAGCGTTGCAGAGTCAGAGCTGGTCGAATCAGACGAACGAGTTGATGCCTTGCCGTCAGTATCGCCCGACGCCATTGCCCGACTCGGCCTTTCGGCTGGGACGCGCGTCTCTTTCAACGAAGCAGGTGAGATCCGCTCACTCTCAAATCCTGACGGTCTGACGGAGTTCACAGGGTCGGCGTCCGATTCCGCGGACTCAATGCTCCGTCAGTTCGGTCCGGCAGTTGGTGTGGACGACTCGATTTCGCTTCAACGTGTTTCTACGAACGTTGGGCGCGATGGGGATCGGTCCCGTGTCACACTCCAACAACATGTGGCGGGTTTGCCGGTGATGGGCCGAGGTGCACGGCTCAGGTTTAGCGACACGCACCTCATTGGTATCGACTCAAGTGTTAACCCTGATCTCGTCATTGACGAACCAAGGCTAGATGCGAGGGACGCAGTCCATCGAGCCGAATTGGCCCGGAACAGTGATGAGCTTCGCCTAGTCGTCGTTGATCCTGAGCGAGCCGATGTCAACGCCGATGCGCCTTTCGCTGCATGGTTGGGTGCCGGCGACGAGGGCGGGGTGTTGGTCGATGCGACCAGTGGAGAGAGGTATGAACTCGCACCAACCCACGCTCGCGATCTCCAGGTGTGGTGGGGCGACCAAGAACCAGCACCAATCGATTGGACTCTTATCGTCGACTTGGATCCGTTCTTCTTTTACGGATCCTGGCCGAGCAACAGCTACTCCGCCTACCTCTACACCAACGACGCATACACGTATCTTGACCAGCAGTTCGGCCGTGATGGCTGGGATGACGATCCGTCAAGCGCCTGTCATCGCATGATGACGGTGACAGACTACCCGTGGTCTTCCGGACCGACACAGGCCGGGTGGGTGGCACGACTCTTCTGCCTCTCGCCGATGTCCGAGGCCCAAGTCCTTTTTGGCACAAACGCGATCTGCGCTGACGTCGTAATGCACGAGTACACGCACGCCATTGTGCAGGCAGAGATTACACCTCTACTGGCAACTTGGAGTGCTGGACAACAGGGCGCAATGAACGAGGCTCTCGCGGACATCTTCAGCCAGCTCAAGGAGGAGTGGTCATCAAACAGTGACTGGATCATGGGAACTGCTGGCTCGTGTACATCGCCGTATCGGGACATCGCAAATCCCGAGTCGCCGTCTTGCCCAACGTGTCAGACCGGTCCGGCCCACCTCTCCAACTACAACCACTGGGGCGCCGAAACGCACAGGAACGGTCTGATTCTCGGGCACGGCGCCTACCTGCTTGCACGATCGAGTTCGGCGCCGGCGATCAATCATGCGGGCGTGTCCACGCAAGGCATTGGTCCAGATGACACGGGTGACATCTACTACCGTTACATCCAAACAGCTGCGAGTTCGTCCGACATGTTTCACGACTTTGCGGCGAAGATGGCGGAGGAGTCGGACGCATTGTTCAGTGGGGATTGGCGCCACGACCGCACAGTTCGAGCAGTTGGCTCAACCGGTCTGTTTTTTGGCTCCTACGTGAGTGCGACGTCGAGTGATGTTGATGCAGGCGCCGCAGAGCTTGCGACGTTTCAGGTGGGAGCAACAAACCGTACATACGCATTTTACAAAGCACCTCCGGTTTCCAACGGCGATCCACTACGTTATCGGTACCGAACGTGCGCGCTCAACGACAGCTCGTGTTCGTGGAATAGCGAAACGCACCTATCCTGGGCCGGCGCGGCACCGTCAGCAGTTGAGTACGGCGGCCAGCTGTATGTGTTTGCCAAGTACGATCTGAATAACTCAATTCGATTCAAGCGACTCAACTCCAGCGGTGTGTGGTCTGGAACAATCACAGTCCCGACGGCGACCACGGACAGCGCTGTCAGTGCGACCGTCTTTGGGTCCAATCTCTACCTGTTCTACAAGGAGGTTGGTGCGGGTCAGCAGCAGATTCGGTACATGACTTACAACGGCTCAAGTTGGTCAGGGCCGTTTACGATTTCGTCTGGCGCACGAAGCGAGGACGGTCCCGCAGCGGAGGCCGTTGGATCGTTTCTGTACGTTTTTTACCGGGAGGGGACGGGAACGAGAAACCTCAAGTACCGCACCTGGAGCGTACTGTTCGGATGGTCTGGGGAAAGCACGCACAGCACTCAGGACTTTGCGATCACCGATCCACGTGTCATGTACGAAGGCGGCCGCATTCACGTGGTCGGAGAGCGGTACACGAACGGAGCTGGTGCCTACACGAGCCGATGCATCGGCGGGACAGGCTGCACGTACCGGCCGAACGAGTGGACCGAGATGGTCGAACTCAATTTCAACCCGAGCGCTGGCGTCAACTTGCACGCGGACGGAGGAACAAGTCCGTTCACAAATCCCACGTATGTGGTGTTCGATTCTGGAACCACGATCTACTACGATCAGAAAATATCCGAATGAACCGTGCTCTTCTCGCGCTTGCTCTGTTGGGGTGCTCGGGCTCACACCCGGTCGAGGACACCGGTGTGGATGTTCGTGACGCCACGGATTCGAGCCTCGACGTGCACGACGCCCACGACGCTGACATCTTCGCGTGCTCGCCGTGTCGAGCGCACCTCACGCGAGAAGGATGCCGCGACGACGTAAGGTGTGAAGCGATTCGATCTCTCTTCATGCTTATTGAACCTTGCAACTGGGACGAGCGAGGGTTTGCTGACAACTGCCCATTCGTGGGTTGTCGCGCTGTGGGAATGGGTTGCATCGACGTGATTCCGTTCGAGTCTCTTTGTCGTGATCGCAGCCCTGTAGACGCATACGGTTGCTACGTCCCCGGCAACGGCATTGATTGCCCGTGGGGTGGGAATGGAATCAGCGAATGCAGTCGGCAGGCTTTGTGCTCAGAAACGCCCTCAGCAGCAGCATGCGAGTTCGAGCACGCTGACGAAATCCCTCCGGTGTTTGTTCCATAGCCCATGAGACTTGTTTCATTCCTTACGCTCGTTGTTGCTTGCACATCAAACACTGGTGCTGTGTCTGTCGAAGAGGCTTGTGCTCGGGGCCAACAGGCGCTCTCCGGTTTTCATTCGGAACCCGAGTCGCTCGCAACGTATTGGGATTGGCTCGACGACACACATATCGCCGTCGTCGTTCGTCGGGTGTCGACCATCGATCCTCCAGCACCGCTCTTGAACTCCACTGTCCTTTCGGATCCCGTGTTCATCGGGTGCGTCGAGACCGCTCGCTTCGAGGTCGTTGATGGTCTTGGCTGGATCGAAGATTCGGAGATCGAGATCGCTGGTTTCACTGGGCGAGGATACTTTGGCTCACCGGATGGAACGCCAAGTGAGGAGCAATACTTCATCAGCGATTTCTTCTTTGAGGAAGACCTCGGGCGAATCCCGACCGATGAGGCCGAGCACTTGCTGATCCTTCAAGTCATTCCCGACGGTCGCCGCGTCATGCAATGGCGTGCAACGGTCACAGACGGGATGGCATCTGGCGCGCGCACAGTTAGCGGAGAGCCGATCTCTATCGAGACGTTCCGACGAGACGGCTGAAGCTAGCTAGCCGTCACCGTGGTACGCGCACACAGCGACGTATGCGAGGCGCACAAACTGAAGGAAGAGAATCGCGTCAGGTCCGCCAAGATCGACGGTGTCAACGTGGAGAATCACCCCAGGAATGCCCGCTGCGGCGACTGGGGCGACGTGCGAGGGCCGTAAGACGCCGGCGCCGTGCGTCATGGCGTTCCTGATGAAGTAGAGAGCGTTCAGCTTCGCCACGGTCACATCTGCAAGGTTCAGTTTTCTGTGCTTGTTTCGCGGAATGCTCGCCGTGAATGCGTCAAACGCGGCGTGTTTGGGAGAGGGGCTTTGCCACGACTTCGCGCCGTACTGTCCCTCGAGAAATGCAAAGCACCCAGCCAGGTAGAGCCCGTTCGTGAAATGCTTGAACTCTGGGTGTTCATTCTTGAACTTACCTTCGAGGCTTCCATCGGGGCCGTGCCGGAACGCGCCCGCGAGCAGGTTTGGCAGTCGTCGGCCGTGAATCAGAAACGGTGTCCGGCTCATTTCGCGAGCGTAGCACCCGGACTCGACGAGGATCCGGAGCTCGCGCTAGTCGTGGGTCATGAAGAAACCGAAGCGCTTTCGCACCATCGTTTCAAACAACGGCATCGCCTTTGTCGCGGATAACAACGACCCGCAGCGTTACGTGGCGCTGCCCGAAAAGGTCGACGCAGAACTCGAACGTCTTCGACGTTGCTTCACGCAAGGCAAGTCATGATTCCCGGACTCGACTTCCGCGGCCTTCAGAGCCTTCGACGCTTCGTGCGTCGCTTCAGTCCCGATCCGTGGTCGCCTCGACGACATGATCAGGCTTGGCGTGGTCACCCTCTCAAAGACGACGCCGGCATGCAGCAGACGCAGGTGAAGACTGACGAGAAGGATGTCAGCTGGTCGGACACGGAGAACATCCACTTCCGCCGGGTGGCGAGACCGCCAGCGCGCTCCGAATCGACGTTGCCGGCGACCCCGAGAACGTTGTGGCATCCTCCCACACGTCCGCGACTGGCGACCCAAAGGCCAGGCACAGGCGGCCTCTACTTCATGGGCGAGTACAAGGTGTACCTGAGAACGGCGCCGTGCGTTTAGGCGCCGTGGACGCTCCGGAGAAAGTCGCGGTCGCTTCACTGGTAGGCGGAGGTCAACAAGATCCATCAACGCGCTCGTTGGCCCGCCTCCTCCTTCTCCTGATGCCACCAAACGGCGACAGTGGCGCTGCCCTTCAGACGGCAATCATCGCAGCGCTGAAAACGCCGGCGTCGGCCCCGCCGCACCTGTTGGGTCTGACACAGTGAAGTGCACAACGTGAAGATCGTGGTGTCTCGCGATCGCTAGGAAAAACTCACATTGTGCGAACTTTCCTGACGCGAGATCGCTCGGCTTTTCTTGGATCTGGTCAATAGTGACCAGAAGTTCTGCGAGCCCATCGGTACCGTGCGCCCGATGGGGGTTGCTGTGGGAAGTTTTCGTTACTGGCGGGCGCGATGACACTGCGTGGAATTCCGCCGGCTCATCTTCGCTTTCTGATCGAAAAGCACAGCAAGAAACTCGGAGAGCGCCGAACGTCACAACTACTTGCGAAAGTAAATGTGCATGACCCGGCTGAGCGGAAAGAGCTTCTCAAGAAACTTGAAAACCTTGAGAAGGGAACAACCGAACGCCTCGAACGACAGTGGTCGCACTACGGATCATCATCCGTTTATCTGTGGCGGGTTGGTGCGTTCGAGGGTCATGACCTCGCCAGGCTCGAAACGCTCTCAAAACGCGTGCGTGCACGAAAGAAGGGAAGCGTGAAGCCTGGCGAAGTGCGGGCTGTGTCGAAGTCGATTGGCGAGGACAACGTCTCTTTCCTCCTTCGAGCGGGTCGTGTTGTGCGACATCAACACGAAGGTGACATCAAGGAAGGTGTCGGCAGTACCGATGTCGATGTCGTGTTTCGCGTGTACGACGACGACGTGATTGCGGAGTGTTGGGGAAGCCAGTCGTACGTTCAGCGCGCATTAGTGTTCGTGTTAGAAGCGATGTTGCGACAAAAGATTCCGTCGCGTCGTTCGAAGAATCGCGACGAGATCTTTGAGCTCATGGAGTTCTCACACGACGACGCTCGTGAGATTCAAGACGGCCTTGACGGGATCACGGTCATGCTGAAGGGGCCTCCGCAGGGCCATGACTACCGATACATCGCGATGGGCAGCCACAAGGACGGCGAGCACTACGCGCCACTTGTGATGGACAAGCTCACGAAAGCCCAGGACCAAGCAGACAACTTCCAACGCAGTTGCGCCTTCTGGTTCGAGCACCCGGACGGTTTCAAAGAACAGTCGCGATTTACATTCACACTCACAGGCAAGAAGCACATCGCGTTCAACACTCGTTCGAGCGCCGCCGCAGTGCGCTTGGTTGTTGAACGCCTGCTCGAGCACCTGCGTCACAACGATGAGTAGAGCTGAGATGTCCGATGAGGTTCTGCACCGAATCGCGCGAATCGCGCGGGAGGCGTACCTGACACTCGGACACTATCGGTTCAGCGCCGGACAGATCGCGCGCGATGCTGACATCTCATTCACGCAAGCACTTGACGGCTTGCTCTACCTTAGCGCTTCCAAGCCCAGAAAGTTCGACGAGCGAGCAACACTCGTCTGCGGTAACGGTCACGACGTGTTCAGCGGCACCCTAGAGGCCGTCGACGGGCATCTCGCAAAGTGTTCGGAATGCGATGACGATGGTGCGTGGGACCGCAACGAGTACTCCGTTGACTTGATCTTCTCACTCTCTGATTCATGGCGTCGAGAACTCGGCGACCCAAAAGCGCCAGGGCGCGATCGGGCGCCCGAGAGAGCCAAGCCGGATAGCCTCACCGTCGATCAAATGTCCGCAGCGCTGGAGATGCGAGAAAAGATCCTCTCCCAAGAGGCAGACAAGAACGACGTTGAGGAGCCCGCGCCCTCGATCTTCGGGAAAATTTGGCGCGGATTTCGCGAGTTCGGCGCGTTGCTTGGTGACCTAGGTAAAGCGACGGGACTCCTGGCACTCGCCGGCGTGGGTGGACTCGGGATTTGCGTCACCGTGACGCAACCCGATACCACCGATGTTGAGGAGACCACGAACACGGGTGACGTCAGACACATCTCTGACGTCGGACGTCTCAACAGCGCGGACGCTGGACATGCCGACGCGCCAGACGTTGAGTCGGAATGACTATCAACGCGTCTTTTCGTCGGAATCAGTGCGTTTGTGAGCCCGAAGCCTGTTCTTCGGCGAACGATCGGATGTGGAGACGCTCGGGATCTCCGTCCACAAGAGCCGCTCGACGTCCCTGACCTTGTGTAGCGAGGACAGCCCGGAGCCGAGCCGCTCATCTGATCACCACGAGCAGCGGAGACCTACGGAGCCTGGGGAAGTGCAAGGCGATCGAGGCCTCAGGTGCGGAGGTCGCCCCGATTTGGGCAATTGCTGGCGCGGAAAGCGCCCATGAAAAAATCCCCTGCGTAGACAGGGGATTTCAGCGGAGCGGACGGGACTCGAACCCGCGGCCTCCGGCGTGACAGGCCGGCGTTATAACCAACTTAACTACCGCTCCAAAGAACCTCTCCGAATCGGAGGATGGGCTACATAGCAACGGATTTGGGGGGTGTCCAGGTCGAATTAGCGCCTTGGCGTAATGCCGCTTAGGTGCTCGGCAGCCGCCCGCACAGCAACCTCTGGAATCGCGTGACCGCCCTGGAAGGTCACCATCTGCACGTTCGCACCGGTTTCGCGCATGGCCTGCTCCAACGCACGACCATCCTCCATCGGCAGAATCGTGTCGGTAAACCCATGGGTCACGAGAACCGGGAGCTCCGGTCGCCGCGCACTGGACCAGAAAGGCAACGTGGCGCCGGAAAAGAGCACCAGTCCGTCAATCTCGTCCGTTTGAAGCGCGAGGTCTGCACTCATGATCGCACCCTGGCTGAATCCACCAACCACCAACACCTCTGCGTTGGGGCGAAGACTCGCCACGAGGTTCGCGAGCTTGTGGCGCGCGTGCTGCACCTCGGCAGGAACATCATGTTCACCGCGCGGATGGAACCACGCCCGACCCCGTCCGAGATCGATCGGAGCTTCGGGAAGCACGACTCGATAGTTGGTCGCGCGTGCTAACCGCCGACCCAGCGACACGAGATCATCACCGTCCGCGCCGTAACCGTGGAGCAACACGAGAACGCGGTTGCCCTCCCCGACTTCGTGGACCCGCAGTTCGGGCGTGGGCTCCGATCCGCCGCGCGGAGCCTGACAGCCCAACAACAAGACGAGGAGCGCGCGCGCTACAGCCATTGCCCTAAGCGCTTCTTGGTCATCAGGGCTTGGGTGAACTCCTCGGGTGTCTGGGGACGCACCAGTTTCAAAACACCCCACCAAATGAGGTCGTGCGGCATGCAGCCACCGAGCTTGTCGCTGTCGCTCTCGAACACCTGTCGCAGCGCTTCGGAATGACCTTGGGCAAACGCGCGAACGCGATCCAGATCATCTACCAAGGGAGACGGCAGTCCGATCTGTTGTTCCTTGATGTCACGAATCCCGTCCGAGTCGAAGATCAGAAACTGGATGATCCAACGAGAGAACTCGTCGTCGTTCTCCACGTTCACCACCCGGATCTCATAGAACCCGGTCTTGGTGTCGAGTGCAGAGAGGGCGTCTTTGAGTTCAGTCGACATGTCGGTCTTTACCTCCGCGCGGCTTCGATGGCGACCAGGCCGGCGCGCGCCTTGTTCACGGTCTCGTCGTACTCCTTAGACGGATCACTCGCTTCGACAATTCCCGCACCCGCCTGCAGCGTCAGCTTCCCGTCGCGCGCCACCACCGTGCGAATCGCGATGGCCAAGTCCGCGTTGCCGTCGAAGCCCACGTAACCCACGGCGCCTCCGTAGAGGCCTCGCTGGACGGGTTCGAGCGACTCGATGATCTCCATCGCGCGCACTTTGGGCGCACCGCTGAGTGTGCCTGCCGGGAAGGTTGCGCGCAGTACGTCCAACGCGTCCATTCCATCGGCCAACTCACCCACTACGTTACTCGTCATGTGCATCACATGGCTGTAGCGCTCGATGATCATCTTCTCGGTCACGCGTACCGTTCCTGGCTTGCTGATCCGCCCCAAGTCGTTGCGTCCCAAATCCACGAGCATCACGTGCTCTGCGCGCTCTTTCGGATCGTCAAAGAGCTCTTCTGCCAAGCGCTGATCTTCCTCGTCGTTGGTTCCTCGCGGGCGCGTTCCCGCAATGGGGCGCACCGTGGCCACACCATCCTCGACGCGGACCAAGGTTTCTGGACTTGCGCCCGCGACATCCACCCCCGGCAAGCGTAGGAAGTACATGTAGGGCGAAGGGTTCACGACGCGCATGGCGCGGTAGACGTCGAATGCGTCCACGTCTGCGGCATCGATCTCAAAACGCTGGGCCAGCACGACCTGGAAGATGTCGCCCGCGGCGATGTGCTCTTGGGAGGTACGAACAGCGGCCTCGAACGCTTCGCGCGAAAACGACGAGTCAGGCAGTTGTCCTACGTTGCGCTCCGGCATGCGTAACGGCGCCGGTCGTTGGGGCGAACGTAGTTTGGCGATGGTGGCGTGGACCTGCGCCACAGCCTGGTCGTACGAGGCTCGCGCATCGTCTCCGACGCGTGCAGGCACCACGACGCGAAGCGTTTGAAACAGGTTGTCGAACACCAGCAGGGTGTGTCCAACCGCAAAGGCGAGCTCGTCGTCGACTTTGGTTCCGACCCTGGGCTCGAACCTGCGCACGGCGTCGTAGCTGACGTACCCCACAGCACCGCCCCAGAACCGTGGAAGGTCTGCAATCGAATCGCGCGAAGGAGGTCGCAGTTCGGCAAGCACCTCCCGAAGACGCTCGTAGGGATCGACGTCGTCCTCACGCGTACCGTCGAGCACGAAATGATCGGCTCCGCCGCGGAGTGTTTGAAACGGCGCGAACCCGACGAAGCTGTAGCGCGCCCACTTCTCACCGCCGACCACGCTCTCGAGCAGAAAGCTTCCATCGCCCGGTTGGTTGCCGACGGTGGCGAACGCAGACACCGGAGTCAGATCGTCGGCGACGATCGCAGCATGCACGGGCACCACGTTTGCCGACTTGGCCAGGCGCGAGAACGTCGCAAAATCGCTCAGCTCCACGGTCACATCAGTCACAGGGACGGCACCGTACTGAGATTCGGCTGGGAGCGCGAGGCGCTTGGAGCTATGTCTCCGCCATGGCCAACGACACGCCCCTTCGCGAAGCCGATCCCGAGATTGCCGAACAAATCGTCGCTGAAGAAAAGCGTCAGCACGCCAAGCTGCGCCTGATCCCCAGCGAGAACTACGCCTACCCGGCGGTGATGGAAGCGTGTGGCAGCGTGCTGAACAACAAGTACTCGGAAGGGTACGCGGGTCGTCGGTACTACGAAGGTCAGCAGCACATCGACGCCGTCGAGCGTTTGGCCATCGATCGACTCAAAGCGTTGTTTGGATGCGAGCACGCAAATGTGCAGCCCTACAGCGGCAGCCCGGCGAACCTGGCGGTGTACCTCGCGTTCCTCCAGCCGGGCGACACCGTCCTGGGCATGTCGTTGGATGCAGGCGGACACCTCACGCACGGTCACAAGGTCGCGATCAGCGGCAAGTACTTCAACGCGGTCCAGTACGGAGTGCGCGAAGACGACCACCTCATCAACTTCGATCAGGTCGCAGCACTCGCGAAAGAGCACAAGCCCAAGGTGATGTTCTGCGGCGCCACCGCGTATCCGCGTGTCATCGACTTTGGTCGCTTCGCCGAAATCGCCCAAGACGTGGGCGCGATTCTCGTGGCCGACATTGCGCACATCTCAGGCTTGGTGGCCGGTGGTGCGCACCCCTCCCCGGTGGGCAAGGCCGAGGTGGTGACCTCGACCACGCACAAGACGTTCCGCGGTCCGCGTGGCGGCATGATCCTGTGCGACAAGAAGCACCGCAAAGCGCTCAACCGCGCCGTATTCCCGGGCCTGCAAGGCGGACCGCACAACGGAACGACTGCGGGCATTGCCGTGGCCGCCAAGCTCGCGGCCACCGATGAGTTCAAGGCGTACGCTCAAAAGGTGGTCGACAACTCTCGCGCTCTCGCCGAAGGCTTGCTCTCGCGCGGGATCGCTCTGGTGAGTGGCGGCAGCGACAACCACCTCATCCTTTGCGACCTGACACCCAAGGATGTGCCCGGCAAACTCGCGGCAAAGGCGCTCGATGATGCAGGCATCGTCTGCAACTACAACTCGATTCCCTTCGACCCACGTCCTCCGATGGACCCGAGCGGAATTCGCATCGGAACGCCGGCGATGACCGCGCGAGGTCTGGGTGCCGATGCGATGAAGAGCTTGGCCAACTGGATGGCGGACGTGATCGAGGCGCCCGAAGACGCGGCACTGCACGCGAAGATCGCGGCCGAGGTGAAGGCGTTGTGTGATCAGCACCCAGCCCCTGGTGTTCCGGTCGGCTAGCGCTCGTTCCAGCGCTTCCACAACTGCATCGACGTGTCGTTCGGCACATAGAGTGGATGCCGCGGCGAACCATCTTGGTTCGTGCACAAGCAATGCAGTTGTCGCCGTAGGGTCTGGCGCACATCGCGGACTCGCTCCGCCCGTGCATGCTTGCCCCACCCCACGATGATGTCGTTTCCCCGCGTTGCGCGAACGAGCTGCCGGTCGTTGTCCGGCCCCACCGGATCCGGCGCTTCAAAGAGAACGCGTGGTTGGGTGGCGCGAAACGCGTAGAGGTTGGTCACCACAATCCCGCCGTAGCCCCATCGACGCGCAAAACCACTGCAGCGCCGAATCGTAGGGTCGTCGACCTCGGCATCGGCCGTGCTTGGGTTGAGCATGATCCACACAAGCTGCTTGGCGCGCCGGTCCCACGTGCGCGTCAGCCGATACCGATAGCGGTCACAGGCAGAGATGAGCGCGCTCTTCATCGACAGCATTCAAGCATAGCGAAGTACTTATGTAAGTCGGTTTGTTGACCGCAACGCGCGAAGAGACGAAGCATCCAAGGATGCGCGCGCTGTTGATCTTGGCCTTGCTCCTGCCGCTGCACGCTCGAGCCGAAACCACGCTCGACGTCTCTCTGGAAGGCGAGCCGCTCGATCTGAACGGCGACCTCGACGCCCAGATGGAGACACGCGTTCGCGCGTTCCTCGACACACGCATCGAAGTCGATGTCGCGGGCGCACTGGTGGAGAAAACGCGCGAGGAACTGGGCGCCGAAATCGACCGCGAACGACTGGCGCGATGGGTTCGTGGATTGGCGAATCCAACCTCGGAGATCCGCGAACACCTCGACACCAAAGAGCTGGAGCTTCGTCTTCCAGTGCGCGTCAACATCACCGCGGCTCGAAGCTGGCTGGAACTGCTCAAGGCCGAGCGGGATAGGCCTCCTCGCAACGCCACGGTGAACCTCGAAACAGGCGCCATCGAATCCGAGCAGGAAGGCCATGCCGTGGATGTGTGGTCGACGCTCGATGCTCTGCACGAAACGCTGCGAGAGCGTGACGATACGTTGCGTGTTCGAGTCGATCGTACGCCCGCTGAGCGAACGCGCAGCGAACTCGAAGGCGCGGACTTTACGGTGCTGATGGGCGACTTCAGCACGCCCTACAACGGCAACGATCGCGAGCGCACCCACAACCTCCGCGTGGCCGCACAGAAGATCGACGGTCACGTTCTGCTCCCCGGCGACGTGTTCGACTACAACGCGTTGGTCGGCGAACGCAGTCTCGCCAACGGGTTCAAACCCGCAACGGTGATCGCCGGCGGTGAACTCGTTGACGGAGTAGGCGGAGGTGCCTGCCAGATTGCCGGAAGCCTGCATGCCGCGGCGTACTTTGCCGGACTCGAGATCGTCGAGCGTAGCCCGCACTCGCGTCCGAGCTCGTACATCAAGCTCGGCTTGGATGCGGCGGTGTCCTACCCCAACATCAACCTCCGATTTCGGAACAACCAGACCACCCCGGTGCTCGTGCGCATTGAGATCCGTGGCGGGTTTGCGCGTGCAGCGATCCGGGGTGCAGAGCGTCGCAACCTGGTCAGCTTTGTGCGACGCGTCGACGAGTTCCGCCCGTTTCAAGAACGCACGATCGAAGATCCGGATCTGCCCCAAGGCGTTCGCGTGCTGACGCAGCGCGGTGTGGCCGGGTTTGAGATCACGACCTGGCGCATCTTGCGCGACGTGCACACGCAGCAGGCGGTGCGAGAGCGCTCCGAGAGCGAGTACCCGCCGACCACCCAGATCTGGCGTGTGGGGATCGGCGGCCCTGCGCCCGAGGGCTACGAGGCTCCGGCAGGCGACCAGCACAATGAGTACCGCGCGGACGAGTACCTGACCGCAACCCAGGGTCCCGGCATTGAAGGGATTCAACATGTACGCCGCGCGGGACGAACCGGTGCTCCAGGGTGGACGGTGCGTCAAGGAATGCCGCCCGTTGAGTGAAGCGCTAAGGTAGGCGCGTGAAGCCGCGAATCGTCGTGGGAATCGGTGGAGGCATCGCCGCCTTCAAGAGCGTGTACCTCGTTCGCGAGCTGCAGCGTCGTGGCGCGGAGGTTCGCGTGGTGATGACGCGCGCGGCGACGCGCTTCGTCGGACCGATCACGTTCACCGGACTGACCGGGCAACCTCCGGTGGTCGACCTCTGGGATGCCTCGTACCGCGGTGAAGTGCACGTCGAGTTGGGCGAGTGGGCGGACGCTGGGGTTGTGGCACCCGCGACGATGAACCTGCTGGGTCGCGCGGCGGCGGGAATGGCCAACGACGCGGTCCTTGCGACGCTTGCCTGCATGAAGGGTCCGGTGCTCTTCGCACCCGCGATGCACACCCGCATGTGGAACCAGGCCAGCACGCAACGCAGTGTGCGCTTGCTCCAGGATGGCGGCGCCCATTTCGTCGGACCCGACGAAGGCGAACTGGCAAGTGGCGAAACCGGCGCGGGTCGCATGAGCGAGCCGGACGCGATCGCGGATGCGGTGATGAAGCTCGTTGGGCAGCGCGACTTCGAGGGCCGTTCGCTGTTGGTGAGCGCCGGACCCACCTACGAAGACTTGGACCCCGTTCGGTTTCTCGGAAACCGGTCCAGCGGCAAGATGGGATTTGCGATCGCGGCCGCCGCGGCACGACGCGGGGCTACGGTCACCTTGGTGTCCGGACCCAGCGCACAACCCACGCCGACGGGCGTCCAGCGAGTCGACGTTCGAAGCGCGCGCGACATGCATGCGGCGATCACCAGTCGAAGCGCAGACGTGGTGATCATGGCAGCCGCTGTCGCCGACTATCGACCCAAAGCGATCGCCGATCAGAAGATCAAAAAGAGCGCGGGTCCAATGAGCTTGGAACTAGAGCGCAACCCCGACATCCTGGCGGAGCTCGGCGCCGCGCGGAAAGGCGCTCGGCCGATCCTCGTCGGCTTTGCACTCGAGACCGAAGACGTGGTTGCCCATGCTCGCGACAAGCTGACGCGTAAGGGCGCCGACTTGATCGTGGCCAACCACGCGTCGACGGCCTTTGGAGGCGATCGCAACGAGGTAACGCTGGTGGACGCACGCTCCGCCTCGACGCTCGAGCCAGCCTCCAAACTGGCCATCGCCGACGCGATCCTCGACCGCGTCGCCGAGCTTCTCGAAGCCTGAGCACTGGGCTAGGCTACGCGCAGTGGAGACCGGCCGACCTACCGTGATGAACCTGATCGGCGCGGTTCTCGATCAGCGCTATCAGATCGTGAGCTTGATCGGTGAAGGCGGGATGGGCGCGGTCTACAAGGCCGAGCAAGCGGGCGGTCCACCGGTCGCGATCAAGGTGCTGCACGAGGAGCTGGGCGACCAACAAGAGCTTCGTGAGCGTTTCGAGCGAGAAGCACGTGCGTTGTTCGGTCTCGAGCACCCCAACATTCTCCACGTGACCGACTTCGGGATCGTCAACGGCAACCCCTACCTCGCCATGGAGCTGCTCGAAGGTCAGCCCATGGACAAACTCACCGAGGACGGTCCGCTCAACCCCGACCTCGCGTTTGAACTCGCGCGTCAGATGCTCGACGCCCTCGCCTTCGCACACGCCAACGGCGTTCTCCATCGTGACCTCAAGAGCGAGAACATTTGGGTCAGCCAAGACGCGCACGGCCGACCCGTCGCCAAGATTCTCGACTTTGGGTTGGCGAAGTTCACCGACGACGATCGCTGGGGCAGCAGCAAGAAGCTCACGGTGCAAGGAAGCATTATGGGCACCCCGGCTTACATGGCGCCTGAACAATGCGCGGGTGCCCCGGTCGACACGCGCGGTGACGTGTACTCCAGCGGTGTTTTGATCTTCGAGATGTTCAGCGGCATCTGGCCCTTCATGGAAGAAACCCGGATGCAGATGTTCCAAGCGCACTTCAGCAAGCCGGTTCCGCCTTTGGCCGAAGTGACCGAACACCTCGCGTTCCGACCGGAGCTGGACGCGCTGATCCAAAAGGCGATGGCGAAGAAAATGGAAGACCGCTTTCAAAACGCAGGCGAGATGCTCACTGCGCTGAGCGCGATTCCACGCCCGGTCGCGGTTGGAGCGGGACAGCCCTTCGTCGCGCAGTCGTCGGGACCACCGAAGCTGGTTCTGATCGCCGCGGCGTTGGGTGTGTTGGTACTGCTCGCCATCCTTGCCATCGTCTTCGTCCTCACGCGCTAGTGGACACTCCGTTCACGCGCGCGATCGATCGCGGCGACGTCGACGCTGCACGCGCCTTTCTCGAAGGTCTTTCGGTGCAGTGCGTGGAGTACGAGCGCGGCACCCTCGAGGGCGCGTTCGTGACGCGTCAACCCGCCACGTTGGACGTGATCGAACGTGCTGCGCGAAGTTGGGAAGCGTTCGACCGCTTGTGCGAACCCAGCGATGACGACTGGGATGACAAGATCGCGTCGTTTCTGGATGTCACAGGGCTGGTCGACTGGGGTGTCGATCATCTCTTTGTGCACGGCGATTCCCAACAGTGCCGGCGTATCAAAGCGTTCTCGTCCGAACCCTGGGTGCTGTTCGCAGCGGGCTGGACGGATCAAGATACGATCACGCGATGTGCTCGAGCGCGTGAGCTTGGTCTCTGATTTTGGGTGGCCGTGACGCTTCGGAAGCGCTACGTCCCGCGCCGTGCGCGTTGAAGTTCATGCCGAGCACCCGCAGCCCTACAAGATCGGACAAGCCGTCAAGTCTCTCCGAGGCGGCGGAGTCGTGCTGTACCCGACCGACACCGTGTACGGCCTGGGCTGTGACATCTTTCAAAAGAAGGCGATCGATCGCATCTACCGGATGAAGCAGATGAAGAAGGACCACCCCGTGGCCTTCGTCTGCCCAGACCTCGGCGACATTGCGCGCTACGCGATCGTAGACGATCGCAACTACCGCATCATGCGGCGACTCCTTCCGGGGCCCTACACGTTCATCTTGCCTGCGAGCCGCGAAGTTCCGCGCATCTTGATGATGAAGCGCAAGACCGTGGGGATTCGCGTCCCGCACCACGAAGTCGCGCTCGCGCTGGTTCGTGAACTCGGCAACCCGATCGTGAGCACCTCGGCAACGTGGCAGGGCGAGCAGCTCAACGACCCCGATGAACTGATCAAGCACTTCAAACAGGCCGACATCGTGTTGGATGCCGGGATGTGTGGAAACGATCCCTCGACAGTGCTGGATCTGACCGGCGACGAGATCGTGATCGTGCGCGAAGGCGCGGGTCCGATCGACGTCCTCTAGGGGCTTCGCTCTAGCCGCGCGCGTGAACCATCTTGCGCTCGGAACCGTCCTCGAAACCGACGAGGATCTGACCCGGTGCAGGAAAGCCGATGACCTTCCCCACGCCGAACTTCGGATGGATGAAGTAGTCGCCTTCCGCGTAGGTCAGTTTCATCGAGTACTTCTCAGCACCGGTTTTCGCGGTCGCAATCTCGTCCGCGGTGAGCCGCGGCGCAGCACGCGTCTTGCCGGTCCCCGACGCTTTCTTGGTCGCGCGTCGTTTCTTGGCAGCCTTCTTCGGTTTCGCCGCTTCCGGCGACGACGCCTTGGCCAATCCTCGAACACGCTCTTTCGCTTTGCGGAAGTCGGGACCACTCCCGTCACACACCAACACTTCTTCGACGACCGGCGCGGTACCGGTCGCAAAGCAGCGCTCGTGGTACGCGTGCGCAGCTTTGACGATCAGAACGAGGCGCTCGGGCTTCGAGAGTTCGCCCGGACCGCCACCCAGCGCTCCGAAGGCCATGCGCGTGACGTTTCGCTCTGCAGCGAACTCGATCGCTTTGACCACGCCTTGGGTCAGCAGCTCCGCATCCGGCGCCGGCTGTCGCTTCGACCCGGGTTCGCTGGCTCGTGTTGCCAACCATGCCAGGAAGTTGCAGTGCAGCCGCCCGGGCGTCACGCGAATCACCGACGGGATCTCCAGGAGTCGACCCGGGACTTGTTTGAGCTCGGTGTCGAGCGCGCGCTGCAGCCCGTCGCCGTACTGCTCAGAGAGGAGCGAGTCAGGACCTGGCCCTGGCCAGAGCTGCATGTCGGCTGAACCGTCGTAGACGATGCAACCAACGCGCTGTTTCGAGGGGAGGGAGTAGACCGATCGGTTGACGAGCGTGACTTCCACGGACTGCCCTTTTACCTCGGCGCGAGGCATGGGTACAGCTCGGCTTGGCGAGAGGGCCACAATGCTTATACTCCGCGGCCGATGACCGAGAGCACCCAACCCTTCCTCGTCGTCACTGCCTTGATGGATAGCGGCGCACGTCCCTCTGCTGTGACCCGGAGTCATGGTGACGCGATGGAGCGCGCCATCGTGGCGAGTGCTGCGCATCCCCTCGCGGGAATGGACTTGGTGGAGCTACCGGTTTCGCCGGCTGCGTTTGGTGCGCTTCGCCGTGCGCTCTCCCTGAGCGAAGAGACGGTGGGTCTGTACGATGTCTTTCCCCTGGCGAGCCATCTCGAGTCGCAGGTGCGCACGGTTGCAGGGCAGTTCCTCGCAGCCGAGGCAGTGTGGACGCTCGAGGAACAGGGACTGCTCGGTGGCGTTCCCTTGAACGTGCGACTCGATCTGCCGAAGGGATGGGATCGCGATCCCAAGAAGGTGCACGAGAAGTTGGTGCAGGCCGGCGCGCTCGAACTCAGCGCCGACGGAATCGAAACGTTCAAGGCGGTGAAGACCGCATGGGACGCGAACGCGAGTTAGGGCTGAGACGCGAAGCCTAGTTAAGGCTGTACGGCATCGAGAGCGCGAAGGGCGCGATCTGCACGTCGAACATCGTTCCATCCGGGCGCTCGAACTCGTACGTCCCGTGCATCACGCCACGCGGTGTCTCGAGCATCGCGCCACTGGTGTACTCGAAGCCCTGCCCCTCTTTGAGAACCGGTTCTTCGCCCACCACACCAGGCCCATGGACGTGTTCGGTCGAACCCGTTTGATCCTCGATCACCCAGTGCCGATTGCGGAGCTGAACAGTCATCCCCGCGGAGACGTTTTCGATTCGCACGCGATAGGCAAAGACGAAGCGCGCTGCGTGAGGAGCCGATTGCTCGGGGATGTAACGACTCTCGACACTCACGCGAACCCCCGCGGTTGTTGCTGTCGATTCCGTCTCTGCCATTACTTCAGCTCCTTGCGTCGACTCACCCAGCGGTTGCCCTTTTCGGCGAAGCGCCAAAGTCGTCGTCGATCGTTGGGCGTAGCGTAGTCGATGCCGACCCGCGTGCCTCGGACAATTCCTGCCACGGGTCGAGTACCTCGATGCAACTCGAGTTCGCCGGCGACGTAGAGTTTCGTTCCGCTCAGCGCGGTCGTCAGATCCAGCGCTTGTCCGACCTTCCCGGGACCGTCCATCAACACCGGCCCCTCGCGTCCACCACGACGCGCACGGATCCGATCCAAACCGGCGATGGGCTCGCACGCGCGAATCAGGACGGCGGCTGCCATGCCACGCGTCGTGACCACGTTGAGCATGTTGTGAAGTCCGTAGCAGAGGTACACATACGCACGGCCCGGTGGTCCGAACATGACGCGGTTGCGATCCGTCTCGCCGCGAAACGCGTGACAGGCGCTCTCGTCCTCTCGATATGCTTCGACCTCCGTAATCCGAACACGAACCGCGCCTCGGCGGATCTCGACGCCAATGAGCGCGCGTGCAACGTCCACCACGTCGCCATCAAAGGTTCGCTGAGGGAGCCGCACCAGGCGATCATGGTGTTGTTGTCTCCAGGCGACAACTCGCCGCCTCGCAACACAATTCCTCGGAGAAAACAGGCGGAACGCACGTTGCTCTGGTTGAGGGCATGCGTCTCGTTGCCCTCGTCACCCTCTGTTCGATCGCCATCCCCTCCTTTGCCTCCGCGCAACTGAGCGACGGCGGTCTCGACCTCCACCTCTTTCGTCCAAGCATCGACTCGAAAGGTCATCTTTCGGTCAATGGCTCCGACATCCTCGGTCACACCGACGTCAGTTTCGGGTTGGTGCTGGACTACGGGCGCGGCTTGCTGCCCTTCCGCGGATTCGTCAACGACGATGGTGCGCCGGCTGCAGACGCAGAGCGGGTGTCGCATCTCGTCGACAACTACTTCACCGGAACGCTTCACCTGAACCTCGGATTGTTCAACCACGTCGTGGTCGGTGTGCAGGTTCCGATCGTGTTTCTCCAGGGCGACAACGTGAGCGTGCCGGGTGCGTACAACGACGTGGACTTCAACCTTGCGCGCGGGCTCGATGAGCAGGGCATCGGCGACGTGACGATCCATGCGAAGGCACGACTCCTTCGCGCAGAACAAAACCCCATCGGATTGGCGGCGATCGTTCGTGCTCAGATCCCGAGCGGCAACGCGAACGCGTTCTCGGGCGAGCCGGGGTTCACGCTGTGGCCCTCAGTCGTTCTGGAGTGGCGACCCCATCGTCGGTTTCGCTTAGGCACGGAAATCGGGTACCGGCTGAACCTCGGTGACGGAGCGACGGTTCCCTTGAATGGACGGAGCGATCCCGGCGCGGCCAACGCGACCATGCCGATGCTCAGCAATGTCGGATCCAGCCTGCAGTACGACGACCTGCTGACCTTTGGGTTGGGCATGAGCATTCGCGCGACCGACTCGCTCGACATTGTGGGCGAGGTGTATGGCGCACAGATCGCCAACGAGTTCGGCACCGACGGCGCCCTCAGTGCCGAAGCGTTGCTCGGGCTGAAGATCTTTGTTCAAGCCAACAGCTATCTGATGCTCGCCGGCGGCGCAGGCATCACGCGCAACTCGCTGCAGGCGGCCGACATGCGCTTCACTGCGGCGTTTGTGTTCGAGCCCTCGATCGGAGACCGCGACGGGGACGGATACAAAGACGACGTCGACCAGTGCCCCGATGAACCCGAGGACTTCGACAACTTTGCGGACGAAGATGGCTGTCCCGATCCTGACAACGATCGCGACGGTATTCTCGACGACGACGACGAGTGTCCGCTGGTCCCGGAAGACCGCGACAACGACGCCGACGAGGACGGCTGCCCCGAAGGAAACGAAGGCGACCGTGACGGAGACGGAATTCTCGACGTGGCCGACGAATGCCCCGACGACCCCGAAGACCGCGAAGGGTTTCAGGACGAAGATGGTTGTCCGGACCCGGATAACGACAACGACGGCATCCTCGACACCGATGACTTGTGCATGAACGACCCGGAAGATCCGGATGGGTTCCAAGATGCGGATGGGTGTCCCGATCCTGACAACGACAACGACCGCATTCTCGACACCGATGATGCCTGCCCGAACGACCCGGAGCGTTACAACGGGTTTGAAGATGAAGACGGCTGTCCCGATCGTGGGATCGTCGACTGGGAGGGCGACGTGCTGGTGCTCTTCGAAGAGATCTACTTCGAAACCGATAGTGCCGAGATTCAGCGACGCAGCTTTCACGTGCTCGACGCGATGGCCGCGGCACTCAACGGCGCTCCGCACGTGCAGTTCGTCGAAGTCCAAGGGCATGCGGACGAGCGCGGAAGCGACGAGTACAACATTCGCCTCACGCGGGACCGTTCCGCGGCGGTGATGGAAGCGCTGATTCAACGTGGCGTGTTGCGCGAACGAATGCGATCGGCAGGGTACGGCGAACGTTGTCCCGTCGACATGGGCCACAACCGAGCGGCGTGGGACCGCAACCGTCGGGTGGAGGTCAAGATTCTCCGCACCGACAACGGCGCCACGAACGTCGAAGTCGCGTGTCCCGCCGGACGCGAGCTCATCCCTTCTACTTGAGTCCGTGTTTCTGAAGAAGTTTGATCAAGTAGGTGCGATCCATGCGCGCATCTCGTGCGGCACGCGACACGTTCCCGTCAGCGCGTTCGATCAACTTCTTCAGATACCGCACTTCAAAGTCGTGCAGGACACTCGCGCGTGCCTCCTTGTAGCCCTGCTCCAGCCATCCAGCATCGACGGAGGCCAAGTCGGGATCGAGTTCGGGCGTCTCGCCCATCGCCAAGGTGGCTTCGACCACATTGCGAAGTTCACGCACGTTTCCCGGCCAGCGATGGGCAGCCAACGTCGCCATCACGTTTGCGCTGATCACCTCGTCAACTGGACCATCGTGTCCGGCTTCCCGCATGAATCGCTCGACCAACACAGGCAGATCTTCCATGCGCTCGCGCAAGGGCGGAACCTGCAGCACGACGACGGCGATTCGATAGTAGAGGTCGAGACGAAAGCGCCCGGCGTTGACCTCACGACGCAAGTCGCGGTTGGTCGCACACACGACGCGCACATCGACCTCCACTTCTCGGCGACCGCCGACACGGCGAAACGCGCGCCGCTCCAACGCACCCAACAAGGTCGGCTGCAAACTCGGAGGCAGTTCGCCCACCTCGTCGAGAAAGAGGGTTCCACCATGGGCGCGTTCGAAGGCACCCACGTGTTGACGGTCGGCTCCAGTAAACGCGCCCTTCTCGTGTCCGAAGAGTTCGCTGGCCACCAACGAAGGCGCGAGTGCAGCACAGTCGACAGTGACAAAGGGTTTCCGCGCGCGCTCTCCCGAGGTGTGAAGCGCACGCGCGATCAACTCCTTTCCAGTGCCCGATTCACCCACCAGAAGTGCCGCGGTATCGGAGCGGGACGCACGGAGGATCCGCGCCATCAAACGTCGCATCACCGGTGTACGCCCCACGATATCGCCGAGTTCATCGTCGTCGTGCAGCTCGATCGTGACGCGCTCACCATCGGTCACGCGCAGCTTGGTCTTGCCCAGTTGCAGCACGCTCCCGGGTGGCACACTCGCGTTGCTCAGGCGCGCGCCTTCGAAGACGGTCCCGTTGGTTGAGGCGTGGTCGCGGACGTGAATGCCTTCTCCAGCTCGAACAAGTTCGACGTGGTACCCGCTGACGGTGGCATCGCTGAGGACCAGGTCGTTGCCGTCGGCCGTCCCGATGGTGAGCGTCTCGGAACCCGCGTCGACCTGGGTGCCTCGATCCGGCCCCTCGATGACCTCCACACGAAGGCTACGCACAGGAAGTCCGATGCGCTCCGAAGCCGGCTGAGTCTGGTCCACCCGCGCATCCTACCTCGACTGGCGGGTGCTAACCTCGAACCGATGCGCTGGCCCTTTCGCGTGAAGCTGACGCTCTTCGCGGGAGTACTCGCTGCGGTGCCGCTTCTGCTGATGGGCGGGGTGTTGAGTGAGATCAACGCCGAAGCGCTGATTCAGTCGCGATGGCAGATGCAGATCGCGCTGGCCGACGATCTTGCGCGAACGCTCACCACTGACACGCGTAGCGCCGAGAGCACGCTTTCGGCCATGGCGGGGATCATGACCGACGCGGAGCTTCCGCTGGATGCACGACTCGCCTCGGCAGCTCGCATGCTGGAGAGTTCGCCGACGCTCGACCAGGTTGCCATCTACGCCGACGATGGAACGCTGGTCGATCGACTGCGGCAGTCGGACGCACAAACACTACCGAGTCCGGACATCTTGTCCGTGGACGTACGCGGGGAACGGTTGCGACGTGGCGCCGTCGTGGTGGGTCCAGCGTTGGCACAAGCACAACTGACCTATCCGATGCGCAGCGGAGGCGAAGTCCAAGGATGGGTTGCCGCGCCGCTCTCGTTGGCTGGCCTTCAAACCCGCGTGGAACGACTCACGCAAAACCACCTGTCGGCCGACGAGGGCGCGATGCGAGTCGTGGATGCGTCAGGACTGGTGTTGGCGGCGTCGTCCCGTGATGAGGTGGGACGCACTCGTAGCGACCCCGTGCTCGACGAAATCGATCCCGCCGCGCTCGCGGCTCCGCGCTCGTCTGACTTTGGCGACGTTGTCGCGACGGTGGCGCCGCTCGCAGAATGGCCCTGGGCCGTCGTCGTCGAGGTTCCGGCCAACCGCGCGTACGCCACCTTGCATCGGATGCGCATCGGTATCGGTGTCGGGATTGGCATCACGCTGCTGATCGCGCTTTTGGTCGCCGCGTTTCTGGCTCGACGCATCACCGCGCCAATCGCCTTGCTCAGCGGGTTCGCGCGGGATCTCGCGGCGCGGCGGTTTGAGCAACGCGTCGAGATCCAAACCAACGACGAACTCGCGCAACTGGGCCGTGACCTTTCGGCCACAGCGGAGGCGCTTCAAGAAAGCGAAGCACAGGTGCGCTCGGAGCAGGCCATCCGAAAAGACCTGGGACGCTTCCTGCCGAGCGAGTTGGTCGACAAAGTCGTGCAGCGTGATCACGACATGCAGCTGGGCGGACAGAAGCTGCCCATCACGGTCATGTTCGCCGACGTTGTTGCGTTCACCCCGCTAACCCAGCAGCTTGCACCGGAAACACTCGTCGCACTTCTCAACGAGTTATTCACGCTGCTAACCGAGATTGTGTTTCGCCACAACGGGACCGTCGACAAGTTCGTGGGCGACGCAGTCATGGCGATTTTTGGAGCGCCCGATCCGCAAGACGACCACGCGTCGCGTGCGATCATCACAGCGATGGACATGTTGTCGTTTGTGGAGACCGCAAACCCGGGTTGGAAGGAGCGCTACGGCGTCACGATCCAACTCGCGGTCGGGATTCACAGTGGCGACGCCGTGGTCGGCAACCTCGGGTCGGAGAGCCGTATGGAGTACACGGCCATCGGCGAGGTGGTGAATCTGGCGTCGCGCCTTGAGGCGATGGCGCGACCGAACCAAATCCTGGTCAGTGACGCGACCCGTCATGCCGTCGGCGACGCGTTCACGTTTGGCGAACTCGGCCCGCAAGATGTCGCGGGACACCCCAAGCCGGTGCGGCTCTTTGAGGTCCAACCGTGAAGGTGGGAGACCGAATCGGACGCTACGTGCTGCAAGAGCCGCTGGGCGAAGGCGGTGGCGGCGTCGTATGGCGAGCCCTTCAGCCCGAACTGGATCGCGTGGTGGCCCTCAAGCAACTGCGCGCGTTTGCCAGCGATGAAGCGCGGGCTCGATTCGAACGCGAAGCACGGGTGGCGGGGGCGCTGGACCATCCACATGCCATCGCCATCTACGAACTGGGAGAACACGAAGGGAAGCTGTTCATCGCCATGGAGTTGGTCGGTGGCACGTCGCTTCGTGTGCGGGCCGACGAAGGTGTGTCGTTGCGCGAAGCGATCGACATCGGCGCACAACTCGCCGACGTCCTTTCGTCTGCACACTCGATCGGACTGGTGCATCGCGATCTCAAACCGGACAACGTGATCATCGACGACGACCGGGCGCGCATCTTGGACTTCGGGCTCGCGTTTCGAGCGGGGTCAACGAGAGATGCGCGGATGACGCGCGAAGGTGTGGTGGCGGGAACGCCCGCGTACTTGAGTCCCGAACAAGCACGCGGAACGCAAGTCGGCCCCCCGACGGACGTGTACGCGCTGGGCTGCATTCTGTTTGAACTCGTGGCCGGTCACGTTCCGTTCGCGGGCTCGGATCTCGATGTGCTCACGCGTCAGCTCTACGCACCCGCACCACCGCTTCGGCGTCACGAACCCGTTCCGGCGGCACTGGACGCGTTGGTGACGGCGATGCTCGACAAGCGCCCTGCCGCGCGCCCGAGTGCGACCCACGTACGTGACGTCCTGATGGACTTGGACGAGCACGCCCGAGATCGAGCGCGCAACGCCCCACAAGGCCGTCGTGCGCGCATGGTCCCGGCCGCGACACCGCGTGCGACCGAAGAGTCCTCCGGCGAAGTTGCCGTCGTGGGCACGCTTTCGGCCGAACTCCTTCTCGCGCTCGGCGCGGAGGGCCTCCACGCGTTTGTCGTGACCGACGACGAACCCTTGGAGTCGGTGGACGTGGTGTTCGCGCCCGGTGCGAGCAGCGAGCAAGTCCAAGCGTTGGTCTCACACGCTCAAGTGGTGACCGACGCAGATCCATCGGACGTCACGCGACTCGGGGCCATGATTCGCGCGGGCGCCGTTGAAGTCGTCCCCAAGCCCATCGATGCCAGCGACTTGGTGCGTCGTCTCCGGCGGGCTCTCCGTCGAGGTCGTGCGTGACGCGCGTCGCGGCTCTGCTCGTCGTGGCGTGCCTTGGAGGTGTGCACGCGCAGGGCACGACGTTTGAGTACACCGTTGAGGTGGGTGAGAGCTGCGCGTCCATCGCCCGAGAACTCTACGGCGATCGCGAACGCTACGACTTGATTCACGCCTACAACGACCTTGGCCCGCTTCCACACCAACTGCGCCCCGGACAGACGTTGGTGCTCTTACGGCCGGAGTTGGCCCGTTCCGAAGCCGTGGTGCAGCGCGTGGTGCGCCGAGTCGAGCAGCGACCACCGGGGTTGGAACGATGGATGCGCGCGGCACAAGGCGCTTCGCTGCAGCGTGGGCATCAAATCGTCACACGCGAGGACGCACAAGCAGAACTGCGGTTTCGCGACGGATCCACGCTGCACATGCGCGAGCGCTCGTTGGTGATCGTGATGGCTGAAGGTCGACACGAATCGCGCAGCATCGGTCGCGCGACCTTGGAACGGGGGAACCTCCGCGCACATCTTGGTCGACTGGCGCGCAACATCGACGTCGCGACACCTTCGGCACGAACACGAGTCAGCGGAGACGCGTGGGTCGGTGTGGACGAAGGCGGGACCAGTCGTGTGGCCAACCGCGGTCGACGCGCGATTGTCGTGCACGGAGACCGCGGTCGGGTACGCGTTCCCTCCGGCAGCGGCACAGTCGTACGACGGGGTGAACGCCCCGATGCGCCGCATCCTCTTCCGGCGGCCCCATCGTGGCGCGACGACTTCCAAGGTCGCTTCGTCGGTTTCGTCGGTGCGGGAGCACCGGTGGTGGTGAGCTGGGAGGCGGTGGAGGGTGCCGATGGGTATCGCGTCGAACTCGCTCACCGACCGAGCGGCGGTGACGTGGTTCGATCCCTCCGCGTGTTCGGCACACACGCACGGTTTGATGGGTTGGATCCAGGCGTCTACTACGCGAGCGTCGCGACCATCGACGAGGAGTTCGAGGGGCGCAACGGTTCGGCTCGCGCGGTTGTTACGCTGGCCGCGCGCTTGCTGCCACCGGGCGGCGGAACACACGTTGCGGAGAACGTTCCCCGCGTTGTTCCAGGCACAGCGGTCGTAGCGCCAAGCGGTTATCGGTGCGGCACGCGGGATTCGATGCAGACCCTCTTCACGCTGCGTGCGCTCGGTCGGCAAACGTTGCGTTGTGTGGACGCGTCAGGCCTCGAGCTTCTCGGTGGCGACCTTGTTGTCGTGCGCGCACGTGCACGCGTCATCGGCGCACCCGTTGTTCGACGCGGTCGTGTCACGCGGATCCGGTTCCAACTCGACTCGCCGGTGGCCCTCCCCGACCGACTCGTCGCACGCACGCCGCAAGGCGTCGCCGTTGGTCCGATCGTCCGACGCGATGGCGTGTATGTCGCAGAGATTGGAGCGGCCGCGGACGCACCGGCAAATGTCGCGGTCGAACTGCAGGTTGCGGTCGGTGCAGACCGGCTTGGAATTGCGACGCTCAGTCTGGGGCTTCGGTAGATTCCTGAGTCTCAGTCTCAGGTTCGGGCTCGCCCGTTTCGTCCTCGGGCTTCGGCAACGAAAGCTCGATCCGAGCCGCCGAGGGTTCGATCGCGCGACGAACCTGCTCGTCAAACGAGCCGCCCAGATCTTGGAAGAACCCTTCCATCACGCCTTCAAGCGAGATGTCCCGGTTCGGACACGGCGGGATCCACTCCTCGGTCGCGGTATCGATCTCGCCCACGCGCAGGTTCACTTCGTCGCCGACCACGTAGGCACATGCGCGCTCGGGAACCACGAAGTCGCGATCGACGGAAACCGCGACCGCAGAGACCCCATCCGGGTTCATGGCGCCCACACTCTGGACGGTGCCGATCATCCGCGGGCCGAAGTTCACGCGCGTTCCTTCACGCGGCGTGCCTTCAACTTCAAAGGTCATCGAGCGAGTGCACCCGACGAGCAAGAGCAGCGGAACCAAGACGCGCACGCGCTCACTTTAGACGCTCGCGCTGTCTGAAACGAACGAAACCCTCCTCGAAAACGAGGAGGGTTTCAGGGTGACCCCAGGGGGACTCGAACCCCCGTTACCGGCGTGAGAGGCCGATGTCCTAACCGCTAGACGATGGGGCCTGGAAGTACGTATTCAACTGGGCTCGGGGACTAGGATTCGAACCTAGATAACCAGAACCAGAATCTGGTGTCCTGCCGTTAGACGATCCCCGAAAGAGCGCCCGAAGGGCCTGTCTAGCTAGTATCCGGGATCGGCTCTGTCAAGGCACGCACCCCAAAGTTGGTCGGTCTTGCCTGCAAAAAAGCAAAGTTGAGCCACGTTGCGCTCGCGAGCGCACAAATCCACGACGCTCGATTAACCACATCGATTAAGTCGAGTATAAAAAGCCTACAGGACACGAGAATTCTCGCAGCATTGGGTTTTGTTGACTTGACTACTCGTCAATTGGCCCGAACGATTGGCGCATGGCTGGCGAGAGCTGGAAGAGCAAGTTGGGCGACTCGATTCCCGAAGAGCTCGGTCGCGAGATCGACGTCTTTGAAGGTCAGATCGAACTCAAGAAACAAGGCAAGATCGACGACAAGATCTTCGCCGAAACGCGTCTGCGTCGCGGAGTCTACGGGCAACGCTACGACAACGGACAGCGAAATGACGGCAACGGTCCCAAGCCGCTGAACTTCCCTTGTGGTGAGCTCACCAAGGGAGTCGATACCGTTTGGGACGCGCCCGGCATGCAGCGCATCAAGATCCCCTACGGGAAGATGAGCGTTGCTCAAACCCGCTGCATGGCGGATCTCGCTGAGGAGTACTCCGACTCGATCCTGCACGTGACGACGCGTCAGGACATCCAGCTGCACTTCGTTCATATCGAAGATGCGCCGGACATGCACCGTCGGTTGGCGGCGTCCGGGATCACCACGCGTGAAGCGTGCGGCAACTCGGTGCGTAACGTGACTGCATGCCCCTACAGCGGCGTGTGCAACACGGAGACCTTCGACGTGTCTCCCTACGCCGAAGCGACTCATCAGTTCATGTTGGGGCACCCCGACGTTCAGGACTTCGGGCGCAAGTTCAAGATCGCGTTTAGCGGCTGCCACGACGAACCTTGCGGCGTGATCACGTTCCACGATTTGGGCGCACTTGCGCGCGTCGTCGACGGGAAGCGCGGATTTCAGGTGGTTGTCGGTGGAGGCCTCGGCGCGGTGCCGGTCGAAGCCAAAGTGCTCGCCGAGTTCTGCCCCGAGGAGGAGCTTCTTCCCCTTTCGCAGGCGGTGTGTCGTGTGTTTGCACGTCTCGGCGAAAAGCAGAGTCGCGCGCGCGCACGCATCAAGTTCCTGGTGCAGAAAACCGGGATCGAAGAGTTCAAAAAGCTCGTTGCCGAAGAGCGCCAAAGCCTCCGTCCTGACCCGCGCTGGACGCAGTTCCTCCAAGACCTTCACGCGGGTGACGAGAAGCCCCTCAAGCCGGGCGGCGCGCTTCCAACCGAAGGTCCTTCGGAGTTCTTGCAGTGGACCCAGACCAACCTGCGCGCGCAAAAGCAAGACGGCTACTACGTCGCGACGGTGTCGTTGCCGCTGGGTGACTTCACCTCGCTTCAGGCGCACCAGCTCGCCGACTTGGCGGAACAGTTCACGGGCGACGATTCGATTCGCTGCACCGTGGAACAGAACGTGGTGTTTCGCTGGCTCAGCGGTGCCGATGCGCTGGCATTCTGGCAGGGGCTTGTCGCCATCGGTTTGGGCGAGCACGGCGCAGGCACGATCGTCGACATGACCAGCTGCCCCGGCACCGACACGTGCAAGCTGGGCATCAGTGCCTCACGTGGCCTCACCGGTGAGCTGCGACGTCGCCTGACGGTGATGCAAGACGACATGGATCCCGCGGTGCGAGCGCTGCGAATCAAAGCGAGTGGCTGCTTCAACAGCTGCGGTCAGCACCACGTCGCGGACATGGGCTTCCTCGGTGTCAGCCGCAACGTGGGTGGACGCAAAGTGCCCTTCTTCAACGTCGTGCTCGGCGGGCAATGGACCGAGAACGCCAAGACCTACGGCATGGTGGTCGGCGCGGTTCCGAGTAAGAGCGTGCCCGACGCGATCGACTTGATCACCAAGAAATTCCTGGCTGAACGCGAAGGCGACGAGTCGTTCCAGGCGTTCGTGAAGCGCGTCGGCAAGCGCGAGATCCGCAGCGCGCTCAAGCCCTTGGCGAAGCCGCCCGCGTACGAAGAGGATCCGAGTTTCTACAGCGACTGGCGCGACCCGCGTGAGTATGGCTTGGGCGACTTGGGTGTCGGTGAATGTGCCGGTGAGATCGTGCCCTTCGTCGAGTTTGGATTGCAGGAATCCGAACAAGAGCTTTACGAAGCGCAAGACCTCTTCGACAAGGGCGAGTCCGCCGCTGCAGCGATCAAAGCGTTCGCGTCGATGGTGACCGCGAGCAAGGCCCTAGTCCGACACGTGGGCGGGCAGGTTCGCGACGACGCAGACGACGTGGTACCGGCGTTCCGCGAGAAGCTTCACGACACGGGCCTCTTCCACAACAAGTTCGCGAAAGGAAAGTTCGCGAACTACTTGTTGAAGCTCCACGAGAGCAAAGCGTACGAAGGTGCCGATCCTGAAATCGCGCACCGCACGCTAGACGAAGCACGTCTCTTCTTGGAGGCGAGCCACGAATGTTACGAGCGACTGGCTGCGCAACAAGCAGCGGCAAAGAGCGGCGCAACGGCAGCTGCACCGGCGGAATGACCATGAGCATCGAACACGCAGAACGCGTCCAAGTGAAGATCTTCGCCAGCGAAACGGCGGACCCCATGGCTCTGATCCCCGTGTTTCATCGGTGGATTCAGGACTCCGTGCTTGAAGACGAACTCGCGATCGACGTGGCGGACTACAGCCACGTGCACGAGGGACCGGGCGTCGTCCTGATCGGGCACGGTGCGGACTACTACTACGACCTCGGCGAGGGAAAGCCCGGGCTGATGTACAGCCGCAAGCGCGCGCTCGAAGGCACGCTCGAAGACCGACTGCGCGATGCGATCAAGAACGCGTTGTCGGCGTGTGAGCGACTCGAGAACGAGGGCATCGGTCTGAAGTTCGATCGCAGTTCACTGAGCGTTCGAGTGCCCGATCGTTTGCATGCACCGAATACAGACGAGAGCTACGCAGCGTTTGAGACGCTTGCGGCGAAGGCGATCGAGTCGGAGTTGGGCAAGGAACCCACGCTGACGCGAGAAGAGCGGCGTGGTGGCCCGCTGGCGGCGCGCGCAGCGCTCTAGGCTTTCACGAGCGGAGCTTTCGGAGCACCGGTTCATCCGCAGGCGGCATCGGATAGTCGGCCAACTGTTCGACGGCGACCCATGCGTGGTCCGCGACCTCGAGGTTTTGCACCTCCCCGGAAACCAGCGCACAGCGATAGAACAAAAGCAGCACGTCCTTCTTCGGATACCGATGGAAGGTCACGTCGAGAATGTCGTCGACCTTCACGTCGATCCCGCACTCTTCTCGACACTCGCGCACCACCGTGTCGCGAGGATCTTCACCTTCTTCGACCTTGCCGCCGGGAAACTCCCACAACCCCTCAAGGTGTCCCTTTCCTCGCTGAGTCAGAAGGATGCGTCCATCGTCGCGAACGATGACTCCGGCGCCAACGACGATCACTGTCCGATCGCCTGCCGCAGTCGCGCGTCTGCCAAACGAATCCCAATCGCGGCATCGATCGCCTGAAGGCGTGCTCGCGCCAAGTCCGCTTCGGCATCGATGACGTCGCTCGTCACGGCCGCTCCCGCCTCGAGTTGTTCCACGCGAACACGGTAGCTTTCCTGCGCGGCTTCCAACCCAGTGCGCGCAGCACCGTACGCGAGCTTCGCGGTTCGCAACGCTTCAAACGCGCTGTCGACTTCGAGCTGCACTCCGTCCCGCAGCTGGTCCATGTCGGTACGCACCTGCATCAACGAAGCGCGCGCCTGCTCCACGCGCTGACGCGCCACACCCATTTCGTTCGGCGACCAGCGAAGCAGCACCGAAAGGTCCCAGGTCCCGTTGAACTCTTGCTGCTGCGGAATGATTCGGTTGTTGGGGTTCGCGTAATCAAAGTTGGCTTGAACCGCGAGCTGGGGATAGCGACGCCCTTGCTCGGCCGTGACTGTGCGTTCCTGAGCCTCTTCCAGCGAGCGCAGCGCGATCATCTCCGGTCGCGCCGCCAAGCCTTGGTCCACCAACTCGCGCAGCGAGCCTTCGATCGGCTCGGGTTCGGTGAACACGTCTTCGCCGAGCACAATCGGTTGGTCGCTGTCCGCGTGCATCAGCAAGCGCAGCGCGCGTTCCGCGATATTCGCCCCACCCTGCGCACGGGCATTGGCGACCTGCGCTTGAGCCACCTGCGCCTCCAAACGAAGCAGATCCACGCGCGCAGCCGCACCCCCTTCGACCAACGCGCGAACCTGGTCACGACGTGCTTCGGTCTGCGCCAGTGTGCGTGCAGCCACGATTTGTCCGCCGCGTGCACGCGCAAGCTCGTAGTACGCCTCGCGGGTGCGCAACGACACCGCGCGCTCCTCCACGGTGCGCTGGGCCTCTTGCGCTTCCACTGCGGTGTTCGCAGCGCGGTAGCTCGGCAGCACCGTAAAGAAGATGTCCGACACCGGAAGGGTCAGCGATGCGCGAAGTCCGTACTGATTGAGCAACACCGGAAACGCGAACGCATCCGTGTCGCCGAACGCGTCGAGTAGTGAGTTCCAGAGGAACCGCGCGTTGGGATCCGAGACCGCGTCGACCGCACCTCGAGCCAACGCCAACTGCTCGTCCGAGAACCCGATCGAGCCAAACTCGGGTTGGGTGATCCGGCTCAAGCGCGTGTACCGGGCGCTCACCTCAAGTTGCGGAAAGAACCCCTGCCAGGCTTGCCGCGCTCCAGCCTCTGCAGCTTTCACCGCCAGTTCGGCGCGCTGCATCGAAGGTGCAGTACCCACCGCTCGTCGAGCCGCTTCCTCGGCGGTGAGGCCTCCGGGTTGGACGAGCCCCTCAAACTCTTCGAGGATGTCGTCCGCCGAGCGAGTAGGTGGCGTGGGCGGCGTGGGAGGAGGCGGCGCGACTGCGGCCTCCTGCGGTGTCTGAGCGAGCGTTGGGCTCGCGGACAAGACCAGGGCGAGGATCAAAACAGAAATCCGCATGGTGAGGTCGTCATGACCACGCTTGGAGGGGTTGGCAAATCGGCCGAAAGGTCGACACGCGCCCCTCGTCGCTTCATACCCCTCCTATGGGTTTTCGCGTCGCTGTCGTGGGTGCCACCGGAATGGTGGGCGCCGAAATGCTGCGCGTGCTCGAGCAGCGCGCGTTCCCCGTGGACTCCTTGGTGCCGATCGCCTCCAAGGGAGATGGTCGCAAGGTGCGCTTTCGAGGCGAGGACCACGAGGTCGTCGGCATCTCGCCCGAGGCGTTCGATGGGGTTCAGCTCGCGCTCTTTAGTGCCGGCGGTGGAACCTCCAAGCAGTGGAGCCCGATCGCGGTGGAGCACGGCGCGATCGTCGTCGACAACAGTTCCGCCTTTCGTCGTGATCCCGAAGTCCCCCTCGTTGTGCCCGAAGTGAACCTCGCCGCGGCCACGACGCGACCCAAAGGCATCATCGCCAACCCCAACTGCTCGACCATTCAGATGGTCGTCGCGCTCAAGCCGATTCACGACGAAGCGCACGTGACGCGCATTGTGGTCGCGACGTACCAAGCGATCAGCGGTGCAGGCGCACGTGCGGTCGAAGCGTTTGAACAACAGCGCAAAGAGCGAGCAGACGGATCCGCCCTAAGCCACACCGACACACTCAAAGGTGAACTCGCCGGCAACGTGTTGATGCACTGGAGCCGTGACGAAGCGAGTGGCTACCAGGAAGAAGAGCTCAAGATGGTGTTCGAGACGCGGAAGATCTTCGGCGACGAGAGCATCCGAGTCTCTCCGACCTCCGTACGCGTTCCAGTCATCACCTGTCACGCCGAAGCGCTGACGATCGAAACCAAATCTGCGATCACGCCGGAGCGCGCGCGTGAACTGCTGATGGCTGCGCCCGGCGTTGAGGTGGTCGACGACTTCGCCAAGGGCATCTACCCCACGCCTCTTGAGGCTGCAGGAAAAGACCCCGTGTTCGTTGGTCGCATCCGCGAAGACGTGGGCAATCCGGGCGGTCTGCAGATGTGGGTGGTCTCAGACAACCTTCGCAAGGGGGCAGCTCTGAACGCGGTCCAAATCGCCGAGGGCATCCTTCTCTGACGATCTGTCAAAGCTCGTGCTCTGTGCCCGTTGTGGGTGACAATGTGACGAGCCGATCCACCTGATTTTCGCGTCTCAGCCCCAAAAAACAGGGCGCTAGACGGTTCGCTTCTTGCTAAACGATGGACCATCCCATGAAACCCTCCCTACTTGCTGTTCTCCTTCTCTCGAGCGCGACTGCCGCGGCGCAGGGCACGATCACAGCGTCCATCGTTGAGATCAGCGGCGCGGGCACCAGCCGCACCACCGCCGAAGACATCCTGGACGGGATGAACATCGCCGACTGCGAAGACGGTGCGGCGTCGATCACGATCGAGCTCGGCAGCAACCCTGGGCAGGTCGACCTCTGGCACAACAACGGCGGTTCGTTGGACTGCTCCTTGGAAGAGAACCGCTTGTCGGATGCCGACATGCGCAACTGCGTACACCTGGACCCGAACCCCACGGTCACGGCCGACCGTCGACTCACGATCAACCTAGCCGACGTGATTGCGGGAGACGCAGAGAGCGGTGACGGGACCGATGTATGTGAACGCAACCGAGCTGACATCGGCTTTTACTTGCTCGACACCGACGCCGAGATCGAACACGGACCTTCATCGAACTTCGCTTTCATCACAGTGAGCATCGACGGCGAGGCACCGAGCCCGCCGACGCTCGAGGGAGACCTCACAGGGAACGAGGTCCCGGTAAACTGGGATCCCGTGACCGATGGTCGCGACGGTCCGAACCAGCTTCGGTACGTTGTCCAAATCGAGACCGATGGCTGCAACCTATCGGGCACGGATGCTGGCACGGACGATGCCGGTATGACCGATGCCGGTATGACCGATGCCGGTATGACCGATGCCGGTATGACCGATGCCGGTATGACCGACGCGGGTATGACCGACGCGGGTATGACCGACGCCGGAATCGCCGATGCCACAGTCGACGCGATGATGTCCTTCGCGAGGCTCGAGGAAATTGTGACCGATCTCGGCGAGTCGTCCGCGGTCGTCGATCTCGGCAGTTTCGGCGTCTCCGAAGGCGGTGAAGCCGGCGTACGAGTCGCGACACAAGATCAGGCCGGCAACGTCGGAACGTTCTCCAACGAGATCTGTCTCACACGAATCACGGGCACCGGGCCATGCGATTTCATCGAAGGGGGCTGCAGCGACAGTGGCGGATGTTCGGCAAGCGGTGGTGATCCGACCGCCGCGCTTGCGTTCCTCATGCTGGCCGTGGCATGGGGCAGACGTCGATGACACGTCTTCTTGCCGTCCTGCTCGCTGGCTCTGCCCTGCTCACAGCAGCACCAGGCGACGCCCAGTACTCGGATGAGCTTTCCGCGCGCAATCGTCGCGCGAGCTCGGAGCGGTTCAACTTCGAGTTCAAGGTTGGGACGTACCGACCCGATGCTCGCTCGGTGGACGGTGGCAATGCCTTCCGCCAGTTCTTCGGAAACGACCGAGGACCAATGCTCCAGCTGGAGCTGGACGTATGGGCCGTGCGCATTCCCTACGTCGGTCTCGTTGGCGCGGGACTAAGCTGGGGTTGGGCGCGATACAAGCGTGGACTCTGTAGCCCCACGGCGGGATGCGACGCACCACGTCTAACCGAGAACGGCGAAGCGAAGCTCTGGCCTGTCGCCGCGATGGGCGTGCTGCGGATCGATGCGCTCGCTCGTGAGTTGGACGTGCCCGTGATCTTCACCGGCAAGCTCGGCGTCGACGTCATCTTCTACGATATCGACGGCGGCGCGAACGGCGGCAACTCGCAGTCCATCGGAATGCGCTGGGCGGTTCAAATCGCGCTCGAGCTCGATTTCATCAACCGCGCACGCGCGCGCTCGCTCGACGAGGAATGGGGCATCAACCACACCTCGATCTTCCTGGAGCTTTTCGGCTCCACCGCAGACAGCAACGTCGATGTGGGCACCAGCATCGCGTGGGCTGCGGGTCTAAGCCTGCAGTTCTGAGTTGGCCCGCAAGGAGCCGGAGTTTCCCTACGGCGTCCGGCTGACGGTCGCGTACGACGGAACCGACTTCTACGGCTGGCAAGCTCAGCCTCACGGCCGCACTGTGCAAACCACGATCGAGGCTGCGATCACCGCGATGGGGATCGGTCGCACGCGTATTCGCGGTTGCTCACGTACCGACAGTGGTGTGCACGCCGAAGGTCAGGTCGCTGCGGTGGCATGCGACCGCGAACTGCCGCGCCGAGGTTGGATTGTGGGACTCAACGGACTGCTTCCACCCGACGTCGCGATTCGCAATGCAGAGTCATGCTCTCGTCGCTACGACCCGCGAAACGACTGCATCAAGAAACTGTATCGCTACAGCGTCGTGGTCGGACAGGTCCGCGATCCACTCACGCGACGACAGGCGTACCACTTGTCACCTCGCTTTGCGCGGCAAGACGTCGACCCACGTGCGCGTCAGGACCGCGTCGAGGAATATCTCGACCTCAACGCCATGCGCGAAGCTGCGACCGCATGGGAGGGGCGCCACGACTTTCGGGCGTTTCGTTCCACCAGCGATCGTCGCGACAACACGATGCGCACGATGCACGCTGTTCGTGTGCTCCAAGTTAACGAACGTCGCCTTTGCATCGAAGTCGAAGGCGACGCGTTCATGAAGAACATGGTGCGCATCATGGCCGGAACGCTGCTGGAGGTGGGACGCCTCAAGATGCCGGTCGAGCACGCGATCGGGCTGCTGGGCCCGGATGCGCGGCGCACCGATGGTGGGCCCACAGCGCCCGCACACGGGCTTTGTTTGCAGAAGATCTGGTTGGGTCGACGCGCGAACGGTTGATTTGTTTCTTGTTGCCGCGGGTCGTATGCCTTTGAAGCTATGCGCGTGCTGCTTCTCGTTCTGCTGCTGAGTTCGACGGCGTTTGCGCAATCCGCCAGCGAAGCCGAGTCCGAAGCCGACGCCGAGACCGAAGCCGAGACCGAAGCCGATTCCGAAGCCGAAGCCGAGACCGAAGCCGACGGCGAGCCCGAAGCCGACACCGCTGAGACTGAGACTGGGACTGAGACTGAGACTGAGACTGAGACTGAGACTGAGACTGAGACTGAGACTGAGACTGAGACTGAGACTGAGACTGAGACTGAGACTGAGACTGAGACTGAGACTGAGACTGAGACTGAGACTGAGACTGAGACTGAACTCAATCCGAAGGTCGCCATCGTCGTTCTCGGCGACGCCGACTCCTTCCTCCGCAACGCCGCGCGTCGTCTCGAATCCGCCCTCCCGGATCTCGATGCTCCCTCAGACCCTCTCGTCCGCGCTGCTCTCCGCGGCGAGACAGGCAACGACGACGATGGCCTGCAGTCGGTTCGCTCTCGCCGCCGCGCCGCGGCGCTCGACCCCAGTCCTCGCGAACTCGCCTGGGTCGGCGACCTGACCGGAGCCGATATCGTTGTCGTGCTGCGACGCTCAGGTCGCGACGCCACCCTTCGTGTCCTCGACGTCGCCGCAGGCGCGTTCTTCGAACAACGCCCTACCCTCGAACCGGTTGTACGCGCCGCCCGCTTCGTCACCGCCTGCGCACGCGAGGCGCAGGGCCGCTTTGAAGGCGATCGTCGAGTTGAGCCGTCACGCGTGGCCGCGTCGGCCGACTCAGAAGAAGACGATGAGGACGAACTTCCCCCAGCCCGCGCGTTCTTCAAGAAGAACTGGGCGTATTTCGTTGCTGGCCTGCTCTTGGTGGGGATTGTGACGTTTTTCGTTGTCCGGGACCGCGATGACGAGGTGCCGCCGCCGGTGCTACGCTTTGGTTCGGGTCCGTGAGGCTGCTCGCCCTAATCCTCGCTCTTGTGGCGCTACTGGCGGTTTCGCCCGCAACGGATGCCCACGCTCAAGGCGACCTTGTCTGGTCACAGCGTGTCTTCGAAGTGCCGGATCCGCCCGATGACTTTGAGCGCGCTCAAGGCGGTGACCCCGACACGGGTATCGTCGTGTGGGAGTACCCCGACGTGGCTCGCGACGAAGTGGCGCGCTTCCGCCGTGCCCTGCCCGCAGCTTGGGACGCACTCGAAACCGATCTGGGCGTCGACGTCGACAACGCGCTTCGCATCCGAGTCGCGCGCAACCCCGAAGAGATGGCCGCGTTGGCTCCGCGCGGACTGGGAGTGCCCGAATACGCCGTGGGTGTCGCCTATCCGCACCTGGGCGTGATCATCTTGTGTTTGGACGCTCCGGGAAGCTGGGAACCACCCAACCTCGACGAAGTGTTTGTGCACGAGCTCTCGCACGTTGCGCTACGTCGCGCTGTGGGAGGCGCCGAGATGCCTCGCTGGTTCGTCGAGGGCATGGCGATCCATCACGCCGATGAGCGGTCGCTCGAACGCTTCCAAACGCTTTGGTACGCGCACTTGCAAGACGAACTGCTTCCGCTGCACATGCTCGACGGTCGGTTTCCACCGCGCGTTCATGAAGTGAGTTTGGCCTACGCTGAAAGCGCAGACGTGGTGACATACCTGCGCCGCGAAGAGCACGGCGGAACGAAAATGCAGCGCCTCGTTCATGAACTGAGCGAAGGCACGAGCTTCGAGGATGCGCTGATGGAGGCGTACTCGATGTCTCCTCAGACCCTGGAACGCGAGTGGTTGCGCGGGCTGGAAGAGCGCATGTCATCGGTGCCGATGGTGCTCGGTGGCGGAACGTTCTGGGTGCTCGCCGCGATCTTGCTGGTCGTCGCATGGCGGCGCCGGCGGCGACAAGCCAAGGCCAAGCTCGACCGGATGGCACGCGAGGAAGCGGTCCAAGAGCAAGCGCTGGCTCGACTCGAGAAGCTAGTCGATGCTCAGCTGCAAGCGAGCGAGAAGCGCCTGCAACGTGATGAGGAAGTCTCCGTCCTCGTGACGGATGATCCTCCGCAAGGTCGCGAAGCCGGTGTCCCGACCGTCCAGGTGGACGGCCAACACCATACGCTTCACTGACTACTTCTTGACGTGGACCGGGAACTTCGGGGTCGTGCCCTGCTTGGCACGCGCCTTCTTGCTCTTTTGGCCCATCTTGCGCTTCTTGTTCTGGCGACGCGTCTTCGTTTTGCTGGTGTCACTCATGGTGAATCCTCTAAGGGCTCAGGGAAGTAGCTCGCCCCCCACGTGGGGTCAAGCGGGCGCGAGTCGCTGAGGAATCGACTGCCGATATAGGGCCAAAAGCCGCGTTGTGAGGGGACCTGGAGCTCCTAGGCGGTGGTCATCCACTTGGCTGACAGGCATGACTTCGCGCGTTGCACTGGTGAGAAAAACCTCGCGTGCAGCAAAGAGAGACGCGCGGTCGACCACGCCTTCGTCCACCTCGATTCCGGCTTCGCGAGCGAGACCCAAGACGATGCCGCGCGTCACCCCTGGCAAGACTCCAGCCGCCGACGTGCGGAGCCGACCCTCCTCATCGACGATGAACACGTTGCTCGTCGCGCCTTCCCGCACGACATCCCCGTCGAGCAGGATCGCTTCATGGGCGCCCGCAGCCTGCGCCTCACGCGTCGCCAACACGCTCAGCAAGTAGCTACCGGCTTTAGCACTCGCCATTCCGCGCACGCCGAGCACGGTGCGACACGCGACGCCATCGGTGTAGCGCTCGCTCGGATGCGCAGTGAACGGAAACGAGAGAATCACGCGTCGCGCGTCGTCGTCGGAAAGCCCAGCGGCATCCCCACGAGTAACGACGATGCGCAGTCGTCGTTCGTCGTCGGACTCCCCAATCAGCGCGCTCAGTTCTGCGCGAAAGCCGTCGGCGTCGAGCGGCAACTGGATCTGTACCGCGTCGGCCGACCGCTGAAGTCGCGCGAGGTGACGATCGAGTGCGTGCGGCTGACCTTCGTAGGTTCGAAACGTCTCGAAGATCGAGTCGCCATACAGAAACCCCCGGTCCGTCACCGGGACGGATGCCTCCTCGCCGGACACGATCCGACCGTCAATGGACGCGATCAACGACACGCCTAGCTCTTGAGTTGCTCCAGCAGAGCGGTCGCCTGCGGATGACCCTTGTCCTCGGTGGTGGCGCGCTCGAGCATTGAGATCGCCTTTCGGTCATCGCCCATCCGGTGGGAGATATCTCCGAGGTAGAAGTACACGTCGGCTTTCGTAATGCCGGCGTCCGGCGTCAGCTTCTGGAGCAGCAACGCGCGGAACGTCTTCTGTGCGCGCGGCCAGTCCGCGTTGGCATGGCAGAGCCGACCCAAGTCCCGAAGGATCTGCACGTTGGTCAGGTCGATCTTGAACGCCGAATCGTAGTGCTTCATCGCGCCCTCGGTGTCGCCCATGCCTTCGAGCGCACGACCGAGACGATGGTGGAACTGCGCGAGTTCCTTGCTGCGCCGCTTCCCAAAGCTCGCGATGATCTTCTCCAACACGGGAACCGCATCGCCCTGTCGACCGGCGGCAATGTAGATGTCGCAAAGAGGAAGCAGGACTTCGCGATCATCCGGAGTGAGTTCCGCCGCGCGCTCCAAGTACGGAACACCCGACGCGGCCTCGTCCAGGTTCTCCGTGTACAGCGAAGCAATGCGCTTCAGCGCGGTCACCTGCTCTGCCGGGTCGGTCACACTCTGAAGCTCGCTCTCCAGGATCTCTGCCAGCGCACGCCAGTCCTCGTGCTTTTCGTAGTGTGCCTTGAGCAGTTCGCGCGTGGTCGCACTGGGCTGCAGGTCAAACGCAGCGCGCAGCGAACCCGCGGCTCGCGCCGGGTCATCCAAACGCTCTTCGGCGATGTCTGCGATTCGGTGACACACCTGCACCGCCTCACTGAGATCCAGGTGCGGTCGCAGCGCCTCAAGCGCATCCACGGTTGCCGACCAATCCTCACGCGCTTCGTGCAGATCGACCCGCTTCCGAAGTGCATCGGTGTTGTTCGGATCGAGAGTCAGCACTCGCTCCAACACGCTCAAGGCGTCATCGGGCGCAGAACGCTCGGTCGTATGCAGCTCGGCCAAGCGAACCAAAAACGTCTTCTGACGTTCCACGTCGCCGATCGCAGCTGCGTCTGAAGCGCGTCGATCCAGCAACTCAGCCAGCTCGTCCCAGTTGGACTCGAGGCCCAGCAAGCGCTCCAGCTCGTCGAGCGCCTCGGCATTCGTCGGATCGATATCCAGGATCTCGCGAAGTTGACTCAGCGCCACATCACGCTGGCCAAACGCCTTCTCGGCCAACCGAGCGAGTCGTACACGCGCAGCGATGCGGTCCTCGTCCGTGTGCGCGATATCCAACCGTCGGTCCAAGAGTTCGCGCAGCTTCTCCCAGCTCTCCGCTTGTTCGTAGAGCTGCTCGAGCGCGGCGATGGTGTCCAAGTCCTCCGGCTCTTCCTCGAGCACAGCCTCGAACGCTGTCGTCGCGCGTCCAGCGTCCGCCAGCGGTCCGGCAAACACCTCGGCCAACTGGCGACGGAAACCCAGCCGTGCGCTCGGATCCATCTCCGCATCGATACGACGTTCCAAGAGAGGCACGACGTCCGACCAACGCGCTTCGTTGGTGCGAAGACGAATCAAGTCGTCGAGTGAATCGACGTCGGAAGGATCACCATCGAGAATCTCCTCGAAGCACTGCGCCGCGGTCGCTGCATCCCCCAACGCAGATTCGGCGAGTCGGGCAGCTTCGCGCAGTCGATCCTTCTTGGCGTACTCATCGTGTTCCACCGACGCCCACGCGATGAGCTCCTGCACCAAGTCGGCCTCGCGACCGGGGGTGCGCAAGAGTTCAACGATCTGTTCGCGCGGCTCCACCGCCTCGGGATCCGCATCGCGTGCGGACTTGAGACGCTGCTCCGCTGCCGCCGGATCGCCCAGATGCTCTTGATACCAAGCTGCCGCGCGAAGGTTCAGGTCGCGCCGCAGGTCGCGATCGACGTCGGGATGTTCCTCGACCGCTTCGACCATGCCGCGGAGCGACTCCCACGCACCACTGGTGGCCGCGAGACGCTCGATGTCGCTGAGCAACACCGAGTCCCGCGGATCGATTTGGAACGCCTTGCGAAGCGACTCGAGAGCCTTGTCGGGCTGACCCAACTCGTTCTCCCAGAGCGCGGCGGCCTCCTGCATCATGCGCACGCGTTCGCCGTCCGAATCCGCCAGGTTGATGCGGATGTCGTAAAGCGCCGCGATGCGATCGAGCGCACCGGTTTCGCGGTACGCCGCTTCGAGCGTGTCGACGACCTCAAGCGCGAGTTCTTCGTTTTGGCCGAGACGCTCCAACCCATCGAGCGCTCGCGTATCGGCCGGGTCGCGCTCCACGACTTCCTGGAACGCTGCAAACGCACCCCGCAAGTCGCCAAACTTCTCCTCCCGAATCGCACCGAGACGAATCAGGTGATCGGCGCGCTCCACCGGATCGTTGGCCATGTTCATCCGGCGCTCGATGATCTCGGCGAGTTCCGGCCAGGCTTCGGTCTTCTGGTGAAGTCGATCCAGAGCAGCGAGAAGATCCTCTTCGTCGCCGGTCTGTTCCAGCGCGCGCTGATACGCGAGCACGGCACGGGCATCGTCATCGAGCCGCTCTTCCGCAATCCGCGCAAGTCGAACAAAGAGCGAACGCGCGACCATGGGATCGAGCGCGTGATCGGCACGCGCTGCGAGTTCGTCAGCGAACTTCCCAAAACCATCCGTGACGGCCGCGAGTCGCTCCAACTGCTCGGCGATGTCTTCGTCGCCGGCATCCTCGGCAAGCGCGCGTGCGGTCGCATCAAACGCCTTGCTCGAATCTTGGAGGCCCTGCTCGTACACCCGTGCGAGTTGAAGAAGCTCGTCCTTCTTGTCCATCGGGTCGGTGGCGACCTCGGCCTTGAGCGCCAACAGGTCGGCCAAGAGATCCCAACGCTCATGAAGGGTGAGCAAGGGCTCGAGAATCTCGGCCGCTTGGCTTCGGTAGTCCTCGAGGTGTGAGATTCGAATCAACGCTTGAAGCGAGGGTTCGTAGCGATTGTCGAGTTCGAGCGCCTGCTGGTAGAGCGTCAGCGCTTCCAGCACATCGTCGAGTTCGCGTTCCGTCACCTCACCGGCGCGATGGATAAACGCCACACGCGCGGCTGCACTTTCGGCCAAGCCCGCTTGAAGCTTGAGGTTGTCGAGCAACTCCGGCCACAGCGCGCGGCGTTCGTAGAGTCGGCTCAACGACGCAACGGCTTCGGCGTGGGAAGGCGCGGCATCGAGCACCAACGCAAACGCGTCGATGGCGCGATCCGGCTCGTTGAGCTGCGTCTCGTAGAGCTGACCGAGACGCATCCCAATCTCGGCTTTGAGCTCCGGGTCGGTTTCCAACTCGATGCGTCGCGAAAGCACCTCGCCGAGTGCTCCGAACTCGCTCGACATCGTGTGCAAGCGATCCAACGCTTCGAGCGCAATCGGGTCGGTGTCGTCCTCTTCGGCGGCCCGGCGATAGAGCTCCACTGCGCCCGCGGGATCGCCCAGGAGTTCTTCGAGTACGGAGCCTGCGCGACGCAGTAGCTCTGCGCGTTCTGTCGGTTCGAAACTCTGCTCCACTTTGCGATCGAGAACTTCGACCAGCCCACGCCAGTCGCCGACCATCGTGTGCAGCGCTTCGAGTGAATCGAGCGCGTTTTGGTCCTGCGAATCATTCTCGAGCAATCGCTCGTACGTCTGAATCGCAGCACGGGGATCGCCACGTCGTTCGTCGTGCACACGTGCCACGGTGGTGAGCAACTGACCGATGCGATGCGGATCGGTTGTCGCGCCCACCGCTTGTTCGTACGCGGCCACGTGCTCATCCCAAGCATCGAGTGTCTCGGCGAGTCGGTCGAGCTGTTCGCGCGCGGCATCGTCGTAGGGATCGGCCGCAAACGCACGCGACCACGCGTGGAACGCCCGCGCCGCATCGTTTCCGCGTTGCTCGTAGAGACCCGCGATCTCAGCCAGCAATCGAGTTTGCTCGGCGGGGTCGTCCGCCATCGCAACCTGCGCTTCCAAGACCCCAACCAACTTCTGCCAGTCGTCGGCGTCGCGATAGAGCGGCTCGAGAATGCGCGTGATGCGCAGTCGATGATCGTGGTCGTTCGCGAGTGCTTCCAACGAACGAATCGAGGGCGCATGCGGTGCCGCTTGGACGACCTCCTCCAAGGTGTCGATGGCAGCGACCTTGTCGTCCAGCTTCTCCGCAAGAAGACCAGCGAGACGATGCTTTAGGTCGGGTTCGCCCGGCGTACCCATGGCGGCATCGATCTGGAAACGAACGTGATCAACGACGTCGGGCCAGCGCTCCGCTCCCGTCAACAGACGGTCGAGCGCATCCGTGGCAGTCGCATCATCGGGCTGAACTTCGAGCACCTCGCGGTACACGTCGATAGCGCTTTCGCCCTGCTCAAGCTTCTCTTCTTGGATGCGCGCAAGCTTGTGCAAGAGCATCACGCGTTCATCGTCGCTCGGGGCAACATCAATGCGTGCTCGGTAGAGCGAGACGAGGTCGTCGTATCGCTCCAAGCGGGTGTACGCGCTTTCAAGTGACTGGAACGCTTCGGCGTCCGTTGCGTCGAACTCCAGAACCTTGGCGTAGATCGCCGCCGAACGCTCCGGATCGCCGACACGCTCGTCGTAGATCCGACCCGCCATGCGCGCGAGTTCGGCAGTTTCGTCATCGACCACGCCTTCCTCCAGCGCACCTGCGTAGATGTCGCCGAGTTGGCCCCAGACTTCGAGCACGTTGGCCAGTCGCGAAAGCGTCGCCCATACGTCGCGGTCTCGGATGTCCTCTTGGAAGAGCCGTCCGTAGGTGGACAGCGCGCCTTCGAGATCCTCCAAGTAGTCCTCGTGAATCTGACCCAGTTTACGGAGCGTCACCTTTCGCTCCTCGAGGTCATCGCTGCTCGCCAAACGAGCTTCGAGTACCGCCGTGACCTTGGGCCAGTCCATCTGCGTCAGGAACACGGGCTCGAGAATCTCGGCCGCTGCACCGCGGTGCTCCTCGTCGTTCATGATCTCTTCGAGCAACGCGATCGACTCGGCGTGACTCGAATCCATCGCGACGGCTTCGCGGAGATGCTCCAGCGCGGTGTACGTGTCGTTGAGGTGGGATTGGTTCACGCGACCTAGCCGGAAGCGCAGATCGGCAAGGTTGCCCACCCCCAGATCAAGCTGGCGCTCCAACGTCGATGCGAGATCGATCCAACGCTCAGCGCGCGTGTAGAGACGTTCGAGTGCCTCGTACGCACCGGGATGCTGCTCTTGCTCACCCAGCACTTGTTCGTACGCGTCGATCGCAGCCGGAATGTCGCCGGTGTGCTCTTCGCAAATCTGCGCCTGCCGCTCCAAGAGGCGAACACGCTCGGAGGGATCCTCAGCGAGTTCGGTCTTGCGGCGAATCACATCAAGCAGCGCTGCGTGATCGTTGGCACTGGTGTGCAGTTGATCGAGCGAATCGAGCGCCGGCACATGGTCAGGCTGATTCTCGAGCAATCGTCCGTAGAGCGAGCGCGCGCGATCCAGGTCGTCCATGCGCAGGTGCGCGACCGAGGCCGCGTTCATCAGCACCTGTGTTTGGAGCTCTCCGTCGAGCACGTCGGGCGCGATGTCTTCCAAGAGCGTTGCGTACTCGGCCCACTTCTCCGACGCGGCAGCGTGTCGCTCCAGGTCGATCAGCATCTGACCCAAGTCGTCTTCACTGAGTCCGGCGCGCACAGCCTTCGCCATGAGCGAGAACGCCCGCCCAGAATCCTGCTGGCCCATCTCCGCGACTTCCGCGGCACGACGAAGCGCTTGCAGCTTGTCCATCGGCTCGTCGGTTTCGCCAACGACTTCCAGCGCGCCGATCAACTCGGAGTGTTTGCCCGTGGACTCGTAGTAGGGAACCAGCGCACGTGCAGCTTCGATGCGGAAGTCGCCGCCTGGATCGGTGATCACTTCCTCCAGCGCGGTGACCGTGCCCTCGTGACCCGGCTGCATGTCGAGCACGAGTCGGTACGACTCGATCGCACGTTCCAGATCGCCGGTGCGCGTGCGCATGAGCTCGCCCGCCTGGAACCGCAACTCCGCGAGCTCACTCGGATCGTCGGTGCGCTCGATCTGGATCTCGACCACCTCGAGAAGGTCGTCCCACTTCTCGCTCGCTCCGTAGAGTCGTGCGAGCGCCTGCAGCGTGGCGGGTTCGGGACCAAAACGCGAAAGCGCGTCGTTGTACGCGACGATGGCGTTGTCGGTGTCGTCGAGTTTGGTCTCGTAGATCTCACCGATGCGAAGCGCGATGCGTTCCTGCTCTTGCGCGTCGTCGATCGCCGCATCGCGCGACTGCAGTACGCCGATCAGCTTCTGCCACTCGGAACTGCGCTCGTAGAGCTTCTCCAAGGAGCGAAGCGCATCGGTGTCGGCAGGATCGATGTCCAAGCGCTGGCGGTGCGCCGCGATCGCACCCTCGACATCGTCGAGAGTCTCTTCGAGCAGGTTTGCGAGTCGAACCAGCAGCGAGGCGCGCGTTTCGAAGTCGTGCTCCAGCTGAATCTGGAGACGAAGTGCGTCCGCGAGCTTCGCGTAGTCCTCTTTCGCGAGGTGAATCCGCTCCAGTGCTCGCGCTGCAGGCAACACGCTTTGCGGGTTGTCACCATCGACTTCGATCAGCTTCGCGTAGGTCTTCTCGGCGGCATCCATGTCGCCGAGTTGCTCGTCCCAAAGCATGGCGAGTTCGAGCAGAATTTCCGCTTGAACGTACCCGGCGTCGTCCGACTGCGCGGCCTTCTCCAACACTTCGGCGCGCTCGCGATCAGAACCGCGAAACGCTGAGACGCGTGCGAGCTCGGTGCGAACTTCGCTGTCGGCAGGATCGGCCAACACGGCCTTGGAGAGCGACGCGAACGCCTTGTCCGAATCGTGAAGCTTGTCTTCGTAGAGCTTGGCGAGACGGCTCAACAAACCGACCTGACCGCCAGGATCGGAAATGTCCTCCAGCTGGACTTCGAGCACGTTGGCCAACTCCGCCCAGGCACCCTGCGCGTCGTAAAGCGGCTCGAGCACCGTCGCGATTCGTTGCCGCTGACTCGGCTCACCCAACAGTCGCTCGAGTGCCTGTTGCGACTTGATGTGCGTCGGGTTCTTCTCGAGCACCGCTTCGTACTGGTCCACGGCAGCCGAAGGTTCTTCGAGCTTGGTTTCGTGCAGCTCACCGATTTCGAAGAGCAGCTTGATCGTGTCGGGGTCCGACTCGACGCGGTCCAACTCTTGTCGCAGCAGTGCGACGAGATCACGCCAACGCTCGGTGCGACGGTAGAGACGCTCGAGTGCGCGACGCGTTCCGGCGTGGTCCGGTTCCAGCTCGAGCACTTCCTGATACGAGCGAATCGCGAGCTGCGGATCCTCGAGAATCTCTTCGAAGAGGAAGCACACCTGCAGAAGCAGCTCGAGCTTCTGTTCGGCATCGACCGTTTCCGCGATGCGGTTGCGATACAAAACCTGCAAGTCGTCCCAACGCTCCGCGTCTGTGTAGAGCTCCTTGAGCGAAAGGAACGAGCGCTCGTGCAGTGGCTCGTGATGGAGCACGCGTTTGTGGAAGGGCTCCGCTTCGGCAGGACGACCCAAGATGATGTCGTAGATCTCGGCGACGCGACCCGAGAGCTCCGTGACTTCGTGGTCGGTCAGGTCGCCTGCATCGATCGCTGTCGCGAACGCCGTCGCGAGGTCTTCGTGCTTCCCCGCGGCTTCCGCGGATGCCGCGAGTCGGTCCCAAAGCTCCAAGTCGCTGGGACGATCGAGAAACGCCGCTTCGAGAGCCGCATATGCGCCTTCCGGATCACCGAGCGCCGTACCCGCGAGTTCCGCGAGACGGAGTCGCAACGAACGTCGCTCCTCGTCATCTTCGCTGGCATCGAGGCGCGCCTGAAGAACATCGGCGAGCTTCTGGTGCTCGGACGCTGCCTCGTACGCCTTTTCCAGATGGCGCATCGCCTGCAGCTTGAGTTCGTCGATCTGGGAGATTTCTTCCAAGCCCGCGACCGCGCGCCCATCCCCTTCACGCTCTTTGAGAACCTCCGCGTACGCGACGATCGCGCCCGCGGGGTCGTCCAACTTCTGGCGCATCACGTCGCCCAAGCGAAGCGTCAGATCGGTGCGCTCATCAGCGTCGGCGAGGTCCATGCGACGACGCAGCACGTCCGCAAGTTCACCCCAACGCTCCCCGTCGACCGCCATGCGGTCCAACGCGGCGAGCGACTCCACGTCGGTACCATCGATCTCGAGAATGGCGCGATGTCGTCCAGCTGCGGACTCGGCGTCCTGCAGTTGGATTTCTTCGATCTCGGCGAGCTCCTTGAGGATGTCGTATCGCGTCGGGTTGTCCTCGACGTGCTCCAAGCGATGCTCGAAGAGCTTTCGAAGGTCCTGCACACGACCCTCGGACCGGTAGAGACGGTCGAGCACGCGAATCGACTCTTCGTCGTTCGGATCGGACTCGAGGATCTGCTCGAGCTGCGTGATCGCTTCGGAGGTTTGACCCAGCTTCTCACCCGCGAGTCCGGCGAGTTTGCGGCGCAGCGCAGTCTTCTCTTTGCTGCCGGCTTCGTCCGACTCCAGCCGTGCGGTGAATAGTCGGGCAAGCTCTTCGTGCTTGCTCGCCGCTTGGGCGGACTCTTCAAGCTGATCGCGCACCTTGCGATCGTCCGGTGCAAGTTCGTACGCCTTGGTCGCCCACTCGAACGCAGTGCTGTCGTCACTGAGCTTGTCGACGCAGAGCCGACGAAGCTCGTCCAACGACGCCAGGCGATCCTCGAGCGGCGCGTCCTCGGCAATCGCGCCGTAGAGGATCTCTTTCATCTTCACCAAGCGAGGCCACTTCTCCTGCTCGGTGTAGATCTTCGCCAGTGCTGCAGCGGCGCGTTCGTTGTTGGGATCCACCGAAAGCACGCGCTCGTACGAGCGGAACGCACGCTCTGGGTTTCCGAGCTGCTCTTCGTAAATCGCCGCTGCGCGAAAGCTCAGTTCCTTTTTCGTCTCCGCGTCGCCGCTTCGCTCTGCGGCACTGCCGAGAACGTCGACCAGACCTTCCCAGTCTTCAGCATCCGCGTAGAGCGCATGCAGTCCGTCCCAGTCTTCACCCTTCAGGAACGCTTCACGCAGAGTGCGTAGCGCTCGACCGTTCTTCGGATCGATCTCGAGGATGCGTTTCCACGTGGCTGCGGCTTTGGCCTGGTCTTCCAGCCGGTCGCCGTAGACGCCGCCCAGCTTTTGGAGAACCTTGATCGGGTCGCCTTCGGAGCGTTGCGCCCGCAACTCGAGCGCGAACGCGAGCGTCTCCCACTCCTTTTCGCGGTCCGCCAACTTCTCCAGCGTGTCGAGCGCCCCCTCCGTCTCGGGAGCCTCTTCGAGCACCTCGCGCCAGAGCTTGATCGCGTCGGCATTCCGGTGCAGTCGGTCGCCCGCAAGCTTGGCGAGTTCGACCTTCATCTGCAGTCGCGCAGAGGGATCCGATGCGAGCTGCGACTCCTTCTCCAGAACGGCGTAGAGACCCTTCCACGCGCGCTTCTTGGTGTAGATGGTCTTGAGCTGGCCGAGTGCCTCGCGATTTTCCGGCTCGATCTCGACGATCGCTTCAAGCGGCTTGGTGGCCTGGTTGTAGTTCGCGAAGCGATCGATCCAAAGACGCGCAACGCGCATCAGCAGTTCGACGCGCGCGGAAGGATCCTCGGTCGCGTTGGCTTGTTCGTCGAGCACGCGGATGAGGTCGTTCCAACGCCCCATCCCCTCGTAGGTCTTGCCGAGTTCGACGAGCGCTTCCTGATCTCCAGGTCGCTCTTCGAGCAACGCCTTGTAGGTGTTGATCACCATCACGTCGAGCTGCAGCTCGTCGCGGTAAATCGCGATCAACTCGCGAAGCAAACCCACGCGTCGTTCCTTGACCGCGTCGTCGCCATCGGAAGGAAGCGCATCGAGTTCCGCGCGCATCACCTCGACCAGCGCGTTCCACTTCTGACCGCGACGGTAGAGTTCGCGCAGCGCTTTGCCGGCCTCTTCGTTTGTCGCATCGAGTCGCTGCACGGCCTTCCATGCATCGATCGCGCGATCGGTCGCGTCGGTTTCTTGCGCAGCCCGCGCCAGTTCGATCGCCAGCGCCAACTTGTCGTCATCGGACTGAGCGACGCGTTGCGCGTCGGTCAAGATGGTCAGAAGACGCGTGCGCGCCTCATCCCCCTCGTCTTCCGACGCGCCGAGAAACTCGCGATAGAACGAAAGCATGCCGGGGTGCGCCGGATCGATTTTGCGCAACCGAGCGAAGTACGGCTCCGCCTCTGCAGGTGCGCTTCGAATGCGCCAATGGACCATGCCGAGCTGCAGCAGGATTCCCTGTTCGCTCTCCAGCTTCTGACGCGAGCGCAACGCATCCTCGTAAAGCGACACCAGGCGATCCCAGTTCTCGCCCTCGGTGAAGAACTCAACCAAGAACCGCAGCGCCTCTTCGTGACCCGGTGCGAAGTCGAGCGCGCGCTCATAACACGCAGCTCCCTTATCCCGGTCCTCCAACTCCCGAACAAACACGCGCGCTGCGTGGATGAAGAGGTTCAACTTCTCGTCGCGGTTGCGCGCAGCCTCCGCAGTCGACATCAAGACCTGTGCGACATCCTTGGTGCGATCACGGTCGCGAAGCGTGATGCAGTACAAGCGCGCCGCACGAGTCGACGCGGGATCCGCCTTCAGGGCTTGCTTGAAGAGCTTGTCGGTTTCGCGGGCTTTGCCCTTCTTGCGGTACTGCCAAACCAGGCTTCCCGCACGAACGAGCATCGAGGTCTTGAGCGTGGCATCGCTGGCATCGTTGGCTTCTTCGATGAAGCGGTCCGCGATCTGTCGCCACTTTTCCGACGCATTCTGGATGTCTTCGATCGCCATCTCGACCGCGTCGTCGCCGGGCTTGAGCTCCAAGGCGCGGTTGTAGGCTTCGAGTGCTCCGGCATCATCGAGCAACTCTTCGTGGCGCAGTCGACCCAGCTCCTTGAGCAACGCACCCTGAAACCCCGGGTCGTCATCGGCGAGCCCAGCTTCGAGTTCGATCAACCAGGCAACGGCTCGAAGCTCACCACGACGTTCGTGACCGTGTCGTGCATGTTCGAGAAGCCGGACGGGTTGTTCACCGACGCGTTCGGCGTCCCCACTTGCTATCGCTTCCTTCAACCCTTCGAACGCCTCGGCGTCGTCCGGGTTGTCTTGAAGCATGCCCAGGTAATTTGAAACGGTCAGCGCCGCCATGAAGGCCCTCGTGGTGTGCGATCACGACGCCCGAATCGATGCCGCCCATCGGATGCCGCGCATGTAGAAAAACGCAAAGATTCTCGAAGGTAAGCCCCTCTTTGCGAGGACCGGCATCGTAACCGTCAGCCCTCCGATGAATCAACGGTGAAATCATCCGAGAGCGACCGTGCCGCGAGCCCCTACGGCGGCGGTGTGTGCGGCTACTGAGCGAGCGAACGAACGCCGGCGCGGTGGACCTTGCCAGGCAGTTCCCGACCCACAATCGCCTCGGCGACCTGCCCCGCTTCCCAGAGCTTGGTGAGGTCAATTCCGGTGTCCACACCCATCCCTTGGAGTGTGTAGACCAAGTCCTCGGTCGCGAGATTTCCAGCGGCTCCTGGCGCGTAGGGACATCCGCCCAAACCACCCACCGAAGCATCGTAGGTTTTGATCCCCATCTCGAGCCCGACCAGCATGTTGGCCAGCGCGGTGCCGCGGGTGTCGTGGAGATGAAGCGCGAGTTTCTCGATGGGCACGTGCTTCAGAAACAGTTCCAGGATGTGTCGGGTCTGCAGAGGCGTACCCACGCCAATCGTGTCCCCCAACGAAATCTGGTAGCAGCCAGCCGACAAAAGTTGCTCGGCGATACGCAACCCCGCCTCAGGATCGACGTCGCCTTCGTACGGGCAGCCCCACATCGTCGACACGTAACCGCGCACGCGAACACCTTGCTTCACAGCGGGCGTGATGACCGGTTCGAACGCGGCCAACGTTTGCGCGATCGTCTTGTTGACGTTCTTGCGGTTGTGGGTCTCGCTCGCGCTGATGAACACGGCGACTTCATCCACTCCTGCGGCGATCGCGCGCTCCAAGCCGCGCTTGTTCGGAACCAGCGCGCTGTACGTCACGCCCTCACGTCGATCGAACATCTGGCAAACCTGGTCGGCATCCGCCATCTGCGGCACCCACTTCGGCGACACGAAACTCGTGACCTCGATCCGTTTGCAGCCCGCGTCCGCAAGCGCGTCGATCAGGCGCACTTTGGCGTGGGTGGCAACCTGAGCGGCTTCGTTTTGAAGCCCATCGCGCGGAGAGACCTCGTAGATGGAGACCGAGGGCGGAAGCGACTGCAGCATTGGGGATCGATGGTCCCCAGAGGGGGGCTTCGTCAAGTGTGCCGGATCGGCCGCTTCGTGTATCCTCCGGCGCATGGGCTTGGGTGCTTTCCTCCTCGCGACACCGATTTGGGGCCTCTCACTTTCGATGGACCCGTCTCTCGCGGCTGGGCCGGCTCTGACGCCGGTCGCGGTCTCCGCGCCGGCGGCAGTCGCTCCAGACGACGATGATGACGAAGAAGAGGCTTCGGCATCCGAGTCGGCCGAACCCAGCGTTGCGGACCAGATGCGTCAGCGCGGCGACATCGCGCAGATCCACCGCGCTCTCGGAATCGCGACGTGGGCGTCGATGACCGCGACCGTCCTGCTGGGGTACTTCCAGTACTACAACCTCTACGGAATGTTCAGCAGCCTGAGCAACACGCCGTGTGTGGAGGGCAACGCGATATTCGGACAGAACGCATGCGTCCGTCAGCCCGTCCCCCACTTGGTGAGTTCGATGGTCACGACGGCGCTCTACTCCGTCACGTTTGGGCTCTCCTACCGGATGCCGGATCCGATGAATCTCTCCGAGGGTGAGAGCGAATACGCGCGCAACCTACGACGCCACAAGCGGCTTCGCTGGGTGCACCTGATCGGCATGGCCGCGCAAATCGGTTTGGGCGCGATCATCGCCAACGCCGACAAGTTCGGACTCTCGCGCGCCAACGACTACCGCACGCTGCAAGCTCTGAGCACCGTGCACTTCGCCATCGGCTTGGTCACGTACGCCGCACTGACGTGGGCGGGCGTGATCTTCTTGTTCTAGTTAGAACACGATCGATTCCACCACGCGCTGCAGGTCCGCGTCGTTCGCAGCGAAGTCCGCTTGTGGGTTCGTCGTTGCAGCGACGTACGTGAGCATCAGTCCGTCTGCCGAACCAGGCTTCGGAATCACCACCTGTCGGTAGATGTACTGACCTGGCTGAAACGTGCCCATCGCCGATTGAACGTGGAACGTGGAGTCACGTCGCAACAACGACGAGCCGCGCGCCAGCATCTGATCCTGCCGCACCGCGATGGTGGCTCCTGCGTTGAGTTGCCGCGACAGATCATCGGCCGCCTGAGCCAAGAGGTTGAAGTCCACAGGACCGCTCGCGTAGCCCACCGTCCACTGACTGGTTGCCGCGCCGGTCGGTCCTTCGTGGTGGAACGTCACGTACGCCCAAGGACGTGGTTGCTGCTCTGTGCAGGCGAGTACGGTGTGCGACGTGGGGTAGGCGACCTGAAACGATCCCAATCGAAGGTTGGGGTTTCCGGCGGTGCAGTTCGCAGCGAACGAATACTGGGTCCATCCAGCTGCGGGTGCGACGGGGACTGCCGGTGCGGTAACGGGTGTCCCGGTGGGCGGAGCGGCGACCGTCGGCGCCATCGCGGCACCAAAGAATCCCAACCCCACGATTCCGAGCACACCGCAGCAACCCAATCCACCAATCACCGCCGCAACGATGATCAGGAGCTTCTTGTCTTTATCGTCCATCGTTGTCCTTACTCGTGCGCGAGGCCGGTCTCCACGTAGGGATCGCGGATCACCGCAAGTCCGTCGTCGTAGTGGGTGCGCAGAAAATCAAACCACGCAAACGCCCCTTGCTCGCTATCGCCCACGTTGTCGTGCGACGCGTCTTCCACCTCGCCGTCGGGTCGATCGCGGACGACGTCGAACTGGAGGAAGCCCGCGGTCGAACGGCCGTCGAAGATGTTGGCGCTCACCGGAATCGCCGGTCCACGAACAATGCCGGGCTCCGGTCGTAGTTCATCGGCCATTAGTTCCAAGCGCATCGCGCGCATCAGGTGGTAGTTCGCGGCGTTGGGCACGGTCGCATCATCCAACACGACGCCGCCAAGAATGCTTGGCTCCCCAGCCGCAAAACGATCGAACACCACGTGAGGCCCGTACGTTCCCGCGTCCCCGCGATCCAAAATCGTCTGGAGAATCGGAAAGAAGCGATCGATGTCTCCGTCGGTCACCGTAGGCGGTCGCAGCAGGTCGATCAGAGGCCCGAACGTGGCACTTTCACTGATGATGGAGCTGACTCGTCCGCCCGGGACAACCAGCACTCCGGCACCAAACGCGTCGCTCAGCGCCAAGAGCTCCACGCCCATGATCCCGCCGAGCGAGACGCCGAGGTACGAAAGCCGACTCGCATCCAAGTCGACCTCGCCGTCGCCGTTGGCATCCAGCCCAGCCTGGAGCAGGCGCACCAACTGCAGCTTGTCGTACGACGACTGACGGAAGTTGTCGCGCATGCGCAACGGCTCCAGTGCACGTTCGCGTTGATCTCCAATCGTGAAAAAGCGCACCACCGTCGCAATCACGGATGTGCCTTCGTCTTCGGGGACATCGGGATGTTCACCGTGCGCAACCGGATCGATCGCGACCGTTGCGAATCCTTCTGGTGCCGCAAACGTCGCCAAACGCTGACCCTGTTCGCGACCGCTTCCAAGTCCCGAACCCCACACAATGGTGGGGAACGGAGCCGTGCCTTCTTTGGGCAACCACGCCGTGATCGGCAGCTCGTACTGACGAACGGGGTCCAACGCATCGCCAGGATTTCGCCGAAGCACGCCGTCGGTTCCACGGAAGTCCCACGCGACGAAGCTCGTCTCGCACCGAATGAAGAGTTCCTCTTCGGTGCACACCGGGTCCGTTTCACGCACGTAGTCGCGCGTCGTGATGTCCTCGGCCACTGCGCGGCTGTCGTCGGTCAACGTCTGAACCGGCGTGACCGCCAGCGCGACCAAGTCGTTCGCTTCCGCGATCACACCAAGGTCGATCAGCGCATCGATCGCTTCCTGGGTTTGGGCATCGGGTGCGTCGAGCAAGGCTTGGGTGGCCGGCGACGGCTCCAGACATCCACCTGCCGCTTCGGTCAGCGCACGCGTGACAAACGCCGCGGTCCACGTTGCTTCGGGCAAAGGCTCCATGGGCCCCAGCATCAACGTCGCATCCCCATCGGTCGTACGGGTCAGCACGCGTTGCAGGTAGGGCGTCTCCGCGAGCACCACGATCCCGAGCCCCGCATCTGGACTCTCGGTGGCCTCCGCGGTGGGCACGCGCGCGACATCAAAGCCGCGCCCGAAACGAAAGTACGCTTGGGCGTTGGAGCCAAACCCGTCGAGGTCCGGGAGGTCTTCGGTGAACAGTGGTGCGTAGCCGCGGAACGAACTCGCGTCGTAGCCGGTCGCGTTGAAGTCGAGACGGAAGCCTGTGCCCGTCGCGCTGTCCTCAGCGAGCAGAGAAGGATCCGGCCACTGGTGGAGTTCGGTCCCGTCGGGATCCCAAAGCCCGACCGTGCACGACGGTGCGTCTGGATCGTCCACGTCCATCCCCGCATCCGACGCGTCGACGCCCGTGTCGTTCGGACCCGCATCCAGTTCAGTGTCGTCGTCGTCGCCGCAGGCCACGAGAGCGATCAAGCACAGCGCGCTAATCCGCGTCCGTCGGTGTGAGATTCCCATCCCGGCACTCCCATCGATGCAATCCAACTTCACCCCCCGAGGTTTGCGCGACGAGAATCGCTTCGCCCGTCCACACCGCTCGTGCGCCTTCGGGCGCCACCATCTCGGGCAGAAAGAGTTCCAAACGCGAACGCGGCGCGTCGAGCGCAACCTGCGTTCCCGCAACGGTGATGCTGGGCGTTTCGCCCGAACAACTCGTCCCCACCTCGCGTTCGCCCACAAACTCGACCCGCGTTTCGAATGCGCCGGGCACGACGACTCCGTGTCGACCGTCGTCACAATCGGCCAGTGACACCACGCCGCCTTCAAACGCGGCCAGGCCTCGAGGCGCACACCCACCAAAGTGCGGTTCGACATGCGCGTACTCGGGATCGAACTGAATCGCGTAGATCATCGTCCCCTGCGTTTGGTCGCAGGCGCCGTAGTACCAAGTGTCGCCCACGTGTTCGAAGCCCACCCAGGTTCGCGGACACGCCTGCGGAATGGCGAGCGGCACGCTGCGGGGGTTGCTGGCGGGCGCAACACGTCGGATGCGTAAGCCCTGACACGTTTCGCGCGATCCGTCCTCACACGGAACATCCTCGATTCGAAACGCGACCGCGAGTTCGCCGCTGGCCGATGCCGCTGCAGCGACCCGACCTCGAGTGTCGGACCCTTGATCGCGCATGTCGCCAAGAACTTCCATCGGCGAAAAGGCTTGGGCGCCATCGTCGCCCATCGACATCACGGCTTGTCGACGCGTGGCCGCGCGCCACACCCAAACCGCAACCACGCGTCCAGACGCGGATGCTGCAGCCAATTCCACCGCATCGACGCTGGCGCCTTGCGGGCCTCCCACAACGCGTTCTTCACCGGCGAGTTCGCCACCGCGAGTCAACGGAAGCGCACGCACCAACCCGCCGTTGGTGACCGGTTGGCCATACAGAAGCATGGCGCCTGAATCGGTGCTCACCAGATCGAACGCACCGCCGGTCGACACTCCGCGACGCGCAGGCAGTGGTCGTCGCCGCGTCGGCTCAACCGGGGTCTCCACTTCGGCGGCCGGTTCAGCTTCCTCTTCCTCGCACGCGAGAAGAGCAACGAGGGCAAGCGCGACAATACGCATCGGCGGAAGCATACCTGCCCCGCTTCAGACCAGGTCGAACTCCTTGCAGAACAGGAGCGCAGCCTCGGGATCCTCGTACCGAGCGCGCAAATGCCGCTCGGTGGGGAAGCCGTGTGCGCACCCGCGATCCGGATCAAAGAGAGCGCAGTCTTCGCAGTTCCAACGAAGACGAAACTCTTTGGCTTGGTCCCGAAACAAGGCGTCTTGAGGGATGATCACAGTTCGATCTTGCCGACGCGTCGAGCATGTCGGCCACCTTCGAACGTGCCGCTTAGAAACGCTTCGAGGATCGCGCGCGCAAGCCCCACACCCACCACACGCGCGCCCATGCACAACACGTTGGCGTTGTTGTGAGCGCGTGTCGCACCGGCGCTGAACACGTCGTGGCACAGCGCTGCGCGAACTCCGGCGTGGCGATTTGCAGCCATGCTCACGCCGATGCCGGTGCCACAGATCAAAACACCGAGCGATCCCTCGTCGGCCACCACGGCGTTTGCAACCGCATGTGCAAAGTCGGGATAGTCGACCGAGTCGGCGGTCTTGGTGCCGTGGTCGACCACCTCATGACCGAGCTCACTCGCAGCTGCGATCATCGCGGTCTTCAGCTCGAGACCAGCGTGGTCGCCACCGAAATGCAGCTTCATCAGACGCGCTTCATCACGAGGCTGACGTTGGTGCCGCCAAACCCGAACGAGTTGGACAGCGCAGCGTCGATGGTCTTCTCGCGCCCCTCGATCGGAACCAGGTCCAGACCTTCGCAGCCCGGATCGGGATTCTCGAGGTTGGCGGTGGGCGGAACCTTGCCGTGCGCAATGGACAGCGCCGCGAACACCGCTTCAAGACCACCCGCGGCGCCAAGAAGATGCCCGGTCACGCTCTTGGTGCTGCTGATCCACAGGTCTTGTGCGTTGGCGCCAAACACTGCGCGAATCGCCTTGAGTTCCTGCATATCGCCGGTGGGCGTCGAGGTGCCGTGCGCGTTGATGTAGTCGACTTTGTCGATACTCGCGTCTTTGAGCGCGGCTCGCATCGCGCGCTGGGCACCCTCGCCTTCCGGCGCAGGCTGCGTGAGGTGGTATGCGTCCGCTGTCGCTCCGTAGCCCACCAATTCCGCCAAGATGTTCGCACCGCGCTTCTTCGCCGCCTCATACTCTTCGAGCAGCATGATGCCGGCGCCTTCTGCGATGACGAAGCCATCGCGGTCCGCATCAAAGGGACGGCTCGCGCGTTGCGGTTCGTCGTTGCGTTTCGAGAGCGCGCGCATCGCAGCAAAGCCAGCAACCCCCAAGGGCGTCACGCTCGCTTCCGCACCACCAGCAATCGCGGCATCGATGTCGCCACGTTGAATCCAACGCATCGCTTCGCCGATGGCGTGCGCCCCACTCGAACACGCACTGCAGGTTGTCAGGCTCGGTCCGCGAAGACCAAAGCGCATCGACACCTGCCCCGGCGCCAAATTCGAGATCGCGCTGGGGATGAAGTAGGGATTGACCCGGCGCGGTCCCTTCTCGAGCAAGCGCTGGTGTTGCTGCTCGACGTAATCGAGGCCGCAGAAACCGACACCGATGAACGTACCGGTGCGATCGCGCAGAGCATCGTCGGGTTCGAACGCCGCGTGGTCCAGCGCCTGTTTACTCGCGCCCAAGGCAAGCTGAATGAAGCGCGCCATTTGACGCACTTCCTTCTTTTCCATGAGCGTGAGCGGATCGAAACCCGTGCACTCGCCCGCGATTTGCGACGCGTACCCCTCGGGATCCCACGCCGCAATTCGGTCGATGCCGCTTTGGCCAGCCAACACGTTGGCCCAAGACGTTTCGCGATCGTTCCCGCAAGGGCTGACCGCGCCCACTCCGGTGATGACAACTCTACGCATGGTCTTCGATTAGCAGAGACCCGTCGCGACGCGACCCGAGCGCGTTACGCTCAGTTGGCGCGGTCCGCGATGTACTTCACCGCATCCTGAACGGTGCGGATCTTCTCGGTATCTTCGTCGGGGATGTCGATCTCGAACTGCTCTTCAAACGCGAGGACCAGCTCGACGATGGCCAAGGAGTCTGCTCCCAAGTCATCGATGAACGACGCCTCATCCTTAATCTCGGCCATGTCGACATCAAGCTGCTGCGAGATGATCTCCTTGACCTTGTCCGCGATTTCCATCTGCTCCTCCGGGCTCTTCGCGAGCCGAAATCAAACGTACATTCCGCCGTTGACGCGGAGCACCTGCCCCGTGATGTACGACGCTTCTTCACTGGCGAGAAACAGAATCGCAGCCGCAACTTCGTCCGGTGAGCCGACCCGACCCAATGGGGTCTGCTCCACAATCGCTGCCTTCGCCGTATCGGGTAGATCCGCTGTCATTTCGGTTTCGATATAACCGGGTGCCACGGCGTTAACCGTGACGCCGCGCGAGGCGTACTCGCGAGCCAGGGTCTTCGTCAACCCAATCAGCGCTGCTTTGGACGCTGAGTAGACCGCCTGGCCGGCATTTCCAGACTCTCCAACCACGCTCGAGAGGTTGATGATCCGTCCTTTGCGGGCCTTCATCATCGGCCGGATGGCCGATTTTGCGCACCAGATCGCGCCAGCAATATTTGTCGCGAAGGTCTTTTCGATCTCCTCCGGCTTGATTCGGAGCAGCAACTGGTCGAGCGCGATACCTGCGTTGTTGACCAGGATGTCGAGTCCACCGAGTCGTTTGGCGATGCCTCGGATGGCCTCGTCGACCGCATCCGCATCCCCCACATCGAACTGAACCGCCTCTGCCTTACCGCCCGCTTCTTCGATCGCTGCGACGGTGGCTTGCGCCGCATCCGCGTTCGAACGGTACGTGATCACGACGTGCGCACCGGCCTTCGCCAAGAGCTTGGACGTCGCCGCGCCAATGCCGCGACCACCACCGGTGACGATGGCGATTTTACCGCTGAGGTCGAACATCACTTCTTCTCCTTGTCGACGCGCAAGTCCGCCAATGCGGCCAGCGGTGACTTTCGTTTCGAGGCCCCCGCCTTGGCGAGGTGTTTCATCACGTCCGGGTCGCAGTCGGCTTCGTCGTGTGTCGGTTGCATGGGCACGGAGAGCAGAATGCTCTCGCGCACAAGTCCATCGAGTTCGATGAAATCACCTTGGAACACGTCGCGGTCCAAGTCGTCTGCTGTCAGTTGCAAGTCTTCTGGAAAACGCGTCTCGGGTGTGCGTGACAAGATGTGCGCGAGCGACTCGTCGACGGGGTGTTCGAGCGGCGCGTTGCAACGCGAACACGGAACCACGATCGACGTCGTGAGCTTGCCGCGAACAAGGATGTCGTCGCCGACAAGTTCGCCAACGACATCCAGCGTTCCGGCTTCGCCTTCGCTGAAATCCGTATCGGCAAGTGCCTCGCGCATCCAATCAAGCGTGACCGCAAAGGAGTATTCCTTGCGTCCTTTCGACTCGATTTCGCCAACGTTGAGTTTGAACTTCGCCATGCGAGGGCCGCCACTATAGGGGTCGATAGGTGGACCGCAAACCCTCGTCGCGAACCTGCACTTCGAGCACTCCGGGAGCGACGGGGGTGCCGTCGTAGCGCTCATTGAAGCCACCCCAGCGAGGCACGCTCACGGCGTGTTCCAACCCTTCCGCGGCGTTGGTGCCGGAGGTCGTCGCGGGAAACGCAAAGAGCCCGCCTGTGGCGAGATCCAAGCGAGGGTCGCCCACGTGCACTCCTTCAAATCCAAGGTCGGCTACATTTGCCGGCGCGTTCCAGCTGAGCCACATGCGCGGACGATCCCGGCCTTCCAGCGTCTCGCGAAGAGCCTCGACGTCCGCGTCACCGTATCCGCAGGCTTCGTCGCCAAGCGCATAGCGACCGTCCGCAGCGCCCGGCAAAACGACCCAATCCCACGACTCAAGCGCAATGACGTGAACACCGCGAAGGTCGATGAAGTTGTCGGCGTCGAACACGTCGTCGATGATCTCCGGGTCGTCTTCACCGCCTGCAAGCAAGAGCGCCAAGCGGTCACCAAGTGCTTCCGCCACACGTTCGGCCAGCGATTCGTTTCGGGCAAAGCCACCGATGACGACCACCGGTCCCGCGGGCAGCTCGGCAAGCGATCCCTCCCCCACGGCAAATGCGCTCGCCTCCGTGAGCCCGCGCACATCGAGAATGCGCCCATCGAGACTGAGCTCGACCTCGCCGATGGCTTCCGTTTCGAGGACCGGTTCCCGCAAGGCGCAGCGAACGTAGGGATGTGGCCCTTCCACCCGTTCGTCGGCTCCACAACCGCCACAGCCGGTCAGAAGCATCAATACGAGCGCCTTCTGCACGCCGCTCTCTACCTCAGGGGTGGCAGCGCGCCAATGGCGGCTGTAGGGTATCCCAAGATGAATCGCCATTCATTTTGTGCGATGCGGAGAAAGAGATGACTTTCTATCTGATCGCCGTGGGGGTTGGAGTCGCGCTTGGGGGAACGCTCGGCTTCCGGATGGGCCGGACCTACGAGCGGGTGCGACCGAACAAGAAGAAACCCAAGAAGAAGACCAAGAAGGGACGCTAGTGGACTTCCAACGCTTCCGCGGAACCGCCTCCTACCTCACCTCCGACGCACTCGAGAGTGCGGTCAACTGTGCGCTCGCGCTTGAACGTCCGTTGCTGGTTCGTGGTGAACCCGGCACCGGCAAGACACTGCTCGCCGAAGCGGTCTCCGAAGCGCTCGACATGAAACTCATCCGCTGGGGCGTGAAGAGCACCACCCAAGCGCAGCACGGGCTCTACGTCTACGACACGGTGCAGCGACTCTACGACTCGCGCTTCCAAGACAAAGACGTCAACGACATCAGTCAGTACATCAAGCTCGGACCGATGGGCGAAGCGTTCGCCTCCGACAAACGCGTGGTGCTGTTGATCGACGAGATCGACAAGGCCGATGTCGAGTTCCCCAACGACTTGCTCAACGAGCTCGATCGGATGCGTTTCTACATCGATGAAACTCAGAAGGAAGTCGTCGCGCACCAGCGTCCGGTGGTGATCATTACCTCCAACGCGGAGAAGGAACTGCCCGACGCGTTTCTGCGACGCTGCGTGTTCCACTTCATCGACTTTCCGACCCAAGAGCTGATGCGGAAAATCGTCGATGTGCACCACCCTGGCCTCGAGGGTGCGCTGGTCGAGCAAGCGATCGAGACCTTCTACGAGTTGCGCTCGATGAAGCGGCTTCGGAAGCGCCCCAGCACCAGTGAGCTGGTCGACTGGATCGCCGTGCTCAAGCGAGCGGGTGTCCGCGACGTCAAACTCGACAAGAACCTGCCTTTCCTCGGCGCACTTCTGAAGAAAGAGCAAGACCTGGTCGCATTCGCCGACCAACTCGCGGGCGGCAGTCGCTGGCGTAGCTGATGTTTCTGCCCTTCCTTTACGAGCTGCGTAGTCGAGGGGTTCCGGTGGGAACCACAGAAGCGGTGGCGCTCGCTCGTGCCCTGACGATGGGACTGCACGAGAGCTCGCTCGATGGGTTCTACAACGTCAGTCGTGCGTTGCTGATCCATCGCGAAGGCCATCTCGACGATTTCGACCAGGCGTTTCTGAAAGTGTTTCGCGGGGTCGAGGTCGAAGCGAAGAAACTTCGTGACGAGCTGCTCGATTGGCTGCGCGAAGCGAAAGACCGCACCGAGCTGACCGACGAGGAACGTGCGCTGCTCGAAGCGCTCGATCCCGAAGAACTCGAGCGCATGTTCCAAGAACGACTCGAGGAACAAACCGAACGCCACGATGGTGGCAATCGATGGATTGGAACGGCCGGAACGTCGCCGTTCGGTAACTCAGGCAAAGCCGCACGCCAAGGCTTTCGCGTGGGTGGCAAAGGCGGCATGCGCTCGGCGATCAAGACCGCCGATGCGCGCCTCTACAAAGGCTATCGGCAAGACCTCACGCTCGATGTTCGGCAGATGCAGCTCGCATTGCGCAAGTTGCGCTCGTTCGCTCGGCTCGGTGGCGAGGAAGAACTCGATCTCGAGGGCACCATTGCGGAAACGGCACGCAACGCCGGCGAACTCGAGGTTGTGGTGCGCCCTCCGCGACGCCCCAATACGCGGGTGATCTTGATGATGGACGTGGGCGGGTCGATGGATCCCTTTGCGCATCTCTGCTCACGACTCTTCAGCGCGACCAAGAAGTCCACGCACTTCAAAGAGCTGCGCACGTACTACTTCCACAACTGCATCTACGGCCACGTCTACGAGACCGAGAAGTTCACGGATCCGATTCGGATCACGGACCTGCTGCACGAGTGCGGGCCGCATTACAAGATCATCATGGTCGGCGACGCGTTGATGGCGCCCTACGAACTCTTCTCACCCGGAGGCTCGATCAGCCTCAACGGTTCGGAGCGCGTCGAGGGCATCGTGTGGCTGATGCGGATCCAACGTCACTTCCGCCGCTCGGTTTGGCTCAACCCTGAGCCTCTGCGGTTTTGGGGCGGCAACACAATCGAACAGATCGGCAAGGTGTTCGACATGTTCCCGCTGACCCTGGATGGGTTGGGGAACGCGATGACGCATTTGATGAAGTCGAGGTAGCACGACGAAAGCGCGAAGCGTTTCCGATCGTGCTCCATGCCCTTGCCCATGCCCAGGCCCTTGCCCAAAAGCAACGCGAGAAGGAACGCCGTCGAGAATCTGGCGTGAGAAGCTACGGAGCGGACTCGTCGGCGTAGTCGTCGTCCCACGCAGCCGACCACGCTTCGGGTCCACTCAAGGGAACCAACTCGTCGAAAGGCACACCGTCCTCATCGCAACGCGTCGTGCGCGTGGAGCCCTTGCCACGACAAGGATCGTCCATTCCGTATCGCGTCGCTTCGAGAAGAAACTCGCAATCGTCCACACCACCGAGGCAGTTGTACTCCTCACGAATCGCTTGCGAGCAACGACGTCCTTTGTTGGAGCGATGCTCCACACCGGCGAGGCAGGCCCACAAACAGCTGCGCTCGCTCTCGACCGCGCCACAGCGGTTGCGGTTGTCGCACAAGGCCTGACACGCATCCTCGGCAGCCGGAGCCGAACACGCACCCAATACACTCGAGAGCGCCAACACCACGCCCAACACCAAGCTACGCATCACCGCTAAAACTACGTCACACAACCGCTCCGTGCCACGTCGAAAATTTCGGCGAATCCCGCGTCTGTGCGATCTCCAAAGAGTGTTCAGACTCGACCCGGTCATCGCGGACCTTGTCCACGCCGGTTTTGAGGGCGAAGTCTGCATCGAGCACGACCAACGAACGCATCGATTGTTGATTCGAGGCCGGAACGTCGTCGCGGTGCAGGTCGCCGGACACTACGACCCCCTGCTCGAACGGCTGCGCACCAACGGATGCCTCAGCGAAGAGGGGTACCGGCGAACGCTCGAAGCGATGGCGAAGAGCGAGCGACGCAGTGGTGAACTCGCTCGCAAACACGGGGTGGACACACAAACCGTGCAAGCGGCGTTGAACGCTCAGCTGCGGCGCGCGCTCGACGTGTTGCGCGCTCGCGTCGAGGGCACACCAGCGCGTGTTCGAACACGGCCGCGTCGGATCGAGGCCCGCGAGGTCGCGGGGTTCGTCCAAATCGCCATCAAGACCCGACCACGTCGGCAGCAAACACGACGCCCGCGTCATCGGGAACTCGCCCGGATCGCCCGCGCGTTGCACCCCGACCGCCTCATGCACCTACCCGAAAGTGAACGGCGTCAGCGCGAAGCGCGTCTCGCGCACTTGAGTGCTCGGCTGCAAGGCTTATAAAGCCCGCATGAAGAAGCTGCGCTCCGTCAAAGGCATGCACGATCACCTGCCTACGGACACGCCTCGCTGGCATCGGCTCGAGGACGCGTTCCGACGACGCGCAGAAGCGCATGGCTACGGCGAGGTTCGCGTTCCGGTGCTGGAGCCCACCGCGCTCTTCGTTCGCTCGATCGGCGAGGTGACCGACATCGTCGAAAAGGAGATGTACACGTTTCGCGACAAGGCCGGTAAGGGCAAGGAAGGCGAGCTGCTGACGCTGCGGCCCGAAGGCACTGCGTCGTGTGTGCGCGCGTACATCCAACATGCGGTCAGCGGTCAGGAGCCTGTGAGCAAGTGGTACTACCTGGGGCCGATGTACCGGCGTGAGCGACCTGCCAAGGGGCGCTACCGACAGTTCTACCAAGCGGGCTGCGAGGTGTACGGCGACCCCGGCCCGTTTGTTGACGCGGAACTCATCGACATGGTGATGGGGCTCTTCGCAGAACTCGGAATCTCTCAACTCGAGGTCGTGCTCAACTCGTTGGGCAGTGGCGACACGCGAGCTCGATATCGCGACGCGCTACTGGACTACCTGCGACCTCACGCCGCAAGTCTCAGCGAAGACAGTCAACGGCGACTCGAGCGCAACCCGCTGCGGGTACTCGACAGCAAGGCGCCGCAGGACCAAGAGATCGCGGCCAATGCACCGGTGATCCTGGAGTTCCTCGACGACGATGACAAAACGCACTTTGAAAGCGTGCAAGCGAGCCTGAAGGCACTTGGAACGCCGTTTCGCGTCGACCCGCACCTCGTGCGCGGGTTGGACTACTACACGCGGACGCTTTTTGAGATCAAAGGCACGGGCGGCGAGCTAGGCGCACAGAGCACGCTCTGTGGTGGGGGTCGCTACGACGGCATGATCGAACAACTCGGGGGCAAACCCACCCCGGCGATTGGATTCGCCATGGGTCTTGAGCGCATCCTGCATGTGGCGCCGGACCTGGAGGTGCCGCCTCGCGTCGACGCGGTGCTCGTCGTGGTTCGACCCGAACTGCGCAGTTCAGCGCTGCCCCTCGCCAAGCAGTTGCGCGATGCAGGCGTACGCTTGGACTTCGACCTGCGTGGAACCAGCCTCAAGAGCCAGATGCGTCGCGCCGACAAGGGCGGAGCACGGTACGCGCTGGTGCTGGGTGAAGGCGAACTTGAGCGCGGCACGATTCAGGTCAAAGACCTGAAGGGCGAAGCCGAACAGAAGGAGCTTTCACTCGACGAAGTGAAGCAGCTCCTGAGCTAAAACAGGCACTCTGAATTTTCGATAGGACTGCGACTGCGACTACAACTGCGATTGCGATGGTGATCGCGATAGCGATAGCGATGGCGACCGCGATAGCGATGGCGAACGCGATGGCGATGGCGAACGCGATGGCGATTTCCGATGGCGACCGCGATAGCGATGGCGATAGCGCGATAGCGATGGCGACCGCGATAGCGATGGCGATAGCGCGATAGCGATGGCGACCGCGATAGCGATGGCGATAGCGCGATAGCGATGGCGACCGCGATAGCGATGGCGATAGCGCGATAGCGATGGCGACCGCGATGGCGAGGGTGACCGCGATAGCGATGGTGACCGCGATAGCGATAGCGACGGCGAACTTGTCGTCTCTGATCTCGAGCCAGGCGATCCGTTTCCATCCGAAAGACGTCGACGTGCCCGGTCGACCGAGCCTCGCCGCACTGCGATCGCGACGCGGGCACAGGTGATCGGTTGTGCGGGTAATTTCGCTCCGTTGCCGCTTTCCGTTCGTGTTGCGTCCAAACGGGTGAAATCAAGCAGAGCTACGTTCGCCCCGCTGCGCGCCTCTGCCATCGCCGTCCCCATCGCCAATCGCAATCGCAGTCGCAGTCTCGCCATCGCCGTCGCAATCACAGATCGCCATCGCGGATCGCCGTCGCCGATCGCCATCGCGAACGCAATCGCAGCTCGCCATCGCAGATCGCCATCGCAGATCGCAGTCGCAGATCGCAGTCGCAGTCGCAGATCGCAGATCGCAGATCGCAGATCGCAGATCGCAGATCGCCATCGCCATCGCCATCGCCATCGCCATCGCCATCGCCATCGCGATCGCAGATCGCAGATCGCAGATCGCAGTCGCAGTCAGTGCCGAACTACATTCCGGGCGGGCGCTCTTCGTTGAGCTCGCGCATCTCCTCTTCGGTCAAGCCGCCACCTGGACGATCGTCGGCGGTTGGTTCCGGCGGAAGCGGGTTCGCCTCCGGTGCGGGTGCAGCCGTCGCGCCGCCGTAATCGCCGGCCGGGAAGTCGACGTAGATGAAGTGGAAACCGCCGGCTCCGGGGCCTGTCGACACGCGTGGGGTCACGTTCGCGCGCAGATGGAACACGATGGCGAGGTCGCGACGACCGCGCCGTTCCACGCGTGCTCGCGTCACGGGCGTGTTGAAGAACCGTGTCTCCAACCAACGGCGCGTGTTGCGCACGTGCGTTGTGGAGTTGCGCAGAATGAGCTCGAAGCGGTTATCGGACGTGCTTTGCTCGGTGACGATCAAACTCGACACCTGCAAGAAGAAACGACTCGATCCACCCGCTCGTTGCTCGAAGCCCGGCCACGTCAGAAGTGTCGCGCGTCGACCTCGGTTTTTGTTCCGCGCGGCGTTCACACGTGCGACACGCGGCGGCGGGTTGTTCGATCCCGGCTTCACGCCTGCGTAGTCGCCGACGTTTCGCGAGGGTGCGACGAAGGCGGTACCGCCCTCTCCTTCTTGCGCGAACACCGTGAGGGAGAGCGCTGCAGCGAGCGCAGAACTGACGAGCAACAGGCGGACAGACCTCTTCATGGCCCTCTAAGGGTAAAGGAGCGAGAGGAACGCCGGCAAAATCGTGGCCTCAATTGCGATACTTCATTAAGTGCTTCGTTATGGAAGCCTAAGCTCCGACCGATGCCGGCAGGGTGATCGTCACTTCCGATCCAGGCTCAACGCTCCGGAGTTCCATCGATCCTCCATGCGCGCGAACGATGCGCTGAACGATCGCCAGCCCGAGTCCGGTGCCTCCTGCACGCGTCGTGAAGAAGGGATCGATGGCGCGCGAGCGCACGAGCGTGTCCATTCCTTCGCCGGTGTCGCGCACACGAATCGCAATGGCATCGCTCGAGCCGAGCTTCACGTTCTCGGTGGCAATCGTCAGCACACCCCCCTCAGGCATCGCGTCGATCGCGTTGGTGAGAATGTTGCGAAACACTTGCTCGAGAAGCGAACGGTCGCCTTGCACGTGACCGTCGACGGCAACTTCGATTTCGACCGACTCGACGGACTCGGGCGTGAGCGCCGACATCAAATCCGGCAGCGAAACCGCGCTGACCTGAAGCTCCATCGGGCGGGCGTAGTGCAGCAAGTCGCGCACGAGGCGGTTGAGACGCTCGGCTTCTTCATCGAGCACGTCGAGGGACTCGTCATCCTCGCCCGTCTGAAGCGCCGACGCCGCAGCCTTCATCTTTCGGATGGGGTTGGCGACTTCGTCGGCGATGACGGCGGAGAGTTCACCCACCGCAGCGAGCTGCTCTTTTTGAACGAGTTCCTCCTGAACGTGCCGCAACTCGTCGTAGCTGTGTCGTAACTGGGTGGTCCGTGCGGAGAGCTTGGATGCAATCGCACCGATCTCGGTGAGCAAGAGATACGAGATGGCGAGGCCGCTCGCCGAAGCAAAGTTCTCCGTGAACGCGCTGCTGCGCCCCGTCATTGTGAACGCGACGTCGACGATCCACCCCACCGCAATCAGCAGGAAAGCCAACCGAATGACGCGTCCGGAACGAGGGTCGCCTTCGCGCGGCCAAACCAGCACCACGATCCACATCGCCAGTGCGCACGCAAAGACCGCGATGGCTTTTCCGAAGGGCGAAAAACCGGCTTCCACATGACCGTTCGCTCCCATCGTCACCACGTCGGGGTCGAAAATGATGCCGGTGAGCGCGAGCGGCTGCGCGGCCACCATGAAGACCATCACCACCGTGACAGCACGTGGACTGAGACGCTTGAGCGAAAGGTGCGCAAAGAGCACGGCCGCGGCCAGCACCAATCCCGCACCGATCGAAAACGTGACCTGCGCGGGCATCGCTTCGGCAGGACTCGACGCCTCTGCGATATACGCGGTGCTCCCGCAAAGCAGCGCGAGCGCCAACCCCATGCCACCGTAGACGCCGTACTCGATTCGCCGAACGCGAAACCAGAGGAAGAACGAGACGAACACCGTGAAGAGGTGCACGGCGGTCCACGACCAGGCGATTGCCGAGGAGCCCGTCATGACGCCTCGCAAGGAAGAACGAGGGTCACCGTGGTGCCGCGTCCGTGCATGCTTTCGATCGACACGTCGCCGCCATGGTTGCGAACGACGCGTTCGACGATGGCGAGTCCTAAGCCCGTGCCGGATGGACGCGTCGTGAAGAAGGGGTTTCGTGCGCGGCCGCGCACCAGGGTGTCCATGCCTTCGCCACTGTCCTCGAACGCCAGCTGCACGGCTTGTTTCTTCCCGAGCTCCGCTTGGCTTGCCCGAATCTCGAGCCGCCCACCACCTTGCATGGCTTCCAAGGCGTTCTCGACCACGTTGACCAACGCGTGTCGAAGCAATTCCGGATCGCCATGCACGTGTTCGGGACCCTCGTCGAGCACATAGACGACGTCGACATCGTCGGCGTGCTGCACACCGCTCTTGGCACGTTCGACCGAGCGCTTGACCAATTCAGCCAAACGAAGTGCACGCGCTTGAGGGACGACGGGACGCGAATACGCCAGAAGGTCGTGCACCAAGCGCTGCAGCCGCTCTGTCTCCTCGTCGAGAATGTCGCGCAGCGTCGACCGGTCCCCCGCTGCTGTGTCCTCGCGTCGAAGTGCCGACGATGCGTTCTTGATGATGGCCAGCGGGTTCCGAATCTCGTGTGCGATGACCGCTGAGAGTTCACCCACGGCGGCGAGCTGCTCGCGATCCACCAACTTTCGTTGCGAGTCCCGCAATTCCTCCAACGCCTCAGCAAGCTCGCTCGTTCGAACCTGCAGTTCCTCACCCTCACGCACGAAGCGATCGAGAAGCGCGTAGCTCACTGTCAGCGAAAACACGATCGCGACGTGATCAAAGACGGGGTATGCCCGGAGGAAACCGGCGCGCACCAAGAGGTCGTGACCGCCTGCAAGAAGCGCCAAGAAACCAGCCCACCCCACGGCGCGCACCGCGACCGCACTGAGCCGCGACGTTCCCTCGGAACGGGAGAGCAGCGGGACAACGCCGGCGACGGAGAGAACGAGCAGGCCGGACGTGTGCACGAGGGCGGCAAGCGACATTGCCGGCATGGGCCCTTCGCGACCCCCGTAGGCCCACCATGGTTCGATTTCGTGATCGAGCCAAAACACCCCGAGCGTCTCGGCGATCAATCCGATCAGCGCCCACGCGTACGTCACGCGTGAGAGCTTCGTCTTCACGCCCCTCAACTCCGCTTGGAAGTCGATGAAGAACGCAACGATCATGATCGTGCCGACGTTGCTGATCCGACGCCCAAGCACTGCGCGTTGCAGCGTGTCTGCATCGAGGACGAACGCGTTGCCGCCCGAGTACACCACCAACCCTGCCGTGAGCAGCGCGAACGCGAGATACTCTCGGTCCTTCGGTCGCCGGATGTAGAGCAACCAGTAGTACGCGCTCAGGTACGCCGCGACCGCCGACCACGCGAGTAGCGTGAGAGGGGAGTTCATCTCAGTCGGGTCGCACAACCCTTGTGTGACCGCTTCGCACAAAGGCGTAGCGCACGCGTTCGGTGTTGGCGCGTCGGAACACTAACTCGTACTGCCCCTCGTCCAGCGCGACGCCCACGGGCACCGCCCCGACATCGCGGGATTCGTCCTCACCGACAACGCGGATCTCGAGGTTCACCTCCGACCCGTCGCTAGCGGCTTGAACCATGAGCACGCCCTGCCCTTCGCCGACCTCGACGTTGGTGTCGAGAAGACGCGGGATGTCCTGACCGTAACTGAGCGTGTTGTCGCCTGCGGGCGGCTCTTCAGGAGTTGTCTCGTCGGGTTGTTCCGGTTCCGGATCGGGCTGGGGATCTTCCTGCACCACGGGCTCGGGCTCGGGCTCAGGCTCCGGATCGGGTGTGTTCAGAAAACGAATGAGGAGGAAGCCGATCGCGCCCGCGAACAGAAGCGCAAAGATGAAGCCGAACGGGGAGCCAGCGTCGTCCTTGGGTTTGTCCGGTGTTGAGGGCTTGGGATCGGGCTTCGGAGCGCGCGGCTTGTCTTTGGCTTCTTGGGTCTCAGTCTCAGTCTCAGTGTCAGACTTAGAGTCAGTGTCAGTGTCAGTGTCAGTGTCAGTGTCAGTGTCAGTGTCAGTCTCAGACTCAGTCTCAGTCTCAGCTTCGGACCCAGTCTCAGTCTCAGTGTCAGACTTGGCGTCCTTCTCTTCCTCTGCCCGTCGCGCCGCATCCTTCGCCAAGAGATCGTGAATTGGCTCGTCTTGAATCGTATCGGCCGCTTCATCCGGCGGCGGCGGTTGCGAACTCGGCACGTCCTGCAGCGGCTCATCCAGTTCGGCCAACGCAGAACTATCACTCGGCCGCGGCGGAGGATTGGTCGGTGCTTTCAGAAGCTCTTCGGCTTCCTCCCGCTCCTCGTCCTCCATCTGCAATCGGATATGCGTCTCCGACGAGACCTCTTCGAGATCACTAACCTCAACTTCTTGGGTGGGCTCCGGAAGCAACCCAAGCGGCTTCTCACGCCGCTTGGTCGGTTCGTCATCCAGTCCCAGCTTGTCGTCGACTTTGGGCGCCGGCTTTGAGGGCTTGGGAAGCGGCGACTTCGTGATCGCCACGATGTCTCCCGTCGACTCTTCGCTCTCCAACCAGTCGAGTCCCGGCCCACTGCGCGACCCCAAACGCGCTTCCAGCGCTCCGGCCACCAAGTCCCCGCGCTCTTCGTCACGCACGGCGAGAATCGCACCGCGTCGTGCGAGATCGACCAGCGCCGTCTCCAACGCCTGCGGAGCCACTTCACCGCTCATCAAAAGATCGCGCGGCTTCTCGCCATCACGAATCCGCTCGACCAGTTCGCGCGCTTCACCCGGCGATGTGCGCACAAACGCGTCGACGAGATCGTCGTCAAACTTGAGCGTGGCCACTTTCGCCAGACGCGCACCGGACACGGCATCGACGAACGCACCCAAACGCTGAACCGCTTCGTCCAACGACTCCTGCAACGCGACCGACACGCTTGGACGGACCGGGCCATCGGCGTCGCCGACCGTGAATCGTCCCGCGCTCATGCCCAGCAGCTGCGGCAGCGCACGATCGCCTCGCGAGAACGATCCGTCGGTCGCAGTGCGAGTCACATCGACGGGATGTCCATCGAGAAAATCGATCTCAAAGAGATTCCATGCATCGCGCACGGTCACGCGTGCGTCGGGGCGCGCATCGCCGATGGTCGTGAGCAGCGGAAGGACACCGAGCCCCTCAATCCGACCGCGCACCTCCCCACCCGCACGCAGCTGCGCTTCCAGTCGCGCACGTGGACGCAGCACTTCGCGCACCTTGTGGACGATCTGTGCAGCCGCCGCTTCCTTGCGCAGGTAGCCGCTTGCGCCTGCTTGAAGCTCGCGCATGCGCTGCAGAAAATCCTCTTTCCAACTCAAGAGGATGACCGGAACTTCCGCCAACGCCGGGTCGCGCTTCAGCTCGCGGGTCAATGCGAGGCCGTCCATGCGCGGCATCAAAATGTCGCTGAGGATCACGTCGGGTCGTCGCTTGCGAGCAGCCTCCAACGCTTGCAGGCCGTCCTCGACTTCCGCGACCAGCGCGCCTTCTTCGCGGAGCAACCCGGCGAAGAACCAGACGACTGCGGGGTCGTCGTCCGCCACGATCACGCGGCGCCCTTCAAGCGAGACCTCTTCGGTCGCACTCGCTTGCGCGATCCCTTCGTCGACCAACGACATGAACGCCGGTCCACCGCGCGCTGCGCCGTCGCGAAAGCGAATCTGTCCGCCGGAGCGTTCGGCAAGCTCCGCACGCACACGCGCAATCGTCGCCCATGCCGCGGCCAAGAGTTCGGACCCGTCGCCGAGCGAAATCTTCATATCGCGGCCTGCAGCAGCCGCTTCGACGATGCCGCGGTGGATCTCTTGTGCGAGTCGATCGGCGACTTCTTCGAGGGTTGCGTCGCCGACCACGTCACCGGTGGGACCCATCTCCAATCCGCCCACCACACGATCGATTCGACTGGGGAGTCGGTCCAGCTCGTCCCGGCTGTACGCGCGGTCGATCCCGCGCTCTCGCAACACGTCTCGTTCCACCGGTTCATCGCTTGGGTGGAGCAAGAGCACCGGCACAAAGTCAGTCAGCGGATCGCTTCGCAGCCGCGCCACGAAGTCGGTGTCACCCAGACCCGTTTGCGGACTGACCAGCACCACGTCGGGCGCGCTGCTGCGTGCGAGACGCAACGCCTCTTCCGGATCGGACGCTGCCAACATCTCGTAGCGGTCTTTGGGCAACGCGTCGCGAATCTTGGTTTGTGTGCTGATGTCGTCGACGACCAGCACGCTCACGATCATCTCCAGCGGTGCACCCGGCATCGTGGAGGGACGGCCGCTGCGACCCGTCGCCGCAGTAAAACTTGGACGTCGCGGTGGAACCGAGGACGCGGGTCGCGGAAGCGGCGCCGGTTTCGGAATCTCTGGCTCCGCAGCCTGTGGTGGAATTCCTTTTTGGGTGGACCGTCGTGAACGAAGTCGCTTGGCAGCGCTTCCTTCTTCAGCGGGAGGAGCACCTGCAACGGGCGGCGGGAACGAAGGAGCACCCGGCGTCGAGCCGATCGGTGCAGCCGGCACACCGCTGGGGCTGGAGTACGGAATGCTGCTCGGTCGACCGCCGAGCAAAGGCAGCGTGGAACTCAGGTGTGCGAGGTTGTCGATCTCTTCCTGCGACACCGCCCTGCCCGCTTCGCGGCTGGCATCGAGCGCTTGGATGTTCTCCTTGAGCGCGGAGGCGAGCGCTTCAATGCGGAACACCTGGGCAGACGCGTAGAGTGCGTGCAGGCGGCGACGGAGTTCTTCGCGTGGGCCACTCGCATCCGGGGACGTTGCGAGCAGCGCGAGGGCCGCTTTGAGCTCGTTCGCTTTCCGGGGCAGCCCATCCACGAATCGAGCGCGCGCCACGCCCAATGCGGTGCCTTGTTTCCCGGTCATCGGCCGTGACTATACCGGCATTTTCACCCGTATTGGCAAAGCAAAACCGAGTTGAGCCGTCGAGGCTCCCCGAGCCGAGACGCGCGCGAAGCGCGAGCTTCGAGGGGGGTCCCAAACGTAGTTTGGGGGGAGGTTTAGCCAAAACCTCCCCAAGGAGGAGCCGTGCCCGTAAGCCGAAGGCGGGTCGAAGCCGAAGGCGGAGACCTAGGGTGCGGCGACTCCGATGAACTCAGTGCCAGACGCCTACACCAAGTCCCCAGCTCACGTAGTCGCGTGCGCCGTCCACCGTGAAGCTGACGCGCCAGTCGATATCGAACACCTCAAAAAGGCGAACGTCGATCCCCGCGGTTCCGTGGAGTCTTGGCTTCACGCCAACGTATCGACCTGGCTCCAGGTAGCTTCCCGCCCTCAACTTGAGTCGGTTGGCCCAAGGTTCGCCCTCGAGACCCACACGAAAGCCGAAATGCCAACCATCGCCACGACGTCGGCGCTCTTGCGCCAGAAACGCGTCGATACCGATCCCGTCGTCGGTCGGACCTTGAACCAGCAGATCCACACTCACCAAGAAGTACTGACGGGGCACCGAATCGTAGACCTCTTCCCAGAGATCGTAGAGTTCGTCCTCGGCGCGATCGGCAAGGTCGTCGGCTTGCTGGTTCTCCTCGCGCTGGCGCAGCCGTTCCGCTCGGCGCCACTCACGGTCCTGTGCGCGCGCGCCCAAGTTGGGACACCGCAGTTCGTCTTCGGCGTGTCCCTCGCGAATCAACTGTTCGCGCTCGCGTTCGCAGCGCACCCCCGCGTAGCTGTCTTGAAATCCTTGGCGCACCTTCTTGATGCGAATGTGCCGACCGTTGATCGGACGACCGAGTTGAAACGCAAAGCCCGCTTGAAACTCCCAAGGCAGTGACACCGCGCGCGGCAACACAAAGTCGTCCACGATTTGCGGCGTGGTTTCGTCGCTGTCGATGACGCGTGCATCTACAGGTGTGCGCGCAGCAAAACCAACCCGAAAGGGAAGCGCGGCGAGTCGAAGTAGCGCGCCCACCTCAGCGCCGGTGCCCGTGAAGTTGACGAGGTCTTCCGACAACGCGCTCGTGATGCTCATGTTCGTCGTGCGCGCGCCGATTCCAACCACGAGCTGACCATCCAAGAGGCTGTAACCAGCTCCGTAGTGCGCCGTCAGAAAACTGATCGACGCCAGGGTGTTTGCATCGGTGTACGACTGCGTCTGCAACAAACCTCCGAGACCGAGGTCACCGAACTGAAGTCGCAATCCCAAATCGAGGAACACGAAGTCGTCGATTCCGAAGCCCGTGTCTTGTCCGTTGTTGAAGAAGTCCTGACGTGAGAACGAACCAGAGAGCACCAAGCTCGCGGTGATATCCCACTCCCACCACTCGTGTTCCCACGCGGGTCGAGCCGCATAGCTAGCCGGGTTGTAGGGCACGCCATCGATGCCCTCGGCGAGCGAGGTGTAGGCGCCAGCAAGGCCGGTGATGCGGCCCGACGCGAGAACCGGCGTGGTGACCGCATCGATCTCAAAATCGTTCTCGGTCAGCGTTTCCTGTGCGAACGTAGGGGCTACGGCCATTGCCGCGAAGAAAACCCCGAGGATGGACATCCCCCGCACGCCGCCATCGTAGCAGGCGTGCTAAGGCCAAGGCGTGCAGTTCGTCGACGAGGTTGAGGTCGAACTCGCCGCCGGTAAGGGCGGCAATGGCTGCGTTGCGTTTCGACGCGAGAAGTTCCGCCCGCTCGGTGGACCTTCGGGCGGCGACGGAGGCAAAGGCGGCGATGTGGTGCTGCATGCGCACACCCGTCTGACCACGCTTCTGGACCTTCGATACCGGCGCAAAGTTCACGCGCAGAACGGTGAGAATGGGCGCGGCAAAGACCAGTACGGCGCCGCGGGCAAAGACGAAGTGATCCAAGTCCCCGTTGGGACGCAGGTGTACGACTCCGAGTCAGGAGAACTGCTGGCGGACTTAGACGAACCGGACAAGCGCGTCGTGATCGCGCGCGGAGGACGTGGCGGTCGCGGCAACATGAAGTTCGCGACGCCCTACGATCGTGCCCCGCAGCGAGCCGAAGAAGGCGAAGCAGGAGAGAAGCTTGGCGTTCGCCTTGAACTCAAACTCTTGGCAGACGTCGGCGTGATCGGGTTCCCGAACGTCGGCAAGTCCACGTTCATCGCGGCGGTGTCGCGCGCCAAACCCAAGATCGCCGACTACCCGTTCACAACCTTGACGCCGAACCTCGGTGTGGCGTCACCCGGCGAAGAGCGAAGCTTCGTCATCGCCGATATTCCTGGAATCATCGAAGGTGCAGCCGAAGGCGCGGGACTCGGGTTGCGCTTTCTCAAGCACGTCGAGCGAAACCGGATTCTCTTGCACGTGTTGAGTTGGGATCCGGACCCAGAACGAAGTGCTCTAGACGACTACGACAAGTTGTGTCGTGAGCTGGAGAAGTTTTCCGCGACCTTGGCCGAGCGTCCGGTAGTCGTTGCGGTTGCCAAGACCGACTTGCCTGAAGTCCGCGAAGCTCTGCCCGAGATCCGCCAAGGACTCGCCGAACGCGGAATCGACGAAGTCCTCGCGTTTAGCAGCGCCACGCGTGACGGAGTCGACGACTTGGTTCTCGCGTTGGAAAAGAAGCTCGCAGAACATCCTCGCGAAGCTGTGCCGCCGGCGATCACCTTCCCGAAAGCCGCCGACCGGCCTCACGGCGATCAAAAGGGCTTCGCAGAATCAGAATCCGAGTAGCGCCCAAAGAACCTAAAGGGGGAGGATTTTGGGGACAGGGTCATTAATGACCCGAACTCCCCCCAGAAAGCGTCTTTTCTCTCGAGAAAGCGACTCTGCACCGACTGATGGACTTCCACCCAAACGTGTGAAGTCACTCCTCCGATTCAGTGCGTGGGATCGCGGTTGGGTTCTGCAGCACAGGCAGCTGACGTTTACCGTTCGCGAGAACGATCCTGGCGTTTCGTTGCATGCGCTCGAGGCCCGCACGACGCATCGGCGAACCTTCCGCCCACGCACGAAACTCGTCTTCGTCCATCTCAAAGAGCTTCGTCAACGGTTCGGTCAAACGTGCGTGCGGCGCGAACGCGTCGGGTCGGTCGGGAGGTGCGGTTTTGTTGTAGGGGCACACGTCCTGACACACGTCACACCCAAAGAGCCAGTCGTCCATTCTCGACTCGAGCTCCGGTTCGATCTCGCCCTCATGCTCGATCGTCAGGTACGAGATGCAGCGATTCGAATCCAACTGATGCGCATCGACAAACGCGTCCGTCGGACATGCATCCAAACAAAGTCGACACTCGCCACAACGTGGGGCCATCGGTGCATCGGGTTCAAGCTCTGCCGTGGTGACGACCGTCGCGAGAAATACGTGCGACCCGATCCCTGGAACGATCAAACAGCAGTTCTTCCCTACGAACCCAATTCCCGCGCGCTGTGCCCATGCGCGTTCATAAACGGGTCGCGCATCGACTGACCATCGCGCGTCGAAGCCGTGTTCGCGCAGCATCGCTTCCAACTTGCGAAGCGGACGTCTCAACACGTTGTGGTAGTCGCGCCCCCACGCGTAGCGGGCGATTCGTCCCGGTTCGAGGCCGGCCCGTGGCTCCCGACTCGCAAAGGGCATGGCGAGCACCACGACGCTGCGTGCGCCCTTCACCATTCCGGGGTGCGCCGGATCGACCCGAACGTCTGCAGTATCGGCGAGCCACTTCATCGAAGCGTGCCGGCCCGCCTGGATGTACTCACGCAAACGCTGTGCTTCCGGCTCGAGCGGCTCAACGCGTGCAATACCCACGCGTGCAAACCCCAGCTCTTGCGCGCGTGTCTTGATCGCATCGGTGAGGCCCACGAGCGAATGCTACCCTGCGCGCATGCTTCGTCTCGCTTTGATCGCCGCGATCGTTGTGACCTCACGTGTCGATGCCCAAACCGTCATCACGTACGACACCGTGAGTGCAGAAACTGGTTCCACCGTGAGCTGCGGGTTTTGCACAGGCGAGAAGTTCGGCGTGGTGTTTCGGGAACTCGAGATGGGCAACGGATTGGACCCCGAGGATTTTCCGTTGGTGCTCCGCGGGATCCGAGTCGTGCTCGCCGATGCCTCGGTGAGCGGCGGGATGTGTTCGGGCGGGATGATGGGTGGAAACGCCGCGATCGACATCGAGGTCTACGCCGGCACGACGCCGCCAACCGGAATGATTCGCATGAACCCTGAGGATGGTCCCTGGGACGGCGAGACTCTGTTGCTTGAGGTTCCAGGGTTGCCTCTCCGTCGAAGTGCGCTCGCAGGCGACGGCATGCGGTACATGGTGGAGTTCAACGACCTGCAGGTTGCGGATCTCGAAACCGAAGAAGACATCCGACTCGAGCCACCCACCCAGTACATCCGCGCTGTGTTCACGCTTGCCGAGGGGGCTGTGGAGCGAAACCCGAACTGCGAAGCGATGGGTCTGGTGTCGCCGAACGCGTTTCCGATGCGTGATACCGACGGAGTGATCCAAAACGAGCGCAGCTTTATTTTCGGAGCGAACGGGTTGGGCTGGCAGTGGAACGAAGCTGTCGGTTTGATGGGTGATTGGGCGATTCGTCTAGAAGTTGAAATCGAGGGAACGCCTGTGGATGCCGGTCTGCCCGATGCGGGGCCGATGGATGCTGGTTCGGACGCGATGGTGGTCGACGCTGGAACCGACGCGTCCGCAGAAGCAGACGCCGGTGAGAGCGGGACCAGTGGTGGTGGTTGCGCCGTTGGTGGAGTTGGAAGCGCGTGGTTGTTTGCGTTGCTGTTGATGCGGCGACGACGCACCTAGTCCGAACCGAAAACCGAAGCCGAAGCCAAAGCCGAAGCCGAAGCCAGGCCGAAACCGAGAGCGAAGCCGAAGCCAAAGCCGAAGCCGGGAGCCGAAGCCGAAGCCGAAGCCGAGAGCGAAGCCCAGGCCGACAGGACCGCAGGCAACGCAGCAGCCGAGGCGAAGGCCGATGGCGACCCCACGTTCGAGACGAATCCGGGAGGATTCGGATTCGGACGTCGAGACATCGGATTCGCGAAGCGAAGCCGGTGGCGAGCACGGGCGTCGTCACCGCACATGATGTGCGGGGATGACGGAGACGTGATGGCGCGAGCGAAGCGAGTGGCGGCGCGCGAACCACAAACACAAGGCGAGACGGCAGTGCGCAGCACTGTTCGGTGAGCCCTCCTCATAGGAAGAGCGGCGGTGGAGATCCCGTCCAGCTGCTCAAGCGCCCGAAGCGCATGCACAGGAAACGAGTATCCAACCCCGAGACGTGTTCACGCGGAGTGACGACGACTCTGACCAGCTGGGGAAGCGAAGCTTCACCAAGCGCAGCTTCAGGCGGAGGAGGAACCCGCGTGAACACGTCTCGGCCCGGAACCACAAACCGGAACCACAAACCGGAACCACAAACCAAACCGGAACCACAACCGAAACCACAAACCGAAACCAACCGAAACCAACGAATCCGCACCCACGTGTATGCCCCTCCCCTACACACACCTGCGTTGACTGCACCTCAGCCGCTGACTTACCGTGATCGCATGGCTTTTTACCGGTGCACGCTACTGATGTGTGCCTTTGCCGCGGCGGGATGTGGGGACGACAGCCGACCGGCTACCGACACCGGACCGCGCGTCGACACCACGGTGACCGACACTGGTCGGGATGCACCCATGGGCTGCAGCGGTGACCCCGACTGCGATGATGGTCACGACTGCACCATCGACATGTGTGGAGTGGGCGGGATTTGCCGACACACTCCTTTGGATGAGCGTTGCGACGACGGCGAGATGTGCAGCCTCGAGCGAGGCTGTAGCAGCGGCTGCATCGACGACATGGATTGTGACGACGGTGATTTCTGCAACGGGACCGACCGATGTATTGCCGGAGATTGTTTTTTCGTTGCCGAAGCCGATTGCAACGACGGCAACGAGTGCACGATCGACATGTGCAGCACCGAAGTGAACGGTTGTGTCTACGAGACGGCCGAAGGTTGCGATGCAGGCGTGATCGGAACGGACGCCCGAGTTCCAGAACCGTTTGACCCGGATCTACATTTTGAGGGCACGTTCATCTTGATTGACGCGCCCTCACTGGGCTGTGATCCCTCCAGCTATCGCGTCTCGGACATCACATTTACAATCGTCGGAGACGACCTACGTGCCACCGGCGATCGGTTTACACTGATGGAGTCTCCCCGCCCCGACACGGCGGCATTCGACGTCAGAGGAAGCGACGCGAGCTGCACGTCGGTCCGCCTTCAGGGCGAGTTCATCGACTCTGACACGTTCAACGCAACCTGGACCGCAGGCCCATGTCGTGGCGCATTGACGCCAACCGGCTGCAACAGCCAGACAATCTCCGTCTTCGGGCAGAGGATCCTATGAAACAGCTGACAACTCTGGTTCTCGCATTGTCCCTTGCCTGTGGGGATGACGACCGCGGCGGAGACGCCGGACGAGTCGACGGCGGTGGCACGTGTGCAACGGACGGCGATTGCGATGACGGACACGAGTGCACCATCGACTCGTGTGGGGTTGGCGGCACCTGCCGATTTGACACCATCAACGAACGATGCCCAGCACCGCAAATCTGCGAAGTGGGTCGTGGGTGTGTGGACGAGCCATCGTGTACCAGCGACGAAGACTGCAGTGACGGGTTCGAGTGCACCCTGGATTCATGTGGAGTTGGGGGTGAGTGCCGCAACATGCCGCTCAATGAGCTCTGTGCATCCGTTGGGCCAGGATCCACATGTGATCCATCGACGGGCATGGCGGGTTCTGGTTGCACGGCACCAACGGGCTGCGCGATGGACGTCGATTGCGACGATGGCGTGGACTGTACCCTCGACACGTGCGGAGTCGACATGATGTGTGCCCGTACACTCATTGACGAGCGGTGCGGCGACGGTGAGGTTTGCACGTTGACAGGCTGTTTTGAGTCGATGCCTTGCGACAATGATGACCAGTGCGACGACGGCGTTTTCTGCAACGGGGTCGAAACGTGCGAGCCAGAGTTTGGGTGTCGTCCTGCAGAGGCCCCTCCGCTGTGTAATGACAGCATGGACTGCACAATGGACAGCTGCGATGCCGAACTGGACATGTGCGTGTTTCGCTGTGATGGCACACGACCCGAATGTGACTGTCCGGCGCCTGAGGCTCCCTGCGATGGGATTTTCGACATCACACCTGTGCCCACGTACAACTGCGCGTTCGGAATGGTTAACTTCTCGGTTAGTGAAGTTGAGTTTGAGTGTGAAGGCCTCGCTCTTCGAGTAGATCACAGAGATGTTCCGAATGCATCGCGCAACACTCCGCTAACTCAAGCTCCAAGAGCGAGCGACGGAACCTTTGACGTCTCCGCGACCGTGATGGGTGGTTGCGACGAGATCTATAGACTGCAAGGCACCTTTATCGACGACTCGACGTTCGAAGCTACCTTCTCGGCCGAGTTCATCGAACGAAGCCCGATGGAGTGCGACGCATTGGGACTCGACCCATGCACCAACCAGAGTTGGATGGTTACAGGCACACGCCGCTAGGGAATCTCCGGCACGGAAAACGGAGTCATGGAGAAGGTGGTTTCGTCACTGCCGATCGGACCTGTTCCCAAACACGCGACACTTCCTCCACGCAGTGCGAAACAGGTGTGGGATCTGCCGTAGTCGAGATCCACGATGTCTGGAAGACCGGGAATCGCGGTGGGCGTTCGGACGTCAAACAGCGCACCACCAAGCGGCTGTCTAACGTCGAGCCCCCAAAAGAACGGATTGGAGTCCTCGTCGAGCGCAACCATGCCGAGCCCGTGACCAGCGATCCAACTTGCGCGAAGCCCACCTTGGACAGGGAGTGGTTCATTCCGAGGAGTCGTTCCCACCGGCAGATCTGTTCCTAGCGTCCCCCACTGGTTCGATCCCCAGCAGACCACAGATTGATCAGCGAGCCGGGCGCAGTGATGTGTCCACGCACCAACCAACTGTTCGACCTCCGTCAGACCCATATCAACGAGGACGAGAGACTCGGTCGACCAGCACGACACCGTTCCGTCTCGGAAGTGAAAACACCGTCCCGCAACGGCACGAGGCGTCTTTGTCACTCCTGGAAACTGTAGCGGCGTCGCACGCGTCTCGAGCGAGCCTTCGCCGTCAGGGACGAACACTCCCCAGCACCAAACCTGTCCGACTGAAGAAGTTGCACACGCGTGCCCAGCCCCAACGAAGACCGAAACAGCGCGCGATACGCCTTCAACTTGAACCGGGACATTAGAGTCCACCAGACTCCCGTTTCCGAGCGTTCCGTTCCCACCGTAGCCCCAGCACCAAACGGTACCGTCGCTGCGCACGGCACACGACGCAGCATCCACGGGTCCGTTGAAATCAAAACCTCCACAGTCAATATCCACAGCGTCATCAACCAGGGCATCAACTGCCCCAGCAAAGCTATCGACGAACGACCCATCGCCAAGCTGACCAGAAGAGTTGTCTCCCCAGCAAGAAACGCGACCACTCGCTCGACGCACACAGTTGTGCCCCTGACCCGTGCAAACCTGAACCGCTCCATCTACGCACGCGCCGTCCACGCACAGCAACGGGTCGCACGCGTTTGTGCACATCCCGCAATGGGCTTGGTCGCTCGTTAGATCCGTTTCGCAACCGTTCGTCGGATCTCCATCGCAGTCGCCCCAGTCTTCGTCACACTCGAACCCGCACGTCATGCCTTCACACGTTCGCGTTGCGTTATCTCGCTCTGGACACTCTTCCGAGGACGCACACATCTCGGCCATGACGTCGCTGGTCGGCGCATCGGTCGTCGCGTCGATCCCAGCGTCAGTGCCTCCATCCACTTCATCGTTTGGAATGCACAGGTCGCCGACCGGCGTGAACTCAGGACGGCACACACACAGATCGTTCTCCGGATCGAACATACGGACATCACCGCAGTCGTTCTTAGTTTGGCAGCCGGACGAACACACTAAAGCTAGGATGAGCAAAACAACGAATCGGAACATCATGAGGTGGCCAATCTACCGGCTAGAGGGTTGCGGGTGCCACCTCATCGGTCGGAGCACGTTCGAGTTGCTCGAAAGCACTGGAGGTGGGCAAACACAACTCCGCTCCGCAAGCTGGCCAGACATTTCCGCTTCGCGGATTCAGTTGAAGCGAAGGCGCGCGACGCCAATCAAGATGCGACGCGGGTGCGGTCTTTGAAATTGGAGTTCTCTCCGGCCTCCGAGCCTCTCGTCTCCCACTAAAAATCAGCGACTGGCCTGAGCGCTCTCAACCGAGGTTGCCGGGCAATCTCTCGCGCTCGTGACGCGCGGCGTCTGGGCCACGCTGCTCTTCCTCTTCTTCCGCTGGCGCTTCTTCGCCCTCTTCGCTCGAACCGGCTTCGCCTTCGGTTCCCCACGTCGGTCGTGCATCACGCGGAACCACTCCGCCCCACTGCGGTCCGTTGTCTTGCAGCGGTCCACGCCGTGGCTGCGGTGAACCCGGCGGGTTGGGAAGAATAAACGGCTCCGCGTTGAACGTGCCGCACTGCCGCGCGTTCCGGTAAAAGCTCCAGTGCAAGTACACCTTGCCGTTGCCACTCAGAATGCTGTTCGGAGGCGCGGGATATGGCTGCCCACGCATCACGGCGTTGTACGCGCCGTAGTCGAACGGAAGCAGGCCCGACGTTCGGACAATTCCGACACGGTCGATCGAACCGTCGGTGTTGAACACGATCTCGAGCTTCGTCCTCAGCGACATATCGTTGAACGGATTGCTCGCTCCAGCGGGCAGATTGGCGATAAAGCGCCCGGCGAAACTCCGGTGCATCCGGCGGTGCACAGCAGCGATGTACTCGGCGAAGGGTGACGCCGCAGCGTTGAGTGCCGTCTGGTTGCCCGGCCGAACATCCGGCACGTAGTTCTCCAACGCGGCACGAAAATCAGCCCAACGCTCCTGCCGCTCGCGACTTCGACCACGCTGCTTGCTCAAGCGTTCGCGTACGTAGCGTTCGCGCTCTTCGCGAAGTTGATCCTCGCCGACAATCTCCTCGAACTGGTTCCACGACACGCGCAGATCCGGACCCTCGGACCCCTGGCCCCGACCACGGCCACGCTGCTGACCCGCACGTCCACGACGACCTCGACGCGCCTCCTGAGCACGACGAAGGTCCCCACCCTCCACGCCTCCACCGGTTCCTTCGGGTTCAACGCGGCGGCGAATGGTGAACGAGCCTTCGCCGTCGCTCACGGTGATCGTCTCGTACTCGACGCCACCGGCCGCACGCTGTGCACGCTGTTCAACTTGGCGTCGCTCTTGTTCCTGCGCTTCGCTCTCGCGTTGCTCGGTCTCGCCGCGCGAGGTCGTGTCCGGAAGCTGTTCGTTCGACGCCTCTTCGGGTCGCTCCATGTTGGCTTCGAGTTCGGTCGCCTCGCGGTCTTCGCTGCCCTCCATCTCGCGATGCTCTGCAGACAACTGCTCGTCGGCGTTGCCCTCGTCTTCTTGTTCGCTCTGCTCGAGTGGTTCACCCGCTTCGACCTGCGGTGCATCCATGGAGTAGCTGCGGATGCTCGCCTGCGTCTCTTCTTCGACCTGGTTGTTCTCGCGCGCGACGAAACGGGCATCCGCGGGAGCTTCGACATCCGGGTTTGAACTGCGCTGCTGGATCGCCTGGCGGTTCATCTGCTCAGGTGGCGGCTGCTGAACCAACTGCATCTCGGCTTCTTCGGGTTCGGGAGGCGGCTCGGGTTCCACCTCCTCTCGCTCCCACGCTTCTTCGGCGCGTTGCGCCTCCGGTCGACGACGCTCATCGGGCTCAGGCACGTCGTCGGGTTCCGCTTCTTCACCCTCGTCGGCTTCGAACTCCACGAAGTCGTATTCCGCGTAGGGGTCCGCTTCCGCGACCGGCTCGACTTTGCCTTCAAACCACTTCGCGAGTTCGCCCAAAAAGCCGTAGACGGGCAGATGAATGCTCAGCGACGCGATCAGCGCGACGCCCAGAGCGATCATCGGCAAACGGTCTCGGCGCTTCACTCGGAATTACCCTGCCACACCTAAGACGCTTGGGCTGCCTTCCGCGTTTCAGAGATCTCGATCGCCCAACAAAAAAGGCGCCCCGAAGGACGCCTTTCGCCGTGAACGGCGGTTCACGAATGCGACAAGTTATCGCACCCGCACTGTCGTTGTCCGGGTCCCTCCACGACGGGTTCGCGTCGTTGTGGTTCGACGCCGATTACCTCGGCGGTTGGTGGTCCGAACCGTCGTGGTACGCCCGTTGGGACGAACTGTGGTGCGTCGAACCGTCGTGCGACCTGGGCGATTCGTGCGAACCACTGTCGTTCGGCGAGCCGGTCGGTTGGTTCTCACCACCGTTGTTCGTCGTGCTGGACGGTTTGTTCGAACCACAGTGGTTCGTCGCCCTGGATTGGTTCGAACGACGGTTGTTCGCCCGCCTCGGTTCCAACCGCCCTGAACGTAGACATAGCCGTTTCCGCGGCGCTGCCAGCGCGGCTGGACGTAGGTGTAGCCAGCGCGGCCCTGGATCCACTGGCCTTGGATCCACACGTACTGAGCGCCGTTCCACTCCCAGTGGCCGTCGACCCAAACGGCGTTTGCATAGGGGGCAGCTCCGCGCTGGACCACCACCTGTCGGCGGGCGGGCGGCGCCTGGTAGACGACCGTTCCTGCGGGCTGAGTCGCAACGACGGTCGTTCGTCGTGGACGGGTGTGGACGACGCAACCGGACATCGCCAGCACTCCCACGCCTACAGCGGCCATCATCAACGTTTGGTTCAGCTTCATTCCGGTCCTCCTCAGTCGGTGCCGAGGCACCACACAGTCCTCACGCATCCTCAGTCCCCAACACTAGAGCAAATAGAGTGCCGAAAGCGTTTTCGAAATGCACGCTCGACACCACTGAGCTCGGATGGTTGGGTCCAAGGCATGAGCATCGAAGGGATCGACGACGCAACGGCGCAGATTCTTCAAACCTATGGATTTGACCCAAAACTCTTCGAATCATTGGGAAATCGGCTCAAATCAGGCGACGCAGGGCCAGAATCCAACCGAATTACCGCAAAAATCACCGCTCCCGAGCCTGAAGACGTCGCGGATCTGCCCGAGTTGGGCTCTTCGGAGCGGTCCGAACTCCATGCTCGTGGCCTTGAGGCGATCGCCGCTGGGCAGGTCGGCGCGATCGTCCTCGCCGGCGGGATGGCGACACGGTTTGGTGGCGTGGTCAAAGCCGGGGTGGATGCGATCGACGGTGCGACGTTCCTGCAGCTGAAACTTCGCGACATGGCGAAGGTCGCACAGGCGGGACGCGTACCGGTGTTTCTGATGACGAGTTTCGCCACCGAAGAATCGATCGCTGCGATGGCGAGACCCCACAGCACCGACGCGTGTCCGATCGAAACCTTTCCGCAGTTGATCTCGCTTCGACTGACACCAGAGGGTTCGATCTATCGCGACGCGGATGGACGCGTGTCGCCGTACGCGCCAGGGCATGGCGACATGAGTTTCGCGCTTCGCCGTAGTGGTGCACTGACGCGCTTTCGCGAAGCCGGCGGGACCACGCTGTTCATGTCGAACGTCGACAACCTGACCGCAACACTCGACCCTGCTGTGATCGGCGCGCACCTCCAATCGGGCAAGGCGATGACTGCAGAGATGGCGCCGAAGGTGCCTGGGGATCGCGGCGGTGCCCCGGCACGCGTCGACGGTGTGCTGCAAATCGTCGAGGGGTTTCGTTTTCCGGAGTCGTTTGATCAAGATTCGATTCCGGTGTTCAACACCAACACGTTGACCTTTGATGCCGAGGCGTTGGACCGCGATTTCGATCTTTCTTGGTTCGCCGTGAACAAGATGGTCAACGGCGAACCGGTGGTTCAGTTCGAGCACCTTGTCGGTCAGCTCAGTGCGTTTATGCCCACTCACTTTCTGCGCGTTCCTCGTGAGGGAGTCGATGCACGCTTCCAACCGGTGAAAGACCCCGCCGAACTCGAGGCGCGACGACCCGCGATTCGACGCGCGCTCGAGGCTCGCGGCGTGTTGTGATTGCTCGAGCGTCGCTGCTCGTTTTTCTCTTCGCTTGCACCAGCGAATCGTCGGTGGAGTGTCACTTCGGAACGGATCAGCCCGTCGCCTCCGCGGACCACGCGTTTGAGCGTATTCGTTTGGTCGGCGAGACGCTCTACTGGTCGGCGCCGGATGGGTTGTGGATGCTCCGCGACGACGATCGAACGCGACTCGGTGCGCGTTGTTCGGGTGGGTTTGTGGTGCACGAACGTGACGCACAGAAGTTCGTCGCGTGTGTTCGTCTTCCGACGCATGGCGACGTGGGGTCGATCGTGTGGATGCGGTTTGAAGACACAGTGCTTCGGGAACACCTCGAAGTCGCGCGTGTGGGACGGGACAGTCGTGGCGTGGCCATGGAGCCAACCGAGAGCGGATGGCAGCTCTTGTGGCACGACGGGACACCTGGCACGTGGCAGGTCTGGAGTACGCAGGTCAGCGACGGTGTTGTGGAGGAGCCGCGCCCGGCGTCGTCATTTCAGGTGGCGGCACTCTCACCCACAACGTGGCGCGAAGACGATGCTGTGTTCATGGCGTGGGGAGAGAGTTGGTTGGATGCCGGTTTTCCTCGCGGCCAAGTGATGGTGTGGTCAGGCGCGGGTGTGCCTCAACGAGTCATGGAAGTCGATGTGCAGGATCCACGACCCACGTTGATTCGTGACTCGCGTTCGCGTGTGTTGTTTTTTCGGGACCATCGGCGCCCGTTTCGTCGGGTGGGGTTGTACGCCGTGCGACTCGATGACCGGTTTCGTGCGATGGGTGAACCGATTCGTGTTGGGCGTGCAAATGCGAGTGGACCGATTCGAGCACTCGAGTGTGGAGGTTCGCTTGCCGTGATGACGCCGCGCACGTGGGACAAGGATTTGCTGATTGCGATTAACGTGTTGGACGAGGACCTGCGGAAACGGATCGCGGAGCAACAGGTGTACGAGTGGAGCGCGCACTTTGATCAAGCGGATGTGACGTGCGTGGACGACACCCTGCATATCGTGGTGGGCGAGCAGGGGCGGGGCACCGAGAGTCGTGTTCGCGCGCACGCGATTACGTTGCGGTGTGAGTAAGGCCGAAGCCGAAGCCGAAGCCGAAGCCGAAGACGAAGCCGAAGCCGAAGCCGAAGCCGAAGCCGAGAGCCGAGAGCCGAAGCCGAAGCCGATGCCAGGCCGCGACCGCAGCAGCCGAGGCGAAGGCCGATGGCGACCCCACGTTCGAGACGAATCCGAAGGATTCGGATTCGGACGTCGAGACATCGGATTCGCGAAGCGGAGCCGGTGGCGAGCACGGGGCGTCGTCACCGCACATGAATGTGCGGGGATGACGGAGACGTGACGACGCAAGCGAAGCGAGTGGCGGCGCGAGAACCACAAACACAAGGCGAGACGGCAGTGCGCAGCACTGTTCGGTGAGCCCTCCTCATAGGAACAGCGGCGGAGGTGATCCCGCCCGGCTGCTCAAGCGCCCGAAGCGCGTGCACAGGAAACGAGTATCCAACCCCGAGAGTTGGTGACGCGGGTCGACGACGACTGCGACGAGACGGGGCAGCGAAGCTGCACCAGTCGAAGCTTCGGACGGAGGAGGAGGCCCGTGTCACCGACTCTCGGCGTAAAACCACCACCGGAACCACCACCCATCCACCCACCCACCGAAACCGAAACCGAAACCGAAACCGAAACCGAAACCGAAACCGAAACCGAAACCGAAACCGAAACCGAAACCGAAACCGAAACCGAAACCGAAACCGAAACCGAAACCGAAACCGAAACCGAAACCGAAACCGAAACCGAAACCGAAACCGAAACCGAAACCGAAACCGAAACCGAACCCGAACCCGAAACCGAACCCGAACCCGAACCCGAACCCGAAACCGAAACCGAAACCGAAACCGAAACCGAACCTACAAAGCCGGCCGCCGCGCCCGATCACGCCATGGCAACAACAAGGGATCAATCCCCTCACCACCGCCCGCATCCGCCCACGGCCAGCTGTCGGCACTCCAACCGCGTGCGCGCCCTGGACGAATCTCTAAGCGTCCACCGCGCGTGCGGATCTCGTTCTCGATTCGGTTCCCTTCCTGAGTGCGGGCGACCTCGGCGGTGTAGATGCGCGGGAACGTTCCACCTCGCGCAAAGCGATGCACCATCAGCAGCTCGCGCGTGATGTCACCAAGCTGCTGCCGAGCACGCACCAACACTTCGCGACGACCATCGCCGTTTAAGTCCGCGGCCTGCACGGAGATGATGTCCGACGCTTCGGCGACCTGGATCTCGTAGTAGAAGTAGCCGCGTCCACCCCGAAAGCTTGGACCCACGACAACGACAGCTTTGCCCAGAACGACGAGTCGTTCGTTGGTGCGATCACCCGCGAGGTTGGCATTGAGACCAAAGCGTTCACGCACGCGACGAGGAATCCGCCGTTCCCGTCGAACCAGCGCAATCAGGTCACGCGACGAGGGTGGCGGCGTTTCCTGCGCAACCGGTTCGCGGGTCGCCATCGTACTCATGGACGTCGTCGAATTCGTTCGCTGCGCGCGTGGGTTGGCGCGCTCGTTGATCATCGCGAAGCGCTGGCCATCCCAACGGTAGCTTCGCGAGATCACGCGACCCCATGGCAGCAAGATCGGTTGTGCATCGGTCGACGGTCGTTCGCGAAAGTTGCTGGCACTCAGGCCGGAAGTCTCACCGACCGTGACTTCGATCGTCGGTGCGCCGCGCCGACCGCGAATGTGCACGCGCGATTCCACGTGACCGTCTGCGGTCTCCTTGCGGATCTCCATACCGAACAAGGGTTCGACAGAACGACAGTTGAACGTGAACAGCTGCCAAAGATCACGGCTACCACCCTCCCCGCGCTGACGGAGACGCATGAAGAGTTCTTTCTGTCCGTCGCCGGTGAAGTCGCGAAGCCGCGCATCGATCACATCGTGTGCCCGAGCCACGGGAAGCTCCACGTAGTCGAACTGGTTCCCGTCGCGGTAGCCAGGGCCCATCACCACGATGTAACGATCGACGTGCACCACGCGCTCCGGACGCGGGTCACCACACACCTGACCACGAAGGTCGTGCGCGGGTCGCGTGCCACGGAGGTTTTGCACTTGGAGAAAACGCTCCAGAATCGCATGCTCGCCACCCGTCGGACTCAGCTCCGCGAGACGTCCGAGGTTGCGCGGATCGACCTCCATTGTCGCCGGACTGTTTTCCGCGCGCGGGCGCGCTTCCGAGTCGACGTCGTGATAGCGAAGCGACGCATGGGAGCCACGTTCCCATCGTCGACCTCCAGGGATCCGCGCCCAGGGCACAAACGCTTCGAGTTCGAACCCATCGCGCGTGCGTGCTTCGACGACTCGTGCATCGGGAATCACGCGTGTGCGACGCCCGATCGGTCCGATGGCGGCGCCGCCTGCCATGCGTCCTTCAATGCCGGGGAAGAGCCAGAGCTCGGATCCTTGAAAGCCACGTCGGTTGGGCATCGCCAGAGTGATCACGATCGCGTCTTGATCGTTGCCTGTCGGTCCAGTGCGAAGCACTCGTTCGTCTTTGACACTTGCGGCGATGTACAAGCCGTTCGCGTCGTAGCCGAGCACGAAGCCAAACGACGCATCACGCCCACGTCCAACCCGCGTTCGACGCATGCCGCGCCAATCACGAAGCATCCCATCGACGCGAACTTCGCCCTCGCCTACCTCGTGCAGGCGCAAGGCGACTTGAGCATCGGCGGGGCTATGGAAGAGCCCCGCAAGGATTAAGACCACTCCGAATCGAACGATCACGTCGCGCACGATAACGCATTGGACTCAGGCGAGCGCCGTAACTTCAAATCCAGGGCGAATTCAAAAAGCCCGTGGTTCGGGTGGGTTTGGAGGCAGGTTCGGGTCCGTACGGACTACGTCCCCACACGGACCGTTACGACACGGGGAGACGGCGGGTTCGCTTCGCTTGCTTGCCGTCAGGTCCGTAAAGCGCGAGTTGTCCGCACGCTGCGTCCACGTCCGCACCTCGCTGCTTGCGAATGGTCGCGGTCACACCGCGTGACGCCAGTCGCTCTCGAAACGCCTTCACCCCCGCGAACGACGGCGCGTCGAGATCGCTTTCTCGAATCGGGTTCATGGGGATCAGATTGATCTTCGCGGGCACGCCGCGGAGCAACTTCACCAGAGCATCAGCATCGGCGAGGTCGTCGTTCACCCCTTCGATCAGCGTGTACTCGATGGTGATGCGACGTCGTTTCGGTAGCGGGTAGCGCTTCAAACACGCCACCAACGTCTCAAGAGGAAACTTCTTGTTGATCGGCATGATCGCCGAACGCCGATCATCGCTGACCTGGTGCAACGAAATCGCGAGTTGAACCTTGCCGCCAAAGTCCTCGGCAAGCTGGTCGATTTGCGGAACCAGTCCACTGGTCGACACGGTCACGCGTCGGGTGGACAAACCCAGACCATCGGGGTGGGTGATCAGCACCAACGCACGCGCAACGGCCGGGTAGTTGTGCAGTGGCTCACCCATGCCCATGAACACCACGTTGCGGAGACGCTCCTGGTCATCGAGCGCCGCACGACCGAGCAGCACCTGCGACACGATCTCCGCAGCGCTGAGATGACGCTTCAGCCCGGCCACTCCAGACGCACAAAACACGCAACCCATCGCGCAGCCCACCTGCGACGAGATGCACTGCGTCACCACGTTGCTCGGCCGCAAACCCGCTTTGAGGTCGTCGTCCTGATCGCTCGCGTCCACATCGGGGTCGCGTTCGAGCTGCGGGATCAACACGGTCTCGATGTCTTTGCCGTCGTTCAGCCGAACTAGAAGCTTTCGTGTCCGATCGCTCGAACGATGCTCTTCCGCACTCTGCAGCGCCAGACCGGAAAGCTCCTCGGCCAACGACTCGCGCAACGACTTGGGCAAGTTGCCCATCTGCTGCGGGTCAAACACGCCCTTCTTGTGAATCCAGTGAAAGATCTGTTTGCCGCGATACGCCGGCTGTCCCCAACGCACCATCGCCTCGGCCCATTCTTCGGGCAATCGCTCGAGCGGGTGCTCGGGCGGTTCGAGACTCTGGGCGGAAAGAGACATCTCAGACGCTCACGCCAAAATCGCGCAAGGCGTCGTTGAGCGAAGTCTTGCGGTCGGTGCTCTCTTTGCGCTGTCCGATGATCAACGCACAGGGCACGTGAAACTCTCCAGCGGGGAACTTCTTCGGGCGCACGCCTGGAATCACCACGCTTCGTGCGGGCACATGGCCGCGCAGCTCAACCGGTTCAGCCCCTGACACGTCAATAATCTTGGTCGATGAGGTCAACACGACGTTCGCGCCGAGCACCGCTTCTCGACCGATGCGCACACCTTCGACCACGATCGAGCGCGAGCCGACGAACGCACCGTCTTCGATGATGACCGGAGTTGCTCCCGGCGGCTCGAGCACACCACCAATGCCAACACCACCGCTGAGGTGGACGCCTTGGCCGATCTGCGCGCAACTGCCGACCGTCGCCCACGTGTCGACCATCGTACCGGTGCCAACACGCGCACCAAGATTGACGTAGCCAGGCATCAGAATCGCGCCCGGCTCGAGAAAGCTTCCGAAGCGCGCAACACCCGGCGGGACAACGCGCACGCCCTGCTTGTCGAGGTTCTTCTTGAGCGGGATCTTGTCGTGGAACTCAAACGGTCCCACCTCCATGCGCTCCATCTTGCGCACACCGAAGTAGAGCAGGATCGCTTGCTTGACCCACGCGTGCACAGTCCACTCGCCGTCTTGGTCCGAGGGTGGAGTCGCCACACGAAGCTCGCCGATATCGAGAAGCCCAAGGACCTCTTCCACCGCAGCCGACACCTCAGGGTCTTGCAGCCGCGAACGGTCTGCGTACGCGGCCTCGATGATGCTCTTCAGCTTTTCGCTCATGGAGAGGGTATGGACCGTCCCAGCACGCGAGGCCAGACGATGCGTCGCCACGCTCGCCGGGTGACATCGAGCTCCGGTGAAACCGTGCAATCCACGTCGACGCCGCTCGCCGTGCACTCCAACACCGGCTCGTACTCTGTGGCTGCAGCGATCGCTTCGGCGCTGCGGCTGTCCTCCGCTTGAAGGCTCATGTCCGGGGGTGGAAAGAGCCGCCCCTCGAGTTCCGCGAAAGGCAGCGCGATGTAGCGGGCGAACGCGTCCCAATCCACGCGCACCGAGGCATGGGTCAGTCGAAAATCCGCCTCTTCGATGCGACCGCGGATGCGCACGGAGGAGAGCGCTGGATCAGACAGTTCGCGACCCATCGGCACGGCCGCGATCAGCAACTCGACATCCACGTCGTTGAGTCGGTGAAAGATGCCGTTGGCGACATCACGCACGCTCAGGGGTGCATCGGTAAGGCTCGCGCCGTAGCGCACCGAACGCGATCCAGTCTGCCACGTGAGCACCCGCCCGTCGGGATTGCCCCAGCCGCCCTGCTCCAACTCAGCATCGACGTGCAGCTGAAAGAAGACGTGCTGCGAGGGTCCGTCTTCATCCACCACGTTGAGCAACGACTCGATCAGCGATGTCAGAGGAAGGATCTGAGCTTCCCGAAGCGGGCGCACCCGACGCGAGAAGCGCGCGAGTTGGAGCGTGGCGCGAACTGCGCCTTCCGCATCTTCGTAGTCGGCCGCGCTAAAGCCAACCAACGCATCGGCGGCGTCCTGTGCGGTCCGTCGGTCCAACACCCCGTCTTCAACCAACGCATCGCGGAGCGCCGCAGCCCCCACCGAGCTGAGTGCGCGACGTCGGAGAACACGCCAACTCTCCGCGTCACGCGGGTTTCGAGCGAGCATGTTGTTGGCGAGTTCGGCCGCTGCGGCTCCGTCGTGGAGCTCCTCAAGATAGAGCGTCGCCAAGCGCCGATTGAGCGCAGCGTCGGCGGGGAACACGCGGAGCGTTTGTTCGAGAAGCGCCTGAGCGGCGCGCACGTGGCCACGACGCGTGTTGCCCTGCGAGTTTTGAATCCGTTGATTGTGGAGCGAGAGTTGGTGGCGAACGACGTCGAGGTTGCGGACATCGACGTGCTGGATGGCCAGGGGCAGCTCGTCTTCGGCAGCCAATGCGCGCGCCTGTCGAATGCGTTGCGCGTCGCGCTCCGCCAACTCCAAGTCTTCCCATACAAAGCCGAGTTCGAACATCACGCGGTCTCCGGAAACGCGAGTGCGCTGGCGACTTGCCGCTGCCCAATCGTCGGCTTCTCCACGAAGCAATGCGATCAACCCAAGTGCGTCGTTCTCGGAGTCGAGCTGCGCCTCGACGCGTTCGGTGCGCGACAAACCGTACTCACTGGCTTCGATCACCAGTTCAGACTCGAAACCGGGAACCTCGTATCCGAGCTGCACCAACTGTTCGCCGAGTTCGGGACCAAAGTGGCCCACGTGTCGGCTCACTCCCACCTCGATCGCTTCGGGATGTTCGCGAGCCATGCGGGCACACCGCAACTCAGCGCCTTGAATCTCGCTGTCCCACTCTCCCATCGAGAGACGAATCGTTCGTGCATCCACCACCTGCGCGCGCCAGCAGTTTCGTGCACCGACGGGGCACGCCTCGTCGAAACCGACACGCACCGGGGCGTCGTTTTCGAGATAGCGTCGTGCGAGGTCGATGTCGGACACGCGAACGACGGCGCGGTACGCCCCGCGCGAGAACCCGCGTTGGATCGCCTGTGCGTACGCGACGAAGGGCGCGCCTGCGCTCCACGCGACAGGACCGGCATGACTGACTTGATCGACGAGCGAGCGACGAGCGTCGGCGACGGCGCCCACGCGACTAATCGTGCAGGAGTCCGCGCCGGGAGGAAGCAACTGCGCGATGCTCTCTGCCGCCGTCGGCAGACCGATGACCGAGTATTCTCGAACCTTCGGCATGCAGCTGAGGCACAAGCCCAGCACAAGCAGCAGAAAAACACGCACAGACGCAGCATAACGCTGCTGAGCGCATTCGGTAGTTCAGCGTTATTCCCGCAGAAACAGAAACTAGGAATGCGTATTGAAGAACGCGAACTTGATTGAAGAAGTGCACGCGAGCTGCAGCACAGACCGCGAATCGCCACGCGCACCCACGACGGCTCAGAACGTGACGTTTGAGAACAACGCCAACTCCCGGCCGGCTCAGAACGCGAAGCGTTAGGCTCCGGCCGCAGCACGAACACGGCGGCTCAGAACGCGAAGCGTTCGTTCGAGCGACGCTGGCCGTCGAACAACGTCGAGGCTCCCCGAGCCGAGACGCGCGCGAAGCGCGTGCTTGGAGGGGGACCCAAACGTTAGTTTGGGGGAGGGATTGCGAATCCCTCCCCAAGGAGGAGCCGTGCCCGTAAGCCGAAGGCGGGTCGGAGCCGAAGGCGAAGACCTAGGGTGCGGCGACTCCGATAAGTATTAGCCGAAGAAGAACTTGATCTCGATCTCGGCGTTCTCGGCGGAATCGCTTCCGTGCACCGAGTTCTCGCCCACGTCCTTGGCGAAGCGCTTCCGGATCGTTCCGTCCGCAGCTTCGGCCGGGTTCGTCGCGCCCATGACCTCGCGGTACTTGGCCACAGCGTCCTCACCTTCGAGCACGCTCACAACCACCGGGCTGCGTCGCATGAACTCGGTGAGCTCGCCGAAGAACGGGCGCTCCTTATGAACCGCGTAGAAACCCTCCGCCTGCTCTTGAGACAGGTGGAGCATCTTCATCTCTACGATCTTCAGTCCAGCAGCCTCGACCATCGCGAGGATTTCACCGATGTGGTTCCCCTCGGTCGCGTCGGGCTTGATGATGCTAAGCGTGCGTTGTGTCGCCATGGTGGCCGGCGTGTACCCCCCCGAAGGGGGACGCGCAAGCACTCAGAGCAAGTCGGCGACGGCGGCGGCTTCTTCGGCGAGTTCCTTCGCGGTCGCGTCGATTCGACCACGACTAAACTCGTCGATTTCCAGCCCCTGAACGACCGACCAGCTTCCGCCTTCGCAGGTCACAGGGACGCCAGCGATCAGTCCTTCAGGAATGCCGTAGCTTCCATCCGAAGGCACCGCCATGGAGACCCACTCGCCCTTCGTGCCCGCCCACCAGTCGTGGATGTGGTCGATGGCCGCGTTGCCTGCCGACGCTGCGCTGGACTTGCCACGCGCTTCGATAATCGCCTTACCGCGCTGCTGAACGCTCGGGATGAAGGTCTCTTCGATCCACGACTGCTCAACCTGCGAAGCAACAGTCTTTCCGCCAACTTCAGCACGGAAGAGATCCGGGTACTGAGTGGCCGAGTGGTTGCCCCAGATGGTCATCTTCTTCACGTCACTCACCGCGCAGTTGAGCTTCGCGGCGACCTGACCGATCGCGCGGTTCTGATCCAAGCGAACCAACGCGGAGAAACAACTCGGATCCAAGTCCGGTGCGTTCTTCATCGCGATGTAGCAGTTGGTGTTGGCAGGGTTACCCACCACGCACACCTTCACGTCACGCTTCGCGACGTCGTTGAGCGCCTTGCCTTGCGTCGTGAAGATCGGACCGTTCTTGCGAAGCAGATCCTTGCGCAGCATTCCCTTGCCACGCGGCATCGCGCCGACGAGCAACGCAGCGCTGATATCTTTGAACCCCACCATCGGGTCGTCGCTTGCTTCCATTCCCGCGAGCAAGGGGAACGCACAGTCGTCGAGCTCCATCATCACACCCTCGACCGCTTTCATCGCGGGCGGGATGTCGACGAGGTGAAGAATGACGGGCTGATCTTTTCCAAGCAGGTCGCCGTTGGCGATGCGGAAAAGAAGGCTGTAGCAAATCTGACCGGCGGCTCCGGTCACTGCGACGCGTACGGGGCTGTTCATGGCGCCGGACGCTACCCAACAAACGTCAGCGTGCCAAGCAGGACTGCTCCGCCCTCCGCCTGACCGCTACTCGACCGACGCGAGGACCCACTTCACGTAGGCTGGTGCACCGTCATCGATGGGCAATGCGAGGACTTCGGGCACGTCGTAGGGGTGTGCCTCGACCAGCCAGTCGCGCATTTGGACGAACCGGGTGTCGCTGGTTTTGATGATCAACAACACCTCGGAGTCGTCGTGGACCTCGCCTTCCCAGCGATACACGCTCCGGATTTGGGGCACGATGTTCACGCATGCGGCGAGACGTTGCTCGACAAGACCCTTGGCCAGCGCCGCAGCCACGTCCGCATCGGGTGCGGTGCACAAGCACACTCGGACTTCGCTCATAGCGCCACAACGCGCGGGTTGCCGCCCGGCCGAATCACCATGATCAAGCGATGCAGTGCACCTCGGCCGATCAAGGTTCGATGTTGGTTGCGTAGCGGAACGCTGACCAAGATGTCTTGGGGTCGAAGGCCATCGGGAATACGCGTGTGGCTTTCGGACAGCAGCTGCACCTGAAAGTGCGTCATGTCGATGATCTGTTCGATCGGTGTATCCGGCCCGAGCGTTCCGGAACGTCGGGGCTGCGTCAGCGCTCGCATGACTGCGGCGCGTGGACGTTGTGCTCCTCCCAACCGCGGTTGCGCCGAGAAGAGCTGCTCCGCGAGGAGGCGTTCGAGTACGGAACGATCCTGATCCCGGATCGCTTCGATGAAGCGGAGCGCCACACTACGGCCTTGCTCAGTGCCCGACGACGTCGCCAGCGCTACGACGGCACCGGTCGTTGCTGCATCACTGACGATGGGCGTGTACGGCGGCGGATCCCGATCCGTGGAGGGCGGCAAGGTCTCGCTCGTCGTGGATTCCGGCGGTCCACCACACGCAGCGAGCATGAGGAACAAGCAGCACAGCTGTTTCATCGAACCAGCTGCCTAGAGCTCACAAGCAGGCGACTCACAGTTCGTGAGTCTGCACCTTCAGGTCCCGATTCACCACCACGAGTCCGTTCTCCGGAACATCGACGTAGTTTGGCTGCCCTGTCGCACCGCCAACCACCATGACGTAGCGAAGTACGTTGGGCGTTCCCGGCTTGGCCGGAGGCATATCGTCGGGCGGGTCGTGCATGCCACGACGCTCGACGAACGCCATGGGTTCGCCACGACGAATTCCAAAGAGCAGATTGCCGTTGGTCAGCACGCTGTTGAGCGTGGACGGTTCCGCACGAACCTCAGCGCCCAAGCGATCGAGCAAGGCAATGGCAGAGCGAATGGCCTGGGCCACGCGTGCGGGATCGGCTTCGGGAAGGTCCAGCTGACCTTCGTCGTGAAGGAACGAGAGGATGACGTGAAAGAAGAGCTCACTGTCGGTCGAGCCGCGCACGTTACGTGCGAGAAAATCGGGCAAGCTCTCCCGAATCGCACCTTGGATGGCTTCGAAGCGCGAGAGCGTGCCGGTGTGCGCGAAGAGCCAACGTCGCATGCGGAAGGGATGCGTGTTGGACGTTCGAAAATCACCGACCGTTGGCTGCCGTAGGTGCAGCACGACACAGTCCGAATGCACGTCTTTGGCGACCTGCTTCCAGTCGAAACCCTGCGGGTCGAGCTGCGGTCGCTTCTTATGAAGGACCTCGCCGTTTTGATAGAAGCCCAGTCCCCAACCCGTTGCGCTGGACGCAGGGGGTGGCGTGACCGCTTCGCGCTCTTGGTGAAGCGCGACCGCAAGCCGGTCGGAGCGATTCGCCACGTATCCTATGAGTCGTCCCATGTCGCGTTGAGTGTCTTTTGTGGAGTGTTGTGTTCGGTGTGGTTGAGGTTCAGGAATCCGCCAACAAAGACGAACCTAAGGTCAGAACGACCCTCGGCCAGCAACTATTCGTCGCTCTCGCCTTTCGTCGACACGTGTTTCAAACGATGCGTGCGGTTCAACAGAGACTGCGTGCGTGCATGCGCACGTCGTTCCGCGACGCCAAGCGCAACGCGCACAGCGATTAGAGCGCCAAGAGTGAGACCCACAACGACCAGCAGGGCTTGGGCGTCGATTTGAATGGTCCACCTCGCATCGAGTTAAAGATAACAACCGCCTGGGGCCTCGCCACATCGGAAACTCAACACGTTTCCTTCTGTGCCTGGCTGAGGCACTGTAGCGGCGTGTTTCGCACGGTTCTCGCGCTACTTGTGTCGGTTTCGTGTGTCTCGCTCGGAAACGCCCAAGATCGTACGCAACGATCGTCACTGAACCGCGACTCAATCGTGAGCCGGTACGTAGTGCGTGCCGAGCTGCTCGACGAGGGTTGGGTTCGCGGCACGGTGCGCGTCGATGTGCGCGCGCAGCGCGAACTGCGGTTGTGGATGTATCCGGATCGGTTGGCGGTTGCACCGTCCGCGCTCAACCAACAAAACGCGCGTTGGATTTATCCGCGCGAAGTCGACGTGTCCGAAATCCGATTGCGCGTCCGCGTCGATGGTGCGGATGTCGAACATCGGTGGGAACGCGAGGACCCCGGCACACCGCGTGGGCGCGACGTTCGCGGCGGCGACCTCGTCGTTCCCCTGCCCGCCGGAAGCGAACACGTCGTCCAGGTTGCGTTTGTGTATCGACTGCCTGAACGCTTCGGTCGACTGGGTTGTGTTGGTGATCGGCTAACGTTGACCGCGCCCTGGTACCCGCTCGTTGTCGCCGAAGATGGCGGTGCACGTCTCAACGCACAACACGACGTCGAGCTGACGGTTCCGGAAAACACCGACGTCGCGTTTCCAGAAGGCGGTGCACGCGAGGGCAACCGAATCACGGTCCGTCGAAGCGGTTCGTTCGTTCCGTTCGCAACCGCACCTCGCCTCCGTCGGTATCGCCGCGAGCTGCGTCAGGGATTCGCGTTGGAGGTTGTCAGCACACAGTCCCTCTGGACGGACGTCCCGCCGCCGGAGGCGCGAGGAATCCAGGCCGTGCGCGACCTGGTGCGCGTCGACGTCCTCGGTCCCATCGAGCGTATTGCCAACGACGCCATCCAAACGCTGAGCCTTGCAGGCGTACCCATCACGCCACGCACCATCCCGGTTGTGCTCACACCATCGCGCACTGAGATGGCGGCGACCGCCCCGGGAATCGTGGTGGTCTCCGACCGCATCTACGAAGTGTTTCCACTCGACGACATTGGGGCATTTCACGACCGCGCTCTGCGTCGAGCGATCTTTCAGAGTCTGTTGGAGGATCGCATCAACGGTATTGAAGCTCCTGCCGACCGAGATTGGTCCGAAGATCTGCGCGCGGTGATCCTGTCCGATCTGGACGAAGTGCGGCGACAAGGACAGGTCCAAACCGCGCAAGACTTGATCGGCTGGGCGGGTTTTCACCCCGCGATCGATCAGCTTCTCTACGCGCCCCAGGTTGCGTTTGTCGACGTGTACTTTGGGACGGTCGACGAGCCGGATCCCTTTCGCGATCATCCAGGACGAAGCCGCGAACCAACCTCGCGTGGACGACGCATCTTGGAGAGCGCTCGCGACGTGCTCAGCGAAGACGAGCTTCGCGCATGGTCGCGGGAGATCATTCGAGGCACCAAGACCGTACGCGAAGCGCTGGTCGAAGCGTCGCCGGCCATGGCACCACGGCTCGACGCGTGGCTGCGCGCACCCACCACCGCCGTGAACTACCGGCTCGTGTCGGTGACGAGCTCGCGCCAAGACGACGGGACTTACCAGCATCGCGTGGTCATCGAGCGACAAGGCGACCCGCGCATCGAACCGGTCGAAGTGCGACTCCAAGATGACGATGGGAACGTGCTTCGCGGCAGGTGGGACGGTGAAGGTGAGCGCGGCGAAGTCGTGCTCGAATCCACTGCCGAAGCCAACATGAGCACGGCTCGGATCGATCCACGTGGCCGACTGGTGCAGAGCCCACGTGTTGCGGACGGTCATCCTCGACGCGACGATTCCACCTCCCTCCCCTTTCGGCCACCGCTCCTGCAAGGCTTCAACCTTGCCGGCAGCACCGAAGGCGTGATCACCGGCTTCATCGATTTCGCACTCCGTCGACGCTACGACCTTGAGAACTCGGTCGCGCTACGCATGGCCACCGGCGCGCGCTCGATCGGTGGGTTGCTGCGGTATCGCCGCGGTGTGGGTCGTAAACGAGACAACAACGCGCGCATCGGATTCGTCACCGGCGGCGTGGGTGTCGATCGGTTGCGGGACGAGTTCGCCGACGACGGCATCGGCGGCATTCGGGTCTCGGCCATCGTGAGCGGTGGCTTCAGCACGCAACGCTACTTCTTGGATCCGCGAAAGGGTTCGATTCTCACCGGTTCGTTGCGCGCCTCGATGGTGCGCCGCGATGGCGGTCGGACCACGTACACCCTCGCCCCAGCACTTCGCGGCAACTTGACGCTCGCGAATGGTCTGCGCGGCGCGACGGTGCTGGTCGCAGGTGTGAACTGGGTCTTTGGCGATCCGCTGGACACCGAGCGACCGGGTCTTGGCGGGCGCTTCTTGCTGCGCGGCTACCAGACCAACGAAGCGGTGGGCCGAGGGCGCGCGTTCGCCGTCATTGAGCAACGGTTCACACCGACGGCGTTGAGCGACCTGAACTGGAACGTGCTGCACATCGCGTGGATTCGCGAGATTCAACTCGCGCTTTTCGCGGGCGTGGGCGCTGTGTTTTTCGAACCCGGTGAAGATGGGCGCAACGTGGTGCCGGGTGCCGAAGTTGGAGGCGGTATTCGCGTCCACTTTGAGTGGGGTGGCATTCAGCCCGCGGTTCTCTCGTTGGACTGGGCGGCGCCGCTGATTCGCGAGCAGGAGGTGCGACAGGTTCTGCCGCCCTTCACGTTCATCTTTGGATTCGAGCAGTACTTCTAGCCTCGCGGATGGTGCTTCTCGTGCACCTTTCGCAGTCGATCTCCGCTCACGTGCGTATAGATCTGCGTCGTGCTGATGTCGGCGTGACCCAACATCGTTTGCACCGCGCGCAAGTCCGCCCCACCGGCCAGCAGATGCGTCGCAAAGCTGTGTCGTAGTTTGTGCGGGCTGACGTTCTTGGCAATTCCCGCGCTGCGCGCGTGTTGTTTGATCCGCTTCCAAAACGCCTGACGCGTCATCGGCGTTCCGCGACTCGTGAGGAAGACGGCACGCGAGCTGGGTTTCGCCCACTCGGCACGCACGTCGCGCAAGTAGATTTGGATCTTTTCGACCGCAGCTGGGCCAAGCGGAACGATGCGTCTCTTGCGACCCTTGCCGTACGCAGCCACGAAGCCGGTCTCCAAGTTCACGTCGTTCAGGTCAAGGTTCACGAGCTCGGATACGCGTAGGCCCGCGGCGTACATCGTGAACAGCATCGCGCGATCCCGAACCTCGCGCGGACCGTCGCCTTGTGGCGCACGGAGCAACGCGATGATCTCCTCGCGCGTCAGCACACCGGGCAGTCGTCGTCCCAACTTCGGGCGGTCCACAAGCGCGCTCGGATCGTCCGGAATCTCCTTTTCCTGCACCAGAAAACGAAAGAACCCACGAAGCGAGCTGAGCACCCGTGCCTGTGATCGTGCACTCAAACCGGTCCCGGAAAGCTCGAGTAGAAACGAGGCGAGTTCGGCAGCACTCACCTTCTTGAGCGCGATGCCTTCGTCCACCAAGTGCGCGATGAATCGGGTGAGGTCGCGCGAGTACGCGTCGATGGTCTTGGGACTGAGCCCTCGCTCCACACGCAGGTGAAGGATGTACTGATCGAGCAGCACGTCAGGCTTCATCAGCCGTCCCAGTCGCGCTGCACGCTGAAGCGCATCGTAGTCATCGTCGCCATCGACATCGGCGCGTCCATCTCTGCTTCCATCGCGGTGTCGTCGACCATCGCTGCCGTCATCGCAGGCGGGACCACCATTCGCGTCATGCGCGGTTGCATCCGCGGGACGTCCACCATCTCGGTCATCTCGGCGAGTTGAGGTTCGTCTTCGCGTTCCACCTCTTCGTTCTCGCGAACCGGTTCGAGGGTCTCGGTTTGGGTCTCGACGGTGTCGGCCGGAGTCGAGAGTTCGGTCGGCGCCGGAGGCTCGCGAAGTGCGCTGACGGCAACGTATCCTAGCCCCCCTGACAAAGCCGCGAGCGCCAAGGCACTAACCGCACGAAGCCACGCGGGACGTTGCTTCGCAGGTGGTGCGACAGACTCCACACGGCTTGGCGGAAACTCCGAGCCGAAACGCTCCGTGGTGCTCGGGCCGGCCGAAACCAAAGGCGGAGGAACGTGTTTGCTGCCCCACGCTGGCTCGCGGCCTCCGTGGACGTCGCTCATCGTCAGCCCGTCGAGAAGCACGTCGCGCATTGCTCCTGCAGACTCGAATCGCTTGTCGGGCTTACGGCGTAGCGCTCCATCCACCGCACGGCGAAGCGGCTCGGGCAACTCCGGGTAGAGATCGTTGAGTCGTGGCGGCTGCTCGGTGAGCATGCGCGCCATCAAGTCCGCAAAGTTGTCTTCCTCAAAGGGCACGTGCCCCGTGAGCAAGCGAAACAGAACACACGCGACCGACCAACAGTCCGAGCGACCGTCGAGCGACTTTCCACGCGCTTGTTCGGGGCTCATGTACTGCGGCGTTCCCACGACGATGCCCGTGGTCGTCAGCTTCGTTTCTTCAGACAGGTTCTGCTGTTTCGCGATGCCAAAATCGAGCAGCTTGACCTTCCAGCTTCCGCCCTCGGTTTCGTGAAGGAAGAGGTTCGCCGGCTTCAGGTCACGATGAACGATGCCGGCCTTGTGCGCGGCATCCAGTGCATCGAGGATTTCCACGCCGATCCGCCACACATCGCCGAGACAGAGGTCGTCTTCTTCGACGATCACCGCGTCGAGGTCGCGCCCGCGAAGCAACTCGAACACGACGAACCACTGCCCGTGTTCATCCTTGCCGACATCGAGCAACTCGACGATGCCAGGATGTCCCACAGCGGCAACCGCGCGAGCCTCGCGAAGCATGCGCCGACTGACTTGGTCATCGCCATGCCGCGATTGGCGCAGCGCCTTGACGGCCACCCGCTTCTGCTCGTGTAAATCGGTCGCGAGATAGACCGCGCCCATGCCGCCACGACCGAGCAGGGATTCGAGGCGATAACGTTCGCCAAGAATGCGACCCGCCGCCGCGTCGTCGAGAAACCCCGACGGCGCGACCGTCGGTTCCGATCGCACAACGGGCGAGTCGGTGATGGTCGTTTCCAAGCTCACGCGATCAATATCGTAGGCGTTGGCGGGCCATCACGGCAACGAACCGGCGTTTGGAGGCGATTCAGTCCGCCAATCGGGTGAGGTCGTTGACCGGAGGCGGCGCCATCATGCGCTGCCAGCTCCCGGTATACACGTAGACTCCGTTCTGACCGCCGGCGCGACTCAGCGCGACAAGCCGGTCGCCATCGAGGTCGGACATGACATCGAAGCCGAAGTACGAGTCGGCGACGTTGCCCGGTGCGGCGATGGTCGTGCAGCTGCCACCGCTGCAGCGATACGTACGACCGAAGTGCATCGTTTCGAAGTCGCCGTAGCCGACGTAGTAGGAGTGGGTTGCGGTTCCAAAGTCGCGAGGTCCAGGACTCAAGTCATTGGGGAAGCAGCAAAACCCTGCCGCCGCGGCGGGAGAGTCGACCGGAAAGTGGTCGCCAGCGCCATCGCGAAACTCGTAGACCCGGCCGGTGTTGGCAATCCCTGCTTCGGGCGCGCCAACGACAAAGCCTCCTCGCCCCTCGTCACTGATTCCCAAACCTGCGACCTGAAAACCGAAGTGCTCCCCACGCGCCGTATCGGGAACAGGAAAGACGCCGCAGTCGGCAAACGCGGGTATACCGCCGTAGCAAATCTGAAGACCCGTGTCGTTCTTGGTCATCGCGTCTCGGTCATCCGCGTCCGCAATGATCAGGTCGAGAAACCCATCCGCGTCGATGTCAGACACGGCGAGGTCACGTCCGTAGCGTCCGGCCGCAGCAAACGCCAGACCGGCTTCTCGCGCAATCGCGATGGGTGACATGAGTGTCTGACCCGCTGCCCCACGCGCATATTGGACGCGTCCGTTGTTCACGTCCGCAAACACGATGTCTTCGAAACCATCTGCGTCGAAGTCGCCGGCGATCATCGTTGTGGCGGTTGCGCGAAAGGGTGAAGCCAACGCCGTAAGCGCGGCCCCGGCCCAGTCTGTGATTGCGACGTCACCGTTCGCAGCTTGGATGCTGACGATCTCTGCGTTTCCGTCGCCGTCGAGGTCGGCGCATGCGCTGACCGTCGCGCTCGTTCCCGTGTGAGCATCAAGCGTACTGGGGGCACTTCCAGGTCCGTTGACCCAGACGTTGAGCGTGCCGTTGGACTGAATCGCGATGATGTCGGTTTGACCGTCATCGTTGAGGTCGCAGCGCACCCGCTCCAAGTCGATGTACCGGGGTCGTGATGTGGGTCCGTTGCAATCAAACACCGTCAGACCATCACAACTCCGCACCTGAACCTCGGCGCGACGCGGAAGGAACGGAATGCCGGGAAGCGGAACAACGCGAATTCCAGGACCCATCGCAGCAACGAATTCTTCGCGGAACGTTCCGCTCGGTGGGATATCGCGGAGAGTTACGATGTATTGGACTGCGCCAGGGATTTCGCGAAAAGCGATTCTGGGAACACCGTCTTCGTCGCGATAACCCGCCCACGGGAAAACAATGGGCGCGTTGTCCACGCCAGGCGTGAGCCCGCCCGTCGCATCCAACACGGGCGCGTCTAACCCGGCATCAAACGGCGCATCGATTCCACCGTCCGGACCGCCGTCAAAACGGAGCGTGTCGGTTGCGCTGTCCATCGCGTCCAAGTCCGGCGCGTCACCGGGGACATCCTCCGTCGGTGCGTCGACACCGCTATCCGCAACGAACCCTCCATCAAAACGTCGTGGATCGATCGGGTCGTCCGGAATCGGATCGTCGTCGATCGGTGGCAACGACTCAGGGGGAACATCCTCGGGCACACAACCATCGATGCCGCAGGTCAGACCCTCCTCCTCGCACATCTCGGCCAAGTCGATGCAGAGCTCCGCGATAAAGATGTCGAGTCGAATCGTGTTGTCGCGAACAAAGCCCGAACGCGCACGCGTCTCGAAGCGCACGGTTTCCTCACGCCGCACTGTCACATCGATCACGACGCGAAACCGTCGGTTGGGATCGTTGTCCTGCGGCACGAGACCGAAGGTGCCAATCGGATGGAAGCGACCGTCGGCAGGAACGGCGGAGAGCCGGTCCGGTGGCAATACCTGCTCCCGCACCAGCGCTTCGTCGTCGTCGTAGATACGGATGACGACCGTGTCGATATCCGGAATGTCGGTCGCGAGTCGCACGAAAACCTGCGTGGGCTGATCCACACAACTCGTCAGCGCCAACGCGAGCACAAGCCAGCGAATCAACGCGCCCTCAACACCTGCTGGGAGAAACCAAGGTCACCGAGTTCGATCGGCTGTTCATCGGGCCGCACGGCGATGCCCACCCCTGCTGCCACAGCCCCTGCACCGATCACGATCAGTGTCCAAAACCACCATTTGCGCTGCAACGGCGTTCGCGGAATCTCGCTCAAGGAGAAATCGAGCCGTGCCTCTTCACCTGGCTGAAGACGAACCGTGCGTTCTTGGGGTTCGTAGTCGTCCGCACTGACTTCGATATGAAACGTGTCGTTGTCGTTTACGGGAACATCGAACTGCGCACGACCGGTTCCGACTTCCTGTCCCTGCCAACGCAATACCGCTTCGGGTGGATCCGCCACGATGAGAACGTGCGCAGGCTGCGCAGACTCCGACGCGTCAAGGTGGAGGTCGCGTTCGCTTCCCGCTGCGATCTCAAACTGGCGTTCAACAGCAGCGTACCCTTCACGTCGCACGACGATCACGATCGGACCCGGGTTGCGTTGCAACTCCACGAGCCCATCAGCACGCGCAACAACTTCACCGTCGATCTCGACGCGTTCCGCGCCACCCTCAACATGGATGCGGACCGTAGCGACTTGTTCACGCAACTCGGACTGCATCTGCTGGGCTTGCTGGCGGAGCTGGCGATGCCGTCGGGTGTTCGCGAGTTCAAGCGTGCGCTCCAGTTCGCGCAGCGCCTCCAGGTAGTCACCCGCACCACGGAGTGCGAGAGCACGGTTGAAACGTGCAGCTGCCGACTCCCGAATCTCGAGCGACTGCCGAAGTAAATCCGCAGCGTCGCGGAAGCGACCATCGTCGAGGGCTTCGACACCCTGCTCGAAGAGCTGCCGCGCTCGCTCGGTTCCCTGCGCTTGGACAAACGTAGGAATCGCAGCCCAAATAAGGGCAGCGGTGAGCAACGCACGCATGGCGGGATCGTATCGAAGCGCGTGCGATCAAGCCAATGTAAGGTGGCGCTATGCGGTGTTGCTTGGCGATTGCGTTGTTGCTCGCGTGCGACGATCCCGCGCCGGATCGGCCTGATGCCTCGGACGCCGGCGAGTCTTTGCTACCCGAAGCGCCACGTCCGGCAGACCCAACGTTCCCTGACGTGGTCGGAACGCTCAGTGTGACCGTGCGCACGGCGGACCGCGACGGTGCAGACACCGACGATCCGATTGAGCTCTGCCTCAACGCGGAGCGGTGCGTTCCGCTGACGATCCGACAGGAAGATCCCTTTGAACGGGGGCAAATCGATGTGTTTCATATCGACCTCGATCTCGCGCGCTCGGAGATCGATCAGGTTCGGCTTGTGGGTGGAGCCGACGCGTGGGCGCCGACGTGTGTGGACCTGCGGTTCGACGGTGAGCCCGTGTACTGCAACGACACCATCGACGCCCAACTCGGCGAATGGACCGACCCGGATGGCCTCCATCAAGCGTGTGTGACGTGCCAGCGAGGAATGCTGACGTTCGGTCCCACGCAAGGTGTTCACGAAGCCACGCGTGCGCGGGTTTGGGTGCGTGCGGATGCATCGCGACCCGTCGGGCTTCGGATGAGCGAAACCGGCAACATCGAGGCGGGGCCCATCGTGGCGTGGTCGATTCCTGAAGCGGACAACGATTTCACCGCGACGTTGCAGATCGACGGACTTCAGCCCGGTCGCGAGTACCAGTACCGGATCGAAATTGGTGATGAGGTCAGCGATGTGCACACGCTTCGTACCCCTGCGTCGAACAACGCCGAAACCAACCTCGCGTTCGGTTCGTGTTCGCTCCGTGTAGACCAACCGATCTTTGCTGAGATTCTCGATGCAGCGCCCGACGCGTTCGTGTTTTTGGGCGACGCGCATTATGGCGATGCCGCGTATTTGGAAACGCATCGCTGGCGCTTTCGACGGTTTCGGAATGTGCCCGAACGGGCGGCGCTGTTTGCCGAAACGCCGATCCTCGCGACGTGGGACGACCACGACTTCACCGGAAACAACTCGGACGTGACATGTCTGGGCGTCGAGGACGCGATTCGCGCGTGGCGTGAGTGGTGGGCATCACCTTCGTACGGCACCGAGGAAACAGCGGGTGTGTTCTTTCGTCAGCGCTACGGCGCCGCGGATGTGTTCATGTTGGACTGTCGGACCCACAGGCCGTTTATCGATGACCCGCGGCGGTTTTGTGTGCCGAACCCGGATGCTGTGTCGACGCCGGTGGAAGACGGAATACTCGGACCTGGGCAAGAGGAGTGGTTGTTGCGCGAGTTAGGTTCGTCCGACGCTCCCTTCAAACTCTTGGTGTGTGGAAGTCAGTGGACCGCCAACGGAACGCTGGATTCATGGGCGAGTTTTCTGCCTGCACGTGATCGACTCTTCGATCGTATTGATGCGGCGAACGTCGAGGGCGTCGTGTTGGTGAGTGGAGACATTCATCGTTCGAGCATTCGGCGGATCGAGCGACCCCGATACGACCTGATTGAGTTGACCACGTCACCCCTTGCTGCAGAGCGCGGAGAATGTGGAACCGACGAAGAGCTTGTTGCGTGTTGGGACGACAGCGATTCGTTTTTGTGGGTGCATGCAAACAGCGAGATGCTGCGAGCCGAGATCCGGGACATCAATGGTCGAACGCAGCAGGCGATCGATATTGCAGCGGCTGATCTTCGCTGACACGCTTCGTCAGTAACTAGGAATGCGTATTGATTAACGCGAACTTGATTGAAGATTTGCGTTCGCTTCGCGAGCATTTTTTTGCCGGAAGTGCGGGAAGGCTGGAAGACGGGAAGGGCTCAGGAACCAGTCTCAGCGGCCAGGTTCGCGGACCGTCTTTTCCATTCCCTTTCCCTTTCCCATTCCCGCCAAGCTGCAGGTACCACCTCCGCACTGTAGCGGGGTCCCTCATCGCTCGACGGGAATGGGAATGGGAACGGAAACGACGCACCCAGCTTCGCGACTGCACGCGAGCTGCAGCGCGCATCGCAACGCGCAACGCAGAGGCCGTACGTCCGACTCAGAACACGAAGTGTTCGTTCGAGCGACGAAGGCAGTCGGGCAACGTCGAGGCTCCACGAGCCGAGACGCGCGCGAAGCGCGTGCTTGGAGGGGGGTCCCAACCGTAGGTTGGGGGGAGGTCTTGCTAAGACCTCCCCAAGGAGGAGCCGTGGCCGTTAAGTCGGAGGCCGAAGGCCGGAGACGTAGGCCGCGGCGACTCCGATCAGTGAGGCTGACTCAGAACACGAAGTGTTCGTTCGAGCGACGAAGGCAGTCGGGCAACGTCGAGGCTCCACGAGCCGAGACGCGCGCGAAGCGCGGGCTTGAGGGGGGACCCAACCGTAGGTTGGGGGGAGGATTGCTAATCCTCCCCAAAGGAGGAGCGTGGCCGTAAGCCGGAGGCGAATAAGTCGGAGCCGAAGGCGGAGACGTAGGCCGCGCGACGACTGGTTAGAAGAGCTTCCCCGGATTCAAGATCCCGCTCGGATCCAACCGATGCTTCGCGGCCTTCAGCATATCCACGGCAAGCTCGCCCTTCTCAGGCTTGAACCACTCCGCGTGATCCTGCCCTACCCCGTGGTGATGCGAAATCGTCCCACCGTGCTCCGCAATCGCGTTGCTCGCAGCGCGCTTCACATCTACCCACTGCTTCATCGGGTCCTGCAGGTCGCGCGCAAAGAAGAACGTGAAGTAGAGCGACGCACCGTCCGCATAGCTATGCGAGATGTGCGTCAAGATGGCGGACTTCGGTCCCAGGCAATCCCGAATCGCATGTCGCACGCCTTGGTAGAGGCGACCCATGTTCGACCACTCCGTCGACGTCTCCAATGTGTCGACGCCCACGCCGCGATCCAACATCGGGTCGCGTAGGTAAGGCATCGCAAAACGCTGCTTGTACCAAGACTTGCCCGGCCCCGGTCCGACGGGCAGTCCACCGTGCGAGACGGCAGTGCGCAACACCGTCCGACGCGCCGAACGCACATCCCGCTCGTCACCTTCGAGACCGATCATCAACACACAACGGCCTTCACCGTATCCCGCTCGTGCAAGCACGCGTTCTGCGGTCGACTCCACGGCACTGGGCGGATCGATGAAGTGTTTGAACGTGCCAAAGAAGTACGTCTCGTCGGCGTCGCTCAATCGCGTCATCGCGAGCGGAACACCCGCTTGGACCAGCGTTCGAATTGTCAGTGCGCCTGCCTCAAAGCTTCGAAACAGAAACGCTCGATAATCCTTGGCTTCAGGCAGAGGACGCACCGCCACAGTCGCCTCGGTAATCACGCCCAATACACCTTCGCTGCCACACACCAGCTGGTTCAGGTCCGGACCTGCGGCCGAATGTGGAAAGGGCAAGGTGCGCCACTCGCCGGACGGCGTCGCCAAACGTGCAGCCACCAGCCACTTGTCCGCCGCACCGTAGCGGTTGGACTGCTGACCTGCGCCACGCGCTGCAATCCATCCTCCCAATGTCGAGAACTCAAACGACTGCGGGTAGTGACCCAGCGTGAAGCCGCGTCGTTGCAGCGCGTCCTCCAGGTCGGGTCCCCACACACCGGTCTGAAACGTCGCGGTCTGCGACACCGGGTCCAGGTTGAGCAGTTGCGCCATGCGCGTCGTGTCGACGGTGACAACGGCTTGATGGTCTTCGCCGCGCTTTCCTTCGACGCCGCCCACGACACTCGAGCCACCGCCGAAGGGCACACACGCACATCGGGCTTCGGCACACGCGCGCAACACCGCAAGTGTCTCTTCATGCGTCTCCGGATAGACCACCGCATCGGGAGCACTGCTCAGCTCCCCGTCGCGCAAACGGATCAGGTCGGGGTAGCTGCGACCCAAGGCATGGGCCGCACGCTCTTCCTCCGAGGTGTGCACGCGCAGCGGATCGGTCGCTTCGCCTAAGGTGCGCCGCAGGTCTTCGCTCAGGCGCGAAGCAGGCAGGTCGCACTCGGAAAGGACCTTGGCCGGAGTGTCGGGCAGCGTGGGCAGTCCCACGGTTTTGCCGATGAAATCCCAGACGGCTGCGTCATTCCCACGCAGATCAAACGTCTGCCGAACAAGTCCCCAACCGTTCCAACGAAGTTCGTCGCGGGCATACGCCATGCCCGCGACGATAGTTCAAGTCGGTGAGTCTTGCAGAGACTCGATGTTCGTTCGGCTCAGCCGCACTCGCCGCCGAGCAAACCGCGCTTGAGGCCGCGGTTGGGCGGGTTGCGTCCAAGCCAGATGCTGAAGAACGTTCGCGCGAACGCTGCGCCGCGAATCGTGCCGCGGGTCCGACGACCCACCTGAACCTGCAGACCGGAGCCCGGCGTGTACGTGAAGGTGATGATGTCTCCGTCGCTGATTTCTTCGGGCATCATGTTGGTGAGCCGCTCGATGTTGCGCGCCTGGCGCTCGGCTGCATCGCCAAAACCGTTCTGGAAGGCTTCTTCCATGTCGTCCTGGTCCACGTCGCGAACGAAGTGCAGCACCAGCCGCTTGGGCACGTCATTCGCCAAGAGCGTCCTGGAGCTGTCCGACGCCGTCGGCACGTAAAGGCCCGCGACGTACACGTCCACGTTGAACACGGTCGCTTCGCGAATGCCCATGCCGTTGAGCACGAGTTCTTGGTCGCCCACGGTCACCGAGTCGGACATCGTGACGCCGCCACACCGCTTTGCTTCTGCGGTCGACGCGGTCGCCAGAGCTGCAACGCACGCCAATGAAATGATCACCCTCTGCATGTTTTCTCCTAATCGTGACAGACCACGACGTATACCAGCCGCCAACAAGTCGTGGACGCTCGTGTGTCTGATTTCTTCAATCCTCGTCGAACGCAACGTTGATTGGGCGCGCGTGGATTTTCGACCGCAGGCCGGGATCTCTTTGGTATAAGGCCATCCCTCGCTGCGCTGTTGGGCCCAACGGCGCCGAATCACGGAGGTTTTGCCGGATGAACATCCACGAGTACCAGGCGAAAGAGATCTTTCGTCGGCATGGGATCGCGACGGGCAAGGGCTTGCCCGCGATGAACGTTGAGGAGGCCGCTGCCGCAGCGCGTCAACTCATCCAGGAGACCGGCAACGAAGTCGTCGTCGTCAAAGCGCAGATCCATGCAGGGGGTCGCGGCAAGGCGGGCGGCGTCAAAGTCGTCAAAGGCGTCGAAGCCGCAACAGAGGCGGCGAAGGAACTCTTCGGCAAGGTGCTCGTCACCAAGCAGACGGGTCCGGAAGGCAAAGAGGTCAAGCGCCTCTACGTCGAAGCCGGCTGCGATATCGCCAAGGAGTACTACGTCGCGTGCACGGTCGATCGGGAGAAGCGCCGCGTGGTGATCATGGCGTCGGCCGAAGGTGGCGTGGACATCGAAGAGGTGGCCGAGAAGCACCCGGAGAAGATTCACAAGGTGTGGATCGACCCCGCCGTGGGACTGCAGCCCTACCAGGTGCGGCAGCTCGCGTACGGACTTGGACTGACCAAGCCGCAGCAAAAGGGTTTCCGCAAGTTGATCGTTCCGCTCGCAAAGCTCTTCGTCGAAGAGGATTGCTCCATTGCGGAAATCAACCCGATGGTCGTGACCAAGAACGACGAAGTCATCGCGCTCGACGCGAAGATCAACTTCGACAGCAACGGGGGATTCCGGCACAAGGAGTGGGAGTCGCTCGAGGATCCCAACGAGACCGCGCCGACCGAGGCCGAAGCACAAGACGCCGGGCTCAGCTACATCCAGCTCGATGGAAACATCGGCTGCTTGGTCAACGGTGCAGGCTTGGCGATGTCCACCATGGACACCATCCAGCACTTCGGCGGTCAGCCCGCGAACTTTCTCGACGTGGGCGGTGGAGCTTCGCAAGAAGCCGTGACCACCGCGTTCAAGATCATTCTGCAAAGCGACAAGGTGCAGGGCATCTTCGTCAACATCTTCGGCGGCATCATGCAGTGCGACATCATCGCCAACGGCGTCGTCGCGGCCACCAAGGAACTCGGTCTCAAAGTACCTCTCGTGGTGCGCCTCGCGGGAACCAACGTCGACGAGGGCAAGAAGATCCTCGCCGAAAGCGGACTCAACATCACCGCCGCGGACACGATGGCCGATGGCGCGAAGACAATCGTCGAGCTGGCAAAGGGCTGAACCATGGGAATTCTCGTCAACAACGAAACCAAGGTCATCGTTCAGGGCATCACCGGTTCGGCGGGCACGTTCCACGCCGGCAAGTGCATGGACTACGGAACGAAAATCGTCGGCGGTGTCACCCCCGGTCGTGGTGGACAGACGTGGGAGAACCCGTCCGGCAAGGGCAGCGCACCGGTGTTCGACACCGTTCGCGACGCCGTGAAAGCCACCGGAGCCGACACGTCGGTCGTGTTCGTGCCGCCGCCCTTCGCAGGCGACGCCATTCTCGAAGCGATTGACGCCGAGGTTGGACTGGTCGTCGTCATCACCGAAGGCATTCCCGTCATGGATATGCTCAAGGTGCGACGCGTGCTGGATTCGCAAACGCACACGCGCGTGATCGGACCCAACTGCCCTGGCGTGATCACGCCCGGCAAGGACAGCGGCTGCAAGATCGGCATCATGCCGGCGCACATCCACATGCCGGGCAACGTCGGAGTGGTGAGCAAGTCGGGCACGCTGACCTACGAAGCCGTCGGTCAGTTGACTGCGCTGGGAATGGGACAGACCTCGGCCATCGGCATTGGTGGTGACCCGATCAACGGCACTGGATTCATCGAGGTGCTCGAGATGTTCGAGAAGGACCCCGAGACCAAGGGTGTGGTTCTGATCGGAGAGATCGGCGGTAACGCAGAGGAGCAGGCCGCGGCTTGGATCAAGGACAACATGACCAAGCCCGTGGCGGGTTTCATCGCAGGTCGTACGGCGCCTCCCGGAAAGCGGATGGGTCACGCCGGTGCGATCATCAGTGGCGGCAAGGGAACCGCAGCGGCAAAGGTCGCGGCGCTTGAGGAAGCCGGCGTTAAGGTTGCACCGACGCCCAGCGATATGGGCACCACCATGCAGTCGCTCCTCGGCTGATCACGCACGTCTCCGCGTTCGCGGCAGTTCTTTGTGAGAACAAAGAATGCGGAATGCGGAACTCAAACTTGAATGCGAATGTTTAGGCCCGACTTCGGTCGGGCCTTTCCTTTGGTGACGTTTCGTCAGGATGCTCTGGTGGGCTCTGCGCGTCAGACTCTCTTGATGCGAACTTTTCTTTTTGTTGGGTTGGTTGCCGCTCTGGCTTGTGGTGATGACGACGGTGGCACCGACGCAGGTGCGGACGCAGGCACAGCGGATGTCGGTGCCATGGACGCAGGTGACGACGCGGGCGATGACGACGCAGGTGGCGATGATGCCGGCGGGGACGACGATGCCGGTACGGACGACGCAGGCGCCGACGACGCGGGAGACGATGCTGGCGCCGACGACGCGGGCGCTGTCGATGCTGGCGCAGACGACGCGAGTACCGACAGCGGAATCATGGCGTGCGCGGCTTCGACGATCCGGTTCGACTCGCCTCTGCCGCAGATGACCAACGGTGCAGGCGACGACTTCAACCCTTCGGGTGACGACTGTCCGTTTGCCATCGCGACCGGTCCGGACCGGGTCTACGCGTTGGTCCCCTCGCTGGGAACCGGCACGTATCGCGTGACGGCCACACCCGTGGCCGACGATTGGAACCCCATGATCTACACGATCACCGATTGCACCGGAGACACGTGCATCGACGGGTCAAACCTCAACGGCGTCGGTGAAGCAGACAGCATGGACATCGTCATCGAAGACACGAGCACGATTGTGTACGTGGTGGTCGACACAGCGCTGACCGGAGAGATCAACGGAGGTCCGTTCATGCTGTCGGCCGAGCTGCTCTAAGGTTCACTCGAGGTCGAGCGTCGAACTTCTTAACCGAAAGCGCGGGAAGGCTGGAAGACGGGAAGGTTTTGGCATCCTAAAACCTTCCCGTCTTCCAGCCTTCCCGTGCTTCCGGTAAAAATAAATCGAACCGCGACCTACTCCGGATCACACGCGTCCGAACACGTTTGCGTGATCTGACCATCGGGTCGAAAGAACGCGTCCAACTGCCGCTGCGCCGCCGGGAGACGACGCACGGCTTCGTGCACGCCGTTCTCCTCGGGCGCTTCCGCATCCAGGCGCTCTTCGAAACCCAGATCGAACTCGACCAACCCGTTCGGTGCTGGAGCCATCGCGGTGTCGAGCAGTGGCGCCGTCCGTGTAGACGGCTGAATCATTGGAATGCCGAGCGCGCGAGCATGCAGCTGCGCGGCGAGAGTACTCACGGCCGCATCGGCAACACCCACCTGCAACATCACCTGCCGCGGTGCGGAACCCGGATAGGGATCGGCAAACACACGTGGTGCGTAGGTCAACGGATCGATGCGATCGAGAATGAGCTGAAGCTGCGCCGCAATCGTTTGTCGATCAACCTGCTCCGGAATGTTCGCATCGATCAGCAAACGAAACGCCAAGAACGCGCGCGAACGAAACATGATCAGCGAGAAGTTCGCACCACCGACACCGAGAACGAAACGCGGGATATCCGGCGAAAGTGACGCGTAGGTCCCACCCAGGATGTGCCCCTGACTGATGCCGTAGAAGTACATCTCGTCGGTGGCAAAGGCGGGTGCATCGGCAAACTGCAGCTCGGGCAGCGCGGCGATGTTCTCGCGCGCCGCAGCAAACGCTAACGCGTTCGCCATCCCTTGATGCACGCGGTCCGTAAATCGCAGCGTGTTTCCGACGTCCTCCGCACGCGCCAGACGTCCGGCGAGCACCTCTTGGTCTTCGCGCGTCATCCCCCACCAGTCGACGCCACCGATCACGAGCTCATAGTCGTCGGCGAGCTTGCCGATGAAGTCGTTGTGCATCTCACCACGACCCCCAAAGAAGCCGTGGCCGTACTGCACAAAGCGCGCGGGCGGTGTTCCCGCTTCGCGCTCGGCCACGCTCTTGGGCACCACCAACACGAAGGGCACATCAACGGTTCCCTCCGCCACAACACGTCCGTCTGAATCGCGACGAAGCTGACCTTGTTCGGGACTGGGATCTTCGACGAAGAGCGGGACAGTGAGCAGACCTTCGAGTCGAAACGCCACGAACTCCGCCGACTCAGCCAGTGCGTCAGGGTCGTCGATGATCTCGACAGTGCGAACTGCACCGGGTGTGGCCTCACCAATCACCTCACGTACATCCAGCATGTCCTGGGTCAGCCGCGCTTCGGAACCGGTGGTGAAGTCCCACGCTAACTGCAGGCTCTCGCGAGAAACTCCCACCGCTTCCAGCGCGGGAAACAGGTCGGACTCGTAGCGCGTCAGCTCGGTCTGCAACTGGGGATGCGTCGCGTCGCGATCACGGATCTGACGAAATCCTTCCGGCGCAGGCACGGCGTCACCCGCAGTCGTTTGAAGTCCGCGAACCGCCACGATGTATCGGCGTTCGTGTTCCAAGCGAACCAAGGGCCGAATCAGAAGCGCACGTTTTGTCGGGTCGAGACTTTCCGGATCAAGCTCTGCAAAGTGCACAACGCGCTCGCCCGTCACGGTGTCGATCAGGAGCGTCGGGCTGTCGCCTTCGGTCGTGCGGCTCAACTCGCCGAAATGCGGCACAAGGTTCGAGTCGTCCAGTTCAAACGGGAACCAGGCAATCGCAGGCGTCCCCACACTGAAGCCATCTGGCGGATGCACCTCGAGGATGTCGACAGGCATCCGTCGATAGATCGATGCCGCCGCACCTTCGAACGCCACGCGACGCCCGCTTGGAAGCGTGCTGTCGTCGACAAGAAACGAATCGCTCGGAAACGGAAGCTTGCAGTCCCAGTCTGCAGCCAGCGGGTTGCAGCCTTCGGGAATCAGGTACTGGCCAACGTCGGACGAGTCCTCGCCCGCATCGGAACGAGGAGCGTCATCATCGCCACACGCGACAAACGCGACGAACGCGACGAACGCGATTACTTGGGTTTGCGCGCGAGGAACCACAGCATTGGGGTAAAGATACCCGTCTCGCCGCCCTCGACCAACGCGTCGGCACCGCGGTGCAAGAACGTGCTCACCGCACGCGTTCCCGGCGGAACCATCTTCGCGCGCTCCATCGCGGTCATCGCAATCCACGTCAGCCGTCGACCCAGCTTGGTGCGACGTAGTCCGGTGAAGCTGCGCTCACGCGGCGTCATCGGCAGGTACCACGGCGTCTCCGGATCGGACGACAGCGCGCGGTCTTCGACTTCGACAATCTCAAAACCGGCATCGCGCAGACACTGCTTGGTCGCTTCGATGGTCCAGATATCCGGAAGCCCATCGCCTTCCATGATGAACCGCTTGATGCGCTGATGATCGCTGTTGTTCTCGTCAAACAAGTCGGTCAGGCACCACTCGTAGGCCCCGAAGAGCCCGCCCGGCTCAAGCACGCGATGGATCTCTTGGAAGAGCGCGGTCTTGTCGGGGGCGTGGCAGGTTGCTTCAAACGCGTACGCCGCGTTCATCGCACCGTCTTCAATCGGCATGTTCATGAAGTCGGTCTCGAGCAAATCGCAAAGGTGATCGAGACCCGCCTCGCGGTTCTTCTCGATGGCCTTGCCGATTTGATAGACGTTGTTGTTGATGCCGAGCACGTTGCATCCACTGAATCGCGCAACGCCGCGCATCGGTCCACCGATGCCGCACCCGACGTCGATCGCCCGAATCCCGGGACGAAGTCCCATGCGTGCGGCCAGAAAGTGCTGGTGCCGCGAAATGCTCGCGGCAAAACCTTCGTTTCGAAACCGCGGTGCGAAGTGGAAGCTCTCGCCCCAACCGTATTCGAAGATGTCAGTGACCAGGTCGTAGTACCCGGTGACCATCTCCGCGTAGCTTTCCTTCCGCGCGGACACGTCTCCACCCGAGAGCGGGTCGTGAAGTTGAAGATATCGATCGACGGTCGTGCGAAAGTCGCGCTCTTGAACCTGCATTGAGCCTCCTGCCACCCCACGGCGTCAGCCACTCGGACCCCACCCAGAGTCCAAAATCGGCCGATGCCAAGCGCGCACCCTAGGCGGGGGATGGGTGAACTGCAACGCAGTTGGGCTCAGTCGTAGCGGATCGACCCCCAACCGTACTGGCGGGGGTTCAGTCGTTTCCTCATTGCGCATTTCGCAGTGCTCATCGCGCAATGAGATCGAGAGTGACTCGTCGGTCACAACGCGGAGCGCGTTCGTTCATAGCGCCGAACAAGAGATGCGGATTGCGAAACTTAAACTCAATCTAAAATGAGTTCGCCGGGTGGCTCGGACCGGAAGACTTCCTCCGCAGGCTCCGAGCCTCACGTCTCCCACTAAAATTCAGATCGGCAGCTCTGCGCCTCGTGGTCAGGCTTCGCCGATGTGATGCACCGTCGCCGCCACATCGAACACACCGCGACGCTTGGCTGCAGCCAACACGCGTAAGCCTTCGCGATACCCCCGAAGAAGCAGTCGGCGAGAGTTCTTGCGCGACGTGAACGAGAAGTTTCCGAGGTCGGGCGACACGTTCAGCACTGTCACGTGCGGGTAGAGCTTGTGGATGAGATCGATGCCGCGCTTCTCCTTCTCGGAGAGCACCACGTTCATCGTTTGACGACCCATCGCAAGCGGTCCCTGCAATGCGAGCGACGACTGATCGCCCTTCGAGACGTGCGGACGATACACGTTGGAAACAACCACGACATCTGCGCCAGCGTTGACAGCCAGGTCGAGACTCAGCGTTCGAACCAACTCTCCGTCGACGTAGTAGCGGTCCCCAATTCGGTAGGGACGGAAGAGAAGCGGCGCACAACTCGAGGCGGCAACGGCCTGGCTGATCGGCACATCTTCGATGTAGCCGCGACCAAACACCACGCGTCCTCGTCCATCGACATCGCATGCCGTGACAAAGAGTGGCTTGTCCAACTGACGAAAGTCGTTGTGCGGCAAACGTTTCGCGAGGAACCGCTCGAAGCGGTCGATGCTGAGCAGACCGGACGTGAGCCAGCCCGGTCGTCGCATCTGCGCAAAGGTGGGCAGCCCTAAGAAGTAGCGGCCCTTCAATCCGTTCTTGGTGGAGCGTTTCCAAAAGGGTCGAAACCAGTCGACCATCTCATCGGCGCGACATCCCATCGCGTAAAACGCTCCCGCAATCGCTCCCGACGACGCACCCACGTAGATGTCGGCGTCGAGGCCTAGCTCCTCCATCGCTTTGAGCACTCCCAGATGGGCGATGCCCTTGGTTGCCCCCCCGGTCCCCACGAACGCTACTTTCGGTCGACCCATAGGCAGCTACAGCTAAACGGGTGAGCAAGGTTCGCGTCAAGTTGGTTACGAAACCCAAGAGTGACCGATTGGTCGTGGTTCTTGGTTAACCTGCTGGCAACCTCCGCGAAACGTGGGTTTTGTCAGCCAGCGTCTGCGTTGCGACCACGGATCGCGCGACGCGCGAGTTCGCGCAGATGGGGTCGTGCGTCACGAGCGAGTGACGAATGCGGCCAGCGACGGATCAACGTGCGCAACGCACTGAGCGCGGTGTCGATGTCGTCGAGCTCCTCTGCACAGCGTGACAAGAGCCAGGTCGCGTCGTCTTGCAAGTCGCGATCGATCTGCTGCTCGACAACCTGCCGGGCGTACACGATGGCTTCGCTCTGACGACCGAGCTGACGCAACGCGCGGGCAAGCTGATACTTCACCGAAGGAATGTGCGCCGCTTCGTCGCGCAGACGAATCGACTCCTGAAACTTCTCGGCAGCCTCGGCGTAACGCGCAGTGCGCATCAGCTCGAGACCGTTCTGGTACGCCTCGATGCTCAGATCCAAGCGGAAGCGGTCGTAGGTGTCGCGAAAGAATGCTTCTTCCGCACCCGAGAGCTTCTCGTTGGTGATTTGAGGATATTGCTCAACCACTTCGGCGCGGCGCTGCTCACGAATCAAGTCGTAGAAACGCCCGGCCCGGCTCTCCGCACGCGCACGTTCTTCGGCACGACGGGTTTCTTCAGTGAGCTCACCTTCGAGCTCTTCGACCTGCGTCGTCAGATTGCGCATCTCAGACTCGATCTCGTGGATGCGCGCATCCGAGGCGAGCTTCAGTCCGACAAACGAAATCGCCGCCACCGTCACCAGGAAGACAGCGCCGTTCCAGTTAAAGCGACTCTCGTACCCGGCCTGCCGTTTCGCGATCGACTTGATGTCCGCGCCCAAGGAGTTGACGAGGTTGTTCGTCTTGATCGTCAAGCCACGCGACTCGATGATCTCCTTCTTGATTTCGCGGATTTCTTCGTCTGCGTCCTGCATGGCGGCCCAGGGAGAAGGATTCGGTTACCGCTTCGGGGTCAACGCCGCAAGGTGCCCGATCCTGACGCTGCTTGACTGCCCGTCTTTACAGGCCTAAAAGCGCCCCTCGTGAGGGGCATTCTCATGCTTTCGATGGTCGCGCTGGCAGCCGCATGCGGAGGGCCGTCGGAGTACATGATGCAGGGCAATCAGCGTGCTGCCGGTGCAGACGGCATGATCCAAGTCGAGCGCATCGAAGGCGGCAACCGAATGGTCACCTTGGCCATCGACCATCTGCCCCCGCCCGCGCGCTTGGGCCCCGAAATGACCAGCTACGCAGTTTGGTTCCAGGATGCCGGTCGAGCGCCACAAAAAGCGGGTGTGCTCGACTACGACGACGACACGCGCAGCGGGAGCTTGATGGCCACTACGCCGTTGAGTCGTTTCACGGTCAAGGTCACCGCAGAGCGGGACCAACGCAGTATTTCACCCAGCGACTTGGTGGTCGCGACTCGGTTAGTGGGCGGAGAGGATTAACATGGCGGACACCACGGACATCAAGAAGGGCTTCAAGATGCTCATCGACAGGCAGCCTTGGGCGGTGGTCGAGCATCAGTTTGTGAAGCCGGGCAAAGGCCAAGCGTTCATCCGAACCAAGCTCAAGAACATGATGACCGGAGCGGTCATCGACCGAACGTTCAAGAGCGGTGAGAAGCTGGAAAAGGCGAACACCGACGAGCGCACGATGCAGTACCTCTACCAAGAGGGCGACGAGTACATCTTCATGGACAATGAGACGTACGATCAGCTGCGCATCAGCGCCGACGTGCTCGGAGACAACGTGTACTTCCTGCTCGACAACATGGAAGTCGACGTGATGCTTTTCGAGGACAAGCCCATCGGTGTGACGCCGCCCACGTTCGTGGTGCTTGAAGTCACGCAGACCGATCCCGGCTTCAAGGGCGACACGTCCGGCAACACCACGAAACCCGCCACGGTGAGCACCGGCTTGGTGGTTCAGGTTCCGCTCTTCGTGAACATTGGCGACAAGCTCAAGATCGACACGAGAACCTCGTCGTACGTCGAGCGCGCTTGAGCGAACGCGAGCATCTTCAAGGCGCCCGATTGCTCCGGCTTCGGGCGCGTGCACGCGTTCTGAAAACGATTCGCGCGTACTTTGAGCAACACGAATTCCTCGAAGTTGAAACGCCACTACGGGTTCCTTCGCCGGGTATGGACCTGCATCTCGACGCTTTCGAAGCCGGTGCGGATCGCTGGCTGATCACGAGTCCCGAGTACCAAATGAAGCGTTTGGTCGCGGGTGGCGCAGGCAACATCTTTCAGATTTGTCGCTGCTTTCGGCGTGAGGAACTTGGCGCGCATCACGAACCCGAGTTCACGATGCTGGAGTGGTACCGCCTGGGCGGTTCCGAAGGGGTGCGCCGCGACACGGAGCAACTCGTCGCATCGTGCGCGGTGGCCGTGAACGACTCGGTTCGTGTGCGGGTCAAGAATCGGATCGTCGACCTCGCTCCACCTTGGCCCGTCGTGACCGTGCGTGAAGCGCTCGCCGCCGTCGACGAAGACATCGACGCCATCCTTCCCGACGAGGAGCGCTTCTTTCGAACCTGGATCGAGAAGGTCGAACCTGGTTTGGGTTTGGAAGCGCCGGTGTTCGTCACGGAGTGGCCGGCGAGTATGGCGTCACTCGCACGGCTCTGTCCGCATGACCCTAGCGTTGCCGATCGCTTTGAGGTCTACGTGCACGGTCTGGAGCTGAGCAACGGGTTTGACGAACTGACCGATCCTGCCGAACAGCGCCGTCGCTTTGAGGCCGATCAAGAAGCACGACGACAGGCGGGTCGAACGGTGTTTCCCATCGATGAAAAGTTCATGGCGGCGATCGAGGAAGGGCTGCCTCGCTGCAGCGGGAACGCGCTTGGAATCGACCGCCTGGTCATGCTGCTGACCAAGGCCGAGTCCATCGAAGAAGTCGTCGCCATACCCTCACGGTGGCTATAGCCCTCACGCGTGCCTATGATCTCGGCATGTGGGCGTTTCGTGTGGCGATCATCGCGCTGTGCGCGTGCTCCAGCACGACCGTTCGTGGGACGCTGCAAATCCCCGCAGCGATCCCGCTGAGGAGCTTCCCGCACATCTACGTGGCAAGCGGTCCGCAGATGGCCGAGATCCAGCTCTCGCAAGCATTGGTGGACCACCTCCGCGACGGGCAACGCGAGGTTCAACGCATCGAGCGCGCGGAACTCGAGCGACTGCGAACACAAGGGTCGATTCCCCTGGCGAGTGTGGTCGTGTTGCTGGAACTCGAGACGCGACGTTTGACGCGCACTCGGTTCACGCAGCGACCGGAGACCGTGTGCGGCCCTGCAGGCTGTTACACGCGCAACCGTACGGACGCCTACGACGTGCCGACGCTCCACACCCGATTGCGAATGACCGTGCACGAAGGCCCCTCAGCGCGCGTTCTTCAACGTGTGTCCGAATCGGTTTCCGAAGAGGGGTACGGATGGGCGCGGATGGAGACACGCACCGTGACGCGTCTGGTCCAGACCATCACGCAGTTGGTCGATGCAAGGACCGAAAATGTGGCGGTGCGCCTTTTGAGTGTGGACGTGCCCGAAGTCGAGCGCGCGATCACGGAAATCGGTCAGGGCGAGTGGCGCCAAGGTCGGGTGCGCTTGGAACGCGTGGCGAGAACGGACGCGGTACAGGATCTCGAAGCGCGAGAGCGGGCGCGCGTGTTCTACGACTTGGGCATTGCGCGGCGCTTTGATCCGGTATCGATCGAGCGAGATCCGCAACGGCACTTTCGTTCGGCGGAAGCGTCGTTCGAGGCGGCGATTCGGTTGGATCCCGATCCGCTCTACGAGCGAGCGCTGCGTGAACTGCGGGCGCATCAACAGCAAGTGTCGATGCTGCAGGAGCAGCGCGAAGCCGCGGAGCACAACTTTCGACTACGCGATACGAACGTGAACGTCGGTGGTGTGCCGACCCCGCCGCCGGGCTATCAATGACTTTTGTATTGCGCGCTGCGCGAGACGACATCACCGGAAGACGAATGGCTGCAAGGCGGAAGGTCCTTTCGAGATCTAGTCTCGTCTCCTGAGAAACAGCTCGAGTTGCGCAATGCTTTCGCAGGCGGCGAACCGCCCGCGAAAGCACCAAGATCAGTGCGAGAGCTTGTAGAGCATGGCTTGGATGTGGTCAGACCTGTCGATAAGTTCGTCCGACTGAGCAACAAATCCAAGCGACATCGCGAGCTCGAGACACGCGTGCACTTCACGCGCACTTCCGAGTGCAATCGAGAAGTGATGCGTTCGCCGTTTACCTTTGAGCGACCGAGCCTCTGCTGCATTGAGCACGACGCTCCGAACTGCACGATGCATCTACTGATGGAGCTCACGATCTCGGCGCTCCAGTTTCGGCATCACCTGCTTGTGAAGAATGCACACCAGCTCAATCGACTTTCGGTAAACGATCATGACGACCTCCTCGCGTGAAGCGCGCTTGCGACAGTGCAGCGAGTCCGCCTCACGCCGCCTACCGCCCGGAAGCGACTGAGCAGTCAAGGGCGACGAGCGAAGCGAGGAGTCACGAAGCGGAGCGGAGTGACGGCGCAGCCGCCCTTTACTGCGAGGGAGCTTTCGGGCACTCACGGCGAGAGCAGGCGGCGAGCAACCCCGTCAACACGAAGAGGCGGGCAAGTCGGACCCGGCATCGGCATCGGCATCGGCATCAGCATCGGCTTCGGCTTGGGCTTCGGGCTCGGATGCGGATGCGGATCCGTTTCTCAGAGTGGAAACGGCGCGCAGCTGCGGTCCATCAAACCGACGACCCAACTCACGTCAGATACGGCAACGCGATCTTCCCGTTTGGCACCGAGTACTGATCGTTGAAGTTCGGACCGTAGTCTCCGATTCCCGCTTCGCGACCACCCCACTCCGCCGCATCCATGCCCATACCTTCCATGAGCGAGATCAGCAGCGAGTTGAACAAGCGGCCACGATAGTCGGCCCCACCGTGCTGCGAAGGTGACGAGCTATCGCCATAGAGAATGCGCTGTCCCACGGGATCGCTATCTGGACCGGTGACTTCGCGGTAGTCGATGTAGCGACCCGTCCGCCAACCGGCCGCACCGCCAGCAACCATGACCTGCTGTGCGCATCCATAGTGCGCGTCTTGGCGGTTCACTCCGTCTTCGTTGCCCCAGAAGATCAACGAGTTGTCGAGATACGTTCCGTTCTCGTCCTCTTCTACGTCGAGTTTGGTCAGCAAGTCCGCAACCTGCGAGCCATACCAACCGTTGATCTGCGCGAGCGAGTCTTCGTGCTCTTCGTTGTACGGCGCGGAGTGCGAGAGACCGTGATGGTCGCCAGGACCGCCACCGCCAAGGTACGCACTGTGTCGAATGTCGCTACCGCCACAGAGCATCAGGGTAGCGACGCGTGTGCGGTCGCACTTGATGGCAGAAACGAGCAAGTCGATGTTCGCCGTCGTCGCTGCCGGCAAGTTCATCTCGTCACTCATGTCGTACGTCGCTGGCTCATCCGGCCGCACGCACATCGGACCGGTCACACCGAGACGAGCCTCGAGGTCGTGGATCATCTCCGCGTGTGCTTGAAGACGCCGACGATCGTTGGCGCTGAGCCGAGGATGTGCACGAAGCCGCTCGTACTGCTGTCGAACGCGATCCAGCGTGCGCTGACGAACCTGAATTCGTCGCTCCGCATTGGGATCGCCCTCTTCGACGTAGGTTCCAAAGAGACGTGCGTAGCTCGCAGCTGGATGCATCTCGTGCGACACGCGTGAGAGCGCGCCGCCGACGTTGGCCACCGAACAGCTCGTAAACGACATGTGCTGCGGCTTGCAGATCATGTGAATGGAGCGAACCGGCGGGGGTGACGAGTACACCGCTGGCGAGTTCGCCATCAGCTGATCGATCGTCACCCCGCGCAGGTCCTCTCCATCCCCCGGTCGCGTTGCACTCAGCGGTGACTCGCGAACGTGTCCACCCCCGTTGAAGAACACGTGATCCAATCCGCGCAGCACGAGCATTTTTGAATGTAGGCTGTTGAAGTCTTCGTGAAGGACACGAGAGAAGGGAGTCGATCCATCCAGCGCTGCTTCACGAACATGCTCGCTGGCGCTGACCGTGTTCCATGACGTCGGTGCGGTCGGGTACCAGTTGCGTGGCCGCTGACCGTTCGCGGTGAACAAGAAGATGAAGCGCTTGATCGGTGCGGTCGGTTGCGCGCGCATGACCGAAGGCAAGAAGGGCAGTGCCATGCTGGCACCGGCGAGACCTCGCAGAAAACGTCGACGCGAACTCATTCCTCTTCTCCCGTCACATCAATGGTTCGTTGGCGGAACTCGTCGCTCATGACCAACTCGCGGAACACCCAGCGCATCGAGCGTCCTTCGTGCGAGAGGTCTGCAAGACTGCGGATCACCCGGTAATCACCGCCCGCGCTGGGATGTCGTGCGCGGATGTACCGGAACCATTGCTCGGCAAAGCAGAACTGGCCGTCATCCGACGCGGCGAGGGCCTCACCAAAGCCCACGGCACCGTCGATGCTGGTCGAGCCTTCGGAGAGCGGCAGGTCGACCGCATCGTCCACCGGAAGTTCGTTGACGACTTCGTCGGTGTCCGGGTCCCGAACGGGCTCAGTGGTTCGAAAGCGACCCAGCGTGTCGTATCCCTCGAACGCAAAACCGAGCGGATTGATCACGGCGTGGCAACTCGAACACTCCGGTCCTTGAGTCTTATCGTCCCAACGCTCACGTGCCGTGCGATCCGGATCAAAGGGCGGCGGCTCGATCGGTGCACCCACCTCACCCGGATCCGGCGGCGCCAGTTCGCGACAGAGCAACTTCTCCAACGCGACCACACCACGATGGACCGGGCTCGTGTCGACTGTTGCACCCACGAGCATGCCGGCACGCGTGAGCAAGCCGCCGCGCGTCGACGCATCCAGATCTTGTGGACCCGTCGTCGTCGTTCCGTACACAGGAGCAAGCCGATCGTCGGGGTTTGCCAAGGGCGAGGTGAGCAAGTCGGTGTACGCGCTCTCCAAATCAAACACGTGGTTGTTCACCAACCACTCGAGTTCGGCTTGCATGGAGTCGGTCAGTCCATCCCGCTCCACGCCCGCGAGAAATTCATCTGGTTGCTGAACCTCAGGAAGGCTCCCAAATCCCAGCCACTCTCGGAAAAAGCGACCGATTTGGACTTCTGCGCGCGGGTCCGCCAGCAAGCGATCCACCTGCGTCGCGTACCCCTCCTCGGTGCTCAGCGCCCCCGACTCCGCGGCGTCCAGCAAGTCCGCATCCGGCGTTGAACCCCACAGTGCATACGCCAAGCGCGTCGCGACTTCGACGTCGGTCAACTCGAGCGTGTCCTCTTCGTCGGTCGCTTCGCCTTCGAGTTCCAGTCGATAGATAAACTCGGGCGCGATGAGCATCGACACGATGAGGTTGATGAACCCGTCCTCCGGTGTGATCGACGCTCCGTCGAGGTAGGCGTCGAGCAGGAACGTCGACTGCTCCGGGTTCAGCGCATGGCGATACACACGTCGACCAAACCCTTCGATGAAGTTCTCGATACAAGGTTGGTCGGCGAGGTTGCTCAAACACGGTGCGAGTGCTTCACGTGCGGCAGAGTCGGCGACGAGTGCAGCAGCGACCGCGTCCGCCACGGCAACGTGCGCATCGACGTGTCCTGCACTGATCTCTTGCGCCATGGAGCTAAATCCATGATCGACTTCGTCGTTGGGGTGGGTGTCGAGCGCATCGCTCGCGTTGTCGATGACGGCGTCGCCGAAGAGATCGCGAAGCGTGGTTTCATACTCTTGCGCGGTGAGGCGGCGCAGGTCTTCCGCTCCGGGGGGTCCTTCGATCGGACGCTCACGCGGATCGTCAGGGTCGTCCGGTCGGTCGACCAAACCCGCGTCACCGATCGAGCCGGTGCAGCCGACCGTCACGAGCACCACCAAGCAACTCACCCTCATATGGAGTGAGTGCGATCACGTGTCGCGCTTTATGAACCTGTCTCGAAAAAAGTTGAGGCGTGCCGAAAAAGCGAGGTATGTCGGGATCTTGCCGCATCGGCTCGCGCTTGTGTTCACCCTGATGCTCGTCTGGAGTGCACCCGCCAGTGCCCAGCATCTGAGGGTGTTTCTACAGCTCGATGACGCCGAGTGCGCGGACGCAGACGACTTGGAAGACGCTGTCGAGGAGCGCGTGGACCATCGTGTGTTCGCGGACGAAGACGACGCCGAGCTATGGCTTTTGGGAGAGGAGCGCGGCTTCTCTGCGACGCTCGAACTGCTGACTCCCGAAGGCGCATCTCTGGGCACGCGCACGATCGATGCGCAGAGTTGCGAGGAACTGAGCGAGAGCTTGGCCCTGATCGTCGCGCTGATCGTGGATGCCCCTTCGACGCGCACCGCGATTGAAGAGTCGACCCCGCCCTTGGATGTGCGAATCGAAGCGGTGGGTCATGTGACGTTTCGCTTGGCGCCCGGGCTTGCCGGCGGTGTGGGGGCTGCGATCCACCTTGCTCGACGAGCGTTTGGTCTGCGAATCGAAGCCTTTGGATTGCTGCCCTCCAACGATGACGTTCGTACGTGGGGCCTTGGACTCGTCACTCAGGTCTGTCCGCGTTTGGTACACAACACGACAGTTGAGTGGTCCCTGTGTGCGGGAGGCGAGGCGATGTTGCTCTCCGTCGAGGGCCGCGCCGTGGATGAACGGCTCAGTGCCACGCGACCGCTGCTTAATGTGCGCGCCGGAACACGACTCGCGTTCTTTGCGGGCCCCGTGGTCGTGGGATTGGGAATCGGGGGCGGTTTAGCGTTGATTCGCGATCGCTTCGTCGTCACGCAACCCGATGGAAGTACTGAACTTTCCCACCGGACCGATCTGCTGAGCGCACGCTTCGATCTGAGTGTCGGCGCGCGTTTCTGAAGAAAGTCTCATAACGCCGGCCCCCAACCTGCACTCACGAATTGGTAGGGTGGATTGAGCCATGCCGCGCGGGAAAACCGAACACAGTGCCCGCGACATATTCGATGAGCATGCTGACTACGTCTGGAGAACGCTTCGCTACTTGGGGGTACCCGAGGCGGATCTTCCCGACCTCTCCCAAGAGGTCTTCGTCGTGGTGCATCGAAAGTTGGGCGAGTTCGAAGGTCGCTCGAGCATGCGCACCTGGCTGCATGGAATCTGCAAGCGAGTGGCCGCTGCACGCCGGCGCAAAGCCCACGTGCGACGAGAGCGACTCGATTCGACCCCACCGGACGCGACCTTGGACGCGTCCCAAGACGAAGCGTTGGCGCGGCGACAGCAACTGCAGATCCTTCAGCGCATTCTCAGCGAACTCGACGACGACAAACGTGCGGTGTTCGTGCTCTTCGAAATCGAGGGCATGCCGATGAAGGAAGTGGCCCAAACCGTGGGGTGCCCGCTTCAAACCGCATATTCCCGCTTGAAGGCAGCACGCGAAGAGGTGCGGCGTCGTTTTGCCAAGGCGGTGGCAGCGTGAGCGACGACCTTCGATGGTTGGATTCGCCTGAGATCGACGACGAATTGCGTGCGGCACTGTCGGACGCTGCGAGCGAAGGTCCCGATGCGAAGACGCGTGCGGCAATGGCTGCAGCGTTGGCGCCAACCTTTGCAACGCCCGTGGATGTGTCGAGTGGGCTGAGCGGGACGATGGTTGGCGGGATCGTGAGTGTGGGTCTGGTGGGTGCGATTGCGGCGTGGGTGGCACTTAGTGGTCCGCCTGCGGCGGAAGCCCCCCAACCTGAGCCACCGGCGCCGATCGAAGAGGCGATGCCGGCGCAACCTGTCGATTGGACTGAGACTGAGACTGAGACTGAGACTGAGACTCTCACTGAGACTGAGACTGAGACTGAGACTGAGACTCTCACTGAGACTGACACTGACACTGAGACTCTCACTGAGGCTGAAACTGAAGCTGAATCGGTTACTCGGGACCGCGCGGTCCGCCGTCGATTGCGCCTTCGCACCGCGCGCCCAAGTCCGAGTGTAGAAACCGAAACCGAAACCGAAACCGACGCCGACGCCGACGCCGAGACCGAGACCGAGACCGAAGCCGATACCGAAGCCGATTCTGACGGTGCTTCCCGGCCTCCCGAAACGCTTTTGCTTGAACGCGCTCGCGCCGCCCTCCCCGGCAACCCGCGCGCCGCCATTCGCTTCGTGCAAGAACACCAACGCCACTACCCGCGCGGCGTGCTGCGCGAGGAACGCGAGGTCATCGCGATCGAAGCGATGGTCCGCTCAGGCCGTCGCGACGGTGCTGCACTGCGCGCCGAACGCTTCATGCGCCGATACCCCAGTTCCGTTCACCGCCGACAGATCGAACGCTTGCTGGAGTGATATCGTTTGCAAGTGCTTCGCTTTTTCCTGCTCGTCGCATGCGTCGGGTGCAGCACTGACGTCACCATTGGCCGTCAACGCGGCGGTGAGGGTTCGGGCTTTGGCAGCGACGAAGTGGACTGGGTCGTCGCGACAACCGTGGACGATGCGGGCAACGTTTACGTGGCTGGACACCACACTGGCGAGATCGACTTTGGTGGAGGACCTTTAGTTCCAACAGGTGACTCGTTTTCGACGTTCCTCGCCAGCTTTACGGCGAGCGGCGAGCACCGCTGGTCGCGCAGCTTCTCCAGCACCTTCATCACGTTTCACGAAGTGCACCACAGCGAAGGTCGCATCCACACGGTCGGGTTGTACCGCGGCGCGTTGACCACCGATCGCGAACTGAACTCACCTTCGTTCCAGAGCTTGCTCGTGTTGGAACACGATACCGACGGCAACCTTTTGTCGAGCTTCGACGCTGTGGGCACGGCCGGCAACGTGCAGGGCAAGAGCATCGACCGTGTGGGGTCGCGCCTCGCGGTATCGGGAAGCTACGTCGGCGACGTGGATCTCGGACTTGGCGCGTTGGGCGCGACCATGCCGGGTCGCGACCATGGGCTGATCGGTTTGTACGACGGAACTGCACCTGTGCTTTCCCGAGCCATCCTTGGCGAAGACGTGATCAACGAGGTTGTGCTGGTCGACGGCGAAGGCGTTGTTGGTGGAGGTCGCTTCGTCGGAAGCGCCGAACTTGGTGGTGGGCTTGTCGCGATGGGTCCGCAAGACGCCTACGTCGCTGCGTTCAACAGCACGGGTGCAGAGCGATTCGCCGTGCACTACGCGAGCACAGGCACTGCAGAAGCGTTGGACATGACGCGAGCGAGCCCAGGCTTTGTGGTTGTTGGCAGCTTTCGTGGGTCGTTTGTCGCACCCGAGCCCGTCGACGCAGTTGGAGGCGTGGATGCGTGGGTGTCGAACCTGGATTCCGATGGTTCGGTGCGTTGGTTGCGCGGAGTCGGAAGCGCAGCCGACGATCAAATATTCGCGGTGAGTCGCGATGGTTCAAACGTCGTCGCCTGCGGCGTGTATCGCGACGAACTGAGCGTCGAGGGAGTGACCTACCCGCATCGCGGAGAGGGAGACGCCTTTGCGATTTCCTACGACGCCGACGGAGATGTGCGCTGGGTGCAAACCTGGGGAAGCCCGGGCGCCGACGACTGCAGCGGAATCACAGCGGTCGGTTCACGCGTGATTGTGGCAGGCCGCTACAGCGGAACACTGGAACTGGGCGAAACGATGCTGACGAACCGGGGTGCTTCTGATGTGTACGTCCTGAGTTTCTCGAACTGAGATTTGGCGATACTCTTTTGGTGTGCGTGTGTGTCTTGTACTAATAGTTGTCGGATGCACCGGAACGTTGAAGTCGTCTGGAGGGCCCGACGCCTCCGATGATCGCGATGGATCGGTCGACGCACCGGGCATAGACGCCGCCGGTTTCGACGCAGCCAGTGACGCCACCGGTTTCGATGCAGGGAACGATGCAGCGGGTCCGGACTCGGCCGGCATGGATGCGTGTGTGGCCACAACTTGCGAAGCCGAAGGCGCCTCGTGTGGCACCATCGACAACGGCTGTGGTGTCGCGTTGACCTGTGGCACCTGCTCCGGAGACGAGGTGTGCGGTGGTGACGGCACAGCCAACCAATGCGCGGTGCCGCCAGAGTGTCCGCCACCTCCGCCGGGATCCAGCGCTGCGCAGATCGCCGCGTTCGATCACATCGCCGACGTTCGCGCGTCGATCGGGGTGCCGTGTCTCACGATGGTTTCGGAGATCAACGAAGCCGCACAAGCGCACGCGGACTACGGCGAACTCAACGCAGGAGATCCTGCGTGTCGATCGTCGGGCCATGATCAGACGGCAGGGTGTCCTGGCTTTACCGGTGCGCGATTCACCAACCGACTCTCGGCCGCGGGATACTCGGGAGGCAGCAACGAGATCGTCCACTTCATCGGCGATCCGGTCCGCGGTATCGACGGCTGGCTGATCACGCTCTGGCACCGCGTTCCTGTCGTGCTGCCGCAGTCCGATCACTTTGGGCACGGAGACGCCGCGGGTTGGGATGTCGAAGACTATGGTCGCCGCCAAGGTGTCGATGGCGATGGCATCTGGTTCTACCCCTACGAGGGCCAGACCATCTCCGGGCGAGGTGGAAACGAGAGTCCGCCGCCTCCGGATCCGCCCGCAGCGTGCGGCTCCGGCAACTGGGGCACGTTCGTCACCATCATGTTTGGTTCGAACCCCGCGAGCATTGACGTGCACACGCTGACCGGTCCGAGCGGTGAGGTGGAACACAACTGGATCACACCCGCCATGAGCTCGTTTCTCGCCGGCACGGTCTACGCGATGGTTCCCTGTCCGTTAGCGTCGGGGGACTACACGATCCGCGTCCAAGGCACGCATCGCTCGGGCACAGCATTTGATCGAAGCTCGACGTTTCGCGTGCCCTAAACGCGTGTCTACTCCGCAGCCTTCGCGGCCTCCCATAATGCATCCAAGGCGGGCGCATCGAGGTCGCGCAACGTCTTCCCCTCCGATTCGGCGGCAAGCTCCGCGTGCCGAAAGCGCCCACTGAACTTGTCTAGCGCGCCACGCAGCGCCGCCTCCGGATCCAGGTTCTTCTTGCGCGCAAAGTTCGCCAACGCGAACAACACGTCCCCGAGTTCTTCTTCCATGCGCTGGGCATCGCCACTCTCGACGGCATCATCGAGCTCGCTCAGCTCTTCGTCCACCTTCGACCGCGCACCGTTCGCATCCGGCCAGTCGTAACCAACGGCGGCGGCTTTCTCGCCCACACGCCACGCGCGCAACAACGCCGGCAACGCGCGCGGCACACCCGCAAGCGCACCTCGCGCCTGCTTCTCCTTTGCCTTCATGGCTTCCCAACGCGCGAGCGACTGGTCCGCTTCGGTCTCGCTGCCACCCTCTTCGAACACCCACGGATGACGACGCACCATCTTGGCGCGAATCCCTTCGATCACGTCGTTGAGCGTGAACCACGACTTGCGTGCAGCGAGTTCACTTTGAAACACGATTTGAAAGAGCAGATCGCCGAGTTCTTCGCGCAGCGGGTCGGGTTTGCCGGTATCGATCGCATCGACCACTTCGTGCGCTTCCTCGACCACGTAGGGACGAAGACTCTCGAGCGTTTGGTCTTTGTCCCACGGACATCCGTTGGGACTGAGCAGCTGACGCATGACAGCGACGAGCTCCGGTAGGTTGGTTCCTTCGCTCATCGTCGACTCCTCTCCAACGCTTCAAAAAACGCGTCGTGTTCGTGCCAGCGGTCCAAAGGCAACTTGGCTCGACGCTGCCAGTTGGGACGCTCGCGAAAAGTCCCGGGGACGTTTTGCGGACGAGTCTCACCCACCAAGTCCTCGAGATTGATCAGCAAGAGCAGCCCCGGTCCTTCGCCCAATCTCTGGGCGAGTTGATGGTGCACGCCTACCGGAGCTTCCGCGTGTTGGGCGGCGCGTCGCAGCGCTTCGCGGATCGGACCGCGGCGTTCACCGGCGTGCCACGCGTCATCATCGTTGTAGAGACCGAGCGCTTTGTGGTCTTCGATATCGACGTTGTTCCACCAGCCCGCGAAGGTCGGCAGGTCGTGGGTGTTGATCGTCACGGTGGCGTCCTCGGGCGGCGCTTCCCATCCGTTGTCATGCGCAAAAAGCTGCAGGACCCACGTCCGCGCCAAGTTGTGCTCGACCATCGCGTGTCGAACGGCGTCGGGAACGGTTCCGAGGTCCTCCCCGATCAACCGACACCGATGCCGGTGCGAAAGCAACGAGAGCAACGCGTAGAGTTCTTCGGGCGCCGGGTGCTCGACGTACGCGCCTTCGGTGGCACTCGCACCCTGGGGAATCCAGTACAGACGATGCAGCCACGCGACGTGGTCGATCCGCAGCACATCTGCGACGCGCATGTGGTGCTCCAAGCAAGCACGGAGATACGCGTAGCCGTTGCGGCGATCCCGATCGGGATGCATCGGCGGAAAGCCCCAGTTCTGACCACCGCGAAACAACGTGTCGGGTGGCGCTCCAGCGGCAATGCCATCGACGAACACCTCGTCGCGCCAACGATGCACATCAAACGAATCGCAGTGCACACCAAGCGGGAAGTCGAGGTAGAGCCCGTCGATCGCTTCCACTTGTTGGTGTGCGACCCACTGACCAAACCGATACGCGTCCAGCCATTGCGGGTTGGTGCGTGCGCGATGTCGCGCGTAGGGCTCGGCGAAGGGGTGCGCACTCATCCACTGGAGCCACGCATCGCGACGCGCTCCAGTGCATCGCGCAGCCATCGTTGTCAGTGCGTCAAGACGAACATCCGACTCGCGGTCCCACTCGACGTACTCGCCCGGCTCGGGCAACGAAAGCGCGTCCGCCTCGGGCAGCGCGTTGAGATCGACGAAGAGCTCGTTCCACCCCAGTCGGGTCGCAGGCGAGTATGGGCTGGGCTCACGCCGCGGCGCGTCGGCAAACGTCGGCAGCAAGGGCAACGTGGCGAAGAACGCACCGCCTCGTGCACGCGTGGCTTCGACGGCGCGCCGGAGCGTTCCGAAGTGACCGAGTCCGCGACCTTCGTCTGAAATCGAATAGAGCGGTGCGAAGAGCCCCCACGCGCGCATCGACTCCCCGTACGCCCGGCGGGGTGCACTCAACACCCAATCCTCGCCGCAACGGAAAACGCCATACGGCAACTTCACGCGCCCATCGACGGACTTGAGGCGAAGCGTCTGGTCGGCTTCGTCGACCAATTCGATTTCGCCTTCGTGCTCGAGCCAGCCATCCCACGCCACGCGGTTGGTCACGGGTGCTTGCGCGGGACCCAGCGCTTCGAGAATGGCGCGAACGGAATCTTCCGAGGCCTGCTGCGGTTGACCCAACGCGTCGACCAGGGACGTTCGCACGCCACGCAGACTCGCCTCGCGTTGCAGTTCGGCATCAAGTTCGGCCATCGGCGCGTGATTAGGAGATTGGGAGCGCAGAGTCCACCGCTTGCTCTTCGCATTGGGATCAAGGAGAACTTCAAGACGTGGCACGAGGCGAATCGGAGGCTTCGGGAAGTCGAGGAACAGGGGTCGCGATTTGGGCGATCTTTGGGGTGGCCTGTCTGTTCACGGCGTTTCTTGTCATCCGCGCGACAGGTGAACCCGATGTCGAACCCTACGAACTCGAGCAACGCGAGCCCTTTCCAGGTGCAGAGGGGACTGCGCGTGTGCTGGGGTGGCGAGGATGCACCGGTGCCCAAGGACCTGCGGTGCCTGGACCAAGCGGTGGTGCTCGAGGTCGGATCGAACGCGATCTCGAAATGCGAGGCTACGAGGCTGCAGGCGATTGGTCCGATCCGGTTGCGCTCCCGATCGAGCAGTCCTTCCCGGACCTGATTGGTAAGTGCGGTGTGGTCGCCGTGATCACCGATGGTGGCGGTGCGTGGCTGACACACACGGGCGACGACCAAGTGTGCACTCACGACGCGACCACGGCGGGCGCGTGCGGAACCGAAACGGTACGAATTGCGGGCTCGGGCAACGTGCGTCTACGCATCTACACCATGGACGGGTTGAGCGACGGGGATCCTGAGCGCACCGGCATCCCCAGCGACGCGTTGCTTGCGCACGCCGAAGCCGAAGTGCTCCTCGGTCGCGGTGCATGGTCGGCGTCGGTCTCGGTGGTCGAAGAACCCTTGGCGCGAACCACGTCCGGAAGTCATACCCTCCGACCTCCTGCACGACCGGGAAGTGGCTGCGTTCCTTTCGTCGCGGTCGGTCTTGGTGTCGACAGCGCACGAACCAACTGGCTGGGACGCAACGTCTCGTGGTCCAACACGCAAGGTCGCTTCGTGGTGGCTGCGATCGCGTGCGCCGGTTCGGGCATGTTCGGCGACCGCATGACCGAACTCGCGGTCACCGATACCGGCAGTGGCGGAACGATTTGGTGGCGGGCCTATGACGCGAGTTCAGCCGGTCCAAGCACCACAACCGTCACGCCGACGATCGGCGCTGCGACCCTGACTTCGGCGGCGGGTGTGGCACTTCCGCCCAGTGTCGACGACGTAATCGACCGTTGATCATCGCTGCGATTGACGCCTGAAAAGGGCTGCGGCATGGTCGCGCCGGCTGTGCGGTACAAGAAGTCCGAGATCAGCGCAGGGCAGATCGTTCAAGCAGCGATCCGCGTGCTCGCCAAACAGGGCTACGCGCGCACGAGTCTGATGGACATCGCGCGCGAAGCCGGGATGAGCAAAGGCGCGGTGCACTACCACTTCCCCACCAAGGAAGCGCTCATTCAGGTGGTGCTCAAGACTGCATGCGACGCGGTGCAGACCCGAACCATCGAAGCGTGGTCAGGGGGCGACCAACCTTTCGTCTCGCTGCGCAAATCGCTCGAAACCTTGTGGGAGGTTCGGGCCACCCGAACGGATGAAGCTCTGGTTGTTGCGGACTTGCTCGCGCAAGCACTCTACGACGACAAGCTTCGACCCCAGCTGGCCGAGTTTTACGAACTGGCCGCGAACCAAATCCACGACTACCTCGCACCTGCACTGAGTGCGGCGAACCTGCAGACAAAGCTTCCGATCGAGATCCTGCCTCGCATCGTGATCGGTTTGTTGGACGGTTTGGTCATGCAGGCGTTTGTGGACCCGAACGCGCTGACGCCGGAACAAGTGGTCAACGCCATCGAGACCATGGCGATGAGCTTGATCCAGGTCGGCAATCAGTGAGCTCGGCATTCGCCGAGATTCGGGCACAGGATGTCGCGCTCGGGGTACTGCAACGTGCGCTACACAACGGGCGTCTCGCGAGCGCGTACCTCTTTGAAGGGCCCAGTGGGGTCGGCAAAGAGTTGGCCGCTGTGGCGTTGGCGAAAGCCGTGTTGGGCGAGGACGCGTGGCACCGCATCGACCAGGGTTCGCATCCGGACGTTCGCAAGTTTCACCCACGCGAAGATGGGCATCGCAACATTCGCGTGGAGACGCTTCGCGAAGAAATCCTGCCCTATGCCGAGTTTGCTCCCTTTGAGGGCAAGGCTGCGTTTCTGATCTTTCCGCAAGCCGACATTTCGTTTCCGGAGAACCACGCGGAGAGCGCCAACGCGTTGCTCAAGAGCTTGGAAGAACCAAAGCCGAACGTGACGTACCTGATGCTCGCGGAGCGTCCTGAGCGGCTCTTGCCCACGATCCGGAGTCGGTGCCAGCGGCTGCGCTTTTCTCCACTTCCACCCGCGGTGATCGAGAGCATTTTGGTCGCGCACGAAATCCCGGACGAAGCTCGCCCCGCCGCGGTGGCGTTGGCCGATGGTCGCGCTGACCGGGCGCTCCGTTTGGCCCAAGAAGGCGAAGCCGCAGCGTTGTTAGAACTCGCCATGAAAGTCGACGAAGCTGTCGGAGGTTCGCGGCCAGGTGCGTTGGTACACGCGGCCGAGCAACTCGCGCGACACGATGACCTGCTCTTAGCGCTGGATAGCTTGTGTTTGTTCTACCGCGATGTTGCGGCAGTCGGGTGTGGGCTGGACGACAACGCATTGCGTTTTGCACACGTGGCAAAACTGATTCGAGCGCGTGCGCGACACGTGAGTCCGCGCGCTGCGGCGGAGCGAATCGCGTTGGTGCAACGTTCGCTGGAAGATCTCGAGGGTAATGCGGCGAGGCAGAGCGCCATGGACGCGCTGCTGCACCGAATGCGTGCGGCGTAGTCCGCGAAGACGGGCAGCATTCCGCTTCGCGGATCCGGAAGTTTGGAAGTTCGGGAGTACGGAAGCTTAGGCTGGGATACCGATCATTTTTTCGAAGTCGGTCAAGTGACCAAACCAGTCAAGACTTTGCTCTCTTGGCGTGTCTTTCAGTCTTCGAAAAAATAATTGGTATCCCACTGACCGCAGTCTGCGGCCGCACTAGCTGACTCGCGTACCCGGCGCGATGTCCTTCTCCACGCCGAGCACGCTCAGTCCGTGCTCGGTGTCGCTCGCCGCCAACACCATGCCCTGTGACTCCAGGCCCATGATCTTGCGCGGCTTCAGGTTCGCGACCACCACCACTCGCTTCCCGACCAGTTTCTCGGGCGCGTAGTGCTCACGGATTCCTGCCAAGACCTGACGCGGCTCGGCTTCGCCCAAGTTGATCTTCAACTTCACGAGCTTGTCGCTCTTGGGCACAGCTTCGGCTTCGAGGATCAAACCGACCTTGAGCTCGACCTTCAGAAAGTCGTCGAACGCGAGAAACCCATCGTCCGATGACTTCTTCTTCTTGGATTTCTTCGGCTTGGGTTCTTCCTTCGTTTCGACCACGCCAAGCGATTCGAGAATCGCCTTTTCCTTCTTCTTGTCGATGCGCGGGAAGAGAGCGTCGCCGGGTTGCGTGACGGTTCCACCGGGAAGCTCGCCCCACGTTGAAGGCCACACATCGGTCTCGCCGACGTGCAGCGGCTCGAGTCCGAGTTGCGCGCGAAGGTCACGCGCTTTTCCAGGCATGAACGGAGCGATCATGACGCTGAGCCAACGCAGCGACTCCAGCACGCAGTAGGCAACCTCGCCGAGCCGCTCGGTGTTGCCGTCCTTCGCGAGAGCCCAGGGCGCGGTCTGATCGACGTAGCGGTTGGCAGCACCCACCAGTTCCCAAATCGCTTCGAGTGCGCGGTGTGGAGCAATCGCATCCAGGTGTTTCGCCGTATCGGCGGCCGACTTCTTCGCAGCTTCAACGAGCGCTTTGTCGAGATCGTCGGTCGGTTCTTTGGGTTCGGGAACCACGCCACCGAGGTTGCGTTTGACGATGCTGACGACCATGCGGTTGAGCAAGTTGCCCAACCCGTTGGCGAGTTCGCCGTTGTAGCGGGCGAGCACATTGCGGTGCGCAAAGTCGCCGTCTTGTCCGAAGCCGACTTCGCGCGAGAGGTAGTAGCGAACGACGTCGGCTCCGAACGCGTCGACCAGTGGGCCGGGCGGGATGAAGTTGCCGCTGCGCTTACTCATCTTCTCGCCGTTGATCGTGAGCCACCCGTGTGCCCACACCTGGCCTGGAGGATCGATGTCCGCCGCGAGCAAGAACGCAGGCCAGTACACCGCGTGAAAGCGCAGGATGTCTTTGCCTACGATGTGGATGACCTGCTTGTCGGCACCCCAGAACTGATCGAAGAGTGGTTCTTCGCCTTTGTCCGCAGGACCACCGAGCGCGGAGATGTAGTTGGTGAGAGCGTCGAGCCACACGAACATGACGTGGTCGTCGTCGCCGGGAACGGGCACGCCCCACTTGAAGCTGGTTCGTGAAACGCTGAGGTCCTTGAGCCCAGCTTTGACGAACGACTTCACTTCGTTGAAGCGCCCTTCGGGCTGCACGAACTTGGGGTTCTTCTCGTAGAACTCGAGAAGCTTGTCGCCGTAGGCGCTGAGCTTGAAGAAGTAGCTGGGTTCGCTGAGGCGCTTAACCTTGCGCTTCTCCTTCTCCTCGTCGCTCATGGTTTTGTATTCGAGGTCGGTGATGTACGCCTCGTCCGCGACCGCGTACCAACCCTCGTAGGCGCCAAGGTAAATGTCGCCGCGTTCCTGCAGAATCTTCCACAGCTTTTGAACGCGAGATTCGTGACGTGGTTCGGTGGTGCGGATGTAGTCGTCGAAGCTGCAGTCCAGCTTTTCGAAAGCCTCCTTGAAGGGCGGAGACATCTCGTCGACGAACGCCTTCGTGTCCTTGCCCAACTCTTTGGCTCGCGTTTCGATCTTCTGACCGTGTTCGTCGGTGCCCGTCAGGAAGCGGGTGGGTCGACCGCGGACGCGCGCGTACCGAGCCAGCACGTCGGCCGCGACTGTGGAGTACGCATGGCCGATGTGGGGCTTGTCGTTGACGTAGTAAATCGGAGTCGTGACGTAGAAAGGCTTCATCGCGTTGAGGCGCTACATAAATCCGATCCGGCTATCGTGCACGAAGTTCCGTGTTTCTTAGGGAGCGGGTGCCGATTCTTCGTCGGGAGTGTTTCGTAGTTGGAAGGGATACCGGACCAGGATGCGTCCGCCTTCTTCGGGGGCGGGGAGCTCGAGTGTGTAGAGCGTCTCGCGGAAGCATTCGTCGAGGACCGGGTGATAGACCTCGCTGTTCTCGTCGATGGAGCTGCTTTCGACGATGCCGCCCTCGCCTGGTGCACCCACGAACGTGAACTCGGTCACAAGTTGGCCTTCGGGGACGTCGTCTCCAGCTTCCTGTGCCGCTTGGACGGCCATCTCGTAGCACTCGCCGAGCAGAGGTCGGATCTCTTGAACTGCGTCGCGGATGTATTGAGGGTCGAGTCGTCCGGTGAAGTCACGGTCCTCGGCGCCTGCGGCCGCGATTCGATCTTGCAGAGCTTCTTGGATGCGTGCGCGGTAGGCGTCGGCTGCAGAGCGTTCCGGGTCGGTCTCCGGTGTCGTCGGACTCGTCGTGCTCGGCGCTTCCGCAGCGTCGGTGCCAGCGTCGCGGCGGGCGCGTGCCTGCTCACCATCTGCGCCATGGTCTGCAGATGACCCTGCCAACGACGAAGACGAAGAAGATGAAGAACCCTGTTCCTGTCGTTGTTCCGACGAACCCAAGGACTCCGCTCCGCCCAACCCGAACCACCACACCAAGACGGCAACCACGAGCGCTGCGACTCCGACGGCGATGCGAACCTTCACGCTGCGGAGACTAGCTCAGTCTCAGTCTCAGTCTCAGTCTCATCAACTCAGGCAGCCGAGGCGAAGGCCGATGGCGACCCCACGTTCGAGACGAATCCGGGAGGATTCGGATTCGGACGTCGAGACATCGGATTCGCGAAGCGAAGCCGGTGGCGAGCACCGGGCGTCGTCACCGCACATGAAATGTGCGGGGATGACGGAGACGCGACGACGCGAGCGAAGCGAGTGGCGGCGCGAGAACCACAAACACAAGGCGAGACGGCAGTGCGCAGCACTGTTCGGTGAGCCCTCCTCATAGGAACAGCGGCGGAGGTGATCCCGCCCAGCAGCTCAAGCGACGGAGGCGAGCGCACAGGAAACGAGTATCCAACCCCGAGACGTGTTCACGCGGAGTGACGACGACTCTGACCAGCTGGGGAAGCGGAGCTTCACCAAGCGCAGCTCAGGCGGAGGAGGAACCCGCGTGAACACGTCTCGGCCCGGAACCACCACCGGAACCACCACCAGAACCACCAGAACCACCACCGAAACCGAAACCGAAACCGAACCCGAACCCGAACCCGAACCCGAACCCGAACCCGAAACCGAAACCGAAACCGAAACCGAAACCGAAACCGAACCCGACCCCGACCCCGAACCCGAACCCGAACCCGAACCCGAACCCGAACCCGAACCCGAACCCGAACCCGAACCCGAACCCGAACCCGAACCCGAAACCGAACCCGAAACCGAAACCGAACCCGAAACCGAAACCGAAACCGAAACCGAACCGAAACCGCCCGACCGGCGCCATCGCCCCACACGTGTTAACCCTCACTGTGTTCCTCCCGCCGCTGACCCCCACGTTCGATGCCGCACTCCGCGACGCGACCAGCGGCGATCCCAAGTTCCGCGCGGCCGCCGCACATCGGCTCATCGACGCACCGACCGGCCGCGAAGACGAAGCACGCGCCGCGCTAATTCGTTTGGTCGACGATCGGCTCGGTCCGATTCGCGAACTGGCTCTCGACGGTCTCGCCTTGCTCGGCCAAGACGAGAACCTCGAGTTGGTCCGCTCACGCCTCGATGACGGACACGAAGCGGTCCGTCGCGCTGCGGTTCGCGCATCACACGGCATTCGAGACGACGGTCCTTGGCTCGCGTCGTTGGTCGACGACGAGCGCCCCGAGATTCGTTTCGAACTCCCGGGATGCATGGCGTCCTCCGCGCACGACTGCGCCGACGCACTCACGAAGCTGCTCGAGGACGAACACAGTGACGTGGCGAACGAGGCCGCACGCGCGCTCGGTGAACGCGGCGAAGGTCTCGACGCGCTACGCGCCGCACTCCAACGACCCGAGGTTGCGCTGGTGGCCGCGATCGCGTTGGCGGATCACGACGACCCGACCGGCGAACCCGCGCTGATCGCCGCGCTTCGCGATCCGAACTGGCGCTTCATCGCGGTCGAAGCACTCGGACACTGTGCGACCGAGTCGGGCCGCAACGCGTTGGCGGCGCTGGGCGAGCGAACGCTGATCCCGCTCATCCTCAAGGCGGCGACAGGGGCGGCTCTGGCGCGTCGCAACGACCCTCGCGGCGAACCCATTCTGGGCAAGGTGCTCAAAGCATGGCGCGCGGACGGGCGAGACTACGCCGTCGCTGCGGCAGGCGAACTTCATCTGGTCGGCCTGGTCCCGCTCTTGGACCGTCTGGTGAAACGGCTGAGAGGCGCCGATCCGGGGGTTTTGGGCGAGGCCCTCAAACGTCTCGCGCCACTGGACGAACAAGCAGGTCGAGCCTTGGATCGGCTGCGCCAGCGGCATCCTCTGGCAGTCCCGGAAGCCTGACCGCCGTCCCCCAAATTTCCCCTTGACCGTATCGTGGTTTGAGCCACCTTACGCAGCCCTTCAGGAGCCAAGAGGCGAAGTACAGGGAACAGGGACCATGAATACGAATCTCGGCCTTATCGGCAAAAAGCTCGGCAACACGCAGATTTTCACGGACGACGGTGAAGTCCTCCGCGTGACAGTGGTCGAGGCAGGTCCTTGTGTCGTCGTTGGAAAGCGCACGGAAGAGAAGCACGGCTACAGCGCGCTGCAGCTGGGGTTCGGGAAGAAGAAGGCCAAGGCCGTTCGCAAGCCCGAAGCCGGTCTCTACGCAAAGCTCGGCATCGACGTTCCGTTCACCACCAAAGAGTTCCGCGTTCCGGCTGAGGTCGTCGAGAAGTTCGAGGTCGGTGCACAGATCACCATCGCCGACGTGTTCCAAGAGGGACAGCTCGTCGACGTGCAAGGCACCAGCAAGGGCAGCGGCTACACCGGTGTCATGAAGCGCTACAACTTCTCCGGGTACAAAGCATCGCACGGTGCACACGAGTACCAGCGCCACGGCGGTTCCATCGGTATGAACATGACGCCCGGTCGTGTCTTCAAGGGCAAGAAGATGGCGGGTCAGCACGGCAACAAGAAGGTGACCGTGCTTGGTCTCCGCGTGGCCAAGATCCTGAGCGACGAAGGACTCGTTCTCGTCAAGGGTGGCGTCCCCGGTGCAGCGGGTTCGATCATGACGATCCGCACCGCGGTCAAGAAGCGCGGCAAGCAGCAAGCGAGCTGAGTTGCGCCGTAGGCGCTCCACCGTCCCGCGAGGCCCCGCCGAAGCGGCGAGCGCGAAGCGCTCGAATTCGGAGGGGGGGACCCGCGGGGCTTTGCCACGTGGGGGGGAGGGTTCGGAGAACCCTCCCCAAGAGTAATGGGCCGAAGGCGGCAGGATCGCTTCGGCAAGCAAGCACGGCTCGACGGGTACCCCGCACGCTCCGTCTACAAGCTTGAAGAGATCGACCGGCGCACGCAGTTGCTGCGCAAGGGTCAGCACGTTCTCGACCTGGGCGCCGCACCTGGGAGTTGGACGCTCTACGCGGCGGAGAAGGTCGGTCCGAAAGGACGCGTCGTCAGCATCGATCTTCAAGCGATCGAAATTGCGGTCCCCAAACAGGTGACGCTGCTTCAAGGGGACGCTCGCGAGACCGCGTTGGAAGGCCCCTTCGACTTGGTCTTGAGTGACATGGCCCCCAAAACGAGCGGTCAGCGGGCTGCAGACCAGTACAAGAGCTTTGAGCTGGTGATGTGCGCCCTGCAGGTCGCACGCGCCGAACTGAAGCCAGGCGGCGCGCTTGTGGCCAAGATTTTTCAGGGCGCGGAGTTTGAGGAAGCGCGAGATGCCTTCCGCAAAACCTTCGAAAAAGTACGCATCCTTCGCCCCAAAGCGGTCCGAGACGAGTCCTACGAGGTGTTTCTGGTTGGGCTCGGTCGAAAAGAGCCGACGAGCGACCCCTCACAGAGCGAATGAATCGAGAGGAAGAACGTCCAAGCCAGTGCCGTAGGGTTGGGCGATCAACACGCCGGCATGGTGTTGGTGGATACGGTTCCAGAAAGAACAGACCCATGAGAGCTTCGCAATTTCTTCTTGTTTCGATCCTTGCACTTGCCAGCGTCGGCTGCGCCAAACGAATGGATGTGTTGATTCGCCATCCGCTTCAGGTGGGTGTCGTCGATCAGCCCAACACCATTGAGCGTCGCAACGGTTGGCAAGCCACGCTCACACAACTGAATGTGGATGGGATGTGCTTCGACGTGACGTTTTCGGATCGTCAGCCGCACACGCCGCCCGACGTTTCGTTGCAGGCGCAAACCCTGCTGATGAAGAGCGACGGCCAGTGGTACCGCGACGCGCAGATCACTGACATGCGTCAGCCTCAGGTGTCGAGCTACCAAGGAACGGTTCCGCAGCAATACCAAGCCGGCACCGTGACCGAGTGCGTTTCGCGCAACAGCAACAACCAGTGCAACCGTTGGGAAGAGCGTCCGCGCTACGTGACGCGCTACGTTCCCGCGACCTACTACGAAGCGATTGGTGGCGGCACGGTGTGCTTCCCGAACGGTGGTCGCGTCACGATGGCGAGCGACCGGGTCACGTTCAGCATCAACCGCGTCAACTTCCGTTGGGGACTCGAGAGCATCATCGCCGAGCCGGTCGAAGAGACCAGCGGCGGCGAAGAAGGCTAGCGACGCGCTGCACGACGCGCGACTTCCAAGTGTCGTCGCGTTCGTTCCGCATGAGGGCCGTTCGGTTCGAGCTGCAAGTAGCGCTCGAAATGCCGAACGGCTTCGGCGTATTGGCGGTCTGAAGCGAGCAGACTGCCCAGCAACGTGTGCGCGGTCGCAAACGACGCATCCAGTTCGATCGCTTGCCGCAGAGCTGTTTTCGCGGACTCCCGGTCGTCATTGGCCCGGTGCGCGAGTGCCAACTCACTGAGCAACGCAGGAGTCGGCTCATGGGCCTCAATGGCCAGTGTCAGCGCCTGCACGGCCGCGCCACCCTGCCCCACCATCCGCAAACCGTTGCCGACGGCTTGGAGTGCCGCAGCGTCGCCGCGCGCCAGAGGAATCGCACGTCGCAGTTCGATCGCGGCTTGGTCCGTGTCGCCCAAGCGGACCAGCAAGAGGCCCAAGTTGGCTCGTGCGTTGGCGTCGTTCGGCAGACGTCGAACGGCTTCGCGGTACGCCTCACGCGCACCGGAATCGTCGCCAACTTCCTCCAGCGACATTGCGAGGTTCACCCATGCTTCGCCGAGGCTGGCGTCCAGCTCCGTCGCGCGACGCAGCATGGGAATCGCTTCTTCGGCACGCTCTCGATCACGAAGGAGCAGACCCAAGTTGTTCAGGGCTTGTGCGAAGTCCGAGTCGATCTCGAGGGCGCGGCGGTAATGCGTCTCGGCGGCGGCGTAGTCGTTGCGCAACTCGAGCACCAAGCCGAGGTCCAAGTGTGCACGCGGGTCTTGGTCGTTTTCGGCCACTGCAGCTTCAAAGAACGACTTCGCTTCGTCGACGTTTCCACGCGCGAGCGCTGCTTCGCCCTGCGCGACATTGTCGCTTGCCGGGTGCCGCGCTTCACGTGCGGCTTCCCGCTCGTCGGGAAACATGATGTCTTCGTCGCCATTGGTTTCTTCGTCGTCCGCAGTGTTTGAAGGCGGACAGGCAAGCGCGAAAACAATCGGCAGCAGAACCAGTGAACGCATACGCGGGTAGTACTAGCAGAGCTGTTCAGGACGCGCGCGCATGAAACTGCGTCAGACGCTCCCGCAGGGTCTTTCGCAATGCTGAGACGCTCACGCTTTCGGTCAACTTTGTCCCTGCCGCGGTCTGCACGTAGAACACGTCCGCGACGCGCTCGCCTTCGGTGTTGACCTTGGACAATGCAATGGTCAGCCCCAGCTCGTGGAGGGTCTGCGCGATGCAATGCAACACACCCACGCGATCGCGCGTGAACACATCGATCACGGTGAAGCGCTCGGACGCCTCATTGTCCACGCCCACCTCGGTCGGCACGTCGGGACTGTGGCGGCGCGCCCAGCTCGGCTCGGTGGGCACCCGACCGAGAAGCTCTTCCGCAGACACCTCGCCTTCAAGTCGCGCACGAAGGTCGTGCGTGAGCTTCTCGAGTTCGATCGGCGGTGGCGAACTGTCGGTCCGACCCGCGCGCGAACGCGAGGACTCGCGACGCACCAGGAACACATCGAACGCGCGACCATCCTCGCGCGTGTAGATCTGCGCGTCGATAACCGCGACTTGATGCGCGGCAAACACGGCAGCGACGTCGGCGAGCAAGCCAGGACGGTCGCTTCCGATCAACGCTACCTCGGTGAGTTCCGCACTTGGGCCCGGCGCGATGTGCAGTCCGACAACGTTCTCTTCGTCACGCACCCAACGCGCGTGGCGCCGGATCACGTCGACCGGATTGGCGAGGATGTAGCGGTCCGGCATCTCTCGCAGAAACGCTTCCAATGCAGCCGCGTCTTTGTCTCCGACAAAGCCCACGCGCACCTCTTCGCGAATTGCTTTCGCGCGGCTTGCACCGGTCGGACGCCGACCCTCCAGCGAACGAAGACCGAAGTACAGGTCCTCGAGCATACGGGCTTTCCACGCGCTCAACGCGGTCGGGTTCGTCGTGGAGAGCACGGCGAGCGTCAGCAAGTAGAGGTCCCGAAGTCGCTCGGTGGTCCCCACGTGCTCTGCGATCTCACCCAGCACAACCGGGTCGCTCGTATCGCGACGAGTCGCCCAGTGATACAGCCGTCGCTGGTTTTCGATCAGCCACGCCACGTGCTCGACGTCCATCGCGGACAAACCGAGCCGCTCGGCGATCTTCCGCGCCATCTGCGCGCCGCGTTCGGGTCGATCGCCGCCGTGGACTTTGCCCAACGCGTGCAGAAACACTGCGAGAAAAAGCGGCGTGCGTCGTGGCGCTTCGGCGATCAGGCGACTGGCGAGCCCCATCGTTTGGGTGTGCTCGCCTGCGATCAACTCGCGCAGCCGGTCGACCGCGCGCACCATGTGCACGTCGACCGTGTACACGTGATAGACGTCGTGCTGCACCCGACCGGTCAGCGGCTCCAGCTCTGGAAGCATGGCCACCACGAGTCCGACGCGATGAAGCTCATCGACGATGGAACCGCGGCGAACCGAAGCGCGCGTTCGATTCGCGAGCAACTCCACAAAAAGCTGCGTCGCTTCTTCGGAGGCCCGCAACTTCTCCTGCCACTCTGGATTCACCGCAACCCGAGCGATTGCATCTCGCGCAAATGCGTAGGGAGGCAAGCCACGACGAACCACTTGCCGGTAGAAGCGAAACACCAACGCCGGGTCGTCGCTGAGTCGCTCGGTTTCCGAGAGCGTGACGTGCCCGTCGAAGAGCGCCGTGCCGTCGCCGAGGTCGTGCAACGTGACCCGTGATCGACGCCGCTGCGGCCTGGCACGCTCCAACATTCGTTCGGCCGTTTCCGCCACGACGCGTGCGTGTCGGTAGTACGCCTGCATGAACTGCTCGACAGCCAACACCACGCCATCGACGAAGCCCAGGTGAGTGGCGATCTCTTCTTGGTCTTCGAACGTGAGGCGGTCTTGTTGGCGACCTGCTTTGAGATGCAGGTGGTTGCGAACCCGCCAAAGCAACTCGCGCGCGGCGCTCAACTCCTGCACCTCGCGCTGCAGCAGCGCTCCCGTGCGGACCAAATCGGCGTCACTGCGTCCACCCCAACGCGCCTGCGCGGCCCACAGGGCGATATCGAGGTCGCGCAAACCACCGCGGCCTTGTTTAACTTCGGGCTCCAGCAGACACAGCGAGTCACCGAAGCGTTCGTGGCGCCGTCGGGTGTCTTCTTCGAGCATGGTCAGAAACGCGTCGATGTGCGGATCGAACACGCGACGACGTGCCGCTTTGGACAAGTCCTCGACGATCGTTCGGTCGCCCGCGACCCAGCGAAGATCGATCAGGGTTGTGGCGGTGCGGATGTCTTCGAGGGAGAGCTGCAGCGTCTCGTCGATGCCGCGCACTGCGTAACCGATGTCGACTCCGAGATCCCACACCGGATAGAGCAGGCCTTGAGCAACGGCCTCGACCCTTGGATCTTCGGGATCGTCACACAGAAAGAGAACGTCGACGTCGCTTTGGAGACCGAGGCGGCCGCGTCCGTACCCGCCTACAGCAACCAGCGCGAGTCGGGAGTCTTGATTTCGTTTTCCGGCAGCTGCGTCCGCGGCGCAGTAGAGCGCTCCGAGCAATCCGTCGTGGGCGCGCGAAAACGCAGCCGCGGCATCGACTGCGGATTCTCCACCCCGAATCGCGGTTGCGTAGGCCTCGCGGTAGGAGACGAGATAGTCGTCGCAAGTGCGGCCTAGATCCGGCGCAAGACGGCCCAGCTCAACCTTGGATGCAGTCGCTTGGCCCACAGCGACGGCACTATTATGGGCAGAAAAGCCACGTGCAAACGGGAAGTTTAGTCGGCGCTGTAGCGGACGATGCCTTGGGCGATTCCTCCGGCTATCGCTTCGCGGTAGGCCTCGAGTCGTAGCGCTGCGGCTTCTTCGGGCTTCGTCAGGAAACTGGCTTCGAGCAACACCGCCGGCATCCGCGCTCCAACCAATACGTAAAAGAGCGCGCTCTTGACGCCACGATCATCGAGGTCGGGCAACACTCGACGACCGCCACGCAGGGTTTCGGCGTGAATGTGATCCGCCAAGCGACGGGAGTGCTGGACTTGCTCACGCCGATGAAGCCTCGCGATCAAACGCTGGATCCGCGTGACATGTCGCGTGCTGGTTCCGTTCTCCCGCGCCGCAAGCCGCACCTCTTGTTCGTCGTTGCTCGCATCCAAAATGAAGGTGGTGATGCCGCCCTTCTCAACCGGCTCGTCCGCAGAGTTGAGATGAACCGACACGAAGAGGTCCGCATCTGCTGCGTTGGCCAACGCAGTCCGTTGCTCCAACGAAATCGGTTCATCCACCTCGCGCGTCATGATCACGCGGCTAGCGGGCAAACGGCGCTGCAGAATTCGCCGAACGCGCAACGAAATATCGAGCACGAGTTCGGACTCCTTGAGCTCTTCAAACAACGCGCCGTGCTCACGCCCGCCGTGCCCGGGATCCAACACGATCACCAGTTCGCTGTCGGCGGCACGTTCGTCCAACGGAGTCTCGGTCGACACGTCGACGATCAAACGGTCCGAAAGTAAGTAGCCGTGTGCTTGTGCACCCTCGGCCAACTCGGCCACGATTCGACCACCCTCTTCGTCGTTCTCCCAGCCAAAGGCGACGAGACCTCCGTCGCCAACCTCGAGTCGCGCAGGAACATCGTCGTGGGATGAGAACCCTTCGATCTGCGCGATGAAGCGAGAACCCTCGCGTCGCGTTTCCGTCGCACACTCGCCCTCGAAGTACGCCACCGCGCGGATTCCGGTCGCACCGGCACCAAACGCAGCCGTACGAATCAACGTGCACGAACCGGTGGCGACGTGACCGAGTTCGCGGTCGATCGCGGCGAGTTCACCGGCGCTCGGTCGGTGTTCCGCCAGACGCTCCAACACGGGACGCGCGACATCTGCGCAGTCGCTCCGCACGCGGTACACGGCTCGGTAGGCCTCGGTCGGATCGTCGTGCCGCTCCGCAAGCGCGACCCTCGCCACACACTGGCTTGAGGCCAGCTCGTCGAGCCGTTGGCGAGCTTGCAACGCCGCAAGCGAGTCACCAGCTTCTTCCGCCCGGGTCAGCCAGAGCGCGGCCGCACGAGCACCGTCTTCGTCGTTTTGACGCGCACGCGCTTCCAGGGCCGACCAATCCGGCGTCGGTTTGGCCTCGCTGCACCCGAAGATCACGACGAGGAGAGCTGCGGCTTTGGACAGGTCCATGGGGCGGTGTAGGGTCGGCCCCGATGGCATCGCCCACGTACGAGGACCGGCCCAGTGGCCGGGTGTACCGAGACGCCACCGAAATGGTCAACGACTACCTGCGACGCTTCGCGCGTGGTGTGGGCATCAACATCGACGCGTTGGACGAAGATGGCTTTGCCGAGGTGCATCGTGGATCGGCACAGGTCGGGATCAACGTCTTGGAGGATCACGGCGTCCTGCTATTGCTCTCGCGCATCATGGATGTGCCGAAAGATGGTCGCGAAGAGTTCTACCGACGCCTGCTCGAGTTGAACTTCGTGGTGACCAGCGACGCCGCGTTCGCGATCGATCGGGATCGCGACGCGCTCTACCTTCGCGCCCATCGCCGGCTTGGTGGGCTGGACTACGAGGAGTTCGAGGACCTCCTCAAGACAGTCGCTGCCGTCGCCGACGAGTGGGACGATCGGCTCGCTGAACTCTTTCCCAACGACATCTGAGGGCGATCGTCGGCAATTTCGCTCGTAGGTGTGGGGAGATCCGAGTCTGGTGTGTCAGCGATCAGGGTGTTAACCTGCGTCGCAGGGTATGGAGCAGTCCGCCGCGAAGTCGCTAGACGACTCAACCACCGAACTGGAGTCGCCGCCCGATCCGGACACCGTGGAGGAGGCACTCGACACGAGTGCCGAACAGACGGTTGAGGACACCGACTCCAACGACGACTCGAACGGACAAGCGGAAGCCGCGAGTGCAGAGGCGGAGTCGAACGACGCGGACGACGATCCGAACGCCAAAGCCAATGGTGCCAACGGGACTGGAGACACGGCGTGGTCTGCAGGGCGGATGAGTGCTGTCGAAGCCGAATCGTTCGCGGATGAGTTCCGGCCTTCCTGGGGCGGCGGCAGTTGGGAAAGCGAAGAACCGCAGAGCAGCGACGACGCTGTGCCCGCCGTTCTCCCGGCCGCGCTCCCGGAACCCAAGACCAAGCCCATGGAGGCAACGCCTGTCGTCAGCTTCGACGACGAACCCGCGCAACTGGTGGGAGCGAAAAACTCCACGAAGATGCTCGCCGGTGTTGGCGTGGCGTTTCTCGTTCTTGTCGGAATCATCGTCGTTGGATTCTCCAGCGGTTCGGACGACGAGCCGGAGCAGACCAACAACGCGCCGACGAGCGTGGAGTCCGAGGAACCGGCTGCGATGGAAGCGGAGCCGACGATGGCGGTTGCAGCGCAGCCCGATCCGGAACCCGAGGTGCAGCCCGAACCCGAGCCTGAGCCCGAGCCCGAGCCCGTCATGGTGCGGGTGCAGATTCAGACGTCGCCGAGCGATGCGCGCCTGACGCTGGACGGCGTCGAAGTGCCCAACCCCTACGACCAAGAGGTCGAACAGGACGATTCGGAGCACCAGCTACGCGCAACAGCGCCGGGACACAACGTCGCGACAGCCACGATCACCTACAACGCGCAGACCACACAGACACTGACGCTTGAGCCCATTCCAGAACCTGAGCCTGAGCCTGAGCCCGAAATGCGTGCCGCGCCGATGCAGGCCGTGATGGCCACGATGCGGACCTCGTCGCGTAGTTCTACGCGAAGCATGCGGACCTCCAGTCGCACCACGCGTCGAACGATGCGCTCCATGCGAAGGACGATGCGCGCGTCGATGATGAGCTCGTTTACGAGCGCCAATCCGTACTGACGCTTCGCGACCCGAGTGCTAGGTTCTCCGCGCCATGGGGTTGACCTACAAAGACGCGGGCGTCGATATCGAGGCGGGTGAACGACTCGTCGATCGCATTCGGCCTCTGGCCAAGTCCACTCGAACACCGCTGGTGCTTGGTGGTGTGGGTGGGTTCGCTGGCCTCTGTGGACTTCCTGGAGGCCTGAGTGAGCCGGTGCTCGTCGCAGGAACCGACGGAGTCGGCACGAAACTCAAGCTCGCATTCGCCACAGGCCAGCACGAAAGCGTCGGCATCGATCTCGTCGCGATGTGCGTCAACGACGTCATCACAACCGGTGCACAGCCGCTCTTCTTTCTGGACTACTTCGCCACGGGTGCGATCGACGTCGACCAAGCCGCCAGCGTGGTCGCGGGCATCGCCGAAGGATGTCGTCAGTCCGGATGCGCGCTGCTCGGGGGTGAGACGGCGGAGCTTCCCGGATTCTACGCCAAAGGCGAGTACGACCTGGCCGGGTTCGCAGTTGGCGTCGTCGACCGCTCCGCCATCCTCGATGGCTCGCGCGTGCAAGAGGGCGACGTCGTCCTCGGATTGGCGTCGAGTGGGTTGCACTCCAACGGCTACTCGCTTGCACGACGCGCGCTCTTGGAAGAGGGCAAGGTCGACCTCGGCTCCAGCTTCGACGATGCATCGTCTTGGGGCGAGGTCCTGCTTCGTCCCACCCGCCTCTACGCCAAAGCCAGCAGCACCGCAGTGGCGACCGGACACGTCCACGCACTCTGTCACGTCACCGGGGGTGGCTTGGTCGGAAACCTGCCGCGCGTGTTGCCCGAAGGGCTCGGCGCACGCGTACGCGAATCGTGGACGGTGCCGCCGATCTTCGCGGCGATCCAAAAGCACGGCGGAGTCGAAACGCACGAGATGCGCCGCACGTTCAACCTGGGCATCGGCTACGTCCTCGTCGTCGCCCCAGAGGGTGCAGACGCGGTGATCGATGCACTGCGCGCCGCGGATGAAGCTCCGGTGCGCATGGGCGTGATCGAAGCCTCGAACGCGGAAGGCGAAGCCCGCGTTCGGTACGAGGCGTAATGCGCACCCTCGTCCTGATCTCGGGCCGAGGTAGCAACCTGGAAGCCCTGCTGCGCGCCATCGGCGAGAAGCGCTGCGCAGCGGATGTCGTCGGAGTCATCGCAGACCGCGATGCGCCGGGTCTCGACCACGCCGCGCAGCGAAACATCGCCACCGAGGTGGTCCGCTTTCAAAAGCAAGACCGTGCGGGGTGGGAGCACCAACTCCTCGAGACTGTCTCTCGGTTCGAACCCACTCTGATCGTGTTGGCGGGCTTCATGCGTCTGCTGAGTGCCGACTTCGTTCGCCGCGTCGGCCCGATCATCAACGTGCATCCATCGTTGCTTCCCGCGTTTCCGGGAATGCACGCCACGCGGCAAGCGATTGAAGCCGGTGTGCGCATGACCGGTTGTACGGTGCACCTGGTGGACGAAGGCGTCGACACGGGACGGATTCTCGCGCAGGCCGCAGTGGCGATTGCACCCGGCGACGATGCCGCGGCGTTGCAAGCGCGCATCCAACGCGCCGAACACCAGCTGCTGCCGGCTGTCGTTGATGCCATCGCACACGGGCACGTCGATCCGCGCACGGGAACCTGGCTGCACCCTCCACCCTTCGTGGCGATCGAATGACCGCTCGCTACTACGACGTCGTCTTCCTGGGCGTACGCGCCGAATCTCTGCTGACCGGTGCGCTCCTCGCAAAGCGGGGATTTCGCGTGCTGCTGCTAGGCCAAGGTGAACTGCCGCCGACCTACACGGCCGGAACTCGGGTACTCCCGCGTCGTCCCTCCACGTTCGTCGCATCGCACAGCCCACTCGCCAAACGCGTGATGGCGGAGCTGGCGATTCAACAGGCCGTGCGGCGACGTGCCAAAGCCACCGACCCTGCGTTCCAGGTGGTGCTGCCGTCGATCCGGTACGAGCACGCGTTGGACGATGCCGCGTTGGAACGCGAGCGCATCCGAGAATTTCCCGCAGTCAAACGCGCCATCGAGGACTTCCAGCGTCGCTGCGAGCGTCATGCTGGCGACTTTGACCGGATCATCGAACGCGAGTTGGTGTGGCCGCCCGAGACCTTCTTTGAGCGACGTGAGCTCGCACGGGCATCCGCACACCAAGTCTTCGATCGAGAGGGTGAAGGACCGGATCTGCTCGCCGAACTTCCCGAGCAGCATCCGTTCCGCACCGTCCTCAGCGCTGTCGTGCGAGGCGCTCCAGACTACGACCCTGACCACGCGGTGGGGCTCTCGGTCTCGCGCAGCTACTGGGCGTGGTGCCACGCAGCTGGAATCGAAGGCGGCGCGGCCTGGCTTAATGAAGCGCTTATCGAAAAGATTCGGACCTACAGTGGCGAGGTTCGAATGCAGGAAAGCGCGGACCACATCGTCGTCCGACGCGGCAGCGTGGTGGGCGTGCGCCTCGCGGGATCGGGCGACGAGATCGGATGCGGTTTCGTGGCGCACGCGCGGCCCGTGTCGTCGCTTTTGCCCCTGCTCCCCGATCGCTCGAGACTCTCGGAGCTCTTTGAACGATTGGGCGAGCCGACCCCTCGCTGGTTTCGATACACGCTCAACGTGTGCGTGCGTGCCGAAGGGGTTCCACGCGGAATGGCACGCGACCTTTTTCTGGTTCGCGATCCAACGCGAAAACTAGGCGCCGAAAACTATCTGCGCGTCGAAGTCGGGGACCCGGAGAAGGACGGCACGCGGACGCTCTGCATCGAGACCTTGCTCCCGCGACGAGGCGCCGAAGAGGTTCAGGGGTACGTGCAGAGCATGCGCGAACGCGTGCTGGACTCTCTGCGTACGTTGATGCCCTTCGTCGACCGACACGTCGTCTTCATCGACTCCCCCCACGACGGTCGCGATCCTGAGGACGTCGTCGAGAATCGAATGCTGCCCTCGACCGAACCGTGGACACGCGGTGCTGCCACCATGGAGGCGCTCTACGGGTTTCCAGTGCGTGGTGCGTTGGGGATCTGCGGCTTGCCGGTGCGCACACCGGTGCGGCAACTCCTGCTCTGCAACAACCAGATCGTTCCTGGACTGGGCGCGGAAGGAGCGTTCGTGACGGCGTCTTCGGTCGCACGCGTGGTTGCGCGGAAAGATCGTCGCAAGGATTGGATGCGGCGCGGCCTCTGGACGAAGGTCGAGATCTGATAGTCTTAGGCAATGCAGCATCAGGACGAACGACCTCGGATCAGCCTACGCCAACTCCTTCAGGTCATGATTCAGCGTGGTTCCTCCGACCTTCACATCACGACGGGAACCCCTCCTCAGCTGCGTATCGACGGTAGCTTGGTTCAGCTTCGCACGGCTCCTCTGGGTCCGGTGGAAACGAAGTACCTCTGCTACGAGGTCATGACCGAAGAGCAGAAGATCAAGTTCGAGAAACACAACGAACTCGACTTCTCATTCGGCGTGAAGGGGCTGTCACGCTTTCGTGCAAACGTGTTCATGCAACGCGGTGCGGTGGCGGGTGCGTTTCGTGCCATTCCGTTCAAGATTCGTGCGCTCGACGAACTGGGGCTGCCCCCCGTGGTCAAAGACCTTTGCGATTTGCCGCGCGGCTTGGTCCTCGTGACGGGGCCGACCGGTTCGGGCAAGAGCACCACGCTCGCTGCGATGATCGACCGCATCAACTCGGAACGTCGTGAGCACATCATGACGGTCGAGGACCCGATCGAGTATCTGCACATGAACAAGCTCTGCGTGGTCAACCAACGCGAGGTTGGCGCCGATACCGAGTCGTTCAAGGGCGCACTCAAGTACGTGCTGCGTCAGGACCCCGACGTCGTGCTCGTCGGTGAGATGCGTGACCTGGAGACCATCGAAGCCGCGATGACGATCTCCGAAACCGGTCACTTGGTGTTTGCCACCTTGCACACCAACAGCGCGGTTCAGTCGATCAACCGTGTCATCGACGTGTTTCCGCCGCACCAGCAGCCTCAGATCCGCGCGCAGCTGAGCTTCGTGCTTCAAGCCGTCGTCACGCAGATGCTGCTGCCTCGGAAGGATGGCCCGGGCCGTGCGCTCTCAGCCGAGGTCATGATTCCCAACTACGCGATTCGAAACCTGATTCGCGAGAACAAGATCCACCAGATTTACGGCCTCATGCAGACGGGTCAGGGCCAGACCGGCATGCAAACCATGAATCAGGCGCTGTATCGGCTGTATCGGCAGGGGATTCTGGACATCGAGGAGGCGATCGGCCGATCGCCCGAGCCCGACGAGCTCCAGCAGATGATTCAGAACCAGGCCAACAACGCCGGTGGACAGCGGCGGCGTCGACCCCGCTAGAGCATCCGCCAGAAAGCCGCTGATCCTTGACGTTCGGGCGGCTCGCCAGCCATCCTATTTCTCAATCGTTTCGATGTTTTCGAGCGATGTGTGCTTGGGGGCCTTGCGCGCGTGACACAGCTGACACCAAAGCTCTACGCCATCACCTTGACGTTGGTGCTCGCGATGGCGCTGCCGAGCGCGGCGCAAAACCGTGAGGCCGCCGCCAACGCGTTCGATCGCGGCAGCGCTGCGTACCTTGAAGGCGATTACGCTGCAGCCGCGCGTTGGTTTGAAATGGCCAACACACACGCACCTGCGGCGCCCGCCTTGCTTCAGGCGATTCGCGCGCACGTCCGCGCAGAGAACATCCTGCGCGCGGCCACGCTGAGCTTGCGTCTGGTGTCGACGTGGCCGGATGCCGAGGCTGAAGTCGCAGCGGCACAAGAGATCATCGACCAAGGCCGGGAGCGTTACTTCTTCGTGGAAGTCACCTGCGATGCCGAGTGCAGCGTCGAGGTGAACCAAACCCTCCAAGCCCACCCTTCGTTCTTCTTGGAACCCGACCGGGGCGTGACCGTCGGCGCGGCCTTCGATTCGGGCACCGTGACCGACCAAGTCAGTGGCGCCGCAGGCGAAAGTCGTTCGGTTCACTTTGAACGACCCGAAGGCCCTGCGCTCGAGACCCAAACCGAAACGGGTACGGGGAGTCAGACTGAGGTGGGTATCGGTACAGGGACGGAAACCACCACCGGAAACCAGGACGACGAGAGTTCGGGCATGAGTCCGGTGGTGTTCTTTACCGGGCTTGCGCTCACGGTGGGGGCGGGTGCGGTGCTTGCGTGGTCGGGTGTCGACACGCTCAACACGCGTGACGACTACGAAGCTGCAGCGGCCGAGGAGCGTGCTGCGGGCAACCTCGCGTTTCCTCGGGCGTCGGCACTCCTCGACGATGGAGAGAAGGCCGAGCGACGGACCAACGCGTTGATCGGTGTCACGGCGGGTCTGGGTGCCATCACGCTCCTAACCGCCATCTTCACCGACTGGGGTGGCTCCGATAACGACGACGAGGACACGTCGGTTCGCGTCGGCATTGGCCCGGGCAGCGCCAGCATCGGAGGCCAGTTCTAATGGTCGCGCCCGCGCCGGATCTCTCCCGCAACATGGCGGGTCGGCGGCTGGGACGCTACGAGGTGCTTTCGCAGCTCGCCTCGGGCGGTATGGCGGCGGTCTACGTCGCACGTGCACGGGGTGTGGCCGGGTTTGAGCGGCTGGTCGCGATCAAGGTGCTTCATCCGCACCTCGCGTACGAGGAAGAGTTCATTTCGATGTTCCTCGATGAAGCGCGTCTCGCCGCACGGATTCGTCATCCGAACGTGGTCGGAACGCTCGACATCAGCGATACCGAAGGCGACGGCTTCTTTCTCGTGATGGAATACATCGAGGGCGACCACCTCGGTGCGTTGCTCACGGGAGCGGCGCGCGCTGGGAAGCGCATCGATACCCACATCGTCATCCGTTTGATTTTGGATGCGCTCGGTGGGCTCGGTGCTGCGCACGCGCTCAACGACGAGCAAGGCGAGCCCCTCAAGCTCGTGCACCGTGACGTGTCGCCACACAACATCATGGTGGGCACCGACGGCATTGCGCGGATCACCGACTTCGGTGTCGCGAAGGCCGAGAAGCGATTGACCAGTACCCGCGCGGGCCAGTTCAAGGGAAAGCTCGCGTATATGGCGCCGGAACAGGCCTCGACAGGTCACGCGGATCAGCGTTCGGACCTGTTCAGCATGGGGATCATCCTGTGGGAGTCGCTGACAGGTCGCCGGCTGTTCCGCGGCGAAAACAACGCGGCCACACTCAACAAGATCCTCCAAGAAGAGATCCCGCTGGTCTCGTCGCTCTACCCCGAGCTCGAGTGTTTCGACGCGGTTCTTTCCATCGCGCTTGAGCGCGAACCCGACGAGCGATTCCAATCCGCAGACGAGTTTGCGAACGCCCTCGAAGCCGCTGCACACAACGGTCCCGGCATTGCCACGCCGCGTGCAGTCGGCGCGATCATGCGCGAGGTGCTCAACGAGAAGTTGGATGCACAGCGCACCCGCGTTCGCGACGCGATCGACAAACTGGGTCGCGTCGAAATCGGCGAAGCCGCGATGCCGATTCCGCGCGAGGGAAGCAGCTCGGCAGTGTCGATTTCCGGCACGCGGGGTCCCGACGAACTGACGCTCTCAGGGCGTCCCTCCGCGCTCCAAGCGGCCCAGGATCCCGCACGGCGCTCTCGAATGATGATGGCCATTGGTGCCGGGCTTCTTCTGCTGACCGGTGGAGTTGCGTGGACCATGCTCTCTTCGTCCGAGGAAGCCGCTCCAGCGGAGACCACCGTTCCGGCGCCGCCCAGGGTTGCCGAAGAGCCCACGCAGCCGGCAGAGCCGGTGATGGTGGCTGCGCCCATCGAAGAGCCCTCGTCCGAGGACCCGGTGGTCGAAGCGCAGGTGGAAGAGCCTGTGGAGGACGACCAGCCTCGAATGCGGCGACGCCGAGATCGCGACCGCGACCGTCGTCGAAGCATGGAGCAGGAAGCGATGGCTGAGGCGACGGAAACGCCCATGGAGACCCCGATGGTCGAAATGACGGCACCGATGGGGATGGGCATGGGCTCGATGAGCGCAGCCGACGATCTCATCTTCAACCCCTACCGGCGCTGAACCGTTTTTCTGGGCCTCGACCCGTCTAAATTGGACCGGCTCTCAGCCCGTCCGTTAGGATGATCCTCGCGCGAGCGCCCGTGTGGCGCGGAGGTTGGCATGGCCGAGTGGGTCTGGGAGGCAAAAGGACGGAACGGGGAAACCCGCAAAGGCACGATGGAGGCCGAGTCGTCGGAACTCGTGCAATCGAGGTTGCGTCAGCAGCAACTCAATCCCGTCAAGGTCAAGAAGAAGCCCAAAGAGTTCCACATCAGCATCGGCTCGCCGGTCAAAGAGAAGGAACTCGTCGTCTTCACGCGCCAGTTCGCGACCATGATCGATGCCGGCCTGCCCTTGGTGCAGTGCCTGGAGATTCTCTCCGGCCAGGGTGAGAACAAGCAGTTCCGCAAGATCCAAAAGGACATCAAGTCCTACGTCGAGCAGGGAGGCACGTTCTCCGAGGGACTGCGCAAGCACCCCAAGGTCTTTGATGACCTCTACGTGAACCTCGTCGCCGCCGGTGAGATGGGCGGTATCCTCGACACGATTCTGCAGCGTCTCTCGGTCTACATCGAGAAGCGCGTGAAGCTGAAGCGTCAGGTCAAGGGCGCGATGGTGTACCCGACCGCCGTGTTGTGCGTCGCCATCGCCGTCATCGTGGTGATGCTCACCTGGGTGATTCCCGCGTTCCAGGGAATGTTCTCCGAGTTTGGCGGTGAAGATAACCTTCCGGGTCTCACCAAGATGGTTATCGGCATGTCCGAGTGGTTCCTCGGCAACGTGCATTGGATCATCCTCACCACGATTGTGATCGTGGGTTCGGTCACGTGGAGCTACCGTACCAAGGGCGGAAAACGCTTCTGGCACAAGCTATTCCTAACCATGCCGGTCATTGGACCGGTCATCCGAAAGATCGCCGTCGCGCGCTTTACCCGCACGCTCGGAACGCTGCTCGGATCCGGTGTCCCGATCCTCGACTCGATGAACATCGTCGGACGCGCGTCTGGAAACGTCATCGTTGAGGAAGCGATTCAGAGAACGGCGGACAAGATTCGCGAAGGTCGCACGATGTCCGAGCCGCTCGCGGAGACCAAGGTGTTCCCGTCGATGGTCGTTCAAATGATCGGTGTTGGTGAGCAGACCGGTGCGCTCGACAACATGCTCAACAAGATCGCCGACTTCTACGAAGACGAAGTCGACGTCGCGGTCGCGGCCCTCACCTCGCTCCTCGAGCCGATGATGATGGTCGTGATCGGCGGAATCGTCGGTGTGATCCTGATCGCCATGTACATGCCGATCTTCGAGATCGCCGGCCAAGTCCAGGCGGGTTGACCGAAGCGAGCACCTCGCCGCTTCGGCGGCGCTCGCTCTGGGTTGTCCTTGGGCGGCTCGCCGTTGCGACGTTCCTGCTCGGCGGCATGCTCGCGCTCAACATCGCGCAGGGCTCGAGTGTCAGCGGGTTCACTCCCTCGACGTTGATCGGACTGGTCATCGCAACGTACGCCGCGTGCGGGAGCTTCGCGCTCGCCATCCAAGCAGGTTGGAGCCTAAGTCGCATTGCGTGGGCGCAGATTCTCTTCGACATCGGTGCGACCACACTTCTGATCTACCTCACCGGTGCTGCCGGCAGCCCGTTCACGCTGCTTTACGGCATTGTCGTTCTCGCTGCAGCGATCACGCTCGGTCCGCGTGTGGCGCGGTCGATCGCCGGGGTGGCGTTGCTGGCCTACGTCATTCTGGCCTTTGCCGTTTCGGCCGAAATGGTGCCCTTCCCGCCCGACCAGAATGCACAGCTCTACCAGTTGGGTCCGAGTGAGTTGGGCTACGGCCTGCTTTCGAACGGCGTGGCGTTGGTGTTGGTGGCGTTGCTCGCAGGCAACCTCGCCGATCGAATCTTGCGCGCGGGCGGACGCATCGCGAAAGCCGAAGCCAGCGCTGCAGCACTCGCGTCACTCAACGACGACATCGTGCGTTCGATGACCACGGGCCTGCTGACGATCGATGCGAGTGACAAGATTCTCTCCATCAATCCTGCCGGTGCCGAGATGTTCGGGTCGGCGCCTGAGAGCATGCAGGGCCAGCCGCTAAGTGCGTTTGTGCGACTGACCCGAACGCAGGTTGCGCGCGGCGAAACCTCCGCGACACGCGCTGATGGTTCGGGATTTCCCATTGGGTTCAGTCGAACGCAGCTGCGTGATCAGGACGGCAGCTTGGTGGTGTTCCAGGACCTGACTGAGATTCGTGAACTGCAGGCTCAAGCGGCCCACACCGAACGCCTGACTGCATTGGGTCGACTTGCGTCGAGCTTGGCGCACGAAATTCGCAACCCCTTGGGATCAATTTCGGGGTCGGTACAGATGGTTCACAAGGCATCGGCACTCGACGAAGAGGATCGTGAGCTACTGGGCATCGTGCTCAAAGAAGTGGAACGACTCAACGCACTGGTCACGAGCATGTTGGACGTGAGTCGACCGACGATGCCGAGTCCGACCGACGTGGATGCTGCGCAGATTGCCGATGAGCTCGCAGCGGTTGCCCGGCAGGACACCACGTTGGGAAGCGTGACGATCGAAGTCGAAAGTGAGCGCCCCACGGTCGCCCACGTGGATCCGGATCAAGTGCGGCAGCTCCTTTGGAACTTGCTGAAGAACGCGATTCAGGCGTCGCCGCCGGACCAAACCGTCACGCTCTCGTTGGCAAAAACCGACGATGCATTGGTGCTCAGCGTGCGTGATCGAGGGCCGGGGATTCCGGAGGACGAACGCGCGACGTTGTTCGACATGTTCTATTCGAAGCGGAACCACGGAATCGGTTTGGGATTGGCACTGGTCAAGCAAATCGTCGATGCGCACGGGGGATCGATCGAAGTGCTCGGCCACGAACCAGGAACCGAAATGCGCGTCGAACTCCCCTCCTACAGCAATCAGTAATCAGCGATCAGCGATCAGCGATCAGCCATCAGCGATCAGCGATCAGCGATCAGCAATCAGCCGTCCAGTCGTTCAGACACCTCTTTCCACGGCATGCCTGCCGTTTTGCAGCACCGGAAGTGTCAACCATGTCTCCGGTCTAAACCGTCAACGATGTACCCGGTTTGGACCCTGATCCCTGATCCCTGATCCCTGATCCCTGAGCCCTGATCCCTGATCCCTGATCCCTGATCCCTGATCCCTGATCCCTGATCCCTGATCCCTGATCCCTGATCTCTGATCCCTGATCCCTAATCCCTGATTACTGATTACTGTTCCGACATGTCTTCGAGCGCGCGTACGACGCGTCCATGCACTTCGGCATCGTAGAGGAGCGTGTTGTGGCCGAGGTGGTCGTACACCGCGACGTCTGCATCCTCGACCGCCAACGCGCTCGACGTTGGAACCACGCGATCTTTGCCACCCGCAATCGCCAGGTGCGGAATGCCCACTCGATTGCCCAAACGACGCAGCACTTTGCCGCGCGGATCCAGCGCCCGCGCCAATGAACCAGGCACCCGCTTCGCTGCGTTTGTGCCTCCGTGCGGTGTGGCCAGGGTCACCAAACCGATCGCGCGCCCGCCCTGCTCTTGCACGTACCAGCGCGCCAACAATCCACCCAGCGAGTGCCCCACCAAGAGCACTCGACGCTGCGCCTCAACCTCGCGTTGAATTCGATCCCCGAGCTCTGCAGCAATCGACTCAAAGTCGCGATGCGGCCCGTACGTGAGGTCCAGCGTCGGAGCTCCAAGTCCCCCCAGCACGGCTTTGCGCAAAGGATCGAACACAGGACCCGCAGCAAAGTAGCCGTGTACAAACACCACGTGTGGCGCGTCGGGATCGACTCGCTTGTCCCGCCACGCACGTCCGCCACGCTTCGCGATCAACCAGCCCTGCAACGCGATGGCGCGGGCCTCATCGAACCGATCCCGCATCATCCCCCGTAACGCGGCACCCAGCGCTCGCCTTGGTAGACGCGCAGCACCTCAGACCACCCCGATTCGAAACGGGGGTAGCGCGGCTCCCAACCAATCGCTCGCAACTTGTCGGAGTTGACCACGAGATCCTCATGCACCAGCTCGAGCACTTCGCGATCGAAACGAGGACGCAAGAAGGGTTTGAGTCCGTGGCGCGTCGCCACGCCCTTCCATCCCACCATCGCAGCGCGATCGAGCACGCGATCGAGCCGCTCCGATCCGAGCCGACGAATGTACGCGTTGAATGCACTCGGAACACGCGCAGTGCGAATCCCGTATGCGTCAAAGGTCACCGAGAGCCGCTCGCCGAGGCTCAGCACGTCTCCGTCGGATACGTTGTAGACCTCGCCGTGCGTCTCCTTGCGATCGAGCACGTAAAGCATCGCGCGCGCGACATCTTGGGCGTGCACCATCGTCCCGAGCGGACCTCCTTCGAAACGCGGCACCACGGGGCTGGTCAGTCGCAAGATCGGTCCAACCGCCAGCAAGCTCGCAGCGAAGTGTCGACCGCGACGTCCGTAGGTCGGAGCCGCGCGCAAAATCGTCCACGCAGGACCCTTCGCCTGGCCGCGGATGAACACCTCTGCGCCGTGCTTGGACAACGCGTAGGGACCACGGGGAGCGAGCGTCGAGGTTTCGACGAGCGGTTCGGCACCCGCCGCCTGGTACAAGCGCGCGCCGCTCAGATGCACAAAGCGCTTCACGCCCGCGTCCTTGGCAGCCTGGTAGAGTTCCACGACGGCATCGGTGTTGACTGCCGAAAGCGACGCAGCAGGCGCGGACACGTTCAAGAGCGCGGCAGTATGCAAGACCGCGTCGCAGCCCTTCACCAACTCCGGCAGCGCCAACGTCTCGGTCAAGTCTGCGGTGCGAACCTCACCCCGAATGGGCATCGCCACCGCACGTCCCCGAACGTCGGTCGCGATCACGCGATATCCAGCCGCCTCCGCCAACGCTGTCGCGTAGCTGCCGACGGTTCCCGCCGCTCCTGTGATCAGTACCGTCTTTCGACTCATTTCAACCACTCCGCCAACTCGTCGCCCGGGTTGGTGTGTCGCATCAGTCCCTCTCCCACGAGAGCTGCATCGGCTCGCCCTCGCCCCAGGTTTCGCAGATCTTCGCGCGAGCGCACGCCGCTCATGTACACCGCCAAGCGCTCGGTGGGAATCGCGGCAACCAAGCGCGCCGCCCCCTCCGGATCGACCTTGAACGTATGCAGATCCCGTGCGTTGACACCGACGATGCGCGCCTCGGTCTGCAGCGCTCGATCCATCTCGGCGTCGTTGGCGACCTCCAACACGGGTTCGAGCCCAAGCGCATGAGTCTCGGCGATCAACTGCGCGATCGTGGCGTCGTCCAACACGGAGGCCAGCAAGAGGACCAGCGACGCTCCGATGTCCGCGGCAATTCGAACCTGAAAGGGATCGACGACAAACCCTTTGAACAGCACCGGCGTACTCACGTTCGCTGCGACGCGTCGCACGTCGGCGACACCACCGCCAAAGCCCGGTCCATCGGCAAGCACGCTAATCGCCGACGCCCCGGCGCGCGCGTAGCCCGTTGCCACCCGCACCGCTTCGCCGGTTCGACGAACACGAATCTGCCCAGCACTCGGGCTGCGAAACTTCACTTCCGCAATGACGTTCGGGCACTCCCCACGTCGCTTCAGCGCCTCAAGCGCACGTGCGCCGCGTTCTGGGTGTGCTGTTGTCGTGGGGCGGTAGCGACGCTTCTGTCGTTGCACGTGCCGACGCGTGCGCTCGACGATCGACTCGAGGATCGTCATGCCAGCTCCTGGGTCCGCGCGGCCCAACGCTCCAAGAGCGATTTGGCGCGACCATCGTCCAGCACACTCGCCGCGAGCTCTGCACCTTCGCGCGGCGTCGTTGCGGCACCTGCCACACAGAGCGCAGCGCCCGCGTTGAGCAGCACAGCGTGACGCGGCGCGAACTTCTCACCCGACAAAATCTGTCGAGCAATCGCCGCGTTGTCGTTCGCATCGCCCCCAGCCAGCGCGGTCAGCGGCACGGGTTCAACACCAAAGTCCTCGGGCGTCACTTCGATCGCTTCGACGCGACCTTCGTTGAGCACTGCAACCTGAGTGACACCGCTCGGCGCAATCTCGTCCAAGCCACCCTCGCCGTGAACCACCCACGCGGCTTGGGTGCCCAGCGCACCCAACACTTCGGCGAGCTGCGTGACGCGGTTGGGATCAAAGACGCCCACGAGCTGGTGCGTCGCCGCGGCGGGATTCGCCAAGGGTCCGAGCAAGTTGAAGAACGTGCGGAGTCCGAGCTCGCGACGAACACCCGCGGCATGACGAAGCGCCTTGTGGTGCGCGGGTGCAAAGAGGAACGTGATGCCGAGCTCATCGAGACAGCGGTGATGCGCGCTGTGGTCGAGGTCCAAACGCACGCCAAGCGCTTCGAGAACATCCGCACTTCCAGCACGCGAACTCACGGCGCGATTGCCGTGCTTGGCGACTTTCACCCCGGCCGCTGCAACCACAATCGCGGACACGGTCGAGATGTTAAACGTGCTCAGTCCGTCGCCACCGGTTCCACAGGTATCCAAAAGCGGCGCGTGATCGAAATCGACGGACGCACCTTGTTCGCGAAGCACCCGCGCCGCCGCAGCCAACTCGGCCGTCGTCTCACCGCGCATGCGCAGCGCCACGGCAAAACCTGCCAAGAGCGCTGGTGGTGTTTCGCCCTGGAGGATCTCGTGCATCGCTTCAGCCATGCGTTCGCCGCCAAGCGGCTTGCCTGCCAGGACGTCCCGCAGCGCGTCACGCACACTCACGACAAACTCTCCAACCAGTTGCGCAGCATGTCGTGGCCATGCTCCGTCAGAAACGACTCGGGATGGAACTGCACACCCTCCACCTGCAGTTCGCGGTGCCGCAATCCCATGATCTCGCCGTCCGACGTGGTAGCCGTGACTTCGAGCGCATCCGGAACGGTTTTGGGATCGACGACGAGCGAATGGTATCGCGTCGCCACAAAGGGATTGGGTAGCCCCGCGAACACGCCGCGCGAGTCGTGCTCGATCGGTGAGGTCCGCCCATGCATCAACTGAGGTGCGCGCACGATCGAGCCACCCCAATGCGCTCCGATGCACTGGTGCCCGAGACAGACCCCCAGAATCGGAAACTCACCGGCGAGCTCGGCGATGACCTTTGGACTCACTCCAGCGTCTTCGGGCCGACCCGGCCCCGGGCTGATCAACACGCCGCGCGGCGCGCGTTCACGAATGGTTGCAGTGTCGATCGCGTCGTTGCGGAACACGTCCACCGTCGCCCCAAGCTCGCCCAAGTACTGGACGAGGTTGTAGGTGAAGGAGTCGTAGTTATCGACGACGATGACCGTGCCTTCGACCACCGAGAGGGCATAGCAGACAAACGTGCTATGAGCCGGGTCAGATGAAGCGCCCCTCCCCCGCTGAACATCGTGTGGTTTCGCCCGACGGAACCGAGCTGGCGTGGCATGACCTCGAGGGCGAAGGACCGCCTGTCTTGCTTTGCAACGGACTTGGCGGGAGCTGGATGTCGTGGACCCATCAGATCCGCTACTTCCAAGACCGCTGTCGCTTTGTGTCGTGGGACTACCGCGGCCTGTATCGCTCTGGGGCGCCCAAGGATCCGGAGGCGGTCGGGATCGAAGATCACTGCATGGACGCAATTGCTGTGATGGACGCAGCCGGTGTCGAGCGCGCCGCCGTCGTCGGATGGTCGATGGGTGTCCAAGTCGGGCTCGAGATGTTTCGTCGTCATCCGGACCGCATCTCGCACTTGGTTCTCGTCAACGGTGTGTCGGGCCAGGTGTGGAGCACGGTGATGAACCTGGGGTTCATGGGCGACCTCCTCCCGCCGGTGATCCGAGGCATCGGCGCGGTTCCACGTCTCGCGGAAGCCGTGACGCGTCGACTTGTGTCGATGCCCGAAACGATCACATGGGCCAAGCGCATTGGGCTCGCGGCGCGCACACTGGACGACTCGATCTTTCACGAACTCGCCAGTTCGTTCGCCGACCTCGATATGCAGCTCTACATGCGCACCCTCGACAAGCTCGGTCAACACGACGCCACGGAGATCCTTCCGCAAGTCGACGTCGCGACCCTCGTCATCGCCGGGGACCGCGATCTCTTTACACCACGCGTGCAAGCCGAACGGATGGCGCGTCGGATTCCCGGCGCCGAAATCATGGTGGTGCCCGGCGGCACGCATTACGTCGCGGTCGAGTATCCCGAACTCGTCAACCTGCGCATTGAGAAGTTCTTTCGCGAGCGAGGTTTCGTGTGACGCGGCTGGCACTCACGTTGGTTGCGCTCGTGGCGTGTTCGGACGACTCGGCGCAAACGCCCGAGCCGACGGCGGACCTGCAAACCGAAGTGCGCACGCTTCATCGCGAGGTGACCAACGACTTGGTGTTGATCTCCCTCGAGGAAGTGGAGGAAGCGATGGCGGAGGACCTTCCGGTTCGCGCCGCAGAGCTTCTTCAGAGTGGAACGATCCCCGCTGCGCGCCGCCAGGCCCGACGCGTGGAGGAACTCGAACTCGGGCACCCGCGTGCACAGGCACTCCGAGAACGCGCCGTGGAACGACTCGGCGCACGGACCGAGGCACTGCAGGCGTACCAGCAAGCGCTCGAGCGAGGCCTTGTCGAAGATGTCACCCTCCTGGATGCTCTCCAGAAGCAGCGCGAGGCCGAGGAAGCCATCGACGCGCTTTTGGGGGAACTCGAAGCCATCAGCCCTGTCGAAACCCCCGAAAAGCAGGGCTGAGCTGTCCTCAACCTGGCTTGACACCCACGCGCGTGCACGGATAACGTGCCCGCCACTTTACGGATCCCATGGCCGCCAAGAAACCTCGCAAGATCAAGGACCTGAAGGCCCGTTTGGGTCGGACAATCGCTCCCAACACACAACAGGGAGACGGTGCGGTTGCGCCCCCTCCAGGTGTGGGAGCTTCACCGGCGGTCACACCGCCCGCTGCAGCGAAGCCCAAGCCGGCTGTCGCGCCTGGCGAGGTTGTTCCGCCTTCGGTCGGAAAGCCTGCCGCGCCCGGCATCGTGGCGCCGCCTTTCGCGCAACCCAAGGCGAAGCCCAAGCCGACGGCGGATCCGTTTGGTGCCCCGGCGGCTGTCAGCCAAGCACCGAAGCCGCAAGAAGTCCGGTTGGTGTTCGACGACAAACCCGTCGAAGACGCCGAGGTGGGCCGAAAGCGCAAGGCCAAGACCTTCATGCTCTTGGGCATTGGCGCACTGCTCGGTCTTTTGATGGGCTACCTCTCCGGTAGCGTCATGAACGACCGGCGTATCCACAACATGGCGGTGCGCGACGGCAAGGATCTCTACGCGGCCGTTCAAGAAGCCAGCAACACGGTCAGCGAAGCACAGCGTCTCACCGACGAAGCCGTTCGCGCGGCACGTGGTGCACCGGGCAAGGCACCGGCAGTGGACTACGAGTCGATCGAAGCTCTTCGCGCGTTGGAAAAGCCCTTCGGCGCAAACGTGTTCTCGCGCAAGAACTACGGCTTGTTCCGCACCGACGTGGTGGACGCGATGTTCGACTACTACAACCACATCAACCAGGTGTGGGGTCGCATCGAAGCACTCTCCGCGATGACTTCGGGCGATACGCGGCGAGAGGAACTCAACAACTCTGCGGGCTCGATGGAGAACGCAACAGCGTTGCTCGGATGTTTGGTGCGCGTTGCCGACAACCGGTACCAGTGCAATCTCGGTTTCGTCCGCCTGCCTGAAGAGGGCGAAGAAGGTGGCATCAAGATTCGCGCGAGTCAGCGAGCGCGTCGCGAGTCCGAGAAGCAGCTCTGGGTGGGCGCGGAAGATGCCGACCTCTCGTCTGGCGAGTTCATCATCCTGGTCAACAACCAGCAATCGATGGGTGTCCTGGGCGCACAGTCCAACCTCTTCGCCGAATACGTTCGCGAGGTGGGAGGCATGAAGGCGCTGCTGGACGAGACCGTGGAGCTTCAAGGCCGCGTTGAGACCGGTCTGGGCGAAGTCGCCAGCAACGCCGAGCTGTTCACCTTCTAGGGTTTCTCGGAGTCCTCCTTCAAGGCGAGAAGGTTCATCCTTCTCGCCTTTTTTCGTGGTTCAGGGCGTTCATCCGCTTGGGGGACACGAAAACCGCGCTTCGGACCGAAGTGCGCTAGAATCCCGGTGTGGCGCGCTTTCGGCTTCGCTACCGCTCGACCGACCTCGAAATGCCCTTGGGCGACTTCGTGGTGGGGCGTAGCTCGACGTGCAACCTCGCCCTCGACGATGGCTTGGTGTCGCGCCGTCACGCGCTGCTGAAGGTGACCAAAGAGGCGCTCACCGTCGAGGACCTGGGAAGTCGCAACGGAGTCTCGGTCAACGGCGAGGTCATTGAGGGCCGAAAGAAGCTCAAACACCTCGATCGCATCACCATCGGAAACCAGGAGATGGTGGTTCTCGAGAAAGTTGGACACACCAGTGCGCAAACGGTCCAGTTCGAACGCTGTTGGGCGTGTGGAGCGCTGTGTGAGCCGCAAGCGAAGAACTGTCTTCAGTGCGGTGCTCAGATCCGCCAGGAACGGCAGACCCTTGCTGGCGAGCAAGTCACCATCAAGAGCTTCCCCGATTTCGGTTCGGGAGAAGACGAGTCCACGCAAACCACCACCAGCTTTTCGCTCCTGGCTCCGATCGCGGACAAGGCGCTAGCGCTGGGTCGCTACGAAGAAGCCTCGCGCTTGCTCGGCCCCTCGTTGGACCGGTTGAAGCAAAAAGCAGAAGAAGGCGACCACGACGACAAGTTGGTCGATCGAAGTATTCAGCTCGCGCTGCGCGTGTCGGAAGGACCCACCGCAGCCGCTCGGTGGATCCCCTGGGTGTTTGAGATGCACACCATCTTGAACAAACCGATGAAGTCCGATGTGGTGGATCGACTGCACGAACTGGTGCGTCGAGCGCGGTTCAGTAACCCGAAGCCACTGCGCAAGTATCTCGATGTGTTGCGCAAGATGGACTTGAAGCCGGCGGATCGCTTTCTGGTGCGGAGACTCGAAGCGCTCGAGCGCGTGATTACGGCCTAGTTATCGGGTGGGAGTGTCAGACGCCGCATGCGATCCAGACGCTCAGGTTCGGGCGGTGGTCGTAGCGTATCGCGCTCTGCCGACGCCCACTCCATGAACTCGTCGATAAACATCGCGGCTTCGGGAAGCTGATCGAAATCCAGTTGCTCCAATCGATCGAGCAGCACCGTGCTGGGAAACATCGTTTGGTCACGGTGCACGTTCAGCGCCCAGTGCACCCACTCCGAACCACCCTGGAGCTTCGCCAACGAAAGCGCGAACCCCGTAATGGTCGTGATCTGCTTCGGGTCCAGTCGCTCACCAGACGCAAGTCGTTGATCGACTTCACGTGCTGCACGTCGCAACACCCGCTCCGCATCACTCGCTCGCCCGGTCACAATGGCGCGCTCGATGACCTCACCCAGAAGCTGAAACGTCCAGCTGCGATGCGGGTCCACCACCAGTCCCGTAATCGTGTCGTCCTCGCGTCGGTTCGGCGCACCACAATGGGGGCACTGAGGCGAGATTTCCGGAAAGGGGGTATCGCACTGTTTGCACACGGTCATGAAACCGGTGGTGCGCGCTTCTCGCTTCTTGTTCTTGGCCTTGTAGAAGACCAACTCCTGCGTGCCGAGGCGAATGCGATCGCCATCCACGAGATCGCTCGCACCATCGAGCTTCTCGCCGTTGACCACGACACCGTTGCGACTGCCCAGGTCCTCGATACGAGCCTGTGCGTCGAAGATCACGATCTTCGCGTGCTGTCGCGAGACCAGCGGATCCTCAATGGTGATGTGGCAGTCCGGACTGCGGCCGATGATTACCTCGGGACCCCGCAGGTCGAACTCCTGAAGAAGAAACTTCAGTCGAAACCGCGCCACTAGACGCAGTCTATCAGGAAATGGCCTAGTCCAGCCCTTCGAGCGGATCGCGGTTCGAAGGCCGGTTGTTGCCGTTGTTGCCGTTCATCGAGCTGTCCTCGGGAGCATCCTGGCGTCGACGGATATTGCCGGTAATTCGGTCGACGATATCCGAGTGCGCGTCATCGCCCTCGACGTCGTCATCCGCCGTCACAGCGTCGACCAGGGCATGGCGGCGCCTTCCGGTCCGTCGTTTGTTGGTTCGGAGTTCGCCCAGACGCGCGACGGTCGCCTTCTCTTCGAAGACCAAGCAATAGAACCCGTAGAACGTGTTGTTATCGATCGCGCGCGCCCGCGTGTCGTCGTTCTGCCACTCGAGCCACTGCCGCTCGTCGCCGCCTTCGATCAACGCACCGCGGCGCGTTCGTCCTTCGCCAAACCGGCCCTGCAACGCCGCTGAGAATTGATCCCAATCTGCGCCCTGGAACACCGACGCATCGAACGCGCGGTACCACTTCCAGAGACGACCGTTGATGAAGAAGTAGTAGTCGTCCGCGTTGTCACTGCGAACGTTCATCATGGCTTCGTTGTTATTGTGGGTGAACTCGTCACGCAAGAACCCGGAGTCGTGACCCGACGTGCGCCCGTTGAACTCGGTGTAGCTGCGACGCATGCGGCGAACGCGCTGGTCACGCTCATGACGAAGTGCGTCTTCGGTCATCGCATCACGCGCCTTGTTGATGCGCGGTTGGTACTCGCGACGAATCTTGTTGGAGAAGTACTTGGTCAGACGCTGACGCGACCATCCCCAACGGACTTCGCCGAGCGCGGGCGCGATAGCCTCGCTTTGGGGCGTGACCTCGGCGCGAGGGGCGCGACGACGGCGGCGCTGAGCGTCTCCGTCGGTGGTCCACGCCAAGGCGCCCACCAAAAACGCGGAGCTGACCACTCCCACGATGACCCTGTTCAATCGACTCGACATGTCTTCTCCAGCTGGAAACGCAGCATCCGAAGAGTGCTGACTCCCGGAATCCTTCGCCTTTTCGGGCGCAAGGTATCACCCGTCACCAACGAGAGACAACCCACCCAGGCCTAAGCTTGGACGGGGGAAACCCTGGATCATTCTTTCATTTTTCCAGCGGCGCGAACTTCGCGAAATTTCAGACGTTGACTTGGAGAGCGCCGCTCGTTCGTATCTCGGGCATGGCGATGAAGGACGCAGCCTCGGCAGTCGCGCGCGCCCCGGTGGGGTACTGGAAAGGCTTCACCTATCCGTTCAAGGGAATGAAGTTCGTCTACATCCAGCATCCGGGCCTGATTCGGATCTGGATCTTCCCGATTCTCATCACCCTCATCAGCTTCTGTCTCGCGAGCTGGGCGAGCTGGCATTACTCCGAAGCGCTGGTCGACTCGTTTTGGATCGAACCCGACGGCGACGGGTTCTTCGATGGAGTCCTCCGCTTCTTTCACAGCTTTGTGGAAGTGATCTTTTCCATTCTGCTGTGGGCTGCGTCGCTGATGGTGCTCGTGGTTCTGACGAGTGTGATCGCCGCTCCCTTCAATGGCGCGCTAAGCGCTGCCGTCGAACGCATTGCGACGGGACAACCGGAACCAGACGGCGGCTGGGCCGTCTTTGCGCGCGACATTTGGCGCACGATCATCCTCGAGATCCTCAAGCTCGCTCTCTACCTGCTCGTGATGATTCCGATGTTTACCCTTCAGTGCGCCGCGCCGGGCGTCGGCTCCATCCTCTACACCGTGTTCGGCTTCGTGTTCACCAGCTGGTACTGGGGCATCGACTACGTCGACTGGCCTGCAGAACGTCGTGGCTGGAAAGTCGGACAGCGATTCGCCAACGCGCGCAAACGCTTCATGCCGATGTTCGGATTTGGCTCGGGCGTGTGGCTCTTTTTGTTCGTGCCCTTTTTGAACCTGATGTTCATGCCCGCGGCGGTGGCGGGCGGCACGTTGCTCTTCCTGGACATGGAAGGACCCGCGGAAAAACCGCCAGCGGAAAAAACGCCGCAGGCCTAGTTTCCGGCGCCGGACAATGCACCGCCTAGGAAGGGCAGCAGCGAGCGAAGGTCTTCGTCGTTGAACCGAACCTGTAGACCCATGAAGAAGTCCGCGCTGTCGTTGAGCGCGTCGTCGACGCCGGCGACCACCCACAGACGATTGACGATTTCGAAGAGCAGACGCGCACGAACACGCGGCAGGGTCTGAATGCCGATCGCGAATACGTCGGTATTCACCTCGAGCCGGTCATCGAACACGTGCAGGTCGAGACCCAAACCACCGGTGCTCTCCATGATGCCGAAACGGAACGTGGCGAAGGAAATACGCTTGGCCAACTGAATGGTGAACCGAAGCGCATCGCTACGCGTGATACGCGTCTCCTGGTACTCGCCTGGTTCATCGGGAAGCGCGGGGCTCCGTCGCACCGTGGTTTGGGTCACGTTCACCGAACCGCGCGGATCGTCGACGAGCTGAATCAGGAAGTAGCGTCCTTCGCGCGGTGCCAACCGGAGCGAGAAGTACGTCTTGAACGTGTTCGCGATGAAGTTGTACTCGCTGCGCAGCTCCACAATGGTCTGCAAGCGCGCGAGGCCGCCCACCAGGTTGTTGATGCCTTGAGCGGCGCCTTCGACCTCGTCGATCAACGTTTCATCCGACGTCAGACGGCCGATGGTGCCCTCGCCGCGCGAGGTTCGTCCGGTGACGTCCTGGACGTCCGCCAACACCTGCTCCAACCGCTCGGAGGCGCGGCGAATCGACGAAACCGTGTCGTCGACCTCTGCGACACCGCGTTCGAGATCCGGGCGGCCGTTGTGGATGATCTCGCGCAGGTCTTGGGTTGCCGCCTGCACGTTATCCAACGCAGCGACCAAACGCGGACCGCCTTCTTCGGTCGCTTCTTCGATGTTGGACAACGAACGCGAGACGACCGCTTCGTTGGTTTGAATCGTTCGGTTGGCGGCCTCGAGCGCTTCGCTCAGGTTGCGCAACGCGTCTTCCATGCGCTGACCCGCGACATCGGTTCCGAAGCTTCGCTCGAGCTGCTCGCTCACGGCGCGAACGTTCTGCGCGATCGCGTGCACTTCCTGAAGAACGTCCTCGGTTCCCACCGACTCGAGCAGCACCGTGATCTGCGAGCCGTCTTCGATGTGCGGTTCGCGCGGCGAGCCGGGGTTGATGACCAACACCTTCTCACCCAGCAATGAAACGGCGCGCATCATCACCGACGCGTCTTCGTAGAGAACGACGTCATCATTGATGCGCATATCGACGCGCGCGAGATCGCCCTCAAGGCCGATCTTGTCGATGAAGCCCACAGGGATGCCCGCGATGACCACCCGCGACTTGGGGATGAGGCCCTGAGCGTCGTTGAAGAGCGCGTAAACCTCGTAGCCCTCGCCTGCCTGCGAGCGTTCGTCCACATAGCGAAACACGGCCAAGACGGCCACGATCCCCAAAAGGACCATCAGCCCGACACGCGCGGCCTTCCAGGTGTCTCGCATTTCGCCCGAACTATAGTCGCTGTTGTCGGAAATGCGCGGATTTGGCACCATCCGGCTCGTGCGATGGGTGGTGCTGGTGGCGCTGACCGGTTTGGGCGCCTGGTCCTGTGGGACTGTGGATCTGGGCGACAACTTCGTCGCGCCTGACCCGATGGTCGATGAGGACTTTTTCTACTGTCGGATCCAGCCCGAAGTCATCAACGCGACCGGCTGTGCCTCGGGCATGGGGGGTGAGAGCTGTCACTCCTCGACCTCGGCCATGGTGCTGCAAGCCGCCGCGGAGACCGATCCGGCGCCTGCCTGTGACGGGAACACACTCATCGGCGTGCCGCCCGATTCGTGGCAGCAGAACCTTGAGGCGGTCCGATTCACCGTCCGGGCTGATCCCTTCAGCAGTCCTTTTCTGCTTCGACCCACCGGGATGATGTCGCATCCCCGCATCATTTTTGCCGACGGCTCCACCGAGGCGAACCTGATCGTTGAGTGGCTGCTCTTGGGGGGCTCGTGAAATCCATCGGCGCGTTGTGCGTGGTGGTGTGTTTGGCTTCGACGGTTCCCGCGCATGCGGATGAGGTCGAACTCTTTGCGCGCGTGATCGTCGACTCGACTCCTCTCCGAAGCGGTCCCGGCACGAGCTTTCGCCGAACCGGCATCGCGTTTCGCGGAGATACCTTCTTGGTGCTGCGTCGATCCACGCAGGGCTACTGGTTTCAGATCGAACGACCCGACGGGACCAAGGCGTGGATCATGGGCGACGCGGTCTACAACCACGAGGTCGGCGAAGGCGACGACGATCCGCGTGGTTCGCGGGTCTTTGCGCCCCCTCCCCTCTTTGATGCCCGCGTCGAAATCGCGGCGGACTTCGGCATTTTGGGCGGCGGCGGCTTCATGGCGATCCGACCGGTTGTGTTGGTTGCGCCGCAGTTTGGGTTCGAGGTTGACCTTGGCGCGACCGTTTCGCGTGCGGGCCGTTTGTTGATGGCGGGCATTGGATCGGTGGTCAACGTCTTCCCGCGTTCGCCCGTCGTTCCGTTTTTTGCGGTCGGGGGTGGCGTTGCTATCAGCGATCCGAACGCAGATACGTTTCTGTTGGAGCGCGGCGAAACCGCGATGCTCTACGGCGGCGGCGGACTGCGCTTCGGGTTCCGCCAGCGCATCACGATTCGAATTCAGGTTCGGGCGTACGTGTTCTTCGAACCCGATCGCTACGTATCGCAAGAGGAGTACAGCGGTGGACTCTCGGTCTTTTTCTAAGCGCATTCTCTTGGTTGTCGGTCTGGCTGTCCTTGCAGTCGGATGCGTGACCGTGCGCGCGGAAGAAAAAGAACACCTTGCGCAGCCGGCGATGACGTTCGGCAGCGAGGGTCACGTGCAAGCGCAGGAAGAGCACGTGCTGACGAACCGCGAGGGAACCTTCGGCGCCGGTGGCGTGAGTGGAGGCGGTTGCGGATGCAACTAGGCTCCGCTGCGAGCTTGTTGGTGGTGTTGGGGCTGTCGTCGATAGCGTCGGCGCAGGTGTCCGTCGGCACCACCACCACGATCTATCGTGAAGCCGGCGGCGGCTTGGATTCCACCGCGATCACGCCCTCGTTGAACATCCGCGGTGACGTGAAAGACGTCTTCACGGTGCGGGCCGGCTGGGAAGCCGACATCGTTTCGGGTGCCAGCGTCGCGGTTGTGGACGCTCCCGGTGCCGTGGACGCGATCACCAGCGCGACCAAGTGGGACGACTTCCGAAATACCGCGACCGGTGGAATCGGCATCTCGAGCGAATACGCCCGCCTCGACGCCAGCTACACCTACGGTCACGAAAGCGACTATCGCTCGCACGGTTTCAACATCACCGGCACCGCGGAGCTCTTCGAACGCAACACGCAGCTCTCGATCAGTTACGGCCGCGGTTTCGACAAGGTGTGCAACCTGTTCCAGCCACGCGCACAAGAAGCGGTGGATCGCGTTCGTCTCGACACCGCCGCCGGATGCTTCAGCGGGAACGAAGACAACATGCGCGAATCGCTCGACCTCGATTTGCACACGTTCCAAGGTTCGTGGACCCAAGCGTGGGCACCGATCTTCAACACGCAGCTGACGTTCACCACGCAGGTTCTTCGCGGGTACCAGGGCAACCCCTATCGCTCGGTCTGGTTGGGTCGCTCCGCAGCGCAGGAAAACCATCCAGAGAACCGCGAACGTTACGCCGCGGGTCTCGCGTTGCGTCTTTGGATCGATCCGCTTTCGGGTGCACTTCAGCTCTTCGGTCGTGTGTACCGAGATAGCTGGGACCTTCAATCGGTGACGGCAGAAATCGCCTACGACCTGAGCTTGACCGAAGGACTCCGAATTCGAGTTCGCGGCCGCTACTACAACCAGACGCGCGCAGCGTTCTACTCGGATGACTACGGACGCTTTCCGCGCGGCCAGTACTTCACCGGCGACCGTGAACTGAGCCCGATGTCGAGCTGGCTGGTCGGTGGACGCGTGGTGTACGACATCCCACCCGGAGACGATGGATCGGTCGGTCCCTTCAGTGGATTCGCGTTGGCCGCCAAGTTTGATTGGTTGAAGTACGACTTCCGTGATTTCCGATACGGCTCACGCAGCGTGCCCAACAACCGCGGTATTTCCGCGACGCTTTCGCTCGACTTCACGTTCTGATGCGCACTCTCGTCCTCTGCACGGCGTGGCTGATGTGCGCGTGTTTCGGACAGAACCAGTCGTCGCCCGACGAGCCGCCTGCGCAAACCGAAGAACGCGAGGCACGACCTGCGATCTCAAACACCAATGCTGCCGGAAGCACTTGCGGGGGGCGCTCCGATTGCGCCGCAGACCAAACGTGTGTGGCTCAGGTGTGTCGCTATCGCCGAACAAGCGCGGCAGGCGAAGTGCTGGCCTCCGCGGGTGAACATCAACGCGCCAGCGGCGATCACCGCGCAGCGCATGACACCTACCAACAAGCGATCGCAGCCTACGAAGGCGCACACGCACCGGTCCCACCCGATGTGATCTGCGGCGCTGCACTCGCCGCACTCGCGTTGCGCGAGTCTCCAGAGGATCGGGAGCGTGGCGCCCAAGCCGCACATCGATGCCTGCACGCCAGTCTCCCTGGGCAACCCCGGCGTGCAGAAGTCGTCCGGATTCTGGCCAGCATGCGTTTCGAAGGACTGAACATCGCCGCGCTCGACGAATCCCAACCGGAAGGCTTCTTTACCGCGGAGACGAGTCGCCCCACCCTGGACGCGATCTCGGTCACGCTCGAACTCTCCAGTGGATCGCCGCCGGTGGGTTACGAACGGATCGAACCGAACCTCACAGGGGAACCTGCGCGACGAGGGATCGCCGAGTGCTTTGTGCAGGATTGGGAGCAACGCCACCTTCGCGAAACGCGCGCTTCGTTGCTGCTCAAACTGACCACGCGGTTACGCGATATGGGCAATTTCGAGATCTACATGAGCCGCGTCGAAGTTCAGCAGACGGCCAACGAACCTGGATTTGAGGCCTGCGTGGCCCGCGTATTGTCGGCTCTTGTGGAAGAAGGTCCGCGCTTCAACCGTGCTGCGATCTGGCAAGTCCCGATTGAGCTGCGTGCGCGTTTGCTCTGACCGGTCGAGCGCGGTAGACGCGGGGCAGTGGAACCCGACATGGCGAGCGCTGCGATTCTCGGTGCCGTCCAAGGGCTGACGGAATTTCTTCCTGTCTCAAGCAGCGGCCACATCGCACTTGGCGCGCTGCTCTTCGGTCTTGAGGACGCTCCGCTCACGCTGAGCATCGTGCTCCATGCAGGAACCCTGATCGCCACGCTGGCGTTCTTTCGAAAAGACATCATCGAGCTGACGCGGGACACGTTCGGCGGATTGCGTGATCCGAAAGCCTTCGCAGCAACCGAATCGGGTCGAACCGTGCTCGGCGTGGTGGTGGCCACGTTGCCCACAATCGCGATCGCGTTGACGCTCCGCGACGCGGTGGAAAGCTGGCAGCAGGTTCCGTGGATCGTTGGTGCGTGTTTGCTCGGATCCGCGGTTGCGGTTGTCGCCACGACGCGTGGCAAAGGCGACGCGATGACGCTCACGCTCACGCAAGCCGTGATCGTCGGCGTTGCCCAAGGACTCGCCGTGCTCCCTGGTTTGAGTCGTAGCGGCTCCACCATTGCAGTGGCGATGCTGCTCGGTGTCCAAGGCCCGGCGGCGTTTCGCTTTTCGTTCTTGCTCTCCCTTCCTGCTGTCACCGGTGCAGTGATTTTGGAACTGGGCAAGCCAGGCGCCTTCGACTCGATCCCGATGTCCGTGTGGATCGGTGGCGTGATTGCCGCCGTGGTGGGCTGGGTGTCGCTCGTCGCGCTTCGCAAAGTGGTGATGCTCGGACGATTTTGGGCGTTCGCGCTTTACCTGCTTCCCTTGGGCGCCGTGTTGATCGCCGGCGACCTGCTCTTGGAATGGTGGTGAGATGAATACGTACGCAGTGATCATGGCGGGCGGCACAGGAACACGGTTCTGGCCTGCTTCGCGGCGCACACAGCCAAAGCAACTCTTGCCACTCGCGCCGGGTGACGAGCGCACGCTTCTGCGCGCCACCGTGGACCGCATTGCGTCTCTCGTTCCCGCAGAACGAGTGATCGTTGTGACAAGCGAAGCGCTTGCCGATGCGACCGCGGCCGCGTTGCCCGATGTTCCGCGCGCGCAGATCTTGGCGGAACCAGTCGGTCGAAACACAGCGCCCTGCGTGGGTTGGGCCGCCGCGTTCGTGCGTCGTCTGGATCCCGACTCGCGCATGCTTGTGCTTCCGGCCGACCATCACATCGCCGAACAAGAGGCGTTCCTCGCGGTTCTTCAGCGCGGGCTCGACGCGGCTGCCGAAGGAGCGATTGTCACTGTGGGGATCGAACCCTCGCGCCCCGAAACGGGCTACGGGTACCTCGAAGTTGGCGACTTGGTTCGTGAAGGCGTGCACGCAGCACGACGCTTCGTGGAGAAACCAAACCTGCAGCGCGCTGAGCAGTTCCTCGCGGCGGGCAACTACCTGTGGAACAGCGGCATGTTCATGTTCCGCAGCGATGTCATCCTGAAAGCAATCGCGGCGCACCTGCCCGGACTCGCGGCGCTGCTCGAGGAGGTCGACCAAGCCGCAGCGCGCGGCGAAGAGTCCGATGCCATTGCGCGTACGTACCCGACGATGCCCAAAGTCTCGATCGACCACGGCGTCATGGAAAAAGTCGACGAAGTTCAGGTGGTGCCGGGATCGTTCGGATGGTCGGACCTGGGAAGCTGGACGACGGCCTGGGAACTCGCAGAACGCGACGATCAAGACAACGCCGGCGATGGTGTGTGGATCGACGCAAGCGGCAACTTCGCTTCGGTTCCCGAAGGCAAACTGGTCGCCGTGGTCGGTGCGTCCGACCTGGTGATTGTGGACACGCCGGACGCTTTGCTCGTCGTTCCCCGGGAGCGAGCACAAGATGTCCGCGCGATCGTCGACGAACTGAAAAAGCGCAACGACCCGCGCTACTGAGGCAATGATGAACCCGAACGTTTTTCGTGAGTACGACATCCGTGGCGTCGCCGACGTCGACCTCGACAGCGACTTTGTGCGCGACTTGGGACGCGCACTCGGCACATTTCACAAGCGACGCGGCCACCAACGCATCGCCATCGGTCGCGATTGTCGCGTCAGCTCCGATCGGCTGCACGCTGCATTGACCGAGGGGCTGCTCGAGACCGGGATGCGTCTGGTCGACATTGGGGTGGTGCCCACGCCCCTGATGTACTTCGCGGTGCATCACTTGGACCTCGACGGTGGTGTCGAGATCACCGGCAGTCACAACCCGCCGCCGGACAATGGCTTCAAGATGATGACCGGAAAGGGCTCGCTGTACGGCCAAGACATCGTGGCGCTCAAGAGCGCGATCGAGGGACGCTCGTTCGAGCTCGCCGACGGCGGCACGATCGACAAGGTTGACGTCTTGCCGGCGTACCTGGGTTTTCTTCAGGGCAACATTCGTCTGGCCAACCGCAACGTTCGGTTCGCGATCGACGCGGGCAACGGCGCGGCTGGGCCCACGGCCAGTGCCGCGTTCAAGGCCCTCGGTCTCACTCCCGTCGAGTTGCTTTGCGACATGGATGGGACGTTCCCTGTGCACCACCCCGATCCGACTGAACCCGAATCGCTAGAGCTGCTTCGCGAGCGTGTGTTGGCAGACGGACTGGATCTCGGGATCGCCTTCGACGGAGACGGAGATCGAATCGGCATCGTCGACTCGCGCGGCGACATTCTGTGGGGCGACAAGCTGCTGACCCTGCTCGCTCGGCGTCTTCTGCAAGACCGTCCTGGCGCGGCGGTCCTCGGCGAGGTGAAGTGCAGCCAAACGCTCTACGACGACATTGCCTCGCACGGCGGTCGTCCGATCATGTGGAAAACCGGTCACAGCCTGATCAAGACCAAGATGAAGGAAGAGCACGCGCTTCTGGCCGGTGAGATGAGCGGGCACGTGTTCTTCGCCGATCGGTTCTTCGGATACGACGACGCGGTGTACGCCGCCGCGCGCATCTTGGAGCTTTTGAGCGAAGCGGGTCAGCCGATTCACGAGCTGCTCTCCGATGTTCCCGACACGAAAGTCACGCCCGAGATTCGCGTGGAGTGTGCGGACGATAAGAAGTTTGCAGTCGTGGATGCGGTACGCACCAAGTTCCAGGAGACGCACGAAGTCGTCACCGTCGATGGGGCGCGGATCCAGTTTGGCGAGGGTGCATGGGGACTGGTGCGCGCCTCGAACACGCAGCCGGCGTTGGTGCTGCGCTTTGAAGCACGCGACGACGCAACGTTGGAGAAGATCCGCGGCGAAGTCGAAGCCGCAGTTGCCGCAGCTCGTTAGTCGCTGCCAACCGGATGCTAACGCGGCGTGAGCTCGATTTCGATCTCGGCGACTTTCGCGTCGCCACCGCCCTGCCAGTCGCTCGGGCCCACAAACACCCGCTGCGCGACAAAGCCCTCTTCGAAGACCAAGAGTTCGTGCGATTCATCCACGGGCAAATCGCTTACGTGCGCGCCGCCAAACCCGATCAGAAGAAACACCCGCGCACCTTGCGGCGTCGTGATGACACGAACCCGTCCGAACGAACCCGTTGGCTGGCCCATGTCGCCGCGCTCTAGTTGTGACACCCCGAGATCGAGATTCTCAAACGTCATCTCGCGCTGACCGGTCTGCATCGCCAGCTCGTACTGGGCCGGCTGATCGGCGGTCGCTTCGCTCCACTGTGCACTCGGCGGCACCACAGCGCGCGTGGGTGCGCGTCCATCCGCGATGGCGACAAACTCGTGGGCAACACCCGTCGGAAGGTTTTCGGCAATTGCCGGTCCGCGCCCCACAAAGAGAAGAACCTGTGCGCGCGTCGACGTCGTCCGTACGGTCAGGTCGCCGTGCGCAGCCAGCAAGTCCGCTTCGGCTTCTTGGCGCAGACGCTCTTGCTCGGCGCGCGCTTCTTCCATCTCCGCTTCGTAGTCGGGCTCCTCGGCACGACCGAGAATGCGGTCGATCACGTCGGGACGCACCACCGCGAGCGCAGCCACGGCAATCGCCAACACGCCGATCAAACCGAGTACCGCCAGACCCCATCGTCCTTGTTTGGGCTGTGCGAGATCGTCGTAGTCATCGAGACCTGCCAGTCCACCACGGGGAGCCGTGGGCAGTCCTTCGTCCCGCGGCATCGACGGCATCGCCGCTTGAGAAGACTGTGGCGTCGGTGCACGCGGCGGCGTCGACTTCAAGCGCGGCGGCGGTTCGGAAGGCACGCGAGGCGCGGGTCGCGCAGACGCAATGGCATGAGGCGGTACCGAAGACGGCGCGCGCGGACGCTTGGGTTGGGGTGCCGCAAGTGCGCCAGGACTCCCCGGCGCTCGCATGCCTAAGACATCGTCGAGATCGACCAGAGGGTTTCCGCTGGCATCGAGTGCCGGCAGCTGCTGCGTCGGAAGCTCTTCGTCGACCGAGTCGTCGAGCGACCCGTCCAAAAGCGCATCCAGGTCCGCGTCCAAGTCTGGGTTTTGCTTGGGCGGTGCTGCGGGCGGAGGACGCGAGGGTTTGTGAAGCGGACGCTGAAGGTCGCGCACCAAACGCGCGAGCACACGACGCGACGCGGCCCGATTGAGCGGCACCAGGCTGGCTTCGAGTTCGTCGCGAAGACGATTGAGATCCCAGGATCCGCCGGGGCCGTGCTCGACCACCTGAAGAAGAAGCGGAGGAACACCCGAACCTGCGGCGACGAGCAAGCCACCGAGAACACCACCCACAGACTGAGCAGCCTCCGCGTTCCCTGCGCTGTGCGGTGGTGCGTAGACGCTCACGATTCCGTCGTCGGTGATCCGCACAAGCGTCATCGACACCACGGCCGGTGCGCGAATCACGGATTCGCAAACCTCCAGCGCGATGAACGTACCGATCTCAAACGGCAGTCGTTGGGCACGCTCTCGCATCGAGCGAACGAGGTCCTCCAGCGTCATGCCCATCATGTTCATGCGAGCGACTCCGAAGGAGGACGCACCGAGAGACCCTGCGCAAGAAGATGCTCTTTGACCTCGGCGATGCGGAACACGCCGTCGTGAAAGATCGACGCAGCCAACGCCGCACTCGCTCCACCTTGAGTCAGACCCTCGACAACATGATCGAGCGTTCCAACCCCTCCGGAGGCAATCACAGGTATCGAGACCGATTCACTCACGGCACGCGTCAACGCGAGATCATACCCGTCGCAGGTCCCATCCCGATCCATGCTGGTCAGGAGTATCTCACCCGCGCCGAGGCTTTCCACTTTCTTGGCCCACTCCAGCGCATCCAAGCCGGTCTCTCGGCGACCTCCGTGGGTGTACACACCCCACGCCCCCTCGCCTCGCTTCGCATCGATGGCCACCACGATTGCCTGACACCCGTACGCATCGGCCGCACGCGCCACCAGCTCCGGTTCTCGAACCGCACCGCTGTTGATGGACACCTTGTCCGCTCCCGCGCCGAGAAGGGCGCGTACGTCCGCCATGGCGCCAACCCCACCCCCAACGGTCAGGGGCACGGCGATTTCGCGCGCACAACGCTCCACCATATCCAAGAAGGTTTTGCGGCCCTCGTGCGTGGCCGTGATGTCGAGAAAGCAGATCTCATCTGCGCCTTCGTCGCTGTATGCGCGAGCGAGCTCCACCGGATCGCCCGCGTCACGCAAGGACACGAAGCTCACACCCTTGACGACTCGACCGTCTTTCACGTCGAGACAGGGAATGATCCGTGCGCTCATCGACGCGCAATCTCCAGCGCATCCTTCAACGTAAACGCGCCGCTATAGAGCGCGCGTCCGCACACGGCGAGTCGGATGCCGGCGTCGCGCAACGATGCGACGTGTTCCAGGTCACCGATTCCGCCCGAAGCGATGACCGGAATATCGACCGCGTTTTGTACGCGCATTGTGCCTTCGACATCGGGACCTTCTTTGGTGCCGTCGCGCGCGATGTTCGTGTAGAGGATTGCCGCGGCGCCCCACCCTTCAACTTTGGGTGCCAAGTCGAGCACGGTTTGCGAACTGGTCTCCTGCCATCCGTCGGTCGCGACTTTGTCTCCGTACGCGTCCAGCGCGATCACCACGGAGTCTGGCGAGTCGCCGCATAGCGCTTCGATCGCGTCTGGTGTCTTGACGGCCGCGGTTCCGATCACGACTCGCTTTGCCCCCGCGTCCAACCAACGTCGCGCAGAATCGGGTGTGCGAATGCCACCGCCCACCTGAACCGGAAGGTCGGTCTCGCTCACAATCTGCTCGATCAACGCGAGGTTGCCGGGAGCGCCATCACGTGCGCCGTCGAGGTCCACAACGTGAATCCACGCTGCCCCTTGGTCTTCAAAGTCACGCACCACGGCAACTGGATCACGCGTGTACACGGTCGCGGTGTCGTACAGACCCTTGGTCAGCCGAACCACGCTTCCTTCAAGCACGTCGATTGCGGGGATGAGTTCCATCGGCCTAACTCTCCATGAAGCGTTGTAGGAGACGCGCACCCCGATGCTGGCTCTTCTCGGGGTGAAACTGACATGCGAACACGTGGTCTCGTGCCACCGCCGCGCAAAAGTCGATGCCGTGGTTGGCGCAGCCCACGACGATTTCTTCGTCGGTCGGAGCACACGCGTAGCTGTGCACGAAGTAAAACCAACCGCCGTCGTGGATAAACGCGTGTTCGGGCGAGACAAGCGGCTTCCAACCGATGTGGGGAATCTTGACGTCGCCGACCTTCGGCGCGAGGGCTTCGACCCACCCGTTGAAGTAGCCGAGTCCTTCTCCCTCCGCTTCGTCGCTCCCCTCGAAGAGCAGCTGCATGCCCAAGCAGATCCCCAAGTAGGGTCGTTGCAGCTGCAGCCACTCGCGCAGCGCATCCCCGAAACCCGAAGCGAGACGTTCGGCACACACGCCGAAGCCGCCCTGTCCAGGAACAACCAAACGCTCCGCACGCGCGACGGCTGCGGGATCGTCGCTGAGTTCGACGCTCGCGCCCGTTCGTTTCAACGCCTCGACAACGCTGTGAAGATTGCCCAGACCGAGGTCTGCCACGGTGACCTTCACTCGGTCAGCGTTCCCTTGGTGGAAGGGACCGCCGCGGGGTTTCGCGGATCGATTTCCACCGCTTCCCGCAGCGCTCGCGCAAACGCTTTGAAACAAATCTCAATGATGTGGTGCAGGTTGTCACCCGCGTGTTGATGCAGGTGCAGGTTGCACTGTGCACCGCGCGCAAAGCCTTCGAAGAACACCTCAGCCAGTTCGGTGTCGAAATCGCCGACCCGCGCTTTGGGCAAGTCCACTTTCCATACGAAGAACGTACGGCCGCTCAGGTCCAGCGCACACGTGACGCAAGCTTCATCCATGGGCAGGGTCGCCGAGCCGTAGCGGCGGATGCCACGCTTGTCGCCCAGTGCATCGGCAAACGCACGACCCAACGTAATCGCCAAGTCTTCGGTGGTGTGGTGTCCGTCGATGTGCACATCACCTTTTGCGCGCACACTCAGGTCGAACAGTCCGTGACGCGACAGCTGCTCGACCATGTGCGTCAGAAACCCAATCGGGGTTTCGACCTCACCCTTGCCAGTACCGTCGAGATCGAGTTCCACCTCGATCGACGTTTCCTTCGTGGTGCGTTCCAAGGTCGCACGACGACTCATCGACGCTTCCTCTCTGCAATGCGCTCCTGCACCTGCTCCAACGCAGCTGCGATCGTCGGGTTGTCCGGGTCGTGCTGCTTGGCGATGTTCAGGTTGAGCTTCGCGGTCTGCCAGTCCTCGCGCTTCATAGCGGCTTGTGCCTTCTTCCAAAACGGGTGCGCTTTGCGGTTGATGCGCTGCGCAGCAGAAGGGGCTTTGCTGGCGCGTGCTCGCTCCGGACTCAACCTCAACTCACCCTTGCTCAGCCCTTCGTCGTAGCGCTTGCGCGCACTGGGATCGAGCAGCACTCGATAGGCTTCGGCACCCCGTCGAAAGATCTGTGTGGCGCGCGCCAGTTTTGCCGGCTCCGCGCTCGAGTGGTTGTCGGGATGAAACTTCAGCGCGAAGGTGTGAAACGCACGACGGATGTCGTCACCGCTCGCCCCAGGCTCCAGCCCGAGCAACGTATAGTAGTCGAGCAGTTCGAGGCGGTCCGTCATGAGCCGGCGTACATCTGCTCGATGCGGTCAGCCATCTGTTCGATGTTCGCGTCATCCACGCCGCCCACCAGGTTGATGCGGATCGATTGCTCGCGACCGGTTCGCTTGTCGACCGCGCGAACACCGAGCTGTCCATTGGCGTCCAGCAGGAAGCTCACTTCGATCGGAACCGAACCGCGCGCGCCCGGAGGCAAGTCGCTCAGAACCACCTCGCCGAGCAGTTGGTTTTCTTCCAAACGACGACTCTCACCTTGGCAGATGCGAACCACGACTTCGGTCTGGTCGTCCTGACCCGTCGAGAACAACCGATGCTGTTCGGTCGGGATCGCGGAGTTGCGAGGAATGATGTGCTCGCAGTACCCGCTCACGGTTTCGACCCCGAGGGAGAGCGGTGTGACATCCAACAAAAGTGGCGGTGCCAAGGGCTCGATCGGAGCCATCGGCTCGGCAGCTCCGCCGCCGGGCACAGCCGAGGGGTTGAGGCCAGTGGGCTCGTGGATCTCGGGTGGTGCGAGATCGGGCGCGGGCAAACCGGGAACGTCGAAAGGATCCGAATCGAAGCCTTCGGAAGGAGCGATCTCCTCCAAGGGGGGACCCGAGAGATCAAAACCCGGTGAGGGGTCGCCGACCGGCATCACCAAGTGCGGTTCGAGAGGCGGCGGCAAGCCCGGCTCGCTCGCCGAGGGCTTGGGCATCGTCATCGGCGCCAAGGGCGGCGGCGGAGGCGGCGGCGGAGGCGGAGGCGGAGGTTTCGAAGGAACGTACGTCTGCGTCGCTTCCTCAGCCTCAAGCGGTGACACGCTCGTGGTCGTGACTTCGTCGAGCGGCTCCTCCACCGTCGGAGGCGGTGGTCGCACGGCACGCGGATCGCGAATCTGAATCCGCTCTTCGTGCACACCACCACGCACGCGTCGCACCTTCTGCAGCGCTACGCGTCCAAGTCGACTTCGCGCGCGTGAAGTCGCCAACGCGCGCGCCTGAATCGCGGCGCCCTGTGCAACGACCAAGTCCGGGTTGATGTTCGCCAGCGGTGTCTTGCCGAAGTACTCCTCAACCATGCTGTGAACGAGCGGCATGCGCGTTGAGCCACCCACGAGGATCACGTTGTCGAGCTGCGTCGGACGAATCCCGGCAACGCGCATGGCGTCTTCGCAAACGTCGAACGCACGGGAGAGCAGCGGCATCGCCATCGCTTCAAGCCCCTGCTTGCTGAGCCCAAACGTGAGGTCGAGTGCGACACCCCCCTCGCCGTAGGCGAGCTCTTCGACGCGAAGCTGCACCTCGTCTTGCTGGCTTAGCTGACACTTCGACCACTCGGCCGCAGCGCGAAGACGTTCAAACGACTGGCGATCCTGGCGCGGGTCGTAGCGGTGATGTGCGAGGAAGGCTTCGGCCATCTGCTCGGCGATCAGTGCGTCAATGTCGTCACCGCCAAGGTACGTGTCACCCGCGGTAGCGAGCACCTCGAACACCTCACCCGCGAGTTCCAGGATCGTGACGTCGAACGTTCCACCACCGAGGTCGAAGATCGCGATGCGCTCGCGCGAGCCCCGACCGTACCCGTACGCAAGTGCCGCAGCCGTCGGCTCGTTGAGAATGCGAAGCACCTCCAACCCCGCCACGCGTCCTGCGGCTTTGGTCGCGGAGCGCTGCAGCTCGTTGAAGTTTGCCGGAACCGTGATGACGGCTTTGCTGCAGGGCTGACCAATCGCCCGCTCGGCAATCGACCGAACTTCGCGCAAGACGAACGCACTGATCTCGCTGAGCGTGTAGGTCTCGTTACGCGCAGAAAGCAACACACCACCGGTCGCGCTCTCGACGAGATCGAACGCAAAGCGCTCCCGTGCACGCTTCACCTCGTGACTGTCGAACGGTCGCCCGATCAGTCGCTTGACCGAGTAGACCGTGTTCTTTGCATCGAGAAGCCGGCGATCACGCGCCGTCCGACCCACGAGAACTTGGCCGTTGGGATGGAACGAAACCACCGAGGGGAGCAGCTGCTGCCCGTCGGGTGATTCCAACACGTGGATCGCCTCTTCGTCTGCGACCGCAACGACGGAGTTCGTCGTCCCAAGGTCGATTCCTAGAACCGGCGCGCTATCGCTCATCGATCACCACCACCAACAACGCAAAGAACTTGGCCACCATACCGCCCGACCTTCGGGGCGACTACTCGATTGTACTCCGCTACTCCTCTTCGCTCGCGGGGGTGCGATCGCCCCCTTCGCTGCCGTCGCCATCGGCTGCAGGCGGAACCGAGGGCGTATCGTCGGCTTGAACCGGCTCCACATCGACGACGTTCTCGTTCTCGCGAAGTCGAATCACGATCACACCCTGCGTGTTTCGGCCGGTCTCGCGGATTTCGCTGATGCGGGTGCGAATAACCTGACCGCCGTTGGTGATCACCATCAGCCCCTGCGCCGGATCGACCAAGCGAAGTCGAACCACATCGCCGTTTCGCTCGGACGCCTGCATCGCGACGATTCCCAAGCCACCGCGACGTTGGATCTTGAACGAACGATCGGACTGCGCTTCGCCATCGTCACCACGCGTGAGCAAAGGCGTTCGCTTGCCATAGCCGTTGGCACTGATCGTCAGTACCTGCTGCGCTTCTTCGTCCTCGACCACGTCCATGCCGATGACTTCGTCACCTTCACGCAGCTCGATGCCCTTCACGCCCATCGAGTCGCGTCCCATCGGACGCACGTCATCGATCGAAAAGCGAATCGACATGCCGCGTTTGGTGCCGAGGATCACGCTCTGACCCGGTTCGATCAGACGCGCGGAGAGAAGCTCGTCACCCTCGGGAACGCTCACACCGATGATGCCGGTCCGACGAATGTTCTCGTACTTCGACAGGCTCGTGCGCTTGACCTTGCCACCCTTCGTGACGGTCAGCAGGAAGCCCTCTTCGACAAACTCACGAACCGGGAGAATCGCTGCGACGCGATCCCCAGCCTCCATGCCGACGAAGTTGACGACCGGACGCCCCTTCGAGGTTCGCTCCTGTTCGGGAATCTCGAACACGCGTCGGATGAAGCACTTGCCCTTGTCGGTAAGGAAGAGCAGGTGCGCGTGGTTGTTCACGGAGAACACCCACTTCACAAAGTCCTCGTCGTTGGTGGACATCGCGCGGATGCCCTTTCCACCGCGACCCTGCGCTCGGTACTCGGTCAGCGGAACGCGCTTGATGTATCCGCGCTGCGACACCGTCACGACAACCTCTTCGTCGACGACCAAGTCTTCGAGGGAGAGGTCGCCTTCGGCTTCCACGATCTCGGTGCGTCGGTCATCGCCGTACCGGTCGCGAATCTCCTGAAGCTCGTCCTTGATGACGCTCATCAGAAGACCTTCGTCGGCGAGGATCGCGCGCAAGCGAGCGATCAGTTCGCCAAGCTCGCCGTATTCCTTGGCCAACTTCTCGCGCTCGAGGCCGGTCAGCCGGCTCAGACGCATCTCGAGGATCGCTTTGGCCTGACGCTCGGTGAGTTTGTACTCCTTGCGTTCGGCAGCGAGTGCAATCTCCTCTTCGGGGCGACCCGCGCGACGCACGAAGTCTTCCAGCCCCTTGAGCGGAAGCTTCATCAAACGCTCGCGCGCTTCGTGCGGATCCCGCGACTCTCGAATGGTCGACACGACGAGGTCGACATCCGTGACCGCCATGCCGAGACCTTCGATGATCTCCAACTTGGACAGCGCCTCACGCAGTTCAAAGCGCGTGCGACGCGTGACGACGTCGCGACGGTGCTCAATGAAGTGCTGCAGGATCTGCTTGAGATCCAAAACGCGGGGACGCTGTCCGACGATGGCCAAACAGTTGTAGCCAAACGTGCTCTGCAGCGCGGTCATGCGGAACAGGTTGTTGAGCACGATCTCAGCGTGTGCATCGCGCTTGAGTTCGATCACCGCGCGCATTCCGTCGCGGTCGCTCTCGTCACGAAGATCCGAAATGCCTTCGATCTTCTTGTGGCGCACGAGCTCAGCAATCTTCTTGAGCAGGTCCGCCTTGTTCACCTGATAGGGGATCTCGTGAATGACGATCATCTCCCGACCCTTGCCGTTCGGGATCTCCTCGATCGTCGTGCGTGCGCGCATCACGATGCGTCCACGGCCCGTGCGGTAGGCGAGCGCGATGCCGCCACGACCATGGATGTAACCGCCGGTCGGAAAGTCCGGACCCTTCACACCGAGGCGCCCCGTTTCGGGATCGTCCTTGGTGATGTCATCGATGGTGAGCTCCGGGTTTTCGATCAGCCGAATCGCAGCGTCGACCACCTCGCGCAAGTTGTGCGGAGGGATGTTGGTCGCCATACCGACCGCGATACCGCCCGACCCGTTGACGAGAAGGTTGGGCACGCGACTGGGAAGCACGAGCGGTTCGCGCTCGGAGTCGTCGAAGTTGGGACCGAAGTCGACGGTCTCCTTCTCGATGTCGGCGAGAAGCTCCGACGCGAGACGCGCCATGCGCACCTCGGTGTAACGCATCGCCGCGGGGGGGTCGCCGTCGACCGAACCGAAGTTGCCCTGGCCGTCGACCAAAGGCGCGCGCATGGAGAAGTCCTGCGCCATGCGGACCAGCGAGTCGTAGACCGCCTTGTCCCCATGCGGGTGATACTTACCGAGGACGTCACCGACGATACGGGCGCTCTTCTTGTAGCTGGAGTTCCACGCGACCTTCTGCTCGTGCATCGAGTAGAGGATTCGCCGGTGGACCGGCTTCAGACCGTCACGCACATCCGGGATGGCGCGCCCGATGATCACGCTCATCGCGTAATCGAGGTACGAGCGGCGCATCTCGTCTTCGATGCTGACCGGGAGCTTCTGCGACTCTGCCAAGGTTCCTCCTCCCCAAAGGGGTCGCGAACCCTACCATGTAACTACGCGCGCGCACGCGCGTGCGCGCGGTTAATAAGGTGTGTTTCAAGAAATCAGTGCGCCAATCTGTCTCGATCGGACGCAAACCCTGTTGGCACTGTGGAAAGCGCAGGGGGTCAAAGCGACGGAATAGGGTAACTTCCACTCGCTCGCATAGTGCGTGCAAAGCGGACAAGAGCGTGTGGGGCCGGAGACTATTGATGTTTGCCCGATTGCTGGCCCTGAGCCTTCTGCTCGCCGTTTCGGCGTGTTCGACCGGCTCCTCCCCTACCCTGCCAATTCCGCCGCCTACAGCGCTGAGTAGCGCCCCCGATGCAAACGGATTGGTGACGATCACCGGGTCGGGCGCGATCGAAGGCGCGATGGTGCTCGCCTACAACGAGCGACTCGAGAGCGGAAGCATCACCGTTGCGGACGACATGGGTGACTTCAGCGTCCAGGTCGCGGCTGCGATCGGCGACAGCATCGTGGTGTGGCAACGCGTCGGAACCGACTCCAGTCAGCTCGTGACCGTCGTTGTTCCATCGATGTGAGGGCTCGTCGGATCAGAGTCGATATCCCTGTTTTTTGACGGGTTCGGTGTCGCTTGCCTACATCGAAACGATGAACACCGCCGTCCGTGATCTCGAACAGATCGAAGAACACGATCCCACCGAAAACGAAGCTCACTTCCGACGCGCGGCGGCGTTTGTTCTCGCTGCGATCGTGACGTTGGGTTTGGTGTACGGCATGGCTGCAGTGCTCTCCGATCCAGAGCCCGAAGCGGCGCTTGATCACGACCCGCTTGCGGCCCTGAGTCAGAGCGAAGCACTGGCAGCGGAAGTCGACGCGGTCGGCGAGGAAGATGTCGAAGCACTCGAAGTCGATCGCACCGCGCTGACCTTTCCGGCCACGTTGGTGGGCGACGACCGTCCCGAAGTTGCAGCGGCACTCGCGGCGGCAAGCGCCGAGCACGAATCGTTGGCCGGTCTCGAACCCGTTGTTCTCCCGCCGACAATGCCCAGTCTTCCAGCAATCCCTGCAGCCGTTGCTGCAACCGGCGGAGTCGAGACCCTGGTGCAGAGCAGTCGTCGCGATCCGCTCGTTGCCGAATCGTTGCCGCAACCCGAAGCACCGATCGAGCGCGGTTCGGTAGGGAGCGAAGGCGAGTACATCCTTCAGGTGGTTAGCTACCGCACCGAAGAGGAAGCCGAAGACTTTGCACGCGCACTTCGCGACAAGGGACACGACACCTACGTCGAAGAAGCGGACATTGAAGACCGTGGTCGTTTCTACCGAGTGCGGATCGGCCCGTTTGAGACGCGTGGAGCAGCGCTACGCTACCGACATCGCTTCGAACAATCCGAAGAGATGGACACGTTTGTGGTGCGTCGCCAAGACAACCCGAGCGACGACTAACCGAGTGCGGCGCGCGCGACATCCACGTCGAGGACGCCGCTCTTTACCAGTTCGCGAAGCGACATCTCGAACGTCTGCATGCCGTAGGGGTGCACGCCGCGCTCCATCACGTCCTTGAGCGGCAGGTTGCCTTCCGGGCTGCGGATCGTCTCGCGCGCCGTACCTGTCACCACGAGAATCTCAACCGCCACCACGCGTCCGGAACCATCGGACTTGGGAAGGAGGCGCTGCGCAATGATGCCTTTGAGGTTGTCGGCGAAACGTTCGCGGGTCTCGTTTGACGACGACGTGCCAGCCAATGCCAACACACGACCAATCGTTCGACTCACGTCGGGCGTGTGAAGTGTGCTGAGCACCAAGTGACCGGTTTCGGCGGCCTTGAGCGCAATGTCCATCGTCTCTTCGTCACGAATCTCACCGACGAGGATGACGTCGGGATCCTGACGTAGTGCGGCACGCAGCGCTTTCGCGAACGTGGGCGTGTCCAATCCGATCTCGCGCTGGGACACCGAAGCGAGTTTGTCGGGGTGGATGTACTCGATCGGATCCTCGATCGTGACGACGTGGCAGCGACGGTTGTCGTTGACGTGATCGACCATCGCCGCGAGCGTCGTGCTCTTGCCGTTTCCAGCGGCACCGACGCAGAGGATCATGCCGCGCTCTTCATCGGCGAGCGCGCGTACAGCAGGTGGCAAACGAAGTTCTTCGAACGAAGGGACGCGCAAGGGGATGGAACGAAGCGCCATCGCCAACGTGCCGCGTTGGCGGTACACGTTGACGCGATAGCGACCGATGCCAGGAGCGCCGTAGCTCGTGTCGAACTCCTGGAGATCCTCGAGCTCGCCTTTGTATCGAGAACGCTGCAACACGATGGACGCGAGCGCGGCGGTTTGAGCGGGCTTGAGCTTGTCACCCTGCAGGTAGTGCAAGTCGCCGTTGACCCGAAATGCGGGAGGCTGACCCACTTTGAGGAGCACATCGCTGGCTCGGTGTTGGGCACCCTTTTGGAGCAACGCCAGGAGCGTCGATTCGTCCATGTTGGGTATCCTACTCGAATGAAGCGGGGATTCGGCCGTCGAACCGACGTGGATCCGAACCTTGTCGACGGGCTCAGACGATGAACCTCCGATTCTGGATGTGCGCGGTGCTGATTGGATCGATCTGCGGGCCGATCTCTGGACCTGTGGAGTCGCAGGATGCGATCGCTGATCGGCAGTTACGACGTTTGGATGCCGATCGTTGCTACGCCGAACTGAGTCGACTTGGCGTTCGCTATGAGCGACCAGAGACCGCCGGGGTGGCGATTCCGGTCCGACTTCAGAGCGCGGTTCGGGCTGTGGAGATCGAGTTTGTCGGACGTCGACGGAGCAATGCCGTGATCGATTGTCGAGCGGTGTTGGCGCTCGATCGATTTGCTGAGGCACTGCACGAAGCGGGCCTGACCAAGATGCGGCATCTGTCTGCATATCGAGCCGGCGCGCGACATCGAAGGACCGGTCGACCGAGTGGTCATGCGAGCGGACTCGCGGTGGACCTACGCTACTTCGAGTTCGGTGATGACGAAGTGTTTGACGTGCTTGAACACTGGCAACCGCGGACGCGCGGAAGTGAGCCATGCGCGATGGTGGACGGTGAAGCGCCGAGGTCGCGTTTGATTCGGACGACCCTGTGTCGGGCGATTGAGCGTGGGTTGTTTCAAGTCGTCGTGACGCCGCACCACGATGATCATCACGCGAATCATCTGCACGTTGAGGTTGTCCCCGATGTGCCTTGGACTTGGGTTCGCTAGTCAGGGATCAGCGATCAGCGATCAGCGATCAGCGATCAGCGATCAGCGATCAGCGATCAGCGATCAGCGATCAGCGATCAGCGATCAGCGATCAGCGATCAGCGATCAGCGATCAGCGATCAGCGATCAGCGATCAGCGATCAGCGATCAGCGATCAGCGATCAGCGATCAGCGATCAGCGATCAGCGATCAGCGATCAGCGATCAGCGATCAGCCACCACCCCACGTTCGAGACGAATCCGGGAGGATTCGGATTCGGACGTCGAGACATCGGATTCGCGAAGCGAAACCGGTGGCGAGCACGGGGCGTCGTCACCGCACATGAAATGTGCGGGGATGACGGAGACGTGACGACGCGAGCGGAGCGAGTGGCGGCGCGAGAACCACAAACACAAGGCGAGACGGCAGTGCGCAGCACTGTTCGGTGAGCCCTCCTCATAGGAAGAGCGGCGAAGGGGATCCCGCCCGGCAGCTCAAGCGCCCGAAGCGCATGCACAGGAAACGAGTATCCAACCCCGAGAGTTGGTGACGCGGGTCGACGACGACTGCGACGAGACGGGGCAGCGAAGCTGCACCAGTCGAAGCTTCGGACGGAGGAGGAGTGCCCGTGTCACCAACTCTCGGCGTGGAACCACCACCGGAACCACCACCAGAACCACCACCGAACCCGAACCCGAACCGAAACCGAAACCGAAACCGAAACCGAACCCGAACCCGAACCCGAACCCGAAACCGAACCCGAACCCGAACCCGAACCCGAACCCGAACCCGAACCCGAAACCGAACCCGAAACCGAACCCCGCCCGAACCCGAACCCGAAACCCGAGCTAACGCATCAAGTAGTTACGCAACGCCTCACGCGCCACGTACGAGGCTTTGATTCGCCACCGCGGGGTATTGACCACCAACGCCGCAACGGCGATCTGCGGGTCGTCTGCGGGCGCGAAACCAACCCACCACGTATACCCGCGATACGGACGCTCGGCGCTCAATGTGCCGGTCTTTCCCGCAACCTCAATGCCGGGCAAGAAGGGATTGCCGCGCTGATCATGAAACGTTCGACGCGCGGTTCCTCGACGCACGGTGTTCTGCATCATCGCGTTGACCGCACGCGCAGTGCGACGCGGAATCACGTTGCGGTACACGCTGGGTTCAAAGCGATGAAGAATGGTTCCGTCCGGCGCTTCCACGCGATCGATCATGCCGGCGCGCGGCATCTGACCGTCGTTCGCAATGGTCGACGCGATCAACGCACCGTGCAGCGGCGACATGTGCATATGCCAAAAACCAGCTGCAGTACGTGCCATTTCCAAACGCTCTGTCGGAACCTCACCGGGTGAAGCCGGAACCGGAACATCAAACGGCAGCGCATGCCCAAAGCCAAACGCCTCGGCGTAACGAGTCAAGGTCGGAGCATCGAGGTGACGGTCCGCGAGTCGCGCGAAGACTGCGTTGATCGAACCGCCCATCGCTTCGCTGAGCGTCGCGCAACGGTTGCCGTCGGTCTGCTCCAAGTGACGCGCAGTCAAACGACTGCCGCCGCCCGAAAAGCAAACACGCTCGTTGGGGGATACGCCCGCATCCACCAACGCGGCTCCGGTGATCACTTTAAACACGCTCGCGGTCGGTGGCGTCGCATCGCGCGCGAGATCCGGTGCCGCAGGGTTGGCACTCGAGTGACTGACGTACGCCAACACACGCCCATTGCGCGGGTTCATTGCGACAACGGATCCGTAGGGAACTTCGTAGCGCTGAAGCTGGCCTTCGATGTGTGCCTGTAGCTCAGGATCAAGGGTGAGTACTGCGCGACGACCCGCCGCGAGTGGCGACACCAGGTTGTCCCCGACGACTTCATGCTCGCGCGGGTCAAACCCTTCGAGGTGGTTGGGCGTGCGTGGTCTTGCTGGCGCTTCCGCGCTTTCGGAAGCCGGTTCGTCGGCATCTTCTTCCGCGTTGCGCGGCTCATCGGCAGAACCGGGCGAGGTCGACGTCAACGCGCCAATGCAGAGCCCTCCGATCACCGCGGAGAGCAGCGCCCATTGTTTGTGCCGCCCCATAGGCCCCGAACGTAGAGAGAGCGATCCGCGGGGTCAAAAAAGCCGGGATCGACGCTATGGTCCGCGCCATGACGCTCTCGCTCGACTACTCACTGGCACTTGATTCCGGCTCGAACTGCGGACTGAAACTCACCCGGCTTCGGGAACTCGACAACGATTTCCAGAGCGCGCTCAATGCGGTGCTCGACGATGTGAACAAGGGGACGCTCGGGTTTTGGAACCTGCCGCGCGAACAGGACGTGCTGGCGCGTGTCGAGAAGTACGTTGCAACGGTCGACCCCAAAATCACCGACGTGGTTGTGCTCGGTATTGGAGGGAGTTCGTTGGGAGGTCGAGCGCTCTACGAAGCGCTGGGCGGACCGCCGGAGTTGCGGACGGGGCGCCGACTTCACTTTCCCGACAACAGCGACCCTTGGCGTCTCGCCCACTTGTTGGAGGCACTCGATCCACAACGCACGTTGGCCATTGCCATTTCGAAGTCGGGCGGCACGGTCGAAACCGCAGCCACGCTGCTGATCGTGCGCAAGTGGCTGCGCGAAGCGAACGCTGCATCGAACCTGGTACTCATCACCGATCCGGAGCGCGGTTCGTTGCGCAAGCTCGCAGCCGACGAAGGGCTGCACACCGAGGTGATTCCGCCCAACGTGGGTGGACGTTTTAGCGTTCTCACCCCGGTGGGACTTCTTCCTGCGGGTCTGGTCGGATTCGATTTGAAGGGACTGCTCCGAGGCGCCGACGCGATGCGAGAGCGTTGTGAGTCGACCACGCTGACGGAAAACCCGGCGGGGATCCTCGCCGCGCTCTGCGTCCTGCACCACCAGGATCACGGGCGACACATTCATATTCTGATGCCCTACGCCGATGCGCTTCGTGGGCTCGCAGCCTGGTTCGTTCAGCTCTGGGCGGAGAGTCTGGGCAAGCGCCACGCACTCGATGGGTCCAAGGTCGAGACCGGTCCAACACCGCTGCCGGCCGTGGGCGCCACCGACCAACACGCCCAAGTCCAGCTCTTCATGGAGGGACCGCGCGACAAGCTGCTCGCGTTCGTCTCCGTCGATGACGTTGCGCAAGACCTGACCATCCCTGGCGAGCCAGGTCCCAACGCGTATCTCGAAGGGCATACCCTCGGGGAACTGCTGCACGCCGAGCGACGTGGCACGGCCGAAGCACTTGCTGCAGACGGTCGACCCAGCTTGACGCTGAGCGTCCCGCGACTCGACGCCGCTGCGCTGGGAGAACTCTTTTTTATCTGGCAGGCCGCGACGGCGATCGCCGGTCGGCTGTACAAGATCGACGCGTTCGACCAGCCCGGCGTCGAACTCGGCAAGAAGCTGGCGTTCGGATTGTTGGGCCGCGAAGGCTTTGAATCCGAGCGGAAACAGGTGCTCGATGCGGAGGCGGGACGGGCCAAGCACGTGTGCTAGAAGGGAACTCGTGGAGGACGACCACGACCGCACGACCAATCCGAACAAGACGGTGGTCACTGTCGTGGGGCCGCCGAGCAGCTCGTCGTCCAAGCCCAAGCGAGGCTCGCGCGAGGCGTGTCTGATCGTCATCTACGGCGAGGATCTTGGGCGTCGAATTCCGCTGAGCGATGAACCCCTCGTGATTGGGCGTTCATCCCAATGCGACGTGCAGATCGACCAGGAAAGCGTCTCGCGAAACCACTGTCGCGTGAACAACACCGGCCGCGGATACGCCATCCGGGACCTCGGTTCGACCAACGGCACGTACGTCAACGACGAGTTGGCCGAGTCGATGGATCTCCGGGACGGGGATCAGATCAAAGTCGGTCGTACGATTCTGAAGTTCATCGTCGGTGGCAACATCGAGATGCAGTACCACGAAGAAATCTATCGCTTGATGACCATCGACGGTCTGACGCAGGTGCACAACAAGCGGTACTTCGACGAAATGCTCGAGCGCGAACTCTCACGCTCACGACGGTACGACCGCTCGTTCTGCATCATCTTGTTCGACATCGATCACTTCAAACAGATCAACGACTCGTTTGGTCACCTTGCCGGGGATGCGGTGCTGCGGCAGTTGGGCACGTTGGTGCGCGGCCACGTGCGCCGGGATGACATCGTGGCGCGTGTCGGCGGCGAAGAGTTTGGCGTGATCACGCCCGAAGTCGGTTTGCATGGGGCGGTGGAGCTGGCGCGAAAGCTCAATCGCTTGGTGGACGACGCGAAGTTCGAGTTCGAAGGCACGCGCATCGACGTGACGATCAGCCTGGGTGTCGCGGAGTTTCTCGACGAGATGCAAAGTACCCAAGCCTTGGTGCAGGCAGCCGATGAACGTCTTTACGAGGCAAAGCGCAGCGGTCGAAACCGCGTGTGCCCCTAGGCCTGACGGCGGATCGACGGGCGCTAGTTTTGAGACACTGCCTAGCGCACTGCGACCGCGGCATCTCGCCGTCGCGCCGCAACCATCGCCAGTTCCCACACCGCGAGTGCCATCACAGCCGGTCGCGCTCCGGTCGCGCTTCCATGCTCACGCGGTCGATGCTGTACGGGAACTTCCGTGATGCTCCACCCACGTCGACGCGCTTCGCTCAGAATCTCGGCGTCGATCGCTGCACCTGTCGAGTGCATGGGAATCGCATCGAGCAACGTCTTTGGAAAAACTTTGAACGCACAGTTGGTGTCGCGAACGTTCAGGTTGAGGACCACGTTCGTCAGACCGGTCCAAGCGCGTCCAAGCAACGTGCGTTGCCACGAACCGTCTTGGCGCGGACTGCGGTAGCCCGCCAAGACATCCTTGCCGAGCGCATCGCGAAGCTGGGTCAGCTGCCGTGCATCGAACTGACCATCACCATCCGTATAGAACACCCAGTCGTAACGCGCGGCGCGAAACCCTGAGCGAAGTGCTGCGCCGTAGCCGTGGTTCGTGGAATGCCGCACCACCCGGATCTGCGGAACCTCAGTCTGCAGCGCCTCGGCGACGTCAGAGGTGTCATCCGTGCTCCCATCGTCTACCACGACGATTTCGTAGGTCGCAGCGACGGAAGCCGCGGCCATCGCAGCCTCTCGAACAGCACGAGCCACGTTGCGCCCCTCGTTGTAGCAGGGCAGCACGACCGAGAGATTCATCGGCGCGGAGCTTAGAGCCTTTGACACCTTCAGCCAACGCTCCGCTCGCCCAACCCGATTCCCGAGCTACGCTCCGCGCCGGTGAGTGAGGCAACGAGCATGCGCGTGAGCGCCATCCCGACGCGACGCGATCGCATTGTCGCTGTCGGGCTCTTCGTCGCCGCGTACCTCTACGTCTTTCCGTACTACCCGGACATCAACAACCCCAACGAAAACGTGCGCGTCTACATGACCGCCGCGATCGTCGAAGAGGGTGGATACGAAATTTCGACGTTCCGCCGCCGCTGGGGATGGACCAACGACGCGGCATGCGTCCAGAAACCCAATCCGGATCCGCCTCCCAACGCACCCCCGATCGAAGGCGCGCCCACCGAACCCGAACCCTGCGAGCGTCGATCCCCGGGGACCGTTCGTGAGTACTACAGCGTCAAAGCCCCCTTGATGAGCTGGCTCGGCGCACCGGCCTACGCCGTACGTTGGTGGATGCACGGCGAGAACGCAGATCTATCACGCACGTTTTGGTGGATGCGCGCGACGGCAAGCGGCATCCCGATGGCGTTCTTCTTTTGGTTCTTCTACGGCTGGCTGGGACGACGTACCCGCCACCCCTTGTTGCGCGACACCATCTACGTAGGCACCGCACTCGGTAGCGTGTTGCTTGGTTACGCGTACCTCTTTGTCAGCCATTCGCTCAGCGCAGCTGCGGCGTTCGGCGCGTTCATGTTGATGGACAAAGCGCTCGACCAACGTCGCATGGGTTGGGTCGGTGCTTGCTTTGCGGGCTTCCTCGCCGCCGCTGCGAGCGCCCTGGAGTACCCCTGCTTTCTGATCACCTTCGCGTTGTGCTTGATGTCGCTGGTCGCCGTTCGGCCCTGGCCACGCCTGGTGGCCTTCGGTCTGGGAGCCCTGATTCCCACACTCATCGTGATGCACTTTCAACACGTGGCGTACGGCAACGCGTTCACGCCCGGCCACCTCTTCGTTGAGAACGCCGGCTTTCGCCACCAACACGAATCCGGCCTCTTTGGGGCGGATGAGTTTCGTTGGAGCGCAGCAGGACGATTGCTCGCCGACCTGCGTTTGGGGTTGTTCACGACCACCCCACTCTTCCTCTTTGCGCCGATGGGGCTGCGCGCGATGCAACGCCGAGCCGCGGCGGGAACGATCATCTTTGGCGTCATCGCGCTCTACATCGTGATCTGTTTCATGAACAACTGGACCGGCGGATGGTCGATTGGTCCCCGTTACTTGGTCGCGGTGATTCCGTTCGTGGCCGCGGGTGTGTTGCTGGGCCTGGACCGACTCGCACGCACACGCCGAGAGCTCGCCTACGTACTGGCACTTGGAGCCACGGCAAGTTCGCTGCTGATCAGCGGACTCTACTCGGCGTACTACCCGCATCTCCCAGAGACCGTGCACGGACCGATGACGCAGCTCTTTCCGGAACTACTCGCGGAAGGGTACGCGCCAAGCAACATCGCGATGATGTTCGGTCTGCGCGGATCGTGGAGCATGGTGCCCTATGCGCTGTTGCTCTTTGGCGCGTTGATTTGGGCAGGACAACGAAGTCGTTCGTGGCGACGGTGGAGCGCAGCCCTTCTCGTCGCAGTGCTCACCTTTTCGCCGCATTTGATCTTTGCGCCACGACGCACGCCCGAAGTCGACCACGTTGTAGGCATCATCAAGCGAACGTGGCGTCCGCACGTGTCCGCAAACTCAACGACGACGGTGGAGTCGGAGCGAGTCGCGGTACCGCAGCTCGATTTGCGCGATTTCCACGAACGCCCGAGCCGCGTCGCCAATTCCAACCTTCGATCCCGCGACGTCGATCCATCGTCGTAAGGGCTGCTCCACGATCCGGCTTTCGGGATCGAGCCCTTGAAACGACCAGCCCGCGATCAAGCGCGCGAGCATTTCGACGTCGAAGATCCACCGCGACATAAAGGGATCCGCAAACGCACCGCGCACGACCTCGGTGTTGCGCAAGAGCTTCGCCCCGCATTGCGTGTCGTACACGTCCAGGCCCAGCAACGTGGACACCGCGGTCGCGAACACGCGTCCGTACGCGTGTCGGTAGAGCTTCCGCTCGATCTCTCGACCGAGAAGTTTGATGCGACTTCCCAGCACAACGTCGATATCGGGACGCGAATCGAGGACGTTGATGAACGCGGGAATCTCATCGAGCGGCGTCGCAAGATCGGCATCCCAGTACCCGACGTACGGCGCGCCGCGTTCCAGCTCCGCCAAGATCCCCCGACGAACGGCTTCGGCCTTCCCGGAGTTCTTGGCGAGCTTGTGAACCGCCAAGCGTCCAGGCACGGCCATCGCGTCCAGCACACGGGCGGTGTCGTCCTTGCTTCCGTCGTCGACGCAGCGAAACCGAAGTCGCGGCATCGCCGCAAGCGCGCGCTCAAACGCCTCGGGGCGAATGCGCTTGGCTTCGTTGTAACAGGGCACGACGACCGCGACGTCGGTCATGGGGCGGAAGCTTCCTCGGTCGCGTCGTCGGGATCAACTCGACTGTCGGGTTGTCCGGCATCGCGAGGAACTACCGCTCGGCGTGGGGTAATCGTGACCGGCTGAAGTTCCAGCGAGCTCGAACTCCGACCGTTGCGCACAAACTGAACCCAGCGACCCATCAACCCGTCTTCGCGCACCTGAAAGTGGATCTGCCACTCGCCCACCGGCGCATCACGAGGGACGACGAGCTCCACCGGGTCGCGAATGATCTGACCGGGTTCCCACGCGTCGGTGTGGTGCGTTCCAAACACCGGATAGTGATGCCCGTGAAAATCGGGATACCGACGTCCACCCTGCTGCATCAAATCCAGCGTGAAGTACCCGTCCATGTCCACGCGTCGATCCGCGCGGTAATAGAACGTGAGCGGAATGGTCGCACCTTGTTCCACCTGGGTCTCCGGCATGTCGTAGCCCAGCACGGTGAAGCCGGGATAGCGCAGATCCAAGCGGTGCTGCACGTTGGGGGCTGTGGGCAGCACGTGTTCACGCACCAGGTCCTCGGACCGGTTCTCGGTTCGCGCTGAGGCCATCCACGCACGCAGCATTCCGTGCATGCGATCCGCACGCTCCGGATCGCGATCGAGCCAATCGGATTCTTCTCCGGGATCGTCGCCGAGGTTCGACAGGCGCAGCGTGCCTTCGCGCACCCACCAGATCAGTTTCCAGTCGTCTTGGCGCACCGCTTTCTGATCGAAGGGATAGCGACCATCCGGAAGCAGCTCCATGAACACCGGCCGCTCCGGCCACGCATCGGCGTCGCTACGCAACATGGGCACCAGACTGCGACCGGTAATGCGCGGTTGGTTGGGCACGCCGACCAGGTTTCGAAGGGTCGGGGAGATGTCCATCAAGCTCACCACGCCAGGCACGCGATGCGGCTCGGTTCCAGGCACCCGCATCACCAACGTGGACACGATTTCCTCTTCGTAGAGCGTGCGGCTGTGGCCTCGATTGCCATGTTCACCAAAGGCTTCGCCGTGATCGCTCGCCATCACGATGATCAGTCGATCGAAGAAACGGGAGTTCTCGACGTGCTCCATCAACCGACCGACTTCGCGATCGGCGAGGTGGATTTCTTCGTCGTACATGTCCAAGTACGTGTCGCCGTAACGCGACCGAATCCCATCGGGCAGATAGGGGTCGTGCACGTTGTAGAGGTGTACCCAGAGCAGGAAGGGGCGCGCCGGGTTCGCCTCGAACTCTTGCAAGTGCTGAATCGCGCAGTCGACGGGAAAGTTGCGCGGCGGGTACGCGGGTTGTTCCACGGCATCAAATCCCTGAAAGAACCCATCGACGCGCGAAAAGTAGTCCGAGCCCATGCACGCACGCGTGGCGTAGCCCTGTTGATCGAGAACCTCGGCGAGCATCTCGTTCTCTTCCAGGATCGCCGGATAGAGATGCTGCGGTCCGTACCCGATCTGCGAGGGATACTGTCCCGTCATCATCGAAGGGATCGAACGCACCGACCTCGACGAAGGCGCCAACGCTTGATCGAAGATGATCGCGTCTTCTGCAAACGCGTCGATCCGAGTCGACGTGGGACGTTCGTAGTTGTTGTAGCCGAGGTGGTCGGGACGTAACGCGTCGATCGTCACCAAGAGGATGGGCGCCCGCCGCAGTCGTGCCGGTGGGTCGGCGTACTCACCAGTCGACCAGAGGTTGGCAAGCGCGCGCGTGCCGTCGCCATCGAAGCAATCGGCGTCGATCCCGTCGCCCTCCAAGTCCTCCGCACCGGGGTGAATGTACGCGTCGGAATCGTCGCAATCCCCGCCGCCAAAGGCGGATGCGTGTCCATCGCCATCCCGATCGGTGAGTCCTGCGTAGAGTCGAACCAAGCGCTGACCCGACACGCTGTGCTGTTCGACCAGCTGTCGAACCGGTTGATGCGAACCGTAGCTCTGACTCACCAGCAATAAGAGGATCGCGGCGAGTGGCAACATCATCCCACCGGCGGGAATCGCAGCGCGCACTCTACGACGCACCACCCACGCCACGATCGGATAGGTGAGCGCGACACCGATCGGCCAAAGATAAGGAAGCGGATGAATGCCACCCGCCATCCCGGCGATGCGCGGTGCTAGCAGCCAGAGCAACGACGCGAGTGCACCGAGCAACACCAACGCGGCACCCGGTCCGGATCCAAGCGGCCCCGCCCACGCAGCAACACGGTGTGCAGCAGGTCGCACCAACGCCGCGATCAGAATGCACGCGAACACCACGACGGGCAGCGTGAGTGCGATCGCCCAACCGATGAGCGTGTCGGAGTGAAAGTGGGTTCGGAAGAACCGAGCGACAGTGTGACTCAGTACGATCAGCGATCCGAGAGCCGCGGCGAGAGCCAAGATGTTCGCGAAGGCCCTCGGGTCACGCCGACGCCGTCCGAGTGCCGCAAACGAGGCGCGCAGCTCCGTGAGCCATGGCGTCTCCCGAATCAGCGCGAGAAGGAGCCCGAAGATGGCACCGATCGCCCACCCAATCGGCAGGCTCATTCCCAGCAGCGCCGTGAACGCACCGGACAGCCCAGCGTCGTCCTCGGCACGCAGATGCATGACGACCCCCTCGCCGAGGCACGCCAAAAGTGCCGTGCCGCTCCCGACGAACGCTTGCTCGGCCACTGGGCCGAAGACGCGCCACCGCCACGCCGCGGACATTTCCACCCTTTAGCACGTTCATCGGAGGAGCCGACAGTTCCGCGCAATCCCCGAACTGTGCTAGGTACGGCGCGTGTTGGGCCGAGTGCGAGAGTACTTCACGCTCCGCGGCGCGATCGATGAGGCGGGCCGCCCGGACCGCAAGGTCTCCGCCGAGGCCGTGCAATTGTTGGCGTGGGGCCGCCAGCAAGCTGGCGCCGCGGAGGTGCTCTGGGCCAACGGGCATAGCGCCGAAGCGCTGAGGCTGGCACACGCGAGTCTCACCACCACACTCGAGGCCGTCAGTGCGGCTGGCGATGAAGACGCCGAGGGGTGGCGCGATCTCCTCGACGACGCGCTCGCCCAATCCATCGACCACGCTCTTCGTGATCGTCCGCTGCCGAAGCTCGATGCGGACATGGAATCCGAGGACGCGGATCGCTACCGCGAGATCCAACGCGCACGACGTCAGGCAGACCGCACCATCCGCTACGCAGTGCGCACGGAACGCGAGCTGGTGTCTGTGCGTCGTCGACGCCTGATGTTGGCGCTGCTGATGTTTGCCGGTCTTGCCGTGGGGGTCGGGTTCTTTGTTCGCGAACAGATTCGCGTGTCCAACGCGGTGTGGGTCGGGCGCTACTACCCCCAACGCAACTTCCAAGGGCAGCCGATCGAACGCAACGATCCCAACTTGGATTTTGATTGGCAGGCCGAGTCACCGATGAGCGGAATCCCAGAAGACAACTGGACCGGCCGCTGGGACACCTGCATTCGTGTCACCGAACCGCAGCAGATCTTGATTTCGGTGGGCTCGGACGACGGAAGTCGCGTGCTGGTGGATGGCCGTCGCGAAGTCGACAACTGGCGATCGCAGACCGAACGCTGGGAGCACGGACGGGTCGATCTCGAACCGGGTGTGCATCACATCCGCGTGGAGTATTTCGAGGCTGGAGGTCGCGCCCGAATCCGCGCACGCATCAGTTCGGACGCTCCCGTCGACCTCTTCCGACCCGACGATCCGGACGCTCGCTGTGGTCGCGAAGCGCCGGCCGCGATGCAAGAGCCGGCAAAAACGCCGATGCGCGCCACCATGCGCCCCACACCGATCCCGATGAGCCCGATGATTGCCCCCACCGTTGGGATGCCCACCCTGCCCGTCCAGCCGAACACCGCGGCGATGGCACCGGCTCAAATGGCGCCCGAAAACCCGACCGAAGCACGCTGATCGAGCGTGTTCATGTCCGTTGCAACGCCGAAAGGCGGGAACTATGGTCAACCGGAGCAACGCTTATGAGTGACACTGAAGAAAACGTAGATTTCGACACCGAGTTGCCCGTCCTTCCCATCCGGAACGCGGTCCTCTTTCCTGGCGCCGTCGCTCCTTTCGACGTGGGCCGCGAAAAGTCCGTCGCGCTGGTCGAGGACATTGAAAACTTGGATCAGCCGGTCATTGCCATCTTCGCGCAGCGCGATCCGGCGACCGACGATCCGGGGCACGACGACCTCTACCCCGTGGGTGTTGCAGCACGCGTTCTCAAAGCGCTCAAGCACAGCTCTGGCAACTACAGCCTCATCCTTCAGGGTTTGGTCCGCGTGCGCATGGAAGGCTTCCTTCAGGAAGGTCCCTACATCAAAGCGCGCATCTCCAAGCTCGAAGAGCCCAAGGCCGACGACGTCGAAGCCGAGGCGCTGGCCATGTCGTTGCGCGACATCGCCAAGCAGGTGATCCAGCTCATGCCGGAGCTTCCACGCGAAGCGAGCTCGCTGATCGATTCGATCCAGGAGCCGGGACAGCTTGCCGACTTGGTCGCTGCGAACCTCGACGCACCGGTCGACGAAAAAGCACAGCTGCTCGAAACGATCGATGCCAAGGACCGCATCCGCAAAGTCCTTCGCTTGCTGACGCGTCAGCTCGAGATCCTCAAGATGCGCGAGCGCATCAACTCGCAGATCAAAGAGGAGATGGGCAAGAACCAGCGCGAGTACGTGCTGCGCCAACAGCTCAAAGCCATCAAGGAAGAGCTCGGCGAAGAGGACGGCGACTCCGGTGACCTCGACGTGCTCGAGGAGCGAATCACCAAGGCGGACTTGCCGAAAGAAGCCGACAAGGTTTCACGCAAGCAGCTCAAGCGTCTTCGTTCCATGCAGGTGGGTTCCGCCGAGTACACGGTGGTGCGTACCTACATCGACTGGATCCTCGACATTCCGTGGAGCCGTCAGACCACCGACAACCTCGACATCGCTCAGGTGCGTCGCGTTCTCGACGAAGACCACTCCGGTCTCGAGAAGGTCAAGAAGCGCATCGTCGAGTACCTCGCCGTTCGCAAACTCAAGAAGGACAAGAAGGGTCCGATCCTGTGTCTGATCGGACCGCCCGGTGTCGGTAAGACCTCGCTCGGTCGCAGCGTCGCGCGTGCACTCGGACGCAAGTTCCACCGCATCAGTCTTGGTGGTGTGCACGACGAAGCCGCGATCCGCGGTCACCGTCGAACCTACGTTGGTGCCCTTCCCGGCCAGGTCATTCAGGGCATGAAGAAGACCGGCACCATCAACCCGATCTTCATGCTGGATGAGATCGACAAGGTGGGTCGCGACTTCCGTGGTGACCCTGCGGCTGCGTTGCTCGAGGTTCTCGACCCCGAGCAGAACGACACCTTTAGCGACCACTACCTCGAGATCCCCTACGACCTCTCGAAGGTGATGTTCATCGCCACGGCGAACGTCGGCGACACGATTCCCGCTCCGCTTCGCGACCGCATGGAGATCATCGAGATCCCCGGATACACGCGACGCGAGAAACTCGACATCGCGCGGGTGCACTTGGTGCCCAAGCAGATCGACGACCACGGCCTCAAGCCGGAACAGCTCACGATCGAAGACGAAGCCCTTCAAGCGGTGGTCGAAAGCCACACGCGCGAAGCCGGTGTTCGTACTTTGGAGCGCAAGATCGCGGGCGTGGTTCGCGGTGTCGCCGTGAAGGTTGCCGAGGGAGCCGAGGGTCCGTTCACGATCGCCAAGATCGAAGACTTGAAGGAGTACTTGGGACCGCCTCGCTTCACGAGCGAAGTGGCCGAGCGCACCAGCGAGACCGGCGTCGCAACCGGTTTGGCCTGGACGTCCGTCGGTGGTGAGATCCTTTTCATCGAGGCCACCAAGATGCACGGCAAGGGCAAGCTGCAGCTGACCGGTCAGCTCGGCGACGTCATGAAGGAATCCGCACAAGCCGCGATGAGCTACGTGCGCACGCGCTCCGAAGACTTCGGCATCGAGCCGGACTTCTTGGAGAAGAGCGACCTGCACATCCACATCCCCGCGGGCGCAATGCCCAAGGATGGTCCGAGTGCTGGCGTGACGATGATGACCGCGCTCGTTTCCTTGATGACCGGCATTCACGTCCGTCACGACGTCGCGATGACTGGTGAGATCACCCTGCGTGGTCGCGTTTTGCCGGTCGGCGGCATCAAGGAAAAGATCCTTGCGGCGCACCGAGCAGGCATCAAGCGCGTCATCCTTCCCGAACGCTGCGTGGCGGACCTCGAAGAGGTTCCCGAAGAGATTCGTGAAGAACTCGAATTCGTCCCGGTCAAGAAGGTCGACGAGGTTCTCGCGAATGCTCTGGAGACGCCGGACAAGCTCAAGCTCGATCTGAGCGACGACGACGCACGCCGCAGCAAGCCGCCGGTTCAGGCGAACCCCTAAGACCCACCAAACGCGTGTAGAGTCCGCGCATGAGCGACAGTCCCATCGTGGGGGTGCTCGGTGCGGGCTCGTGGGGTACCGCGCTCGCGAAGCATCTCGCCGACAAAGGTTACGAAACGCGTCTGTGGTCGCGCCGCGCCGAACAAGCCCAGGCGATCAACGACACGCGTAAGAATCCCAACTACCTCAAGGACATCGTTCTCCCCGACACCCTTCGGGCCACCCACGATCTCCAAGACGCGTTGCAGGGTGCGAACTTGGTGTTGGTGGTCGTGCCCACGGCGGCGAACCGCGAGCTGCTCAAGCAAGCTGTGCCGCTGATTCCCGAAGACGCGGTGGTGGTGAGTGCCACCAAAGGCATCGAGTGGGGCACGCTCGACCTCGTCTCGCAGATCTTCGAAGAGTGCTTCCCGAAAGAACGCCACAAGATGCTGACGTATCTCGGTGGTCCTTCGTTTGCGAAAGAGGTCGCGCAGTCCGTGCCGACGGCAGTCACGCTCGCAGGACACAACCCGGAAAGCCTGCAGCGTGCGCAGACATACTTCACGACGGATCGCTTTCGCGTGTACACCACCGACGACGTGATCGGCGTCGAAGTCGGAGGCGCACTCAAGAACGTGATCGCCATCGCATCTGGAATCGCCGATGGGATGAAGCTCGGACTCAACACGCGTGCCGCGCTGATCACGCGAGGGCTCGCGGAACTCTCACGCTTGGCGCTCAAGATGGGCGCGCATCCGCTGACGATGGGTGGCTTGGGTGGAACCGGAGACTTGGTGCTGACGTGCACCGGTGATCTTTCACGCAACCGCACGGTCGGAATGGGCCTCGGTCAGGGCAAGAAGCTCGACCAGGTGCTCGACGAGTTGGGGATGGTCGCCGAGGGTGTTCGGACGGCAAAGAGTGCACACGACCTCGCCAAGAAGCTGGAGGTGGAGCTTCCGATCACCGAGCAGGTGTACGCCGTGCTCTACGAAGACAAGCCTGCACAGCAAGCCTTGGTCGACCTGATGACGCGACCGCTGAAGGCCGAACGCGACTAACCGGCACTCCTTCGCTTGGTGGGCAAAGGCAAGGGCATGTCGGTGGGTGCGGAAGTGGCGCGAAGTTGGCGGATGGCTGTTCGGGTCAGGAGCAACTCACTCCCTGGGTCGTCCTGATTGCTTGCCCGTGCCTTTGCCCATGCCCAAGAGGCAAGGGAAAGACGCCCGCGAACGCGTCTTCCCAAGCCAAAGGCCCTTCCTCCTATTCCTCTTCCCTCGAGGCAGATACGGAGCAAACCTCCAAGTGGAAACTACACAACGAGTTTGTAGCCGACGCCGTAGACGGTGAGGATGTGCCGCGGCTTGTCGGGTGAGATCTCGATCTTCTTCCGCAGCTTCACAATGAAGTTATCGACGGTGCGATTGGTTGGGCTCGCTTCCATTCCCCAAATCTCATCGAGGATGTCGTCGCGACTGACCGGTTGTCCTTGCCGTTCAAAGAGCAGTTTGAGCAGTTCGACTTCGTAAAAGCTCAACGCGTGCTCGGTCCCATCCACCGTCAGAATCTGCTTGAGCGGATCGATCTCACGATCGCCGATCAGAAACGGCGTGCTGGCGTTTGGTGCGCCGGAGCGCTCGACACGACGAAGGAGCGCTCGAATGCGCGCCACCAACTCCCCCACGGAGAAGGGCTTGGTGACGTAGTCATCGGCACCCACATCCAAGCCGCGAATCTTGTCACTCTCCTGCGAGCGCGCCGTCAGCATCAGAATCGGTACGCGTGAGTCGCTCTTTCGCACCTCTTCGCACACCTGGTAGCCGTTGATGTCGGGCAGCATCAAGTCGAGGATGATGCAATCGGGGCGGCGTTCCGACGCCGTCTCCACCGCCTCCTTGCCCGTTTGGGTGTGGATGACCTCGAAGCCTTCAAACGAAAGCGTGTCCACCAACCCGAGCGCGAGGGCCGGATCATCTTCAACGATTAGAATCGTTTGCCCCACGAGCCGACTATACCGCTGAGGGCTGGTGCCGGAGAACGCGATTTCGCGCTATGAAACCTCGTGGCTCCGTGGCGGTTCCGCATTCTCTATTACGTGCTCGTCCCCGCGATCTGCGTCGCGGCAGGGATTCTGGGCTACTACACCTGGGTCAGCGCGTCGTACAGCGAGCGACTGGGAGAGCAGACGATCGCCGCCAACACGTTGCTTCTGGTGCGCGAAAAAGTCGAGACGATCGAGCAGTACGTGATCTCGCAGGACAACCTCGTTTTCCGACTGCTCAACCTGAACCAACCCGAACTGCTCGAGACCACGTGGCGTCCCACCGCAAGTGATCTGACCCCGAGTGTGCGCAACGTGGCGATCTTCGACGATACAGGCGAGATCCTCGGTCTCTCTTCGCGCGGTAACGAAGAGGAAAAGCGTGAGTTTCAAAAGCTCCTCGAAGAGCGAATCTTTCCGGAACTGGAACTGAGCGGGTTACGCGTGGGCCGTCTCAAGCACTTGCACCGCCGTTTTGGTCGCGACGACTTCCTCGTTTCGTACAAAGCGTTTCGACACAGCGGCCAACGCGTCTTTGCGTTGGTGCACCACGACACTGACTACATCGTGCGCGAAGAGCTGCCTCGGTTGTTCGCGACCGACGAAGGTAAGCGGCAGTACAACGTCGTGGATGCGGACAACCGCCGCGTATACGGACCGAGCTTGGCCAACGCGGGCGACTACCTCGTAGGGCACCGATTTCCGACCACGCTCTACGGATGGCGTTTGCAGGTCGCACCGAAGCAGGCTCCCTTGCTCGAACGACAGGGACGTTCCCGGCGTGCGACCGACTTGGCGTTGATCGCCGTGGCCTTCGCCGTTGTGTTGATGGGTGTGTTCTTCCTGTTTTACGCCGCAAACAAAGAGCGAAAGCTCAACGACCTCAAGGGCGAGTTCATCGCGAACGTATCGCACGAACTCAAGACGCCTTTGTCGAGCGTGCGCATGTTTGGCGAGCTTCTCCTGGCGGATCTCGCACGCGATGGAGCACGAAAGAAACTCGATAAGGACAAACGCGAGCAGTACCTGGAGATCATCTGCCGCGAGTCCGAGCGTTTGACGGCGCTGATCGAAAACGTGTTGGACTTTGCAGCGCTGGAGCGTGGACAGCGGAAAGCCGAACTGCAGGAGGGCTCGCTCAACACCGTGGTGGCCCAAGCCATCGAAACGTTTCGCTATCGGGTGGAGCGCGAAGGTGTGGACGTCGAACTCGATGTGGCCGGCGAACTACCGGCGGTGATGCTGGATGAGCACGCGATTGTGCTCGCGACGATCAACCTTCTGGACAACGCCGTGAAGTATGGCGGGCGCACTCCGATCACCGTCACGATCGAACCCGTGCGCGACTTCGTTCAGGTGCGCGTTCGCGATCGCGGCCCAGGAATTCCCGCGGATGCGGAGAAGCGAATTTTCGAACGCTTCTACAGGTCCCGTCGCGATCGACAGCAGGTCCGCGGATCCGGGATCGGGCTCGCGCTGGTGGAGCACATCGCTCGCTCCCACGGTGGGCGGGCGTTTGCGCGCAACGCCTCGGACGATGACGGTGGTGCGATCGTGGGGTTCGCGTTGCCGGCCATGACGGCTGCAGCAGCTCCCGAACTTGCCCCTGCCTGAGACGCAGGGTTTTGGAAAGCCATTGCGGTTCCGAAGAGCCTGGGTTTCACGGGCGTTTTTGGCTAATCTCGCCTCGTGCGCCCTGCCCTTCGATCGCTGCTGGTTCTCTGCTGTGCGTTTGGCATCAGCTGCAGCAACAACGTCGAGCCTGCGCTTCCAGGCTTGAACATCCAAGACCCGCTCGGGTTGATGGACGTGATCGGAGATCTGCGCCTCTTGGTCTTCCCAGCCGAAGGCCGAGGGTGCACACCCGACGGAACGATCACACCAGAAATCAGCGACGATGCCGCAGCGACCTTTCCCGAAGCTGTGGTCGACCTCCGGTTTGGAACAACGGAGAGCGCGGAGGTCACGCTCAACGTTGGAAGCTACGTCGTCCTGATTCGCGGTCGTGGCATCGACCCCGTCACGATGCGTGAGAACCAAATCGTCGCCACCGGATGCGCAGCCGACATCATGATCGCCGATGGCGAGACCCGCGACATCACCGTCGAGCTCCGCGACGTCGTTGGCGGCATGGGCGTCTGCGACGATGGGATTCTCAGTCCCGATGAACAGTGCGAAGCCGCGACCGGCCCAACGCCCTGCACCGCGTGCCGCACCCAAAGCTTCGTCGCTCAAACCACCACCGACGGCGACCAAACGAACCCGGGTGTGGGCTGGACGGTGGGTGGGCGACTCGTGATCACGTTCGACTCGGACACGCCACTCGCCGTGCGGATGATGATGCGCAACGAGAACGCTGAGGTGATCACGAGCCCTACGGCACTTTCGTTCGACGAAATCGTCGACCTCGGCGCACCGATTCCGGGTGCACAGACCACGAGCGATGCAGCCTCAAGTTCCGCTCGAATCGGTGTGGCGTTTGGCGATTTCACCAACGCGATGACCGAAGGCGGCGACGTACAGGTTCGGTTCTTTGACTCGGACCGGAACCCGGCGGCGACCTACACGCTCGCGGCCCCGCGCGCGATGGCCCAGACCAACCCACGGATTGCGATGACCCCCGACGGTGCCGCATTGGTGGTGTTCAGCGATGGAGCATCCGCCAGCGGAGCGAGTGCTGCGCTCTTCGCAGCCGGCGCCACAACGCCGAGCGCTCCCATCGCGTTGGGCACCGCAGGCTCGTCTGCACCGGATGTCGGAGCGAGTGCATCAGGATTTGTCACCGCGTTTGTCGGCGCCGCAGGTGTCCAGGCGCAACGCGTCGACAGTGCGGGATCGTTGGTGGATGCAACGCCGATCACGGTGGGCGCTGGAACCGAACCTTCCGTCGCGGCACTGGCGGACGGACGCTTCTTCGTCGCATGGAACGCGAGCGGCCAGATCATGGGTCAGGCATACGATGCGTCGGGTGCGCCCAGCGGAAGTGCACACATGATCGGCGCGGGGTCCAAGCCCAGTGTCGGCGCCGGCGCAGAACGTTTCTTCGTCGCGTGGGAAGCAGGCGGCACGGTGCGTGCGCGTCTCTACGACGGTGCTGGCGAACTTGCGCGCAACCGCGAGAATCCGCCCGTTGCCGAAGCATTCGATGTGGGGTCGGGAACCCTTCCACGCGTGGCGGTGGGAGGAACCGCTGCGCAAACTGCGGCAGCTGTCGTCTGGGTCAGTGGGGGCGACATTCAGACGCGGCTCTTCGCTCTGCCTTGATTCGGGACGCTCGTGGGCACCGGCACAACGACCTTCATCTGGTACTTCCTGTGCTGCGGCACGATTCTCTTCATCGCGGTGATCGCGAGCGCTTTGGTCTTTATTGGCAATCGAAAGCGGGCGAAACAGCGTTTGAAGGCTCGGGAGGCGCCGCTTGACCCGCCGCCGGGCGACGGCTAGAAACCCTTACGATTTCCGGCATCTAAGACCTTCAGTGGCCGACGAAGAAACCAAGACCCGCGCCTCGATGGGGCGCAAGATTGCGCTCGCGATCTATCTCTCGTTCATGGCGTACATCGCCGTGGTTGGTTTCAGCTCTGTCATCCCACAGGTGTTTTGGCCCGAAGCACAAACCGAGGTCGCTGCGCCCGAGGGCAACTGCGGCGAAGCGATGGGCGAACTGCGCGACAGTCTCCGGCACGAAGCCGGACGATACGTTGACGGTTCTACGCACTCGCTCGTTGCGTTCCTCCAGCGCTGGGACGACCAGTACCTCCACATCGAAGAGCGCTGCGAAGGCGTCAAGGCGTACACACGCCTGGGCATCTTGCGTCATCGCGTCGATACCACCCTGCGCCAGTTTGGCCGCGTTGAGGGTCGGCTCTTTGCTGAGCTCGACGACCTCGACACCGCATCACGACAATGACCGACACCATCGAAGAATCCACTGACGACCCCTCGTTCGAGAGCATGGGTCTGTCCGAGCAACTCATGAGCGCTGTGCAAGAGATGGGTTGGGTTTCGCCCACGCTCGTCCAAAGCGAGTGCTTCTCCAAAGCATTGAGCGGTTCGGACCTCATCGTTCAGTCGCGCACAGGAACCGGCAAGACGGGTGCGTTCGGCATGCCTCTCGTCGACGGTCTGATCGATCCACGTCCGGGTGTTCAAGCGTTGGTGTTGGCACCAACCCGTGAACTCGCGCTGCAAAGTGCCCGCGAAATTGGGCGATTGGCCGCCCACAAAGAGATTCGCACCACGGCCGTGTACGGCGGTGCACCGATGGAGCGCCAGGTCCGCGAACTCGCGCAAGGCGCACAAATCGTGAGCGGCACACCCGGTCGCGTGCTCGACCATCTGCGCCGCGGCACGCTCGATCCCGCCGGACTTCGCGTGTTGGTTCTCGACGAAGCCGACGAGATGTTGTCGATGGGCTTCGCCAAAGAGCTCAACGCGATCCTCGAACTCCTTCCGACCGAGCGTCAAACTTTGCTCTTCAGCGCCACCGTCGACGGACCGGTTCAACGCGTCGGCGAGCGTCACATGCGCGAGCCGGTGCTCGTCGAGTTGTCGGGCGACGCGGTCGGCGCGCTCACCGTGACGCACTACGTGTACATGGTGTCGGGTAAGGGTCGCACCAACGACTTGGTGCGCGTGCTCGAGATTGAAAATCCGGAGTCTGCCATCGTGTTTTGCAACACGAAGGTAGAGACCGAACAAGTTGCGCAACAACTCAAAGCCGCCGGTTACCAAGCGGACTGGCTCAACGGCGACCTTCCACAGAAGGCACGTGAAGAGAAGATGGCAGCCACGCGCGCGGGCCGACTTCGCTTTCTCGTCGCGACCGATGTTGCCGCGCGCGGCATCGACATCTCGCATCTGACGCACGTCGTGAACTACTCGCTGCCCGAACACCTGGAGCAGTACATCCACCGGACGGGTCGCACCGGTCGCGCAGGTCGTACAGGAACCGCGCTGACGCTTGTCGCTCCCAAGGAGCTGGGCACGCTCTATCTCCTGCGTTTGCAGTACAAAATCTTCCCCATCGAGCGAACCCTTCCGAGCGACACGGAGGCGCAAACACGCAAAGAGCTCGACCGGATCGAGTTCATCCGAAGCGCCGCCACGCGTCCGACCGACATCGACCGAGCCGTTGCGCGTCGTTTGCTCACCCACCCCGAAGCGGAGGGTTTGCTTGCGGGACTGATGGGCATGTTCTTCGGTCCGCGCGGTGAGACGGTCGACGAGGAAGCCGCTGCCGGCCGTCGTGAACAAGCACCGACCCCGGTGGAAGAACCGCGCAAGCCACGCGAACGAAAGCCACGCGAACGCAAGCCCCGCAAAGAACGTCGTGAAGAGCGTCGTGTTGAAGAGCACGAAGAGCGCAAAGCAGCAGACGACGCCCGCGATGAAAACCGTGAGGAAGCCCGTCCTGAAAAGCGAAGCGAAGCGCGCGAGGGCCGCGACGAGATCAAGCTCTACGTCAACGTCGGCAAGAAAGACGGCATCAGCGTGGGTGACATCAACCGTTTCTTCATCGAAGAAGTCGGACTGACGCGCGACGAAGTCGGACGCATCCGGATTCGCGACAAGCACACGTTTGTGTTCGTCCCCGCAGCAAAAGTCGACGACGTCATCGCTGCGACAGAAGGCAAGCAGCTCGCCGAGCGCGAACTCAAAGTCGAGCGCGCCAAAAACGGCTGAGCGCTAGAACTTGATGCCGTTCTTGGCGCGGTGCTTCCACCAACGAACGGCAAGCACGCCGGTGGCCCCAACCCCGACCACGGTCAGCGGAACGACACCCAGTGTGGCCGTGGCAACGCCCGTGGCGATCGCGGCCCCGCCCGCCAAAGCGCCGCGTTTGCGGCTCTCTTTCACAATGTCGGTGCGACCTTTGGTTTGTTTCCCCACGAATTCTCCGGTTCTACTGAAGTAGCACGGCTCAGGGAGGCCAGCACATTCCCTCCCGTTGATCGGACGCTGAAAACCCGTCTACTCTCGGACCTCTCTGGTGAATTGCTCATGACGGACGCCGCGCCCGCAGGGGGTGCTTCGAGCACGCAGATCGCGCCTGGAACCCTCGTGGGAGGGCGCTTTCTCGTAAAGCATGTGGTTGCGGAAGACGCCTTTGGACGCCTTCTCAGAGCCGAGGACAAGAAGACCGGAAAGGGAATCGCGCTTCGCGTGTTTCCTGGCGGTTTTCTGACTCCCGATGCGACCAAAGCACTTCGTGCCGAGTGTCGAATCGCCGCACGGCTCGCGCATCGCTCGCTCGCGGCAACCTACGGTGTTGGCGCATCGGGTCAGCCCTTCGTCGCCACCGAGTGGGTAGATGGACAACCCCTCTCGCAGTTGATCGCGAAGCGTGCTGCGAAGGGTGGTCAGATGTCGTTGCGCGGCGCCTACAACGTCGTCGCACATGTCTGCCGCGCACTCTCGACCGTGCACGAGAAAACCTGTCACGGAAGCCTGCGCCCCGAAGTGGTCTGGGTCACCAAGTCCGGACGCGTGAAGCTCACCGAACTCGGCGTCGGAAAGGCTCTGCTTGAGACGCGTGGCATCGGTGCATACGAACCGGCAGACCAAGCGTCGCTTGCACCGGAAGTCAAAACCGGCAGTGCACCCACGACCGCATCCGACATCTTCGGCATCGGTGCGATCCTCTACCAGCTGCTGACCGGCAAGAGCCCGGCCGAAGGGTTCATCCCGCCCTCGCAGGCACATCCCGACGCCACTGAAGCGATCGACCGGATCCTTCTCAAGTGTTTGGCCGCCGATCCCAACGCACGGTATGCGTCCCCCGACGACGTCCGCTCTGCTCTGCAGCCCTTGGTCGCAGATGCGCCGGCGAGTGACGCCGCGGTCGACTTTGAGATCGACGTCGCGCTGGATCTCGATGAGCCGGCTGTTGCGGCACCGCCTGCAGCACCCAAACCACCCGCACCGAAAGCGCCGCCTCCCCCGCCCGGCGCAAAGCCCCAAGTGGGACAACGCGTCAGCATTGGCGAAGAGTTTCGTCCCTCGATGGCATCTGCACCTCCAGTTACAGCCGCCGCGGAGGTCGACTTGTCCAAGATGCTCGCCAAGATCACCGAGAACGACGCACCGCGCTGGATGGTCGTCAAAGACGGCTTGGACCACGGACCGTTTAGTGGGCGCGAACTCGTCAAGCTCATCGTCGAAGGCGAGATCCTCGAGCACCACGATCTGTCCAACATGGACACCGGCGAACGTCGACCGATCAAAGAGTGGCCCGAGTTCAGCAACTTCGTGGAGCAGCAGAAGTTGCGGCGCGAAGAAAAAGAACGCGTCATGGCCTTGCAGGCCGCAGACCGGAGCGAAGCGCGTTCCGGTATGGTCAAGATCGGCGTGGCCGCGGTCGCACTCTTGGCGGTGGTCGGCGGCATCACCGCGTTTTTGCTCACGCGCGAAAGCGGCGGCGAAGAGGAAATCGCCGAAGCCGATCTCGGCGACTTCATCGAGCGCGGTCAGATCGAACTCACCGGCACAGCTGGCATTCTTCCCGACCCGCCGCGACGCGGAATGCGCGGAATGATGGGTGGCAGTGGGCGCACCGTGATGGCCGGCTCGTTTGTCGGTTCGTACGAAGAAGCGATGAACGTTGCGGTCGAACTCGGTGACGCCACGATGGGCGGCGGCCAGGGACGTTTGTCCCCCGGCGATGTTCAGGGCGTGATGAACCGAAACCTCAACCGGATCTTCAACCGCTGCGTCGTGCCCGAAATGCGTCGCGGCGGTCGCATCGGCAACGTGACTGTCGACATCGCCATCGCGGGCAACGGACGCGTGATGGGTGTGAGCGCACGTCAAGGTTCCGGAGCGTTCAAGGGATGCGTGCGCGGTGCCGTCCGCGGCATCCGCTTCCCCACTTTCGGTGCACCTCGCATGGGTGCGCGCTACAGCTTCAGCGCGGAGTGACGTGCGACGCGTCGCTGCCATCCTCGTCGTCTTCTTAGCCGCGTGCGAAGCGACCGTCGCCACCGGACTTCCGGAAGCCGAAGCCAACGACATCGTCGTCGCGTTGCATGGCCAAGGCATTGGAGCCGCCAAACAACCCATGGAAGGCGGCGACGGGTTCCAAGTCGTCGTGAGCCCCGACGAAGTTGCGCCCGCGCTCGAAGTCATGCGCGCCGAAGCATTGCCCCGTGAATCCGCGCCGGGATTGGGCGAAGTCTTCGGTGAAGGTGGACTTGTTCCCACAGCCACCGAAGAACGTGCTCGCTACGTGGCTGCGCTCGGAGGCGAACTCTCGCAATCCATCGAGTCGATGGAAGGTGTGCTCGACGCGCGTGTTCACGTTGCGCTTCCCGACCGCCGCCGGGTGTCTCTCGACCAAGAACAGCCGGCGCCACGCGCGAGCGTGCTGATCCGCTTCCGAGGAAACCAAGCCCCGTATGACGAAAACGCAGTTCGCGCGCTGGTCTCCGGAGCCGTGCAAGAACTCGAACCGCAGCAGGTCGCCGTCGTGGGTGTGGCTGCCGGTCCAGCGCCTGAGCGACGTGAAGCGAACTTGGTGCGCGTGGGGCCGCTGACCGTGACACGCGGTTCGTCGACGACACTCAAAGCGATTTTGGGTGGCGCGTTTGCGTTGAACGTCGTGCTCGCTGCGGCGTTGGTGTTGGTGTGGCGACGTCGGCGAACCGGCGTGCAAGTTACGGCGGAGTAGTCCGCGTCAAAGGGGTGAGGGCATGTCGGGCAAGTTTCTCGAGAACACGAAGTACTACATCGACAACGCGTCGAAGCTCTTGGAGCTGCCGGCCGATGTGACCAAACAGCTGCAGACCCCGCATCGCGAGGTTCGTGTCGAACTCAACATTCGCATGGACGACGGAACGATCGGCACGTTCATCGGTTTCCGCGTGCAGCACGACAACGCGCGCGGACCGTTCAAGGGTGGACTGCGGTACCACCACCACGTCGACTCCGAAGAAGTGACCGCGCTCGCTTCGTTGATGACCTGGAAGACGGCCGTCGCCGGTGTTCCCTACGGCGGGGCGAAGGGCGGCATTCAGGTCGACGCACGATCGCTGAGCGCAGGTGAAACGCAGCGGCTTACACGTCGCTTCATCGACGGAATCCACGACGTCATCGGCGCACACACGGACATCCCGGCTCCGGACGTCAACACCAACGGCCAGGTGATGGCGTGGATCTTCGACCAGTACGCGAAGTACCACGGCTATCAGCCGGGTGTTGTCACGGGCAAGCCAGTGTCGCTCGGCGGATCACAGGGACGCACTCAGGCGACCGGACGTGGTGCTGTGTTCGCCACCGAAGAACTGCTCGCCGCACAAGGCACCGATCTCAAAGGCAAGACGGTCGTCATTCAAGGCTTCGGCAACGTCGGCAGTTGGGCGGCGCACGACTATGTCGAAAAGGGCGCGAAGGTCATCGGGATCAGCGACATCACCGGTGGCTACGTCAAAACGGACGAACACGGGATCGATGTGCATGCCGCCATGGCGCACCTCGCAGAGCACCGCTCACTGGAGGGATTCAAGGGCGCCGACAAGGTCGACGGTGATTCGATCCTGACCATGGAGTGCGACATCCTCGTCCCCGCCGCGCTGGGTGGTGTGTTGACGAAAGCCAACGCCGGTGACGTGTCGGCGAAGTACATCATCGAAGGCGCAAACGGACCGACGGATCCAGAGGCCGATGAGATCTTCGAGAAGAAGGGCATCTTGGTTCTGCCCGACATCTACGCGAACTGCGGCGGTGTGACGGTGAGCTACTTCGAGTGGTCCCAGAACATGCAGCACTTCTATTGGGAAGAGGATCGCGTCAACCGCGAGCTGCAGAACGTGATGAAGAAGGGGTTCGCGAACCTTCAAGCGACGGCCAAGAAGTACAACTGCAGCCTTCGCATGGCAGCGTTTGTTCTCGGACTCGGTCGAGTTCGGGATGCCACCGAGCTTCGTGGGCTCTAAGCAACTCACCACGCGTTGATTGCCCTCGAGAACATCCACAAGACCTACAAGGGCCCCGTCCTCAAAGGGGTCTCGCTGGACGTTCCGGCCGGGTGCATCTACGCGCTGATCGGTCCTGGTGCCGCGGGCAAGTCGGTCTTGCTCAAAGTGATCGCGGGTCTGGTTCAACCGGAAGAAGGAAGTGTCGTCGTCGACGGTGACGAGATCACCGCGCTCGACGAAGTTCAACTCGCCGCGGTCCGCCGCAAGATCGGAATGCTCTTTCAGAACTACGCGCTCTTCGACATGAGCGTGTTCGACAACATCGCGTTCCCCTTGCGGCGGCTTTTCGATCTCTCCGAAAACGAGATCGCTCAACGCGTCGCCGAGCGACTTGAGCGCGTCGCCCTCCCCGGCACCGAAACCCGGATTCCAGCAAGCATGTCGGGCGGTCAGAAAAAGCGTATTGGCGTCGCGCGTGCCACCGTTGCACGTCCGCCCATCGTTCTCTACGACGAGCCCACCGCCGGTTTGGACCCCGTGACCAGCCAAAAGATCTACGACCTGATTCGTGCTGAACAGCGTGAACAGAACACGACGTGCATGGTGATCTCGTCGGACGTCAACGGTGTGCTCACCATCGCGGATCGCGTGGGCATGTTGCACGAAGGCGAACTGATCTTCGACGGCACAGTCGACGAAGCCAAAGCCTCGACGATGCCCGCCGTTCGCCAGTTCGTGCACGGGCTGACGGAGGGGCCGCTGTGAGTGAGAGCGCAGCCGAACGCAGCCGCGTTGCCGGAGCCGCACTAGCGTTTCCCGAACGGCTCGGTGCGCTCTTTTTGCTCATCGCCACACAACTGGGCGGGGTAGGAATCCTGCTCGGTCAAATCCTGAAGCGACTGCGTCCCTCGCTCATCGATCGCTACGAACTCTTCCGAAACCTGTACCGCATGGGCGTTCGCTCGCTTCCCATCGTCGCGGCCACCGCGGCGTTCACGGGCGGCATCATGGTCATCCAGGCCGCACCCTTCGTCGAAAAGTTCAACGCGAAGAACTTCATCGGTTGGGCCGCTACCTTCACCACGGTCCGCGAACTGGGGCCTCTTCTCATCGCCCTGATCTTCAACGGGCGTGTCGGTGCAAACAACACCGCGGAACTCGGCACCATGGTTGTCACCGACCAGGTCGATGCTCTTCGCGCACTCGCCATCGATCCGATCGGGTATCTGATCGTTCCGCGCGTCTTGGCGATGGTGTCGATGATGTTGGTGCTCTGCGTTATTGGCGACGCCGTGGCACTCGGTGGCGCGATCGTCACCGCCGACTTTCTCCTCGGCGTGGACCCGCGCATCTTCATGGCGTCCGCGTTGGAGCGACTCGAGACCTGGGATTTCTACGTTGGTCTGATCAAAGCCACCCTCTTCGGACTGATGATCGGCCTGATGTCTTGCTACTACGGACTCGCGACCAAAGGCGGAGCACCCGGCGTTGGACGCGCAGTCAACGCGTCGGTCGTCGCAGCTGCCGCAGGCATCTTCATCGCAGACTACTTTTCCACCTTCGTGCTCGGCTGATGGCGTTTACGACCCGAGCCGAATCGCAAACTTTGGTCGGTGCGTTCCGCGCCGTGCTCGCGGATGTCCGCGGGGTGTTCACGCTCGGCCGCCAAACGCTCTACTACATCGCCAACGGCAAACGGGAAAAGGGCGCAGTCGTTCGACAGATGTTCGAGATCGGCAACAAGTCGCTCTTCTTCATGTGCGTCACGATGGCGTTCATCGGCGCGATCATCACGTTCCAAACCGGCCTTCAATCCAAGAAGCTCGTTCCGGATATGAGCATGGTGGGGGCGACCTACCTCAAACTCTTGGTCCGCGACTTGGCCGCGTCGGTGGGCGCCCTGCCACTGGCCACTCGCGTGGGCGCGGGCATCGCCGCAGAGCTCGGGTCGATGGTGGTCACCGAACAAGTCGATGCGATGCGCATGTGTGCTGCGGATCCGGTCGACTACCTGGTCGTTCCACGCTTCATCGCATCGGTGATCATGGGCACGGTCATTCTCGTGATCGGCGGTTTCGTCGCGTACGGATCCGGAATGCTGGTTGCGAACCTCATGTTCGACGTCAACCCGCACACCTTCATCAACCTCTCCATGCTCAACGCCGGCGACGCGATTCTGGGTTTCCTCAAGTGCCTGGTCTACGGCGGCGCGATCGCACTGGTCAGCTCGCAGCGCGGACTCGCTACGTTCGGTGGCTCGGAAGGTGTGGGCCACGCCACCACCGAAGCCGTGGTCGGAAGCTGCTTTGCGATCATCGTGCTCAACTTGATCATTAGCTCCCTCGGCTACTTCTTTCTCCCCGCGCTCTGATGCCCATCCGCTTCGTCGACATCCACAAAGCGTTTGGTCCCAAGAAGGTGCTTCAGGGCGTGAGCTTCGACGTTCACGACGGCGAGTGCTTCTTCATCATCGGCGCCTCTGGGGTGGGCAAATCGGTGATGATCAAACACCTCATCGGTCTGCTTCGCCCCGACCAAGGCGACATCTACTTAGGCGAACAGGAAGTCTCTCGCTTGAGCGAGGAGGACTTCTATCCGGTCCGCATGAAGTGCGCGATGGTGTTCCAGAGTTCCACGCTCTTCGACTCGATGACGTGTGCGCAGAACGTCGCGCTGCCGCTCCGAAAACACCGCGGCATGTCGATGGACGACGCTCTGAAAGACGCGAAGCGACGTTTGGAAGTGGTGCGCATGGACAGCTTCGCAGAGGCGTATCCGGCAGAACTCGGCGACGGAATGCGAAAGCGAGTAGCCATCGCCCGCGCTTTGACCCTCGACCCGGAGTACGTGTTGTTTGACGAACCCACAACGTCGCTCGATCCGGTCAGTGCACGACGCACCGACAAGCTGATTCGCCAGCTCTGCGACGAAGTCGGCGTGACCAGCATTGTCGTCAGTCACGATCTGGTCTCGATCTTCTCCATCGCCGACCGAATCGCGATGTTGTACAAGGGCACCGTGCGATTGCTGGGCACACCCGAGGACTTCCGCCAAACCGACGATCCTGTCGTCCGACAGTTCATCGAAGGCAACGCCGAAGGACCGATGGAAGTCTGATGGCGAAAGTATCCGTCGAAGCACGCGTTGGAATGCTCATCCTGCTCGCCTTGCTGCTGCTCGGCGCGTTCATCTTCGTGCTGGGTGGTGTGGAGCTCGGCGACAAGTACGAGCTCTACGTCGACTTCGGAAACCCCGGCAACGTGCAGCCGGGTGCGCCTGTCAGCGTGGGTTCGATTCAAATCGGTTCGGTGGAAGAGGTCGAGTACTGGGGCGGTCGTCTCGATCCACAAACGGGTCGCCGTCCGCTGATCCGCATGAAGCTCTCGTTGGATGAGAACGTTCAAGACACCATCCACGAAGACGCACTCTTTTACATCACGTCGCAAAGCGTGTTGGGTGAGTCGATCGTCGCCGTCGATCCCGGTGATCCCGAACGCGCGGCACTCGAAGCCGGTGCAATCGTCGAAGGCGTCGATCCCCCACGGTTGGATCTCGCACTGGCGATGGCGTTCGAACTCCTCGAAGGCATGACGCGTTTGATCCGCGACAACCGCGAAGAACTTGGCACGCTCTTGACCTCCGCGGCCAACATGATTCGTCAAATGGACGAGTTGCTGCAGGAAAACGACAACCGCTTGGACAACATCCTGGCGAACGTCGAACGCGCCACCGAACAGACCAACGAGGTGCTCGACGGCGCGAACGGCATCGTCAACGGCGCACGTCTCCAACGCACGCTACGCAACGTCGATCGCACGCTTGCGACGGTCGCACGCGACATCGATCCGCTAATGGCCGACGCGCGCGGTGCGGCCTCCTCGGCCAACGAAACGTTGGCAGCGATCGGTCCGCAACAGCGTGAAGAGATGCAGACCGCACTCAACCAAGCTGCCGAGCTTGCCGAACAGGCCAACGCCACCGTTGCCGATGCACGCGCGATTGTCGGTCACATCCGACAGGGACGCGGAACCGTCGGTGGGTTTGTGATGGACGAAGAGATTTACGACGACATCCAGGAGATGCTTCGCGACTTGAAGCACAACCCCTGGAAGCTGTTCTGGCGCGAGTAAAGACTTCTTAGCCGGCGTCGGTCATGCCGGCGTCGGTGCCCGCATCCGGCGGACCCGTGTCGGGAGGACCGGAGTCAGGCGGACCTGAGTCGGGGGGACCTGAGTCAGGCGGACCCGCATCGGGCGTTCCAGCGTCCATCCCCGCGTCGGGCATCGGACCCGCGTCCATCGGACCCGCGTCGGGCATCGGACCCGCGTCGGGCATCGGACCCGCATCGACCATCGGACCCACATCGACCATGCCGACGTCCGCGACCACGCCCGCGTCGTCCATCGTTCCGACGTCTGGAACCATGCCCATGATCCCGGTCAGATCACTCGAACAAACGTTCTCGACACAGGCCAATCCTTGAGCGCATTCGAGCGAGCGAACGCACTCGGATCCAGCCGGTTTGTCGAATCCCGTGTCGCCACACGCTCCCAAGAGCGAGATCAGAGCGAGGGAAAGCAAGCAGCGCATGAGCACATCTTACCAAGGACTTTGGCGGGCATGGTGTCCAAGGGGTGGCATTGGCTCGTCTCGACGAAAAGCTGAGCAAATCCCGCCACCTGGCCGCCCCTCATGATTGACACTTCTCCCCCGAACCTGCTAGGTTTCCTCGCCGCTAGGGGGGTTTTATCCCCAGACGCATCGGAGCTGACTGCATGACCGAGAAGAAGGAATCTTCCGTTCTCTTCAACCTCAAGGAACTCATGGATCTCGAGGAAGATCGAATCCACGAGGAAGAGGAGGCCGTCAAACAGCAACAGGCAGAAGCAGAGGCTAAGCGTCTCGCCGAAGAAGAGCGTCTGCGTGCTGAAGAAGAGGCGAAGCAGCGCGCCGAAGAGGAAGCGCGACTCGCCGAAGAGCGTCGCGTTCAAGACGAAGAAGATCGTCGTCGTCGTGCGGACGAGGAAGCCAAGCTTCGCGTTCGTCTCGAAGCAGAAGCCAAGTCGCGCCAGGCGGAGCAGGAGCGACTGCTCGCGCATGAGCGACAGATGGCGCAGGTGAAGGCGTCGGAGAAGAAGGGCATCCACCCCGCGATCATCGGTGGCCTGATCGTTCTGCTTCTCGGTGCGTTTGCGGGAATCTACTTCGGGGTGATTCAGCCGAGCCTCGAACAGCAGGCGGAAGCCGCGCGACTGGCCCAGGAACAGGCAGAGCGTCAGGCAGCCGAAGCTGCGGCGGCGCGCGAGCAGGCTGCGGAAGCGGCGCAGGCTCGACGCGAAGCAGAAGAGGCACGACTGACGGCGGAGCGCGAGCGTCAGGCAGCGCTCGAAGCGATGGAAGCCACACCTGTCGCGACGACCATGCGTCGTCGTCGTCCGCGCGGGATGCGTCCCGCTGGGATGATGTCCTCCGGAGGGATTTCAGACGATCCCTTGGCAGGTCTGGATATTTAGCGTCCCGAAGGCGGACGTGTGAATCCTGTCGATCGGCTCGTTCTTCCGCTCGACGTTCCTTCTCTTTCCGATGCTCAGCGTTGGGTGGAGTTGATGCGTGGGCACGTCGGTGTGTTCAAAGTCGGTCTTGAACTCTTCACTGCCGTGGGTCCATCCGCACTCAACGCCGTGCACAGTGTGGGCGCACGGTCGTTTCTCGACCTGAAACTGCATGACATTCCCGCCACCATGGCACGCGCGACGCAAGCCGCTGTGTCGCAGGAGGCGTCGTACCTCACTGTGCACACCGCTGCAGGTCCGACCGCACTTGCTGCCGTCGCTGAGGTCGCGCGAGGAACCGACACCAAGCTTCTGGGAGTGAGCGTTCTGACCAGCATGAGCCCGAGCGACCTCGACAAGACCCAGGTCCAAGGATCGATCGCTGACGTCGTGGTGAAGCGCGTGGCGATGGCGGTCGACGCAGGCCTGGATGGGTTTGTCTGCTCACCTCTAGAGTGCGCTGTGCTGCGCGAGCGTTTTGGAAGTGCCATCACGTTGGTCGTCCCCGGTATCCGTCCAGCGGGCTCGGCGGCAGATGACCAAACCCGACGAGCGACTCCGAGTGAAGCCGTGGCGCGTGGCGCTGACTTGCTGGTTGTGGGACGTCCGATTCGAAACGCCGACGATCCTGTAGCCGCAGCCCAAGCGATCGTCACCGAGATCGCCGAGGCATGAGTCGGATTCTGACCGGGCCGCGCTTCGTGCACGAAGCGATCGTTGCGGGATCGGTCAACGAACTTTTTGTGGTTCGGGGCAAGCACGATGAACTCATGCAGACCGCGCGAACCCATGGCGTGAAGGTTCACGTTCGCGAGCGTCGAGACTTGGATCGGCTTGCGAAGGGAGTGAAGCATCAGGGCGTTGTCGCGCGTGGACCGGACTACGCGTACGCGTCGTTGGATGCGCTTGTTGTCGAAGGCGCGCGTATCGTCGCGCTCGATGAGATTCAGGACCCGCACAACGTTGGAGCGATTGTGCGTTCGGCCGTGGCGTTTGGTGCGTCGCTCCTCGTGCCTGAGCATCGCGCGTCACATGTGACGCCTGTGGTGGTTCGTGCGTCGGCGGGTGCGACCGAGCACGCTCAGATCGCGAGGGTGACCAACCTTCAGAAGGCGTTGCTCGACCTGGGGCAACGCGGGCTGGAGATCGTGGGATTGGACGGACACTCGGATGGCCCGATCGCCGATCTTGGTGAGCCACCAATCGCCGGACGCGTGATTGTTGTCGGATCCGAAGGCAAGGGACTGAGGCGTTTGGTGCGAAAGCGGTGCGATCGAATCGTATCGATACCGATGCGAGGACCTGTGGAGTCGTTGAACGCGTCAGTCGCTGCCGCACTCGCGATCTACGAGAGCTGGCGCGCATGAGATATGCTTCGCCGCGGAGGTTTCGATGGAAACGTGGATGATGGTCGCAGGCGCAGGTGGCGTGTTGGGCTTGGGAGCCCTGATCGGGATCATCTGGGCGTTCAAGAAACTCGAGGACAAGAAGAAGTGGATGGCGATTCTTGGCTTCGTTGTGCTTGGTGGAGTCGGTGGATTCCTTGCGGCGAATGCGACCGCGATTGCCGGTCCGGATGTGACCGAAGAACTCCCGCCGCCTGAAGACTTTGACGCTCCGCTTGATGACGACTTTTAATCGTCGTCGCTTTATTTATCGTCGTCGCCGCGCCCTAGGTCTCCGCCTTCGGCTCCGACCCGCCTTCGGCTTACGGGCACGGCTCCTCCTCTGGAGGTTTTAGCAAAACCTCCCCCGAACTACGTTCGGGTCGCCCTCCAAGCACGCGCTTCGCGCGCGTCTCGGCTCGGGAGCCTCGACGTTGTTCGACAGCTGACCTCGCTCAAACGAACGCTTCGCGTTCTGAGTTGCGGTCTGCGATGCGGAGTCGCTGTGCGCTGTCGTGGCGCGGCTAGCCTCAGCCTCACTCAGTCGCGCATCAAAGAATGCGTATTGAAGAACGCGAACTTGATTGAAGAAGTGCGCGCAGGCCGCAACGCAGACCGCTCCAAGCCAACCAACTTCGCCACAACACGGACGCGCGTAGACTGCACCGTGGTGACTCAACTCCGGCACGTTCGAGACGAATACGAAGTATTCGGATTCGGACGTCGAGACATCGGATTCGCGAAGCGAAGCCGGTGGCGAGCACGGGCCGTCGTCACCGCACATTCAATGTGCGGGGATGACGGAGACGTGACGACGCGAGCAAAGCGAGTGGCGGCGCGAGAACCACAAACACAAGGCGAGACGGCAGTGCGAAGCACTGTTCGGTGAGCCCTCCTCATAGGAAGAGTGGCGGTGGAGATCCCGCCCGGCAGCTCGATCCGCCAAGACTGAGTGCGCAGGAAAACGAGTATCCAACCCCGAGAGTTGGTGACACGGGTCGACGACGACTGCGACGAGACGGGGCAGCGAAGCTGCACCAGTCGAAGCTTCGGACGGAGGAGGAGTGCCCGTGTCACCAACTCTCGGCGTGGAACCACCACCGGAACCGCCACCAGAACCACCACCGAACCCGAACCCGAACCCGAACCCGAACCCGAACCCGAAACCGAAACCGAAACCGAAACCGAACCCGCTACTCCCGTCGAACGAACATTTCCTCCCCAATCGCCTCCACAAACGCATCCGCAGCCGCGCGCACCTCATCCACCGAACGTCCGTCGAACGTGATCTTCACGCGATAGTCCTCGCTGCGCCACTTGAGGTAACTGCCGATCGTCACGTTCGGATGCGCGTGCGCCAAGTCGTGAAGCAACGCCGCAATGTCGCCTTCGTCGCAACGCGTGTACACCGCCTCGCCTACAAACACTTCGTCGGTCGCCAACTCATCGCGCAGTTGTTCGAGCTTGAGTTTGAAGATCTCCGGAACACCAGGCAGCACAAACACGTTCTCCACGACGATGGTCGGCCACGCCACGGTGGCGTTCCTCACCAAGCGCGCACCCTCGACAACATTCGCCAAGCGTAGGTGTGCGTCGGTCACGGGCATGTCGCGCTTTGCGTGGTACTCGCGAATCAATCGTTCCACTTCACCAGAACGAACCACTTTGCGACCAAACGCGTGCGCAATAGCCTCAATCGTCACGTCGTCGTGCGTCGGCCCCACGCCCCCACTGGTGAACAGCAGGTCGTGCTCCGCGCGCAACGCATTCACATCTGCAGCGATGGTCTCGATTTCGTCCGGGCACACGATGACGCGGCGCAGTTCAACCCCCAGCCCGAAGAGCATCCGCGCCAAGTGCGCCACGTTGGCCTCTTCAACCTTGCCGGTGAGAATCTCGTTTCCGATAACCAAAACTGCGGCGGTGCGGGACTGTGACGACACCGCGCGATCATACTCGAGCACGATGTTGTATGGTGCGGTCGTGCGAATCGCCATCTTCACCCTGCTCGCTGTGGTGAGCGCGTGTGGAAGCACCGAACGCGCTGCACCAGAGCCTCAGAACAGCAATCCTGAGCCTGAACAGCCGACGGAGCCGGACTCTCCAACGCTCGAGCGAGTGACCTTTGCGGCCTCGGACGGTTTGACCTTGGTGGCTTCCCTGCGACGCGGCGAACGCGGCGCACCGGCGCTGATTTTGGTGCATCAGCTCAGCTCGAACCGTGGTGAGTGGGCTCCGATCATCGAAGCGATGCCTTCCGAGCTCACCATTCTCGCGATCGACATGCGAGGCCACGGCGAGAGCGTCGACCGCAATGGACAAGCCGTGGGCTGGCGCGCGTTTGCGAACGCAGACTGGGAACACGTGGTCGACGATGTTGGTCAGGCGATCACGTATCTCCAAGAACAAGTCTCTCCCCAGCGGATTGTGTTGGGCGGTTCGTCGATCGGATCCTCCGCAGTGCTTCTCGCTGCACGCAGTCACGCGAACGTTGCGGGCGTGTTCGCACTCTCGCCCGGCCGAGCGTACCGGAGTCTCGATACGATCACCGCGGCTCCGGAACTGCAGGGTCGCGCCCTACTCTTCGTCGCCGCCGAGGGCGAAGCACCGGCGAAGGATGCGGCCGAAGAGCTGGCACGCTTGTCGGGTGGTCGCGCGCACATCGTCGGCGGCAACGCACACGGTGTGCGCATGATTGGTGCTGCACCGAACTTGCCTGCGCAACTCAGCGCGTTCGTTTCCAGCGCTCTTGAGGCGCCAAGCGAAGCGGCACCAAGCGAAGCGGCACCAAGCACAGTCGAGGACACACCGTGATCCGCGACCTCGCCATGATGTTGGAAGAAGCACGACACGCAGTCGCGTTGACGGGCGCTGGAGTGTCGACCGAATCGGGAATCCCCGACTTTCGCGGCAACGCTGGGCTTTGGCAGGACGCCGATCCCATGGAGGTGTCCAGCATCGACGGCTTCGAAGCGGACCCCGATCGGTTCTACGCGTTCTGGAAGGACAAGTTCGCTTCGCTCGTGTCGGCGACCCCCAACGACGCACATCGGCTCCTCGCGGGGTTGGAGTCGCGCGGGCGTATGGCTGCGGTGATTACCCAGAACATCGATGGCCTTCATCAGCGCGCCGGCTCCACCAACGTCCACGAAGTTCACGGTTCGTTTCGCACAGTGAAGTGTCTGGCGTGCGGTCAGACGGGAACCATCGAAGAACTTTTTGCCCGTGAGAATCCCGCAACGTGTACGCACTGCGGACAGAAACGGGTCAAACCCGATGTGGTTCTCTTCGGCGAGATGCTGACCTCTGCGTTCGCCGCAGCGGAAGCATCCGCTCGCGAAGCCGACGTGTTGATCGCGATGGGAACGTCACTCGGCGTGTACCCGGTCGCAGGTCTGGTGGGGGAAGCACTCCGAAACGGAGCGAAGGTCGTGATTTTGAATCGCGACGAAACGCCCTACGACAGCGAAGCTGACCTGGTCATCCATGGAGAACTCGGCCCGACGAGCCGAGAGCTGATGACCCTTCTGGGCATGTAAACGAAGTTACGGGGGAACCTGGCGCAGCGAAATGCGGATCGTGGTCGTTCCGCTCGGGAGATCCACCGCCACGTCATGCGGGAAATAGCCCGGCGCCGTAATCGTGACCCGGTGCGAACCCGCCCGCAGCTCTCGTGGACGTTGGGCCAGCACGCGGGCCGACGCGATGAAGCGCTCATCCACGTACACGCGCGCATCCTCGGGTTGTGCGATCACCTGCAGCTTCGCGGGCTCTCGCCGCGTGTTCTGGTATCCGCATGCGCTAAGCACCAGGCACAAGAGAGCAAACCGCATCACCATGGCACACCTCGAAACCGCGGCAGTGCGGAACGTTCCACACCCACCACCACAACGGCACTTCCATCGGCCAACGGACGCGTGTCCATCGGCTCAGCGCGCTCGACGGCTTGGTGGGCGCGCTCGGCAACATGCGGAGGCGCACCAGCACGCGCCAACGCATCATCGATCCAGCGATGCAACATCCGACGTGCACGCAGCAGTGCACGCCGTCGTGCCGAGAGCTTTCGTGCCGACCACGCTTCGACCCGATAGTCCGAACGTCCGAGCGCCGCACAACGCACGTGGCTTGAGGTGACTTCGACCGGCGCGTCTCCCCACGGCGCCCACTGCGCTTCCAAGGGGAGCGCGGCACTCAGCACAGACAACAATGCGAGCCTTACTCCCATTCGATGGTCGAAGGCGGCTTGGAAGAAATGTCGTAGCAAACCCGGTTGCATCCGCGGACTTCGTTGATGATGCGCGACGAGACTTTCGCCAGTAGCTCATAAGGTAACCGCGCCCAGTCCGCAGTCATTCCGTCCTGCGATTCCACGGCGCGAATCGCAATGACCCAGTCGTACGTTCGCTCGTCACCCATGACGCCCACGGTACGCACAGGCACCAGCACGCAGAAGCTCTGCCAGAGCTTGTTGTAGAACCCCGCGGCGCGGATTTCTTCGTCGAGAATGGCGTCGGCTTCGCGCAGCACCTGCAGCTTTTCTTCGTCGACGGCCCCCGGACAACGCACGCCGAGACCGGGGCCCGGGAAGGGCTGCCGCCACAAGACGTCGTGCGGGATGTCCATCGCTGCACCGACTTCACGCACTTCATCTTTGAATAGAAGCCGCAGCGGTTCGACCAGCTCGAGGTTCATCTTTTCGGGAAGGCCGCCCACGTTGTGGTGGCTCTTGATCACTGCGCTCGGTCCCTTGAACGACACGCTCTCGATCACATCGGGGTAGAGCGTGCCCTGCACCAAGAACTTCACACCGGGGATCTTCTGCGCCTCACGATCGAACACTTCGATGAACACGCGACCGATGATCTTGCGCTTCTTCTCCGGATCCGAAACGCCTTCCAAGGCATCCAGAAACTCTTTGCGCGCATCGATGTGAATGATGTTGAGGTTCAATCGACCCTCGAACATCTCTTTGACCCGCTGTGCTTCGTTCTTTCGGAGCAGGCCGTTGTCGACAAAGATGCAGGTAAGTCGGTCACCGATCGCCCGCGAAACAAGCATCGCGGCAACGCTGGAATCCACCCCGCCACTGAGGCCGCACACCGCCTTGGCGTCACCGATCTGCGCAGAGACGTGCGCCACGGTCTGCTCGACAAACGAACCGGGCGTCCAGTCCGCCGACACTCCGGCAACATCGAAGAGAAACGCGCGCAGCATCTCCTTACCGCGCGGCGTATGCACCACCTCAGGGTGAAACTGCACACCGTAGATCTGTCGCTCAAGGTGACCCACAGCGGCGAACGGGCTGTTGTCGCTGTGCGCAAGGACCTCAAACCCCTCCGGGAGTGCTTCGACCCGATCACCGTGGCTCATCCACACGTCGACGCTCTCGCCCTCCGCAAAAGGCTTCAGCAATCCAAGCGCTTGATCGACCTGCAGCGTCGCCGGGCCGTACTCGCGTTCCTCGGCGGTCTCCACACGACCCCCAAGAAGGTGCGAGGTGAGCTGCATGCCGTAGCAAATCCCAAGAACCGGAACACCGAGATCGAACACGCCGGGATCCACCGTCGGCGCACCATCCTGAAACACGCTGTTGGGTCCACCGCTCAAGATCACCGCGGTGGGCTCGCGTGCCTTGAGTGCTTCAAGCGGTTCGGTGCACGGATGGATTTCGCAGTAGACGTGCTCTTCGCGGATGCGGCGGGCGATTAGCTGCGTGTACTGAGAGCCAAAATCGAGGATGGCGACGGGACGCGGCATGCTGGCGTGTACCACACGCCGCGTTTGCGATCACGGTGCGGTGAGCCAGAACGGCATCCAGCGCGCTTTGTACGGGCGATCCTCTTCCACCAAGATCTCGCCTTCGGGAGTCAAAAAGGTAAGTCGGTCGCTGTACCAGGTTTCGCTCGGCGCCTGGACGTACACGATCCGCCCGGTTTCAGGGTGTATGTCGATGCCTTTGACCTTCCGGTGATCGCCGATCGGGTCGAGCGGGTTCATGGCTTCGGTCTCCGGGTCGAAGAGCACCACGTTGCGTCCGCTCGTGACCATGATCTGACCCGAGATCGGATCGGGGCGTAAGTCATGACCTCCACGCGTCGGGAGCGTGAACGTCTCGTCCCATGTCAACTCCCCCGTCTCTTCGTTCATCGCATACGTGGACAGATCCCAGTGTCCGGTCGCCCATAGACGCTGTCTCGACTCGTCCCACCAAAGTCCATGCGCAGCCGTGAACTCAAGTTCGAACACCGGTTCATCCGGGCGCTCGATGTCGAACACGACGAGCTTGTTGTTGTCCGATGCTGCCGCGACGATGACCCACCCCGCGGGATGAATCTCGATCGAGTGTGCTTTGGGAACGACCGCATGAAAGATCGCTTCGCCGGTGTCCATGTCGATGATGCCCACCCCACCCGCGTTGGCGGCGATTCCAAGCTGGCGACCCGGTAGAGGCTTGCACTCGCCAAGCGTGTACATCCGGTCAGTCACCTCTTCGGGCAGCCCCGACGCGTCGAGATCCAGCTCCCAGATTCGCTCCGGTTCGTCGGTCGAAACATCCAGCACAAACGTGTTCCGCCCACACACGACCACGTGCTCGGGCAGTGGAGCGCTAGCATCGGGCGTGCTCGTGTCCGACTCCGGTGACGCGGCATCGATGCCCGCATCGCCCTCGTTCTCCGCGTCGAGCGGAACGAACGCGTCCGCCATCGCGTCTTGACCCGCGTCGGACGAATCGACAGGGGCAACGGCATCGTCGCAGCCCAAGAGCAACATCAAGCACAACAACCAGCGCATGCTCACACGCTATGAGCAGCCGGCGCGGCCTGCGCTTACGGGCAACGTTTCAGCACACCTAAGCTGTTGAATTGCCTACTGATTCAGACGCGGTAGTTCGGTGCTTCTTCGGTCACGACCACGTCGTGCACGTGACTCTCCCGCAGTCCCTGGGAGCTCTGCTTCACGAACTTGGCGTTGGTTTGCAGTGCGTCGATCGTGCGGCAGCCGGTGTAGCCCATACCTGCACGCAAACCACCGACGAGTTGGTACACCACCACGCTCAAGGGACCACGGTAGGGAACGCGTCCTTCGATCCCCTCGGGAACCAGTTTGCGATCATCCACGTCCGCTTGGCTGTAGCGATCCTTGCTGCCCTTTTGCATCGCGCCGATCGAGCCCATGCCGCGGTAACTCTTGTACGTACGTCCCTGATAGAGCACGAGCTTTCCGGGCGACTCGTCGGTGCCGGCGAAGAGCGAGCCCATCATCACCGTGCTGGCACCACACGCGATCGCTTTCACGATGTCGCCAGAGAACTTCACCCCGCCATCCGCGATGACCGGCACGCCCTTGGGACGAGCCACGCGCGCACAGTCCGAGAGTGCGGTGATCTGCGGCACACCGATGCCCGCGACCACGCGCGTGGTGCAAATCGAACCCGGTCCGATGCCGACTTTGATCGCGTCGACGCCTGCGTCGATCAGCATTTCCGCGGCTTCGGCCGTGGCGATATTGCCCGCAACAAGTTGGAGATCCGGGTAGTCCTTCTTGGTCGCTCGCACGGCGTCCACCACGCCCTTGGAGTGACCGTGCGCCGTGTCCAGCACCAGCACATCCACACCTGCGCCGACCAATGCAGCCACGCGCTCTTCCCGATCCGGCCCCACGCCGACTGCGGCACCGACGCGCAAGCGACCCATCGAGTCCTTGATCGCGTTGGGGTACTTCTCGGCCTGCAAGAGGTCCTTAATCGTGATCAGGCCCACGAGCGAGTCGCCGTCGACCACGAGAAGCTTTTCGATGCGGTGCTGATGCAGCAGCTCGCGCGCACGCTCCTGCGACACGCCAGGCGGCACCGTCACCAGCTTCTTTGTCATCAACTGCGACACCGGCTGGTCGAGGTTCTGTTCGAAACGAACGTCCCGGCTCGTCAGAATGCCCACCGGCTTCTTGCCCTCGACCACGGGCAGACCGGAAATCTGGTGCTCACGCATGAGCTGCAGCGCCTGCTCCAAGCGAAGGTCAGCCGTGATCGTGATCGGATCGACGATCATGCCCGTCTCGGCACGCTTCACTTTCTCGATCTCTTTGGCTTGAAGCGCGGGCGTGAGGTTCTTGTGAACGATGCCCAGCCCGCCCTCGCGCGCCATGGTGACCGCGGTGCGCCACTCGGTGACGGTGTCCATCGCGGCACTGATCAAGGGGATGGTCAGCTCGAGATCCCGCGTCAATTTCGTACGGGTATCGGCATCTTTCGGGAGGAAGTCGGAGTAGCCCGGGACGAGCAGGATGTCGTCAAAGGTCAGGGCCTCTCGCATGCGCTCTTCGATCACCGGTACCTCCAGGTGGCCGGGACCCTAGCAGCGATTCCCCTCAACGACGAGGCGTGACAATCACTCGGCGGTTGCCGCCTTGAACTGCCCCAGCCCCGACGGTGAAGTTGCCCGCAGGCATCGATCGTCCGTTCGGTAGGAGCACCGTCACCGGTCCTGAGCGTGCACCCTCCGGCACCACGATTCGCAACTCAACCGGGCTCATTCGCTGGGCACGGATCGGCTGCATGCCGGTGAACTGGATAGTGGTTCCCACGCGCGGAAACCCTTGTCCTCGAATGACGATCTGTGTCCCCACAGGTCCCGCCATCGGGGTCATCGTCATCACCTGGCGGATCGCTTCGACGCGGAAGTCTTGTCCCGTCACTGTCCCGCCGCGTGTCCCCACGTTGACCGTGATACGACCACTTCGGGCGCCACGCGGAATCACCGCGACGATCTGCGTGTCGGTGACCGAGCGCAGCTGCAAGGGCTGTCCGTTGATATCTGCGCGAACACGTCGCGCGCGGTTTCCGAAGTTGCTTCGCGAATCACCACCTCGGTCCCAGGCGGACCGGCGAGCGGTTGAAACGACGCAATGAACGGCGGCGTGCTGACGAGGAAGGGCTGTCGACTTCGCACCGATGCGCGGCGTCCCTGAATCTCAAACGGACCACTGGCTGCCGCAGGTACACGCACGTGCAGCTCCGTCGGCGACGCAGTCACGACCTCGGCACGCACACCGCTCAGAAACACGTTGTTGTCCTGCGGACGCGGCGAGAAGCCCTGCCCTCGAATCACCACCATCGAACCCGGCGCACCACGGCGCGGGTTGATCGAGGCGATGTCGAGTACAGCACGCGGATTGAACCGCCCGTGGGAGATCGCGGACAGCGCGTGAACGTTGACTTGAACCTGCTGGGGGCGACGGATTCCCGGTGGAATCTCCGCCTGAATTTCCGTTGGTGTGACGCGACGGACCGTCAGCATGTTGCGGCCCAAGCTCACGCTTACCGCACGAACGTCTGTGCCAAAGTTTGCACCGCGAATGGTGACGAGTGTTCCTGGCGGCCCCGCGGGCGGCGAAAACCCATCGATGCGAGGAGCGGCCTGCAGCACAAAGGGTTGCGGTGAGTTCGCGCGACCACCTCGACGCACGTCGACCAGGATCAGGCCCGTGGTTGCGCGCGGCGGAATCTGCACGCGAAGCTCGGTAGGACTCGCGCGCACGACACGCATCTGGCGGTTGTTCAGGTACACGCGGTTGTCGCGAGCGCGGCGACTAAACCCGGTACCTCGAATCACGATCGTGGAACCGACCGGACCCATCGGCGGCTCAAGCGAGGTGATCGCGGTTCCCGCCGCCACCGTGAAGACCGGCGTGGTCGTCTCGCCTGCGTGGAGCACACGCACGAGGAAGGGACCGCTTTGCGCATTGGCCGGGATGATCACCGAGAGCATGTTCGGGGTCGCGGAACGAACAACGACAGGGCGGTTGTTCAGAAACACAACGTTGTCGGCAAGCCGCGGCGAGAAGTTCGCGCCGACCAAGTGAACCTCAGAACCGGGAGGCGCTGCAGCAGGCTCAATCGATGTCACCGCCGGGGCAGGACGCGCCGAAGTCACCCGGAAGTAAGGCCCGTGAAAGTCTCCGCGCTGAGTGCGAATCACGATCGGCCCGGAGGGCGCACCCTGGGGCACCACGACAGTCCAACGATTAGGAAGTCGCTGAGTCACCGCCAAGGGCGTATTGCCGAGGAGGATCTGGCTGTTTCGTCCCAAGCGCCGACCGATGATCTGGATCGTTGTCCCCGGCGGTCCGGAGGCAGGCTGAATTCGCTCGACCACCGGTCGCGGCTGAGCTTCCGCCAGAGGCGCAATCGCCATCAGCGCCAATCCAAGCATCGAAACAATCGTCGTCCTCACGGCCCTGCCTCCCATCCAAGCGCCTCCCATGCGGGCGACCTCACGATGCATGTCCCCGAAAGTCAAGACGGAGCCGGGGCGAGCACATTCATCGCTCCTCCGATATGCTCGCCCGGCTATGACCCGAACCGTTCGCGCCCCGCGCGGAAAAACGCTTCGTTGCAAGGGTTGGCCGCAAGAAGCCGCCCTTCGCATGCTGATGAACAACCTGGATCCCGAGGTCGCCGAGCGGCCGGAGGATCTCGTGGTCTACGGCGGCACCGGCAAAGCTGCCCGGTCGTGGGAGGCGTTCGACGTCATCGTCCGCGAACTCGAAGCGCTGGGGGACGACGAGACCTTGCTGGTTCAAAGCGGCAAGGCGGTAGGTCGGTTTCGCACGCACGCCGACGCACCCCGCGTACTGATCGCGAACAGCCTCTTGGTCCCGCAGTGGGCCAACTGGGAGACCTTCCGCGAGCTGGAAAAACAAGGTCTGACCATGTTCGGCCAGATGACCGCCGGCTCGTGGATCTACATCGGCACGCAGGGGATTCTCCAGGGCACGTACGAGACCTTCGTGGCGGCCGGGAAGCAACACTTCGACGGCGACTGGAACGGTCGCTGGATCCTCTCGGCAGGTCTGGGAGGCATGGGCGGCGCGCAGCCACTCGCAGCAACAATGGCGGGCGCTTCCTTCATCGGTGTGGAAGTCGACGAGTCACGCGTGAAGCGACGTTTGGAGACTCGCTACATCGACAAGATGACTCACAGTCTCGATGAAGCGCTTGAGTGGGTGACCAACGCCAACGAACCGCTCAGCGTTGGACTGGTCGGAAACGCCGCAGAGATCTATCCCGAGCTGGTTGCCCGCAACATCACGCCGGACTTCGTGACTGAGCAAACCTCAGCGCACGACCCGCTCCGGGGGTACGTACCGAAAGGGCTCTCGCTGAGCGAAGCGGCTGCACTGCGTGAACGCGATCCGGATGGCTACGTGGATCGCGCGCGGCAAGACATGGCGCTGGAAGTCGAAGCGATGCTCACGATGGTGGATCGCGGTGCGTTTGCATGTGACTACGGCAACAACATCCGCGCTGAGGCCGAGCGCGCGGGATGCACACGTGCGTTTGAGATTCCCGGGTTTGTTCCAGCGTATGTCCGGCCGCTCTTTTGCGAAGGCAAAGGACCGTTTCGATGGGCTGCGCTAAGCGGCGACCCCAAAGACATCGCAATCACGGATGCGGCGGTCAAAGAAGTCGTCCCGGACGACCCGCATCTGCACCATTGGCTGGACATGGCCGCGGAGCGAGTCGCCTACCAAGGTCTGCCGTGTCGGATTTGTTGGCTGGGGTATGGGGACCGGCATCGCGTCGGGCTAAAGTTCAATGAACTGGTGCGCGAGGGACGAGTTTCGGCGCCGATTGTGATCGGTCGCGATCATCTCGACTGCGGTTCGGTCGCCAGTCCCAACCGCGAAACCGAAGGCATGAAAGACGGATCGGACGCCATCGCGGACTGGCCCATTCTCAACGCGCTGATCAACACCTCGGCAGGCGCGACCTGGGTCAGCGTGCACCATGGCGGTGGCGTGGGAATTGGCTACTCGATCCACGCGGGGATGGTGGTCGTCGCCGATGGAACCGACGATGCCGCGCGACGACTTGAACGCGTGTTGACCAGCGATCCGGGCATGGGTGTGATTCGCCACGTGGACGCCGGGTACGACAAGGCCGTCGATACCGCGCGCGCTAAGGGTGTTCACGTTCCGCACGGACTCGACAAGGAATGATCGACCTCCTCTGCGTGGGCGGCCGAGTCGTGCGCCGCCGTGATGTGCAAGGCGGAGGAGAAGGCGACCTGACCGAGCGCGACGAGGCTATCGGTGTTCACGAAGGGCGCATCGCCTATCTCGGACCGCGCAGCGAGGCTCCCGAGGCGAACGCACTGCACGACTTCAAGGGACTCTTGGTGCTGCCGGGGTTGGTCGACCCGCACACGCACTTGGTGTTCGCGGGATCACGCGCCGACGAATTCGCGCGGCGGATGAGTGGCGTCGACTACCACACCATTGCCGCGGAAGGCGGCGGCATCGCTTCGACCGTTCGCGCCACGCGCAACGCGTCCGACGAAGAGCTCTACGCACTGGCGCGAGCGCGTGCAGAAGCCCTTCGTGAACACGGCGTGACCGCGGTGGAAATCAAAAGCGGATACGGGCTCAACACGGAACACGAGCTCCGATTGCTCCGCACCGCCCGGGCATTGGAACGCGACGGAGTCGTTCGCGTAACGACCAGTTTTCTCGGCGCACATGCCGTGTCTCCTGAGATGAAAGGAAACCGCACGCGCTACGTGGACTCTGTGCTGCACGAGCAACTTCCTGCAGTGGTGGACGAAGGTCTCGCCGACACGATCGACGTGTACTGCGATGAGGGTGCGTTCACGCTCGACGAAGCACAACGGATTCTCGGTGCGGGACGCGACGCCGGACTTCGCGTTCGTGCGCACGTCGGTCAGTTTGCGGATTTGGGTGGTGCCGAACTCGCGGCCGAGCTCGGCGCGCTTTCCGCGGATCACCTCGAACAGGTGTCCGACGAGGGTCTGGAGGCGATGGCGAGCGCCGGTACGGTGGCCGTGTTTCTTCCCGGAGCGTGGCGTACGCTTCGCCAAACAGCACCCTCCGCGCAACGATTTCGGGAGCACGGAGTGACCATGGCGATCGGCACCGACCTCAATCCAGGAACCAGTCCGACGTCTGATTTGATCCTCTGCGCGAGCCTTGCTGTTCGTGATGCCGGGATGACGTCGGACGAAGCGATTCGTGGCATCACGGAAAACGCTGCGCGTGCTGCAGGCTTTTCCGACGCTGGAACAATTCGCCTCGGCCAGCCCGCGGATCTCGCTGTGTTCGCGGTCCAATCCATCCACTCATTGACCTACGCCATCGGTGGGATGCGTGCAGCACAGGTGATGCGGGCGGGACACATCGTGGAGACCGGCGGCAGTCGCAGTCTGTGGTAGCCGCGACGGCGTCCGATCCACTATCCTCGGACTCCCCATGGACGACATCGATCCGGATGCCGCGTTTGCTAGTTACGAGGCCCGTTTTCTGGCTGCCTGTGGAGACAAACCGCCGGGTGCCTTCGTTAAGTTCGGCAACCACATGGTGCAGCGTTTAGCGCGTTCCGCGTTTGATGAGCGGCTCGAGTCGTACCTTCGCTGGCACCAAGAGTGCAGCAAGCTGCTCGGCTCGGGAGCGACCATCAGCGACGTCTTGGTGATGGAGTTCGACGAAGCCGCAGCGTGGCTCATCCTCCAAGCGCCGAACGTCTTGGAGATGTTCTCCGGCGAAGTCGGTGACCCGAAGCTCGTGCTTTCGGGACCACGGGACACCGACCCCAAGGCCGAAGACGCGTAACTAGTAGCTGCGCGGCAGCTTGCTCAGATCCGCGGTGTCGAGCGCGAACCGGATGAGTGCGCTGCGACTCATCTTGCGATGCCCATCACTCTTGAGTTGCGAGACCATCTCGTCCAAGCGGGAGAGGTCCTCTTTGTAGAGCGAGATGCAGATCACCTCGTAGTGGTCGGGCTTGGGCTTTTTCTTCCGCTTCCGCTTCGCAGGCGGCGGAGAGGAGAAAAATCGCTCTTCGAGCACTTCTTGGACGTCATCACCCTCAAAAAGCGCGTCCATGTCGCCGCCATCATGCATGCGCGACCACCTTTGCGGGAACCGGACGTGAGAACGTGCGGCGAACCACTTTTTCGCCGCGATCGGTCAGACGGTCAACGAGGCGCAAGTAGTCCTGTGCGCCGTGACTCTGCGGAGCATGCTCGTAGATCGTCATCTTGCAGCCCGGTGCCTCGCGCAACTTCGTGTTGGTTCGGACGGGCTCGTAGCAGCGATCTCCAAAGTGCTTTTGGAGCGCGGCCAGCGACTCGCGCGCAATTCGGTTTCGGCCGTCGTAGAACGTGGGCACGACGCCGAGAAGCTCGAGTTCGTGACCGAGCAGACGTCGAACGTTCTTCACGGTCTTGAGAACCTGACGAACACCGACCAGCGACAAGTAATCGCACGCGACGGGCACCAAGAGACTGTCGGCGTAGACCAGCGCGTTTTGGTTCATGACCGAAAGCGCAGGCGCACAGTCGATCACCACGCGATCGTACCCATGGACACGACCTGCGAATCGCTCGCGCAGAATGCGATCGCGCTGGGGAAGCTGTGCCAAGTGCAGTTCCGCTGCGGCCAGTGTCTCGTTGGAGGTCAGCACGTCGAGGTTCTTGCGCACGGTGATCGCGCACTCGGAGACCGGCGTTCCGTGCACCAGCACGTGGTAGAGCGTTTGCTCCCCGCGAATCCCGAGCGATGCGCCAACGTTGCCCTGCCCGTCCGCGTCGACGAGAAGCACCTTTTCACCGCGCTCAGCCAGTGCAGCGGCCAAGGAGATCGCCGTCGTGGTCTTGCCTGTTCCGCCTTTGTGGTTGAACACCGCAATGCGCTGGCGCGACTTGGCTTCCGGCTTCTGGTACGCGCTCACACACTCCATCGAGCAGAAGTACTCGCGCGCAGAATCCGTTGCTCGAACTTGGTAAGGGAACTCCACCTGGAAGTTCGTGGAGCACACGCTGCAGGTTTGTTCACGGCGCCCAAGCAGTAGTTTTCGCTGACAGCGGGTGGAGCAAACGTGCACGAAGCGCCCGTTTTCTTCGCGTGTTTGATACCGAAATCGGACTTCGAACGCGGCTCCGCAAGCGTCGCAGCGAGTCTGATGATCGTTCATGTCGCCTCCTGGCTTCGCCCAGCCAAGGTGCCCGCGAGATGCGAGCGCGAAGCACTTATCGAAGCGCTTCAGAATCTTCTTCCTGCAGAAGGTCGATAAGCGTCAAAAAAGCGGCTGGTTTGAGGACGCAAATGCAGAGGACTCAAGACATCGAGCTGAACGGACGAAGAGGAGAGCAGGAAATTCTCAGTGCGTCTCTTCGTCGTATCGCTTTTGCTTCTCACGTTCGCCTCGAGCTCCTCGGCTCAAGAGCGATGGCTACTCTCCCTGGAACCCAGCGCCGCGATGACGCTAGGCAATCCGCAGGGCGACTGGTTCGGCCCCGGCATCGCAGGTGCGCTCACGTTGACGCGCACGCTTCACGCGAAGGTCTCGATCCATGCTCGGATCCGCGGCGCGTTCTTCTTTGATGGCCCTGCACCCGAGGAAGAGACCGGCTTTGCCGACCCCGGACACGGAACGCTCTCGACACTGGGTCTGGGACTTCGGTTGCGCCCCTTCGGACCGACAGACTCGCGCGAACGCGCGACGGGGTTTTGGATCGAAGGTGGCGGTGGCGTCGGTCTGACCGGGGATCTCTACCGCGCTGTGTTGGATGCGGGCTTCGGATTCAACTTCGCCGTGGGGGGTGTCGATCTCGGCCCCGCGATTCGCTACGTGCACGTGATTCAACCCTCAGGGCAACTCGAGTCCAGCGACGGGCACGTGATCATGCTCGGCATCGACGTGACGCTCTTCGACGGACGGGACGTTCCCGAAGATCCTGAACCCGAATCCGTGCGCGACAGCGATGGCGATGGCTACGACGACCCCGACGATGGGTGCCCGTTCGAGCCCGAAGACTTCGATGAGTTCGAGGATGAAGACGGTTGCCCCGACCCGGACAACGACGCCGACGGAATCCTCGATGTCGAAGACGAGTGTCCGATGGTTCCCGAGGATCCCGATGGGTTCGAGGATGAAGACGGCTGCCCCGATCCAGACAACGACCAAGATGGGTTTCTCGACCCGGACGACGAGTGTCCGAACGAACCGGAGATCGTCAACGGTGTGGAAGACGACGATGGCTGCCCGGACGAAGGGCTCATCGAGATGGTCGACGACCGCATCGTGCTCGATGAGAACGTGCTCTTCGACTTTGAACGCGCACGGGTCAAGCGAGCTGCGAGACCCATCGTCGATGCGATCGTTCACCTCATCGAGCTTCATCCCGAGTGGACACGCATGGCGGTCGAGGGACATGCCGATGTGCGAGGCAACGAGGAGTACAACCAGTCGCTCTCGTTCCGGCGCGCACGCAACGTGGTGCGCGAACTGACGCGACGCGGTGTGGATCCGAACCGGGTGAGCTTTGAAGGGTTTGGTTCGTCACGACCGCGCACCAGCGGGCGAAGCGAGGACGCGCACCAACAGAACCGGCGCGTGGAGTTCGTCGTGGCGGAGCGCGCTTCTGAAACCGAGGCCGAGGCCGATGCCGATGCCGATGCCGATGCCGATGCCGAGGCCGATGCCGATGCCGATGCCGAATCCGTCGCCGACGCCGAAGCCGAAGCCGAAGCCGAAGCCGACGCCGACGCCGACGCCGTCGCCGTCGCCGATGCCGAAGCCGATGCCGATGCCGAAGCCGAAGCCGAAGCCGAAGCCGATGCCGAAGCCGAGTCCGTGGCCGACGCCGATGAACGCGACGACGACGACGAAGCCGAACCGGACGAACGTGCCCAAGCCCGTGCCCGCGGCGAAGCCCAACCCACCCGGAGCAAGCGATGAACCGCGTGTTGCCACTCACCCTCCTCCTCGGATCTCTCGTTGGATGCGGGTCCCCGATCGTTGGCGCCGAGTGCCGACAAGGCTTCGTCGAGTGCGACGGTCGCTGCGTCGAACTCAGTTCGGACCTCGAGCACTGCGGTGCATGCGGCATGGCGTGCGACGTCACCGAAACGTGTTTCGCCGGCGCCTGCGTAGGGATGGACTTCGATGCAGGCATGGGCGACGGCGCGGTCGACGATGGCGGCACCGACGCGCGTCTTGATGGTTCGCTGGACGCACCCCAGTTTGAAGACGCCACGACGGATGGCGACCCATCGGACAGCGATGTTTCGGACAGCGATGTTTCGGACGGAAACGTTGCGGACGGTGACCCAAGTGACGGTGACCTCGGCGACGGTGACCTCGGCGACGGTGATGTTAGCGATGGGGATGTTGGCGACGCGGTTGTTGGCGACGCGGATGTTGGCGACGGAGGCGTGGGCGACGGAGGCGACGCTGGTGACGCGGATACCGACGCAGGAACGATGTGTCCCTGCGACCTCGGCGAGCAGTGTTGCGACGACGTCTGCGTTCGACCCGACAGCGATCCCGACAACTGCGGCGGATGCGGCGTGGTATGCGCCGCGGACGAAGTCTGCGCGAGTGGAAGCTGCTCGCGCGCTTGCGACCCTCCCCTCGAACTCTGCCGCGGCCTGTGCGTCGACACAATGGGTTCTGACCCCGACAACTGCGGCGGCTGCGGCGTCGCGTGCGACACCGGCATCTGCATCGACGGCGCGTGCAGCGCCGGCTTCCCCGGTCACGTCGTCTTGGTCGGACACAGCTACCGCACGTCGCGTGTGTCGATGCGGCGCGTGGCCGGCAACTCCGTGTTCATTCCTTTGGTCGGGGAACTTGATGTGCTCGTCTACGAAGAGTTCGCGACGCGCCCGATGCAAAGCGGCGTGGACCAAGCGATCAACGAAGCCGCACTCCTTCGGGGTCGAACCTGGAACCGCATCGTCGCCGAGGCGGACTCTGTGCCAACCTTGCTCGACGACGTCGACGTCTTTGTCATCTACTCGCAAGCCAACGCCGACGACGACATGCTCCAAACCTTGGGCACGCACTGGTCGATGGCGCTCAGCTCGTTCCTCCTGCGCGGCGGCGTGGTCGTCGTGTTCGATGGCGGCGGAGCCCATAGCGGAACGTGGCAAGTGCTCGAATCCGCGGGACTTGTGGACGTGATGAGTCGAACCGACATCTCCAGCAGCACTGTGGATGTTGTTGCACCCGCAGACCAAGTCGCTGCCGCAGTACCCACGCGCTACCGCGCTGAAATCGAGAGTGTGTGCTTCGATGCCACCGACGATGGAGTCGTTGTGCGTAGCGAAGACGGCGACCCGGTGGTGATCCACCGCGTGTTTTAGCGAACGCTCTAAAGGTCGAGTTCTAGAGGTCGAGTTCTTCGGCCTTCGCGTTCGCGGCGTGTTCCATGATGAACTGGTAGCGTGGTGCGGCATCGCGGCCCATCAAGTCGCTCATCAGTTGGTCGGTTTCCAACTCACCGTCGATCACCACGCGTAGCGCCCGTCGATGATGCGGATCGAGAGTGGTGCGTTTGAGATCTTCGGGCGGCATCTCACCCAGGCCCTTGAAGCGACTGATGTCGGGTTTCACGTTCTTGGGCAGGCCCTTGAGAACACGATCGCGGTCTTCGTCATCCAGCGCCCACAAGGTCTGTTTACCCGCGTCGATTCGGTAGAGCGGTGGCATCGCCAGGTAGATGTGCCCGTTGCGAATCAGCGACGGCATCTTTCGGTAGAAGAACGTCAGCAGCAACGTCGCGATGTGGTGTCCATCCGCGTCGGCGTCCATCAGCAGAAACACCCGACCGTAGCGCAACTTGCGAATGTCGAAGCCCTTGCCGATTCCGCAACCAAGCGCGCTCACGATGTTCTGTAGCTCTTTGTTGTTGAGCACCTGTGCTTCGCTCGCGCGCTCCGCGTTGAGCACCTTTCCACGAAGCGGAAGAATCGCTTGGGTGCGTCGGTCACGACCCTGCTTGGCATTGCCACCAGCGCTGTCACCCTCGACCAGGAAGAGTTCGGACTCTTCTGGATCGGTCGTCTGACAGTCGCTGAGTTTGCCTGGCAGGTTGAGCCGATGACTCACCGCGCTCTTGCGCTTGACCTGTGAGCCAGCTGCACGACTCGCTTCACGTGCACGCGCCGCCAAGACGATGCGCGCCAGAATCGCTTCGGCTGTACTCGAGTTGTCGAAGAGCCACTGCTCGAACGCGGTTCGAACAGCCGACTCCACCTTGCCCGAGATCTCCGGGTTGTTGAGGCGTCCCTTCGTCTGACCTTGGAACTGCGGATCCGAGAGATACACGCTCAACACAGCAACCAAGCCTTCGCGAATGTCCTCCGCGGAAAGCTTCACCTTGAGCTTGGTCTTGGTGGTTTGAATGTACGCGCGAACGCCACGCGCGAGCGCCGACTTGAACCCGTTCTCGTGCGAGCCACCGTTGCCGGTGGGAATGCCGTTGGCGAATGACTCGATGCGTTCGTCGGACGACTCGGTCCACTGCATCACCAACTCGACGCGTACATCGTCGACTTCGCGTTCGAGCGCGAACGCCTCGGGGTGCACGCCCGGCTTGCCTCGCTCGGTCACGCGTCGGTCGAGGTACTCGCTGATGCCACCCGGATGCTCGAACTCTTCCTTCGTGCCTTTGGCGTCTTTGTAAACAAAGCGAACGCCCTTATGCAGGTAGCTCTTGACCTCCAAGCGCTCACGAACACGCTTCGGATCCAACTTGAGCGTCTTGCCAAAAATCTGCGGATCGGGACGGAAGTAGATCTGCGTGCCGCGCTTGCTGGTCTTCGCACCCTTCTTGAGTTTGGTGGTCGGCTTTCCGCGTTTATAGCGCTGCGTGTAGGTGTAGCCGCCGCGCCAAATCGTGGCTTGCATCTCCTCGCTGAGCGCGTTCACGACCGCTGCACCCACACCGTGCAGACCACCGGACACCTTGTAGGTGCCCGACTTGAACTTGGTGCCCGAGTGCAGCGTGGTCAGAATCAACTCAAGCGCCGGCTTCTTATGCTTGGGATGCTTGTCGACCGGAATACCGCGACCGTTGTCGGTGATGGTCACGCCCTTGAGGTCCTTGTCGATCTCGACCTCGATGCGACTCGCGTGCCCGTTCATCGCTTCGTCAACCGCGTTGTCGACGATTTCCCAAATCAGGTGGTGGTAGCCGTTGGTGTCGGTGCCACCGATGTACATGCCGGGACGCTGACGAACCGGTTCCAGCCCCTCAAGAAGTTCAACTTCTGCCGCTGTGTAGTTGCTCATCAGTCTTCCTCCTCATCCGGAGCTGGGAATCCTGGGAGCGTTGGCTCCTGCAGTACGCGGTGACTGATCGTCCCCGACTTGAACAACTCGAACCCGCGTCCTGCGCGTCCGACCACCTCGTACTTCGTGGTCGACACCTTGTACTCCTTGCCACCCTTGCGTTTGACGATGAGCGCGTCGTGATCCGTATGCAGCAGAGTCGCGCCAATGACCGCGTCGCCCTTGCCGAGCTTGATGACCATCACGCCTTTGCCTGCACCGCTTAGCAAGGTCACGTCGTCCGCCCAGCAAATCAGCGCTCGGCGTTTCGCGGTGGCGACAGCGACGCAGTCCTCTTCGTAGTCTTCGATCAGACCGACAAAGATGATCTCGTCGTCCTTCGCCGGTCGCGCAAACTTTCGGCCCGAGCGCGTCGACGGCTCGCGGTGCGCTCGCAACGAAAAGCGCAGGCCATACCCACCACGACTGACCGCAACCAGATGCGGCTCTTCCGGCTCTTCAGCGTCCTCGCTCGCTTCCGGAACTTCCAAGAAGCGCGGGTCCATGCCCACCATCGACACGATGCGTTCACCGTCGCCCATCTTGAACATGGATTGCACCGGCGACCCATATCCAGTCGTTGCCGGGATATCGGCGATGCGCGCGACGTAACACACACCCGCCGACGAGAAGAGCGCCACACACGAACGTGTTGAGCCCGCAACGACTTCCAACACCGCGTCGCCATCGCGGACGCGCGTGGTGGACACGTCCTTGACCACCTTCTGTCGTTTGATCCACCCCTGCGCCGTCAGCACGACCATCGCGTCTTCGTCCACGATGAACGCTTCGGCATCAAACTCGGGCTCATCGAGCTCATGCGTGATCTTGGTTCGACGCGCGTCCTGATAGTCCTCGGCCAGTTCGTGCAGCTCCGCGCGGATCAGCTTCCAGCGCGCATCCTTGCGTCGTAGTAGCGAACGCAGCTTCTTGGCCTTCTTTTCTTTGTCTTCGAGCTCTTCACGGATCAGCAAAATCTGCAGGCGCGCCAAGCGATGCAGTCGAAGCTCGAGAATCGCGTCGACTTGGATCTCGTCGAGCTTGAAGCGCTTCATCAACTTCTTCGCCGCGTCCGCTTTGTCCTGCGAACGACGAATGATGCGAATCGTCTCGTCGAGCGCATCAAAGATGGTGATGAACCCGTTGAGAATGTGGATGCGCTTTTCGAGCTGGTCGAGATCGAACTGGAGGCGTTTCGTGACGACCTCCATGCGGAAGTCGAGCCAGTAGCGCAGCATGTCGCTGAGCTCGAGAAGGCGTGGCGCCGCGACGTCGGGCTGTTCAGTCGGCACCAACGCCGTCAGATCGAACGACACCGTGTTCTGCAGCGGTGTGTGCTTGAACAGGTACGCCATCACCAGCTGTGGATCGGTTCCCTTCTTAATCTCGCAAACGATGCGCGTGTCGTTGGTCGACTCATCTCGAACATCGACCAACGCGGGCAGCTTCTTCTTGATGATGACGTCGGCGATCTTCTCCATGATCGAGCTGCGCTTCACCGCGAAAGGAATCGAGGTGATCACGATGCTTGGCGAACCGCGCTTGCTCTTGGGCTTTTCAACCGTCCACTCGCCGCGCAGCTTCAGGGTTCCCTTGCCTGTCGTATAGACATCGCTGATCTCCTGCTTGGAGCTGATCAGTTCGCCGCCCGTCGGAAAGTCCGGTCCCTTGATCGTGCGCAGCAGATTCTTCGTGCTGATGTTCGGATCGTCGATCATCCGAATCGCGGCTTTGATGACCTCCCCTAGGTTGTGCGGCGGGATCGACGTCGCCATACCCACGGCGATGCCCTGTACACCGTTGACGAGAAGGTTCGGGTAGCGCGCCGGAAGGACGACGGGCTCGAATTTGGTGCCGTCGTAGTTCGGTCGGAAGTGAACGGTCTTCTTGCCAAGTTCACCGAGCAATTCATCGGCGAGTTTCTGCAGACGCGCTTCGGTGTAACGCATTGCCGCGGGCGAGTCCCCGTCGGGCGAACCGAAGTTCCCGCGCCCATCGACAAGCGGCGCACGCATCGAAAAGTCCTGCGCCATGCGGACCATCGCGTCGTAGATGGCCGTGTCGCCGTGCGGGTGAAACTTACCCATCACGTCACCGACGATCGCCGCGCTCTTGCGATGCTTGGCATCGCTGCGCAGACGAAGCTCGTTGTACATGCTGTACAGGATTCGACGCTGCACCGGCTTGAGGCCGTCGCGCACATCTGGAAGCGCACGACTGCTGATGACGCTCAGCGCATAGGTGAGGTAACGACGCTGCAACTCATCGGCGAGCGAGGCGTCCTCAAAGGGCGCCAACGCCAGCACTTCTTGTTGCGGTTTCCGCTTTTTACGACGCGCGGCCATGCGCCCCTATATCGAAGCATCACACGACGGCGCAAGTGTTCAGGCGACGGAAACCGCGTTCGTATCAGCTGGGATCCTGGCGGCGTTCCAGCAACGAAAGCAGACGATGCGCACGCGGGTTGCGAGGCTCCAACACGAGCACTTGTTCCAACGCCGATCGCATGCCGACCACGTTACGACGCTCGAACAGGACCGTCGCGAGTTTGAACAGGCACTCCTTCGCGGCCTCAAGACTTCCCGTCTGGACGTGGAACTCGGCGATCCGTCGGAGCAGAAGCAGATCGTTGGGGTACTTCGAATGCAACTCGTCGAGCCGTCGACCGACCTCAGCCTTGTGCCCGTATCTCAGCAGTACCTGCATGTCCGCCATCGTGCGCTCGAGCTCACGCGGCGGGATTTCTCCTAGCTCACTACCCTCGCGAACGGGCGGCGCAGGAGGCGACACAGACGCCACATCAGGCACGACTTTCTCGGCTTCGATGCGTTGCGTCGTCGACCCCGGTCCCGTGTCGAGCTCGGGTCGCGTTTGCTCGTCGTCCTTCTTGCGGACCAGTTCGACAGGTGCGGCTTCGAGCGATGCCATATCACCGATGAGATGCGACGCGGCGTCCCCCAAATCGAGCGGCCTCGCGCCTTCCGAACGCAGGTCCGGATCGAGCTGAGCTTCGATCTCGGCTTCGATACGCGCGTCCATCGGCGGCGAAGGCTGCGTCGCTGTGGCCTCAAAGTCCGCGAGTGTGACGACGGGTGGTGGTGCCGGGATCACCTGGGGAGGCGCGTGGCTGGTGCGCGCTTGCATGGCGACCGAGTTCGCATTTCGCACGAAAGCTTGGAAGATCACTTCCACGTCCGGGAGGTTCATCAAGCGGGCGGTGGCGGTTCCCATCGGGCCGGATTCTACGCTGCTACGTCGTGTGGGCAACCTCGGCTTCGCGGAGCCGCCTTAGCGGAGTTGATCTTCGGCCCAGTCGAGTAGCGCTGGCGCGTCTTCGAAGTCTTCGTGCGGATAGACCTGCGAGGCGATTCGTTCGATCGCATCGGTTCCCGCGCCAACAGCGACCAGCTCGCGCACGCGTTTGATCAGCGGTTCGAGCGCAGCGAGGCGCATCCGCGGAAGCACCAACGCGAAACGTCGCCGGTACAGAAACACCATGTCCGTACGTCGCAAACGCTCCGTCACCGCGTCGAGCACACTCGAGTAGACCGGCTCTTGAACGCCATCGACCATCGTCAGCACCACTACGGCGAACGTGTCGCCATAGCGGTCTGCCAAGTTGAGTTGCTCGCGCAGACGCTTGCGAAAGTAGCGACCTTCCAACAAGCGTGCGGCTTGTTGTGGAACACCGTGTACCGCGACCTCGAGAACGTCGCGTAGATCCTCGGGCGTCCACTCGCGGCCCGGAGCCACTTCGCGCGCAGCCTTCGTGAGCTTGCGTGCGAGGCGCTGGGCCAGCGCCGGATCGGCACAAATGCGATCGAGGTCCCCATCCTCGAGCGCAGACACATCCTCGTCCCCCAAGATGACCTTCGCGGCTTCAGTGACGGTCGTCATGGACCCTCAGCATAGCACGCAGGTCAAGGACAGCCGCGAGCTCCGAGATTGGTAAAATCGTCGATCGGGAAGTTCGTCCACTCGATGCTGGGGTCGAATGCATCAAAGCCCATCGAATCACCACTGACGACAGTGCAGCGCCGCCGAAGCGTTTGGTTCGCCGAACTGACGCCTCCGGCCGACCACTCCGTGCCTGGATCGACGCCGATTTGGCCGAACGAATCGATCATCATCGAGCCGCAGAACAGAGCGTACGCGTCGTCGCCGTTGTGGTTGACGAACGGGCCGGTCGGCAAGTCATCGCAGCTGCTCGGTGATGAGAAGGATGGATGGCAGAGAACGTACGCCGCACCAGGAGCCAACATCGTCGGTCCCATCATCCCCGGGAGCATTTGAACCTGAGATGCCGACGCACTTCCGTTTTGGTAGCGCTCAATACGACACTCCGTGAGATCCACGGTCGTCGAACCTGCGTTGTACAGCTCCAGAGCTTTGTTGTTCGAACTCCCTTCGATGTACTCCGAGATGATCAGTCCACCCGGACCAGCATCAAACCCGCCGTCGAAGCCTCCATCGAAGACATCCGCAGGCGCGTCGATCGGCGCATCGATCGGCGGTGCATCCACACCACCGTCGTCCATCCCCGCATCAAACGCATCCACGGGCGCGTCGATCGGAGGCGCATCGACACCGCCGTCCGGCATTCCGGCGTCAAAGCCGCCGTCTTCGACGCCGGCATCCTGCACGACTCCGATGCACATCCCGGCGATGCAGTCTGCGTTCATCGGACAGTTCACGTCCAAACATGCTCGCGAGAGTTCCACGGTGATCCGAATCTCGCGACCGCTATCGAAACGCGTCGGAGGAAGCACGCGGCGCAGTCGCTCCGTACCGCCGCGCAGACCCACAACCTGGATGTTGATCTGTTCACCCGATCCGGCTCGGCCCGGCTTGAGCGCAAACGTCTGTGGCCATGCACCGGGCAGGTCAGCGGTACGGTCGGCCATCACGCCGCTCGAAGCATTCGCCACGAAGCGCACTTGGTCGAGATCATCGGGGACCACGAGGTCCCGCGAGGTGACCTCGATAATGATCGCTGTCTGATCGGCACAGGCGAGGCCCGAAAACGCCAGCAGGAGCGCGATCCGCTTCATAACCGGACCATAACCCGCCGTGAGGGCCTACGCATCGCGAGTTTTCACCGGAGTTAGGTGGTTCACCGGACCGACACCCTGGCCCAATCCTGGCGCGGTCCGAAGCGCCTCGGTCAGCCAGGTTTTCGCGCCAACCACCGCATCGAGAAGCTGCGCGCCGAGAGCCAGCCGTGCCGTAATCGCGGCCGAGAGCGTGCACCCCGTGCCATGGGTTTGGTCCGTGTCGACCCGATCGGCACGCAGCTCGTGGTGCGACACCCCATCGAACAGAACGTCGATCGGTGCGCCATCGAGGTGACCACCCTTCACCAAAACACGTGCGCCGGTCTCCATGGCGATCGTCTCTGCAGCAGCACGTGCATCCTCCAACGTGTGAACCTCCCGCTTCGCCAACACTCCTGCTTCGTGCGTATTGGGCGTGACCAGGGTCGCATGACGAAGCAAACGCATCAGCGATGTGCGCGCTGCCGCATCGATCAGGGACGCACCATGCTTACTGATCATTACAGGGTCGACCACGAGCGGAAACGAAAACTCGGGAGCGACTTCAACAAGTGCATCGATGACAGCGGCGTTGCCCAACGCACCGGTCTTCGCAGCGTTGGGTGGCACATCGTCGAGTACCGCGCGCAGCTGCTCGGTGACCAACACAGGGTCGAGGATCTCCACCCGCGAAACCGTTTGCGTGTTCTGCACCGTCAGCAGCGTGATGACCGACGTGCCGTACACCTGATGTTGGTGGAACGTCTTGAGGTCGGCCTGCACGCCTGCCCCTCCCGAAGGGTCCGAGCCCGCAATCGTCAGCGCTACAGCGGTCATGACCCGCTTGTGTGACCACGGAATGCAGTCGCGCGCAACATACGCTAGGCCTTGGGGTGCCGATGCGGACCGAAGCGCTGCTGATCCTCGCGTTTGCGATGGCGTGTTCGGAGCCTCCGCCGCCCGAGCCGGAACCCGTCGAAGCGCCGGAACCCGAACCGGAGCCCGAACCGGAGCCCTTCGTCGAGCACGAGGTCACCGCAGGTCAAACGCTCTGGGACATTGCGCGGGCGTACGGTGTGGGTGTCGACGCCATCATGGAAGAAAACGAGATGTCCGATCGGGACGTTCGTCGGATGAGCAAAGGGCGCGTGTTGCGCATTCCTGGGGTCACCGAACAAGTTGAAGTGCAGCGCGCGGGCACACCGGTTCGAATCGAAGATCTTCCGCCGATCGAAGATGGCGCATACCACCTGCTCGCCGATGGCGAGACGCTTTGGGACGTCGCACGAACGTACGACAAGAGCGTGGATGAGATTATCGCCCGCAACGAACTGAGCGACGACGACGTGCGACTGCTTCGTGCAGGCCGCCCTCTCATCGTACCCGGCATCGAGCAAAGCGATGTGCGCGTGGTCGAACCTGCAGAGCGCACGCGTGGCCTTCGTCATACCGTGGCGCGCGGCGAAACGATTTGGGATCTCGCACGCGCGTTTCGCGTGAGCGTGGCATCGTTGATGGCCGCAAACCGACTCACACCAGAAAGCGCCGCCGGCGTGCGTGAAGGTCAGCGATTGTGGATCCCCGGAGCACGTGAAGGGTCCGGACCCGCCAAGACCCGCGAACCCACCCGTCGACAGCGACGTGCCATGCAGCGCGCGCGCAACCTCGGCTTAGGAACGCGACAGGTCGCCCAGAAGCTTCTGCGCGGTCAGCTCGAGCGTCGATGGATTCGTTCCGCAGGAGGACGCGCAGGACGTTTACCGGGAACATTGCGTTGGCCAGTCACCAACGGTCGCTTCGTGCGCGGCTTTGGTTCGGGCGAGGGCTCGTACCACCTTGCGATGGACATCGCAGGCGACATGGGGTGGAACGTGCGTGCATCCGCGGCCGGAATCGTCGCGTACTCCGGCGACGAAGTGCCCGGCTTCGGCAACATGGTCTTGGTGATCCATCCGGGGGGCTGGGTCACGCTCTACGCACACAACTCAGTGAACTTCGTCGTTGCGGGAGAACGGGTTCCTGCCGGTGGCGTACTCGCCGAGTTGGGCAGCACTGGGATCAGTCGCGGGCCACACGTGCACTTTGAGCTGATCTTCGACGGTGAGAACTGCGATCCTGCGTCGCTGTTCCGTCCCGGTGTGCGACACGCGTCACGCTTGGCCAACATCGAACGACAGACGTGGACACGCCCCGATCGGCGTCCCGAAGGCCTGCAGTGTTTTCGACGACGTCGACATCCGCGTTCGCGATGGGTCGTCAACGAGTAGGAATGCGTTCGTCGGGTCGAGCCGTTAGATGCTCGTGCAGGGAGTTCCAGCACCGCCTCGGCAAGTCGTTCGCCGCGTCGCATCCGGCGTCGCGGGATTGATTGTGTTGGGTGGGCTCGTGCTGTGCTGTGTCGGTGCCATCCTTGGCGTGTTCGTTATCCTTCTCGCGCTCTGGCTCCCGCCCTTCTTCGGGTAGCGATTGTGCAGCGCATGAAGCGGTGTGTTCCCTTGTCGAACGCTGCGAAGTGACGATGTTCAACGGGTGACGAGGATCAGCCGCCGCCGGCTCATCGAAAGCGCCACCGTTGCGGGTGCTGGACTTGCGTTGGGGTGTCGATCTCCGCGCGTTGTCAGCCACAGCGAAAGGAGCCCGTCGATGATTCGCATTCGCAAGGCCGCCGAACGAGGAGGCGCCAACCACGGTTGGCTCAACACCAAACACACGTTCTCGTTCGCCAGTTACTACGACCCGGCGCACATGGGCTTTCGCGCACTGCGTGTCATCAACGACGATCGCGTCGTCGGCGGCGCTGGATTTCCCACACATCCGCATCGCGACATGGAGATCATCAGCTACGTCGTCGAAGGGGCGCTCGAGCACCGCGACTCGATGGGCAACGGTTCGGTGATTCGACCCGGCGACGTGCAGCGGATGAGCGCAGGAACGGGCGTCCGTCATAGCGAGTACAACGCGAGCGAAACCGACCCGGTTCGCTTTCTGCAGATCTGGATCGTGCCCCAAGAGCGCGGAGGTGCGCCTGGATACGAACAGAAGGATTTCTCGGAGTCGCGCCAAGGGAACCTGCGTCTCGTCGCAAGCGCCGACGGTCGAGATGGCTCGGTCGCGGTTCGTCAGGACATGAACATGTTCGCGTCGGTGCTCGCACCCGGTGAGAGCGTCGAGCACGCCGTGCGTGAAGGCCGCCACGCGTGGGTCCAGATCGTGCGAGGTCGTGTTCAACTGGGAGAGCACGAACTGAGCGAAGGCGACGGAGCCGCGATCAACGAAGCGACGCAGCTGCGAATCGAGGCCACAGACGAGGCTGAGTTCTTGGTGTTCGACTTGGCCTAACGCGAGGCTTCGATGAGTAGCGGTATGACGCCCGCGCAACAGGTAATGAGCACGAAGAAGAGCGCGATCAGGCAACCCAACGCCTGATTACCACCTGCGCGCATCGTTCCGCGCGCGACGCCCATCGGCGCCGTGCCGAATCCCAACGTCTGCACGCTGTCCGCTACGTCACTGCTTGCCCGGTCGAGAATCAGTGCCTGTGGAATCAGCTGTGCAGACTGCGGCGCCATCGGTTGCGTCGCAGGCTTCACGGCGGTTCCGATCGCGACGATCTCGACGAGGCCCTGACCGATCTCGCGAATCTGCAGGCGCGTCGACATCACGCGTTCGGCACCGAGTTGTTGTGCTTCCTGGCGCACCAACTCGAGGCAGTTCTCGCGCGCTTCGTAGATCAGCTTGGTGACTTCGGGCAGTTCGCCCCGCTGGATGCTCTTGAAGAGCGCACCGAACCCCGCGACCACACCGAGCGAGTACACGCTCGTCGCCATCACGATCTGGTGCGGTTGATACCCAATCTTGGCCAGGTTCCAGAGCTCTTCACCACTGAGTTCGCTGGTGACCACGTGATCGGGATGCATTCCTTGCGGTCCACGTTGCGCGAGCGACTGGTGGTAACTCGCCGTTCCCGTGAGAAGCAGTTCGACCGTTCCCGGTCCGTACGGGAGCATCCGAATCTGCGTATCGACGACAGCGTTCGCACCATAGTGCGCCGCTTCGTGACGCAGTCGTGCCAGTGCCGTATGTCGAATCTCGTTGTACATCGACGAGTACTCTTTGACCTCGCCGCGCGCGAGTGTGCGGAACTGACCCATCACGCCACGGCCTAGACCCAGCGCGTACGCGATGTTGCCCATCGAGAATCGAACCGGCTGGTATCCCGCGTCGAGCTGACAGTACAGACCGATGCCGCTGGCTGCGGTGGAGAAGAACTGTCCGCCTTGTTGTTGTTGGGAGGGATGAACACCGGTGCCTTGCGCGAGGAACTCCGTGAACCCTGCGAGTCGACCTAAGCGACTTTCCACACCGGTCACGCCAATGGCGCCGTCGCGTTGCGCTTCTTCTTCCATCCGCGTGATCGCGGCGTGTCGACCTTCACTGATCAACGAGGTGATCTGCGTGATCTCGCCACCTGCGAACGTGCGTCCCATCGCGCCAAGACCGCCCGCGAGACCGATCGAAACCACGCTGTTGCCAACGACGATCTCGCCCGGACTGAGACCCTTTTGTGCGAGACAGTAAATCTCGTTTCCGCTCATCCCGGAGATATGAAGACGTGACATCTCGCGGAGCTTACCACTGGTCCTGGGAGGATTTTCGCGGCCTGCGCAAGTCGAACTGCCACTTGGGAAAAGGAAGAGGAACAGGAACGGGCGGTCCAGTCGGTGCTAGGACCAGCGCTCCGCGACTTGTAGTAGCCAGGCATCGAGTCCACGGCCTTCGACCGTCCCGGTGTCGAGGTTTGTCACGTACTCGATCTCGGTATCGTCGAAACGCATCCGAAGGAACGCGCACTCGCCCAAGTCGTTTCGCGTTCGAAGGTCAAACGCGAGGTAGTCCTCGTCTTCGCCACATCCGATGACAACGGTGTGCGCGAGACCTTGTACTTCGTCGGGTTCCATTCCGATCGCCTCGGCAACCCCGTCGATGGTCGGTTCGCATTCGAGTTGGTCGGCGTAGTAGGCAACCGCGGTGCTCCATTCATCCGTCGGCCAGACGTCCACGTAGAAGAAGTGGCTGTCTTCTTCCCCCAATCGGAACAGCCCGTACGCCTGTACGAAGTCTTTCAAGCTGGGGGGAAGCGCAACACCGAGACGTGCCTCAACCTCCGCCAACGCGTCGGCCGAAACAGGCTCGCGTTTCACAAAGCGACGTTCGCCACGCTCGTCCTCATCGGACGCTTCGTACGCTGACTCGAGTGCTTTCACGACGTTGTCCATCGCCGAAGCGTACCGTAGTTGTTGCGTTGTCTCTGCACCCGCGTAGCCCTAGTTCTCAGGCATGGGGGTAGGACACCGACTCGTAGGCACAGACCTGCGCGGCAGAGATTTGCGTGGTGCAGACTTGCGTGCCGCGGATCTGCGCGGCGCACGTTTGGATGATGCTGATCTTCGAGGTGCAGATCTGTGGGCTGCGAATGTGTCGCGCGCTTCGCTACGACGTTGTGACTTGCGCGGAGCGAGACTCGTCCAAGCGAGTTTCGCGGGAAGCGACCTACGCGCATCCAAGATCGCTGGCGCAGACACACACATGACCGATTTCGAAGGCGCTCACGTGGCATGCGTGAACAACGGTCGTGCGCCGAAGGGATACTGGGTGGAGTGGGCAACGATCCACGGGTGGCCAACGTTTGCCGACGTCATGCGACACCACCTGACGGTTCTCCATTGTCGCCCAGGCGACGCATTGTGGGCGATCGACGCCGCCAGAGACGCGAGCCCAGACATCATGCGCGAGCTGCACGCGTTTGCAGAACATGGTCCCGCAGCAGCTGGAGCGGTGGCCTGTGCGCGATTGAACGTGCCTGAGCTCGCTCCGGTGGTGGTGCAGAGACTGCGTATGTGCCGCGAGTATGAGGTGCGAACGCTTGCGGCCGTCGCTGTGTACTTGGGTGTACCGAAGTTTGAAGTCTGCTCAAAAGCAAAGGACGAGATGTTCGGTCACAAGTACATGGAACACGCGGTCGACAAACTCGTGCCGAGAATTCGTGCGTGGCCAAGCCCCGATTCACTTCCTCCGCCCTACCACCCGCATCGCTAGTCATGCTGAGCGACATCGAGCTTTCGGCGCCGACAGGCTACAGCGTGGTGCTTCGAAAACAACTCTGGCTTGTGCCAACCGCAGAAGCGCACCTTGTGGATACAGAACCCAGCGAGCTGTCGGGCCCCTTCTTGGTGTTCTCGGACACCAAACTCAGCGGCGGCGCTGAAGAGCACCTCATCGCGCTCATGCGGCGTCACGTTTGGGGATACCCCGACTACTTCACGACCGAGATCGCAGGTCAGTGCGCACTCGCAGCGAGCTGGACCGATGGCGTTCGCAGCCTTGTTTCATGCGTACTCGACGTGGGTACGCTCCTCGAGGTCGACTTCTCTTGGTCGGCCAATGGAAGCCTCCAAACGATCAGCGCGCGCTGGGACGAACTCGTGAAGCACGTGCGGGCTAGCTAGTCGCGTGCTTGCTGACTCTAGCGCGACGATCGTGAGCCGGGTTAGAATCAGTGCGTGCGAGGGAGTGTCGGGGGGATGACACGGTGGCCGCTCTGGACGACGACAATCGTTCTCGTCTGCGCCTGCGGTGGCGGCACATCAGACGACGACGCCGGAATGCTCGATACCAACGTCGACGTCCCTCCCGACTCGATGCCCATCGATTCCGCAGACACCGCGGGGCCAGAGTTGTCGCTCGTCGCCGTCGAACCCAACCGCGGTCCCTTTCGCGGCGGTACTCGCGCGCTTCTGCGCGGCACGTCGTTCACGGACGCAACTTTGGTCACCTTTGGCGAGACCGCTGCGGACTCGATCACGCTACTCGACCAAGAACAACTCGAGGTTGTGGTTCCTCCGGGCACCGGTTCGGTGGACGTCGTGGTCTCCGAGGACGACGCGTCGGCGACTCTCGCAAACGGATACACGTACGAGTCGATTGCGGTCACCCCACCTGTCGGCTCACTCGCGGGAGGGACCCTCGTGTTCGTGGAGGTCGCGGACGTCGCGTTGAGTGAGAGCGACTCCGTGAGTTTTGATGGTTCGCCTTGCACCGATGTGACCGTGGATGCCACGCGGATCTCGTGTCGAACCCCCGCCGGAACACTCGGCCCGGTCGAGGTTTCGGTGATGCACGCAGAAGGCACCATCACCGCAGACGCGTTCGAGTACATCGACCCCATCATTCCTTCCGGAGGTGTCGGGGGCGGGCCGATCGAGCGCAACATCGACCTGACCGTTCTCGACGCGGTGAGCAGTGAGCCCGTCGCAGATGCCGTCGTCATGCTCGGCGATGATGAGAGCAGCGCGCTTAGCGCCCAGACGAACACTGACGGAAGGGTGACGGTGTCTGCACCCGACCTTGTGGGTCCGGTGAGCCTTCACGTCGGCAAACTCTGTTACGAGACCACTTCGTTTATCGGGATGAACGCGCGACGCGCGACGGTGCTCCTGACGCCTTGGACATCGCCTTCGTGTCCCGAGGTTCCAGAACCCGAAGACGAAGTACCCGCAACCGTCACGGGTGAACTGGTCTGGGGCGATCCCAGCACCGGCCCGCATCCGTGGGCGAACGTCCCACCCGCAGGAGATGGCGAAGAACGTGTGGCTTACGTCCTCGCAGCTCGGCGTGTCGCACGTGTGCCGAACCCACCATCTGAAGCACGCGTGACGGAAGCGGACGCCGGCGCGGCAGGGTACAGCTTTTCTGTTGTGGCACCCGCAGCGGGCGACGCTGTCTTTGCCCTGGCTGGCGTGGAGAACAGCAGCGCGGGCGAGTTCGCGGCATACGTGATGGGTGTCGTGGGCGACCTCGCACTTGCCTCTGGTGAAACGCGTGAGAACGTCGACATCGCGATGGACATCCCGCTCGACCGGCAGGTTCAGGTGCAGGTCACGGGTCTGCCTGAACCGGTCCGCACTGGACCGGACCGTTTTGACGTGACGCTCGCGCCCCGGCTCGGCGAAGCAGTCCTCTTCCGTGAGTCACACGCTTCAAGGATCGGAGGCTTTTCCGAGATGCGCTTTGTACCGGAACCACCTCTGGAAGGTGTGTTGGCGAGCGCGAGCTACGACCTCATTGCCGCTTGGGCGACCGGAGCAGATGGAGGACACCCGAACACGACACGTTTCGTGCGCGCAACGCGTCCCACCGCGGCAGGATTCACAGTCGACGACTTCATGAGCATCCCCCAGCCGATCTCGCCCGAGTTCGGAGGAAGACTCGCGGTCGACCGGACGTTCCGTTGGGACGAAACAGGCGGAGCGGACATCGCACTCGTGGAACTCATTGGCGCAGATGGAAACCCAACGTGGCGCGCCATCGTTCGCGGAGACCTTCGTGCCGCTCGGATTCCCGACTTGTCCGCGTTCGGTGTTCCGGACGTTCCGGAAGGGTTCTTCACCTGGCGACTCGCCGTCGCTCGCGTGCCCGACTTGGAGTTTGATCAGCTTCTCTACTCCACACTGCGCTTCGAAGAATCCGCGAGCCATCTCGCCGTGGACGTGTTCGCAGGACAACGACAATGAAGCGACGCTGCCTCATTTTCATTGCTCTGCTCAGCGCGTGCGGAGGTTCTGGAGAACCTGACGACGCATCCGTGGGTGACAGCAACATGCGCATGGATGTACTGGACGACGACGCCGATACGTCGTGCGGCGAATGCGACGACTCCATCCCGTGCACCAGCGATCGATGCGTCGACGGTGTCTGCGTGTACGAGCCCGACGATTCCCTCTGCTCGGACGGCGACTTCTGCACCGGAGCCGAAGTGTGCGATGCAACGCTTGGGTGCCAGTTCGCCGCACAAGGCCCGTGCAACGACGACGATGTCTGCACCATCGACGTGTGCGATGCCGAAGCGGAAACGTGCTCACACATGGCGCGCGATCTCGACTTCGATGGCGACCCTGACGCTCGATGCGGCGGCACCGATTGTGCGGACACCGAGCCACGCGTCGCGGGCACCTTTGGCGAGGTGTGCGCCGACGGGTTGGACAACAACTGCGACGGCGAGACCGACGAAGCGATCTGTGGGGCCCCACCCTACGACGTGTGTAGCGACCCGCTGGATATCAGCGCCGGTGGACGCTACTTGGTACACACAGCGGGCTCCTCGGCGGACCATCCGATGGGTTGCCGGTTGAACACGCACGACCTCGTCGCGACCTTTAGCCTCGCAGAACGAAGCTCCGTCGAAATCCTCGCCCAGGGTGCGTTCTTTACAGTCGCACTCTCCCTTCGTTCGGACTGCGACGACCCCGCCTCCGCGATCGAATGTCGTACCGGAAGCCCAGGAGCGATTCGCATCCCAGCACTCGACGCGGGGACGTACCATCTTGTGATCGGCGCGAGCGCGGAAGGCGAGATTCAGCTCGACGTAAGCTTCGGCGCCGCGATCGATCCGCCGGCCAACGACGACTGTAGTGCTCCTGTCGATGTCGGTGCGGGCGGTTCGTTCACCGGATCGTTTGCTGCGACGTCGGACGACACAGACACGCGCTACCCGAGTGGCGGGAGCTGTGGACTCACCGAGTCGCCTGATGTGTTCTACACGTTCACAACGACAGAGCCGCAAGACGTATCGATTACGTCTCGATCGGAGGTTTCGCTCAACTTCGACGTTCGGACGAGTTGTGCAGACCCGGCATCCGCGACCCGATGTGCCTTTGGCGACCCTGCTGAAGGCGTGCTCCATAGCTTGCCTGCCGGGACCTACTTCATCGTGCTCGAGGGCCCTGCGTCGCGTCCCGTCGACTTCACACTCGATGTTGCCTTCAGCGCCGCAACTGCCCCAACAGCCGGAGACACGTGCGCCGACGCCATCCCGCTGATCTCCGGCACACCCGCGACAGGTACGTTTGCCGATGCGGAGAACGATCTGGAAGTCTCATGCGGACTTCACTACCGCGACCTAGTCTACCAGTTTGATCTTCCGGTTGCTTCGGATGTTCTGCTCGATCTCGACGCCGACAGTCGAGCCGCGCTCTCGTTGCGCACCAACTGCACGGACCCGGGCAGCCAACTCAGTTGCACAGCTGGTGACCCGGTGCGTCGACGCTTCTACAACCTCGCCGCTGGAAGCTATTTCGTCGTGGCCGAAAACACGACGACAAGCGCGTACACCCTGAACTTGACCGCCACCACACCTCCCACGATTCCCGAAGTCGTGATCGGCAACGACAACTGTCCTGGCGCACACAGCATCCCGGAGAGTGGTGGGTTGTACACCGGCGACACCACAGTCCTGACCAATACCTATCTTGCGAGCTGCGGGGGTTCGGCTGCGAGCAGAGATGCCGCGTTTCGCCTTGAACTGACCGCGCCAAGTCGAGTGATCGCAACGACTGAGAACAGCATCTACAACACGGTGCTGCACATCCACAGCACTATGTGCGTGTCGAGTGGCGATCTCTACTGCGATGACAACGGAGGCGACGGTGCAACGTCGCGAATCGACGAAGTCCTTGCTCCCGGCACCCACTTCATCATCGTGGACGGTTTTGGTTCCACGTCGGCGGGCGCTTACGTCCTCGATGTTTCGGTCATTCCCGAGTAAGCGCGCCTGCAGCGAATGCGAATCAGAGCGCCAACCGCGATGCGAAGCAGAGCGCCAACCGCGAATGCGAAGCAGAGCGCCGACTGCGAATGCGAAGCAGAGCGCCAGCGCCGACTGCGAATGCGAAGCAGAGCGCCAGCGCCGACTGCGAATGCGAAGCAGAGCGAACCACCGCGTCAGCGGCGTGCGAATGGGAGCGGATGCATCAGCATCCGATCCCAATCGCGAGACATCGACTTTGCGAAGTCAAAGTCGGTGTCGAGGGACGCGGGGGACGTGAGCGTAGCGAGCGGACCCCGCCAAGAGCGCGAACGGTGTGAGCGCATGCGAGCGCCGGCGCGGGCAGACCCAAGCTCGTTGGCACGGCGGCAGTGCGCAGCACTGAACGACGGGACTCCAACTAGAAACACCCACAGCGTTCTGGTGAGCCCGCCGCTCGAGTGAGACAGGCGCGAAGGACGACCAGTTTCCAACCCAGCGAAATGGGGACGCGGGGCGAAGACGCCTGTCGTGCGTTGGTGAAGGCCGCAGGCCTTTGCCAACAGGCACACACGCGTCGAGACCCGTGTCCCCGTTTCGCTGCCCGGAACCACAACAACCCGGAACCACAACCCGGAACCACAACCCGGAACCACAACCCGGAACCACAACCCGGAACCACAACCCGGAACCCGACCGAACCGACCGAACCAGAACGCGACCTTAACTAGTGCGCGCCCTTCTTCGGCCGCAACTTCCCGGTGCCTGCGACGTGCTCGTTCCACGTCGCCGGCTCGTAGCCGTTGTCCACCTCAACCATCGAAATGCAGTCCGGCACCGGACACACGATCTGACAAAGGTTGCACCCAACGCATTCGCTCTCGTCGATCGTCGGAACGCGCTTCTCGCCTTCCTTCGCCGGGAAGATGCACTGGTGCGCACCATCCATGCACGCCACCACGCAGTCGTAGCAACCGATGCACTTGTCGGCGTCGATCTTCGCGATGGTCTCGTAGTTCATGTCGAGATTGCCCCACTCCGAGTAGGAGGGGATCGCCTTACCGATCATGTCATCGAGCGTCTCGTACCCCTGATCGCTCATGTAGTTCTCGAGGCCCTCGATCATGTCTTCGACGATTCGGTATCCGCGAAGCATGACCTCGGTGCAGACCTGGACGCTCGACGAACCGAGCAGCAAGTACTCGACCGCATCACGCCAGTTGCAGATGCCGCCGATGCCGCTAATCGGAATGTTGAACTCGGGTGAGCGCGCCAACACCGCCAGCATGTGCATGGCGATCGGCTTCACGGCAGCACCGCAGTAACCACCGTTGCTCGAGAGCTGACCCACGCGCGGCTCGATGATCTTTCGATCGATGTCGACGCCAATGATGCTCTTGATCGTGTTGATGAGAGACACACCGTGTGCGCCACCCTTCTGAGCCGCGAGTCCGTGCGGGAGAATGTCGCCCACGTTGGGCGTCAGCTTCACCAGGACGGGCACGGTCGAGTACTTCACGGCCCACGACGTGATCTTCTCGTTCACGGTGGGTTCCTGGCCGACGGCCGAACCCATACCGCGCTCGCACATCCCGTGCGGACACCCAAAGTTGAGCTCCAACCCATCGGCGCCCGCATCGATCGAGCGCATGATGATGTCTTTCCACTCCTCTTCGGTTTCCACCATCAAGCTCACGACCACGGCGTGATCGGGAAACTGCTTTTTGACGTCCGCGATTTCCTTGAAGTTCACCTCAAGCGGTCGGTCGGTGATCAGCTCGATGTTGTTGAACCCGATCGCCTTGGTGCCCTTGTAGTGAAGCCCGCCAAAACGGCTCGACACGTTTTGAATTGGAGTCCCAAGGGTCTTCCAGACCGCTCCACCCCAACCCGCATCAAAGGCGCGTTTGACCTGATCGCCAGAGTTCGCCGGCGGCGCCGATGCCAGCCAGAAGGGATTGGGCGACTTGATGCCCCCGCAGTTGGTTTCCAAACTCGGCATCACTTCGCTCCCTTCACGAACGCATCGATGGCGTGCGCACAACGTTTTCCTTCGGCGGCGGCGTAAACCACTTCGGTGCCTCCGTTGGCACAATCACCGGCGGCGTACACACCCGGTCGCCCTGTGGCTCCGTTTTCGTCCACCTTGATCACACCCCACTCGACTTCGATTCCGTCGAGGCTGTCGACCAACGAACCCAACTTGCCCTGACCAATCGCCACCAACACCAAATCGGCATCGATCGTGTGCTCGCTGCCTGAAATGGGCTTCTTGCTGTCGTCGAGCTTCACGCACTGAATGCGTTCCACTTTCCCATCGCCCTCGTAACCGACCGGCTGCGTCTGCCACGCGGCGCGCACGCCTTCGACCTTCGCGGCCTTCCACTCGTGCGCATAGCCGCTCATCTTGGGCTCCACACCACGGTAGACCAGCGTCACATTCTCACAGCCCAGCCCTCGCAGCTCGCGCACTGCGTCGAGCGCCGTGTTTCCACCGCCAACCACAGCGACGTTCTTCACGCCGCTGAGGTCCACGCTTCCGAGCTTGAAGCGCTCGATGTAGTCGACCGCGCCGATCACGCCGTTCAGATCCTTGCCAGGAACGTCGAGCACCGAGTCGGGCCCCAGACCGAAGCAGAGAATCAGGGCGTCGTGCTTCTTCTCCAGCTCATCAAACGAGATGTCCTTGCCGATTTCGACGCCGGTCTTCACCTCAACGCCACCGATGCTGAGTACCCACTCGGCTTCGTCGATCGAAGCATCGACCTTCATCTTGTAAGGCGCGACACCGGTGGAGTTGAGCCCGCCCACAACCGCGCGCTTTTCGTAGAGCGTGACCGCGTGGCCCAAACGTCGCAGCTCGTGCGCACTCGCCAAGGCCGCGGGTCCGGCGCCAACGATACCCACGCTTTTGCCGGTGTCGGGACCCGCTTCGTAGTAGGTCCAGCCCTTCGCATACGCGACGTCGGTGGCATAGCGCTGAAGCTTGCCAATCTGAATCGGCGCGGCGTCCATCTCGTTGAACACGCAGTCGCCCACGCAAAGCACCTCGACCGGGCACACACGCGCGCAGCTCATGCCGAGAATGTTGCTGTCGAAGATCGTCTTGGCCGATCCGCGTACGTTCTCCGTCGCAATCTTGCGAATGAACGTGGGGATGTCGATCGACGTCGGACAAGCTTTGATGCAGGGCGCGTCCTCGCAGTAGAGACAACGGTTGGCTTCCGTCATCGCCTGCAAGGGCGTGTAGGCCGGCTTGAAGTCTTCGAACGTCGCCTCAGAGCGGGCGTCGGGGAGCGTGTCGCGCAGTTGAGTCATCTCAGCCTTCGAATGCTTTGTCGGTGATGTCGAGCCCGCGATCGATGATCGCAAAGGCTTCCTTGATCTGTTCTTCGTTGATGCAGAGCGGCGGGTTGCACATGAAATGCGACCAGCGGACGAAGGTAAAGAGCCCGTTGTCCCGAAGGAACTTTCCAAACTCCGCCATCGCCGGATGCGTGCTGTTGTAGTCGCAAATCAGGTCGCCCTTGGAGTTCTTCTGCACGTCCATCATGCCGAAAAGCCCGATTTGGCGCCCTTCGCGCACCGACGGGTGCTTCTCGACGATGCGATCCATCTCCGCACGCATCACCTCGCCCATGCGCACCGCGTTGCCGATGAGGTCTTCCTCTTCGAGCACCTCGATGTTCGCGAGTGCCGTGGCCATGCCCAGGCAGTGCGCGTTGTAGGTCAAGCCACCCCAGAACATGTTGGTCTGGAAGTGCTTCGCGATCTTGTCGCGAACACCCATGGCACCAAGTGGCGCGTAGGCACTGGTGAGTCCCTTCGCCATGGTGAGAATGTCGGGGACGATGTCACCGTGTTCGAACGCGAACATCTTTCCGGTGCGACCGAACCCCGCCATCACTTCGTCGCACACGAGCAAGATGTCGTGCTTGTCGAGAAGTGCGCGCAAGCCTTTTAGGTAGCCCTTGGGCGGCGGCAAGATGCCATTGGTACCCGTGACCGTCTCGATGAACATGGCCGCAATGTTCTGCGGCCCCTCGTACATGATGACCTCTTCGAGGTACTTGAGGTTGTTCTCCGTCTTCTCGCTGTCGCTGCCGCCGAACGAGTAGTCGTACGGACGCGGATCCATGACGCGGATCACACCCGGCATTCCTGGTTCGTTCGCCCAGCGACGCGGGTCACCCGTGAGCTGCATGCAGCCGTTGGTGGCGCCGTGGTAGCTGCGGTAACGACTGAGGATCTTGTGCTTGCCGGTGAACAGGCGAGCCGCTTTGATCGCGTTCTCGTTCGCTTCCGCACCGCCCAAGGTGAAGAAGAACGTGTTGATGTCACCAGGCACGATCTCGGCGAGCTTCTTGCCGAGTTTCGCGCGAGGTTCCGTCGCCGTTCCCGGGAAGACGTAGGTGAGCTGATCGATCTGCGCCTTCATCGCCTCCCGAACTTTCGGGTGACCATGACCGACGTTCACGCACATCAACTGGGAGTTCCAGTCGATGAAGCGTTTGCCGTCGGGCGTGTACATGTAGATGCCTTCGGCGCGTTCGATCGGAAGCGGAGACACCGCTTCGTTCTTCGACCACGAGTACATCGTGTGCTGCTTGCACAGCTTGATCATCTCTTCTTGATTCATCGTCTTCCCTAAACTGCTCAGCTCGAAAACGTAGTTCGTTAGGACATCCAAGTAGCGTCTTTGGCGACTTCCCAGCGTGCGGTGACTTTGCGCGGACGGGTCCAGAAACGGAATCCGTCGTAGCCGGTGATGTCGCCTTGGCCGAACTTTGAATCGTTCCAACCGCCAAACGCAAAGGGCTCACGCGGAACCGGAACACCGATGTTCACACCGCACATACCCGCCTGGAAACGCTCGATCGCGTAACGCGCTGCACCACCGTTGGTGGTGAACACGGCGGCGGCGTTGCCGTACGGGTTGTTGTTCTCAATGGCGATAGCTTCGTCGATCGTGTCCACGCGGATGATCGAAAGCACCGGGCCAAAGATCTCTTCGCAGCCGGCCGGCATGTCCGGCTTCACGCGGTCGATGATGGTCGGCCCAACCCAGTTGCCCGGGCAGCCGTCGACCTTCGCGCCGCGGCCATCCACGAGAACCTTCGCACCAAGCTTCTCGGCCTGGTCGATGTACTTCGTGATGCGCTCAACGCTTTGCGGGTTGATGATCGCGCCCATGTTCTCGCCGAGTTTCATCTCGCGCGTGATGACCACCATCCGATCGATGATGTCTTGGACGTCGCCCACACCAACCATGACCGACGCGGCCATGCAGCGCTGACCGGCACAGCCAAACGACGACGCAACGATGGTGTCCGACGCGAGCTCGAGCTCCGCATCCGGAAGCACCACCAGGTGGTTCTTCGCGCCGCCAAGACACACGACCTTCTTGCCGGTGCGCGAGCTGCGCTCGTACACGATCTTGGCAACCTTGGTCGACCCGACGAAGCCCACCGCCTGGATGACGGGGTTGTCGCAAATCGCTTCCACGGCTTCCTTGCCGCCGTGCACGATGTTGAGCACGCCGTCGGGCAGTCCCGCTTCTTTGAGGATCTCGGCCAAGCGCATCGCGCCGTAGGGCGTCTGCTCGGAGGGCTTGAGCACAAAGGTGTTTCCGCTGACGAGAACCTGCGGAAGCATCCACAGCGGAACCATCGTCGGGAAGTTGAAGGGCGTGATGCCCGCGCAGACGCCGATCGGCTCGTGCGTGACGGCGCAGTTGATGCCGCGGCTCACGTCCAGCTGCTGACCCTGCGCAATGTTCGGAAGTGAGCATCCAAACTCGATGCACTCGATACCCTTGAGCACCTCACCGCGAGCCTGCGGAAGGGTCTTGCCGTTCTCGGCGGAGAGAAGCGCGCTCAGCTCATCGAGCTTGGCTTCCATGATCTGCTTCGCACGGTAGAGCACCTGTGCACGCTCTTTGAGCGGCGTGGCTTTCCATGCCGGAAACGCAGCCTTGGCGGCTTGGACGGCTTTTTCGACGTCGGCACCGTCGGACCAAGCGACGTTGCCCATCTCTTTCCCGTGACGCGGGTTTTCGACCGCAATGGTCTTGCCACTGTAGGCCGGCGTCCACTCGCCGCCGATCCAGTTCAGGGCATCCACGTACTTCTCAAAGTCGTAACCACGACCGCTGTAATCAAACGAACTCATATCTCTCACTACTCCTGCTCACCAACGCCTTGTGGCGGGGTGACATTAACTGTGGGGGGCGGGCGCGGCGCGGGCGGTGCTTCGACACCCTGCTTCGCGAGCGGACTTGGTTCCGACGTTTCGTCGACCGCCCAATGGGTAAGCCCGCGTTCCTCGTCGGTACCGGGCACAATGTTGTCGAGGACGAGCGCAATCACCGCGCCAACCGCCATACCTGTCGCGCCAAGCGTGTTGACGATGTCGACGACCATGGCGAGCGCCCAGTGCGCGTCTTCGATCTGCAGCGGATTCGCGGTGACGTATGCGGGCACGCTCAAGCCCATGAAGAACGCGAACCCGATGATGAAGAGGTTACGCGGTGCGTTCATGTCCACGAACTGCAAGTTCGACAGACCGACGGCGACGATCATCCCGAAGAGCGCGCAGTACATGCCACCCACCACGGGGCTTGGAATCGTGGTGAACAACGCACCAAACTTCGCAACGGTCCCAAGGACCAACATGATTGCAGCGCCGACCTGAACCACGCGCCGGGAACCCACGCGCGTCAGACCGATGGCACCGATATTCTCGCTGTAGCTCGTGGTTCCGTTGCCCGAACCGATCACGCCGGCGATCAATCCGCCGACACCTTCCATCCCGATGCCGCGACTGACGAGCTTGCTGGTCGGAACGGGCGCACCGGCCAGTCGTGCGCAGGCGTAGTAGTCGCCCACCGACTCGACGATCGAGGCGACGACTCCTGCGAGCATGCCGACGATGGCGGCCGCGCTGAACACGGGCATGCCCCACTGGAATGGGAGCGGAACGCGCACCCACGCAGCGTCCGCGACTTTGTCGATGCTGCAGTACGCAGGATGCCCGGGTTCGAATACACCCGCCATGGTCAACACGCCTGCTGTAAGCCACGCGCCACCCATCCCCAACAAGATGGGAAAGAGTTCAAACGCGCGATGCTTCTTCCGCAGGATCTGCGAGAAGAGGATGATCAAAAAGATCGTCAGTCCACCGATGCCCCAGTGCTCTCCGGCTTTGGGTGCGCCAAAGGGAAAGAGTGCAAGACCGATCAACGCAATGGTTGGCGCGATGGTTACCGGACCGACGAAACGCAGCAGCCTCCCGATCAGGCCTGAAAAGCCAACGGCCATCTGAACGACCCCGCCGACGATCACTGCACCTTGGATGTGCTGCATCTTCACGTCGAAGCCGGCTTCCGCGAGACCCGCCATGCCGCAAATCGTGATCGCGGGCGTCAGAAACGAAAACGTGCCGCCCTGAATAATCGGCAGTCGGTTGCCCCAGGTACTCTGAAGCAGGGTCGCGATGCCCGACACGAAGAACATCGTGCCGATGAGCCAACCCAGCTTTTGCGGATCGCCTTCGATCCCGAGCGGCTCCGCCATGATGAGCGGAATCGCCACGGTCGAGCCGAACATGGTGAGGTAGTGCTGCAGGCCAAGGACGACCGTTTCCCCGGGCGGGGGAATGTCGTCGATGCCGTAAATGACATCGGCTTTCGCCTCGACCTGCGCCACCTCTAAGCCCCCAAACCTCGAACGCGATCAGCGCTCGACTGGCCCCACGACAGCGTGCTCGTTGCGCTTCATCTGACTGGACCAGAACTCGGGGAAGCACGGTCGGTGCACGTACTGGCCGGCACCCTTCGTGGTCTTGAGTTGTCCGTCCTGCCAGATCACCGTTCCACGACTAAGCGTGACTGCAGCCGCACCCGTCACTTCCATGCCCTCGTAGATGTTGAAGTCCACGTTCTGGTGATGCGTCTCCTTGGACAGCGTGCGCGTCTTGTCGGGATCCCAGATCACGATGTCCGCGTCTGCACCCGGTGCGATGGAGCCCTTCTTCGGGAAGATGTTGAAGATCTTCGCGGCATTTGTGGAGGTGACGGCGACGAACTCGCTCGGCGTCAGACGTCCGGTGCGAACACCGTGGTGCCAAAGCACGCTCATGCGGTCTTCGACGCCGCCGGTTCCATTGGGGATCTTGCGGAAGTCGTCTTTGCCCATCTCCTTTTGCGGGGTGCAGAAGCAGCAGTGGTCGGTCGCCGTGGTCTGCAGCATGCCCGACTGAAGGCCGCGCCAAAGCGCTTCCTGGTGTTCCTTGCTGCGGAAGGGCGGGCTCATCACGTAGTGCGCGGCATGATCCCACTTGGGATGTCGGTACACGCTTTCGTCGATGACCAAGTGCTGCGCGAGCACCTCGGCAAACACACGCTGGCCTTCAAGGCGAGCACGCGTCACCGCTTCAAGCGCGTCGATGCAGGAAGTGTGCACCAGGTAGAGTGGCGTGCCGAGAACCTCGGCGATGCGAATCGCGCGGTTGGCGGCTTCGCCCTCAACTTCGGGCGGACGCGAAAGGGGATGCCCTTCGGGACCGTGAATCCCGCGGTCGTACACCTCTTGCTGCAGGCGGAAGACGAGTTCACCGTTCTCCGCGTGCACCGTCGCGAGCGCACCAAGTTCACGCGCACGCGAGAAGCTGTTCACCAGCACCTCGTCGTCACACATGATCGCACCCTTGTACGCCATGAAGTGCTTGAAGCTGTTGACGCCGTACTCGGTAGCAAGCGTGCCCATGTCGTCGTGAACGCTCTGGTCCCACCAGGTCACCGCAACGTGGAACGAGTAGTCCGCAGCCGACTTCTCGGACCACTCACGCCACTGCTTGTACGCATCCATCAGCGGCTGTTGCGGCGCGGGGATCACGAAGTCGATGATCATCGTGGTGCCGCCCGCGGCTGCAGCCGACGTTCCCGTAAAAAAGTCTTCCGACGCCACCGTGCCCATGAAGGGCAGTTCCATGTGCGTGTGCGGATCGATTCCGCCGGGCATCACGTACGCGCCCGACGCATCGATCACCTCGGCGCCGGCCACGTCCAAGTTCTCGCCAACCGCGACAACCTTTTCACCCTCGATGTGCACGTCGGCACGGGTCTCTCGCTCTGCGGTGACAACCGTCCCGCCTTTGATGATCACCGCCATGGTGTCCCCCTCAGTCGACCAGCTCGTCGTACGCGTCGGGACGACGGTCGCGATAGAACTGCCACGTCTTACGAACCTCATCGATCAGCGAGAGATCCAAATCGGCGACGACCAACTCGTCGTCGTCTTCCGAACCCGTGGCGAGGAACTCACCGCGCGGGTTCACGAAGTAGCTGGTGCCGTAGAACTTGCCGATGTTCCAAGGTGCTTCGGTGCCCACACGGTTGATCGCGCCCACGTAGTACCCGTTGGCAACCGCGTGCGCGGGTTGCTCCAGCTTCCAGAGATACTGCGAAAGACCGGCGACCGTTGCGCTTGGGTTGAAGACGATCTCGGCGCCGTTGAGACCCAGGCAACGCGCACCCTCCGGAAAGTGCCGGTCGTAACAGATGTACACGCCAACCTTGGCGTAGCGCGTTTGGAAGACGGGGTAGCCGCCATCGCCCGGCTTGAAGAAGTACTTCTCCCAGAAGCCCGAGGTCTGCGGAATGTGCTGCTTGCGGTACGTCCCGAGATACGTCCCGTCCGCGTCGATCACCGCTGCGCTGTTGTAATAGACGCCACGCATCGCCTCTTCGTAGAGCGGCACGACGATGACCATCTCGTGCTTCTTGGCCAGCTCCTGCATGACCTTGGTGGTCGGCCCGTTCGGGATCGGTTCGGCTGCGTCGTACCAGCGCTTGTCTTGCCCCGGACAAAAGTAGGGTCCGTTGAAGATCTCTTGCAGACAGAGAATCTGGACACCTTCGTTCGCCGCCTTCTCGATAAAGGGAAGGTGCTTGTCCAGCATCGCCTGTTGAATCTCGGCGACGGGAACGCTCTCGTCGTTGATGGGGTTGCTGCACTGGATGAGTCCGCAGCGAACGATCTCGGGCATGACGCCTCCTCTGGAAGGCCTTCGAGTGGGCGGTCGAAGGACGAAGAGAGGCTTTATAACCGAGGTGGACAAAGGGCGCTATCGCCCTGAAACAACAAAGAAAAAGTCTGCTGTGGATAACTTTCTAGGCGGCGCGATCGCGGAGAATCATTGGCAGTTTCCGCTCTCCGAATCACAGCTCTCTCCAGGAGGACATTCCACGTCAGCGCTGCAGGGAATCGTGCAGGTCCCGTCACAGCTCGCGTCGGCAAGTTCGGCGACGCCACACTGGTCATCGGCGCTGCACGCTTCCGCGGCGACGGCTTGGTTCACCGCCGTGCAGGTGGTCTGCATTTCGTCGGGTCCGCACCAGTCGTCGACCCGCGTGCGTTCGATGCTGGCTCGCCCGCGAATACGCGAACCGTAGGGTGCGGTTTCGCATGCACCGATGGGCGCGCGTCGCACACACCAGGATCCCGAGAGCATCTCACCTCGATAGAACATAGGAATGCAGGCGCCGTTCGGTCCGCACTCCTCGCTCTCTGTACACGGCGCACACGTGGGCGCGTAGGGCATGCACATTCCGGATACGCACGCGCCGTCCAAGTGGGCGCACCCGCTATCGCTGATGCAGGGGACACACTCCCCTTCCGCGGAACAAACCGACGCGGTCGGAGAGACGCACTCTTCGGTTTCCGTGCAGCCGACGCACGTGCCGTTGTTGCACGCCAGCCCACCGCAATCCTCATCCATCAAACACGCGACGCAAACCGTGCGTGCTTCGTCGCAAAACGGAGTCGCGCCTTCACACACCCCACACGGCCCGGCGTCCACGTCCGACGCGTCCGGCGCGGACGAGTCCACACCAACATCAGGAGGCCCGGTATCCGGTGTGGGGGCACGATCATCATCACCACACGCGACCAACAAAGCGACGCACAACACCAAGCGCATGCGACGCATGGTAGCGGATATAGTTGGCGGATGGACGACGACGAGTCGGTCGACACCCCGCTCACCCACGACGAACTGGTCATTCTTGCGGCGCTCTTGCGCGAGATGATCCGCACCGACGGGGAGATCAGCGAAGAAGAGATCCAAGGCCTGGATTCGATCGCCAATCGGTTGGGGATTCCGGAAACACGTTGGAAGCGGCTTTGGAACCAAGCATCCAGCGAGCTGCCCAACTTGGAATCGGTGAAGGTTGCAGCGCTCTCCTTGGAACGTGCCGAAGCCCGTGAGTTCGTCTACGAGCTTCTCCACAACGTGGCGAGTGCCGACGAGATCGTGGATCCCGAATGGGACCTGCTGGAGTGGCTCGACGAGGAGTGGCAGTCGACATACGCGTGACGGGCCGCCCTCTTCGAAGGCGACCCGTCAGAAAGATCACACCTGTGATCAGCCCATCGAGTAGAAGAACTCTTCTCTCTGCACCTTGCCGTCGCCATTGAGGTGAAAGACACCCACCTCTTCCAGCTTCATACGCTGACCGCTGGGCTTGTTGGTAATGTCGTACTTGAAGATGACCGCGAACTTGTCTTCGCCGTGCGGGAACGGACCTTCGACCGACCCTTCATGAACCTCGTGGTTCTCGGTCCACCACTGGTTCTTGCCGATTACGCCTTCCTTGCCCTTGGTAATCCGCTCTCCACCGGCGGGCGGTGCGGCGGCTTCGATGCTCTCGACATCGTCGGCGTAAAGCGTGTTGATCGACTCGAGGTTCTTTCCTTCCTTGCAGAACTGAACCAGCTTCTTTCCAACTTCGAGCGCGGACATAGCGCCTCCTCTTGTGTGCTCCCGGCGATGCATCAGCCATCCCGAAAGCGTGATGTCTGTAAATGGGAGCGCTGCATACCGCGGGGGTGAGACATCGATCGAGGGTGAACTCGCCTCACCGCATCGCGTGCTGGATCTGCGCCGCGAGCACATCCAATGCTGTTTCACGAGTATCACCAAAATGAGCCTCGTCGTCCGGTCCAACCACGATGTTCGTCCCCCGCTGCACGTCGTTGGCAAGCACCAGGGTTGCGCCTGTGCGTTGTCGCAATTCACGTCCTCGCTCGAGCGTCTCCTCCCGGGTGAGACCCGCAGTCGCTTTGAACGCTACCAATACGACGTCCGGTCTCGCGGTGTGAATCCCGGAGACGAGCTTGTCACTGGGTGTGAGCTTCAGCGTGATGTCGCCGGCCGAGGTCCGCAGCCGGGCAACGTGTTTTCCAAACTCGCTGACCACTTCGTCGTCCGATTCGAGTCGAACCGGATCCCAATCACAGACTGCGACCGCCAGTACGATCGCACGTTTCTCAGGCCGCGTGCAGAGGTAGCGCAAGAGGCTCGCCAAGTCGTCGTTTGTTTCGAGCCGAGCGATCTGGGCTGCTGCAAAGAGTGACTTTTCGGCTGCGTTGGGTTCGCCGCCACTCGCCATCGACGTGCGCACCAAGTTCGCATCGATTCGCCTCGCAATCTGCACACCAACACGACCAAACGCGGGTGCGCAGAGTGCGAAGTGCGGACTCACGTGGACCATGGCCACCGGTAATGACGTAGACACTCACGCGAGAGAGCGTACGCTAGAGTTCGATGGAGGGGTGCTCCAGCTCGGGTATGTTTCATGGAGTGAGAGCGAGTCTCCTGATCTTGGTGCTTGTCGGTTGCGCCGACGATCCCACTCAAACTCTGATCCGCTTTGAGGCGGATGCCGAGTTGGAGTCGCGTGCCGATCAAATTCGCGTACGGCTGTTCCGGGTCGACGGTGTTTCGTTTTACGACGAGAGCCCCACACTCGACTTCGCGCTCTCGGACCGCCTGGTCCCTGTCGAACCGAATGACAATCCCGACGAGCGCTTTCGCGTACTTGCGGAACTGCTGGAAGATGGCGCTGTGCTCGCCACTGTGCGCGCAGAGACCGGTTTCATCGAAAACGACATTCGCGAAATCTGGCTGCGCTTTGATGCCGCGTGCGTAAGCACGACCTGCGGGGAACGCGAGAGCTGTCGGGATGGAACCTGTGGAGGGGATTGCGTGGATCCCGCCGAACGCGGAGGCGACCGCCCGACACGCGCCTACGCGTGTTCCAGTGTGGACGCTGGGACAGATGTTGGCCCGGCTGACGTCGGCGCAGATGTGTCGGATGCCGGAGTGGACGCGTTTGATGCCGGACCGCGGTGCGATGACTGCGACTGCGACGACGTCTGCACGGAAGAGGGATGCGTCCCGAACATCCGCGTCTCCGCTCTCTCGCTGGGTCGGGACCACGCGTGCGCGATCGACGCGATGGGTCGGCTTTGGTGCTGGGGCGACAATACGAACGGTGAGATTGGGATCGGACTTCCCGAAACAGGTCCGGCGCCTCCGGTGGACACTCCGACTCGCGTGGTCGACGACGAGTTCGGAGAGCCGGTGACGCATGTCTCTCTAGGGCACCAGGCCACAGGTGTTCGCCTTCGGGATGGGCGGATCTTCACGTGGGGGGACGATGAGTTCCGAAAGTTGGGACAAGGTGCGTGCTGCGGAGATCGCGGACGCTTCGACATTCCCAACTTGCTCTCGGGCGGCTGGGTCAACGTAGCCTACGGTGCCGACCACGCGTGCGCGATCGAAGATGACGACCAGAGCTTCGACTGCTGGGGCCGAAACACGTCGGCGCAGTGTGCGCAAGATCCGGATATCTCGGGCAACGGACAGTTCAGCATGCCGCGCGGAAACCCGTACTCGATGGATTGGATCTTGTTGAGCGGCGGCGACAGACACACGTGCGGCATCCGCGCCCTTGAGGGAGGTCGCCTCTTTTGCTGGGGCGACTATGAACGCGGGCGCTTAGGTGTGCTGGACCTTACCGCAGACCAAATCGCTCCGATTCGAGTGTCATCGGGCTCGTACCGATGGACGGACGTGAGCGCAGGCGCCAACCACACGTGCGGCATCACCGACGGACAACTCTTGTTGTGTTGGGGCGCCCACACGGAAGGTCAGCTCGGTGTGTCCGGCGGCGGCGACCGACAACAACCCAATCGCGTGGAGCCTGAACCCTCGCCGCTTGCGGTCGGCTGGACCGATATCTCCGCCGGTGCCCTTCACACCTGTGGTGTTCACGAAGGCACGCTCTACTGTTGGGGATCCAACTTAGGGATGGCGCTGGGCACCGCCGAAGTCGCGACGACGACGAACGTTCCCACGCTCGTCCTGGAGAACGTCGAGACTGTGTCCGCGGGTGACGACTTCACGTGCGCGATCGATAACGTGGGCGCGTTGTACTGCTGGGGACGCGACGACGCAGGTCGTCTTGGGCTGGGCCGTATCGGCGATCAGGCCACCCCCGCGAGAGTCTGTTTTTCCGAATAATTACATACGTTTAAAGATGTTCGCACGACGCCCGTAAGCGCGCGAATCCTCACAACCTCGTACTCCTGAATGCGAGGTGGCGATGCTGATTCGGAAGCGATGGGGACGACGAGACTTTCTTCGAGCTGCGGGTATCGGAAGCACGGCAGCACTTCTGCCTTTCGTGCCCCGCGTCGGCCGCGCGCAAGACGAACGTCCGCTGCGTTTGCTGCTCCTGCAGAACGGCAACGGAACGATTCTCCAACGCTGGCGCAGCAACGGCGGCGGAACTGCGTTTCGACACAACGAAGCGCTACCCACGTTGGCGGGACCGATCCTTGGCGACTTGGATCGTCACCGCGAAGACTTGCTTCTGCTCGACGGGTTGGACATCGGAAGCGTGTACCCGGACGAGAACAGCTGGCCGAGTCAGAACGGTGGACACGCCGCAGCGTCGGCTCTGTGGACCGGTGTCGCCGGCGGTGGCGAAGACTTCGGTGGAGATGCCGGCGAGTTTCCCGCGGGTCCGTCCGTCGACCAAGTCATCGCGGAACGCATCGCAGGCGACACGCCCTACCGCTCACTTCAACTCGGCGTGTGGCGGCGACCGCTCGACCCGCGCGGTGTGTACAGCTTCGATCTCGACGCGGTCCCGCTCCCAGCAGAGCTCGATCCTCGCGCGGTGTTCGACCGGGTGTTTGCGGGCGTATCGACCGACGACAGTGCAGAAGCCCAAGCCGCCGCCGCACGTGCAGGGGAGCGTCGCCGCCGCTCACTCGACCTGATCCGCGGTGAACTGGGTCGTCTTCGCACTTCGCTCTCCTCACAAGAACGCGCGCGCTTCGACACCCACGTCAGCGCGATCGACGACCTCGAAGCTCGCATCATGACCGGCGGCGCAGTGACGAATGCATGCGTGGTGCCAGGTCGCCCTGGCGAAAACCGCTCAGATGCAGACCGCATGGCGGCGTTCGACTCGCACATGGAGATCATCAAGACGGCATTCGCGTGCGACCTGACGCGCGTCGCAAGCTTCACCCTCACTCCCGAAAACGTGTGGGGTCCTCAAGACTTTATCCCGGAGTGGGATCGCGGCGTCGGGGAGTCGCACGCGACTTCGCACAACACGACCGACCCGGATGCGACGCGTGCAGCCAAAGCCATCGACAACGTCACCGCGTTGAGTCGTTGGCACGCGCAGAAGCTCGGGGAGCTGATCGACATGCTGAAGTCGGTGGAGGAAGCACCGGGCGAAACGCTCTTCGACAACACCGTCATCGTGTGGGGCATGGCGATGAGCCAAGGCGGCTACCACACCAATCGCAACCCGCCCTTCGTCGTGGCCCACGGCAAGAACGGCCCCTTCAACACCGGACGCTACTTGCGTTGGGGCGAGTACGAACAGCCCCCCACCGGCGGTTGTCCCAACTCCGGACGCTGCCAAAAGGGCGCCGGCAACATGTCCAACAACCACCTGCTCGTGTCGCTGCTCAACGGCTTTGGCATCGATGCTGACCGCTTTGGCGACGCCCGCTTTTCTGGCCCGCTGCCCCACTTGGTTTGAGGAGACGACAATGCGCATTTCACTGGCCGCTCTTCTTCTTGTCGCGTGCAACGGGGTCATCGGAGATCCCCTCACGAACAATCCCGACAACCCAGACCCGAACGATCCGAACAATCCCATCGATCCCGTGGAGGTCTGTGAGGACGATGTCTGCGTGGGCCGCTCGGGAATTCCGCGTCTCACCCGGACGCAATACAGGCACAGCGTCCGACAGCTCTTTGGCACGAGCGTAACTGTCGACACGGACAGACTCCCCGCGGACCACACCGCAGGGCCCTTCAGCTCGAATGACGCGTTTGCTGCGACAGGACCCGCGATCGATCTCTACTCCGACATGGCGCGCGGCGTGGCTGCTCAAGTGGTCGACGGCGATCGCGCATTCCTGGAATGCGAGACGAGCGACTTGGCGTGCCTGATCGAAGTGGTCGACACGATGACGCCGCTCGCGTATCGACGCCCGATCACTGAACAAGAGCGTTCGGGTTACGTGGACTTGCTCACGTGGGTGATGGAGGACGATGACTTCGACACCGCGTTGAGCGTCTACGTCGAGACCATTCTCCAATCGCCGAACTTCATTTATCGCGTCGAGGAGTCCGGTTCGATGGACGATCCGCGGCGCCTCAGTGCACACGAGGTTGCCACGCGACTCGCGCTCTTTCTCTTTCGTGAAGGACCCGACGCCGAACTGCTCGAAGCAGCACAAGCGGGCGACCTGGACACGGCCGAAGGCGTGATGGCCCGCGCGCGAACGATGCTGGACGACTCACGGTCGGATCGCGCCATCAACGAGTTTCACCGGGAGTGGCTGGGTGTCGACCACCTCGCGGATGTCTCCCGTCTTGACGAAGCGCTTACCACCGATATCCGAAACGACATGCGTCGAGAGACCGAACGCTTCGCTCGCGAGGTCATGCGAGAAGGCGAAGGCTCACTCGAGCAGATGCTCACAGCACGTTGGTCTGTTCTCAATCCCCGGATGGCGGACTACTACGGCGCAGAAGGACCGAGTGATGGTTGGGCGCGAGTCGACATGGAAGAACGCGCAGGCATTCTCACGACCGGCGGTGTCATGACCGCGCACGGGAGCGAAACGTTCACGCAACCCGTGCATCGCGGCCTCTTCGTGCGCACGCGGGTGCTGTGCCAAGAACTGCCCAGTCCTGCCGACGCAGGCATCGATACGGACGCCGCCGTGAGCGAGGGTGAGGAACTTGAAGACATGAACGATCGAGAGCGCCTGGCGTTCGTGACCGAATCCGGTGAACCCTGCGCGTCCTGTCACACCGTGATGAACAGCATCGGGTATGGCTTCGAAGCGTTCGATCCCATCGGTCGCTTCCGCATGGCCGATTCCACGGGAGCCATGCTCGACATCAACGGTGAGATCCGCACTCCGGAGCGAATGCCGGAGTTCGAAACCGATGTCGACGGCGCATTCGTGGGTGCACATGAACTTGGCGAGCGTCTCGCCGACAGCACGGACGTGGCGCGTTGTCTGTCACGCCAGTGGTTCCGCTTTGGAACTCAGCGCAAAGAGACCGCGCGTGATGAGCGTGCCATCGAGGCGGTGTACGAGGCGTTTGCAGCTTCTGGCTTCCAGATTCGCGAAGCCATGATCGCAGTCACGGGCACCGAAGGATTCCTTCACCGCATGCCGCGACTCCAAGACGAAGCGGAGTAGCGGTCCGACCCGCTACATCATGTCCATCGGCACTTGGGCTGTCGGGAAGACCGGGTCGCGAACCGCATCGTTCCCACCGACCGTCAGTCCAATCGCCGTTGCCGCGGCCGCCGCACCCACGAGACCAAGCACAAGACCCCAGACCCAACGTCGATTCGGCTCTTCGAGCTCGTCATCCTCACGAGTCTGGGCCACGGGGTCCAGTGTGAGCTCGACGCTCGTCGACTCACCCGGAGCCAACGTGATTTCTTCTTCGGCACGCGCACCATCTTCGCCCACCACGACGACTCGGTGCGTTCCTTGGTTCAGCCGATGCTCGACTTGCCGTGACCCAATCTCACCCACGCGCTCGCCATCGATCTCCAGCGACGCCGTCGGTCGCCCGCTGAACCGAACTCGGACCGAGGCAATTTCACCACTGAGCTCGACGAGTTGCTCGCGAGCTTTGCGCGCTCGTTCTTCGGGGACATCGCCATACTCACCCGCGAGCATCGCCTGGAACATCGCTTCGGCTTCCACCGGCTCGCCCAACGCCCTCAGCGCACGCGCCAAGTTGTACGCAATCGACGAACGTCGAACCAACGCCAACGCTTCCTCAAACTTCGCTCGGGCGTTGGCGAAGCGCGCTTCTTCAAACTCCACCCGCCCCTCTCGAAAGAGCACCAACGCGCGTTCTTCGTCGCCTTGTGCCACGGCGACCGAGCTCAGCGACAAGATCAGGACGAGCGCGAAACGAATCACCAGTCCTCCATCTCATCTGCGAGCGAGGATGTCATCTGAGTTTCGGGGTTGGTGCGCATGCGAGGGCGCATCCGGGGGCGCATTCGCGGGCGCTTGGCCGGTTCTGCTTGTTCAGTCTCAGGTTCAGTCTCAGGTTCAGACTCAGGTTCAGTCTCAGTTTCAGTTTCAGTTTCAGTTTCAGTTTCAGTTTCAGGTTCAGGTTCAGGTTCAGGTTCAGTCTCAGGTTCAGTCTCGGGTTCAGTGCCGGCACCAGGCTCTGTTTCGAGTGCCTCCGGCTCGATCTGAGTCTCTGGATCACTGGCGAGTGGCGGCGGCGCATCCACGCTCGCTCGCCCCAGCTGCCAAGCTCCAACGCTCAACACCGCAACCAACGCGAGCCCACCCGCAACTCGCCACGGACGCTGACGCCGTTGCCGAACGGGCAGCGGGGTTCGGGACGCGAGATCGATGGCCGCGCCCAACTCCGCCGTCTTCTGCTGCCGGTACTCTCCTGCAAACTCATCGAGCACGGCACCCAGTTCGAGCACAGGCTCGTTCCGTCGCACCTCGCTCAAGACTGTTTCGAGCACGCGCCGTACATCGTCGGCGGTATCGGGGCGCTCGTCGGGCGTCTTGGCCAGCAACTGAAACAAGAGGTCGACGATCCCGGGCGGAGTCTCCGGCCGATCCTCACCAATGTCGGGCGGCGGATCGTGAAGAATCCGCTGAAGAGGGTTTCGGTCATCGTTCTGTCGGTTCTTGTAGAGCCGTCGACCGGCCAACATTTCAAAAAGCACAATCCCCAGCGCAAAGAGATCCGACCGACGATCAAGATCCTCGTAACGGAGCTGCTCCGGTGACAGATACGAGCGCTTCCCTTTCACCACGCCGGTCTCCGTCTTCGTGCTCTGACCCATCGCCTTGGCGATGCCAAAGTCAGTCAAGCGGACGTTACCGTTCCAGTCGATCAAGACGTTCTGCGGAGAGAGGTCCCGATGCACGAGCTTGAGTGGCTCACCATCATGCCCGCGCAGCTCGTGCGCAGCATGCAGACCTTTCGCGATGTCGATGGCGATCCGCAAGCACGCCTGCACCGGAAGCTGCTCGCCGGCGCGGTTTGCCAAACTCAAGAGCTTCGACAGCGCGAGACCATCGACGTACTCCATGATCAACAGCGGGCCTTCGCTGTCCTCGCCGACATCGACCACGCTCACGACGTTGGGGTGTTGCAGCAACCCGGCAAGACGCGCCTCGTCGAGGAACATCGCGCGCAGATCGTCGTCGTCGCGCAAATGCGGATGCAACCGTTTGACCGCGTAGAGGCGTCGGAAGTCACCGTGTTTTCGGATCGCCAAATCCACGCGCCCCATGCCACCGCTCGCCAACTCGCACACACGAACGTGTGTGGCCGAAATGGTCTCGATAGGGGTGTTGTCCGAAGTCATGCAGGAAGCGCAGAATGCTCTCGGTGAGCGCCCAAGAGTATACGGCAAGCCCGCTCTTTGGGCGCGTTCGCGCCGCGATGATCGGAGAGTTGAGCGCTCTCAACGAGCCTGCGCCGGCCGATCTACCGGCAACCACACAACAAGCCTTTGCCGTCGCAGTCCGTGCACTTCGGTACTTCGCACTGGGGACGGACGACCTGCCTTCCGTCGCGGAAGTGGATGCCCTCGCCCAAGGCGATTACGAAGCACGATCGCTCGCGGCGATCGCGGCGGGACGAATCGCACGCGCTTCGCTGCTCAACCTCGATGGCTCCGGACTCGCGATTTGGATCGACGTTCTCGAAACATTGGATGTCGACGTGGGAACCGCACCGCTCGCATCGGCACGTGGTTGGGCGGCTGCACTCGTTGGCGATGGTGACGCGGTTCGCGACGCGGCCGAAACGTTGCGTCAAGAGGCGTCGACGCGTGGGTGGCCAAGCGAGGTCATCGAGGCATCCGTTCTGAAGTCGATCGGTGCATCGATCGCGGGTGACTTCGACGAAGCCGTTCAGCTGGCTCGCCGCGCTTCGCGCATGTCGCGAACCGAGTCACTCCCACAAGAGGAGTACCTCGCCAACGTGGTGCTTGCGCGCTTTCGTCGGATGTCCGGTAAGCCCCATCTGAGCGCACGGATTCTTAGCGCGTTGCTGCGTGTGGCCACCCCACCCTGGCATCGGTGGATGAAGTGGGAACTCTTGCTCGCAGGCATGTCCCCCGACGTACCAAGTCCGGGTGCAGCCGCGTTGATGACCGCGATCGCGCACGCACGAGCCGGAGAATCCGACGCGATGCACGCCCAGTTCGAACTCGCGCACGAAGAGGTTGCGGGGTTTCACAGTTTGGCCGAGGACCTCACCACGTTCGAAACCCTGATCGTGGGAACGGAGAGTTCGTTTGCGACTGGAGGCGAGCCCGTGATTCCACGCGGACTCGCGGCGCTTGGCGTCATGGGCGCAGACGAGGAAGCCGCATGGGTGTTGGCCGATTCACAAGGTGCGCGGCGGGTGCTGCAGCCGGGCCGCAACCTTCACGGCGACCGTCATCGCCTGTCCGCAACAAAGCAGCGTCAGGCACGAACCGAAACCGCGATTGCGTCCTTGCTTCTCGCCGGTCCAACCGGAAGCAAAGAAGAAGTGTTCTTCGAACGCATCTACGGGTTCGCGTTTGAGGAGCGGCACCGCAATGTACGCGACGTTCTTTACCACCGCGTTCGCGACCGGATCGGCGACCTCGCGACACTCGAACGGATCGATGGAATGGTGCGCCTCGTCGCGACGCAACCGATCGCGGTTCCCGACCCGCGATGTTCGCCTCCGGCAGAACACTCGCTGTTGCTTGTGCTCGCATCACGCGGCTTTGCATCGCCACGGCAAGCTGCGGATGCGTTGGGAATCCCCATGCGCACCGTTCAGGACGCGCTCAAACGCCTCGCTGCAGATGGCGCATGTCGTCCCGTCAAGAAGGGCCGGAAGCTCGAGTATCACCTAGAAGACACGACGTTTCTTGAGCCGACGCGCGTTTGAGATTGTCAGCCGTGCGCGAAACGTGAGATCTCAAAGATATGCGAACGCTGATCGTTGTCCTTTTGGTGGCTCTTTCCTCGTCTGCACTGGCTCAAGGCCGCGGCGCACCGCCGATTTCGGAACCTCCGAGCCGCAACCGGTTGATCGGGTACTTCCTGGCGAGCTTTGGCGGCGAGTTCAAACTCAAGGGCAACGGAGTCCGAGGTGACGTCGATGCGGATCCGGGCGTGGGGTTCGGGTTCCGGTACGAAAACCTGATCAGCGATTCGTTTTCGATCTCGCCGATGATCGAGTGGACAGCGTTCGACACCGAGGGACCTAGCGACCGCTCCCACTTTCTCGACTTCGATGTCTTCCTGAAAATCCGCAAAGCCGTCCGTACCGGAAAGGCGACGCTCGAGTTCTACGGCGGCATCCCAGTGGGCCTGACCATCGCGTTCCCAGATGGTGCCGATGACGCGTTCTTCGGATTCAACATGGGCGCGCTTTTTGGCGCTGCGGTGTTCTTCAAAGACCGCTACGGCATCTTCCTTGAGTCCGGGTGGCGCATGCACGCCGTCTGGGACGACGGCACGCGCGGCCTACTCAACCAAGGCGTGATCCACTTCGGTGGAGCGTTCGCGATTTGATCGCTAGGTATTGAGACAGCTGCTCTCGGCGTAGTTCTCGAACGCGATGGGCGCAGACAGCGCCTGGTCCGGGATCCCAAACGCGTTGACCAAGTGCACCGCCTGCGCGCGCACTTCCTCCGAGAGCGCGACCACACGCTTTCGAATCGCTCGCGCCTTGGGCGCTTCGACGTACCCGTTTTCCATAAACCAACCCAGGTCCTGTCGGATCAACTCGTTGGCAAAAAGCGAACGCAGCGCGTGCAGCTGAGCTTTGAGCACGTCGTCTTCCGTCGCAGCCACCGCTTTTGCGAAACTCGCGTGCACACGCGCATGCACGTGCGCCATGGCCAATGACTGGAGATGGTCCTGGATGTCCATGAACGCATCGAACGAACTCATGCCTTTGTCGATGCGCTTCTTGACGCGACGGGCCGCCGAGGTGAGCAAGCTCTGCTTGCGGAACTCGAGCGCGGACTGGTGAAAGTCGGCGTCGTCGAGGTGGTCGTCACTGGTGCGCCGGGACGTGAACGGATTCTTCTCCAAAAGCTCGGTCGCGGCGGCGCGGCCAAGTTCACGCATCAAGGAACCGACCAAGTCGTTCTTCAGTCCCTTCGCGTAGCCGGTCAGCAGCCCCTTCGCGACCAGCTGCAGCAACACCACGTTGTCACCCTCAAAGGTCGCAAACACATCGACGTCCTTGAGGATCTGACAAATCCGGTTGCGCGTGAGGAAGCCCATCCCGCCGCAACACTCGCGGCAGTGCTGCGCCGTCGCAATGGCATGCCACGTCGCCATCGCCTTCAAACCCGCGGCTTCCATTTCGATCTCGCGCTTGTCTTCGCCCTCGTGATCGCGCCACTGCGCCTGAAGGTCGCTCATCGCAAAATGAAGTGCGTAGGTCTGCGCCAGCGTCGGCATCAACCGAAGTTGGTGCGAGCGGTAGTTCAGAATCGAGCGCTCCTCGCCACCGTCGGGACCAAACTGGCGCCGCAACGCGCCGTAGCGCACCGCAATCGCCAACGAGCTCTTGGCGGATGTCACAGCCGCTGAACCCACCGACACGCGGCCGCCAACGAGCGTTCCCAACATGGTGAAGAAGCGACGGCTCGGACTCGCGATGGGCGATTCGTACGTTCCGTCCTCCGCGACCGTGGCGTACCGGTCCAACAGGTTCTCTCGCGGGACCTCCACGTGGTCGAACCAGATCCGACCGTTGTCCACTCCGTTGAGACCCATCTTGTGACCGCAGTCCTGAATGGTGACGCCGGGAAGCAGCGCTCCGGACTCATCACGCACCGGCACAACGAACGCGTGCACCCCATGTACGACGTCCTGCGTTTCGAGCTGCGCGAACACAGTCATGGTGCGCCCGTGCACGGCGGCGTTTCCGATCCACTCCTTACGCGCAGACGTGCTCGGCGAATGAAGCACAAAAAGTTTCCGCTCAGGGTCGTACTTCGCGATCGTCTCGAGCTGTCGAACGTTGCTGCCGTGCCCCAGCTCCGTCATCGCGAAGCCGCCGGGTACGGCCAAGGACCCCACGTCCTTGAGCAGCTCATCGTGATGGCGCTTGCTGCCCAACGCGAGAATCGAGCCGCCAAACAGGCCAAACTGCACCCCGAACTTCACCACGAGACTGAGATCGAACATTCCGATCGCTTCGAAGGCCTTCACGAAGAGGTCCATGCGCCCCTCGCCGCCTGCACTCTTGGGAAACGCGAGCGCGCCGTAGCCTTCGTCAGCCAAAATCTGCAGCCACTGAAGCACCTTCTCGCGGTGCTCAGCTTTCGACACGTCTTCGATATAGCGAAACTCGGGACGTTGCAGCAGTTCGCGTACCGCGTTCCATGTGTCGGCGTATTCGCCATCGAGCGCTGCGGTCATGGCCGACACGTCAAAGCTCGGTTCCGGTTCGTCGAAGTGTTGTGGAACCGGCGGCTGAGCCGCCATCAAGCCGTGCGCGATCCCCTGCACACCGAGTGCGCTCTCCACCTCGTGAAGCGCGCGCGCAGCCGCACTGTCCTCGCTGAGTTCCGCGACGTGCGTTCCCAGTTCAACCAGCGAGCGTCGTTTCTCCGCAGGCAAGCGTGACGCGCGAACCTGGACAAACCGATAGAGCTGAAGCAGCTCGGTGGCGGTCGGCGGTGCGTCGCGGTCCAGCCACTTCGCCAGCGACGCGCGCTGAGCGTCGCTCAAACTCGCAGCTTTCGTAACGCTCTCGACTTCCTGATCGCCCAACTCGCCATCCGCCCACGCCACGTAGAGCAACGGCATCAACGCCACGAGTTCGGGTGAGTTGGTCAGCTCTGCAAATCGGTCTTGCGCCATCGCGGTCCCCTTCGGAGCCGGATGCTACCCCACCTGCACGGGTCCGCTTCGTCTCACGTCCCGTCGCAACGAGTGTGCTTGTAGAAGCGCACGTTTTCGTCGACAGAATTGACCAAAATGAAGACGTTGTACGCCGGAATGTAGCGCCAGCGACCAAAGGTCCCACCGGAGTTCGTGCTGACCGGTGCGCCATCGCCGTTGCCTTGCGTCCACGTTCGCGTCGCAAGATCCAGCGCATAGGGTCCGCCCGAGTTTGCCCACGCCACCAACGCGTCGGCAGCTTCGTCGTAGTCCACGCCTGGTGCTTGCGCGTCGTACACATCCCCGCCGCCGCTTTCGAACAACTGGTCCTCGCGGTCGCCGACTTGATCGACGTTGGTGTAGTCGCCCCCTCCGGTCGTGATCCAGTCTTCGGTCACGATCGTGCTCGCACTGATGTCCCAGACCAGAATGTCGCCCGAGCCCATCGACCAAAACAGATTGCGCGTCGGATCGATCACACCGGTCTTGTCGCCCGAGCGTTCGTAGCGCGGCCACTCGGGCGGAAAGCCAAAGTTCATCATCGTGGTCCACGTGTTGGAATCGATGTCGTAGCGATGGATGTTTTGCGTCCCGCGCGCGATGACCACGCGCGAAACCGGATCGTAGGCCGACGCGAGTGTGAATCCTCCGGGCGGTTCATCACCACTCGGATTGCGATTGGTCCAGAGCAAACTTTCGAGGTCGAGCGTCCACGTGACGTCCGTGCCGCTGCCGTCGGCAGCACGCGATCCGGCATGCCCCCACATCACATCGGCGTGTGCGATGTACTCCACGCCTTCGTAGGTATGACGCGAGACAGGATTTCCATCGCCCAAGGGATCGCGATCGAGAAAGTCCTCTGTCGTGGGCTCCGTGAGTCGCATCCACGTTCCGCTCGGAACGTCGAACGCGTACACCTCGTTGCCGTGGTAGTCGTTGTGCCCGCCGCCCCAAATCAGCATGCGGTTGCGTGAGGTATCGAACGTGCCCCCGCTCCATGCGCTGATGATCGCTTCGCAGCCCACGACACCGCGAACACCCACCGAGTCGTCAACACAGACCTCGCGCATCATCGTACTGGGCGCTTCGAACCACGTATCGGCTTCCATCGCCGCAAGGGTTTGCTCGAACTCGCTCGCGCCATCGGGCAGCGGGCGACACGGAGCGCAGTCATCCGAACATGACGTCGTGGACTCGCCGCGTTCGCACACACCGTTTCCGCATTCCGGGTCCGGCGCCGCATCGGGCGCGTTCACGTCCGCACCTGGAGCATCCACACCGGGATCTTGTTCGGGTGCGTCGACCTCACCCGCGTCGACTGTCGCGTCCCTCGACGCGTCGGCCCCACCGTCGTCATCCCCGCACGCGAGTGCGAAAAGCAGCACAAAAACCCAACCCCTCATGGGGAAATCGTACACTGCTTTGGCTTCTTGACAGGTCAAGTCGCACGGCTATAGTGCCCGTCCACTCAACGCGGGGTGGAGCAGTCTGGTAGCTCGTCGGGCTCATAACCCGAAGGTCGTAGGTTCAAATCCTGCCCCCGCATCCAGCAACGGCGCTTTCCAACGGGAAGCGCCGTTTTGCTTTTCTATTTGGTTGGCAAAGCGACGGATGGGCGATTTCAGACCGCCATACAACTCACCAGGCGAACCGAATCCGCTGCCGCTTGGCTGCCCTCATTGTGGACACGAGGCTCTGTACGGTCGGGTACTACGCGACCTCGGTGTCGTGCGATGCAATCAGTGCTCGGGCACGTACGCACCGGACGGCAGCGTCTTGACCAGCGAGCTCACCGCTGCGATCCACGCGATGGACCAAGTGGTTCATGGGCGGGAGGTCGCGACGGGGATGCTGAGCCGAATTCTCCTTGGCGCGGGCTACTCGAAGACACAGCAGTACATCGACGGCATTTCGACGGCGAGCGAACGCGCCCACTGGTTGCGAGAAATGTTCCGCGAAAACGGACTTGATCCACACACCGCTATATTCGTCGCGACGCGGAGACAACTGGCGCGCTGCTTTGGACAGGTCGAGCCAGAGGTCGCCGCACCGCAAAGTGGTTATCGAGGCGAGGCTCGCACGCGAGTGCGAACCTACGAGGGTGAGGTCGAGCGACTCGGTGTGCTGGGCTCCAACATGTTGGAGGTGGGCGTCAGCGTGATCCGATGTGGGCGCGCCAAAGTTGAACGCGAGCGCGCAATCTTCTTCCGCATCGTGCGCGTCATGCGAGGCGACCCCCCACAGACCGTCGCCTATCGACTCCTGTGCGTGCGCGACGACCTACGACCCACGGTCCTCATGGTGATTGGGCCGGACCGACTCGGTGAGCTCTGCGACGCGGTGATCGGCATGGAAACAGCAATGGGCTGGTTACTGCGGAGAGCCCGTGCCTAGCGCTACTCGTCTCGCGAAAACGGCAAGTAGCCCTGCTCGATGAGTGGTTTGGTCCACACCACGAGCTGATGGTACGGGCTCATGCGCTCAAGGTTGCCCAACTCATCGTTGACCTCAGGTAGCGTGTCTTGGGCGACCAAGACGAACACCTGCGCGCGGGTGAACGCGGGATCGTCCACGAGCGCGGCACGCAACGAATCTTCTGCGTCGTCTTCGTTGCCGCCGCGCTGCACGAGAGCAGCTCCACGCAGGAACTTCAAGCCGGTACTGTCGGGGCGACGCTCTTCGAGTTCGGCAATGCTCGCTTCGAACGACGACCATTGCTCGCGGATCCGGTAGTAGTCAGCTGCCAAGCGCGTCGCCAAGTAGTGTTCTGCGTTGGACTCCAAGATGACATCGGCGCGTTGGGCACCTGCGCGCAGATGACCCGCGGCGACAATCCGTAGCGCTTCCGCCAATCGCCTTGAGCGCGCGACCACATCCCGGGCTCGACGCTGTCGCTCCTGCAGGTTGTTGCGTCGTGCTCCGATGGCACGCCGAGCTGTGGTGGAGCGCAACTCCTCATCCACAGAGTCCGCGGCGCGTTCGAGTACGCGCGCCACCAGAGTCTGAGCTTCGCTCCACGACAGCTCCAGCTGGGCAGCCAGAACATCCCCTTCAAGTCCGCCCATCGCTTCCGCACGCGCGATGCCCGCAGCAAAAAGATCGATCCGATCGGTCTGAAGCACGGACAACACAGCTTCCAGATCGGCGGGGGCGTCGAGTGGCTCGGGCGGACTCTGCTCAGCAAGCTCCTGTTCCGCCTCCGCAACGATACGCTCCGCCTCGGCTGCGCTCATGGGAACGGCATCTGAACTATCCGAGGGCGCCACACGAGGTCCACACGCCGCCACAACCAAGACGAGAGCGCAGGTAATTCGCACGGCGTACGGTACCATCGCGCCGCCATGCGTCCATGCATCGCTCTTGTGATTCTCCTCGCTGCGGCATCGACCTCAGAGGCACAGGAACGTCTCGTGATGCGCGTCGCGATCGAAGCGCACGCGTCGTTTCTTTCCAACCAAGCTGACCGTTCGCTCGTCAACGTGACGTTCGGCGGCGGACTTCGGTTTGGATATCGCAAGAACAACTGGGGCGGGTACTTCCAGATGGAGCAGAACGCATGGCTCGCGACCGAGCTCTATAGCGGAGTCGTACCCGGCGTCTGGAACCTCGCGATGGGCGTCGAACGGATGTGGGCGAACCAACTCATCCGAACCGCGATGGCCGGCGGCATCTCCATTCTCGCGTACGACACCGAACTTCACGACCGCGGACAGACGGGAGTCTTCTTTGATCTACGCCCCGCGTCGTTGAGGTGGACCCCCGGCAAACGAGTCGCGATCGAGCTGACGCCGTTGCACTTCACAGTCGTCGCACCCGTCTTGCGCGAACCCGAACTCGTCAACATCGAGTATCGCACCACGCTTGGCATTGAGGTCACGTTGCCATCATGACTCGTCTCGCACTTGCTCTGAGCGTTTGTCTCGCCGCAACCACGACCGCCAACGCGTTCACGATTGGAACAGGCTTCGGTACCGATGGATGCCACGAGCGGATCACGGCAGCCGCCTACCAAGACTTCCTGCTTCAACTTCCCTTGGCGGGCGTCGAACTGCCTCGAAGCAGCGTCTGGAAACGCGTCGGCGGATTTCTCGTTCAGGAAGTCGACGTGGATCGGGGAACGCTCGACGACCGCCAGTTCTTCCTCCTCACAAGTCTGTTGGTGGGGGTTCGCTCGCCGGACACCGAAGGTCACGCGGTCCTGAACTTGGATGCCGTGCGTGCGCTGCACACCGATCCGGACCCGGAAGGGCAGTATGCGCATGCGCTACGCGCCACCACGGATGACTTCGTGGACGGCGACCTCGCCGCTGTGGCGGGTACACGTGCGGTGATTCGATCCGAAATCGAAAACGCGTTCGAACTTTCGCAACTGCCACCGGAACAACAGATCGAAGAGGTTTCGATCTACTTCGACTTTTATGGCGTCGTGAACGTGAAGGTGTGGGGTCCGGCGTATCACGTGGGTCGTGCGGCACACGCACTTCAAGATTCGTTCTCGCACACGATTCGTGACGAACACGATGGGCTACGAACCATCCTGACTGTACTCAACTTCTCCGAAGCGGTGGGCGGCACGCTCAACGAAGAGCGCGATGGGCTTCCGCACTCCGCTTCGTTGGACGAGTGCGGCGAAGCCACCGCAGGCACGTTCGAAGCGGCTTCGCGCGCAACGCGCGACCTCTTCGTCGCCACACGCGACACGTTCCGAGGACGCAATCCGAATGCGGTGTTGGATGTGCTGGATGCGTGGGTTCGTTATCGAGGCGGGTGCACCGAAGAAAACGGTTTCTGCGATAACGACTACTGGCTGGACGTGCTGCGGGAGGAACCGAGCGGACCTTACCTCTGCAACGTGGGGTGGATGGAGTCCGCATGGGGTCGCTCGTTTGCCCATATCTGGATCAGCGCCATCGCTCTGTTGTGGTGGAGGCGCCGGTTCAGGTGGCGGAGCCGTTCACGATGAGAGTATTGTGCATCTGTCTGGTGCTCGCTGCCTGCCAAGGTGACGGGATCGACGAGGTCGATCCCGCACGCTTGCGTGAAGCTGCGGCGCGTGAACTGGCGGAGCGTCTGGAGTTTGACGACGGCGCCCTTGTCGAAGGAACGCTCCCCAACGCCAACGGCGGTCCGGAACTCGTGGCGTTTCGTGTTCCGCTCGAACTCGCGGATGAAACCCCGTTCACGATTCGGCTCGAGCAAACCAGCACGACCGCGACCACGTTTCTCATGGAGATTGAGCAGTCCGGATACGTGCTCGAAGCGCCGATCACCGAGGGTCGGGTTGAAGGGATCCTCCGTCCTGCCATCGACGTTCGCACCCAACGCACATACGTGACGCAGCTCGCACTCCGTGATGCAGACGGTCGGGTCGGACCGCGGGTTCAGGTGCCCTTCAACGTTTTTACCACCACCGATCGACTTACCGGCGTCGAGACACGCATCTTCACGGGGCACACCGGACCTGTGGAGTCTGTGCACCAACTCGACGAGACGCGCCTCGCCACGGGAGGCGCCGACGGTTGGGTGCGCCTTTGGGACGACGGTTCGCCGACCGCTGCATTCCTCGCCCACGACTCGTTTGTCTACGATGTTCATCGCCGCGAAGGCGAAGTGATCAGCATTGCGAAAGATGGCGTACTTCGAGTTCACGACTCGTTGGGCGAGCTGCGGTGGGAAAGCATCCCGCACGATATCGACACGGGTCGCGCCATGGATGCGAACGACACGGTCGTGATCAGCGGCGGATGGGACAACCGCGTCGTCGCGACGGAACTGGCTACAGGCACCGAACTCTATGCGCTCGATGTCGGTGACCGCGTCAACGACCTCGCGCTTCATGACTCCGGGCTCGTCGCGGTCGGACTCGGTCGCTTCGCGCTGCCTGGAGCGGTCGTGGTCCTTGATGGCGAAACCACGGTGTCGCGAGCTGACCTGCCCGAAGACGTCACGGCTGTGGCGTGGCTCGGAGACCGAGTCGTCGCTGGTTTTGGGCGCGGGTTCGTGCGCGTGTACAGCCCTACTCTCGATTCGTTTGAGGATCTGGAAATGGAAGCCACAGACACCGTCGAAGACGTACACGTCGCCGATGGCTTGGTGATGGCGATGACGCTTAGCGGACTGATCAGCGTCTGGCTCGGCACAACGCTCGTGGCGCAAGAGCGCTTCACCGAAGAGACGTTTGGGTTCCACGCCAACGCACAGCTCGCTGCGTTTGGCACGGCGCAAGGCACGACGTGGCTCTTTGATGTCGGCACGGTGATGCGATGATTCGAACCGCGATCGCGATGATGCTGTTTGCGTCGGTGGTGCACGCGGACGACGATTCGGTGGCCAACGTGTTTACGGATCTCGCCGACGAGTCCGAGCGTGCCAACGTACGCAACGATGGCTTCGTGTTGGGCGTGGATGCGGGCAGTGCGTTTCTAACGGCGACAGGCGACGCCTCATCCCGCTCCGTCTCGATCCAGTACGGATTCCATCTCGGATATCGGTACAACGACTGGACGATCTTGCTTCGCGCGGAACACGGTGTCTGGCGAGCCCCGGAACTGGGCGAACAAGCTTGGCAGCATGCCGCGAACATCGGCATCGGGTTTGAGCGCTTCTACGTGAGTGCGTTCTTGCGAACCCAACTCGTGATCGGAACGTCCATTCTATTGCGAAGCAACGACCTCGACGACGCGCCTCAAGCAGGTGTGTTCGTCGACTTTCGTCCGCTCGGAATCCACTGGGAGTTCGCGAAAGACTGGGGGTTCGTTGTCGACCTGCTGCACATCGCGTTTGTCGCGCCCGTGCTCACCGGAGTGCCGCTCGCGGACGTTCAGTTTCGAACGGGACTGTCGATCGAGCACACGTTCTGATCGTCGTCACGAAACTTAGGGCGCGAGACGTGCGATCGACCAGGCACCGCTCTCCAGTCGATACTCAAAACGATCGTGCAGTCGGTCCGGACGCCCCTGCCAAAATTCAAAACGATCGGGAACGACGCGATACCCACCCCAGGTTTCCGGACAGGGCACCGGCGCTTCGCCGAGTTGCTCGGCCAAGGCTTCGACCTTGCGCTGCAGGTGAGCGCGATCGGGAACGGCTTGGCTCTGCGCGGAAATCGCCGCAGCGAACTGGCTTCCTCGCGGACGGGTCGCGAAGTACTCCGCGGACTGGTCCCGTGACACCTTCGACGCCCGTCCCTCCACCACGATCTGCCGAGAGAGATCGCGCCAATACATCAACAACGAAACTTGATCGTTGTCCGCCATGTCTTGCGCCTTGCGACTGAGGTAGCTCGTGTAGAACACGAATCCGGAGGCATCGAACGACTTGAGCAGCACCGTCCGCACACCGGGTCGTCCCTGCGCGTTCGACGTCGCCAACGTCATTGCGGTGCCGTCGATCACCTCGGCGTGCAGAGCGTTGTCCAACCAGAGCTGAAACTGAGCAAAGGGATCCGCGTCGAGGTTCTCAGGCCCCAAAGGCGCGCCTTGATACTGACGCCGAATGTCGGCGAGTTCTGCCGAGACGGTCATCCAGCCGGCTTAGCTCACATTGCGGGAACGAGACACCCGCGGCTCTGAATCTCGGCCAGGCTGAAGCCCTGCGCGATTCGGTGGCCTTGGTCGGCGACCATCAAGAGCTCGCGCTCGCGGTCAATGATCATCGTGTCGGGCGAGTTGAAGTAGCCGGTGCGAGTATCGTCCGCTTCGCTAAACCCACCAAAACGGTAGATCTCCTCCAGCGAATTGGGGTCGTACACCCGAATCGAAGTTTCTTCAGGCGAGCCACCGTCCGCGCCCTCCCACATGACGTACACGTTGCCGTACTGGTCGATGTCGATCCCGTTGGGGACCCCGTTGGGCGAACGTCCGAAGCGCTGCACAAACGCCTGATCGTCGTAGTTGAAGACGACGATCTCGCGCGTTCGATCGTGTTCGTCGCACACGTACACGCGGTTGCGCGCCTGATCGATGACGAAGTTCTCCGGTTCCTCGAGGTTGCCTTGTTCGAACTGAGGTCCAGCACTGGAGTCGCCAAACTTGAACAAGTAGTCACCGGTCGGAGTGAACACTTGAATGTCCCGTCGAATGCGGTTGTCCTCGAACCAGCGCGCGTCGTCCGACGCCCAAAGTCGCCCCTCGGGACCGAAGCGCACCGCTTGCAAACGCACGAACTGGCCGTCCTCGGGCAAGCACATGCACTCGTCGGAGTTGGGCGCGAGCATGCCGATCGTGTTGATCCACCCATAAAACGGTGACTCGGCGAGCGGCTGCAAAACCTGAATCGAACCGCGTCCTTGTTCCGCGACGTAGATGTTTCCAGTCGCCGGGTCTTCCGCAAAGCCGGAGATAAACGAGAAGTTCAATCCGCCGGTGCCTGCAGGACCACCGAGATCGGCGATCGGGGTGAGACGATCCCCCACCATGCCGGGGTCGTCACTGTTGAGATCGTAGAGATGGATCTCTTGGAACGCGCCGTCCTCATCACCCAGCAACAAGACGTCGTCGTCGAGGTAGATGGCGTCGGGACGACCCGTGGGACCGATCTCTTCCGGGGTGCCAGTGCCTCCCGCCGTCCACAGCGCCTCAATGATGCCCGGCTCAACCACGCAGTCGGTGCCGGTGTCGCGAGGTGGCATGCCAGAATCAGGCGTGAGCGTTGCGGCGACATTGGGCAGACCCGGGGTCGCGTCGTTGGGCTCCCAACTGCCGGTACCGTTGGGCAGCCGGCCCCACGACTGAGACATCGACGAACTGCCTGCGCGATACACCTGACTCAACACGATGGCGCCATCGGTATCGATCAGGAAGAGCTTGTCGCCGTTCATCTCGCTGATGCCCCAAAGCGAGTGAAAGCAGCTTTCCACCGTTCCAGGGCAGAAGGTCTGACGACCCGGCGCAGAAGGGTCTTGCTTGGTCAGCACGACCAAGTACTCGCCCGGCTGAACGATCGCGGTGTCGTCGAACGTCAACGCACGATCCAAGCGCGGGCTGTTGCCAGTTCCGTCGGTCAGACGAAAGCCGGACAAGTTCACAGCGCTGGAACCCGTGTTGAAGAACTCGAGGAACTCCTCACCCGTCGCACGGATCTCGTTGAACACCAGGCCGCGGTAGTCCTGGTCGTCCGATCCGCAGCTGAACGCAAGGAGCAGAGAAACTAAGGCAAGACGTTGGATACCGAGATCCTAGCACCCTTTGCCCAGTCCGCCGCTCCTTCGAACCGTGTCCGTCAGCGTCGCGTGAGTTCGATAATTCCGGGCTCGATGGTGCCGCTCGGACTGGTGTCGCGGTAGGTCAGGGTGTCTCCGGACACGCAGTACTCCCAGCGCTTTCCGCTGGTCGTGCCCACGATCTCGTCACCTTCGGTCGTGTATCCGTCGCGGTCGTCGATGCGGAAACTCTGCGTCGCTGAACAGATGCAGTTGCCGCTGTCGTCTGCCGGACAGCTCGCATCTGCGCCCGCAGCGCGCACCTGACGTTCGATCTCGCCGCAGCTGACGAACATCGCACACAACGCCGGCACAAACGCTTCGATCTCCACGATCGACTCGGCAACGCGGTGCGCCTGTCCGTCTTCCCCGAAATCCACGCAACCGCGTGCACGCCCTTCGCGTCGGCGAACCTCTGCGCCGGGACACATCTCGAGCAAGCTCATGATCTCGACTTCAACGCATCCACCGCTGACGTTCCACGCACCCACAACGTCGCCACCGCACGCGCTGAAGGGATCGCACGTGCCGGGCTCGCCAACTTCAATGTCGGCAAAGGGCGGGTCTTCGTCGCACGCCTCCGGGAACACCAGAGGCCCGGCATCGGTCATCGACGCGTCGACTCCACCCGCATCATCACCAGGGCCAGCATCGTCTCCAGGACCCGCGTCGTCTCCACCCGTGTCGGCTTCGCCACCATCGGGCGTGTCTCCGGAATCGACTTCCCGTGCATCACCCGCACCTGAGTCGCCGAGAATCGGAGCGTCGTCGTCGCCACACGCCAACGCCAACATCAAGCCCAAGCAAAGTACTCCGCGCATTTCCCCTCCAGTGCTTCTAAGCGCGGTCAGCGTTGCATTAAAGATGCTCGGAACGAAACGCGGGCGTTCAGCGAGCCATTCGGGCCGCATACGCTTGGTGATCGGCGTACATACGATGAAACACCTCGTGTTTCGCAGCGTGATAGCTCTCCATCGCAGGATCCGGCTGCACGACTTGCTTCGCCACGTTCATCGACGACATCAACGCGCGCAGCGTCCCGTGACCGCTGGCCACCGCCCCGAGCATCGCGGCACCCAGCAAGACCGCTTCGGGCTCGCGCGGAAGAACCACTCGACACCCGGTCACGTCCGCGTGTGCCTTCACGAAGACCGGGTTCTTCGTGTCGCCACCACACGCCACCAAGGTATCGATCGCGTAGTCGTGTGCATTCATCGAGTCGACGATGTGTTTCGTCCCGTGAGCGATGGCCTCGATGGTCGCGACATAGAGACGCGCAAGCGATTCGATGGAATCCGTAAGTTTAAGACCCACGACCATGCCCGTCAGATTCGGATCTGCACGCGGACTTCGGTTGCCGTGAAAGTAGGGCAGCACGTGAAGGTCGCGCGTGGCGTGGGGACCGAGCGCTGCAACGACGGTGTTCAGCTCTGCGTACACATCGGCGCCTGCGGCGAGAAGTTCCGCGCCACGAACATGGGTACCGATTACGTGATCGATCAACGCGCCGGTCGCAGACTGCCCGCCTTCGGTCAGCCACATCCCAGGCACCATGGCCGAGTGGTAGGGCCCCCAGATCCCCTCGATAAACTGCGGTTCGTCACTCACCGCCATGTGGCAACTCGAGGTCCCGCCGATCAGCGCAAGCCGGGTCGAGAGGTCGATCGTGGTGTCGTCGAAGCGCGCCCCCAGAAGACCCAAACCACCAGCATGGGCATCGATGATCGAAACACCCACCGCCGTGCCGGGAGCGAGTCCAAGTTCATTCGCTGCCTGGGACGTCAACACCCCAGCGCGCTCGCCCATCGGTCGTACATCCGATCCAATACGCGCCCAGTTGTCGTCCAGCAGGTCACTCAAGCCCACGGCACGGAAGAAACTCTCATCCCAACGTTGCTCGTGTCCCAGATAGGTCCACTTGCACACCGTCGTGCACAACGAACGCACGTCGCAGCCGGTCGCGCGGTACACCAGGAAGTCAGGCAGGTCGAAGAAGCGATGGGTCCGTGACCACGTTTCGGGGAGGTTCTCTTTGAGCCAGAGCAGCTTGGGCGGCTCCATCTCGGGTGACATCCGACCCCCGACGTAACGCAGCACGTCGTGACCCGTGGCATTGATGCGCGCGGTCTGCTCTTTCGCCCGATGGTCCATCCAGACGATCACGTTTTGCGCGTCATCGCCATCGGGACTGATGGTCACGGGCTTGTCCTCTGCATCGAGTGCGACGAGCGAACAGGTCGCGTCGAAGCCCACCCCGACAATCGACTCGGGTGCGCACCCAGCTTCGTTCAATGCGGTCGCGACCGCATCACAGCAGGCCTGCCAGATCGCATCCGACGACTGTTGGACGAAATCCTCCTGGGGCTTCCACATTGGGAAGGGCGCAACGCCCATGCCGTGTCGAACACCTTCGGCGTCGAAGATGCCGGCACGTGCCGACCCCGTGCCGACATCGATTCCGATAAAGAACGTCATCGATCGCGAAGGATGCGAACGCGGAATCCAAGTTCTTGGGAGAGCGCGACCATCTCTTGGAAAATATCGCCGTACGCCACTGCGACATGGTTGGACAGGTAGTGCGCCATCAGCGTGTCGCGACCAATTCCCATGTCGGCGGCCATGAAGGGCCACTGGCGAGTGGTGCCTTCCCACCAGGCGTCACGCGTCTTCTCTGGCAGCTTCACCACTTCGCCGTAGCCGATGTCCATCCAAAGCTCGCCGTCGCGGTCGTAGGCACGTGCCCACGTCATGCCACCTGGAAGGCTTTCGCCGGCGAACGTTCCGCCGGCTGTTGGAAAGTAGAGCGAGGGCTGTCGGTACGTGTGCGCCCCTTGGAGTGTGTCGGGGTCGTGGTTGAACGCGTACGCACCGCAGCTACCGCTGTTGAGCAGCACCCAGAGGAAGCGTCCATCGTGCTCTGCGCCCCAGCGGACATCGTGGAACATGACCGCTTGATGAAGCCCTTTCGCCTTCAGCAGACGCTTCATCATCTCCATCGGCACGACGTTGCCTTGGTCCGCTTCGGTAGCCGTGGCAACGGTGTCCCCGTTGCTCTCAGGTCGGCACGTCGAGTTGAACAGCCCTTCGGCAAAGTCCGAAGGCGGACGGAGAGGAATCAATCCCAGCTGGTACTGCCAGCCGAGACAGTCCCCTTTGAACTCTTCGAGCAAGTCCTTCACCACCAGGTAGTCGCGCAACTGCTCGCGCGTGGCATCGGCGGTGAAGTCCTCAGCGCCCTCCTCTTCCCAGTGGAAGGTCACGCCCTTGTCTTTCACGAACGCGAACGCGTCGTCGATGCGAGCATCCGCGATGCGCTTTCCGCGGTCGATGATCCATGCCTGATCGACCTTGTGTTCCGCAAAGCCGTAGCGATGCAGCAAGCGTGGGCCGAAGTATCCGTTGATCATGCCCATCGACGTGTCGCCCAACATCAAGATCAACGCGCGTCGATCCCGGAACTGCTGCGCCACGTCCTGTGCGAGCTTCGACGCGGCTTCGGAGACGGGCGCATGACTCGCAATCGCGCTCTCCGAGTAGCGAACGGCACCCGTCGAGCACCACTCGTCGAGACGTGCCATGAACTCGTTGTCCTTCGTCCAGTCCTGCGCGTCGGTCCAGATCCGAGAGTGCGAACGACCAATGCTCTCCAAACACGCCCCGGTGTTGAGCAGCCCTACGAGCCCTGGCCACTGCCCGCTGAAGTTGCTGGCCAAAAGCAGCGGGTTGTCTTTGCCGGTCACTCCGTCGCAGGTATGCGGCCCGTAAAACCAGTGTACGCAGATTCCCACCATCGGATCGTCGATCGGACCGAGCTTCTCGATCGACTCGTGGGGCTTCTCGAGAAAACCTTCCACACGATACGGCGTACGCCCGAGCTTCTTGAGCGCCGCTTCCATCTGCAGCGTGGCTTGCTCCGCGTTCGGCGTCGCGAGCTCGTTGGGAATCCGTCGTGCGTCACCCGGCCAAAAGACCGCCACTCTTTTCATATCGACTCCTGGCGAGGTCTCGATTCTCGCCCATGGCTGCGGACTCTACCGGGGAAAGCCTCGCAGGTGTTGACACGTCAGCCCAACGCCCGGAGTGTCCCGCCATGCGTACGTCTTTGTTGCTGATTGCGCTGCTCGCATGCGGCTGCAACGAGTCCGAATCCGAGGCTCCCACCGGAGAGACCCCTCAGACGGAGGAGACCGAAGAACGGCGAACCATCGCCGTGATTCCGAAAGGCACCACGCACGTGTTTTGGCGATCGGTGCATGCCGGTGCGCTCGCCAAGGCCAACGAGCTGGGTGTCGACATTTTATGGCAAGGCCCTGTTCGCGAAGACGACCGCGCAGCGCAGATTCGCGTCGTCGAGGACATGATCGCGCGCGGCGTCGATGCGATTGCACTCGCTCCACTCGACGACACAGCGTTGGTTCCCGTCGCCACCGAAGCCCATCGCGAGGGCATTCCCGTCATCATCTTCGACAGCAACATCAACTGGCGCGACCGCGTCACCTTTGTAGCGACCGACAACTTCGAGGGAGGCGTCAGTGCCGCACGTCGGATGAACGAACTGCTCGAGGGTCAAGGCAAGGTGATCGTCATGCGCTACCAAGAGGGCAGCGCGTCGACCAACCGCCGTGAAGAGGGTTTCCTTGAAACCATCCGGACGTTCGAGGGAATCGAGGTCATCTCCGACAACCAGTACGGCGGCGCAACGACGGAGACTGCGTTTGCCACGGCGGAAAACCTGCTCACACGTTTTGAACAAGTAGACGGGATCTTCACACCGAACGAGTCGACCACGTTTGGCATGTTGCGCGCGCTGCAGGAAGGCAACCGCGCAGGTCGAGTCAAGCTTGTCGGGTTTGATGCAAACGAAGCTTTGGTCGGCGCGATGCGCGAAGGCCATGTTCACGGTCTGGTCGTTCAGAACCCCGTGCGCATGGGGCGCGAGGCGGTCGGGGCCGCCGTGGCGAAACTCAACGGCGACACCATTCCGCCGCGCGTCGATACCGGTGCGGTCGTGGTCACCGCCGAATCGATGGAAGAGCACGCGGCGTTGTTGAACCCAGACCTGAGCGTTCTCGAGTGAACGTGTTGACGATGCGAGGCATCGCGAAGCGCTTTGGCGCGGTGCACGCACTCGTCGACGTGGACCTGGAGATCGCAAAAGGCGAGGTGCACGCGCTCGTTGGAGAGAACGGCGCAGGAAAGAGCACACTGATGAAAGTGCTCTCGGGTGCGCATGCTCCCGACGCCGGGGCCATGACGCTCGCAGGTCGTGCATTTACCCCTCGGCACCCGCTCGATGCGCTCCAACGTGGCGTAGCGATGATCTACCAGGAGTTGAATCTCGCCGACGACCTCACAGTCGGGCAGAACTTGGTGCTCGGCCGCGAGAAACATCGGTTCGGCCTCGTGCAGCGCGACGACGAACGCATCGAACGGGCACTTGAGATACTCCCAGAGCTGAGTCGCGATGCCCGGGTTGGCGACTTGGGTCCCGGCGCCAAGCAGCTGGTCGAAATCGGTCGGGCGCTGACCATCGACGCGACGATCGTTGTGCTGGATGAGCCGACAAGCTCTCTGTCTGCGGTGGAAGCCGCACAGCTGCGAAACGTGCTGGATCGTCTACGCGAATCCGGAGTCGCCATCGTCTACATCACGCACTACCTCGAAGAGATTTTGGACTTTGCCGATCGGTACACCGTGTTGCGCGATGGGCAGACGGTTGGGAGTGGCGTGATGGCGGACGCGACGATCGATTCGCTGGTGCATGCCATGGTGGGACGTTCGCTGGACACCATCTTTCCCGAGCACGCGCGCAGTCCAGGGGATGCGCTCTTGGAGATGACGTTGCACGAACACACCACCACGCTTCGGCGAGGCGAAGTGTTGGGCATCTCTGGACTGGTCGGCGCCGGACGAACCGAGCTGGCCCGTGCGATCTACGGTCTGGATCCGGTGCGCAACGGAACGATCAAAGTCGGTGGTGTTGAACTCGCCGCTTCGATTCGTGGGCGCATTGCGCAGGGGTTGGGCTTGGTCAGCGAGGACCGAAAAGCCGAAGGACTCGCACTCGATCGCACCATCGCCGAAAACCTGACGCTATCGAACATGGAGTCCTTCTCGAAACGGGGCGTCCTCGATCTCGCGACGCGTGCAGACAAAGCGCGTCACTGGCTTCACCAGTTGCGAGTCAAACATCGCGACACAGCACAACGCGTTGGCGAATTGAGCGGTGGCAACCAACAGAAAATCGCCATCGCGCGGCTTCTGCACCAAGACGCAGACCTGATCATTCTCGACGAGCCCACGCGCGGGATCGACATCGCATCCAAAGTGGAGGTGTACGAATGGATCCATGCGCTCGCGTCGCAGAACAAAGCGGTGCTGATGATCAGCAGTCATCTTCCCGAACTCTTGGGTGTGTGTGACCGGATCGCGGTGATGCATCGCGGCCAGCTAGGCACGCCTCGCGCGGTGCACGAATGGACGGAAGAGTCGCTGCTCGATGAAGCGACCCGCGGAGTGCACGCGTGAAGTTCAAGCCACGCGCTTGGCTCGACGCCGCGGGACCTGTCGTCGGGCTCGTCATCGTCATCATCTTGTTCACGGTACTCGTCCCTGATCGATTCCTCAGTGTGTACAACGTGCGAAACGTTCTCACCGCGACTGTGATCGTGGGACTGGGCGCGATCGGGATGACGTGCGTGATGATCAGCGGCGGCATCGACTTGAGCGTCGGTTCGGTCATCGCGCTGACCTCGGTGATCACGGCAGTGTGCTTACGCGCCGAGTTTGGGATTCCGATCGCCATCCTTGCCGGCGTCGGAACGGGAATCGTCGTCGGTGTGGTCAACGGTGCGCTGGTGACCTCGCTCTCCTTGGCACCGTTCATCGTCACACTCGGAACCATGGAGATCGCGCGCGGATTGGCAAAGTACTTTGCCGACGAACAAACTGTGAACGCCGACGCGGGCTGGCTTGCGGACCTGATGACCAAGACGCCCGATCCCGAGTGGCTCTTGGTCGCGAAAGCGGTGTGGATCACATTGATCCTCGCCGCGCTGATGGCGTTTGTGTTGCGACGGACCGTCTTTGGTGTGCACACGTTCGCGATCGGGTCCAACGAAGCAACCGCACGTCTATGTGGTGTGCGAGTCAAACGCACGAAGCTCGTCGTGTACGCCCTTGCAGGTCTGTTCGCGGGACTGGCTGGAGTGCTTCAGTACGGTCGGATGACCATCGGTGATCCAACGACCGCAATCGGCTTGGAACTGGACGTCATCGCCGCCGTGGTCATCGGAGGCGGAAGTCTAAGCGGCGGCCGTGGAAGCATCGGCGGTTCGCTGCTGGGCGCACTCTTCATGGCGGTGCTCGCCAACGGACTGAACCTCTCCGGTGTTCCCAACTACGTGCAGGAGATCGCGGTGGGAACGATCATCGTCGTCGCCGTCGCGCTGGACCAGCTGCGACGACGCTAGCGATTTGCGGCGACGTTAGCGAACGCGAAGGACGACGTTGTCGGCGTCGATCTCGGTATCCAGGGTCGCACTGGGACACGACTCTGCGCGGGCAGCGACGAGATGCAGCGCTTGTCGAACGCGTGGCACACGGACTTCAACCGAAGATCCGTCTCCGAGTTCCGCCGCTAGACGGTCGACGCCGCGCGCACTGAGGCGCACTTCGTTCACGCGTTCGGTGAGGTCCATGATTCCGTCCAGGAATCCGGCGATATCGGTCATCTCGCCCTTGAGTGAACGCGCCAAGTACCGAACTTCGGCCTCAGGCGTACGAATCTCGCCGCTTCCCACCATGCGCCGATTCTAGCAGCTCCCCCTCGGGTGCTCACGCGCTCGCCGGCTTCACCCGTTCGAGCACCGATTCACGCAGGAGTTCTGCCTCTTCGTGCTGCATATCGGTTCGCACGCTGGGAATCAGCGTCTGCATGGAGCGTGCGAGCGACTCGACCCATCCCGCCTCCAGCGAGGCGAGTCCGATGCGAAGCCGGTAGCGCTGATCGCGATGCTCCTCCTCCAGTTTCTGTGCGAGCTGCGCGCCCTTGGCCCCGGCTGCCCGCAACGCTGGCGCCAAAATCGCGTCCTCAAGATCGATGTGACGGATCAGCGTGCGATAGAGTTCGCGACCGCGCTCACACAGTTCGGGCTGCGCGTCTTTGTCGCCATCCAGCACTTTGGCGGCGAGTCGACCACACTCGTCGAGCAATCGACGCAGCACGTCGTGCTCATCCCGAATCCTCGCGCGCACTTCGGACGGAACGATCGCCGCAGGTGGCGCGACGGCAACGCGCATGAAGTCCGCGAGAATCGCGAGCGCGTCGGTCGTGGTGACGATCCCAACAACGTCGCGCCCTTCGACCACGATCACACAACCGACCTTGTTTTCCGCCATGGTTTTTGCGACCACCCCCAACGGCATCTGGGGACCCACGACCAGCGGCTCCGCACTCATCGCTTCAGCGACCGGCAACTTGTCTGCGTGGGTGAGCTGCTTGGCGAACGCAATGTCGCGTTCCGACACGACACCCACAAGCGAACCTCCTTCGAGCACGGGTAGATGCCGAACGCCGAGCTGCCACATCCGGCGTGCAGCAGCGTCGAGAGGCTGGTCGCTGCCGATGGTGTGCGGCAACGGGGTCATGAAGTCGGAGATAGGTCGCTTGTCGATCACGCCGAGATAGCTACGCAGGTTTCGTTCCGGCCGATTTCGACGCAGTGCCGAGCACGTGGTCGCAAAAGGTGCGCGGGAGCGCGCAAGAAACGCGACGCGCTACTCTTGGTCTTTGCGCTTTCGCGCGCGGTGAGGCTTGAGGAAGCGCTTCTGAAGACGCTCCAGCTCTTTGGTCTTGAGCGGCCGCACCTGCCCGGGCTTGAGACCACCGGTTGTGAGTCCCGCGAAACTGCGTCGCACCAAACGCATCACACGGTGTCCGATCGCATCGCCCATGCGGTGAATCTGACGGTTCTTTCCCTCGTGCAGCGTCAGCCTGAGCCAGGTCGTTTTGTCTTCTTGTCGGTCGACAACGACTTCAGCCGGTTTGGTCACGTATCCGTCGTCGAGTTCAACACCACCGCGAAGCCTCTCGAGTTGGTCCACACCGATCTGACCCTGGACCTTGGCGATGTACACCTTGGGCACGCGGCTGGCGGGACGAAGCAGTGCTTCCGTCAACTCGCCGTCGTTGGTCAGCAGCATCACGCCGCTGGTGTGGTAGTCGAGGCGACCGACCGGGTGCACCGCTTCGTCGATGCCCTTGCAGAGTTCAGCAACCGTGCTGCGACCCTCCGGATCATCGAGTGTCGACACCATCGCGCGCGGTTTGTGCGCGACGTAGTAGACCAACTTCTCGGCCACAATACGTCGACCGTCCACTTCGACTTTGTCGCGACGGCTAACCTTCGTACCGAGCTCGGTGACCACCTTGCCGTTGACGCGCACGCGTCCGGCAACGATGAGCTTTTCAGCACCACGCCGAGACGCCACGCCAGCGCGAGCGATGACTTTCTGGAGCCGTTCTGGAGAGGCCAACGCCTTAGATGTCGTTTTGGTCGGCGGCTTCGTCGACCGAGCTGGTGCCCTCGTCGCCGTCCTCAGCGTTGGCTTCAGCCTCTTCGCGAGCGCGTTCCTGCTCTTGCTGGTGCATCCACGCAGCATCGCGGTCCCATCGGTCGACTCGGCCGTCTCCGTCCAAGTCGGTCCCCATGCGAACCATGCGGCCGTTCTCGTAGTACTCCCAGCGGTCGGGCTGCCAGTTGCTGGCCGTGCTGCGATTGCGCATGTCGCGCTCTGCACGGAGCGGACGACCGTTCTCGTAGAACACCTTGGCGTCGACACGTCCGTCGCCGTTGCTGTCCTGCTCCTGACGCACGATGCGTCCACGTTCAAAGAACGTGATCTCGTCCATTTGGCCGTCGAAGTTCCGATCCGCTTCTTCGCGCATCGGACGGCCTTCGTCGTTGTAGAACCGGACAACGTCCTTGGTTCCGTCGCCGTTGAGGTCGGCCTCACGACAGATGAGCACCAGACGTGCGAGGCGACCTTCGCCAATCGTCAGAAACACCTTGCGGACGTCGGGGTACTGGTCGCCGCTGGTGTCGTACTCGCTGACTTCCCGGTTCTCGGCTTCGGCGTCGCAACGGTTCTCGCCCTCGACGCGTTCACCACCCTCGGTCGCCGTTGCGCGGGCTTGAGTCGAGCGCTCGCGCTCCGGTTCGTCGTTGTCGCAGGCCATCGAGAGCACGGCCAAGATGCAAAGCGCGCGCATCATTCGTTCCCCTCGCCTTCGCCTTCACCTTCGCCTTCGCCTTCGTCCTCAGCGGGCGTCACGTCGGAAGCACCAGCCCACGGAGCGTCGGGATCACCCACCTGCTCTTCGCCTTGGGACTCTTCGCCGCCCGCAGCAGGATCGGTTTCTTCTTCTTCCGTTTCCGACTCTTCTTCCGGCTCGGGATCCTCAACCAGCTCGCAGTTGAGACGCTCGTCGGGTTCACCGGACGATTCCTCCGGAATCTCTTCGTTGCGATCCGGCTGACCATCGCGGTCGGTGTCGTAGCGAATCTCCACCAAACGACCATCGCGGAAGATTTCCCACTTCTCGGGCTCGCCGTCGTTGTTGTCGTCGTAGCGAGCTTCGGTGATCAGACCGCGGTCGTAGAGCTCCCAGGTGTCGACGTCGCCATCGTTGGTTCGGTCGCGCTCCGCACGGCTAACACGACCGTCTTCGCACCACATCCACGTATCGATGCGGTTGTTGAAGTTGGTGACGAGCTCTTTGCGGGTCAGACGACCCCCCTCGAAGTAGGCGATGACGTCGAGCTGCCCATCGAAGTCGAAGTCGTGCTCTTCGCGCACCGGCGTTTGACCATCGCTGTCATAGAAACGCGCGACGTCGGTCATGCCGTCGAAGTTCATGTCGTACTCGGAACAGGTGCGACTGCCGTTGTCCATCACATGTCGGATGTCCGGAGTGCCGTCGTTGTTCACATCCGTCGCCAAGACGTTCGCGCCGTCGCCGACACATTGCTGTCGAACGGCCTCGTCGCCGCGACTTCCTTCCGGGATGTCGCTTTGCTCGCCGATGCCCGAGCCCTCGTTGCCTCCACCGCAGGCCGCCAGAACGAGAACTAAACCAAAGTATTTCCGCATAATTTCGTCGAGCCCTTTTGCCAGTCAGTCGGTGCGACCCTTGCTCGGATGTTTGGCAGGAACGTGGTCGTTGTTCCAGTGTCGCCGGCTCGGAAATGCAGCTCAGCCTTCGACCGGCGGAGGATAGTTCGGCCGAAGAGCCCTGCGCAACTAGGCAAACCCAGTCAAATTCGACCCGATCGCCCTGTAACCGCTTTGACAGTATATATGTTGTCATATACGTTCACCGCACTCGAGCCATGGCGCGCAAAAAGATCAGCACCACCGTCTACATCACCCCGGAGCAGAACGAGAAACTCAAGCTGCTCCACGAACGGACCAAAGTCCCCGTCGCGGTCTATATCCGCGAAGGCATCGATCTTGTGCTCCAGAAGCACAAAGACGCGCTTCCAGGTCAGCTGACGCTCGACGGAACCGACGGCTGAGGTCATAGCTCCAGCGTTGATGACCCCTCTCGATCGGATTCGAAACTTCTCGATCATCGCGCATATCGATCACGGCAAGAGCACTCTTGCGGATCGAATTCTCGATGTGACGGGCGCAATTACGAAGCGCGAACAGAAGGAGCAGCTGCTCGACCGGATGGATCTGGAGCAGGAGCGCGGGATCACGATCAAGGCGCAGACGGTGCGCCTGCCCTATCTGGCAGACGACGGCATCGAATATCAGCTCAACCTGATCGACACGCCAGGCCACGTCGACTTCAGCTACGAGGTGTCGCGGTCGCTGTCGGCGTGTGAAGGCGCGCTACTCGTGGTCGACGCCACGCAGGGTGTCGAAGCGCAGACCCTCGCCAACGTCTACCTCGCGCTCGAGAACGACCTCGAGATCATTCCGGTGTTCAACAAGATCGATCTCCCGAGCGCGGATGTCGAACGCGTGATTCGTGAAGTCGAGGAAGTGATCGGCCTGGACGTCGAAGAGATCCTGGCGTGCAGTGGCAAGACCGGTGAAGGCGTCAAAGAAGTTCTCGAAGCCGTCGTAAAGAAGGTGCCGCCGCCCAAAGCTGCGGAGACCCCGCTGCGCGCGTTGCTCTTCGATAGTTGGTACGACGCGTACCGCGGCGCGATGTCGATGATTCGCGTGGTGGACGGCCACCTGACGAAGGGCGAGAAGATCAAGATGCTCGCCACCGGTGCCGTTTATGAAGTCACCGAACTCGGCGTGTACACACCGTTTCCAACCAAGATCAACGAGCTGGGTCCGGGCGAAGTCGGTTTCTTCGCAGGCTCGATCAAGTCGGTGCAGGACACGCGGGTTGGCGACACGATCACGCATCTTCATCATGGTTCCGAAGACGCGCTGCCCGGCTTCCAAGAGGTCAAGCCGATGGTGTTCTGTGGCGTCTTTCCGACCGAGAGTGAGCAGTACCCCGAGCTTCGCGACGCGATGGAGAAGCTCAACCTCAACGACAGCGCGTTCTTCTTTGAGCCCGAAACATCCGACGCGCTTGGTTTCGGATTCCGATGTGGGTTCCTCGGACTCCTTCACATGGATGTCGTGCAAGAGCGACTCGAGCGCGAATACAACCTTTCGCTCATCACAACTGCACCCAGCGTCGTCTATCACGTGCACCTCAACAGCGGCGAGATGGTCGAGGTTGAGAACCCCTCGCGCCTTCCGGATACCGGCGAGATTTCACGCGTCGAAGAACCCTACTTCTCGGTATCGATCCACGTCCCGCCTGACTTTGTCGGCGCCGTCATCAAGCTTTGCCAAGAGCGGCGCGGCGAACAAAAGGGCATCCAGTACGCGGGTACCAACCGCGTCATCATCACGTACGCCCTCCCCCTCGCAGAAGTGCTCTTCGACTTCTTCGACAAGCTCAAGAGCTCGACCAAGGGCTACGCGTCGATGGACTACGAACTCGAGGGGTATCGCGCGAACAAGCTCGTGCGTTTGGACCTGCTGATCAACGGCGACCGCGTCGACGCGCTAAGCGCGATTGTGCATAAGGAAAACGCGTACCGAATCGGCCGGGAACTCGCGCTCAAGCTCAAAAAGATCGTCCCGCGACAGCAGTACGAAATCGCCATTCAGGCTGCGATTGGTTCGAAGATCATCGCGCGCGAAACGGTGCGAGCGCTACGCAAGGACGTGACCGCAAAGTGCTACGGCGGTGACATCAGTCGAAAGCGCAAGCTGCTGGAGAAGCAGAAGAAGGGCAAGAAGCGCATGAAGGCGGTCGGCAAAGTCGACATCCCGCAAGCTGCGTTTCACGCCATTCTCAAAGTCGACTCATAATTCGCGGTACGCGCGACACTTCTCCACGTAGTGCGCGGCGCCCGCCACGATCGTTTGGCGCTCCGAATCCGTGAGCTCTCGTTTGGGCTTGGCTGGACGGCCGAGTACCAACGTGCCCGACGGAATCTTCGTTCGCGGCGTGATCAGCGACCCGGCACCGATGAGAACGTCGTCCCCGATTTCCACTTCATCGAGGATCACAGTGCCCATGCCGACCAACACCCGATCACCAAGCGTGCAGCCGTGAAGGATCACGCCGTGACCGACGACGCAATCCTCGCCGACGATGGTGGGCTTCCACCCTTCGGTCGCGTGCACCACGCTGTTGTCTTGGATGCTGCTACGCGCACCGATCCGAATCGGCATCACATCTCCACGCAAGGTGGAACCGAACCAAATCGACGCGAGGTCCCCGACCACAACATCACCGATCAGACTGGTATTGGGCGCGACGAACGCTGTGTCCGCCACCGTCGGCATCACGCCTTTCCAAGGAAGTCGAACACTCACGAGGCCTCCTGTGTCACGCGCAAGCGCGGAACGATTCGCTCACTGAACGCGTAGAGCAATGCACCCACGCAGCCCCCTAGCGTGTCGGCAACAAAGTCCGCGATGTCCGCGGAGCGTCCCGGCACGAACGCTTGGTGCAGCTCATCGGAAAACCCCCACGCCGCAGCGAGAAACGCGCCCAGCATGATCGTTCGTGCCGGTCGTCGGTCTCTCCACGTTCGACGCGTGGCGAACGCGCAGAGGAACCCGAGAACGAGGTACTCGACGAAGTGGATGCCTTTGTCCTGAAAGGGGACCTCCTGAATGAAAGGCGTGGAGATCCGAATCGAACTAAGCGCGAAGATCAGTCCCATGTACGCAAACGCAGGGACCCAATATTTCCAGGAACCATTCGCCAAACGACGAATCACGAAAGGACCTGTAGAGGCTTCTTTGTTTTCGTGCGAGGCGACTTCGTTTTCGTGCGCGGCGTGGGTTCATCCGGAATCGAAGCGCCGGGCATCACACCGAGCAAGCTGTGCGCGAAGGCCTCGACGATATCGACGCGCACTAACTGGCCCGTCGGATCGATTCCTGGAGGTGCTTCGAGGTGCACGATTTCGTGCCGTTCGCTTCGGCCGGTAAAGCGTGTCGTGCTCGCTTCATTGGGTCCCTCGACCAACACGTGCGTGCTCGTTCCGACCAGCGCCTGCAGATGCGGTTTCTGATTCGCGGCGATGGCTTCGAAGAGAGCAGCAAGCCGCGCACTCTTCACTTTCTCCGAAACTGGATCGCCCAGCTTCAACGCTGGCGTGTGCGGCCGAGGGCTGTACTTGAAACAAAACGCGGACACGAACCCGACTTCGCGAACCAGCGAGAGAGTTTGTTCAAAGTCCTCGTCGGTCTCACCCGGAAATCCCACGATGAAGTCGGTGGAAAGAGTCAGACCCTCAACTGCGGCTTGGAGTTTTTTGACCTGCGTCACGTAGTGCTCGCGCGTGTAACGTCGCGACATACGGCGAAGCATTCCATCGCTGCCGGATTGCACCGGAAGATGGACGTGTGCAGGCAAGACCGAGAGCTCCGCGTGGGCAGCGATCAGCGCGTCGGTCAGGTGCCTCGGATGCGGCGAGGTGTAGCGAAGACGGACCAGGTCCGGGACTTCACGCGCGATTCGACGCAGCAAGTCAGCAAACTCGGAGGCACTGGGCGCACGGCGACTTGCCGGCTTGTTGGCGTCCACGGACGCGGGGTCGAACCACGAGTTGACCGTCTGACCGAGGAGCGTGACCTCACGAACTCCACCCGCCACGAGCTGAGCCACCTCGCCCACGATCTCATCGGCGGGTCGATAGCGCTCCTCACCACGAGTCGTCGGAACAATGCAAAACGTGCAGCGCTCGTCGCAGCCCTTCATGACCGTCACGAACGACGTGATTTCGCCGGCGCGCGGGGTCGCAAGAAGGAAGCGTGGGTCTTCCAGATCGAACACGGTGCGTGCACGCGGTGGTGCACCATGCTCCGCATCGCGCAAAAGCTGCGGGAGCTCCGGAATGTTGTCCGGGCCAAGAACCAGATCGACAAGATCGGACTTCTTGAGAAGCGACTCACCTTCCTGCTGAGCCACACAGCCGGCTACCGCAATCACGAGATCGGGGCGTTCGACCTTGAGCGGACGCAGCCGCCCCAGAAACGACATCAGCTTGTGCTCCGCCTTCTCGCGCACGCTGCAGGTGTTGACCAGGATCACATCTGCGTCGTCCATGCTGCCCGCGGGCGCATACCCTTCGGCATCGAGGACTTCCTCGATCCGTCGCGAATCGTGGACGTTCATCTGGCATCCGAACGTCTCGACGCGATATCGACGCGTGGTCACTTCAAATCCATAGCCGATTCGGCGATTTCGGCCAGACGCGACCCCACGCGAGCACCCTTCCTGCTACAAACAAGGCGTGAATCGCGGGCTGAACGTACTGCTCTTGGTGGGCGTCTCGTTGCTGATGCTGGGGTTCGAGTGGGAAGGCCGACTAGGCCGCCTCGAACGCCAGCTGGAGAACGGTGATGCCCGGCAACGACGCGAAGTGGTCCGCTTGATGGGTTCGTACCCGGCGAGCGAAGTCCGCGGGCCCTTGCTTCGCGCGTTGGAGGACGAAGACCCCGCGGTGCGAAGCGAAGCCGCAGAGACGGCCGGACGCGTGCGACTGACCGACGCAGTCCCCACGCTTCTTGAGTGGCTTGAAGATGAGGATGCGGACGTGCGTAGCTCAGCCGCTCGCGCACTCGGGCGGATCGGCGATGCACGCGCGACCGGTGGTTTGGTTCGCGCGCTCGGCGATGCAAGTCCACACGTTCGGAGAGAAGCCGTTGTGGCACTCGGCGAGCAAGGCGGAGCGGACGTCGTCGTTCCTTTGCTCGGTCGCCTGGATGACGACGATGCCGACATCCGCGTTCAAGCGGCACACGTACTTGCAACGTTGGGCGATCCTCGCGCGGTCGTTCCGCTGGTGGGTCGCGCTCGGGATGAAGCACCCACAGTGCGCCAAGCCGTGTACTCCGCTCTTGGTGCGCTGGGGGATCGGCGCTCAAGCGCAGCCTTGATCCAATCACTGCGCGATGAGTCCGAGCCCGCGCGACTGGCCGCCATCGCAGCGTTGGGTCGGCTCGGTGCACCGCGTGGCGTCGAACCTTTGGTCGAACTGCTTCATGACCGTGACCCCCGAGCCCCTCGGGCGGCGGTGTCTGCGCTGGCCGCGATCGCCACCCCACAAGCGCTTGAAGCTGTCGTAGATGCACTGGGCATCGGAGCGCTTCGCGACACCGCCGCGTCGCTGCTCTCCGCGCACAGTTCCGACTCGATCACGCCTTTGCTCGCACGTGCGCTGCGCACCAGTCGCGACCCTGCGCAGAGCGCCGCCATCGGTCGTGTACTGGAACGGCGGCTTCAGGACGGCGCACAGCCCGATATCGCTCCGGTGATTGCGGAAGCCATCGATTCCGGTCGCGCCGGCGCGGAGATTCTCTTGCCGGCGCTCGCTCGATCCGGCGACCCGGAAGTGTTGGTCGGTTTGCTCGAGCACCTGGACGGAACGGATCTCGAGCGTCGCGCCGCGCTCGGCGCACTCACGCTCTACTTCGAACTGCATCCGGCGGACGGACGCGCTGCCGACCCCCTTCTCGCCGTGCTCGGCGATGTGCCCCCGGCCGATCGTGTGCGCGTCGTCCAACTGCTTGGTCAAGTTGGCGCCAGTCGTGCACTGCCGGTCATTCGTGCCCTTCTTGAGCACGAAGACACCGCGCTTCAGCTCGCAGCAGTCCAAGCGATCGGCGCGATCGGGGATCCGATCGGTGCAGACGCGCTTCTCGAATTGATCGACTCACCCGATGGGCAACTTCGGTTTGAAGCTGCCCGCGCGCTCGGCGAAGCCTCCAACCCCGAAGTGATCGACGAGTTGATCACCCGGGTCCTGGGACGTCGTCCCGTCGATCGCCATGCGTTGCTGCTGGCGTTGGGTGGTGCACTCAGCCGCACCGAGTCGATCGATCAAGCGCGAGCCGAAGCGGTACGGGATGCCCTGCTGCGAATCCTGCGTGGTCGTGATCGGATGCTCGGTGCGCGCGTCGTCGACGCAGTGTCTGGATGGGACCACCCCCTTGCGGCGCCGGTACTCGCTGCCGCTGCTCCCCATCATCCCAGTGCGTTCTTGGCGATTCGCGACCTCGGTCTTCTGCGGGAGACGCTGGAGCGAGGCAACGTTCCCTCCCAAGTTGCCGCGCTCGCGGGGTTGGGACGTCGTGGAGACGCGAGCGACATCCCTCGAATCGTTCAGGCCGCACAAACCGGTCGCTGGCCACTTCCGGCCGCCGCTGCGTTTGCGCTGGCGGAGATGACTCGGCGTGAAGTTCCAACGGGGCCTGAGGTTCTCTGCCCACTTCTGGGGCGTCGCGATGCGCACGTTCGCGCGAACATCATGGTTGCGCTCGCTCGCACCGGCGCGTCTTGTCCGGAGCGCGATCCCTCTGCGTTTCTCGACGCTTCGCACGCTGCGGTGGTGCGCGGCGCAGCGGCTCGCTGGTTGGCCGCAACCCAACCGGGCTCTGCCACGCAAGACACGCTTCGCACATGTGCCGAAGAAGACCTCGCTCCCGAGGTCAGCCGCGCCTGCGGTCAGCCGGGATTGCCGACCGCGACCCAGTCCGCCGACGTGTATGCATACGCGTTCGATCGCGAAAGTCTGATGCGCAGACAGCTCATCGCTCTGCGCTTCGCGGATGGAAGCTCGCTGCTCGTGCACACCGATGCCAACGCGCACGTTCAGTGGCCAGGCGCACCCGCTGGCCGAGTCATGCTTGGCGACCCGCTACGCACCCCTCTCCAACCCTGATCCGCCGTGCACGCACTGTCCCGACTTGGAGTCTTGGTTCTGCTCCTGAGCGCGGGGTGCGCCAAGTCGATTCCTGAGTCTCGATACGGCGTCGACACCATGCGCTTCATCGGCGTGGACGAAATGGACAAGCGCGCTCTTCGCGCATGTCTTGCCACCGCGCGCCGCGACCGGGTGGAGATCAACCTCGGTGCGGATGCCGCTCCGGCCTGCGGCGAACCGCCTTTTGATGCGCGTCGTCTTCGCATCCCGTTATGGCGATGGTGGTGGACCGAGTGGCCGGTCTATGACCGCAATGTCTTCGAGCGTGATCTGCTTCGCATCGAGCGCTGGTATCGCGCTCGCGGTTACTACGACGCGCAGGTGACCGCGACGGAGTTCGATCCTCCGACCGCAGCACTCAACGACCGCACGGTCGACGAAAACGGGGAAGACCTGTGCGAACGCGAAGACGACGATGAGGGCTGTCGACTTCAACTGAGCATCACGGTCGAAGAAGGCGAACCGGTGTTGGTCGAATCGCTCTCCCTGACCGGCGACGAAGAGCTTCGACCTTCGGTACGCGAAGCTCTGGCCAACGCGTGGGAACTCGAAGTCGGCGAACGGTTCGATGAAGCACTCTACGATCGCAGCAAGCGAGCCATGCTTCACGCGCTCCACGAAGAGACCTTTGGTTGCGCCGAAGTACGAGGCCGTGGTGGCGACGATGCGGAACTCGGCGTCGAAATCGACACCGAAGCGCGCACAGCTCGGGTCGCATTGCATGTCGAGGCTGGACCGCGCAGCGAACTCGGGACGATTCGAGTGACCGGCAACGAAGACCTGAGCGAGGACGTCATCCGATCCGTTGCCGGGCTCGAGCCGGGAATGCCTTTCACCGAAGCTCTGCTCGATGAGGCACAGCACTTCGTGTACTCGCTCGGCGCATTCTCCACCGTCGATGTGATCGGAACTCCACAGCGTATCGACGGCGAATGCATCGGCACGGTCGACGTCGAGATTCAAGTCACGCCAGGACGTCGCTTTCGCTGGGGCTTTGGTGGCGGTGTGCTCGCCGGTACGTACACCGCAGGTACCGAAGCGCAGGATGTTCGACAATGGGACGTTCACCTCCTGTCGTTCGTGGAACACCGTAACTTCCTCGGCGGACTCCGACGGATCCGGGCGGAAGCGCGACCCAAGATCATTTTCCAGCCCGACGGCGGCCTCCCGTTTCGATGTGCGGATCGCAACCCGCGCCGATGTGTCGGTCTCGATCTTCGACTGCAGTTTCGACAGCCAAGTTTCATTGAGTCACGAACCAATCTGATCGCGGACCTGCGGTACGACCTCGGCCCCGACCCCAACGAGCGCTTCTTTCGTCACGTCCTTGATCTGCCTCTGTCGATCCAACGTACGTTTCTCGATGGTCGGATCAGCGCGAACACCGGAATCCACTTCAACCTCTTTCGCGTTCCCGATGGCAACGCAACCGCCTCGGACTTCGAACTCTTCTTCGTTGAAGCGGGACTGACCCTGGACCTGCGCGACGACTCTCGGAATCCCTCGAAAGGCTTCTACCTGTCCAGCAACGTCCAGGTCGCGCGCCGCCTCTCGTGGGACTTCGTTCGAACCGTACCGGTCGATGCGCGCGTATACGCGCCACTCGGTGGTCGCGTCGTGGCTGCAGCGCGCTTCCGAATCGGTCTAATGTCGATTCAACGCGCCGACGACGACCTGGACGCACCGAGTGCGATCTTGGGACCCCAGTTGTACCGCTTGCGCTCCGGCGGTGCGTCGAGTCACCGCGGGTTCTTGCCCGGCTTTCTGGGCGACCGCCGTTCCGACAGTGGCGACCCTGCAAACCCGTTTCGCGAAAACAGCGGCGGGCTCAGGCGTTGGGAAGCATCGCTCGAGTTGCGCACGCAGGTCACCGAAGACTTCGGACTGGTCGTGTTCGGTGACATGGGCGACGTGAACCGAGAAGAGTCGTTCCGCTTCGACTACATCCGTCTCGCCATCGGTGGGGGGCTTCGCTACCAAACCATCGTCGGCCCAATTCGATTCGACATGGGTGTCCGTGTTCCGGGTGCTCAGATTGTCGGCGAGGACGATCCGGAAACCGACACTCGAGTTCGGTTCCTCGGACTCAAACTCAACGGTGCGTTCCACATCACGATCGGCGAGGCGTTCTAGTGAAGCGCCTGGCGATCGGTCTGCTGTGGTTTGTTGTCGCGCTCGCTGCGTTGGTACTCAGCTTGTGGGCACATCTCTCCACGCAGGCTGGACGAGACGTCGGTCGCAACGTCTTGGTGGACTACGTCAACGGCGAGATGGCGGGCAGCCTCGTCATCGGTTCGTTCGAACAACTGCAGTGGTGGGGTGGCGAAGCGGTCGATGTTGATTTGCTGGACACGTCCGGTCGGGTCGTACTTCACGCAGACCGGGTGACCATTCGGTTGGACCTCGCTGCACTCCGCAATGGTGAATTGCACTTTACGCACGGACGCGTGCGCGGCGGCGAAGTAGTGCTCTACCCCGACGAAGAAGGCATTCCGACCTTCATCGAAGTGTTTGAGGCTGCAGTACCGTCCGACGAGCCCCCATCGCCCGACGCGATCGTGGCCATCGTCGACGACCTGCACGTCGAGGATTTTGTGGTGCGCGGCGACGTGTTGGGCCTCGAGGGTTTGCGGGTTGAAGACCTGCGCGCGCATGGTCGACTTCTCATCGATAGCCGCGAAGAGTTCCCCGTCGACATCCGCATCTACGACGGCAGCGGGCGACTCGTGGCGCCCTTCCCGTACGAAACCCAGCTCGAGCGGATTGTCGGACGCGTGCGCGACAACCCCGAACACGGCACCCGGTTCCATGTTCAAGCACGAAGCGACGAAGGAGACGTGGTTCGCGCCAACGTCGCGTATCGAATTCCGGACGGGGGTGACGTCGAAGAACTCGACCTCCTCGTGGCTGCCGATCCTCTGCATCTCGAACGGCTCGCCGAGAGCGGACTTGGGTTTGCTGAAGTTCTCGCCGGACCCGTTCGTGGGTACGTACGTTTGCAGGGACCCACAGACGAGCTGCGCATCCGCGCCAACTTGGAAACCAACGGAGGCAACCTCCAGCTCGAAGGAGAGATCCCCACGGAGCGCGAGGGTACGGTCACCATTCGCACCGATTCGCTTTGGTTGGATCAAGTCATCGTGGGCGCTCCGCCGATCGAAATCCGTGGCGAGTTCACCGTGTCCACCGGCGAAAGCACAGACGTGATCGTGGAACTGGATCCCTTCGAGTACGAGGGCTTCGAAGTTCCGGCGACGCGCGTCCAAGGGCGCTTTACCGATGACGGTTTCGTCGTAACCGAAGCCACCGCAACGGTGGATGGTGGAGGCGAGCTTCGCGTCAGTGGCAACGTGGGCTTCGATGGTTCGATCGACCTCGCGGTTTCCGGAAACGTCCAGCGGCTCAACCGCGAACCCAACCTACGACGACTGGTTCCGGGGCTAAGCGGAAGCGCCAACCTCAACGGCACCGTGCGCTACACCGGTGACGAACTCTTCGTCGACGGACGATGGGTCTTCTACAACGTTCGGTACGGCCCCGTTCGCGCACAACGCCTCGTTGCACTCGGTGGCGTGCAAGGTCCGACCGATGCTCTTCGGGTCCGCTTGGGACTCGAAGCCAACACCGCACACGTCGCCGATGTGCCGTTCGGCAGCGGAACCGGGCGACTCGATGGTGGCCCGGCTTTGTACACGGGTCGCATTTCGATGAATCATCCGGACCGCGCACTTGCGTTCTCTGCCAACGGTCGCCTCAGCGGAAGCGGAGTACGGTTGGACGTCACGCCGATCGAGTTCCGGACGCAGTCGGAGGTTTGGAACGGCAGCATCCAGGGGCTCCATCTCGAGACGGCGGTGACTGAAGTCGCGGCGTTTTCTCTCTCCAGCGGTGCCCAACGGGTCACCGGTTCCGGACGATGGATCCAGCGCCGCGGCCGCGATGACGAACTGCATCTCCAAGCGACCTCGGTTCACATCGGCTCACTGACCGCGTTTTTGGGCGAATCGTTCAACGAAGTGGACGGCATCTTCACAGGAAGCGCCGACGTCACTGGCGACCTGGAGGAACAGCCGATCGTGGATCTCGATCTCACGTTCGAACAGGGCCGCGTGCTCGACGTTGCGGGTCTCGATGGTTCGCTTCTTGGTCGCTACGCAAACGGACAGCTCCAGCTCGACGCAGGAATTCTGATCGAAGGTGGTGGCGAGCTCGACGCGGAAATCCGGGGTTCCTACGACCGCGAGATGCGCCTGCGCGACGCCTACCGCGACGGCGCGTACGGAGCGATCTTGAAGGTTCGAAACGTGGACCTCGCGTTGCTGCGCTCATTGGGTGTCGACCTACCGCCGATCGAGGGACGAGCCGAAGGCGTCGTGAATGCGTCGGGTGCGCTCGACTTCTTCGACTTTCACGGCCAACTCGAAGTCCCCGCACTTCGCGTCGGCGACTTTCCACCGATTGGCGTCGCGACGAGCTTTGCGTTTGAGGAAGGCGCCATCGTGGCGCGTGTTCTGACGACCGATTCGGCCGGGCAGCTCATCGAAGCCGAAGGTTCCGTCTTGATGGACCTGGTCTCGGCAATCCAAGAGCCGGACCTCCTGCTGCCCATGCTCGACGCAGCCCCGTGGCGCGTGGCTCTCCGAATGCCGCCGCGGGAGTTGGGAACCTTGCCTGCGCCGATCGCAGAGCAGATTCCCGGCGCGGATGTCCTGCGTGGGTCGATGGCCCTCACGGTGCGCGGTGGTGCGTACCACCCGAGAGCCGACCTTCTCGCCAACGTCGAGTACGCCGGAGAACTCCGGGATGCACTTTGCGGTGTGGACGCGGCGCCACGCGCGACGATTCGCGGCGCGCTACGCGACGACCAAACCGAAGCCGAAATCGTGGGGTTCGTGGGCGCGTCGCGCGTGCTGCAGATCGAAGCGCAGGCGGCAACACCACTGGCGCAGTGGCTGCGAGATCCGACGAGCTTTGCTCCGCCAGCAACGGACGTTGATGCCTACGTCATCAACGCCCCCCTCGAAGGTGTGCCCGGGGCATGTGCGTACGCTGCCGGCCCGCTCTCGGCCAACTTAGAAATCCGTGATTTGTTCGCAGAACGAAGCCGTGCATCGTTGGAGGTGTTCTCGGACGCGATCGCGGCGCGGCGCTTGGAGACGACCGGGCGCGGTCCGCAGCGCGAAGTTGTCGTGCGCGAACAGACCCCGCCCTCCCGTTTGAGGATGGTCGCTAATCTGGCCAACGGCGCGCTGACCACGGACGGCGACCTGGATTGGTTCAACGGAGGCACGACCACGTTCGCCGGTGAGATCCCGATGCGCTGGGGTGGTGAAATCCTCGTTCCCGAAATCGCCGAAGATGCGGAACTCTACGCGTGGTCGGATCTCACCAACATGCCGCTCGCCGTCGCGTTGACGTGGCTGCCCGCCGTGGCCAACGTCGAGGGCGGCCTGTACGGGAACCTTCGCGTCCAGGGGCCTTACCTGGAACCGAGCTTCTCGGGCGAAGTCCAAATCGCCGAAGGTCGTGTTGAGATTCCGGCCGTCGGACAACATCTCGAGGACGTCGAAGGCACGTTCCTCCTCGAGGACGACCGCATCACCTTCCAAAACCTGCGCGTGCGCGACGGTGAAGGAGCGGCGCTTGTCGCAGGTGACCTGACGCTCGACGGGTTTACGCCAAACGTCGCGGACCTTCGTCTCGAAACGCAGCACTTCCCGATTCGCCAGGAAGGGTCGGTACTGGCGACGATCGACGGCAACGCCTCACTCAACGCACGCTTTGAACCACGACTGCTTGAGGGCGACTTGAACGTCGAGTCGCTGCACGTGCGGCTGGCCACCGATCTCGGGCGCACCCCCCAGGACCTCGCGGACCATCCGGAGGTACGCATCGTCGGCCGACGAGCCGCGGTGCCTCCCAGCGATCCGTTCACCATCGTGTTGCACGTGGACACCGTCGAACCGCTTGCGGTGAAGCACGACGACTTCGCGGCTCAAGCATCGGCTCGCCTAGACGTGCTCTACGCGGACCCGCGATTCGAAATCACCGGTGCAGTCACTCTTGGCACGGGGCACTTTGACGTGTTCGGAAAGCGGTTCGAGGTGGAGCGCGGCGCGATGGTGTTCGACTCGGAACGCCCGCTTGATCCGGAGGTCAACCTCTCCGCGGTTCACTCGCTACGCAGCAGCGAGACCGTTACCGTGAGTGCGAGCGGCCGACTCTCCGACCCGGTGATTCGTTTTTCATCGTCACGCACCAACGACCGCGCCGAGATTATCGCGATGCTGGTCAGCGGCGACATCCGACGCGAAACCGACACCGAAATCGAGCGTGCTCCCACCGACTTCTTGGCAGGAATCGCAGCGGGTGTGTTGACCCTTTCGCTGCGGGAACAGTTCGGAACGTTTATTCCCAACATCAGCATCGAAGCCAATGAACTGGGCGGAGCCCGGATTCGGACAAGCTGGCGATTGGAAGACTTTCTGCCCGAACGCATTCGTGAAGTCGTGCAGGGGGCGTACGTCGAGGGCTTCTTCAACACCACTGGCGAAGATGGCGGGAACCGCCGAACGCTAGGACAGGTGCACGACTACGGCTTCCGGCTGGAGTTGGCGTGGCCGCGCAACATCGTCAACTCCGCCACGTACTCGCCTCCAACGAACTTCAGCCTCGACGTAACCTACGAACCTTGAGCACGAATCTCTGAGGCGCTCCAAGCAACAATTCGTGATACAGGAGCGGTAATGGCGCGAAAATACTTCGGCACCGACGGCATTCGTGGACTCGCCAACGTGGGCAACATGACGCCTGAGATGGCGTTTCGGATCGGACTCGCCGTCACGCATCAAGCGCGAAAGTCAGGCCACGTTCCGCGCGTCGTGATCGGCAAAGACACCCGCTTGTCCGGGTACATGTTCGAAACCGCACTCGCATCGGGGGTGTGTGCCATGGGCGGACGCGTGTTGCTTTGCGGACCGCTGCCTACGCCCGCCATTGCCCATCTGACTGCAAGCATGCGCGCGGATGTGGGTGTCGTGATTTCGGCATCGCACAACGCGTATCCCGACAACGGCATCAAACTTTTCGGCGCCGATGGTTTCAAGTTGGCCGACGACGTCGAAGAGACGATCGAAGCATTGATCGATGGCAAGACGCTTCACGAAAACCGACCGACCGGCACCGACATCGGACGTGCCGAGCGCCTCGACGATGCCCCGGGTCGCTACGTTGCATTTGTCAAAGCAACCTTTCCCAAGAATCGCACGCTCGACGGTGTGGATATCGTGGTGGATGCCGCGCATGGCGCCGCGTATCGAACCGCGCCTTTGGTGTTCTCAGAACTCGGTGCAAACGTGCACACGATCGGCGTGTCGCCGGATGGAAAGAACATCAACCACGAGTGTGGTGCTACCCATCCCGAAGCGTGCGCCAAAGTGGTGCGCGAACGCGGGGCTCAACTTGGCGTCGCGCTCGACGGCGATGCAGACCGCGTGATCGTGGTCGACGAAAAAGGTCAGGTTGTCGACGGCGATGCCGTGATGGCGCTATGTGCGCGCCACATGATCAAGTCCGGACAACTCAAGAACAACACGCTCGTCGCCACCGTAATGAGCAATCTCGGGCTCGAGCGTGCGGTCGAAAAGGCGGGAGGCACGCTCCAACGATGTGCCGTCGGAGATCGCTACGTCGTCGAAGCTCTGCGCGCTGGCGGGTTGAGCTTTGGAGGAGAACAAAGCGGCCACCTCATCTTTCTCGATCACGCCACAACAGGGGATGGGCTGGTTGCAGCGCTGCAGGTGCTGGCGATTCTTCAGGAGGATGGCCGCCCGTTGAGCGAACTGGCGAGCGAGGTCATGCAGCGCGTCCCTCAGGTGCTCGTCAACGAGAAGTTCGACTCGCGCAAACCGCTTGGCGAGATGCCGAACACGCAGAAAGCGATGCGTGCCGCGGAAGAGAAACTTGGTCGTGATGGACGCGTCTTGGTTCGCTGGAGCGGCACCGAGCCCAAGCTGCGCGTGATGGTCGAAGGCCCCGATCGCGACTCCATCCTCGAGCTCGCAAACTCGATGATCGACGCGGCGAAGCAAGACATGGCGTCGGCCTAGGGCGGTGTGGGAGGCGGGGTGGCGGGCTCGGCTTCAATCGTGAGGTTGATGCTGCTCGGCTCCACGCTACTGACTTCCACTCCGCCGGGAACGCCGCGAATCGCGATCGGCACCTGTGTCGTGCCGGGGTCGCGTCCGGTGACATCGACGACCGCCTGAACTTGGGCCGGATCGATCAGATCCACATCCGAAGGAACGCCGCGCACGTTGACCGTCACACGCGTCACCGCGAGGTCGCGTGCTTGCCCACCTTCCACGACGACGCGAACACCGGGGAACGAACGCTCCGCCAAATCACGCACCACCTCGAAGCGCACATCGACTCGGTCTTCATCAATGACGCGGCAGTGTTCAGGCAACCGCTCGAGTCGAACCCGACGGCTTTGGGCGCCAACTTCGACGTCGCCGAGATCGATCGGATCGGTCCGCACGACGCGCAGAGCATTCAGTTCTGCGGCCGGACCCACCACGGTCACCTCGCCGGGCTCCGCGCGCGGAGGTTCGCCCAGAGCAAGCCCTTCGGGAGGCGCGCCCGTGAGCAAAGGCTGAACGGGGAGATCCTTCTCCATCCTGTCGGCCCACTGCAGCTCGACCGACGCAGGCGCAACCTGGGTGATCGTCACTGCACCGGGCAACTCGAACTCGTCGTCCGCGAAGTAGTAGTAGTGCAGGTTGCTGTCGGTAAGGTCGATCTGAACCGGGGGAAGGAGCTCTGGACGGATGGCGTTGACCTGACTGCGACTGCCTTTGAGCGTCAGTCGCACGCGGTCTGGAAGCTCGCTGATCAGCATCTTGCCCGACGATGGCGCGGGCAGAAGCGCCACGACGTCGACGTACACACTGCGCTGTGCGTCCTCCGCACCTCGAACGACCGAGAAGAGGACAATCGCCGCGACCAGGGACGTCAGCTTGAGTCCGAAGTTGTGCGTGAAGAGTTCTCGAAGCGTGTTTCCGCCGCTCACCCGGTCTGCTCCTCGGGCTTCACGAGTTCTTCTTCATCCAGCTCGGGCACGATGCTGGTTCGGTGCTCGACGTTCTTCTTCTTGGCTTTCTTCGGCTTCTGCGGACGGTAGAAGAGCCCGAAGATCGCATCGCGCAGCGAGTCACCGTCGAGGTTGCGCACGATGTTGCCGTTGAAGCAGAGCGACACCTGCCCTTTCTCCTCCGACACGACCACGGCCACGGCATCGGTGTTCTCGGAAATGCCGATCGCGGCGCGGTGCCGCGTACCCATGCTTCGATCGTGCGAACCACCGCTTAGAGGCAACACGGCACCGGCTTGCCAGACGCGACCATCGCGCACGATGACGGCGCCATCGTGCATGGGATTCTCGAAGCTGGGAATGAAGATGCTGTAGATGAGTTCCTTGGTGACACTTGCGTCGAGCAAGGTGCCCTCGGTGATGAACTCATCCAGCTCGGCATCGCGCTCGAACACGATCAGGCCACCAATACGTTTTTGCGCGAGCGACGACGCAGCTTTGATGACCTCTTCGATCACTGCGGTCTCGCGAGCCGTTCGTTGACCGCGAAAGAGCGGACCACCACGACCCACGCGCATCAGCGCACGACGAATGTCTTCCTGGAAAATCACCACGATCACCAGCACGAAGTAGGTGACCAGTGAGTCCAGCAACGTCCAGATGGTGACCAAGCCGATGCGCTTGGCAACGACGTAGCCGGTGAAGACCAACACCAAACCGAGGGCCATTTGCATCGCGCGCGTGCCACGCAAGATGACCATGCCCCAGTAGAAGATCGCTGCGACGAGACCGATATCGAGGCAGTCGAGGGCGATCTCCCACGCGGAACGCTGAAAGAACGTGCTCAGCGCCGCCCACAACTCGATGAAGAGCGAGCCGACGAAGTCCATCACTCGACCTCCGCGAGCGCGTGCGCGAAGCGAAGCGCTTGGAACGTCGCTGCGACATCGTGAACGCGAACGGCGTCGGCACCACCACGAAGTGCTTCGAGCACCGCCACCAGCGAACCGGGTAGGCGATCGTTTGGACCAGGCGGCGAACCATCCGCGTTCGGAGCCAGCGCCGCGATGAGTGACTTGCGCGACGCGCCGATCAAGATGCGCGCACCAAGCGCCCGCAGCCGCGCTGTCGCTCGCAACACGCGGGCCGATTGCTTTGCGGTCTTTGCGAACCCGATGCCCGGGTCGATCCAGATTCGCTCCCTCGCGATCCCCGCCTCGCGTGCCCGGTCGATGGCAAATCGCAGTTCCGACTCGACCTCATCCACCACGTCGCTGTAGTCGGTATTGGGCGAGGTCACCTCGCCACGACCACGGTTGTGCATCAACACAACCTCTGCACCGGCCGCAGCCACGACCTCGAGAAGCTCTGGGTCGCGACCCCCGTGAATGTCGTTGATCACGGAGGCGCCGACCTCAAGCGATGCGCGCGCCACGTCGGGTTTAACCGTGTCGACCGAGACGCGGATACCTCGCTCGACCAACGCTTGGACGACTGGCACCACGCGCATCAGTTCGTCATCCACGGGCACGTGGGTGGCGCCGTCCCCGTAGGTCCTGCCGCGTGGTCGACTGCTCTCGCCACCCACGTCGATCACCGATGCACCTCGGCGAGTCATCGCCAACGCGCGCTCCAGCGCAGCTTCGAGCGTCGCGTGTTGTCCACCGTCGCTAAAGCTGTCGGGCGTCACGTTGAGGACGCCCCAAATCTCGGGTTGGATTACAGACGACACAGGAGTGCCCGGGGCGTGAACCCCTGCGGCACTCTCAATCGTGTCTGTGGAGCGCGTCGCGCTCCTCATGCTCTCCCCCCTACCCCGCGCTCGGCACCTCTCTCGGCCGAGGCTGAAAAATGGATCCTTTACGCTTCTCTTTCGCTTCGCGTCGCTTGTCTGCGTAGCTCGGAATGATGACGCGCTCGGGCGGCGGAAGATCTTCGCCAGCCAGAATCGCATCGAGTTCGTTGCGCCCGATCGTCTCGCGTTCGAGAAGCGCGTTGGCAATCGCGTCGAGCTTCTCGCGGTTCGCTTCGATCAGCGCTTTGATGCGGTCGTATTGAATCTGGACGATCTCGCGGACCTCCGCGTCGATCTCCTTGCCCGTCGTCTCGCTGTACTCCTTGTGGTACTGCGCGCCGAGGAAGCCCGCTTCTTCGCGCTCGACGTACGCAAGCGGTCCGAGCTTCTCGCTCATGCCCCACTGGCACACCATCGCGCGCGCGAGCTGCGTCGCCTTCTTAATGTCGTCGGCTGCACCCGTGGTGAGCTGACCAAACACGACCTCTTCCGCGAGTCGTCCACCCAACGCCATACCGATGCGATCGAGCGCTTGTTGTTTGGTGACGCTGAGGCGGTCCTCTTCGGGAAGCGCCATCGTCACACCCAGCGCAGGTCCACGCGGGATGATCGTCACCTTGTGGATCGGGTCGTGGTGCTCGAGGAGCATGCCGACCAACGCGTGACCCGCTTCGTGGTACGCCGTGGTCTTCTTCTCTTTGTCGCTGATCACCATCGAGCGACGCTCCGAGCCCATCAGAACTTTGTCCTTCGCCATCTCGAAGTCCTGCATCGAGACGAAGTCCTTGTCCTGACGTGCGGCGAGAAGCGCACCTTCGTTGACCAGGTTCTCCAAATCGGCACCGCTAAATCCAGGTGTGCCGCGCGCGATGATGTCGAGTTCGACATCCGGAGCCAACGGCACCTTGCGCGTGTGCACCTGTAGAATCCCGGTGCGACCACGAAGATCCGGGCGCGGCACCATGATTCGACGATCGAAACGACCCGGACGGAGAATCGCGGGGTCCAACACATCGGGGCGGTTGGTCGCCGCGATGATGATCACGCCATCGGTGGACTCGAACCCATCCATCTCGACCAAGAGCTGGTTGAGCGTTTGCTCGCGCTCGTCGTGACCGCCGCCGAGACCCGAACCACGATGACGACCCACCGCGTCGATCTCGTCGATGAAGATGATGCAGGGCGCGTGCTTCTTGCCCTGTTCGAAGAGGTCGCGGACACGGCTTGCACCGACACCCACGAACATCTCGACAAAGTCCGAACCCGAGATGCTGAAGAAGGGGACCCCCGCTTCGCCGGCAATCGCACGGGCGAGAAGCGTCTTACCCGTTCCCGGTGCACCCATCAGCAGCACACCCTTGGGAATGCGTCCGCCGAGTCGCTGGAACTTCTTTGGGTCTTTGAGGAACTCGATGATCTCTTCGCAGTCGTCTTTGGCTTCATCGATGCCGGCGACGTCTGCGAAGGTCACTTTGTTTTGGGATTCGTTGAGCAGCCTCGCTCTCGATTTACCAAAGCTCATCGCTTTTCCGCCCGAGGCTTGTAGCTGTCTCATGAAGAAGAAGAAGATCACGAGCAGGAAGATCATGGGCAGCCACGTCACGAGAAGACTCGTCCACAGGCTGTTCTGATCTTCGGGCAGGTAGGTCGCCTGCACGTTCTTGTCTTCGAGGAGCTGGTCGACGCGATCACTGATCGGACCGACGGTGAGCTTTCGTTCGTGGCCGCGCTCCGACTCGTACACGTACTCGTACTGAGCACTGTGCTCCATCGGTTGGATGTCGACCTTCTCGACCTTGTCCATTCGAACGTGTTCGAGGAACTGACTGAACGCGACGATCCGCGGCTGCTCCTCACCCTTCACCAAGTTCCAAATGGCGACGAACATGAGGATGAGGAGGACCCACAAAAGGAGGGTCTTGTGGCTTTGCTTCACTGCTGACGACCTCGGTTCACATCAATCTTCGTAAACCCCCCTAGGACCAGACGCAAGAGATGGAAATGTTTCTTGTTTGGGGGATTTCGGGGCATCGTTGGATGTCCGGGCAAGCCCGACACTCTCTCTGTCGGATTCGGCACGAATCCGTAACGTTCAGGGTAGATCGCTGGAGGACCGAGTTCGACGTTTTCGACGATCCAGGACCAACCATCCGTCGCGAACACAGACTCCCCAGCCATCGCCGAGAAGAACTTCGCCACGCCCAGTCCGAAGCAGGTTTTGCAGGGCATGCGTGTGAGACCTCGCCAAGACCCGCTGGGTTTCATCCCGAAGCCAACGTCGGAGGACAGCCGCACAAACTCCGCGAGAAACCGCGTTGAGCACGGAAATTCGTAGTCCTTTTCGGCCTTGGGCACGCGCCAGCCAAGCACGAGACCGACTTTGAAGCGCGAAGTGTCCGGCACGGGCATCCTCGGCCAAATGTGCGAGGTGAGCGGTCGCACGAGGCCAGTCGCGTTCCACCTGCGCCAAGAGCGTGCGTGCTCTCACCCGCTCAAACCTCTCGGAGTCGTTCGAGGGGTCCTCCATCCATGCTTGTCCGCGCCCGCGGAGGAAGGTCCTCAGGTCGCTCCGTTGCACGGCGAGCAAGGGTCGGATCACGCCGTCCGCTCGTTTGGGTTGGATTCCAGCCAGTCCTGCCAGACCCGATCCGTTGAGCGCTCGAGCCAACACGGTCTCCGCCTGGTCGTTCAATGTGTGACCTGTTGCGATGCTGGCGCCGCCACGTGCGACCCGAATGCGATGGAGCGCCTCGTAGCGAGCGTCGCGCGCATTGGCCTGCACGTTGAACGTGGTGAGTCCTTGGAGCCGTTCGCCGTCGAAGGGCACTCCTAGCGATTGCGCGAGTGATTCGACCCACTGCGCCTCAGCGGCTGACTCAGGCCGTAACCCGTGGTCGATGCAGGCAAGGCTGAGCGAGATGCCGAGCTGCGGCGCGAGTTCGGAGAGGATGAGTGCGAGGGCAACACTATCTCCACCCCCGCTGACAGCCACGACCACGTGATCGCCCGAGGCAAGGAGTGTCTGCTCGTGAATGTACCGCCGAACTGCCTTCAGCACGTCACAGCTTAACTCATCCCGTCAAACGCGCTTATGCTGAGGTCGTGCGTTGGTTGATGCTTATCTTGTTGGCGGGCCCCCGCTTCGAAGGCTGCGGAAGCGACACCAACGGCGACACCGCCTTGCCGCGCGAAGACGTGGAGGTGTGCTTCAGCGATTCGGACTGCGACACGGGCGAGTGCGCCGACATTCGCTGTCTCGCCGGTGCCTGCACACGGATCTCCGACACACTCGATCGCGACGGAGATGGCGAAGCACCGACGCGATGTGGGGGCACCGACTGCAACGACCGCGATCCGCGCATCTTTGCGGCCGCGCGGGAGACCTGCGACGCGATCGATCAGGATTGCGACTCGCGGATCGACGAAGACGCACCCGACGAAGTCCTTCAAGTCACGCCTGCCGTGTTCGACCGCGAGAGCGTGATCATTCGATGGGGCGACGGATTCGCACTGACGCAAATCCAGCCTGGGGTGATCTTCCTGTGGCCTGTTGCGGTGGACGGAACGTTGGACGACCCCATCGAACTTCTCCGGCTCAGCATGGGCAGCTCGTTTCGAGCTGTGCGCGCATCGACGCGTGGCAACGAGACTCTGCTTGTCGCGCTCACTGACATCGGCGCGACGCTCTACGCGCTCACGCAAGACACGGCGGTTGTTGATTCGGGCGACATTCCTTGGGAGGGACAAGTCTTCGACGTCGCGGTGGTCGCGCACCAAGACGACTATGCGATCGGGGTCCAGGTGTTCTTGGATGACGGATCACAGGAGCGATTCGTTCGTACGCGCCGAGACGCAGAGCCCGTCCTTGTGGGCGAGGAAATCGAAACCGTTTCGGTTCCGATGGACATCGCATCGTCGGGTGTCGACGTCGCCGTTCGCATCGATGGTGGGTTCGAATTCGTGGGTTCAGGCGACCAGGTGTTTCGATCGGAAGGCATCCGTCGCCCCATGGCTTCCGCCGAGGACTCGATCGTGTTTGCGTACAACGATGGATTCGGGATCGCGCTTCAGTACTTTGACACGACCGGTTCGGTGAGTTCGCCGCAACCGGGACCCTTGGGTCGGCCTCTCGACACCGACATCGTTGCGGTCGACAACCTGATCGGAATCTTCGCGCGAACCACCGCGGGGCGAGGCATCTGGCTGCTGGACGACACCTTAACCGTGTACGTGCAGCCTTTCATCGACCTCGGCACCGACACCGGCGAGTTGAGCGTCGCCACGCAGCCCAACGCGACCGCGTTCTACGGAGCGGGAACCGACGATCCTCGGCTCCTCATCAACCGTCAGTGCTCGGACTAGGTGTCTAGAACGTTCCGGTGAACAACGAGACCTGGAACTGGGTTCGCTGACGCGAGCCGTTCAGCCAGAGTTCGCGCTCGTTGTACATGCCACCGAACTCGAAGCCCGGAACGCCGAGTTGGAGTCCGCGTTCGCTCACACGAAACAGACCCGCTCCCGCACGCGCAGCCGCCACACGCTGACGCATGCGTCGCTGCTGGGCGGACTCTTCTTCGGCAGGCTCCGCAGCATCCTCGCTGCCTTCTTCGCCGTCTTCGCCACCCGAGTCGTCATCGCCTCGGACGACGCCTTCGTCCTCGGGGTCATAGGCCGTCATGGCCAGCGTCAACACCAAGGTGGGAATCACGAGGGCCATGCTCGCGGCCAACACGCCGACGGCGGCCTTCTCGTTGTCGTTGTTGTCGATCAGGAAGTATCCCGCCACGGCACCGCCACCGGCGCCGATCAAGGGAAAGACCACGAACGCCCAGGCATCGTGCAGCCCAGCGAGCGCCGGAACCGCGAAGCCGATCTCGGCTCCGATGACACCCAAACCGATGGTGCCCTTCGGGGTCGCATCGATCTGGCTGGGCATGCTCGGCTGAGCCTCGACGCGCGAGGGTGCGGAGCCTGCTGCAAAGGTCAGCGCGGCCGCGAGAGCCAAAGCAGTGGAAATGCGATGCGATTGACGCACGGACGATCCTCCCAAACGGTCTTCTGAACCCGTCAAACGATCCCCTCGGATTCGGCCGCACCTTACACGGGGGATCTGAGGGCGGCAACGCAAATTCCCAAGCATGAGCGTGCGTTGCGCACTGGGAAAACGACATTCATTCGCGGGCTTGGAGGGCCGTTGCCCAGGAGCGCCCCTTCGCCTAAACCGGACGCATGGCTGATTCGGACAAAGTGGTTCTGACCTGTGCTGTGACCGGGGTTTTGGCGAACCGGAAGCAGTGCCCGGGCATCCCCTACACGCCCGTGGAAATCGCGGAAGAGTGCAAACGGGCCTACGACGCTGGGGCGTCAGTGGTGCACATCCACGCGCGCGAAGACAACGGACAGCCCACCTTCCGGCCGGAGGTTTTTGCGGCCATCAAGCGAGAGGTCCGCGAGCGCTGCCCGATCATCCTGAACTTCTCGACAGGTACCATCGTCGACGACGTCAGCCAGCAGATCGAATACATCAAGACCGTTCGACCGGAGATCGGGGCCCTGAACATGGGCTCGATGAACTACGCCAAGTACTCCCGTCGTCAGAAGAAGATGGTCTTCTCGATGGTGTTCCCCAACCCGTACGACAAGATCATCAAGATGCTCGAAGCCATGAACGAGGCCGGGGTGAAGCCCGAACTCGAGTGCTTTGACACGGGACACACCCACGGATCGTGGCCTCTGTTTGAGATGGGTCTGTTGAAGAAGCCGGTCCAGTACAGCTTCATCGTGAACGTGCTCGGAGGCATCCCCCCCACGGTGGAATCGCTCCAACTTCAAACGCAGATCATGCGCAGCATTGTCGGCCCCGAAACCGACGAGCGTCCGCGACCGGGCGAGTGGGAAGTGATCGGCATCTCGCACGGCCACTGGAAGATGTTGGCGTCGGCGCTCGTCCTCGGCGGCAACATCCGAACCGGACTCGAAGATCATCTCTACCTGCCCGACGGCGAGATGGCGAAGAGCAACGGTGAGATGGTCGAAGCCGCTGCAACACTCACGCGGATGACCGGACGCGAGCCCGCCACCGTGGAAGAGGCGCGCACCATTCTCGGGCTCGACCAGTACGATGCAGGGCGACAAGCCGCCCTCGATGTGGGTCACGCTCCCGCCGAAGCCCACGCATGAAGGAACGCGAGTACACCGCCCTTGTCGTCGCAGCGAGCGATGGGGTCGCGACGATTCGCCTCAATGTGCCGGAACGCAAAAACGCGTTGAGCCCGGCCATGGTCAACGAACTGCTCTATGCGTTCGAAGACGCCAAAGAGGACCCCGAGGTTCGCGTGGTGGTGCTGACCGGCACCGGCAACGCGTTTTGTGCAGGCGGGGATCTCAAGCAAATGGGCAAAGGGAAACTCCCGCCCAAGGGCGACTTCAGCGACCTGATGCTGGCGTTTCGCTCCGTTGAAAAACCGATCGTCGCCAAGCTCAACGGTTACGCGTACGGCGGGGGCGTTGGCATTGTCGCGAGCTGCCACTTCGCGGTCGCCGGCACGGGCGTGAAGATGGGCACGCCGGAAATTGCCCGCGGGCTGTTTCCGATGATGATCATGGCGGTGATGCAGCGCGTGGTCCCGCGGCGAAAGCTGCTGAACATGATGCTGCTCGGAGAACGGCTGACGGCGAGCGAAGCGCTTGACTTGGGATTGCTCTCGCACGTGGTCGACGACACCGAACTCGATACGGCGGTGGATGCACTGACTGCGAAACTCGCCTCCCAATCACCGACCGCAATGCGGTTGGGGTTGCGCGCCTTTCACCATCAAAGCGACCTGGCGCTCGACGACGCGCTGCCATACTTGCGCGATCGTCTGTACGAGCTGCTCGGGACGGAAGATGCGCGTGAGGGCCTGCAGGCGTTCTTCGAGAAGCGCGCTCCGGTCTGGAAAGGCAAGTAGCGCCTCGAGTAGACTCTCCCCTAGGTGGGGACGTTAGCGGTCGATATCGACGGCTTTCGAGTGCAGCTGGCAACGCTGCGCGGAGCACGCGTGCGCGCTTTGCCCGGCGCGATCGGAGACACCCAACTCGCGATCTCGCGGCGCGAGGGCAAGTACGTCTTCGGCGCAGCGGCACTCAAAAGGCTCACGAGCCACCCTGCTGAATCCGCGGACGGAATCGGAGCGCTTATCGGGGCCTCGGAAGAGGAGATTGCGTTGGTCACGGGTTGGCGAGGCAAACCCAGCACCGACAACATGCTCGTGCTGGGCAGCGCGAAGATCAAACTCGGCAAGGCGGTGCGCCGCGCACTCAGTGAGCTGGTGGATCCCGCGATGATGCTCATGGGCGAGGAACTCGACCGGCTGGTCGTTTCGGTCACCGATGCCGAAAACAGGCGCGCTGTCTGGGAACCCATCGTCGCCGAGCTCGGTGACTTCCACGTGGAGATCATCGAGCGGTACGTCGCAGCGCTCTACGCGTCGCGCAAGGCGCATGGCTACAACCGAGTCGGGCTCGTGAACGTCGGACGACTGGGGCTTCGTGCACGCATCGTCGAGAACATCGAAGGAACATGGACCACGACCTTGCTCGAAGAAGATCCGTGCGAGGGCTTACTGGCGACAGAGGCTCGTTTGGTCGAAACGCTTCGCACCGTGGGTGGCGTGCCGGAGTCTGTTGAGGCCACCGCGATGCTGCGGGAAGCGGCCGCCGTGCTGCATCGTGACCTTTCGGGACTCGCCGCGGACGGTCGCGACGCGAGTGGTAAACGCATCGTTCCAGAAGCCAGCTACCCCCTTCCCTACGTCGCCTTGGGCGGGTCCAGCATGGACAACCTCACGCTGACCCGAACGCAGCTCGATCGTGGCTACGACGCGCTGATCCGCACGCTGCGCAAGATGTGTGTGCGCTTGGCGCAAGAAGAGCCTGAGGTGGTGGTCCTCTTCGGACCCGGCACCTCGCAAAACGATGTGTGCAAGACGGTCGAGGAAGTGTTCCCCGTCGAAACGCACGTCCTCAAATCCGACGTCGTCATGGGCGGCCCACTCGTCCCGACAACACGCAAGGAGTCCGAGACCCGCGAGTCGATGCCCGCTCGTGCAGCGCCGCATCGCGTGCGGTTTAGCGTTGACGACGAAGAGGAGGAGAAGGTCGAGATCGACGCGTCGCAGGCGACTGTCAGTGCGCGACGCAAGAGCAGTCCGGGCCAGCGCATCAGTGCGCCACCGCGTGCGAGTTCTCCGCCGCGCGCGGAAACCGTGCCGCCTGCAGCGAAGGTTGATCTGCCCGAGACGGGAACGATCGAAAACCCAGCCACGCCCGAGGCGTTGGTCAGCCTGGATCTCAAGACACTGAGCGAACCCACCAGTGTTCCGCAGCTCTTGTTTGGACTCGCACGGGCCAGGTTTTCCGGCGTGGTGCACGTCAACCTCGATGACTTTGAGTCGATCGAGCTGACGTACCGAAACGGGCGACCCGAGTGGATGCAGCGTGAACGAAAAGTCATCGTGGAGTCGATGAAGTCACCCGGCGGCACGTTCACGATCGAGCCGCGTGAGATCGAAGCGGATCGGAGTCGAACGCCGGAGTCGACGCATGCGATCGTCACCGATGCGGTTCGAAAGTTGGTGTGGACGTTCGACGAGCAAGGGTTCATCGACGCGTTCGACAACCGACGCAAGCATTCACCGCGCGTCACTGTTCTCGACGAGAAGCTGCTTCTGCGTCGAGGGTTTCGAAGTCCCGAAGTGCGTTTTGCGTTGCACGCATGCAAGGGGAGCGAGCCTTTGGAGCAAGTATTGACGCGTGGTGGTCTGGGACCGCGTGGGATGCTTTACGTGATCGCGACGCTCCAACTCTTTGGAGTGATCGAATGGGTTGCTTAGCGGGAGACCATTCATTTTTTCGAAGAGCCCAGCCATGAAGCTGTCGCACGGCCGTGGTACTCCCGCGACGTGATTCAACGCGCTTTCGCTTCCGTCTTTGCCACTGACCTCCCCGCCGTTCGCGACTTCTACGTTTCCCTCTTCGGGTGGAAAGTTACGTTCGATAGCGACTGGTTTGTGCACCTCCAAGCCTCGGTCGACGAGAACATCGAACTTGGAATCGTCCGGCGCGATCACGAGATCGTGCCGGAAGCGTTTCGAGATGCTCCTCGCGGCACGATGATCACCATCGTGGTCGACGACGTCGATGCGCTGCACCGAACCGTGGAGGAACGCGGCATCGAAGTGGTCGAAGCGCCCCGAAACCTGTTCTACGGACAGCGACGCATGGTTCTGCGCGACCCTGCAGGGACGATGGTCGACGTATCCAGCGAATGCGAACCCGACGCAGAGTGGTTGGCGACGCTCGCTTAGTTATCGTCGAACAGCGTGTGAAGCGAGAGTTCGAGATGGTCTCCACCGCGCCACAGATCGGGACGTAGATAGCCAATCGCAGTGACGCGATCTCCGACGTCGTCGACACGGTTGGCCATGTCTCGCCCGAACGCGGTGATCACTTTGCGACCGTGACGCAGGCGCAACTTTAGGTGCTGCCCATCGGACACGACGCTCGCGTCCTCGACAACCAAGCCACGAAGCGCAAACACCGGTTGCGCGTTCGCCTCGCCCAAGGGCTCGAGCCGCATCAGGTCCGCCACCGTCGGGAGTGGGCTGTCTTCGGTCAGCTCAACGTCGACGGTCGGCGGAGTCGTGCCTGCTTCGGGTCGCGGCGTTTGCTCTCCAAACGCTTGGGCGAACACGTCGAGGTTGGCAGGGTCGATGGTTACGCCAGCTGCGGCGGCATGACCGCCAAAACGTTGCAGGTGCTCGGAACACGCAGCGATGGCGTTGTAGAGATGAATGCCATCGGGTGTGCGCGCGCTTCCGTGACCGCCCTCGTCGTCCAGCGCGATGACGATCGCAGGCACATCGAAACGGTCGACCAAACGCGCCGCGGAAATTCCAACGACGCCACGGTGCCACTCTCGTCCCGCGACGACAACGCCGTGTTCGGGTTGGCTGCCCCAGCGCTCCAAGACCTGAGCGCTCGCGGCTTCGGTCGTTGCGCGTTCGATCGCTTTGCGGTTGTCGTTGAGTTCTTCGATCTGTCCAGCGAGCTTCCGAGCTTTGCGTGCGTCTTGTTCGAGCAGGAGCTCGACCACGATGGCGGGATCGCCCAGACGCCCTGGCGCGTTCAGTCGTGGCGCCAGTCGAAACGCAATCTCCATCGCGCCGAGTGCGCCACCCGCACGAAGCTTGGCGACGCCACGAAGTGCGGCGATGCCGGGTCGTGCGTTGCGTGAGGTCAGCAACCGAAGCCCCGCGCGAACCAGCACGCGGTTATCACCATCAAGCGGCGCGACGTCCGCCACCGTTCCCAGCGCGACCATGTCGAGCCACGGGCGCAAGTCGAGTTTCGCGCCGAGTGCTTTGCGGATGGCAGCGGTCAGGGAAAAGACCAGTCCCGCACTGCACATGCCCTTGTAGGCGAAGCCGCAGTCGGGCCGATGCGGGTTGAGGAACGCGAGCGCCGGAAGCGGTTCGTCCGGAACCAGGTGGTGGTCGACGACGATGACGTCGATGCCACGTGTGGTCGCGCGTTCGATGCGCGGGTGGTCCGACGAGCCAACGTCGCACGTGATGATCAGGTCCGGTTCGACGCGTAGACAGCGGTCGAGTGCGGGGTCGCTGAAGCCGTATCCACCTTCGAAGCGATTGGCGACGAACGTGTGAACGATGCCGCCGAGTCGGCGAATGACGTCGCTTAAAAGTGCGGCACTGGTCGTGCCGTCGACGTCGTAGTCACCGAAGATGACGATGCGCTCACCTGCGCGGATGGCGCGTGCGATGCGGTCGGCTGCAGCTTCGCGATCGGCCATCGTGGATGGGTCGCTGAGCATGCCGAGCTTGGGATCGAGAAACGCTTTGGCGTCCGCTGTCGTGGTCAGCCCGCGTTGGAGCAGGATTTGGGCAGCTGCGTCGCCGAGCCCACAGGCGTGCGCGAGTTCTTGAGCTGCGCGTGCATCACTTTCACGAACGCGATACCCGGCACCATCCGAGGTAACGCGATCATTGAAACCCTCATCACTCTCATTGATGAGGGCTGATGTAGTGTCATGTACCGTCACACCCGCCTTCAGCGTTATAGCGCATCCTAAGCGTCAGGTCTGACGTTTTCCGGTCTGGAGACTCAGTCTCCAGAAACCTAGAACCAGTCAGGAACCAGTCTCAGGAAATCGCAGACCGCCCCCGCAGCTCAGGAGTTCGCAGGCACACTGCAGCAAGGGTCGGGAACTCAGAACACGAAGTGTTCGTTCGAGCGAGGTCGGCCGTCGGACAACGTCGAGGCTCCACGAGCCGAGACGCGCGCGAAGCGCGTGCTTGAGGGGGGACCCAACCGAAGGTTGGGGGGAGGATTGCGAATCCTCCCCAAGGGAGGAGCGTGGCCGTACGCCGTAGGCGGTGAAGTCGGAGCCGAAGGCGGAGACGTAGGCCGCGCGACGACCGATAAGTTAAGCTTTCTTGCCGGTCGTCCCGCTAAAGAAACGCTTGTCCATCCACTCGGTCACCGGCGCGGCGACATAGATCGACGAGTAGGTTCCGATCACGATTCCGCAGAACAACGCAAAGCTGATGTCCTTGATGACCGGCGTTCCCCAGATGAAGAACGCGATCACGGAAAGCAACGTGGTGCCCGACGTCACGATCGTACGCGACAGCATCTGACTGGTGGACAGGTTGATCAGTTCACGCAGCGACTTGTCGCGGTAGCGACCCATATTCTCGCGAATACGGTCGTACACAACAATCGTGTCGTTGATCGAGTAGCCCAATATTGTCAGCAACGCCGCGACCGTCGTCAGGTTCACCTCCTTCTGGACCAGCACGTAAATGCCCAGGGTGATGACAGCGTCGTGGAACATGGCGAGCACGCCGCCCGGCGCAAAGCGCAAGTCGAAGCGGAACGCGACGTACACCATGATGAATGCAATGGCGTAGAGGAGCGATTTCACGGCCGCGTCGCGAAGCTGCGCACCGGCCTTGGGACCGACCCACTCAACGCGGTCGGGACCGGCGGGTCCTCGCTCACCAAGACGCTCTTGAAGCTTGTTCACGAGCTCGTCGGCGACACCGACGAGGAAGACCTCGATGCGAACGTCCTCGCTACCGGTCAACAACGCGGGGTCATCGCGAAGCGAAACGCCCTGCTCTTCGATGACCTGGCGCAACTGCTGGTGGTCGACATCTTGCGTCAAACGGAGCGTGATCTTGTCGCCACCTGGGCTGATCCGAATCTCCTTGAGGACCTCTTCGGTCACGAACGTGGTCACCGCGGCTTCGAGCTGTTCCTTCTGCTCGTCGGGAAGCGCAGAGACCTGGCGAACGCGCAGCATGTATTCGTTCTGCGCGCCTTCGACAGCCACCACGTCGGCGCCGTCGTAGCCAACCTCACCGAGAACCGTGCGGAGTTCTGCACTGGTGACGTCGCCTTCAAAACCGAGCTGGATCTCCGTGCCACCGGCGAAGTCGATGCCGTAGTTCGGCCCTGGGAAGAAGAGCGACACGAGGGACGCCGCAACCAGCATGAGGGAGATGCCCACCACTGGAGCGCGGTGGCGCATGAAGTCGATGTAGGTACCGGGTTTGACGAATTCCATGATTTCACCCGACCCGCAGACGCTTGACGCGAAGTCCGCGCGTAATCCAATCCAAGAACACTCGCGAGCAGAAGATGCCCGTGAAGAGCGAGGTCACGATGCCGATCATCAGCATGACGGCGAAGCCCTTGATCGGACCCGTGCCGTACTGGAAGAGCACGACACCTGCGATGAAGGTCGTGAGCTGACTATCGAAGACCGACCAGAACGCGCGCTTGAAGCCTTGGTCCACGGCAGAGCGTGGCGACTTCCCGGCACGTAACTCCTCGCGTATACGTTCGGTGATCAGCACGTTCGCATCCACAGCCATACCGACTGTTAGAGCGAGTGCCGCGATGCCTGGCAGCGTTAGTGTTGCGCTGAACCCGGCCATGATCGCCAAGACGAAGAGCAAATTGAGCACCACCATCAGGTCCGCAACGAGACCCGCCACCTGGTAGTAGAAGCCCATAAACACGAGCACGAGCAGGATGCCGAAGACGGCGCCTTGTGCACCCTTGGACACCGAGTCGCGACCCAAGGTCGGTCCGATGAGCTGCTCGTTGGCCGGTCGAAGCGGCGCGGGCAATGCACCCGCGCGAAGCACGACGACCAAGTCGTTGGCTTCGGTGCGAATCTGATCGAAGTCGCCCGAACCGAGCGTGATCTGCGCGCGACCACCACCGATGCGGGTCTGAATAACCGGCGCCGAAGCGGCGACGTCGTCGAGCACAATCGCCATACGTCGCTTGACGTTTCGGCCTGTCATTTCCTCGAACTTCACCGCACCCGCGGCGTTGAACTGGATGCTGACGACCGGACGGTTGCCCTCTTGCGGGTCGAAGCTGGTGAATGCGTCATCGACGTCCTCACCCGTGACGTCCGACGAGCGGTAGACATAGAACGTACGCCACGCTTCTTCATCGACGTCGCGGTCGGTGTTGTCGTCTTGAAGACTCACCTCGGAGATGACCAGCTGGTGGTCCGAAAGCCGTCGGTCGTCGGCGGGCTTCGCCTGGTCCTCGAGCTCGAGTTGGTCGATGTAGCGCTGCAGACGAACCTGCGCGCTCACGCACTCGGCATCTTCGTCGGCACACTTCTCGCCGCGCGACACGAGGAACATCGAACGGGTGTTCGGTGCACTCTCGCCGTTGGGCGCGGACTCTGTTTCGACGGTAATGCCTTCCGGCAGTTCCAACCCCTGAAGGAAGCTCGTGCCTTCTTCGTCGAGCACCTTGAACTCAAGACGCGCGGTGCGCTGAATGATGCGGCGAATGTCGTCGAAGTCCGACTCGTCGGCACCTGGCACCTCAACGATGAGGTCGGTGTCGCGACCCTGCACGGTGGCTTCACGAACACCCATGCTGTCGATACGAGTCCCGATGGTGAGCTTGGCCTGATCGACCGCAGTCTGTTGCAACTCGGCAATGCGGTCTTCGCGCATCGCGATGTTGACCATCAGCCCATCGACACCGCTCATACGCAGGTCGGGGAAGCGCTCTGCAAGCCACTCCGTGTCGAAGCGCTCACGGTCGCCGTCGGTTCCAAAGGTCAGGCGAATTCCCCTGCCGCCAACGCGCTGAACCGTCACGCGGTCCTGGATTTCGCGCAGCTGCTCACGAGTCGCCGAGTCGATTTCATCTTCCTCGATCACGCCGATGCGAACCCCCAGCTCACGCACCATCTGCTCGGAGTAACGGTCGCGACGGTCACGGATGTACTCGTCGACCTCGACTTCGTACATGAGGCGCAAGCCACCACGAATGTCGAGACCCGGAGCAATACGGTTGGGGAAGTACTCTTTGACGAACTCCGGCGCGCCTACCCAACCCGCTTGGTCGAGCGTGGGCCAGAGTGAAAACCATGCGAGCACAATCGCGCCGAGCACGACGGTGAAACGCATATACCAGGATCGATCCATGTTTCCTTTGCCTCAGCTCTCGTCGTCCGAGGACGGTTCGGGCCCCGCGACGTGGCTTCGCAGGATGTTGATCTTCGTCTTGTCAGCGATGCGCAGAGTGATCTCCCGGTCGGACAAATCCACGATTTCGCCGCGGATGCCTCCCGTGGTGCGCACGACCTGACCCTTGCGCAAGGCCTTGAGCATGTCTTCTGTCTCACGCTGCCGCTTTTGCTGCGGTCGAATGATCAAGAAGTAGAAAACGAGGAACATGATCGCGAGCAGTCCCAGGTTCATTCCGCCAGGACCACACAGTCCTTGCGGAGCACCACCTGCGGCACCGGTGGCACCACCGCCACCGCCACCACCACCGCCGCCAGCAGCCAAATCTGGCTGTAGCCACATCACGATCTCGATCAGGGTAAGAAGCACGATTCCTCGTCGTTCGCTTGCGCAGTTTTCGCCCGAAAAAGGGGTCGAAAAGCCGCGGTGGCTTACTCCATGCCCTCAAGCCCGTCAACCGACCCCCAAGGAAATGGCACCATCGCCGTGGAGTGCTCAGTCGGTACGAAAAAGCCCTGAAAGATCAGGGCCTCTCGGCCAGTCCCACCAGTCGCGAGTTCGCGGAGGCATTGGGGGCGCACGCCCCCGCGCTCTTCTCGCTGGTTGTGGCCGACCCAGCGATTCTGGAAGACGTCCAAAATCGACCTTTGGACCGCGCCGACGAGTCCGACGCGCTGGCAGCTCGATTCGCACAGCTGCACGAGCTCGAAGACGGGCCTGAACTCTGGCGCGAGCTGCGACGGGCACGACATCGCGCCATGGTTCGAATCGCGCTGCGCGAGGTCCTGCGTGTCGCCGACATCGATCAGACTGCGGCTGAACTTGCCGTGCTCGCTTCGGTCGCCATCGATGCCGCGTGGTCCGCGTGTCGCAACACGGTCGAGGCTTCGCTTGGCCGGACCGACGTCGCTGCGACGGTCCTTGGAATGGGAAAGCTCGGAGGTGGCGAACTCAACTTCGGCAGCGACGTCGACCTGATCTTTTTCTACGAGACCGACGACGCAGAGGTCCACGGCGACGCATCGGTTCACGAAATTTTCACGCGTGTCGTACGACGGACCACCAAAGCGCTGTCTGAAGTAACCGAAGACGGCTTTGCGTTTCGGGTCGATCTTCGACTCCGGCCCGAGGGTTCACGCGGTGCGCTCGCCAACAGCCTCGCCAGCGCCGAACGCTACTACGCATCGTTTGGTCGGAAGTGGGAACGCGCTGCACTGCTACGCGCGCAACCGGTCGCGGGAGACCACGCGTTGGGACACGCCATTTTAGAAACGCTGCAACCTTTCATCTATCCACGCCGCGTCGATCCCGACGTCGCCACCTCGATGCACGAACTGATGCACAAGGCACGACGCGATCTACGAGTCGCCGACACCGACATCAAGCTTGGTCGAGGCGGGATTCGCGAAGCCGAGTTTTTCGTCCAAAGCCTGCAGCTGATTTGGGGTGGCATGCACCCGGAGCTGCGTGTTGCGGGAACGCTCGATGCGCTCGAACGCCTGAAGGTACGAGGGTTGGTGACGCACCAAGAAGCACAGCGACTCTCGGATGCGTGGGCGCTCTTGCGGCGCGTGGAGCACCGCATCCACATGTCTCGCGGCTATCAAACACATGAACTGCCACGTGACCGCACACACCTCGCGAAATCGCTAGGGTTCGACACGGTTGATGCGTTCGATAGCGCGTTGGCCGATGCGCGAGAACGCGTGGCCGAACTCTTCGACTCGTTGGTGGAGGCACCCCACTCGATCGTGTCCAATCCGCTGGTCGATGCTCTGGCCGACGAAGCCGATGACGATGCACTGAGCGCACTGCTTCCTTCACGTGTGCGCGATCCGGACGCTGCCATCGCTCACCTTCGTCGCTTGGCGCGAAATCCGCAGTCCCCCTTCGGTGTCGTGGGTCGGGAACAACGCACGGGCTTGGCGTCACGCTTGCTCGAGGAAGTGGGCGAAACGCCGGACGTCGATGGCGCGATTCAACATCTCGCCGACTTCTTTGCGATTAGCGGTTCGGGATACGACCGGGTGTTGGAGCAACAACCGCAAGTCGCGCGCCGTCTGCTCGGGCTCTTTGGGACGAGCCCAACCTTGGCGCGTGCCCTCGTGCGTCACCCTGAGGCGTTGGGGGAGACGATCCTGGGCGCGAGTTCACCATCCATTGATGCGATGCGCCGTGCACATGCCACGCTCGGCGACGTCGACAACGCAGAAGCGCTCGTCGCGACGATGCGACGGCTCAAACGCGAACACACGTTGCGCGTGGGTCTCGCCTACGTCGATGGCGAACTCGATCTCAAGGCGGCGGGAACGCACCTGACCGCACTCGCCGTCGAACAGGTTCGAAGTGCGTTCGAGTTTGCTCGCCGCGAAGCAGAGGCTCGTTGGGGAGCGCTGGGTGCGGGAATGGCAGTCGTCGGCTTGGGAAAGCTCGGGGGTGGCGAGATGGGGTTCAGCTCCGACCTCGACCTTCTCTTCGTGTACAGCGACGACGGTGAGACTGAACGTGGGGACGCCTACCGGGAAATCTTCGCGCGCATGGCACAACGTCTCATCCGTCTGCTGTCCCAACCCGACGCTGCAGGGCCTGGGTACGCCACGGATGCACGTCTGAGACCAGGCGGATCACAAGGTGTTCTGGTCAGCACACTCGAGGCGTTTCGACGCTATCAATCCGAGCAGGCCCAAGGTTGGGAACAACAAGCTCTCGTCCGAGCACAACGAATCGCCTGCAGCGACGATACCCTCGGCCCGCGTGTTGACGCGCTGCTCGAAGAATCGGCCTACGGCTCGCCACCGCGGAACCCTGAACGTCTGGCTGACTTGCGTGCACGGATGCAGCAGGAGCTTGCCGGTGAAAAAACGCGTCGATACCATCCGAAGCTCGGTCATGGAGCGTTGGTCGACGTCGAGCTCCTCACGCAGTGGCTTCAGATGAAACACGGATCTGTTCCAGGAGCGCGCGCACGAAACACCTTGGACGCGTTGCGTGCGCTCGAGAGTGTTGTGGACCGCTCTGTGACCGATGCACTGCGCGATGCGTACCTCTTCTTTCGAAGCGTTGAACAAGCCATGACGCTTCTGGACGAACGTGCGAGCACCTTGAGCTTTGGAGGACCGCGCGCTCTCTCTGTAGCCCGTGCTGTTGGGTTGACGCAGCGTGACGGCGATCGACCCGACGACGTGCTCGAGGCGATGTGGCGCCGACGCGCGTCTGAGACACGCGCACTCTTCGATCGTTTCGTCGCGCCGGTCGCTGCAAAGGCGCCGTGGTGATGACGAGCGAAACGATTTTGGTGATTCATCCGGATCTGCATATTGCGGAGCCCACAGCGGCCGCGCTGCGTGCTGCAGGTCACCAGGTGGTCGTGGTCGACAGCGGTGAGCGTGCGATCGACCTCTTCGTGCAAACGCCGGCTCGCGCCATTGTGGTGGACCTCGACCTTCCTGGGCGCGACGGCGCGGCAACGATCGAATCGATCCGCTGGGCTCCCGGTGGCGACCAAGCGCGCATGGTGCTGACCGGAACGCGCGCCGCAGCAGCCGAGGTTCGCGCACTCGCTCGCGAGCTCTCGGTGACCGCGATTCCCTCTGCCGACATCGACGAGATCGTGGAGCTGCTTTCGAAGCCTCAACCGCTGCACGAACCCACCCCCTCAGCCATTGAAGGCTTGGTCTTCGACGACGACCTTGATGCGCCGAGCGAAGCGGTGTCGACTGGTGACGACCCACGGGCGGAACGCGAAGGCCAAGACGTGGAAGCGCGTGCGGCGGCGCTTGGCGAAGGCGCCCGCATCGAAGGTGACTTGGCCGACGGCACTCCCTTCGCCGCTGTGCTTGCCCGACTGGGCGAACAGCGTGCAACCGGCGCACTCGTGATGACGTCTGCAGGCGATCCTCGAAAGACGACGACCCAGGAGAGCCCCAAGAAAGTGGTGTTCTTCCGCAACGGAATTCCCGTGCACGTCCGGTCGAACCTGGTCGAGGAGTGCTTGGGGCAACTGATGCTTCGCGCCGGATTGATCGATCCACACTCGTTGGCCGAGTCGTTGGAACGCGTGCGAGATGGCGATGGACGCCAGGGAGGAATCCTCGTCGCGATGGGCGCGATCACGCCGCATCAGTTGCGCGAGGCGCTGGAGTCGCAACAACGCGAAAAGCTCTTCGACATCTTCGCTTGGCCCGCCGGGACCTTTGCATTTACCGAAGACATGCCGCCGCCGCGCGAAACGGTGACGTTGGAAATGGCACTGGCCGAGATGGTCCACCGCGGGATGCGCGAACGCGTTCCGGGTCCGCGAGTCGTGGCAGCGCTTGAACCGCATCTGGATCGCTACGCGACGCCTGGCGACCGCCACTTCCGTGGGTTGGTGGGGGTCGTCAACGATGCCGAGCGCAAGCTTCTCGCCTCGATCGACGGTCGTAAGACGATACGGACGCTCCTCGACTCCTACCCGAGGCGCGTGGAAGCCGCGCGTGTGCTTTGGGCAGCGCGTTGTCTCGGTGTGCTGGGACTGCGCGGAGACCCCGCGCCGACGGAGTGGGACGAAGCGGACGAGTTGGATGGGGACGCGCGTTCGGAGTTAGCGCGGGTGGTTCCTCTCTTGCGTGAAGGTCGATACGCCGAAGCGCTCCGCGTCGAAACTTCGGACGAACGAGCGATCCGCGAGGCAGCCTCGTCCTTGCGGGAAGCGTTTCGCGCATTGGCGACGTCGGATGCTGCAGGAAAGGCGCTTCGAACGCTTGCCACGGAAACCATCGTGCGACTGACGCGTGCGGAGAGTCTCCTAACCGGGGATGCAGGCCCACCGACAATTGCGCCTCCCGCGGGCGAGCGTCCACCGAGTGAGCGTCCGCCCACGCGCGAGATTCGTCTCAAGGATGAAAAGGAAGAGAGTCGCGATCCCATCACCCGCGAGATTCCGGGCGCGGCCGACCTGCCTGTGCGCGATGAGAGCCGCGTATCGACCAAGGAGCACGACGCGCCGATTCCAACAGGTGCGCGTCGGCCCATCCTCACACCGCCGAGCGAGGACGAGCCGATGTCGGTCGCTGTGGTCAGCGACGATCCGAGCTTCACCGCCGTCGTCGATGTCCTCATGGAGGAAGAGCCGGAGAGTCTTGTCGGTGTGGCAAGCGTGGACGAAGAGGAGCCCACGTTTCGCGCAACCGACAGCACAGAGACGGACCTCGACGCTCCCACCGCAGAAGCACGCGACCTGGCGCATGCGTTGGCGGATGCGATCGGGTTTGCCCAGGGCGAAGCCACACCGACGCACACGTCACTGCCCGATAGCGACGAAGTGCCCACCGACACCACGGAAGATCAGGACGAACCCACCGACACGCACATCTCGCCGGCTTCGCCGACGTCGTTGGAGTCGTCTCTCTACTCTCTGAGTTCGTCGTTGGAACTGCCGCACGACCCTGACCTCGACGACCGGGTCGAACGGATGCTGCGCGCGGAACGACACTTCCGACGTGGGTGCCGCGCCATGCAGCGTGGAGACTTCGAAAAAGCCCGCAAGGCCTTCAAGCGTGCCGTTCGACGCGTACCCGATGAGGGTGAGTTTGTGGTGCACCTCGGATGGATCGAGTTTCAACTTTCGGATACCGACGCCGAACGTCGCGCTGCGATCGAACTGCTTGAACGCGGGTGCAAGCTGATCCCCAAACGCGACCTGGGGCATCTCTTTCACGCGCGTGCCCTACGAGACGTCGGTGACATTCCCGCAGCGCGCAATGCCTACACGCGCGCGCTTGCCGCAAACCCGGATAGCGCCGAAGCCCTGGAAGAACTCCGCTCGCTCTGATCGTTATTGTTGAAGATTGCGGTGATGACGCGTTGCGGCGTCGCATCAGGGTTGAAAAGGCGCGGTTGGAAAGTAGAGTGCGCGCATGGTCGAACCGGTCGAGAGCATCTGGCTTGATGGCAAGTTGATTCCCTGGAACGAAGCGCAGGTTCACGTGCTCACGCACACCCTGCACTACGGCGTGGGGGTGTTCGAAGGCATCCGTGCCTACAAGCTCTCCGACGGAAAGACCGGCATCTTCCGCTTGGAAGAACACATCCGACGTCTGTTCGAATCCGCGCACATCTGCGAGCTGCCCATGCCGTTTACGCAGCAGCAAATCGTCGATGCGTGCGTCGAAACCGCGCGCGCCAGCAAACTCGAAGAGTGCTACCTGCGACCGCTCGCGTTCGTCGGCGATGGCGCGATGGGCCTGGGCGCGATGAACAACCCCACGCGTGTGGCGATCATCGCGTGGAAGTGGGGCGCGTACTTGGGCGAAGAGGGTCTCAAGAAGGGCGCACGAACCAAGATCTCTTCGTACAACCGTGCGGGAGTGAACTCGCTGATGGCCAAGGGCAAGATCGTTGGCCACTACGTCAACTCGATCCTGGCGAAGCGCGAAGCGCTGAAGCTGGGCTACGACGAAGCGATCATGCTCGACCCACAGGGCTACGTGTGCGAGGCGTCCGGCGAGAACATCTTCGTCATCCGCGACGGAGTCGTGAACACGTCGCCGCTTGGCACATCCATCCTGGGCGGGATTACCCGTAGCACCGTCATTCAGCTGATGAAGGACATGGGGCTGGAAGTACGCGAGCGTTTGATCGCGCGCGACGAGCTCTACATCGCCGACGAGATTTTCATGGTGGGCACCGCCGCCGAGGTCACCCCGGTTCGCGAGGTGGATGACCGGCAGATCGGAATCGGCTCACGCGGCCCGATCAGCGAGCGCGTACAGAGCAAGTACTTCGCCACGGTGCGCGGAGATGCGCCCGAGGGTTGGATTACCGTCGTCTAGGCTTCTGGCGTCGCTTCGGGCGCAGGTGCATCCGCTTCAGGCGCAGGCGCTTCGGCTTCGGGCGTGGCTTCGATCGGTGTTGCGTCGATCGCGAACTGGGCGTGTACCAAGAGTGCGTGGCACTGCGGGCATGAGTGGAAGTCTTCTCCGCGCTGAACTTCGATGAAGAGCTGCGGCGGAAGCGACATCTGACACGAGATGCAGGTCCGACTCTCAACGATCGCCACGGTCATGTACTTGGTGATGCGCGTGCGCAGCTTCTCGTAGCGCTTGGCGATTCGCTTGGGGAGCTTCGACAGCAGTTCGTCGCGGCCTTGCGTGACCTTGCCGCGCTCCTTTTCGACCACCTCGATGCGGGCCTTCGCCTCTTGTTCTTCGGTGGTGAACATCGTGCGTGCTTCTTCGAACTGAGACTCACGCTCACCAAGCGACGCCGACTTCGCTTCGATCGTGGCGTCAAGCTTGGCGATGTCTTCCCGAAGCTGGGTCAGCGCGCGTCGGTTGGCCTCGATCTCACGTTCGGCCGCGTCGGACTCCCTCAACGAACGAGCGCGCCCGGCTTTGGCCTTGGCGCGCGAAAGAGCTTCGTTGCGTTCTTGGAGTTCCGACGTGCGCTCCGCTTTGAGGCGTGTCGCTTCGTCGACCTGTGCTCGTTCTTGCGCGAGCAGCATTTCGAGGGTCTGGACATCGCCTTTCATCTCTTCGATGCGGGCGGGCAGACTGCGGAGTTCTTCGTCGAACCCCTTTGCTGCCATGTCCATCTTTGCAAGCTTTGCGAGAGCCCTGAGCTCGTCCTGCACTCCGTCCTACCTCCAGACTCGCGCGCGCTTTACCGTGCCCGCTGGATAGGCGCAAGCGCAGACGGGTGAGGACTTGAGTTTTCCTGGTCTCAGACGCATCTTGCGCCTGCGCCTCGGCGCGAGGGCCCATAGCTCAATGGTTAGAGCCGCCGGCTCATAACCGGCTCGTTCCTGGTTCGAGTCCAGGTGGGCCTAGCCAGAAAGGAGCGCCGAATTCGGCGCTCCTTCTCTTTTTGAACGCAACACGGAACTGAGCACACAGGAACAGAAAACTCCGAAACACACATCGACCCCGAGCACGCGGCGGCGCGGCGGGAGAGAGCGCAGCTGCGAAGAGCGCGAGCGAAGCGAGCACGCCGCAGAACGGCGAAGTCGGAGGGGGGACCCACTGTGCGGTTTAGCCGCACGTGGGGGGAGGGATGCGTTCATCCCTCCCGAGAAAAAGAAGCACGGCGAAGTTGGAGGGGGGACCCACGACGTGGCTTTGCCACGAGTGGGGGGAGGGTGCGGTCATCCCTCCCTAATAAATATCAGTTCTCCATAAACGATCGAAGCTGCTTGCTTCGGCTCGGATGGCGGAGCTTGCGCAGCGCCTTGGCTTCGATCTGGCGAATACGCTCGCGGGTGACCTCGAAGTCCTGACCCACCTCTTCAAGGGTGTGGTCGCTCTTCTCGCCAATGCCAAAGCGCATACGAAGAACCTTCTCCTCGCGCGGCGTCAGCGTCTTGAGCACACGACGGGTCTGCTCCTCGAGGTTGCCGTTGATCACCGCGTCGACCGGCGACACGACCGACTTGTCCTCGATGAAATCGCCGAGATGCGAATCTTCCTCTTCGCCGATCGGCGTTTCGAGGCTGATCGGCTCCTTGGCGATCTTCAGAACCTTTCGGACCTTATCGAGCGGCATCTCCATGCGCTCGGCGATCTCTTCCGGAATCGGCTCACGACCCAACTCCTGCACCAAGTAGCGGCTGGTGCGGATGAGCTTGTTGATCGTCTCGATCATGTGGACCGGGATACGAATCGTACGTGCCTGGTCGGCGATCGCGCGGGTGATCGCCTGGCGAATCCACCACGTGGCGTAGGTCGAGAACTTGTAGCCGCGACGGTACTCGAACTTATCGACGGCCTTCATCAGACCGATGTTGCCTTCCTGAATCAGGTCCAGGAACTGCAGTCCGCGGTTCGTGTACTTCTTGGCGATGCTCACCACGAGACGAAGGTTCGCCTCGACGAGCTCCGCCTTCGCACGATCGGCACGACGCTCGCCCTGCCGAAGATCTTGGTACGTGCTGAAAAGCTGGTCCATGGGCTGCCCCATGTCCGTCTCGACCTTGCGGATCGACTTGTGCGCTTCCTTGATGGATTCGTCAGCCATCCGGAGCACTTCCAGTGAAGCGCCGGTCTGCTTGACGAACTTCTTCTCCGCAGCCGGATCGGTCTGCAGCTCGCGCAGCGCCTTGCGGATGTCCTTTTGGGGAAGACCGCCACAACGCTGCTCCGCATCGTACATCGCGCGCTCCGCACGCTCGACGCGGCGGATGTAGCCCTTGATGCGGTTGACGACCTTGTCGATCTGCTTCTTGTGCAGACCCGCTGCACGCAAGACCGCCACGCGCTCGTCGCGAATCTTGATCAGCGTCGTCATGTGGTTCTTGCGAACCCGCTCGGAGATGCGCTTGCCGCTCTGCAGCTCGTCGCGTGCCTTCGAGACCTGCGACTCCAGTCGCTTGACCTTGTCGATGGCCTTACCGATGCGCGCACGCACCTCTTCTTCGACGTACTCCTCCGAGGCGCCGATTTTCACAACGTCCTTCACGCGAAGCTTGCCGCGCTTGAGGCTCTCGCCGATCTCCACGATTTCCGCGATACCCACGCGAGAATCGAGCATGACCTCGAAGACCTTGCTCTCACCCTCTTCGATGCGCTTGGCGATCTCAACCTCGCCCTCACGGGTAAGCAGCGAGACCGAGCCCATCTTGCGCAGGTACATGCGGACCGGGTCGTTTGACTTGGTCGTGTACGGATCGCTGGTGGGCGGGAGGATCGAGTCCTTCTTCTTCTTGGACAGCTTGGTCGCCTTGAACTGACCTTCGCGACGACGTGCGTGCGAAACCGAGTCCACGATCTCGATGTCTTCGCCGCGAACGCGCTGCATCAGATCATCGATCTGATCCGAGCTGACGACGTCGGGCGGAATCGCGTCGTTGATCTCGTCGTAGGTGAGGTAGCCCTTGATGCGACCACGCTCCAGAAGCGCTTGAACCTCTTTGCGATCCTTGCCCTTGCGGGACCGACGCGACTCTCGCTTCTTGGTCTTCGGCTCAGGCATGGGATCCGGCGACGCGGTCCGTGCCTTCTTGGTGGCCTTCTTCTTCGGTTCAGCCTTGGGCTTCGCCTTGGCACCATTCGCGCGCGCACTCGCACGCTTGGTGGTCTTCTTGGCGGCAGTCTTCTTGGTTGCCTTCGTCGACTTCTTGGCTTTCGCCTTGGTCGTCTTCGTCGTCTTCTTCGTTGACTTGCGTGCACTCACCCGTGCACGTGCCTTCGTCGTCGCCTTCGGCTTGGACTTCGTCGTTGACTTCTTGGCCTTCGCCTTGGTCGTCTTCGTCGTCCTACGTGCCGTCGTCTTCTTTGAGCCGCGAGCTTTCGTCGCCATCTTTACCTCTCGAGCCCTTCCGCCTTAACCGCTTCCGCTGTCGGAAGCCTTCTTCTGCCGCGCGCTCTGCAAGAGCGCCAGGTGTTCGTGTCGCAATTCCCGCGCGAGATCGTCATTTCCCGTTCGCTGAGCCTCCAAGATCGCCCTGCTCAGTTCCGCGAGTCGTTGTTTGAGCTGTGCTCGTTGCATGAGCGGGAGCGCTGCCTCGAGCTGCTCCAACGCCCCCCGTTCGTCCTCGTACTCTTGTTTCGCCAGTCGATCTTCGAGCCATGGAAGTGCTGGATTTCCCGCGACTTCCGCGAGAAGAGCGGGTGCGTTTACCACTCTTGATCCACCCTCACGTTCCTCCACCCAGCGCGAGGTGGCTTGCAAGATGGCGCGAAGATCGGGACTCGTCAAAAGCTCTTCGAATTTCTTGGCGGCCGATGTGTCCAGAATGCCTGGACAATCGAGAAGTGCGCCCATCACACCGACTTCGATACGCGGCAGGACAGGTTTTCGCCGAGGCCGCTTAACCTCTGATTTTACTGGATTTTCTTGCGGTTCGTCGCGGCGTTTTCGACCGCGTCGAACCCCCTTCCGAAGCTGTCTTCGGACCGCATCGACATCGCTCACACCGAACTTTTGAGCCACGCGTTCGACGTAGAGCCGAACCTCCACAGGATTATCGACCTTGATCAGAACAGGTCCGAGCTCGGCGATTTTTTGAGCTTTCTCACTCGCGCTCGAGACCGATGCCGCCGCGTCGTCGATGAGGTGCTCGACGATGCCTGGTGCTTGGTCGATCCGACGCTGAAGCGCTTCTGCACCTTCGGTTCGCAGGTACGTGTCTGGATCCGATCCAGGCGGAAGCGTGACCACCGTGGCATCGATGCCCGCTTTGGCGAGAACGGCATACGCCGAACGCACGGCACGCTTGCCGGCTTTGTCTCCGTCGAAGAGCAACACCGCTTTCTCGGCGTAGCGCTTGAGCAACTTGCATTGCGCGTCCGTCAGCGCAGTGCCCATCGGCGCAACCGCGTTCGCAATCCCTGCTTGGTGCAGCGCCAGCAGATCAAAGTTGCCTTCGCACAACGCGACCCAACCCGTGCGTCGAACTTGCACGCGGCCTTCGTAGAGTCCGAAGAGGATTTCGCCTTTGTGATAGAGCGGACCTTCTGGACTGTTGACGTACTTCGCCGGCGGTTCGTCCGGTTCCTTGGTTCCCTCCGGTGCATCGAGTGCACGACCCGAGAACGCGACGATGCGCCCTCGGTGATCCGCAATGGGAAACATCAAGCGATGTCGAAAGCGGTCGTAGTGCCCTCCCCGGTCACCGCGACGCGGCACGATCAAACCGACGGTCTCTGCATCGGCGGGAGACCAGCCGCCTTTGCGCAAGAACTCGACGAGATGGTCCCAACCGTGCGGCGCGTACCCGAGGCGAAACGCACGCGCGGTCTCCGGTGTGATCGCGCGCTCTTCGATCACCTTGCGCGCCATCGGACCCAGAGGATGTTCCTCGAGCTGCTGGATGTAGTAGCCCGCTGCCGCTTCCACCAATGCGGCCATTCGTTCTTCGCGTTGCCGCTGTCGGTTGTACGCAGCGTCCTTCTCAGGATCGTCGCGCGGAAGTTCCACACCCGCTTTTTCGGCCAAGCGCCGAGCCGCTTCGGGAAACGTCAGGCCCTCGATTCGCATCAAAAAGCTGAAGATGTCGCCCGAAGCACCGCAGCCAAAGCAGTGGAAGAAACGACGCTGCGGGTGCACGTAGAAGCTCGGAGTCTTCTCGTTGTGGAAGGGACAGAGCCCCTTGAAGCTCGCGCCGGACTTCTTGAGCCGCACGTATTCGCCTACGAATGCAGCGATATCGACGCGTTCCCGAATATTCGCGATCGTCGGTTCGGGAATCATGGCGGCTCAGTCTAGACCTGTGGCTGCAATGCGCTACTCGGTAGGAGCGTGACCCAGGAGTCCAAAACGCCGGAGTCCAGATCCAACAAGACCTCGGCGCTGATCGAGGTTCTGAAGGTCTATGGGCTGGTCACAGCGGCCACGTTTGCCGTCACTCGATTGCGCGGCGTCCAACCGGTCAGCGAGTACGTGCACCTCGCCGTGGGCGCGTTCTTTCTCTTTGGCGCACTTCACATGGCCGGTCGAGATGCGTCGGGTCGTGGCGTGCACCGCTTCGGTATGAGCGTGGGGGGTCTGCTCGGACCCGCGCCCGACGACAAAGACCCCGGCCCGTTTGGCATCTACGACCTGCTTCGCACGGCACGACGCAGTTGGAAATCGGCGCTGCGGGAGTCCTTGATCGCCGTCGGTGTCGCTGCGCTGATCTTTCCGTTCTTCGCCGTGGGCTTCGCGTATTGGCACGGCCCCGAGCACCCTTTCGTATTCAACCCACCCGACGACTTTGCGTCGTTTGCAGCTGCACAGATCGTGGTGGTTGGGCTTCCCGAAGAAGCGTTCTTTCGCGGCTTCATCCAGACTCGACTCGATGACTTTTGGGCGCCGCGTCGAATCCATGTGCGTCTCCCGTTCGCCGGCGCAATCGATCTCGATGTTCGCGCGTGGTTGCTTCAGGCATTTCTGTTTGGACTGATCCACTTCGTGGTCGATCTGAATCCGGCACGCTTGGCGGTGTTCTTTCCCGGTCTGGTGTTCGGACTTCTGCGCGGCTGGCGCGGCGGCATCGGCGCGGCCATCGTGTTCCACGCGTTGAGCAACGTGTACTCCGAAATCCTGGTGCGAGGTTGGTTGTGAAGGCCGCGTTCTTCGACATGGACCGCACGCTTGTGCGCGTGAACACCGGTCGGCTCTACATCCGTTGGCGCTTCGAACGCGGTGAAGCCAGCCTGGCCGATGCTGCGCGCTATTCGGTATGGATCGCGCAGTACACGTTGGGCGTGATCGATCCGACCGCTGTGACCCGTCGAGCGGTGCGCACGCTGGAAGGTATTCGTGAAGAGGACTTTCGGCGCGAAGTGGGTCAGTTCTTCGAAGAGAAAGTTGTCCCCGAGATCAGTCGCGACGCACGTCGTGAGGTCGAACGCTGTCGCCGCGAAGGGTACAAGCTGGTCATTCTGACCGCGTCGACGCCTTACGCGACACAGCCACTCGCGGACGAACTCATGATCGATCACGTGTTGTGCAGCGAACTCGAAGTGCACGACGGTTCGTTCACCGGAGTGTGCGCGTCGCTTTGCTACGGACACGGCAAAGTGGATGCGGCCGAAGCGTGGGCGCGCGAGCACGACGTCGATTTGGAGCAGAGCTTGTTCTACAGCGACAGCACCAGCGATTTGCCGATGCTTGAACGCGTCGGAACCCCGGTATGCATCAACCCCGACCCGCGTCTGCGCATCCAAGCTTGGCGCCGACGTTGGCCCACCCAAATTTGGAGCTGAGAGATGAACGCCTTTCCGCCTGCACCGCCGGTCCTGCATCGCATCGTGACGATGGCGCTGGAAGAAGACATCGCGCGCGGCGATCTGACGAGCGAAAGCACAATTCCGCCCGATGTCATGGGGCGTGCCGCGTTTCGTGCGCGCGAAGAGCTGGTGCTCAGCGGCTGGTGCGTGGTCGAAACGGTGTACGCGCTGCTCGATCCCAAGGTCACCCTGCAGGCAGAGAACCCAGACGGAACGACACTGCACAAAGGGGATGTCGCAGGCACCGTCGAAGGACCGGCACGTTCGATTCTCTTGGGCGAACGGGTGGCGCTCAACTTCATCCAGCGCATGAGCGGCGTGGCGACGAAAGCGCGTCGGTACGTCGATGCCATCCCGGAAGGCTCCACGTGCCGCATTGCGGACACACGAAAAACGACCCCCGGTTTGCGCGCCTTGGAGCGGTATGCGGTTCGGTGTGGGGGTGCACACAACCACCGCGAAGACCTGTCGTCGGCTGTGTTGATCAAGGACAACCACATCGCCGCGTGTGGAGGGGTCACCGCAGCCATTGAACGCGCGCGTGCCTACGCACCGCACACCACGCGCATCGAGTGCGAAGTGGACACGTTTGAGCAACTGGATGAAGCGCTCGCCGCAGGCGCGGACGTGATCATGTTGGACAACTTCGACAACGACGCAGTGAAGAAGGCGATCGCGATCGTCGATGGTCGCGCCGTGCTCGAAGCGTCGGGTGGAATCACCATCGAGCGCATCACCACGCTGGCCACGCTGGGTATCGACGTGATCAGCAGCGGTGCACTGACGCACTCGGCGCGTGGGGTCGACCTCGGCCTCGACTGGCAGTGAGCATCGACGCACAGATCCAAGCCGCACTCGAGACGGAGATCTACGGCCGTTCGCTCGAGTGGCACGAGTCTGCCGCAAGCACGATGGACCTCGCGCACGCAGCGGTGCAACGCGGTGCACCGAACGGACACGTTGTGATCGCGGCGACCCAAACCGCGGGTCGTGGAGCGCGCGGAACGACGTGGCACTCGCCGCCTGGCGCGCACCTTTACCTGTCGATCGTGTTGCGGGGCGAGAGCGTGGAAGGCCTCACGCTCGCTGCGGGTTTGGGTGTCGCGGACGCGGCGTGCGCACTAGGAGCAGACCCGAACCAGATTTTCATCAAGTGGCCCAACGACATCTGGATCGGACAACCACCGGCCAAAGCTGCGGGACTCTTGGCCGAAGCACGGAGCTCGGGAACGCCGGACGTTGTGGTGTTGGGCATCGGACTCAACCTCGCGGAGGGTGCATGGCCCGACGAGATCGACGCCGCTGCTGTGCACGCCGGTGTCGACGACGCGGCGTGCGCCGTACTGCTGCATCTCGAGCGACGACTGAACGCACGCCGGACGGGTGGACTCGAGATGCTCTTGCCGGACTTGCGTGCTCGCTTGCTCTGGCGAGGCGAGCGAGTTGCGCTGGATGACCACGTCGGCACGCTGGTCGGTGTGGACACGCGCGGGGCTGTGGTGATTGACGACGACGCGTTTCTCGCAGGCCGACTTCGCCCCGCGGAGAGCTAGTGGCTCAGTACCAATAGATCGTGCGCTGTTGATCCTGCGACTGACGCTGCTGCGGTTGCGGGCGCGTGCGGTAGCGAACGGGCGGCGGAGCGGCGGGACGAACTTGCTGCTGGGCGGGCTGCTGATATCCAGGAGGCGGTCCCTGAATGTTCGGGTCGGGATGCAAAACCTGTCCGGGTCGCGCGCGAGCGGGAACGGGGAAGAACCACCAACGCTGACCGTGATAAATCCAGTAGCCGGCAACACGACGATGGGTGCGCGGCATGCGCATTGTCGGAATCTGTTGCGGAGCGTTGGGCTGCGCTTGTGCGTTGGGCTGTGCTTGTGCATTGGGCTGAGCGTTCGCGTCCGGGGTCGTGTCGAGTTGCGCAGGCGGAGGCGGCGTCGCGGCAACCGCTTCGGGCTCAGGCTGCGGTTCGACCTCGGACACCGAAGGGGGCGGAAGCGCTGCAGCAGGTGGCGGCGCAAGCGTTGCCATGACCTGGGTCACGTAGATACCGTCGCGCGCCGTAATCGCAGCGAGACCAATGTGGGTGAAGTTGGGATCCATCACCTGCGCGCGGTGGGCATCACTCGCGAGAATCGAATCTTGTGCACCGGCGGTAGTCGAGTGACGTGCGATGTTCTCGGCGACACGCGTCGTACTCACACCTGCTTCACGAACGCGTTGCGCAGGGTCTCCCGTTCGCGCGGAGACGTGAACCAACTGCCGGTTCGACGCCATGTCTACCGAGTGAGCACGCGCGGCTGCGTCGAGCCCCTCGTGCCGCGTCAGTGGGGGAAGATTGTCATGGGCGCGAAGCGCGTTGATGCGCTCCAACATCGCTCGCTCTCCATCGGCATCGACAGCGGGTGCAGACTGCGCGAACGCCTGTCCAGAAACGAGAAGGAGGAGGAGGGGGAGACGACGCATGGTCACAGTATGCAGCAAGGAACGGACCAACCCCTTCGGGGCGAAACACCCGGGAAAACCCTTGGTCTCGAAATCCTGGCCCTGAACTTTTGACGCAGATCGAGACCATCTGTTCACAGTTGGTTTCGGGCTTGAACTTGAGCGCTTTGGGCGCCACATCAAGCCCCGTGAAGCTCAGCGGACATCGGGTGCTCGAGGTCGGGGTCATCGAGATTCGCGGTGAAGACACCCACACCTGGCTTCAAGGCCAGGTTACGGCAGACCTTCGCGACATCGATGCACCTGTGTACACCTTGCTGCTCACGCCGAAGGGTCGCGTGGTCAGCGATGGCTGGGTGCTGCCGGTGGATGCAGAGTCGATGGACTTTGTGGTGCCTGCTCACGCCGCCGACGCTGCGCTCGAGCGACTCGATCGCTTTTTGGTGATGGAGGACGTCGAACTCGAGCTTCGAACCACCACACTCTTCCACGTGGTGGAGAACACTGAGGATCGAGTGATCTTGCCGCGACTCGGCGTTCCAGGCTGGGATTCCGCCGAACCGGTCGGCGATGCGATCGACGACGCGGCTTGGACGCGCTCGCGAATCGAACACGGCATTCCCCAGCACGGGCAGGATTTCGGGATCGACACCCTTCCGCAAGAAGCGGGTCTCAAGCGGGCGATCTCGTTCGAGAAGGGTTGCTACATCGGTCAGGAACCCGTGGTGATGCTGGAGCACCGAGGACAGCCACCACGTCGTTTGGTCCGGGTCCGCGTTCCCGAATCGGCCGAACAAGGCGCCGAGATTCATGCCGAAGGTTCCGTGGCTGGGCGCCTGACTTCGCTGTCTGGGACGCTCGGGCTCGCGCTCATCAAACGAAAGCGCCTGGAATCGCAGCTGCAAATCGGAGGGGAGCCGATCGAAGTGCTGGCGATTTTGGGGGATGAGAACTAAGTTACGCTACGTAAGCTACCGAAAGGTGACGAGGAAATGATTGAGCTGACGCCGAAAGCCGCTGAAAAGGTGAAGGAAATCCGCGAAGCCGAGAGTCTCGGTGACCAAGGTTTGCGCGTTCGCGTCATCGGCGGAGGCTGCTCCGGGTTCAGCTACGATCTCTTCTTCGAAGACGAGACCAGCGAACTCGACCAGCGCTTCGAGTCGCACGGAATCCCTATCTACATCGACTACATGTCGTTTCAGTACCTCGAGGGCACCGAGATCGACTACGTCGAAGGTCTCTACGGAGCTGGTTTCAAGTTCCAAAACCCGCAGGCAAAGGCCACGTGCGGCTGCGGATCGAGCTTCTCCGCCTAGTTCGCGACCCAAACTCTTTCTCGTAACGAAAAGGGTCCTCCGGCGTCTTCACTATGAGCGCCGCGGGACCCTTTTTCGGGTTTCGCAGCATTGACCGAGAACCTAACGTTACGTAAGGTAAGGTAAGTGGCCTACGAGAAGGACAAAGAGCTCGATTCCTATATCCAGAAAGTCCGGGCGATTCCGGTGCTTTCACGGCAGGAGGAGCACGAGCTGGCGGTCAAAGTGCAGGAGGGTGACCAGGCAGCTGCCGACGCACTGGTCAACGCCAACCTGCGCTACGTCGTGGCCGTGGCTCTTCAATACCGTCGGTACGCCATCAAGTTGGCGGACCTGATCGCGGAGGGAAACGTCGGCTTGGTGATCGCGGTGAAGAAGTTCGATCCGCACCGCGGGACGCGCTTCGTGACCTACGCCGGCTACTGGATTCGCGCGTACGTGCTCGAAGCGGTGGTTCGCTCGACCAGTCTGGTGGGCGCCGGAAGCGGTCCACTCCGATCGAAACTCTTCTTCCGGCTGCGACGCGAGAGGGCGCGAATCGCCACGATCGAACGCGATCCGACCAAGCAGATCGAGATGATGGCGGAGCGTTTCGACACCACTCCGAAGAAGATGGCCGCAATGCTTCGGCGCCTCGAGGCGAAGGATGTGTCGCTCGACGTGAAGGTTTTTGACGACGCGGGTGCGACGCTGGTCGACACCTTGGTGGCTGAAGCCGAGGGACAAGACGTGGTCGCTGAACGCAACCAACGTCGTGCACGACTGCAGAATGAACTCGAAGACGCGCTGGATGTTCTGGACACGCGAGAGCGCTACATCGTCGAAAACCGACTGCTCCGACATCGCGAAGATGAGATGACCCTCGCTGCGTTGGGCCGCGAACTCGGGGTCAGCCGCGAGCGAGCGCGTCAGTTGGAAGCACGCGCGAAACAGAAGCTTCGCGTTCGACTGCGCGATTTCGCCTAGCCGGTCAGCAGGGAAAAAGAGCCGGGAAAAAGCGCTTCGATCGCCTGCCTCGGCGGGGCATCATGAGCCCTTCATGGCGGAGGAAAGCCGAAAGGATTCGACCATGGAAGTCCTCCTCGACGAGCTCGAGGAGGAGTCCAAACACGCGAAGAAGCCGGCGGTCAGCTCAATGCCGCCGCCTCCGCCTGGGGCTCCGATCCCTCCGGCGCCCACCAAGTCGGCTCCTCCACCACCGCCACCGGGCGGCAAGAAGAAGTCGCTACCCCCTCCCCCACCTGCGCCTCGCGCAGCGCCGCCAACGGGTGTCCAACCTCCGCGTGCAGCGCCGCCCACAGGTCGCGCAGCGCCGCCTCCCGCGCCCTCGTTGCCCAAAGCACCGGCTCCACCACCCGACCAAGTGCGGGCGCCCGAGCCGGAGATGCACGACATCCTCGTCGACGACGACATCGCGGTGGATGAGATTTCGATCGACACCATCGATTCGGGCACCGAAGAGATCGACGTCACCAGCGCCGAAGTTCGACTGAGCTGGTCGCCCGACGTGATGGAGTCCGCGGAGCAGCTCGTTGAAGAGCTCGACCAAGAACTCAAGCTTCGCCCATCCGATCGACGCGCCGCGCGTTTGCATTTCGAACTCGCGCGTCTCTTCGAAGCACCGCTGGGCGATCTGCGTCGTGCTGCAAGCCACTACCAAGAGGCGCTCAAACGCCAACCTGAGAGTCTTCCTGCACTTCGCGGCGCGCGGCGTGTCCTCATCGCACGTCGGAGCTATCAAGCGGCGCTCAAACTCTTCGACGAAGAGGTTCGCATCACGCCGGACCCGCCGGGCAAAGCGCGACTTCTCCACGCCAAGGGGCGCTTGCTCGAAGATGTCCTCGCGCGCAAAGACGCCGCCGGCGAAGCCTATGCCGCGGCCTTGGAACTCGATCGCGCGAACCCGGCCATCCTGCGCTCCCTGATCGTTCGCTATGGCGAAGAGCAGAAGTGGGACAAGATGGACCGCGTCCTGGAGCAAGCGGCAAACGCGGTCGCCGATGATCCTCGACACCGCGCCGCGTTGGTCGCCGAGCGCGCGCGTCTCGCCGAAACGAAAGCGCGCAAGCCCGAACGGGCCACCGAACTCTACGAAATTGCGTTGCGCCTCGATCCCCGAGCACCAGGGGCGTTGGCTGCGTTGAAGCGACTGCACCACTCCCAACGACGTTGGCGCGACTTGATCCGCGTGCTCCAACTCGAAGCCGACCTCACACAGGATCCACAGGTCAAGCGCATGGCGCTGTACCGGATCAGTCGTCTGCATTCGCAGCGACTCGGCAACCGGAACGAAGCGGTTTCCGCATTGGAAGGCGCAGCGGAAGAAACCGAAGGCGACCTTCTTATTTTGGCCGAGCTCTCACAGCTCTACGACCAAGCCGCGCGCTGGGATGCACTGGCCGAGACACTCGCGGAGCTCGCGCAGTTCGTCAAAGACCCCGACGAGCGACTCGGCATCCTTCATCGGATCGGTGCCATCTACGATCAACGTCTGAATCGACCCGACTCTGCCATTCGTTGGTACGAAGCATCGCTGACGGTCGACTCGACCCACATCCCCACCTTGCAAGCTCTAGCACCGCTCTATTCGCAAGCCGGTGAGTGGGAAGCACTGATCCGTATGCACCTCGGCGAAGCCGAACACGCGTCGGACGCCAAACGTCGCGCGTCCGCACATGTGCGCGTGGCCGAAGTCCTCGAGGAACGGCTCAACCGCATCGACGACGCGATCGAACATCACGCAAAGGCGCTGTCGATCGAACCGGGATACCCGGCGGCGTTCAAGGCTCTCGCGCGACTGCTGCCTCAAACCAATCGATACCGTGAACTGGCGGAACTCTTCGAGCGTTCGGTCGACCTCGCGCCCAACAACGACACCGCGATTGCGAGTCTCTTGCGTGTCGGCGCCGTGTACGAAGACCAGCTGAGCGATCCGGGTCAGGCGGCGCAAGCCTATCGCCGCATCCTCGAACTGGACCCCAAACACCTTCAGGCGATCCAGTCGTTGCAGCGTGCCACCGAGCGCGCGGGTCGCTACCGCGACTTGGTTCAAGCGCTTCAACTTGAAGCCGATCTCACCCAAGACGAAGACCGACTCGTCGGGTTGCTCCATCGCGCTGGCGAAGTTCTCGACGATCAGCTCAGTGATCGGGACGGCGCACTCGAGTTCTATCGCCGCGTGGTCGACATGCGACCTGACTACCTTCCCGCACTCGCCAGTCTCGGGCGCCTGTACCACGCGCTCGGTCGCTGGGAAGACCTGCTGGGCCTCTACGAAAAAGAAGTCACACTCGCCAAGTCAGGACGTGAGTCGGTCACTTTGCTGCAGAAGATGGCCGAGCTTTGCCAAGAACGCATCGGCCGCGAGGACGCAGCGCTTGGGTACTACCGGCAGATTCTCGACATTGAGCCCACACACGGTCCAGCACTTCGCGCGCTCACGCGTCGCCTTCGTGCGCGCAACGATTGGGCGGCGTTGGTCGAAGTTCTCACCACACAGTTTCACGGCTATCGCGATCCCTCGTCGCGTGCGCAGACCGCCTACCAAATCGGGTTGGTGTGGGAAGAGCAGCTGGCCGATCCCGCCAAGGCGCTCAAGCAGTACGAAAAGGCACTTGTCGAAGTTCCTGCCCACCGCCCTTCCCTCGATGCCGTGTCCCGACTCCGCGCAAGTGCGACGGCGTGGGCACCGCTTGCCGATGACCTAGCTCGCGAAGCCGAAGCGACTGGCGATCGCGTTCTCGCCACCGACGCGTTGATGCGGCGCGCTGAACTTTACGCGACCGAACTCAACGAGCCGCGACGCGCGATTGCGTGCTGCGAGCAAGTCCTCGATCGCGACCCCACGCATTTGGGCGCGCTCTTGGCGCTCGAAGCGCTCTACCGCCGCGTGGGTACCTGGGACCTACTCGCGAGCGTTCATGCCGCTCAAGCAAAAGTGTTCGTCGATGCGCCGGCACGCGTCGCAGCGCTCGAAGCTCAAGCCCAAGTCATGGAGGCCCGCTCGTTGGGTGGACCTGGCGAACGCGCGTCCATCTACCAAGCCATCCTCGAAATCGACCCCACCCACGAAGGTGCGCTCCGTGGACTCGAGCATCTCGCGCTCTCTGCCGGCGACCCAGAACAACTCGCTGCAGTGGACCAACGCCTCGCACACGTGGCTGAGGATCCTGCCGTGCGCGCGGCACACCTGATTCGCATGGCGGAAAGCCTCGAGTCGATGGACCGCGAAGGCGCACTCGACGCGTTCCGTCAGGCACTGCGGTACGACCCAGAGTCGATTGCTGCGACGCGCGGACTGAGCCGTATTGCCGAACGCATCGACGACCCCTCCGTGATCGCCGAAGCCGCGCGCCGCGAAGCCGAGATTGCTCAGGTGCCCGCGATCGAAGCGCGGATGCTGGTGAAGTCGGCACAGGTGCGCATCGAGCGCTTGGGCGATGTCGAGGGCGCTCTATCGGACTTGCAGCGCGCGTTGGAACTCGACCCCGACTCCGAAGGTGCCGCGCACTGGCTCACGCGCGTGTTGCGCAAACAAGAGCAGTACGCCCGTCTCGCTGATCTCTTGGGTCGCGCGGCTGCCGTTGCCCCCACGCCGCACCGGTCCAACGCGTTGTGGTTGGAGGTCGCCAACCTCCAAGCCGAAGACTTGGGGAGCCTCACGCAGGCGATCGCTTCGCTGGGTCGTGTGATGCGGGCGTCGCCCAACCACGTGCCCACGCTTCGCAAGCTGGCCGACTACTACAAGCGCGACAGCCAGTGGAGCGAAGCGGTCAAGATGCTCACCCGGGTAATTCAGCTCGCGCCGGACCACGACATCCTCAAGGAAGCGCATCGCGCGCTCGCGGACATCTGGATCGACCGACTCGCGGATCCTGCGCGTGCGCTGGTGAGCCTTCAGGCCGTGCTGCAACTCGATCCCTCCGATCCGCACGCGTTGAGTCGACTGGTCGAACTCCACGAACGCGATGGACGCGTCGACGAAGCCGCAGAAGCTGCGCAACGACTTCTCGCTTCGACGCGTGGATCTGGAGGTCGCGCCGAAGCCCTGGTGCAGCTCGCACGATTGGAGCGCAACCGAGGAAACGACGCGGCGGCTGCGGAGGCGTTGCGCGATGCTGTGGCCCTCGAAGGCCCCGGTTCCGAATCCGCACTCGAGTGCAAAGCGTTGTGTCGAACCACCGCGTCTTGGAACCAGTACGTCGGTGCGCTGGAGAAGTTCTTGGCCAGCGTCGAACCCGAAGCCGCAGGGCCGACGTACCTCGAGATGGGCCGCGTGCTCTACGATCAGCTCGAGCGCCCCAACGAAGCCGTCGAGCTGCTGGAAAAGGGGGCCGGCACCACCCAGGACCCGCACCTGCGTCGTGAACTCGCCATGCGACTTCGTCTGGTGGGTCGTTCGGCCGACGCGATCGAAGTGTTGCAGGGCCTCGCCAAGGAAGACCTGACCCGCACCGATGTGTGGCGCGAGTTGGTCCGCACGTACGACGAAGCCGGTCGCGCGATTGAAGCGCGCGTCGCCACGGGTCCGCTCTTTGTGCTTGGGACCACCACCGAGCGGGATCAGCGAATCCGCCAAGAGTCGCCGCCCCGACCGGCTGCAGCACGTCCCGGAACGCTGGCGAACATCTTGGATCGACTCGGTTCACCGTCGGCGGATCAAGCGGCTGCCGGTGCTTTGCTGCGAACGATCGAAAGCGCGTTGGTGAAACTCTACCCGCCTGAGCTGGAGAGCTATGGACTGAGCTCACGCGACAAGCTCACCACGCGTGCGGGGCATCCACTTCGTTCGTTGGGCGACGAACTCGGTGCCATTTTGGGTGTACCCGCGTTTGATCTCTACGTGCACCGAACGCGCACGCGCGGCATGGGGCTCGAACTCGGCAGCACGCCGATGATCATCGTACCGGCGGCTGTCGCAGAGCTTCCGCGAACGCAGCAGGTGTTCTTGTTGGCGCGGCCTTTGGTGCACATTGCGCGCGGCTACCCCGCAGTTGGCAAACTGACCCCTCGTGAACTTGAGGTCCTGCTGGCGAGCGCGGCTCGCAACGTACGTGAGCGTTACGGCACGGGTCTGACCAGTGAGGAGATCCTCAACGCGCAAGCGAAGCGCATCTACAAAGCGTTGTCGCGTCGGAATCGCAAGGCGATGGAAGAAGCGGCAAACGCGTACGTGGATGTGGGTCGCGTCGACTTTCCGCGATGGGAGCGAGCCGCGCGTCGGACGGCGATTCGTGTTGCGGGTTTGCTCGCCGACGATCTGAAGGATTGCGTGGATGTGCTGCGACGAACGGAGCGCGACACCCAATCGATGACGGGTTCGGCGTTGATCGAGCACAACGAAGTGATCGCGGATCTTGTCGCGTTCTGGGCGAGCAAGGCGGCGATGCACATCCGAAAGCACGCCGGTCTTTTGGGCTGAGGGCTTTTCGTGGGACGGGGTGCCTCTCGCGCTATCCCCGTTCCTCTTTGCCAGTTGGGCAAGGGCACGGGCAAGGGCAAGGGCACGACGATTGGCCGGTGCTCCGCGGTGCCCGCGCTCCAGCCGACCATCATTCGAGCGGCAACGCGGGAAGAGGAAGAGGAAAAGGAATGGGATAGGTTGCGTGGGAGCCACTGCTCTTCGCCACGTTCGTCCTCCTTCGCTTGGTGGGCATGGGCAAGGGCAAAGGCAAGGGCATGTCGGGGCGCGGCCAAGGTGGTGCGGCGAAGTTGGCGAGTGGAGAGACGCAGCGTTGGCTGTTCGAGTCAGGAGCAACTCACTCCCTGGGTCGTCCTGATTACTTGCCCCTGCCCTTGCCCATGCCCGCGAAGCAAAAAGGGAAAGGCGCCCGCGAACGCGTCTTCCCAAGCCAGCCAAACGCCCTTTCCTTTTCCTATTCCTATTCCTCTTCCCTAGAGGCGGATACGAATACGTCTGGTGCTTGGTGAACGGCAGCCGACCCTCATTCGAAACTGCAACGCGGGAAGAGGAAAAGGAATGGGATAGGTTGCGTGGAGAGCATGTCGGTGGGGGCACGACGATTGGCCGGCGCTCCGCTAAAGCATGTCGAGCAAGGTGTGCAGGGCTGCTACAGGGCCGATGCACTGGTTCGCCGTCGACTCCAGGAATGCACAGTTCGGTCTTCGAAACTCACGACGGAGATCACTCATCGGTCGGGCTTCCGCAAGGTCGCGCTTGTTGACCTGCACCACAATGGGCGTGCTCGGCTGAACATGGGCGACGAGTTGTTGCCAACGTTGCCTGGTCTCAGCGTCTCGTGCTGGGTGCGAGTCGACAACGAAGATGATTCCCTGAGCCGTGGCGATGTGGTCCAAACCAGCTTTGACGCTCTCAAGATGCCATGCCTTGTCACGCTGGATCGCCAGTGAGATGCGCAGTCCGATGTGTGCGTCACGATGTTGAAAGGACACGCTGTACTGGTCGACGAGTGGGTCTAGAACATGTCCCACGTGCTCAAGCACGACGGCTAACGACGTTCGACGTCCGGAAAGCGGCGTCCCGTCGTACACAATGTGCAACGCGCTCACTCCACTATCCTGAGGGACGGGGTACCTCGTGCGCTAACCCCGTTCCTCTTTGCTCGGTTGGGCAAGGGCACGGGCACGGGCACGGGCACGATGATGGGCCGGTGTCCGCACATTCATCCCAGCCGACCGTCATCAGAACTGCGACGCGGGAAGAGGAAGAGGAATAGGAATGGGATACGTTACGTGGGAGCCACTGCTCTTCGCTGCGTTCGTCCCCATCGCTTGGTGGGCATGGGCAAGGGCAGAGGCAAGGGCATGTCAAGGTGGTGCGGCGAAGTTGGCGGGTGGAGAGACGCAGCGTTGGCTGTTCAAAACAGGAGCAACTCACTCCCTGGGTCGTCCTGATTACTTGCCCCTGCCTTTGCCCATGCCCGCGAAGCAAAAAGGAAACGCGCCCGCGAACGCGACTTCCCAAGCCAACCAAACCAAACAGCCCTTTCCTTTTCCTCTTCCTGTTCCCTAGAGGTGGATACGAATGAGTCCGGCGCTTTGGTGAGGCACTTCCCAGCCGACCATTCGAACGGCAACGCGGGAAGAGGAAGAGGACAGGAGCAACTCTCCCTGGGTCGTCCTGATTACTTGCCCCTGCCCTTGCCCATGCCCGCGAAGCAAAAGGGAAAAAAGGCGCCCGCGAACGCATCTCCCCAAGTCAATCAGCGAACAACACGCGCGGACATGAACTGATACAGCACTTTGCATACATCGAAGCTTCCCAGCTTCGTGTGCTCCACGATTTCTCGAATCGTTCGCTTTCCGTCAATCGCGTCCAGCACCGTTCGCTCGTCCGCACGCATGCTGTCCCGGTCGACATCGCGCATTGCCCGCGGATCGATCGTCGGCTTCAAATCGAAGCTGCGCACTTGCTCCTCGATCAATCGCCACTCATCCACACGTCGCAGGCCTTCCATCAACATCGATGTCACGGGCAGCTGCAGATGCGCTTGGTTCGCTTCGGGTCGCTGCGCGAAACGCACAAACGCAAACCGCGCTTTGCTCCAACGAAGCGCTTCGTAGACCAGCTCACTGCTCTGTCGCGCCAGCGCCGCACGCAGATCTTCACGACTGATATAGCCAAGTCGCACCAACTGCTCGCCCAAACGCCCGCGTCCTTTGGACGCTCGCGCGAGATGCGCTTCTAGATCGGCGGGGTCGAGTAGGTTTTCGGTCAGCAAGTAGCGACCCAAAAGAAACTCCGGCGATGTGCCTCGCGCCATGACGAGGTCCACACGCCCACCACCAAGGCAAATCTCGATTTGTCGTCCACGTTCGTCGTCGACGTAGAGCACACCGTCGGACGTTTGCAGCAGTTGCAGCACATCACCAAGCGCAAGCTCGGGAACGCGGCCGCGCAGCGCAGCATCACCACCCGGGATCAACGAACTGACCGCTTGAATCAGACTCAAGCGCAGAGCCACCGGCTGTGCGCGCAAAGCGCTCTCGATGTTGGGATAGAGATGCGACAACGCCTCGCCCATCGTTTCCGCGAAGCGATCGGCTTGGTGTTGACGCTGTGCCGCATCGAGTCGCTTCGGATCACCAAAAGGATCGACCGCATGCAGCGCTTCGCGGTCCAGCGCGTGCGCGGTCACAGCCAGCAAGGACTCCGGTCCGAAGGGTTTGGTGATCGCGTCGATCGCACCCGTCGACTCCATGAAACTCTCCGCGATGCGATCCGCTTTCGCGGACATCAGCACCACCGGGGTATCGCGAAGATTGGAGATCGCGCGAAGTGCCCTGCAGAACGCTTCCCCGTCCAATCCCGGCAGCGCGGCCTCGGTCAGAATCAAGTCGGGCACGAACTGCTGCGCGGCTTCGAGTGCCGAACGACCGTCGTCCGCTACCGCCACGCGATAGCCGGCTGTCTCGAGCGTTCGCCGCACGACGTTTCGCACAGTGGTGCTTCCATCGACGACAAGAACGCGCACCCCAGGCGTTAGTCAGTTTTGGCGCTCCGTGCCAGCCGGCGTCTGACACCGGGCGTTTCTACGCGCTTCGCAGCGAGGATTCTTCGTTTCAGCGAGCAGAATGCGTTTGTCGCACGGCTCGACGATTGCACCGCTTGGACGGGTGATTCCGAGCATCTATGAGCTAGCTGAGATGGCAAACGCCGGGCCCGGGCAGGGACCGTGGCCGGCTGCATCAGATTGCTCGGTGTCCGACGATGAGTCGCACAGGCTGCTCAAACGAGCTCTGTCCAAGAAGCGTCGAGGCCGTTGTCCGGCCCTTCCTCAGCAAGCACCACACGCAGAAGTCATACGCTGCGCACGCTGCGGTGCTCCACTTTCGTTGCAGACAGCGCACTGCTCCTATTGCGCCCAAGCGCTGAGTCCAAGAGCTCATCCGTACAGGGAACGAGCTCAACGCGTCGAACACACCGTCGCACGCGAAGAGGTGGCCGCTGCATGCTCGAAGCGGATTCGAGAGGAACACCGTCCACTTCCGGAACCACTCGCGCTTCTCTTCATGTTTGTGTTGGCATTCGGGGCGGCTGTGGTCGGTATGACCTCCCACCCAATCGCAGGCGTCGTTCTTGCGGGGGTCGTGATGACTGGATTCGTGTTGGTGCACGAGGCGACGTGGGCAGAGGCTCGACGCAAACGACTCGCCACGAAGCGTCGAAAGCTTCAGTACAGGGTGAATCGATGCACACATTGCGGAGGCCCGATGGCCTTCGATGCATCCTGGCCTCGGTGCATGTTCTGCGCATCCACTGCAGCTCCGAACGCCACGTTGGACCGAGAGCTGAGGTGTCGCGCAGATGCCGCGTGGGCGCAGGCCCACACCGACTTCGAGCAACTTCAGAAGCTCCACGAAAAGGAGGACGAACGCGCGGCACTGGTGGCCACGCTTCTCGTCGCGACGATGCTCGCCGCAGTAGGAATCCTTGACGCGCTCTTCTAGAAGTTCACGCCGACGCCGGCGGTCAGATCGATCGCAAACAGGAACGTCGGGAAGAGCAGGTGAATCTCAGGCGTGAAGAAAATATCGAACGCTTTGACCACGCGGTAGCCAACCGTTCCACCGAGCTGCACGCCGTTGAACCCGCTGATGATGTAGGGCTCGTTTGCGCCGTTCTGGGGCGGCTGAAGCTGAATCTGCCCGTAGCTCGTTCCGAGATGCACGTCGGCGTGCAAACCATCGGGCGCCGGTTCAGTCAGCTGCACCAAGGCGCGCAACCCCAACATGATCGCGGCGAGGCTTCCTTCGCCGGAGTTGAACTGGAAACGGAACGTACCCGCGACACCAAAGCGCGGAATGATCCAACCACCCACGCTGAAGTGCAGCGCCGGTGCGATCAGAAATCCGGATTGCTCCAAGCGTACGCAGTACGCACCGGGATCGGCGTCGCAGTCCGGGTTCGCGTCACCCGCCTCGATGTACGACGCGTTGTCGGGATGGGTAATCTCATCATCTTCGAGAACCCCGTTGCCGTTGAGGTCCTCGGGCGACGAGTCCGCCGGACTCCCGCTGGTCGCGTATCCCAACCCGAACGAGAATCCAGCTCGAATGAACACGCGCGGCATGCCGCTGTCGTCGCCCGGTTCGGGGTCACCACCGCCACCGCCTTCTCCAGCCACGCAGAAGTTATCTTCACAGGACAAACCGCTTCGACATTCGGAGCTGTCGCGACAGGTGTCGCCGAGTCCCGCGGAACCACCGCCTGAGTTGCATCCGGCCATTCCGGGCGGGCACTCCGTTTCGGTGCACTGCTCAGGGGGAGGCGCGCCAGGCAGCGCAGGGGGAGGTTCGTTGCGTGAGCTCACGATCGGAACCGCGATCGGCTCCTGTTCGCTTCCGGCGAAGCCAATCGGGCTCTCGTCGCCGTCGAAAGCAACGATGTAGTACTGGATGCGCGGCGCCATGACTTCCTGGCAGGGAAGCTCGAGACCAAAGCCGCCGGTCATGCGACGCATCTCCATGCGCCGAAAATCGCGCATGCCCGGCGCCTTGTAATAAACATACACCGCACCTACGGGTGCATCGTCGGGCGCCTCGATGAAGATCGGCAGCGCGGTCGAACTCAACTGCTCGCGTGCAGGTCGATGCGGAATCGTTCCCGGAGGAAGCGGACCCGTGTTTCCGCCGTTGTTGCCACCGTTATTTCCGCCGTTATTGCCGCCGTTGTTTCCGCCGTTGTTCCCACCTGCGCCAGCGCGTCGTTGCGCGAGCTGAAACACAGACTGGATGTCGGGAGTGCTGGTGAGTGGATCGAGCTGGACGTTCGAGTCCGCCTGCAGCGCTTGGACGAAATACGCGAGACCCTGGCCGTTATCGCTGAAGCCTCCGATCGCGACGACACCGAGGTTCACGTACGTGCGTGCCAGCGGAGAACCGCTGACGCCGCCTCGGTTCGCAGCCTCGAGCGCTTGCTGGAGCAGCTCCATCGACTGCTCGATCTCGAGGTTGTTGTACGCGTCCATGCCCTGACGGTTGAGGTCGAGCACGCGCCTCAGCTGGGCCTGCGTTGTAGAAGGCGCCCCGAGAAGGGCGAAGGCGAGGCCGAGCAGTACGGCGATGCGTGTCATCCTCAACTCCATCGGATCGGGGCTTTGTAGCACGGAGACGCCCTTCTGGCGGCAATCCCGCTACATCTGTGAGGTTGCGCAGCGTTTAGGGCGCGTTCTGTTGGCGGAACTGCTCTGCGGCGGAGTCGGTGCGGACAAACTGAACGCGGCGGTTCGCCGCACGCCCCTCGTCGGACGAGTTGGACTCGATCGGGCGACTCTCGCCATATCCACGCGCCGTCATGCGGTTGGGATCGATGCCCTGTCGGATCAGGTAGTCACGCACCGCGTTCGCACGCTGGTTCGACAAGCGCATGTTGTAGCGATCGCTACCGCGACTGTCCGTGTGGCCCTGCACCTCGACGCTGACTTCGGGGAAGTCCCGCATAACCTGGGCAACCGTGTTGAGCAGCGAGTAGCTGTCGCGAAGGATAGTCGCGCGGTTGAAGCGGAAGTGGACCTTCTGCGTGATGCGGATTTCGGTCTGCGTGACCTGAACATTTTGGTAGACGCGCGGACAGCCGTTCTCGTCGGCCGGCCCCGGCTCGTCCGGGCAGTTGTCGGTCACATCCGGCGTCGCGTCGCCGTCGTTGTCGGGATCGGGACAGCCATCGTCATCGCGGAACCCATCGCGGTCTTCCGGTTCGATCGCGCAGGCGTCGTCGCGGTCCAACACGCCATCCAGGTCGTCGTCGACGTCGGGACAACCATCTTCATCACCGCGACCGTCGGCATCCTCGGGCTCTGCAGGACAAAGATCGCGCGAGTCCGGAATGCCGTCGCCGTCGAGATCCTGATCATCGGGACAACCATCTTCGTCTTCGTACGCGTCGAAGTCCTCTGGATCGTCCGGACACTCATCGTCCGGATCGAGGAAGGTGTCTCCGTCACGGTCACCCGGTTGAGGTTCAGGACGTCGCTCGACGATCATCTCCCGTGGTGCGCACCGGGGAGCAGGACTGAGTCGAAATGCAGCTCGCGCGTTCGGTTCGGCGATTGCGTAGTGGTCCAACGCTTGGTTCGAGTTGCCTTGTTCGAGCTCGTTTTGGGCGAAGCGCAGGTGGGCTTTGCCGAGCGCGAGTTCGCGAGGTGCGCAGCGGTATGCTCCGTTGCGCTCCGCTTGTTCAACGATGTCGCGAAGCCCGTCGATGCGACCTTGAATCTGGCTCGCCTTGGTACAGCCCAGCAGCGACACGATCGAAACGGCAGCGACGAGCACTCGGCCAAGCGACATCATCAGCGACCTGCTTCGCGCATCCGGCGGCGCGCCAAGTCTCGCGCTTTGAGACCGAACTCTTCCGCGACCTTCGCGTGGCGAATCGCGTCTTGGTACGCTGCTTCACCCGCTTCCGCGCGTGCTTTCTCCAAGTGCGCTTGAGCGTAGTAGTACTCGTAGGGCGCGTGGGACTGAGCATCCGCTTCTTCCGCCTGATGAACAGCGCGCGAAGCTGGGAGGATGTGGACCGTGTACACCGTGGGCCCGCACCCAACCAGGGCGGTCCACAGGACGACGCACAGCCACCGTGGCAAGCGAAGCTTCATATCCAGACCCGGAGTTAACCAGGGTTCCCTCAATTCCTCAACATGCGATGCGGAATGCGGAATGCGGAATGCGGAATGCGGAACTCGGAACTCGGAATGAGATCTTCCCGTGCCGAAGCTTGCCGATCCTTCTCATCCGCCGCTTGGGCAAGGGCAAAGGCAAGGGCACGGGCACGACGTTCCACGGGTTGCCTGCGGACGGTTCCACGGTTTGGCCCGGCCGGACGCCGCATCAAAGAATGCGTATTGATTAACTCGAACTTGATTGAAGATCTGAGGTCGCTTCGCTGCCCGCCCGCTGTTGGCGACGACGACGCCCTCCCCTTCCGTATCAACGACCCCAACGAAGAACACGAAGTGTTCGTTCGAGCGAAGTTAGCCGTCGGACAACGTCGAGGCTCCCCGAGCCGAGACGCGCGCGAAGCGCGAGCTTGAGGGGGGACCCAACCGAAGGTTGGGGGGAGGATTGCTAATCCTCCCCAAGGGAGGAGCGTGGCCGTAAGCCGAAGGCGGTGAAGTCGGAGGCCGCAGGCCGGAGACGTAGGCCACGCGACGACCGATAAGTTAAGCCCCCCGCCGACCACCCAAGTGCAGCCGGTAAATCAGAAAGCCCATTCCAACAAGAACGATCGTTCCCATCACCACGGTGCCCTGAACCAGCGATCCTTGACCGAACTCCTTCAAGCCAAACGATCCCTCAAACTGCGCATGCGATCCCACCACAGCAAGTCGGTCCTGTGCGACGAACACCACAGCGCCTGCTGCCAAAAGTGAGATCGCCACAAGGATCCCGCCCAGGGTGTCGCGCTGACCGCGCACCATCGAGGCTCCAACCACGTAGCCGAGTGCTCCGATACCCGCGAGCAAGATGAACCCGATCAGAGCCAACGCCGAGGGAATCAGCCCGACGTCGATGGTGTAGAGCAAAAACCAATCGCCGTGGAACACGTAGAAGTAAACCGCGGCGGGAATCAGCACGAACGCCTCAAACACCGCGAACGCCCCAAAGCTACGCGTCAGCAAAGGCGGACGAGGACTGACGCGCAGTTCCACGCGCGCGGCCATCGCCGCCGCGATTCCACACGCGAATGCCACGCAAATCAGGGTGGGGAGCGGCACGTGGCGCCCAGTCTAAACCAAACGCCTCGTGAAACTCCACGCTTCAGCGCAAGTCGACCGGATCGCGCTCCATGGTCGAAACCATCGACGCTTGCGTCAGAACGTCGACGTTGACCGCGCTATCCAGCTCACGACCGGAAATCGAGCCGTGACAGGTCCCGCACAAGCCGTTGAAGAAATCGCGACGGAAGGACTGCGACAAGAGCTCACCCGGGTAGAACTGCATCTGCTCGCGCTGGATCATTTCGCCAGCGAAGGGATCGCCCTCCCCGAACATCAGTGCATTGCCGTCGTTGTCGGTCGGCTGGAGCACCACAGGCATCCCGCCGGGAATCACAAACGACAGAGACCCGTCTGCAAACGTGGGAACGAAACCCATGTCGCGGTAGTTGCGGAACACGGTGCCGAAGCCATCGGACACCATCTCGCCGCCACCGGCTTCCGGCGGAAGCGCTTCGAACACGCGCACGCCGCCCACGTCGAAGTTGATTGGACGCCCCTCACGCGTGTTGGCGAAGAGCAAGGTCGCCAACAGCGGGAAGTCGACGACATCGACCTGTGAGCGATCAGCGCGATCAGGGAAGATCTGACTGTTGCCGTTGGCTTCATCCGGCTTGCTCTCGAAGACCGGATACACCGGACGACGCATCACCGCGACGGGCTCGACGTTCGCCATGCCCGGCTCACCACCGATGTCACGACGGTTGCCAGAGAAGACTTCGATCTCGCACAGCGTGTACGCCGGACTTCCACCCAAGTCGCCGTCGCCACACGCTGCGACAACACGACCGTTCACCAAGGGCGAAGGGGATCGGAACACACCGGCTGTCAGATCCGTCGCCGTCACGTTCTGGATTCCACCGAACGCGCCAGGCGCAGTGAGGTACATCGAGTGGATGTAGTCGCGCTCGTCGGGACGATCATCCTGGTCGGGACCGATGGAGCGGTTGACCATCACGAGGGCACCGGCACCGTCCGCACTACACGGCGAGACCCCCGTCGAACAGGGCAAGTGGCTCGCGACGAACATGAAGTTACGGTTGGGAAGCTCGATGACTTCGGTAGCACTGCGGAACCCCACACTCTCACGCTGCGCAAAGAGCGGGTGGTAGTCGCCGCCATCCAGGTTTTGGCGTCGCAGTGCGAGTTGGTGAAAGTCAGGCTCGCGCTTCTCCCCGGTCATGATGATTCGACCATCGAGCATGAACGCCGGCGCCACCTCTTGGTTGAGCAAGAAGGTCAGCTGACGAACGCTACCGTCGGCGTCTTGGATGAACAGGTTCGCGTTGGGTTGGCCCGCTGCAGGCGTGGTGGTCGGACCGCTGTAGCTCACGTTGCCATCGATGTTGCCGCGCGTACTCGCGAACACGAGTCGGCCATCGGGCGCCCACGCGGGATCGAAATCGTGGAGCAGGATCCCGTTTTCCATCGTGGCACCTGCATCGATTCCAGACACTGCAGCACAACCTGATCCGTCCGGGTTCACCGTGTAGATGCGGAAGGGATCCGATGCGCTCGCGCGCGCGGCAAAAGCAATCTGCGATGCATCGAAACTCACCGCCGGGTTGCGGATGTCTCCACCCGCGCCCACGGGACACGAACCCAAAAGACTGGTTGAACCGCCCAGCGTCACGGCACCGGCAGCGTCGACCGTTGCGGGTGCGCTGCGAAGATCGGCGCCTCCGCGGAACGTGTCGAAGTCACGCACGCCGCCCACACCTGTGGGACGCGACACGTAGACGATGGCGTCGATGGGACTGGCGCCTGGATTGATCTCGCCGTTGGCGATCGCTTCCTCGCGTTCGATCTCGTGCCAGCGTCGAATGATGCAGTACGCCGGCACTTCGTTCAGGTCGCCGTTGTCGGCGTCAAACATGGCGCAGTCCGCGTCGGTCGGCGGAGCATCGCGAACGCCAAAGTCTTCGAAGAGCGAACCGCCGCGGTGTTCGATGCCAACCAATCCCTCGGGCGATGCACTCGAATCGCGCGGGCGCAGGTTCTTGCCCACCAGACGACTGTCGTTCACGTCCGGCGATTCCAGCGCCAACATCAGCAGCGAGATTTCATGGTTGCGGTGCGTGGCGATCCGCGACCAGACGCCCTGGTCGCCAGCACGCAAACGCAAGTCATGAAACATCGTATTGCTGTGGCAGTTCATGAACATGCATCCCTTGCGGGCAAGCACCGGTTGGACGCGGTTGGCGAAGTAGCGCAGTCCAGGATCGGTGGACGGATCCTGCGTGAGCTCGGGATGGTTCTCAGCGACGAGGTTCACCCAGTCGAAAAGAGTCTGGTAGTCGGGGTCCTCGGTCGATCCGATGACGTTGCCGCCTTCGTGGAAGGTTCCTCCGCGAAACACGGACAGCGGGCGACGCAGCAAGCCTGAACGGCTGGGCGCGATGTCGGTGACGTGGCTCAACGCGACCCAGTAGTTCCAACGCGTGTTCGCACCACCATCTGCGCACTTCAGGTAGAAGTCCGCGACGGTCGTGCCGTGGCAGTTCCCGCCTGCACAACGATTCATCAGTGCGCTTTCGACACCACTGGTGAACGCGTTGAAGGTCTCGGGCTCCGGGTCGGCATCGGGATCGAATCCAAACGCCACGGCATCGCGGTTGCTGCAGTCGCCTTGGTTCTCCACCAGGGTTTCGTCGGGTACACCGGTCCGCGTCGAACTCTCTTCGATCCAACGCTTCAGTTCACGCTGACCTGCCGAGCCGGTTTCGAGAAGCTGACCTGCTGCGTGTCGGATGTCGGTTTCGACCATCGCGACGCGTGAGCCCGAGGTGGGGTCCGGGTCCCACACCTCGAGGTTCATCACGATGTCCTCGCCACCCTTCAACAGGATCAGTCCGTTGGTGTACGGACCGAACGCGGGGAGCACGTCGCGACGCTGCATCAACGCGTCGAAACTGCTCAGGTCGAGGTTTCCGGTTGCTCGCCCTTGCTCGTCAACGTGGCATCCGTTGAGCTGCTGCGCGCATCCCACTTCGACGATGGGTTGGATTCGTTCGTCATAAAACGAAGAACTCGGAACCACCGGGTCGTCGCAACCCATCGCCGTACCGACGACGAGAGTCGCGATGCTTAAAGCCACCAAACGCATCCCCGTAATGATAGGTGCAACGGCTTCAATTTTCCTCACCAACCTGTCCGGAAACACCCGGAGTTTGTCGGAAATCACAACGGTTGCACTCGCGCAACAAGACCACGTCATTCTCGTTCTCATCCCGCGTTGCGAGTTCCGCATTTTTCTTAACGAAAAAAGCCCCGACACGTGTCGGGGCTTTCCTCTTGTATGGGGTGTCGGCTTACATGGCGCGCGCGATGCGAATCGCGTCGAGCACCAGGTTGTTCGACTCCGCTCCGAACGCCTCGGTCAGGGCGGTGCTGGCGTCTGCACCACCGATGCGACCAAGGGCCCACGCGGCGGCCTGCCGCACGGTCCACTCTGCGTCACCGCGCAACATGCCGGCGAGAACCGGGACAGCTGCGTCGACTCGCATCTCACCAACAAGGCGAGCTGCACGCATGCGGATCATCGTCTCCGAGTCTCCGAGAGCCGCGACGAGAGCGTCGTGGTCCACGAAGCCGTTGACCAGGAGAACCTGGCTGATGGCCGCGTAACGAACCGCCGGGGAGGCATCGGCAAGAGCCGCTGCGATCGCCGGGTTACCACCGATGTGGTTCAGTTCGCCGAGTGCGCCGACCGCCGCCGCACGCACCGACTCCGCGGAGTCATTGGCGGAGGCTTCCGACAGGTAGGGAAGAACCGAGGGCTCGTGGAACATACCGAGCGCCTCAGCAGCGCGCGTACGACGAACCGGATCTTCGTCGTTCGCAAGCACAGTGCGCATGCTGTTGACGACGGCACCCAGACCGAAGATGCGGTGACGAAGCCACCACGCTGCGGCCTCACGGACCTCCGGGTCGTTGTTCTCAAGCAGTTCGGCTTGAAGCAGGGGCACACAGGCGTGGCATTCCACGCGCTCCGCGTACTCGAGCATCGTGATGAGACGTCCGGGTGCCGCAGTACGAATCGCGGTCATCAGGTCGTCACGGGTGGGCGCTGCAGTACCGATGGACTGCTCGCCGAGCTCACGGTTGTGATAGTCGGGCTCGGTCTGGGCGCTGCCCAAGGCGGGAAGGCTCATCACCGCCGCCAGGGCTCCAAGAACAGTGTTTCGAATCAGGTTTCTCATCGTTCTATCCCTCAGTACGCCGGTGCGCCATCGACATTGCGGCGAGTGAAGTACTGACCGCCCAAGTCGGCCATGCGAATGAGTTCGAGGCGTTCCTCACGTGAGAGGGTCACGCCCACGTCCTCGGGGTGAGACTCGGTAAGCCAGGCCCAGTCGCTCGCATCGAGCTCGCTGTTCATGTTCACCTTCTCGATGAGTCGAGACTGTCGAGCGAAGCCGACCTCAACCCACATCGGGGGCACGTCGCCGGTGGCGAGCGAGTCGCCCATCATCGCGCCCGGGTAGAGCAGCGTGACGTACGACGCGGGGAACGCGACCAACTCGTTGTCGTAGTAGACCTCGATCGGCTCGTCCGTGAGGAGGAGGTACGGGATGTCATACATGAGCATCTCGCCTTCCATCGTCGTGACCTCGACCTGGTACGAGCGGCCCGCGAACGGGTCCATCGCGCCGCCGTCGTGACACTGCACGCAGGCGTTGTCGAAGACGTCCTGGAGGTTCGCACCACTCGGCGCGCCATCCCACGGAATCTCGTGACGGTCGGGAATCGCAATGTTGAAGTCCTCGGGACCGGCCTGCTGCGCGAGGGTCGTGGGACCCATACGCGGAAGGACCTGGCCAACACGCGACTCGTGGCAACCACCACACTGACGCTGCTCGGCCGGCGCTGCCTGAATCCAGGTGCGCTGGTTACGAATGGCCATGCCGTAGCGGTCGATGGGCTGGAGACGGTAGGGCAGGTTCGCGGGAACCGCGGCAAGCCAGGAACCGTCCTCGTAGACCGTGGGCTCACCGACAATCGCGGCGCCCTCGTCCATGGTCAGACCGAAGTCACGAACCGGACCGATCTCGCTCGAGAAACCCTCGATGATGCGAACCTTGACGGCGTCGCCGAGAGCCTCTTGGAGAGGAGTGCCGTCGAACTGCGCACCCGAAACGTTCTCGGGAAGCGAGCTGATGGTCACGTCGATCGAGCCGAACACGGAGGGCTCGTTGGGGTCCGGAGCCGGCGCGAGCACACCGGGGTGAACCGGCGGGGTCTCACGGGGGCGAACCGGAATCGCGTAGCCGTCCCACATGTTGGGATCGTCAAACACGAGGGTGCGACGGCGGCTCTCAACGTCGAACAAGTAGATGCCGAAGTTGGGGGCGGTCTGCGCAAGCTCGTTGCGGTCGTTGATGTCTCCGTCGGCCCAGCCCACGATCAGGGTGTCACCCGAGTCGTCGAGCGGGAACGGGCGGCGGTAGCGACCCACACCGGAGGGCGGGCTGGCTTCGCCGGTCGGAACCTGCGGCGTCAGGATCTCGTAACGAGCGTGCTGCTCGTCGAGAAGGAACTCGCCCACACCGTCCTCGGAACGCGCGTCCATGTAGACGAGCGAGCCGGCCTGGATGGTGCCTCGGCGGCTCGTGGCAATACCCACGAACTCACCCGGAGCGATCTCCTGGAACTGAATGATGGAGTTCGACGGCGTCGTGTCGCTACCCGCAAGACCGACGATCTGCGTGCAGTCCGTGTTCATGACACGGAGGTTGACGTCGTTGTTCTCGCCCACGTGCGACCACTGCGCGAAAGCCATGCGGCCATCGGAGAGCAGGAAGAGCTCCGTCGAGTGCGAGAGGTTCTGCGGGCAGAGACGACGATCCGCGTCACCCGTAAGTGAGCTGATGGTCGCGATCTGCGGAACCGCAGCGCGCTCGTACTCGTCGCGTCGCGTGCCCATCTCGGTGAAGGGCTGGTTGGTCGAGAATCCGATGCGATCACCCGGAAGGAAGATCGGTCGAATGTCGTTGTAATCACCGAACGTGAGCTGCCGGATGTCCGGGTCGCCCGTGACGTTCGCCACGTAGATGTGGAAATGGGAATCGCCACCGTGACGCATCGAGAACACGACCTGAGTCGCGTCGAAGCTGAGGTCGATACCCTTGATGTCCACGCCCTCGAAGCTCTCGGTCAGATTCCGAAGCTCACCGTTGGGCGTTGGAGGCGAAAGAACCATGACGCCGCCACCGGGGACGTAACGCTCATAGTCGATCACCTGCATGGCGCCGCCGGTCACATTGTGATTCCCGTCAGCTCCAATAAACGCGTTCTGTTGGAATACGATCGCATCCACACCCGGCAGCACGCTCTCACCCGGGTCACCCCCGGTGCACGAAGCGAGCAGCGCGGCGAGCGCGGGGACGCCGACCCGTGCCAACCACTTTCCTCTCATGATTGCCTCCTTCATTGGCGACCCGAACAGGTGCAAAGAATGATCCGATCGGGAATCATTGGGTTTTTCAGGAAAACCGAGACCGAAAGTAGGGGGTTCGCTCCCCCACACTCGGTGATTTGGGGGATCCAGCCCCCTGGTCAAACCGCCGAAATCACTCGTTAAAACCGGGTGTGCAACCATCGATCAGCAAAGACGAAAGCGATACAGCCTTGGGTCCTTGTTGGCCATTGAAACGTGGGGCCAATCGTCGCAACGATCCTGGAGACCCCAAGTCCCAGTGAGACGCGTTTCTCGGCGATTATCGCTGGCATTTCGTTTGCTTTACTGTGACGCGAAACGAGCCTCGCTCTGGCTCGTACCTAGTACCCGGAGGAAATTGGTTCGATGAAGCGACCTGGAAAACGCTGGATCCCGGCAGCACTCGCGAGTGCCTCGATTGTGGCGTTCACCGCTCCGGCCCAAGCGGACATGTTGGGGGATCTCGCGGAGAAGTTTGAGACCGCGATGTCCTCGGGCAACTTCGGATGGGCGCTGTTGCTGATCTTCGGAGCGGGTCTCGCGACCGCGCTCACACCCTGCGTGTATCCGATGATCGCGATCACGGTCAGCGTGTTTGGCGCTCGTCAGGCCAAGACCCGTCGCGAGGGCGCTCTGCTTTCGTTGAGCTTCATCTTGGGCATCGCCGCCCTCTTCACTCCGTTGGGCGCGATCAGCGCGCTCAGCGGCGCAGGCATGAGCGAGCACATGGGCAGCCCCTACGTGATGGTGCCCTTGGCGCTGCTCTTCGTCGCCATGGCCTTCAGCATGTTCGGCTTCTGGGACATGAACCTGCCGGCGAGTTGGCAGAACAAGCTCTCGCAGGTGGGTGGTGCTGGCTACAAGGGGGCGTTCGGCATCGGCTTCGTCAACGGGTTAATCGCAGCCCCCTGCACCGGACCCGTGCTTGCCGTGTTGCTCGGCTACATCGCGTCCACGCGCGATGTCGGCTTCGGCGCACTCGCGCTCTTCGTGTACTCGCTCGGACTCGGAACGCTCTTCTTCTTTGTCGGCACCTTCGCGGTGAGCTTGCCCAAGTCGGGCAAGTGGCTCGACAGCGTCAAAAGCGTCTTCGGCATCGTGATGCTCGTGCTGGCGATCTACTACGTTCGCGCGTGGCTCCCGCTGCCGCGTCCGTCCACACGCACGACCATGTGGTGGGTTGTTCCGTTGATTCTCTTCGTGGTCGGCATCGGAATCGGCGCGGTGCACCTCTCGTTCAAGGGAGGAAGTACGCTCCACAAGATTCGAAAAGGCCTGGGCATCGTGAGTGCGTCGGCGGGTGCGCTTGGATTGATCTTCTGGGTCAGTGCGCTTCCCGAGGGTGCGCACATCGAGTGGCTGACGGACTACGAAGTTGCGGCGGCTCAGGCGGAAGAGAGCGGCAAGCCCTTGCTCGTCGACTTTGGCGCGGAGTGGTGTGCGGCGTGTACCGAACTCGAGCACCAAGCCATGAGCGACCCGCGCGTGGTGGCCGAAGCGCAGCGTTTTGTTCCCGTGCGCGTCGACCTGACGCACAACGAAGAAGAGTACTGGGACCTGCTTCGCGACAACTACGACCAGCTCGGTCTGCCCTTTGTGGCGATGCACGAAGAGAGCGGCGACGTGAAGCACAAGATCACCGGTCTTGTGAGCGCGGACGACTTTCTACAGATGATGCAGTCGGTCAACTAACATTTTGGTCGTTGCTCGGATGGATTGACGCAACCGTTGTGAATCCATTCCTCGTTGACGCGTTCTGCGACCAAAATGTCTAGTCGAAGAACCAGCGAGTACGGTCCTCCCTTGGTTTTGGAGTTTGATCTCGAATTCCCGAGGAACGGGACCTGACCACCTAGGATTGAACGAACTCGAACTTTGAGCCTACAGGCAAAGACCGTAGCCTGCCGGAAGCTGTGGAACTGTCATCCTGCAGCTGGTTCCTTCAATGCAGCGCAGCTCATCCGAACTGCAAAGTTCCGTACAGCGCGACGACACACACAGACCGCGGTCGCAATCAAGATGACCGCTGCACGCCTCGCCAAACTGCGCGTCGCCTGTGCTCAAACGGCAAACGCCAACGGGCTCATTCGGCACGCGAAAGACACACGTGTAGTTGGATTCACATCGGCGGAAGCGACCTGCGGGATCACAACCAACCACACAGCGACCAACCTCCGTGTCACAGATCACATCACCTGTCTGAAAGTCGTCGCAGTCCCGATCCTCGTCGCAACCAGCACCCACGCCGTAGGTGCAGGCGGACAGCGCAGCGCTCATCAGAATAACCAAGCGCATTACCTGTCCCCCTCAAAGTGGATTGATCGAAGGAGTTGTTCGAAGGCGTCGATGTCATCGTTGAACTCTTCTGGAGCGTTCGCGTAGCCGACGATAAGCAGTTGCGGCCAACGGCGAACCCGTTCGCCACTGCGCTCGACTCGAAACACAGGACCTCGGATAAGCGCAACCGCGGCACGTGCGGAGCGCGCATTCTCGTCCATTTGAAGCTGGTCCACATTTGCCACGTCCACGAGGACGATGTGCGCTGGCTGGCCATCGACTTGCGATGATTGCTCATCAACTAGATAACTTGCCCAGCGAACCTCTCGACCCACAAACCGTCGGCCGTCGAGACGGATACTCCAGCTACCCCCTGCAAGGTTCTCCACGAAGTTACGCGCCAAGACGCCGGGGGGCATCTCGAGGTGTTCTTCGTCCAGCTTCACCACTTGGATCCACAGCTGACCGTTGTGCCTCAAGTGTTTGAGCAGAAGGTCATGCTTTGCATGGCGTTCGATACGCCATGAGTTGGAGAGAAACCGATCCTCGTCCGTGTCCCCCCGATCAACGACGTAGCCATGCTCGCTTCGAAACTCAGTCGCACTCAAGGACGCTGAGCAGCTTGTAAGCAACACCACCGCGACAGCCTTCAGTCTCGAAATCCCCATAGTCTTCCAGCGATTGTGAGTGTGGCGGCAAACAGGGGTTTGCCCGCCGTGGCTTCGAGCCGCAACTCGAAGTGATTGCCCAGAAGCCATCCGAACTCGAGTCCCGCCTGAGCAAGCCCACGGACCACACCGGCAGTCCCGCGACGAGTTGCCTCGCCGGTGTACCCCTCTGTCCCGACCCGGATGCGGGCATTCGCAAGCTGAACCCATCTCAAACCAGCATGAAAGGCCAGCCCCAAAAAGAGCCGTGCCGGCAGGTGTGCACGTGCCCCGATCCCCACATCCCACACCATGTCCCGCGCGTTCGGAGAATCGGCAATCGGCGTGCTGCCATCCGCCTTGACGAGGTCGACAAGCATGCGCAGCTGCAATCGATAAGCGAGAACGCCGAGCAGACCTCCCGTCATTTCAGCGCCGACGGTGAAGCCGCCTTCGATGTTCTCGCTGAGACGATCATCCGGAAACCAAAGCAGAGGACCGGCAAAAACCTGAACGCGATGAAGTCGGCTCCACCCAGAGCGGGTGGGCAACGGAGGTAGTTCGCTTGCCGCGAAATGTTCGAGCTGCGGAGGAATACGCTCCACGGTTTGGGTTTGGGTTTGGGTTTGGGTTTGGGTTTGGGTTTGGGTTTGGGTTTGGGTTTGGGTTTGGGTTTGGGTTTGGGGTTCCCTCAGTTTCGTTGACACCTATGCGACGAACGCCGCGTGGTTTACTTCGAACTGCTCTGGGGAGACGTACCCAAGCGTCGAGTGACGTCGTTCCCGGTTGTAAAAGACTTCGATGTACTCGAAGAGCGCACTCCGGACATCCTGCTCGTCTCGCCAAGTGCGACGCGAGATGAGTTCTTGTTTGAGCGTGCTGAAGAACGACTCCGCGACCGCGTTGTCCCAGCAGTTGCCTTTGCGACTCATGCTCAGACGTACTCCCGCTTGAGTGGCCGCAAGTTCGAATGCATAGCTTGTGTACTGCCTGCCTCGATCGGAGTGGTGAACGAGCTCTTCCTCTGGCGCGCGAGAAATCAGCGCCGCATTGAAAGCGCTGAGCACCAGCTCGGTTGTGAGGTCGCTACGCAATGACCAGCCAACGACTTTGCGTGAGAACAGATCCAGGATCACTGCGAGGTACGACCAGCCTTTTGCGGTCTGAATGTACGTGATGTCGCTGACCCATTTTTCGTTCGGTCGTGACGCCGCAAAGTCGCGGTCGAGTATGTTTGCTACAACAGGTCGCGTCTCATCGCGTTCTGTGGTGTTTCGAAAACTCTTTCGCTTCCGCGCTTGGATCCCCAGTGTTTTCATGGCGTTTTCAACGGTGCGTTTGGAGACTCGTATCCCATGCGTCTCGCGCAACTCCGCCAACACGCGTGGACTGCCGTACGTTTGGTAGCTCGCGAGGAAGATGAGTTGAACAAGTTCTTCGACGTGTCGTCGACGCGTTTCAGTCCGACTCGGTCCTCGATCTCTCCACGCGTAGTACCCGGCACGCGTGACCTGAAGGACGCGACAGAGACGAGCGATTGAGTGGTTTGCCTTCTCTGCGTGAATGAAAGCAAATCTCATTCGCTTTCGCGCGCAAAGAAGGCCGCGGCTTTTTTTAGGATGACCTTGTCCTCTTCCGCGGAGTCGAGTTTCCGTTGCAGACGCTTCACCTCACGCCGCAACCGTTGCAACTCCTCCTCGGGCGTCTCCTCTTTCCTCGTCGCCGTCCGCTTCTTTTTCGGTTTCTTCCGAGCCATCTCATCACGGTACCAGCTGTAGAGCGTGCCTCGATTCACGCCGAGGCGTTCCGCCAGAACAGCAAACGTGTCGTCGCTTCGCAGGACGAGTTTCACCGCTTCAGCGCGAAACTCAGCCGAGTAGCGACTATTCCTTCTCGATCTTCTTGAGCCCATGACACCTCCAAGGCGGTGTCAACGAAAGCGAGGGAGGCCCAGTTTGGGTTTGGGTTTGGGTTTGGGTTTCGGTTTCGGTTTCGGTTTCGGTTTCGGTTTCGGTTTCGGTTTCGGTTTCGGTTTCGGTTTCGGTTTCAGTTTCAGACGCTGCGGCAGCAAGCAGCTGAGCAATCTCGGTGGTGTGTTGGACAACCCATTCGTCACCGAGTGCTAACGCGCTGCGAAGGTGAGCAGCCGCTTCGTTTCGCCGACCCAACGCGAGTTCGCTGACGGCCATTCGGTGCAACACTCGTCCGCGCTCGTCACCTTCCAATGCACGCGTCAGGATCGCCAACGCAGACTCATGCTCCCCCGCTGCTTGAAGTTGTTCAGCGCTATCGACCAACGTCTGCGCACTGACCACCCCCCCTTGGAGAAGTGCAATGGCGAGTACAAGGTGTCGCACAAACTCACCGTACACAGCACATCAATGCTCGTTCAAGCGGTTTGGACAGCACACAAAGCCGAAAGGCTAAACGAACGACTGCTGGTAGCCGGTGTCTTCGATCTCGAGGGCCGCTTGCGTTGCGCGTAGCGGTTTGAACGTATCCACCATCACGGCGAGTTCGTTCGTCTCGCGATGTCCGATCGAGGCTTCGTACGCACCCGGGTGCGGACCGTGCGGCACACCCATCGGATGATGACTGATCGATCCCGGTCCCACACCACGACGCGACGTGAAGTTGCCCCGTGAGTAAAAAAGGATCTCATCACAGTCCACCGACGAGTGCGGGTACGGACACGGAATCGCCTCGGGATGAAAGTCCACCACACGCGGCACGAACGAACAGATGATCGCGTTGCGCGTCGCGAAGGTGCCGTGCCAGTCCGGCGGCAAGTGGACCAAGCCTGCGCGCGGCTGAAAGTTGAGAATCGGAAACGCCCACGGATAGACGGTTCCATCCCAACCCACGACATCCAGCGGCGAGTGCTCGGTGGAGAACCCATGGAAGCCGCGCTGGTAGGTGCTTCGCTTCACCAGCACGTTGCGGATGCCCTCGTCTTGTGGCCCCTGAAACTCCGGTCGACGAAAATCGCGATGACAGTAAGGCGCGTCCATCCGCAGCTGACCTGCAGGATTTCGCCATTTGTCGATCAGTCGGACCCCGCCAAGGCACTCCATGTGGAACCAGTGCTGCGGTCCTTCGTCGGGAATGATGCGATGAAGCACCCCTTTGGGGATGCACACGTAGTCGTCCTTGTTGAAGCGCAGGTCGCCCAACACGCTTCGAACCACACCGCTCCCTTCAAACACGTAGAAGAGGTCATCGCCGTCGCCGTTGACGAAGTAGACCGGGTCGGCCTCACTCGGAAACATCACCGACGAAACGATGTCCTCGTTGAAGAGAAGCGGCGTGCGCGCGTCGACAGGCGCCCCACCCTTCGCACCGGTGTTGGACTGCGTGGTGTAGTGACGCTTCAGAAGCGGACGTTCGCCATCTACGGCCGCTGGCAACGTCCAACCATGCTCAAGCTCCACGGGTGTCTGCGCGTGGGGACGATGTTGGTGGTACAGGATGGTGTACAGGCCGTCGAACCCGCGTCGCGTCAAACACTCTTCGTTGACGAGTTCGCCATCCACGATGTGCTTGATGTGGTGCTTGGCGGGAATCGAACCCGCCGCCATGCGGTCCAGCATCCGACGTCCTAAATCCGGCCTTGGGCCTTTTGTTCGCGCTCGATGCTCTCAAAGAGCGCGCGGAAGTTTCCGCCGCCAAAGCCCTTGTCGCCCTTGCGCTGAATGATCTCGAAGAAGAAGGGCCCGGCTTCATGCTCGTTGTGCGTCGCGGCCGAGTCCTGAAGAAAGATCTGCAGCAAGTACGTCCGCTCGCCTTTGCCATCCACCAGGATCTGCAGGTCGCGAAGCACCCCCTGATCCTCGTCGATCGAACCAATGCCCAGCTGATCCAAACGTGAAGGAAGCATGTCGTAGTAGCTCTGCGGCGTGGGGAAGAAGCGCACGTCGCGCTCACGCAATCCTTCGACCGCCGAGACGATGTCGTTCACCGCCATTGCGGCGTGCTGGATTCCGTCCCCGCGCTGGTCTTCTGCAAAAAGATAGATCTGCGACTTCTTGAAGAAGGGCCGCAGCGGTTCGTTGTTGGCGAACTTTACCTGGCTCTTCGGATCGCAGAACACTTTGGAACGAAGCCCCGAGCCTTCCTTGCGGTCCGGCGCCACATCGTTGGTGTGAAACTCAATGCCCCAGTAGGGCTCAAAGCCCATCACGTGCTCCAACCACAGCAGCGCGGGCGACATCGTTTCGAAGTTCGACGTGATGTGATCGATGTGCGTGAACCCAAAGCGGTTCTTTCCGCCACGCGGTTCGTCGTACATCTGCACACCCGGAACGAGCCCGGGATAGTTCGCGTCCTTCTGCACAAAGCGGAACGTGGAACTGCCAAAGGGAGTCGAGATCGAAAAGGTGCGCAGCTTTCCGCCGCCCTCTTCGTGCGTGCGGATCTCCGACATCGGCGTACCACCGCGCGCGTCGAGCAGCGCGAAGGTCTTCTCGATGTCCTCGACTTCAAAGATCACCGTGCCGACACCGTCAGGATGACGACGAAGCCAGCGCCACGCGCGACCGCCTTCGCCTTTGGGTGCGCTGATCAAGAGCGTGACGTCACCTGCGCGAAACAGCAGCGATCGCTGCTTGCCGCGTTCTTCCAACTCGGGCGAGCTCGCACCCAACTCTTGGAAGTCCAGCTGCTCCGTGTAGAAGCGCCGACTGCGCTCCAGATCGTGCACGTAGTAATGCAGCGCAGCGATTCGCTTGATTCCGAGAGATTCAACCATGGTCACTCCTTGACGGCATCCGGTTGGTGGTCGGGGTGTGCAGCTTTGAGTTCGGGGGTGTCCGCGCACGACGCTTCGGCACGAAGCAGAGTTGGGAACGTGTCGAGCGTCAGTTCAAAGCGACGCGCGTTGTAGAGCTGCGGAACGAGACAAATGTCGGCGATGCTCGGAGTGTCACCGATGAGGAAACGACCGGCGCCTGTGGCTGCAATCGCCTCCATTGCGGAAAGTCCATCGCGAATCACGGTTTGACCCCACGCTTTCCGATCGCCTCCCAGTTCGGCGATCGAAAGCAGGACCTTCAAGTTCTGCAGCGGCTGGATCCCCGCGTTCACAACTTCCGCGAGCTGCCACGCACGTGCAGCCAAGAGTGGCTCTTCGGGAACGAGTCGAACACCCGGTTGGGTGTCGAGCCAACGGAGAATCGCCATGCTCTGGGTCAGTCGGTGCTGCCCATTTTCGTCGGTCCACTCCAAGGTCGGGACTTGGCCCAACCCATTGCGCTGCACGTACTCGTCGCTCTGGTGCTCTTTCTTGAGCAAGTTCACCGTGACGTAGCGATACGGAATCTGCTTGAGCGCCAAGCCCATGCGCACCCGCCAACTGCAGCTGCTGCGCCAGTAGGAGTAGAGCGCAACGTCCTTCATGCGCCGGAGACCTTTTGCGAAATGGTGCCGAAGAGGTTCCGCCCCGTCGCATCCAACATTTCAATCTGAACTTGGTCGCCCTCTTTGAGGAACTCCGTGGTGGGTTTCCCGTCCGCCAGGATTTCGCGCATGCGGCGCTCGGCCAAACACGACACTCCTTTGTCCGGGTTCTCGTTCGAAACGGTTCCGCTTCCCAGGATCGTGCCGGCTGTAAAGGCGCGCGTCTTCGCGATGTGCTGAATCAAGTCCAAGAACGAGAAGTGCATCTCGGGGCCGGCGTCGGGATCACCCGCGCGTTCTCCGTTGAGCGCGGAACGCAAGGGCAGGTGAATCCGCCCATCTCGCCAGGCGTCGCCCAACTCGTCAGGCGTGATCGCAAAGGGCGAGAACGCTGTCGCGGGTTTGCTGTTGAAGAAGCCAAAGTTCTTCTTGAGCTCGGCTGGAATCAGATTTCGCAACGTCACGTCGTTGCAAAGCATCAGCAGTTTAATGTGCTGCGCCGCATTGTCTTTGGTGACGCCGCGAGGGGTATCACCGAGCACGACACAAATCTCAGCTTCGAAATCCAGACCCCACTCCGGATTCGGAAGCGGAATGTCGTCGGTCGGAGCCAGGAGCACACCGCTTCCGCCTTGATAGACGAGAGGATCGGTTTGAAGTGTCTCGGGCGGCTCGGCACCACGCGCCTTTCGAACCAACACGATGTGGTTGATGTACGCCGAACCATCGACCCACTCGTATGCGCGGGGAAGCGGCGAGTGAAGGTCTGCGATGGCCAGCGGCTTCGCGCCTTCGCCAGCATCGAGCTTCGTCGCAATCTCTCGCAGTGCCGGCTCGCAGCGATCCCAGTCGTCCAGCGCCGCCTGCATCGTTGGCGCCACCGCCTCTGCGCTCGCGTAATGCTGACCATCACCGCTCACCACGATGAGAGTCCCGTCTCGTCCACCTGCCCGAAGTGTCGCCAGCCTCATGAGTGCGGGTTAGACGCTCGCGGCCCGAGCCTCAACAGCCGGTTGGCCACGGTGTGCGAATGCGCAAACCACACCCCCGATTGACGCGAGGTGTGGGTCGCTCTAGGCCCGAGGGGTGGGACAACGCGAGCTCCTCGAAGCCGAGATCGTGCGGCTGCAAGATTTGCGCGACTCGCTCGATCAAGAGTGGCCTCGGGTGCGTTGGTTCGCTCTTGGTGTGCCGGTTTCTGCTGTGCTCGGCTTCGTGTTTGGCGTGCTCTGGTTTTGGTTGGGCGCGGTCACCACGATCTCGTTCCTGGCCACCGCTGCGTATTTGATTCGCGTGCGTCGCAAGGAGTACGACAACGACCTTCGTCTCGTGCGCGCGGACCTACGCCGCATCGGCTAGCGGCGCACGCACGCGAAACCGACCCGAGAGCGTCATCTCCAACATGCTCCCGGCCCACCATCCCCAAATCGCCACGACGCCAGCGCCAAACACCATGAGCGCGCCCCAGTAAGGCATGAACCAAAAGTGTGCGGCGACCGCCATCACGGCCGCGGACACGTTCCAGCGGGACGCGCGGTAGAGTTTGCGCTCAAGCAATCGCCAATGTCCGCGGGTGAAGAGCGCGGGATAGAACGCGCTCGCCAACATCGGATAGTCGGCCACGTTCATCACCGCGATATGCGGAAAGTGAAAGAGCATCAGCGCGATCACCAACCAGATCCGTAGAGGCGTGATCAGCCTCGCCAGGATCGGAACGGTGTACTCCACGACGAGCGTTCCATAGATCGCGATCCCCACGACCCAATCCGGTGCGCGATGACCGAGGTCGCCGTAAATCCAAAAGTCGGTCACGCCCTTGAACGCGGAGCTCCGCTCGTCGAAGCACAGAAACCCCACGTTGGTTTTGTGCAGACCCGCGAAGAAGTACGTGACGCAAAGGACGACCGCGACGGTTCGCATCGCATAGCGATCGACCAGTCTTGAATAGCGTCCCTCGCCCCACCGATCGACAGCGCCCGACGCACGCGCAATCCACCATGTGCCCCCGATCGCCAGAAGCGACGCCAGCATCAGCGTCATGTGGTTGCGAATCCGAAAGGGATAGGTGAGGTAGTGCGCCGCGTAGAGCACGATCACCGCGTTCATCCAAGGCCGACTGCGACGAACAGCCATCCCGATCACGGCAACGGCCAGCCCCACCGCAATCCCAATCACGATCCAGGGCGACACGTCCAGGTGCCAACCGGGCGTGGTCCAATACCGAACGCGCGCCCAACCTGCCCAGGGAACGTCTTCACCGAGCAACTGGATCGTGTGGCCGATAAACGCCGGCACGAGCAGCCACGAAATCGCGCGGACCCGCCCGTCGTGCGAAATCGCGGGCCGCGTCATCGGCGGTACTCCATCGGCGTGAAGTCCGTTTCGTACCGACGCACGGGGATCCACCAACGACGTTGGGACAACTCAGGCACGTCGCAGGCGTTGTCGACACTGCGCGATTGCGACCCATGGACGGAAGGTCGATACGTCATGGCAACGCGATGCCCGCGAGCGCAAATCTGCGACACCACAGTGCGCACGGCTTCCTTATTGAGCGCTCGCTTCTCTTGGTTAAGCCACTGCTCGAGATCCCGCACTCGGCCGTACCCATCGACGGGAGGATCGAGTTGTACCTCTACGTCGGTCCAACTCCCCCACGCGTCCGAGAGCATCACCTGGGGCATGTAGAGGTGGTTGTTGCCGCCCTCCCACCAATCGAGCGACGAGAACATCGTCTGGCACGAGTCGTCCCGCATTCCGCCGTAGGGAAGCAGGTTGTTCAGCGACAAGAGCGTCCCGAGAACCAACGTAAACGCCGTCAGACGACGACGAAGCGAGCGCCCAGAAACTGTTGTTCCCGGGAGGGTTTTCCAAACCCTCCCCCCACGGGGCCAAGCCCCGCGGGTCCCCCCTCCGAGTTCGAACGCTTCGCGTTCGCGACGAGCGCCGGGGGCACTCGTCGGCTTCCGACCGGAAGCTGAAGACGAACTCACGTCCAGTCGTAGAGGCCGTTGGAGATCTCGATCTCGTACTGGTCGCAGCTCAACGCTGCGCCTTCCCGACGACGAACGCGGATGAAGTAGTCATCGCTGTCGTTTTCGCAGCGACTGACGTTGGTGGGGGGCATGGACGAGTTGGAGCACGGACACTGTCCGGCCAAACGACCGCCCACGGTGGCGCGGAAGTCGTACGCATCAACCGCGTCGGTGCACCCCGTATCGGCGATAAGCGGGGTCGTGCAGCTGCCCTTGAACACCGTCAACTCAAACGCGTTGTTCGGGTTCGAAGTGAAGTACGCGCGGAAGTGGAAGTTGTCGCACGACGAGTCAGCACTATCGAGCGCTTGAACCGCGTACCACACGGACCGGTCCTGCGGCAGAATGTTGCCACTCACCGTGTGCTGCGTGCCGGTGTCGTTGAGCGCGCTGAGCACGATCGCGGTGTTGCACGTTGCAGCCATGCCCACGCCCGGCGATGCCGTGCACTCGCAACCCGGTACATCACGATCGATGTCGAAGGTATTCGGCGGACAAAAGCAAGCACCCGACGTACAGGTTCCGCCGATCGGCGTGTCTCGACAGAGCGCTTCGGGGTCGCCGTCGTCGGTCATCCCGTTGCAGTCGTTGTCGATGCCGTCACACACCTCGGCGCGCGGGATGAAGTCCGAACCGCCGGGATCCGACGAACACTGGGTCGTCGTGAGCGAGTTGCACTCGATCAAGCCAGCACCGCACCCGCCGGTGCCCATGCAGCTCGTTCCGATGTCGAAGCCTTCGTCGATGAGGTCATCGCAGTCGTTGTCGATGCCGTCGCACTGCTCGCCCATGCCCTGCATCATGCTTCCGCCGGGATCGGTGGAGCACCGCGTGGTGCTTTCGGTCGCGCACTCCACAAAGCCCGCACCGCACTCACCGATTCCGTCGCACGCGAGGCCAGTCTCAAAGTCTTCGTCGACAAAGCCGTCGCAGTCGTCGTCCACCGTGTTGCAGGTTTCTTCCGTGCTCAGGTCCATCGAACCGCCGGGACCGGTCGAGCAGATGGAACTGGCTTCGTCGGCGCACTCAAAAATGCCTGCGCCGCATGCGCCCATCCCGTCGCACGTTTCACCGACCATCCAGTCTTCGTCGATCGCTCCGTCGCAGTCTTCATCGCGACCATCGCAGGTCTCGGGAACCGACTGATCGTTGCTGCCTTGCGGGTCGGTCGAGCACACCGCTTCGCCGGTGCTCAAACACTGGACCACACCCGCGCCGCAGATACCCATCCCGTCACACCCGGTGCCCACGCCAATGCCGTTCATCGGCTCGCCGTCGCAGTCGTGATCGAGATCGTCACAGCGCTCGGGCATCGAGTTGTCGGCCGACCCTCCGGGATCGACGGAGCACCTCACCGTCGTGGAGGTGGCGCACTCGACCAAGCCCGCGCCGCACTGACCCACGCCGTCGCAAAGTGCGCCGACGCCGAATCCCTCATCGATCGCACCGTCGTTGTCGTCGTCTTCGTTGTTGCAGGCGAGTTCAGCACTCGAGCCCTTTCCGCAACCCAAAGAGAGGAGAAGAACGAACGAAACCCCCGCGACGACCAGTACGCGCATCGGCCGCCAGAGTATCACGCAGCGCCGTAATTGCCCTTTCAGCGCGCCGCTGACGAAACTCACGCCAGAAAAATGCAACGTTGCTAGGGGGTCCCTGCACAACCCCTCCGACAGTCGGCGGATCGCCGATGGAGGACGACGTGCTTTCAAACCGTTTCAGTGGAAGGCTCCTGCAGATGAGGCTCGCGCCAGCGATGCTGATCTTGGCGTTCGCGTTGCCCGGCGCGGCACAGGATCCTGAGCGTCAGATTTACCTGGCGTCGGACGATCCTCGCGATGAACTCGCGACCGCGCTGAGCGTCGAGATGCCCGGCTGGGGAATCGTTCGTGGACCTGCACCTCAAGGCATGACCCCGCTCGAGCGTGCCTCCGCGGCTCAAGTGGCTGCGCGCGACGCAGGTGCTCGTGTGGCCATCTGGACTGAGACCGGGCCCGAAGGCGGAAGCATGGTCCGGGCGGTTGAAGTCGCGGGTGACTCGCCTCGACATGCACCGCTTCCCCAAACGCTCGCCGCGGTGGACGCCAGAACGTTCGCCGCAGTCGCATCCAGCCTGGTCGATGAAGTTCGAGCACCACCCACCCCGATTCGTGTGCGTGTTCGCGTCGAAGTCGAAGGTGAGAACATCGTCGTCGACCAGGGAAGCGCCACGGTGACAGCAAACGGCGCGAGCGCGACCGCAGCCGTGCCCAATGCTCAGGCACCCATCATCGTGGTCGAACCCGAGATCGTGGAACCTGTCGAAGAAGCGCCCGTCGAAGAGGTACCCATCGAGGTGGACCTCCCCGAAACCAACCCGGACGCGGAAGTGATCGTCTCGCCCGGTCCAGCACGACCGCAGGAAGACACCGCCGAAGAAAATCCACGCGTGTGGTTCGGCGCCGACTTCGCACCCTTCGTCGGTTCGTCGAGTCGATTCCGCGGTCGCGAGACCCGAACGCTCTCGGGCGGTTTGATCGGCGCATATAGCGGCGCGATCGAAGGTCTTGGACTCTCACTGGGCGTCAACATCACCCGCAACAACATGCGCGGCGCAGCCGTCGCTGTAGGCGGCAACATCGCAGGTGGTGATGTTGAGGGCGTTCAGGTCGCGAGCGGTTTCAACTGGGCCAACAACGTTCGCGGCATCCAGCTTTCGACGGGGCTCAACGTCGCACGCGGTCGACTCGATGGAGTTCAGGCGTCGAGCGGCGTCAACTTCGCTCGTGGTGGCCGCGGCCTGCAGGTCGGCATGGTCAACGTGTCGCGCGGCGAGCTTCAAGGACTGCAGCTGGGCCTGGTCAACGTCACCGAGGGCAACCACTTCTCGGCAGGCCTCATCAACGTGGTGCGCGGCGGACGCACGCACATCGAGTTGAGCGCGAACTCGGAAGGCTTCGGCTTCAGCACGCTCAAGCACGGTGCCGACCACTGGCACTACCTTTACTCGGTCGGCGGGCGTCCCTTTGGCGACGAGCCTTCGTACTCGCTCGGTTTCGGACTGGGCGCGCGAATCACCCCGACGCAGCGCCTGTTCTTCGATATCGACGGCATCGTTCACTACATCAGCGATGGCGACCACGGCAACGAGGGCAGCGAAGTCCTCGCGCAAGCGCGACTGCAACTTGGCATCAAGCTCTTTGAGCGACTCGCGCTGGTCGCGGGCCTGACGCTCAACGCATTGGGCACCTACAACGACGACAGCGACTACGGACACTTCGGCGTCGACCTCAGCAGCGAAGAGTGCGTCGGCACGTGCACCGACACGTGGCGTGTTCGCGGCTATCCCGGACTCATGGTTGGAGTCCAGATCCTGTGACGACACTTGCTGCTTCGTGGTGGAGCTCCCCGGCGCGCGCCGACAAGGAGAAGAAAGTTTCGGCAGACCCGATTCAGTTCGACTTGGCCGCTCTTCAGGATGGTGACCCGCAAGAAACCGAGCGGGTGTTGCGCCAACTGCTACCGCACTGCCGTCGATGGCTGGGACGTCTGCTCGGTCCGCGCACCGACCTCGATGACGCCACCCAGGATTCGCTCATCGCGATCGCGGATGCCCTGCGCCGTTTCGAAGGACGCTCGAAGCTGACTACGTTCGCGCATCGCATCACCGTTCGCACTGCGTACAAGTATTTTCGCAAGCGCTCGCGCGAAGAAGCGCTCACGCTCGTGCCTCCTCCCCCCGACGAGATCGACCCGGAGTCCAAGGCGATGCAACGCGAGGCTCTTCGGCGGTTGTATCGAACGCTGGAGCGGATTCCGAAGAAGCGACGCGTCGCGTTTGTGTTGTGTTGCATCGAGGGCATGAGCCCGATGGACGCCGCGGAGATCGAAGGCATCAGCAGTGGAGCCATGCGTACGCGGCTGAGCCATGCGCGCGCAGAAGTCGCTCGTCGCCTCGATGCGGATCCCTACATCTCCCAGTTGCTCGGGTCGCGGAGGTCACGATGAGTGAAGTCCTCGATCAGCTCGCTGAGATGGCACGCGACGCCGAACCTCCCCGCCTGGAAGACGACGCGGCCGCAGAGATGATCGCGCGTGCGGTCAGCACATCGCGCACGCGTCGTCGTCAACGTACCGTCCTGACTTGGGCGGTTGCGGCAGTGGTGCTCTTGGCCGCGGGCGTGGGCATTGGCACCGGGTTCCAGGCCACCACCGCTCCGCTTCGTGCGGCGTTGCCCAGCGGGGACCGAATCGTCGCTGAGCCCGGATCGCATTTCGACGTTGAGTCGGTTGCAAGCGACTCTCGAATCGTGCGCGTCGATCGCGGCACCGTGTTGTTCGACGTACAGCCATTGGCCGATGGAGAACGCTTCGAAGTGCACACCGACGACGGAGTGGTTCGTGTGCGAGGCACCGTATTCTCTGTGCAGCACGAGAACGGAACCACGAGCGTGCGCGTGTACGAAGGTGAGGTCGAACTCGAACGAGCCGGTGCACGAACGCGACTGCCTGCAGGTCGCATGGCGCGTCAGGGTCGCGTGGATGAACTCGACGAAGGTCCGCTGCACGACGCAGGCGAGGAGGCGGCGCAAGCGCGGGTTGAGCGGACGCGTCTTGCGCAGGCTGCGGCTGCGGAAGCTGCCGCTGCTGAAGCCACAGCCGAACGGCTCGCCGTCGCAGATGCTGTCGCCGAAGCCGAAGCCGAAGCCGAAGCCGAAGCCGAAGCCGACGCCGAAGCCGAAGCCGACGCCGAAGCCGACGCCGAGGCCGAGGCCGAGGCCGATGCCGTGACCGTTGCCGAGACCGTTGCAACGCCCGTCACGCGCCGTCGCGTCGCGTCCTGGATCGCTGCGCGGGACTACGAGCGCGCGCTTGAACACGCTTCCCGACTCGGCTGGCGCATGCTGGAGGCCGACGCCTTACGGGGTCTGCAGCGGTTCGACGAAGCCGCGGATGCATACGACTCTGTGGTACCCGCCGATGGACGCGCTGCCTTTGCCGCCGCCCGCATTCGGCACAACGAACTCGGTGATGTCGACGGTGCTCTGCGCTCCTTGGAACGAGCACCCTCAGGCACTGCTCTCGACGAACGCGTCGTGGGTCTGCGCGTCCGCTTGCTGCGTCGCGCCGGACGTCACGAAGAAGCCCGAGAAGACGCGCAACGTTACCTCGAGCGCTGGCCCGAAGGCGGCTTGGCGGCCTGGATGCAGTCCGTCCTCGACGCCGACTGATTCAACGCGACGCGAAGAACTCTGCGAGGAGTCGACCGATGTCGGCTCCTCGTTCTTCTTGGAGAAAGTGCCCACAGTCGTGGAAGCACGTGGTCTGCGCCTGCGGAAGTTCGCTCGCCACCCGTCGCATGGTCTGGTCGACGTCCGGCAGAATACGATCCTTCGCACCATAGATAATGCGCACGGGTCCTTCGTACTCCCGTAGGCGACGCGCGATCGTTTGCATGCCACCGGGGTGCAGTCCGTGCGCGGCTTTGAGCAAGGCCTTGCGCGCTGCACGTGTCCGAAACGGCGCCTGAAAGCCCTCAATGCCTTCGGCGCTCACGTTCGAAGGATCGCCTACGCCAATTTGCAACGCGTGCTTGAGCCCAACCTGGCTCGTTAGATACGAGCGCAACCCGGGCGCGTAGCTCGCGGCGACAAACGCCACGACGGCCCACGACGGAGTCGGGTACACGAGGGTGTTCAACAGCGCCAAGCCTTCGATTCGATCCCAGCGTTGAACCGCCCAGTGCAATCCCACCGGACCCCCGAGGTCGTGCACCGCAAGCCCCACCGAGTCGACTCCCAGTTGCTCCAACGCTCCATCGAGCACGCGGTCAAAGAACCGGAACGAGTAGCTCGCATCCAAGGGTTTGTCCGACTGACCAAAACCGGGAAGGTCCAACGCCAAGACGCGATGCTTCTCCGCGAGAGGAGGCACGACGTGTCGCCACAAATGCGACGAGGTCGGCCATCCGTGCAGCAAGAGGACGGGGGTGCCTTCGCCCTCGTCCCGGACAGCAATTCGAAGTCCTTCCGTCTCGACAAAGCGGCTGCTCATGGCGATTCGCGATGTACCGGATGCCACGCGACGGCTCAAGCCGCGTCGTGAATCAACCGATGGCACCGGTATGCGCCCCCTGCTCGCAGTGCTTGTTGTCGTTGGTTGTAGCGACCCAAACCCACCCGCGCCGCCATCGACGCCGGATGCCGCGGGTGACGTACCTGCACCGCCCGATGCGCCCGTCGACGTTCCGCCGCTCCCTGACGCGTTCACCGTCGACGCACCCGACCAGAACGTTCTGTGTTCGATCATGGAACTGGAGCTCGCTGTCGACCCCATCAGTCGGCCACGGCACGTCGCGGTGACGCCGAACGAAACCGGATTCGTGTTTGCGTGGGGCGACGCGCAAGAAGAACGCGAAGACGTTCGAATCGCAGACGTACCGAGCGATGCCAGCATGGCCATGCAAACCCGCATCACCGATGACGATGCATCCGCGCGCGACGTGCAGATTCTTGGAGAGCTTGCCGTATGGCTCGACGACCTGGGGTCGTCCGCGGACTACCAAGTTCGAGGGGGTTCCGTCACACATCGCTTCGACGAACCGTTGACGCTGAGTGCACGCACCGGAAACCACGCCAGCCCCCGAGTGGCCGGAGAGACGGGCGACTACATGCTCGCGTTCCTCCGTGAGACGGCGTCGGGCTGGGCCATCGTCACGCGCTCGTTTGATGGCGAGCAGCTTGGCGCACTGCACGCAACCGGGTGGGAGGCATCGGAGCCTCACCTCGCCTTCGCCAAGACAGACATTGGTTTCCTGGTCGCGTTCGTGCGCGACGGGGACGCGTTCGTGGGACGCCTCGACACACGCGGGCACGCCGCTGGAGCCCCCGAAGTCGTAAGCACCGAGGGCAACGCAGCGGGCGAAGTCGCTCTCGCGTTCGCACAAGGCAAAGGCATCGTCGTGTTCGCCGTGCGCGTCGCGGATATCCGCCCTGAAGTACGGTCTCGCTTGCTCGACAGCCGAGGCGAATCCGAGCGCCCCGAACAAGTGATCTCGCAAGCGCCGCAGCTCGGTCGGTCTCCTTCTGCCGTCGCGTTTGAAGGCGGCTACGCCGTGATCTACCGCGCGGGCGTCAACGAAGGTGACGACCACGTGCGACTGGCGTTCGTTCACGGAAGCGACGGGACCGTGGTGGCGGAGTACGACTTTGGCGATTCCGGTTTTGAAGACGGTCATCCGGGTGCAGCCGTGGACACAGATGGCGTGCTTGCCGTCGGTTGGGCCCATCGCATCCGCGACGGAATCTCGAGCGGAACTGTGATTCGTGGTGCGCGTCTGCAATGCGCGGAAGCGTGGCTTCGTTGCAGCCCGGAGGGGCGATGAAGCGCCTGGTCCTATTCGCTTTGATGACGGCATGCGGGGAGTCACCCGCACCGGCTCCACAATCGAATTGGGAACGCCCTCCGGATGCAGGCGTGGATGCACAAGACGCTTCGGACGCCTCGGACGACGATCCCGACGCGGAGCATGATGCCGCGCCGGACACGAGGGTGGATGACGCTGCGTCCGATGCGGGCGAGCGCGCAGACACTCCGGTCGTTCCCGAGCCGGTCGAGGATCCCTGCGAAGGTGCAGAACCCGAACGCTGCTCGGTCTGCGAAGCCGGAAGTGTCTGCGCCCCGGGGGTCTGTGGCGGTGAAGCGTGCGCACCGGGTCGCTTCTGCGTGAGCAACGAAGACTGCGGAGCAGAAGGGGTTTGCCTCGCCGATTTCGGAGTCTGCGAACCCAGCCTGGATGCATGCACGGATGACCGAAGCTGCCCCTACGGTTTCCGCTGCGAAGAGGGCGTGTGTGCCGATCGCCGCATCCCTTGCTCCGCCGGCATCACTCCGTGCCCGCGCGGCTACATCTGCTCGTTTGCTGTCGTCAGCGACTATCCATTTTGCGTTCCCGGTGTCGTGCCCTGCGAGGTCAGCGAAACGTGCGAACCCGGGGCGAGTTGTGTCGACGTCAACGGTGACGGGTCCACCGAGTGCATTCCTGCCGGGCTCTGCACCACGCATGACGACTGTCCCGCCGAACTGCGCTGCGGCATTGATCCCACGACGGGCCAGTCCGCGTGTGTCGATGATGGTGTCTGCACCGACTCCTGCCCCGCGGGCTTTTCGTGCGCAGACCTGGGAAGCGGAGTTGCACTGTGTGTGGTGGACGGTGGTTCGTGCGCTGGCGATAGGGAGTGTCCTGAGAGCCATGTCTGCGCGTCACGCATCGAAGGTGAACCGCCACGTTGTTTCGCATCCATGGAGGGCGACTCATGACGCGGGCATGCACTCTGATGTTGCTCGTGGCGTGTACCCAGCCTCCGACCGTTGTCGCCCCCGACGATGCATCGATTACGTGTAGCCGCTTTGAGGAAGGTTGTTTCTGCGAGCCCGAGGGTGCGGAAATCCCCTGCTACGAGGAAGCGACGTGGGAAGAAGGAGACCTGGTGTGTCGCGTCGGTCGACGTTCTTGTCGTGCCGGTGTGTGGGGTGCATGCACCGACCACGAGACCACACGCACGCCTCACGGCAACGCACTGATCGCACCGCCAACAGCGTGCAATCCCTGCAACCCAAGTTGCGTCATTGCCGTCGATGGCCCCATCACCGATCCCGATCTCAACGACGACAACAGCACCAACCTTCGCTATGACCCGGTCACCGGTGGTGTGATCTCGACAGCGGGGCCAGGCAGTTCGGAAGATCGCACGTTCGGTGAAGGCGGCGACCCCTTTGACTTGGATCGGGGGGAAGCCGATCGCGTCGACCTCGACCCGGATGGCGCGTTGGTTCTCGGCGCAACGTCGACCGTGGATGACAGCATTTGGATCGCCAACACCGCCGAAGGCACGATCTCCCGGTTCGACATCCGCACACATGCCGAGACGGGTCGTTTCTGGGTAGGTCCGTACGGGCGTGGGAACGACCCGTCGCGCACGAGCATCAACACCGCGGGCGACGCGTTCGTCACCGGTCGTCGCGGCAACTTCATATCCCGAATCTCAACGCTCGGTGACCTCTGTCCGGACACCAACGGCGACGGCCGCATCACCACCAGCAGCAACGGGTCCGCCCTCCCCTGGGGCCAAGACGACTGTGTCCTTTGGACCACCGACCTTCGGAGCATCTTCCCGCGCGCCTATGTTCGTGCGGTCGCTGCACAGGACATCGTCGATCCCGTCACGGGCGACGTGAGGGAATACGTTTGGGTCGGCGGATGCGGTGACCGCAAGCTCGCTCTCCTCGATGGAGCGACCGGTCGCATCCTCACCACGACGTACGTCGGCGTCTGCACGTATGGAGCCGCGTTGGATGGCTCGGGCAACCTCTGGGTCTCGACAATCAGCAACCGTCGATTGTTGCGACTGGATACGAACCGCTGCAACGAACACGGCTGCCCGTGGGACGGACGTTGCAACGAGCGAAACAGCGAAGGCACGTCGTGCGACGGAGCGATCAAGCAGCTCATTCCGGTGCCGAGTCGCAACCGCCCCTACGGCATTACCGTCGACTCAGAACAGCGAATCTGGCTCGGTGGCGACCGCGACGTTCAGCGATACGACCCTGGGACTGGGGGACGCCGTTGGCGTTCCGCCGGCATCGGGCGCTTCGGCGGTTGGAAAGCGGGGATCGCCGCCGACGCACGCGGGAACGTCTGGACGACGGGCTCCTTCGGCGTGATCCGCTTGGACGCCTCCAACCCGTCTCGGTGGCACCACATTCCGCGAAACGCAGCGAGTGAAAGCGCACGCGGTTGGGGCGTCGCGATCGACGCCGACGACAAGGCATGGGTGATCGGACGTTGGGAAAACAGCGCGTGGGTGTTTGAGCCTGGCGCGGCGCTCAGCGACTTTTCGGTCACGCGCACCGCACGGACGGTTCGAAACCCGTACACCTATTCCGACATGACCGGTCAGCAGTTGCGACTCGCCGCCACACCACGCGGAACCTACATCGAGACGTTCGAAGGCTGCGGGGTCGGGACGCAGTGGGAGAGTCTGTCATGGGACGCCGACGTACCCGATGGAACCTCGGTGTCGTTTCGTGTGCGAACCGCGAACACGCGCGCAGAACTTCCGGCCGCAACGTGGGTAGGCGTAGGCGTTGCGCCAAGCGTCTCGTCTCCGGTCGACGTGGCCACAGCACTTGCGGCAGCTGGTGTGACCTCGGCCCCCTTTGCACAGGTGGAGATCGCGTTGGAGTCGACGCGCACCATCGGTCGAACGATCGTCACGCCGCGTGTACGAAGTGTCTCCCTCACGCATGCATGCCCGAGTGCGGAGATCGGCGTGTACGAACACATCTACGACGCGTCGGTCAGTTGCACGATTCCACCGGAGCGGCCGGCGTGGGGAATGCTCGCATACCGAACCGAGACGCGCGGCGGGACAATCGAGATTCAAGCGCAGAGTGCCGAACATCGATTGGGGTTGGACACGGCGGCATTCGCGACACTCAGTGTACCGGCGCTTCCTGAGACGGGTTCGATCGACATCGGCGCCCTACTCGACGCAAACGCCTTCGAACCCAACGATCTGATGCTTCGGATCCGAATCCGCCTGATCCCGGATTCGGGAACCAGTCCCGTGCTCTACGGCATGGCGATGCAATGGGACTGTGTCCCCTTCGAGTAGTCGCTGTCCTTCGAGTCGTCGCTACGGCTCTTGTTCCAGCAGGCCCACGCGTGCACGCGTCAACGCGTTGAGCTCGGTGTAGTTGGGCTGGCGCCCCGCGCCCAACTTCCGTCCCAACGCCTCCATGCGGTTGTCGATCGCCGCCAGCGTGGTGCACTCCGCCAGTGTCGCCGCCCAGAACCGAATGTGACCCTCCGCCGAAACGCGCTCCGGCGGCCAGGGATGAAGCAGGTAGGAGTCGTCCTTGAGTGCATCCGACACCAGTTCGATCACGCCTTCGGGATCGAGCGCTCCACGGAGCAAACTGCTCCACCAACGACGCGCTTCCGGATCGTGCATCGCATCAAACGCGTGCAGCCAGAGTGGCGAACCAAGCACATCCAGGTCCATCGGGCCCTTGGGTCGGATTCCCAGGTAGCGCTCCATGTTCTCGCGAAGCGGAACTCCAAAGTACGCAAAGTCGTCCACCCAAACGCGTAGCTCTGCCTTGTCGAGATGGAGAAGCAAAGCCCGAATCGCGTCGCTCAGCTGGGTCGGATCGCGCGGTCGATCCACACCATCACGAAACACAGCGCGCAACACTTCGGATGCTCGACTGGGATCGGTGTCGACCAGCTCACACAATGTTTCTCCGTCGTAGCGACGAACCGCGTCTCGCGCCAAGAGCGGGAGCAAAAACGGACTGAGCTCGCCGCGCGCAAACACAAACGAACCCGGAAGCGGACGCGGGCGACTCAGATACTTCCGCAACGCACGCACGCCGCGCTCATGCATCGGCTCACGCGCCAATCCGCATGCGACCGCAGCGGCCATCCCCAGCAAACCGGACTCGGATTGAAGATTGGGCAAGTCGTTCGGAGTTCCCGTGTGCAAACGCCCAGCGAGCGCGCCGATGCAGCAGACGAGTGAAGCCGCGACCGCACGGTCTTCTTCATCGACAACGAGGTTCCACATTCGCGTGACGTCGCGCGAACTTCGCGACGTAAATGTGAGCGCGAGCGCAGCCGACGTCCGAACTTCAGGCTCCGTGCTTTCCAACGCACGCCGATACACCGCGAGCGGTTCCGAAGCCGAGCGAGACACCACAGGATCCGCCAACGCCGACTCCGCAAGACGGCCGCTCTTCAACCACTTCGTGTGATCGCCGCCGGATGCGAGATCCGCCATCAGGGTGAGCAAAGGCGGCTCAATCTCCGTCTGAAAGCGCGTTCGAATCAATCGCGTGATCGTCAGCGGCGCCGTTTCTGGCATGTCCTCACCGTTGAGCAGCTGGCGCAGCTCTTCGGCTTCGCCCCACTCCCCATCGATCACACGCGTGAACGCTTGCGCAACGACTTGGCCACCGTGCTTGTCCCACGAAATGGCTTCGATGCGATCATGCAGCGACTTCGCTTCGGACGGCGATTCTTGGCCTTCCGGCGACCCCTGAACCTCGGTCTCCATCGCCGCGCAAGCTACTTCAAGCGAGGGCGTCTTCGCGACCGGAATCGCGCACGAAGATGCAGGAGCTACGCGCGATCTCCACCCACCGGCGCATCACTTCGGGATTGGGCGAAGGCGGCATGCCGATGATGTTCACATCGGCGATCGCCGCGTCGGCGAGACGATCTTCAAAGTCGCCAACAACCACTTTCCGTTTCACGCGCGAGGGAAAACGCGCCAGATCGCACAACCCACCCAGGAAGCGCTCGGCCTCTGCGCGCTCCTCTTCATCACGGACGCAGGTCAAGATCGTCACCTCGGCTTTCCACTCTCGAAAGAGTCGGTAGCCAGTGAGGAGGTTCAAGTTGAGGTTGCCGGAACTAAACGCATCGACGGCATCCCAGGTCCCTGGAGCCGGACGAACCCAGAGGTTGACCCGCTTGCGATGCCCAAAGCCCGCCTTGGGATGTGACGCGATGAGAAGCATCCCGACGTTCAGAGTCCCCGCAGCATCCGCGTAGCGCTTCACGTCGGCTGTGCCGATGTGATCGTCGTCGTAGGGGATCACCAGCACGTTGGGGCGGAAGAACGCCGCCTGCAGTGCCTCCACGCTTTGCACCACTCCGTGCACGCGCGCCTCACCATGGACCACAGCAGCACTGGACTGGATGCCGCCAGACCGGAACTCCTCAGCCAGTGACTTCAGTCGTTCACGAAGCTCGTTTTTATCCCCATCTCCAATGCCGATCATGGTGATCGAGCCATCGGGCCGGGTGAGATCCATCAACACGCCGTACTGACCGCGCACAGTCTCGGGATCGAACACCGGGATCAGCAGATTTGGTTTCCACGCGCGCGAGTTGCTCTGGTCCTTCTCGGTCACCCGCGACGCCGCCCACTGCGCCATCGCAACGAAGACGCTCGAACGCACGTCTTCGGATTCGTCGTGTGCACCAACGCGCGAGATGTAGACGTAAAACGCCACAACCAAACCGATCGCGATCAGACCGAACGTCGGACTCACGATGAACATGGAGAAGATGCAACCGGCCAAGCCAAAGAGCGGGATCGACCAGTGAATCTTGAGCGTGGGTCGGAAGCTCACCAGTCCGAGTCCACCTTCGACCAACACCACGAGGTTCAACACGCCGTAGGTGATCAGGAAGAACATGGTGACGATCGGAGCGATCGCGTTGAGGTCGCGGACCATCACGCACGCGAATGTGAGAATCGCAGTCACGACGATGGCGGCACGCGGGTTTCCATCTGGCGCGGCCTTCGCCATCGTTTTGCTGAACGGGATGATCTTGTGTTGACCCATCGCCATCAGAATGCGCGGACCTCCAACCAAGCCGGCAAGCGCAGACGAGGCCGTGGCACCGAGCAAGCCGGCCAACACGATCGGCGGCCAAAGTGACTTGTCGATCGCCAGTGTGTAGTTGCCGGTAAGTTCATCGACCGTACCGGCACGCGTGCACCACCACGCCAATGCGAAGTACACGATGCTAGCCAACACGATCGCGTACAGCGTTCCGCGTGGTATGGCGCGGCGGGGATCCTTCAGATCTCCCGACATGTTCGCTCCCGCCAAAACGCCTGTCGTCGCGGGGAAAAACACCGCGAACACACCCCAGAAATTGGTGCCCTGGAAACCGGTTTCCGGAAAGCCAGGATAGCTGCCCCACATCGGTACCGAGTCGCTGACGGGGTTAAAGGTGACCGGGCTCCCAAAGATCGAGATCAGCGACCCGATGATGATCGCCATGATGATGTACTGGACGCGGAAGGCGAGGTCGGCGCTGATGTACGAAACTCCAGCGAGCAACACGAACACACCAATGTCAACCACGAGGGGCGGATGATCGGGAAACACCCAAAGCCACCCCTCGCGGAAACCAATGATGTACATCGCCACACCGAGCGGGCGGGTGAGGAAGAGCGGTAAGCCAATGCTCCCGCCCAACTCGAAGCCCAACGAACGCGCCATGATCGCGTAGGGTCCGCCCGGCCCAATGCGCGTGTTGGTCGCGATCGATGAGAGCGACAAACCGGTGGCCGCGGTGATGCCCATCGCGAGCACCATGACCAACCAGGATCCAAACAATCCTGCGTTACCCACCGCCCAGCCAACGCGCACGTACATGATGACGCCAAAGATGGTGAGCAGTGTGGGGAGGAAGACGCCGGTGAACGTGCCGAAGAGCTTTCGCTGCGACGCGACCTGCACGGCCGGAGACTCGGACTCGGCGACATCCGCGGCGTCGGCGTCGGGTTCGGAGTCCGTGGGATCCAACAGCAACTCGGAACTCCTGGAGAGTTCCGCATCGGCGGTGAGATCCAACACGGGCGGCGGCGGCGACGCAGCTTGGGTCTTTTTCACTCCGCCATTGGTCTTCTTGGAATCGCCGTTGGCCTTGCCTTTTGCATCTGCGGGAACAGCAGGCGGAATCGAAGGTTTTCGGGATTCGGGAGCGTCCACGGTCGGGTCGATTAAGGTACCGAATCGGCACCGAAACGATCAACGAAGTGGCTGTTCCGCGAACCGGGGAAGGTCGCGCATGGACTCCGAGTAGGAACGTACAAATGCGTAGTCTCTGCCTTCTGTGCTGGCTCCTTTCCGCTTGCGGCGGCGATAGACGACCAGTGGGTCCTGACGATGCAAGCAGTACCGATGGCGGCCTCGCAGATACTTCGTCCGACGCGATTACGACCGATGGGGATTTTCCCGACACCGCGTACGATGCGGACTTCGTGTTCGACGGTGGGAGATCGGACAGCGGCGTTTCTGATGCAGCGATCGGAACCGACGCAAGCGGTCTGGATGCGAGCGGTGGGGACGGTGGTTCGGACGCCGGCGGTTCGGACGCCGGTTCGGACGCAAGCGGTTTGGATGCGAGCACGGGAAGCGACGCGGGGCTCGTGTCGTGTCTGTCTGGCGGTACCGGAACCCACGTGGTGCGTTTTCGTTGGGAAGGGACCACGTCCGGAGGCAGAGCGACCGTGCGACTGGAGGAGAACACGCTTCCCGACACGTCGCGATGGAGAGCCAACGCGTACTCTCGATCCATTGGCTACACACCCGTGTGGCGCGATCCCTTCTTGGGCGAAGGCGGTCTCGAGCTGAGCGGCACGGTGTTCATCGACGTCGAACTGAGCACGGCCGGATTGGGAAGTGTCAGCAACGCGACGCTCGCCATCTACGGACGCAGCTACAACACCACAGCGAGCGGCAGCTTTGAGTGGATGACGTTCTCCGCTGCTGGCGCGTCTCCGCACGGTGGTGTGAGCAACAGCGCACCCTACGAGTGGTATGGCGCCAACGCGACGACCGCACTCCCCGCCGGTGATGACGGGACGTTGTTGCGAATCGAAGCCGGTCCGCCGAGCAACGCACTGATCGTCAACCGCGTTGAAATCTGCTTCACGGCAAGCTGACTACTCGAGACGACGAAGAACCCACTCCGTGGACTCGAGCGTGCGTAACTGAGCGGATGCAACGAAACCAAACGCGACGTTCAGGTGCGTGCCACCGGGGACAACGCGATAGTCGACCTCCATTCCGCCGGCGCGCAGGTCCTCGACAACCTCATCGGTATAGACCTGGGGCACCACCGCGTCGCTGTCCCCTTGCCAAATCGCGATTGGCGCCGTCTGCTCGAACGGCACGACTCGATTCACGCGAAAGCCCTGCTCGATCGCCGGATACGCCGAGAGTGTGCCAGCCCGGTAGGCGGTCAGAAATTCCGGAGCAAAGATCAATTCCGCCGACGTGCCGACCTCGTCGGAAAGCACCGGAACAGCACCGCTAAAATCAAAGGTGCAGTGTGTCGCCGCGAGACCGGCGATCCGAGGTTCGAGCTCAGGTGAAAACAGCGATTCGACGCTTCCGTAGTGTTGGGCATACGCGTACACCAGCATCGCGTGTAGCGCTTGATGCTCTCCATCGATGCGTACGCCGTCGCTCCAGTGTTCGAGATACAACGTCGCCGGCGCCGCAGCCGCAACGGCGACCAGATCCAACTCGGGTGCGTACCGGGCGTGTTGTGCTGCCGCTGCGAGCGACGCGTGACCGCCTTGCGAGAGCCCCACGGTCGCAACTCTGCCGGACACCGGAGTTCCATCTAGGGCGGCGAGATTGGAAGCTGCCCGGAGTGAATCGAGAACGGCTGCACCTTCGACATCCGCGACCAAGTACGGATGGGTTCCCGGTGTTCCGAGCCCTGGATAATCCGGCATGACCCCGATGGCACCACGCGCGCCGAAGAGCCCCGACAGACCGGACCCGTAGACCGTGCCTGAGAGAGTGCAGCGATCGTCAAGTCCCACCGTTCCGTGCGCATTGGCGACAATTCCATAGCCGTCTGCCGGAGCTGAGCGAGGAAAAGGAATCGTGACCGTGGCGAGCGAGGTCGTGAGTCCACTCTGTGGCGTCGTGACGTACTCGATGACGAACACCGAATACCCGTTGTCGATGTCCACGTCCTCAAGAAGTGGCTCAAGCTCGCTCTGCCTGAAGTCACCAAGCGCCTCGACGGACCGTAGGCACCCAGGATCGGTGCAACTCGGGTCTACAATTGCAGAACCGGCATCGTGCGCGTCCGGGGCACGAGTGTCGTCGATGGAAGAATCGCGTGCCTCGGCGGCGTCCATGCGAACCGCCGCGTCGTCGGTGCGCATCGTCGTTGAACACGCGACCCACACTGCGCAGAGTGCAGAAGCCAGCGGCCGGAGTTTTGATGTCGCACCCACGAACTACCTTCCGCGCGATGATTACTGGAAGCTGTTGCTGCGGTGCAATTCGATTCGAGCTTGCGCGTGAACCTACGTTGATGGGCAGGTGTCATTGCTCGCGCTGTCGCAAAGTCGGGGCGAGCACCATCGCGTTCATCCGAAAAGAGGACCTGACCTGGGTCTCTGGGCGCGACAACATTCAGGTGTTCGCGCCGGCCGCGCCGTACAAATACGCCCGTTGTTTCTGCAAGACGTGCGGAACCTCGCTCGGAGAAATCCTGTCGGATGCAGACTCATTTCCAATCGCAGCGAACACCCTCGACACGCCCATCGAGTTGACCATCAAGTTCCACGAGTTTGTCGCAGAGAAACCCGCGTGGCTGGTCATCGGCGACGAGGCCAAGCAGTTCGAAGGACATCCGACCTAACGCTCGATCCAGGGCCAAAGCGGTCGCAAAACCACAGCCAACAGCAGCGCCACGAGTCGAGCCGGACTGACCCAAAAGTGCTCCATCACTGCACCCGCGCCGCGAGCCAAGTCTGCAGGCAATCGTGAGAGTGGATGGTGTGGGCCTCACACCAGAGTTCAAGAAATGCTTGGTGCACACGAGCCGCCGCAAGGTCGCTCGATTGTCGAGTGGCGATCGCGAACACAGCGGCACCGTGGCGGTCAAAGAGCGCTCCGAGCGCATCACGATCTCCCGACGCAACTCGTCGAACCAAGGTGTGATCGCTGAGACGCTCCAGCACATGAGCAACAATTCGGTCACACCGCTCACCGCCGAACCCAAACGCTTCGCGGAACGAGGACGTTGGAAGGGTCGAGCGCAACATTCCTCGCGCACGATGGAGACGAACGCGAACGGTTTCTTCCGAGATCGACAGACACTCGCCAACCTCTTTCGTGCTCAGCCCTTGAACCTCTCGCATCACGAACACGATTCGATACGGCGAATCGAGCTTGTCGATGGCTTGTTCGAGTGTGCGGCGCACATCTGAAAGCATGGCTGCGTCCTCCGGTGTGGGTTGATTGGACGCAAGCGAGAGTTCATCCACGGAAGTTGTGCTCCGCCGTTGTTCACGCTTGCGCAGCGAGACGTTCACCGCGATTCGCGTCAGCCACGTGGATAGGCGTGCCTGTTGGCGAAACGTGGCCAGCGCTTGAAACGCTGCGACGTAGCTCTGCTGCACCGCGTCCTCAGCATCTGCATCGTTTCGGAGAATCGAGCGCGCTACACGAAACAACCGTTCGTTGTTGGCGCGCATGATCTGCTCAAAGCAACTTTCGTCACCCCGCAGCGCACCATCGACCAGCTCCGCATCGGTCATACACGTCCGATACGCGCCGGGCGCCAAACGTTACAAAATCGGCCAGACCTCATTTTCACCGGTATTTCGAGGGTACATTCCGGCAATGGATGAGTGGATCGAAACGCAGCACGCGGTTGCACACACCTGGATGTGCGACCACTTCGGACACATGAACGTGCGCTTCTATGCACACCTCTTCGACGACGCGAGTTTCGTGCTCTGGCCCAAAGCCGGCGTGACTCGCGCGATGTTCGAGCAAGCGGGGGTCCACACCGTGGTCGCACAGACAGTGACGGACTTTCGGACCGAAGTGGTCGCCGGCGATGTGCTTCGCGTGTTCAGTCGCTTTGAGCGCGTCGGAAACAAGAGCGTCTCGATACAACAGGAACTGCGCGGACTCGAAGACGACCGCGTCCACGCGACGCAGAAGGCGGTTGAAGTGTTCTTCGACCCGAAAACGCGCCAGTCACAACCGATTCCAGACGCGATCCGTCAAGCGCTGGCTCATACGCTGACCGGTTCAACGACGGAATAAAGCCGCGCTGGGGTTCGTACCCCGTACTTGATGAAGCGGGTGAGACACGTTCTGCAGGTGACGTTGCAACTCACTCTCCTTGGCGCACTCTTCTTTCTCGTCTCGTACGAAAGACGTCATCAAGAAGTCTTGAAGGACATGCACGAGAGTTGGAGCGAAGCTGACAACGGCGCATCACCGCCATCGCTTTGTGACGCGCAGGCACAACGACGAGAACGCAATCGAGCTCGGGTGGAAGACGTCGTGGCGTTGCACCAACCAATCATTGACGATGCGTGCCGCGATGTTCTGCGCCGTGACCGCCGGGAGTGTGTCGAGGTCGCATCTGCATCGGCGTCTGCAATCCTCAGCTCCAGTACGGGGACACTTGAGGGCGTTCAGACGCGCCTCGCCGTCGATTTGGCTATCCGTTATGTGGCGGGAGCGGTGGAATCGGGTTCGTTCGCGCCGGCAGAACTTGCCGCGCTACAGGCGAGGTGGCAGGAGCTCGCGCTGCACCCACCGCCGCTGGGTCCTCCGCTTGCATCGGCCATCGCCGGGCGCGGCTGTGATTGGAGGACGTGGACCTTCCTCTCTGGAGAGTGGAGTGACGCCGACGGCACGTCGATCTGGCAAAGGCGTCACTTTGCATTGCACGCCGACGAGTGGTTCGACTGCGACACAAACCTAGGCGCCTGTCTGCAACGGTATCGAGACGAGGCGCCAAGAGGGGCACCTCGCTGCAGTGGGGAAGGCACAGACTACTTTGGGCTGTGTTGTGGGCCGCTCTCGGAAGAGAGCCGTGTGAGTAACGACTTGTCGCATGCGATCGATCTGCGCGCGCGTCTTCGCCTGCTGGCAGTCTGGCTTGCAGCCGTCGCGCGTGACGCGAACAAGATGGCCGCGGTCCCGGAGTGGAGAGACCCTCGCCTCGCCGACCCCTACACGAGCGAACCCTTCCGACGCCACGTGCGCGGCGAATACGTCGAACTGACCGCGCAACTCGAGTGGGGCAGTCGCTCGCTGCCGCTTCGCTAGTTGCACACGCAACGGCTTCGGGTGCGTTGCTCACAAATATCTGTCGCCCGAGGCAGGTGAACAGCTCGAATACGAAGTTGCTCACCTTTGTACGTTTCACAGTAGTAGGGCATGACGCGGCCCGGTTGATCCCGACCCGGCGGGTCACGTCGCGCGCGCGATCGGCTGGCTGCTCGCGCAGCACCTCGCGCGATCGACACGTCTGCAGCCGCACCAATACGCGCACCATTGCGCGCTCCGCGTTGACCGCCCACGGCTGCGCCGACAGTTGCACCCAACAACGTCATGCAGCCCGAGGAAAGCAGCATGGCCCCAATCACAAGCCAACGCATCGCGCGCACAAGGGCCGGCGGAGCGGGTGTATTCCCGAAAGGAACAACAACACGGGGAAACCCTCGTTGTGTAAGTTCGCGTCGTTGTGAGGCAGACTACGCACTTGTTCCTTTCGACGAGCCCACGCGACATTGCCTGACGCGTGCGAACGATGTGGCGCATCCGCTGATGGCGCTTGGTCCCGAAACGAAAGCTGGCTAGTCGGGGCAGGCGATTGAGCCGGTCCATTCACCGCGACGTGTCCCTCGCTCGCTCCACTCGCCTTCAAACCGTGTCGGCGAGGTAAAGCGGAACACCGCCTCACCTTCCCGCGAACCGTTGGACAGACCCCAACGCCCTCGCCACACCCACGCACCGTTCTCCTGAGTCAGGTTGCCTCGCAGGGTGCCTCGATGTCCGTAACGGTTTTCGTCAAAGCGAACCGCACCGAAGTTTGTGCGCCATGGACAACGCAAGTTGGGGCGAGATCCTGAGGTCGTTGTGGCAGGAGTTGCTGCGGGAGTGGCTGCTGGTCCGGCTGCACCACCGGCCGCGACCTGCAAGCGAGGCAAGGCCGTCGCGTACGCTTCAGGTGACGTCGGGTTGCTGACCACAGGAAGCGCAAGGACGGCGTCGGCGTTAAACCCGCAGTGCAGGTTGTGGTTTGCGTTGCGACCCACACCGGCCGCCTGTTGAAGACGCCGGATGGCCTGTTGAGCGTACCTCGCGTTGCCGCGCTGGCTTGCGGTATGTGCCTGTCCAAAACTAAATCCAACATCCGCGTACGCAGAGTCGCAGGTCACGCCGCGTGTGAGGCGTCCGGTGCGCGCACTCAAGTACACGCTCAGTGCAGAGCGGAAGTTGTGTCGGATCTGCGAGAGATCGCGAATCGCGGCGTTGCGCGCCATGCCACCGATTCGAGTTGCAAGCTCGCCAATCGCTCGCTCAACCGCTTCAAAACTGGAACGGTCGTAAGGCGGGCTCGCAACCATCGCGCGCAGCGCTCGGATGTGTGCAGCAGCGCGTTCCAGGTCATCGCCGATCTCAGCGGCGGCTCCCGCGGTGACTCCGTTGTCACTGTCGATGATGCCGACTGCCCAACCGAGGTTAATGCCCGCGTCCAAGATGTGCCGTTGCGCGGCATTCTGAGCATGCGTCGTCGATGCCAAGCAACAGATCGCCAGAGCCCCCAATACGTTGCGCATGAGTGAGAGACGTAACGCAGGACCCGAGATTCACTCAAGTGGGGGGCCGGAACGCGGCACCCCCGGCAGGATTCGAACCTGCGACCTTCGGCTTAGGAAGCCGCTGCTCTATCCAGCTGAGCTACGAGGGCGTGCGGTCGAATTAGCACTTTTGTCCATGGACAACAGCTCTTGTCGAAAAAGTGTGCGCCACTTGCCCGTCAGCCGCGTTCACCCATCGAAAGAGAGGTTCGATGCTTCGTAACAGCTTGGTCGTGGTTCAGCTCGTGTTGCTGGGAGCAACGGTTTCCGCACAGGAGTTCGAAGTTCACCGAGTGATGACGATCGCAGTCGACGATGAAGAGCAAACATGGGTACTGGCCGGGTCGCGCAACGCACCAACCGCTCACGAAACGCTGGTGCAGTTTCCTGGCTGTCGAGGCGTGGGGGTCGGTCGCGCGTACCTCGTGGGTGAACGCGCATCCGCAGACCGACAGTTCACGTTGGTCTCCTCGGATGTCCGCGATGCTCGCGCTGTTGAACGTGCTGCACTCGGGCTTCGTACGCCAAGCGTAGGTACGGAGTGGTGGGACGCATATCGACTTCAGGACGCCGCACCAAGCAGACAAGCCGACTCGATTGCTATCGCGGGCTCCTGGAGTGGAACGCTTCCAAGCTTGCAAGCGCGGCACTCGTCGATGTCTCCTGACTTCGCCACCGCCTGCAACAATCAACGACAACTCACTTCGCAGCGCACAGGTCTGCTTCACTGCTTTGAAGGACTCAACATTGTCGAGTCGTGGCGCAACGAAGTCTTCGGTGACGACCTCATCAACAGCTATCGCCTAAACGTTCGGAGCGGCGAGGCGGACGGCACCATCGAGGGACACCTCGTGCGACTCCTCCGGAACCACGACGGTTGGGTAGCCGTCGTCTCCCGACTCGAAGGGCTACGACTCGTCCCGCTGGCCTCATGACTTCGGAGGTAATGGCGGTCGTGACGTGTTGGCTGCAGCGTTGAGGCATGGACACGACGCTGCTTCGACGCGCGCTCTTCGCCAACGCCGGGTTCTCACTTCTGAGTGGAGTGACGTTTGTGGGCTTCTCTGACAAGGCCGCCGGGGTGCTCGGTGGAGCACCCTCACTGGCGTATTTCGTTGTGGGAGTCATGTTGCTCGGCTTTGCGGCATCAGTGGCATGGACGGCAGTCCAAGACGACCGGGCATCGGCGTTGGCGATCAGCATCGCAGACATCGGTTGGGTCATCGCCACGTTCGTGCTGGCGTGGGTACTGCCCTTTACGTTCGAGGGCGTGCTCGCGATCGGGATCATCAACGCGTTCGTCGCCAGTTTCGCGGTGGGACAGCTCGCCGGCATCGCCAAGAGCTACCGGGTCGACGAGGAATACGAGTTGTGCATTCGTCACGTCGTCCCGATGGGACCGCAGCGCATGTTCGCTGTTGTGGCGGACCTCGCCGGCATCGAAAACCACGCACCGAACCTCGCCTCCACCGTGCTGCGCAACACGGACGGAGTGCGCGTGGGTGCCGTGCGTGAGTGCACGAGCATCAAGGGAGAGCGGTGGGCGGAAGAGGTCTCGCGGTTGGATCATGAAACGCGCGTTCTGAACGTGAAGTTCTTGACCGACGAACCCGAGTTTCCGTTTCCGTTCCGTACGATGATCGGCGGATGGGTGGTGACCGACCATCCCGAGGGTTCGGAAGTCCGGGTTTGGTGGCGGGTGACAATGCAGCGCAAGTGGACGGCTGCCCTGATTCTGCCCTTGATGGCGCTTCAGGCACGCCGCGACATGAGCGTGGTGATCGACTCGATGGCTGGCGCGTCGAATCGTGGACGGAGTGTGCGAGCCGCGTTCTGTTAGGCGAGTCTCAGTCCCAGCCTCAGTCTCAGACGACCAACAGCGACTCGACCGGCGCGTCGAGCCGAGCGCTGCCCTTCAGGAACGACAGCTCGATCACGAATGCGTAGCCCACGACGCTCGCACCCACCTTCTTGACGAGCTCGCCCGACGCCCAGGCTGTGCCACCCGTTGCGATCAGATCGTCCACGATCAATGCACGCGCATTCTTCCCCTCGAATGCGTCGCGATGCATCTCCAGAGTGTCGGTGCCGTACTCGAGTTCGTACTCCACGCTGACTTTGTCCGCGGGCAACTTGCCGGGCTTTCGTGCCGGAACGAAGGGCAAGCGCATCCGCGCAGCCAGTGCGGCGCCAAAGATAAACCCACGGGACTCCAAGCCCACGATCGACTCCGGCTTGAGCGGCGAACAACGCTCTTCCAGCAACGAGAGACACGCGTCCATGGCGCCGGGGTGCGCCAACATCGGCGTGATGTCTTTGAACAGGATCCCCGGCTTCGGGAAATCCGGAACGTCGCGAATGGTTTGATTCAACAACTCGATACGGGGGTCGCTCATGCTTCGCTCACTCTTCGGAAGGTCCAGCGACGTAGGCCGCCAGTCCGAGATGGTCGGTTTTGGTTCTCTCGGTGGACAACGGGGTGACCGACACGTAACCGGCGTCCACCGCGTCGGTGTCGGAGCCTTCCAGCGGCTCATGGTGCGGCACCCCGCCCGGCTCTCCGATCCAGTAGTACTCGCGGCCGCGCGGATCTTCACGGACCGCTACGCCCTCCGCGTAATGCCGCACGCCCAGGCGCGTCGCGCGAATTCCCTTGGACTCACCGCGAGGAAAGTTGACGTTCAACAGGGGAACCGCTCCGGGGGGATGCTCGGCTTCGAGCATTCGCTGACACAACCGAGCCGCAATCGCTGCAGCGCTCTCCAGGCGAGGCAACGTCTGTTTGCCCAGCAACGAAAACGCAATGCCAGGCACACCGCGCAACGTGGCTTCGCGCGCAGCCGCTACGGTTCCGGAGTACACGACGTCACCGGCGAGGTTCGGTCCACGGTTAATGCCGCTCGCACACAGGTCGGGTTTGCGAGGAAGCAGGTCTTTCCGAAACAGTGCGACGTAGACGCAGTCGACTGGCGTGCCGTGGATGGCGTGCACGTGAGGCTCCAGAACATCGTGACGCAACGGATGATTGAGCGTGATCGCGTGCGACTGCGCGCTCTGCTCGTGCTTGGGTGCGACGACGACGACGTCGGCAAACGAGGCCAGCGCAGTATGCAGCGCCACCAACCCGGGCGACTGAACACCGTCGTCGTTCGAGACCAGGATGAGAGGTCGCGACACGAGCGGACTGTATAAAAAATCGGCCCGAAGCGTGAGCTTCGAGCCGATGACCGGTCGGGGCGACTGGATTCGAACCAGCGACCCCCACACCCCCAGTATGGTGCGCTACCAGACTGCGCTACGCCCCGATCCGAGAGCCGCTATCCACAAGAGATACCGGCGGGGGACGCGCAACATACAACGCGCCCAAGGCGGGGCAAGGGAAAAGCCCCACGGTTCCCGCAACCGGTTGAAATCCGACATAAATCGTGGTTCCATCCTCGCTCCCAAGAGAGGGAGATTACCGGATGACGAAGGCCGAAATCATCGACGCCGTCTACGAAAAGGTAGGCGGGTTTTCGAAGAAGGAAGCCGCCGAGATCGTGGAGGCCGTCTTCGAGACGATGAAGGAGGTCTTGGCGGAAGGCGAGAAGCCCAAAATCAAGATCTCGGGCTTCGGGAACTTCGTGGTCCGCGAAAAGAAAGAGCGAATCGGTCGCAACCCGCAGACCGGTGCTCCGATCCCTATCTCTGCGCGTCGCGTGCTGACCTTCAAGCCGAGTCAGGTGCTCAAGGGCATCTTGAACCCTCACAAAGAGCGCTTGAAGAAAGAGGCAACCGGTTCTTCCGCAGCTGCACCGCCCGCGACCGACACCGCTGACGTATAACGCCCTCCGTGGCTAAGCCCTTGCCCGAGAAGTCGTTCTTTCGGATCGGCGAGGTCGCTTCGATCGTGGGCGTCGAGCCTCACGTGCTGCGGTACTGGGAAAGCGAGTTTGTTCAGCTCGCGCCACAAAAGACGCGCGGCTCACATCGACGCTACAGCCGGCGCGATTTGGAAATCGCAACGCGAATTCGACAGCTGCTCCACGATGAGGGGCTCACGATCGCCGGCGCGCAGAAGCGGCTTCGTGAACTGGGTGAGCATCGGCGTGTGGATGCGGCGAAAGCGGGATCGCGAGAAACCGCTTTGCGTGCCGAGCTACTGCAGATTCGAGCGGATCTGGTGACCCTCTTGGGCGAGCTTCGCGAGTTGGACGAAGCAGAGCCGGAAGATCACGCGGTCGTGGTGGAAGCTGTCGTACCTGCAGCGATCAAGAAACGCTGACGCGGGCTAGGCTCATGCGGTTCGTAGGAGACCGCGCGCCAGCTAGCGCACTTTCGCGCCGAAGCGCTTCACCGACTTCGCGACCTTCTTGTGGATCTTGTCCACTTGCTTGTCGGTCAACGTCGCTTCGGGATCGCGATACAGAATCCGGAACGCCACGCTCTTGTGTCCCTCGTCAATCGCATCGCCTCGATAAAGATCAAACAGCCGCACTGACTCGGCCACCCCCTCGGCCGCTTCGCTCATCGCCGCCGCAAGGTCGCCCGCGCTGACGGTCTCCGGCACCAACAACGCGATATCCCGCTGGACTGCCGGAACCTTCGGCGGCTCGGCAGCCAAACTGCGATCCATGTGCTCCACGGCCGCACGGAGTTCTTCGGTGTCGAGTTGCGCGAACATCGCACGTCCGTCGAGGTCGAGCGCATCACACACTTCGGGATGAAGCTCGCCCATCACGCCGACACGCTTGCCCGCGACTGTCACTGTGGCGCAGCGTCGCGGATGCAAGAACCCCACGTCGACCTGTCCGACCAAGGTCGTCGGTGCGCCCCACGCGCCTGCAATCGCTTCAAGCGTGCCTTTGAGATCGTAGAAGTCGACGACGCGCTCCGCGCCGATCCAACCATGACGCTTGCCTGCGAGAAGTACGCCGAGCACCGCACGCTCGTGGGGAAGTTCGTCGTCGGTCGGTGTGAACACGCGACCGAGCTCGAAGAGGGAAACGTCGTCGACCTGGCGTCGCACGGAACGACTCGCCACGGCAGCTAGACCCGGCAACAACGAGGTCCGCATCAACCCACGGTCTTCACCGAGCGGGTTGCGTAGCGCCACCGCGTTCGTCGACACGCGTGCGCGCTCGAGTTCCTCCTTGGACGTGAACCCCAACGTGACCGCTTCGAGCAAGCCCGCCGCAGCTGCCGACTCCCGCAGCGCGCGTTCGAAGAGAATGCGTTTGGGCGTACCTTCTTTGGACGGAAGCACACGCGGCAGGTTGTCGGGAATGTTGTCGTAGCCCCAGATGCGGCCGACCTCTTCGATTAAGTCGGCTTCTCCCGCCACCGGATACGCGCCGATGTCTGGACGCCAGGTCGGAACCTGAACTTCGATCTCGGTTGGTGTGTCGCTGTTGATCGTGCAGCCGATTGCCTCCAGAACGCGCGCGGGCACAGCGTCGGGCACCTGAACACCCAAAAGCGCGTTGAGACGCTCGCGTCGCAACTTCACTTTGCGGCGGGTCTGACGATTCGGGTACGCGTCGAGCGCATCACGCAACGCAAACGTACCGATTTGGCTGTAGCGCGCCATTCGCGATGCGGCTCGGGCCATGACGTACTGCACGTCGTTTGGATCGACACCACGTTCGAATCGATGACTCGCGTCGGTGTGCAGCCCCAGGCGTCGCGAGGTGCGACGCACCGAACGCGGATCGAAGTACGCGCACTCGATCACGACGTGCTTGGTCGACTCGGTGATCTCGCTTTCCAAGCCGCCCATCACACCCGCGAGTGCAACCGGTCCTTCCGCATCGCAGATCAACAAATCGCCTTCGACCAGTTGGCGATCTTCGCCGTCGAGCGTGCGCATGGTCTCGCCGGCGTTCGCGGTACGAACCACGATGCGCCTGCCGCGGATCTTCTCGAGATCGAAGCCATGAATCGGATGACCAGTCTCGAGCATGACCAAGTTGGTCACATCGACCAGGTTGTTGATCGAGCGCTGCCCCAACACGTGCAACCGATAGCGCAGCGGGAAAGGTGAACGCTTCACCTTGGCTTCCAAGACAAACGCCGCGCCGTAGCGAGGACAGCGCTCGGGATCTTGGATGTCGATCGCGAAGGGTCCAAGCTGTGCGTACGCGTCGTCGAGCACGACCTCTTTGCCACCCTCCCACGGAAGTCGGCAGTGGTCGGCACCTGCGGGCACGACGCCCTGCATGCCTTCGGCCCAACCAAACGGGGCTTCCACCGCAGGAGGCTCGAAGGGCACGTTGAGTGCAGCGGCGAGGTCACGCGCAATACCGATGTGCCCCAGGCAATCCGGCCGGTTGGGGGTGAGCCCGATTTCGAAGACGGTATCCCCCACGGCCAGTGCATTCGCGAGCGTCGTACCGGGATCTGCTGCGTTCTCCGGCAACACCACAATGCCGTCGCCATCGCTGCCGATGTTGAGTTCGGTCTCGCTGCAGATCATGCCGCGACTCTCGATGCCACCCATCTTGCGCGGAGCGATCTCGAGCGTGACGGGATCGCCCTTCTTGTCTTTCCACTCCAGCTTCGCGCCAACCTGCGCGAAGAGAATGAGTCCCCCCGGCTCGGGGACGTTCTTCGCGCCACAGAGCACGGTGGCGGTTTCGGTGCCGTCGAACACTTCGACGATGGTGAGCTTCTCGCGCTCCGGGTGCGGTTTCTTGCTCTCCACCCGCGCGACCACCACTCGGTCCGGCGCGGCAAAGGTGTGCACCTCTTCAACCTCGAGACCGATCGAAGTCAGGGTTTGGGCAATCTCGTCGACGGGCGCCGAGATGCCGGTGAGTTCTTTCAACCACTCGTAACTGGCAAGCATGTCTCTACCGCCTAGAAGGACGTAAGGAAGCGGACGTCGTTTTCGAACAGGAACTTAATGTTGGAGATGCCGTACTTCACCATCGCAATGCGATCGATGCCGAGACCGAACGCAAAGCCGGTGACGGCCTCAGGGTCGTACCCCACCTGCTGGAACACCTCGGGGTGGATCATCCCGCAACCGAGAATCTCCATCCACTTGCCACCGGGTCGGCGTACGTCGACCTCGGCGCCAGGCTCCACGAAAGGGAAGTAGCTGGGCCGGAACAAGACTTCGATATCCGGACCGAAGAGCCGCTCGAGGAACACGCGCAGAATCCCGCGCATGTCGGCGAACGAAACCTTCTCGTCGACGAGAAAACCCTCCAGCTGGTGGAACATGGGCGAGTGTGTCGAGTCGTCGTCGCGTCGGAACACCGCACCTGGACTCACCACCGCAAGCGGTGGCGGACGCCGACTCATCTCGCGGATCTGAACCGTCGATGTGTGTGTCCTCAGCAACGTGGTGATCGAATCGCCGTGTTCGACGTGCTTGAGGAAGAACGTGTCCTGCATATCCGTCGCCGGGTGATCCGGCGGGAACGCGAGTTTGTCGAAACAGTTTTCGTGGGTGTCCGCCTCGGGACCATCGGCGACCTCGAAGCCGAGCGATTCGAAGATATCGAGCAGCTCGTGCTTCACGCGCGTGATAGCGTGAAGACGTCCAGGAAGCGGACGACGACCCGGCAAGGTCACATCGAGAGCGGGACCTTCCAGTTCGGCACGCAACGCTTCGGCGGCAATCGCGCCGAGACGTTGCTCAAACATCGCCTCGATGTCGGTCTTTACCGCGTTGGCCTTCTGGCCCATCTCACGACGTTTGTCGCCGGGGATGTCGCGCATCAGCTTCATCAACTTCGTGAGCGTTCCTTGCGGGCCCACAAAGCGAGCGTTCGCCTCGCGCAACTGATGCTCGTCGCCGGCGGCTTCAAGCGCCGCAGCGAACTCGGAGCGGACCGCAGCCAGCCCCTCTTCGAACTGCTTCAACGCATCGCTCATGCGGTGCGTCTAGCACCTTCTCTGTGGGGATTCCCGCGGAAACAGAGGTTTTTTCATTCTGCAGAGACTCGGGTCCCGTGGGCAATACCCGAAGCGAAGCCGACGCCGACGCCGATGCCGATGCCGATGCCGATGCCGATGCCGATGCCGATGCCGATGCCGATGCCGATGCCGTCCGGGTCCGGCGTGCCCGCCTCTTTGAGTAGCGGTGGGGCTCGTCCGCCTGCTGCCCTGACTCGTGCCCGAAAGCTCGCGCGGCGTAAAGGCCGCCCTGCGGGCGTCACTCCGCTTCGCTCCGTGACTCCTCGCTTCGCTCGTCGGCCTTGACCCCGCACTCGCTTCCGGGCGGTGGAGGGCGTGAGGCGGACTCGCTGCACTGTCGCTACGCGATGTCCTGCGCTCACGTGGAGGTCAGCATCAATGCTCGTCTATAAGAAGTCCATAGAACTCGTAGAGCTCGTACATCGAGACATTATGCCGCGGTTGTCGCGAGTCGATCGCGAGCTCCATCAGCAGCTGCATCGCGCAGTCCGCTCGGTGGTCTTGAACATCGCGGAAGGTCGCTCGGGACGTGGCAAACGTCGCGGCAATCACTTCTCGATTGCGCTCGGAAGCGCTCGCGAAGTTCACGCGTGTCTGCAGCTCTCGATGGGACTCGGATTCGTCGAACGCGATGCAGAGCTACTCGATCGTTCGGACCACATCCAAGCGATGCTCTACAAGCTCTCGCACAAGTGAGCCAAACGCTCAGGCGGCTGTCCGGTACAACACCGGACAGCCGCCTGACGCACTAGCGTGACAGTACGTAGAGCGTCGCCTGCGTCTCGTCACTCAACGCATACACCGGTGCGACCGTGTCAGGACGGAGGATGCCGAGCGAGACCGCGACGTCGAGAACCGCATCGACTTCACGGTTGCTGCCGAGGGCCATCGCGTACTGATTCCCGCGACGCTTTCCTCGTTGCGCAGAGCCTTCCGCGACATTGAGAGGAATCGAGCGAACGGCGCGATGCATCTGAGACGCAAGCTCAGATGCATCGCGCAAACGCGGCATCACAACCGACTGAACCAGCCGAACGAGCTCCAGTGACTTCCGATACGCGATGAACGAAGACGAGGACTTAGACATGTCGAAGTGACCTTCCGAGAGACGCGACGCGTTGCGATAGTGCAGCGAGACCGCCTCATGCCCTCCCCCGCCCGGACGTGAGTGCTGGGTCAACCCCGACGAGCGAAGCGAGGAGTCACGGAACGCAGTGGAGTGACGCCCCGAAGGGGCGGGGTTTACGCAGCGCGAGCGTTCGGGCACTCCTGGGGCATGCAGGCGGACGAGCAAACACGCCCGTGGCGCACGCGTTCCAACCCTGACCACTGAACGCCGAAACTACACTGAGACTGAGTCTGACACTGAGTCTGACACTGAGTCTGAGTCTGAGTCTGACACTGAGTCTGAGTCTGAGTCTGAGTCTGAGTCTGACACTGAATCAGAAACTGAAACTAAATCAGCGCCACCGCCGACAAACCGGTTTCAGCACGCACTTGGCGCACTTCTCCGGATCGCGTCGCGAGGGACACTCGCGCGACACCCCCAAATGACAAAGCGCAAAGTCGTAACGAACCGGATCCACCGGGTCGAGTTCGCGCAGTTTCGCTGTGATCTCCTCGGACGTACGCCAGCTCGCATCCTTACGCTTGGTCAGCCCGAGGTTCTGCGAAATCCGATGCGTGTGCGTGTCCAGCGGCAAGAGCAGCTGGGCGGGTGCAAGCGGCCAGATGCCCAGGTCGACGCCGTCCGCGGGTCGCACCATCCACCGCAGGTAGAGCCACAGTCGCTTACACGCGCTTCCGGCGCGTGGGTCAGGCACGAGGTGTCGCAGACCGCGCTCAGCGTTCTTGCCGCGAAGTCGATCCGCAAAGCGCGCCAACCCTTCACGCATCCCTTCGGCTTCGACTTCACGGTGCAATGCATCGCCCAACGAACCGTGCTTCTTTTGCAGTCGCGCAGCGTTCGCCAACATGGTCGCCACATGGGGTGCGCGGTACACCCGGTGCACAAACCCGTTCAGCTTCTTCTCCAGTCGCTTGGGTCCGCCGCGAATTCCCTGACTCGGCGTCGAGCCCAACACGTCCAGCACGCGTGCAACGCTCTTTCGAACGGCAACCACGTTTCCAAACGCTAAGGTCGATGCGACCAGCCCAACGATCTCGCGATCCGCATCACTCGTGTAGCGGTGCACAAAGGAGACCGGGTCGTTGTCGCGCGTCGCGTCGCGATCCAAGCCGTCGACCAAAGCGTCTAGTCGTTCCTTGAGCACGACAGTGATATAGCAGTCCCGCCATGAGGCCTCACCGACTGTGGATTTTCGTGCTGATGCTTTGCATTCCCCGCGGGGCGGACGCGCAAAAAGGACCGTGGTGGTTGGATGTCACCGACCACAGCGCTCTCTTGGTCGCGGAGACGCGTGCCGGCGAACTCTCGGTCGAGCTCACGTGTGCGGGCGAGATGTTCCGCGCGACCTCGGAAGGCACCCGTGCTCCCGACCAAGGGGTGGTTCACCAAGTCGAGCTAAGCGGGTTGCCTGCCGACACGGCATGTTCCGGAAACGTCGAAGGTCCCGGGCTTCAACAAGCGATCTCGCTGCACACCGCAGGAGCGTCCGAACCGTTGACCTTCTTGGTCTACGGGGACGACCGCACGAACCACAGTGTCCATCGTCGCGTGGTTCAACAGATGCTTCGCGAACGCGACGCACGGTTCATCTTGCACACGGGAGATTTCGTCGAAGTGGGTGGACGGCCACGAGACTGGCAGCAGTTCTTCGACATCGCCCAACCCATTCTCAAAGGCGTTCCGCTCTTTCCGACGTTGGGCAACCACGAGATCTACGGGCCCGGAGGTCGACGTCGCTATCAACGGTACCTGGTTCGGCACGATCACCGCATGGCGTGGCAAGCGTGGACGTGGGGCGACGTCCGACTCATTTCGTTGGATTCGAACGACGAGTGGAACGAAGGCGACCCACAACACGAGTGGCTTCAAGACCAACTCGCGGAAGCGTCGCTCGACTCCGATATCGCCTGGATCATCGTGTTTGCCCATCAAGGTCCAATCTCAAGTGGACGACACGGCAACCACCCACGCATGGAAGCGCTGGGGATCGGCGAGTTGCTTCGCGACTCCGGAGTCGATCTCGTGTTTGCGGGACACGACCACATGTACGAACGCGGAGACGATCGCGGCCTCAAGTACGTGGTGACAGGAGGAGGCGGCGCACCTCTGTATCGCGTCAATCGACGGCAACGGGCTCAGCAAGCCTTTCAGGTCAAACACCACTTCGTTCGCATCACTGTCGACGACTCGCGTTTGGAGATGACGGCGATCGATGTGGACGGAGAGATTCTCGAGCGCTGTGGTTTTACGCGCGGTGAACCGTGGGAATGCTCGGTGCGTGCGGGTATCGATCCGGGTGAGCCGCCCAAGTCACGAAGCCTGATGTGGCTTGGCTTGGTCGTGGTTTTTGTCGTGCTGGTAGGCGCCTATGGATGGCGCAAGACACGGTCGATGCGCCGGTAGTTCGTTTGCTATGGTTCGGCCGTGGCCGAGGCCGACGCTGATACAGAGACCGAGACGACGGCGAAGACCGAGACGAAGGTCGAGCGTGATCTCGATGGTCGCTGCGGAACCTGCGGATGGTTCATGAAGTACCGCACCGACGACGAAGGTGTGGGCTGGGGCGAGTGTCGCCTCGGATGCTGGAACCCGCCGCTGAAAGACTCCAACACCTGCAGCAGCTACAAGAAGATCGGCGAGTCGTTTGAGGGCGCACTCAAACGAAAGCCGGCCGCGGGCACTCCCCGCAAGTATCGCGAGTCGGCGCCTGCTGAGCGCCGACCGACCATCCCGAAGGAGATTGGAATCGACATGGATCAAGATCAGTTCCGAACCGTTCTCCGCGAAGTGCTGCTCGACGAACTCGGCGTGCGCGACGTGTCGATTGGCGAACGCTGGAGCGGTGGTGAGATCGTCATCAAGCCCGGCAAAGAGGGCACGCAATCCAAGACCATCGCGTTGGATGTCTTCTTCAAGAAGATCGTGATGGTGCGCGACAAGCTTCGCGTGCTGGAGCAGAAGGTAAACACCAGCAAAAGCCTCAAGGACGCCGAGAAGGTGCAGATGCAGCAGTACATCACTGCGTGCTACGGCTCGCTGACCACCTTCAACGTTCTCTTCAAGGACAAGAAGGATCACTTCACCGGCCAGAAGAAGTAGCGCGTTTCTCCTCGCGTTTGCGCTGGCGTGCGGTGGGTCCAACGCGGAAACACCCGTAGGGGAGAGCGTGCGCGAACCCGATCCGCGCGCGATCGAAATGTCCCTGCGACGTCCAACCGGGGAGTGGATTCACCTCGGTGACCTCCGCGGTACTCCGGTCCTGCTCTTTGTGTTCGCCACGTTCGACGGGATCAGCCAGGCATCACTGCGTCCGCTGCAACGTTTCGCGCGTCGGTACAACGACATCTACGTCATCGGAATCGCAGCGCAGCCCGATGCAAACCAACTGCTCGATCCCTACGAGAGCGCGCTCAACCCACCCTTCCCGCTGACCTACGACCCCGCACGTGACGTGCACCACGGAACCAGTCCACTTGGAACGATCCAGGCTGTTCCGACGTTCATCATGTTCGACGCACGAGGCATGGAAGTGGATCGCCACATCGGCTTTCCCAACTCGCGCACCCTCCCCGCTCTTCGGGAGGCCGCGATCGATCGCGGCGGGATCACCGAAGGTGGAAGCGAACCCGTCCCGCTTCTCGCAGAGTGATATAACCGCCACGTGCGCAGCCGTTGGTTCCACCGCCCGCGACTCCACACCGCCGCTCATGGCGTGGAGAAGAAGGTCTCCTGGTTGGAGCTCTTCTACGATCTGGTGTTCGTTGCGGCGTTCATCCAGCTCGGCAACGGACTGAGCGCGCATCCGGATCTCGCTGGCGCTGCCGTGTTTGGAGGTGTGTTCGTCCCGCTCTGGGTGGCGTGGAGTGGATTCACGTTCTTCGAGAACCGCTACGAGATCGACGACTTTGCGCATCGGCTTGTGGTCGTCGCGCAGATGTTCGCGGTGGGTGCGATGGCGATCAGCGCACCGAGTGTGCTGGACGGACACGCCACCCACTTCTGCATCGCAACCAGTGTCGCGTTTGCACTCGTCTCCGTCATGCACATTCGGACACTCGCCCAAACCGACGAAGCGAGTGACTACTGCCGGTACTGGGGTGGTGTGTTTGCCGTCGCAAGCATCGGTTGGTTGATCGCGGGTTTCCTTCCACCGATTGGGTTCTACAGCCTAGCGACGGCGTCCACACTCGCCGTGGTTGGTGCGCCGCTGAGCAAGCAATCGCGCGAACTGACGCAGCTGCACCCGATCGACTTCGAGCACCTGGGCGAGCGCTACGGCCTGCTCACGATCATCGTGTTGGGTGAATCATTCGTGAAGGTGCTCTCGGCGTTGGTCTCGGAGGACGGGCCTGCGCTCTACTTAGACGGAGCCACCGTTCTTCTGATCACCTGCTCCGTGTGGTGGATCTACTTCGACGACGTCGCGGGCTCGAAGATCCGCAAGGGCCCCGCACGGTGGGTGGTTTGGCTCTACGCGCACATTCCCTTGCAGATGGGCATCACAGCGTTGGGCGTCGCAGTGAAGAAGGCAGTCGTGTTCGGCTGGAACACACCCGCGGACGCAGGCTATCGCTGGCTGCTGGCGGGTTCGCTGGCGTTGGTGTTCCTCAGTGTTGCCACGGTGGACTCCGTTACCGAGCGTAAACAAGCGGAGCTGTCCGACCGAACACGCGTCAACGTGCGATGGCTCTCGGGAGTCATGCTCTTGGTTCTTGCTCCAGCCGGAGACGGCATGAGCGGCGGGCTCTTTCTCTCCCTCGTCACGGCTGTGTGCGTTGCCCAGGTGGTGATCGACATGGCGATGGCGCCGTTTGAAGAGGCCCAACTCGAGGCGCGACCGATGGCCGAGATTGCCCGCGAGGCTCGCGCCGAAGGACGCGCACCGTCGCGAATCCGCCGAGACATCTCCGAAGCGGTACGCAAGGGCACTCCGGCGGAGCTGCGACGCGACCTCTACTTCTACTTCATGGAAGGAAGTTGGGCGCGCGTGTTCGTTGCGTTCGGGTTCACGTTCGTGGTGACCAACGTGTTCTTTGCCGGGCTCTACATGCTCGAGCCCGCCGGGATCGCGGACAACGCCACATTCGCCGATGCGTTCAACTTCAGCGTTCAAACCATGTCGACCATCGGGTACGGCTCACTCTCACCTGGAACGTCGTACGGGAACACCATCGTGGCGGTCGAAGCCGCGGTCAGCATGATTGGCATCGCGATCATCACGGGGCTGGTGTTCGCCAAGGCCAGCCGTCCACATGCAAGCGTGCTCTTTAGCAACGTGTGCGTCGTGACCGAGATGGACGGCAAAGCGACCCTCTCGTTCCGGATTGGAAACGCTCGCGGCAACGAAGTGGTCGAAGCCAGCATGAACGTCGCGGCGGTGGTCGAAGAGATGACAGCGGAAGGTCACCACTTTCGGCGAGTGCGCGACCTCAAACTCGCGCGCGATCGACAGCCCGTCTTCATCCTGAGCTGGGCCGCGTTCCATGAAGTCGACGACGCGAGTCCTCTCGCGGAGGTGGACTGGGATGAACCCGAACAAACCTTGCTCGCGCTCATCGTGACCGTGACGGGGCACGACAGCACGTACGGTCAGACGATTTACGCGCGTCATGCGTACTACTGCGAAGACATTCGAGTGGGTCATCGCTTCGTCGACGTGATTCATGAACTCGACGATGGTCGACTGATGATCGACTACACGAAGTTTCACGACACCGTGCCCGACCAAGAAGCAATCGCGGCGCTGCACCACGATCAGCACGCTCACGAAGAGGAGTGAACGCCCTGCTCGTGCCAGAGGGAGCCCAACGTGGGTGCAAGCGTCTCGGCAACGGCCTCGCGAGCGCGCTCGGGCTGTGGCGATGTTTCGAGCAGCGCGTCAGCCAACGACGCCAGGTCATCCACCGACACGCGACGCACCAACTCCTGCGCGAAGGGCAGGCTCACCGCCGGCACGGAAAACGAGCGGTAGCCCATGCCGAGCACGACGGGCAAAGCGATCGGGTCGGCGGCCATGTCGCCGCACATCGCAAGCGGAGTGTCGTCTGCACCCTTCGCGATGATCGAAAGCAAACGAAGCACCGCGGGATGTAGAGGATCCGCCCAGCGCGCCACATCCGCGTTGCTGCGGTCGACCGCCAAGGTGTACTGCACCAAGTCGTTTGTTCCCACCGACAGGAAGTCCGCTTCCGCGGCGAGTTCCCGACACAGCAACGCAGCGGAGGGAATCTCCACCATGGCCCCCACGCGCACCTCTGCGTGCTCGATGCCCTCGGCCTGAAGCTCCGCGCGGCACGTGTGCACCATCGCACGCAGCTCCCGCATGCGATGGGGTCCTTCCACGAGTGGGAACATCAAGTCCAACGTGCCGTGCGCCGCAGCTCGCAACACGGCTCGGATCTGCGTCTTGAGCAACTCAGGACGTCGAAGCGTCAGTCGCACCGCACGAAGACCGAGCGCAGGATTCGGTCCGGCATCCAACCGCCAGCGCGCGGGGAGTTTGTCGCCACCCAGGTCCAAGGTGCGAACCGTGATCGGACGTTCGCCGCACGCTTCGATGACGTCCTGATAGACCTGCATCTGCTCGTCTTCGCTCGGCGCATCTTCGCGATCGAGAAAGAGAAACTCCGTGCGGTACAGACCGATGCCTTGGGCACCGTGCGCGCGTGCCGCCATGGCTTCCGCGGGAAGCTCAATGTTGGCCATCAGTGTGATCGGCACACCGTCGAGCGTTTTGGCCGGCTCTTCGGACTTGGCGCGAAGTTCGGAGGCGAAACGACGGAACCGCTTTCCGCGTTTGGCCGCGTCTTCCTGCTCCTCGTCGCGAGGCTCCAACACGACGCGACCACGCAAGCCATCCACGATCGTGGTGCAACCGTTGGCAATGCCATCCAGGACTGGACCGACGCCGACAACCGCGGGGACACGAAGAGCCCGCGCCAGCAGCGCCGTGTGCGACGTCGAGCTCCCCACTTCGGTCACCAAGCCACATACGCGCGTGTCACCGAGCAAGCGCACCGCGTCAGCTGGCGAAAGGTCGGTCGCAACCACGACCACCTTGCCCTCCGGCAAATCCAGGCGGTCCAACCCCCCGCGAAGATGACGCAAGATGTGTTGACCCATGTGCGCGATGTCGAGCGCACGCTCGCGAAAGTACTTGGACCCCGCCGCTTCGAGCGGAGCCTTCAGCTCATCGACGGCCTTTTCCAAGGCCCATTCGGCGTTGAGCACATCGCGCTCAATGTGTCTCAGTGCAGCGTTGAGCAACGCGTCGTCACGGTGCATGAGCAGCTGGGCATCCAAGACGAACGCCGTTTCTCCACCGCCCGCGAACGCGTCCTTTGCACTTTCAATTTCAGCGCGTGACGCTTCCACCGCTTCTCGAAGACGTCGCGCCTCGGTCTCCGCGTCACGTGCTTTGTGGTGTGACGCGCCGCCCATGCGCGGAATCACGTGGGCGGGTCCAACCGCGATCCCGATGGACGCCGGAATACCGGGCCGCTCGGTTCGCACGGCGCTAGGAACCCTCTCCGAAGCGAGATGCGATGAGCTCTCCGATCGCGTCGACTGCAGCCTCCGCGTCCTCCCCCTCGGCACGAACGGTCAACATGGCCCCTTTCTCTCCGCAGAGTAGCAGGACTCCCATGATCGATTTCGCATCGGCCGTTTGTCCATCCTTGGACAGTTCGATCTTGGCGGAAAACCCGCCGGCACAGCGAACCAGCTTTGCCGCGGCGCGCGCGTGCAGCCCGAGATCGTTGATGATCTCAAACGTCCGTTCGGCGACCACCGCGACTCCTTTCTGTACTCCGCCTGACGGCTACTCCTTTCGGCTGCTCACTTGGGCTTCTTGCGGTTCACGTCACGATGCGCGACGCGAACGTCGTCGGCAGGCAAGCGCTTCGCCAAGGCTTCGGTCACCGCAACGCTTCGGTGACGCCCACCTGTGCAACCGATCGCGATCGTCAGATACGCTTTTCCTTCGCGCTCATAGCGTGGAAGCGTGTGCCCCAAGAGCTGCTCGAGATCGGCCATCAACTCTTTGGTTTCGGGATTCTCGAGCACGTAGGTGGCCACCGGTTCGTCCAGCCCGGTTTGCGGCTTGAGCTCGGGCACGAAATGCGGGTTGGGTAGATAGCGCAGGTCGAACACCAAGTCCGCGTCGACGGGCACTCCGTACTTGAACCCGAACGACGTCACGCGAACCACCATCGAACGTTTGGCTTCGGCTTCGTGTGAAAGCCAGTCCACCAGCGCTCGCCGCAGATCGTGCACGCTCAAGCGCGACGTATCGATCAAGCGGGTGGCACGCTCGCGCAGTGCGGCCAAACGCTCGCGCTCCAAGCCGATACCCGTGAGCACGTCTCCGTCGGGAGCCAAGGGGTGCGGTCGACGCGTTTCGCTGTAGCGACGCACCAAGATGTTGTCTCCGCAATCGAGGAAAAGAACCTCAACCGCGTGGCCCTCACGCGTGAGCTCGTCGAACGCGACTTCCGTGCCTTCGGCGAAGATGCTGGAGCGTACGTCGATGCCCAGGCCGAGTTTGGTTTGGCCACCCTTCTCCGCCAGCGTTGCCAAGTCAGACGCCAGTGCCGGCGGCAAGTTGTCGACGCAGTAGTAGCCGAGATCTTCCAACACCCTCAGTGCGGTCGAACGGCCGGCTCCGCTCAACCCGGTAACCACGACGACTTGGAGCCCCACGCGCGCAGCATACGCGGTTTTAGGGCTTATCGAGCCCCAATCGTTCCGAGAGTGTGGCGACGAAATCGCGTGCCGCGTGGCGCCCTGCGCGTTTCAACAAGTGGTTTCGTGCAGCGACCTCCAAGATGACAGCCATGTTTCGACCCGGTCGGATCGGAATCCGCAACATCGGTAGCGGAACACCGAGAAGATCCGCTTTGAGGTCGTCCAGTCCCAGACGGTCGAACTCCTGGTCGTCATCCCAAGGCGACAATTCGATGACGAGCTCGACGGCCTGTTCATCCCGTACCGCGGTCGCGCCAAAGAGCTCGCGTACATTGATGATGCCGATGCCGCGCAACTCCAAGTGATGTCGCAGCAAGGGCGGCGGTCGGCCGATGATCTCGGCCATCGGAGTTCGGGTCAGCACAACTTGATCGTCGGCGACCAGTCGATGGCCACGCTCGACGAGAAAAAGCGCGCACTCGCTTTTGCCGATCCCGCTGGGACCGAGCAGCAACGTTCCGATACCGTGGATGTCGATGAACACGCCGTGCTTGGTTTCCGACGGTGCCAGGAGTCGGTCGAGCACGCGGTGGACGACGGCGATGGTGCGACTCGAACGCAGCTCGGCAACGACGCACGGCGTGTTGGTTGACCGTGCCGCTTCGAGCAGTTCCGCGGGTGGCTCGGCGCCACGGGTGATGACGACGAGCGAAAGCTGAAGACCAAAAAGCGTGCTGCAGCGCTCGGCGCGAGTGGCGGGATCGAGCGCCTCGAGAAAACTCAGCTCGGTCTCGCCCAAGATCTGCACCCGGGTTCCGACCACACCGTGGGTATGGCCGGCCAAGCAGAGACCGTTCTTTTGGATACGCGGGTGCGTGATGGGCCGGTCGAACGATTTTCCGCCGGCGACCACACGCACGATCGCGTCGACATCGGGATCGGCGAGCAACGCGCGAACGGTGGCTCGAGCTCCGGGAGGTGTGGAGGGAACATCCTGCACGGCTCCGATGGTAGCGTCTTGGCGTGGTTCGAGTCGCGATCGTGGTGATGTTGTGGGGATGCGCTGGCGCGGGTTCATCCGCGGCCTCCTCCGAAACCGAGTCCTCCGAAACCGAATCCTCCGAAACCGAGTCCTCCGAAACCGAGTCCGAGGCCGAATCCGAATCCGAAGCCGAAGCCGAGGCCGAAGCCGAAGCCGAGTCCGAAGCCGAGGCCGAAGCCGAAGCCGAGTCCGAGTCCGAATCCGGGGTTGAATGGGTCACTCGCGAGGTTCGCGTCGACACACCCTCGCACGACACACCGGGCGGTGCGCCGCACGCGATTGTTCACGGGACCCGCCAAGCCGAGCGCATCGTTCTCTTCCTTCACGGCTGGGGCGGTTGTGCCCGCGCACTTGCGTTCGAAGGCGAAGTCGCTTGCTTCGAAAACGGTCCAACGCGCGACGGTTGGGGCATCACACAACTTCACAGCGCTCGCCCCCAGGAGCTTCTCGTCGTAGCTCAGCTGAGTTGGCTTCGCCGAAGCGGTGCAGCGGGTCGGTTCACCGAAGACGGGTTCGCGGCGACATGGATCGACGCCTTGGAGCTCCCCGCGCTTCCAATCACCCTGGTCGCACACAGCGCGGGTTTTGAAACGGCGCTCGCGATCCTCCAACACGGTCAACTCGACGACCGCGTCGACCGGGTGGTGCTCTTTGATGCGCTCTATGCGGGTACCGAGGGGTTCACGGACTGGGTCGGGGGAACGCCAAACCGCCGCCTCTTGTCGTACTACACCGGCTCAAGTTCGACGCGCCGACAGAACCGCCGACTGCGACGCCTCGCAGCCACACGCAATCTCAGCGTTGCAGAAGCCCTCGGCGCCGAGACGATTGTCTCGCTGCACACGAACACGCGTCATGCAGATGTGCCGATGGTTCATTGGGCTGAAGCGCTCGATGCGGTGCGCTAGATCAGCGAGCGCTTGCATCCACGCGCACGAATGGGTAAACGCGCAGCGATGTCTCTCCTCGACCTCGTCGGCGAACGTGTGACGGTCACCTTGGAGGGGGCGGACAAGGCATCGGTGCTGCAAGAGCTGGCCGGTCTGCTGAGTGACGATTCGGTGACGCGCGAAGCCGTTCTTGAGTCGCTCTTGGCGCGCGAGCAACTCGCAAGCACAGGGGTCGGCAGCGGCGTGGCAATCCCCCACGGGAGGGTCGCCGGACTCGACTCGCTACGTGCAGCAATCGGCATCCACAAGAAGGGCGTCGCGTTTGACGCCGTGGACGGGGAGCCAGTGCACGTCTTGGTGGCGATCCTCGCACCCGAGGGTCAGCCCAGCCAGCATCTCAAGACGTTGGCGGCAGCCTCGAAAGTGTTGCGCCAGGATGCGGTACGAAAGCAGCTCGTCGCATCAGCCAGTCCTCGCGACGCGATCGAAGCGCTTCGCACCGCCGTCTAACTACGCCACTTCGTTACGTCAGTTTCGCAGCGTGGCGCTTCTTGTCAGTCGCGGTGGCCTTGGCGTCGCGCACCTGACGATCGAGTTTGTCGATGCACAGATCGATCGAGGCGTACATATCTTCCGACTCTTCGGTGCCCGCGTAGCGGTTGCCGTCCGCCATGATCGAAATCGCCACACAGTTGAGGTGACGTTCTTTGGAAATGGTGACGTCCGCGGTGAGCGGCGCCCTTAGGTATTTCTGGAGTCTCGCGATTTTTTCCGATGCGTATTTCTTGATTCCCTCCGACGAGTCGACGTGCCGAAAGCTGAAACTGATTTGCATCGGATCTCCTAGAAGTACTTTTTGCGTTTGGAGGAACTGAGGATGCCGAGCATCTCGCGATACTTGGCAACGGTTCGGCGCGCGATCTTCACGTCGTGAGTCTCACGCAGCATTTCCACGATCTTCTGATCGCTGTACGGGTTCTGATCGTCCTCGGCGTCGATGATCTTCTTGATCGCCTGCTTCACGCTTTCGGAAGCAATGTCGCCTCGACCCTCGCGCTTGATCGCGGAGTTGAAGAAGAACTTGAGTTCAAAGAGTCCGCGCGGCGTGTGCACGTACTTGTTCGACGTGACACGCGAGATCGTGCTTTCGTGCATCCCGACGGCTTCGGCGACATCCCGCAAAATCATGGGTTTGAGGTACTCAATGCCCTTGTCGAAGAAATCGCGCTGCTTCTCGACGATGCACTCGGTGACCTTGACGATGGTCTTGCGTCGCTGGTCGATACTGCGAATCAGCCACTGCGCTGAACGCAGCTTGTTTTGGATGTACTCCTTGGCCTTCGGGTTGTCGGCCATGGCTGCACGGTAGAACCCGCTGATCTTCAGCTTGGGCATCCCGTCGTCGTTCGGAACGACGTAGTACTCGTCACCGACTTTGTGCACGTGCACGTCAGGCGTGATGTATCGCGGCTCTTCGCTGACGAAGTTTCGTCCCGGACGCGGCTCCAGCTCCGCAATCACCTGGGCGATGTCGTAAACCTCTTCGACCGGAACCTCGAGCGCCTTGGCGATGCCGTTGTAGTTGCGCTTCTCCAAGTTCGGAATGTGCTCTTTGATGACGCGCATCACGAGTTCGTCCATTCCGAAGTGTTCGGCCTGAATCAGAAGGCACTCCTGAAGCGAGCGACTGCACACCGCGATGGGATCGAAGCGCTGCATCATTTTGAGCACTTCTTCAGCGTCCTCCGCGTGCATGCCGGCTTCTTCGGCGAGCTTGGGAACGATTTCTTCGGGCTCCAGCCCTTCCATCTTCAGGTAGCCGTGGTCGGTCAGATTTCCGATCACCAGCGCACCAAACTTCATCTCTTCTTCGACGAAGTCGCCCATTCGCATCTGCCAGAGCAGGTGCTCGCCAAGGTCCTCAGCTCGGCTGAGCGTCTGGTCGACGCCCGGTAGGTCATCTTCTCCGGCACGCCCACGAAAGGAGGGCATCGGAGCCTGAAGCGCGTGGTTCTCCAGGTAGCGCTCCCAGTCGATCTCGTCCTTCTTGTCCTTTTGCGGGTCTTCCGTCGCCGCGCGATCATCGGACGCGACCTGCTTGTCGATCGTCGTCGACTCATCGGGTAGCCCAACCTCACGGGCGTCGCGACCTTCGAGCGTGTCTTCGAGGACCGGGTTCTCCAGAAGCTCTTCTTGGACGAGTTCAGCCAGCTCCATTCGCGACATCTGCAGAAGCTTGATCGCCTGCTGCAGCTGCGGCGTCATCACGAGCTGTTGCGAAAGCCTGAGCTGTTGCTTGATCTCCATCCGGTCTTCTTTGACTCCAGGGTCAGTCTACACGGCGCGTGCCAACAAGCGAAGACCAAGTGTTTCGAGCAGAACTTTCACAGGTCGAGATTGGGGAGACCGCCGGCTTCGCCAAGGACCTCACGTAGGGTACGCATCGGGCCAAACACCGTGTTTGCAACCCGATCAGCTTCTTGATCGAGTGTGCGCATCGCGGTCTCCACCTCCCCCACGAGAGCCTGAACCAGGTCGCCAATCGCTTCTTGCAACGCCGGTCGGAGCTCGTCTCGTGGACTGACACGAGCCGCTGCCAAGGCACTTGCAAGTTCAGCTCGATCGAGGTTAGCGCGCGGCAGCACCGACTCGAAAAAGTGACTGAGTGCGCCACCCGCGAGCACGCCGCGCTGAAATCCCCAGAACGCTGCCAGTGCGGGTCGCGTGCGGCTGCGGATCTCCAAATCGAGGTCCGCCAACGCATCCGATGATGCTTGCGGTGCGGCCAAGAGCGCGCGCAACCGGGCGATCATGCGGCGTTCACACGCTTCAAGGCTCGAACGAAGGCGTCGCTCCAAGAGTTGAGCGAGAAACGCGCGGTCCTCAGGATGAACCCCGTGCGACGCGAACTGGTGCGCGCGAGGTCGCACAAAGTTGAGAACCTCGTCGGCAGCCGACTCGAACGCGGAGTCCAAATCGCTCTCCAGCGTGCGCAACGCATCATCCACCGCCAGCGCGGCATCCGCTCGCGCACCTAGCAAGGTCTCCGTGCGCGCAACCATCGAATCATGCCGTTGCTTGCGCGACTCGCGTTCTTCGGATTCGGTCGCCAGTGCCGCATCCAACTCCGCCGCGAGCCGACCCGCACACGCCGCGTGCTTCAGCGTCCGCGATTTCGAGAACACGGTTTCTTCCAAACTCTGAAGCAACGCGGGAAAGCCGCTCGCGACATACGCGTCTTCGTCCTCCGCCAAGCGCGCTTTGAGTGCGGCCTTCGCGGAGATATTGCGTGGCGATTCCCCGAACCCTTCGCGCACCACCTTCTCCACTTCGTCGAGTTCACCTTCGCGGAGTCGGTCGACTTTGTTCAGGACGGGAACCACGCGTCGTCCTTGCGCGCGAAGCGCTTCGTGAATAACCGTTTCCGTCAGCTTGCCGGCTTGCGCCGCATCGAACACCCACAACACAGCATCCGCTCGACGCGCCGCTTCTTTGGCCAGTCGCTCGTGCTCAGCGTCCAGTGCGTTCGTTCCGGGGGCGTCGAGAATCCATACCTTCTCCAACGTTTCGCTGGGCAGAATGATTTCCACCCGGTCGACGCTTTCGCCGCCCTTCGCATCGATCCCGAGCGCCTCGATGTCCTTGAGGATCGACTTGAGCTGATCGTGACTGCCCTCGCGTGTGCTGCCGTTTCGTTTGATGACACGCACGAGTTTCTGCGCGCCGCTGCGAAGCACGTTGAGCGTGGCTGTCGTGGGAACGATGCCCATGGGTGCGACGTCCGAACCGATGAACGCGTTGATGAGCGTCGACTTTCCAGCGTTGAACTCGCCGAGCACCGCGAGCAAGAGCGGACGGTCGAGCTCTTCCCGCAACGCACGGGCCCGCCGCGCAACGTCCTCGATGCCGTGTTCGGATGCAAAGCGCTCCACCGCGACGATGGCGGTTGCCAAGTCGAGTTCGCCCTCGACCGTCCATTGAGCGCGCAACGCATCGCGACGCAGCATCCGACCCTCGTCGCGATCCACGCGGGTCCCGGAACGATCGAACGCGTCCAACGCGTCGAGCGCGGATTTCGGATCCCCTTGGTTCAGCGCGACTCGAGCACGGGCCAAACACGCCCGAGGTTCGTCGCCTTCGATGCTTGTACCGGTCGCCCACGCTCGGAGCGCCGCCGCGACTGGGTCGTTCTCCGAGGCATCTTCCAGCGCTTGTGCGTACGTCTCGGCTTCGTCGCGGGGGGCGATTCGCGCAGCCTGTCGAAACAGGTCGACCGATGCGCTCATCGACGCGGCAGCTGCATACGCCTGTGCCGCTTCGCCAAACTGCTCGCGAACGACGAGGACTTCGGCCAACACCGTCAGCGCTTCGGCGCCAACCCCTTTTGCGACGGTCTCACGCGCCAAGCGCTCCGCTTCATCCAACGAGCCCCGACTCAGCGCATCGCGCGCCAACGCGATCTGCGCGGAAGGCTCGCCTGTCGCGGCCGCAACTTCCAAGAAGGGACGCGCATCGAGGTGACTGCCTGCGCGAAGCAACGCACGCCCAACTCGCGCGGCAAGCGCAGCGTCCAAATCCGAAGCGTCCAGCCGCGCTGCGGTCGCACGTGCACCTCCCCAGTCGCGCGCATCGGCGAGTGCTTCCACGAGAGCAACCTGCAGGTCGGAACGGCTCGAGTCCGCACTCAGCGCTTTGCGTAACTCACGCGCCGCGCGATCGGGACGACCACGACGCCACTCCGCCCACGCGGCAAGCGCGCACGCTTCAGCCAAGGGTGCTCCACCCTGCTCGGCGCGTGCACGCGACGCATCATGAGCCGCGGCCGCAGCCAACTCGTGTTGCCCCACGTCGAGCGCAAGACGCGCAGTCCACACCGCCAGGTCGCCATCCTCGGGCAGGAGCTGTCGCGCTTCGCGCAGCGCTTCCAACGTGCCCTCCCGATCGCCAAGCCCATCGCGTGCATGCGCCAACCCGATCGCTGCGCGTGCCAACTGTGGGCGCTCAGCGAGCACGTCGCGAAAAATCGACTCGGCCTCTTCGTAAAGCTCGTTCTCCAGTGCGTGATCGCCAGCTTGCAGCGACTCGCGCACCTCATCGGGCAGCAGCAAGACGTCGTCGATAAAGCGTCCGACGCGGTCGAGGAGTCCCATGGTCGTCGTTGGTGTATCCTTTTGAGCGCTGCGGTGTCCACGCTCCCCGAAAAGCCCGACGACGCGGCATCGCAATCGGGCCCGCCAAGCGGACGAATTGTCGTCGCCGAAGATGACGACAAGACGCGCACGTACGTCGGCGACCTGCTGACGCGACGCGGCTACTCGGTTCGCACGGTCGACTCGGGCAGCGCAGCGGTGGAGCAAGCATCACGAGGCGACGTCGATCTGCTTCTCCTGGACGTGATGATGCCAGGTGTCGGTGGCCTGGAAGCCTGTCGCATGATCAAAGCCGTAAGTGGGGATGGCTTTGTGCCAGTCATTCTTCTGACTGCGAAAACCGATCCCTCCTCACGGGTCGAGGGCTTGCGAATCGGTGCCGATGACTACGTGTGCAAGCCCTTCGACGATCGCGAACTCCTAGCGCGGGTCGAAGCCATGCTGCGGATCAAAGCGCAGCACGACCACGTGCAGGAAGCTCGGGCGAAATTGGAAGAGCTCGCGATCACGGACGCGATGACAGGGCTGTTCAACTTTCGCTACCTGCACACGCGGTTGCGTGAAGAGTTCAAGCGCGCGGAGCGGTACCGCGACCCCTTAGCGTGCGCGATGATCGACATCGACAACTTCAAAGAGGTCAACGACACGCACGGACACGACGTGGGGGATGCGGTCTTGAAGGAGGTCGCACGACGCATCAAGACCGTCGTGCGCGAAATCGACGTCGTTACGCGCTACGGGGGTGACGAGTTTTTGGCCATGCTGCCCAACACGCACTTCAGCGGCGCCGTCACCGTGGCGCACCGGCTTTGGTCGTCGACGCGTTCGCATCCGATTCGGGTGAGCGCCGGAAGCCTGCCGGTGACCGTTTCGGTGGGTGTCGCGCTGTATCCGAGTCGCGATGTGCGGACGAAGCAAGAGCTACTGCGAGCGGCGGACCAGGCGCTCTATACGGCAAAGCGCGATGGGCGAGATCGAATCTGCGTGTTCCAGCACCAGAGCTACATCTACCGACCTGAATAATGCGTCCGGAATCCGTCCGGAATCCGTCCGTAATGATCGGTCGCAGAAAATTCGCGAGCATCAAAGAATGCGTATTGAAGAATGCGAACTTGATTGAAGAAGTGCCCGCGAGCTGAAAAGCACACCGCGCACCGCAACTGACCGTGCAACTCACCGTGCACCCACCAGGCACCCAAGGCAACGAAAGAGTGGCCGACTCAGAACGTGAAAGAGTGGCCGACTCAGAACGCGAAGCGTTCGTTCGAGCGACGACAGCCGTCGGACAACGTCGAGGCTCCACGAGCCGAGACGCGCGCGAAGCGCGTGCTTGGAGGGGGGTCCCAAACGAAGTTTGGGGGGAGGGATTGCCAATCCCTCCCCAAGGAGGAGCCGTGGCCGCGAGTGGGAGCCGAAGGCGGGAACGAAGGCCGCGGCGACTCCGATAAGTTAAGCTTTCCCAGCTTCCTTCAGGGTTTGCATGAACGCGCGCTCCAAGGTCTTTACAAGCGGTGCCAGATGACGCACTTGCAGGCCGTTCTCGACGGCGACTTGGAGGATGTGTCGCTGGTCTTTGCCCTCGGGAACCCGCACTTCGAGGTTTCCGCCGTGCATCGTCACCACGCAGCGCGACTCTTCGAGCTTCGTGCGCAACGCCGCTGGATCGCCTTTGGTGCGAACCTCGTAGATACCGGACTCCGCGGTCACCAAGGGTGCAAGCTCGCCGGCATAGAGAATTTCTCCCCCGGCGATCACGACCACCTGATCACACACCTTCTCCACGTCGGGAAGAATGTGCGTCGACAAAATCACGCTGGCACCGGTGCGCTGCGGAATGTCCAAGATCAACTGAAGCATTTCGTCGCGACCGCGCGGATCCAAACCGCTGGTCGGCTCGTCGAGCAGCAAGAGTTTCGGATCGCCGACGAGCGCCTGCGCCAAGCGCACGCGTTGCTTCATACCGGTTGAGAACCCACCTAAGCGTCGATAGCGCGCTTCGCCAAGGCCCACGTAGTGCAACACCTGATGGGCGCGAGCCTTCGCTTCGGGCTTCGGGAGTCCGCAGAGCTCACCCGCGAACACGGTGTATTGAAGCGCGGTCAGCTCCGGCATCACCGAGTCGCCTTCCGGCATGTAACCGATCCGTGCACGCACCTCGAAAGGTTCGCGGGCCACGTCACGACCAAACACGCGCACCATGCCACTGTCGCTTTCGAGCAGACCGAGCAGCGTTTTGAGCAGCGTGCTCTTGCCGGCACCGTTAGGCCCGAGCAAACCGATGCGCCCCGCCTCGAGATCAAGACTCACGTTCTTGAGTGCACGCAACTCGCCGTAGCGCTTCTCGACGTTCTCGAGTTCGATGAGCATCGGGCGGACCCTAACAGACGAATCCGCAAAGCGGGCTCGTCTGCTAGGGTCCCCGTGCCCGTGCCCATGCCCGTGCCCGTGCCCGAACTGGCGAAAGCGAAAGCCACGCTCCTAAGACTGGCGGCGATCGTGGTGTCCCTCTTCGTCTCCAACCCCGTCCTCGCCCAAGTCAGTGGCGGTTCGTTTGGCGGCGGGAGCTTCGGAGGCGGTGGCGGCTACTCGGGAGGCGGCTATTCCGGAGGCGGCTACTCCGGAGGCGGCTGGTCCTCAAGCGGTAGCTACTCGGGCGGAGGCGGGTCGCTCTCCTTCGAATCGCTGATCGTACTGCTGATCTTTCTCGCACTGATGCACATCCTCTCGCGCGCGATGCAGGGTTCACGCGGTGCGCACATGCGCGACCCCGGACCGAGCTGGGATCAGATCGATGTCTCCGCGCTCATGCTCGCGATCGATTGGCGCAGCCGTCGTTTTGTGCAGGAAGCGTTGATGAGAATGGCCCAACAGGGCGACACGCAGTCGCCTGCCGGTTTGGCTCGACTCGCACGCGAAACCGCACTCACTCTTCGACGCGCGGAATCTGCCTGGCTGTACGCCGGCATCGTCAACTCTGTCCCAAGCGCACCGCACATCGCCGAGTCGACGTTTCGGCGCGTCGCCAACGATGCCCGATCTCGCTTTCGCCACGAACTGATCCGGAGCCACCAAGGACAACGGCAAGAGAAAGCTGCACCCGGCACTCAAGCCAAAGCCGAGGAAGGCGAAGGCTTGGTCGTTGTCACGTTCGTTGTTGCGGCCAAACGACAACTCCTCGACATCCACGACATTCGAAATGCGGACTCGATCCGTCAGCTTCTCGATCAAGTCGTCGCGCTGGATCCCTGGGGACTGGCTGCAATGGAAGTGATCTGGTCACCGGCGGAAGAGAGCGACCGCATGAGCAGTGCCGAACTCGAAGTGCTCTACCCAGAACTTCGACGTATTGCTGAGCACACCATGGCCGGACGCGTGTTCTGCACGTACTGCGGCGGTCCGTTTGCGGCTGAACTGACAAAGTGCCCGCACTGCGGCGCACCGCACCAAACTCAAGAGACCTTGTAGCGTGGCGGCTTCGCTTTGGGCATCGATCCCAACCGAAGCCCTCCAACCAAGGCCAGCAGCACGCCCGCAGCCGCGACCCAGATTCCAAAACGAAGCTCTACTTCAACTTCTTGGCCGTACATCTGCATGATGCGCTCCGCACCTTCGGAAACTCGCCAAATCGTGTACGCGAGACTCGTCCCGCCCATGACGCCAAGCGCCGGAATCGCCAAGCGCACGCCACGCATCGCAGCCGGTGTACGCCGTCGCGTCACGATGCTGACCATCGTGATCGCCACCAGCGGAAGCACCCACAGGTTCATCGCAACAGTGCTCGCAGCATCGAAGCCTGTCGCGACCCGGACTTCGCTCCCGAAGTGCGAAGCCAGAACCGGAAGAAAGAACCCGAGCACCATCAACGCTGCGGCGGCGAACACAAGTCCGCGTCCAAAACGGAGGTCGTAGAACGCGACTTCTTCGTCGTCCCCCGGATTGGGTCGACCACGCAAACGATCCAACTCCTGGAACGGCACCAAGGGGATGTCGTGCTCTGGGCACTGCGATTCCCCTTCGAAGCATTCACCGCAAAAGGGGCAGAAGAGCGGTGCATCAGAACCTTCAGCCACCCCGAGGGGATAGCATTCCTTCGCCGAACGTGATACTCGCGCGCCACCGATGGACGGCGTCCAGATCCGCGAGTTGCGTAGAGACGACTTCGATTACGTCGTACGCGTACTCGACCGCTGGTGGGGTGGGCCCTCAGGCCAACGGGCCGAACCGTTTTGGTTCTATGAGTTTGGCGACGACGCTTTGGTCGCTGAAGTCAACGGCGAGGTGGTCGGTTTCTTGATGGGCTTCATGCGCAAGGAACTCGGCTACATCCACCTGGTCGGCATCGATCCCGAATGGCGCCGTCGGGGCGTTGGACAGGCGCTCTACCAGCACTTCATCAAACGAGGTCGCGAGACCGGAGTCACCCAAATCAAGGCCATCTCGGCCATTGGGAACGACTCGAGCATCGCGTTTCACAAGGCTCTCGGCTTTGAATGCCAAGAGGACGAGAACTACGCTGGCCCAGGCCGAGGCCGTCTCGTCTTCCGCCGCACGCTCTGAAATTCCAGCGGTTTCGGGCTTTGCCCTGATTGATGCGCGGGGGTATTCTCGCGCCCTCGTCATGTCTTACTCCGGCGCAGACAAAGCGCGTACCGCTCGGGAGTCTCTCGGCAAGGCTCTGCAAGCCCTTCAGCAGGACCCCAACATCCCTTCGGATGTCATGGCTGTCGCGCAGAACATCGCGCAGTCGGTGGGAGCGCTCTTCGAAGCTGAAAAAGCTTCGAGCGAACTCGACGGCAAGTCCTGCATCAAGGCCGCACTCGGGTCGTTGAGCCAAACGTTGGCGTTGCTTCAAGATGTGCGAAGCCAGCATCAGGGCATCTCGTTGGCGACCGAGGTCATCGCGCAGTCGATGAGTCAGCTCTACCCACTCACGACGGTTCCGAGCATGGCGCCGCCGGTTTCCGCTGCGGCAAAACAAGCATCGCAACCTCCGAAGCCCTTGGCCTCTGCCGGACCCTCGCGCGCTCCTGCACCGGGTGCATCGACACTTTCGTCGCCGCCTCCAGCGCCGAAACAAACCGGCCCACGCGAAAAAGTCGAAGCGAACATCGGTGCCACCACCGAGTCGAACTTCTTCGTCGGATTTAGCGGCGAGATCGCACAGGGTGGCGTCTTTCTCGCGACGTACGAAGTTCTCGCGCCAGGCACGGGCGTAGACGTGTTGGTGACCTTGCCCGGCAACTTTGAGTTCCGCGCCAACGGTTGGGTCCGTTTTGTCCGCGATCCCTTCGACTTGAGCCAAGAAGGCTCGGAGCCCGGCATGGGCATCCAGTTCGAAAACCTCGACGCTCATTCGCGTGAACTGGCGCTGCGATTCGTGAAGAAACGCGCTCCCATGTTCTACGACGACTGACCCTGCTACTGTTTCCGTAGATGATTCTGCGCAAGGCCGCGCTTCGTCCGGTTCCCGCGCATGCGGTCGTGGATACCCACACGCTTCACGCGATGGAGTCCGCCCTCGATGACGAGGAAGAGTCGCTCCAAGACATCCTCGACCGAGGCTTCAATGACCTCGACCGCCGGCAGCCCGCGGTCGCGCAGCATCTCGCGGATCACCTCGCACGAACGGCGGACGAGTTGGTGCAAAGCCTTGGGTACTTCCTCGTCGTCACGATTCACATGGCGTTCCGGGAACAGTTCCCGACGCGCTTAGTGGAAGTGGACGAAGCAGCACTGGACATCGCGCGTGCCACCCTCGCCGCGGATGAAGAGTTGCGCGCGAACGACCCCACGGAAGTTCTGGATTCGGACGATGTGCTCGCGCTCTCACAACCCGCGATGCTTCAGTACATCCAGCATCACGTCGACGAAGCGCTCGAGCAGTCCGATGGAGAGATCGACCTCGAAGAATTGGATCGCATCTACCGCGCACTTCTTGTGGAAGTGATCGCGCTGAGTCATGCGGTCAAGTCACCGTCAGGTCAGCTCGGTCCCAATCCGGACATGCTCGCGTGAGATATTCGCTCCTCGTCTTCATCCTGGTCGCGGGATGCGTCGCGGAAGAAGACGTGGGCAGCATTCGCCAGTCGCTCGACGCGTACTGCACGGCCACGGTCGAAGGCACGGGTCTCGTCGACGTGGAAACCGACTACCTGCCGCACGTCGTCAACTGCGAGAACGGTGCGGCTGCGTTCGAAGCACTCAAAGCGCAAGCCGTCGCAGCACGCACATACCTCTACTACAAGCTCGACACATCGGGTTCGATCGCCGATGGAACCAACGACCAGGTCTACTCGTGCGGACGGGAACCACGCGCCGAGCACTACGAAGCCGTCGAAGCCACGCGCGGAATTGTCCTGCAATACACGGATGAAACCATCGCCGGGTTCTTTGTGGCGGGCGCTCGGCAGACCGGCCCTTCGTGCATGGGCGGCACCGACGACCCCACGAACACCGAACGCTACGTGACCTACAACTCCGGGCGTTCGGGTGCGGACTTGATCCAGACCACGCTTGGCTTTGTGCACCCGGACAACATCTACAACCGCGGGTGCATGTCGCAAAACGGAACGCACTGTCTGGCCGAAGCGGGTTGGCCGTGGCGCGACATGATGCCTTTCTACTACGGCGAAGACATCGAGTTGGTCCAGACGGAAGGTCCCTGCATCGATCCGCCCGACTCGGATGCGGGCACACCGGATGCCGGTATGAGCGACGCGGAGGGCGTGGACGTCGGAGCGCCCGACGCGACGATGATGGACGACGCTGGCGGAGTCGATACCAGTGCAGACGAACCGAGTGTGGACGTCATGGAACCTCCCCCAGGCGCGCGTCCACTCACCTCGGGCTGCAACGCCGGGGGTGGTGTGAGTGCCTGGTGGCTACTTCTCGTCGCGCGGCGGCGGAAGCGTCGGCAGGGGTAGCGACTCGCTGTACACGAAACCGCGACGCACGCCTGCCATCGTGTCGACCATCGCGTGATGCAGAATCGGCAGGTTGCTCGCGATAGGAAAGCCCACGTCGCGAAAGAAACCGAGAATCTTCGAATGCCCTTGGAAGAAGGGCGTCACCCAACGATTGACCCGCCCATAAAACCCGAGGTGCGACGAGCGAGAACGCTGGTAGGCGCGCAGCCCGGCCATCGTATCGGCCTGACCCTCGAGCGACTTCGCCAGCACCATCGCGTCGTAGAGCGCCAGGTTGCTGCCCTGGCCGAGCTGTGGACTCATCGCGTGCGCCGCGTCGCCGATCACCACGACGGGTGTGCCGTGCTTGCGGGCGTACCAACGACGCAAGCGAACATCACGATAGGCAGCAAAGAGCACTTGGTTCGGATCGCGGATCTGATCGACCAGGGGTTCGGCCTGCGGGACCATGCGCGCGATCGTTTCGGTGAACCGACGGATGCCGCGAAAGCGCATGCGATGTTGCCACTGCTCAAGCGCCTTCACCTCGAGACTCCAAAAGATGCTCGTCAGGTTGGTCGTTCCCCCCGGAGCACGTCCGGTGGGTAGAAACCCGAGCATCGTGGTGGTGTGTTCCACCATTTGAAATAGCTCGCGTTGGAAAACGTGGTCCGGATCTTCGGCCACAAACCACAGTGCACCCCAGGGATAGGGCGCATCGAGTGCAGCGGGAAAATCGGACGCGCGAATCTGGGATCGCGCTCCGTCTGCGACCACCACCAGGTCGTGCGGACCGAGTTTGGCACCGGTGTCGTCGACCACGATGCCGCCGTCCACGACATCCACGATGCGATGTCCGCAGCGAACGTCCACGCCCGAGGCGAGTGCCGCGTTGAAGAGAACCTCAAAGAGCACACCACGGTGCAGCCCCAAGCCGTAAAGACCTTCGGCCCGTTTGGCGTAGGCCAGTCGGAAGAGCGTTCGCCCGTCGGTGGTCCGACAACGCAAGCGATCGACGACCGCACCGTGGGTAATCACGTCGTCGAGCAATCCGAGTTGCTCCATCACGTACATGCCGGTCGGCTGAAGCAGAATCCCGGCGCCCACAGGCTGTGGATCCTCGACGGCTTCGTAGAGCGTGACCTGGTGACCCGCGCGATGAAGAAAGAGCGCTGCCGCCGAGCCGGCAAAACCACCACCGACGATGGCGATGTTCAGAGGTTGTCGCGTCGGCGTCTGCATCGACGGCTACTCCGGCGGCCGCTCGCGCAGAAGGTCTTCGACCTCTTCCATCGCCTCTTCGTACGCCGCTTCTCGCGGTGCTTCGGCACCCACCTCGACGCGCGCGCGAACGGCGGCAGCGCCTCCGGTGACCTTCAGTGCCTGAAGCTCTCGAAACACGTACTTCACGCGTCCATCGTGCGTGACCTCCGCACTGACGCGTGAACCGTCGGCCATGGCATCGAGCGCGGCATCCGCTTGCGCAGCGGAGTAGCCAAGTTCCTGCACCAAGTCCGTCACCGTGAGTTCGAAATCTTTTTTCTCGGCGAGCTCCATGATCGCTTTTTCGCGAGCAGACGCACTCACCGTGTCGGCATGGGAACCGGCCGCCGACCCGGCACGCATCGACAGAGCGCCGACGCCCACACCCAAGCCCCCGATCGCGGCGGCGGCCACGAGTGCACCGACACCCGTACCGGCCAATGCAACCACGGCCGCGGCTGCAAGCACTCCACCAGCAACCGACATGATGCCGAACACGCGAAGTCCGACGGAGGCTCCGCGTGCCGCCACGACGCGATCGCCGCCAGGCACGGTCCCGCCAAACCCGTGACCACCGCCGATGACCGTTGTGCCTGGCTTCTTTTCGCGCGGCGCACCGCACGCCAAGCAGGCGTAGCCATCGTCGGTGGGTCGCACAGCCGCCAGTCCGTGGCAGTTCGGACAGCGGTTATCTTCGCCCCACACCGCGCCACACGCGATGCACTTGTCGGCAGTCGGCGGAATCGCCGTGCTGCACACCGCGCACGTCTCGGGACGCTCACTCAAGACAACTACTCTTCGCCGAGCAGTTTGTTCATCGAGGCCTCATCGGCCGGAGTGAACGGGTACGTGTCGAACTCGTCGCTGGTCACCCACCGGTAGTCCTTCACGGCGAGACACTCCAGCTCGGGCTTCTCCAGCTCACACTGGTAGAGATAGAGATCGACGGTGTACTTCTCGTACGGGTGCGACACGAACGAGATCAACTCGCCGACCTGCACCGCTGCACCGAGACGTTCGAGCATCTCGCGGCGAAGCGCCTCGGCGTCGGTCTCGCGCTCCTCCACGCGGCCACCCGGGAACTCCCAAAGATTTGGCAGGACGGCAGTCTCGCGACGCTGCGTGATCAGGTAGCGACCGTCCTTCTCAACGACGGCAGCCACAACGCGGATGGTTTTCCGAGGGTCGTTCACGACCCGGGGGGTATACAACGCAGTGAGGGGTTTGCCCAATGACTCCGATCTCTCGAAAAGCGACGCTCGTTTCTCGTCAAGCGCTGGTCTACTTCGGCATCCCGGTTGGGGCGCTGGCACTCGCCGAGGCCGGACATCCACCACGCGTCGCCATCGTGGCTCCTCTGGACATGCCTGGGCGCCGACGACTGCGAAAGCGTCTACCCACAACACTGCTCCTCGGACTGCCCGATGCGAGCGATGCGATCGTCGAGCACGCCCTGCAGAGCGTTCGGCCAACCCGCATCCTCTCGTACTTCTATCCGCGCAAGGTTCCCCCAAATGTGCTCGCGATGGCCCCGGCGATGGGGACACATCCAAGCCTGCTCCCGCGATGGCGTGGACCGGATCCCTACTTCTGGACCATCCAATCCGGCGATCTCGAAACCGGAGTCACGCTGCACCGGCTCGAGGCTGACTACGACACGGGTGCCGTGTTGGAAACTCGAACCCTCAAGGTTCGATCGAACGAAACGGCGTGGTCGCTGGCGCGACGATTGGACCGACTCGCGCTCCCGTTGATCGTCTCGGCGGCAACACGCGACGACGTGCAGGGCGTGCCGCAGCAAGGTGCGATGACCCAAGCGCCCTTACCCACCGAGGCGGACCTCACTCTTGCGTGGTCGGAAGCCGCCTCGACGCTGGAACGCAAGGTCCGCGCAGCCGCGCCCTTTGGTGCCTATGCGACGTTGGGCGAGGAGGATGTCAACGTCGTACGCGCACGCGTGATCCCGACCGGGCCGAAAGGACTGCGACCCGGCGAAGCATGGAAGTCGAACGAAGGATGGGCGGTGTGCTGCGGCGTCGACGCGCTGCTCTTGCAACGCGTCGAACAAGAAGGTCAGCGCATCGACCCCGAAACTGCTTTAGGGGAGGTTTTCTCCAAAACCTAGCCCTCTGGGCCTGCAACCCATCGGGCGTAGCCCTCTGGGTCCCCCCTCCGAGTCCGAACGCTTCGCGTTCGCGTCGAGGCTCGGGAGCCTCGACGAAAGTCTTGCTACGCAAGACTGTGCTCTAGGGGTACTCAGAAACGGTGTCGCGGTTGGGCCGCTCGACGGCAACCAAGGGACTCGTCACCAGGTCGCGTCCGTCGGCGCTAAAGAAGACCGACTCACCGACCGAGGGATTTCCGTCGTTCGGAAGAACCGATCCGTTGTCGAAAAAGCGAAGCCCACCTGAGATCCGGCTGCGCACCGCGAGGTGACCTGGCAGCCAGGAACCACTTCGGCGATCACGCACGGCAACACAATGGTTGCGACGCACGTGGTACTCGGTGTTGCGGGTGACGTAGACTTTGTGGATTCGACGATCGCTTCCGGCGTAGCCCATGAACTTCCTCCTGGTGAGCTGACCAGAACCTACATGTCGGACAAAAACGCACCAAAAATTCGGCCGAGAAAAACGGCGATTCGACTGCACGCCGGCATCACCCCACCGCAACGCACACCATGGGGCGGCCGTCGCATCGTTGATACGTACAAACCGGAACTGAAAGCACACGGTCCGGTTGGCGAAGCATGGGAACTCAGCGTGAGCGAACTGCCGAGTCGCCTCGATGACGGCACATTGCTTCGCGACGCCATCGCACAGAACCCGTCGGCGTGGTTGGGCACTGACGCATGGCCGAACACGCCACTGCTGGTGAAGCTACTCGATGCTGCGGCACCACTCTCGGTACAAATCCATCCGCACGATGACGATCCCAAGTTGGCTGCCGACGAGAGTGGCAAACCGGAAGCTTGGTACATCGTGCATGCCGAACCCGGCGCGGGTTTGTGGATTGGGTTTGAAGACAACGTCGATGCCGCAGCGATTCGCAACGCCATCGAACAAGAACAAGACGTGTCCAAGCTTCTGCGCTTTGTCGAAGTGCAACGCGGTGACTTTTTTGTGATCGACCCTGGAACTCCGCATGCGATTGGACCGGGCTTGACCTTGGTGGAACCGCAGCGCGTCGTTCCCGGAAAACGAGGACTCACATACCGCTACTGGGACTGGAACCGTCGCTACGACAGCGCAGGTCAGCCCGACGACAACGGAGAAGCGCGCGAGCTGCACTTGGAGCGGGCACTTGAGGTCAGCGACTTCGGCCGTGATTGGGGCGCATGGCTGAGCAACGCCTGGCAACGTACGGGGGAGCCTGACGCCGCCTTCGGCATCACTCCTTTGTGCGAACAGGTGCTGGGCGTGTCCCGTCTCAGCGGGAGTGGGCGCGGCGAACTCGACGTCACCCAACTCATGGGAATCACCGTCGTCGAGGGAAGCGTTCGAATCGAAGGGGCTGACGGTTCGGTCTCGCTGGGTCGTGGTCGCTCGGCCGTGCTGCCGGCGTCGGTTGGTGAGGTTGTGCTGCACGCCCAGGCTGCCGAGGCGCTATTGACTTGGATTCCCGAGGATTCGGGCACCTGAACACCCTACTTCGGGCACGTCACAGCCGACTGGCGTCCGTTTTCAGACAATGCCAAGGTTCTCGCCCTTATGGACACCCCGCAGCCCCGCGTTTCGATCGTCATTCCGATCTACAACGAAGAGGCGATCCTCCAAACGGCAGTGGTCGATCTGGTGGATCGACTGCAGGCGTTTGATTGGCCTTACGAACTTATCCTCACCGAGAACGGCAGCACGGACCGCACGGTCGCCATCGCCACCGAACTCAGCGAACGCTTTCCGCAGGTGAGTTGCCGCAGCTTGGGCGAACCGAACTACGGCAAGGCGCTCAAGGAAGCCATCCTCGCAGCGAACGGCGAGTTCGTGCTCTGCGATGAGATCGACCTCTGCGACACCGACTTCTACCGACGCGCCATGGCGCTTCTGGAAACCAACGAAGCCGAGCTGGTGGTGGGCTCCAAAGCGATGGCTGGCGCGAGCGATGAACGTCCGATGATGCGACGCGCCGGCACCTTGGTCATCAACGGCATGCTGCGCGTGGTGGTGGGATTCCGCGGCACCGACACCCACGGACTCAAAGCGTTCCGCCGCGCGCCGCTCGTCGACATCGCGCGTCAGTGCTTGGTCGACAAGGATCTCTTTGCCAGCGAGTTTGTGATCCGCGCAGAACGCGCCGGCATTCGAATTCGTGAAATCCCGGTACGCGTGCTCGAGAAGCGACCGCCTTCGATCGGCTTGGTCCGCCGCGTGCCCAACGTGCTCAAGAACATGGCGAAGCTCTTCGTCGCCATCCGCGTCAAAGGCTGAGGTCAGAGGGGGGACGGATGCGTCTCGCTTCACTCAGCGTCGATCTCGACGAAATCGATTGCTACGCGTCCATCCACGGATTGACCGACGTGGGCGAGTCGCGCGCGGTCTACCGCTACGCGCTGGCACGGTTTGAAGCGCTCTTTGGCGAACTCGACGTCCCTGCGACCTTCTTCGTGATCGGTCGCGACGTCGACGACGAGAACGCTCAGCGACTTCGTCGCTTGCACGACGCAGGGCACGAACTGGGCAACCACACCTACGACCACCTTTACGATCTCACGCGCCGTGATCACGACACGGTGCGTTCGGAACTCTCACGAGGTGCCGATGCTGTCGAGCGCGCTGTGGGAACGCGGCCCGTTGGATTCCGCGCACCGGGCTACACGATCAACGAAACCGTGTTCAGCGTGTTGGAGGAGCAAAGCTACCTCTACGACAGCAGCGTGTTTCCCTGCCCGCCCTACTACGGCGCCAAGTCGCTCGCGATCGGGCTCTACGCCGCACGTGCCCGTTTGGGCCGCGGCCGCCCTTCGTCCAGCGTGGTCGATGACCCGCGCGTGCTGCGAGCGCCCGCGGACCCCTATCGTCGCGGTCGTCCGTACTGGACTCGTGGCCACGGAATCATCGAGTTGCCCATCGGTGTGACGCGAGGACTTCGCCTGCCCTACATCGGAACCACGGTCGCACTTGCAAGTGGAGACGGAGCCGAGCTGCTCACCAAGCAGATTGTGGGGCGCCCGTACATCAACCTTGAACTTCATGGCATCGACCTGTCGGATGCAGACGCCGACGGACTTCAAGCACTGCGGCCTCACCAACCGGACTTGCGACGAAGCGCCGAACACAAAGCCGCGAACCTTCGACGCGTGGTTCGGGTGCTACGCAACGCGGGGTACCAGTTGGTCACCATGGAATACGCGGCGAGGCAGTTCGCATGAAGACGGCGTTCGTCACCGGTGGAAGTGGGTACGTCGGTCGCAATTTGATCCGCCACTTGGTGAGCCAGGGCGTCACGGTTCGCGCGTTGGCTCGCTCGGACGCGTCGAGTCGCGCGGTTGCTGCAGTGGGTGCAACCCCGATCTCCGGGGACCTCGACAACCGCGCTGCATTGGTCGACGGATGCACCCAGGTGGATTGCGTGTTTCACGCCGCCGCGAAAGTCGACGAGTGGGGACCCCCCGAAGAGTTTGATCGCATCAACGTGCGCGGCACCCGCAACGTGTTGCGGGCCTGCGAAGAGACCGGGGCATCCCGCTTGGTGCACATCAGCACCGAAGCTGTACTTGCGGGTACGGGTCCGCTCGTGAACGTCGACGAGACCTCGCCCATCCCGACGCGCTTTGCCGGGGAGTACTCACGGTCCAAGGCGTTGGCGGAACGAGAGCTCGCCGCGGCACGGAATACGCGCGTGGTGATCGTGCGTCCCCGCTTTGTGTGGGGGGGCGATGACACGACGTTGATTCCAGCGTTTGCCGAAGCCGTTCGCGACGGTCGCTTCTCTTGGATTGGTCCCGGCACGCACCAGACCAGCACATGCCACATCGACAATCTCATCCATGCGCTGTGGCTCGCCGGATCGCACCCGACTGCGCACGGTTGCTACTTCGTCACGGATGGCGACCCGATCGCGTTTCGGGAATTCCTGACGGAGATGATGGCGACGCAAAACATCGCGTTGCCCAACAAGAGTGTGCCTCGCTGGTTGGCGGGAATTGTCGCGGGGAGCAGCGAGTGGGCGTGGCGCACGTTTGACCGTGGAGGCAAACCTCCTGTGACTCGAATGGTGGTGACCTTGCTCGGAGGCGAGGTCACCGTAAACGACTCCAAGATTCGACGTGAGCTCGGATACGCCGAAACGACGTCGCGTTCTGCCGGACTCCAGGCGCTCCGTGCTCGCCATTTGGAGCAGGCCGGACTATAGGTCAGCGCGTGTCGCAGCCGCGAATCAGCGCACGTGATGTCGAGTCGGCCGTCTCTCGTACCCAAGAGGCGGATGCCGCAACGTGCGCGCTCGTCCTCGAGGTGCTGTCCAAGCAGGCCGAGGGTCGGGTGCTCTTCGCCGGCAAAGACTTCGTGGAAGCCCGCGCGAAAGACCATGGGGTGGAGCCCGATGCCAAAGTGGCCGATGCCGCACTCTTGCCCCTCCTGGAGCAAGGCCCGGCGGAGGCGCGCGAGTACGCGATGCTCTGCGCGTTAGCGGTGCGCGGTCTTGCTGCACATCTCGACGACGACAAGCGGGTGACGCGTTTCGTCGAGCACGCCGACTGGCTCACGCTCTCGACACCTTACGCGCCCTATCCTTTTGTCGAACCGATTCTCGGTGACGATGCGGATGCAGTGTGGTCGAAGCTCAACGGCGACGCCGACGAGAGCGATCCGAAAGCGGCTGCGTTCGCCGCGCTTCACCGGGCGTTGCGCCCATCGGACGCACCCGCGCCTGCCTCGGAAGGTGCCGCGATGACCGTGGAAGGTCGGGTCGGTCGCTATCTCCCCACCGGTTGGCGCGCCGCGGTGCGCTTGGTGAGTGGCTGGGCGCTTCTGACGTGGCTGTTGCGGTTTGGTGCGTGGTGTCTGGGCATTCGACGGACCGCAACGCTCAAGCTGGTGTCGGGGGGCGTTCGCTTTGAACACGCGACCACCTTGCTCGGTAAACCCGCTCGCAAAGGACACGAGACATTCACGTTGGCAGCGGTGGCAAGCACCGGTCGAAGCGACCGGTTTCCACAAGCGCATCTGCTTGCCGGCGCGTTGATGTTTGCGATCGGAATCTTGCTCGGCGGACTGGTTCTCTTTGAAGGGCTGCGGTCTGGCGAAACCGTGTTGCTGCTGATCGCGGCGGGACTGATTCTGGGTGGCGGCGCGCTCGATCTCGCGATCAACACGTACTTGCCGGGGCGTGAGGGCGTCGTGAGCATCGACCTGGGAGTTCTCCCGAAGCGACGCGTGCGAGTGACGCATGTTCCGGAGGCGAGCGCGGATGAGTTTCTGCGTGAGCTGCGAGAGCGACTGCCAGCGCGCTAACCGCCTCACTGCAGCTCGTCGTACAGCTCCAAGAGTCGATCCACTCGCTGCTGATTGAGGTCCGCTGCCAAGGTCAGCTGCGCGCCCTCCGTCTCCAACGCGATGGCTCGCAACGCCGGTCCCGCCGGACTCAGCGAAATCATCACCGAGTTCAAAAGCCGTTCGCGCTGCGTCGTCAAGGCCGCAGCCACGCGTTGCGCATCCGCCGTGTCCGCGTAACGAAGCACCAAGCCAAACGCGAGTCCCCGCCGTACACGCAACGTCGCGGCAAATGCACGCAGGTTTGCCAACACCTCGGTCACGAGCGTCTGTCCCTCCGGCGGCAAACGCAGTCGCTCGAGAAAGGGTCGCCAGTGGTCCGGAACCCTCGCGACAACTTCGACGTCGCGTGCGGGACCTAACGCGGACCACAACTGCGAGAGCTCTTCATCGCGATGCGGATCTGCGTGCAGGTTCGCAATCACGCTGGTCAGGGCTGCGCGCTGGCCAAAGAGCAAGCCGCTTCGACCCAGAATCGCGATTCGTGACTCTCCACGAAGCCCCGCAAGCGCTGGAACACCCGCAACCTCGGTCTCGCGCAGTCCGCCGCCATCGGCCTCCATCACTTCCTGCATGCAGCCGCCAAGCGCGTCGAAGTCGAAGGGCCCACGCGCCGCAAACACCACGTGATCCAGCGACTCGGCTTCGCCCAAGACGAACGCGCTGAGTTCTTCGACCTGTTCGGTCGGATCGAACCCGCATTGCTCGCGCAGTCGTTGCAACCCGCGGTCGCCGCCTTGGTCGGTGACGAAGTGCTTCCACAACGAAGATTCGAGCACCGCGTTCACATCCATGCGCACGATCGCCACCGTGCCTTCGGGTGCGTTTTCAAGCGCATCGGGTCGTAGCGTCGGTCCACGGTTGAGCCACCAAAACGCTGCGCCGCCAATCACGGCGAGCAGCCCAATCGCAACTCCGATCCGTGTTCTCACTACTGGAGCTTCTTGCGGAGCGCAGCGAGCTCGGCGTCGATCTGCGACTCGAGATCATCCTTCGCGTCGGGTTCCTTAGCCGCGTCCGAGGGCTCAGGAGGCGCTGCACCCGGTTCACGGGCAAGCCGCTCCAGCCCAACCGGAAGACCCTTCGGTGTCGCCTTCTTCGCCGGCTCTTTCGCCAACCGTCGCGCGAGTTCGATCGCACGTCCGGCAGACCCCGCAACGTCGAGGTCACGCGCAGCTTGGGCAGCCACGTCGGCGCGACCGAGCGCGGTGTCGATCGCCACGGCGAGCGTACCCAGCGCATCACACTCGGTCGCCACACCGCTCGCATCCAGCGCACGCGTCGCCGCGCGGTTGGAGTTGGGCATGGTGATGACGCCCGCGCCCACCGCGAGGGCGCGAACCGCATCGACCGATCCCGCGTGGACCAACGCAGCGTGAGCGAGAGGCCAAAAACCAGACTCATGGTCACCGCGCGCGAAGATCGCTGCGTCGAGGTCGTGAACGGGAACGGTGCGTCGAAGCGTTTCGGCAAGCTCCGGATCCTGCGACACGTCGAAGAGCCAACTCACCGGAGCACTCGCCAACGACAGCTGCAAGAGAAGCGTCATGCCCGCGTCGACGACCAGCTGTCCAGGAACGACGATGACGGCGCCGTTGAGCTTCTGGTCGGTGCGAAGCGCATCCGCATCGTCCGCAATCCCAAAGCCAAGGGGAGCGATGGGACCGACGACGTGCGAAGGTGCGTCGGAAGGACCCGGAATGCGATCGTGCGCGGTGAAGCACGCGGTTGCGAGCCGCGCGCTTCCCAGAAACGGACCAAACGAAGGCGCGACGGCAAAGCGATGATCAACGCCCGCTTGGGCAGCAACGTCGAGCGCTTCTTCGTCGAGGCAAAGCGCCGCGTTTGCGCCGTCGATGTCCCCGAGCGTGACCTCAGAGAGTTCGGCCAAGCGCGCGCCGTACCCGTCGGGTTCGGTTTGAAGGACGGCGACGTTGGGTTCGGTCATTCCTCTTCCCTTTTCTCTTCGCTCTCGGCTTCGGTCGCGGTGTCAGTGTCAGCGTCGGTCACGGATACGGCATCGGCATCGGCGTCGGCATCGGCATCGGCATCGGCATCGGCATCGGCATCGGCATCGGCATCGGCATCGGCATCGGCATCAGCATCAGCATCAGCTTCGGCTTCGGAAACGTCTTCCTCGGGCGTCCCGAACGTCTCGCTCTCTCGGTATGCCTCCACCATCCGCACCACGAAAATCTTCGCCACCGCGGCCGCAGGCACTGCCAAGAGCACGCCCATGAACCCGAAGATCTCTCCCGCCACCATCAACGCAAAGAGCACCCACACCGCGGAGAGCCCGACCTTGTCCCCCACGATCTTCGGTGTGATGACCAACCCTTCGAGCGCCTGAATCACCGCGTACACGGCAACCACACCACCGATTTGACCCCACCCCTGGAAATCAAACGCGCACATTCCAAGCGCCAGTCCAAGCGCCGCAGCGCCACCGACGTAGGGTATGAACGCCAAAAACCCCGCGGTGATCCCGATCGGCACCGCAAGCCGCACGCCCAAGACCGCGTACCCCACCGAGTAGAGCACGGCGAGCACGAACATCACCGAGAGCTGTCCGCGGATCCACTGTCCGAGTACGTCATCGACTTCGCGCGCCAAGCCGCTCACGAGTGCACGATGGCGATACGGAACCAACTCGCCGATCGCCGCGATCATCCGATCGAAGTCGTAGAGCAAGTAGAACGAGAACACCGGCACCATCAGCAACGCGAAGAACGCACCCAACGCATTCGCGGTACCGCCGACGATCGCGCGCACCACAGTGGCCGCAGGTGTGATGGCATCACGCGCCAACCCATCCGCGTCTGCAGAGAGTTGGTCCATCGCATCCCCCCACGAATGCGGAACCGACACGCCGTAGCTCTCCAAGATCGGTGACCACGATTCCACGGTGGAACGGACAGCACCCGGCAACTCCCGCGCGAACTCGGCGACGTCGCGAACCACACCGGGCAGTACCAGAAGCAAAAAGAGCCCGAGCACTGCCAGCAACACCACGAGAAGCACCACGATGGCTGCCGCACGCGGGAGGCGAAATCGCTCCATCCGATCGACGACGGGATCGAGCGCATACGCGATGAGGAACGCGAAAAAGACAGGCGTAAGAACAGCCCGCAACGAGAAGAGTCCGAGCCCAAGCGCCGCGATTCCCGCGACCGCGAGAACCCAGCGCGGGAACACGCGCTGACTCATCGAAACTGCTCGCTGTTCATGGGGCAACCCAGCCGGTGCTTTGCCGGTCTTCGACTGCACGCACCGCCAACTGGTCGGCCACTTCGTTGAGTTCAACCCCCGCGTGGCCTTTGACGTGAATCAACGAAACGTTGGAATGCTTCGCGAGCGCTTTCTTGATCTTGGCGATCAGCTCGACGTTCGCCTTGGCCTTCCACCCCTTCGTCAACACACCGATGCTGTAACTCGAGTCGGTGAAGATGCGCAGCGATCGCGTGGCATCCGGGACCCCCTCAACGACACGAAGGATGGCGTAGAGCTCCGCGATGTTGTTTGTCGCTTCGCCGAGGTACTCCGAAATCTCGCGTCGCTGATCGTCCCAGAGCATGACTGCGCCCAGACCTGCGGGACCTGGATTGCCGCTGCACGCACCATCGCAAAACGCAAGCACCTCATCTCCGCTCGGCGATGAAGGCACGTTGACGATCTTTGCGGTCTTCTTCTTCGCCGGCTTCTTCTTTTTCGAATCGCTCCGACGTGCTGTCTCCGCAGCGCCGCAGTACTCGTCTTCGTAGATCTTGGAGTCGCCGGTCGGCTTCAGATTCTTGACGTTGGCGAAGTACGCCTTGCCGTCCTGCGGCTTGTACCGAATCTCGACTCGGCCGTCCTGACCAGGTCGCAACTGTCCCGCGTCATCACACCGGACCAACACGCGCTTGCCACGCAGGCTCATGAATCGCCACGCCACGGCGCACTCTTCTACCTTTTCGGCCCGCAATTCAAGAGAGACGCGGTAGAGTCTTGCTCGAATGAAGCGCATCGATTTCTACGTCCAACATCTCATTCGAGTCCAAGCCACGGGCGTGGAGCTGACCAGCGGTCGCCCCGTGAAGTTTCTCTTCCCGGACGGTCCCAAGGAATCCAGCAAGCCCATCGAGCACGCGCAGATCGCCCAACTGGTTCAAGAGGCCGCGCCAAGTGCAGTGCTGCAAGCGATGCGTTCGACAGGACGCGGAGAGTTCTTTCACCAGTCTCAGGGACTCGACGTGCGGGTCCAGGTCGCAGCCTCATCGCCGGGGACTTGGACGGTTCGTCTGTTGCCGGCGCAAGCGGGTGCCGCACCGAGCGCCGGGCTTCCCGATGCCTCTCCGGCGAAACCCGCCAAGGCCTCTCCGCGCGTGGAGTCGGTCCCCGGTGAGCCCGCGGCAAACCGCTATCTCCGTCAGATGGTCGCGATGGGCGCGTCCGACTTGCACTTGAGTTCAGACGTGCCTGCGATGGTTCGCGTCGACGGTTCGATGCAGAAATTGGACGCCGCAGCGGCACCGCTCGGCGCAGAGGAACTTGAAAAGATCCTCATGGAGATCACCCCCGAACAAAACCGGGAAGAGTTCGCTGAGACCAACGACACCGACTACGCGCACATGATCGAAGGGGTTGCCCGGTTCCGCGCAAACATCTTCATGGACCGAAAAGGGATCGGTGGTGTCTTCCGTCAGATTCCCTTCGACATTCTGAGCGTCGACCAAATCGGTCTGCCAAAGAAGGTGCTGGACCTGTGCTGGCTTTCAAAGGGATTGGTGCTGGTCACCGGACCGACCGGTAGCGGTAAGTCGACGACTCTCGCAACGTTGATCGACTACATCAACGACAACCGCGACGACCACATCATCACGATCGAGGACCCGATCGAGTTCGTGCATAAGAACAAGCGTTGTCTGGTGAATCAGCGCGAGGTGGGCACGCATACCAAGTCGTTCAAGGCTGCGCTGCGTGCTGCGCTGCGCGAGGACCCCGACATCGTGCTCGTGGGTGAGATGCGTGACCTCGAAACGATTTCGATCGCGATCGAAACGGCGGAAACGGGTCACTTGGTGTTTGGAACGCTGCACACCACAACCGCACCCAGCACGGTCGACCGCATTATCGACCAGTTCCCGCCGGAACAGCAGGAGCAGATTCGCGTCATGTTGTCCGAGTCGCTGCGCGGCGTCGTCGCTCAGGTGTTGTGCAAGAAGAAGGGTGGCGGTCGAAAGGCAGCCTACGAGGTGTTGATCGCGAACTCGGCTGTGGCGAACCTGATCCGCGAGGGAAAGACGTACCAGCTCAAGAGCGTGATGCAGACCGGCAAGCGCCTCGGCATGCAGACGATGAACGACCACTTGCTCGAGCATGTGCTCAAGGGCGACGTGTCTGCGGAAGAGGCGTACATCAAGTCTGCCGACAAAGCGCTGCTCAAGACGGCCTTCAAGAACAACAACATTTCGCTCAGCATCGCCGAAGAGTGAGCGATGCGGGACGTTTGCAAAGTCTTGGCCGTGGTCGTGTTGACGACGCTGGGATGCAGCAACCGAAACAACCCCAACGACCCCTACGGCGGCGTCACATCAGAAAACTACAGCGACGCGAACCGAGCGGTGCGACGTGGCCGAACTCGTCAGCAACGTCGACGGGCGCGTCAACGCTTCCCGCGCGCCGAGTTTCGCGATCGCGAACTCGAGCGGAGCATTCTCCTCGGCGTACGTCGCTTCGCACGCCGAGAAGGCTGGAGTGAGCACCTGCGAAAGGTGCGCGTCGTCGAGAGCTTTCCGCATGGCTACGAAATCGTCGTCGGAGGGCGATTCAACTCACAACGATGTGTCCTGCACCGCATGCGCGTGATGGCTGGCTACGACGGCGATTTCGTGGTGTCGGACGCCATCGAAGTGCGGCGTATCGCGTGCCGAGCGCTCTAGCGCGAGGCCGAAGAAGAGCGTTCAGCCAAACGCGGCACGGTCGTCGGAAACGTGCAGACCTTCGTCGGCGGGTTCCAAGACGTACTGAAACTCGCCCGAACGATACGTGCTCAGCCGATCCTGACGGCGCTCCGGTACCGTGCGAACAATGCCGTACACCGCGACACGGCTTCCGGGTGTCAACACACCCTCGTCACACCGGTAGGCGCGCGCCGGTGCTTCATCCAAGAGCCCACCGAGGATTCGTCGAACCGCCGAACGGTACTTGTTCCGTCGTACACGCATACTGGTGCACAGCTGCACCGAGGTCTCATCGTTGAGCGGCACAAACACTTCGCCGCTGCCATCGTCGAGAAAGAAGCCCACGCCGCGTCGTTCGGACTTCACGGGGCGCCAGCGCATTCGCTTCTTGCGCGCGACACGCACCTCGTACCCCGCGCACTCACGACCACTCACCGGCGCTTTGACCGTCTGCTCGCTCAACCGAACAGTGCCCACTAGCTTGACCGCAGTTCCTTCCTCGACGTCCTTGATCGGCGTCCGCTTCGCTTGCAGGGGACCGGCACGGCGAAACGAAAGCCAGTCGGCGATCAAGAGAGAGAAGGTAAAAACCAGGAATGAGGAGAAGAAGGTGAACGCGGCAGTTGCCATGTTCTCTTCAGACTAGAGTCGGAATTCGGAGTCGTCATCCCCGACGACGAAAACAGCCGTTGTAGATCTTCAGCTTCTTTCGCAGCGCCACCGTTCCATCCACGAAACGCTTGGTGACCGGATCGTGATAGCCGCTGGCTTTGGGAAGCGATTCATCCTGCTCGCGATAAAATCGAATGATTCGCGCCATCCCCAGTTCGCGTACGTACTTGCCGAGCATCGACGCGAGTCCAACCGGCAGGTGGTGGTCGTCCGCTTTGATCTCGAAGATCACACGACCCACGTCTTCGACTTCGTATTCGAAGAGACCTTTCTCTTCCTTGACGGTTTCAACCTTGTCGAAGTGCCGAAAGTACTTCGGGTAGTTCCGAATTCCCCCGACGAGCCCGCAATAGGCTTCGAGCGGCTCGTCGAAGCTCGCTGCCGCATCCTGAAGCAATCGTTCGAAGAGGTTGAGATCGACTTGGAGCTTCTTGCGCCCAGCATCCAACGACTCGTTGAGAACACCTGCGCACGCCAGCGTGGTTCGCAAACGTCGAATCCGAAAACCACGCCGCTTGAGCTGTTTGAGGATCTTGCGACCCTCGTCGACGTCGCCCTCGTACATCGGAAGTTTGAGCGTCGGCTCCCAACACTGGCGCGCGGTTCGGCGATCGGGACACGGTGAGCGCAGCGTTAGAAGACCATCAAGGCTCAGCGCTTCCAGGAGTTGATCGAAGGTCTCCGGCACCCGACCGGCTTCCAACTCAGCGAGCGCCAGCGCCACACCTTCGGCGTGTTCCATCTTCCCGAAGGCGCTGGTTTGTTTGCTGTCGCCCACGTCGAGGTCGAAGCCGATCTCTCGAAAGCGCTCGGAATCGTACTGTTCGACTTCCGCCACCACGGCTGTCGCAACCAAGGGTCCGAGCTGTGGCCCGAGACCGTTTTCATCGACTCCGACGACCAACATGGCGCCCATTTCCCAGTTTTGGCGGATAATTCAACGTATCTCTTTCGCTCCATCCGGTGGACCGTTAGACTTTTCGGTGGTGAATTTGCCTTCCCATCCGCCGCATAAGCAACCGGTGGGATCATCCATGCTTCCCACTGGGGGCAGTCATCCCGCCGCGGACACGGTTCGTGAAGCGTTGGAGGCAATCGCCACGCACAAGGTGGTCGTTCGCATTTTGCGCCGTGCGCTCCACCAAGCGCAGGAGCAAGAAATTCCAGTAGGCGGATCGCGACTGCAGCGATTCGTCGAGCGACACCTCGCGCCGGCAACCAGTTTCGTGTTGGGTCCGGATGCCGCGGGTTCTCTTCTGGACCAGCTTGCCCCCTTGTTGGGTCGCATTCCCTCGTTGATGCCGCACGCGCCGAGCCGAGCTCAACTCGAAGTCATGCGCGGTCTCAAAGCGCCTGGTCCCGGTACGGAGCCAGCGCCGGCACTGACCGGAGCCTTAGCGGCATCACTCCGTCCCATGCAACGGGTGGTGTTCGCGACTCTCGACGACGACAAGCTCGCCGACCTGCGTCACGAGATGCGTGGCGAAGCGCGGATCATCGGCGTCGAAGACGTGGTCGCGTTGCTCGACGCGATTCAAGCCGCTGCAGACTCGACGGACGAACTCACCATTCTCGTCGACTGCTTGGATCCGAGTGTTCAACCCGCGACCTTGGCGACGGTGGCTGCTGAACTTCCAGCAACCGCAGTGGTGGTGCTGTGGGGCGCCGACGAGCATCAAGAGCGTGAGTCCAAGCTCTTGGTGGAAGACTCATCGAACTGGCTCACGTGTAGTGACGAAACGTCGCCAAACGACATGAGCACGTTGCTGCGTTCGCTTCTCTAAGGCTCTTCTTCTTCCGCGAGCAACGACGCGAGAAGTCCACTGTCGTCCAGGGGCGCATACCGATCGCGCTTGTTGGCAGCGTCGCGCCACCAGCTCCACATCGGCCCGCGATCACGACACCCGATCGCTTGCTGCATCGGTCCGCATGCCACGCGCACGTGAAAGTGGTCGGCGTGAGGGTTGCCTCGCGAAGGTTGGTGCACGGCCCATGCGGCACGAAAGAGTGCTTCGGGATTGGGCTCGTGGCGCGCCGCGTACCGCAGCAGCAGAGCCTTCACGCCGCGTGAAGCAAAGATCCACTGAACCTGCGCATCTTCGTCCAGAAGCAGCGTTCGAATGAGATGCCAGTTTCGTTCGGTGTCGAAGAGCAGCGTCTTGCCACCACGCTCGTCGGGTTCGACGCCCACACCAAAACGGTCGTACGCCACCCATCCGCGACCTTGCACCGGACGCCCCATCACGTCGCGCGCGTAGAAGATCAGGTCCATGTCGCGACCGGAGCGGTGAGAGCGATGTCGAAAGTGTCGACCGCCCAGCGGTGCAGAAAGATCGCCGACGCGAAGCGGCGGCGTGCCGGGAAACTCCGCTTCCACACTTGCCGCGGCGCGGGTCAACGCGTCGACCAAACGTTGCGTTCCAAACCGAGTGCTTTCGCCCGGCCGCGATCGCACGAACCCCACACCACGGTCCGGAAGACGCACCCCGTTTTCAAGCCATCCATCGGCACTGTCGCCGTGCGACACCGTGGTTCCAGGCGGGACAGCCGGCGAGCACGCCAAAAGGCTCATCCAGACGCCGATCCACCGCATGTCCACACGATAGCCGCCGCCGACCCTGGAGCCTAATTGCCGGCTTGATTGTCGCCGGCTTGACCCGTCCCGACAGCCGCCTAGGCTCGCGGCTTGCCGAAGGACATCGATTACAGCGACCAGGCTTGGAACCTGTTGGCTGAGGGGGATCTCGAGGGTGCGATGGCTTCCGCGCAGCGCTACCTCGACGAAAACGGAACGTCTCCCGAAGCGTACAACCTGGTGGGGTACATCCACGCGCAGGGCGGAAACCTGCAAGCGGCGCTCAACGCGTACGAGACCGCGATCGAGTTCGACTCGGCGTACTTAGACGCGATGCTGAACGCTGGGGAGATCCTGCTGCAGCTGGGTGACTTCGGCGGCGCGATCGCGCGTGTGGATACAGCCGTCGAAACCGCACTCACCGACGACGAGGAAGCGGAGTCGCTTTTGCTCAAAGTCGACATCTTGGTCGCGGCTGGACGAGTTGCGGAGGCCAATCAAGTCGCCCTCGAGCTACCGACCGGCCCCTTCGACAGTCCGCACTTGGACTTCATGGTTGGCCGTGCGCGCTTTGAAGCCGGCGACCACGAGACGGCGGCGATCGCGATCGAGCAAGCGGCCGCGGGTCCGCTCTTCGACCCTGACGTGTTCTACTACCTGGGCCTCGTTCGAGAATCGCGCGGAGACCTCGCGGGCGCCACAGCAGCATTCCTGATGGCGCGCGAAACCGACCTTGAGTTACCGCGTCCGTTTTTCTCGGAACCTCACGCCGAGTTCGAGCGTCGCGTGCAGCGCGCGATTCGTCGCTTGCCGGCTCAACTCAGTGCGCGGCTTGAAGGCGCGCTTGTGGTTGTCGACGATGTTCCGGGTGCGGAGATCGTGAGCGAAGGCGCAGATCCTCGAATGGCGGTTTGGGTCGACGAACTGACCTTGACCAACGGCGAGAAGCTGCTGCGTGTTTTTGTGTATCAGCTCAACGTGGAGCGTCTTGCGGGGAGCGCGGCGCAGGTCGACGACGTCCTTGTCGTGACCATGACGCAAGAGCTAGAGCGGACGAGCTAGCTCCGGTCGACCACCGACGACCACGAGCCGCCGACTCCCTCCCACAACGATCGGAAGTCATCGGGCGGAGGATCGCGAAACACCAACGTACCCGCGTGCTCGGTTTCCAATTGGACTCGTGCGCAATGCAGCATCACGCGTCGCGCCGCGAGCACGCGTCCGTTGGCCAGCGTTAGTCGCTTGGTGCCTCCGTAGGGACGGTCGCCGACAATGGGACAACCATCCTCCGCAGCGTGGACGCGGATCTGGTGAGTTCGCCCGGTCTCCGGGCGCAACGCGAGCAGTCGAACATCGCCACTTTTCGCCGCAACTTCGACTCGCGTCGCCGAGGGCTTTCCGCTCGGGTCGACCCTTCGCTTGCGTGGGTCGCGTGGATCGATCGCAATGGCACCCGTCCAGCGATCCTGCGTCGGCGTGTCGAGCACCAACGCGAGGTACAAGCGCCGGTACGCACCGCGTTGACGCGCGTCCAAGAGGTCGAGGTTCGCGGCACGCGTACGCGTGAAGGTAACCAATCCGGTCACCTCAGCATCCAAGCGCGACGTGGCGTGCAGGTTCGGCGCGTCGGGGTCGAGTGCGCGCACCCGCTTGACCAAACAGTCGCCATCATCAGGACTTGTCGTGGGAAGCCCGCTGGGTTTGGACACCACGAGCAACGCGGAATCCTGGTGGACGATCATTCGTTCGCCACGATTCGCACAGTACCCGCATCGCCGTCGACCACAATTCGGTCACCGGTTTGGATGTGCTGGGTACCGTGCTTGACGTTCACGACCGCCGGCACGCCGTACTCGCGCAACACGATCGAGGCGTGCGAAAGCGGACCTCCCAAGTCCGTCACGACACCTGCAGCGACCAAGAAGAGCGGCGACCACCCGACATCGGCACACGCGGCGACGAGAATCTCCCCCGCCTGCAACTCAGTCGCATCCTCCGCCGTCGTCACGACGCGCGCTCGGCCTTCCACACGACCGGAACTCGCCGCAAGACCGCGCAGCACACCGTCTTGCATGTCAGGCATCACGCTTGCCGGCGGCGGATAACCCACGAACGTGTCGGGGGGATCCGGCAGTGCCCGATCACGTTCGAACTGCTGACGTCGTTGACGCACCCGAGTCGCAACACGCACGCCCGAACGACGCAGCACCTGATGCAACTCGTCGAGCGTGAGATAGAACGCGGCGTCTGGACCCGCATCGGGCTCCGCTGTTGCAATCCGTCTCGAAGCATCGAGCGCAACGATGCGAATCAGTCCCAGCACCTCGGTCACGTCGCCACGCAACTGCTCGCGCAGTCGAGTGAAGCGTTCCACCAGACGCAGCAGCGCTCGAAACGCACGACGTGCCGCAAAGGGAAGAAGCGACTCGACTTCGGCTTCCGCTTTCGCGCGGCGATCCCGCAGACGTCTCTCGATATCGATTGGACGACGACCGACCCCGTCAGCCACGAGATGATTTCGAAGCGTCGCGAAGAGCAGCGCCGGATCCTCGCGCCAACGTGGCGCTGCGAGTTCGGCTTCGCGCGCACCACGATGACCAAACGCTTCGATGAAACGCTCCATCGCGCGCTGTGTCGGCCCAGCGGGAAGCGTTTCGATGCGCAAGCTATTCAAATCGCGCGTCTGCATGAACTGCACGACATCGGGTTCCGAGCGCGCCATCTCAGCGATGTGCCAAAGCCGAAGTCCGGGCGCTGCGCTATCGAGATCCGCAATCCCGGAAAGCAAGTCACGCTGCAGGGAATCCGCGCGGTCTGCCGCAACCCATCGCAGTCCACTCGAAAGAACCACCGCCGCACCGAGAAGGTTGCCGTACGCGGTCAGCATCACCGCACCCGCTTCGTCGAGCAGTCGTTCAACGCTCGTGAGCATGCGGTCGAGCGCCTGCGGCGCCAACACCCGAGGATCGATCGCCAGTCGGCGTCGCTCCGACGCAAACGTGGCCTCGAACGCTTCGACGCGTTCGGTAAGTTGAAAGTTCTCACGCGCAAAACGCGTCGCTGTCCAGGGAAGCCGCGCCAAGAATGCCGCCGGACTCCGACGTTCCACATCCGCTTCAAGTCGTTCGACCTCGCCACCGCCACCAAGCGCCAAAAGCGCACGCGGTCGAAGCCCGGGCACCTGCGTCAAGATGGACATGAACTCGGTCATGTTCAGGTAGATGCGACCGCGGAACGAGCCGACCAACTCGGCTTCCTTCGGAACCGTGCAACCGAGCGAACCAAACGCGCGTCGAAATCCGAGTTCGCTAAAACTGCTGAGCACCGACCACGTCAGCGGTGTGGCAACGCCCGGCAGCGCTTCGCCAACGTTGACATTCGACCAGACGATTTTCGCGCGAACCGAGCGATCCCCGGGCCGCTTCTGCCAGCGCAAGGTGCCGGGAACGATGGCCGTCGTGACCGGACGCGCTTGGAGGATGTAGAGCCGCCCTTCATGCAACGCCCACTCGACATCGCGTGGACCGTCGAAGTGCGCTTCGATCCGTAAGCCCAGCTGGGCGAGTCGATCCACCGTCGCCTCATCGAGCGACATCTCTTCCGCCCGCTCTTGGGGAACGTCTTGGATGCTGACACCACCTTCGTCGGCAAGTCTCGCTGCGCTCGCCTTCTGACCGATCACGCGATCACGCGGCCCACCGCTGGCTTTGTCGACGCGCCATGTATCGGGCGACACGCGGCCGTCGACCACGGTACTTCCCAAACCGTAGGCCGCGTTGATGACGATCTCCCCAGCGTCACCGGTCAGCGGGTTCACCGTAAAGAGCACACCGGCGACATCGGCGGGCACCATGGCTTGGATCACCACACCGACAGCGGCATCGGGTGCTCCACCCACGCGATCGAGGTACGTCATGACGCGTGGTGTGAACACGCTGGCCCAGCAGCACTTCAACGCGTCTTCCAACCCGTCGAGCGTCCGGACGTTCAGCACGGTCTCATGGAGACCCGCCGCGGAAGCACCTTCCTGATCCTCGCGAACGGACGACGATCGAACGGCAACCGCGATCGCACCCTCGCGCTGTAGCGCCGTGAACGCGTCTTCGAGTCCTCGACGCAACTCGGGGGTGAGCTGTGCGGCGCGAACGCGATCCGCGATCGCATCCAGACGCTCGCGATCGGTCACTCGCTTGGCGAGCAACGCGGAGGGCATGTCGTCGGGGTCCAACACGCCCCGCAAAAACTCTTCTGCAGCGCTCGCCGGCATCGCGTACGCGGCTGGAACCGGGAACCCTCCACGTGCAAGCGCCGCCAGGTTGCGCGCCTTGCCGCCGTATCCCAATGCACGACGAGGAACCAACGTTTCGACCCGACGCAGCAGGCGCGGCACTTAGCGACCCGCCGTCAGTTCGATCAAGCGGTCCACCAAGAAGCGCGACTGTTCCAACGCCTCGGCGGTGAATTCCTCTCCGAAGAAGGCACGAACCTCCTCGAACAGAGCGTCGAACTTGTCTTGATCGTTTCGCTTCAGCGCGTCGGCAACGTCCGCCGCCGCGTCGCGAAAGATGGTCGTGATCTCATCGGAACGCGGGTTGAGCATTTCGATCGGACCGTAGAGCGCCGGCGATTGCGCGAAGTGCCGCCCTGTCACATAGGTCTCCAAGAGATACGCAGGGCTGGTGAACTCCAACGAGTCGTCCAGCGTCACGCCCGCACGCGCCAGCGCCACACCCATGACCTGCGTCTGAAAGTGGTTGAGCACCTGCACCACCGACATGACCCGGTCATGACGCTCAGGTGTGGTGCGCGTGATGACGAGACCGCGAGCTCGGAACGTTTCGACCACCCAGTCCAGCCATGTGTCGCCGCGACCTTCACACACGACAATGCGTTGCCCGGTAAACCCATGCACGCCCGGTCCGAACATGGGATGCGTGCCGACAACCGACGCCTTCGTCGACTCGAGCATGATCTTCAGGGGCAAGCTCTTGATCGAAGTCACATCCATCAACAACGCATCGGGACGGACGTGTGGACCCACCTCGCGGATCACCGACTCGGTTTGCCGAATCGGTACGGACACCACGACCACATCGGCCAACTTCGCCGCTTCCACCGGCCGCAGCTTCGTGTCGATGTCGCTGATCATCACCGCGTGACCCAAATCGCCAAACAAGCGGTGGAGGCTACGCCCCATTCCGCCCTTCCCTCCAATGACGGCGATGGTGCGCGGTTCCATTCCCTCGGGCACTTCAGCGCGTAGTGCGGCCTGTCGATCCCGACTCGCCAAGAGCAACATGCGGTAGACCGACTCGATCACGCCTGCCGGAAGACCGAGCTTCTCACCACGCTGCGCCCGATCGCCGAGAACCTCGCGTTCGCGCTGGAGGTCGCGAATGCGCACGCCGTTGCTGCGTTTGTAGCTAGCCACCTCCGCGACGATTCCCATACGACGGGAAAGCAGTTGCAGAATATCTCGGTCGATCGCGTCGAGAAGTGCGCGAAGGACTGGGAGGGGGCGATTGGAGAGCGTCTCGTCGTCGGACATCGTTCTTTGGGGCTTTTGATCGGCTCCGGGGGCGACCATAATGCGCGCCGGTCGCGGAAGCACGCGGCCTCGTGTCGAACCGGCTTTCCCCATGCGCAGACTCAAGCTTCACCACTGGATCCTGATCGCCATGTTCCTCGGTGCGGCCGTCGGGCTGCCGCTGAACATCCTGGCCGCCAAGGGCGTGGTCGACACCAAGCTCGTCCGTGACATCGCGACCATCGGCAAAGAGCTCGGTGGCATCTTTTTGCGTCTGCTGCAGATGCTGGTGGTGCCGCTGATCGTCTCGTCGCTGATCACCGGCGTGACGGGGATGGGCAATCTGCGTCAGCTCGGCAAGCTTGGTGCTCGCACCGTCGGGTTCTATCTGACCACCAGCTTCCTGGCCATCGTCACTGGCATCGTCTTCGTCAACCTCTTCAACCCTGGTGAAGGTGTCGACCTCGGTCTTCTCGAAGCCGGTGCGAGCGAACACACGCTCCCGACAGTGACGGAAGAAGGACGCAGCCTGGGCTCGGTTCTTTGGGCGCAGCTGACCAGCATGATCCCCAAGAACCCGCTTCGTGCCGCCGCCGAAGGCGACATGCTGCCGATCATCTTCTTCTCGCTCGTGTTCGGCGTGTTCATCTCGCTCGTCGAGCATCCGGCGAGTGACGAAGAGACCGACGAAGAAACGTCGCAGAACGTGGGCGTGGTTCGTCGCTTTTGGCAGGGCTGCTTCGCAGTGATGATGAAGATGACCCTTGCGGTCATCAACCTCGCTCCCTTTGGTGTGTTCGGCTTCATGCTCTACGCGGCTGCCGGACGCGGACTCGACGCGTTTGAAGCACTCGGCATGTACGCGCTCACCGTCGCTGCCGCTCTCGCATTTCACGCGTTCATTACGCTGCCGGTGGTGTACCAAGTGCTTACGGGCCAATCGATCGTCAATCACGGTCGAGCCATGACGCCCGCACTGCTCACCGCGTTCAGCACCGCGTCCAGCAATGGCACGTTGCCGCTGACCATGCAGTGCGTGGAAAAGAGTGGCGTTCCGAACCGCGTCACGTCGTTCGTTCTTCCGCTCGGTGCCACGATCAACATGGATGGAACGGCGCTCTACGAAGCGGTCGCCGTGCTTTTCATCGCGCAGGTGTACGGCCTGGACCTCAGTCTTAGCCAACAGGCGATTGTCGCACTCACAGCATTGCTAGCGTCGATCGGCGCTGCCGGAATTCCTCACGCGGGCACCGTCATGATGGTCGTCGTGCTCACGGCGGTGGGACTTCCGACGACCGCAGTGGGACTGATTCTCGCCGTCGACCGCATCCTCGACATGTGCCGCACCACGGTCAACGTTTGGTCCGACTCGATCGCGGCATCGGTTGTGGCGAAAGCCGTGCCGACGGAGGAGCCGACGTGAGGACACACGTGCCGGATGGTGTGCTCGCGGACTGGACGATGCCGCGCCCGCTCCGCAAAGCCACGCGCGCATTCGCGGAAGCACTCTTTAGCGACGAAGCGTCTCCACCTCCGAACGACCGGCTCGAGTGGGCGCTGGAGGATCTCGAGAACTTTCTCGCGCTCTCCGGCGGGCGCGCACGAGCGGTGTTCCAAGCTTCGATGCTGGCGGTTACCACCCTTGCGCCACTAACGATTCGACGCGCGGGTCCCTTGTGGCGATTGAGTATTCCGCACCGCATCGAGGCTATCGAGCAGTTCGAACAAACGCCGCTCGGACTCGCGGTGTTCGGCGCGAAAGCGATGCTCTGTATCGTGTACTACGAGCACCCGGACTCCGCCGCAGAGATCGGTTTTACCGGAGGCAGCAAGAAGTGACCTACGAGAGCGCACGCGATCGCAAGGCGCCGCTCACGCTCGATTGCGATGCGGTCGTGGTCGGTTCCGGTGCATCTGGAGCGGTGGTTGCGACGGAGCTCGCGCTCGCGGGTTGGAACGTGGTGGTGTTGGAAGAAGGCCCCCGCGTCGATGCCGAGCTTCACGGATCGATCCGACCGAGCGAGTCGTTGCGACACGTGTGGCGAGATGGCGGTCTCACCGTCGCCGTCGGTGTCGGTGACTCGCCCACGATCAACGTCACGATGGGACGCGTGGTGGGCGGTTCCAGCATGCTCACCGGCGGCGTGTGCTTTCGAACGCCGGACCGCGTTCTCTCGGGATGGGCGCGCGAGCACGGACTGCCGGAGTACGCGCCCGAGAAACTCGACCCCTACTTCACGCACGTCGAGAAGACGATTCACGTCGAGAAAGTTCCAGAGTCAGACTGGTCACGCTCGACCGAACTCTTTGGCGAAGGTGCGCGCAAGAAGGGCTATCGACTGCTCCCGATGGAGCGCAACACCGATGGGTGTCGCGGATTTGGTCGCTGCAACTTTGGGTGTCCCGTTCAGGCGAAACTGAGCGTCGACCTGAGTTACCTGCCGCGTGCGGTGGCTGCCGGAGCGCAGGTGTGGTCGCACTGCAAGGTCGACAAAGTTCGCACCAAGGGCGGTCGCGCAGTGGGCGTGGAAGGTCGCCTGCTCAACCGACGGGGCAAGCCCGGCGACAAGCTTCTCGTTCATGCACGTCACGTCATCATCGCGACCAACGCGTGGAACACGCCTGGCATCTTGCGTCGAAGTGGCATCGCCAAGCGCAATCCGGTGCTGGGCAAGAAGATGACCCTGCATCCGGGCTTCCGAATGATGGCGCGCTTTCCACACGATGAGATCGTCGATGGTTGGAAGGGTGCGATGCAGGGTGCGTTCAGCACCGACTACGAAGACGACGGAATCACGCTCACCGCGCTCTACATCCCCGTAAGTGTGATCGGCGCGACCATTCCTGGAGCCGGATCCGCACACGTACAGGGTACGCGCAGGATGCGGAACATGGCGGTGTTCGGCGGCATGCTTCACGACGAAGGTGGTGGTGTGGTGCGGCGCGGCCCGACAGGCGATCCACTCGTGACGTACCGGATGGCCGCGAAGGACCGTGCAGCGATGCCGCGCATCGTGCGTTTGCTTGCCGAAACGTTTTTCGAAGCGGGTGCGGAGATGGTGTTCCCGCCGGTGCTCGGGTTGGATCGCGGACTGACGCCAGATGAGTTTCAGCGATTCCCGTTTGAGTCGTTGCCCGGACGTCGCTACGAAGTGAGCTCGCAACATCCGCTGGGAACGGCGCGAATGGGCGGTGACGCGCGAGGTTCGGTGGTCGATGCCGATGGTCGCGTGTGGGAGTGCGACGGACTCTACGTGGTGGATGGGTCGGTACTACCGACGTCGTTGGGCGTGAACCCGCAGCTAACGATCATGACGGTGGCGACGCGGCTTGCATGGCAAATGCGGGACGGCGTTCGGTAATTTCGGTTTCGGTTTCGGTTTCGGTTTCGGTTTCGGTTTCGGTTTCGAGGTCGGTTTCGGTTTCGGTTTCGGGTTCGGGTTCGGGTTCGGGTTCGGGTTCGGGTTCGGTTTCGGGGTCGGTTTCGGCGGGTTCGGTTCTCGGTTGGGGGGCGGGCCCTCGGTCGAGCGCAGGAAGCGGGGCGCTCCTCCTCTCACCGTCTCCGCGTTGACGTCGTCCGCCTTCTCTCCGCGTTGCGTTTCTCGTTGCGCCTGAGAGTCGTCAACCCCCGCATCCTACGCTTCCCTCGGGGGCTGTTGGTTCCAACGCAGTCGTCGCGGCTCCGGATCGCAGCTGGGGTCACCTAACGCCGCTTGTGTGATCAATGCGCGCGTCGTCCACAGCTTCGCAGTGTCGCCGTCGCGTGAGTGTTCGCCGCCCCGCAGGGGCGTCGGTCTCGTTCATTTTCGATCTCATCCCGCATCCCGCACTGCGCGTTCCGCATTGATGGACCGGGTCGGGGTGGTCGGGGTCGGGGGTCGGGGGTCGGGGTCGGGTCGGGCCGGGGTCGGGTCGGGGGTCGGGGTCGGAGCATGGAAGCGAACGAAGATCTTCAATCAAGTTCGCGTTCCTCAATACGCATTCCTAGTTACTGACGAAACCTATTTGAGCCCCAGTCGCTTCAGCTTCTTCTGCAGTCCGTATCGACTCACGCCCAAGAGCTGGGCTGCCTTCGTTTGGTTGCCTTCGCTCTCCAGCATCGCGCCTCGAATCAGGCGTGTCTCGAGCGCCTCGAGTTCAGCTTTGAGATCCCACCCTGTCTGTCGCGTGCCAAGGCCCAGGTCCTCCACATCGATCGTCTCACCCGCACTCACCAACGCACGCTCCAATACGTTTCGTAGTTCGCGCACGTTGCCGGGCCAGGGATGCGCAACGAGCGCCCCCATCGCCGCACCGGTTAGCTTCTTGGTCGACTCCAGTTCGGCCAGCATCGACTCCACTAAACGCGGCAAGTCATCCATTCGCTCGCGCAGCGGCGGTACGTCAATCCGCACGACCGCAAGCCGGTAGTACAGGTCTTCGCGAAACGATTGCTCAGCGATCCGCGACTTCAGGTCACGATGCGTCGCGGTCACAATCCGAACGTCCGTCGACTGCACGACCTCGCTCCCCACGCGACGAAACTCGCCCTCCTGCACCACACGCAACAACTTGGCTTGCATGCTCGCCGGCATCTCGCCGATCTCATCGAGAAAGAGGGTGCCTCCCTTCGCTTGCTCAAACACTCCTCGACGGCTTTCGTGCGCACCGGTAAACGCGCCGCGCTCGTGACCAAAGATCGTGCTCTCGAGCAATGCCTCGGGAATCGCCGCACACGCCACAGCAACAAAGGGGCCTTCACGACGATGACTCAGAGCGTGCACCGCGCTCGCGATGCGCTCCTTGCCGGTTCCGCTTTCTCCGGTCAACAACACCGGCGCGTCGGTCGTGGCAACACGCGACACTTGCTGCATCGTTCTCTGCATCGATGCACTGAGCGCCACCACGCCTGCACTGCGGCGCAGCCCCTCCAGTTCATGGGCTTGTGAGTCCACGCGCGCTTGCAGCTCCCGACGCGCCTCTTCCAGTCGGCGCACCGCACGTTTCTCGGAGTGCAAGCGTTCCGCACCGACCAAGGCAATACCCGCGAGATCGGACAGGTCCTCCAGCAAGCGCGCAGAGTCATCGTCAAACGCCGCAGGCCGCAGACGGTCGTCGAGGTAAAGCGCAGCTGACCCCTGTCGCAGCGGCACGCACAACACCGAACGCAGTGCCATCGCGTGTACGCTCTGCGCACCGACCAAGCGCTCGTCTTCTAAAGCATCGGTCGCTCTGACCGTGCGTTGCGCATCCAGCGCCCGCGACACCACCGAGCGCGAAACCTCGGCCGAATCGTCAAATGCGTCGCGCGCCAGAATACGCAGCTCACCGGTCGGCGCTCGTTCGACCCAAAAACCACGTTCCGCGTCGACGAGTTCGACCGCAGTTTGCACCACCAGTTCTCGAATACGCTGCACGTCACGCGTCGCACTCAGTCGCTTGGCTTGGGCCACCAGACGACGCCAACGCCGGTCGCTGGTGCTCGCGTCACTGCTGGGCGCACTTGTCCAGACTCGCTGGTACACCGGGACGCGTCGCATCATTCGACGCTGAGCCGGTGTGAGCGTTTCTGCCGCCCGGTCCAGCACCCGGCGCAAACTCGCCCGCGCGGACGCACTCTGCACCGCGTCGTGCTCCGACGCGTCCAAAAGCAAGAGCCCCAACTGCAGGCGCTGTTCCCACGTGGCGGGAACAAGGGTGAGCGAGCCGAGTGGTTTGCCCTCCGCCAAGTCCAGACGCGCCCGAGCGATCGAGTACGCAAACCCGTCGCCAGCGTCCAGCAACGAAGCCGCCAACGCTTTGTCGTGCACCGCCCAAAGAGCAGCAGCACGACAACGAACCCGCGAGTCATCCGGCGGCTCGAGCGCGAGCTGACGCGCCTGTTCCAAGCGACCACGACGCAACGCGAGCTCCACGTCGACGAGCCAGGTGTAACCCTGCGCGTGTTCGTCCGAGGCACGCGTCGCCGCCTCCGAAGCCTGTGTTGCCGCTCGTGCAGCACGCGCGTCGTCGCCGATCCAGAGCGCTGCACTGGCGAGGTTCACCAACGCCCGCGCTGCATCGCGATCCCGTCCCAAACGAAGGAACCGCCGCGCGCCTTGTTCCACGACCCGCAAGCCATCGCCCAAGTCGCCTAAATCCAGCGAAGCAGCACCCAGGTTGGCCTCGCATGTCGCTTCGAGATGACGTTCGCCCAACGACTCGGCGATACGACGCGCAGCTTCGTACGCCACGGCGGCTTCGGCGGGACGACCTGCAGCGTGCGCCACCGACCCCTCGGTACTGCGCAACCGGGCCCGCGCACGACGCGCGTCACGACCGTGTTGTCCCGCCAACGACTGCAAACCACGCCGAACGTGCTCCAACGCTGCGTCAAACGAGCCCGACGCAATGGCGGACCACGCGCGACGCTCGGCACGCGTCCATCGTGGAGCATCCTCTACGTTTTCGCCGAGCAAGGCTCGCGTGACGAGTGCAGTTGATGCTGGGAGCTCGGACAACAGAGCTTTCGCTTCGTCAGCTCGTCCCAAGCGACGCAGCACTTCCGCTTGCTCCGCGGGCTCGTCGTCCAACAACGACAGTGCGTCGTCGTAGTGACCTTGCGTGCGAAGCGCTTCGGCAACCCAGCGCTGCCAACGACTTCCAAAGATGGCAACGGCATCGCGCGCAATCGATTCCGCATGTTGCGCTTCGCCACGGTCCAACGTCGCACGAATCACTCCCTCGAAGAGCCGCTCGGCGTTGGAGTTCGACGCACAAGCGGCCAAATAGGCCTGCGCGACAGGTTCGTCGCTGCTCGCGTCGGTCGCCGCGATCGCCTCACGGAGTGCGGCATCGTCGAGTGCTGCGCGGTGCACATCCCGCCGCAAACGAAAGTGCGCGCCGTAGCGCCACCCCAAGCCGTCGCGTTCCAATGCCGCCAGGTCCACGTGTCGGCCACGGGCATCCGCGCGCCCCACGCTCCCTCCGTGCCAGGCAACCCATGCGATCGTCTCCGACAACTGAACGGTCACGTCCTCGGGTTGGACTCGCGCAAAAGGTTCGTCGCCTGCGAGCCACGCTTGACTCGCCAAGACGCAAGCACGCCCGGACAGTCCGCCGCTTGCATCCATCGCTCGCTCGAGTTCAGCGTCGCTTGGATCGCGCTGCACGATGGAGCACACCAAGGCGCGCAACTCATCGTGCCTCAAAGGCCGCCGTTCAAACTCGCACTGCTCAAACTCGCCACCGGTGCCCTCGATCACGATCGAGAGCAGATGACCGGACACGGCAGCAGCGCGCATCTGAGCCTCGACCCACCCTTCTGCGGGGGCGCCGCGCAGGTGCAGCACACACGCACCTTGCGGCGGTTCCGTCGGACCGTCGTGCGTGACGTAGGTCGGCACGACGCGCCCCAACTGCGCCGCTCGATGTTGAACATCGCGTACGGCTTCTCGGATCCACCGACTGCGCCCCGAGCCGTCGGCGCCACCGACGCGCACGACTCCACCCTCTTCGATACGCTTCGAGAGCGCCCGAATCTCCTGCGCGTCACCCACCCAAGGCAACGACTGCACGCGAAGCGCCAGCTCGGCAGGCGTTGCGGCGACGACGACGTTGGGTTCCACAGCCTCGCCAAGTTGGCGACGAACGTCCTCGATGGCACCGACGACCGCGCGCGCATCAGCCAGCCGGTCCGCGGGATCCGCGTGAAGCATCGACGCGACGAGACCGTGCACGGAACGCGACCACGCGGCATCGGGATCGCGCAAACGTGAGTCGACATCGCCACCCAACCATTGTGCAAGTGTCGCACCGAGTGCGAACACGTCGGTCGCTACAGAACGCACGCCCGTCCACGCTTCGGGAGCGAGGTAGCCGGGCGTACCACGAACGCGGCCGTCGGCATCCAAGGGCGGCCCGGACAATCCGAAGTCAATGAGTACCGCCGAGCCATCCTCGCGTACGCGAACGTTCGCGGGCTTGATGTCGCCGTGCACCCAACCCATCGCGTGCAGAGCCGCGAGTGCAGAGGCGACTTCGGCGGTCATTCGAAGAACCGTCGATACCGGCTCCACCGACGATGCCAGCAGCTCCTCGACTTCGGCACCGGCGATCGCTTCTTCGACCAACACGGACGAGCCCGCAGCGACGTGAAACGGTGCACCCACCGGCTCCGTCACACTCAACAACTCGAACATCTCCGCGAGATGTGGGTGTCTCAAACGTGAGCCCAGCTCCAGTTCCCACCGAAGCCGCTCTGCATGCTCTGGAGGGACGATTTTGAGGGCGACCTGACGATCCGCTGAGGTGTCCCTTGCTAGGACAACCCGTCCAGCGCCACCCTGACCGAGCTCTCGAACGTGCTCATAGCGACCTGCCAACAACGTTGGCTCATCGGCCATTTACTCAGTAAATCTAAACCACGAGACACCGTCAACCAGGTTGGCTACTCCGCAACCATCCAACGCTGATTCGCCGCCTCACACTCGGTCTCCCACGTGGTGTCGGTAACGCCGGATAGCCATCCGAGAACACAGCGCGCTTCGTCGGAATCCAGGGCCAACACATCGCCGCCAACGTGGGCCATCCCACCCTCCGACTCCGCGAGTGGCTTCAAATAGCTGAGGTGCGCATCCGAACGCTGCGCCGCATCCACACCAAACAGCGACCACGCGTTGGCTTCCAGCTCGTCTGAGGTCAGAGGCGTATCTCGTGCAACGCCATCGATGCGCAATCCAGTTTCAGCGTAGAGGCGCAAGGGACGCCCTTCGTCGCCGTGACAGTCCAACGTCGCGCAACGCGCTTCGAGGTAGGGCTGCATGATCGGATACGCGGCGACATCGGGGGCATCGATCATCATCGTGCCGACGTCCGGGGCGCACGCCGAGAGCAGCAGCAATAGAAAGCTGCGACTCACCCCTCCTCCACAAAGATGCGTCCGGTCGAGTCGGTGCCTTCATCGTTGCCGTGACACGCCGCACAACTTCCTTCTCGCCAGATCACGCTTCGCATCATCTGAGTTGTGTCCTCGTAGGTGAGTTCCACAACCAAGGGAAACTCCAGCCGTGATCCGATCCGCCCTTCGCCACGCTCAGGTCCTTCATCGAAGTTTGAACGACCATCACGCACGTAGAAGTTGCCGGCGGAGTTGGTTCTGACCGTGACCTCTTGTCCCAACGCGTCGATCACGGTGACGTCGACACCGCCGAGACCGGTCGTATCGGACGCACGTCGATACACAGTGCCGGCGACCGCAAAGATCTCTTCGCCAGGATTGTGCTCGCGGGAATGACACACCAAACAAGGCTGCCCAGGACGGTGCAGCGGGCTGCCACACTCGCGCTCTCCGTCGCGTTCGGTCACGCAATGATCGGTGTCGCCAAGTGCGTCTTCCGCGATTTGCTCCGGCGACGTGGCCAAACAACCTAGCGCCGCCAGCGTCATCAACCCTACACACCTCATAGTCCGATCCTTACTCCGGCTTGCGCAATCAGCGCGGTCAACGAATCCAAAAACAGGAAGTTGTCGTAAAAGGTTCGAGCGACGCCGCCCTCGAGGTACACGGACACGCGCGGTGTAAAGATCGTCCCGCGCAGTGTTCCGGTGAGGGTTGTGTAGGCGGAGAGATCGCGGTCCACACTGCGATAGCGCGGCAGCTGGTCGAGCGAGTCGACCACGTACGCACGTCTCCAAAAACGAGCACCGTTTTGTCGGTAGACGCGTACCGCTGTGGCGAGTTGAAACCAGGAGGCGAGTCGCAATCGGAGACCCGACTCGACGGTATGCGCCATCACTCCCCAATCGTCTCCGTAGAACCGGTAGTCGAGTCTCAGCGAGGTGTGCGTGTTCGGGAAGTAGTGCATCCAACGCCCTGCGATCGCGAAACGCGAACGTCGGTCCGGAACTTCTTCCAGGGGTCTTAGGCTCGAACGATGCAGATCGAAGTTGTTCGCGTTCACAGCCGTGGCATCGTCGAGAAAGATCGGCACGTGGCGGTACGGCTTCTCCATGAAGCCGCGTTGACGCGTCAACGAAAAGGCTCCCCTCAACACGCTACGCGCGGACAGCGTCTGCGTGTACGAGAGTTCCAACGAGTGGGTCCACAACCGTTCCTCAAAGACAGACGGCGAGGTGCCGCTGCGTTGGACTTGGTCGTTGGTCACGCCGTAGTTGAGCCCAAGGACGCTATCGGGCGTGCCCAAGCGACTCACCAGACCGGCACGCGCACCATGCGACACGTAGTCCGGCTCGTGCGAAAAGCGGTATCCGAGCGAGGGCGTGAAATGGCCGAACGATCGAGACGCTGAAACGTCGCCTTCGTAGCGAACTTCCTCGAACCCAGGAGTCGCTTGGGTGACAACATCAACGCTCGCCGCGCTGATCGCGTCAACAACAACACGCGCACTGACGGCACCGCCTTCCGGGTCGAGCGCATACCGAGCAGATACCTGCGGCGACGCAACCCAGACGTTGTTGTCGTCGACGTAGTAGAGCATGTCGACGCCGACCTGACCGGCTTGGTCCTGTGCTGACGCGTGCGTGTTGAGCAGCAGCAGGAAGACGAGGGCTCTCAGTTGCAGCCGCAACCTCCTCCGCCTCCGCCGAAGCCTCCGACCGCGCCTTCGCGCGTGCCTAAGTAGTGGGAGCGCAGCGCCTCGCGGTCACCGTCTCCGTCCAGGTCCATCTCGGGTTGCGCCAGGTGTTCGCGTTCCCATGCACGGGTGGTCGCACAGCCTGTAAACACGCAGATCCAAAGCAGCGATCGCAACAAGAGCAGCGGCACTGCACAATGAGTTGCCGCTTGAGCCAGTTCCTCCCGACAAATTTCATGGGGAGTTGGATCGCGTGCGTCGGTGCGCTACTAAACACCCGAAATGGGCCGGATTTTCGAAACGCGCAAAGCCACCATGTTCAAGCGGTGGGACCGGATGGCGAAAGCCTTCACCCGCTGTGGGCGTGAAATCGCAGTCGCAGTGAAACAGGGCGGAACGGACCCGGACGGCAACCCGGCGCTGCGTCGCGCGATTCAGAACGCGCGCGCCGTCAACATGCCCAAGGACAAGATCGAAGCGGCGATCAAACGAGCCGCGGGCAAAGACGCCGCCGACTACCAAGAGCTGATCTACGAAGGCTACGCGCCTCATGGCGTGGCGGTGCTTGCGGTCGCGGCCACCGACAACCCGACGCGAACGATCGCGAACGTTCGCGTGTGCTTCAAGAAGGGCAACGGAAGCATCGGTCAAAGCGGAAGTGTGGCGTTTGGGTTCACGCGCATGGGCGTGTTTCGAATCGCGATGGAAAAGCTCAAAGACCTCGACCTCGAGGAATTCGAGCTCGAGTTGATGGACCATGGGCTCGAAGAAATGGGCGAAGGCACCGACGAGAACGACGTGGCGGTGATGGTGGTTCGGACCGACCTTCAGGACTTTGGCAAGATGCAGAGCGCGCTCGAGGAAAAGAAGATCGAGGTGCTATCGACGGCGTCGGAGTTCATCCCACAGAACACGGTTGAGCTGGATGAGGAGAAGGCGACCGAGGTTCTGAAGCTGGTGGACTTGCTGGAGCAAGACGACGACATCCAGCAGGTGTTTCACAACCTGGCTTAGCGGTCTCTGGTTGGATTGGTTTGGCGAAACCGATCATTTTTTCGAAGACTTGAAGCGGGCAAAGAAGCCAAGACTTCGAAAAATGAAATCTCCACCTCGTCAGTACACCGTGATGACGTCGGTCGCGTCCGCGGAAGCGACTAGGTCCGCCACACGGGCGTGGGCTTCCAGCACGGCGTTGACTTGGTCATCGGGCAGGTCGTAGTCGGCGATTTCCTCTGCGGCGTAGGCCATCTCGGACTCCAAGGTCGCCCGATCGTTGATCGCACTTCCGCTGCGCAAGAGCTCTTCCATGATGAGCAAGGTCGACAGGTGCAGCCGGAGCGAAACGTGCTGCGCCATCAGGTTTCGTTCGTTCCACTCGTCACCACGCTCCAACCGATTGGCTTCCACGACGTAGAAGTGACGCCACCAACGACCGTCCACAATGCGGGGACACGGTTCCTCCGGCGCAGGCCGAATCGGACCGTTGGTGTTTGCGACTACGTTCATCTTTGTGGCGAACGCGGTGGCACGCATCCAAATCAAGAAGAGGTCGTACTCACGCCGGCGCAGCTCACTCTTCCAGTACTTCATGTTGTTGCTGTGACGCGCGGTGTCCATCATCGACGCGTCCCAGAGCCAACCGAGAACACCCCAGGTCGGCGAGTAGGAACCGAAGGCGTCGTCGTCCCAGATCGACTCCGACGGACTCAACTCGTCGATCATTCCCTGCGGCAGGGGCATCAAACAGTCGACCGACACGTTCTCGTCGGGATGGTCCCGTCGGTCGCAAGCCGTTCCCGAGAGATGCGACACCCCCTGCAACGCCGAAAACGCATTCAGACCATTGAGCTGCGAGTGGTCGCCCGGTGACTTGAAGCGAATGTCGTAACGCAGGTCGAACGCAACAGGCCCAAACTCGTTCCACCCTTCCCCGCCCGTGAGCTCCATGCGAAAGAGGTGCTGTGCAAGCAACGCCGTGATGTAGCGCTCGTCGTTGAGCTTGTTGATGAAGCGCGTGATCGTTTGGTGCTCACGCAGCGGGAGCGGCTCCATCAGTTCCTCGATGCCGCGAATCGTGGCAAAGAGGTTCTCCTCGCTCGGGTCGGCGAGGTAGGCATCGTGAAGCGCGTACCAGGCATCCCGCTGTCCTTCGCGGGCGATGATTCCGTGGTCGGTCACCCAGTCGTTGATGTTGCGGTACTGCGCACCTCGAGCGTGATCGTCGCTCCAACGCGGAAGCGGAACCGGGATGGGCATGTGACGGATCGGTGCATGGGCGAGCTCCGAGTACACCCGCAACGCATCCTCTGCCGTCTGAATCGGTTCGTCGCTCGCGATGGCAAAACCCATCTCCTGAAGCGACTCACCAAACGCAAGTTCGCGCTCCAACACGGTATCGCCGGCGATGGTTTCGCCCCCCGGTTGAAACACGCGCCATTCCAATGAACACGGTGCGGTGATCGACATCTCTTCACGAAGGAGATGCACCAAGTCGACGATCGCCTCCACGCTTTCGGGCGGAACGTGGTCGACACCCCGGCGCCGGAAGTCCGCATCCGTGAGTCCGAGAACCGCGAGATCGAGTCCGTCAAAGCCGTGACAATCTGCGCAGGATGCACCGAGCTCGTCTGGCTCACGCCACGCTCGTAGACCGGTGGTTCGCACGTCGGCGCGCACCGAGTCATCCCAGCTCGAAGGAGCACCGCGCAACCCGGTGTACTCCGGTGCGGCGACGGTGGGGCATCCAAAGAGCCCATCGCTACTCGGTGGCGGCGGATCGATCGGGTCTACGTCCGGAGGTGGGAGTGTGGAGTCGGGTCGCGGTCCGGCATCCACCGCCGAGTCGAAGTCGACCGAGCCATCGGTATCCATCTCTACGGTGCCGGGATCCGAACAACCCAGGCACAGCACCCACACCCACAGAGTTCGCCGCATATCGACTGAGTCGCGATGGTGGCGACAAAGCGATCACTCGCATTCGCGATAAAGCTCCACCCGTGGCTCCTCGTTTTCGAGCGCGACCAAAAGCCCCCCGCCGAGGCGTTCACCAAACGCCCGAGTCGCAGTCGGAGCAAGAAGCGTATCGCCCACCCAAACCCCGTCGGTCGCCACTCGAATCACGTCGACGCGTCCGTCGAAGCCAAACGCCAACGCGAGTCTCATCGCGGGAGCTTCCAGACTCTCGGCTGGCGCATCTGCGTAGAACACCTCGATTCGACCGTCGGCAAACGCGGCTGCTACGCCTTCTGCACGAACTGCGGCAATCGCTTGATCGTTTTCATCCTGTGCAACGCGACCAAGACGGGTTTCGACGCCCGTGGCCAAGTCGACCGCGACGAAATCGTTCTGATCTCGTCCCAACAACGTTCCCGGCCAGAGACCGAGGGTTTGCGTATCGGTGCCCGAACGCGGCATTCGAAAACGTTCAACGCCCGACTCGACCTCCGCAACAACCCAATCATCGCGTTGGCGGTAGGCGAGAATCACAACGCCATCCAGGACCCCCAGCACACCGTCGTCGCCGCCGTTCGAACCGCTGGTGAGCTGAGCGTCGCTGTACGCACCGGCTCCAAGCCGACCCACAAAGATCTGACGCCGTCCGTCGACAAACCGGTTGGAGGCAAGCCAGTACGCGTCGTCGACCGCGATGGCGCTCAACTGGCGGAAGTCGTTGCCGGATCCGACCGCTCGCGTCTCGCCACGCGCAACTCCACTGATGTCGAGTTCCGAGACCAGCAGTTGGCGCTCGTCGACATAGAACACAGCAAAACCGTCCGCGTTGGGCACGAATGCGCGAAGCGACGCGCTCGAATCAACCGCTAACGTGGTCACGCCGGATTCGAGGCACGTGCGTCGTGGCTGCACCAGGTTTGCATCCTGCGTACATGCTGCGAGCACCAAGAGCGCGAAGAACCGCACGCGCCCAGATTACTCCACTGCTGTCGCTGTCAAACGCTGTCGTGCACGGCCGGCATGGAGCGACTGGGGAAAGCGCCGCAAGAGTTGCTCCCACGCTCGTCTTTCTTCGCGGGTTCGGCCCAAGTTCTCGAGCGCACGCGCGCGCCCAACCAGCGCTTCTTCCGCGAGCGAGCCACGCGGTTGCAAGCGAAGGTACGCATCAAACTGGGCAAGAGCCCTGCGAGGTCGGGAACGCATCCACAAGCGTCCCAGGTTCACGCGGGAGGTCAGACCGCGCTCGCTTCGAGGCTCGGCTTGAATCACCTGTCGGTACAAGCGAGCGGCGGCAGCGACACGTCCTTCACGTCGCGCTTCGTTGGCACGTCGGAAGAGTGCGTCGACGTCGACCACCGCGACCGGGTCTTCTTCGATGGGCTCGGGTTCTTCGAGCGGGGTCTCCACGAGTTCCGACGACGGTTCAGCGGGTTCGGGAACTTGGGGAATCGCCACCGCTTCCTCGGGCGGCTCCGGTTCCGGCTCCGCGGGTGAAAAGACCCGAACAGCGGCAAACGCGGAAGTCGTCAACACCGCCGCCACAGAGGCAGCGATCCATAGGCGTCGTCGCGAACGAACAGGTGCGCTCTGATTCGGCAGCTCAAACGCTCCGAAGAAACGATCCAATTCTTGTTCGGAGACTTCGTCTTCCCCCGACCGAAACACCGACTCGAGCGAACACACCACGCACGACGCACGGTGCTCAGCGAGACGGGCCTGTCCTGCCGCATCGAGTCGCCCCTCCAGCTCGGCATCCACGAGTCCGTCGAGGTGGAAACGGGAGCTTTCAGTTTCCATCATGGTGTTCCTCCAACAGCTTCTTCAAGCTCGGGTCGGCATCGAATGCACGTTGCAGCGCTTCACGCGCCAGGCGCAGCCGACTCCGAACGGTGTTCGTCGGCGCACCGGTGGTTTCGGCAACCTCGGCAAGGGAGCAGCCCAACACGGTGCGGTAGAGAAAGGTCTCAAGTTGGACGGGGGACAAGTGCGCGGCCAGCAACGCTCCCAGACGACGCCGACGCAGCACGTCTTCGGCCTCGGCGGGCGACGCAGCATCTTCGGGAACCGGGCCGGACACGCGTTCGCGTTTGAGTGCACTTTTGCGTCGGATCCAATCGGCAGCAACGTGCACGGTGATGCGGTACGCGTAGCGACGCACGTGCGAGTCACCACGAAACGCGGGTAGACTTGTGAAGAATCGAAGACTTGCTTCTTGGACGAAGTCGTCGAACTCAGGATGCTCCCGTCCGAGCGTTCGTCGGGCCGCGCGAATGAACACCGGTCCAACCGCATGGAAGAGCGCCCGCGCTGCGGACTGATCGCCGTCGAGCGTGGCCGCGACCAGAGCCTGCAGATCAGGCTCGGGTGGGGATTCAGGTACGCGTTCGGCGGCCACAAAGACTCAAGTCGGAGCAGGGGGCAAAAAGTGATCAGTGCGCGACGCGCTTGATCGAATTGCCTGCGTTTTGCGACGCTACCGTGTGCGCCAGCTGGCGACGATGGTTTGGTGTTTGGGGCTTGGCACCTCGTGGGCAAACGCACAAACGCCCGGTGTTGATCTTAGCCGCAGTGTCGATCTTCAGCGCAGTGTCGATCTTGACCGCCGTGTCGAGGTGATTTGGGTGCCTACCGAAGCGTGGTCGCTCGGAGACGAAGCGTGGGCGCAGAGTTACGCGATCGAAACGCGAGTCGCGGAGGTGCTCGCGTTTGACGACGTGATGCGAGCGCGAAGCGAATTGCTGGCACGGGTGTTCGTTTCTATCTCCGCAGACGAAGCGTTGATCGTCCTCGCTGATGACTCACGCGAACGCGTGCTGATCCGGCGCGTGAACGCCTCGGATCCGGAGGTCCTCCGCGAACAGATCACAACGGTGATCGCTGCGTCGCTGGAAGGGATTCGAGACGGAGTTGCGATCGGTGCTGCGAGAACAGAGGCCTTGGCCGAGCTACGCGCCGTCACGGAAACTGAGACTGAGACTGAGACTGCGACTGAGACTGAAACTGAGACTGAGACTGAAACTGAAACCGACAGCGAAACTGAACCCGCAAGGCTCATCGGTGCGCTGGGCATCGATGCATCGCTCGCGGGTCGTCACGAAGATCAGAGCATCGCTGCTGTCGGCCCATGGCTCGAGCTCAACCTCAACGCGCGTGTTCTGACGACCTTCGCACTGGGCTACCGCGTGGGCTCTCGGTGGAGCGCCCAAGACAGCGACGTTCGGCTCGACGAGTTGGTCGGTCGTGTCGGGCTGGGCATCGGCGGCGAGCGTTGGTGGCTTCGAGGGCTGCTTGGACTCGACGTGGTGCTCCCCTTTGTCGACGCGGACCCGGCGCTCGAAGCCGCTTCACGTGCCGAAGTCGAACTCAACGTGGGCGCCAGTGTCTCCTGGCTCACGTGGGTATCGGCGCGCCTGGGCTTTCGCGTCGACGCGGGAGTCGAAGCCCGCGTCCTGCGCACAGCATGGAATCTTGGGATGGGTCAGTACACCGGTTGGTGGGTTCGCCCCTTGATCCGCGTCGCACTCCTGTTGCGTTGATCGCTTTGTCGCCACCGTCACGACTCAATCGCTATGCGGTGGATCTGCGTGGCTCTTCTGGTGGCGTGCAACGGTTCGACGAGCGAAGTCGATGGTGGCACAGCCGACGCGGTGTCCGACGTCTCCCATGACACGCCCGACGCCCACACATCCGACGCCCCCGGCCGGGACAGCGCCCTTCCGCCGGTCGACGAGGCGTGCGCGGCGCCCGGCTACATCCCTGCACATGACGAACCGCCAACCGAACCCACCCACTGGGTTACCTCCAGCGACAACGACGGCCCCGGCTCGCTACGCGAACTGCTCGCCACGGTCGAAGACGAGTCCACCATCGGAGTCGACGCTGCACTTGCCGGTGCCACGATCGAACTCAACGAAGAACTGGTGGTCTCCGCACGCAATCTCGTCTTGGATGGTCGACACGCACCCGGAATCACCCTCGACGCAGGCCGCCGATCACGGGTGATGAGCGTGGACAAGAACCGCGACTTCACCATCATCGGTTTTCGGATCGTCGGCGGTGTCAGTGACGCAGGCTCAGGAGGACTACGCGCCCGCCAAGCCGACGAAGGCCAGCCCGAACGCAACCTGCGCGTGATCGGATGCACGTTCGAGAACAACAGCGGCCCGCGAGCTGGAGGGCTATTCGTGGGTTGGCGCGTTCACGCCGAGGTCATCGCGACTGTGTTTCGCAACAACGACGCCACGAGTGGCGACGCCGCCACTCGAGGGTTCTCGGGCGGCGCCATTGCGACCAAACAATCCGGCAGCCTGCACGTGCGACGTTCGGTGTTCGAATCCAACCGCGGGTACAAGGCGGGCGCCGTGTACAACATCCTGCAACCGCTTGAGATCGAAGACTCGGTGTTCGTAGGCAATCGTGCCATCGATGGTTCGGGCGCGGTGGTGACCGATGGCGGTAACCCTTTCGGCCCGAGCAATGAGTCGTTTGACGGATCGATCGCGATCCACCAAACGTGGTTCGAAGACAACCACGGACAAGAGGCCGGCGGCGCAATCCTGCTTTGGGGCTATCCCGGCGACGCCATCGAGCTGGATCGAGTCACGATGATCGCCAACACGTGCGACGACGAAGACGGCGACTCCAAAGGCGGTGCAGCGCGACTCCACGGGCACCTGCCGCTGCGCGTCACCAACTCGCTTTTTGCGCACAACCAAAGCGAACAACAAGGCGGCGCACTCTGGATCGATGGTCAAGGTGACCTCCTCGTGGAGAACTCCACGTTCCTCAACAACACCACCCCCGGGCTTGGAGGCGGGTTCGTGTACAACGGCCGCGTCGGCAGTGTCCGCGTGGAGAGCTCAGCATTTGTGGAGAATGTGGCAGGCAACGCGTGCGGCGCATTCTTTTGGGCATCGCGCGACACCGACGTCAGCGTGCGGAACACCTACTTCGTCGAGAACCGCGCGGATGATCTCACCTCGCGGCACGTACGCATGCCCGTTCCGACAGACGAAGGCGGAAACCTGGAGTGGGTTCGTGAGCGACCGGAACGTGGGCGAGTCTTTGCCGAAAGTGTGTTTGCCGACCCCATGCTCAGCGAATTGCAGTCGATCGAGTGTGGCCTTGGCATGCTCGGTGGCGACGCGCTGATCGGTTCCGGTGTTGAAGGCGTGACGAGGGACGCAGCAGGACGAACACGCGAAACGCCGCCCGATATCGGTCCGTACGAGCACTAGGACGACGAGTCCGCCGGTCTTGGTTACGCTACGAGCCGTGGACCCGTTTGAACATGAAGCTCACTTCAGCTCTGGTGCTCAGCCCAAGTTCAGTATCCACGACCCGGCGTTCAAGAAAGACCCTCAGCTGAAACGGCTGCGAACACCACTGCTCGTCTCGTACGCCGCGTTTGGGATCGCGATGATGTTCGGAGTGGTCGGCTTCTTTGTTGTGATCACGGGAGACGCCGGCATCGCCGGATCCAGCAAAACGATCGTCGCATCCCTCATTGGGGCGTTCGTGCTCGGCTCGGTCGTCAGCTCGCTCGTGCTTTCCATCATGGTTCGACGCGGACTGAATCGGTTCTACAGCAGCTAGCGCGAAGTCAGTACAAGAGCTGGCGTGCTGCCTGAAACTGGGCCGCGCCCGCAGCGTCTTGCGCAAAGTACTCGTCCAGGGCATCGCGCCGGTTCACCAGCTGTCGATATTCCGGACCGCCGGTGAGGAGATCGATTGCAGGCCGGAGCGTCTCGTACTCGTATTCTTCGGTACGCCAAGGCATTTCCAAGTCCAGCTGCGCAAGCATCTCCGCGATCCAACGCAGGTACGCCTGGTAACTACGAAACGCGTTTCGGTCGGTCACGTGAACCTGCACACCTCCGCAAAGCGCACCGGCGTGCTTCTGAAACGTGGGCTGGAACGTCAGCGGGCGCAACGTCGCACCCTCGACCGCGCTCAACGTCGAACCATCGACGCTCGGTGCGCCCCAAATCTCAAAGGGTCGTGTTTGTCCACGCCCCTCGCTCAAGCGCGTTCCTTCGATCACACAACCGCCCGGATACACGATCGCGGTGTCGAGCGTGGGCATGTTCGGCGAGGGCAACACCCACGGCAGCCCGGTTTGGTCGAAGAACATGTCTCGCGACCAACCCTCCATCGTCACGACTTCGAGCGCATTCTCGTCGATGCCTTCGTGGCGTCGTACGTGCTGCGCGATCTCGCCGATCGTCATTCCGTGACGAACCGCCACGTCGTAGAGCCCGACAAAGGATCGGTACCCTGCCCGCTGCGGCATTCCTTCGACAACTACACCACCGAGTGGATTGGGTCGGTCCAGCACCAAGGTTCGCACCCCAACCTTGGATGCGATGCGAAGCATGAACGCGCAGGTCCACACGTAGGTGTAGTAGCGAGCACCCACGTCTTGGAGATCGACGACCACGACATCCAGGTCTTCCAGGTCGGCCTTGTTGGGCTGCAAATCCGCTGCGGTTTCGCCGTAAAGCGACACGACACGTAGATCGCCGGCGCTCTCACCATCCACGCCGATCATGTCTTGCGCAGTTCCGGCAAACCCGTGCTCCGGACCGAACACCACCTTGAGATCGAAACGCTCACGCAGAATGTCGACCGCGTGGCGAAGGTTGGAATCGACGCTCGCCGGATGGGCAAGCAGCCCCACGCGTTGACCCTTCAGGTCGACCTCACCTGCAACGAGGCGATCGAGTCCGGTGCGAACCTTCAACGTTCACCGTCTCCGGCAAGCAGATAGAGCAGTGCCATGCGCACAGCGACTCCCGATTCGACCTGATCGAGCACCACGCTTCGGGTCCCATCGGCTACCGCAGGATCGATCTCCACACCGCGGTTCATCGGACCTGGGTGCATGACAATCGCATCCGACTTCGCGAGTTCGAGCTGTTTCGGTCCAATACCAAACGTGCGGCTGTACTCGCGCAGCGTCGGAAGCAGTGTTTCGCCCAAACGTTCGCGCTGGATCCGCAGACACATCACCACGTCGGCGCCTTCGAGGGCTGGCTCGAGCGCGTGGAACACCCCCACGTCGTACGCTTCGGCGAAGTGCGGCGGAATCAACGTGCGGGGTCCGACGACGCGAACGTCGCAGCCAAACATGCGAAGCAGCGCACAGTTGCTCCGCGCAACCCGCGAGTGTGCGATGTCACCGCAGATGGTGACCGTCAGCCCTTCGAGCTTGTTCTTGTGGCGACGAATGGTGAACGCATCGAGCAAGGCTTGGGTGGGATGCGCATGCATTCCATCCCCCGCATTGATCACCGAGTAGTTCGCCGTCTTCGCCACATAGTGCGGCGCACCTGCAGCCGAGTGACGAATCACCACGATATCCGGGTGCATCGCCTCGATCGTTTTACACGTGTCGTAGAGCGTCTCGCCCTTCTTCACGCTGGAGGTCGACACACTCATGTTCACGGTGTCGGCGCTCAATCGCTTGCCGGCAATCTCGAAGGAGGTGCGTGTTCGAGTCGACGCTTCGTAGAAGAGGTTGACGACAGTCTTGCCGCGCAGCGTCGGGACTTTGCGAACCGGTCGGCGCGACACCTCGAAAAACGCGTCCGCGGTATCGAGCACGGTTTCGATGTGCGCTTTGTCCATCGACTCAATATCGAGGACGTGGCGCAGCGACCAGGTTCGATCGGTCATTCGATCACCGCTTCGCTGAGCGTGACGCGCACCTTTTGGCCCGCTGGGACATCCACGCGTGTTCCGACGAAGTCGGCCGCGATGGGAAGCTCGCGTCCACCCCGATCGAGCAACACGGCCAACCAAATCCGACGCGGTCTGCCGTAGTCGAGCAAGCAGTCGATGGCTGCGCGGATGGTCCGACCGGTCTGCAGCACATCGTCGACAAGCACCACATCACGTCCCGCCGGATCGAACCGAACATCACTCGGCCCGATTTTCGGATCGGGAAGCGCAGTGGCTGCATCGTCGCGATACATCGCGATGTCGACCGTTCCGGTGGGAACCTCAACACCTTCGGATTCGCGAATCAGTTCCGCCAGCTTCGCGGCGAGGTCGACACCGCCACGACGAATCCCCACAATCGCGAGGTCGTCGGTTCCTTTCGTCGATTCCACGATCTCGGTCGCCATCCGACGTACGGTTCGGGCAATGGCGTCCGCGTCGAGGATCGACGGCATCGGTCACGATGTACTCGCGACCCTGAGCCAATTCAAGAGTCGCCTGGCAAGATCGGTCGCGAGCCGTTGAACTCGTTCCACGCGTCGTAGCAGCCGGGGTCACGCGACGAACAATCCACAACGATATCGTCTGCCTTGAGCGTTCCATGGCGCGTGAGTTGCCCCATCAGGCGCATGCGAAATGGAAAGGTCGCCAGGAGTTTGAGACGCCAGGGACTGCAGTCTGTAAACACCACGCGCAGATCGTCCTCGCCGCGCGCAAGGGTGAAATCCCAGGTGCACGTGGCGTCTCGGTACGCCACGTCGCGAACATCGGGGTACCAAGTCGAAACCGCAACGCGCTCTGTGTGCGAGTTGCGAACCTCGTCCAAGTCGATCGCGTACACGAACTCCGACTCCGCCGATGCCATCGCACCAACCGTCGGCAGAACGACGATCGTTCCAAAACACAACGTCGCAACGATCCCTCCAATGCGCCCCCAGGAGGGCGGATCGTCGTCGGGATGCATTAAGTCGGTTCAGGAGGAGGCGGCGGTGCACCCGGCGCGGCGTGCGGCATCTCTTCGCCGTTTTGCATGCGCTCCTGCATCTCGTACTTGGAGGGACAGCGCGGCACGACCTGGTTCGCCAAGAAGCTGCCGTCGTCTTGCACCTGACCTTGCACGGTCACGGTGATCCCGAAGTCATCGCGGAACGTGTCGGGAACCACGCACTGCGGGAAGGACACGGCCATCTGCTCGCCCTCTTTCTCGAGCACGAACTGCCACTCACACGGGTCTTCGCGAAAACGCACCGAGCCTTGCCGGAGATCACCCTCCACGCGCAGCTCGCGTCCCTCGAACGACCCAGGGTCGGCCATCACTTCATGAACCGGCTTGCTGTAGACAAACGCATCGCCGGCGTCGCTGGTCAAAAGCAGCGCCACCACACCGCCGACCAGAAGGCTCAGCACGATGCCGATCTTCGCCCACGAGGGGACTCCGCCTTCGTCCTCGTCCTCGAAGTCGTTCTCGAATTCCGTTTCTTGGCTCTCGGGCTCCGCCATGGGCGAATTATGGCGTCAGCTCAGCCCAAGCGAAAGTGCCTGCTCGGGGAATTCAGTGAGGATTAAATAAAACGACGCCTCCCGAAGATCGGGAGACGTCGCCATAAAAACCGTCGCGAACAGGTGGATCAGCCGCCGAGCGGTCCGACCCAGCCAGCGCTGATGAGAAGCGCGTAGATGACCAGCGACTCGATGAGCGCGAGGCTCAAGAGAAGCGGGGTCTGCAGCTTGTCGGCAGCGTTCGGGTTACGGGCAATGCCTTCGAGCGCAGCAGCAGCGGCGCGGCCCTGACCGAGCGAACCACCGAATGCGGCCAAACCGATCGCGAGACCGGCGGCAAGCGACTTACCGAAGCTGGTGACCTCTCCGTCGGTGTCCTGCGCGAACGCGGTGCCAGCGACAAGAAGGGTGCTGAAGAACGTGACGAATCGAAGAGCGTTTTTACGCATGTCCAATATCTCCTGTGATGCGCGACGGCGAAACCGTCAGAACTAATGGTGGGCGTGGTCCTCGATGGCGGCGCCGATGTAGACCATCGACAAGAGGCAAAACACCAACGTCTGGACCAACACGACGATGATGCCGAGGAAGTAAACGGCGACCGGGAAAGGAATGAAGAACATCCCGGACGAGAGCAGAAGGAACGCTCCAAGCACCGCGTGGTCGGCGAACATGTTCGCGGTCAAGCGGATGGAGAGCGTGACCGGTCGCACAATGTGGCTAACCAGCTCGATGACGAAGATGAGAGGAGCGAGAACCAGAATCGGCCCCATGAAGTGCTTCCAGTAGCCGAGGAAGCCCTGCTTCTTCATGCCGTACACATGCGTCGCCACGAAGATCACGATCGCCATGCAGGCGGTGGTGTTCAGGTTGTCGGTCGGCGGAAGGAAACCCGGAATCAAACCGAGCACGTTCGAGAAGAGGATGACGAACGCGCAGGTTCCGATCAGCGGCAGGAAGTACTTGCTGGCTTCCTTGCCCATGATGCTGACCATCGTGTTGTAGACGCCGGTTGTGAACAGCTCGGCGAAGGTCGGAACGGTCAGACGATCTTCAGGGATCACCGCGTTCTTGGTGTCACCCAAGCGCGCCTTGGTTCGACCGGCCACGTAAAGAAGCAGCAGGAGGACAAAGAGCAGTCCCCAGATGTGAAGCACATCGAATCGACCGCCGTAGAAGAACTTTTCTTCGCCGCCTCGGCCCATGCCGAGCACGTCAGCAACGGGTGCACCGATGTTGTCGGCGACGAACGTACGAAGGCCTTCGTGCCACTCCTGCGGCAAGAACGAAAACCAGCTCCAGTGCTCCGGCATCTCTGCCGCGTGGGTCGGATCGGCCACTTAGCCCTCCTCCGCGACTGCTTGAGCGGGAGGCGTCAACGCCCAACCACCCAGCACGCCCAAAACCAACGAGCCGATGCCCAGCGTGAATCCGTTGAAGTCGACGCCAACCTGCGCGACGAGGATCCAGCAGAGCAACAAAAGCGACGCCGACTTGAACATCAATGCGATGCCGAAGCCGCGGCGCGTGAACATTCCGGCGATGAGCCGCTTGCTGAGAAACAAGGTCGCCGCCCAGTTCAGCGAAGTCACAACACCTGCGCTCAACGCGCCGATGGCTGCGGCACCACCCCAGATCGCAAATGCAACACCGGTGAGCAAGACGGCGCTCGCCGCGGTGCAGATCAGGATTCGTTGGGTGACGTGGGGGCTCATAGCTGGATCAGGGCTCCATACTGGCGGGATCGTCGGGGGTGCCGTCGACTCCGGGAGCTCCCCCGTCTCGATCAGGTTCTGGGGTCGCTTCCGCACGAGGGGAACGTGTGAGTTTCCAGATGGCGTAGAAGCCCGCGAAGATGCCGATCCCAACGCCTACGCGTTCGAGGATCGGTGCGGTGCCAAAGCGACCGTCGAGCCACTGCCCCCCCTTCGTGAAGATGAGGAGGTAAGCGGCCATCTCGAGGCCAAGCGTTCCAACCGAGCCCAGGGACTTCAGCTGATCCGGAAGAGCCACGTTTCTCGTGTCCAAATACAGAGTTTCAATGCACCTCGCGGTGCAGCCGCGCGGGAAGTAGCGGGCGGTCCACCCCCTGTCAAGCAGAGGCCCTCACCTGTGAAAGCACACGCACGAAAGCCTGCAATCCTCGCGCTTTAGCCATAACTCCCGGTCCAAATTTGGACGTGTTCGAGACGTGCCCTACATCCTGTTTCGATGCGATTCACTTGCTTGGTAGCCGTGCTGGCCTTGGGCTGTTACGAGTCGACCCCCTTCGAGGGCATGTTGCCGCCGCGCGATTCGGGGGTGGATGCGCGCCGAACCGACACCGGTCCACGAGTGGACGCGTCGATCGACGCGTTCGTGCCGCGCGATGCGCCGCCCGTGGGAGACGCTGGAACCGACACTGGACCCGGCGGGGACGTGTGCACGGGCGGGGAGACGTTTGTCTGGGTGCTAGGTGTCACACAGCCCATCGTGGCGCTTGACGGCATGACTGCGGACGGTTTCGACCTCGATGGTCGCGTAAGTCGAATCAGCGATCCCGAAGGTTGTTTCCAAGAAGACTTCACGTCTCCCGACGGAACGCGCGGCATCGACAATCAGTTCGCTGCACTCATCCCGACGCTCGAGGGATTTCTCGGTCCTCTCGAAATCTTGTACTTCGACATCTACTTCGAAGGCGATCCCCCTGTGGTGATCGAAGCGCGGCACGTTGACGATTTGCGCAACGACGACTGCATTGATGTGTTGGTGCATCGAGCTCGCTACGACGGAGCAGGCCCACCACGATTCGAAATGATCGGCTACACGCCCGGACAGCTCTTTCGTTCGTTCGAGTCGTTCCGCTATGCACGTGCATCGATCAATCGCCGACAGCTGACGGCGGAGGACGGGACCTATCCCTTCGTCGTGCCCGTCAATGGGACGGTTGCAGTCAACCGACTGCGCAACGCACAGCTGCGTGCGACCGTGCGTGGCGATCAACTCGAGTCCGTCGTCGCAGGCGGCGCGTGGGACTTGGAAGACGCCGTCGAGTCGCTCGCAGGCGCGGGGGACGTACCGCCGGACTTGGTGCGCTCCGTGTTTGAGAGCCTGACGGACCTCAACCGCGACGAAACCGGGGTCTGCAGCGCGCTCAGCGTCGGTATTGGACACCCGATCGGTGTCGACGGAGTCTTGCGCTAGCGCGCTTCGGACAACTGAATCCCGCCGGAGGGCAGGTATCCCTGGAGTGCGTAGTCGCGCACCATCCGATCGGAGTTGAACCGCCAGGCTAAAGTCGCGAGTCCGCGCTTCACGCGCGCGAGCCAAGCTTCGGGCAGTCCGTCACGACGCTCGTAGAAGAGCGGCGCAACCTCGTCGGTCAACGAACGCAGCAAGGCCTCCGCGTCGCGCGCATCCTGAAGCTTGATGTCCTTGTGGATCTCGCCGTCACCGATCGCGAAACCGTTCGCTCCGTCGTACGCTTCGCTCCACCACCCATCGAGGATCGAGCAGTTCAGGCCACCGTTGAGAACGACTTTTTGTCCGCTGGTTCCGGATGCTTCGAGTGGACGACGTGGGTTGTTCAGCCACACATCCACACCACTCGTCAGCGCGCGTCCCAGCGCAATGTCGTAGCCCTCCAACACCATCACTTTACCGATCAGGCGAGGATCGCGCGTCGCCTCGAACACGCGTTGCAGCATGCGCTTGCCGCCTTCGTCGCGCGGATGGGCCTTCCCCGCAAAGAGAACACGCACCGGACGTTCGGAGTGGTTCACCAGCGCGCTCAGGCGGTCCAGGTCCTCGAGCAATAGTGCGGCGCGTTTGTAGGTCGCGAATCGACGCGCAAAACCGATCAACAACGCGTCTTCGTCCAATGCGTTGCGCATCGCTTCGATCACGTCTGCGGATTCACCGCGACGTTCCGCGTCTGCGGCAGCGCGCCGACGAACCAGCGCGATCAGATCACGCTTCAGACCACCGAGCACATCCCACAAGATCGCGTTGTCGATATCGAACGCAGCACGCCAGGCTTCGGGATCCCACTGACGGTCGCGCCAGTCGCCCGGAAGGTACTCGTCGAGCAAGTTCTTCATGCGCGTCGACATCCAACTCGGCACGTGCACGCCGTTGGTCACGTGACCGATCGGTACTTTCCACGAAGGGTTCTCGGGCCAGAGGTCGTTCCACATCGCGCGGCTCACCCGACCGTGGAGAAACGACACGCCGTTGACCTGGTGCGCCGTCTTCATCGCGAGGACCGTCATGCAAAACGTCTCGTTCGAATCCTCGGGTCGGATGCGTCCGAACGCCAAAAGCTGATCGGGCGACTCCAGGCCCAAGCGCTTCACAAACGGCTCGAGGTGTTCGAGAAAAAGATCCGGCGAAAAACGATCATGCCCTGCAGGAACAGGCGTATGCGTCGTGAAGAGCGTCCGACTTCCCACCTCGTGGAGCGCCTCGTCGAGCGAGATTCCCTCCTGCTCCATGTAGCCGGCTGCGATTTCAAAGGGTGCGAACGCGGAATGACCTTCGTTGATGTGAAACACACCGGGTCGAATTCCCAGTGCACGAAGCGCACGCACACCACCCACACCCAACAAGAGCTCCTGTCGGATCCGGTTGCGCTGATCGCCCCCGTAGAGACGACGCGTGAGATCGCGGTCCTCGTCGGTGTTCTCAGGCAGGTTTGTGTCCAAGAGGAACAAGCGCACGCGTCCAACCGCGCGCTCCCAGACCTGCAGATGAATCGCCGTGTCGCGCGTCTCCACGCTCAACCGGATCGGCTCGCCGGTTACATCTCGTGCGAGCCAAAAGCCTCGCTTGCGCGGATCGACTTCGGGATAGGCCTGTTGTTGCCAGCCTGACGCGTCGAGAGTCTGCTCGAAGTAGCCCTCGCGGTACCAAAGACCGACCGCGACGAGAGGCAGACCCATGTCCGATGCGCTCTTGAGGTGATCGCCGGCAAGAACGCCCAACCCACCCGAGTAGATCGCGACCGACTCGTGCAATCCGAACTCGGCCGAGAAGTACGCGATCGGGCTCCGCGAGAGCAAACTCGCGTGACGGCGTCCCCACGTCTCTCGATCTTCGAGGTAGCGATTGAGATGTCGTTCCGCTTCGTCGATAACCCGGGCCAACCCCGCGCGCTCAACCGCAGCCGCAAGCTGGTCATCATCCAGCGAGGCGATCTGCGCATGAGGATCGTGATGACAGGTTTCCCAGCCTTCCGGGTCGAGCGGCCGAAAAAGCGAATCGGCATCAAGCCCCCAACACCAATAAAGATTCTTGGCGAGGGCCTCGAGCTGGCGGCGATAACGCGGACCGTTCATGGGTCGTTTTGCTGTCACTCTCGGCGAGAATGGTCAAGTCGTAACCCTTCGAAGAGTTACCAATTGGCGAATTCCGCTGGCTGACCCCGCCGCCGGGTTGCCCTGACCCCCGGCCCACGGCTAGACACAGCCGGACTCTGAACCCCTTTCTGGGTTCGGTCTTCTACGGAGAAACATTGCTCGACTGGTTGGCGAGAGTGGTGACCACGCGTCGGGTCGTCGTGCTGGCGCTTGTGGCGCTCGCGACGGCTGGGCTCAGCTCTCAGATCCCCCAGATCCAGGTCGACCCCTCCGTCGAAAATCTGATCAGCTCGTACGAAGGCGAGGACGACAACCGCGACGCAGCGGCCGAGTTCGAGGAAGCCTTCGGAGATACCGATCGGGTGATGGTGCTGCTGGTGAAGTCGGAGGACGTCCTGAGACGGGAGCCGCTTCAGTACCTGCACGACGTCACGCGCCACCTCGAAGACCAAGACTGGATCGAGACGGTGGTGAGCCTGACGCGCACACCCATGCCGCGGCGCGTTCCGCCAGCCGAAGAAGAAGCCCCCTCACTCGAAGAGCTCGAGCGCGAACTGGAAGGCGAACTCGAGGAAGAGAGCGGCGGAGGCTTTGACGACCTTGAGGACGAGCTCTTTGGCGACGACGGCGAGTACACCGGCGAAGACGATTTCGATCCCGAAGTTGTCGACGCGCTCGTGTCGCTTTGCGAGGCCGACCCGGATCGTTTCCCAGGTGGGTTTCAACAACTCGGACCCGCGCTCGCGCGTGAGCTGCGTGCGAGCGCGATCGCGGAAGACAACGAACTCACCGACGACAACGTCGAAGAGCTACGCCTGGCGATCGAACAGTCGACGTTGGTCGAAGGTCGCCTGATCAGCGAAGACCACGATATTGCGGTCACAGCCCTGTTTTTGCGGGATCTCGAGCCGCGGACGATGCGGCGCAAGGTCTCGGCACTTCGTGCGCACCTTGCCGAGAACCCCCCGCCCGAAGGCGTCGAGGTTCACCTCGGCGGACTGCCTTATCTGCGCAGTGCCATCGTCGAGAATATTCGCAGCGACCAAATCGTGCTCGTGCCGATGACGCTGGTGGTGTGCCTGCTCTTGCTGGCCATCGCGTTGCGCTGGTTCCCGGGTGTGATTCTGCCGATCGCTGCTGTGGGACTGACAGCGCTGATGGTCGTCGGCGGCATGGCGCTGGTCGGCGAGCCGTTCAACATTCTGAACAACATCATACCGACGCTGCTGATCATCATCGGCATCAGTGACTCGATCCATCTAATCGGGCGCTACCGCGAAGAGCTACTGCGCGGAGATGACAAGATCGTTGCGGGTCGCCGAACGGTCCACGCCATGGCGCTCGCGTGTCTGTTGACCTCCGTCACCACGAGCGTCGGACTTGCGTCGCTGATCGTCTCTCGCACCGTGATGCTTCGCCACTTTGGTGTGACCGCAGCACTCGGCGTTCTGGTCGCCTACATCGTCACGATCACCTTCCTGCCTGCAGTCCTCACTTGGGTGAAAGCCCCCTCGCGTGAGCAGGTGCGCAAAGCCGGTGGCTGGTTGGAGCTCGGCATCATGCGGATGACCGCATGGGTGCTTGCGCGTCCATGGCAAATCCTGGCGTTCACTGGCGTGCTTGTCGCCGCGGCTGCGTTTGGTGCCACCCAACTTCGAGTCGACCACGCTCTGCTGGATCAGTTCGATGCCGACGATCCAGTGGCCCAAACAACACGCCTGCTCGAGGACCAACTCGACGGCGTTCGGCCCTTGGAAATCAGCCTACGAGCCGAGGCCGAAGGGACGTTCAACAACCCAGAAATCCTGAGTCGAATCGACACGATCGCTGCCTGGGCGAAAGAACGTGACGAAGTGCTCAGCACGATGAGTCAGAGCGACATCCTCAAGCAGGCGCTTCTGCTGCTTTCGGGCGATGAGACCGCGACGACATCACCCTTTGTTGGACAAGAGCAGGTCGAGGCACTTGCCGCACTGCTTCAAGCAAAGAAGGAAGACGCGGATCCGCTCGGCGCTTGGGTCAACGACGAGCGCACGCACATGCGCTTCCAGATCAAGATTCGCGACGTGGGTGCGCAAGCCACGATGGTGTTCATCGACGAGCTGCGTACTCAACTCGACAGCGGTCTCGAAGGACAGAACGTCGCGTTCGCATTCACCGGTGAAGCCTACGACGGCTCGGTGGGTATGGACGCTGTGGTTGGCGACTTGCTCTACAGCTTGCTGACCGCTGTGCTGATCATCTTTCTCTTGCTCGCGCTGCTCTTCCGCAGCCTGCGGCTGGGGCTGCTCAGCATTCCGCCGAACGTGATCCCCTTGGTGTTCACGATGGCGTACATGGTGGCGCGACAGATCCCGCTCAACGCAGCAACCGTGATCATCTTCAGTATCAGTTTGGGTCTTGCGGTCGATGGATCCATTCATGTGTTGGCGCGCTTCCGCGAGGAGACCCGCATCCGTGGATTCAGAGCCCACCCGGCGCTGATCCGTGCAGCACGCGGCACCGGTCGCGCGATCGTCGTCTCGTGCGTGACGCTCATGGCGGGATTTGCCGTGCTGCTGTTCAGCAACTTCGTGCCCGTTCGGCGCTTCGGCGAGCTCATCGCCGTCACGGTCGGTGGATGCCTGTTTGCGACCCTGATCGTGCAGCCTGCCCTCCTCCAGGTCGCCGGAATTTCACGGCGTCTGCGCAGTCGCGAAGAAAAGCCCTCTCCAAAAGCCGCCGCGGCAACGCCAACCGCCGAGTAGCCTCGACGATTTGCCGGTTTTCCGGCAGCCTGTTCAGGTGAAGCGGAGACGTATCGTCGTCCGACTGAGCGCGCTTCTCGTCGGCGCCATCGCATTCCTGCGCGCGCCCTTCGATGTGGGCCCCACTCCGACTCAGCCCAACACGTGGCGACCGAGCGCACCCCGTGCTGCAGCGGCGGTACCGACCGAGGTGTTTGCGGTTCGCGAGGGCGCTCCGATCGCTGCGCCGTCCCACGAACCGATCGTGTATGCCCCGGCGCCGTATCGCGATCCGGGTCCGGCCGATGTTTGGCTGCACCCGATCGCCAACGACCGCTCAGCACTCGGCGCCATGCTGACGGAGCGACTGGCAAGCTTCGAGGCGTACGGCGAGAGTGCCGCAGGTCGCGACGTGCTCTTTCTCTTGGGCGCCGAGCACCAAGGCGTAGGTGATTTCGGACGCGCCGCAGACTTCTACGAAGCGTTTCTCGCACACCCAGAAGCCGCGGACTGTGATGAAGGTGGCGAAGGATGCCGAGCTGCCGCTGCATCGCTCGAGAACGCCGTGATGTTCCGACGTGCACTCGATCAGCCCGAACGCGCGCTGGCCAACGCAGACCTGTTCGAATCCCGTTTCGTCACCACGCACCCGCGTGCGGCGACGCGCGTCGCCTTTGCAGCAGCCGACTTGGACCCGTCGGGGCCTTTCGCGCGGCTTGAACGCTTGAGCCAACGTCGACTTCCGCCCGCGGAGGCAATTCAAGTCGACGTGCGTCTTGGCAAAGAGATGTGGAACGTGGATCGAAGTGCGGCGCGTGTCGCGTTTCGTCGTGCCGAACGGCGTTGGCGTGTACACGGACGCACGCTCATGGCGACGTCGCCGGGCCTCGATGCCACATCATGGATCCGCGAACTCTCTCGCACGCGCGAAGCGCTCGCCGAAGCGCGCCTCTATGAAGCACGCCAGCAGTTCCGCCGCGCGAACCGCATGAAGCCGCCTGCGTATCGCGGTGAGCCCACTGAGCATCGCGTCGCACGCTGGGTGGAGCGTCGTCTCCGTCCCTGGATGGACCGACGCATGCGGGCGATTCGCCGTGCCCAGCGAGCGCTGGATCGGGTGGATGCATTGGGGCTCTCGCGTTCCACTGTCGCTGCGGCGGCGTTGCGCGGTGAGCTCTTTCAGAACCTGGCCGACTCACTCACGCAACTCGATGTTCCCGATCGGATTCGACCGGAAGATGAGACCATCACCAGCATCGAAACCACAGCGCCCCCCGTGTATCGAGAGTTGATCGTGCCGGCCCAGCAGCACTTCCGAGCCTGCATGGACATGGCGCGTGAAACGCGCAACTACGGCGAGCACAGCGATCGATGTGCAGACGGGCTCGCGCGCTACGAACCGCGATGGCGCCGACCGGTCGAGCTTCGACCCACTGCACCACAGCATGCGCGTATCGTTCATCCCGAGGCCTACTAGCGAGCTTATGCGCTTCATCTCCTTCCTTGTATTGCTCACGTTCGCGTGCGGGGACGACTCACGTCCGCCCGTACGGGATGCCGGCTTGATCGACACGAGCATCGAAGATTCCGGACGCGTCGACGTCCCACGCCCCGATGCACCGATTCCCGACAGCAACATCGACGCGACGTGCGTCGCCGACAGCGTCGAAGCCCGAGTCGAACTCGCTCCCGTCGACATCATTTGGATGGTCGATAACTCCGCGAGCATGGAACCCGCGGTCGTGCAGGTGCAGGCAGGACTCAATGACTTTGCGTCTTTGATCGGTGGTCGCAGCCTCGACTACCGCGTGATCATGTTGAGTCTGCGCGGCATGGGTCAGGTCGGTTCAGGAAGCTCACGCTTGTACCGAGTGTGCATCCCGCCGCCCTTGGCCGGCGACGGAAGCTGCGGCGACGGAGAACGTTTCTTCCATGTCGATGTCGACGTGAAAAGCACGCAACCGCTCGAACAGTTTCTCGGGACCCTCGGCCAAACGCGCGGCTACGAAGAGTTCAACGATCGCGGTAGCGCACCGTGGCAACATTTACTGCGACCCGAAGCGACCAAGACCATCGTGATCGTCAGCGACGACAACTCGCGATTGGAACCAGACGACTTCGAACGCTTTCGTGGTGGAAGCAATCCCTTCAACAGCAACATGCTTCCTCCGGGAATCTTGGACGACTCCTGGGATGGACTGTTTGAGGGCTACACCTTCAGCGCGATTTACGGTTGGGGCGATGAAAGCGACGCGTCCGTCCGATGTCGCTATCCAGACGACAGCACACCTCCCGCAAGCGGCGAGACCTACACCACGCTGGTCAACCGAACGTCCGGTCCTCGCGCACAGCTTTGCGCAGGTCCTTCGGCGTGGGGGCCGTTCTTCGATGCGGTCGCTACAGCCGTGGAGCGCACCACGCGGGTGGATTGCGACATTCCGATTCCTGACCCGCCCGACGGGGAGATTCTCGACCCCAGTCTTGTGAACGTTCGAGTGCGCACTGCGGATGGCGAGTCGGACTTGGGGAATGTCGGTACAGAAGACGACTGCGGACCCGCCGGCGGCTGGGCATACGACAACCCCGACGACCCCAGTTCGGTGCGTTTGTGTCCCGCGACCTGCGACGCGGTACAAGCGTCCGAGGGCGAAGAGCGCGGCGTGGATGTGCAGTTCGGCTGTGCAACCCGGCTGATCTAGTTCGTGGGCGCTTCTTCGCGTGCTAAGTAGACGACGTTTTTCCTCAGCGGAACCGTGTCGTTCGGCAACACCGCAAACGCGTCCGCCGGCGCGCGCATCTCGATCGTTCCGTCACGACCGATGAGCTGCCCTTCGTCGATGCGTTCAAACCCACGCAGGGGCTTCACGAAACGAAAGCCCTCGGTTTTCTTCGGCAACGCCAAGAACACCTTCAACACACGCGGCGGCTCCGCGATGGGATCCAAGATCTCGGTCCACAATCCAAGCGCATCGAGGTAGCGCGTCAGAACCGACCAGCCCACATCCGCAGCACCGGCATCTTGGTGCTGTCCGCACTCGACCGCAGCGACAGGCTTGCCACGTTCCGCAACACGCGCGAGCGCGACACCGTCTGCGATGTCCGACGCTTCGTCCCAGTTGTAGGTCACCCACTGGAGGCCGAGCTTGCACGCCATCTCGACCGCCCCAGGCAACGCGACGGCAAAAGGGACCGTTGGCGAACTCGCCGAATGCAGATCCACCGCGCCATCCAATTCGCGGAGGAGCGGGACCAGCTCGACCGCACGATGATGCTCGTATCCCCAGTCCTCTTCGGGCAGGTTCTCGCGAAACTTGAGATCGCAGATGCGGTTCAGATCGTAGCCAGTCTCGGTGTAACGCTGGCCTTCCGACCACGCCTGAACGTTGCCGTGAATCAGAAACAAGGTTCCCTCACCAAACGGAAGCGTGCCCGCTTTCGCGCGCTCCAGAATCCGGCGGTGTACCTCCAACCCGCACACCTCATCGCCATGAAGCGCAGCCATGATCCCGATGTGCGGCCGCGGAAACGAAGCCGATCGAGAGACCATTTCCACGCCGGAAATCGGTCCGGCGGCAACGTGAAACACGGGCATAAGCAGGTCGAAGACACTGGTGTGACACGTCGAGCGCGATCGCGCCCGCCGTGCTAAGAGGGTTCGGTGAAAAACACGCTCTGGGGACCGGTGTTTGTGCTCTGTGGGCTGTGGGTGTTCGCGGGTTGCGACGATGACCCACGCATCCGCCGCGATGGAAGCGTCGATGGTGGCGAGGACACCGCCACCGACACACCTCGAACCGACGCACCGTGGAACCCCGACGCGGCATGCGCGATCGCGACCTCTGAAGCCGAGGTCGCCAACCGCCCCGTCGACATCATTTGGATGGTCGACAACTCCAGCAGCATGGAGCCGGCCATTCGCGAGGTTCAGAGCGGACTCAACGACTTTGCCAACCGCGTCGCCAGCGGTGGACTCGACTACCGCGTGATCATGCTCTCGCTGCGCGGCACCGGCGGTGGTGATCGTTTTCCGGTCTGCATCCCGCCGCCTCTCGCCGGTGATGGAAGCTGCGGCGATGGCTCGCAGTTCTTCCACGTCGATGTCGACATTCGCAGCACGCAGTTAATCGAGCAGTTCTTGGGCACGCTCGCGCAGACCGAAGGCTTCGCCGAAGGCGACTCGCGCGGAAGTATCCCGTGGCGAGACCTGCTGCGTTTGGATTCCACCAAGACGATCGTCATCGCGACGGACGACAACCAGCGAACGTGCGACCGTCCGTGTCCTGGCTGCATGTGCCAGGGTGGTGATCCACAGCTCACGCCCACGTCACTCGAAGACTTTCCGGGCGGTGGGGATCCCTTCAACGGGAACCAACTCGGACCCGGCATCCTGACGGACGAGTACGATCCGCTCTTCGTCGGCTACACTTTCAACGGCATCTACGGTTGGGGCAGCGCAGGCGACCCGGACGTGTTGTGTACCTACCCGGACGCCTCCGAACCGTCCGCAGCGGGTCACACGTACACCGCGTTGGTCGAGCGCACCGGTGGTGTTCGTGCGCAGATCTGCGACCAAGCCGACTCCGCCACTTGGGATTCGTTCTTCGAAGCCGTCGCCACCACCGTCGAGGAAACGGCCCGGATCGACTGCGAAATCCCGCTTCCTCCACCGCCCGACGGGATGATGCTCGACCCCGCGAAGGTCAACGTGCTCTTCACCGCATCCGACGAGACTGTGCCCATCTTCAAGGTGCCTGGTGCGGCGGACTGCGGAAGCATCAGCGGCGGCTGGTACTACGACGACAACAGCGAGCCGACCGCAGTGATCCTCTGCGACTCCAGCTGCGAAGATGCGCAACGCGAGTTGAGCGACACGGGTTCGGCTGGAATCAGCGTCGCGTTCGGCTGCGACACGCTCTTGATCTAAAGCTTGAGCGCCGCAGCGATCTTCGGAAAGCGCGTCGACAGATCCGACGGCTGAATCGGATCACCTGCGGGTTCCGCAAACAGGTCCAACGTCGCCGTCGGAAGTTCGCTGCCCATCGACGCTTCGTACGCGTCGCGCGCCACGTAGGTCAGTGGCGTGCCATCGACCTTGGGCTCGATCAGCGGCGCAAGTGAATCGGGATCGGTCAACGCGGCATCGAACGACTCGCGCCCACAACTGACAAGCCATGCCCGGAATCCAACAAACCCGGTTTGGTCTTCGTGGCCGTGCACCATGCTCGAGACCCCCCACAGGTCCCACCGGTAGGCGCGGATCATCGCTTGCTGGAAATGCTCGTTGAAGCGTTGGATGTCCCCGCCCCGGCGATCCGAAAGACGTTGGATCAACCAGCGAGCTTGCCCCTCGGGGTCTGCGCTATCTGCGCGCGCTTGGTCGATCAACGTCCAGAAGTCGTCCTCGTCCACGCGGCGATGATCGGCTGTTCTGCGCTTTGGCGCAAATCCGCTACCCTAGCCCCGCCGTGAAGCGTGTTGTCCCTGCCCTGCTCGCCCTGTTCCTTGCGATGTCAGGGATGGCGCAGGACACCGAAACCGACGAAGGCACCACGGCAGACGAGCCGGAAGAACTCTTCATCTCTCCGGGCGCACCGGAGTTGGCGGAGCCCGTTCCTGACGATCTTCGACTGGTGCTTTCCGAGCGTGTTCCGCAGCGTTGGCTTCACAATTCGCCCGATGACTATCCGCTCCAGCCCGCGCGCTGGCGACGCCGAATGCCCCGGCGATGTCGCACGCAAGGTGGGTACCGTGACCACTGCAGCGGTGAACGACGCGTGCCACAACCCACGGGTGATGCAGCGGCTTTGGCGCAGCGACTTGGCCTCGGACACCGACACACCGCGCGCTACATCATGCACAAGCGACCCTTCGACGAGTGGCTCCAGGCCGTCGCACACCTGAGCGACAGTCGACGTCTCGAGTTTCCCGTTCCGGACGGACACATGGGGCGCGGCTTCGGCCGTACGCGTCGTGGGTCACTGCGAAACCGACGTCACAACGGCGTCGATATTGGAGCGCCGGAAGGCAATCCCATCGTCGCAGCTCGCGATGGTCTGGTGATGTACAGCAACAACGAGATCACGGGCTACGGCAACGTCGTGATCCTTCTTCACCACGAGGGGTACTCCACCTTCTACGCGCACTGCAGCGCAACGCATGTCTTTCCGGGTCAGTTCGTTCGACGCGGTCAGCAAATCGCGAGTATCGGCGACACCGGATTCGCCTGGGCACCGCACCTGCACTTCGAGTGGCGACAACGCGGTTGGGTGCGCGACCCGGAACCCCACTTCATCCGCGAGCGCGAACGGCAGCGGCGACGCGCTCGCAACGCACGAGGCTCTCAATGATTGCTGCCGATCTGTGGCGCATGACCAACGAACAGCGCCTGGCCACGCTCGTTGCGGGCCATCCCATCGATCCACGTGCTCTGGATGACAGCGAGTACCGCGGGGTGAGCCTTGGGCTTCCGAAAGTCATCGAGCGCCTGACCTGGCAGAAGTTCCGCAAGTGCTTTCATCGCGACGGGAGCCAGCTTCGCGGGTGGAACGTCCGCCTGGTCCAAAACGGACTCGAGGGCGAAGACAAACCCATGGCGCGTCGCGGAAGACCGCTGACGTTCGGCCACTACGGTGTGGTGTCGTGCGAAGGCTACACGCTGCCTGAGAACCAAGGTCGCTCCCTTCGCTGCAGCGGCTTGATGCTTGACTACTCGATGGGCAAGAACCCGCCCCACCTCAAAGCGCTTCGTGATCCCATCGTCGCGGTTAATCGGGACGACCCATCGCTACTGCTGGGCTGGAGTTACTACGACATCGGTTTCATGCGCGGTCGTACACCCAGCTTTTTTACGCTCGAGCGCAGCGGCCCGCTCACGTTCATTCCCACGTAACGTGGACAGATAACGCGCTGTCACCGACAATGGGGAGGTGACTCGAGCCTGCATCATTGTCCTCCTCTCTTTTCACTTGGGATGCGGAGATGATTCCGGCCCCACACGCGACGGAGGTACGGGCGACGGAGCGGTCGATAGCGCAGTCGACTCAACGTTCGCAGATGTGCCCGGACGCGACACCACGCCTGGGGTGGACTCCGACGACGATGGGCTGACGGATGACGACGAGATCCGACTCGGTACCGATCCAGACGACCCCGACTCGGATGACGATGGACTGACAGACGGCGAGGAAGTTGAGCTTGGCACCAACCCCCTCGATCCCGACACCGACGGCGATGGCGTCTCGGATGGTGACGAGGTGTTCCTCGGCACCGACCCGCTTGTCCCCGATGGCGCGTGCTCCGACGTCACCGCAAACACAACCACGTCCACCCGGCCCGTCGACATCATCGTGGCCGTGGACAACTCATCGAGCATGAGCGGCGAGATTCAAGCCGTCATCGACCGCATCAACATGGACTTCGCCGCGATCCTCGACACGGCCGAGGTCGACTACCAAGTGATCATCGTGTCGCGGCACGGAGCACTCGATCACGACATCAACTCCTGCGACGACCACGGCATCTGCATTGAACCGCCACTCGCCGGTGCCGCGTGCGACCCCGTCGCTCCGCCGGTCACGACCTCTCGCTTCAAGCACTACAGCATCTGCATCAACAGCGAAGACTCGATCGAGAAGCTCGCTGCTTCGTTCGACCGATCACCACCAGGGTTCGCAGGCGGTTTCGAAGCGAGCGGGTACTTCGACTCGGGTGGCAGCCTCGTTGCGCTCACCGACGCACCCGACGGTTGGAGCGATTGGCTACGAGCCGGCGCGTTCCGTGCGTTTCTCGAGATCAGCGACGACGATTCCAACGCGGATGTCGATGATTTCCTCGGCTGGATCTACTCCAAGCCGGCTTCGTTCTTCGGCACGGCTGAGGATCCAAACTGGGTGTTTCACTCCATCATCGGCATCGAAGAGAACACCGACCCCGACGATCCCTATCTGCCCACGGACGGCATCGTGACCGATTCTTGCTCCGGCGGTGCAGGCGTAGGACGGGACTACCAAGAGCTCAGCATCATGAGTGGTGGCCTGCGCTTCCCCATCTGTCGAAACGACAGCTTCGACGTCATCTTCCAAGCGCTGGCGGAACGCATTGAGACGGGCAGCGCAGTACCGTGCCGATTCACGCCGACCGAGGAGCCCGGCTCCCCCGCACTCGACTTGGAGCGTGTCATCGTGGTGTACACGCCCGGTGTCGGAACGGCGCGAGCACTCGTCCGAGTCGATTCTGTCGACGACTGTGCCGACGGTGATTTCTTTGTGGAGGACGGGGACATTCAGCTCTGCGACGACGTGTGCGCAGCCGTGGAGGCCGACGACATGGCCGAGATTTCGGTTCGTGTCGGGTGTGCCGCCGAGTGCGGCAACGACCGCATCGAAACGGGCGAAGAGTGCGATGACGGCAACCTCGAACCCGGTGACGGCTGCGACGAAGAGTGCATGGCCGAATGCGGCGACAACGTGGTCAACGGCGACGAGGAGTGCGACGACGGCAATCGTGAGTCCGGTGACGGATGCGACGCCAACTGTCGCAACGAGCTGATCTGACTGGGTTCAGTCGCGGAAGTTCAGTCGCGGAAGTTCACGAAGTTGAGCGGGACGTCAAAGTCCTGCTCCTTCAACAGCGCAATCGCTGCCTGGAGGTCGTCGCGTTTCTTTCCGCTGATTCGTACTTCCTCACCTTGAATCGACGCCTGAACTTTCATCTTCGATGACTTGATCGCTTTGACGATCTCTTTGGCCTTCTCCTTCGAGATGCCCTCGACCAGCTTGATCAACTGACGCCACGTCGAGCCACCAGCGGGTTGTGCCTTCTGCGCATCGAGCGATTTGAGAGACACACCGCGCTTCACCATCTTTGTTTGCAACACATCGCGTGCTGCATCGAGACGTCCTTCCGAGTTGGACTTCACGACAATCCCGTCGGTGGTCAGCTCCACGCTGGAGTCCGTTCCCTTGAAGTCGTAGCGCTGAGCCAGTTCTTTGTTGGCTTGGTTGATCGCGTTGTCGACCTCGTGTCGGTCGAGTTTGCACACCACATCAAATGAAGGCATGGCCGGGAGGGTGCCGTAACAGTCGCGGTTACGGAAGTGTTACGCGTTACGCATTGCGAGGTGTTGCGGTCGGGAAGAAGCGGACGTTTTCCCCGTAAATTGAGGCCGAGTTGGAGTGGAACGCGCCTTGCGTAAGGGGCGAGCATGTCCACGCCCATCCTCATCCTTCGAATCGCCAACATCCTCTTCGGACTTCTGGCGCTCGGCGTGGGTTCGGCCTCGTTTGGTCTCCTCACCTACCCGGTTCTGGAGTCGGCTTCGAGCGAGCACTTCATGGCTGCGATGGGCGGTTTGATTTCGGTCGTGATGCTCTGCCTGGCGCTCACGCACTTCTTCGTCGGCTTGGTTCTCGGACCGGGTCGTGGACGCGGCGCTCAGACCCTGCTCGCGGTTGCGTTGGTGATGACCTTTCCGCTCGGAACCATCTACGCGTTGTTCGCGCTTTGGGTGTGCTGGGCAAATCCGGAAACGCGTCAGATTCTCGATGGGGAGAAGCCCCTTCTCCCTTTTGTGAGGGCGACGGCGTAGACGACGCCGTCGCGATCATCACCGGTCGCCACGCAGCCATCGAATAGCCGGTACGATGTGTGGGTGATGTCGAAGCTCACCCCCTTTCTAGTTCTGGTCTCTTCGTTTGCACACGCGCAAGTTGGTGGTGTGGTCGCGATCGAGCAAGTCGCGTCGACGCGTACCTATACACAACTCTTCAACGCGCAGATCAACTCGCGAGGCGACGTTGCCTTCTTCGGTACTTCTGGAATGGAGACCGGCATCTGGGTCGGCCTGCGTGAAGATACTGGCTACGTGTTTGGCCTCGCGATCGGCACGACAGACTCCATTCGCGAGGAGATGCTGCGAACCGCCCACTACGTTCTCGATGATCGTGGAGCGATCACGGCCATGGTTCGGACGAGTTCTGATCCGGTGCTTGAGCATGAGTTGTGGCACTACGAAGGACCGGGGTTTGAGTCGAGAAAGATCCTGGGGCATGGCGATCCCTGTCCGGACGGCACACCCGACGAGACGGCGGTTCTGGCCGAGGACTTTCGTGTGCGCTCGGACGGCCGCTCCGTGCTTTTCCACGCTGGTGCATGCGGCTCCTATCGCTGGACGCAACTTGGACGTGCCATGCGAATCGACGGAGGCAGGATCGGCGTCACAAACCATCCGCTCGGTCTGGCCGTGACGACTGACTCCATCAATCCGACGTGGGCGCTGAACACAGCGGATCAAGTTTTGTTTGCGGGCAACGCACGATGTGAACCGCCGTGCGTCTTTCCACCTGGACTCTTGTCGACAGGAGCTGGCGTCTATCGACTGGGTTCTGCAGCCGCTCTGGACGGCGTGGGGTTTTACGGGGATGACGAACCGCTGATGGGAGGCATGGCCGGCCCGCCAGTCGAATCACTCGGTGCAATCGGCCCGCTCTCCATGGACGACATGGGTGTCGGTGCCACGCTTGCCTTCACAAGTCTCTCGGGCCGCGACCGCGCACTGATTGAACTCGGCGTCGATGCAGTCCTCATCGCGCGTCCGGGCGGCCCGACGGCCATTGCGGGCTCCACGTACACCCGCGTTGGACTCAATGCGGAGGGCAACGAAGAACGGTTCTGGGTGACCGACCAGGCAGGTCCCACCAAAGTCCTTTTCGAAGCCGAAACAATCAACCCTCCGCTCAGTGGATTCTTCGATCAGAGCGGCGTCGTCGCGCTGTTTCCCGAGATGATCCAAGCCCCCGACGCCGGACTTATCATCGGTCCACCTCGACAGGTACGCGTGGGTCGCGACCGCACGATTGTCTTGGAAGGCGACCTCTCAGGTCCCGACGTCCAATTCCAAAACCAGAACGCGATCGTCGCGTTCGTCCCACCGGAGGGCTATCGCCTGATCGCGCGTGCTGGCACAACCTACACATTGGGCGGCACCGAAATCGAATGGCCCGAGTTCGCGACTTTCGAATTGGGTGAGCAACCCTTCGCCACCTCGGTGCCCGGGCTTCAGATCCCCCGCACCAGCTCCGGAATGGATGGACGTGGTCGTGCCTTCGTCAACGATCGTCTCGTGTTTATCGAGCGTTCGCTCGGGGTATTCATCGCTCGTCCGAAAGATGCTCAGCCCTACGACTGGTCGATTCGCTTTGAGGCTCCCGACACAGTTGTCGTGTCCTTGGCAGGCACTGCCCCGGACGACATTCGCATGACCCTCGAACCGATGCCGGTTCCCTCGTTTTCCGACGGAAGCATCGGGGGCCCGCCTCTGCAGGTTGATCGCGAGTGCGAGATGTTCGACAGCCTGACCACCTGCGTGATTGGAAGAGAACCGGAAACGCGAATTCAGATCACGCTGCCAACTGACGGCGAGTTCCGGAATGTGCGTGCTGTGCTGTCTCCGTTGGATGGACATCGTCTTGAAGACGCCAACCTCGAGAACAACGAAGCGTGGTTTGCGTTCAACGCGCCGGACGCAGACGTCGATGGTGGTGTGGGCGGGACGGATGCAGGAAGCGGCGGCGGTGGGGGCGGAAGCGGCTGCGCCGTCTTCAGTCACGGAAGCCCAACCGCCTTTTTTGCGATCCTGTTTCTATGGACTCGTTTCCGCGTTTGACCAATCCTCATCTTGCACCCAGGGTGCGTGATTCGTGGCGCCGACACTCATCTGGGGATCGCTAGGACGCCCGACTCGCCGCGCTACGCCGCGAGGAGGTTGGGAAACGTACTGGCGCGGTCGTATGGAGGACTCCTGCGAAACCGTCTACGACCCGGCTCGCTACGTCGTCCGTTCGATCGATTGCGACGTGTGTCTTGTCGGTATTGAGCTTCCGTTTGACGAAAGCTCCAGCTGCGATGGCTTTCGCTTTGTGCGTTGTGAACAATGGCGCGAACAAGCGCGACGCGAATGGGACGTCTTTCCACATGCTTCGTGGTGGATGGGTGTTCCCACACCTCAAAGCGATCGCGCCACAACGAAGCAGCTTGAAGAGCTAAGCGCAGGACGGCCTGCGGAAGCGCCCCCGTCGCTGTGGCTTTGGAGCGAAGAACCGCAGTCGGTGTCGTTCTACGCAGGAGCACTCTACGACCAGCCGATCGAAAGCGCGGTGGTGCTACGCGTTGGTGCGCGCTGGTTTGCGGGCGAACGTCTCGCGCTGGTCGAGAGCACGCGCTGGGCACCCATCAACTCGCTTCGCGCAACCACGACGAGTGCCAGTCCAGTTCGATGGGCCACGTCGATGGAGAACGTGCAGTCCGAACTGGGCCTCGCGGATCCACGCGACTGGGGCTTTGGACTCGTTTACTGAACTCAGTCGTCCTTCTTCACCAAGGGCGAGAAGAAGTTGTCCTTCTTCACCCACTCATCCACCCGGAACGCGTACTTGTAGCTCGGAGCACTGCGCATGTTGCAGTCGGTCCGCTCGCAAAACCGACACGTCGTTCCGATCGGCACCGCCATGCGCTTTGGATCCACAAAAGGCACATCGTCCGCATACGCCAGATGCTTCGCGTCCTCGGCATGACACCCAAGCCCGATGCTGTACGCAGTCCCCCGCGCCAGCGAACCACCGCGTGACTCACTGACAACCTTGGCAAAGGAGAAGTACGTCGTGCCGTCCGGAAGCTGCGCATACTGCTTCGTGATCACGTTCGGCGTCAAAAACGCGAGGTGCACCGCCATCTTGGGACAGCTCCCATCGTGATGCGGAAAGCGCATCCCGTCGCCGCTGTACCGCTTGGAGATGTTTCCCGCGACATCCACACGAAGAAAGTGCATCGGTACGCCACGCCGCGCCGGATCGCCGAGGTTACAAATTCGATGAGCCACCGTTTCGTAGCTGGTCGCAAAGAGCTGAGCGACTCGCTCGACGTCATAGCGAGTTCGCTGCACTTCTTCGAAGAACAAATTGTACGGAAGCAGGAGCGCGCCAGCGAAGTAGTTCGCCAAGTGAATCTTGATGAGCTTGCGGGTCTCTTCGTACTTCAGCTCGTGCCCTTCGAGAATTGGCTCGTGGAGCGATTCCGCCTCAAGCAACGACAAGCCAATGGTGTGCGCCAGCTGAAACTTGAGTCGTGGCTCAAGCATGCGCTTCGACAAGGTGAGCGTGCGTGACGCTTCGTCCCAACGACGAATCACACTCGCACCACTCACTTCATCGACGAGGTCAGCTGTGATGTCGCAGCGCTCGCTGAGCGCTCCAATGAGCTCGGCGGTGCTGACCCGATCCGAAAACGCGGCGTCGCGGCGAAACGCTGCCGCGCGCTCTTCGATCGGCGCAAAGTAGTTTCGGTTCGCTTCGAGGAAGTCCGTGACCTCGTCGAAGGGGTGGTAGTCGAAACGCAACGCACCACTCTCACCGCGCTCGCGCGCTTCCAACGACTGCATGACGTTTTCAAGCTGCGCACGCGTGTTCTTGAACAGGTTGAACAACGCAGTGATGGTCGTGACGATCTTGGGGTCGGTACCCAGTCCGCGCAGATCCTCTTCACTGAGGTTGAGCGAACGCAGCAGCGGTTCATCGAGAAGCTGCTCAAGCCCTTGCTCCACGCGACCTTCACCAAGCGAGCCCATGAACTCTTCGACGCTCACGCCATAGAGCTCGAGTGCCTTGACCAAGATCGGGAGCTGAACGGTGCGCTTTCCTTTCTCGATCAACGAGAGGTAGGCCGGCGAGATCTCCAATCGCCGCGCGACCTCGCCCTGCTGGAGACCGCGCGCCAAACGCAGTTCCCGCAGCTTTTGGCCCATTGCGGTGTTGTTTTGCGTCGTTCGCTTCACCCCCTGCGTCATAACAGGCACTTTACACGCGATTTACTAGCTGACCAGCTCTAGATACACGCATGAAATGGTATTGACGCGGTGTCAGACGGTTGTTACGCATTGCGTCATAACCACTTTGGTTGTGAAGCTGTAAATTCGATGACAGAGGCGAAAGACCGTCCTTGGATCATGCGGACCTACGCGGGCCACAGCAGCGCGCAGGCCAGCAACCATCTTTTCCGGCAGAACCTGGCGAAGGGACAGACCGGTCTCAGCGTCGCGTTCGATTTGCCCACGCAGACCGGCTACGACTCGGACCATCGTTTGTCGCGTGGCGAGGTCGGCAAGGTCGGCGTCCCGATCGCTCACCTCGGCCACATGCGCGAACTCTTCGCGGAGCTGCCGCTCGAGCGCATGAACACGTCGATGACGATCAACGCGACGGCGCCGTGGTTGCTCGCGCTCTACGTCGCGCTTGCGGAAGAGCGCGGTGTCGACATCTCGACGCTGCGCGGCACGACGCAAAACGACGTCATCAAAGAGTATCTGAGTCGCGGAACCTACGCGTTTCCACCGCGCCCTTCCCTTCGACTGACCACCGACTTGATCGCGTTCACCGTGCAGAACGTGCCCAAGTGGAATCCGATCAACATCTGTAGCTACCACCTTCAGGAAGCCGGGGCGACGCCGGTTCAAGAACTGGCCTACGCACTTTGCGCTGCAATTGCTGTTCTCGATGCGGCACGTGAGCAAGTCGACCCCAAGGTGTTCCCAAACGTCGTTGGCCGCATCTCGTTCTTCGTCAACGCCGGCATCCGCTTCGTGGAAGAGATGTGCAAGATGCGCGCGTTCGTCGAACTTTGGGATCGCATCACCCGCGAGCGCTACGGCGTTCAAGATCCCAAGATGCGTCGCTTCCGCTACGGCGTGCAGGTCAACTCGCTGGGGCTGACCGAGCAACAACCGGAAAACAACATCATCCGAATCGTGCTGGAAATGTTGGCGGTGACGCTCAGCAAAGACGCGCGTGCACGGGCGATTCAGCTGCCGGCGTGGAACGAAGCACTTGGACTGCCCCGCCCGTGGGACCAGCAGTGGTCGCTCCGCGCACAGCAGATCCTGGCGCATGAAACCGACCTGCTGGAGTACGCCGATCTCTTTGCTGGCAGCGACGTGGTCGAAGCACGCACCGCAGACCTTGTCGCCGCAGCGTGGGCCGAGTTGGAGTCGATCACGTCCAAGGGTGGCGCGATTGAGGCGGTTGAATCAGGCGCGATCAAACGACGCTTGGTGGAATCGAATGCCGAACGCCTCCGCCGCATCGAACGGGGCGAGCAAAAAGTGATCGGCGTCAACGTGCATCGCGACGGAGAGCGCTCGCCCTTGGTTCAAGGACAAGACGCAATTCTCACCGTCGACCCAGACGTCGAGCGAGAACAAATCGCTGCGCTGGACGCATGGCGCGCGCAACGCGATGACAATGCGGTGCGGTCCGCACTGGCGAAGCTCGAGGAAGCGGCGCGAAGCGACACCAACCTCATGCGTGCCTCAATCGATGCTGCGCACGCGGGCGTCACGACGGGCGAGTGGTCGGCTGTGTTGCGCGACGTGTTTGGCGAGTACCGACCTCCGACGGGCGTAGGGAGCAGCAGCATGGGCGACGACACCTTCGACGAAGCGCGTCAAAAGCTCGATGCGCTGCGCACCACCATGGGTCGACGCCCGAAGCTACTCGTGGCCAAACCGGGGCTGGATGGCCACTCCAACGGCGCCGAACAAATCGCGCTGATGGCGCGCGATTCAGGGTTCGATGTCGTCTACGAAGGCATCCGCGTCACTCCCGAACAGATCGTGTCCTCCGCGGTGCAAGAAGGCGTGCACCTGATCGGGTTGAGCATTCTCAGTGGTTCGCACCTCGTCCTGGTCCCCGATGTGCTCAAGGGACTCAAGGACGCCGGGGTGAACGTTCCAGTCGTCGTCGGCGGAATCATCCCCGACGAAGACGCGCAGACCCTACGAGAACAAGGCGTCACGCGCGTGTTTACACCCAAAGATTTTGAGTTGAGCGCAATCGCTTCGGCGCTGGTCGATCTTGTCCGTGAAGCCTACGAGGCCGGTGCATGATCGAGGCCCTGGCCGCGGGGGTTCGATCGCGAGATCCACGTTCGGTCGCGCAAGCGTTGAACTTGATCGAAGACGGTCGCGAGTCGAGTCGCGAGTCGATCGGTGGATTGCTCGACGCGCTCCACGACACGCGCACGCAGGGACAACGCGTCGGACTCACCGGTGCACCGGGAGTCGGCAAGAGCACGTTGGCCGGCGCACTCACCCATGAGTGGCGCTCGCGCAATCGAACCATCGCAGTGGTCGCCGTCGATCCGAGTAGCCCTCGGACGGGAGGTTCGCTTCTCGGAGACCGTGCACGCATGAACGTCGCAGCCGATGACACAGGTGTCTTTGTTCGTTCACTCGCAACCGGGGGTCGTCGCGGTGGACTGAGCTGGGCCACCCACGCCGCATGTCGCGTTCTCGGCGCAGGCTTTGACGTGGTGCTCGTTGAAACGACCGGTGTTGGACAAACCGAAACCGATGTCCGAAGTGTGAGCGACACCGTCGTGGTCGTGCTCCAGCCCGGTGGTGGCGACGCGCTCCAGTTCATGAAGGCGGGGATTATGGAGATCCCCGACGTGTTGGTCGTGAACAAGATCGACCACGAATCGCTGGCGGAATCGACACGAACACAGCTTCGCGGCGCGTTGCACGCCCTCGGGCGCGATACCGAAGTCGTGGCCACCAGCGCCACCGAGGGCCGAGGCATCGACGCATTGGTCGACGTCCTGCAAGGACGCGAACGACAGCTCGAGAGGCGCCGTGAAGGCGACGTGCAGTGGACGCTCGATCTCTTTCGGCACCAACACGGGCAACACGGCATCGACGCACTTGGCGGCGAACACGCGCTGCGCGAATCCATCGCTACGCAGGTCGACGACCACGCACCCCCGAACCTCTGCGCTCAGTTGAGCGCGCGCTATCTCAACCAACCGGAGAAGCCATGAGTGCTCTTGAAGCCATCGATCAATCCAACGCCAACGCCGACATCGTTCCTGTGGGGCAACTTCCGCCGCTCGGTGTGGTGCCCAAGAAGATGCATGCGGTGGTGATTCGACCGGAGCGTTTCGGCGAGCCGAAGGATTCGTTTCAGTACGAAGAGATGCCCACGTGGGAGATCGGCAGCGATGAGGTGCTGGTCCAGGTCATGGCTGCCGGTGTGAACTACAACGGCATTTGGGCCGGGCTCGGTCAACCGGTGAACATCCTCAAAGCCCACGGGTTGGACTTTCATATTCCCGGCAGCGACGCGTCGGGTGTGGTGTGGGCGGTCGGTAGCGCGGTGCGCGACTGGAAGGTTGGTGATGAAGTTGTTCTGCACTGCAACCATCTGCTCGAACCGGGAGGGTCTGACCTGCAGACGATCTGGGGCTACGAGACGCCCGACGGCTCGATGGCGCAGTTCTGCCGCGTTCAAGCCCAGCAGTGTTTGCCCAAACCGCCCGACCTGACTTGGGAAGACGCCGCGTCGTACGGCCTGACCTACTTCACGGCACACCGCATGTTGATCGACCGCGCACAGATCGAGCCCGGCGAAGATGTCCTGATCTGGGGTGGTGCAGGTGGCCTGGGCGTGTTCGCGATCCAGCTGTGCAAGGCTGCAGGCGCTCGCGGCATTGCTGTCGTCTCAAGCGATGAGAAGGCCAAGCTGGCCATGGACCTCGGCGCGTTTGCCACGATCAATCGCAAGGAGTTCCCAGACCTGCAGTTCCGTCCACCGGAGAGTCCCGAACAAAAGAAGAAGCGCTTCGCCGCGATGAAGGCGTTTGGTCGTCGGATTTCGGAACTGCTTGGTGAGCGCAAGCGCGTCGAGGTCGTCTTTGAACACGTCGGACAAGCCACCTTCCCGGCCAGTGTGTGGCTTGCGGCCAAGCACGGTCGTGTCGTGATCTGTGGCGCGACGACGGGCTACGAGCTGACCTTCGACGTGCGCCATCTGTGGATGTCGCAAAAGCGCATTATCGGATCGCACTTCGCGGATGCTGACAGCGCACGACGCGCGAACCGGTTGATCACACAAGGCCAGGTCAAGCCGGTCATGACCAAGCTATTCAAGTGGGATGAGATTCCCGAGGCGCACCAGCAAATGTTCCATAACAAGCTGCACGGCACCGTGAGTTGCTTGGTGGGCGCACCCAGGCCTGGTCTCAAGAACTACGAAGAAACCTTGGCGTGTATCCGTGGCTGATCTGAACCACGTCGTCCAAGCGCTCGAGACGCTCTACACCATCGCGCACGGTCGAATGCGCGAACGCTTTGCACCAAGCGGAAAGCCCGACGGGAAGAAGCTCAACGAGAACCAACTGCCGGTGCATGGGCTGGCGTACTTGCGCACCGAGCAGATCGCGTGTCGGGAAATCGCCGCGTGGGCGCAAAGTGATCACGAGCGTGCGATCGCATCGGCGTACGTGGCCGATGTCGCGCGTCGACTGCGCGGCGGGATCGATCTGGGCCCCTGTGAGTCGGTGTCGCTGGAAGAACTGGGGGTCTCCGCCGCGGACCGGGCGCAAACGATTGAAGATCCGCGCGTGTTGGGGTTTGTCGCCGAACACGGATCGGCCAAAGCGTTCGTCAAGATTGCCCAGCAGTCACGCGACGAAGGCTACGGCCGCTTGGGTCTCGACGAGATGCTTCGCGAGATTCAATCGCAGTTCAAACGCTTCGTCGATGCCGAGGTGGTTCCGATCGCCCAAGACGTGCATCGCCGCGATGTGCTGATTCCCATGTCGCTGCTCGATCAGATGAGTGAACTCGGCGTGTTCGGTCTGACGATTCCAGAGGAGTACGGCGGGCTTGGTATGGGCAAAGTGGCCATGTGCGTGGTCACCGAAGAACTCAGCCGCGGCTACATCGGTGTGGGTTCACTCGGTACGCGTGCAGAGATTGCAGCCGAGCTGATCCTTGGTGGCGGAAGCGAAGAGCAAAAGAAGCGATGGCTTCCGCAAATCGCCGAAGGAAAGATCCTGCCCACCGCGGTGTTCACCGAGCCGAACACTGGAAGCGACCTGGCGCACCTCACGACGCGTGCAGAGCGCCAAGACGATGGCTCGTATCGCATCACCGGGAACAAGACGTGGATCACGCACGCGGTGCGCGCGGACTTGATGACCTTGCTGGCTCGAACGAACCCCGACGAAGCGGGCTACCGCGGTCTGAGCATGTTCCTCGCGCCCAAGTCCCGACTGGATCCCGGTCCAGGCGAACCGGAGTTTGTCGATGAGGGTCTGAGCGGAACCGAGATCAAGGTGCTCGGGTATCGCGGTATGAAGGAATACGAACTCAGCTTTGACGGGTATCGCGTTCCCGAAGGCGGTCTCCTCGGTGGCGAAGAGGGAGCAGGCTTCAAGCAGCTCATGCGTACGTTTGAAAGCGCCCGAATCCAGACCGCAGCGCGTGGCGTGGGTGTGGCGCGCGCCGCGCTCGAGGACGGCATGCTCTACGCCGGCGAGCGTCGACAGTTCAAGCGACCCATTTTCGAGTTCCCGCGTGTGGCGCGAAAGCTCGGCAAGATGATCGCCATGACGCAGGCTGCACGGCAGCTGACCTACTTTGCCGCACGTCGGAAAGATTCCGACGAACGTTGCGACTTGGAGGCAGGCATGGCGAAGCTGCTCGCGACGCGTGCGGCGTGGGAAGCCGCAGATGCGAACGTTCAGATTCACGGCGGGAATGGGTACGCAGAGGAGTACACAGCCTCTCGTCTCCTCGTGGATGCACGCGTGCTCTCGATCTTCGAAGGCGCCAACGAGATCCAAGCGCACGTGGTGGCGCGACGTCTGCTCGAGTCGTAATCAGCCTGCGCTGAGTTTTGACGATCGCCCAGATCGTTGTGCTTTTCGCGTCAGTGCGCGCGGGCAGAACTCAGGTGTTCGTACATACGGCGCGTGTCCTGCGATCTCCCCACAACGTCCTGTGAGGTGCCGCAATTTAGGGCGAAATATTTACGACAAGCCCTTTGCACCCGCGCGGGGGCGTGTTACCTGCGTTCGCATGCCGGGGAAACTCAAGATTCTTCTGGGGATGTACGCCGTCAACCTTCTGCTCAACATCGTCAACGCCGTCATGGGCGCAGGCGGTTGGGTGGGGGTCATCATCACGGCCGTCATCATGGGCTTGCTCTTCAAGGGTAATAACATCGTCCGCATCGTCGTCATTGTTTTGGCGGTGCTCGGTCTCATCTTCGGGGCCCTGGGAATCCTGGGTCTCGGCGCGCTTCTCGCGCTGGGGGCTGGGGAAGCGATGATTCCTTTGATTCAGCTGGTCTGGGGATTGATCGTCAACGTCTTCGCGATCTTCGCGTTGACGCGCGAGGACGTGAAGGCTCACTTCACGCCCGCCGCGGCGGCACCGCCGCAGGGCTGATCCCGAGACACAAGCTCACGCCCGCTGTTGCGGATCGTGGAGGGAGGCGAGCACGCGATGTGCTCGCCTTTTCTTCTTTAACGAACGAACTAAAGTCCGCGCATGAGCAAGACGGACCCCGGTCGTTTCTTCGAGGACTTCACGATTGGCGACGAGCTTCGTCACGCGGTTCCTCGGACGCTCACCGAAGGTGATCAGTCGCTCTACATCGCGCTGACCGGAGACCGTCGTCCCCTGCACTGCTCTGCCGAGTTTGCGCGCTCACTGGGCTACGAGCGCGAAACCGTTCACGACCTGCTCGTGTTTCACACCGTGTTCGGAAAGACCGTCAACGACATCTCGCTCAACGCGGTCGCGAACCTGGGATACGCCGACCTTCGTTACCTCAAGCCCGTGTACCCCGGCGACACGCTGCGGGCGGTGTCCACCGTTGTGGGCAAGAAAGAGAACTCGTCCGGGAAGAACGGCGTCGTGTGGGTGCAAACAAAGGGGCTGAACCAACGCGACGAAGTGGTGTTGCGGTATTTCCGTTGGGTGATGGTGCACAAGCGCGCGGAGCCGACTGGGATTCGGGAGATTCCTGAGATGCCCAGCGAAGTGAAGCCTGCGGACCTTCAGGTTCCCGAGGTGCTCAACCTGAAGGCGTTCGACAGCGTGCATACGGGCTCGAGCAGTCGGTTTGGCGACTACACGGTTGGAGAGCGCATTGACCACGTGGATGGGATGACCATCGAAGAAACAGAGCACGCGATGGCGACGCGGCTGTATCAGAACACCGCGAAGGTTCATTTCGATGCGCACGCGATGAAGAGCAGTCGGTTTGGTCGCCGCTTGATGTACGGCGGGCACGTGATCAGCGTCGCGTCGGCGTTGGCCTTCAACGGCTTGCAGAACGCGTTGGCTGTGTTGGCGTGGAACGGCGGCAAGCATGCAGCACCAACCTTTGCGGGAGACACACTCTACGCGTGGTCGGAGATCCTCGACGCGCAACCCTTGCGAGATGATTGCGGAGCACTGCGGGTGAAACTGACCGCAGTAAAGAACGCCGATCCCCGGAGCGAAGAAATCCCCGAGGGAGCGACGGTTCTGGAGCTGGATCAGTGGCTCCTCCTCCCTCGCTGACTCTTCGTCAGTATCAAAGAATGCGTATTGATTAACGCGAACTTGATTGAAGAAGTGCGCGCTTCGCTACCCACGCACGCCACGCTCACACCGGTGCGGAAGGACGTGGGCTCAGAACGCGAAGCGTTCGTTCGACGACAAGTGACGGAAGGGCGGACGCTCAGAACGCGAAGCGTTCGTTCGAGCGACAAGTGACGGAAGGGCGGACGCTCAGAACGCGAAGCGTTCGTTCGAGCGACGTCGGCCGTCGGACAACGTCGAGGTTCCACGAACCGAGACGCGCGCGAAGCGCGGGCTTGGAGGGGGGTCCCAAACGTAGTTTGGGGGGAGGTTTGCGAAAACCTCCCCAAGGGAGGAGCGGGGGCGCAAGTCGGAGGCCGCAGGCCGGAGACGTAGGCCGCGCGACGACCGATGAATATAGTGTATGGTTGGGTGAGGTGGAGCAGGCGGAACGAGTTGCGTCGGATCTCGACCTTCCATTCTTGGAAGAGGTGGAAGCGTCGTTACGCCTCTCGCCCGCTGCAAGGCGCATTTTGGGGATGGACTTCGTGGGCAGCTTTGAAGACGCCCTCAGTCAACTCACCGGTGCAGCGACGTCCACCATCGACGAACTGCTTGGCGACCTGAACTCTCTAGGTCGCGCACAAGCCACACTGCTCAGGCACAAGGTCAGCGTCTGGAGCGATGGGGGTCGGCGCACGGCCATCGTGTTGCCGGTCGATGCGTCCTCGAGCGAAGCGCAGCGCCTTGCCACCATCAACCACGAACTGGCCAACGGCATTACTGCTCTCGCCAGCATCGCCAGCATGGCGATTCGCTCGGGCGGCGACGCGCAAGAAGCGCTGGCTCAAATCGAACTCACCTCACGCGCGACGCTCGAGAGCGTCCGTGCCACGCGTCGGGCTCTGGAATCCACGCCACCCCAGGCTCGCGTCGACGTGATCCCCTTCGACGCCACGCCCATCTTCCGCGAGCTTTTCAACGGCATTCGGCCACTGGCGACCCAACGTGGCGTCCAACTCGATGGCCGCATCGAAAACGACCTTCACATGGAAGGTCGACCTGGTGACCTGCGTTCCATTGTCTGGAACCTGGTGAAGAACGCAATTGAAGCCGACAGCTCCCAAGTTCGATTTGGCGCGTGCAACGCGACCGATCGTGTTCGCATTGTTGTCGACGACGACGGTGTGGGTATGGATTCGGAGTGCCAGTCCCGTGCCTTCGAACCCTTCTTCACGACCAAGGATGAAGGCAACGGACTTGGTCTGCCCTTGGTCCGCCATCTGGTCGAACGTCTAGACGGCGAGCTTGTGATCGAGAGCGAGCAAGGTCGCGGTACACGTATCGTGGTGTCGTTTCGTCGGGCTGCGTCTGCGACGGGGCCCATCACGAGCGGTGTGCGGTCGCGTCATCCATTGCGCGGCATCACACTTAGCTTGGTAGGTTCGCAGGCACGCTCGATGGCCGATGCGTTGAGTGTGCTGGGCGCTGAAATCGTGGACCCGGCCGAAGCGCTGCAAACCGGTGCTGCGATTGGTATCGTCGTCGCGGGGGGTGTGGAAGGTCGGATGAGTGCTGGCGCACTTCGTCCATTCGCGGACTACGTCGTGTGGATCGGTCGTGCACCAAGCAACGCGCCGGAGCTCTGTGACGGAGTACTGCGCTCGGCCCACGCCGACGCACTCGTCGACTTCGTCACGGATCTTGACCTTGGAATCGCCGACTCAGGCTAACGTCGCGAGCGTCGCGCTTGTCGCGCTTTTGGTCTGTGCATGCGGACCGAAGCCGACCTCGGCGGTTGAGACCCCTACGGAACCGCGGGATGCGGGCGTCGACGCCTCTCCGGCGGATGCCGCTGTCGATGCGGTCGTCGTAGACGTCCCCCCGGTCGATGCCGGACCCCAGGATCCGATCCCGGAGATCGATCACGCACTCGAGCTTGGCGGAGAAGTGTCGTGTCTGCTCCACCAACAGGACGTGTATTGCTGGGGCAGCAATCGTTTCGGTGAATTGGCAACCGATGATCCTGCGATGGGTGCACGCGCTCGCCGCGAACGCGCGGCACGACTGGACCTCGAAGACGTGCGTGGTCTGACTGTCGGACTCTGGCACGCGTGTGCGCTACTCGGCGACGGTACGCTGCGCTGTTGGGGACATAACGGGTTTGGACAGCTCGGTGACGGCTCACGAAACGACCGGACAAGCCCGACGCCTGTCGCAGCACTCGATGGAGTCGTTCAAGTCAGCGCGGGTGGAGGTCACACCTGTGCACGGACCCGCGATCGACGCGCGTACTGTTGGGGGCGCAATGACCGCGGCCAACTCGGCGACGGAACGATCGACGCGCGACTCGAACCCACCGAAGTTGCGCTTGAAGGCGTGATGGAGATTCGCGCGGGACGCGCCCACACCTGCGCGCGAGTGGAAAGCGGCGCCGTCTCGTGCTGGGGCGAGAACGTCGACGGACAGCTCGGCGATGGCACACGAAGTCCACCCACTGGATATCGTGCAACTCCCGCCCTCGTTCCCGAACTCGAGGACGCGCGTGAAGTTGCGGTCGGTGGTGGTGCAAGCTGCGCTCTTGTCGGCGACGCGCGCACACCGATGTGTTGGGGTCGAAACGACAGTCGACAGCTACTGGCTCGTCCTGCTGGCCGTTCGGACTCACGACTCGCCTCGCCTACCGCGTTGCCCGGCGCGGAAAGTGCCGATGCGCTGGGTCTTGGTTCGCGGTTCACCTGCGTGCTTCGACAAGGCCAAGTCCGATGTGCGGGACTCAACCATCGCGGCCAAGTGGGCGACGGAACTCGACGCCTACGGCGCACGCTGACCGACGTGGATTTTGCCGACGTCGAACAGCTCGGCGTCGGTCCCGAACACGCCTGTGCGCGCACGACACGTGGTCACGTCCGATGCTGGGGTGCCAACCGTCGTGGTCAGCTCGGTGATGGCAGCATTCGTTGGCGAACGGAACCCGTGGTCGTTCAAGGCGTGCCTGCACCGACACCCGAGGCCCCCGCCGAGCCCACAGAGCCAAGCGAACAGCTCGATGCAGATCCGACGCGCTAGCCTCGATGACGCACCGACCGTCCACGCGATCATGCTCCAGGCGTTTGCGGAATACGCGTCGTTCACCAACCCCTCGAGCGCACTGAACGAGAGTGTTGACGACGTCGTCGCATCCATGAAGCGCGGCGGTGCACTGGTGGCCGAACGCGACAACGTCGCGATCGCCTCCGTTCGATTTCATGCCGACGATCAGCTCGAACTTCTTCGACTCGCAGTGATTCCAGACGAACGCGGAAACGCTGTGGGCGTCGCCATGGTTCGTGAGGTTGAAGCGATCGCCAAAGCGCTTGGATACGCCTCAGTGCGTGTTTATGCGCGTTCCCAACAGCCGGATAATCGACCGTGGTGGACGGCACTTGGCTACGTGATCGACGGGTATTCGGGTCGTTATGGAATCCCGGATTTGCGAACGCACCTGATCAAGGAAATCCGGTAGTCTCGCGAGCCATGGCGTCGAAGAAGCGTGAGACGATGCGGGGATTTGGGGACCCTGACACGCACGTCGGCGAAGTGGTCGAGATCCCGAGCGGCACGCGTACGTCGAAGGTCCCTACCGAAGGCATCGAACTCGAGTACGTCCACGAAGCCGGCACGCCCGCACTGCTGACCGGTCCATGGCGAGCGATCGAGATTTGGACGCAAAACCGAATCTACGGTTGCGATTCGACCCTGACGCTACGACACGTGTTGGACCGCGCGACCGGCTCCGTCGATGGCGACCATCCCGCGTTGGGGGCACGACTGCTCGGCGGACAGGTTCGCGACGACGAAGGCAAGATCATCAGCGTTTCGCATCCACTTCCCGGTCGCGGTGCTGCAGCATTTTTTGCGAGTCGACGCGGTAAGCGACTCATCGTGTCCGAAACATCGGCTGTGACCCGGGTCATTTTCAGACAGCGGATCGTCGCGGTGAGCGACACGGTTCCCGATTGGGAAGACGTCACCGGCGATGGCTGACAACGACAGCGGCAACACACACGAAGGGGTTTGGCACGCGATTGGTCCCGGCATTCTCTTTGCCGGTGCTGCGGTCGGTGTTTCGCATCTCGTTCAGTCGACGCGCGCGGGTGCGAACTTTGGGTTCGCGCTTTTGGCATTTGTGATCATCGCCAACTTCATCAAGTACCCCGCGTTTCGATTTGGTCAGCAATACGCCGCTGCAACCGGAACCTCGATGCTGGAGGGGTATCGACGTCGCGGGAAATGGGCACTCGGTCTGTATGCAGCGCTGACCCTCGGGACCATGTTTACGGTGCAAGGGGCTGTCACGTTCGTGACCGCGGCACTCGGGCTCTACTTATTCGGCTGGGACGTCAGCCCCCTTGTCGCGTCTGGCGTTTTGATGGGCGTCTGCGCCGGCCTCCTGGTGATGGGGCGCTACGCGTGGCTCGACCGCGTGGTGAAAGTCGCCGTCGTTGTCTTCACGATCGCGACGCTTGCGGCAGCGATTGTTGCGGCCGGTCGTGCTCCATGGTCGGGCCCTTGGTTTCCCGACTTCGGTGCGATGAGCCCACCCGAGTTGATGTTCATCGCAGCGCTGATCGGATGGATGCCAAGCGCGATCGACATCTCGATCTGGCAATCGCTGTGGACCTTGGCGCGCGCTCGGGACAGCGGAAAGCCTCCGAGTGTCCGCGCGGCGATGATCGACTTCCACGTCGGCTACATCGGCACCGCGGTGCTCGCCCTTTGCTTTGTGCTTCTGGGCGCAGCGATCATGCACAACAGCGGGCGCGAGATTCCCGCGCAGCCTGTCGCGTTCGCCGGCGCGTTGGTCGACCTGTACACCGAGACTCTCGGTGGGTGGACCCGTCCGCTCATCGCAGCATCGGCGTTCATGGTCATGTTCAGCACCACGTTCACCGTGACGGATGGCTTTCCGCGCGCCATCGACGTCTTGGTGCAGCGATGGCGCGAGCCGGAAGCGACGATCGTCGAAACGTTGGACGATGAGAGCCAGGGACGTGGCTATTGGGCCGGTATGGCGATGGTTCTGCTGGGCACCTTCGCTCTCCTTGCGTTTGCCGTTCAATCGCTCAAAGGATTGGTGGACGTGGCGACGACCCTCTCGTTTTTGACGGCTCCCGTGCTCTCCTGGCTCAATCACGCAGCGATGATGGGCGACGAGGTACCGAACGAAGGGCGACCCCGCGGTTGGCTCTGGGGCGCCAGCTGGGTGGGAATTGCCGTTCAAGCGATCTTCGCACTCGCATACCTCTACCTTCGTTTCGGAGCGAGCGCCTGACCATGGAGCTGCTGTTGCCCGCGTTGGCGGTGCTGGGCGGATTTGTCGCGCTGGTTTGGGGCGCCGATCGCTTCGTCATGGGCAGCGCGGCAACTGCGCAGAACTTTGGCGTCTCGCCGCTCATCATCGGATTGACGATCGTCGGCTTCGGCACATCCGCACCGGAAATGCTGGTCAGCTCGATGGCGGCGTACCGCGACGCCGCGAACCTCAGCGTGGGCAACGCCGTCGGATCGAACATCGCCAACGTCGCGATGGTGTTAGGCATCGCTGCCCTCGTCAGTCCACTTCAGGTGAACCAGAAAGTTCTGCGACGCGAACTCCCGCTACTCGTCGTGATGATGCTCGTTGCAGGAGGACTGCTCTGGGATGGGGAGTTGGGGTTCATCGACGGCATTGTGTTGCTCGCGGGACTCGTGGCGATGATCGGGTGGGTGGTTCGCGAAGGTTTGCAGGAACGGGAACTGCCGGACGACATCGCCGAGGAGATGCCCGATTCGATGAGCACGGCGATGGCGCTCATGTGGATTCTAATTGGGCTTGTTGTGTTGCTCGGTTCGTCCGAAGCGTTGGTCTGGGGCGCAAAATCCATCGCGCAGCACTTTGGTGTGTCGGAACGAATCATCGGCTTGACGGTGGTGGCGTTCGGCACCTCGCTGCCCGAACTCGCTGCAACCGTGGTTGCTGCGAAACGCGGGGAACACGACATCGCGGTGGGCAACATCGTGGGCTCGAACATGTTCAATACATTGGGCGTGTTGGGTTTGCCCGGTGTGATTCGCCCAGGTCACGTCGAACATCGCGTGATGACGCTGGATTTTCCGGCGATGATCGGCGTCGCGATCCTCTTCTGGATTCTGGCGCGAATGCTCCGGCCCTACCGGCATATCGGTCGCAAGCGCGGTGCGATCTTGCTGACCTGTTACATCGGCTACGTCGTGGCGTTGGTGATGCTTCAGTGAGCGAGTTCTTCTCGTGAAGCGTCACGCTCCTGCCACAGCGCGGAACCGAGACGCGATCGCGGAAGTGCTGCGACGTGTGTTGAAGCCGAAGATGCGAGTGTTGGAACTCGCGTCGGGAACGGGAGAGCACGCGTTGTACTTTGCGCAGCAGCTCGAGTTGACGTGGCAGCCCACGGACGTGAGCCCAGACGCGCTCGCGAGCATTGATGCGTACGGAAGTGAGAGCGAGCGTGTTCTGCCCGCGAAAACGCTGGATGCGACAGACGATCCGTGGCCTGTGGATCAGGCGGATGCCCTCGTATGCATCAACATGATTCATATCAGCCCGATTGAAGCGAGCGCCGGACTCTTTCGAGGTGCCGCGCAGGTGCTGGGACCCGGTGCACCGCTCTTGACCTACGGCCCCTATCGGATCGACGGGCAGCAAACAGCACCGAGCAACGCGAAGTTCGAACAGTGGCTCAAGAGTCTGGACCCGCGTTTCGGTGTTCGAGACATCGGAGAGCTCTCACAACTCGCAGAGCCGCACGGAATCCGCTTGGAAGAGCGGATACCGATGCCCGCGAACAACTTTGTTCTCGTCTGGCGCCGCTGAACTTATCGTCGTCGCCGCCCGCGGGAGCACGGCGGACTCAGAACGCGAAGCGTTCGTTCGAGCGACGCCGGCCGTCGGGCCACGTGGGGGCTCCACGAGCCGGAACGCGCGCGAAGCGCGTGCTTGGAGGGGGGTCCCGAACGAAGTTCGGGGGGAGGGATTGCGAATCCCTCCCCAAGGAGGAGCCGTGCCCGTTAAGTCGGAGCCGAAGGCGGAGACGTAGGGCGCGGCGACTCCGATAAATGAAGCCAACGACGAATCAACGGCCACACTTCGCGATCGACGTTGCGGCCCATCAAGAGATCGAAGTGCCCGTATGCGTGCTCGCAGGGACGGTCGCGGCCCATCACGATTGTTTTCGTGACCCCGCGAGCCGCAGCATCCGGATGGCACTGCGGATCCTGCGTACCGCAGATCGACAAGAACGGGGTGTCGGTCGCACCCGACGCACTGAGCCCGCCCTCCATCGCTTTGGATAGCGAGCGGAGCACTGGTGAACTGATCGCGTGAAACGCCAGTGCAACGAGGCGGCGGTACAAGCGCTTATCCACGTTGGGAGCATGCACGTTTACCGCATCGATCTTGTTCGGCACCGCCAGGGCAATGGGCCACAGAAAACGCGTCATGGGCCCGAGAGGCACCGCCGGCAGGACGTGCGTCAACCCGACCAACTTCTTGAGCGAATGAAACACGCTGGGTGTCCCGCTGTAGTCGAGCGCAGACGCCAAGGTCAGCACAGATCGCAGCCGCGTCTCGCCGGCCGCACACGCGGCATGCAAGAGAATGCCGCCCATGCTGTGTCCGATCGCATGGGTCTCCAGTGCACCGCTGTCCTGCAACACGGCGGTGATCGCAGCCGGCAAGTCGTACTTCACATACTCGTCGGTGCCCCACCCCCAACGCCGACCACGGTGAACTTTTTGCGAGCGGCCGTGTCCGCGGAGTTCAACCGTGTAGACGTTCCATCCCTGCGACGCGAGATGCGCGGGCAGCGAAACGCGTGGATCCAAATCGTACGCAAATCGATTTGCCCCGAGTCCGTGCACGAGCATGACCGGAATCGGATGCGGTTCCCGCCGGCGCGCACGATGAACCGAAATCGCGATCGCACAGGCATCTGCGGTCTGCGCAAACACAACTTCATCCGCCGTCTCGATCGCCCCCGAGCGCTTGAGGTACTTCCGACGACGCCGATCCAGAAACGTGTCTTTGTCGAGCCGCACCAACGTCATCTGCGTTCCCCCATCATGACGTCATTTGCGCTCGAGCCACGCACGTAACTCCTGCACCACCGATGCGGGCGCGCGCATCTCATCGGGCGCACCGGCCAGTCGAAAGCGAGCCACGCTCTGGGTCGCGACATCTTCTCGGCCACCGTCGGCGTCGTGCGACCAGCGATACCATTCGAGCTTGCGATCGGTTGCTTCGACCGCGTCGTACCCTCCCGACGCACCGCGATTCCATCGCCACGTCCGTCGGCGCGCGAGGAACTCGTCGACGCTCATGTCCTCACTTCTTTTTGTCGGGGAGCTCGAGTTCGTGGTTGGTGATGCCCGCCCACGTCGGCACAAGCACGTTCGGAGACACCGTCACGACGTGCAACCGAAGCACCACGCGCGTGACGGTTGACGTCCGAGAGAAGTTGCCCATGTCGACGCGCGGATGTTCGAAGACGGCTTCGGTGCCTGGACGGGGGAAGGGATAGCTGATCTCGAAGGTCTCGCCGTCGCGATGCTGACCGCCAACCAACTTAAATCCCAAGAAAGGATGCTTGGGATCCGCTTGACCCGTCTGGCGGTCCGCGACCTTCACACAGATGCTCGAGGGGTCCATCGTGTAGACCCGATTCTGCGTCCACACTTCCAGCGTCTGTGCGGGTTGATCGACGCGCGGCGCAGGACCGTGTTGGTGCATCACCTCGATCTCTACCAATGGCGTGTGGTCATGCATGCTGCGCGAGGGGACCGTACCGGGCGGGAGGTAGAGTTCGCCGCTCTCCTCCACCACCGGAGGTGGGCTCGGGTTGTCCGCAATGGTGGGGTCGTCGAACATCCCGTGCTGTTTGGGTGCGGGAATCGTCTTGCCGCCGCGGTCATCCACGCCCGGAGAGGCAAAGCCCTCCAACGTCTTTCGCGGCGGCTGCTCGTCGTCGCCCATCGAGTGGAGGATACGACAAGGGGCTCGGTAGACGAAACCGCTCGTGATAGACCGCCGGCATGACGGATCGCTTGAAAGACAAGGTCGCTATCGTCACGGGGGCCAGCCGAGGCATCGGGGCCGCCATCGCCAAAGGGTTCGCGGCGGAGGGCGCCAAGGTTGTCGTCGCGTCTCGGAAGATGCCCGGGCTTGAAGCCGTGCGCGATGCAATCCATGCAGAGTTCCCAGACACCGTTGTTCCGATCGCCGCACATACCGGCAAAGATGAAACTGTCGATGCGTTGATCGGAGAGACCCTGGAGCGTTTCGGAAAGATCGACGTTCTCGTCAACAACGCAGCGACCAATCCGTACTTCGGTCCGATGATGAACGTCGACTGGGGTGCGTGGCAGAAGACCTTTCAGGTCAACCTGGAGGGCTATTTTCGATGCGCGCGCGGCGTCGCCAAACATCTGCTGGACCGGCAGTCCGGCGGCTCGATCGTCAACGTGACGAGCGTACTCGGTCAGATGGCTGCTCCGCTGCAGGGTGTGTACGGCATGACCAAAGCCGGTGTGATCTCGATGACGCAAACGATGTCCGTTGAACTCGGACCGAAGGGCATTCGTTGCAACGCGATTGCACCGGGCCTCATCAAGACGAAGTTTTCGCAGACGCTGACCTCGAATCCGAAAATCGCGTCGATGATCGAAGAGCGCACCAGTCTCAAGCGCCTGGGCGACCCCGAGGACCTGGTGGGCGTGGCGACGTTCCTCGCGTCGGATGAATCCGCGTACGTCAACGGCCAAACCCTCGTGGTCGACGGCGGCTGGACCGCAGGATGAAGCTCGAACTCGGCGCCGCGTGGAGCCTGGAAGAGCTATGGCGATTGAGCCATGGCGAAGTTGGACTCGCCATCACGGACGCCACGCGTGAGCGGATGGCGCGTTCCCGTACTTACGTTGCGGAGCTTGCGGAAGCGGGCGACGACGCACCCAACGTGTACGGTGTGAACACGGGTTTTGGCGCGCTCGCGGAGACACGCATCGACGCGAAGAAGATTCGGCAGCTGCAACACAACCTGTTACGGAGTCACGCGTGTGGCGTCGGACCGGACCTCCCACCGCCCGTCGTGCGTGCCATGATCGCACTTCGCGCCCAGGTCCTCGCGCTCGGGTTTAGCGGCGTCCGGGTTAAACTTGTTGAGCAACTCGTCGGTCTCCTCGATGCCGACATCCTGCCGCGCATCCCTGCGCAAGGTTCGGTGGGTGCATCGGGCGACCTCGCACCACTCGCTCACCTCGCGTTGGTGTTGACCGGCGAAGGCGAAGCCGACGTCGCAGGTGAGCGCATGGGTGGCGCCGACGCGTTGAAACGCGCAGGGCTCACACCGCTCCAACTGGAGGCCAAAGAAGGGCTGGCGCTGATCAACGGCACACAGATGATGCTCGCGATCGGTGGAATCGCTGTCGTGGAAGCGCAGCGATTATGTGCGTTGGCAGACGTGGTCGGAGCCATGTCTCTCGAAGCGCTCGAAGGTTCGGGGCGCCCCTTCGATCCGCGTATTGCCGCGGCGCGACCGCATCCAGGCCAAGCTGCGAGTGCAGACAATCTGCGACGTCTCCTGGCGAACAGTGAAATCATGGAGAGCCACCGCGATTGCGGAAAGGTTCAGGACCCATACTCGCTCCGCTGCATGCCGCAGGTGCACGGAGCGACGCGCGATGCGCTCGACTGGGTTCGTGTCGTTCTCGAACGCGAGATCTTGGCGGCGACGGACAACCCGTTGATCTTCGCCAGCGATGATCCGGTGGAAGTGATCAGCGGCGGCAACTTTCATGGTCAGCCTTTGGCGATTGCTCTCGACGCCGCGACGATTGCCACCGCGGAGTTGGCCAACATCGCCGAACGTCGCATCGAGCAGTTGGTCAACCCCGCGATGTCGAGCGGGCTTCCGCCCTTTCTCGCAGCCCGCACCGGACTCGACTCCGGATTCATGATGGCGCAGGTCACTGCCGCAGCGCTGGTGAGTGAGAACAAGGTTCTCGCTCATCCTTCGTCGGTGGATTCCATTCCTTCGTCGGCGGGCAAAGAAGACCACGTATCGATGGGCAGCATCTCCGCGCGCAAGCTCGCCAGTGTGGTTCGACACGTTCGACAGGTCCTCGCCATCGAAGCGCTGGTGGCTGCACAAGGGCTCGATCTGCGTGCTCCACTCAAACCGGGAACCGGAGTTCAACAGGCTCATGCGCACCTGCGTCAGCAGGTCGCGACCCTGGATGGCGATCGCGCCCTACACCTCGATATGGCGGCCGTGGAGGCGATGCTCGAATCGCCTGCATTTTGCGCCTCGATCGAGGCTGAAATCGGCACGCTCTGTTGAGCCAAGCCCTGGAAATCGCGATTCAAAACTGACACCCGGGCTGATATCGTCTCCCACCCTGGGCGAGCCCCGAGCAGCACATGCCTCAGATCCCGACAACCTCGGATACAGCCGAGCGATTGGCGAGCCTTCGCGACGCTGTCTCGGTCGAAGAAGACAGCCAACGCAAGGCCATCTTGCGCTGGGAGCTTGGTCGTTTGGCCGAGCGCGCAGGCGATGACGCAACCGCCGTCAAAGCGTTCCTCGCGGCTTACAACGAAGCGCCTGGCTTCCGTCCTCCACTCTTCGATCTGATCCGTGTTTTCGAGCGGCGTCGTTCGTTCAAGAACCTCGCACGCCTCTACGACGCGGAGTACCGATCTGGAAAGAACCCGACCGACCGCACCTCTGCGTTGGCTGACCTTGCAGCGCTCCTCGAAGATCGTGGCGGCGGATCCACCCAACCGGTCGAACGCTTGGTCGAAGCACTCGAGTGTCCACCCGGCCCGGCTCTCGGAACCGCAGGACTTTTTCTCGAACGAAGTGCGCGACGTGCCGGTGACAGCGCATTGCTCATCGGGGCCCTGGAAGCACGCATCAGTGCCGCGAAGGATCCGACTTGGCGAGCGCTCCTCATCGCGGACTTGGCCGAAGTTCAAGCCGCAGGGGGAACGAAAGAAGATCTGAAAGCGGCTGCTGCAAAGCTCTTTGCGGCACTGGAACTCGGCGGGGCGCGCTTCCGGATTCTCGAGGCGCTTGAACGGCTGGGGCGACGCTACGATCGGCCGGCAGAACTTGCTGCGGCACTGGAAGGGCTCGGCGAACTCGCCGCGGCGGCCGCACAGGGCGATTCGGAAGAAGCCGGTTCGGGCGCGTTCTCGGTGCAGCGCTTTGCCGACTCGAAACGCGCGGCAGGCAAGGCTGCGGCGTACTACTTCGAAGCCGCCAGCATCCGTATGCAACGCTTGGGCGACCCGCGAGGTGCGCTGGAGTGTTTGCAACGGGCGGTGGCGCTGCGTCCAGACGATCCCTTGCTGCCTTTGGTTCTCGTCGAAGCCGCACACCAAGCCGGCGACGGGGATGTCGTCGACGAACAAACGAAGCGGATGTTGGAGTCCGGCTCTGGGGGTCGCGATGCGGCGGCGCTTCTTTACTACGCAGCACACGCCGCTGCGGCGCGCGGTCAAGAACAAGCTGCACTGAATGCGCTCGCGGCGACCATGAAGCGCGCACCGGAATCGATTGTGGCGCGGGCGACCGCAGACGCATGGATGATGGCCAGCGGTCGGTTCGACGCGTGGATCGACGCACTGGCGACGCGCGATGATGACGGCGGGTTGAGCCTTTGGCGCGCAGCCACTCTCGCAGCGCACCAGCTGGCTGACTTCCCGCGCGCGAAGCGCCTGTACCAACAAGCGATTGAACGTCACGAAGACCCCGCGCTGATTCTCCGCGAACTCTACACCGCAGCGAGCGAACTCGAAGACTCGAGCGTGGACGAAGCGCTCGACGCCATCATGGGTCTGCTGCCCCACGTCGAAGGCGAGGAACGCGCGGCGCTGTTGCACCACCGGTACACGCTTTTGCGCGATGCCGGCCGCAGCGACGAAGCCGCGAACGTCTTGATGCAGGCGCTCAAACTCGAGGAGACCGCGAGTTGGTCCGCCGATGCCGCCCGCGCGTACGCGGCAGGTGTGGGCAATCACGCGTTGCTCGCAGAAGCGCACCGAGTCATCGCGGAGCAAGCCGACGACGACGAAGTTGTTGCAGCCCACCTTGCGGCAGGCGCTCGCGCACTCTGTCGTGCGGACAACCTCGATGCTGCGGTCGAGATGCTCGAGCGATCCCTCGAACGCTCACCGGGCCAGCTTTACGGCGTCGCCCTCCTCGAAGAGTTGTATCGAGCGCGCGGCGACGCGGACGCGGTCGTTCAACTCCTGCGTCGTGCGGCTGCTGCACGAAGCGGAGCACGTGCGGGCATGGTCGCCATCCTGATGGCAGGCGCGGCCGCCGAGGCAAGCGGCGATCCCAAGTTGGCGGCAGAGACCTACGAAGAAGCAGCGCAGCAAGACCCTGACAACATCTCGCCGCTGTGGGCACTGGCGCGTTTGGCGGAGCGCACCCAGGACGAAGCCCTCTTGCTGCGTGCACGAGAAGCGCTTTCCGAACGCGAAATTTCGACCGGCAGTCCAGGTCGCGCAACGCTCGAGCTCGCCGAACACTACGACAAGGGTGGCGACACCGAGCGCGCCGAGGCCGCGCTTCAAGCCTGTCTGCAGAGCCCTGTCGCCGCCGAAGCCGCGACTGCGCTGTTGACGCTGCGGCAGGATCAGATCGATCCGCTGACTCACCTCCAGGCCCTTGAGGCGCTGCTGCCTCTCGCGGCCGAAGAAGATGTGCCACGGGTGCAGCGCGAGTTGGGTCAAACCGCAGCGGCGGATGAACTTGCTCCCGAGCTCGCCGAAGAAACTGCAGCCGCAGTACTCGAACGCGACGAGCACGATCGCTGGGCACTCCTGACCCGTCTGTTCGCAGCGGCGCGCGATGCGTCGGACGAGCGCCCCGAACTTTGGTTGCGACTCGGCACCGCCACCAGCGATCCCGAAGCCACCAGCGCGTTGACGCTTCATGGACTGCGTTCGCAGATCGTGGGCGCGGAGCCCGATAGTGATGCCGCTGAAGACGCGTTCTTGATCGCGCAAGAACTCGTGGCGGACGCAGAAGGATCGGCAGCAGCTGCCACCGCAGTCGACGAAACCCTGTCCACAGGTGACGACGCCGACGCGTTTGCCGATGCACTGCTTGGACGCCTTCCCCACACCTCGGATGCCACGCGAGGCAGCATCGAGTCCGCCGCCGCTCGCGCCCTTGCTGCTGCGGTCCGTCCCGAAGCGACAGGGTTGCTGCGCAAAGTCGTCACCGACGACCCGACCGATCTTTCAGCGTGGGAGTCGCTGCGCATCGCCGCGCGCGCGAAAGAAGAATGGGAGACGGTGGTCGAGGCCTGCGACGTCCTGGCTGAACACATCGACGGTGAACTTCAGCACGAGCTGTTGGAGGAAGGCGCGGCGATTCTCATGGATACGCTCGGTCGTCCTGCCGATGCCGAGAAGCGGCTGCGAATCGTGGCGGAGGCGGACCGTTCGCGACCCAACGCATATTTCCGATTGCACGATCTGATCGCCGAGCGAGAGGATCCCGAAGCGCTCTTGGAGTTGGTCGAGAAACGAATCGATGCGATCGATGACAGCGACCAGCTCGAGCGGCTGTACTACGAAAAGGCGCGTCTGCATCGGGCGCGCGGGGAACTCGATGATGCGCTCGAAGCGATCGAGAACCTCGTCATGCTCGACGAAGAGCACGTCGGCGGAATCGCACTCGCGGTGGAGATTTACGTATCGCGCGAGCAGTGGCGCGAGGCGGTGGATTCGCTTCGACAGATCGCACGCGCGGATGTGCCCGCCAAGCAGAAGCGCATCTCACGAATGGGCGCGGCGGACTTCCTCCAAAAGAAACTCGATGATCCGCTTGGTGCGCTGACCGAACTCGAAGAGGTCGAGAAGCTTGGCATGGCCGACGCCAAGATTTTCGAACGCATGGCTCGCATCGCCGAGGAGGCGCAGCTCTTCCCGAAGGCGGTGCAAGCTCTGCTCTCCGCAGCCGAGCATGCTTCGGGTCCTCGCCGCGCCGCTTTGGCGCGACGCGCAGCACGGATCCAGCACGAAGAGTTGGGCGAGCGCGAAGGAGCGATCCTCACCTACAGCGATGCGCTCGATCACGCTCCCACCGACCTCGAGGCCGGCGAGGCCATCTTTGCTCTGCTGCCAAACGATCAGCAACGTTTGACGCACTCGCTCCGCTTCGAGGGTGCAGTGCGTGAAACGATGAACCGCGACGGGATTACCGAGGCGCACCTTCGAGCCCTCGCGCGTGCAGCGGTCTGGCGCAACGACGCCACTGCAGAGAATCAGATGCTGCAGGCGCTGGTGGCACTCGGTGTCGCCGACGAGGACGAACTTCGCGCGGCGAGTGACCCGACCTCGATCATGCAGCGCGCTCCAGGAGGTCTCGACGACGCCAAGCTCGGGACGCTGGTCGCCGACGGAGATCAGGGTCCGATTCACTCGCTCTTGTCGACCGTGTACGAACCGCTTTGCTCCGCCGCCGGACTCGAACCGAGTCACTTGGGCGCACGACGCAACGAGTTGGTGGGCACCAAGCAAGCGAGTGCCGAGCGCGACGAGCTGAACATCTACGCAAACCTCTTTGGACTGCAGCTTGGGGATGTGTACTGGGGCGGCAGCGACGACGAACGCATTCAAGCCATGTGGGCGAAGAAGGAGCGCACGACCTGGGTGATCGGCGGTTCGGTGCGAAGTCCCTTCGACGCGTTTCGTCGGTTCCTCGTCGGACAACAAGCGATGGCTGCGCGCCGACGAACGATTCCAATCGTTCGACGTGACCCAGACGACGGTGCGACCTTGATTTTGGCCATCGGTGCCGCGTGCGATGTTCCCATCGCATCAGGCTCAGATCGACCGGGATTGGTCGACTGGACGCATCGACTGACGAAAGCGATGCCGCGCAAGATCAAGCGTGCCGTTGCCGGGATGGGGCTTGCGCTCGATCCCCACGCCATCGAGTTGTACTGCACGGCCGCGCGCCGCACGAGCATGCGCGCGGGACTCCTTGTGAGCGGAGATCTCTCGGTTGTGTTGCATGCGCTGCTGGGCGGCACGGTGTCGTTTGAAATGTTGGGCTACTCGCCAGACGCGATGGACCTGCTGCACTTTTGGATCAGTCCCGAAATGACCCAACTGCGACGAGGGCTTGGCGCATGAGTGGCGACGACGAACTCGATCTCGACATCGATGACGCGCTCGCAGCGTGGGAAGAAGAGTTCGAGCACAGCGCCGAAGCGGTGGCTGCGCCGATGCCGCAGAAGAGTCAGAACCCTCCCCCGCCGCCACAAGAACAGCCAAAGCCGCCCACCGGCACCGCAAAGCGACCGCTGTACCGACCGGACCCGGAACTCGAGCGGCGTGCCGCTGAGCTGCGAAAGAAGCGCTCGAGTCCGGGCGACGAAGAGTCGCCACGCCCCTTACTGAGTCCCGAGGAGCTTCGAAAGAAGTACCCGAGCTTTGCGGACTTCGGTGACGACGACGAAGATGACGTCGCGACACAGATCGCCGACATGACCGAAGACTTGGTGTCGGCAGCTGCGCGTCGGTCCGGCGTTCCGACCAAGCCACCGAGTCCGACCAAAGCGCCTCCCGCAGGGATGGACTTGGATCTCTCCGACCTGCTCGACGACATCGAACAAGAGTCACAGCTTCACGATCCTCCGGCGATGCGCCCCAGCACGCCGGAGCTCGAGGCGGAAGAAGCGATCGAGAAACTGGCCGAAGAGGATCCGCTGCTCGATCCCTTCGAAACGGACGACGCCGAGATCGACGCGCTTCTTTTCGACGACGACGAGACCAAAACGGTCACTCCCGTTCCTTCCAAGCCCCCGACAGCGAAACCGCGCACTCCGACTCCAGTGCCTGCGAAAGCGGCACCACGCGTTCCGCCTCCACCTCCTCCGCCTGCGCCTTCGCTCAAACTTCCGATTCCGCCTTCGGCGAAGAAGAGCGCGTACAAACCGAAACCTCCGGCGATGTTCACGAAGGAATCGGACGCACCGGGCTCCGAGCCTTCAGAAGCTCCAGTTGCACCGTCCGAACCTGCTGAGCTGAACTTGGATGGCGACGGACCTATCGCGCTCGGCGAGCCTGAAGTCGCCCCTAAACGCGAGTTGCCTCCCATTCCGACTCCACCTCCGGTGGTGGCCGAACCGGTCGTTCCCACGCCTCCGATGCTGCAGGTCGAAGAAGCGGACGACGACGAACTCGATTTGATCATCGGTGAAGAAAGCGACGAGGTGTTCCTCGACGCTCCCGTGGATGACAGTCCCACCGTCGCGATGGACGCACCCGATCTGGGGTTCGACGAGCCCGACCTCGAAATCGGCGACGTGGACGACGACCAGCCCAGCCTCGAGATCGGCGACGTGGACGATGACGAGCCCGATCTCGAGATCGGCGACGTCGACGACGACGAGCCCGACCTCGAGATCGGCGACGTGGACGATGACGAGCCCGACCTCGAAATCGGCGACGTGGACGATGACGAGCCCGACCTCGAAATCGGCGACGTAGACGATGACGAGCCCGACCTCGAAATCGGCGACGTAGACGATGACGAGCCCGACCTCGAAATCGGCGACGTAGACGATGACGAGCCCGACCTCGAAATCGGCGACGTCGACGACGAAGCCGATCTCGAGATTGGCGATGAGCCCGCACCGACCACGCCGCGTGACCACGGTGCGCAGACCGCGCGTCGCACTGTCGGTCGTCGCAAACCACGTCGTGAGGTGCTCGCGTTGGTCGGCAGCAGCACCGAAACGCTGCGTTCTCGCGCGAAGCTTCTCGCAGCACTCGGCGAGAAGAAGACCGGCAACGCCGCGGCGCGACTCTTCACAGGTGCTGCAGAGATCCTCGCGCGACTCGGCGACGCGGAAGAAGCGCGACAACTGTATCGGCGTGCGCATGAGGTCGACCCCACCGACCTCAACGTGCTGCGCGCATTGCGAAGAGACGCGTTTGCACGCGGTGCATGGACCGAAGCTGCCGAGCATCTTAGGGCGGAAGCAGAACTGCCGCTGAGCGCCTACGACAAGTGCGCAGCGCTCACGCTGCTCGCCGAAATTCAGTTGCACCGGCTCGGCGATAGCGCGAGTGCGGAACAGTCCGCTCGTGCGGCGATGGCTGCACACCCGACAGTCGCAACGGGTCTGTTGCTGGTCGAAGCATGTCGCGCGGAAAACCACGTTGCCGAAGCGTTCGTGGCTCTTGGCCAAGCCGCCAAGGTGTGGGCGGACGACGACGCTGCGGCGGTCCTTCTCGATAGCGCAGCACGCACTGCGGAACGGGCCGGTCGCGAAGAGGCAGCACGCGAATCCTATGCGGCGGCGCAAACACGCAACCCGACAGACTTAGGACCGCAGCTCGGTACCGTGCGCATGTCGACGACCGCCGATCGCGTGGCTGCATTGGCCGCGTTTGCGGAGTCGCTACGCTCCCCCGTACTTGCCGAAGCCACGCGTCGACTCGCCGCGCTTCGCGCCGAATCCGAAACCGACGGCTTGGCGCTCATCGGCGAAGCAACCCGAGCGCGCTCTCTTCGCGCAGGCGCGGATCTCGCGCGTCGAGCCAACGACCCTCGTGCAATCGAACTGCTCGAACGACTCGCTGCGGCAACGGGCGGAACCGAGCGCGCACTGGCGCTTGTGGACTTGGCTGAAGCTCGCGCTGCGAACGACGACCTCGATGGTGCGGACGAAGCGCTTCGCGATGCGACACTCGCGGACGAAGCTCTCGATACGGTTCACGTGGTTCGGGAAGTTCTGGCTCGGCGTGCAGGTGATGCGTCGCGTCTGGCACGTGTTGTCAGCGACGAAAGCGAATCGGGCGGCGCGTTGCACGCCGCAGCAAAACTCGCGCGTGCAGGGCAACCGGAACAAGAGCGCACCTGGCTTGAGCAGGCTGCGCAACGCGGCGAGGCACCAGTCGTCACCGATGTTCTGGCGCTGGACGTCGCGGCAGAACAACGCGACGACGAAGCGGTGCGTGCTGGGCTTCGTCGCCAAGCGGACCGAGCGCACCCGGATCGACGTCTGGGACCGCTGCTGGAACTGGCTGCGATGCGTCCGGCGGGAGCACGCGTCGAGTTGTGGCGCGAAGCGACCACCGAAACGACTCCGCTCGTCGCGTTGCGCGCGCTGATCCGAACGTTGGCGAAGCAAGCACCCGACGAGGCCGCGGAACTCGCGCTGCTTGAACGCGATGCAGCCGACGGGCTTCAGGCAGCCCATGCCTCGCTCCGCGCCGGTCGCATGCTGCAAGCCGCAGGCAAACCGGACGCCGCGAAATCTGCCCTCCAAGCCGCAACCGACCTGCATCCGAGCAGTTCACCTGCGACGTGGGCGCTTCAATCCCTTCTCGCTCGCGAGAACGACTTCGACGGCTTGATCGGATCGTACGAGCAGATCGTCGACGCCGAACGCACACCGCTCGAAGCTGCCGAGGCGTCGATTCGCGCTGCCCTCTCGCAGATCGATCCCGCCCTGAGCGGCTCGGCGTTTCAACGCGCGCATGAACTCCTGCAACGCGCGTCCGTTCAGGATCCCGTACTCGATAGTTTGGTGGGAAGCGCCCCTGGGGTCGATGCCGCGACGCGCGCTCAATTCTTCGAGCAGCGCGCTGCAGGCGCAGAAGGCGAAGCGAAGATCACCGCGTTGCGTCGCGCCGCGATGGCGTACGAGCAAGCGGAGTCACCGCGTGAAGCGGCGATGCGCTATCGCGACGTGTTGTCGGCGGGTGCCGATGCGATGGTCGAAAGCGCGCTGGACCGGGCTGAGCTGGCCGCGGGTGAGCACGCACGCGTTGCGTCGCGTCGCTTTGATGCTGTCAAAGCGGCTTCGACGCCGGAAGCGAAGGCGCACGCCATGGAAGAGATGGCGATGCTCGACTTGCGCGAACGCAACGACATCTCGAGCGGTCTTCTGTCCCTCCAGAGCATTCTGACCGAGGCGCCTGGACATCTTCCGACGCTCCGCGCGCTGGAGCGCCTGTTCATGGATCAGCCTCGCGACGATGATCTTCTCGCGATTCAACGCTCGCTCTTGGACCATCTTCCGCATGCCGATGATGTCGTGGCACCGGCACGCCTCGCGGTTCGTCTCATGCTACTGCGCGCCGAAACACCGGGGGACGCTGTCGACCCGCTGGTTTTGCGTGCTGCGTCGAGACTGAGCGCGGAAGGTCCGCACGATCACTGGTTGGCGCGTCGAGTACTCGCGGCCGCGGTTGCGCAGGGCGACACCGCGGTCCAGCGCGACGCGCTCTCCACGATTGTTGCGGCACTGCACGAGGCCCCCGAAGAACAGGCTTCGATCAGCGTTGCGTTGGCCGAGCGCATGGCGGAGTTGGGTGAAGCCGAAGCCGCCGCCGAGGTCCTTCGCGCCGCAGTTGAGAAGTGCCCCGAACACGCCACAGCTGTCGAAGCACTTGGCCGTCAACTCTCTGCGATGGAGTCGCACTCGAAAGCGGCGCCGATGCTTCAGCAAGCCGCGGAACTCGCGAAGCTGGAGTCGCAGAAGGTTGCGCTTTACTACGACGCCGGACGTGAGTGGGAAGCCCACGGACAATCTGGACCCGCGTTGGAAGCGTTCGAAAAGGCAGTGGCGATCGACCTCGACTACGCGGACTTGTTCGAACGTACGCGTGCGTTGCTGGAGCGCACAGGTGATCGCGAGCGACTCGCAGCCTTGGTTCAGCGTCGGCTGGACGCCGGCGGCGACGGTTCGACGCTGGTGACCCTGTGGGAGACCCGCGCTCGCTTGGCCGAGGAGCTTGGCGACAAGGCAGCCGCTGCAGCTGCACTCAAGAAAGCGCTCGCGATCGAACCGCAGCGCGTCCAAACGTTGAAGCGTTTGGCACAACTCACCCTTGGCGAAGGCGACTGGCGAGGTGCTGCCGAAGCGCTGATCCGTATCGCCCGACTGCGCCAAGATCGCGACGAACTTCGCTGGGTCTTCTTCAACCTCGGGGACATCTACGACCGGCACATGCCCGACGCCAAGCGCGCAGAGGCGGCGTTCCGGCGGGTGTTGAAGCTGATCCCCGACGATCTCGAAGCCTTGGATCGACTTGCACAGCTCTTCGAACGCGAGCTGCTGCACGACAAAGCCATCGACACGCTGCAAACGTTGGCGACCAAGGAGATCGATCCGGACGAGCGTCGTCGGCATCGACTCCGACTAGCGTTGGCGCACGAGCGACGTGGCGATCCGCGAAGCGCTGAACACGTCCTGGATGAAGCGCGGCGCCACGACCCGACCGATCTCGAGATCCTCAAAGCGATGGCCGAGCTCTACTCGCGCCAAGGCGCGCAGTCGGCGTTGTCGATGCATCTCAATCGCGCGGTGACCGAGTTTCGGCAGGTCTTGCAGACCGATCCCTCCGACGTGATGGCATGGCTCGGGCTGGTCGAGGTGCTGGAGTGGCGTGACCGGCAGGATGCGTCGCGCGCCACAGCAGCGCTGGCGATGGCCGTCGGCCTGCAAGACGTCGAGCTGAGTCGACGCGTGGACGCGCACGGCGCGATTCCGGGAGCGGGCGCAGCTGCGGCCGACGCCAACCTGGTCGAGCTCGTCGCGCCTCCCATCGTGAGTCGCGCCTGCCTTGAGGTGTTCAAGATGGCCGGTGAGGCCTTCGACAAAGCCCTGCCCTTCGATCAACGCGCGTACCGAACGGAGAAGCCTCCGCGCGGAGGTGTCGACTTCCGCCAAGAAGCCCTGCGCATCGCGTCTTGGTTTGGCTTCTCGGATGTTCAGATTCTTCTGACGAGCGCTGCGCCTCGCGTCTGTCTGGCCATCGACGAGCGTCCCACCATTTTGCTGGGCAAAGAACTCGCGAACCTGACCAACGAAGCCGAACGCGCGTTTCTCTTTGCGCGCGCTCTCTACGTTGCTGCACTTCATCTGACGGTCGCGATGCGAAGCGATCCCAACGAGCTCTCGTATCTCATCGCGGGTCTCTTGCGCGTGTATGACCCGCAACGAGAGACCAAGCACCTGGAACCCAAACGCTTGGACGACGTCACCAAGCGAATCCACAAGAGTCTTTCGCGTCGAGTGCGTGAGCCGCTTGGTCCGATCGCATACGAGATGGGCGGAGCAGGCTTTGATGCCGCCGGGCTGCCAACAGCCGTGAACCAACTCGCCAATCGCGTGGCGCTCCTGGCGCTTGGAACGCCGAGCGTCGCGCTCAACGCGTTGCTCAAAGTCGCGGGCGAAGATGCCAGCGTCGACAGTCTGCACAAGCGAGTGTCGGCGATGCGTCGCGCACCTGAAGCGCTCGACCTGCTTCAGTTCAGCCTTTCGGATGCCTACTTCGACGCCCGCCGCCGAACCGGCGCAGATCGTAAGTAATGCGCATCGGGTTCATCGGCCCGCTGCAAGACGCGGATCCACAGATCCTTCGCGACGCAGCAGAGTTCCTGTTGGGCGACGTCGAGGTGGACCAAGCGATCTACCTCGGTGAAGACGACGCGATCGACGAAATGGCGGAGAGCTGGGTTCAGGAACTCCAAGGTGGGCAGTCCGGAGACTTTCTGGCGCGCGCTGCGGCTGTGGCACAAGAGGGAACAGCCGACGACATCCTGGCGTTTCTCGCGTCCGATCAGCAGGTCCGACGATTGGGACGTCTGCGAACCCTTCCGCCGCCCCCGGCACGCGCCGTCGAGATGGTCGAGGACCGCATCGTGCTCGCTGTTCATGACAAGGCAATCCTCGACGAAGAGGACATCGCGAACGCGAGCGTCATTGTGTACGGACTTGGCCCCAAGCTTCTGCTCAAGCGGTTCGGCCCCCGCTACTTTCTGACGCCCGGGCCCTTGAGTGCGGGGACCATTGTTCTGCTCGACGCCGATGAAGAAGCCAAGATCACGGTCGCGGCGTACGAGACGACCGGCGCGCCGGTGTGGCAGGAAGTCTTGCAGGGCAAGAAGTCCAAGGTGTCGGTCTCTTGAGCGTTGTGGCGGTGTTCGGCGGCAGCTTCGATCCGCCTCACGTCGCCCATGTGTTGGTCGCATGCTGGGCGCGCGCTGCAGGGGGCGTCGATCGTGTGTTGGTCATCCCAACGTTCAAACACGCTTTCGGTAAGAAGTCGGCTGCGTACAACCACCGTTTCGCGATGTGCGAACTGGCATTCGCGGATCTTCCCTTCGTCCGCATCGACGACACCGAACGCCAGCTGGGCGGCGAAAGCCGAACGTTTCACACCCTCGAGGCACTCGCGAAGCACAACCCCGGCGACTCGTTCCGGCTCGTCATCGGCGCCGACATTCTGGGCGACACCGAACGCTGGTTCCGCTGGGACGACGTGGCGCGGATCGCACCACCGCTCGTTGTCGGTCGTGGCGGATATCCACTGCCACCGGAGTGTCCGCTCGAAATGCCGGAAGTCAGTTCGACTCAGCTTCGGACCGATATTGGCGAGGGTATGAGTGTGGACGGGCGCATCCCGACGCCCGTGGCCAACTACATTCGCGAGCACGGTCTGTATCGATGAAGGTGTTGATCGTCGGCCGCGGTCGCGTGGGACGCGGACTGCACGCCACGCTTCGCTCAACGGATGTCGACGTCACGTTGCGCGCATCGCGTCGGCCCCGCCGCACGGATGCCGAAGTTGTCGTTTTCGCAGTTCCCGACGGCTCCATTGAAGATGTCGCGACAGCGTGGATGCCGCATACCCAGGGCCGAACGGTCTTTTTGCACTGCGCAGGTTCGCTGGGACCCGAGGCGTTTGGAGACGTCGAACGCGTCTGCGGAACGTTGCATCCGCTCGTCTCGTTTGCCGACCCCAAACGTCCGCCGCAGGTACATGGTGCGACGTTCGCGCTTGCGGGACCGCCACGCGCTCGGAAAGCCGGTCGAACGATCGCGCGCGCATGTCAGGCGCGGGTGATCGAAACGGAGGGTTTCGTGGGTGCGGCCTACCACGCTTCGGCCGCACTGGTGGCCAACGGTGCAGCCGCGCTCGCCGCGGTCGGCGTCGATATTCTGCAGCGGCTCGGTGCCGACAAAGGCGCCGCACAACACGCGATGAGTGCGCTGCTTCACAGCGTTGCTGACAACATCGCAACCATCGGAGTGCCCGCCGCGCTTACGGGACCGATCATGCGAGGCGATGCGTCCACCGTGGCGCGACATCGACGCGCACTCCGCAAGCACGAACGGGCCGCGTACGACGCTCTCGTTCCCGCGATTCTGCGCGTCGCCAAGCAGGCTGGTCTCTCACGCACACGTGCGCGAGCCGTGGCCGATCAAGTGCGCAAGACGAAGTAGACCAACACGCCAACCGCGGCCGCGATCGCGAGCACAAGGGCAACCCACAAAGGCTGGAAGGGCTCCAGCGGATGCGGCCGACGCGTCGTCTTGGGCGGCACAACCGGCGCCGGCATCGACGAAGGCGTGGAAATATCGGGCCGAAGGTCGACGGTGGTCGGCGCTTCGTCATCTACTAGTTCAACCGCTTCGATCGGAATCGCCGCCGGCGGAGGAACGACGATCGGTGCCGTCTGCGTCGCACCTGGAGGGGCGGACGAGGGACCAAACTCGGTCGGAGCATCCGATGAAAGCTGATCGGCTGCCTTCTCACGTTCACGACGAAGCGTGACAATGTCGCTCGCAAAGTGGTCCGCGAGAAAGGACCCGAAACGCAACGGACTCGCCATCAGCTTGGCGCCAAGCGCGTATTCTTCGAGGTCCGCGAGAAAGTCGGCGGCACGGGTGTACCGCTTGCTCGGATCGCGTTGAAGCGCCCGGTCCAGCAAGGATTGCAAGCGAGGTTGATCGGGAAAGCCGCGCGGCGGCAGAGGTGGAACGTTGGCCTGACGCGCGAGTTCCAACATCTGGTCTTCTGTGCCTTTGTAGAGGCGACGCCCAGCCGCGAGCTCCCAAAGGAGAATCCCCGCGGCAAACACATCGGAACGCGCGTCGATCGTTTCACCACGCGCGTGTTCTGGAGCCATGTACGCACTCTTGCCCGCAACACGCGACCGCATCACCGCTTGCTCGTCGATGCTGGGCGCTTCGGAGTGCATCGCCCGGGCGATACCGAAGTCACAGAGCTTGACCTCGCCCTCGAACGAGATGAGCACGTTCGAGGGACTGACGTCGCGATGGACGATGCCAAGCGGCTTGCCCTCGCCGTCCCGCGCGCGATGGGCGTAATCCAACGCGCGCAGCACATCCGCGACGATCAGAAGCGCGAACTCCGCAGGGAGGGGAATGCGCGCTTTCGTCAGACGACCGAGCATCTGTCGCAGATCGAATCCCTCGATGTAGTCCATTGCGAGAAAGAGCCGGTCGTTCTCGCGACCGAGATCAAAGACCTGGACGACGTGGGCGTGGTTGAGCTGAGCGGCGAGCTTGGCCTCCGCAATGAGCATCTCGCTGAACGAGGGATCGTTCCCCAGGTGAGGGAGGATTTGTTTGACCACAACGTTGCGCGATCCGCCGAGCGACGTGCGCATTCGAGCGAGGAAGATGTCTGCCATCCCACCCCGGCCAATGTGGTCAAAAAGCACAAAACGACCGAAGGCGCGCGGTAGCTCCCCAACGTCGATCGTCTGTTGCTGCATCTGTGCGAGCGTTGCCAGTGCCTCCCCCAGCGGGCAGAGGGTGACACGCCCTGGCTCGGTGGCAAGTCTTAGGCGTTTCGTGGGGATTTCGGGGCTTTCTTCTCCGATCGCGACTGCGATCGCGATGGCGACTGCGATCGCGATGGCGACTGCGATCGCGATGGCGACTGCGATCGCGATGGCGACGGCGAGTGCGATCGCGATGGCGATTCCGACTGCGATGGCGACGGCGAGTGCGATCGCGACGGCGACTGCGATGGCGATTCCGACGGCGACTGCGATGGCGATCGCGATCGCGACGGCGACGGCGACTGCGACTGCGATTCCGACGGCGACTGCGATGGCGACGGGGAGTGCGATCGCGACTGCGATGGCGACTGCGATTCCGACGGCGACCTGCGATTCCGACGGCGAGTGCGATATGGCGATCGCGACTGCGACCGTGCGACTGCGATCGCGATTGCAATCGCGACCACTCCGACTGCGGACAGTTCAGTCGGACAGAAGTTTGTTCGCTCGCACGCGCACTCGCATTCGCTCTCGCACTCGCACTCGCAGTCGCATTCGCACTCGCTCTCGCAATCGCGATCGCTCTCGCACTCACGATCGCAGTCGCAGTCGCAGTCGCAGTCGCAGTCGCACTCGCAGTCGCACTCGCAGTCGCACTCGCAGTCGCACTCGCAGTCGCACTCGCAGTCGCACTCGCAGTCGCAGTCGCACTCGCACTCGCAGTCGCGCTCGCTTTCGAGTGCGGTCGATGCGAGCGAGCAGCTGCGAGAGTCAGCCGAACGCTCGCGCGAAGAGCGCGTCGATCTTCGCGCTCGCCGATACGGCGTAGAGCCGGTGGATTCGCCCCTCGCTTGTTTCGACCACGACTGCACTCCTCGGCGGCACCCCAGCTTTTGGACCGTGTTGTTGAATCAGCACCGCGGGCCAACCGTTGAGCTCCACCACGCGAACCGAAATCGGAACCTTGGGTCGTGTCTTCCGAAAGAACGTCCGCACACGCTCGATCCCGATGATCCGCTTGCGCGCGGCGTGGAACTCACCGGCTCCATCGCTTTTCATCACGATGTCTTCGTGAAGCACCGCGGCCATCGCGTCGGCATCGCCCTGCCCCACCGCAGTGACGAAACGCATCAATGCTTGCTGCGCATCGAGCTTGGCTTGAGTGTCGGGCGGAACTCCGTCGTACGCCTCCATCGCTTGACGCGCTCGATGCAGAAGCACCTTGGTGTTGGCGACGCTCAACTCCAACGCCTCTGCGGTTTCAGACGTGCTCAAGTCGAAGACGTCGCGCAGGATCAACACCGCACGCTGTTTCGGGGTCAACGCTTCGAGAGCCACAAGGAACGCCATGGTGACGCTCTCCATCATCGAGTACCGCGCATCGGGCTGCGCGGGTTCATCGGTCGTCTCGATGGGTTGTGGAAGCCACTCGCCGATGTACTCGGTGGTCTTGCGACGACGCAGTCGGTCACGAGATAGGTTCATCGCGATACGACGAACCCACGGCCAAAGCGAACGCTCGAGATCCGCAGGCGGACGTTCCAGCACACGCGCGTACGTGTCCTGAACGATTTCATCCGCGTCGGCCGCACTGCCTGTCATCCGATAGCACAGCCCCCAGAGCCCACGGTGATGTGAGTCGAACACGTCTTTGAGTGCAGTCTCGAGCGCGCTCATTTCATCCCGCCAACGCGTGCGTGGCTCGGTGTTCGCGAATACTCAACACCTGGGCGGCGGCGCGTGCCCCGCTTGCAACCGCGGCATCCGCAAGCATGCCTTCCTGCCCCACCCAGTCGCCCGCAACAAAGAGTCCGTTTCCAACTTCGACGTTGGGACGCGGACCATCGATCGAAGGAAAACCGTGATGCACAGCAATCTTGGGCAGGTAGCGGCGATGACAAACGTGCTCCCGCCACTGCGGCTGAACCCGGTCCAGATACGCTTCGATCGCAGCCCGAGAATCCGTCTGTTCCGTACCGTCGAGGTAGCGAGCCGCATGAATCACCACGCGGTCACTCTCGGCAAGTCGAGCCACGCCGGAATGGACCGAGAAGTACAGCGGTGCATCCAGAGCCATTGCGAATCGTACGTCAGGCTCGGGCAGCGATTCGAGCACCAGATCCAAGGTCGCCATATGCACGGTCTCGGTCGGCGGAACCACGCGTTCGCCAAGTAGCGCGCGAACGCGATCGGGCGGCATCGCAAGAACCACCGTGTCGAACCGATACTCGTCGGTCCCATCACTGGCGCACCACTGCGAGCCTTCGGCCCGGAGCGCGCGTAGCGAGCGCGGCAAGACGGTTCCCGCGCGAGCATGAAGTTCGTCCACCAACGACTGCCAACCCCCATCGATGTAGACGACACCGCGCAAGACTGTTCGGAGTTGCTGGCACACGGCCCGTGCATCCATGCGCGCCGTGTCACCGCCGTACGTGCCCAACCGGACAAGAGCGCGCACCCACTGCCGCGCGTCCGCATCGGGGATCGCCGCAAGCCACGCGTCCACGCTTTGGCCAACGCGACCATTGAGTCGCGCAAGTGCACGTCCAGCGCTCCATCGGGACGCAAAGGGAAACGCAGAGGTGGTGAGCAGCGCGAGTGGATTGAGCGGAACAGGAAACCGATTCCTTCCGCGCGTCATGAACAGACCTTTGCGCGGCTCCGCTCCCGACCACGAAACACCGAGTGCCGCAAAGTGGCGCATCGCGTGACCTCGCCGCGGCAAGGCATGAGGTCCGAGGTTGAGCCACGCACCAGCTTTTTGCTGGGAGCGTGCCCGTCCGCCCGGTGGACTCGGATCCCAGAGTTCAAAGGGATGTCCCTCAGCGCGAAGGCGAGCTGCCACCGTCAAACCTGCGAGACCCGCACCAGCGATAAGTGTCGTCATGAAACCTCCGACGACACCACGCACGGGCTCGGTCAAAGGTTACGTCAGCCGCCGCTGCTGCTGGCGTTCTTCATTCGGGCACCGAGGAAAATGCCCATCATCACCAAGATCATGATGATGAAAATCGTGATGTACGCGGCGTAATCATCTTCTTCTTCGGTGGGTGCGGTGTAGACCGCCATACCGTCACCGCCTCCGCGATTGACGACGCCGGATGCGCGCGTGTCTTCAGCACCGGTACCACCACCGGCACCGCCACCGCCGCCGCCACCGCCGCCACCCATGCCGCCGCCCATCTCGGAGCCGCCTCCGCCGCCGCCAGCACTTCCTGCAGACGCCGGGTCGTAGCGATCCCCCGAGACGCGAGTCACGCCCTCGGTACTGCTGCCGCCGCGACCACCCTCGCCGCCTTCGCCGCCGCCGCCGCCACCGCCGGCACTGCCACCACCGCCGCCTTCGCCGCCGCCGCCGCCGCCAGCTCCGCCTCCGCCACCACCGCCGCCGCCGCCGGCGCCCATGGTGCGAATTTCAGCTTCTGCCTCGTCGGCCTTTCCTTCGACGGATCCGCCAAAGGCTTGCCAGCCCAGGACCGCGATAATCGCGATCAGGAGTAGGATGACGATGTACTCCACCGTCGACAGGCCGGAATCATCACCGAGGAGATGCATGGCGGTTCCGTTTTGTCGCGCAGGCAGACGCACCGAACCAAGTTTTCTGGGGAAACGGGGCCTTTTCAAGTGCGAATCGCAGGAGGCCAAAGCTCGGCTCGACGGGCCGGCATCGATCGTGGACAATGAAGGTTCCGTGAGTGAAACGCCGACATCGACGGCCCAATCGTCCCTACCGGCGGCACCCCACGGCGCCAGTCTGCCGCCGCCCACACCCGACCAGGCGGATACTGCCTTCGCCTCCAAACTCAAGGAGGCTGGGCTGCTTAGCGAGTTGAGCGACACGTTGTTGATGGTCCTTCTCGAGCGTCTCGACGCAAAAGACGACGAGGACGCCCGACGCTTGGACCTCCTCTCGCTCTACTACTTGGGCGGCGACGACGACGACGTTGCGAAGCGGCGCCAAGGTGCCGATCGCTGGTTTGTCCACGACGAGCGACGCCCCGTGAATGCGCATGCGATCGTGCGTGGATTGGCAGCTCTTGCCCCCGAACTGGGCGATGTCTCGCTGGAGCGAATTGGAACCGACGACGGGCCGCTCGTCGTGCGCGCGGGCGACCATCTTTCCGCCGTCACAGACGACGAAGAAGAAGACGAAGCCGAGGGCTACATCACGGTTCGTGGACTGGTCGGTGCATTGAACGTCTTGCTGGAACGCAACGATGTTCGCGAGCGATGGGTGCAGCTTCGAGGAGACGGACGACGCGAAGGCTTCATCGCTGTGGGTGTCACCGAAGCCATGCTTCTGTGTCGCTACGATTGCCTCGAAGAGGACGATCCCGAGCGACTCATGGAGTTCGGCGCCTGGTAGGACGCGCGTGAGCGCTTCCAAAATTCGGTCCCTTCCGTCACGACCCGTTCCACTCGAAGGAATCTGGGGTCCGATCGATGCACTACGCCACGGCGTCTTGCGGACATTGGTGCGGACGTTGGGCAACGTCGGCAAGCGACTTATCGCGGATCGACAGCTTCGCGTAGCGTTGACCGCAACCATAGCGATCGGTCTCGCGCTCACGTTCACGATCGCCATCCCACTTTGGATGCTGGCAATCGGTCCGATCGTGCTCGGCGTGCCGCACGTCCTTGGAGATGTTCGCTACCTCATCGTGCGGCGTGGTTACCACCGTCGCCTCTGGCTCGTCGTGCTCTGTCTTGCACCGTTGATCGCTGCGTGGTCCGAGCAACACGTCACGTGGGTGATCTTGGCTTGCGTTGCTGCTGCGTTTGCGTCGCGCGCCACCCCGACACGCCGCTTCATCGGCGTTCTCGTTCTCGCTTCGATCGCGGCCCTCACCGCACACTTTGGATACTGGTCCGATGTCGTGTTCGCGCATGCACACAACGTCATTGGCGTGTTGCTCTGGCTCTTGTGGGCACCTCGCAAAGGCATCGTGTGGTTCTTGCCGGTGCTCGCGTACGTCGGTGTGTGGGCGTTTGTTCTTCTGGGTGGCTTGGACTTCATGGCCGCACGCGAGAGTCTCGATGTCGCGTGGCCTGGGCTCAGCTACGGAACGCACGCGTGGACGCTCGCGCCCTCACTCGCCGAACCCTGGGCGCTTCGGCTCGTTCTGGTGTTCGCGTTTGCGCAGTCGATTCATTACTGGGTGTGGCTACGGCTCGTTCCAGAGGAAGATCGAGGACGCTCCACCACCCGCAGCTTTCGAGCGAGTTGGCGGGCGCTCTATCGCGATCTGGGCCCGTGGATTCTCCTCGCAGCCGCGGGTTCAGCCATCGTCGTCGCGGTATGGGCGTGTACCGACGTCGCCCACGCTCGCGCTGGCTACCTCCGCATGGCGATCTTTCACGGTCAAATCGAACTCGTCGCGCTGACGCTCTTCCTGATGGAAGGTCGGCCTGGGCCTCTCCATCGGCACGCAGAAGCGCGTTTGGAACGTTGAACCAGGGCGCGGCCTATCCTATGAAGCCGCATGGGATCACTCGCAGGAAAGACGCTATTCATCACCGGCGCGAGCCGGGGCATTGGTAAAGCCATCGCGGTGCGCGCTGCCCAAGACGGCGCGAACGTGGTGATCGCAGCGAAGACCGCCGAACCGCATCCGCGTCTCAAGGGAACGATCTTTACGGCTGCCGAAGAGATCGAAGCTGCGGGTGGCAAGGCGCTCCCCTGCGTGGTCGACATTCGTTTCGAAGCGAAGATTCAAGACGCGGTCGACAAGGCGGTCGAGAAGTTCGGCGGCATCGACATCGTCGTCAACAACGCCAGCGCGATCAATCTGACGGACACCAAGTCGGTGACCATGAAGCGCTACGACCTGATGCACTCGGTCAACACGCGCGGTACCTTCCTGACCACAAAGCTGTGTCTTCCGCACTTGGAGAAGGCCGAGAACCCGCACGTCATGACCATCTCGCCTCCACTAAACATGGAAGAGCGTTGGTTCAAGACGCACGTCGCATACACGATGGCAAAGTTCGGCATGAGCATGTGCGTGTTGGGCTGGGGCGGTGAGTTTCGAGGCCGAGGCATCGCAGCCAACGCACTTTGGCCCAAGACGACCATCGCAACCGCGGCAGTCGAAAACCTGCTCGGCGGCGACACTCTGATGAAGAAGAGCCGCACCCCGGCCATCATGGCCGACACGGCGCATTGGGTGCTGACCCAGCCGAGTCGCGAGTGCACCGGCAACTTCTTCATCGACGAAGACATTTGCCGCGACAAGCTCGGAATGGATGACGAAGCACTGAAGAAGTACGCCGTCGATCCGACCCAAGAGCTGGCCCCCGACTTCTTCGTGTAGGGACAATTGCCTCGGCGGCGCGTACGCTTCCCTATGCGTTCGTTGGGATTGGGATTCGTGCTTGTTGCATCGCTGGCTCAAGGCCAAACGCTTGAGCTTCCCGACACACCGCAACTGCCTGTCGAGATCTCGCGCGAACACCGCGCCGCAGTCCATTTGCCGGCTTCGGTTCTTCCTGAACGAGTCGACGAGATCGTGACTCACTGGGTGGAACGGCACGTCCACATTCACTACGCATTCGCGATCCAAGGCGACCCGCAGAACGTTCGAACGCGCCTTCGAAGCGAGCTCACGCAAGCGGGCTGGCCGACCTACTCCGACCTCCCATCGCATTTCGTCGGTTCCAATGGCGAACGACTCATTGGACAATCTCGATTCGACAACCCCTACCCACGACCGATCGGCGGACCGGTACGACATCGACGCGGCGACTCTTTGATTCAAATCGCGGTGTACGAGGATGGGATCGCACTCGAACTGTTCACGCCACGAACCTCTTCGCTGAGCGACACGATCCGACGACTTCCGTGGAGTTCCGCGGTGAGCCAACTTCTACCCATCGCGGCATCCCATGCGACCCAGTTGCATCAGACCGTGGTTCAGTTTCTCGATCTGGAGGCCATCGGAACGGACGCTTCCCCGGAGGCGCTGGCAGCAATCGAACGGTGGGGACGGAACAGCCGGTTTCGCCGCTCCGACATGCGTGAGTTCCTCGAAGATGGTGTCGAGCGGTTTCAACCGGAAGATGTGTTCGAAGGCCACGTCGATGGTCACCACATCATCGTCGGGATCAACCGGTCCACACGCTCGTTCCGTCTCTTTGATCGCCACCGGGAATGACGAACAAGCTTGGGGTTGTCTATGTGCTGATGCGGAGTCTCGCCCTCGCATGTCTCGTGGTTGCTTTCGCGCTGCCCGTGCACGCGGATCGCGACCCGATGCAGATCTACGCGAGCTGGGCGCGTGACCGTCCCGAGTTGCGCGATGGTGTTCCGCACGCGGTGTGGTCGATCCACTTGGACAACACGTGGCGACTGCAGCGCAATTGTGTCGAGGGCCTGGCCGCTCGCGGTGTTCGCGCGCATCGACTTGCATGGACGCCTTCGCCAGCGCCCGACATCGTCGTCGTGGAGCATGTGACCGGCGGGGTCGAATTCGTGAAGCGTCGCGAGAACGCTCCAGTGGCGATGGCGTGTGCAATGGCCGAGCGGCTACCGCAATGGTCTGCCCTGTTGAGAGACCACAACATCGCAAAAGTGGAGATTCTCAGTGCGTACCGTCGCGAACCTGCCGTGAGTTTTCACCACATGGGTCTGGCACTGGACGTCACGCGCTTGTGGGATCGCGAGGACAACGTGCTCGACGTTGAGCGTGATTGGACTGCCTCCGAGCAGTCCACCTGCCGCTCCGCCACGACCCCTCTCGAACGTGTCGTGTGCGCCATGCATGAGAGCGAGCTCTTCACGACCGTGATCACCCCGAACTACGGGCGTGGTCACGAAGACCACCTGCACCTCGACATTCGCCCCGACGACCCCTGGCACTACCTTCGCTGAAACTCTGCGCTCCGGAAGCTGTCTAAGCGGGCGGAGGTGAAGGGTGAGCCGTTGTCCGGGCCTGGCGCCACTACTGCAAGGGATGAAGTTCGCCATCGTGCTCTGCGTGAGTTGGGTGAGTGCGCACACGTGGGCACAGCCGCGCGAGGACGTTGGTGCACGGGATGAGTTTCGGCGCGAGGCGGTGCAGTTCTTCCGTCAAGCGGACCTTCACCGCGGCACGCGCAGCTCCTTGGAGCGTCGCGACTTCGGGCGTCAACGACGCATTCGACAACGACGATTTGCCGGCGAGCTCGAACACCAACTGCGAATCGAGCACCACGAACGAGAGCGCGCCATCATCCGCTTTGAGCGATTCGTTCGCGAGTATCCCGCCAATCCGCAGCACACGCCCGACGCGATGTTCCGACTCGGCGAGCTCTATTACCAGCGAAGCGAGCTGCAAGACGAACCCGACTACACACCGAGTCTTGAACTCTACGAACGGTTGCTGCGCGACTTCCCGCAGTACACCCGGGCTGGCGCGGTCCTCTATCTGATTGGTTACATGCGCTATGCCATGGGTGAAGAAGACGCCGCCAAGCGCGCGTGGCTTCGTACCGTGTGCACGGATACGTCGGTCATTACCGCAACGACTCGCTACGCGTCGTGTCAGACGCGCTCGTCGCCCTTTGTCGACGAGACGTGGTTGCGACTCGGCGAGCTTCACTTCGACGACTTCGCTCAGCCCGACGCGTTGGATTGGGCCGTCTCAGCCTACGAGCGCGTGAGCCGCACAAGCCGTCACGCCGTGGTTGCGCAGTACAAGATCGGCTGGTCGCACTACCGAGCCAACCGCTACCCCGAAGCGATCCGTGCGTTTGCCCGAGTTGTGGACCAGCCTTCGGAATCCATCCTGCGCAATGAAGCCGTTCAGTACATGGCGATCAGCTTCGCGTACGACGACTGGAACGAAAACCAGGTCCCCGATCCCTCCGAACAGCTGCCCACGGCGCTGGAGCGAATCAGCGATCCCTCGCTCCTGCCACAAGACCGCCCTTGGACCGCCGAAGTCTTCATCGAACTCGGACAAGTCCTGTTCGACGAAGCCAAGTACGACGAGGCCATCAGGATCTGGCGTGTGTTCCTCAGACGTTGGCCCGATCACGCGCAGGCCCCCGAGGTCCTGCATCGCATTGCACAGGCGCATGAACGTCGTGCGGATACCGACGCGGCACAACGAGTGCGCGGTGAGCTGGCACGATTTGACCTCGACCACTGGGCCGAACATCAAAACGATCTGCAGGTGATGCGACACGCGGAGGAACGCGTGGAGCGGACGATTCTCGAACTGGCGATCGACGCGCACCAGCGAGCACAGGTCGAGCGACGCCGAGCCGTTCAGGAGACATCGACCGAACATCTCGAAATCGCCAAGCAGCACTACCACACTGCCGCCGCTGGTTACCGCGAGTATCTTCGGCGCTATCCAAACAGCCCTCATGCCTACGAACTGAGCTACAACCTGGCGGACGCATACTTTTGGTCGGAGTCGTACGAAGACGCAGAACAAGCGTACGCCCGCGTTCGAGACTCATTTGCCGACGACCGCTACCACGCCGATGCGGCGCGTCGCGTGGTGGAATCGTTACGTCGACAGCTCGACCCTGCTCAGGTCCCGCAGGAGCCCGAGGTGATCGGACGCGAGGTTCAGACCCGCGCGTTGCCCGCCTTGGTTCAGCGTCTGTTCACCGCGCGCGAGACCTACCTCCACTCGGTTCGTGCGCACGAAGACACCGAATCTCTGCGCAACGCGTATGCGTACAACAACGCAACCCTGCTCTACGCGTACGGGCAGTGGGACGAGGCGCGTGAGCGTCTCACTGCGCTCTTCGAGTCGCTTTGCCAAGTAGACGAGCTGGGCCACGTTGCGTGGGACCTTCTCTACGCGATGGCGGCGCGACGAAACGACTTGGACGAGGCGCAGCGACTCGACACTCGTTTGCGGGAGGGCGCGTGTTCGTTTGGGCCACGTCGCCGCCCGACCCACGTCGACGTGATGCCCTTTCGACGCGCAACCGTCATGTTTGAACGCGCAGTGCGAGCGACGGTCGATCAAGACTCGTTGTACGAACTCGCTGCCGAACTCTTTATCGAGACCGTCAACAACAACCCCGACCACCCGTCCGCACCGCTGGGGTTGGAGTACGCAGCCATGGCGCTCGAGCGCACGGGACGGTTCGACTCCGCACGACAGCTATACGTTCGAATCGTCGACACCGTGTCGCCACGACAGGCAACCGACGCCACCGAGCAAGTGCGAAACGACCAGATCGTCTCCAATGCGCTCTTTCGGACCGCCTACCTCTCCAACCGTACGTTGGAGTACGACGTAGCCGTGCGGCACTACGCGATGCTTGTTGACGCACCGCGATTCGCAGCGTCGCAAAACTCGGAGATCCAGCGGCGGCGTAGCGACGCCCTGCACAACCTCGCGGTTCTATACGAACTTCGTGACGAACGCGCGCTTGCTCAACGCTACTACCGACGTCTCGCAAACGACCCTGACCCCGACAACGCACGAATTGGCGCATTCAAGACCGCGCGACTCGAGGACTCGCCACGTGATGCGGTTCGCGCCTACCGGTCGTTTGTGGCGCGCTACATGAATGACCGAGCCGCAAGCGAACTCATATTGCAGGCGCTGTGGCGCATCGCGGACACAGAGCAACAGGCGAGCGCGTATCGAGAGGTCGTATCGGCCTATGGCCGGCTGGGCATCTCACCCGGGAGCGCAGCGAGCGGCTTCGCTGCGCAAGCTCAGATGCACTTGGCAGCACACGACGCTCGCAGTCCGCGGATTCGTCCCGCGCACTTACGGACCGATCTGCAGCGCGCCTTTGCCGCAACGCGTGCACGCATTGCCAACTTCGACCGTGTTCATGCGTATCGTCGTCCCTTGTGGACCGTGAGGGCACTGGTTGCGCAGGGCCAGCAGTACGACGCGTTGAGTCGGGCGATCATGAGCGTGCGTGTGCGGGGGTCGCTCGTAGCGATTCAGAACAATGCCGAAGACGAGACGCGATGCGAGTCACGAAAGTACTACCTCCAAGCGTTGGAGTTGGCTCGACAAGCCAACGTCGACGACGTGGAAGTCCAACACGCATCCCGTCAGCTTGCGGTGACAGCGTCGTGCCCGAACGAACCCACAGTCCCAAGACGCGCGCCGCGAGGGATGCAGCTCATCGCGCGATATGCGCCTCCCCCGCTCGCTCGGTGATCTCCTTTGTCAGCAACTTCGTCAGCAACTTCGCCACTTCGTAAGTATCAAAAAATGCGTATTGCGAAATGCGAACTTGATTGAAGAAGTGCTCGCTTCGCTACACGACCAGCCCCGGACATAGCGAGGAGCCGAACGAAGCGGACGCTCAGAACGCGAAGCGTTCGTTTGAGCGAAGCTGGCCGTCGGGCAACGTGAAGGCTCCACGAGCCGGAACGCGCGCGAAGCGCGAGCTTGGAGGGGGGCCCCAAACGAAGTTTGGGGGGAGCAACTGTATTTATGCTGGGCGCCAATCAGCACAATCACGTGTCATGGCGTTCAGTATCGTGAGGAGCTTGCGAGCCACCGCCGTGATGGCGACTTTCGCTTTCTTTCCTTTCGCTCTGAGGCGTTGGTAGAGGGCTTTGAATACCGGATTGCGGTGCGCTGCGACCATCGCGGCCATGTAGAGCACGGTCCGCACGATCGCTCGGCCACCATAGATCCGTCGTTTCCCTCGACGCGGTCCGCTGTCGTTCGCGAACGGAGCGAGGCCGACGAGGGCAGCGATGCGACGACGGTCGAGTTGCCCCAGCTCTGGCAAGAGGGCCAACAGCGTCGCCGCCGTGACAGGACCGACCCCCTTCATGCTTTGCAGTTGCTGCGATTGACGGTGAAGAGCCTCGTCTTCTTTCAGCAGTGCTGCGATTTGCTTGTCGAGCTTTCCGACCTCTTTCGTGAGCCACGCAATGTGACGTTTGATGTCCTTTTGCATCGCTGCCGCAAGCTTGCTGCGGTTCTTCTCTGCCGTTCGCATGCGAATGAGGTCGTTACGACGACCAATACAGTCTCGTAAACGCTGTCGTTCACGGCTCAAACGTCGACTAATCCGTTGCGGCACCGCACGACCAAAGGCTGCCAGGACAGTCGCGTCGATGCTGTCTGTCTTTGCCCAGTGCCCGCAGGCTTGTGCATATCGACGCACCTTGAGCGGATTCACGATGGAGTACGTCGTGTGCGTGGCTTCGCAGCCGTTTGTAACCGTTCGCTCAAAGCCACCCGTCGCTTCGACGATGACGTGTACGTCCTGACCGTGGCGCGACAACCAGCGTTTCCATGCTGCGGTCGTATTGGCGATTCGTGTGACCTCGTCGCGACCCTCGAGCGCAATGTCGAGCCACTGCTTGCTGACATCGACACCGACGAAGGTGGACGACTTCCGATCCTGATTGCTCTCTGTCATGCTCCTCCTAGGTGGAGCAGCCTCCTCCGCGGCCCATCCTTGCAGATGCGGTCTGTTCAAACTTGGCAACTGTTCGGGCTCGTCGTGGAGGACACGACATCGGCGACCAAAAACTCCCCCACGGTCTACGGACCCAAGGTTTTGGCGGTCTGCCGATGTCGGCTCCACCACTCAAGTACCGCACCGCGGACATACAAGGTTTTGCTAAAACCTCCCCAAGGAGGAGCCGTGCCCGTAAGGCCGAAGGCCGGGTCGAAGCCGAAGGCGAAGACCTAGGGTGCGGCGACTCCGGTAAATGGCGTACGCATCGTCACAAACTCCTCCGCGGCGGTCGGATGGATCCCGATCGTCGAGTCGAGTTGCTTCTTCGTCGCGCCGCACTTCATCGCCACCGCAAAGCCCTGAATGATCTCACCTGCGTCCGGACCCACCATATGCACGCCGAGAACCTTGTCGGTTTTCGCGCACACCACGAGCTTCATCATGGTCTTTTCGTGCCGACCCGAAAGCGTGTGCTTCATCGGCGTAAACGTGGACCGGTAAATCACACACTCATGGCCGCGGTGCCACGCGGCTTCTTCACTCAAGCCAACCGTTCCGACGTTAGGCGTACTAAACACAGCGGTAGGAATGCAGTCGTAGTCCACGCTCGTGGGTGTGCCGCCATAGAGCGTCTTCGCAATCGCCATGCCCTCCGCCAGTGCAACCGGGGTGAGCTGCAGACGGTCGATCACATCGCCGATGGCGTAGATGTTCTCGGTGGTCGTACGGAAGTCATCGTCGACCACAATTCCACCGCGTGTCGTATCCGTCTCCACACCGGCAGCCTCGAGGTTGAGGCCCTCGGTGTTCGGACGCCGTCCCACAGCAGCCATCTGCAGCTCAGCTTCGAGTTCCTCACCGTTGTTGAGCGTCGCCACAATCACGCTGCCCTTTCGATGCAGGCGCTCGATCGTTTGCTCGAGGTGAATGTGGATGCCTTTGAGACGCATCTGATCGGTCAGATGACGACGAATGTCCTGATCGAAACGATTCAACACGAAGTCGCCGCGATGAACGACATGCACGTCGACTCCCAGGAGTTTGAAGATGCCGGCGAACTCGACGCCGATGTATCCACCACCGGCGATCACGATCCGCTTGGGCAACGAGTCCAAGTAGAAACACTCGTTCGACGAGATGCCCATTTCGTGACCCGGAATTTCGGGACGCCACGGTTTGCCACCGGTCGCGATCAGGATCGTCTTCGCAGAGATCGTCTTGTCACCGACGCGAAGCGTGTGTGCATCTTCGAACGATGCAAAGCCTCGCACGATCTCGACACCGGCCTTCTCGAGGATGGTCTGGTAGATGCCGTTGAGACGCGCGATCTCCCGGTTCTTGGCCTCGACCAGTTTCTTCCAGTCAAACGCCGGACGAGAACTCGACCACCCAAACCCGCGCGCATCCTCAAACGCTTCGGCGTAGCTCGCGGCGTAGACGAAGAGCTTCTTCGGGACGCAGCCGATGTTCACGCAGGTGCCACCGAGATCCGAGCCCTCGATGACGGCGACTTTCGCACCAAAGCCAGCACTCATGCGTGCTGCGCGAACCCCACCCGAACCTGCACCGATGACCGCGAGATCGTAGTCGTACGCCATGGCGGGGTTCTAGCGCCCGCGCCTGCCGTTCACAATGGCTGTCAAAGCCCTGAAGACTTCAAGCTCTCGTTCTCTTCGGCGCTCAGCGGCAAATGCAAACCGCACTCGCGCTTCTTGCCGAGGATCCGGCCGTCCCGCGGATCCATGTCCGGCGTGGTCGGCAGCGTGGAGTGCACATCGCCGATCGATCGGAACCCCTCCGCGTAGAGCGGGTGGTACGGCAGGTCGTGCTTCTCCATGTAGGCCTCCACGTCATCGCTCGACCAGCGGAGAATCGGATGGATCTTGATTCGGCCATCCTGCGTGCCGACGCGTGGCAACGCACTGCGATGCTCGGTCTGGTCCGAGCGCAAGCCCGCCATCCACGCCTCCGCACCCAACGTTTGAAGGGCGCGTTGCATCGGCTCGACCTTGTTGCGCTGCAGATACTCCTGCACGCCTTCGTCGCCCTGCTCCCACGTGCGTCCGTACAACGCTTCCTGACGCGCAGGTGTCATCTGCGGACCAAACACGTGAAGCTTCAGCCCGAAGCGCTGCTTGAGCTGATCCGCAAACCGGTAGGTCTCCGGAAAGAGGTATCCCGTGTCGATAAAGATGACCGGCGTCTCCGGTGCAATCCGAGACACGAGGTGCAGCATCACAGCGGACTGGGCGCCGAAACTCGACGACATCACCAGTCCCTTGCCGAAGCGCTCCGCGGCCCACGCGATGACCTCTTCGGCCGTGCTCTCGGCCAACTCGCGATTGGCGTCGTCGAGTTGGATTTGGGACTGCGCTTCCATCTGCATCAGTAAGTTGACGTCAGAGGTCGGAATTCGCAACGCGAATTCCGTATTCCCTGGAAACAACGAGGAAAAATCCGCAAGTTATACTCGAGTAAAATGGTCGCCTATGTTCCTCGTCAGCCCTGCGGCGATCTGCGGATAGCCTTTCGTCCATGCAGCTCGTCCCTTCCACGATCGACGCGGTCACCGTTCATCGCCGCGGCGCGCGCGTCCGTCGTCGCATCGCTCTCAGCAGCGCGAAACCGGGGTTGGTTCGACTCGCGCCACTCCCGCTCGCGATCGATGACGACAGCGTGCGTGTCTCGGGATCGGGCCACGTCAACGATCTCCGCGTGGTGCTGACGACGGTTTCGGCGCAAGCGGATCTGCCACCTCCCGAAGACGCCGAACTCGAAGCAGCACGAGTCGCACAAGCCAAAGCTTCGGCACGCGTGGAGGCCCACAAACGAGCGCTGCAGTCACTCGATCAACTCACGTTAGCGCCCAGGCGGTACACCGACGAGGGCCCGCAGAGTATCCCGACCGACCAACGACTCGCGCTGGTGAGCTTTCGGCGAGACCGATCCGACGCCCTCACGCGCGAACTTCGCGACTTGCGCGAAGCCCTCCGCAAAGCCCGGGAACAGGTCACCGACCTCGAAGAACGTCAGCGACTCGCGTCGACCGTTCGCCAAACCCGCGCCAACGAAATTCGCAAAGGAGTCGACCTGACTCTGGACTCGACAGAGGGCGAACTTTTCTTGGAGTACACGGTTCCAGGCGCACGCTGGACACCGAGCTACGTGCTCCGCTTCGACGACGCGTTGACGCAGGCGCGCCTGGAGATGCGCGCGTTCGTGGCGCAGCGAAGCGGTGAGGATTGGCGAGATGTTCAGCTCACGCTTTCCACCGCTGTACTCGACCGATGGACCGATTTGCCGGAGCTCTCATCGATTCGGATCGGACGCAAACAGCAACGACCCACGCGTGCAGGGTGGCGCGAAGCACCCCAAGGTGCCGCAAGTCTCTACGCGGACTTCGATCGTGCCTTTCCGGTTGAAGCGGAACGACCGGTGAAGCCGCCAAGCCGACCCAAACCGACAGCACCGCGCCAAACCGCGGCACCCCCTCCGCCAGCTCCGCTTGGAGCGATGGTGTCGGGTGGCGCACCGCCCGGGGCGGCGCCACCGATGTCCGCGTCGGCACCGATGCCGATGTCTGCACCGATGCCTGCTGCAGCCGCGCCACCGCCCCAGGCCATGGCTCGCTCACGTTCACGCGGAATGAGCTTTGGGTCGATCGGTGGGAAGCAGAAGAAAAAGAGCCGCGACAAAGAAACCACGGCGACGTTCGATACCAGTGCGCTGAGCAGCGTCGAAGTCGAAGGCGGTGCCGCGGAACTCGAAGCCGACGTCAACATGATGGCGTACGGACGTCTGCGCCTTCCAGGCGTGCGCTCGACGACGCGCGGTCGCCTTCGTTTGGTCGCACGCACGGAACTCTACCTTGAGGTCCTGCGCACGGAGCGCGGAGCGGTGGACGTCGACCTGGCCACGTTGGCGTCGTACGAAAAGCGCGCGCACAAGATCGAGTCCATGCCTGACCAGTGCTTTGCACCAACTGCAGACGACGGTTTTGACTATGCGTACGCGGCAACCCACCCGATCGATGTTCCCTCCGACGGGTCGTTCCACTCGCTGTCGATCACCGAAGGCGAAGACGACGCCGAAGGCCGCTTCGTCGTGGTTCCGCGCGAGAGCAGCGACGTGTTTCGCTTCGTGGAGTTGGGCAATCCCCTGATCGGTCCGATCTTGCGAGGTCCCGCCGATGTCTACGTCGGAGACCGCTACCTGCTCACGCGCTCGATGAAGGTCACACCCAAAGGAGGTCGACTCAAACTCGGCCTCGGCGTCGAAGAGGGCATCAAGGTGGCCCGCAACGCTCGCTTCGAAGAACGCAGCGCCGGGTTGATGGGACGTGCGCTTGAACTGGTGCACGACATCGACATCGACGTGGTCAACCACCTCGCCAAACGCGCGCGAGTCGAAGTACGAGAACGCATTCCTGCGGTGCACAAGGGCGACGACGAAATTGAGATTCGTGAAGAGAGCGTGTCGCCAAGTTGGGAATCGTGGGAACCGGACACCCAGAAACTCCAAGGCGGGCGTCGTTGGCTCATCGATGTCGACTCAGGCGAAGAGAAGCAACTGCGCGCAAGCTACGTGATTCGAATCTCGGCCAAGAAAGAGTTGGTCGGCGGCAACCGGAGGGAAGGATGACCGACATGCACATCCTCGACGCACCGGTTGTCGAAGCTCGGGTGTTGGAAGACCGCGCCGCGGTGACTCGACGCGGGACTGCACGGTTACCCGCAGGACGTTCGCGTTGGAAGTTGAGTGGCGTGGCGCCTGTACTCGTGGACAAAACGCTGAGTGTTCACGTTCAGGGCGCGACGCTTCAGAACGCCCGAGTTCGACGTAAGTTGATCGCCAAGCGCGACGAACGCGAAGGTGCTCACGCCGAGTTGAGTCAACAACTCGACGCCGTCCGAAAAGTGGTGGTCGACATCAAGACCGAGATCGCGTCGCGTGCACAAGAACTCGAAGCGACGCAAACCGCGCGTCAGCTGTTGCTTGGCGAAGTCGGTGACGACGTTGCGTGGGGGCGTGCGACGCCCGATGCGTGGACAGCGGGGTTCGATGCCGCGTTGCAGCGCGAGACCACCTTGCGACTCGAGCTGGCGGATCTCCAACCCAAGCTTCAGGACGCCGAGCAGGAGGTCCAGGATTTGACGCGCCGTGTCGGGCTCGCGCTCAGTCCCTCATCCTCTCGCGAAACCTGGATCGAGCTGGAGCTGATCGCAGAACAACCCGGCGAGGCCCAGGTCGAGATTTCCTACTTGGTTCCGAGTGCCATTTGGCGGCCTCAACACCGCGCCACGCTGCGCGATGGAACGCTCAAGATGGAAACGGATGCGTGCGTGTGGCAGCGCACCGGCGAGGACTGGACCGACGTCAAGCTTTCGTTCAGCACCGAGCGTCCCTCCCTGGGTGTTGAACCGCCTGCCCTCGAAGCAGACTTTCTACGCACGCGGAAGAAAGCCGAAGTACTCGAAGTCGAAGCGCGCGAAGAGGAGATCGAGACTGCAGGCTTGGGACGTTCGAAACAAGTCGCACCCGATCTGCCTGGGGTCGATGACGGTGGCGAAGCCCGTCTCCTGGTTGCCCCCAACGCTGCAACCGTGCCCTCGGATGGACGTCCGTATCGCGTTCATCTCGCGCAGTACGAATCCAAAGCGAGTGCGTCGTGGGTCGCATTTCCCGAACGCGATCTTGCGGTGATCTCACGTTCTCGCCACGAGCATGGTGGCACGACTCCTTTGTTGGCAGGCCCCGTGGATCTCGTTGGTCAAAGCGGGCCCGTGGGTCGAACCACCACACTCTTCGTTGCGCCGGGCGAAGCCTTCGAACTTGGCTGGGGACCCAGCACGGACATCCGCGTGCATCGAGAGGTCACCCGCAAGGAAGGCAAGTCCAAGATGCTCAGCTCTTGGATTCGCTCGACCCATCGTGTCGAACTCAAGCTCAGCAACACAGGACCCATCGAGACGAAGGTCGAAGTGACCGAACGAGTGCCTGTCTCAGAAGTGTCGCAAGTCGAAATTGAAGTCGACGCCAAAGGCACAACCGAGGGTGCGACGCCAGACCAAGATGGGTTTATCCGCTGGAACGTCACCATCCCTGCGCACGGACAACGGACCCTGGAGCTCGCCTACACCGTCTCGAAGAAAGAGGGCGTCCGGGGCATCTGATTGGGTTTAGGCGGCGAGATTGATACCCTCGCGGCCTTGCTCTCCCGGGAAAAAAAGCAAAAGCGACTGACCACGCTTCGCGAGGAAGCAGCGGTGTGCGAGCGCTGCAAACACATGCCCGGACGCCCCACGACCTTGGGCGAACAAAACGGTCCACTGGAAGCACGCTGCTTGGTGATCGGGACGGCGCCCGGTGGTGAAGGCGAGTTGGTGAGCAAGCCGCTCAGTGGTGACCACGCCGGTACTGCGTTTGAACGACTGCTCGATCAAGCGAGTCTTGATCGCAGCCAACTCTTCATTACCAACGCGGTGTTGTGCACACCACGCTCCAACGATGGCCGCGGTCGTCGTCCACGACTCGATGAGCTTCGGAACTGCTCGCACTATCTCAGTGGACTGATCGTGTTGCTCGATCCGGTGCTGATCGTCACGTTGGGGTCGACGGCACTTCGTTCTCTCGAGATGCTCGCGCCGCACGACTTACGTCTACAAACCGACGTGGGACGACCTGCGCGATGGATGGCGCGTTGGCTTCTGCCGCTTTACCACCCGGGTCCGCGCGCGATGATCCACCGCACCTGGGGCGAGCAGAAACGCGACTACGCGTTGTGGAAGTCGCTTCTCGAAGTCTGAGCTCGCGACTTCTCCCAAAGCATCGCAAGCAAGGTCCCGAATTCACGTCGGGATCGCGATGGACCGATCCAATGTCAGCGCGAGCGCTATACTGGACATTCGTTCAGTCGCATGGCTGCCTCCCCCGATCTTCACGAGCTCATCGCGCGCCGCTTCCCTCGCGCACTCCGCACCGATCAGCCTCGTCGCGAGCTGCTTTCCTCAGGTTGGCCGTACCTCGACCAGTCGCTTGAGGGCGGGCTCGCACGAGGTGAGTTGCTCTGGGTCCACGCGCGTCCTGGTGGCGGCGGACTCAGCCTCGCGAGCACGTGGGCACGACGTGTCGCAGCGACGGGTGGATGCGTGCTCGTCGTCGATGCGCGCGACACCACGCTTCCTCACGCGTGGGTTCCGTCGAGTACGCACGGTGCGATTTGGGTGGTGCGTCCCCAGCGCGAACAAGCGTGGTTCGCGCTCGATCTCGCGTTGCGCGCAGGCGGGTTTGAACTGGTTGTCGCACTCGATGCACCACACGCGCGTGATGCCGCACGTGTTCGGCAACTCGTCCGAGAACGCGAAACCCGACTTGTGTTGGTCGGCGACGTCGCACCTCTCACCACGTCTCTAACCGCTGGCATCTCCGTCGAAGGTATCGAGTGGATCGGTGCGCCTCATGGCGATGCCCCGCAATCCCGCACGTTACGCGTTTCTGCAGAATCCCAACCCGAAGGAGTCACTGTTGTCGAGGTCGGAATCATTGTTGTCGACGTCCATACCGATCGCTTGCGTTCACGTCCCCGTGCTCCCGATCGCAGCACATCACGGCACACGAAACCTCGCTGAACGCGCACTCGCCGTTCATCGTGGACAAGGACGCAGCGCGACGATCCTCTGGTGCAACGACATCGCGCGCGCCAAGGGGATTCGGGTGGGGCAAAGCTTGGCTCACGCAAGAGGACGTGACTCGACGCTGGGCACCCTGCCCTACGATCTGTCGCGGATTCAGCGGGCACGTCGGTGGGTTGTCGCGTCGTTGCTCAAACTCTCGCCACGCGTCAGCGAGACCAAGGGCGCCCGCTTTTGGGCGGAGCCGCATGCGTACTCACGCCGGTGGACCCAGTGGGGACAAGATGCTCGCTCCGTCCTTGGCAAGCTGCGTCCGGTCGCGGTGGGTGTGGGTCCCAACGCCACCGTGGCCTACGCGGCAGCGCGAGCAGTGCGCGACGGTGTGCGAAGCATCGATCCGGACGAAGCGCGCGACTTCCTGGACGCCGCTCCACTTGAGGTGTTGGAGATCGACGGGGAGGCGCGAGGAATCCTGGGCTCGCTTGGCGTGTGGACCGTCGGGCAGCTGCGACAGTTTGATCCTGCGTCGCTTGGAATGCGTTTCGGTCCAGCAGTTGCCGAAGCGCGTCGGCGTGCAGACGGGTTCGATCCACGTGGGCCCAAGAGCCCGACTCCAACTCCTCTCGATCGGGCGCAGATCGATCTCGAAGATCCAATCGCCCAACTGCCTGCGCTGATCTTTGTGATCGCACCCGCACTTCAGCGGCTCACCGCACAGGTTCGGCAACGGGACGAAGGAATCACCGTCGTTCGACTCACGCTCCGGGTGGCACCGCCTGCGGAACGCGTCGTCATCGAAGCACGTTGTCGCGAACCTTCGACCAACGCGCGCTCAGTCCTGGAGTTGCTGCGCACTCACTTGGAGTCCGTCCACCTCGAAGCCCCCGTACACTCGCTCAGCCTTCGCATCACCGAATCGGTATCGCACGCGCGGCAGACCGAAAGCTTGCCCTACGGTCCCCCACCATCGCGGGCCGACGCACGCGAAGTGACGTTGGCACGCCTGCGTTCTCGTCTCGGCGAGGACCGGGTTCAACAAGCATCCCGCGTGGAACTCGGACATCCGATGGAACGCGCGCAATGGGTCGACGGTGAGACTGTGCCTGGGGAGGCACTGCCCTGGCGACGCATCGAACCGCCCGTCCCGGTTCAAGACGGCTTCGTCACCTTGCATGGTCGACGTCGTCGAGTGTTGCGACTCAGTCGCGTCGAACGCGCGATTCGCCCCTGGTGGCGACAGAAGGGTCAAGCCAGCGGGATCGAACTGCTGGCGTGGGCGGAGTTGGAGGGACCCGTGCTCGCGCTTTTACTCGGACGCTTCGCGCACGGTCGGGACGATCGCTGGGACGTGATCGCGTGCGTCGACTGAGCTCTCTCGACTACGCCGAGCTCCATGTCCGCAGCGCGTTTTCGCTCCTCGATGGCGCGTCCACGCCCGAACACCTCGCTGCACGTGCTCGCGAAATTGGTCTGCAGACGATGGCGATGACCGACCTCGACGACCTGGGTGGTGCGGTTCGATTCGCCGAAGCCTGTCGCGATGAAGGAGTCCGACCCGTCTTTGGCGCGGAGCTCAGTCTGGATGTCGGCGGGTCGGTCGTGTTGCTCTGCGAAGATGCTCGCGGTTGGTCCCACCTCGCGCGATTGATCACCCTGGCGCGTCATCAGCCCCGGGGGTGGCCGTGCGTGAGCCTCGATACACTCGCAACGTATTCGCCGGGCCTCGTGTGTTTGAGTGGTGGTCGAACGAGCCCTCTCGAACACGACCCGCTGCACGCGGAGCCGCTCTCCGAGATGTTTGGCGACGCGTTTTACGTCGAACTCTCCGACCACGAACTCGCCGAGGATGTCGCGCGTATCGAAGGACTCCTCGGCCTTTCAGACCGGCTGGGTTCGCCTTGGGTCGTCACCTCGGATGCCCGGCATGCGGCCCCGCACGACAAATGTGTCCACGACGCGCTCGTGTGTCTCAAGCACCGATGCACGCTCGAGGAAGCTGGCGACCGTCTGTTTCCGAACGACGCACGACACCTTCGATCGCCGGTCGCGATGCACCGACTTTGGGCATCGGCACCGAGTGGTGTGCTTCGCACGTTGGAAATTGCAGAGCGGTGCAGCTTTCGTCTGTTGGAGGACCTGCAGCCCACGTTGCCCACGTTTCCCCTTCCCGAAGGCGTGGACGATGGTGATGCGTTGCTGCGTGCGTTGTGTCTTGAGGGATTTCGGCGGCGGTATCCCAAGCCCACCGATGCCCATCGCCGGCAACTCGAACACGAGCTCGGGGTGATTCGAGAGCTTGGTCTCGCCGGTTACTTCCTGATCGTGCACGACATCGCGCGCTTTGCCCGACACCACGACATCCTCGCCCAAGGTCGGGGCAGCGCAGCAAATAGCGTCGTGTGTTACTGCCTCGGAATCACAGCGGTGGATCCGATCGGACTCGAGCTGCTCTTTGAACGTTTTCTTTCCGAAGGTCGCAACGAGCCCCCCGACATCGACATCGACATCGCACACCGGGATCGTGAACGCGTCCTTCAGTACGTCTACGAACGCTACGGCCGTGAACATGCGGCGATGACCTGCGAAACGATCACCTGGCGCGGGAAAAGTTCGGTGCGCGATGCCGTTCGGGTCTTGGGGTTTCCGCCTGCCGTCGGCGACCGACTCGCACGACAGGTCGGACACCGGGTGCCTTCCGACGCACGTTCCGACACGGTGTTTACGCGGGGCAGCTCGGCCGCGGATCGACTTGCTGAGGGGGGACTTGAGCGCGCTGGACTCGACGCACGTGACCCTCGGGTGCGCGCACTGCTGCGCTTGATTCGAGGGCTCGAAGGCATTCCAAGGCATCGCGGAATCCATGTTGGCGGGTTTGTGCTGACCGGACAGCCCTTGTGTGAGGTCGTTCCGATCGAACCGGCGGCGATGAAGGACCGCACCGTCATCCAATGGGACAAGGACGACCTCGGTCCGCTCGGGTTGGTCAAGATCGACCTGCTGGGACTGGGGATGCTGACGTTGCTGAGCAAGTGTCTGGGGCACGTTCGCACGCACCACGGACCGATCGAACTGCACACGATCGAGGCCGACGACGCGCACACGTACGCGATGATCCAGGCCGCCGATACCGTCGGCGTGTTTCAGATCGAGTCTCGTGCACAGATGAACGTGCTTCCGCGAACACGGCCGGAGCGGTTTTTCGATCTCGTGGTGCAGGTGGCGCTGATTCGTCCCGGCCCGATTCAGGGCGAGATGGTGCATCCCTACATGCGGCGTCGTCGCGGAGAGGAACCGATCACGTATCTGCACCCGGTGCTCGAATCGGTGCTGCATCGCACGTTGGGTGTTCCGTTGTTTCAAGAACAGGGCATGAAGGTCGCGATCACTGCAGCGGGATTTTCACCCGCTCAAGCCGATGCGTTGCGACGTGCGATGGGGCGCAAGCGCAATCAAAGTCAGATGGCGCGCATCGCGCTCGAGCTCTTGCAGGGAATGCAGCGCAACGGGATCGAACGCGACATCGCCGAACGCATCGTCAAACAGCTCGCGGCGTTTGCCAGCTACGGCTTTCCCGAAAGTCACGCGGCCAGTTTTGCGCTCCTCGTCTATGCGTCGGCGTATCTCAAGCGTCACTACCCAACCGAGTTCTACACCGCGTTGCTCAACGCGCAGCCCATGGGGTTCTATCCGGTGGGGACGATTCTCGCCGACGCACGAAGACACGGCGTCAAGGTATTGGGGCCCGACATCAACGCGTCCTTCTGGGAGAGTTCGCTCGAACCCCATGCCAAGGGGTTGGCGCTTCGCCTCGGGTTCCGTCGTGTGCATGGACTGGGTGACAAAGCGCAAGAGGCCGTGGAAGCCGCGTTGTCGGCACGCCCCTTTGCGGATGTCGAAGCGTTTGTACGGGCGACGCAGCTCAGTTCACGAAAGCTGGTGTCGCTCGCGCGCGCTGGCGCGTTCGATTCGTTGGCAAGTGATCGGCGTCGTGCGTTGTGGGAAGTGCTGCGATTAACTCGTCCGCGTGCCGGTCCTTTGGATGTGCCTGCCCCAGACCCACACATCGTACCCATCGAGGCACCGAGCGATGCGCAGCGAGCGCTGGATGACTACGCGACGCTCGCAGGTTCACCTGATCTACACCCCATCGCGTTTCTCGCAGAGCGCCGACGTGCGGCGAAGATGCCCACGATTGCGGAACTCAAGACGTGGCCTGTGGGACGCGTACATATCGTCGGGCTGGTGATTGCGCGGCAGCGACCGGAGACCGCGAAGGGCTTTGTGTTTCTTGCCATCGAAGACGAGACGGGGATGGCGAACGTGGTGATTCGACCCGACGTGTTCGATCGCCAGGCCGACATCATTGTTGAGAACCCGGTGCTCTATGTGGAGGGCGAACTCGAACGAAGGCACGACGTGGTGAACGTGATCGGTCGAGTGTTCAAACCCGTGCGAAGAGTCCCCGGAGCGGACGAAGTGAAGGCCCACGACTTCCACTGAAAAGGTTTGGGAGGCGTTGGAGCTGGGCGACTAATTTTAGTGGGAGGCGCAGAGACGCGGAGACCGAAGGAGAGAATTTTTTCCGCGCGATGAGGGCAACGAAGAACGCGAAGCGTTCGTTGGAGCGACGCTGGCCGTTGGACACCGTCGAGGCTCCCCGAGCCGAGACGCGCGCGAAGCTCGATCGCTCAAAGGCAAGCGTCGAACCCATCACTTCTCCATCGCACTCGGCAGTGCGCGTGAGGTGCATGCGTGTCTCGAACTTGCGATGTCGCTTGGGTTTGTCCCGCAGTCAGACGAACTCATCGACAGGTCGGACCACATCCAAGCGATGCTCTACAAACTCTCTCACTGATTTGCATCGGGATTCGCGGGCGGTACGCGCTCGCGAAACCGCGTCGAATCCGCGAAGCTGTTCCGCGATTTGGGCGAATGATTTTACCGGGAGGAGTGAAGTAGAGGAGTAGAAGAGTTCTCTCCTCTACTTCTCTACTCCGCTCCTCCCGGCAAAATTCAGCCCCGACCCCTGTCCGCGAAGCTGTTCCGTGTCGGATCGACGGGATCAGGGATCCCAGCGAAGCACATCTTCAAGCACGGCTTTGACTGACGGCCACGCCGTTTCGCCCACGGAGTTCGTCTCCTCGTAGTGACTCCCCGGCGGCTCGTCGAAGTAGGGTCGACTCTCGTCGAGTTGAAAATCGAACTCGGGAACGAAGTACCCCAACGTGTCGTTGGCCAACCCCACGACCCAGTACTGGTCGGCATCCGCACGCATCAAGTCGCGCAAGTACGGGCCCTCGGGTGCACGCGACAGGTCGGGCGGGTTGTCGCGATCCAAGTTCACGATCTCCACACCCTCGGGTGTCCAGCTGCCGTCATACCCACCGACAAAGAGCGCAGGGTCGAGTTCACCCGGCACCAAGATCATCGATGCACGGCCCACGTCCACGACGGCGACCTCGGTCAACACATCGGGCTCGTTCATGCCCGGAATCAGGGTTCCGTCTGCGTTCCAGTTGTAGGTCTCACGCGGGAAGAGATCGAAGAGTAGGGCGGAGTGAAACCGTCGGTTCAACACGTCGATCAGCACTTGGCGATGTCGAAAGCCGAGTGCCGCTTCCGACTCTGTGACCGAGCCGCCGTCGGGACCCAAGGCTTCCAGCACGAAACCCGCCACCTGTTCGCCCACAACGCGGGTTGTCTCGGGTCCGGTGCGCGGTAGTTCCTCGCCTTCCCACGTCTGAGCGTTCATGCGTTCGTTGCCGATCTGCGAGCCGATCGCGCCGTTGACGAACACCGTCGTTCCACCGATTCCAGCAATCTCACCGTCTGGACCCTGCACTCCCTCTTCGATGCCGAGTCGGAGGGAGTGCGCGAGGTCGCTGGAGAGCAGCTGGTTCCGACCGCCCAGGTACTGTGGATGACTCGCCCAGTTTACGAGCGTGGAAATCGTGGTGTCGCTGCCGGCTTCAACAAATCGAATCGCGCGAACTTCGTCGTCGAGGATGCGCGGGTCCCGTGAGTCGCTCACGTAGCGGTTCACGCCACCCGGCATATCCCGCAGCATCAAGCTCGCGTACTGGACGTCGGCCGGTCGTAGGTCGTCCAGTGCGTCGCGTACCGCAGCTTCGGTTTCGCGGCGAAGCAACGCGTTGTAGTCGGGGTCGATGCCGGAGACGATGAACTCGACACCCCACAAACCCATCGTGTCGCGTGCCTGGTGCGTATGTGTCGCCGCGACGATCAAGTAGTCGAGTTCCGTGTCGCTCAGCGCTTCGCGAATCGCGAGGACCTCGTCGTAGAAATACCCAATGCAGTCGATGGATGCGAACGCGATCGTCGTGTCGCCGCTCTCGATCGCAACGACGCGTACCCATTGCGGGTCGGCGACTCCGGTTGCGGCCCGACCATTGCTGAACCCTGCGACCCACACGCCATCGAAGAGTCCGTTGCCATTGCGATCTTCGAATTCGTCGCCGTCGAAAGGGTCAAACACGCCGTTGCCGTTGACGTCGACGGTCAGCACATCCTCGCCATCCAGGTCTGGCGTGACGTCGCGCAGCGCGGTGCCTGCGCGCAGTTCGCCCTCGCCCGTGTCGCACCCTGGTGAGCCGGGACAGAAGCCTTCCATGATCTCGACGCCGTTCGCGTCAAAGCCTGCGTCGAGTGCAGCGTCGACACCTGCGTCGTGGGTCGCGTCGGTGCCCGCATCCAAGACCCGAGCGCTGTCATCACCACAGGCGACGAGCACGATCAGCAGCGACGCGAACCGAAACACACGGCATTGTCGATCGACCCATCACCAGCGTCCCTGTCACCTGATGCCTGTCACTTGCTGCGTGCGGCTGTTGACGGAAATTGCGTGAAACGTCAACAGAGCCGGTTTCAGTCTCAGTCTCAGTCTCAGTCTCAGTCTCAGTCTCAGTCTCAGTCTCAGTCTCAGTCTCAGTCTCAGTCTCAGTCTCAGTCTCAGTCACAGTCACAGTCACAGTCTCAGTCGCAGTCGCAGTCACAGTCTCAGTCACAGTCTCAGTCTCAGTCGCAGTCTCAGTCGCAGTCTCAGTCTCAGTCGCAGTCTCAGTCTCAGTCGCAGTCTCAGTCTCTGTCTCAGCGTTCAGTGGTCAGAACCGTGCGCTGCTGTGTTGTGCTCGTCCGCCTGCATGCCCCAGGAGTGCCCGAACGCTCGCGCGGCGTAAACCCCGCCCCTTCGGGGCGTCACTTCGCTTCGCTCCGTGACTCCTCCTCGCTTCGCTCGTCGTCGGGGTTGACCCCGCACTCACGTCCGGGCGGAGGGGTTGCAACTGTCGCAACGCGTTGCGTCTCTCGGAAGGTCACTTTGACATGTCTAAGTCCTCGTCTTCGTTCGTCGCTTATCGGAAGTCGCTAGAGCTCGTTGCTCTCATTCAGAAAGTTGTGATGCCGCGGTTGAAAGCTGCGGATACGGACCTTGCATCGCAGATGCATCGCGCAGTTCGCTCGATTCCGCTCAATGTCGCGGAAGGAAGCGCACAGCGTGGAAAGCGTCGCGGGAACCAGTACGCGATGGCCCTCGGCAGCAACCGTGAGGTCGATGCGGTTCTCGATGTCGCAGTGTCGCTCGGCATCCTGCGTCCCGACGCAGTCGCGCCTGTCTACGCACCAAGCGATGAAACGCAGGCGATGCTCTACGTCCTGTCCCGATAGAGCGAATCGGCTGCTCTCTGGATTTTCGGAGAGCAGTCAGCGTTTCATGCGAAGCGCGATGTGCTGAGACTGGAACTGGAACTGAGACTGAGACTGGAACTGAGGAACTGAGGGCTAGCCCGTACTCAACTGCACGAGTTTCGCTGCTGGCGGCGTGTGATCGATCCGACCCTCGCTCCGCGCATCCGCAGGCAGGTTCCCCATCAAACGCTTCCGCCCGTAGAAACCGTTCATCGTCGCGCTCAACATTCGCCCACCCGGGTTCAACGTACGCAACGCACGCGCAACACGCTGGGTCACGTATCCAGGAGAGAACGCGCGCGACCACAACGCACGATGCGCTTGCTGCAACGCCAAAGGCGACATTCGCTTCGGCTGAAACGCGACGTTGTAGCCGTTGTAAAACGGCCAATCTCGGTCTTCGAGAATGCGTCCTTCGGTCATCAAGTCGTCGTACAAAGGCGTTCCTCGAAACGGCGTCAGGATCGACAAGAAGGGCACGTCGAACTCCAGCTCCTGAAGTCGGTCTGCGACACGCACGATGTCGCGTGGCGTCTGGTTGTCGAACCCGGAGATAAACCCGGCCATCACGCAGATGCCTCGGTCGTGCAGCCGCCTCACCGCATCGCGATACGCATCGATTCGGTTTTGCTTTTTGTCGACGCTCTCCAGGGCTTCCGCATCGAGCGCTTCGATTCCCAGAAAGATCCCGGCGCAGCCGCTTGCTTCCATCAAGTCGAGCAGCTCGTCGTCTTTGACGATGTCGATACTGGCTTGCGTGAGCCACCAACGATCCATGCCGCGCATCCCGCGCAAGAGATTCTTGGCCCACCGACGTTTCACCAAGAGGTTGTCGTCCCAAAACCACGCGACCTTCTCGCGCCATGAACTCATAAAGCCCGCGGCGTCGATCGGTGCAGCAACATCGCGCAAGACTTCATCGACAGGTCGAACGCGAAAGCCAGGATTCAAGTCCGGTACGGTGCAAAACCGACATCGAAACGGGCAGCCGCGCGTGGCTTGCAGCACGCGTGGAACCAAGAAACGTCGTTCCAACAAATCGAAACGAGGAGTGGGGAGGCCGGCAAGTTCGGGCGAACCACCACGGTAGACGCGCTGCAATGCGCCGCGTTCCGCATCCTTCAACACGCTTGGCCACACTTCATCGGCTTCGCCGGTGACGATCGCGTCGACGTGCTCAAGCGCTTCGTCGGGCCAATACGAAACGTGGGGACCGCCGGCGACCACACGAACACCCATCGCGCGATACCGGTCGGCGATGGCGTAGGCCCGTCGTGCGAATCCACTGAAGAACGAGATGGCGACGAGATCCACGTCGGTGTCGAAAGGGACGTCGCGCACTTGTTCGTGCACAACTTCGACCTCGTGCTCGGGTGGAGTGATCGCCGCGAGGTGAATGCCGGTGACTGGAGGAACGAAATGCCAGCGATGCCCGCGTCGATAGCGGGGGACGTAGGCGACGATGATGCGAACGCGCATACCTCGACGTACGCCTGACCGGGGTCGGAGTATTCCTGCCTACTGTGGACGCGGTTCCACGCGCAGCGTCAGCGAAGCTTCACCTTGAACCGGCCGACAGTCGTCGCCTTCGCACTCGAAGCTTGAGACTCGTACACGCACCACCGCAGTGCCTGGTTGTCGCGCAACAACCGGAATCCGGAATCGAAGCGGCGTGGCCGACGGTTCTTCCGCATCCGCGCGAAACAAGCGACCCCGCACCACAAACAACGCGGTGCCTTCCTCGGTGGGCGTGATCAACACGGGAACATCCGGGTTCACGTGAACCACTGCGCCGATGCTTCCACGACGACCCTCGATCAACTGATCGGGTGCCTCGAGCGTGATTTGCAGCGGCTCGTCGGCGTAGCCTGGGGAAAGGCCGCTCACCAACACCGCCACAATCAGTCCGCGTAGGGAACCACTTCGCATGGCTGCGATACACCGTACCACCGAAGCAGTCGCGTTCGCGGTCGACCTTCGTCGTCGTAGTCGATCACCGCGTAGGTCAACCCGCTGTCTTGCCCCAGGTACTGCAGGTCCAGGTTGATCATCTTCACCCACGTGCCCGTGTTGACCAGCGTCTTGCCGTTGCCGAGCTGCAAGTAACGCGGTCCGTGACTGTGCCCGACGATCAACGTGTGTGCGCCACGCATCTTCTTGAGCGCGCGCATCGCGTTCTCGTCGTAGCCACCTGTGAGCGAGATGACCTCTTCTCGTACAAGTTTTGGAATCGTGCGGATCCGATCGCGCCACGCTTGGATTTTCAGAATGCGGTGTTTGAAAAAATTCTTCGTCGAGTAGTAGAGGAACCGAAACACAAACCCCGGATCGAGAAAAAGCGACGCGAGCATGAAGCGTCCCAAGGGCTGCGTTCGATCGATGTGCGATCGAATCGCTTTGAGCGGATTGAGCACCTCGAGAATCCACACGCTTCCCCACGGAAGCAGCAACACCTCGCTGCCGTCTTGGCGGGCGCGAGTCATGTTCGTGTAGTCGACCCAATGAATGCGCTCGAGCTGGTGACCGTGTCGAACCTGGATCCCATCGGGCAGGTAGTAGGTGTCGCTGTGTGTGACGAACTGGACCCGCTCGCCCGCATCGCCCGGTGCGATGTAGCGCCGGAAGAGTTCTTGAGGAGCGGTGAACCACATATCCAGATCGTGGTTGCCCGGCAGATAGGTAATTCTGTTGTGGGGGCGCTCCATGAAGCGTTTGAGCGCTGTCACGAAAACGGGGTGGCCATCGAGGCACTGTCGAAGCTTCTGTGCGGCGATTTCTGCGGTGATCTCAGTCGGCCAAATCCCCCCGATTTTCACCTTCAGCAAATCAAAGATGTCCCCGTTGAGAATCAGCTCGATTCCAGTGTCTTCACCGGCTTCTCGCCCATAGTGAGCAAGCAGTTCCGCGAAGCGATCATCGTGGAAGAAGTCCTCGAAAGGATTGAGCTCTCCGGGACGCGAACCGGTCCCAAGATGGAGATCACTCAACACGAGGCGAAACAAACGCACGTCTCAGGTCTATACCAAGTCTGAGGCGCTTCGATGCGGGTCATGTTGTGCCGGCGTTAAAGAGGGGCTCGGCTTGACTTCGCTCGGCCTGCCCCGATACTTCGAAGTGTCCGAATTGCGACTATTTGCGGGGATCCAACATGCGTGACGTCTTGCTTGTGAGAGCCCTTGTCGGCTCACTTTTCATCGCGGCCTTCGGGGCCTGCGGGAACTCCACGCTGACGCCACCGCCCACACCGAACCCGCCGCCGCCCGATGCGGGCGGATTGCCGGACGTCAACGGCTTCCCCGACGTCGGTGGAAGCGGACTTTTGGTGACGCGTGTCGCTCCGGATCACGGTCCCTTCATCGGTGGCAACTCCGCGATCGTTCGCGGTAGCGGCTTCACCAACGAAGCGTTCGTCACCGTCGGCGGTCGCTTGGTTCAACCCGCCGACACGCGCTTGCTCGACGCCAACCGTCTCGCCATCGTCCTCCCCGCGGGCGAGCCGGGACCGGCGGACGTCACTGTCATGGTGGGCGACGCCGAAGCCACGCTTCCCGACGGATACTTCTACGACGACATCTATCTTGAACCGAACCGTGGCTCGACCGCGGGCGGCACGTTCGTCACGTTGATCGGAACCGGTGCTCCGTTTACCGAAGCCGACTCGCTGACCTTCGGAACCGCACCGTGCACGGACATCACGCTTGTCTCGCCGACGCGATTGACCTGCCTGACACCGCCTGGTCCGGTTTCGACCGTCGATGTGACCCTCACTCGTGAAGACGGAACCTCGACCACCATCGTCGATGGGTTCGAGTACTACGACAGCTCCGACCCCTTCAACGGTGGGCTCGGCGGGGGTCCGATCGAGGGCACGATCAACGTCACGGTCATCGATGCGTTCACGGGCGCACCCGTGGACGACGCGTTCGTGATGCTTGGCGACGACACCACAACCGAGTTCCAGGGGCTGACGGGCATCACCGGTCAAATCAGCTTCAGCGGACCAGGCGTGGCACCTCCCGCGACGGTACATGCCGCGAAGTGGTGTTACGAGAAGACCAGCTTTCACACGTTCGATGCACAGGACGTGACCATCTTCCTCGTTCCGTGGATGGACATGCGCTGTGGCATGGGCAGCGGTGAGAACCCGCCCGGTCGTCCGGTTCGTGCACCCTTCGTGAGCGGTGAGCTGGTGTTCCTCGGACCGAACGAGATGGGTCCGAACCCGTGGACCATCGTTCCCGAGCCGCGCGACGGTTGGGAGCGCATTGCGTACGTCTACACCACCCAGCGATGTGCCGGAGATGACTTCTCCTGCTTGAACCCCGACCCGGGTCTCGGTGGTGGTCAGCCGGTGGTGCGCGAAGGTCCTCCGCTCGGAACGCTGGGCTACCCCTATCGCATCCTGACGCGAACTGGCGCGATTGCCGTGTACGCGTTGGCCGGTTTGCAGAACACCGTCACGCGTGAGTTTTTGCCCTACGTGATGGGTGTCGCGCGCAACGTGCTGACCGGTCCGGGCGAAGAAGTCGAGAACGTCGACATCGTCATGAACATCCCGCTCGACCACTTCCTGGACGTGCGCCTCGATGGGGTTCCGGAGCCTGCGACGCTCGGCCCGGACCGTTTTGCGGTCGGCGCGGATATCGACCTTGGTGGCGAAGGCATCATCGTTCGTCGAATCGCCAACCAGCGCATGGACGTCGTTCGTCAGCGCACGCTTTCGAGCAACTTCCGGTTCTTCGCGCAGCCGGCGATTCTTGGCGCGATCGAAGATGGACGCTATCGCGTGGAAGCCTCGTGGGTGACCGGCAACTTTGATGGCGAACCCTCGACCCATGTGGTGCGACAGGGCATTCGTGACATCGACACCGAGGTGTTGATCGACGGGTTCCTGGGTGTGCCCGTGGCGACCTCACCGGGCTTTGGTGAGCGCATTCCGGCAGACCGCGTTCTTCGATGGGAAGCCACTGCAGGCGGCGAAGAGCCGGACCTGCACTACGTCATCGTTCAGCACGGCGAGACCGGAAACCCGGAGTGGCGTGCATTCGTACCGGGTAGCCAGAACACGGCGTCGATTCCGAACCTGGGATCGATTCCGGATGTGAACGACATCGAAAACGGCGTGGTCTTCTGGGCGGTGTACGCGATTTCGATTCCCGGCTTCGACTTCGACACCGTGAGCTACGCGGACTTGAACGATCGCCTCTGGGATGCCTGGGCGTTGGACATCTATCAGGCGCGTCGCTAAGCGCGTCATTGGATTGAATGTGATGAGTCGTACTTACCTTGCCGCCTTGGGCGGAGGCCTACTGGTGTTTCTCGCCATCTCGTGTGGCGATGACGATGTGTCTCGCATCGACGCCAACGTGGACGTGAACCCGATCATCGACGGTCGGTTCACGTGCATCACCCCGGAGTCCACGGCGTGCATCGACAACGTCTGGAACTTCTGCGAGCCCGACGGCGAGTTCCTTCGCGGCGCCACTGACAACTGCCCTGAGCGGGACCTGATCTGCGTGCCGCAGTTGGGCTGTGCCGTGTGTGAACCCGACACGCTTTTCTGCGACGGCGACAACGTGGTCCGCTGCAACGCGCTGGGCGATGGCGGTGAGTTCGTCGAAGAGTGCGTGCTCGCCGAAGGCAACGTCTGTCGCAGCGGCCAGTGTCAGAACCTTTGCGACCTGGCGATTTTCGACAAGAGCTACCAGGGCTGCGAGTTCTACGCGGCCGACCTCGACAACGCCGCAATCGGTTTTGGACGCGATGCGAGTTCGCAGCAGTACGCCATCGTCGTCTCGAACCCGAGCCCGCTTCCCACCGAGGTGTGGATCGAGGTCAACGACGCTCCGTACGGCGAGGAGCCGCAGATTCGCGAAGTCGCGCGCGAGACCATCGTGCCGGGTGACCTGGACGTGTTCCGCTTGGATCGTCGCGAGGTCGACGGCAGCAGCAGCAACCAGCTCTGCACCCCGCCGGGTGACGGATGCCCCGGCACCGAGGTTTGCGTGTGTGGTGGTGGCGGACCGCCCTGTTTCTGTCGCGTGAGCGAAGAGGCCAGTGGGTTGAACGACGGTGTGCACTCGCTGCTGAGTTCGCAGGCGTATCGGGTGCGTTCGCAGTTCCCGATCATCGCCTACCAGTTCAACCCCTTGGACAACGTCGGCGTGTTCAGCAACGACGCCTCGTTGTTGCTTCCCACCAGCGCGATTTCGTCCAGCTACACGGTCGTGAGTTGGCCACAGACCATCGCGGACGGCGACTGCGATCCCTCGATGCCCTCGTGTGTTGCGGTGGACTTCGATCCCACGCGTGACGACGAAGACCTTCGTGCGTTCTTGACGATTTTAGGTGGGCCCGATCGTTCGACGGTCGATCTCACGCTCGGAAGCCGTGTCGTGAAGGTCATCGGCAACGAGTCGCAAGGCATTCCTCCCGTGCTTGGCGCGGGCGCCGAGATTTCGGTCGAGCTTGGACCCTTCGACGTGTTGAACCTGGAGACCGACGGTCTCAACGGTGACTTCACCGGCAGCCTGATCGAGTCGACGATGCCGGTTGCGGTGTTCGTGGGTAGTGAAGCCAGCGATGCGCCGCGCTTCGATACCTACTCGACCCGTCTGTGTTGCGCCGACCATCTCGAGGAGCAGATTTTCGGCAACGAGACGCTGGGCTCGAGTTTCATGATCGCACGTATGCCGACTCGCGGTTCGTCGCTCAACCGAGCGTTCATCAACCCGGACATCGATCAGGTGGCCGAGGTGAACGAGCCGGAGTGGGTGCGCGTTGTCGCAACGTTCCCCGGTGAGACCACGCTCGTTACCACGCTGCCGCCGCCTGACGACCGGGTGACGCTTGCGCAGTACGAGTCGATCATCTTCCGTGCGTCGCAGGACTTCATCCTGAACGCGTTGGACAACCGGCCCGTCGCCGTGATGCAGACCCTGCCTTCGCAGCAGGCTGTCGGTATCCCGAACTTCTATCCCGGTGGCGACCCCGCGATCATCGCGATTCCGCCGCGTGAGCAGTACCGCCGCGACTACGTGTTCCTGACGCCGGACCAGTACGCGTTCGACTACGTCGTGATCACCGCGGACGCCGACACGCAGATCTTGCTGGATGGGTCCCCGCTGGATCCGACACGTTGCGAGACCTCCCCGGCCGATGGCATCGAGCGCATGATCGGGGATCCCCCGCCTGAGCAGGTGATTCACCGTTGTCAGCTTTCGTTCCCGGAAGTGGGTCGGATCTGTAATCCCGACGAGGATCCCGAGTGCACCGACGAAGATGTGCGCGAGCAGGTTCGCGACGGTGAGCAGAACGACGGAGTGCACAGCATTCTGGCGACGCAGCCCGTGGGTGTCGTGATCTACGGATTCGACGCATTCGTGAGCTACGCGTACGCAGCGGGACTAAATCTGCTGCCTATTCCGCGCTAGACGTTGCTTATCGTCGTCGCCGCACCCTAGGTCTTCGCCTTCGGCTCCGACCCGCCTTCGGCTTACGGGCACGGCTCCTCCTTGGGGAGGGATTAGCAATCTCCCCCCACGACTTCGTCGCGGGGCCCCCCACCAAGCCCGCGCTTCGGCCGCATTCAGCACAACGCTCCGAACCGCGCGATGCATCTGCTGATGCAGTTCGCGATCGCGCCCCTGCAACTTGGGCATCACCTGCTTGTGAAGAATGCACACCAGCTCAATGGACTTCCGATAGACGATCATGACGACCTCCTCGCGTGAAGCGCGCTTGCGACAGTGCAGCGAGTCCGCCTCACGCCGCCTACCGCCCGGAAGCGACTGAGCAGTCAAGGGCGACGAGCAAAGCGAGGAGTCACGGAGCGAAGCGGAGTGACGGCGCAGCCGCCCTTTACTGCGAAGAAGCTTTCGGGCACTCACGGCGAGAGCAGGCGGCGAGCAACCCGCCAACACGAAGAGGCGGGCACGCCGGACCCGGCATCGGCATCGGCATCGGCATCGGCATCGGCATCGGCTTCGGCTTCGGCATCCGCTTCGGCATCGGTTGCGGCGCTTGTTCTCAGACTGGAAACGGCGCGCAGCGCTCGCCTAGTCGCAGGGCGTCGACTCGGGCTGCACGGTTGAAAGCGTGGGCGTTCCCCGATCGACCAACGTGCGAAAGAAGCACGCGTACTGCCGTTGAATCTCGGGACGTTGTTGAAACACGCCGTGCGGATCGTCGCGCCCGTCGCCCATCCACTGCTGCGTCACCATGGTGCGCGACACGCCCTGAACGTCGCGGTTGTCGCTGACCGGTAACGCAGGTTGTTCAGTCAGCCCGGCAAGACTCAGGGCGTCGACCATCTCGGTCCAGAGCACGTCACCGGTCAACTCGAGTCCGTACGCGACCACCATCGCGTCGTAGAGAGGCTCTGGATGAAACCCATCCGCCTGTGCGCTCACCGCATACACGTGTCGCGGCGCGTGACCCTCCAAGGGCCGTTCGGACACGCGTTGTGCAAACGCCAGCGGCTCCGCGGGCTCCCACGCCAACTGCAACAAGTTCAGTCCCGGATGAAGTGGAGTCAGTGTCGCGCGCGTCCCCAACGCCAACTGGAAGAGCTCCGGCGGCCCGCCAACCTCTGAACCCGTGGCAAGCAGCTCGCTCCAGTACCCACCCATGCCAGTGGGCACGATGGCTTCGATGCGCGCGTCCACCGCCGCCGTCATCACCGACATGTGTGCGCCGGCGCTCTGGCCCATCATCATGCCCGGCGAGAGGTCGAAGCGAGCACCCGACGCAGGCACATCGGCGCCGGTGCACGCCTCGAGCAACGCCGCATCAACAACAAGCGCTTCCATCAGGTCGATAAAGAGTCGCTGATCGAAAATCGCCTGCGCGAACGTGTCTGCATACGCACCCAAGTTCGACAAGTTCAAGTACGCCCGGTCGGGTGCGTCATCCACGCGTTGCGGCCCCAACAAAAGCGCCATGCTCGCCGACGCCAACCCGCGTCCCGCCAAGACATGAGCAGGTCCACGACCGACTTCGCGCGGTCCACCGAGTTCCATGCGTGGGCCACGATCGATGACCTGGGTCGAGAGCCCGTCGGTTCCGTGCGCGTAGAACACCAGCGGGTATCCATCGTCCGGCATCGGCTCGCGCGGAATCGCAATCGCGAAGGGAACCTCATCGTTGCGTTGAACCTGCGGGATCCCGTCCACTACGACGATGCGCCCGTCTGCGTTGAAGGGCGGAACGCCTCCTTGGAACTGCGGCAGGCGCGCGATTCCGTGCAGCTCGCAAAAGCGTTCGTGCTCGAGTCCATCGTCTGGATCGACCACCAACGACACCAACTCGGCGTCGTGCATCGCCGCGATCGTCTCGCTTCGCTCCGCGACTGCACCGACCGCATCACCGGTGGTGAAGATCGTGGCAACAGCTACGTCGGCGGTGTCTTCCCCGACCAGCTCAAGCGTGGCCCAAAGTGGTGCGTACATCTCCTGCAGAGCACCGCGACCGCGAGTCAGCTCTCGAAAATCTTCAGGCACGCCCAGGGGTTGTCCTTCGCTGTCACCCCACTCGCGTCGCAACACAAACGCGTAGGTGGTCGATGGCGTGAGCAACTGTCCAGGTGGCGTGGTGAACCCCACCATGTTTGCCGGTGTCCACACGTCTTGTTCGAGCGTGTGTGCGACGACTTGAAACTGGCGACCACGCTCCGGCGAGGCAGGATCGACATCGACGTAGTACGCGCGACTCAAAGGCTGAGCACCATCGGCTTGCTGCGCCGTCGCCACCGGCGCTTCGAAGGCTACGTAGGTCACCGGCACGATCGGCCAGTGGTCTGCATCGGAGGCCAGCTCGACCAAGGGTTCGATCAGCGCGGTGTTGTCGTGCCGCGGCATCCCAGTAAGCTGCGGGCGTCCATCCACGAGACGCGCATCGTGTGGGATAGGAAACGCGTAGAAGTTCTCGGGAGAGTTCCACTCAGCATCCGGCGAAAAGAGCGCACGAACACCGGGATCGGCATCATCCCCGCAGGACACCAGCAGAAGGATGACGAGCAGCTGTTTCATCGCACCGGAACGAAGAGCTCATTGAAGAACTCGATGAGGAGTTTCTCCGAGAGCGGTCGCGGCAACACGTTGAGCACTTCGTTGATCGTCGCCGTTTCTTCAGGAAGGTCCACGCCCTGCATCCCGATCATCTCGAGAACTTTCGCAAAAGGCAGTTCGCCTTCCAGCGCTGAGAGCTGCGCCAACAGCGGTTCGAGCGACGTGGTCTGTTGCCCACGTGCTTCTTCGACCGATTCTGCCAACGCGGCGAGAAACTCATCCTCGCCACCACAGTTCGCGGGGTTCACGGAGATGTGCAGGTTTTCACGATGTCCGCCAAATCCCAGCTGCGGTTGGATGTAGTACCCGCGTTTCTTCATGAGATCGGCGACCGTGAACACGCGCACTTCGTCCGACGTAAACGAAAACAACGTCGTCTGCGGATAGCGCATCAGACGCAGCCCATCGATGGCCTCAATGCCGTCCGCAAGTTTGCGGGTCGTCTCGCGCATCCGACGACACAACTCGATGTAGCCATCCTCGCCAATCGCGTGCAGCACGGCCCACGTTGCTGCCAGGGGTCCACCGCTTCGCGTGCTTTGCACCGTGGTGTTGATCACCGTGTAGCCCGTCCATTGCGAACCGGCCCACATCGCATACTTGCGCACTGTTTTGTCTCGGAAGAGCACCACCGAGCTGCCCTTCGGACAGAAGCCGTACTTGTGGTAGTCCATCGAGATGCTGCTGACGCCCGGCACGCGGAAGTCGAACGCGGGGACCTCTTCGCCGAGTTTCTCCAAGTAGCCCAACACCATCGCGCCGATGCAGCCGTCGACGTGAAAGAGCAGCTCGTGTTCGAGCGCCAATCGACCGATCGCCTCAATGGGATCGGCAGCTCCGTGCGCATACGCGACTGCAGAACCAACCAGCAGAATCGTCTGATCGTCGATGGCTGTGCGCATCGCATCGACGTCCGCTTCGAAGGTCTCTGCTTGAGCGGGTGTCACCCGTAGTTCGAGACCAAAGTAGTGCGCAGCCTTGTGAAACGAAGCATGCGCGGTTTCGGGAAGCACGATGTTGGGCTTGTCGATATGCGGACGATGCTCGCGCGCCCACTCGCGTGCTGCTTTCACCGCAAGAAGGATCGACTCGGTTCCGCCGCTGGTGAACAAACCGGCGGCACCTTCGGGTGCGTGGAGGTGGTCCGCAGCCACTCCGAGAATCTCGTTTTCGATGCGAAGCAAACTCGGAAACACCGTGGGATCCAACGCGTTGTGCGTCAGAAAGCGCGCGTAGGTTTCGCGTCCAATCCGTTCGGCTCGCTCGCCGGGTAGATACACGTACCCAAACACCCGACCGTCTTTCCACGGCAAGTCATGCTCGGTGTAGCTGGCTAGCTGGGCTTGGATCGCATCCGCATCCATTCCGGTCTTGGGCAAACTCATCGGCACACTCTCGCTTCTTCAATCAGGCTGCCGGGAACACAAAGTCGCCCGGATCCGCAGTGGGAGTCGTCGGTACAGAAACACGCACGATCGACGGCACACCCCGCTTGGAGCGGAACGGCAACACGATCCCGAATGCGCTCGAAGTACGGATTGTCGAACGCGCCATCGGGATCGAGTCGATCCTTGAGCGCAAGAAAGTCGTTCCATCGCGGGTAGCGCGCGGCCACATCGATGAACGCAAAACTCGCTGCGAAGTTCTTCCCCCAGTGGGGCCGCGCGTCGAACTCCAGCAACGACATCTGGTGAATCTCGTCGTACGCGTCGGCGAAATGTTCGTGCTCGCCCTCGTCGGGATGTCGAACAACGTGAAACTCCACGTACGCCACCTCGCGACCCTGAGCCATGCTCAACCAACTCTTGCTCGCCGCAGAGAAACGAATCACAATCCCGTTGATCGGAAAACACGTCGGTCGTGCTGCGAGAATCTCGCGCACCCGAGTCATCCACGCCGGCAAGTCCGTCACGGGAATTGCGACTTCAGGGTTGGCGATTTTCACGTGTGCCCACGGACAGGCTTCGCCGCTGCAGCTGCTGGAGAACATCTGGTAGGCGAAGCCCACAGTCTCGTCGACCGAGTCGCTACCATCCGCTTCGACGTGACTGAGCGAGTCGTCGTCGGCACGCAACGCCTCGATCGCGCACATCGTGGACTCGCCTTCGGGATCGCGGTTGGTGCTGTCCGCCAACATGGCCTGCAAGCGCTGTTCGCCGGGCGTGGAGTTCCACGACGTGTTGCGCGCTTCGCCGGCCATCGATGCATCGACCAGGTCGTGCTGCCGCAACACCCAACGTCCCTGCGAAGGAAACCAACTAAAGCTGGCGTAGTCGTGTGCGCGAGCCATCTCGACGATGCGGTTTTCGAAGTCCATGTCGTCACCACTGGTCACGCGATGCAGCGTTTTCAGCTCGGGTTCCGCTTGGAACGTCAGTTCCACGACAATGCCCAACACACCGAGATGAGCCGCTGCACCGCGCGCTTCATCATCGCGAAGCGTGACCACGTCGCCCCGACCATCCACCAACACGATCTCGCGGACCGCATCGTGCATCCCGGAGGGAAAACGTAGGCTCGTGTGATGCGCGCCCGTCGCGATCACTCCGGCGGCCGTGAAGTCTCGGTTGGGCATGTTCACCCGCATCGACAATCCGGCTTCGTGCAACGCATCACCGATCTCTCCGACCGTGACGCCTGGTTCAACGCGGATCGTCTGCGCGTCGGTGTCGACCTCGAGCACTTGGTTCAAGCCGCTCAGATTCAGCAGCACGCCCTCATCGCCGGGACACACGATGTCGTTCTCACTGCACGAACGCTCCGACGAAACCGCACGAACTCGCAGGCTACGTGACGACGCCCACCGAACTGCACGCTGCACCTCGTCGACGTTTGTCGGAGCCAGGTTCCGCGCCAACGTGCACTCCACACCTTCGTCAAAGTTGCGAAACACCGGCTCGCCCTCGGGGATCGAACCCAACCCCGGATCGCCACACGCCAAGAGCCCAATGGTCCACAGCAACGCCGCATCCCCTACACCCAACCATATTCGAAGTTGACACCGAGTGTCACTTCGTGCGCCTATCCGTCTCGATGAAGAAACGCGCACGCGTGGGCGACATGAGCGGCAAGACGGTGCTGATCACCGGCGCCAACACAGGCATCGGGCGCATCACCGCGATCGAACTCGCGAAGGCTGGGGCTCGTTGTCACTTGGCGTGTCGATCCGAAGCGCGCGCACAACCTGTCGTGGACGAGATTCGCCAGGCGGGCGGCGACGCAGAGTTTCTCGCGTTGGATCTCGGCTCGTTGGCGTCAGTTCGTCAGTGCGCCGAAGCGTTCCTCGCCCGCAACGAACCCCTCCACGTGTTCATCGCGAACGCGGGCATCGCGGGCACCAAGGGGCTCACGCAAGATGGATTTGAACTGGCGTGGGGCGTCAACCACCTAGGACACGTCCTTCTCACGCACCTCCTCTTGGATCGCATCAAGGAGAGCGCGCCGGCACGAATCGTCATCGTCGCGAGTAAAGGGCATCGCAAGGTCAAGACCGTGCACCTCGATCGCAAGCAGCAAACGACGCAGACGCTCACGGGGTTTCCGGAGTATTGCGAATCCAAAGTTGCGAACATCACATTTGCTCGTGATCTGGGCCGACAACTCGAAGGCACCGGAGTGACCACGTACTCGCTGCATCCCGGCGTCGTTGCGTCGGACGTCTGGCGAAAGGTGCCGTGGCCAATTCGTTCGTTGATGAAGATGCGGATGATCAGCAACGAGGAAGGCGCGCAGACGACTCTGCATTGTGCGTGCGACCCTGCGCTCGCGAACGAAACGGGCCAGTACTACGACGAGTGTGCGCGCGCAGATCCCTTTCCACCCGCGACCGATGAAGTCTTGGCGAAGAAGATTTGGGATCGAAGCATGGAGTGGGTCGGACTTGCTTGATCGGGTGGGCGTCCACGCGCCTGAAAGCGTCGAAGGGCTAAAAGATCGCGTTGTCGTAGCCAATCATCTGCTCGAACGCCCAACCGATCGCCGGGATCGTAAACAACCAACGCTTGTTCCACAGCGGCGAGTGACAGTCCCGCGGATCGATCTTGCCTAGCCACACGTCACCCATCACGTCGGCGCCCAGGTGCGCGAGGATGTCGAGCGTCTTCTCGCCGATTTCCGGCGACGCCGCAGCTGGATCGCCGGAGTAGGTGACCTCGGCAAAGTACCGAAGCCGCTCTTTGAAGCCACGAATGATCTGACCCAGGTTCGCGTGCCCCAACGGCGGCTCACCACGATCCGCCAAGCGCGTATCGACCGTTGTGCGCTTGAGGTCTCGGTACTTCGGATCGACGTGCTTGCCGAGAAGGTGCAGCATCATCGAGGTCTCGACGACACCACCGTGCGTGTCGCCGTTGAGCTTGTCTTCGTCGAGCCCGTCCACTTCGGCGAGTACCTTCGACAAGTCCGACTGTCCTTCGGTCAAACGCGCCAGCATGGTGGAAAGCACACTCACCATCTTGGTTCCGTACCGACGGTTCACGTGATGCGCCGCCGCTTCCATCCCCAGAAAGTGACGCGGACCACCATGGAAACTCCCCATCCAAATATGTCGGAACCCCTGCTTCGCTAACGTGCGCCCCATGTCGCGCGCGACCGCGTAGCACGTGCTGGGTTTGAACTGGAGTGAGCCCGCATGCGGCAACACGTCACACGCGACAAAAATCGGCGGCAAGTGCACGAACTCGATCGTCGGATGACGCTCCGACAGAATCTCCATCATCCGCAGCGACAGCCCCTCGGCTTCTTGGTTGTCGGTGATCGTCGGCAAGTGCGGCCCGTGCACTTCCAGCGGTGAGCAACTCACCACGACGACCGTATTTGCACGATCCATCTCCTGGAAATCGCGTCCGGTCAGATGCTTCCACTCACGCACACGGGCGCTGGTTGAAATCGCGTCGTACTCCACGCCTACGTCGTAGAGAATATGGCACTCAGTGTCAATGCGCGTCGAAGAGCGAGAGCTGCGCGCGAGGTCGCCGAAACGTGGGTTCGGGCTCGGCAACCTCGGGCGCGACGAGTCCAACGCGACGGCGATGGGTCTGGAAGAGCTGCTCGATCGCTTCCCACCGAGGGCCACGCCCACGCATTCGCTCGCCAAAGCGAGCATCGTTCATCCGACCTCCGCGAATCGATGAGATCGTCGAGAGCACCTTTCCTGCGCGAAGCGGAAACGCCTCAGTCACGCGCGACTCGAACACGGGGAGAACTTGTTGTGGGAGTCGAACCATGATCATGAACGCCGCGATCGCTCCCGCCTCCGCGGAGCGCTGCAGAATGGCAGGAATCTGATCGTCGTTGAGCCCTGGGATGACCGGCCCAAGCGAGACGGTGACGGGCAGTCCGGCTTCACTGAGCACGCGAACGGTTTCGAAACGCTTGGTTGGCGGACTTGCGTAAGGCTCGATCGCGCGCGCCATCGCGTCGTCGACAAATGGAATACTGATCGCAACTCGTGCCATCGCAACATCGTGAAGGTCCGCAAGCAACTCAACGTCACGACGGATCAGCTTGCTCTTGGTGATCAGCTGAACAGGGTTTCGATACTCACGACAGACCTCCAAGCAGGCGCGCGTGAGTTGGTAGCTCGCTTCGAGCGGTTGGTAGCAGTCGGTGTTTCCGGAAAAGACGATGCGCTCGCCTTTCCACGAACGCTTCTCGAACGTCTCGCGCAGCTGCTCGGCGATGTTGGTCTTCACGACGATCTTGCGATCGAAATCAGTGCCCGCACCAAAGCCGAGAAACTGATGCGAGGGTCGTGCGTAGCAGTACGCACATGCGTGGAAGCAGCCGCGATAGGGATTGCAGCTCCACGTGAAGTCGATGTCGGGACTGGTGTTCTTCGCGAGCGCCGTCTTGGTGGTTTCTTCAAACACCTGGAGTTCGGCAGGCGGAGGCGGACCGTCCCAGTCAAGACGTGCTTCTTCGAAAGGATTGGGTGGATTTGCGACAGGCTTGGGCACTGAACGAATGCCCAGTATACAGATCGGGCCTCAGTCGTCGAGGTCTGCGTCGAGAAGTGCTGCGAGTCGTTTTGGCGCCACAGCTTGGTAGCTCTCCTCAACCCAGTCTTCGATTCTGCTCTGCGACGGGAGGTCCTTGGCGGTGAGCGACATCGACACCCATCCCGAGCGGCCGAGTCCGTAGCCGGTCGGTGTCGCCCAATCGTGCCGCAGGACTTCGGTACAACTGGCCGGCAGTTTCATCGAAAGCTTCAATGCGACGGGTCGCTTCTTCGTGATGCCTGGGAAAAGAAAGATCTTCTTTCGCACCTTGATGGCCTGATCACCCCAAGGATGATCTTCCCACGCTTCGGGCAACTCGAGCGCGAACTTCACGATGCGTTCGTATGCTTGTTGAACTTTCTTGCTCATCACTCGGTCCACATCACGGTGACGGCTCCTGCAACGTCTTCGCAGGGAAAGCCTTCACCGACACAATCACAGGTTGCCGGTCCATCGCACGCGGTAGGAGTCGGACGACACGCAAAGGGTTCAAAGCAGTACTCGTCGCCGACAAGACACGTCGTCTCCGCCGAACCGAGCCCGACGCGACAGTCGAACGTTGCTGGATCTTCCAGAGGCGCAGCGCAGGCATCCGATTCGTCGGTTTGCGTACCCAGCAAAATCAGCGCGTCTTGCAAGGCGGCGACACCGCCAGGAACTTCCAAACAGCCTGGGTCGCTGCAGTCGCCACCCACTTCGATCAGCGCGTCGCCAAAGTCGATCACGAACACAGCCCCGTCCATCGGGCGTGGGTCTGAGCCGTAGAGGATGGGCGCCGCTTCGCGCGCCGCGACAACGTCTGGGTCCGAGAGAAGATCGACGACGGGATCCACCAACGAGCATTGGGTTTGGTCGACGTACTCAATGCAAATGGTCGAGTCGCCCGAGATCAGGTTCGTGGTGGTGCGAAGGACACGCGCACACTCCGAGACCTCGTAGCTGTTCTCCGTCGCGGACAAACCTCCGTTCCAACGCCAGTAAATCACGTCGCGGATACAGTTTCGCGGGCACTCGCCAGCGTCGGTCCCTGTATCGATTGCGTCTGTTCCCGCGTCGACAGGTGCGTCCGTGTCTATCGACGCATCAAGTCCGGTATCGGGAGCATCGGTGCCGGAATCCACCGATGCGTCGGTCGTGGTCGAACCTGAACACGCCGCAAAGAGGAGCAACCAAAGGAAGCGCATGGTTCAGCGTACTCCCCGATGAAACCGGGCGAAAGTCGTTGAAAGGAATGTCGCAGGGCATGGGGCGTTCAATAGGTATGAGCAGACGATTGGGAATCGTGCTGGCGCTCGCGGGGATGTGCGCGTGCGCCTCAGAAGAGGGGGTTCGGATCCCGGGGCAACTCCGGGTCGAACTGACGGATGCGACCATCGCAGACGAACCCGCGACCTATGTGGAGACGCGACGCAACCTGCATGAGGCGGCAGGCATCGACTCCGTCGACCTCATCGTCGAGACCGATGCGTCCGAACACCGCTTGCGCATCGGAAGCGCAGCACTGCGAGCGGCGTTGATGGGTGCCGAGACCAATGCGCGGCTCGACGGATCGCCAGTCACCTTGCAAGCGCGCGAACCGCTGAGTGCCTCGGTGCGTGAGGTGGAGCTCGTCGTCGGCCAACGCAATACAGAGGACGTGTTTCGGATTCAGGTGGGACGCGCGGGTGCAGAGCGACGTCCCACGACTGAAGTGTCACGACCGGATGACTCGCCGGATGTGAACGAAGAGATGCAAGACCTGCACAACTTCGACTGCTGAGTCGAAGCGAGTTGGGCGTGCCGATTCGGCATTACGTCAGAGAATTCCGTCTCTAGGCCCAACAGCGAAGTCATTTTAGATTCAGTTTAAGTTTCGCAATGCGCATCTCTTGTTCGGCTGGGCAAACAGCTTCACAGACTCTAGGCAGCGACTGAACTTCGTGGGAGACCGCAGAGAAAAATTAGTCTCTCCGGTCCCCAGCCTCGCGTCTCCCACTAAAAATAGTGACCGATCTTCCGTGCTCCCATGCTTCCAAGCTTCCAGATCCGCGAAGCGGAATGCACACCAAACCGACAGCTTCGCGGCTTCAGAGTCGGTAGGGAAACGTGATCTCCAAGCGATCCTGAAGAAACGGATCCACTTCCACGCTCATCAACGCGGTCTCCATGCACGTCGCGACCGCTTCGCTCGATGCTCCGGTGACGCGGGCAGAACGCGCACGACCTGTATCGCCAACAAGAAATACCTTGGCAGTCACGACGCCCTCGCCGTCCGGTTCACAGCGACGAACCGCTGCTGCACGGGCGCGAAACACGCGCGCGACTTCTTGCCGGTCCGGACGCAACGTCCGTAGAGGCGCGTCCATGGTGGACTCGCGAGGAACCTCAGGCAGTCCAGTTGCCAAACGCATCAACTCGTCGACGCTTCGCTCTCCAACCTCAGGAGCGTTCGAAGGCGTCGGAGTCGGTGCAGGCGATGGCGCAGGTCGTGGCGTCACACGGCGTGGACCAACAACCACGCGCTCAGGCTCGACTTCTGGCACAAGCTCCGGCTCAGGCGCGGGCTCGGGTTCCGGAGCAGGCTGTGGCAACGCAACGGTTTCAACCACCTCGGCCACCACGGGCACAGGCTCTGGGGCTTCAACCAACGAAGCCTGCTGTCGGGTGTGGAGCGCGAACGCAACCGATCCGAACGCAGCGAGCACAGCGACGAACGTCGTCGCACGCGACATCCAACCACGTGTGTGGTGTTCGACGTCACGGACAGGAGGCGGCAAGGGAGAACTCCCGATGCCAAGAAGCGTGTCGTCGTGTTTGGGTTCCAGGGGCGCCGGAGTGATCGATGCACGGAACTCAGCCAGATCGAACATGCCGGAATCGGTGATGTCTCGGTCCATGAACATTCCGACGAGCAAGGTCTAAACGAATCCTTAAGCGGACGAATTGCCGAGCGATTTCAGTGAGCTATGCTTGCGGCATGCGTATCTTGGGATGGGGAATCTTGGTGCTGGCTTTGGCCTGCGGAGACGACGACGGAGTCGACACGGACAGTGGCGTTGCGGACGTCGGGATGACGGACGACGATGCCGGTGACGATGCCGGCGGTGACGACGCTGGCGGTGACGACGCCGGGGACGATGCCGGTGCAGACGATGCTGGCGACGATGCTGGCGCCGACGATGCGGGCGATGATGACGCCGGTGCGGATGACGCCGCTGTGGACGACGCAGGAACCACGGACGTGTCGATCACGGTCGACGACGCTGCGGCGTGGGCGAACTGCATGCCGATCGTTCCTGAGGATCCGCTCCGGTTCTTTCTCACCCTCTCGTACGACAACAGCGGAGGCGCGGCGGAAGCCAACGCCGTCGTCACCTCGGCAACATTGGCCTTCGACGACCCCGACGGGTCCGTCACGACCATCGCGTTCGACGTCGAGGACGTGACCATCGCTGCGGGTGCCACGCTTATGCAGACGCATTCGAAGACGACCTCGACGCCGATCGTTCCCTCGTGTGCCATCTGCTCATCCGAGCGAATGGTGACCTACAACGTGACGATCGAAGTCGATTCGGTGCCGGTGATGCTGAACGGCACGATCTCGTTCGGCTGCACGTTCTAGAGCGGAGTACCCTCGCCGTGTGAGGGTAGCAATCGTGGGGATCCTGTGCGCGACGTGGTCAAGCGTCGCGCTCGCAGGGAACGAGGATGGTGTGCCGGTCGGAAACGAGGCGGCGCTTCGTGGCGGCGCGGTGGTTTCGACCGTAAGCGATTCGAGCGCGCTCTATCACAACGTCGCTGGAATCGGCTGGGCCGACACCAACAAGGTCGACGGTTCGGGAAGCCTCTTCGTGCTGCGTCTCTACGACTACCCCGAACTGATCCGGCCGGAAGGCGCAGATCCCGAAGGGGGTCGCACCGTCGCGCTCGATTCGATCCCCAGTTCGATCGGTTTCGTTCGTGCGATGGGAAACCTCCGCCTCGGTCTAGGCGTGTTCGTTCCTCAGCAAGAGTCGGCGACGATTGAAGCGAGCTTCTCGCCCGACGGAATGGATCGCGACCTCGTGTCGGAGTACCGAATCGGCGCACGCGTCTACGAGATCATCGCGGGGTTGGGTGCACGGGTTCATCCGCGTTTGTCGATCGGGTTCAGCATCGTCGGTGTATACGCGGACTCCGAAGTCACGCTCCAGACGGCAGCAAGCGTGATTCGCAACGCCATGGAAGGGGCGTTCGTCACGCAATCTGCCTCGATCGAAACCTCTGGAATTGGACTCGGGCTCGCACTCGGGGTGCAGTGGAAGCCAACGTCGCGGCTCGCATTGGGTTTGTCGTTGCGCTCGCCGACGTTCCAGATCTTTTCCAATGTGCAGGCGCTTTCGATCACGAGTGCTGCGATCGCCACTGAGGATGGACGACTACCCGCGGCGACTGCACTGGCTCCCTTCGAAGACAACAGCAGCGAGTGGGGTTTTGAGATGCGCACCCCCTTCCGCGCGCGCGCAGGTATCGCCGTGCTCTTGGATCGTGGTTCGCTGGAGTTTGACGGTGAGGTCGCGCATGCGATGGACAACGACGAAATCGGCATTCAGCGCGACTTGGTGTGGAACCTCCGGCTCGGTGGCTCGGGAAACGTCACCGACAAGCTCGCGCTTGGTGGCGGGTTGTTCACCGACCGAAGCAGCGCACGCGGGATTCGCGACGAATCGGAAAACCCTCGCTTTCACTACTACGGTGCATCGATCGGATTGAAGTTCGACGAGTCACACGAGATGCGCAGCGGCAGGACCATCACGTTTGGAACGACGATTGCGCTTCGCTACGCGTATGGTCGAGGTTCGTTTTTCTCGACCGAGTTTCGAGAAACACCCGATGTGGTTCAGGTCTTCGCGACCCCCGACCGAACGTTTATCCCTGGGGTGAGCACGGTTCGGATCCACGAGGCCGGTGTCCACATCGGATCGAGCCTCTCGTTTTGATCGTCCTGAGAGGCCTCACACCGACCGCAAACCTTCGTTTCTCTACGGTGTCGGTCACGTATGCATGCATGGGTCGTGGGGTTAGGTGCCGTAGTCGCGATGTGCTCAGTCACGTCGACGGCCAGCGCCTGTAGTTGCGTCGGGGCGCGAATGTCTCGCATGGTCGTCCCGATCGACGGCACCGAAGCGTTTCCCACCAACGGCATCATCCGGGTGTACCTGACGGCCTTTCCTGAAGCGCTGCGCTCCCGGATTGCAAGCGAGTATCGACTCGTGGGGCCCGAAGGAAATGTCGCGTTGCGCAATCGGGTCGTCGGCACGCGCCTCGATTTGATCCCGCAAAGCCCGCTCGCCGCATCCACCGCGTACACGTTGGAGCAAGTCCACGCCTACAACAACGCGGGTGCACTGCTCTCCGATTCCGAACGAGCCATTGCTCAAGGCAACGTGCGGGGAGCGTGGTTCGGCGTGACGAGTTTCACCACGGCAGCAGGCCCCGCGCCTTCGCGCACACGTCCGCTCACGATGGCGTCTGCCGGTTTCGACTTTCGGTTTGGTGGTGGCGATTGTGGACCGGGGGTCTCGCTCAACGCCGAAGTCCAGTTGCCCCAACCCCTGCGCGATACCGATTTGATCGAGCTACGCGTGTTTGGATTGGGTGTCGTGCGCAGCGCTCCGCTCATTACGCACGACCCCACCACGCGCATCTACGCCAGCAACACGATGTGCAACCCAGACCCGGTCAACATCGGTTGGTCGCGCGGCCTGCAAATCGAAGTCGTTCTGGTTGATGCCGCAGGTCACGAATTGGGTTCCACCGGTCGCCAAGTCCCGGCGGGAACTCCGGCGCGTCCCGGCTGGGACCGTCAGCGATCGTCGCGGATGGGTGATCTTCCCGCGTGGAATCAGATCCGCATGGTCACGCCCGCCGTTCAAACCTCTGGACCCGCAGCGTGCCCCCACGGGTTTGAAGTTACCGAATCACATCCTTTGGTCGAGCGCGGTGGTCCCTGGATGTACGGCGCGCGGTCGAGCCTCGATGGCGGCGGACGTCGTGCGTGGGTGGCGTTTCAAGAGAACGAAACGGGGCCGCCCGCACGCATCGTGGAACTCAGCGCTGGACGACGAACCCACGCGCTGCGCCCGTACAGCGTTCCGATCTCGGGGATTCCTCGCGCACTTGCGGCAGGGCGGAGAGGTCCTTTTGTTCTCGCGCAGACCTACACGCGCGGAGGAGGCGACACGAACACGTCGCTGTACGCTGTACGAGGACGTCGAATCGCGTGGTCGCGAGAACTTGGCGACGGCGACGCGTGGCGCATCGCGCTGGGGAGCGAACGCGTGATCGCCGGGTGGCGACACAACGGCACGTTGAACTACGCGATGTTCAACGCTCGGACGGGTGCACCAAGCGCTGCACCGGTTCGTACAAGCCATACAATTCACCGCGGAAGTTCGGAGGGTGCAGCGTTGGCGCACGTGGGTGACCGCTTTATCTTCGCGTGGACCCCCGAAGGCCGCGACGACCCGATGAAAACCATGGTGGTCAACACGAGCGGGCAAGCGCGCGACGCACACGCCATCGACATGCGAGGAGCTGGGATTCCCGACATGGTGGGCGCCGCAAACCGCGCCGCACTCGTGAACTCAAACCGTGGGCAGATTCAGTGGGCCATGTTGGATTCGGACGGTCGACTGAGCGGACAGCCGATTGTGGTGAGCACGGGACGCGACAACCGCATTCCGCGCATCGCGTACAACGGTGAGTTCTTTGCGGTTGGCTGGGAAACGCATCCGACCGGTGGGGTGTACGTTGTGGCAGTCGATGCGGAGGGACACGTGTCGCCCGTCCTTCGACTGGATCAGGGAGAGCCGCATGCGGGCTCGGTCGGGCTGACGCGAACGCGTAGTGGGTTTCTGGCCTCGTTTACGACGAACTACCAAGGCACGGCGGTGTTGCGTGCATTGCGTTGTCGAGACAACGCAGCCCGAAGGGCACCCGCCTCTCTAACGCCGCAACAGCGAGCGAACTAGGAATGCGTATTGATTAACGCGAACTTGATTGAAGATTTGGATCGCTTCGCTCGGCACGAGAACCGCAATCGAAGAACCGGATTGCGAGCGCCGGAAAGCTCTCGCAGCAAACAACAAACGTCATGCCAGAACGCGAAGCGTTCGTTGGAGCGACATCGGCCGTCGGACAACGTGAAGGCTCCCCGAGCCGGAACGCGCGCGAAGCGCGGGCTTGGAGGGGGGTCCCAAACGTAGTTTGGGGGGAGGGATTGCGAATCCCTCCCCAAGGGAGGAGCGTGGCCGTAAGCCGAAGGCGATAAGTCGGAGGCCGAAGGCCGAAGACGTAGGCCGCGCGACGACCGATAAGTTCAGCGCACGCGTACGGACACTCCATCCACGACCTGATCACTTGGATGCACCACGACCTGATCACCCTCGCTCACGCCTTCGAGAATCTGCGCACGCAAACCATTCCGCCGCCCCACATCGACTTCGGTTAGCGCGACCGACTCGCCACGGACGCGGTACACGGCCCAGCCGTCTTCGTGGCGAAACAACGCGCTCGACGGAATCGACAACGCATCGTCCTCGCGCCAGATCCGAATCCGCGCCTCGATCCGATATCCGTCACCCAATGCTTCCCACTGATCGCGCTCACTGTCGATGTCGATCACCACGTTCACGCGCTGCTCCTCGACACCCAACGCAGAGACTTTCGTAAACGCGCTCGGCTCGACACGCTGCACGTGTCCTTCGAGGGCTTTGTCGCCACCCCAGCGCTCCAAGGTCACGAACGCACCCGGTTGGATGTGCACGGCGTCCGCGGTGAGCACATCGACGGCAATCTCCAGACCGGAGGGGTCGCCAATCTCCACCAGCCGGGTACCCGCTTGGATCACGCCCTCACTCTGCTGCACCACACGCAACACGCGCCCCCCCACCGGCGAGGGCACTTCCATGCCTTCCTCCGCTTCGCTGTCCACGCCACCCAACGCTGCGCGCGCCATGCGCACTTCGTAGTCGGCAACGCGAACACCAAATCGCGCACTGGTCAGCTCCTCACGACGTGCACGCGCTTCAAAGCGCGACTGGTCGAGCGCTTGTTGCGAAACGCCACCGCGCTCGGCCAACGCTTGCTGTCGCTCGTACATCTGGTTGGCCAGCTGCGTTGCCGCCTCCGCACGGGACACGGCAGCACGCGCCTGCCGTTGCGACGCCAACGAGGCTTGAACCCGTGCTTCGGACTGTGCTCGCGAACGAGCATCCATCAGCTGAGGCGCCAAGGGTGCAATGCGAGCGACGATGCTGCCCTCATCGATCACATCTCCGGCACGAAGCTCCAAGCGTCCCAACGTGCCAGTCAACGGCGCAGAGACCACGTAGCGATCTTTGACGCGCGTTTGCCCGTCTTGGTCTACGGTGACTTCCAACGGACCGCGCGCAACTTCAGCGACGTCCACCGGCACCGGTTTGGGAAGGGACGCGAGCACGATCAGCCCGACCACCCCAGCCAGAAACACGCCGGTAATCACACGGCGGACGATGCGACGACTGTTGCCTTTGCCTGCCATTTCTTACTCTCTTGTCTTCAACACGCCGATGAGATCGAGCGCATGGATTCGACGTCGAACCAGCCACGCACTCACCAACGCCGCGCCAATCGTGACGATGGTGGCGAACGCGTACGTCCGGCTCGAGATGATAAGGGGAAACCGAAACTGCTCCGGGTCCGCGGCACCGGTGGCCATGCTTTCGGCCAACATCTGACCAAAGAGCAAACCGATCGGTATCGCGACAAAGACCGAGAGCGAGAGTTCGCCGATCAGTAGGCCTGCGATCTCTCTTCGCGTGAACCCGAGCACGCGCAAACTGGCCAAATCGCGGCTGCGCATACTGAGCGACACACGCGCGTTGTTGTACACAACGCCGATCACGATCGTGGCGCCAAAGATCGTCAGCACAAGGGAGAACACGAAGATGTTGTTCCCACTCTGCTCGTTGAAGTTCTGCATGATGCGGTCGTGGTGCGCGATTCCCACCACATCGGGCAGCTGCGTGAGACGACGGTCCAGTTCGTCCGCGTGCGCCGGATCCACGCGCATCAGCGCCGCGCTCACGACCGGTTCTTGTCCCAGTGCACGATGCAACGCTTCCAAACTCATGTGGCCCTGCATGCCGAATGGCTCGGCTGCGAGTCCCTGAACCTGAACACGAATCGTTTGGTGATCGCCCTCTTGGACATCCAGCTCCACCCAATCGCCCACGCTGACATCCAGCACTTCGCCGAGATATCGCGTCAGCACAATTCCATCGGAAGGGATGTCGATGGGCCGGTCGTCGGAAAGCACGCGCTGGAGCGAACTCTCGTCGGGATAACCGATCACCGACGCTGTTCGTTCAAACTGGTGGTGCCGAAACCGCACGGGCACCATGCGCAGCCCTTCCACTTTGAATACACCCGGCAAGTGCGACATTGAACGCAAGCTCGTTTCGGGGCGGGGGTCGGCAAACATCACCTGCACATCCCAACGCTGCGTTTCGTGCATCTGGACGTTGACGAGGTAGTCCATCGCGTCGCCCCAAAACCGTGCGACGACGATGATCCCGATCGCGATCGCAATGCCGAGCGCACTCAGCGTCGTGCGTACTGGCTTGCGCTGAACCTCACGCAACACCATGCGCGCAGAAGGACCCAGCAACGCGCGGATCCAACCGATATCAAGCAGCCCACGACGGTAGGTCGCCGGGGCCGCCGGTCGCATCGCTTCGGCCGGCGCAAGCTGAAGCACCGCACGAACGCTGGTTAGGGTGCCGACGACGGCAGCCAACGTGCTCACCAACACGGCGATGAGCGCGGTCTGAGGATCGACACGCGACTGCAGCGAGGGGAAGCGAAAGAAGTCTTCGTAAAGCCCCAGCAACCCGTTGGAGAGCCAGGCGCCCAGTGCCACTCCAGCACCCGCACCCATCACGACGATGATCGTCGCCATGCCCAAGTAGTGGGTTCCGATCTCGCGGTTGGAGTAGCCCAACGCTTTGAGTGCGGCGATCTGGGAACGCTGCAATTGAACCAAGCGGGACAACACCATGTGCAAAAGGAACGCAGCGACGAGCAGGAAGAGCGGCGGGACCTGCGAGGACATGTTGCCGAGCTGGTTGAGCTCTTGGCTGAGGAAGTAGTGGGAGAGTTGGCGCTCGCGCGTTATGGCGCCGACCGATCCGTAGGGTTCGAGGATGTCGTCGATCGCATCGAGGATCGGTTCGGGATTTTCGCGCGGGGCGATCCGAAACACGGCCTCGTTGAACGAGCCTTCGAGATCAAGCGCCGCTGCCAACGCATCTCGGTTGACGTAGACAACTCCGGCTTTGGACGCGTCCATCGCCATGTCCGCGGGGTTGAGCACCATCACGTACTGCGGAGAAAGACCCACACCGACGATGGTCATCTCGCGACGCACACCGCCAAGTACGAGTGGGACGCGATCGCCGGGCTCGAAATCATGCGCTTCAGCAAACGCGTCGCTCACTACGATCTCTTGGTCGTGGTTGGCTTCCGGGAGCCGCCCAGCGCGGAGATAAAGCGTGTTGAGTCGATCGGGGAGCGACACCACGGTTGCCCGTGCCGGCTCCGTCATCCCTTCGAGGGGCATCGAGCCAACGTCCACGATGCCCGTATCGACCACCGACACTCCGTCGATGGCTTCCAAGCGACCGGCGATGGATTGCGGCGCGCGTCGAACCGTCACGAAGAGATCCGCAAATCGACTCTCGGTGTAGAACCGCGCTTGCGCGTCGCGCAGCGAAGCCAGAGTGCTGCGTGTGGTGGTGAACGCGGCCACACCACTAGCGACCACCAGCGAGATCGTAATGAGCTGGCCCTTCAGGCTCGATAGATCGCGAAGCAGCTTGCGATTCAGTGCGCTGATGAACACGTCACCACTCCAACTCGTTCGCAGAGATGGGCGAGTCGTTCACCTCTTCGCGCACCACCTTCCCGTCACCGAGCGTCACGATTCGCTGCGCCATCTTTCCGACGGGCACGTTGTGCGTGATGATCGCCGTGGTCGTGCCGAGCTCGGCGTTGACGCGCGCGATCACCTCAAGGACCTTGCGCCCCGTTCGAAAATCGAGCGCTCCCGTCGGTTCGTCGCAAAGCAGCACGTCGGGCTTCTTGGCCACGGCACGCGCGATCGCGACACGCTGCTGCTCACCACCCGATAGCTGCGAGGGAAAATGACCCATGCGTTCGCCGAGTCCCACAAGTTCCAGCGCTTCGGAAGGCTTCATCGGATCATCGACGAGCTCGGTGACGAGCGCGATGTTCTCCTCGGCCGTGAGACTGGGAATCAAGTTGTAGAACTGAAATACGAAGCCAACGTTCTCGCGTCGGTACTGCGTGAGTTGAGCGTCCTGCGCCGACGTCAGTTCCTGTCCGCGGTAGTGGACGGTGCCTGCGGTGGGCGTGTCTAGCCCACCCATGATGTTGAGCAGCGTGCTCTTTCCACTCCCCGACGCTCCGAGCAGAACCAGCAACTCGCCCGCGATGAGCTGAAGCGAAACACCACGCAACGCGTGAACGTCGACTTCGCCCATTCGGTAGACCTTGGTGACGTCTACCGCCTCGAGCACGACCTCGCCCTCAGTCACAACGCGACGATACGCCTCGTGTCGTTAGCGCGCCACCGCTTCAAGCCCACCGATGCTCCAGTAGCTCTGCCCGTACTGCTGTGCACTACCGAAGATGGTCACTTTGTGAACACCCGGCGATACCGGACATCGGATCGCAATCGTTGCGCCGTTCGTCACCGAACAACGCTGCTCCTCTCCCCCGTCTTTGGGTTCAACGTTCGCGAGCATGAAATGGCCGCGGGGATTTCGAATCTGCATGTGAACCACACCATCGTCGACGGTGACCTGGGAGCGACGTGGCGAGATCAGTTCGAAGCCATGCAGAAAGAACTCGGGGCTGAGCATGGGCTGTCGCGCAAATTCGCCGCGACCAATAGGGGTCTGGCGCAACTGCCACTGCGGTTCGTCGGGGAGATGACGCAGTCCAAAGATGTCGATCGGCGTCAGGAAATACGCGGTTCGATAGCGGCGCGTGAACTCGGTGCCGCTGACGGTGCCTGCGTCCCACGTCACGTCAACGAGGTACCACTTGGACTCGATTCGAACTGCGTTCCACGCATGGCCTTCGCCCGAGATGTTGCCGTCAGGTTTGCGCGTATCACCGACCACCACGCGGGACTCGATGCCGACTTCTTGCGCCATCGCGTGGAAAAGGTTGGCGTACCCAGCACACACCGAAAGGCTGGTTCGAAAGACGGTCTCGGCGTCTTGCGGAGGGTACTCACCCGCTACGTACGAAGGCGCGTCGTACGCCACGCGCATCGCGATGAAGTCGTGGATAAGTTTGACGCGTTGAATCGGGTCAGAGTCTTGCGTGACCAGCCATTGTGCAGCCCTCGCCAAATCCGTTTTGGCAGACTCCGGCATGGTCGACAGAGCAGCATGCGGTTCATCACCAAAGGGCCACGCACGGGGGTTGTCGGGCACGTGCGGATTGGGCTCGTTCGTATCGTTGTCGCTCGTGTTGTCAGGGAGGGTCCCGCCCGAGTTGTCATCCGTCGGTGCAACGTCCTCCGGAACCGCCGAGGCGTCGTCGTCGATCAACTCCTCAAACTCGTTGCCGTCGTCGAACGAATCGTAGAGCCACTCCAACCCGTCCGCGGTTTCCAAGAGCGTTGAGCGCATCGACTCCGCACGCGCGCTTTCACTACCGTCGAGCATCCAGTCTCCACGCGTACTGAGCGCGGTGAAAAGCGTTTGTGGACCGAACGAAAGCAGCGCGCCGAGAAAGACGACGTTGACGATAAACGTCCGAACGACCAAGCGATCCCACGCTTTCAGGATTCGCTCTTTCTCCTTGTTCCGACGCAGCTGCGCGATGCCGTCCCACGCCAAAGGCAGCACGGGGAACGCGAGGAGCCCCATCCCAATGGCAAGGCCCGTCGACCCGCCAGCAAATGCAGCGAGTGACGAGCCTGCCCAAATTCCCAAGAGAGGAATCGCGATCGCGAGCGCGGTGAGGGCAAGCTTCACCACGAAACCAAGACTGGCCCAACCGAGCTTCGCTTTACTCATGCGTTCATGCTTTCGTAGGTCGCAGGAGCGCGGGCTCCCACAGTTCGGCACTCAAGGTGGCGTGTCCCGTACGGTACGCGCCCTCGCCGGCCGGCGTCACGGTGCCGATCAACTCGACCTCGTCACCGACTTCCAGATCCCAGCCCTCCTTGGTGGGGAGAACTCGAATGTCTTGAACATGCGTGCCGACCGAAAGCGTTCCCGACTCATCCCGAATCACGAACATTCCGACGTCACTGATCAACTCGCGACGAAGCTTGCGCATCCACGCAACACGACCGTCGACAGATTGTGCAACAGACACAATCGTGCCTCGAACGCGAACGCGTCCTTCGGCGCTGGCGATCGGAACGACCGGCATCGCGTCGAACGCACGAGTAACCTTGCGGGCCAACTCGCGAAGCGTGCGTCGCGGAAACGCACCGAGCCGATGTGCGCGACGCTTGGTCTCGCGATCGATCGACTCGACCCCACATCGATCGCACTCGACGTTGGGCGGAACCGGGTCCGTGCACTTCGGACAAACGTAGCGAGGCGGCGCTTCGATTCGCTCTCCGGCCGCAAGCTGGGAGGCCCGACGAGCCCCGGGGCGAACTGCACCACCCCGTAATTGCCGGTTAAATCGCTGCGATGACGTGTAGATCTGTGTCCAAAGCCCCATTTCACTCGGAATTAGAGCAAGCCTCGTGCCTCTTAGGCCGTCGATTTCCGCAGTGATTTCAAGCATCTGACTCGCTGAACGCTGAAAAATGCGCGGCGATTTTCGCCCTCACGCACGAGCCACAGCGTCGAGAACCGCCGCCATTCCCTGGGCATCGGGTCCGTTCGCACAGGTCACTTTCACCGAGCGCCCGTGAGGAAGGTGCACTTTCACGCTTTTGATGAGCATTCCCTTGGGCGGATCGACCGATTGGACCTCTTCGAGGGAGAAGCCTTTCTGATCGCCGACCTCGCGAATGTAGAGATACGAGGGGGTCATCACGACGGCGTCTTTGCCTGAACCCATCACGGTCAGGTCGTGGATCAACGCGATGGGGCTCGATTTCTCGTGGGGCGGAAGAATCAGCGCGCGCACGTTCGCTTCGACGTCGGAGGGGTAGTGACCCACGAACAAGGTTTCGCTTTGAAACTCCGCGGCGACACGCGTGATCAACGGAGTGAAGTCGCGGCCGGCAGGACCACTGGGTCGAGCCGCAGGTGTGGGAGCCGCTGCGTAGTTCGATTCGACCGGCGATGCGGGCGGTGGTGCTGAGGGTGCGACCGATCCCCCTCGTTGAAGGATGTAGCGATAGAAGAGGTCCGAATACGCGATCGGTTTGAGTGGTGCGTGCGCGGGGTACTGCCCCTGCGCGATCAACGGTGCCCACGCGTGTCCGACGCTTAGGAAGTGGCTGAGCCCAACGCGATACGACGTGATCCCGCCGTACCGACCGGCTTGCATGCACAAGTGCGAACGACCGTCTCCCAAGCTGAGGAGTTGAACGGTCCACTCGAGTTCAAAACTCTTGGTTCCGGCTTTCCAATCCTTCTTGCAACCTTTGACGACCTGCATGAGCGCACCCTGACCGCCAAGCCATTGCGCGAGTTCGGCATCCCCACCTGCGTTCCAGTTCATGCCCATGATCGTGCCGCGTTGGTGCACCACAGGAGAACGGTATGCGCCCGGCAACCACGCGTGATGCTCGCCCGGCAAAGGCAGCATCTGAGACCAGGGCTGAACGTAGAGGTGTTGAACGCCCGCTGTCTGAAAGCCGAAGATCTGCACACCGTCGACTCGCGACTTGCCCCCGAAGGGATTCAGCTTCGCCTTGAGCGCGTCGCCCAAGAGACCCCCTGCAGTCACGCCTTCCGAGTACTCCTCGAACCCGATCACTTGCGATCCGAGTGCGGCCGCCTCCTCGTAGATCGCGTTGCGTTGTCGTTCGAAAGCCTTGCTGAGCCCAGCGGATAGGAGTCCCACGCTCCCCTTGTACGACAGGGGTGACCGCAATGCTCCTCTCCACCCAGTTCACGTCAGAAAACACAGAAAACGCGGCGCGTTGTACGGTGCGGGTGGGTGAGTCGCGATTCCCGAGACCCCTTGATCGGGCAAGTGCTCGACGGGCGCTATCAAATCACTCGTGCCATCGGCACGGGCGGGATGGGCGCGGTGTACGAAGCACACCAGCAGCGGCTTAATCGCAAGGTCGCGATCAAGACCATCCACGCGCATCTTGCGACGAAGGCTGTCGTGGTCGAACGCTTTCGACGCGAGGCCATGGCCGCAGCAAGCGCAGGCAGTCAGCACATCGTTGACGTGTACGACCTCGGCGTGATGTCCAACGGCGCTCCCTTCATGGTGATGGAGTTGATCGAAGGGACGGACCTTCGAACCATGGTCGAGCGCCACGGTCGACTCGCGACAACCACGGCGGCGCATATCATTCGGCAAGCGTGCGATGCGCTCGAAGCTGCGCATGAAGTCGGGATCATCCATCGCGACATGAAGCCGGAGAACATCATGATCACGCGTCGACGAAACGACGCGAACTTCGTGAAGGTGGTGGACTTCGGAATCTCCAAGCTGCGCGACTCATCGCTGACCGGCAGCCACGAGTTGCTGGGCACGCCCTACGCGATGGCACCGGAACAACTTCGAGGTGCAGGACACGTCGATGCACGCTGCGACATCTACGGACTTGGGGTGTGTCTCTATTGGGCGCTCAGCAGCGATGTTCCCTACGACGCCGAAACGCTCCCTTTGCTGATCGCGCACATCACGTCGGGTCAGGGCGTTGAGCTGCAGCGACGGGTGCAGAATCTTCCTCAGCCCGCATACGATTTGGTCGCGACGGCGATGGCACACGATCCCGCCCATCGTTTTCGAACCCCAGGCGCGTTTGCGTCCGCGCTTCGAACGCTGGAAGCCTCGCCAGACAACGCAGCTGCGCTCGCTGCAACGGCGCATCAATCCCACGTTCCCGCACCTGCCACGGCGCCCAAACCCAAGGCTCCTCAGCCGACCCCACCCGCAATCGCGCCACAACGCCCGGCACAACAACAGACACACGCAACGCTGCTCGACGAAGGTCTCTCCGTACGCGCACGCGGTACGACGATTCAAACTGACACGCGCCTACCGACCACGTTCTTTTCCAAAGTTGTTCGCACCGTCTTCGTACTCGCTGTTGTCGGTGGGTTGGTGGCCGCCGGCGTCTTCGGAATGCAAGCATGGCGCGAACATCAAGCCACCGAGGAGTCGGATGCCGGCGTCGCGCAAGCGGACGCGTGGTTGCCCCGCTCGCTTCGCGTGACTGGTTTGTCGGGGGCACGGGTCCAGTCTCAGGACACGTTCTGCACGACACCGTGCACGCTCAATCTCGCAGCCGCCGCAGAGTCAGTCCACATCGGGTACGAAGGACACTGGCTTGAACACCCCGTCGACGCGGACGCGGAACTGGCGCTTGGCGCGGCCCGCGTGTCCGTGCGAGGAGCATCGGTCGAGATCGGTCCGCATTTGTGTACCGAGCCCTGCACCGTTCCACTTCCGGTCGGACGCCACGCTGCCAGCGCCATCCGTGGCAGTGCAGCGGCGAACACAGGTTTCGTCGTGCGCGCAGGAGAGATCACCAGCGTATTGTTGATGCTTCCTGACGATCCATCGCTCGACGACCCCGTCGACACCGGACACGTGCACTTCTCACTACGCGGCAACCCGGTGTCCATCCGCATGGGAGAAGACGAGTGCACGACCCCGTGCATCTTCACGCTGCCCGCCGGACGGCATCAGGCAGAAGCGGTATTTCGGAATGGGCGTCGCAGCACACGAAGCTTTACCGTGCGCGCAGGCGAGACGACGCATGTACCGGTGGGCGACACGATCGAGGACATGCTCCTCGATGCGCTTGGCGAAAGCGGAACCGCAGACATCGTCGATGCGGTCGAACAACGTGGACAGCTGATGCTCTCCGGTCGCCACGTTCGCAACTTCGATGTGGACGGAGAGACCTGTTCACTGCCATGCACCATGACGCTTCCTGAGGGAAGTCATCGACTTCACGTGACGTTTGAGGACGGCGAAACGTTGGCGCGGCCAGTGCGGATCCGATCTGGAGGAACAACGCGTCTCTTGCTGCAACCTGCGAGGCTCGTGGGAACCGACAGCTTCGACCGACGCTAGAGCCGACAGCTTTTCAGCTGGTCTAAAGCCGCACGAGTTCGCCTCGCCAACCCCACAACACGTCAGACGCCAACACCCACGCAACGCTCGCATCGTCGAGTGGACGCACCTCCAACACGGCGCCGAGGTCGAACTCCAAGGTCAGCACCCCCTCGTTCTCGTGGGCACTCAGCAGCGCTTGGCCGTCGAGTAGTTCGACGGCGGCCTCGAGCTCAGCCACCTCCGATGCCTCCGTCGCGAGCTCATCGCCGGCGCGAAGTTCGAAGCGGCACTCCCCCAAACTGAGTTGCCACTGACCTCGCGGTCGGACGGAGCGATGTGGGATGCCATCGTGTCGAACCTCGTCCACTTCCAGACGCGGCGACCCCAGCTCAAAGGTGAGCAGCGCACCTTCACCCACGCGAACCCACCACGCATAGCGACCTCGAAGCGGTCGAAAGAGCGAGTCGAGCGTCATCGCAAACTTCTGCTCGGTTGGTCCGGCGGTTGCAAGCACTAAGGCTGACGTGATTTCGACAGGCCGCTAAACCTTTGAAATCACTGATAACCACCTCGCGCCAGAATGTCTTATCCTGACAAGATGTCAAAACCGAGTGACAAGGAGTCACTGTGACGCTTACCGATACCACCGTTGTTGTCGTTGATGACGAAGAGTCCAACCTCGTTTCCCTCCGCAAGATCTTCCAGAAGGAAGGCTTGAGAACGCTGACCGCGGCCAGCGGTCGGGAGGCTCTGGAGCTGTGTCGCCAGCATCGGGTCCACGTGGTTCTCACCGATTTGATGATGCCCCAGATGTCGGGGATCGACCTGGTCAAGGCGCTCCGGACGGTGGCTCCCAACGCCGAAGTCGTCGTGATGACCGCCTACGGCACCATCGAGACTGCGGTCGAGGCCATGCGCGAGGGCGCTTACGACTTCGTTGAGAAGCCACTCAAGCGAATGCAGATCGTCAAGACGGTTCGAAAGGCGGCCGAGCGTCACGCGCTCGTTCAAGAGAACCAAACGCTGCGCGAGGAAATCAGCGCACTGCGTGAGGGGAGCCAGCCCAATCGCACCATCGTCGGATCGGCGCCGGCGCTGCGAAGCGCGATGGAGATCGCCAGTCAGGCTGCCCCGTCGACGGCCACGGTTCTCGTTCTCGGCGAGAGCGGCACAGGCAAGGAACTGCTCGCGCGTCACATCCACTCGATGAGTGGCCGCGGCGGTCCTTTTGTAGGAGTGAACCTCGCCGCGCTGCCCGAGACCATCGTGGAGAGCGAACTCTTCGGCCACGAAAAGGGCGCGTTTACCGGTGCGGTGAGTCAGCGCGACGGTCGCATCACCCAAGCCGCAGGCGGCACACTTTTCCTCGACGAGATCGGCGAACTGAGTCCGACGGTCCAAGTCAAGCTCCTGCGCGTGTTGCAAGAAGGCGAGTTCGAACCCGTGGGTGGCAAGACGCGCAAAGCGGACTTCCGACTCGTCGCAGCCACCAACCGCGACCTTCGAGCCGCTGTGGACTCGGGCGAGTTTCGCGAAGACTTGTTCTACCGTCTCAACGTGATCGCGGTGACCAGTCCGCCGCTTCGCGATCGACGCGACGACGTGCCCTTACTCGTCGACCACTTCCTCGACCTCTACTGCCGCAAGAACAAGCGCAGCGCGATGAGCGTCGGCCGAGGCGCACTCGACAAGCTCATGGACTACGACTGGCCGGGCAACGTGCGCGAACTCCAGAACGTGGTCGAGCGCGCTGTCGTCTTGGCCAAGGGTGATACCCTCACCCTCGAGGATCTGCCGCCGACGATCGCTGCGTCGGAACGTCGAGGCGATTCGATGACCTTCGCACTCGGAACCCCGCTGTCGGAGATCGAACGTCGGGTCATCCACCAAACCCTGGCCCACACGTCGGGCGATAAGCAGCTCGCGGCTCAGCTGCTCGGGATCAGCGCGCGCACGATCTACCGCAAACTCGGCGCGGAAAAGGAACCCGATCGCACTCAAACGGACGCCTGAACGACACTGATGAACGCCACCGTCGAACCCGTGAAAACGCCCAAAACCGCACTCGTCGCGATGACAAAATGTCAGCCGATCCAGCCCCAGAGCACTTGGCTTGTCAGGTTGTCGATTTGGACCGCGCAGATCGGGAAATCCCCTAGCGATACATGGGGTTTCGGGCTAGGCACGGGCGTTGCTCCACATGGTTGGGGGCCGGTTCCTCGAGGCTAAGAAGTGGGTAGTCCGCGCAACAAAAAGGTCGTGATCGCTCTGGTGCTGGGCACGTTGCTCAGCGTCGCGTTTTTCCTCGCTCAGGGGACGACTGGACTCGTGGCTGCTGCGTTCCTGGAAATCGACCCCAGCATCGAGGCCGCCAACCCTGGTCGACGGGCTTCGGCGCCCAGTCGCCGGCAACGCGACGATACAGCGATCCTTCGTCGCAACATCTTCGACTCGGAAACCGGACCGTTGGATGGCGTGCCCGTTTCAGACGTGGTCGAAGAGCCGGGCGACGAGCCGGTCGAACTTGATCCCAACCGACCGCCTCCGATTTGCGAAGGCAGCATTCGTCTTGTTGCCAGCGTCGTGAACCCACGTCGTGCGGAGTGGTCGTTCGCCGCCATCATCGGCGCTGCCGGCAGCGCGATGCTCTACCGCGTTGGACAAGCGGTGGACGGCAAAGAGGTCGTCGCGATCCAACCGCACAACGTGATCCTTCGTCCCTCGGGCAACCAGCCCTGCCAAATCGCGATGTTCCACGAAGAAGGAACCGCGCCGGCACCCCGCGTCGCACAAGCAGCGACAACCCAGCGCGAGCGACCCGAACGTCCCGAGCGCCCGTCGCGTGAAGGCGCCATCCCCGCTTCGGATCTCGACGCGGGCATCTCGCGCAACAGCGATACCAACTTCACCATCCAGCGCAGCCTGGTGGACCGCATCCTCGAAAACCAAGCCGAGCTCATGCGCACGGCGCGGATCATTCCGCACGAGGAAAACGGTCGCGTTGTCGGAGTCAAGATGTACGGCATTCGCCGCAACAGCTTGCTCGGACGTCTCGGCGTTCAGAACGGCGACATGCTGCGCACCATCAACGGTTACGACATGAGCAGTCCGGACAGCGCGCTCGAAGCCTATGCGCGCCTCCGTAGCGCCGACCACCTCACGCTCTCGGTCGTGCGACGCGGACAACCCATCACTGTGGACTACAACATCCAATGAAGCTCCAACACGCACTTCCCCTGCTTTCGGCGTCGGCATCGTTCATGGTGCTCGGCCTGGCGCTCGGCGCGGATGCGCAGGAACCCGATCAGCCGAACATGACCCCACAGGTTCGTGTTCGGCCGACCACCAAGGTTCGTACGCCCAACATCCAACCGGGTCTGAAGCGGCAAATCGACCGCGCGACCAAGAACGCCCAACAGGGCGCTCAGCAGGGCGCGCAACAGCAGACGCCCGCGAAGCAAGCCGGTGGCGAAGGCAGCGGCAACCTGCCCCAGTTCGAAACGGGCATCGAGTTTCAGCCGGTGTCGCCGCGCACGCGCGTCACGTTCAACTTGGAAGACGCGGACCTGCCGGACCTGGTTCGTCTCATCAGCAACCTGACGGGCAAGCGCTTCATCCTTCCGGGCAAGGTGCGCAGCATCAAGGCCACCGTATTCGCGCCGACCAAGGTCAGTGTGCAAGAGGCCTACAACGCGTTCCTCTCCATTCTCGAGGTCAACGGACTGACGGTCGTGCCGGCCGGTCGCTATCTCAAGATTGCGGAGACCGCGAACGTCCAAACCAACCCGATCCCGCTCTACACCGGTGGGTCGCCCACGCCGGGACAGGATCGTTTCCTGACGCGTTTGCATCGGCTCACCAACGTGTCGGCCGAAGACGTCGCCACCTTACTTGCGCAATTCAAATCCCAGGCGGGATCCGTCACCGCATACGCGCCAACGAACACGCTCATCCTGACCGACACAGGAACCCAGATACGGCGCATGCTGCGGCTGATCGAAGCGATCGATGTACCGCGCACCGGCGAGCAGATATGGATCGAGAAGATCCACTACGCAGACGCGGCTGAGATCGCGGCCAGACTGACCGAGATCTTTCCCACGGCAGGTGGTGGAGGAGGTGCGGCAGCAAGCCCCGCAGCCGCGGCACGAACCAAACGAAGAGCCGCCAGACGTCCCGCCAAAGCAGGGACGAAACAAGCTGCCGCCGCAGCCGGCCCCACAACCGTCGGGTCACGAACCGGCGAGTCGCGCATCACCAACATCATCGCCGATGAGCGCACCAACTCGCTGATCATCCTCGCCACAGAGCGCGCCTACCTGCGCATCATGGAACTGATCCGTGCGTTGGACGTGCCCGTCGATGGAGACGGACGCATTCACGTCCACTACGTGCAGAACGGCGACGCAGCCGAAATCGCCGGCACGTTGCAGAGTCTGATCGGAGGCGGCGGAGGAACACCACGTCGAGCGGCGTCACCTGCACGCGCAACCAAACAGGCTGCACGCGCCACACCTGCAGCAGCCGCGGGAGGCGGCGGAATCTCCGGACTCTTCGAAGGCGAGATCGCCGTCACCACACACGAACCCACCAACGCGTTGGTGATCACGTCTTCCCTCCGTGACTACGCAGCGCTCACAGGCGTGATCGAACGACTCGATCGACCCAGACGTCAGGTGTTCATCGAAGCGGTGGTGATGGAGCTCTCCGTCAACCGCTCGAGCAACCTCGGCTTCAGTTTCCACGGCGGCGTTCCCGATGCTGCCGGAGACGGTTCACTCTCGATCTTTGGTTTCGATGCCGCGAGTTCACTGTTCTTCCCTGCAGACCAAAACGCGCTAACGGGTATGGCAGTCGGAATCCGAGGACCGGAGGTTGAGGTTCCGATTTCACTACCGGGTCAGACCACCGGTCTGTCGATTCCGGGATTTGGTGTGGTGCTCAACGCGCTTGCGCAGAGCGGCGACGCCAACGTTCTCTCCACCCCGCACATCATCGCGATGAACAACGTGCAGGCCGAGATCAACATCGGTCAGAACGTTCCCCTGCAGACGTCGGGTATCGCACCTGGCGCGCTGGGCGGACTCGGCGGTGGTCTGGGTGCACTCGGTGCACTTGCTGGTGCGCAGGGTGCCCAGGGCGGACTCGGCGCGCTGGGCGGTCTTGCGGGTGGACTCGGTGGCGGCTTCGGCGGTGTTCCCCGTCAGGACGTCGGCATCATCATTCGCATCACGCCACACATTAACGAGCACGACGAGATTCGACTCGAGCTCGAAGAGGAGATCAGCGACGTCGGGGCACCGCTCGGTGACCTCGGTGTCGTGCCGATCAACCGACGTCAGGCCAAGACCGAGGTCATGGTTCGCGACCAGCAGACCGTCGTGATCGGTGGTCTGACGCGCGAGAGCGTGACCACGAGCGAGGACAAGGTGCCCATTCTCGGCGACATCCCCTTGCTCGGTGCGCTCTTCCGAAGCACGCGACGCGAGCGGGTGAAGAACAACCTGCTGCTCTTCCTGACGCCCTACATCATCCGCGACATGCGAGACTTGCGCGCCATCTACGAGCGCAAGATGCGCGAGCGTCAGGAGTTCCTCGATCGCTACTTCGTGTTTGGCGATCACGAGTACGAGCCACCGGTCGACTACTCGCGAACACGTGGGCTGGTCGCCGAGATCATCGGTGAGATCGAAGAGCTCGATGAGGATGCTGCGCGTGAAGCTGCGCTTGCCGCAGAACCTCCGCCCGAGCATGTGCCTCGACCGCCCGTGGGCGCGTTCGAACCCAACGAGCAAAACGGCGACATCGTCATCTCCCCTGAAGGAGCGGGTGACGAACAACTACCTGCGCCGCCAACCCCCAACGTGACCTTGAGCCCGGGACAAGAACCGGCCCAGGAGTCCGCGGATACGGAGTAGGCATGGAACTCGGGTACGTCGGTGAAATTCTGCTTCGACGCGAGCTCCTCGCGCGCGAGAAGTTGGAAGAACTCGCGACGTCCGCGGACGAGCGTGGCGTCGCATTGCTCGACGCCGTTCGAGCCACGCGCGTCGTGGAAGAACTCGAGCTGGTCAAAGCACTCGCCGACGAAGTCGGACTTCCGGTGCTCGAAAAGATCGACACCGACGCAGTTCCCGAAGAACTGATCGAAAAGGTGCCCATCAACTTCGCGCGTCAGCAGCACGTTTTGCCGATCAGCGAGAGTGAGGGTGTCGTTACGGCCGCTCTTGGAAACCCACTCGATATCCAAGCGCTTGACGATCTGCGCGCACTGCTCGGTGTTCCGGTCGACGGAATCGCCGCGACGTTTGAAGCGATCGACGACGCGATCAACCGCGTGTACGAGCGCAAAGACGAAGCGCAGCTGGGCGAACACGCCGACGAAGAAGAGCAAGATGAGATCCAGGATCTTCTCGACGCGACCGATGAGGCGCCGGTCATCCGGTTCGTCAACAACCTCTTCTACACCTCGGTGCGCGAACGCGCGTCGGACATTCACATCGAACCACTCGACGACAAGGTCGTGGTTCGGTACCGCATCGACGGTCGTCTCGTGCAGCGCAAGGAAGCACCCCGCGGTGCGCATGCATCCATTGTGTCGCGCGTGAAGATCGAGGCCGGTCTCAACATCGCCGAAAAGCGCCTGCCTCAAGACGGACGCATTACCAAGCGAATCGCAGGCAAGGTTGTCGACGTTCGTGTCTCGACGATTCCAACCGCGCGCGGCGAGAGCGTGGTCATGCGTCTTCTCGACAAAGAGAACATCCAGCTCGACTTGGTCGACCTCGGTTTCGCGCGGCGCGAGCTCGACGCTTGGAACCATCTGATTCGACGCCCGAACGGAATCCTTCTCGTCACTGGACCCACGGGTTCTGGAAAGACGACCACGCTCTACGCGTCGCTCAACCGCATCAACACCCCCGACCAAAAGATCCTCACCGCCGAGGATCCGGTCGAGTACGAGTTGCGCGGGATCAACCAGCTGCAGGTGCATTCGAAGATCGGGCTCACCTTTGCGCAGGCGCTTCGCGCGTTCCTTCGTCAGGACCCCGACATCATCATGGTCGGTGAGATTCGCGATAAGGAAACCGCCGACCTGGCGATTCAGGCATCGCTGACGGGTCACCTCGTGCTCTCGACGCTTCACACCAACGACGCGCCAGGCGCGATCACTCGTCTGGTCGACATGGAAGTGCAGCGCTTCCAGATCTCGTCGACGGTCCTGGGTGTGTTGGCCCAGCGCTTGGTTCGACGTTTGTGCAACAACTGCAAAGAGCCCTACCCCGCGACCATGGAGAATCTGCTCGAGCTCGGAATCGACGCAGAGACGATGGACGAGACACTCGCCCAACTTGAAGCGGTGGCCGCAACGACTGTGCTGGGACGCAACTCCGAACCGCCCGCAGCGGAAGCCGCCGAGCGTTCGGTCGACGAAGAGCTCGAAGACCTGACCGACGAACTCGAGGCGGAACCGACGATGGTGCGCGACATCAGCACACTCTCTGGCGACCCGCTTTCGTCGATTCCGGATCACGCGCCCATGGGTCGCGCCACCACGGACTCGGGTCGCAAGATTCCGACCTTCTATCGCGCCAAAGGGTGCGACGAGTGCAGCCACACCGGCTACCGCGGACGAATCGGCATCTACGAACTGATGTTGATCGATGCCCCGGTTCGCGCCGCGATTCTGCGGAACTCCGATAGCAAGACCATCGGCAAGACCGCACAAGCGTCGGGTATGCGCGTGTTGCGCGAAGACGGTGCACGCCAGGTGATTGCCGGTGTGACCAGTGTTGAAGAGGTGTTGGCTGCCACGCAGGCCAACGAGATGGAGGCGGCAGAGTAGTGGCGGTGTTTGCTTGGCGGGGCGTCAACGCCTCCGGCAAGAACGTCAAGGGCGTGCGCGATGCGGACAGCCCTAAGGCGCTGCGCCTCATGCTCAAGCGCGACGGCGTCATGGTCACCGAGGTGCTCGAGCGCTCGGCTGCACAAAAGAAAGCCGCGCGCGAGATCAACTTCAAGCGGATGTTCCGTCGCGTCAGTTCGTTGGACATCGCCATCGCCACGCAACAGATGGCCGTTCTACTCCGCAGCGGAATTCCTTTGGTCGAGGCGCTTACCGCGATGATCGACCAGCTGGAAAACGAGGACCTGCGCGCCGCGTTCACAGATGCACGCGACAAGGTCAACGAGGGAACCGCGTTTGCGGACGCACTCAAGGCGCACCCCAAGTACTTCTCGAACCTCTACGTCAACATGGTTGCCGCCGGTGAAGCGTCGGGCACACTCGAAGTGGTTCTGCAGCGTCTCGCCGAGTTCCTCGACTCGCAGGCCAAGCTCAAGGGCAAGGTTGTCGGCGCCCTCGCCTATCCGGCGTTCATGGCGCTCGCCAGCTCCGTGATCATTTTGATCATGATGACGGTCGTCGTTCCGAAGGTGACGGCGATCTTCGAGGACTTCGACAAAGCCTTGCCCTGGTACACCGAACTCCTCATTTGGACGAGTGACCTGGTCACCAACTGGTGGTGGTTATTGATCGCACTGGTCGCTGGCGGCGTGTACGGGTTCCGTCGTTGGAAGGCGACTGAAGAAGGTCGCAAGAAGTGGGACTTGATGGTCCTGAAGATGCCGCTCTTCGGAGACCTCTTCCTCAAAGTCGCGGTCTCACGCTTTTCGCGCACGCTCTCCACGTTGCTTTCGAGCGGTGTGCCCGTGCTCAAGGCCATGGACATCACCCGCAACGTGCTCGGCAACACTGAACTGATGCGCGTGGTCGAGGATGCGCGCGCCTCGGTTCGCGAAGGTGAAGGCCTCGCCAAACCGCTGCGTGCTTCCAAACGTTTCCCTCCGATCGTCACGCACATGATTTCGATCGGTGAGCGTTCGGGTCAGCTCGAAGAGATGCTCGAGCACGTGGCCCAAGCCTACGACCAGCAGGTCGACGTCCGTGTGCAAGCGATGACCTCTCTGCTTGAGCCGCTGATCATTGTGATCATGGGAGGCATGAGCGGCGGCATCGCGTTTTCGATCCTGATGCCGCTTCTTCAAATCAACGAGTTCGTCGGGTGAGCTATGGCGCGCAAGTCCCGAACTGTGAACGTCACGCTTCCGTGGGAACGCCGCGGCAACTTCGTGCGCCAGCTCTTCCAAGGCTCGCGCATCCGTGGGCTTCTCGCGCTCGCCATTTTGCTGGCGTGTGCGGCAGGTGTGTACAGCGTGGCGGATACCCGAAGCCGACAGCGACAAACCCGCGTGGCCATTCACGAAGTGAAGCGCGCGATCCTGCTTTTTCGTTCCCAGGTTGGTCGCTGTCCGCGATCGACGACCGAACTTGTTCATCCACCTCGTTCACGCACCCGCTATCTGCGTGCGCTTCCAAAGGATGGGTGGGACCGACCGCTGTGGGTTCGCTGTCCGGCGCACGACGACCCCGACGGTGCGGACGTTATCTCTGCGGGCCAAAGCGGCTCGTTCTTCGTCGACGACAACATTCAATGAGTGAAAGCAAGAAATCATGAAGGTTCTAACTCGCAAGCGTTCGTTTGCTCGCCGCTCAAGCCGGCGCCTTCGCACCGAAGGTATGACTCTGGTCGAGATCATGATCGTTGTGATCATCATGGCGCTCATCGCGACCGCCGTGGGTATCGCAGTCATCCCGCGTTGGCGTAAGGCGCAGGTCGATACCGCTCGCACCGACGCACAGGCCATTCGCTCCGCGGTGCAGCTCTACTTGATGGACACCAACGAGTGTCCGCAGTCCGCCGAGGACTTGCAGGAGGGTGGCTTCCTCGACCGCTCCAAGCGCGCGACCGATCCGTGGAACGAACCCTTTCGCATCGAGTGCGAAGGTGACGAGATCTACGTGATCTCGGCCGGTCCGGATCAGCAGTTCGACACCGAGGACGACGTCGAGTGATCCAATCCGGCCACCGCGGAACTAACGGTCGTGTACGTCGTGCACGACATCGCCGCGGTACGGCCGGATTTACCCTGATTGAAATGTTGATCGTCGTGGTGCTCTTGGCGCTTGTCGCCGCGGGCATCAGCTACGGGTTCGGCGCACTTCATCGCACCAAACTTCGCAGCAGCGCGATGGACATCGTCGCAGCGTCACGTTTCGCCTATCACCGCGCGGTCACCAAAGGAAAGACGGTGCGCGTTCGACTCGACCTCAACGCGCACACCATCGCGGTCGAAGAAGCTGCCGGAAACGTGATGATCGAAGCCGATTCCGAAGGCAGCGACGACGACGAAGATCGTTCCGCGGTGGACCCCTGGGCTGTGGCGCGCGCCCGCTTGGACGACGCGTATGGCGCAAACCTCGGTCGCGCTGCGTTCGATCCGATTCGCAACAGCGAAGGCGAACCGATCGAGCGCTATCAAGCGCACCAGTTTCCGGTCACGCGTTCGAGTCGCCTCGACCTCGAAGAGGGCGAATCTCCCGCGGATCCCAGCGTGCGCGTGGTGCGCTTGATGACGCCACATGAACGGGACCCGCGCGAAAGCGGTCGTGGCTCGATCTACTTCTTTCCGGGAGGTCGCGCAGAGCACGCGATTGTTTGGCTCTCCGATGACGACGGCGAGACGGTCTACTCGGTCGAAATCCATCCCCTCACCGGTCGCGGTCGGATCTACGCCTACGCGTACGAGCCCGAAGAAATGCTCGACGAAGACGAAGTGAGGGATCCCGGATGAGGCACGCACTTCGCCGAGTCGCAGCGTTCACGCTGATCGAGGTCATGGTCGCCGTCGGCATCCTCGCCGTGGGCCTCACCGCGATCTTTTCCAGCCAGGGCCAAGCGATCAAAGTCGCTCACCGTACTCGTCAGCTCAACATCGCGACGCTGCTGACGCGTTGCAAAATGGAAGAACTCGAAGAGCAGGTGATGCGCGACGGCATGCCTGCGGTCGACGACCATGGACGCGACGGATGTTGTGAAGGCGCCGAGGTCGACGGCTTCAGCTGCGAGTGGAACATCGAGCGCGTGGTGCTGCCCGACGAAGGTGAGGCCTACAGCGAAGACGGTGAAGAGGGAGCTGCGCCCGGCGGCGGATTGCTCGAAGGTGTGGCCGGCGGCGACGAAGGCACGCAAACCGCTGCACTCGACGGAATGCTCTCCGGCGCAGGTGGCGTCGGCGGCATTGGCGATGGCTTCACCGAGATGGCGATCAGCATCGCGTTCCCGGTTCTCAAGCCGGCCATCGAAGAACAGGTGCGCCGCGCCACCGTCACGATCAGCTGGAGCGAAGGCGGACGCGACCACGAGTTCGACGTCGTGCAGTTCCTCGTCGCCGAACAACCTCCCGCGGTGCCCACGCCATGATTCGTGCACGACGATCACGCCAGCAAAGGCTGAGCGGCATGACGCTCATCGAAGCGCTGATCGCGATCGCGATCGTGGCGCTCGTGGCTGCGCTGGTCGGCAGCGGTGTCGTGCAGACCGTCAAGAACAAAGAGCGCGTCGAAGAGGGACTCGACCGCTACCACGTTATCAGCGCCGCACTCGACCGCATGCAGCGCGAGCTTTCGATGGCCTACGTGTCCGCGCAGGTAAACCCCAACCAAGCGCTCAACCACTACCAGACCATCTTCAAGGTCACCGATCGAAGCAGCGGCGACCGCATCGACTTCACCTCGTTCAGCCATCAGCGGCTCTATCGCGACGCGCATGAGAGCGATCAAAACGAGCTGAGTTACTTCATCACGAACCACCCTGAGGAATCAGGGGTGCGCGTGTTGGCGCGCCGAGAGCAGTCGCGCGTCGATGACCAGCCCACGCGTGGTGGTCGCGTCGAGATTTTGATCGAAGACGTCAGCGACTTTCAGCTCGAGTTTCTCGATCCGCTCAGCGGTCAGTGGGTGCGCAGCTGGGACACGACACAGGCCGCGGGTCAGCCCAACCGCTTGCCTTCGCAGGTGAAAATTTTCGTCACCATGCCGCACCCGCGTATTCGCGGCGAGCAAACCTTTGGAACCCGGGCGCGACTGCCGATGCAGTTCGCCCTCAACCACGCGATTTATAATCCATGAGCGGTCGGGTGCAGCTCGCGGGTGCACGCGACTCCATCACGTATCGCCGAACCGGTGTGCGTCGCCCGGCGCTGTCTCGCTACCGCAAGAAGGGGGGCGAACGCCAAAAGGGCGTGGCGCTGATCCTCGCCATTACGGCCATCGCGATTCTCAGTGTGGTTCTCGCGGACATGCACGAGAGCACCGGCACCAGTTTCGCGATCGCCGCGCAACAGCGTGACCAACTTCGTGCGGAGTACATGGCGCGGAGCGGACTCAACTTGACGCGTCTTCTCGTGGCACAGCGCGAGACCGTCCGGTCGGCTGTCGCGCCGATCTACCAGGGATTGATGGGCACCAACCGCACGCCCGACTTGGCGGTGTGGCGTGTCGCCAACCGAGTGCTGCAACCCTTCTGCAATCTCGAAGCGAGCCAATCCCTCAACACCGGCATCAACTTTGGTGCGGTCGATGGCCTCGGTGAAACCAACGCCACCTGTGAGATCGTCGCGTTCGCCGAAAACGCGAAGATCAACGTCAACGCGCCGCTGCACTTTGCCGGTGACCAGGCACGCCGTTCGATCGCGATGCAGCTCTTTTCGATGATGGGCGGGTACCAATCGCCCAGTCCTTACGATCCGCTGTTCCAGCAGCGCGACCGCGACGGGCAGTTCACGCAGCGCGCAGACATCGTCGCCGCATTGATCGACTGGTGGGACTACGACACCGATCGAACGGTGTTCGATCCCGGCGCCGCAACGGTTTCATCCAGCGGTTCGGAAGACGACCTCTACCGCCGCCTCGCCGATCCCTACGAAGTCCGAAACGCGCCCTTCGACACCCTCGAAGAGATTCGTTTGGTCCGAGGCGTGGGCGATGACTTCTGGGCCACCTTTGTGGACCCGAACCCGGAGCGCCCCGACTCACGCATCGTCACGATTTACGGATCGGGTCGTGTGAACATCAACGAGGCACCGCCGGAAGTCTTGCTCGCACGCGTCTGCTCGTTCTTCGAGCGCGAAGTGCTCTGCAGCAACGCTGCCGAGGCATCCAAGTTCGTCCAGCTGCTTCGCACCGCACGCGACATGATTCCGCTGCCACTCTTTCCCCACGAAGAAGCGTTCCTCGAGTTCATCGAAGGACGCGGCGGAGCGCGAAGTCTCTACCCCATGCTGCAGGGTTTCCTCGGACCCGACAGCCCACTGCTCTTCCAGCCCCTCACGATTCCTGCGGCACGTCGCCGCGAGGTGTTCGACGTGTTGGTCAGCAGCGCACGCATCATCACCATCGAGGTCACCGGGCTGTCCGGATGTCGCAATCGCGATGAAGACACCGGCGAGTGTTTGGGATGGCGCGGCCGAACCCGGCTTCGAACCGTCATGAATTTTCACGAGCGCTGGTCGCCTCCCCCGCCAAACGCGGGCGGCATGCCGGGCTTGGGCATCTTCCACTACTACCGCGTTGAATGAACATGACTGAGCAACACCATGGCTAGGATCCTCGGCATCGATATCGGCAAATCGAGCGTGCGGGGCACCGTCGTACGCTCCGCGCTGCGGTCAACCGAGGTGCTTCAGTATCTCGAGCAGCCCTACCAAGCATCGGACGACGAAAGTCTTCGGACGGCTATCCGCGAGCTGATCGGAAACATCACGCCGCCGCCTGACCAGGTCATCGCCAGCCTGGACGGACGTGAAGCATCGCTTCGTGTTGTTGAACTTCCCGCCGGCGCAGCCAAGAAGGTCTCCGAAGTCCTTCCCTTCGAACTCGACGAGCTGGTGCCCTTCGAGATTGAAGACGCGGTGATCGACCATCAACCGATCGACCAACGCGACACCATTCTTCGCGTCCTGGCCACCGCGGTTCCTGCCTCGCGCGTGGGAGACAGGCTGGGCGAACTCAAAGAACTTGGGCTCGACCCGAGTGAGCTCGCCGTCGGAGCCGCGGCCCTCGATGGGCTTCGTCACCTGCTGCCCGAACTCAAGTCCGAGAAGATCCAGCTCCTGCTGATGATCGATTTGGATCGCACCGAGGTCTGCATCCTCCAAAACGGTGCGTGCATGTTCGCGCGAACCTTGATCGGCGGAACCGAGGAGCTGCGTGCAGGCGGTCGCCGTTTGGGTAGCGACCTCAAGCGAACGCTTGCGAGCTACCGGGCCTCGGGAGGCTCCGCCATCGAAGAGGTGTTTGTCGGTGGTGAAGCCGCGCTCTACCCAGATTCGATTCTGCCTTGGGTCGGCGAGCTCACCAACGTCGAGGCCAACGTGGTCGCGCTGCCGGACTCGCCGGGTGCGGACCCCGCGATTCGGCCACGGTTTGCAACCTCGACTGCCCTTGCCGGTCGAGCCGTCGCGCGTGCACGCCGCTTGGATCTTCGCCAGGGCGAGTTCGCACACACCAAAACCATGAGCGCGCTGCGTCAGCACACGCGGCTTATCGCCATTTGTGCGGCGTGCGTGATGATGGCGTTCGCGTTCTCGACGTGGGCTCGGTACAGCGTGCTCGCCGACGAACGCGACCGGCTCCAAGAACAGCTCCTTGAGGTCACCGACGATGCGTTTGGCGAGGGAACGCGCAGTCCGACCCAAGCACGCGAGCTCTTGGCGGGCGGTCGACAAAGCGCCGATCCACTTCCGCGCTTCACGGCGTACGACGTGTTGGACGCGGTTTCAGCCGCTGTCCCGGGCGACATCAAACACGACACGCGACGTCTCACGATCGAGGTTGACGACGTGCAGCGCGAAGGCCGCTTCGAGCTTCAGGGCACTGTGGCCAGCATCGCCGAGCGCGACACGATCGCAGCAAACTTCGAAGCGCATGAGTGCTTCAACGAAATCAAACGTGGACCCACTTCACCGGGACCGCGCAACGAGGGGTTGAACTACCGGCTCGAGGCCACGGTTCACTGCCCCGGAGACGAACCGATCATCGCGGACGAACGCTCTTCGCGCCGCCGAAGGAGTCGTCGTGGCGAATAGTTTCAGCGAACGCATCGAGACCGCGGTCGCCAACCTCAACGAGCGCGAGCGCAAACTGCTCACGTTGCTGGGTGTGGTGTTCATCGCGTTAGTGGTGATTCTGCCGCTGTATCTGATCACGAGTTCGATCTCCGATATCGAGACCGAAAACCAAGCAATTACCGAGGTTTTGCGAGATATCCGTCGCGCTCGTCCGCAACTGGCGCAGCGTGAAGCGGAGCGTCGTGCGGCTGTCGCTCGTTATGCGCGCCCTGCGCCTCCGCTCGGCAGCTTCATCGAAGCGCGCGCCGGCGAACAGCAGCTGACCTTGCGTGAGGTGACCAACCAACCCGATCGAGCACTCGGCGAGTTCACGCGTCGCAACGTCCGCGCCACGATGCCAGGCGTGGGTTTGCGCCCAGTGGTCAAGATGTTCACCTCCATCGAAAACAGCCCCTTCCCTGTCGCCGTTGAACAAATCCAAATCGAGCACTTTCGCCCTGGTGACGCCTACAACGTCCAGGTCGGCGTCGTTGCATTTGACCGCAACGAAGCGGCGAGTGAAGAAGGCGAAGAAGGTGGCTCGCGAATGCGTTCTCGTATGCGCGGCGGCATGCGGGCAGGACCGCCGTCCGAATGAACTTCAACACTCCCCCATGGTTGAAGAAAGCCGGCAAATGGATCGGCTACCCCTTCTTCTTTCTGTTCTGGTTCGTACTCTTCGCGTACTGGACATTCCCGTACGAACGCGTGCGCGACGTGATCGTCCAAGAGGTCGAGAATCCGCGCGGTCCTGGCGATCGACGTGACCCCTCGGGCTACCAGCTCGAGATCGTTGATTTGAGTCCGTCGTGGTTCACGGGGGTCGAAGCCACGGGTGTTCGCGTGATCAAGCTCCCCGAAGAAGAAGAAGACCGCCCGATGGACGTGACCTTCGAGTCGCTCCAGGCGCGGATCGGGCTGTTGGCGTTGCTCACGGGATCCACAAGCGTGAGCTACGAGGCGCGCGTTGCTGGCGGCGTGATCGAGGGCGAATACGAAGGCGAGGAAACCAGCGATCACATCGTGGCCCACCTGGAGGGCATCGAAACGCGTCGGGTCGGGCTGCTTCGCTACTTCTTGCCGCTTCCGCTTGCCGGACGCGTCAGTGGCGATGTCGACGTGACCCTTGCCGATGAACCTGCGGACACGAACGGTGACGTGGAGCTGCGCATCGAGAACGCGCGTCTCGGCGACGCGAACAGCAAACTCAAGATCTCCGGCATGCGCGATGGCGTGTCGATCGATCCGATTACAGCCGGACTCATTGTGGCTCAAGCCGACGTGACCGAAGGCGTTGCTACCATCACGCGCCTTCAAGGACGCGGCGAGGATCTCGAACTCGATGGAGATGGCGAAGTACGGCTTCGTCGCCCCATGCGCTCCTCGCAGTTGAACATCAACTTCCGCGCCAAGTTCACCGACGCCTACAAAGAACGCAGCGAACGGATCCGAACGCTGCTTGAACTCCTGCAGTTCAACCCACGAAGTGCCGCTGCACTCACTCCGGACGGCGCTCTCCAATATCGAATCGGAGGTGCGCTTGGCGGACGGATCACAACAGCCGCGGCAGGTCGCGCACCGGCACCTGGACAAGGTCGTCCGGCGACCAACATGTCGACGATGCGCTGATGACCAAACGGCCCGTCGGTATGGGGTGCATGCGCCTCTCGACGGGCGACAAGGTCGACGACAACCACGCACAAGCGGTGTTTGAGGCAGCCCTCGAAGCGGGTGTCACCCTGTTCGACACTGCGGCTTCGTACGGCAAAAACGACAAAGACCTGCATCGAAACGAGCGCATCTTGGCCAAAGCACTCGGCGATGCAGACGTGGAAATCGTCACCAAGTGCGGCATGCGTCGACCCGCCGGCAAGTGGCGACCCGACGGGCGACGCAAAGCGATTCTTGAAGACGCGGAGTTGTCGCGTCGTGCACTGGGCGTGGAGTCGCTCGACCTGCTCTTGCTTCATGCCCCGGATCCCAAGACCAAGTGGGAAACCAGCATTCGTGCGCTCGCCGCGGCCAAAGACTCGGGCATCGCCAAGGGTGTCGGCTTGTCCAACGTGAAGCTTCGACATCTCGAACAAGCGTGGGACCTCGTTCCGATCGACGCGGTGCAACTCGCGATCAGTCCCTTTGACGAAGACGCCGTTCGGAGTGGAGTCGTTGAGCGGTGCTTTGAACTGGGCATCCGCGTGATTGCGCACTCGCCGCTTGGAGGCCCGAAGAAGTTCCACAAGCTCGCCGAGCACGAAGACCTGGACTGGATCGCGACCCAGCACAGCGTGACCCCACAAACGATCGCGCTTGCGTGGCTGTACAGTCTGCATCCGCTGCTCACGCCCATTCCGGGAGCCACGCGGATCGAAACCGCACGTTTGGCCGCTGAAGCCGCGACGATCGAACTCCGCGACGATGAGCGCGCTCTGTTGGACGACTCGTTTGCGATCGGGCGCTTGCTCCGCACTTCCCGCGATCAACGCGCGCCACGTTCTCCAAAGCGTACGGTCACGCTTTTCGTGGGCGTTCCCGCAGCGGGCAAGACAGGCTACGCCGGTAAGCTCGATGCGCTTCGACTCAGTCGCGATGAGCGCGGCGGGAGCCTCAAACAACTGGCGGCAGCGCTGGGCGAAACCTTGGAGGAAGGTGCTCCGCACGTGTTGATGGACGCGACGTACCCGACGCGAACACAGCGAAGCTACGTATTGGAGACCGCTTGGGAACACGGTGCTGGAGTCGAGGTGGTGTGGTTTGAGACCCCGCTTGCCGAAGCGCAGATCAACGCGGTCGATCGGATCCTCGAACGTCACGGTCAACTTCTGATGCCCGAGGCGTTGGCCGTGGAGGCGAAGAAGGACCCGAACATGTTTCCGCCCATGGCGCAGTACCGCTTTCGCGACACGTTCGAAGAGCCCAGTGCGGCGGAAGGCTTCGCATCCATCCAACGTGTGCCGTTCGAGCGACGCGCAAAGCCTGACCACACACGAGTCGGCCTGGTCATCGACCTTGAAGCGTTGGTCGATGTCGCACGCTTTCCCCGTGTCGGTCCCTTTGCCAAGCGCATCGAAGCGTTCGGCAAGCGGGAGGCGGACGATGTGCTCGTGCTCGGATGGCTTCCCCAAGTTGGCGCCGGACGACTCTTGGAGGACGACGTTCACGAAGCGTTCGCGGCCTGGAAGAAGGAGCACCCCGGACTCGCCACGTGGACGCTGAAGTTCTGCCCTCACGAAGCAGGCCCACCTCGGTGTTGGTGCCGCAAACCTCTACCGGGATTGGTGGTCGAATGGATGCGCAATGCGAAGATCGACCCGAAGCGAAGCACGTACGTTGGAACGTCCACAGCGAGCCGACAGCTTGCCGAAGCGCTGCGCATGACGTGGGAAGACGCATAAAGGGCCGGCGCAACGACGTGACGCACGTTACGCTGCCGATGTGCGCGTCTTCGTGTTGTGTCTCGCACTCCTCCCCGCGACCGCCTTTGCCGACGCGCGGGAAACGCGAGTGCGAGCTTCGCTCTACGCTCCCTATGCGTTTCAGCCTGGCGTGCGCATCTCGACGTTGCACGACGTACACGCACATCCGAGACCTCGCTCCACCGAAGCAACGTCGCGAATGGGACGAGTGTTTGTCTCGCCGGAGCTCAGCGTGTTTGGTCGTCTGGGCAACCACGTCAGCCTCTCGTTGGGTGCTGGCGCGGGATATCGGTTTCTGACTCCACGCCGTGGACGTTTTCACGAGCTTGCGCTCAACGTCTCGTATCTCGCCGAATGGCAGATCGTTCGTGTGGGCGTGGACCTCGGCTCCGGCAACACAACCAACACCCGCGAGCTACGAAACTACTTCCTGCCCTCTCTGCGTTACCGGTTCGGGCGCGAGACGGACGCGCGGTCGTGTTCTTCGCAATGACGACCTCGCCGAATTCCCCATCGATCTCGGTGCAGAATGGATCCACGACCGACCCTCCATTCTGGCCGAACTCCTCGACGATGCGGACCTGGATGGATCCGTCGACGTCATCCCCTACAGTCCCGATTCACTTCATACGCGTAGTGGCGAGCGCATTCGTCCGCGCAACTGGGCGGCAAACTACTACTTCGAGTACAAGTTTCATCGCACGACTTGGTACGGGTTTCTCGAGCGCTGGATCGTGCCTTCGATCGGCGACCGAATCCGCTACAGCACTCCCGTCACAACCGTGAACACGGAGGGTGAACGTGTCGTTCTCAGCACGCCCTCGGGCGAGTTTGAAGCCGACCGCGTGTTGATCACGGTGCCGATCAAAGTCCTGCAGGACGGAATGCTGAACTTCGTTCCTGCTCTCCCGTCTGCCACAAGCGACGCCATCGATCGGATCGACGTTCCCCACGGCATCAAGGTGTTCTTGCGTATGGAGCGGCGCTTCTATCCGGACATCCTTCTCGATGCCGGGTTTCTGAGCTCGGGCGCCACCGACAAGCTTTATTACGATGCCGCGTACCGAAAAGATTCGCCCGACAACGTGCTGGGACTCTTCTGGGTCTCCAACGACGCCGAGGAACTCGTGGTGCACGACGACGACGAAATCGTGCGACGGGTGCTGATGGACCTCGACTCCATCTTTGACGGGCGTGCGTCGCGCTTCGTGACCGACAGCGTGGTGAAGAACTGGTCCGCGGACCCCTACATTCGCGGGGCGTACTCGATCGATTTCGACGGATCGCGTAGCGCGATCGTCAACACGATCCGAACTCCGGTGGACGGACGGGTGTTCTTCTCGGGCGAAGCCCTGTCTCTGAGCGCCCAGGCCACCGTGCACGGAGCCATGTTGTCCGCGTACGAAGCCGTCGAAGATCTACTGCGTTAGGCTTCGTAGACGTCGAGCACCGCAGCGCCGAGTTCGTCCTTCAGGTACTTCTTCATCTTCTGCAGCAGGCGCTTTTCGATCTGGCGCACGCGCTCACGGCTCACGCCAAACACGTCACCGAGCTGCTGAAGCGTCTTGGGATCCTCGTGAAGCAAACGCTCTTCGAAGATCGCCTTTTCCTTACCCTCAAGGGTCTTGCCGTACTCGCGAATCTTCTCTTTGAGTCGATCACCGAGCTCTTGATCAGCCAGCACGTCATCGATGTCCGGACCCCCGGCACTCATCAACTCCACGCGCGCCACCGGACGACCACCGTCCTGCGTTCCCACCGGCGCATCGAGACTCGCGTCGCCGGCGGCAAGACGCCGGTCCATCGAGATGACGTCCTTGACCGGAACACTGAGCTTCTCGGCGATGATCTCCGGCGTGGGCTCGATGCCCATGGCCGCAAGCTTCGACTTCTCCTTTTGCAGGTTGAAGAAGAGCTTTCGCTGAGCCTGCGTCGTACCGAGCTTCACCAAACGGTAGTTGTTGAGAATGAAGCGCAGGATGTACGCGCGAATCCACCACGCGGCGTAGCTCGAAAGCTTCACGCCCTTGTACGGGTCGTACTTCTTCACGGCTTGCATCAAGCCGATGTTCCCCTCTTGAACCAGGTCCAAGAGGTTCTTGTACGCCTGGCGGTAGTCGTACGCGATCTTCACCACGAGACGCAGGTTGGACACGACCAACTTGCGCGCCGCATCTACGTCGCCTTCTTCCACCAAGCGAACCGCGAGTGCGTGCTCTTCTTCACGACTGAGCAACGGGTAACGCTGCACGTCCTTCATGTACGCCGCGAGCGGGTCGTGCTTGGAGGGACGCGTCGCACCGGTCTTGGTGAGCTTCGCCTTCTTGGTCTTCTTCTTCTTGGGCGTCGGCTCGACGAACCCCAACGCCTCGTCCTCTTCGACCACCATTTCATCGGCGTCGAGAACTTCGGGCGTTTCGCTCTCTTGTTCGTCGGGGTCGGGCATCGGGTCCATCATGGTCGGCGCCAGGCGGGGGAAGTCAACTCTCATCGTCCTCAAGGTGTCGCCCAAGTGGGCGCATCATTACCTCAAGCGTCGAAAGCCTCTTGATATTCCGCCTCTTTGAAGCCCACGAGCACGAAATCACCGCCGTCGAGAATCGGGCGCTTAATCAGCTTTCCGTCCGCGGCGAGTGCTGCGAGTGCCTCATCGTCGCTCATGGAGGGCAGCTTCTTGCCAAACCCGCCTTCGCGATAGCTCTTGCCCGACGTGTTGAAGAAGCGCTTGAGCGGCAACCCTGAGCGCTTCCACAGCTTCTTGAGCGCGGTCTTCGAGGGCGGCTTGTCGACGATCGGGACTTTCGTGACCTCGATACCTTGGGCGTCGAGCCACTTCAGTGCTTTCTTGCAGGTTGAGCAGTTCGCGTACTCGTAGATGCGCATGCATGCTGTTTGACGCGATCAACCCGTGGTATCAAGGCCGCATGGGCGAAGGGACGTTTCCGTGGTTGGCACCACTCTATGAAGTGCTCGACACCGACTTCGAAGAGCCGCCCGAGCGCATGGCCGAGTCCGAAATCGCAGGCAAGGTTGCGAAAATGGGCGGCGTCGAATCGCTCTCCTGGGTGCTGGTGCACGAGATGGGCCCCGAAGGGCTCGAGGTGTTCCAACCGCTCGTCGACCGCCCCGGCGGTGAGCGCCTCTATCACGGTGCCGTGGTGCTCACGCAGTATCCGCCCTACTTGACGCATCCGAGCTTCAAAGAGACCGGTGAGACACCGCCAGGCGCATATCCCGAAGCTCGGCTTCTCACGCGCATGCGCGACTACGCGGCCAAAGGCGAGCGCGATCGGTCGTGGTTCTTCACGGATGGCATGCTCTTGTCGATGAACGACGCGGGCAAAGTCTCCAAAGAGATCGACGATCCAGAGACCTTCGTACACGCGCTTCGCTCGGCGCTTTTGTAGACCGTGCCTGGTTTGCTTTGGGTGGTTGCAACGCCCATTGGCAACTTGGAAGACATCACCATGCGCGCCATACGCGTGCTGGGTGAGTGCGACCGAATCCTCGCCGAAGACACGCGTCGAACCGGGGTGCTGCTGAAGCACTACGACATCCGCACGCCTATGCGTTCGTTCCACGCACACAGTTCAGAGGCGAACGTCGATGCGCACCTCGACGCACTCGAGGGTGGTGAAGTGCTCGCGTTGGTGACCGACGCGGGAACGCCGTTGATCAGCGACCCTGGTGCACGCTTGGTCGAAGGCGCCCGAGCACGCGGTATTGCTGTGCATGCGGTTCCGGGAGCTTCGGCAGTCTTGACCGCGCTCAGTGTCGCCGGGATTCGTGCCGATCGATTTGCCTTCGAAGGCTTCGTGGCTCGGTCGGGTGCGGCACGTCGCGACGCGTTGGCACGTATCGAGGAGAGCACTCGCGCGATTGTGCTCTTCGAGTCGCCGCGGCGAGTGGGGGCGCTGATGAGCGACCTCGCGACGCGACTTGGACCGCGGCAAGTCGCGGTGTGTCGAGAGCTGACCAAAATGCACGAAGAGGTTGTGCAGGGCACCGCGAGCGAACTGGCGGAGCGCTTTGCCGAGCCGCCCAAGGGTGAAATCACCATCGTCGTGGAGGGGCTTGAAGCGCCTCGTGACGAGCTGGACGTCGACGAGGCGATCGCCGCTGGACTCCGAGCAGGGCAAAAGCCAGGCGAGATCGCGAAAGCTGTGGCTTCCATGGGGGCTCTTTCGCGCAGCGAGGCCTATGAGCGCGTCCTGAAGGCCCGCGCGGACCGAGAAGAGGAGTAGCGATGGAGGTAGAACGGGGGCGGCCCGCTTGGTAGCTTTGCGTCGATGCGCGCTTGCTTGATTGTGGCCCTGGCGGGCTGTCTGAGCTGTGGAGCCGAGACCGGTGAGGGCCCGGTGGACCTCTCCGCGGCATGGCTCACGCCCCGCGGCACGATTCCCGACGAAGTCGAGCGGATCGAGGTCATTCAGGTTCTCTCCCAGACGCAGAAAGTGGTGCTGAACGCGGCCACGGTCGGCAACCTCGAAGACCGAGACGAAAACGGCCGAAGAGAAGTCGTCGTCAATCGCCTTCCCACCGGCCAGGTGTTCGAACTCGAAGTGCAGGGCAAAGACACGATGAACCGAACGGTTTTCGTGGGCCGAAGTGGAGAGTTGCGGCTTGAAACAGGCGAGCGTCGCTACGTCGACATCGCGATGTATCCGGTCATTCAAGACGCCGGTGCGCCCACCGACCTCGACCGCTCGGACCTCGCGCCACGCAGCATTCACACGGCCACGGCACTCCCGGATGGCCGCGTATTGATCGCGGGTGGTTTCACGACCGCGAGCAACACGACCTGTCCGGATGGACTGCCGTCGACCACGACTTGTTTTGCCATGTCGGCGACATCCGACGCGTTCATCTTCGACCCACCGACCGCACGCTTCATCCCCGTCACGGGTGGGATGCTCACGGCTCGCGGTGGTCATACCGCAACAGTGTTCCCCGACGGTCGCGTGTTGATCGCAGGAGGCGCACCCAGCGCCATTCTCGCGGTGGTTCAAGTCGGCCCCTTCATGAACTCGCGCGAACTCTTCTTCATCCCCACCGACCCGCACAGTTCGTTTGAGGTGTTCGATCCCGAACTCAACCGCGAACTCGAAGACGTCGATGCGGATGGAGACGCAGGACGTGGTGGTTTCGTGGGCGACGCAGGCACAGCGGATCCTGGGCCCCTCAACGCAGCGCGGTTCATGCACGCAGCGGCAGCCAATCCAGAGACACCCGCGCAGGTCATTCTCGCTGGCGGCACCGAAGAACCCGACACCTACGAGGTGTTCGATATCGACAAGCCCGGCGGGTTCGGTGTGTATGCGCCGCCTTCCGCCACCCTCTCGATCGCTCGCACGTTGCCGGGTGCCGTGGGTCTTGGCGGCTCGACACGTCCCCGTATTTGGATTGCAGGCGGTGGACCGGCGACTAGCAATGCAGACTTGGTCGACGTGTGGGAACCCGATCCCACGGATCCCAACGGCACGATCACCGCGGCAACCGACTTGCCAGGTTCCGGATTTCCAACCGACCCGCACCCCGAGTGGGCGTTGCTGCGACCCTCCATGGCCGTTGTTGGCGATGCCCACGGTATCGTGACGGGTTGGTACGGACCGCGTTGCACGGTCGACATGGGCGGCACCACGCCGATCTTCGCGGCGGGCATGACCGAAATCTGCAACCAAATGGGCGGGCCCACACGCACGTTCACCTTTGAGAACGATGGTGCGAGCGCAGTCGCGACACCCACACCCGATGCAGGACGACACGCGTTTGGCGATGCGGTGCAGCTCCGCGACGGTCGCGTCGTCATCGCGGGCGGCGCCAACAACGAACTTCTACGACCCAACTTGGTCACCGCCGTGTACACGACAGTGAGCGAAGACGGTCGCGCGCTGGGAGCCAGTGGACCCAGCATCGTCGACGGACGGATCTTGGGTGCTGCGGCGCCGGTGTTCGACACCGGGTTCATCGTCACCGGCGGATTCGAATTGGAAACCACCGGAACGGGGCTCAACTTCGTTCAGCGCAACAAGGCCGCCGTGCTCTCGTTCCCCGAGCGCGAGGAGATCCGCCCCGGTGCATAATCACTCCTATCCGCGCTGGGTTGTGGTCGCACTCTCGCTCGTTTGTGCGTCGAGCGCGTTCGCGCAGGGTGACGACACGCTTCGCTTGATGCGCGAGCCCACGACGTTCACCGATGCGATCGACGCGTGGGACGAGAACGACGCGTTCGACGCCAACCTGCACGTGGGGTTTCAGCGACGACGCACAGCCGGAACGATCCAACGCGAGCGCGGAGAAGGTACGGCGCGCGACTCGGCGAACTGGACCGACATTGGCGACTGGGAACACGTTCGCAACGAACTCGTGCTCGGCGCCGACATTGGCATCTACCGCGACCTGATGGTGTTCGCGCGGTTCCCGCTGGTGCTCAGCGATACGCGCGAGGTGCTCTACCCGGAGGGCATCGCACCGGCGACCGTGGATATGGAGCTCCAGGAGCCGACAACAGGAATGAGCCCCGCGGGCCTCTACACCATGCCCTTCGTTTCGCCCACACGTTCGGGCGTGGACACGCTTCATCTCGGGACGGCGTTCAACTTGCTCAACCAGGCGCGTCGACCGGCGTTTCCGACGTGGATGATGCTCTTCGAGTTTCAGCTGGGTATTGGCGACATCATGAATCCCTGTGAAAAGGGAGTCGACGATTGCGACCAAGGTGTCAGCCGAGGAACTCACGCGTTTCGTTTTGAGAGCCGGATGTCCCGTCGGTATCGGTACGCCGAGGTCTACTCCGGCATGCTCTTTCACTTCGAGTGGGCGGGTCGTGCGGAGGATCGTTTCTCGCCGAGCGGTGGACTGTCTGGATACCAAAACGTACGTCCGCCGATTCAGGGTGCGTTCACGGCCGGTGTCGCGTTCATTCCTTGGGAGAACCGGCAGAGTTGGCAGCGCTTCACGATCGATCTGAGGTTGCAGGGCACGTACATCTCCGAGGGACGAGACTACTCGCCACTGTTCGATGCGCTCGGAAGCTCGCAGCACCCGGCGTTGGCGATCGACAACCTGGAGGCGCATCCACCTCCTGGGCCGACGCCGGATACGACAGGCATTCGCCGTGTGCCCTTCAACGGACTGACCGACGTCGAAGCGCACGGAAAGATCGGCGGCACAGTCGCGATCGAGATGCAGGCTGCGCGCTACGTGCGGTTCCGATTTGGATTGGACGTGCAGTACATCACGTCGCACATCATCACGTTTACGGATGGGTGCAACCCAAATGCCGATGTCGCCAACGAGACGGATACGCGTGCGTGCGACTTCAACACCGAAAGTCGGCGAGTCCGCGACCCGAATGCCGGGTTGTTGAACCCGCATCACCGACCGGTGATCGATCGTTCGGGCAATCGTTTCCGCCTGGATGGCGCGGTGGATCTGAACTTGTTCGTCGGTGCTTCGGCGCAGTTCTGATCAGAAAACGGTTTCGTCGACACTTTTTTACCGGAAGCACACTGAGTGCTGCGCGCCTTGTTCCATTCTGGGCGCAACCGATGCCGATGCCGATGCCGACGCCGACGCCGACGCCGATGCCGATGCCGACGCTGATGCTGACGCTGATGCTGATGCCGATGCTGGATCCGACGTGCCCGCCTCTTCGTGTTGACGGGGTTGCTCGCCGCCTGCTCTCGCCGTGAGTGCCCGAAAGCTCCCTCGCAGTAAAGGGCGGCTGCGCCGTCACTCCGCTTCGCTCCGTGACTCCTCGCTTCGCTCGTCGCCCTTGACTGCTCAGTCGCTTCCGGGCGGTAGGCGGCGTGAGGCGGACTCGCTGCACTGTCGCAAGCGCGCATCACGCAAGGAGGTCATCATGATCGTTTACCGAAAGTCGATTGAGCTGGTGTGCATTCTTCACAAGCAAGTGATGCCGAAGTTGGAGCGGCGCGATCGCGAACTGCATCAGCAGATGCATCGCGCGGTCCGGAGCGTCGTGCTCAATGCAGCCGAGGCTCGATCGCTTAGAGGCAAGCGGCGCACACATCATTTCTCGATCGCACTTGGAAGTGCGCGTGAGGTGCACGCGTGTCTCGAGCTTGCGATGTCGCTGGGGTTTGTCACCCAGTCGGACGAGCTCATCGACCGGTCAGACCACATCCAAGCAATGCTGTACAAGCTCGCGCACTGATTCTCATCGATTTCGCGGGCGGTTCGCCGCCTGCGAAATCATTGCTCAATTCGATCTGTTTCTCAGGATCAGGAGACGGGAAGGTTTTCCTTTTTCTTGGCGAGCCCCCGCACGCGCATCCGCTCCTCCGGTCGTCGCGCGCGGTGCACTCGAGTGCGTTTTGACCTCATGCGCGGATCACGACGACGCAGGACACACAGCCGAGACGCGAAGCGACAAGAGTCGTGCAAAACGCCGCGGAGCTAGGAGCGCACGAGAGGTCACGTCGAGCAGGCGCAGCGTGCTCGAAATAGGAAACCTTCCCGTCTTCCCGTCTTCCGATCTTCCGGTAAAAATCAATAACCGACAGACCGACCAAAAGATGCGTGAACTGCACGGACCCGAGAAACTGCGCGCAAAGACTACAGACCAAGCGCGGCACGCGCGCGCTGACGTCGATCTGCACTCGGATCCGGGCCCGGGCCGCGAAACACCACCCACGCACGCGCTCGCTCGAACGCGGTACGCAACCGATCCCGCACGCCATCGAGCGAACGACCATGCTGCACGATCTCTTGCATACGCTCCTGCGCGTCGGGGCTCATCGAACTCACCGCCTGACGATGCGCGTCCGCCAGTGTTCGCCCGCGCACCAGTTCGGCTTCCGCTGCACTCAACGCCGCATCCAACCGCTCCACCGCCGGTCCCAACGTGGTGTCGGGGCTCACCGGTGATGCAGCCGTCTCCAGCTGTTCAGCCATCACGCGCGCCAGTGCGGCATCCTCCGGGCCATCGGTCGGCTCAGGCACAGTCTCGGACGCGTGTGAAACAGCCACAGACCGGTCCGCACCCACCAGAGTTCGGACTTCCTTACCGTCCTCATCCATCGCGCCGGTCATCACGTAGGCGGAGCCACCAAGCACGGCGACCCAGGTCGAGCCGCTTGCCATCGACAGGACCCAGACGTCTCCGGACGAGGGGATTTCCACAGTGCACGAGGGCGTTCCAATCCGCAGCGGAGGCCGCGGCGAACTTCCCATGGGCGGCATGATCGCGTGCACCTCACCGATGCCCAAAATGACCTGAGCGGGGGCTTCTTCGCCCAGCTGCGCTTTGGTGTTCGCCAGGATCTCCACGCGTGCACCATCGCGCAGATCGAGAACCAGTTCGTCTTGGCCGGTCGACATCAAGGTCGTTGCGCTCAGCCTCTCACCAGCACGATGCGGACCGGCTCCCGAACCTTCGACGCGTACGACACGCGCTAAGCCTGCCAGCTCTGGCGCCGGTTCTGCGTTGCCGTGACCGTGACCGTGACCATGACCATGTCCGTGACCGTGACCGTGACCGTGACCATGCCCATGTCCGTGACCTTGCTGATGGCCCTGCTCAGGCTCCGGTTGGTCGTCGTTGTCTCCGCTGCACGCGACCAAGACGGCCAGCGCCAGCGCAAGGCGACTCACTCCGCGTCCTCGTCGTCGAGTTCGGCGATGGTCGGTCGCTCCATCTCCAACGTCACCGAGTCGATCGGCGGCGGAGGTTCCGTTGGCAGCTTCTTCTCGATGATCTCGAGCATCTCCGAAATCGCGCTCTTGGATCCCGGAGACGTGGCATCCCCCGCAACCGCGTGGGTCATGTCTTCCGCAGCGAGCATCTCGCGTGCCTGACCCAGTTCGTGCGACGTCGTGCGCAAACGCTTCGCCAGCACGCCCAAGAAACTCCACAGCAACTTCACAGCGACATCGTGATCCTTGCGGATCATGTCAAAGAAGTCGCGGCGCTTGATCGCCAACAAGCGACTCTCCTCGACCGCCGTCACCGAAGCCGAGCGCGGCGCCTTGTCGATCAGCGCCATTTCGCCGAAATGCTGGCCCGGCCCAAGCTCGACCAACGAGGTGTCGCCCGAATGGACTTTCACTCTGCCCGTCAGCACCACGAAGAGTTCGTCTCCGTCGTCACCTTCGTCAACCACTGTGGCACCAGGCTCAAACGCGCGAACATCGGTGATGTTGAGCACGCGAACCAGCTCTTGGTACGTGACGAACCGGAAGAGCGGCATCTTGTGCAAGATGTCGAGCTTGAGATTCACCTCGCGCGAAAGCTTGTCGACGCCCGACTCGTCATCGGGAACACGCACGACGATCGCGGTGATGTTGTCCTTACCACCGCGCTGATTCGCCAGGTCGATCAGGTGCTTGGTGAGCTCCGTCTCGGGAATCTCCTCGAAGAGTCGCGGCAGCTCGCTCTCTTCGAGGTAGCCGTGCAAACCATCCGAGCAGAGCAAGAACCGGTCGCCGGGAAGCACGTCGAAATCGAACACGTCGACTTCCACGCTCTCGTACACGCCCACGGCGCGCGTCACGGCGTTCTTGTACTGGACCTTGTCGATCTGTTCGCGGGTCAAACGACCGCGCTTGAGCAGCTCATTGATCAGCGAGTGGTCTTCGGTGAGCTGGTGAACCGAACCTTGTCGGTACAGATAAATACGCGCATCGCCCACGTGCGCGATGAAACCGCGCGAGCCGATGACCAAGAACGCATCGAGCGTCGTGCCCATGCCACGCTTGGACTCGTCCTTGACGCCCTCGTTGTGGACGGTGGAGCAAGCTTGCTGAACGCTGGCCTCGAGAAGGCGCAGCAAATCCTTGCGCGTGGTGCCGCCATGTCCTTGCTCAAACTCGAGCAGCGCATCGCGCTCGGCGGCGATCGCGTCCCGAACCGTTCGAGACGCCATCGAGCTGGCCACCTCGCCGGCCGCATGACCTCCCATGCCGTCGGCAACGATGTAGAGATTCAGCTTCTTATCGACGAGGAAGCTGTCCTCATTGTGGTCCCGAACTCGGCCCACATCTGTGGCTGGCCAAGAGCGGAGTCCTCCAGTCGCTGTGACGGCTTCCGACATGAATTCCCGTGGTCTTGAATGTCTCCACCCTCCACGGATGGAGCCTCCGGTCCGAATCATCTCCAGCGCAACGACTGTTTGCAACGCCGATGTGACCAACTAGGTTTCTTCGCCGTAGCCCCTCCCGGAGAGCAAATGATGCGTGGTGTTTTGCTTTGTTTCGTAGTCGCTGGCGCGATGGCCTGTGGCAAGTCCAAGACCGCTGAACCGGACAGCTCGATCATGTTCGATGCCGAGATGCCCGATACGAGCGGGGATGCCGGTGCCGAAGACGCACCCGACACGGGTCCAGAGAGCGACATCGGGTTGCCTTGCCGCGGCGACGACGACTGCAACGGGATCTGTATCACTGACTTTGAAGGCGGGTACTGTTCCGACTTCTGCTCCGGCGGTGACTGCCCAGAGGGTTCGACGTGCGCTCCGATCGACGACCGCGGAACCAACGTGTGTCTCGCGAACTGTGACCCGGATGGCGACGACTGCCGCACCGGGTATGGCTGCGCGACCGATGGCGTCGGATTCGGATTCCCCGTCGTGTGCATTCCCGGATGCGCCGACGACGATGATTGCGACGAAGGTTTGGCCTGCGACCCAGGTGGCGGGTTCCTCGGCGAAGGCGAGTGCATCAACCCCGACGCTGAACTCGGCGACGCGTGCGAAGAAGACGAGGACTGCGGTGCAGACTCGTTCTGCTTCGAAGAAGGCTTCTCCGGATTCCCCGGTGGCGCGTGCATCGGTTTCGGCTGCGACGTGTCCTCCAACACAGGTTGCCCTGAGGGCGACGAGTGCCTTCCGGGTCGACGCGGTGGACGCTGCTACGGCGGATGCGAAAGCGCAGCCGACTGCCGTGAGGGCTACGACTGCTTGGACGACGACGACTTCCCTGGACGTCTGACCTGTCAGCCGGCCTGCACCAGCGACGACGTCTGCTCAGGTGGACGCGTGTGCAACGAAGGCTTCGGCATTTGCGACGTGCCCTTCGACATCGACGATCTCGGCACCGCTTGTTCGACCACGGGCAACTGTGGCGGCGGTGGTTGTCTGACCGAGTTCGCCAGCGGATTCCCGGGCTCGTACTGCGTGTTCGTCGGCTGCGATCCCTCGCAACCAGACGAGACCGATGGTTGCCCTGGTGACGGCGTCTGTTTCGATGGGGACGACTTCGACCTCTGCTTCGATGGTTGTGAAGAAGACTCGGATTGCCCGCGTTCGCCGGACTACTCGTGCGAGGACATCGATCCGGACGACCCCAGCGCAGGCAAGGGCTGCGTGCCGAGCTGCATGAACGACGACGCGTGCGCCAACGATGGAACGGACGGCGCGCCGGACTTCAGCTGCAACCCGGGCACAGGCCTGTGCACCTTCCCCTTCGATGCGGACCTGCAAGGCGAACCGTGCGAGGAAGAAGACGACTGCCCGGGTGGCGAATGCTTGACCGAGGCGGAAGCGGGATACCCCGCGGGTACCTGCGTGGCGCTGGGATGTCGGTTGAGCGGAACCGGACCGGAGCAACTTTGCCCGCCGACCGGTGTGTGCGTCGATGACGGCGAAGACGATCCGGAGATCGGACAGTGTCTGACGTCGTGCACCACCGATTCGAGCGGATGCCGACCGGGTTACGCCTGTGTCGCACTCGGTGCAGGAACCGACGGCGCGTGTCGTCCGGCATGCGAGTCCGACAGCTGCACCGGCGGTCGCACGTGTAACGACACGACGGGCCTCTGCGAGTAGGAAGACAGCTTCCGATCAATGGTGGTGGTTCGCTCTATTCATTAATTTTGTGGAAGATTCGAAGACCAAAGACGCAAGAGCGGTAGAGCGGTAGAGCGCGAGGTCGACAGATATATTTTTCGGGTGTCATTCCTCCGAGGCACCCATCAAAAAGACAGCTCCTTGAGTCTTGCGCCTTCAATCTTCCACTAAAATTGAATAGCCAACCAAAGCGTGAACCTATTCGAAGACGCTCTCTTCACCCAACGGCAGCGCGAAGGTAAACCGCGCTCCCGTTGGGCCCGAGCTCTCGTAAAACAGGTCTCCTCCGTGCGCGACGGCAAGGGTCCGCGCCAGCGCCAGCCCTAAACCGAGTCCTCCAACACGTCGTCCAGATGGTCGGCGAATCTCGCGAAACGCGACGAAGATCCGCTGCGTGTCTTCGCTCGGAAGCTCGTCCGCGTCGATGTCGATGCGCAACTGCGTGTCGGGTGCCGCAGCACGAATTCGGATCGTTCCCGTCGGCGTCATCCGCCCCACATGTTCGAGTACACCGACCAACGCTTGTTCGGCTCGGTCCTGGTCCACCAACACTTCCGGCAGCTCCGAGTCCACATCGACGTGAACCCGGAGACCCTCGCCGGTCCGACTCCGAACGCGCGTCACTGCACCCTGCACCAAATCCTCGGGTCGAGTGGGCGAACGCGTCAGCTGCAGCTTTCCCGCCTCCACGCGCGCGGTGTCGACGATGTCGGTGACCAGGCGCAGCAACACTTGGCCTGCATCGCGAATCGCGGCGACCGACTGCCTTTGTTCCGCGTTGAGCGGCCCATCAACCTCGTCGGCTAGCACGTCCGCAAATCCAGCAATCGAGTTGAGCGGACTGCGGAGTTCATGGCTCATGAACGCCATGAAGCGCGTTTTGAGACGCTGCGTGTCCTCGATGCTGCGACGAACCTTCGCTTCGGTTTCCGCCATCTTGGCGTACTTCTGCGAGAGCTCTTCGGCCCCTTGCGCGAGACGTTGAGCTGCGCGTGTTCGAATCCGGGCTGGCGCAGGTTCAAAGTGTCCGGCCTCGATCGACTGTACGTAGTCGACCAAATGCCGCACATCCGACGCGATGCGTCGACCCAGTCGGTGGCCGAGATACATCGCAAAGACAAACACCACGACCGCAGCACCAAACGCGCCGATCAGAAAGTAGAGCGCGCCGCCCTGCGCTTCGAGTCGCGCACTCGACCCGCCCATGACCTCCTGCGCCGTGGCGAGGTACGCCGAGGGAACAGCCACAGCCGCGCACGTCAACACGCCGAACGCCGACACCACGCGCAGCACGTACCGACGCGCAAAAGTTCGTGGGGTCTCCAAGTCGATATCGGCCGGAGTTAAGCGGCTGAGCCAGAGCCAAAGCGAACGCCGCCATGCACTCGCGAAGTACACCAGCCCGCCCTGGAAGATCCCGAACGAGAACACCGCGACCGCGATGCGTCGCGTGCCTCCGATTCGGGAAATGCCGCCGAGGGTCGTGACGTCCAGTCCCAAGATCATCAGCAGAATGACCGTCGAGAGGCCCGCGACACGCATGGGCCCCGAGAAGCCATCTTGCGCGTGTGTCGCCAGGAGTGGGTCGCGTCCTCCAGCGGCACGTCGGTGAATCGCCAACCAGCCCGGAAACATGATCAACGAGGAGATGACCACCGCGCTCATCACGCCCACCGAGAGGATCAGCACGAGCCGAAACGTGCCGGTCAGTTCCGATTCCCGCATGGGAAGTGCGCCCGACACGCAGATGTACACGATCGCACCACTAGCCATCACCGATGCCAGCGCCGAGAGCATCAAGCGCGTCGACATATCGAGAGGCGTCGGAACCTTGACCGGTGCGTCGCTCACGCGTCCTCCCACGGGGGAATGGTCACGATGAAACGACTGCCTTCATCGACGATGCTCTCCAGTTCGAGGCGACCACCATGCAGTTCGACCAAGCGTTTGGCGATGGCAAGCCCAAGCCCCGAGCCGCCCGAACCCGCCGCGAGCGCCTGACCGAACTCGGCGAACACGCGGTCTTGCTCCGCCTCTGGAATTCCGATTCCTGTATCGACGACTTCGATTCGTGCGTCGCCCTCGTCGCTGCGATCCACGCGCAAGGTCACGGAGCCTTCTTTGGTGAACTTGACCGCATTCGCCGCCAGGTTGGTCACGACCTGACGTAGGCGCTTGGGATCGCCGTTCACGAGCGGCACGTCGTCGGAAGACTCCACCAGAATCGAAAGGGCCTCTGCCCGTTTCAATCCACGAATCTCCTTGGCGACTTCTTCGACGAGTGGCGGCAACGCCAAACGAACCCGCTCCAAGCGCAGCTTGTCGGTCGCTGCTTCGCTCAGGTCGATCACATCCGTGAACAGATCGAGCAGGTGCTTTCCTGCCGAACGGACGATCTCCAGATCTTCACGTTGCGCATCCGTAAGCGGACCGTCGATCTCGGCCAGCAACACATCGGCGAAGCCGAGAATTGCGTTGAGCGGCGTACGAAGCTCGTGACTCACCGCGCGCAGGAACTCGCCACGCGCAGTCTCGGCTTGTTCCGCTTCGCGCCTCAGCTTTCGCTCGTTGTTGAGTGCAGCGCCAAAATCGAGACGCAGGGCGTCGAAGCTCCGAACCAACGCGCCGAGCTCATCGAGCGTGCGAAGCGGAGGCGAGGCGACCAGCTTGTCGTCGCGCACCATCGCTTGAATCCCGCTCTCGACCGTCGACAGCTCCTCCGTGAACTCGCGCCCCGAGCGCCACATGATCAGACTCGCGACGCCAAGTCCGAACCCGCCCATCAGAACCATCGAGAGCACCAATCGAGACGGTGCGAGATCGACGCGGTACGCCGCCGCATCCAAGGTCGGTGGTGCGTTGGGAACCAGCTCGCTCAGTCCGGCGAGCCCAAAGCCCGCGACCGAAACCAGCATGACCGCGCCGATTGCAACGACGAGCAAAAGGCCGATCTGCACGAGCTGCGTCGGTCGAGGGCGGTCCACGCGTCAACGCTTGCGGCGAATCACAAACCACGCGAGCAACGCCCAGCCGAACCAACTCTGGCCTTGCATGGGTGCTGCTGAACACAAGGGTTCGAAGAAGTTCCCTTGGACGGGCTCGAAGCACTTCGGTTCCATGTCGTCGTCGACGTTGCCAACACCATCGACCGCGTGCACGACCACACAACCAGGTGACACGGCTTCCTCCGGTGAAAGCACGAACGCCATGGTGACCAACTCAGTGGAAAAGTTCCGTGCACGACGACGCAGTTCCGGTGCTTCGAGACCGGCACCGCGCGTGAAATAGAGCAGGTACTCGATGCTTCCCGGAGACCCGTCGTCGGTGGCAGGAGGAAAGCTCACGTCAACGCGATATCCACCCTCGGGAGCCTCGCAGCTGGGGTCAACGCGTGCTGTCGTCGGTGACTCGACTTCACTCATGATCGGCGGTCCCGAGTCGAGCACCGCACCGGTACGAAACGCGATGCCAAGGTCGAGATCGATGCCTCGAGCGATTCCCGCGTACTGCGCAGAAGGCATGAAATTACGTGCGGGCAGAAAAAAGAGCGTGTCGCCGACCACTTGGATATCGCCCGCAACCGGCTCGCCCAAGGTTTCGCATTCGACCACGCTCAGGCCGTCGCAGAAGCGCAAGTCGAGCGCCTCGGCAGGGTCGATTCCCAGTCCGAAGTACCCGTCGGAGAACTCGACGCGCACGTAGGCATCGAGCGTGACCGCAGAGGCGCCGGTCGCGGGTGTGACTTCAATCGGACCGCGCGTAATGATCTCGTCGCAATCGTCCGTGCCGGCATCCTGTGCAAGGGCAGGGATCGAGACGAGCCACGCGAGGGTCAGGGTGAGCCATCGGGCCACGCTGGGACTATAGCGTGGGGACCCTGCCTGGTGCTAAGGATGCTGCGATGCTCACGGACGGTTTTCGGCTGGCCGAGTTGGCTTCGGGCGACGAAACAAAACGCGCCCGACAAGCGTTAGCCACAACCTTGCTCGACGCGATCGAATCGAGCGATCCCGAAAATCGCGCGGAGTGGCTCGCCAAGACCGCCCGAGCGTTGCGGACACGTCCATCGACCACCGATCCGCGCGTCGCTGCCATTGTGGGCGGGTCGTCTGCATTTGTGCCACGCCGTCAGTATCGCCCTCCCCCGGGATTGCGGCAGCACCTCACTCGCTGGCTGCGGACACAAAGCACGTCCGTCCGGGCGGCACGCGAGATCGCCGAGCTGGAGGATCGATGGGACGAGTGATCCGCGATCCACGTGACGCTCGCGTGCCGCGGGTGGTGGTGGATGCGCGCGCGCAGGCGAAGGCGATCGTCGCAGCCGCCGAAGAGGAGGCAGCTGCGCGCGTCGCTGCGGCCGAACAGGAAGTGGAGTCGATTCGAAGCGAAGCGCGCTCCGTTGGCGAGCAGGCTGGACGGGCCGACGCGGCTGCGCTGCTCAAGCGCGCGCAAGACGCATACGACGCTGTGGAAACGCAAACCGAAGCACAGCTGATTCAGCTTGCCGTGGGTGCTGCGGAAAATCTGATTCGTGCACAGTTGGAGTTGGCGCCCGAAACGATCCGCGAACTCGTGCGTGGGGCGCTGGAACCGGCGCGCCGAGCGAAGCGCGTCGTCCTCAAGCTCGCGCCTCAAGGTGCAGAGGTGCTGCGCGCGGATGAACTGTTTGAGGGGATTCGAATCGTCGATGATGAGAGCCTCGAACCCGGCGACTGCATCGTGGATACCGAACTTGGCGTGATGGATGGAACGCTGCGAGTCCGAGTGAGCGCGTTGCAAGAGGCTCTGCGCTGACTGAGCCGAACGAAACTGAGCGCGACGTGGAACAGGACGACGTTGCGAAGCCGCATAGTTGGCGCGAGTGGCGGTTACCGGCGGTTCTCTTTGTCCTCACCTTCGCGTCGATGTTGTACGTCGGGGCGATCAACGAAACCGGAGAGTCTCCCGCGCTCTCCACCCTCTGGACGGGGTGGACGTTCGCGGTCCCCATGATGGCGATCCTGCTTTCCCACGAGATGGGGCACTACGTGGCAGGGCGGATCCACGGAGTAGACATTTCACCTCCGTTCTTCATCCCGATGCCTTTCGTGCTCTTCGGGACATTCGGAGCGGTGATTCGAATGCGTGGTCGTATCCGCTCACGCAACGCGTTGTTGGACGTCGGCGCCGCAGGTCCGATTGCCGGAATCGTCGTCGCGATTCCCGTGCTCCTCTATGGAGTCGCGGCGTCTCCGGTCGAACCGCTGCCACCCAGGGACGACGTCACACTCTTTCTCGAGGGACACTCGATTTTCTACGAACTCGTTTTGTACCTGCTCAAAGGTCCGATTCCTGCGGGGAGCGACATTAGCCTGACGCCCACTGCCCTCGCCGGCTGGGCAGGCTTGCTCGTGACGCTGATTAACCTGATTCCGTTCGGGCAACTCGACGGCGGACACGTCGCCTACGCGGTGTGGGGCGAGCGACAGGACCGTTACTCGAAGCTCGTCATCAAACTACTGCCCGTCGTGGGACTTGTCGCGGGGGCGTACTACGGCGGTTGGGCTCTTATCGAACAACAACCGTGGAAGGTGGTCGGCCTGGAGGCGCTGGCTGGTCAGCACTGGTTCTTTTGGGCACTGCTGCTTGCTGGCATGTCCCGTTACGCCGGTTGGGAACATCCGCCAACAGATGACTCCGAGTTGTCACCGCGACGACGAGCCATTGCCTACGCGACGCTCGCGCTCTTCGTCCTCTTATTCATGCCGAGCTGGATCCGAGGCTACTGATCTGCCTCGAGCGACCCTAGGCTTGGCGTGCACGCTCACGCCTTGGTAGCGTGCAGTCAGTCAATCGGGGGGAAACGGCAGGTAGTTGTGAAGCACTCGCGCCTTGTTTTTCTAACTCTCGTTCTCATCGGTTGCGGCAGCGACGGTCCGCGTAGCTACGAAGCGACGATCGTACGCACGGAGTTCGGCATTCCGCACGTCAGCGCAGACAACTGGGGCGACCTCGGTTTCGGCGCGGGCTATGCGTACGCGGAAGACAACTTCTGCGTCCTGATGCGAGAGGTCATTTTCGCCAACGGAACGAGCGCACGCTGGCTTGGCGAGTCGGAAGGTGATGTCGCAGGCGACTTCGTCTACACGTTTATCAACACCGACGAGTACATTCAGACCCAGTTCATCGACACCTCCCCACCCGAGCTGCAGGAGCTGCTTGAAGGATATGCCGCTGGGCTGAGCAAGTACCTCGAAGACACTGGTGTCGAGAACCTGCCTGAAGGCGACGAGGGGTGTCGTGGTGAAGCGTGGGTCCGGCCGATCACGCCGCTCGATTTGGGCAAGGTGTATCGAAAGCTGATCGTGCGCGCGAGTACTGCTCCCCTGATTCCTCTGATCACCACGGCTGACCCACCGGTCATGGCGAGCCGCGCACCCGAGCCGCGAACCGAAAGCCTCGTGTACGAGATGCACGAGGCGCTGGGAATGCCCGAGCCGGAGGCGATGGGATCCAACGCGTACGGAATCGGCGCGGACGCATCGCAAACCGAGCACGGGATCCTCTTGGGCAACCCGCACTTTCCGTGGCGAGGTCCGCTTCGCTGGTACATCCAGCACCTCACAGTCGAGGGCGAATACGACGTCATGGGCGCGTCACTTCAAGGTGTGCCTCTCGTCAATATCGGGTTCAACCAAGACTTCGCGTGGTCGCATACCGTCTCGACCGGACAGCGCTTCACCTTCTACTCACTCGACTTGGTCGACGGTGACCCCTTCTCGTATCGCTACGGCGACGAAGTCCGAACGATCACGCCCAACCCGGTGACCATCGAAGTCATGACCGATGGCGGTGCTGTCGAGGAACGCAGCGACACGATCTACATGAGCCACTATGGACCGATCATCGATCTCGGTCTTGTCGAGGGGGCAATCGGTGGATGGCCCAACGCCGACGGTCAGGTGTTCACGTTTCGTGATGCGAACATCAACAACAGTCGCGCCATCGAACAGTTCCTTCGCATCGGACAATCCCGAAGCGTCGATGACTTGGATCAAGCGCTTCGCATTGTGGGGCTTCCCTGGGTGAACACGATCGCGGCAGACCGCGGCGGCGACGCGTACTACGCGGACGTCACCACCGTTCCGGGTGTGAGCGCGGAGATGCTCAGCAACTGCGCAGACAACTTCACGCTGCAAGCGATTACCGCCGGCGGCACCACAGCACTCAACGGGTCGCGACCGGACTGTGAATGGGCCACCGCGAGTGACGGCCCCGATGGGCTGCTGGGCTTTGAGCAACTGCCAAAGTTGCGCACACGCGAGTACGTGGGCAACGCCAACGACAGCTACTGGCTTAGCAATCCGGACCAACTCTTGACTGGGTTCTCGCCGCTGATTGGTCGCGAGGGGGTGGAGCAGTCGCTCCGCACTCGATTGGCGTTTGTGCAGGCCGAAGATCGCCTGGCCGGGGCGGATGGGCTTGGCGAGTCCGGGTTCACGGTGGAGAACGTGCAGAGCCTGATGTTCGGCAACCGCGACCTGGCCGCGGAACTGATTCGCGACGACGTGCTGACACTCTGCGACGGCGTCGATGATTGGAGTGGCGGCGACTGTGAAGGCGCGCCCTACTCCGCGAATCCGACCGAGGCTGCGCAGGCGTGCGACATCCTGCGAAACTGGGACGGCCTCTACGACAACGAGAGCGTGGGTGCGGGACTGTGGAACGAGTTCTGGCGCCTGGTGCGCGACACGCCAAACCTTTGGGCGGTTCCCTTCGACGCGATTGATCCGGTTGGAACGCCACGAGGTCTTTCTTCTGAGAGCGAGACCGGCGAGGCGGTTCGATGCACGCTGGGCGCGGCGGTCGACTTGATGGTGAGTCGCGAAACGCCTTTGGATCGACCTTGGGGCGAACTGCAGTTTCGGCCTGTGGGGGACTCTCGCATTCCCATTCACGGAGGAAGCGGTCGTTCGACCTTCAGCGTGATCGTCTCGCGCTTTGTGGACGGTCAGGGCTACGCCGACATTCCAACGGGCAACAGCTACATCCAAACCGTGACGTGGACCGAGGATCCCGCATGTCCCGACGCGTACGCGTTGCTGACGTATTCGCAGTCGACCAATCCCGCCTCGCCGTTCTTTGCGGACCAGACGCAGCTCTATTCGGACAAGGCATGGAACGACATGCCCTTCTGTGCCGCGGACATCGAAGCTGCAACGATCTCAACGACTACGATCAGCTCGGACTAGTCTCAGCTTCAGTCAGTCTCGGTGTCAGTTTCAGTCTCAGTCTCAGGGCGCATCAAAGAATGCGTATTGAAGAACGCGAACTTGATTGAAGAAGTGCACGCGAGCTGCAGAACACACCGCGCACCGCAAACAGCCCAAGAGGGCGACGCGCGAGAGCGACGACGGAAATTGGCAGGACGGTAGCGAAGAACGCGAAGCGTTCGTTCGAGCGAGGTCGGCCGTCGAACAACGTCGAGGCTCCACGAGCCGAGACGCGCGCGAAGCGCGTGCTTGGTGGGGGGCCCCGAACGTAGTTCGGGGGGAGGGATTGCTAATCCCTCCCCAAGGGAGGAGCGTGGCCGTTTAAGTCGGAGCCGAAGGCGGAGACGTAGGCCACGCGACGACCGATAAGTTAAGCGTGCAAGCGCGCCGGTTGCGTAGGCAGTCGGCGGGTTCGCTTTTTCTTCTTCTTCTGCGGCGTCGGCTTGAATCGGCGCGCCAGACGAATCGCTTCTTCGACGGACACAACCCGCACAATTCGTCCACCCGGACCGCGCAGCGCTTCGGCGTCACAACGCTCCTGCGCTTGCGCTTCGGCGTCTGAGGTTTGTCGCGTGAGCATGATCCCGTACGCAGCTCCGGCGTCGTCGAACGCAATGTCCAAGCGAAGCAGTCCGGTCGGTCGCGCCTCGGTGATCAAGCGAATCCTCGCATCTTGCACTTCACCGTGCGCTGACTCGTGCACCGTCAACGCAATCGCCGGTCCAGGCAGTCGAACGCGAAGCTGCTGCGCGAACGCTCTCGCCCGCGCCAAGCGCACCCGAGGATCGGGCGGGATCAGGCGCGGTGAAGCCACCATCAAGGGCAAGCACAGACATGCCCAGAGCCATCCCGAAAGCGCGACGTCACGTCCCGCTTCGATGTCCAACGCATGAACCCAGCCGACCACGCTCGCGACTGTCAGCCACACCAACACGCCTCGTGCCCGAGTGCCATCCAACCAGCGAAGCGCCATCAGGGGCATCTCCGCGTCGGAATCCGACTCGATCGGCGCACGCCAACGACCCAGTGCAGGGGCTTTACGGACGGCGCGGCGTTGTCCGGTCAGCAATACAATCAGTGCAACGCATCCAAGCGCCGCGTACGACTGGTGCGCATGAACGGCCACAACACCGCCAGCAGCAGCCAGCAAGACACCCAGTGAACGCAGCGAGGTACTGCGCCCCAACCAGGGCGCAATGCGGGCACGTCGAGTTCGGGCAGCCATCTCGAACGCACGAATCGAAGCCAAGGAAAGCAGCGCGATCAGAACGATCGCCAAGGGAGCTGCAAAAGGATCAGCCGGTTCTTCTTCGGCGATGGGTTCGGGCGGCAACTCCGGTGCAGACACTCGTTCGAAGTGTTCACTCCAACCTGGAAGTGCGTCCGGCGGCAACTCGGCTGCGACGGTCCACGGAATCGTGCGCGGCAAATGCACGCGGCGCCACGACAGCACAGTGCGGTCGCCTTCGCGACGCTGACTCGTCTCGATGCTCGATGTGGTGTCCTCTGCAGCGGCTTCCGCTTCGCTCGAAGGAACCACGAGTTCGACGACGACCCCTTCGAGGCCTGATTGCCACCCCGGCATCGTCCACGGAACGCGGATCCCGTCGTCCGTCGGCGCGATCCTCGCGGAGAGGTCCGTCGCGTAGTTCAAGGTGATTTGGTACGTGCCGCGTCGGGGTGCAGAACGTCGATCAAACCGAATCTGCGTTCGTTCACGACGGGTACGAAGTGTGGGTCGGTACGACTGTCCGTTCTCGGACACGAACGTGACTTGATCGGAGGTGAGTTGCGCGTCGGAGTCCAGACCGGCGATCTCCAACGCCTCCAACCAACCCGCGCGGACGCGCAGCTCGAGTTTCAGTGTGACGTCGGCGCGACCCGAAGGTTGAAGCTCGACGCGAGCTCGAGCCGTTTGAACCAACGCGTCGGTCCAAGCATGTGCCGGGGTTGCCCAGCTCAGCGCGAACAGAGCGATGAGCCCTGCGCGCAGAGTTGATCCAGCTCTCACCCCGCGACGCTACCCAAGGAACCGAAATCGGGGCAGTTTTCGGCAGGACAGGGTGGGCTTCGAATTTTTTACCGGAAGAAGAGAAGGCTGGAAGGAGGGAAGGTTTCTTCTTTTCCCTGCGGCGCTGCGCTCTTTCGACCGGACCTCTTGTGCGCACCTGGCTTCGGGGCGTTTTTCGCGACTCGAACCACTCCGCAGACGCGGCAGTGAATCCCATCTTCGTGGTGTGGTTCCGAGGTCAAAACGCACTCAACGTGTCGACGACTGCGAATATCGAGCACGAAGCCGGGACGAACGCGGCTCGTGGAGGGCTGAAAAAGAAAGAAGCAAACCTTCCCGTCTTCCAGCCTTCCCGTACTTCCGGCCAAAAAAATCGAGCCACCTACTCGCGCAGCTTCGCCAGAAGACTTCGCAGCAGCCGACGCTTGGGCCGGTCCTCGGTTCGCGCCAGCGCCTCCTCGGCAGCGGGAATCGCATCGGCACCAAAAATGCGCGCAATGCGCTCACTCGCATCGCGATGGAGTCGCTCGATCTGAACCGCCCGCAAGAAATCCTGCAGCATCCGCGGGTCGCGACGCGCATCCGGGCTTCGGTTCTGTGCCAGTTCGTAGCGCTCCAACGCTTGGGTCCACGCACTGCGATCCACAAAGTCGTGCGCAAGCAACAATGAAGGACGCGGATCTTCCGGATGCAGTCGCTGGTAGATCCGCATGTCTTGGTGAGCCTGGCGATCGAGTCGGTCCGCGCTTCGAACGCGCTCCGCCAATACGGCCAGTTCCTCGGGCAGCTCGGTCTCGAACGGGTTGGTTCGCGCCGGCGGGTTGTCGGGAGTCTCGACCACCACTTCGGGAACTTCGATGTCGGGAACCTGCGCCTGATCGGGCACAGGCGGTGGCGTTTGCGCTTCGGGTGTCGAACCGCGCGCGACGACCCACACCAACGCCATCAGGCCCGCAACCACCAAGGCAGCGAGAATCCACAGCTGCGGTCGCGCACGCTTGTCACTCACCGGATCGAACGCATCGCGAAGCGTCGGCGCACGGCTTGAGTGAGTCGGCTCGGACTGCGCCTGCTGCAGACTTGCCGAGCGTTCCGGCAACGCGTCGAGTGCGTCGAGCATTTCGGCCGCGTTTTGAAAGCGATCCACCGGTTCCTTGGCCAGCGCTTTGAGCAGCAGCGCCTGCAACTCGCGACTCATGATCAAGCCAGGTCGCATCGCAGCGGGATCCGGAACCGGACTCACCATATGCGCACGCAGCAGGTCAGCCCGACGCTCCGCTTCAAAGGGTGGATCGCCACTTAACAATTCGAAGAGCAACACGCCGGCCGAGTACACATCGGCACGAGCATCCACGCGTTGTCCCGCACCCTGTTCCGGAGCCATGTACGCCGGCGTACCGATGACCGTTCCGGCTTTGGTGATCGTCGGTTCGTTGGAGTCGTCGTCGAGTTCCTCGGCAAGAATCTTGGCGAGACCAAAGTCGAGCAACTTGACGTGGTGTGGATCGTCGGGAAGCTGCTGAAGAAACACGTTGCCGGGTTTGAGATCGCGATGCAGCACGCCACGCTCGTGGGCAAACGCGAGACCGCGAACCACTGCACGCGTGATCTCCACCGTCACCAAAGGGTCGGGCGGTCCTTCGTCGTCCAAGAGTTGATCGAGCGACTGACCTTCCAGCAGCTCCATCACCAGGTAGGGCACGTTGTCGGCGATGCCGTAGTCGGTCAGCCCCACGATGTTCGGGTGATTGAGTTGGCTCATCACCTTGGCTTCGCGTTGAAAACGTCGACGAAGCATCTCGATGTCTTCGTAGCCATGCCGCAGGACCTTGAGGGCCACGGAGTGGTGAAGGCCCGTATGCACCGCGCGATACACCACACCTACCCCACCCGTGCCGAGTACCGCTTCGATCCGGTATCGCTGGTCCAGCACCCGGCCAATCATCGGATCGTCTTGATTCGGGGGGCGTTTGCGCTTGCCCGTCCTCTCGATCGTCATGCCGGAGTCGCTGGCCGTGGTGGAGGGACGGCCCATTTCTGGGGTGAGTCTATCAGGCTCGCTCCTGCCGTGCAGTCCTGGCACCCTGCGCCACATGTTCGCCTACACCGTCCACTGTGAGCACACCAACTCGGACACTCACGCAGCGTGGGTTCAATGGATGCTCGATGAACATCTCGCCGATGTCTGTGCTGCGGGCGCCCAGAGCGCGGAACTCATCGTCGATGGTCTGCGCTGCGAGACGCGCTACACCTTCGCGGACCGAGCGGCTTTCGACGCGTACGAACGCGACCACGCACCTCGGCTTCGCGACGAGGGACTGCAGCGCTTTCCGCTAAGCCTCGGGCTGACGTATTCGCGGACGACCGGCAAACGGGTTGCGCTCGTTAAAGCGTAGTGCAGTTGACGTTGTCGGTATCCAGGATCGCGCTGCCGAACGACATGATGGGCGGATCGAGAGGATCGTCTGCTTGTTCTTCGGCTTGCCACGTCGCCGAGACCTGGACTTCTTGACCGCTACACAGAAGCGAGCGTGCATCGGGAAACGCGCCCGCCGGCGACGTTCCTGAAACCGTGATCGTGGTGGACTCACCAGGCTCGAGTCGCCCATCAAACCCCTCGGGGCGCTCGAGAACAACCTGACCCACCGGCTCGCCAGACACCAAAATCAGGTCCGCGCGCGACACGATGAAGTTGTCTCCGGAAAGCGCGTGCTTTCCAACACGAACGTCCGCCACCAAATCCACCAGGATGGTGTCATCGGCCTGAACCGTGATCGCCGCGGATCGAAGCTGCATGTCGAGACTCAGCTCGGTGTCCACACAGCTCGCACCCCAACTCGCACATGCGAGAAGGGCCAAGCTAATCCGCAGTACCAGGTTCACTTGGCGGCGCGTGCTTGTAGGTTCTTGGCGATCCGATCCGCACCTTTGATCTCGCGCGCGACGTCGTCCTCGTCGATCTCCAGCGTTTCCACCAGCGAGACGTGCACCGTGTCGTAAAGCCACGTACTCGACTCGGTGTCGTGCACGCACTGCTCCGCGGTGTGACCCTTGTGGTTTAGCGACGACACCTTATCGACCAGCCCTTCGAGCACGGACATGCCGTTCCCGATGAAGCCGCGCGCGACTTCAAGCTGTTCCTCCAAAGGCTCCAACAACTCTGGAGACTCCTCGGTGTGCCGGGCCAATGCCTCAGGCGCGTTCTTGCGCGCGCGTTCGAGCACGAGACGGAGCAGGAGCGCAGAACCGACGTGTTGCAGGGTACCGCGGACGCCTGGAATCGACGTCTGCTCTCCAATCACATGCAGTAGTGCTCCAGCGATGGCCACTCGGCTCTCGTCGTCAACCTCTTGGTCGTCGACGATTCGCAACGCTGCTTTTAAATCCTGAGGGAGGGTAAGAACCGCATCCCCCATCAACTCCACAAACCTCTCCCGAGACATCTTCCTTTCCAAACGTACGTGCGGCGTGAGCCGGTGAAGGCTGAGCATACAGTCGTGTGACTCAGCGAAACAAGACAAAGCGAGTTAGGGAACCTCGAATCCAACCGCGCGCAGCATCGACCCGACACGCATCAGGGGGAGTCCAGTGATGGCGGTAAAATCGTCACACTCGATTCGGTCGAACAGAGCGATGCCCCGCGACTCGATCTTGTAGGCACCGCAACAGTCGACGGGCGATTCGGCCTTCACGTAGCGAGCGATTTCCTCGTCCGAGAGCGCTCGCATGGTCATGCGACACACAGCCACAGCCTCGTCCACCAGGCGAGGAGCGCCATTCGGGTGACGCAGTGCAACAGCGGTGATGAGCCGATGCGTGCTGCCTGAGAGCCGACGAAGCTGGGCGCGCGCCCCCTCCATGGTCCCCGCCTTGCCCAGAATCTCACCCTCATGTTCCACCACCTGGTCCGAACCGAGGATGTACGCGTCGTGATCCAAGCTCTCGGCTTTCGCGCGCGCCAGGGTCGCGGCGACTTCGTCCGCCGGCTTGCCACTGGTCATCTCGACGTCTTCGTCACAGCGATGCGCAACGGCCTCAAAGGGGATTCCGAAACGCTGCAAGAGCTCCAAACGGTACGGCGACGTCGACGCGAGGATGAGCTTCACGAGCCACCCGAGGGACCGAAGTCGTGCGGCAGACTGCCACGAGGCGACCTCAGGTACACGAACGGCGTCTGCGCCAAGAGGTTGGAAACCTTCGCAGTGTAGATGTCCGCGTTCTTTTCGATCTGACGCGCAAGATGACTCTTGTCGTTGCCCGCTCGCATCAACAACCCCCAACGCGGATGCGCCAGTTCTCCCGACTTTCGCGCAAGCGGTCCGATCTTGGCGTCGATCTCGAGAAGCTTCGCGCGGATGTCCTGAATCGACGACTCGAGCGTCTCGACCGTATCCTCGACCTGCGGACCGTATCCTCGCTTCTTGCGCTGAAGCGCCAAGCGAATCTGCGAGAACTGGTGTTCGAGTCGCGCCTTGTCGTCCATGAGCTTTGTCAGCGTGGCTTGGTTGGGCTTGAACGACTCCAGCGCGTCGAGGTCCTGTTCGATCTCGCGCACGACCAACGCCGTGCGCCACCGATGCATCTTCTTCGACACGTTCACATCGCTAAAGATGTGGTCGCCCACGTACAGGATGTCTTCTCCGCGAATCCCGAAGAGCGACTCGACGAGCGCAGCGTGTCCACCCAGGTACGCCTTGCCCTTCTCCAAACCGCCGACCACGGGTTTGAGCGTGCCTTCGTTCTCATCGACGACCTCAAACACCGCGCTTTCGAAGCTGAAGAAGCTCGGTTTGCGCGCCGACACAATCACCAGGTCAAAGAGATCGCGCCACGTTTTGCCTTCGGGCAAATACCGGTCGAACGCGTAGGTCATCATCGCGCTCGTGTAGAACCACTCGGAGTTCGTGATCAGCACCACCTTCTTGCCCGAGTGCGCCAGGTCGAGAAGCGCCAGCGGAACATCGGGATCCAACTCCACGAAGCGATCCGGCTCCGCCATGATCTCCTTTTTGAGGTGTCCCATCATGTGGGCCTCATCGATCGCGGCGCGCACTTCTTGGTAGAGCGCGTGGTAGCCGAGCGGCGGTTCGTCAGGAAGTTTGCCCTGGTCGAGCAAGTCCACGCACTGCGCGAAGAGATGCGCTTCGGAGAGTGCAAAGAGCGTGTTCATGAACCGCCATCGCGGTTCGCTCAGGTCGACGAGTTCACGTGCGTACACACCGCGCCATTCTTCGTACGAGAGCATCGACGTGCCGTGGCAGGCCTTCTTGATGTATCCGAAGCGATTGGCTTTGACGATGTTGCCGCGGTCGATGTCAACAATCAGGCCAAGCGCAGCAAACTCGGGGTCGAACTCGAGGTCGCCGACCGGCCATCCGCGCTCGGCCAAGCGATCGCGCGCGTGCAGGTACGCGTGACGCTCCCACTCCTTGGTGTGGTAGTGGATGAGCGTGTAGTCCATGTCGAAGCCGATCGCGCGAATCGAACGAAGGTTGAGCGTTCGATTGCAGTAGATGCGCTGCTTCGGGGACGGAAGGTCTTGTTCGACGTCCATCGCGCGCACTCTGCACTCGGGGTCGCCGGGATGCAAACCCGGGATGCGTTATCGCGAGCGAACGAAAATGACGTTGCCTTGTCGCGCCAGCTCTGCGCCGTGGGCTTGGGCCAGCGCGAGCATCGCGTCGTAAGGTCGAACCGCCCGCAGATGCAGACTGACCTCGCCCGAGACATCGTCAGCAATCACCAGATTGAGTCGTGCCTCTTCGGCCAGAAGCCGCAACGCCTCGCTCAAGGGCGCACGTCGAAACGCGACGTTGATGCGACGCCCTTGGCGTGGCGCGCGTTGGACGCGCGACTGTGCAACCCGCGCGCGGTGGTGTTCGGCTGCGACGTGGACCGAACTCGTCGACGTGCGATGTTGACGCTGGACCCACTCTTCGACCACAGCGTCCGACAACGTCGTTGCCGCTGGAGGTGGCGTGGACGCGCAGGCGGCGAGTCCCAAAAGCCAAAGGCAGCGCATCCCCTCACTATAGATGCCCCAACGAAAAAGGCACCCGCCGAAGCAGGTGCCTTTTCTGTCGACTCGAGACGAGTTCAGATTCGGAACTGCGCGATCGGAATCCGGTCGCCCGGGTTGATCGTGTAGTTGTACGCACCGAGCACGCGACCGCCGACCGAGATCGACAAGGTCATTGCCGTCGGACCGGCGCTGGTGCTGCATGCGCTACCGTCCCAGTAGTGAACCTCGACGGCGTAGTCACCCTGCGGGGGGTTGTCGCCCCAGTAGACGTTCTCAATCGTGTTGTTGGGCTGGTTCGGGTTGCACGCGCCACGCGCATCCTGGTCGAGATGACCGCCCGTCTGACTCTGCGTGTTCTGATACGAGATCGTGAACCCGGACGTGTCGCGAACATACATGTCGAGATCGGCACCGCCATTCCATGCGAGCGTGATCTGGATGTTGCCCGAGCTGTAGCCGCAGCCCTCATCGATTTGGCCGTTGCAGTTGTCGTCGAGGCCGTTGCAGACCTCTTGCGCGCCCTGCGCACAAGTCGACTCAACCACGGTCACGCCGGTCGCCAGCGTGGGCTGCGAAGCCTGAACCGTCACGGTGCCCTGAGGCGGAGGCGGGTTGTTGGTCCGCACGGTCACGGTCGCACGTGCGTGCGGCGGCCGCGGACGGCGCACACGCGCGTTTGTCCGAACGACGCAGCCGGAGACGAATGCTCCAACCAACATCAGTGCAAATACTCTGATCATCTAAGGCCCCTTTGTTTCCTTCTGGTCCGGCGGCAACACCGGTGAGGTTATGCGCAAGCTCGGGTCTTGGACGACGGCCGCGCCGCGGTGTTCATACCTTTTCTCGCTGCGAGGGAAAAGAACGCTCGCAACGGACCCTTGAACCGAATGGTTTCAGCGACTTAGCGCGGTGGCTACTTCTTCGAGCCGAAGTCGATTGCCCCCGATCGCAGGCGATCGCGTGCAGGGACCGAGGACCCGAGACCGCTCAACGCGACCATCAGGAAGAGCAGACCACCGACGAGCACGGACACACCGACCAGTCGCGTGTCGTCCAAAACGAGCCACGCGACGAGAACGGCTGCAAGGGTCAATGCGGGGATGCCCCACAGGTACACGCGTCGCTTCTTGGCGCGCTCGGCAAGCAAGCGCGCTTCTTCTTCGCGGCGCTCCTTGTCGGCAGCCTTCCGCTCCTTGCGACTTGCGCGCTTGTCCTTCTTCCCCTTTTTGCCCATCGAACCAGCCTAGCGTCTGAGAGCGTGGCGGCCAATGACGATTCGCTGCACCTCGCTCGTTCCTTCGTAAATCATCGTGACCCGCACATCACGCAGTGCGCGTTGAACGGGGTGGTCGCTTGCCAGAGCCTCTTCTCCAAGAAGCTCGACACACTCGTTGCATGAGGTCCATGCCGCTTCCGTGGCAAACGCTTTGGCAATCGAGGCGTCCATGGAAAAGGACTCGCCCTCTTGTTTGGCCCACGCCGCGCGAAGCACCAGCTGTTGCGCCGCGGCCAAACGCGTTTCGATATCGGCGATGCGCCACAGCGCTCCTTGATCCGGTCTTTCGCCGAGCTGTGCCTTGGTGGCTTCGAACGCACCGCGCGCAATGCCCAACGCCTGAGAACCAATCCCGATGCGACCTCCGTCGAGCGCCATCATCGCAATGGGAAAACCACCTTGCCGTTCGCCGAGAAGTGCCTCGGCCGGAACGCGAATGTTGTTGAGTTCGAGCGCGACCGTGTGACTCGCACGCAACCCCATCTTGTCTTCATGCGACGCGATCACCAGGCCCTCGGCGTCGCCGGGCACCAAGAAACAGCTCAACCCGCGAGGCCCCGCGCCATCCGTGCGCGCCCAAACCACCAACACACACGCGGTATCCCCATGCGAGATCCATTGCTTGGTGCCGTTGAGCACCCAGCTATCACCGTCTTGGGTCGCGGTGGTCGTCATTCCGCCGGGGTCGCTGCCCGCACCCACTTCGCTCAACGCAAACGCGCCGTGCTCGCCCGACGCCAATCGCGGACAGTACGTCGTGCGCTGCGCCTCGCTTCCAAACGCAGCGATGACTTCGCCGACCATGTTGGTCACCGCCATGGTCACCGCAGTCGATGCGCACGCCGAGGCGATTTCGGTCATGGCCAAGCTGTACGCCACAGTACCTGCGCCGGACCCACCGATGTCGCTCGCGACTCCGACTGCCATCAGGCCTCGCTTCCCGAGGTCTGCATAGACGTCTGCGGGAACGAGCTCGTCTTGCTCAAACTGATGAGCGCGACCACGAATCGCCTCCGCCGCAGTTCGTGCGCGAGCTTGAAAATCCGCTTGGGTGTCGGTCAGGTTGTACTGCATTAGATGGCGAAGGTGACCTTCGCAGGGTAGCTGCCCGGATCCGGCATGTCCCAACCGGACACCTCGTCGACGACGCAGTCGAGGTTGTCGGCACTGTCCTGTTCCCCGGCTGCAGCACCCGCGGCAATCACACTGCCACCCGGCGCGATGTACATCGTGACCGAGTAACTGCCTCGACCGCACGACACGCTCTGCACGTGCTCTTCGACGCGCGTCGCATCCCAGTTGCTGGGCGGACGCACATCTTCGGGCGGATCCAACTCGAGCGGGTACGCAAACTCGGCTTCGCCGCCCTGAGGACGCGAAAAGCGGATGCCGGCGGCTTGTTCGACCAAGCAACGTTCCGTCGCGCGGTCCCCAATGGTCGATGCGCGCGGGTACACCCAGCGCACGGTTCCGTCGGTCTTGATGCGGAACGCGAGTTCGATGTGCCCGCCGAGAACCTCGACCGCGTGGTAGCGCTCACTGAAGCAACGGAGGAAGCGTCCCATCCGCGGTTCGATTCCGCGCTCGACCGCCATGGTCGAAATGGTTCCCATCAAGCCTTCGATCGCGACACCGTCGTCGCGCTGAGCTTGCTCGTGCTCCTCATGACCGCTGGTCGTTTCTTGCGTTGTGGTCTCGTCTTCTTCCGTCGAGCCACCACACGCACACACGCCCACGATGAGGCACACCATCAACCGATTCATCGCTCAGCCTTTCTTCAGCGCCGACGAGGCGATCACGATGCGCATGATCTCGCTCGTGCCCTCGTAAATCTCAGTAATGCGGGCGTCGCGATAGTGACGCTCCATGTCGTATTCCTTGGAGTACCCGTAGCCGCCGAAGATCTGCAGCGCCTGGTGGGTCACGCGCGTTGCCATCTCCGAGGCATAGAGCTTCGCCATGGCCGACTCGGACGTGTGGCGAACCTTCTCGGTACGGGCTCGCTCTTTGAGCGCAGCCGCTTGCAGGATCAGAACGCGTGCCGCCTCGAGCTGCATCGCCATGTCGGCGATCTTGAACTGAATCGCTTGCTTCTTCGCGATCGGTTGTCCGAACGCTTTGCGCTCGTGGGAGTACTCCACCGCTTTCTCGTAGGCCGCTTGCGCAATACCCAAGGCTTGCGCGGCGATTCCAATGCGACCGCCGTCGAGCGTGTGCATCGCAATCTTGAAGCCCTGCCCTTCTTCGCCAAGGCGAAGCGAGTCGGGAATGCGGCAGTCCTCAAAGAAGATGGTGCAGCTGTGCGCCGCGTGGATGCCGAGCTTGTGGTCGGCTTTCTGCGGGTTGAAGCCCTTGGTTCCCTTGGGAACGATGAACGCCGTCGTGCCTCGTGAACCCAACTCGGGGTTGGTGTTGCAGAACACCACGATGACATCGGCGTGTGGCCCGTTGGTGATCCAGTTCTTCGAACCGTTGATCACCCAGTGGTCTCCATCGCGCACAGCGACGGTTTGCATGTTGGATGCATCCGAACCGCTGGACGGTTCGGTGAGTCCGAAGCATCCAAGCTTGGCCCCGGCCGCAAGGGGTGTGAGGAACTCTTTCTTTTGTTCCTCGTTGCCAAACTTGTAGATCGGATCGCACACGAGCGAGTTGTTCACCGACATGATGACGCCAGTGGATGCGCACGCTTTGGAGATCTCGATCATCGCCAGCGCGTAGCTGACGTAGTCCGCGCCGCCGCCGCCGTATTGGTCGGGAACCGCAATGCCCATGAACCCGAGCTCGCTCATTTCTTTGACGAGCTTGGTCGGCCATTCGCCGTTGGCATCCAACTCGCGAGCGAGCGGAAGCACCTTATTCGTGGCGAAGTCGCGGGCCATGTTTTGGATGAGCTGTTGCTCTTCGGTGAGGCGGAGATCCATCGGGCCGGAGCCTAGCGCAGCGAGCGAGCGAAGCGAGCGCGCTGCGCAAGGCTCCCGTGCCCGTGCCCATGCCCGTGCCCGTGCCCGAAAAAGCCGAGAAAACGGGCTAGAAAGCCGGCGTGCGAGACATCACGCGCCGGTACTCAAACGCAGCGAGCAAGACCGCTTGTTCAAGCTCTGCGTCTGCGAGGTCGCGGTCCCAGGATGAGGTGGATTCCGTGGGTACGGCAACGAGGCGCAGTCCAGGCAAAATCGCATCGGCGGGCCGCTTGAGCGCGGTCTTGAGCGTGCCGACGATCTGCCGTTCGATTCCCGGTCGATGGCCCAAGACGCGGATAACCGGCTCACTTTTGTCGGGTGCCCAAGCGAGCGCAATGTGGGTGTCGCCTACGGAAGCGTGGACAGGTGGAGTCGGGTTCGCACGTACAACCGGATGGTCGCGAACTCCATTCGGAGCGAACACTTGATGGCCTAGCACCTCGAGTCGATACGGTGGGTACCGACATGCCACGTCCCACGCAACATCGAGGATGTCTTCGTCTGGTGGCACATCGAGGATGTCTGTGTCCAAACAGAACTCGATTCGCACGCCAAACATGGCGATGTCGGTCGCCGTCGGCGGCGAAGCGCAGACACCACGCCGCGTGGACATACTCCACGTTCGCCCGCGCCCTGATTGGAACAACGCGTTCTTTGATAAGGCAGCGGTGTACGTCAGCGGCTCGCGCGAGTCATCTCGTGCGCCGTAGTTGAGATAGAGCAGTGATTTCAATCCGTCGCCCGACCACATGGCTTCCATCGGATCCTCGTACACGAACCGAGCGCCGTCGCGCTTCAGGCGCGCGCCACCGCCAATCCTCGGCGCCCGAGCCAACAAGGTCCGGAACAACCCCTTGGAGTGTTCCGATCGTGTCCGCCCGCCGACGTAGAGTCCTGGTCGGCGACGGATCGGTTCAAGTCGTGGTTCGAGTGGGACGACGTCCGAACTGTCGTAGCTCATGCGCTCCTCGAATCCGGCCAGCCCCAAACGCGGCGATGCTCCAGCACCGCCAACGCAATCGCTTGGTGAAGTTCGGCGAACGCCTGCCTGCTCGACCCCTGCGGCGGTGCCACCACTACTCGTAACCCGGGTAACAAGTCGTCCATCGTCACCTCCAACTCTTTCGCGAGAAGCTGCGCCACATGCGCAACAGTCACATACCCTGGGCGCACAATTCGGATGATCGGATCAGGGGCGGGAACGTCGGACAGCGCCGATCGATCCCAGACAAACGCAACTTCCGCATCGTGCACCTTCGCACGAATCGGAGGTGTTGGATTCGACCGCAGCAGATGGTGATCGAGGACTCCGTTCGGCGCGACCACATCCTGCCCGAACACGATTTTAACACTCCCGGGACATGCGCAGGCCGCGTCCCAGGCAACGTCGAGCACGTCGTCGTCGCCCAGCAGGTCGCTGTCGTCTAAGAGGAACTCCACTCGTGCGCCACGCCGGCGGGATCCGTCAAACGGCATTGGGGCCGTCGCCACTTTCCCGCGTACGGTGTGCATTCGCCACGGACGGCTCCCAGTGCACGTTTCGAAAACGGCGCCCTCCGAAAGTGCAGCGACCGCGAGGAGTCCCAAGTCTTGCTCATGTCCGCCATGGGCAGAGAGCGACGTGATTTGGTGCTCCATATCTCGCGATGTGTTCGCGATGGGGTCCGAATCCACATAGGTAAACCGATTGCCACAGCGCGAGAGCACCGCTGGTGTCACCGTCGACCGTCCGAGCAACGCTCGAAAGAGTGCCTTGCTATGTTCCAAACGCGTCCGCCCGCCCAGATACATCCCTGGACGACGACGGACTGCTTCCGTTGCTTCGAGCACCTGGATGCTCGAAGCCGTGTACTTCGTCATTTCGCTCTCCTCGTAAGTGGGTGCGGAAGAGCCCCCGACACCTCAAACTTAAGCACTGGTCGAGAACGTGCGAATGCCAATATCGGCCAATCTGAGCATCCAGACAGTCTTCGCAGGCTTGATCAGCCACAATAAGTGCCACTTGTGCCCGAGCACAGCGTCGAAAAGGTGTTCCAATCTGACCGCACCGCACCAACCTGCACCATCGCTCAACCAGACGCGGCGCACTTCCACGCAGGTTTTCGGATCGGCGTGTTCTTTGCTCTGCCGGCCCTGCATGAAGCCGCTCGCGCTCCTTCTGTTTTGCACGGGTTGTTACCTCCACCACGAACCGGCGTCGTGCGAGCCCGAAACGAAACGCTTGCCCGAAGCGCCGCGCGAGCTGTGGGCGATCGACAGCGGGTCGGACTCGGGTCCCGAAAATCCCTCCATCGATCCCCACGGTCGCATGTACTTCGCGATCACGCATCGGGACGATGATCGAAACCGACTGATCGCGATCGAGCCCGATGGCGAACTCGCCTGGTCGTGGACCGATGGCTCACGTCTCCGTCAGCCGACGGCGACGTGCCACGGCGTGGGCATGTTCGCGACCTCGTTCGTCGACGGTGAAGTTCAACACGCGTGGCTTGAACTGGATCGCGAGGGAAACGAGCTTCGGCGAGCACCCATGCCCGAAGACATCCAGTACGACGCCCTCGACCTCGGCGAGGACTTCGTGATCAGTCGCCGCTTTCTCGACGACGAGAACCTCAGACTCACGCGGATCGGCAGAGACGGAACTCAGCGATGGACTGTGCACCGGCGTGGCTTCGCGTTCGGTCCGCCGGCGGGCAACGACACCCTCATCATCACGAGACGAAGCTACCTCCGCCACGAGGGCGAGCCACGTCGAAACACGCTCGAAGCGTTCTCACACGCGGGCGATTCGCTTTGGACCCAAGAACTCGAGGGGTCTGTGTTGGGGCCGATGGTCGTGACACACGATTCGATTTATCTCGCGCTTGCTCGTCACGACGGATCTCAAACTACGTTCGCGCTGGAACTTGATGGGTCCACCCGTTGGGAGCTGGACTTCCCAGAGACGGCCAACTGGCAGCGCATGGGCATTCACGAGCGAACACTGATCCTGCGTGACCGGCACACGATGCGTGCTGTCGATGCGTACGACACGACTGAGCTGTGGATGACCGACGTGCATCCCAATATCGACTACGGACCGGAGTTCGATGACGAAGGTCGACTCCTACTGAGTGGAGGGTTCACGCGAGTGAATCCGCGGAGTGGTGCGCACGTGTGGAGCTTCAACGGAGCGCGACGAACCGACCGGGGTTTTGCGTTTCCAACAACGGCGACAATCGCGGGGGATGGGCGGATCGTGTTTGGGGCGCATAACGGGGAGATTGTGATGATCGGAGACTAAGCCGCGAAGCTGCCTGCGCCTCGTGTCCCTGTCGGTTTGGTCTGCATTCCGCTTCGCGGATCTGGAAGTATGGAAGCTCGGGAGTACGGAAGATCGATCACATTTTTTAGTGGGAGACGCGAGGCTAGGAGACCGGAGAGATAAATTTTTCTCTGCGGCCTCCGAGCCTCACGTCTCCCACTAAATTCAGTCGCTGCCCCTGCGCCTCGTGTCCACGATGTTCCTCGGGAGCACGAAGCGGTTTCGCGAATCCGTAAGTTCCGCGTCCAGCCAAGGCGAATACGATCGCACTTCGATCGTCGTCTCCGTAAAGGTCATCAAGCGCAAGTAGCTCTCCCCACCCTCGTCGCGCGTTTGGTAGTTCGCCAACACTTGATGCACGCGCGAACCATCGCTGCGGGTGTCAGTACGACAGCCGGTTCCTTCGTTGAGAACGTGACCGCACAAGACCAGTCGAACCTGAGAACACGGGTCGACGAGCTGCCGAAAGATGGTTTCGCCATCGCATGCACCATCGCGTCGTGCCACGCCGTACACCCAAGGCGCCCAACGCTGGTCGTCACGCGTTCGATCGTAGCGTGTGTGGTCGGAGTAGAGATACGTGTGCGTTAACACGATCGCTGGAGCATCCGTTTGCTCCAGTTGCGCGCGGCCCCATGCCACAGCCTCTGCCCGTGGTGCGAACTCGAGCACCAGCACATGCCACGTGCCTTCAGGTGTGCGGATTCGATGCAGCGCGTTGTCGACACGGTCGGGCTCAAAGGTCGACACCACCGTTTCAAAACTCTCAGCAGGGAACCAACGATGGAGCCCGGTCGTACGGTCACCACCCGAACCGCCTTTGCCGTAGTCGTGGTTGCCAAGCGCCATGACCAAGGGGACATGGCCTTCAAGACGTCGCAACGCGCGTGACGCCAGTTCCCACTGCGCGTCCGAGTTGTCGTCCACCACGTCGCCCTCATGCAGCACCGCAGCAATGGGGTGTTTGCGCGCATGGCGGAGAACAAAGTCGACTTGCCTATCGAAGTGCTCCGGGTGTTTCGCGGCGTAAACCTGAGTATCCGGCAGGACCACGATCGACCACGGAGTCAGCTGCTGCGTTGAACCGGTGGTCTCCATGCGGCCAACGTGTGCGCACCCATCTGAATTTCGCGCGTCACGACTCGAGCTGCATCGCGATAGCCATCGGCCTGCGCCGAGAGTTCTCGGACGTGGGCTACACCTTCGATTCGTACCCACTCCCCGATGCGCAGACTCCCTTCCTCAAGTCCGAGGCCACGCCATTCCTCAAACCCGAGTTCGCGCAGTAGCGACGTGGCCCGGTACGGCACCGGGTTGCGTCTATCGAAGACAACGCGCTCTGTGGTCACGATCAAACGACAATCCGGTTCCGGACGGACCAATGCGCGGTGGCCATCGAGGCACTCGACAAAAAACTCGCCTGCAAAGCGCTGCACCGTTCGTGTGGACATGTCGAAGAGACGGTCCCACCAACTTTTCGCTCTCGGCACATTGACGCTGTACGCAACGCATGGCTTTTGTCGCAATGGCTCCACTAGCAAGTTGCCTTGCGGCACGATCGTCACAGCGATCTCCGCGCGTTGCTCGGACTCGACGTCCGCGAACGAACGCAACATCAGCGCGCGCGTTCGCCGCCATCAGCGACAAGCACATGACCCGTCACGTAGCTGGCTGCATCACTGCAAAGAAACAACGCAGGACCTGCCATCTCCTTGGGCTGCGCGTCACGCCGCATCGGAACACGCTTGAGCAACTTAGCCTTCACCGCGGGATCCAAGTCCGCTGTCATCGCCGTGTCGACAAACCCAGGAGCAAGCGCGTTCACGCGAATCCCCTCGCGCGCCCATTCGATCGCCAGGGTCTTCACGGCGTGCGCCAACGCGGCTTTCGCCGATCCATACGCGAGTGCGGAAGGCTGGCCACCCAACCCCCAAATGCTGCTCACAAAGAGAACTGCACCGCCCTTGCTCATCTGCTTTGCAGCGCGCTGTGCACCTTGAATCGCACCGAGAAAATGAACGTCGAGCATTCGCTGGAGCTGAGCGCGATCGACGTCATGGGCAAACGCCGACGAGGAGAGCCCAGCGTTTGCCACGAAGATGTCGGTTCCACCAAGTTCGGCTGCGCGATCAAAAAGGGCATCGACCGCAGCCGGATCCGCGACATCACACGCCACCGCATGACCGCCAATCGGTTCGGCAACAGCTTCACACGCAGCTTGGTTGCGCGACGAAACGATGACTTCGGCCCCGGCCTCGGCAAATGCTTCGGCGATTGCCTGACCGATTCCGCGCGACGCGCCCGTCACGACCGCCCGCTTGCCATCCAATCGGAACATCAGCGACTCCGAATCGCGGAACGTGCACGACGAGCCAGGCGACCCGCTGGCGCGATCTCGAGGTAACGCTCGTACGACTCGCGCGCTGCAGGCGAGTCCGATCCCGCCAGTGCCTCACCCAGCCAAAAGTGGGCATCGGCAGGTGCAGCTTCGGTTTCGATCGCTTGCCTCAGCAAACGGCGCGCCGTCGCATCTTCGCCGTTTTCGACCGCGATGCGTCCACGCAGCGTGAGAACTCGGGCCGAAAACCGCGGAGGCCGAACGCGACGTTCCAACGACGACTCCGCACGTTCCAAAATCTCACCCGCATCTCGGAACTTGCCGCCGCGCGCGAGCACCTCGGCAAAACCGAGAAGTGCTTCGGGAAGACCGCCATCGATCTCAAGCGCGCGCTCAAACGCTTCGCCGGCAGCGCGCACCTGGTTGGCGGCATAAAGCGCCTCGCCAAAGAGGGCGATGACTTCGGGGTTGGTCGCACCTTCACCGGCAAGCGGACGAAGCGCCGCGACGGCATCACCGGCTTCACCATCCGTAATCGCCACCCGCGCTTGCACGACCTTCACCATGGCCAGCTCGCGGTCTTCGCGACGAATGTTCTCGAGTTGCACCTTGGCGTCATCGAGCTTGCCTTGACCCAGCAACGCTTGGACACGTCCCAAGCGCCCGATCAACGAGAACGAACGACCGCTGTTGCTTCGACCCACGCGACTCGCAAGTTCGGCGTAAAGCGTATCGGCTTCCTCGTACTTGCCCTGATCGAGAAGCAGCTGACCGAGCATGCTTCGCGCTTCGGTGTGCGTGGACTGAAGCTCCAGGGCGCGCCGCAGCGCAACCTCGGCTTCGTCCGCGTCGCCACCCAAACGATTCGCACGACCCAGGAGATAGAACGCTTCCGCGTTTTCGGGCGACGCAGCAACGACGTCTTCCAACGCACGCTGCGCTGCGCGCGCATTGCCGGTCGCGATCGCCGCCGAAGCCAGCGCGAGTCCAGCATCGGGATCGCCTTCGTTCTCACGCGCCAACGAGCGGGCTTGGCTGTACACCTCCGAGGCGGACCCCATTCGAACCGCGACGCGAATGCGCAGCGCTTTCATCTTCACGCTCGCGTCTTCGTGCGCCTCGATGTACGTGGTCAGCGCTTGCGCGGTCGCGGTGAGCGTGTCGGTGCCACCCACCAGAAGCGCGGCCTCGGCACTCAGTGCGAGCACCGAGGGGTCGTCGTTGGAAAGCGGTCCAAGCACTCGCAACGCACGTACACCGTCGCGACGCTCGAGGAGAATCTCGGCGAGCAGCTTGCGGTACTCCGGAATGCCCGGCGCAGAGGAAACGGCAGCCATCGCCGCAGTCTGTGCTCGAGCAAGCTGACCAAGCGCCTGTGCGGACGACGCGACCAGCGCTTGGAGACGAGGCTCGGTTGCGCCCACGGCACCGGCAGCTTCGACTGCTGCTTCGGCCTGTTCGGTTTGACCCAGTCGACGATGCAAGCGGGCACGGGTGAGCGCGATCAACACCTTGTCCGTCGGCGCGCCTTCGTCTTCCATTCGCTCGTCGAACGTCGCGAGTTGAGTCAGTGCGGCTTCGGGTTCTTCTTCGTCGGCACGCAGGTAGGTCCGCCAAAGCGTCGCGCGAAGATGGTCTTCGTAGCGGGCGAGCACGGCGTCGAGCGCTTCGAGCGCGGCTTCGGGCTGACCGTCTTCGGACAGGGTCTCCGCCTTGGCGATGCCGGCTGCAGCAAGTCCTGGTTCGGCGGCAATTGCGGCGTCGAGATGCTCGATCGCATCGGCATCTCCCTGACGCTGCTTGAGTCGCCCGATGATGTAGAGAACATGCGGATCGTCGGCACCACTCTGAAGTGCCGACGCCATCTGCGCTTCACCATCTTCGGTCTCACCACTGGCAAGCGCGACGATGGCTTGCGCGGCCACAGTACGCGCGCCACCCAGCTGTTGTTCGCGGGCACGCTCCACAGTGGGTCGGAGATAGCCCGGTTCAAACGAACCATCTTCGAGCGCGCGCTGCGCGTGCACGATCAGCAAGAGCTCAGGACCGACGGTATCCAGCGGATGAAGTTCGCGCGCCTGACGGATCAGACGCTCTGCATCGACGAGATCCCGATGGTCGCCGCGCAGCGCATCGGTCTGCGCTTCGGCCACCTTCGCAGCGGCTTGGGCTTCCTGATGCTCAACCCACTTCAGGTATCCGAAGTAGCCACCGCCAGCGAGGAGCAGCGCCAACACACCCAACACACCCAGCGGCATCCCCACTTTGGTTCCGCGATGCTGGAGTTTGCGCGCATCCTTTCCGGCAGCCCACACCACACCATCGGTGTTCGGAGGCTCGAAGAGATGCTGATCCTTGAGCATGCTCAAGATGCGGTCGACGCTCTCGGCTCGACCTGCAGACTCTCCGCCTTGAAGGTCGGGCGCGTCGGCTGGCGGAGGGCCAGGATCGAGGGTCGGCTCCAGCGCGTCCGCCAACATGTCGCCAAGCCCATCGGACTCGCGGTCGCTCTTGGCGACCGAGACATGAAAGGGGTCAGGCGCCTGCGGTTCTGGAGCTGGCTCGACCACGGGCGCGGGCGTCGGCGCAGGAGGACTCGAAGGCAGCGGACTGGGCGCCAAAGGCGGTCCACCCGGCAAACGATCCGCCGGTTTGGTCGCGTCGTCGAAGGGATCGGGTTCAGGAACCGCCATTGGCGGCGGTTGGGGAGGGGCAAGCGGCGGTGGTGCGGGTGCCGCCGGAGCCGGTCCATCAAAGGGAGAGGGCTCGCCCATCCCGTAACTAAACGGCGAGTCGACCGCGGGTTGCGGCGCTGGACGCGGACGCTTCTTGAGCGGGACGCGTTTGCGCGCACGAACGGGCGGCTTGGGAACGCTCGTCGGCGCTTCGTCAAACGCGCGACGCTTTGCAGTGGGTTCCTCTTCCTCCGCGAAGGGATCCCCAGCTTCGGCGAGACGACGCGAGAGGTCTTGAGCCACCTTGGTCGGTTCGTCGTCATCGTCATCGAAGTAGCCGGCGGGCTCGACGCTCTGTTCTTGCGTGGGTGCGTCGTCCGTGCCTCCCGCGATCTTCGCCAGTCGGCGAGCACGCTCGTGCAGCCGGTCGATCTCGGCGCCGCCCGCTCCGAGCTTCTTGGCACGAAGCAAGACTTTCTCCGCACGCTCGGGGTCTCCGCGACGCAGAAGAACTTCACCTAGCCAGCGATACGGCTCGGGCGAGTTCCCGCCTGCGCGAGCGGCCTGCAATAGCGTCTTCTGGGCACGCAACAGGTCACCGCGAGCCATCCAAGCGCGCCCTGCGACCACCAACATGCCCGCGTCCTGCGGATGCGCGCGCAGATGAACCCCGGCGACCTCCAGGGCCTCACGGGCACGCTCGGCGTCAAGCAGCGCAATCGCTAACGATCCCGCAGCTTCCGAGCCAGGGTCGTTCCGGAACCGTAGAACGCGCGCGTCGAGGTTCTCCCCACTCATGAAGGCCGGCATCGTACCAAGCCGAGCCCATGGATTGGATCTTTTTAGGAAACTCGATTCACCGTGCGGAACGGCGAAATCGGGCGATTAATCCGGATCTTCGATCTTCCAGAGGTCGCCTTCGCGAACAAACTGGACAGTAAAACTATCGCCGTAGGTCATCGTTGCGCGATCCCCCACGACCTCGATGGGACGATCGAGATTCGAACGTAGGTTCGCCAATAAGCGATCGATCTCTTCGCGCGCGTCGCCTTCCCACGCTTGCGCCATGTGCTCTTCGGTCATGCCTTCACGATCCGCTTCGGGCACGAAGCGCAGCACCACATCGTAGCGACGACGCTCCATCGCACGGATGAACGAACGAAGTGCGGCACGTGGCGAACTCTGGTCATAAAAATCGACTGCGTTGCCCACGATGCGCCAGCGACCATCTTCGCGAACCAACTCGAGCGTGTCGCCGTCCGGAAAGGGCACACTCGCGCGGACTTCTTCGGTCTCATCGACGTGCGACATCATTCCAACCAGAGTGCGGACCTCCCCCGGGTGCTCGCGAAGGTGTCGCTCGAACTCGGCGTAAGGCACCCGCATGCGGTAGGCCGTTCCGAGCTGGCGATAGGCGGCTTCGAAGCGCCCTTCTTCCAAGGCTTCCGCAAACGCGCGAACCGAAGATTCGGGCGATGCTTGTCGGCCAGGACAACCGACGAGAAGCACACAGACGACGAGGGCACGAAACGCCATTCGATGGCGTTGTAATCGCCGCCGAGGCGCACGTCTACTCACCACTGAATTCAGCGGCGACGACCGCGTTCGCCGGGCTCGAGGATCGTGAACTCCACGCGACGGTTCAGTGCTCGACCCTCGGGACTGTCGTTGGGTGCGACTGGGTTTTCGACGCCGTAGCCCACGTAGTCGATGCGCGGTCGAGGCACGCCGCGTCCCACCAAGTACTCGACGACCGCGCGCGCACGTCGATAGCTCAGGTCGAGGTTGTACTGCGGGTCGCCTTCGGAATCGGTGTAGCCCTCGACGCGAATTCGCCGGTTTCGCGGCAGGTCGCCGATCACCTCGGCAACCTGGTTGAGCAAGGGCAAGCTCACCGAACGGATCACGTCGGTGTCGAAGTCGAAGTAGATGCGCTCGCTGATCAGGATGCGCGTGTCGGTCACCGTGACGACAGCGGCATCCGGACCCGGTTCCGGACAACCATCGTCGTCTTCGTAGTCGTCGCGGTCTTCGGGTTCATTCGGACAGTTGTCCAAACCATCCGCGATTCCGTCTTCGTCGTTGTCCGCTTCAGGGCACCCGTCGTCGTCCTGGAATCCATCCCGATCCTCAGACTCGAGCGCGCACTGATCGGCTTCGTCAAGAACACCATCCGCGTCGTTATCCGTGTCAGGGCAACCGTCGGAATCGAGAAAATCGTCGCGGTCTTCGGGGTCGTTTGGACACTCGTCGTCGTCGTCTTCGATCCCGTCTGCGTCGTTGTCGAGATCCGCGCAGTAGTCACCATCTTCGAACCCGTCGAAATCCTCAGGCCCAGCCTCGCAAGGTTCGCGCTCGCTGGCGTAGCGAAGAACGGCAAAGCCACGAATGGTCGGCGCGCCCCACCCGGGCAAGATGCCGAATCCCGCACCCACGTCGACGGTCAAGCCTGTGGCGAGCGTGATGCGTGCACCGAGATCGACTTCACCCGGATTCTCGTCCTGGTCGAAACTGTCGCCAGCAAAGCCCACGCGGAATTGACTCTCGGCAATCGCCGAAAAGCGGTCGTGCAGGCGAAGGTTTGCGCCGAGCGCGACGTGCAGTTCGTCGTCCCACTCAAACGCACCAACCCGAACTTCCCGTCGAAAGCGCCATCCAACGTCGGCACCGATCGTGAGGATGCCGATTCGCCAGGCGAAGAGCAGCGCAGGGTTGGTGGTCCAGTAGTCGGTTCCGACCCAGCGTGTTCCATCGCCGCTAGGCAGCGACACCAGCAAACGCGTCGACAACGCGACGTCGCCGCGAATGAGCGGGATCTTCGCCATGAGCCGGATGTCGCCGACACCAAATCCGGTGCTGTACTCAAGATCAGCGGGAAACGGATTCTCGGCGACGCGTGAGAGCACGACGGGGAGCGCCACACCTAGCTCGATCCACTCGAACAGGCCGAGTGACGCGAGAAGCTCCGCGTCCGCGCGCCATTTCACAATGCTCGTGTCGTCGGACCGCGTAAAAATTCCGCCAGCGCCGTTTACACCGAGTCCCAGGACGAAGCTCAAGTGCCGAGGAACCTGGGGCCGATCGATCGTAAAGGTGGTGCCTGGCGAGGGTGGCGGCATAAAGAGCTGCGTATCGAGCTCCGCCGATTGACCCTGCGCGACTTGGGCGAAAATAAAAATCGCCAGCATCGCGGAGATGGCACTCGGGCCTCCCCGTTTCGCAAGCAAGCTACCCCTCACGCCAACAGGTTACCAAGAACCGAGCGAAGGTGTTCACTTCCTCGTGTTGTCCTTTCACCCCCACGCAAAGGGCGTATACTGCGCGGCCGTATGTTGTACGTAGCCTGCTCCGGCTTCCCACTTCCCGTCAGCCGCTACTGGTCGCTCTTCGGGTCTGTGGAGATCTCCGATACCGAGCTGGGGATCCCCGGCGCGGGTACCGTTCGCCGCTGGCTTCGAGAGAGCCCCGATGGTTTTGCCTTCACCGCGCTGGCGCCCAAGGCCATCGCCGAAAGCGGATTTCGGAAGACCAAAGAGAACGCCGCGCTCATCGAAGAGTTCGCGACGTTCTCGGAGACGCTCAAAGCGCACGCGGTCGTGTTTCGTGCCGACGAGACGTTCAAAGCCACCAAGGCCACCAAGACCGCGATCAAAGCATTCGTAGGTTGGCTGCCCGACGACCTTCCTCAGGTGGTCATCGACCTGCCTGCGTGGAAGCCCAAGGACGTTCAGGCCGCCTGCGGAAAGAAGCCTGTCGTCGTCGCGTACGATCCCTTGCTCGAGCAAGCGCCGCCTGCGGTCGTCGACTTTGCGTACATGCGCATGCCTGGACCCGCCGGTCATCGATCGCGCTACGACGAAGAGTCCGTCGATAAGATCGTTGAGCACTGCAGCGGCATCGAGGCTGAAAAAGCGTTCTGCGTGTTTCGCAACATCGACATGCAAGCGAACGCCACCAGCGTCCGGGAAAAACTCGAGGCCTAAATGACGGACGCGCTCGAAGCGATCTTCGACGCGGAACGTTCTCTTCGTCAGGCAGAGCAAACGCTCCTGGCGGACGCGGAGGTTCGTTCGGTACTGCAAGCCGCCGTCGCGGAAGCACTCGCGATGGACGATGCCGACGAGGCCACGCTGCGTCTTGAGCGACTGGCCGATTTGTGTGCCCAGGTGACAGGTCCCGAAATGGCGGACGCCATGATCGCCATCCTCGATTCGGAGATTGCGTCGGTACGGGTGGCTGTGGGCGAGGCGCTTCTCGATGTCGCGTACGACTATTACGCCGAGGTCGCGCGGGCCATCGATCGCGCATTGGACGAAGGCACCAAAGTCCGCGCCCTCGAAGAACTGCCTTTCATGCTGGCCGAAATCGGCGAGCCCGGAGCCGGCAAGCAACTCCGACGATTTCTGGTGCACGACGAAGCCAAGGTGGTTGCCGCGGCGATCGAAGCCGCCACCGCGCTGGGCATTGAGGAACTCAAAGACGCGCTCTTCGAGCTGACCGACGATGAGCGCGATGTGACCCTCGAAGACTTGGACGAGACCATGACGCTCGGCGAGTTAGCGCGACAGGCTCTGCAAGAACTCGAACGTTGATGGCCCAGCGCAAGCGAACGAGTTCCAGTCAGGAAGTCGCTGTGTTCGATGACGTGGTGGTGCCGCGCTACCGCGCACTCTTCGGGCGCTTGATCACCGACGAACTGCCACATGACGCTCGCACGATTCTTAACCTGGGGTGTGCGACGGGGCGTTTGGCGGACCGAATCCTGGATTCGTTGAAGAGCGACAAGGGTCGCGTTGTGGCAGTGGATTCGGATGATGGTCTGATCGATTTGGCGCGTCGACGTGGGTACGTCGAAACGGGCAAACGGCTCTTCTTCAAAGTGGAGCCGCTGGAGTCGTTGTCGTTTGGCGACGAGGTCTTTGATGCTGTTGTCGCGAATCTGATCTTCGAACGGACGCGTGATCCACTGGCGTTGCTTCGCGAGATGCGTCGCGTGCTCGTTCCACGGGGGCGCGTGGTCCTCACCACAACGCTGCGTGGAACGTGGACCGAAACGCTGGATATGTTCCGCGAGATCGCGATCAAAGACGAGGATGCGGCGTTGGCGGCGCGAACCGAGCAGGTTGCGTCGGAACATCCGAGCGCCGAAACGATCACCCAGTGGGCGAGCGATGCCGGATTTGGCGAAGTTCGGCTGCGGGAAGAGACGTTTCGCCTCTCGTTTCGAAGCGCGGGCGACGCGTTTCTCGACCGACTGGTGCACGCCGTGGCGTTGCCGCAATGGGAGACGATCGCGCAAGGTCCTGCAACGCTCGACCGAGCGCGGCAGCACTTGGACGTCTACCACGGCGGCGGAGCGCTAAGCATGACGATCCACGCGGGTGTGTTAAGCGCGCGTCGCTAGCCGGCGCGTCCGGCGGTTACGTCGGCTCCGGGCAACCCTCGCCACGGTCACCCGGAATCACGATCTGCACGACGGTCTCGCGCAGTCGCGTCACGCCGTCACCGCGCAACACGATGGTCAGGAAATACACCTGGGGCTCTCGCGTTCGCGGAAAGTCTTCGTTGTCGAGAATCACGTTGAACGTCACGCGCGTGCCGGGACGCACGTCGACGTAGCGATCTCCCAAGTCCGTCGCGCCATCGCGCGGTCGCGCTCCCGCGGTCTGAACTCCGTCCACAAACTCGAGCGCGTTGACCTCGTCGAAGGGCCAGTCCTCGACCAGCACGTCGATATCGAGCGGCACTTCTTCCACGAGCGTGCGTACGACGTCGATCACGCCGACGTCCAACCGCTCACCCCGCGTTCCAATATCGACGAGCACGGGCTCGCCCGTCTCGGTCACAGCACCGGTATCGCGGGCGATTTGCGACAGATCCTGCCGCGCGCGCGTCCCGTCGAAATCGCCACCGCTATGCAGACCCAACACCTTGGCGCCAATCGCACGAAGTTCGTTGACCGCTTCTTCGTAGCGCGCCGGAGGCGGGTTGATCGGTGGCGAATCGTAGGGGGCGTTGTTGCCCGGCCCGTTGTGCATCTCTGCATCCGTGAAGAGGAGCACGATGCGCGAACCGGTTCCGCGGAAGCACGGATACCCCACGGTTCCATCAGGACAGCGCGAGGGCGGGACAAAGCGTCCGAGTCCATTGCCCGTCGCCGCTTGGAAAAGCGCTTCAACGTGACTTTCGGGAACGTCGCTACCGCTGCGCAGCGTCAGACGATCCACTCCGCGTTGAGCTTCCAAGAGGTCCGAGGTGCTTTCCTGCACCAACCGGAACGGAAGGTCGCGGTCATCGCCATAAGGCAGCACCGGGAAATCCGCGAACTCCGCCACGGCGATGTGGACGTCTTCGATCGTGGCCGCCAGTTCGGGCGCGATCACATCGCGCAAGGTTGCTCGGATCTGTTCGATCTCCTCGCTCATGCTTCCGGTCACATCGACCAGGAAGAGCACGTCTGCTGCAGCGATGCGCGCGAGGAAACTGACTTCCACCAGCTCGGGCGGATCCTCGGGCGGAAGCTCGATACAGATGTCGGGCGGCGGCGGAACAACCGGCGCATCGACGCGCGGGACATCATCCGGGGAATCGATCGGAACGTCAGGAAGGCCGCTGTCTCCGGCGTCGGGCACGCGAAGGCCTGTCTTGGCGCCACACGCCAGAACAAGCGGCAAGAGCACGCAGAAGAGACGTCCCATCACTCACAGTATAAGCAAGCCACGTTCCGAGCGCTTTCTACGGGCTATTCGTCGGAAAACGCGTGCCGGGGCGTGCCAAGCGGTCACGGTAGGAGTCGATCTTCGCACGATCCGCCTCCCTCACCCGGAATGAGGATTTCGATCGGAACGCGCGCGAGTCGACTGCGCGAGAACGCGCGGAAGAGAACCGCGGCTGGCACCACGATGTCACTTTCGCTTGGGGGTACCGAGCTGGCGTCGAGTTCAAGTTCGAATGTCACTTCGGTTCCGGGCCGTGCACCGAGGAAGGTGGTCTCCGTCATGCCGACCACGCCATCGGCAGGTCTCGCGCTTAGGGGACGAACCGAACGTACGAGATCGCGCGCGTCGATCGCGTCGCCCGGTTCGTCTTCGACGATCGCGTCGACGTCGAGTGGCACTCCTTCGGCCAAGCGTTGGATTGATTCAACGATGCCGGCGCCAACCCCGCGTCCACTGCCTCCGATGTCGAACGCGAGGGGCGAGCCATCCGAGTCTACTGCGCCTGTGGCGGTCGACACCGCGCGCAGGTGAGACATAGGCGACATTGCAAATGCGTCTCGCGCGCCCAAGCCAATCACCAAGATGCCCAACGAGTTCACTGCGGCAATCGCTTCATCGTACGTGTGAGGTGTTGGGTCGGGTGCGAAATCACTGGCCCGATAGCGTGAGATCGGTCGGACGTCGGTCGGACCATTGTTCATCGGCGCATCCGTAATCAGTAAGATCACCGGGAGCGAGTCGCGTCGGAAACACCCGCCTCCGAGGCCGCCAGAGGCACAGCCGAAGCTCGGGTTGATCCACGGCGCCAGTCCCGCCCCCGTCGCGACTTGGTAGAGCCCTTCAACCTGCGCTTCGGGTTCATCGAAGTTGCCCCACGAAGGCAAGCTATCCAGTGCGGCCTCGACCTGAAGCACATCGGTCGTCACAGGAACGCGGAGATCGTAGGGCTCGACGTCACCGGGACCATGCGGGTCGACGGGGAACTCCCCTGCCAACGCCACACCAAACGCCGCATCTGGAATCGCTTCGCGCACACCCGGCACCACGCGGTCGCGTAGCCGTCGTCGAATCGTGTCGATCTCGTCGAGCATGCTCGCCGTCGCATCGAGCAGGAACATCACGTCGACAACCGCGAGCTCCACGGGAAGGTCCAACGACGCGCGTACCGTCCCGCCGTCGCGCGGAACCTCGATGCAGGGTGGAGGGATGTCCGCATCGAACGCGTCAGGCGCATCGAGGCCAGCGTCGAGCGGCGCATCGAGGTCCGCATCGGCGTCCGGTACGTACAGTCCCGTCTTCGCGCCACAGGCGATGACGAGAGGAAAGAGGGCTAGAGAAATTCCTCGCATCCAGAGCCGTCTTCACCCGGAACGATGATGTCGACAAAGAGTCGGGAAATCCGTCTTCGTGCATCACCCCGGAAAATAATCTCCAAGCGAACTCGTTGCGGCCGAGGCCCAGGAACCACAGCGTCGTTGAACACGGTGATCTCCCAAGTGAGCAGGGTCCCCGCACGTGCGTCGCGGAACACCCCCTCATCCACATCGATCGAACTCACACCGTCGGGCGGATTGGCGGCGAGCGGCCGAATCGATTCCACGAATTCTGTGGCGTCGATGCCGTCCGTCGGATCGCCGTCCAAGAAGATTGCGTCGATGTCCTGTTCGACACTGCTCGCGAACGTCTGGATCGCGCTGACCACTTGGGTTCCAAGACGCCGCCCCGTTGAGCCGATATCGAAGACCAGCGGGCGACCTCCAGCGACCGCACCGGTGTCTTCGGCAATCGATCGCAGATGATCGACGGCTGCGCCTTCGCCCGAATCAAATCCGATGACGACCATGCCTAGCGCATTGAGGGCACTGACCGCTTCGGCATAGGTCGCAGGCGCTGGAACGATGTCGCCGGCACCATAGGGGAACGCTCCACGCGGACCGTTGTGGAAGTCCGCATCCGTGAAGAGAAGCACAATTGGGAACGCATCGCGGCGCATGCACGCGTAACCGATGCCGCCCATCGGACATCCAGCGGAGGGAGGCACGAAGGTGCCACGACCGGCTCCCGTGGCGAGCTGGTAGAGCGCTTCGACCTGGCTCTCCTGAATGTCTGCACCATCGCCCAGGTTGATGGCGTTCACAGCAGCTTGGACCTGGGAGAGATCCGTGGTCATCGGCAGACGCAGTTCGAACGGATTGTCGCCAGCACCAGCGTTGCCGTACCCACGCACCGGGAAGTCTGCAAAGGTCGCGACCGCAAGTTGCGAGTCGGGAATCGCTTCGTCGATGGCTGGCGAGAGCTGGTCACGCAGTCGACTTCGAATGCGATCGATCTCCTCGCCCATCGAAGCGGTGACATCGATCAAGAAGGTGATGTCCGCGCTACCGACCTCCGCTTCGACTTCGAGTTCTACCTGAACAGGCCCACCATCGAAGGGCACCTCCACGCAGATGTCGACGTCCGGACCGGCATCGAACACATCGATCCCTGCGTCCATCGCATCGGGCGGCGCCTGTGCGTCGGCATCCGGGACGTATAGACCCGTTTTTGCCCCACAGCCTGCGAGGCACATCGCAACGATGAGAATCGAGCGACTGCCCATGCATGCGATCCTAGCGACGGTATGTGTCCGCGTCGACCCCTGTTAGTCGCGGACCAGGACGAACCAGGCCGGCAGGTAGCGTCCGCCCTTTTGCGCGCGGCCGATACTGACGTGCTCGGAAACGCCACGCAGGACGTCTTGCGTCCCGTTGTAGACAAACCGCGAAAGCCGAGCGGAATTGGGAATGATCGGTGGCCAGCCGGGCAAACTTCGTGGCGGAAGCATCAGGTAGTTCACCAAGAGTTCACCCTTCACGTGGTGTTCGTGGGCGACGAAGTACCCCGGTCCGACGGTGGTCTCCAAGAGCTGCTGGTTGCGGTTGTATCCCCAAAGCTCACCCGCGGTGTCGTCGGGACGTGCAAAGACCTTCGCGAAGTTACGAAAGGTGGGGAGCGTGTTGAGACCGTGGTGCGGCACCTCGTTCATGTCCGGGGTGTCCTGCGGAACCAAGTGGCTCAGATCGATCGCTCGATATCCCTCTGCCGCTGCAAAGAGTCGTCGCTGTTGAGCGCGCGACAACGCGAGCACTTCGCGCTTTCGACGCGAACCGTCGATGTCGTCCAAGTACGACTCGAGTCCCTGCATGTCGACGCGTCCACCCGAGAGCAACTCTTGAAGTCGGTTCATGCCGCGAAGCCTGACACGCTCAGCGTGCCGAGGGTAGGCCCGGTGCGCCGGCATAGACCCAGGACACGACCAACTCGGCGGCAGCAAGCGTGGCGTCGCGTTGAAAGCGTCGCCAGTCGTCATCGCCGTACGACCCCACCACGTGGGTGATTGAAAGGACGGCCGAAAACGGAACGTTGGCGAGGTGGCACGCCGTCGCGATCGAAAACGCTTCGAGGTGTTCCACGTGCGCCTCGTACGTGGTGCGAACCTGGGACACGAGCTGGTCGTCGCGCGTTTGGGAGAGTGGACTCGCAACAGGCGCCGCACGGGCGCGTGGCCGGGTCGACGCAAGCCCCGCCGTCATCGCTGCGTGACTCGCGAGCTTGGTCACCATGGGACCCGGAAAACGACCGGCACCATGCGCGATGGTGTGGTCGAGCAACGTTACCTCCGACCCCACCACGACATCCATCGGCTGGTAGTCCCGCTCGGGATACACGCCGCATGTTCCGAGCAACACCACCGCTCGTGGCTGCAGTTGAAAGACTCGTTTGGACGCGCTCGCGGCCGACGCCGGCATACCCACGCCAACCACCTTCCCGCTCACGTGCAGTCCGTGGATGGTGCCGTCGATGCGTTCACCCAAAGTCTGGTGCAGTCCACGCAGATCGGGTGCGGTTGGGGCCAGAACCAAGAGGTCCATGGCGCGACTCTACCGAATGATGCGGTGGCCGTGAATCCCGACCAAGCGCGTCGTATCGATTCGTAAGCCGACGATCAGCGTGAACAGGCGACGTGCGGTGGGGTGATCGATTTCCATCTCGCGGCATCTTCGCTTCAAGAACCGCCCGGCTTTGTCGTGCGTCGCCTTCTTGGCCATATCGAGTGCTTCAAGTCGAGCCACCCCACCCTGCGCACTCGCCTTGCTCAGCTGACGCACGATATCGACGTACTCCCGAATCGGATCGGCGAGTTCGTCGTGGCGAATCTCGACCTCGGACAAAAGTGCGTCGTCCGCATTCTTCGCACAAAGCACGATCGCTTGTTGCGTCATGGTCACGGTCAGCAGCGACGCGTCGTCGCGAAAGACCATTTCACTGGGCTGCAGCATCTCGCGAATCGCGGCCGTCCACTCCAGACGACGCGCTTCGCTGCCTTCAGCCCATGTCCGCTCGTCGATTTCGACGCGTTCGAGCATTCCGAGGCGCTTAGCGTATCATCCCGGTCCGTGGTTCCGCTGCCCAACAAAACCCTGTATCGGTGGGACCTCGACAAGACCTACCTACGAACGGAGTTCGACACCGTTCGAGACCTGCTCAAGACGGCGTTTGAGCGTCCGGGCGAGAAGCGAACCGTGCCCGGCGCGAGCGTCCTTCTTCGGGAACTGCGCGCGACGGGTCCCGGCGGCATCTTCATCTTGTCCGGTTCGCCCGAACAGATGCGCAAGGTGCTCGAAGCCAAGCTACGGCTCGACGGGATTCAGTGGGACTCGTTCACACTCAAGCCCACCGTTCGCAAACTCCTGCGCGGCAAGGTTCGATTCCTCAAGGATCAGGTCTCCTACAAACTCTTGGCGCTGATCGAAGCGCGCGTTCGGTCCGAACCCGACACCGACGAAGTGCTCTTTGGAGACGACGCCGAAGCGGACGCGTTTATCTACTCGCTCTACGCCGACTTGGCAGCGGGACGCGTCGGCACCGAAACGCTGATGAACGTGCTCGATCGCGCACGCGTGTACCGGGATGAGATCCCCACGATCGTGCGCTTATCCAAACGGCTTCCTCGACACGACGCGGTGCGCCGGATCTTCATCCACCTCGATCGGCTCTCGGCACCGGAGGTGTTTTCGGAGTTCGGGCTGCGTGTCTGTCCCTTTCACAACTACTTTCAACCTGCGGTTGTGTTGATGCACGACGGGCTTTTGGAGCCGCCTGCGGTTTTGCGCGTTGCAGCGGATCTCGTGGTTCGGCACGACTTCGGAGGCGATGCGCTGACCGCGTCGTTCGCCGATCTTGCGCAACGCCGATACGTCGGGCGTGAGGTGGCCGAGCGTCTCGCTGCCGCTGCACGTGACGCTCAGCGCGAAGTGTTTTCTGCTGCAGCCCCAGCGTTGCGACAGCTGGGCGAAAACCTGGAGCGCCGGCTGCCGACGCTTGGCGAAGCCGCTGCGGTCGAGCAAATCACGATCGACTACGTGGATCTCTTCTCGCGCGATCGAGCACGAGCACGAGCGGCGAAGCTTCGCGCGCTGGGCCGAAAGTAAACCGGCGCACATCACCGAAAGACGAAAAGACTGCAAGTCGGGCTTCGTTAGCCGTTTATCTTCCGGTTAACATCGCCGAACAGTTTCGCGGACAGTGGACTCGACTCCTCCCGGTAAGATCGGTCGACCAGCCCTCGTCGAAGCAGCTTCGCGGACACGTTGAACGCAACACGGACCTGAGAACACAGGACCAGAGAACAGACAACACGGACCGCCGGAGCGCAGGTGCCCTCCTTCGAGCGATCCGTGTTCCGAATCTTCTGTTCCGGTGTTCTCAGCTCCGTGTTGCGTTCATCCGGCAAATAGCTTCGCGGTGGCAGGTGGGGAGTCTCCACCGGCTAGAGCAATGGCCGATCGAGACCCCACGCTCCACAGATCGCCCTAAAAACCTCGGATCTCGGTGTTGGCCCGAGCTTTGCGTAAGCCATGGTCACCATGCGACGTCACTCCGCCCTCGCTCTCGCCCTTCTCACCTCGATCGCCTGTGGCGGTGAGGCCACCCCGCCCGACGCCGAAGACGATCTTGTCTTTCCTGGCGGGAAGGCCGACGAAGCCGGGTACACCGACTGCGAGGTCGGCGCGGTGGTCGAGCACCTGAACATGCCGTCGACCACGCGCGAGAGCTTGCGAAGCGACGGAGTACACAGCCGGGCAGCCACCAACTTGATGGCCCACCGCAACGGTGCCGACGAAGTGTTCGGAACCGAAGACGACATGCTCTTCGCGAACATCGTTGAAGTCGACGACGTGAGCTGGGTTGGCCCTGTGGCCATCTCGCAACTCGTCGCGATCGTGACCGACCGCTGCGTGTCCACCGGTGGCGGCGATGCGGATGTGGTGTTCTCGCCGCAACCCTCCCGCGACGTGTCGCACCTGCAACGCGCCGAAGACCTGATCGACTCGGCCGTGCGTAGCCTCGACATCGCGATGTACAGCTTTCGCGATAACCGCATCCTCGACGCGCTTGAGCGAGCGATGGACCGCGGCGTCAGCGTTCGATTCATCTTCGAGTCCGCCAACGGCGACCGCAGTGACCCCGAGGGCAGCACCAGCGCCAAGCTCGAGGACCTCGGCATCGACGTTCGCTACGTCAACAAGATCATGCACCACAAGTTCGTCCTCGTGGACGGTCCGCGTGACGGAGTGACCTTCGACGGCACCCTGATGACCGGTAGCGGCAACTGGTCGAGCAGCGCCGCCACGCGCTACGACGAAAACAGCGTGGTCATCTCCGACCCCGAAGCACTGATTCGCTTCCAGGCGGAGTACGAACTGCTCTGGGAAAACAGCCGAGACTTCGTGTGGAACGAAACCCTCGAGTTCGAGCCCGCGTTCCAAATCGATCCTGCAGCCATCGCGGCCGCGGACCACGGCGACATGGATGCGTACTTCACGTCCGCGAACTTCCGCGTGACCGAGAGCAGCCGCTACGGACCGACCTTCAGCGTCAACCGGGGTGAGAACGAAGTCGCCGACCAAATCGTCGCGCTGATTCAAAACGCTGAATCGTCGATCCGCATTGCTTCGGGCCACCTCCGCTCGCGCCCCATCTCCGAGGCACTGATCGCCAAGGTTCAAGAGAACCCGGAGCTGGACGTTCGCGTGTACCTCGACGCCCAAGAGTTTGTGTCGGAGTTCAGCCACAACCTGCAGATTCAAGAGCGCGAGGAGTGCATCGTCGAGGCCGGCACCAGCGAAGCTCGCATCGCCGACTGTTACGACAAGGGCTTCCTCTACGCCTACCAGCTCGTGCTCGAAGGCATCGACGTCCGCTTCAAGTACTACAGCTACCGCTGGCACTACTCGTACGCCGCGCAGATGCACCACAAGTATCTCATCGTGGACGACACGCTCGTGACCGGTAGCTACAACCTGTCGGACAACGCCGAGCACAACACCATGGAGAACATCCTGGTGCTTCGCGGCGAGGCCTACGCCGACGTCGTGCAGCGTTTCCGCGACAACTTCGACGCGATGTACGAGACCGCTCGCGACACCACGATGTACGACGAGCTGCTCGACGACGTGAACGAAGGCACCGACACCTTCCCCATCGTGTTCGACTCGATGTCGCTCAGCTGGGACGAAGTCGACACCCTGAAGCGCGCGATGCGCGAGGCTTGCCCCGAGATCAACAGCACGGACTTTCGCCGAAGTCCGGAACGCCACTACAGCTGCAATCCGGAGAACTGAGTTCTTAGGGCGCGGACGTCGCAAAACACGCGATGTCCGCGTCTTCGATCACGTAGTCGAAAACACGAAGCGAGAAGATGCTCCCACCGTTGAACGGTCGGTCGAGAGTTCCTTCGTCACCAAGCCTGCAACGCTCTTCATCCACAGCGACAAAGTCGGCGCCGCCACCATGGTCATCCACCGCCGCAAACACACCGTCCACATAGATGCGGGTTCGTCGACCATCCCACGTGACCGCGAAGTGCCTGGGTCCATCGGTGGGGAAGAACGGCGCACGAACTTCGTCGCCGTTCTCGTCTGTGTTCGTTGAGCGCATACGAAAGATCAGCTCATCGTCGCGCTGCCCGATCGTGAACGCTCGTCGAAGCGTGTCGCGGGAACAACTAAAGATGCGCATGGGCGAACCGCCTACGGGAGTCAAACCACTCGCGCGACCGATCCACCCTTCGATAGTGAACCGGTCTGAACTCTCGAGCGCATCCCCAAACTCGGTACTTGCAGCCTGGGTAGCCACCAATCGGTCGAAGAGAAACATCGCGGCTCCGGCCGTGATGAACCCTTCGGCGGGTAACCACGTCAGGTCCACCCGCGGATCGGAGTCGGCCAAGTCTGCAAGCGGAGTCGCACTGCCAAAGTCCCAATGCACGATGGGATCTTCGAGACAGGGAGGACCGGCATCAGGACCTGTGTCGGGAGGACCGGCATCCATGCCGGCGTCGAACGCATCAGGTTCGGCATCCATCGCTGCGTCCACGCCACCGTCGAGATCGGGCCCCGAATCCACTCCGACGTCCGGTGTGTTCGCATCGTTCGCGTCTGCGCTCGCATCCAGCGCGTCGCTTGACGTGTCACGCACTGAACTGTCGCTGGGATCCAGCGCCCCGCGCGGGACCGCGCACGCACTGAGCAGTGCGAACGCGAGCGCTCTACGCACTCGCGACCTCGAGGTGCACGCGATCCACAGCACCGTGATGCAGACGCATACGCCAATCCACACCCACGACTTCGTTTTCCTTCATCTCAAGCCAGACGTTTTCGCCTTGAAGTGGCTCGCTGGTGAAGATCAGATGGTTCACAAAACCCGTTCGCGTTGGGGCTTCACACTCCGGTGAGAGCGAAGGACACGCATCACGGTCGGCACAGCGCGTTTTGTGCGTGGACCAGAACAGTTCCTTGCCACCTTGGACCGCCGCCATCGTCGTACCGTCGGTGACGATGATCGTCAGCAGCGCGCGCGTGTCTGCGGTGTCGCCATCGCAAATCGCCCGAACCTGCTGCACGGTTTTGCGCAACGCATCCACGACGGCATCGACACCCAAGCGGTTTGCAAGCGGACCGTGTTGCGCAAGATGCGTCAGAAAGAGAAAGAAGATCGCTTCGCTGTCAGTGTCTCCCAGAATGAAGCGCCGTAACCGGGGCGCGATCTCCGCCAGCAGCTTGTCGCGACTGTCCGCGAAGTTCCGGATCTCGCCGTTGTGGGCCATGACCCAACGTCCGTACTGAAACGGGTGGCAGTTAAGCACCGAGATTTCACCCACCGTCGCTTTGCGCACGTGCGCCAAAACGGTCTCCGAAGCCACGACACCACTAACGCGTTGAAAGAGCTGATCGCTCAGCGCCGTTGCAGGCGAGCGCGTCACGTGCGGCGTGCCTTCCATGTAGTACGCGACGCCCCAACCATCGGGATGGTCACTGCTTTGGAAACCGAGCGCGTTTTCGGCCGCCACCAGTGAGCGGTGAACCTGACTGGGAATGACGCTGCGGAAACCGAAGAGCCGGCACATGCCTCTAGGATACCCGAGCCGCGAGGGATCGCAGTGCTTTGACCTCTAGACCGTGCGCTTCGGCGTCTTTGAGGATGCGCCGGAGCCTTGCAGGGGCGGAACGACCGCGTGCGCCGTGCGCGGGATCGCCAGCCACAGCATCGGCGAGGCCGCTCAGGATTCGTTCACGATTCACCTTCCGACCAAGAATCGCTTCCTGCACATCCAACACATCAGATGCGATCGCATCGAATGCATCGCGATGCTCGGCGTGCAGTTCGCCCACGGTCAGCGGATGCTCGAGTCCCAACACGTTGAACGCGACAATGTAGACGTTCTTGAGCACCAACTCGTCGACGAGCTGTTCGTGGCTCACCACGTGCGCAGGCAGATCAATCCCCGCCAACGCGTCGACGATCGTTTGCGCATGCGGACCGGCAACGGGTGAAGAGCGAATCACGTTGAGCGCGATCGACTTCTTTTTCTCGAACCAGATCACCGCAACCGTCGGCACCTCATCCCAGCCTGACCAGTCGTCCGGAAGCAGTCCGTTTTGGACCAACGCAACGGGCCATCCCGGAAGGGACTCGACAACCGGCTGCAGCTCCGCTTCGCCCACCGCGACGAGCGCGAGTTCCACGCCGAGCTGAGGAACCACGTCCAGCGCACGCGGATCATCTCCGCGGTTCACGGGCACAACACGCCGTCCTGCACGCAAGAACGCATGCGCAAACACGGAGCCCAACTGCCCCATCCCGACAACGACGATGTCTTTCACGGTCGGTCCAGCCACTTCTTCAGATCGGGAAGTTCCATCTTCGCCATCGCATCGATCAACGCGTCGGGCTCAGCATGTGCGACCAACAAACCACGATGCACGGGTCGGACGAACCCCACGTCAGCGGCATGCGCCACGAACGCCAGGAAGTGGTCGAAGTAGCCCTTCACGTTGAGCATGCCGGCGGGCTTCTTGTGGTAGCCGAGTTGGTTCCAGGTGGTGACCTCCATCAGCTCGTCCATCGTGCCAAAGCCGCCAGGCAACGCGAGAAACGCATCGGAGAGCGACGCCATCAACATCTTGCGTGCGTGCATGCTGTCGACAGCCAGCAGTTCGGTGACTCCGTTGTGACCGACTTCCAGCTCGATCAGTTTGTGCGGGATGACGCCGATGACCTTGCCGCCTTTCGCAAGCGCGGCGTCCGCACACGCGCCCATCATGCCGACGCGACCTCCCCCAAACACCATCTCGATGCCACGTTCCGCGAGGAGGGTTCCGACCGCGCGCGCAGCGTCGAGGTACGCAGGATCGACGTCGCCACTCGATCCGCAGTACACCGCAATGCGTCGAAAGCTCACGATTGAGGCTCGCCTTCCGCGGCTGGTTCTTCGGCTTCTTCGGGGCCGGCTTCGGTCTGCGGATGAAGCTCGTACACCTGGTCGACTTCGCGCGCGCGCTCGTAGCAGTACGCGCCCCAAACCGCCCACGGCAAAGGTTCCTGTTCCGCAACCTCTTCTTCGGCAGGCTGCGCGGCTTCCGGGGTGCTTTCCGCGGCGGGTTCTGCGTCTGCTTGAGCCGGCGGTTCCTGACCGTGCATGCGCGCAAAGGTCGTCGCGCAGTGCAGGTATGCCGAGAACGCGCGGCTGGCGATCGGCTGAATCGATTCGGTCAACGCGTCCGTGTAGATCTGAAGCAGCTCGGGGTCGTCGGCGATTTCGTTGGGTACGGGAGCTCCACGCGCGCCCGCCGCCATGTCTTCGTACATGTACCCAAAGAGCGCACCGCCTACGATCTCTTCGTGGGGGACGCCTTGTGCGCGAACTTCCTCGGCGATGGTTTCGACGCGACGGCTCGTTTCGGTTCGCGTAGCAACCCACTGTTGAAAAGGACCGCGCGCCCACTCATTGAGCGCGTCGGTGTTGCCCTGCTCCGGAGGTTCTGGCGGTCGAATCGCGACGACTTCCTCGACGCCGGTCCACAAGCGCTGCATGGGCTCGCTCATGTCTTCGCGAGCAATATCTGGAGTGGGGACCGGCACCGGTGTCGTCGAACGCAGCACCATCGGTGGGCTGAGGTCTTCCTCGCCGCCGGTCGTAGTCTCCTGGTCAGTCGTGTCGGTGTCGGTGTTGCTCGACGACGAACACGCCATCAGCAGAGCGAAAACAAGAGCGTATGCGCGCATGCCGCGGACCGTATCGCCGTCCGCGGCGTTGCTCAACGCGCAGCGCTCAGAAACCGCTCTGCGGCCGCGTTCAGCTCGGCGGGATCGCTCACCGGGATCGAGCAGGCCTCCGCGTTGCACAAGTAGGCCGAAGGCGTGCCCGGGAACGGATACCGCGATTGCCCCGGTCGACCGAGCTCGACCAAGCGTTGCACACTGCCCAACCGAAACGCCGCCGCGTGCAGCGCGCGAGTCGCCTCATCGTCAGGACCGACCACCGAGACCAACACGTAGGGCGCTTCCAACTCTTCGAGCGCCATCACGTACTCGCCCACCTTTCGACCAAGGCGGCGAAGCGAGTCCGTCCCGCTGACCGCGACAAGAGCTGCGACAGCACGCTCGCGGTACGCAGCTTCACCCGTGAGACGTTTGAGGCGCAGGAGGGCACGCGCCGCCACAGCATTGTCCACCGTCGGTCGACGACGCCGTGCGAACACTCCAGCCGCTTCGGGGTCCTCGGTGTGCGCATAGAACCCACCCTCGTCATGTTCCAGTCGACTCAGCGCCTCGGCCGTGCGCTTGGCGGCGTCGAGGTACGGCGCCTCACCCGTGGCTTCGTGCAACGCCAGTGCGGCGCGCATCATCCAGGCTTGGTCCGCCAAGTAGCGCAACTCCTGGTCGCCGTGCGGATAGAGTCCGGATTCGGTACGCGTGGACTCGACTGCAGCAAACGCCCGACGGGCCATCGCCAACGCTTCTTCGGAGCCCGCGCGATGCATGAGCACGAGCGCCTCGATCAGTCGCCCATTGAGATGCGGATACACCGCGGTATCCCGACGTGGAATCCCCGCGTCCAAGCGCGTCGCTTCGTCCATGGCGTAGTACGCCTCGCCCAGAATCTCATGACTCAAGTCCGCGTCTTGGCTGGTGTAGAACCCACCCGACTCCGCGGTGAAAAAGCGCGCGAGGTAACGACGAATGTCTTCGGCATGCTGGAGCCAGCGCGCGTCGCCGGTCGCAAGTGCACCACGCGCAAAACTCGCCAGCACGTCGGCCTGTACCGCACCGATCTTCTCGTAGTGTGGATGGGTCCAACCGTAGCGAAGTGAGTACTGATACGCGCCGCCGAACACCGGATCGATCAGTTGGGCATACCCCTCAAGCGTCGCAAGTGCGCGCTGCCGCCACATCGTCTCATCCCGAACCGCGGAGCGGTAGAACGCATGCTCGATCGGTGCACCGTACGGATACTTCTGGCGGCGTCCCCAACCGTGAGCCTCGGCGTCGTAGAGCGCGTCGAGCCGTTCGCGCGCAACGCGCATGCCCTCGTCCAACCCTGCCGGAGTCGACGCTTCACCCATGTCGGTTTGGGGAGCGCGCCCGGCACGAACGTCTCGCAGGATTCCGCGAAACACTCCCGGCGCGCGATAGCCGCGCATGGCCACGACGACTTCGGCATCCGGAGAGAGAAGTACCGTCGCAGGCCACGCGTAGTCCTGGAACCGTTCCGCAAGGTCGGGACGTGCGTCGCTGTCGACTTTGATCGCGACGTAGCCCTCGTCGACAAGGCGTCGCACTTCGGCATCGCCAAACGTCTCGTCGTTCATCACGTGACACCAGTGACACCACGATGCCTGCACACTCACCAGAAGATGACGTCCATCCGCTTGCGCGGCTTCGAAGGTCTGCCGACTCCACGATTGCCACTGAATGGGCGGCGCATCGGGGCGCGTTTGGGGGGCGCCTGCGCACGCCACCAACACCAGGCTGACAACAAGCTCTTTCGCAGTGAACAAGGACGTTCGCATGGCAACAATACGGGCGAAATGTGCCCTTGGATCGGTCGATGATCCCGCCCGGCCGCCCGTGCTACAACCCGTGCATGCGCATTGTTTCGAGCTTCTTCCACGTTGTTGTTGTTCTCGCATGCAGTGTTGTCCTCGCATGCAACCGCGGTCCTGCGCCGCCTGCACAGGACGACGATCCGACGCCCGAAACGACCACCATGTCGACCTCGATGGAGGCGACCATGGATCCGCACGCGGGCGCGAACCCGCACGCCGGTGCCAACCCCCACGCCGGGATGGGTGCAGACCCGCACGCGGGCCTCGGACTGCCGACCGGTGGAGGTGGCGGGTCGGTCGTATCGCAAGAGAGTCCGCAGCTCGCGGGAGTGTCTTGGACCGTGCAGGAACCGCTGACGTGGCGTCGTCCCACGCGACCGATGCGCAACGCGGAGTACGTCGTGACCGGCGATGGCGGTGAAGCCGTGATGACCGTGTTCCACTTTCCAGGAATGGGCGGCGCGGTGCGCGACAACATCAACCGCTGGGCCGGGCAGTTCACCGACGACTCAGGTGCTCCTGTGCGCGAGCCGGAGATTGAAGAGAAGACCATCCGTGGCATGCAGGTCACCACGGTCGACGTGCAGGGCACCTTCTCTGGCGGCATGGGCGGCGGCGGCCCGCAAGAGAACAGCCGTATGCTTGCTGCGATCGTCACCGGCCCCGCTGGACCGATCTTCTTCAAGCTCGTGGGACCCGAGTCGATCGTCGCCGACGCCAAGGGTGCGTTTGACGGACTGATCGAGTCGGTCGAAGCGACGCGCTAGTCGATGAACCGAGACCTGATTCGGATCGAAGGCCTGCGCGTCGACTGCGTCGTCGGTCTCTACCCGCAGGAACGCAACGTCAGCCAACCGCTGCATGTCGACGTCGAGGTTGTGCTCGACATCGAAAGTGCCGCGGACAACGAACGGCTCGGTGAGACTGCGGACTACGCAGCGATGGCGTCCCAGGTCGCCTTTTTGCTTCGGAGTTGCCGTTTTCGAATGCTCGAAACGGCAGCGCACTCCATTGCGCGCTTGCTCCTCGCACCGCCCGCGCAGGGAGAACGCCGCGCCCAGGTTGTCGAGACCATGGTGCGACTGACCAAACCCGGCGCGCTGCGAGGCCTCGCGACACCCTCCCTCGAGATCCGTCGCGCAGCAGAGTGGGTCACGCTCTCGCACGAAGACAAGCCTTGGGGAACCGTCGACGTGATCTCCGAAACGAACGACGCTGGGATCTACCGGCTCAACGTTGCACCGGGCAAAGGCATCCCGCTGCACATTCATCGGGAGATGCGCGAGAGCGAGATGGTGCTGAGTCGCGGACTGCAGTGTCAGCTTCGCGATATCGCGCCAGGAACAGTGCACCGCTGGCCACGCGGCGCTGCGCATCGCTACGACAATCCGACCGACAAGTGGCAGAGCATTCTCTGCGTCGACATTCCGCGCTTCATCCCCGAAGACGAAATCGAAGTCGAGGGTGAGCCTGCCGACGTGCCCGCCGAAGCTCCGATGGTGGCGTTCGGATGACCGACGGGAAACGCGCCCTTGTGACCGGAGCGAGCCGCGGCATTGGTCGCGGCATTGTGAAGCTCTTGGCCATGAAGGGCTATCGTGTGGTCGCGAACGCACGCGACGCGGAAGAACTCAAACGCGTCGCACGTCTCGCCCCGGATCGCATCACGGTCGTCGTGGGTGATCTTGCCGTCGGCACCGAACGCGACGCGTTGGTTCCCAAAGCCGCGGAGGTTCTGGGCGGCCTTGATCTCCTGGTTTCGTGCGCAGGCGTACTTCGTTATGGCGATGTCGGCTCGATCGAAGAGCAGGACATTATCCAGACGCTCAAGGTGAACCTGATGGCGCCGCTCCTACTCGCGCAGGCTGCCGCACCGGTTCTGCGGGAATCGCAGGGGTCGATCATCAACATCGCGAGCACTCTCGGTGTCCGACCCGCTCCCGGCATGGCGGTGTACTCCGCATCGAAGGCGGGTTTGATCAGCGTCACGCGTACGCTTGCTGCGGAGCTTGCACCCGCGGTGCGGGTGAACGCGATTGCGTTGGGCGTTGTCGACACCGATATGCCGAGGCAGATTCGGGTCGCGCACGGCGAAGCTCCTCCCACGGACCCGAAGCGCGCGGTCGAGAAGCAGATTCAAGAGCTGCGCTCGCTGCATCCGCTGGGGCGTCTGGGCAAACCCGAGAACGTCGCGCAGACCGTGCTGCACATGGCGGAGCAGCGCTGGATGACCGGGAGCATCGTGACGCTCGACGGCGGTCTACTGACGGTCTGATTCAGCTCGCTATTGCTCATCAAGGCACGGGAACGGTGTAGTACGCGGTCACTGTGGTCGTGTCTGAGGGATTGTCCTCGGGTAGACACTGCGCGTTGTTGAACGCCATTCCCGCGCCATCGTTGATTCGCGCGAACATTGCGATCGTCGCACCCGCGACCGCACCTAGCGTCGTCAGCGGAATCCGCGTTTCGCACGCGTCGGTACCGCACACAGCAGGCGCTTCGGCACCCGACACCCACGCAAAGTCCGCGACGTTCGATGCCACATCCCGCCACCCAATCCGAGGATCCGTTCCGTCCGCGGACTCGTTCATTCCACGCGTTCCGAACGCATAGTCCGCTCGAAACGGTGGGTCGGTTCGGTACCCCGCACTCAACGCGTCATCGAGAGGACCCACCCCATCGGTGAGATCGATCGGATCCAACACACCCGTCGTCGTGTCGGACAGGTCGTTGTCGACGTAGAGCACGATCGCATTGATCTCGGTTGCGGGCGTTCCTTCGACAATGCCCTCAAGCGCAACCCACAAGTCTGTTCCATCGGTGAATGCTCGCAGGGAACGCAACTCGTTCCCGTCCCAAAGCGTGGCTTCACCATTCGTCACCACGCTCACGTCGCCCCACTCGCCCGGCATGATCACACCGTCAATCGTGGGCGTCGGGAGCGCGCCGGTGTCCGCTCCGGCATCGGCCGCATCCGTGCCGGCGTCGTCCATCCCAGCGTCGGCCTCGGCGTCTGCCGCCGCATCCTCGGGTCCGACGTCGATCGGTGCATCGAGGGCAGGTACGTCCGGTGTCGGCGCGTCGGGCATCGGCGCGTCCACCGCGGCATCGACGGTCGGCCCTGTGTCGCCAAAGCCTGGCGGAGGTGGTGTGTTGTTCGCGCACGCGGCCGCGAAAATCAAAACCCAATACCCGTGAGGTCCCCGCACGTGCTTAGGATGGCAGATCCACCGCACGTGCTGCTATAGCGGCTGCGATGGAAGAACAATCCATGCGCGGTGCCGACCCCTTTCGCCAGGTTCCTCGAACCGGCGTGATCTACGTGAGCGTCGAAGCACGCAAGCGCGGGTTCTCCATGGCGGCCGCGAACGAGTGGTGCAACCTCGGGCAAGGACAGCCCGAAACGGGAGCGATCGCCGGAGCTCCAGCGCGAATCGAGAACATCCCGGTCCAGGCCGCCGACCTCGACTACGCGCCCGTCCCAGGCTTGATGGAGCTGCGTGAAGCCGTCGCCGATCTCTACAACCGACTCTTCCGCAAAGGCATGCCCTCACGCTACAGCGCCGACAACGTCGCGATCTGCGGTGGGGGTCGCGTGTCGATCATGCGCGCATGTGCAGCTGTCGCACCGGTGCACCTGGGTCACTTCCTCCCCGACTACACCGCGTACGAAGAACTCCTGGACGTGTTCCGACGGTTCCAGCCCATCCCGATTCTGCTTCATCCCGAAGAGGGCTACACGTTCACCACCGAAGCGTTGCGCCGTGAAATCCTGGGTCGGGGGCTTGGCGCGATCCTGATGAGCAACGCGTGCAACCCCACCGGCAAGTTGGTGCATGACGACGCACTTGCGGCATGGGTGAGCACGGCGCGCGGACTCGGATGTGCGCTGCTCATGGACGAGTTCTACTCGCACTACGTTTGGACCGGCGACCAACCGATCGTCAGTGCTGCACGTTACGTCGAAGACGTCGATCGCGATCCCGTGGTGATCTTCGATGGGCTCACGAAGAACTGGCGCTACCCCGGATTCCGCGTGTCGTGGATCGTTGGACCGAAGCGCGTCATCGAGTCGGTCTCGAGTGCAGGTTCCTTCCTCGATGGTGGTGGGTCGGCGCCAATGCAGCGCGCCGCGATCCCCCTTCTCGACATGGACCACGTGATGGCCGAGACCCAGGCCATCCGAGACACCTTTCGGCCCAAGCGCGACATGCTGGTTCAGCGACTCAAAGCGATGGGCATTCGATTTGATGCCGAACCCGAAGGTACGTTTTACGCGTGGGGCGATCTGAGCGGTCTGCCTCCATCGATTCGTCACAGCGACGACTTCTTCAAAGCAGCGCTCGACCGAAAGGTGATCTGCGTGCCCGGTCATTTCTTCGACGTGAACCCAGGCAAGCGACGCATGGGTCGCCCTTCCCGGTTCCGGCACCACGCGCGGTTTAGCTTTGGCCCCAAAACCCACGTGCTCGAAGACGCCATGGACCGTCTCGAGTCGATGATTCGCGACGCGAGTTAGCGACCTACCCGAGCGGATCGCAAAGAAGGGTCTGCGCACCGATTCCGACGGGTCCGTGCGTGTCGTAAAGGACGGTCCTCGCGAGTCCCACACCACGAGTCGGATCGACATCGGTCGTCGCATCCAGCCCGACCCATTCGCCTCGAAGGGGTCGGTGCCAAGCGATGCTCAGGTCGGGATTGATGAACCCGTGTCGGGACCAATCCAAGATCGGACTGACTCCGTTGCCGCTGTCTGCGGCAATCGCGACGCGTTGCGCTGGTGTTGTTGCCTCGCCTTCAACCAAGGGCACAAGAGGTCGAATCCACGCGAACGTCGGGGTCTTCCCAAACGTACCCCGCGCGATGCGCAGGTCGACCGCCGTGTGATAGCCGACGTCGGTCTTGAAGAACGGAAACACCAGCGGCTCGGCGTCGTCGGGTGTCGGCGGAGGCTCAGCAAGAGGCACCTCAACATCGATCGCACGTACACGCATCGCAACAGCCGTGGCCCGAGCCAGTTCGCGTCCGTCGTGCGTCAGGCGAGCCCTCAACCGTGCAACCGAGCGACCGTTGGCGACGAGTTCAGATTCGACCCGCAGTTCGGCGACGGGGATCGGGCGTAGTATTTCGATGGTGGCGCGTGCGATGTGGAGCTTGCTGGCACGCGATGCTTCACGCTCAAGTGCGCGGACCAAGAGCGCGGAGGGAGGTCCGGCGTGTTGGGCGCGTGGATCCCACGGGCCGGTGGTGTTCGGTGTGGATTCAAAACAGCCGTCGCTCTTCAACGCGTAAAAGCTCATCCACGGACGCTACTCCGCCCTGCGGCTCGCTCCTAGACGGAGACGCGAACCAGGTCAGGCACGAACCCGCGCGGATACCCGCGAACACGCGCGACAAAGCCCTTCGTCACTTCGAACCCGCGAGGCACGAGCAAGGTTCCCGCTTCGGTGCGGACATCGTCGACAAACACCATCCCCTCACGAACCGCTCCGAGGGGAACTTCACGAACTTCATGTTCGCTCTCGGCATCTCGTTGGGAAGCGAGCGCATCAATCAGCGCTTCGTCGTGCTCACGCCGACTGCGAAGTGTCGCCAACGCATCGGCCTCATCGAGTCCCTGCACCACGAGCACATCGAACGCCATCGCCAATCGAAGAATGCCAACGCCTTGGCGTATCGACGCGTCCAACTTGCGTGGCCGAATTGACATCGCTTCCAGGATTTCGAGTACAGGCTCCAGTCGAGGAATCGAACCGAGCAGGCGTTGCACGGTGTTCGGGCACTCACGCACCCTCTCTTGCTCATGTTCCTCAAGCGCGTGTCCGTAGTAGACCTTCTCCGCCGTTTCCTCGGAGAGCACAATGGTTCCGAGCTGCACTACGAGAGCGGCCACTTCGACAGGCCACGCGGGAGTGCGCCCCAACGCAGTGCACATCTGTGACACGTACGCTTCCAAACGTGACGCTCGCCCAAACGCAAGAGGCTGAGTGACACCGAGCACTTCAACGAGCGCCCGAATACTGCCATGCAGCGTTTCCTCGAGAAGCTGCTGCTCGCTGATGAGAAGTCGATGCTGCTCCGCCGCCGCCTCGAACGCGACGCGCAGGTGTTTCGGCGCACATGGTTTGGTCAGGAACCGGAAGATCTGCCCGTCATTGATCGCTGCGACCGCCGACGTGAGGTCTGCCTGTCCAGTGAGGAGCATGCGCGTACTCTCCGGACTCCGTTCCCGGACCTGGGCGAGCAGTTCGGCTCCATTCATCCCCGGCATCCGCATGTCGGACATGACGACTGCGAAACGCTTCTCAGCGATCTTCTCGAGCGCCTCTGCGCCACTTGTTGCTGTGTGTACGCGAAACTTCTTTCGGAGATGAAGCTCAAGCCCGTCCAGAATATCAGGCTCATCATCGACGCAGAGCACGTCGGGCTTGGTCACGCAGCCTCTTTCGACGCCTGGATCGGAAGCCGCAGGGTGAACGTGGTGCCCTGGCCAACCTCGCTCTCCACGCCGATGCTTCCGCCCTGACTCTCCATGACTGCGTACACGAACGAGAGTCCTTGCCCGGAACCGCGACCCACACTCTTCGTGGTGAAGAAGGGATCGAAGATTCGTGGTCGCACGTCGGGTGGAATGCCAACACCGGTATCGGTCACCGCGATCACCACATCACTACCCACCACGCTTGAACACACGCGGATATCCCCGCGTCGACCTGAGTCCTGAATCGCGTGCGCCGCGTTGACGACCAAGTTCAAGACCACTTGATGGATGTCACTCGATTGCGCACGGATCATCGGAAGCTCGCCGAGTTCGACGTGCATGTCCGCATGCTCTCGGTACTCATGTGTGGCCACCGCGAGCGTGGCGCGAATGCACTCGTTGATGTCCACCCGTGACTCGTCGGTCTGCGGACGCGAGAAGGCCTTCATCGCCGCGACAATCTCGGCAACTCGCTTCACTCCGTCGAGCGCTTTTTGGACCGACCGCGGAACTCGCTTTCGCACGAAGTCCAAGTCGGCATCCTCCAACGTCGACTCGAGCGCAGGCGTCATCGATACCGCAGCGACCAACGCGTCGACAAGGTCGAGCGTGTCGTCGAACGCCTCACCGAGGAACTCCAAGTTGTCGCCGATGAACTGCATCGGCGTATTGATCTCGTGCGCAATGCCAGCCGCGAGCTGTCCCACGGATTGGAGTTTTTGCGCGTGTCGGAGCTTCACTTCCATGGCGCGACGCTCGCGTAGGTCCGTGGCGACGCAGACGTACTCCTCGCGATCACCCACACTCAGCGACGCAACCGACACGAGCATCGGAATCTCTTCGCCTGACGCGGCCAGCCATGTCGTCTCCTTCGCAGTGGGCTGGGCGCTGACTTCGTCCAAGCTCCAAACCGCGTCGATCGATTGCCCGGCGACGTCGCCCAATCGCGCTACCGCAGACTCATTGGCTTGGCGAATCAGTCCTTGTTGATCGACGACCAAGAGCGACTCCGGCAAGAGACTCGCGATTCGACGCTGGTACTCCAACGCCGACGCGATCTCTTCATTCGCCAGATAGAGTTCGCGCGTTTTGTTCTCGATCATGTCCTCCAGCACACGCACCTTTGCTGCGCTTCGTGCCAGCCGTCGCTGGAGGACCTCTTCGCTCACGCTGCGTTCTCTTGTTCTTGACTGCTGAAGCTGAGGTCAAAGACACAAGCGTCCGCGCCTTCGAGCAAACACGCGCTGTGAGTCACAGCGATGTTCTCGCGAAAGTGGGTTCCAACACCTGCGATCATGCCCTCCATGAACTGACACAACTTACGTTTGGACGTGTAAAGGACGCGAAGTGAATCCTCGCCGGTGTCCTCGTACCGAAACGCCGGTGTCACCGCTTGGGGGTAGAGCTTCCGAACTTCGACGTGGATGACACCGTGGACGCTCTGCAAGAACGTCTTCGCGTCTTGGGCCCCCTCGAGGAACATCGGGTACCGCTCCACAAGTTTGGGAAACGTGAACGAACCAAATGCCCGCAATGCGTCAGGAAGAGGGACACCGAGCTTCTTGGCCGCGGCTCCCGCGATCGCAAATAGGTCGGCGTCAGGATACGTGCCGGGTCCCACGAACGGACCGTGGGCGGACGCGGGACACATCGAGAGTATTTCTTCGTATGCCTCTTCCCCCCAGCCATCCACGACGAATTCCTCGAGAACATTGAAAATGACGCCCTTCATCGATCCTCCTCCCATCCTGTTTCGGACGTACTGGTCTCGGCTTTAGAATCGGCGCACGGCAGGACAACCTCGAAGATGGCGCCCACGTCGGACGGAAGCAGAGTCAGCCGACCGCCGCGCGCCTCGATGAGGTGTCTGGCGATGGCAAGACCCTGCCCAGTCCCAACCTCCGGGTCTTTGGTCGAAAAGTAGGGTTCGAAGATCTGTTCCTGCAGTGCATCTGGAACGCCGCCCCCGTTGTCCACGACCCGAATGATGGCAACGCCGGGACCGTCGCTTAGCTCAACCTGAATGTGCCCCGGCTCTGCGCGGTCCAGCTCCGCGAGCGCTTGTGCAGCGTTCACGACAAGCGAGAGCACGACCTGCCGAACGTCTGCCGGGCAACACAGTGCCTCGCACGTCAGTGAGTCGGTCACATCGACCGTAGCGACGTGCTTGTACGCGGTGCGTGCAACGACCAGCGTTTCGTCCACGATCGGTCGAAGCGCCACAGCCTCACGCTGGCCTCGACGTGGATGTGCAAAGCCTCGAACGGCGCCGATGATCTCCTGCATGCGAGACAAACCGCGCAGCGTGGCGCGAATCGATTTCTCCAAGTCCTCGACAGCGTCCTCAACATGCGCGTGGTCGGCCAGCTCAGCGATGGTCTCCGACAGAAACTCGACGTTGTCGCCAACAAACTGCATGGGCGTGCTGAGTTCGTGCACGACTCCAGTTGCGAGTTGAGCCAGGGCCTCAAGCCTCTGACTCCGCTCGAGCTGACGCTGCAGGCGTCGCTGACGGGTGAGATCAAGGATGGTGCAAAGCGACGCGCTCTCCGCGGCGGCCTTCGATCGACGATGCATCGACAGGACGAGTTCCAGCTCTCGACCACTCGAGGTTCGTCCACATGCTTCGATCCAAGACGCGTCACCGGTACGGAGGATTTCCTCCAAGCTGCCCTCGCGGGACACGACAAACGACTCGATCGGTTTCCAACGCAGAGCCTCGACCTGGACTTCAAAGAGTTCCGCCGCCGCTCGGTTTGTTTCGAGCACCATGCCGTCATCCCGCACAACGACCAACGGACATGACACCGCGTGCACAAAGCGCGTCAGACGTGTTGAGGCACGCTTCGTGGAGCCAGAGGCGATCACGGTTTGCTCCGCGTTCGTGAGCGACAAGTCGACATACAGGTCACGTCTTCGGACGGACGATCGGAGCTTCGACTTTAGGCGCGTGTGAAAACGACTAGACCCAGCGCTTCCGCTTCATCCACCAAAACGACAAGAGCGCACTGAGGCCCATCGCCAACACCGACCCCTCAAAGCCGTACTTCCAATGCACCAAGGGCATCGAGTCGAAGTTCATGCCGTAGAGGCCCGTCACGAACGTCAGCGGCAGCATGATCGTGCTGATCACCGTCAGGATCTTCATCACGTCGTTGAGGTGATGCGACTGCATGGTCAGATACGCCTCACTGCTCGCGGTTAGCAACTCGCGATAGCTGTCGTTGAGATCCGTGACCTGCACGAAATGGTCATCGATGTCGCGCCAAAACGGTCGCGCTTCGTCCGGGATGTGCGGCCACGCCCCTTCGGAGAGCTTCCTTAGAATCTGACGCTGATGAATTCCGATTCGGTGTAGTCGCTGCAAGCTGTGCTTCGTGGCGAAGATACGCTCGAGTAGCTTGGGATCGGGCTCGCGAATCGCGGCTTCTTCGATCTCGATGATCTCCTTGTCGAGCACTTCCATCGTCGGCAGAAACTCGTCGACCATCAGGTCCGCCAAACGATGCGCCACGAACGCCGGACCGCGGCGAAGCAGTGCCGGGTCGCGCGCGACTTCTTTGCGCACCACATCGAGAGAAGGAAGAGCGACACGGTGGTGCGTCACGATGAAGTCATCGCCAAGAAAGAAGTCGACATCGACCGTCTGCACGTTGCCGGGCTTGTCGCGTCCCTCCGGATGAAGGCCGTGCAAGATCACATACAGGTAGTCGTCGTGCGCTTCGGCCTTCGGCGTGGGTGCAACGCTGAGCGCGTCCTCGACCAACAACTCATGAAGCTGAAAGACGTCCGTCAGCAGGTCTTTTTCACGCTCGCCCGCTTGGTCGAGACTGACCCAAACCCAAACGTCCGGATCCTCCATCAGCTCCGTCAGTGATTCCGGAGTGGGCTCGATCGTGGGGCCGTCTTTCCGGCACGCGAAGATCCGAGTGGGCACACGAAATTGTAGCTAGGGCGCGACGAACACCACGAATTGTCGACGAAACGACGACGCCGAGAAGAAAACGCGAAATCGGAATTCAACTTCACACTTAGCGGGCAGCGACCCGGGAACATTGCGCTATGGTCCGCCGCATGAAGGGTGATCCCGACGTTCTCGAGCTACTCAACGAACTGCTTACGCACGAGCTGACCGCCATCAACCAATACTTCATCCACTACAAGATGTTGGAGGACTGGGGCTATCCGGCACTGGCGAAGAAAAAGCGCGAAGAGTCGATCGAGGAGATGACCCACGCCGACGAGGTGATCGGCCGCATCCTCTTCCTCGAGGGCATCCCGAACATGCAACGCCTGTTTCCGGTGAAAGTGGGCGAGGATCCGATCGAACAGCACCGGCTCGATCTCGCGCTTGAACTCGAAGCGCTGGAGCGGCTCAACCGCGGCATCAAGCTGTGCTGGGACAAGATGGACACCGGCACACGCGACTTGCTCCAGAAGATCTTGGTCGACGAAGAAGGTGCAGTGGATTGGCTGGAAACTCAGCTCGGACTCGTCGACAAGCTGGGCGAGAAGGCCTACCTCGCCGAGTACATCCGCGAGTGAGCAGCCCTAGTAGTTGCGAACGACGACTTCGTTGACCTTGCCGCGGCCCGACGCCTTGGAGTTGATGGCGCGCGGAGCTCGGACGATGTCGATGCGCCACTTCGCGTAGAGCTCGCGAATAAAGGGCACATCGCTGTTCGAAAGCATCAGGTGACATCCGCGTGCGTCGAGCGCTTCGAAGACGTCGCGCAGCCGACGCTGATCCTGCGCGCCAAATCCGTCAGACGCGTAGTTGGTGAAGCTTGATGTCGCACTCACCGGTGCATAGGGCGGATCCATGTAGACGAAGTCGCCCTTTCGCGCACGGCGCAGCAGCGCTTCAAATCCGGTGCACGCAATGGTCGTCTTCTTCAACGCAGCCGACGCGCGAGCAAGACCCTCTTCGTCGAGAATCCGTGGGTTCTTGTATTTTCCGCACGGAACGTTGAACTCACCCTTCCGGTTGACGCGGTGCAGGCCGTTGAAGCACGTCTTGTTCAGGTAGATGAACGTGGCGGCGCGCTCAGCAGGACTCAAGCGCTTCGTGTTGTAACGCGTGCGCGTGGCGTAGAACGCTTCCTTGGAGTGCTTGCGCTTGAACTTGGCCAAGTGCTTCACCACGGCAGGAAGCTCATCTCGGATCGCGACGTAGGTCCCAACCAAGTTCGGGTTCACGTCGCAGAGCAAAGCCCGCCGAGGTTGACGCGCGAAGAACATCGCCGCTCCACCCATGAAGGGTTCGACGTGACGCATTCGCTCGACGCCCTCCGGAAGGAGCGGCTCGAGCTGCGTGAGCAACCGGCCCTTGCCACCCACCCATTTGATAAATGGCGCTGCCGGTTGTTCGTCGCGAACTCGGTTTCGCTTGTCGCGAGTCGAAGCAACGGAGGGACCTTTGCGAGGAGCAGCTTTTTTGACGAGGGCAACACGAGCCAAGGTGGGCATGTGTGTGTTGTTATCCTACATATCCCTACTTCCGAAATTTTCGACAGATCTCGCCGTATTAGCGGAATCCTCCGTCAAAACAGAGGGTTCAGATCTGGTCGTACCTGAAATTGAATTTGACTTTCAGGAGGCTGACGTCATCTTTAAGGCGTCATGTTGGTCTGCCACTGCAAGCGAGTGAACTCCCGAGTCATTCGCGAGCTCGTTCAGAGCGGAGCCCGCAACGCCAAAGATGTTGGCGCACAGTGCGGTGCCGGCGAGTGCTGCGGTGGATGCCTCCCGTTGGTCGAAGAACTGGTCGACCGCGAGCTGAGCGCGACGGGCACCCTCGATGGGTTGCCGATGGCACCCCAAGAGTAAGTCTGCGGTGCCGGCGAAGCGGAGCCGAAGGGGTCTAACCCTTGGCGCTCTTTTGGATGAACTCGCGGCTGACGCCGGAGGCTTCGATGAACTCCATCGTCGGTCCACCCAGACCCTCGACGAGTTCTGCCGGTGAGCCTGTCGCCGCAACTTCGCCGAAGTAGAGAAACGTAATGCGATCGGCAATACGGAACACGCTCGCCATGTCGTGGCTGATCACGATCGAGGTGACGCCGAACTTCTCTTCGGTCTCGCAAATCAGATCATCAACGGTCTGTACCGTGAGCGGATCCAGTCCGGTGGTCGGCTCATCGTAGATCAGCACGTCGGTCTCCAAGACCGTTGCGCGCGCCACAGCAGCACGTCGTTGCATGCCGCCCGACAACTCCGCAGGCCACTTTGTGTGTGCGCTGCCGATGCCTAGCGACTGGAGTCGGTCCATGACGCGGTCCCGGATCTCCTTGCGCGAGAGCTTCGTGTGCTCGCGAAGTGGAAACGCGACGTTGTCGAATACCGTCATCGAGTCGAAGAGCGCCGAAGCCTGAAACACCATGCCCATCCCGCGTCGGCGTTCTTCGAGTTCAAGCCCTTTGAGCTGGGCGTAGTCCTCACCATTGACCAGAACTTGTCCTGAATCCGGCTTTTCCAGACGGATGATTTGGCGCATGAGCACCGACTTGCCCGACCCCGAGGGCCCGATCACGACGTTGGTTTTGCCGCGCAGAATGTCGAAGCTGATGCCCTTGAGAACCGTGTGTTCGCCGTAGCTCTTCACGATGTCGCGCACGCGAATGTGCACAGGATCTTCTTTGGCCGCGGCAATGCGACGCTGCTCTTCCTCGGAAAGAGGCTTCTTCTTGCCCAGCGCCATCAGAACAATCCCTGCCCGAGAATCAGCGCTGTGATCAAGTAGTCGAGCGCGAGAATCGCGATCGCGCTGTGCACAACAGAGCGGTTGGTCGCACGCCCGACCCCCGCCGCACCGCCCGATGCGTAGAACCCTTGACGACACGCGATGAGACAAATCGCAGCGCCAAAGATCGCTGCTTTGACGACACCCATACGCACGTCGGGCCAGTCAACGATCCACTGCATGCGACCGAGGAAGACGCCAGGATCGATGCCCAGCATCCCCGTACAGATGAGGTACGCACCAAAGAGTCCGATGATGTTGAAGAGCAAAGTCAGAATCGGAACCATCAAGATGCCGGCGATGACGCGGGGAACCACCAAGTACTGCACCGGGTTGACTGCCATCACGACCAACGCGTTGATCTGATCGCTGACGCGCATCGAACCGATCTCGGTAGTCATTGCGCTTCCCGCACGCGAACTCACCATCAGTGCACTGAACACCGGACCGATCTCACGCGCCATGGCCATGCCGACAACAGCGCCGACTTGGCTCTCGGCACCAAACTGACGAAACCCGTCGACGAGCTGAAGTCCCAACACGGCGCCCACGAAAAACCCGGTGAGCGCCACGATGAAGATCGACCCCACGCCGATGAACTCCATCTGTTCGATGAAAAGCCGGCCCCGAAAGGGACGACGAATCGCCCAAAACCCCGTTTCGAACGCGAGGTTGAACAACATGCCCAACTCGCTGAAGGGCGAAGCCACCCGCTTCGCGACTCCCATCGAAAGACGATCGAAGAAGCCTGGCTTCTTCTCTTCCTCTTCCTCGGGTTTGGGAGCTGGTGCCGGCGTGGGATCGTCGGCTGTGGTCGCATCCGCCACGAGACACATATAGCTCGGTTTCAACGCGAGAGGCAGCTGTAGATGGCTACTCTGCGCCGTGTCCTGAGGCGCGCCGCTTCAACCCCGCAATCAACGCATCGCGACGAAAGTCCACTTTGGTCGGTCGAAGTACAGGTCGAATCGTCCCGTCCGGCGTGATGTAGGTCTGACACGACGACGACCGGTTCCCCCACGCGAGTTCACGGGCTCGCTCGAGCACCTCGACCACGTCTGACAAATCCCCCAACACCAACCGACGACCGCCGGCGTCACCGAGCCAAACCGACGCATGTTGGACCAGACGCTCGACTTCCGTGCGCAATGCGGGCTCGTCTCCGACTTGCGCGTAGAGCAACGCGAGATTGAGCCATGCACTCAGACGCGTGGGGCTTAGCTCTTTCGCGCGCTCCAGATCTTTGCGGGCTTCGTCGAGGCGCCCCGCACGGAGATGAGTCTCGCCACGATAGATAAAGAGCGAACCGATCTCGCTGCCCATGATGCGCACACCGCGACGATGAATGCGCAACGCCTCATCGAGGTCGCCTTCCAACATCGCACAGCCTGCGAGTCCGATGTACGCCCAGCGAGTTCCCTCTTGGATCGCGAGTGCGCGACCAAACCGCTCACGGGCCGAGTCGAGTTCACCGCGCCAAAGGTCGAGTTCCCCCCAATGCACGTGCGGACTCTCGGAGTTGGGAAACCGCGTGACCACCCGCTCGAGCGCGCGTTCGACCTCAGCCACATCGAGCACACGGATCAACTCGAGCGCACGACGTGACGCTTCGCGTGGGCTCTCGCGGATACGGAGGCGATGCAAGCGCCCATCCTCTACCCAGGTCGAGTCGGGCGAACGGTTGCCACCCAGTCGCTGCAGCGATTCGCGCAACACGACGACGACCTCTTCCAGGGAGCGCACGCCGTCCAGCCGATCTTCACCCCACATCTCGATCAAGGCTTCACGAATCTCGGTGGCCGGCTGCAGCGGCCCATCGGCGACAGGATCACGCGCCCCCTGCCGAACACGCTCGAGGTCTGCTTCCATCTCACTGGTGAGACGAAGCAGGAGAGCAGGCAGATGGAAGCGACCTGCGAGCGTCAGCGCGCGATCCAACGCCAGCCGCCCCGACTCCACGGAGCCTGCGCGAAGTTCCGCTTCGCCTCGCCACGTCCACGCCTCTGCGCTCTCGGGCGCGTTGTCGGTCGCACGCGTGGCCGCTTGAAGCGCGGCGTCGACCTGATCATCCTCGAGTGCGCGAGCCACCACAGACAACGCGTCATCGCCTTCGGGTTGCCCCAACCAACGCGACTCGACGTCGTTTGCGTAGTCCACCAGACCATGTGCGCGAAGTGCATCGAACGCGCCCAGTCGCACCAGCGCGTCTTTCGAATCACCCAGCGGCAACCGGTTCCACGCGTCGACCGCTTCGGGAGCCGCCAATCCTTCCAAGCACTCGGCGAGTGCGCGTTGGTGGCGTGGATCGGGGTCCAATTGAACAAGACGCAGCGCCAAGTCCCGAACGTTTTCCCATGCACGCGCTCGAACCCGAGGCAACACCACACGCCTCAAGAGATCGACATCCTCGTGTTCCGCCAACAGTGCCTCGAGCGCGCGCTGCGCTTCCGGCTCCAGGCCAACGCGTTGCGCCAAGTCGATACGGAGTCGCGCAGCCACACGGGAGGGTTTGTTGGCGAGCCACGTAAGAGCGCCCGCAGGATCCCCAAACACGAAGAGCGCCACCGCGGCTTCCAAGGGTGCGTCGTCCCATGCGGCAACCCGCTCCCACACGCGTTCGAAACGCCCCGCCTCGCCCTCGTCGAGCAGCGCGTGGAGCGACTTCAGCGATAAAACCGAGGCACGCGTCGCGATACCGCGCACCATACCTCGTAGGGAAGCGTGCCTGCAGCTTCCGCGACTTCGGTGGCGCAAATGCGCTCCTCACCTTGTTCGCCCAGCAGAACAACCTCGTCGCCAACTTCGACGTCAGGAACGTCGGTGACATCGAACGTGGTGAGATCCATCGACACGTTGCCGATCAGCGGACACCGTCGACCACGTACTAAAGCCACACCGCGATTGGAGTTACTGCGCATCAACCCGTCACCGTACCCCAAGGGCACCGTGGCCACGCGGGTCTGACGCGCCGCTCGAAACGTGCGGTCGTAACCCACCGCTTCACCCTCACCGATGGTACGAAGCGCGATCACTTCGCTACGCAAACGCATCGCCTGCTTCAAGGGGGCGTCGACGTTGGGAGCGCCAGGCAGTCCAAACAGCGCGATACCCGCCCGCACAAAATCGTGTCGAGCTCGCGGGACCCGAAGGGCACCGGCGCTGTTGGCTGCGTGAAGGACTCGCGGCGTGTGACCCGCAGCGCGGATCTTCTCCAACGCCGCGTCGAACACGTCCAGCTGTTCATCCGTAAACGCATCGTCGTGATCCGCGCTAGCCAGATGGGTCATGACGCCGTCAACGCGAACGCTCGGATACTCCGCGAGCGCGGACAGGAAAGCGTCGAGCCGGTCCAATCGAACCCCTAAACGCGACATGCCGGTGTCGACTTTGAGATGCACGCCGAACGAGGACTTCACTCCCGCATCGACGAACGCGCGTACCTGGTCAACGTCGTACACCACAGGAGTCAGAGCAGCGCGCAGCACGTCGGCATGCGCGCTTCCATACACGCCGTTGAGCACGACGATGTCCGACGTCACGCCAGCGTCGCGCAGCTCAATTCCCTCTTCTGCGAGCGCTACACCAAAGCCACGAACACCCTCGTCCTGAAGTCGCAGTGCGACCGGTACGACACCGTGTCCATACCCGTCAGCCTTGACCACGGCGAGCACCTCGGAGGGCTCGATCCATTTGCGCACGACGTGAAAGTTGTGCGCGATCGCGTCGAGATCGATCTCCGCCCGCGTAGGTCGCAGGCACTCGTCCACACGCTGAATGCGCGGTCGAAGCACCAAGGTGGTCGGATCATTCACAGCTGGCCCCGTCGTAGCAGGAGAACCTCCCGCGCGCCGGCCGTCCATTGGGCAGGACGCTCACGCACGGCAGACCGAAGGTTTGGGTTGGCACTTGGAATGCACTGCGCAGGGCATGACTCGCTTGTTAAGACATCTGCTGACTGCTGCTCTAATCCTGGTCGGTGTTCGCGCCTCCGCGCAGAACCACGTCGGGATCAACGTTCACGTCGCCAACAACGGAGTGGTCGACCTGGTCAGCGAGACCGGTGCGCATTGGATTCGAGTCGATGCGAACTGGTTTCAGATGGAGCCCTCGCGAGGCACCTACCATTGGTTCCAGGATGATGGAGTTCGCGAAGCGATCGCCGCAGGCATCGACGTGTACATGACCATCGCGTACACACCCGAGTGGGTACCGAAGGTCGCCCGCGCACGAACCGACACCTACACGGGCAACGATGAACCGGTGGGCAGCGCCGAGTGGGTATCGTTCGTCGAAGCCTGCGTAACGCACTACCGCGCGATGGGCGTGACGCATTTCGGTTTGTGGAACGAACCCAACCTCGATCACTTCTGGGACGGCAACCTGGACGCCTACTTGGACAAGATCGCCATTCCGGGTGCCGCCGCGGTTCGACGCGTGTGCGATGACTGCCGCACGCTGGGTCCAGACCTTGCGCACGTCGGGGACGCCGATGACGACCTGGCAACCGTGATGCGCGGCAAAGATGCGTTCGATATCTTCGCGCACCACATCTACAACGATTGGCCCGAGAACGGTCACACGGTGTTCGACGGAGACAGCTTTCTCAACGCGCTCGAGATGCGGCGTTTCGGATTCACCCGCGACAGCTTGAGGGCGATCCTGGACCGGCATGGTTGGACAGGCGAGGTTTGGATCACCGAAACGGGATACCGGGCAACTCCGATCGGCAGCGCGTCGGAAGAAGGAAAGCAAGCGACGTACGTTCGACGGGTGTTGGAAGAGCAACTGGCACGCGACTGGTGGACCAACTCGTTCTTCTACGAAATCGCCGACTGCGGAATCGACATCGCCGGTTGCGACATCGACGGTTTTGGGATTACGCGCCCGACACGCGGCGCCCCCCGAACGGCAACGGACTACATTCGAAAGCCGGCGTTCAACACGCTGCGTGACTTCATTGCGACGCACGAGTTCGGCGACGCTCCACCTCCCATGCCTGATGCTGGAATGCCCGATGCGGGCGGCCTGGATGCAGGCGTCGACATGCCGGATGCAGCGATGCCCGACGCAGGTGGCTCCGACGCCGGAGTCGAAACAGACGCGGGTGGATCGGACGCCGGAGAAGCTCCCTTCGACGGTGGCGCGACAGTCGATGCGTCGACCGGATCGCGTGACTCAAGCGGCGGATGCAGCGCGGGTGGACCGGTCGCGTTGTCGCCTTTGTGGCTGCTCCTTCTCCTGGGGCGCCGTCGTCAGGACGCTTGACGCAAAACGCGAACTTGATTGAAGAAGTAGGTCGTTCCGTTCGCGGATCCGGAAGAGTGCTAGGCTGCGCGCGTGGCGGCGAAAAAGCGCAAACGAGCTCCCAAGAGCAGCGCAAAAAAGGGCGCTTCAAAAGCGAAGAAGACCGCCACGAAGCCGAAAAAAGCGACCCGAAAGAAGCCGAGCAAGAAGAAGCCGAGTAAGTCCACAGACAAGCAAAGCAACCTGTGGCTTCCCGTCGGGCTCGTCGGCATCGTGGTCGTCGGTGGCGTGCTTTACTCGCAACGTGGTGACGCCGAGACCCCGGAGCGCGAAGAGGTCGTCGATGTGACCGAACCCGACCCGCCCACCAAACTCGGACCCACGACGGTGCCTGAGGCGCTGCGGGTACGCGTGGTTCAACGCCACGACCACGACACCCAGGCCTTTACGCAGGGACTGCTTTGGCACGATGGAGTGCTCTACGAATCCACAGGGTTGGAAGGACGCTCTTCCCTCCGACGGGTGTCGATCGACGGCACCGTGCAGGCGCAGGTCGACCTCGATGAGGACCTGTTCGCCGAGGGTCTGGCGCGGGTGGGCGACGAACTTTTTCAGATCACCTGGCAAAACGAAGTCGCATACGTCTACGACCTCACGACGCTCGAGAAGAAGCGCGAACACCGGTACGAGGGCGAGGGATGGGGACTCTGCTACGACGGAACACACCTGGTCATGAGCGACGGAAGCGCCACGCTCGTGTTTCGCGACCCCGAAAGCTTTGAGATCGAGCGTCGGGTCGACGTGACGCGCATTGGGCGTCCGGTTCGATTTCTCAACGAGCTCGAATGTGTCGACGGAGCAGTCTACGCGAACGTCTGGCAGCGCGAACAAATCGTACGCATTGACCCACAAAGTGGTGCGGTCACCGCCACGATCAATGCACACGGCTTGCTGGACCGAAGCGAACGACGCGCAGCCGATGTCCTGAACGGGATCGCCTGGATCCCGGAACGAAACCGCTTTGTGCTGACCGGAAAGCTCTGGCCCGCGCTGTTCGAAGTCGAGTTCGTACCCCGCGACGAATGAAGCGGATCCTCCACGGCGATTGCCTCGATGTGCTGCCGAAGCTTCCCGAGAGCTTCGCGCGGCTGGTGTACATCGATCCTCCGTTCAACACGGGCAAAGTGCAGTCGCGACGACGCATGAAAGTCACTGCCGATCCCCAAGGCGAGCGGACCGGCTTTGGCGACAAGCAGTACAAAGTCACCGAGCTGGAAAGCAGCACGTACGCGGACTCGTTTGATGACTACGTGCACTGGCTGATGGAACGCGTGCGACGCGCGATGCGATGCCTGACCGACGACGCGTCGATCTTTGTCCATCTCGACTACCGCGAAGTGCACTACGTCAAAGTCGCACTCGACACGTTGCTCGGACGCGACAAGTTCAAAAACGAGATCGTCTGGGCATACGATTTCGGTGGTCGCCCAAAGTCGCGTTGGCCGGCCAAGCACGACACCCTTCTCTGGTACGCGCGAAACCCGAAGCGCTACGTTTTCAACTTTGGTGCGATGGACCGCATCCCGTACATGGCGCCGGGCTTGGTCGGCAAAGAGAAGGCCGCGCGTGGCAAGACACCGACGGACGTGTGGTGGCACACGATCGTGCCAACCAATGGAAAAGAGAAGACGGGGTACCCCACCCAAAAGCCACTCGGTGTGCTCGAGCGCATCATCAAGGTGCACACGGAACCAGGCGATGTGGTGTTGGATTTCTTCGCGGGGAGCGGCACCACCGGAGACGCAGCGGCTCGGAACAAACGGGGGTTCGTGTTGATCGACCAGAACCCCGAAGCGATCGAAGTCATGAAAAAGCGGCTTCCCACGGCAACGGAGTAGCCCAGGCGGAGCACGGGAAGAGCTATCCTCCGCGCATGGCCACGCTGACGCAGAACATCCTCGTTCCTACCGACTTTTCGCCCTCCGCGATGCTCGCGATCGAGGCGACCAAGATCCTCGCCGAGCAGAACGATGCGAAGGTCACGTTGGTGCATGTGCACTCCCATTCGGGCGTGCTCTTTGGTGGAGAAGGTGCGCTCGAGCCAGGCCACTCGATCGATCAGGACACCGAGGCGAAGTACCACGCCGAGTTGAAGAAGATTCTGTCTGAGCGCTTGCCGAACGTGACCAAGGCAAAGACTGTGGTGATCGTTTCACCATCGGCGTGGCAGGGCATCGTGGACTACGCCAAGAAAGAGGGCGTGGACATGATCGTCATGGCTACGCACGGACGAACGGGCTTGAAGCAAATGCTGATCGGAAGCGTCGCCGAACGCGTCGTGCGTCACGCAGAATGCCCAGTCCTCACCCTACGTTCGAAACTCGAAGAATGAAATCCCGGCCATCAGTCGATGTGACGCTCGCCTAGAACGCGAAGCGTTCGTTCGACCGACGCTGGCCGTCGGGCAACGTCGAGGCTCCCCGAGCCGAGACGCGCGCGAAGCGCGGGCTTGGAGGGGGACCCAAACGTAGTTTGGGGGAGCAACTGTATTTATGCTGGGCGCCAATCAGCACAATCACGTGTCATGGCGTTCAGTATCGTGAGGAGCTTGCGAGCCACCGCCGTGATGGCGACTTTCGCTTTCTTTCCTTTCGCTCTGAGGCGTTGGTAGAGGGCTTTGAATACCGGATTGCGGTGCGCTGCGACCATCGCGGCCATGTAGAGCACGGTCCGCACGATCGCTCGGCCACCATAGATCCGTCGTTTCCCTCGACGCGGTCCGCTGTCGTTCGCGAACGGAGCGAGGCCGACGAGGGCAGCGATGCGACGACGGTCGAGTTGCCCCAGCTCTGGCAAGAGGGCCAACAGCGTCGCCGCCGTGACAGGACCGACCCCCTTCATGCTTTGCAGTTGCTGCGATTGACGGTGAAGAGCCTCGTCTTCTTTCAGCAGTGCTGCGATTTGCTTGTCGAGCTTTCCGACCTCTTTCGTGAGCCACGCAATGTGACGTTTGATGTCCTTTTGCATCGCTGCCGCAAGCTTGCTGCGGTTCTTCTCTGCCGTTCGCATGCGAATGAGGTCGTTACGACGACCAATACAGTCTCGTAAACGCTGTCGTTCACGGCTCAAACGTCGACTAATCCGTTGCGGCACCGCACGACCAAAGGCTGCCAGGACAGTCGCGTCGATGCTGTCTGTCTTTGCCCAGTGCCCGCAGGCTTGTGCATATCGACGCACCTTGAGCGGATTCACGATGGAGTACGTCGTGTGCGTGGCTTCGCAGCCGTTTGTAACCGTTCGCTCAAAGCCACCCGTCGCTTCGACGATGACGTGTACGTCCTGACCGTGGCGCGACAACCAGCGTTTCCATGCTGCGGTCGTATTGGCGATTCGTGTGACCTCGTCGCGACCCTCGAGCGCAATGTCGAGCCACTGCTTGCTGACATCGACACCGACGAAGGTGGACGACTTCCGATCCTGATTGCTCTCTGTCATGCTCCTCCTAGGTGGAGCAGCCTCCTCCGCGGCCCATCCTTGCAGATGCGGTCTGTTCAAACTTGGCAACTGTTCGGGCTCGTCGTGGAGGACACGACATCGGCGACCAAAAACTCCCCCACGGTCTACGGACCCAAGGTTTTGGCGGTCTGCCGATGTCGGCTCCACCACTCAAGTACCGCACCGCGGACATACAAGGTTTTGCTAAAACCTCCTCAAGGAGGAGCCGTGCCCGTAAGCCGAAGGCGGGTCGGAGCCGTAGGCGAAGACCTAGGGCGCGGCGACTCCGATAAATACCGCAGTCGGATTCTTGCGCGTGAACGCGCCTCGGACATTTCGAGCGTGTCGTCGCTGGTCGTCGTCAGGAAGCGGTCAAACAAGCTGCGCGCACGACGCAAATCCGCTCGATCGCGAGGGTGGTCGGCGAGAAGCACTGCCAAATCGAACAACGCTTCGGGCCGGTTTGGTGCGATTTGCAGCGCGGTTTCGTAGTGCGCCCTCGCCTCTTCGATGCGTCCCAAGGCACGCAACGCGATCCCCCGCTCAACATGTGCATCGTAACTTTGAGGTTCACGCGACACCGCGTTCTCAAACAAGCGTTCGGCCGTTTCGAAATCGCGATGTGCGAGCGCGATCTGCCCATGGTGCATCCACGCTTCGACTAGGTTGGGGTCGAGCGTGTACGCACGTTCAAACGCTTGCAGCGCTTCAGGGATGTCACTCTGGGTGAGAGCAATCCGCCCCGCGGTGTTGTGCGACGCAGCACGGCGCGGTTCTAACGCCAGCGCTTGTTGCGACGCCAGTAGAGCCTGCGCCGGTTCCCCAGCGTCCAAGTACGCGAGAGCCAGCGCATCGAACACTTCGGCTCGACGCGACGCGGACACGTGCGCCAACGCGTCCGACGTCACCTGAATTGCTTCGTCGGGCCGATTCCCAGCCCGCAACAACGAAGCCAGATTCACCGACGCGTCGGTACACGCGGGGTGGACCTCCAACGCGTCACGCAAGCGGCTTTCCGCAGCCGCGATATTATCCGAACTGAGGTGTGCAACCGAGATCCAAACGCGTGCCGCACAGGTGTCTTGAAGTGCGAGCGCGGTTTCGAAGTACACCAACGCCTGCTCGCCGCGATGGCAGCCCAACAACGTCGCACCCGCACGCCGCAACCAAACCGGATCGTCCACCGCCGCGACGTCGTGAGCACTCATCATAGCGAGCGCTGCGCAATCGGGTTCAGCCGGAAGCGGATTGGATGTCCTCGACGTAAGCGCTCGATGGGCGATGGGCGGCCCCGCACAGGCAATCAGGAGCATTGTGGCGAGGACGACACGGGTCATGGGCAGAACGGAGACCCCCCGCAAAGGCGAGAATTGGGTCTTCCGAGAAGGAAACGCCTCGCATCCGAAATTCTTTCACCTCTTTTTTCTGGGAGGTTTTTCGAAAACCTCCCCCCACGGAGATGAACTCCGCGGGTTCTCGGACGGGTGCTATAGAGGCGTCGTGAAGATCGAGGTCAACGGCGAGGCGCGAGAAGTTGCGGATGGAACGACCGTTCGCGAGCTTTTGGTGACCCTCGGCCTGGGCGAAACCCTGGTGGCTGTGGAGCGGAACGAGGAGATCGTGCGCCGCGCAGACCACGCTCAGACCGCGCTCAAGGACGGAGATCGGGTCGAGGTTGTGCACTTCGTGGGAGGTGGCTGATGAACGACGTTCTGCGGATTGGCGAGTTCGAGTTCCACTCGCGGCTCTTTACGGGAACCGGCAAGTACCCGAGTCCAGATGTGGCGCGGGATGCACTCAAAGCGTCCGGCTGCCAAGTCGTCACGGTTGCAGTGCGGCGCGTCGATCTGAAGGATCGCGGTGCCGGGTCGATTCTCGGCGTGCTGCAAGAGGGTGGCTACACAATCCTCCCCAACACGGCCGGTTGCTACGACGTCAAGGACGCGCTTCGTACCGCGCGACTCGCTCGCGAGATGTTGGACACGCCGCTGATCAAACTGGAGGTCATCGGCGACAAGGACACGCTCTTCCCTGACGTTCCCGCCACGATCGAAGCCGCCAAGGCGCTGGTCGACGAAGGTTTCACAGTGCTGCCCTACGTCACCGACGATCCGGTCGCATGCAAACAACTCGCGGAGCTGGGATGTGCCGCGGTGATGCCCCTTGCTGCACCGATCGGGAGTGGACTCGGAGTTCGCAACCCGTACAACATCGAGATCATCGTCAAGCAAGCCACGGTGCCGGTGTTGGTGGATGCCGGTGTCGGAACCGCCAGCGACGCTGCCTTCGCGATGGAGCTTGGTATCGATGCCGTCCTGATGAACACGGCAATCGCAGGCGCGAAAGATCCGGTTCGCATGGCGCGCGCGATGCGATACGGCGTCGAAGCCGGACGCGATGCCTACTTGGCCGGTCGCATTCCGCGAAAGCTCTTTGCCACCGCCTCGAGTCCGCTCGAGGGCGTGATCGGTAGCGCCCAAACATGATTCGCCTGCTGCTCGCCATCACGTTGAGTGGAGCAGCGCCCTTTCAGTGCGCGTCGGATCCGGATCCAAACCGGCGACTCGAAGACACCCCGGCCGAAGCGCTTTGGGGGTTAGCAGAGCGCTTTCGTGCGCAGTCCAACGAGCCTGCGCGTCTTGTCGCACTGCACGAGTTGGTCGAACGCTACCCAACGTCTGCCGAAGCCGAACGTGCACGCATGGTACTGGACGGCCAGCACATCGAGCCCGACCCGCGGGAGTGCGTCGAACCGGCGAGTGACTGCGACGCGGACTGCGACGAAGACTGCGACGAAGACTGCGAGGACGATTGAACGCGCCGCGGTTGTTGTGGATTACGCCGCCGCACGGTTCGCTCGATCGCGTCGACGCGCTCTTGGCGCAGCGCGCCGCAACCCCAGGACTCGCCCTTCTCCTACGTCGCCCCTCAGCAACACCGCGAACCATCGTCGAGGAAGCCCGCAAACTCATGCGACACGGCGTGCCGCTCTTGGTTCAACGCTGTGATCTCGCTCTCGCGATCGGTGCAGCGGGCGTGCACTTGCCAGAGCGTGGACTTCATCCGCGCGAAGCGCGTTCGCTTCACTCGTCCTGGATCATCGGCGCGTCGCGGCACGACGTGTCGGGTCTTCAAAGCGTCGACGCTGTAGTCGACTACGCGACCTTGAGTCCCTTCGCCTCCGTCGAAGGAAAAGGTGAGCCCTTGGGCGCACAACGGTTTGCTCAAATGGCGGACCAGGTGTCATCGCCGATTCTTGCGCTGGGCGGGATCGACGCGAGCACTTCCATCGCGGCACGTCAGGCCGGAGCACACGGATTCGCGTTCATTCGAGCAGGGCTGGAGCACGCAACCTTCGACGCGTTGCGCAAGGCTCTTGACTCGCCTCTACCAGTCGGGTGAAGACCAAGGTCCGTGGCCGGACTCACCAAAATCGCTCTCAAAGTCGCTCTCTGGGTCGCTGCGATCGGGTTGATCGTGTTTGGTGTCCTGCGCGTGTTCTTCATGGACATCGTTGTGATGGGCCACGACGGAATGGCTCCTACGCTTCTCGCAGGCGAAGAAGTGTTGATGTGGCGCGGCGCAGACGACGCCGAAACCGGCGACATCCTGGTTTGCCATCACCCGACGGACAACGGTCAGATGGTCATGGGTCGGGTCATCGGAAAATCCGGCATGAACATCCACGCCGATCGAGGTCAGCTTTCGGTGTCCGGCACCCGACCGCAGCGCAACATTCTCAACGAAGAGATTCGGTTCTTCGACAACGACCTCAACCGCAACGTGAACCTCGTGCTTTCGGAAGACACGTTCGGGAACACCACGCACATGGCGTTTTGGCCTGAGGGCCAGTTCCGACTGCGCGACACCGTCGTCGGCGCCAACCACTACTACCTCTTGGGCGACAACCGCAGCCAACATGCCAACGACAGCCGAACCTTCGGCCACGTCGCGATGTCGCGCTGCATTGGACGGCTCTTCATGCGCCTCAAGCCGGTCGACAACGATCGCGGCGCCACGGTCGATCGCGGATGGTTCGACCTGCTCGACTAATCGCGTTCGTCTCTGTGCTGGCGATCGCCGGCACAGCCATGGCGCAACCTCGGTACCACGCGGTGATCGAGTCTGAGCTCGAAGCGTTGGGCGTGGAGGCAACGTGCGAAGCCGAAGCCGCATTGCGTACGCGTTGCGCGTTTCGTCATGTCTCGCGAGACGGGACGCGCGAGATTTGGGTTCGACTGACCTACTCGGACGAGTCGGACACCCTGTACATCTTTGTGCCGCGACTTGTGGTTGCCGCACCGGAGGACGAAGGCACGCCGCAGGTCCTCCGTCGACTCGCGGAACTAAACTGGCGGATGCTAGGCACCAAACTGGAGTGGAATGCGTCCAACGGAGAAGTCCGAATCAGTGCGGTCATGCACACAGATTCCAACTTTGACCGACGGGCCTTCCGCGGGTTGGTGCGGCTGGTGATCGGCCAAGCCGAACGCTACCAACCCGAGCTCGAGCGACTTCTACGCAACGACTAGCGCGTCATTCGGACGGCTAGCGCGTCATTCGGACCGGAGCGCGAACACGCGTCGGCGCGCCGGGGGGAAATCGCAAGCGACGTAACGCATCCACCACACACGTCTGAACGCGCTCGCTTCGCGCAGACGAAAGTTCAACTTCGGCGGCAGCGATCGCGCCGTCTGCACCCACACGCAGCACCACAACCACCTGAGCATCGCCGGGTTCACGACGCTGCTCTGCGCAGGTACTGAGTCGACTCCGGACCGCCGGCGTCGTCAGCGCTTGAACGTATGCCGGACCAAGTGATCCGCCGCGTACGTTTGTTGGATGCAGCACCGCAGCGCGCGGCCCTTCGCCGGGAATCCCGTCGCGTTCCACATCGTCCTGCCAGGCGCGGAGTCGATCGGTGTCTTCGCGCGCAACGACCGCGCCTTGTTCGTCCAGAAGTTCGACGAACGCTAAGTCGGCACGAACCATCGTCACACCCACCGAAGAACGAATCAGGCACGGGCGTCGACTTCCATCGAAGCCGAGAAAGAACCCGAGCCGAAGCTTCCGACCACGACGTTCCAGCTCCGTCGCACGCTCCGAGTTCGCGACAAACGCGATCGTCTCCAGGTTCGACGCGAATATCTCCGCGCGACCACGCAGGACCCGAAAGTTGCGGCGCGTGTCGAGGAGCAAGGCGCCCTCGTCTTCGTAGTAGGGTTCGAAACGCGCTTGCGAGACGTCGATGGCGTACAGCTTCCTTCGTCCAGGCAACTCAGAGTCGCGACAGGCTTCGTGGAGCCCGCTGAGATCGCCGATGGGGTGGTCGGCTGCCGCGATCGAACTCGACCCGACGACAGCCAGCAGAAGAATCGCTCGAATCGTCCTCACCCCAGGACTCTTCCAAGACACAACGCTCTTGTCGCGTTTTCGTCGTGTTTCTTCGGTCAATTGTGGGGAAGCTCGGCCCCTTTGATGGGGTCCAGAGGTCCCTCGACGGGATCCACCTGACGGAAATTCTCCTTTGATTCCACTAGATCGAATCGAGAGGAGCCCTTCTCGGAGGTGCATGAAAATTGCACACTTACCGTGGCGGTGAAGGAGGCGAAATGAGGCGTTGGTGGATGAGCTGGCTCTTGGCCGCGCTGGTGGGCTGCACCGGTTCGATCGGGGGAGGAGGTCCTGGCGGGGACGATCCGGATGATCCCGACAACCCCGACGATCCTGACATCCCGCTCGACTGCAGCGAACTGCGGCCCGGCAAAGCGCCGCTGCGTCGTCTGACTGTCGTCGAGTACGACAACACCGTTCGTGACCTGCTCGGTGATTCCAGCCGACCGGCCGAGCGCATCGTCGACGATGAACGTGGTGTCACCAACGCCGAAGCCCGCATCGTCACATCACTCATCGCCGAGCAGTACATGACCGCTGCGGAGGAAGTTGCGGACACCACCACCGCGGACCTCGATGCGCTGCTCGAGTGCGATCGCACTGTTGAAGGAGACGCCGCGTGTGCGCGGGGATTTATCGAAGCGCTCTTGCCTCAAGCGTTTCGCCGACCCGTTAGCGCGACCGAAGTGGATACGTTGATGACCCTGCACACCGTGCTCGCCGAAGAGCAGGGCTACCGCGAAGGGATTCGCGCAGTCATCGAAGCCGTGTTGCAGAGCCCCGACTTCCTCTACCGCATCGAAGTCGTTCCCACGGACGGCGAAGCCGTTGTCCGCTTGGATGGCTATCAGGTCGCAACCCGACTCTCGTACCTGTTCTGGGCGACGATGCCGGATCCGACCTTGTACGCCGCAGCCGAAGCCGGCGAGCTCGATACCCCTGAAGGCATTGAACGTGAGGCGCGACGACTTCTCGCAGATGAGCGAGCCGAGCCGGCAATTCAAGGGTTCTTCCACCATTACCTCGAGCTGGACCACCTCAACGACATCACCAAAGATCCGGCGGTTTTCCCAACGTTCAACTCCGAGATCGCGGACTTGATGCGCGAAGAGACCGAAGCTTTTGTGCACGAGGTGATGTTCTCGACCGAAGGTGATGCACGCTGGACGACGCTCATGACCGCACCGTGGTCGATGATGAACGCCCAGCTCGCCGAGTACTACGGTGTGAGCGGCCCAACCGGGGACGAGTTTGAGCGGGTGGACCTAGACCCGGCCTACCACGCCGGCTTCCTGACCCACGGCAGCACATTGGCTTCTCGCGCACGCACGTACGAGAGCTCGCCCATTCACCGGGGCATGTTCATTCGCGGTCAGGTCATGTGCGGGATCGTTCCCGATGTGCCCGAAGGTCTCGAGGTCACACCGCCCGACCCGGACCCTTCGTTGACCACGCGTCAGCGCCTGGCCGAACACCGCGCCAACCCCGTTTGCGGTTCGTGTCACAAGCAGATCGATCCGCTCGGGTTTGCGTTCGAGAACTTCGACGGTGCCGGCCGGTTCCGCCCCGATGAAAACGGTTTGGACATCGATGCGAGCGGATTCATCGTCGAGTCCGACCTTGGCGCCGACCCGTTTGAGGAAGTGCCCTTCGACGGCGCTGTGGACATGGCACAACAGCTCCTGACCAGCGAGGACACTCAAGCCTGCTTCTCCAAGCGTTGGTTCGAGTACGCCTACGGCCGCGCCGAACAAACGGGCGACGCCTGCTCGATTCAAACGTTGACCGAAGCGTTCCGCGGCTCCGAGTTCGACATCCGCGAACTCTTGGTAGCGCTCACCCAAACCGACGCGTTCCTCTACCGCGTCGCCGACCAAGATTCTCTGTACGCCGAAGAAGAAGGAGGCGAGTGATGCCGAAGAAGCTTTCCCGCCGAACCCTTCTACGTGGCGCTGGTGGCGCGGCTCTAGGCCTGCCGTTTCTCGAGGCGATGCTTGGTCCTAACCGGACCGTTGCGCAGCCAACCGAAATACCGCGTCGCGTCGTCTTCTTCTTTACAGCGTGTGGCCCCGACCCGGAGCACTGGTGGCCGTCGGGAAGCGGAAGCAGCTTCACCTTCGCGCGCAACATGGCGCCGCTCGAACCCTTCCGCGACAAGCTGATCATCCTGGACGATGTCTCGATGACCACCGCGATCGAAAACGGTGGCGGCAGCAACGGTCATGACAAGGGAACCGCGCACTGCCTCGTCGCTCGACGCATGGTGCAAGGTCCGATGGGCGTCGGTGAGTTTGGCCATCTCTGGGATGGCTCCGCAGGCGGAATCTCGATCGATCAGCATATCGGCGACTTCGTCGGTGCGGCTCCGGACTCCCCGCTCTTCAACAGCCTCGAGTTTGGTGTTCGCGCCGAAGGTATCGGCCAGGCACTGCCGAGCCGTATTTCGTATCGCGACCGGTTTATGCCGGTGACGCCGCTCCATACGCCGGGCGCCGCGTTTGACCGCATCTTCCTTCCGTTGACGGGAGATGTTGAAGAGCAGCGACGACTGCAGCGTCGTCGTGAGCTGGTTCTTGGGGCGGTTCAGAGCGACCTTTCGCGACTCCGTTCGAACCTGGGCGCTGCAGACCGAATTCGGGTCGATGCCCATATCGACTCGATCGCCGACATCACCTCACGTCTTGGCGACTTGAGTGGTGCCGTGTGCGACGTACCTACGCGTGCCGACGCCAGCGAGTTCCCGATGCGCGGCCAGCTGCAGCTGGACATGATGGCAGAAGCCTTCAAGTGTGACCTCGCGCGCGTCGCATCGATCCAGTGGTCGACCGGGCAGTCGGGCATTCGCCACAGCTGGTTGGGCCACATGGATGGTCACCACGCGCTGTCCCATCGCGGCATCTCGGACGCCACGGCGAAGCGACAGATCGGCGAAATCGATCACTGGTACGCCGAACAGTTCGCGCACTTGCTGCAGCGGCTCGAAGACGTCGAAGTGGGCGACGGCAACACGCTGCTGGACTACACGACGGTCGTTTGGGTCAACGAGCAGGAACAAGGGATCGGCAACATTCACCGATTCCGCCGCATGCCCTACGTGCTTGCCGGCGGCGGCGGCGGATTCTTCAATACCGGTCGCTACGTGCAGCTGCCGTCCACGCGTCCTCACGGCGACTTGTTCGTCTCGTTGATGCACATGATGGGCATGAGTGACATGACCTTCGGCGATCCCGACTACTCCACGGGACCGATCACCGAACTTCACGCCTGATTGGAAATACGGCTCCCTCCAGCCGACACACCCACGACTGGAGGGATGGATGACACAGCGGCTTGTGCTGGTGTTGCTGCTCGCCTGCGCGTGCACCGACAGCCATATGACCGGCGTTGAAGTATGTACGGACGGAATCGACAACGACGACGATGGTCTGATCGATTGCGACGACGGTGAGGATTGCGCCTGTCTTTTCGATGCGACTCCAGATGCTCGAGATGCTGGCTTCGACGACCCCGATAGCGACCGTCCCATGTGCACGCCAGAGCCCGAACGTTGCAACGGAGTCGATGACGACTGCGACGGGCTGAGCGACGAAAACAGCTTTGGTCTGTGCGGCGACGACTTGGTCTGCGAGGGAGGCGCATGTGGGTGCCCCGCCGAGCGTTCGTGCGGCGGAGGGTGCGTCGACATCGACACCGATCCCAACCACTGCGGCGGATGCGGCAACGCCTGCGCACCGGGACAAGGTTGCGTGGACGGCGGCTGCTGCGCGTTGCGTGAAGAGACGGCTGACGTCCTCTTCGTGATCGACAACTCGAGTTCGATGGCCCAGGAGCAGCAAAACCTGGTGAGCCAAATGCCGTTCCTTCTGGCGACCTTGACCAGCGGCGACCTCGACGGTGACGGACGTTTGGACTTTCCCCCTGTCACGGACTTGCACATCGGGGTCGTGACGACGGACATGGGCACCGGAACCGCAGACGTGCCCGGCTCTTGCAGCCTTTCCGGTCCACGCGGGGATGACGGCGTTTTGCAAACTCGCTCCGGCGGTGGTGTCCCAGGATGCGAGGGAGACTTCCCCACCTACTTGAACTTCGGCGGTGATCTAGACGCGCTCGCATCGGACTTTGCGTGCGTCGGGAACGTCGGCACCAACGGATGCGGATTCGAACAACAGCTCGAAGCTGGGCTCAAAGCGCTTACTTCCGGTACATCGGCGATTCGTTTCTACGAAGGCGACCCCGGTCACGGCGACACCGTCAACGCGGGATTTCTTCGCGACGAATCGGTGCTCACCATCGTGTCGTTGACCGACGAAGCCGATTGCTCGGTCGTCGACACCGGACTCTTCAGCGTCTCCAGCACGCGCTACTCAGACCCTCGCCTCAATCTGCGCTGTTCGGTGTATCCGGAAGCGCTGCATCCAGTGTCGCGCTACGTCGACGGGTTCTCCGCGTTGCGACCCGACGGGAGACTCGTGTTCACCACTGTGTCTGGCGTGCCATCCGACCTCGTCGATGGCGATGACTTGGACTTTGACGCGATTCTTGCCGACCCGCGCATGGTCGAGCGTCCGAGCGAGGACATGCCGATGGAACTCGAGTCGGCGTGCGAAGACCCGGAACTCGGTGTGGCGTATCCCGCACGCAGACAAGTAGCGCTCGCGCGTGATCTTGAGGCGCGTGGGTACACGACCAGCGTAGGTTCGATTTGTCGGAAGGATTTGCAGAGCGTGTTCGTGGGTTTGCTCCGGCGGTTGTCGACGGAGCTGATCTACGAGTGTGCTGCGCCCTAAGCCGGGTGGGCAGCATTCCGCTTCGCGGATCCGGAAGCCTGGAAGCTCGGGAGGACGGAAGCTGGGATACCGATCATGTTTTGGAAGCGCCTTCATTTCCATTCCCGTTCCCATTCCCTTTCCCGCCCAGCCGGTGGGAGACCCGCAAGCGCGCAGAGGTCGCACGGAAATGTCAGTCCGCGAAGCTGTTGCCCAGCCGAACAAGAGATGCGCATTGCGAAACTTAAACTGGATCTAAAATGAGTTGGCTCGGGTATGAGACCGGAAAGGAATGTTCTCTGCAGGCTCCGAGCCTCCACGTCTCCCATTAAAATTCAGATCCAGCTCTGCGCCTTGTGTCCGCGAAGCTCACTACAACGAAGTTGCCGCGATCAGCGCTTCCATGTGCTCGCGTTCTTCGTCGTTCCCGGGTGTGCTGAAGATCATCACGATCACCCACAACGCACCCCGACGCTTCGCAGCCGTCGTCACTGCACGCACCGGCAACTCCGGCGGACGCGCAGCCCATCGCAACGCAGGCACGTCTTCGCCAAGAAGCTGAAGCGTGCCGCGTCCGGTACGACGCACGTCCTCGCCCAAGAGTCCCGCCTCTTCGAAAAAGGTCGCGGGATCTGTACCCAGAAGTTCGGCACCCTGAGCATCCGTCGGAAGCGACGCAATCGTCGCGAACGTGGCGTCGGTGCGTTCATCGACCAGCAAGCACGCACCCTGCATCGCCGCCAACGCATGATCCTGCGGAACCGGCACTTGGATCGTCACCGCGTCGTCGGCCAACGAGCACGGCTGACGCGGCGTGTCGGTCGGAACTTCGGGTTGCCCACCGCCACATGCTGCCAGTGCAGCCAGCAGCACTAGCGCTCTCACGAGACGATGGCGTCCAGGGCACCTCGGTGAGCCTCCGCAAGGTCGGCCACCGCGACGTCGAGACAGCCCTCGATGGTGAGTCGATCGCCGCCCACCGCACCCAGCGCTGCAAAGGGCACGCTGTGCTTCTCGCAGATGGCTTTGACCGCATCGCGGTTATCAACCGAACAACTCACGACGATTCGACTCGGCTCTTCCGAAAACAGCGTCGCAGCCTTGGGCAGGTCGCTCTCCGGAAGTCGAACGGTCGCACCGGTGCCCGAAAGCGCGCACTCCGCAAGACACGCAGCCAAACCGCCATCGCTCACGTCATGTGCACTCGAGAGCAGCTGCGCCGCAGACAGTTCCATCATCGCTCGTTGAAGCGCGACCTCGGCGTCGAGATCGATTCCGACCGGTTCGCCCGAGACCTTGCCGGTCCGCGACACCATCCACTCGCTTCCACCAAGGCGACCGCGACTCGGTACGCCCAAATGCGCGACCACGTCACCCTCGTTGGCAAACGCCATGGTCAACCGGTGCTCCAGCGCACGAAGCTGACCCACGATCGCGACCGATGGTGTGGGAAGAATCGCCACCCCATCTGTCTCGTTGTAGAGGCTCACGTTGCCCGACACGACGGGAACGTTGAGCGCACTACACGCCTCAGCAAGTCCGTCGATCGCTTGTGCGAAGCGCCACATGGTTTCGGGACGTTCCGGATTTCCGAAGTTCAGACAGTCGGTCAAACCCAGCGGCACGCCACCGACGCAGGTGATGTTTCGCGCGCACTCGGCGACCGCCATGATCGCGCCAGCAAAGGGGTCCAGATACACGTGCCGGCCGTTGCAGTCGACACTGACCGCCAAGTACTTGATGAGCGCGTCGCTCCCGTCGCCGCAGAACACCCGTACAACCGCAGCATCACCCTGCCCCGGACCCACGACCGTTCCATCGCGCACGATGTGGTCGTACTGGCGGTAGATCCACGCACGGCTTCCGATGTTCGGCGACCCGATGAGCTGAATCAGCTCGGCACCAAGGTCGAGGTCGTCGTTTGCTGTTGGCACCGCGGTCATCTCGCCCGTCACACGCTGCTGAAGCCCAGGCGCCTTCTGCGGGCGGTCGTACTTGGGTGCTTCGTCGGCCAACAGACCGATCGGAAGATCGACCACGACTTTGGGATCCCGCGGAGTCGGCGACGCGTCGAGTGGGTCGTGTCCGGCGGTCGCCACGCAGACGAAGCGACCGGTGTCGGTGACGCGCCCCACAATGGCCACGTCGAGATCCCACTTGGCGCAGGCGTCGAAGACCTCTTGCTCGCGACCCTTCTTGGCGACCATGAGCATGCGCTCCTGGCTTTCGCTCAGGAGCATTTCGTAGGGCGTCAGCTTTTCGGTACGTCGCGGAATCGCGTCGAGGTCGAGCTCCAATCCTGTGCCCGCACGCGACGCCATCTCAACGCTGGACGAAGTCAGGCCCGCAGCGCCCATGTCCTGCACGCCTTCGAGGCAGTCCGTGGCGAAGATCTCCAAGCACGCCTCGAGCAGAAGCTTCTCCATGAAGGGATCACCCACCTGCACTGTGGGAAGCTTGGCTTCGGTGTCTTCACCAAACTCGGCCGACGCCATCGTCGCACCGTGAATTCCGTCGCGACCGGTCTTAGCGCCCACGTAGATCACCGCGTTGCCGACACCGCTGGCGGTTCCAAAGAAGAGCTCGTCGGACTTGGCGATACCGACCGTGAACGCGTTGACGAGAATGTTGCCATCGTAGCTGCGATCGAACTGGACCTCGCCACCCACGGTGGGCACGCCGATGCAGTTTCCGTAGCCACCGATGCCCGCGACGACACCCTTCAAGAGATGCGGTGTCTTGGGGTGATCGGGTCGACCAAAGCGCAGCGAGTTCAGCGACGCCACAGGACGCGCGCCCATCGTGAACACATCGCGCAGGATTCCGCCCACACCGGTCGCTGCACCTTGGTAGGGCTCGATGTACGAAGGATGGTTGTGCGACTCCATCTTGAAGACCGCACACCAACCATCGCCGATGTCCACAGCGCCCGCGTTCTCTCCCGGGCCCTGCACAACCTGCGGACCTTCGGTCGGAAGTCGTGCGAGATGGACACGCGACGACTTGTACGAGCAGTGCTCGGACCACATGACGCTGATCACCCCGATTTCGGCGTAGGTCGGCGTGCGTCCGAGCGTTTTCACCGCGTGCGCATACTCGTCCGAGGTCAATCCCATCGAGCGGGCAAGTGCTTCGTCGACAGCCGGATCGTTCGGCATGGGAGAGGACATCAGCAGGCCTCCAAGTGAGCACGAAGGCACTCGAACAGGGCAAATCCATCTGCGCTGCCCAGCACCTCTTCCGACGCGCGTTCCGGGTGCGGCATCATGCCAAGCACGTTGCCGTTCGCACTGTAGATACCCGCGATGTCGGCGCGTGAACCGTTGGGGTTCGCGTCGCCTGTGGCTGAAGCTCCCGTGTCAGTGCAGTAGCGGAACGCGATGCGTCCTTCGCCTTCGAGTTTCGAAAACGTGTCGTCATCGCATTGGTAGCGACCGTCCGCGTGAGCGATGGGAACGCGCAACACTCGACCCGCCAGTCCGTTGGTGAAAGGACCTTCACCTTCAACGCGCAGGTGAACCATCCGGCACTCAAAACGCAGGTGCGCGTTACGCGTGAGAGCACCGGGCAAGAGCTGCATCTCTGTCAGGATCTGAAACCCGTTACAGATCCCGAGGACCGGTCCACCGTGATCGGCGAACTCCCGCAGCGCTTTGACCACAGGGCTGTACCCCGCAATCGCACCTGGGCGGAGGTAGTCGCCGTAGGAAAAGCCGCCCGGCACGATGACCGCGTCGGCGTTTTGAAGATCGGACTCCTTGTGGAAGACGTAGTACGCCTCAGCACCCAGCACATCGCGGGCAGCATGAAGCGCGTCGAAATCGGCGTTGGAGCCCGGGAACTGAATCACCGCCACGCGCATCGCGGCCAGAACCTACGCCTAGAAGACCCGAAGATCTAGCGGGTCAGGTCAATCGCGTAGATCGACGGTCCGCCGAGCGAGGAGACGTAAAGAGTATCGGCCGGAAAGCCGGCAGAACCGAACGTTCCGTTGGCCGGGAGGAAGATCGCTCTCGGTTCGATCAGCGGTGTGACGACACCGTCACGAACCTCCAGCACGCCAGCGGTGCTTGTGACCAGATACGTCGCGTCTGTTCCGACGACCACTCCGTCGACAAAGTCGACTTCGGGAATCTCGATCGTGAACTCGCCGAAGGTTCCGTCGGTGAAGTCTGCTCCGTACACCGCGTTGCCGTCGTAGCTGGCCACGAGCAGACGGTTGCCGTCGAACGCGAGACCGTTCGGATACTCGATCGTGTCTGTCACGACCTCGATGGCACTGCCGTCCGCTTGGGTGCGGTACACGCGGTCGCCCATGCTGTCCGAGAACACGATTGAACCATCGGGTGCGATCACCACGTAGTTGGAAAGCTCGATGGGGTTCTCTTCGGTCGTCTCGACGAGAGGGGTTGCGGTGCCGTCCAGGGCGAGATCGACGAGCCCACCGTTGACGCACACCACCAAGTTTCCGTCGTCGCGAACGGCGATGCCGAGCGGGGAATCGAGTGTCGCGAGGGTCGACACGGATCCGTCAACGCCCACTTCGATGATCGGGCCTTCCAGTACGCTGACGAAGAGGACCGGCTCACCGGCTGCGTTGACGCCGGCTGCAATGCCTTCGTTCGAGTCGCCCACGTTGGCGAATGCTGTGACTGGACCCTCTTCACCGGCGTCGAACGCGTCGTCTGCGGCGTCGCTGCCCGAGTCGGTTTCCGCATCGAGTGCCGCGTCGGTTCCTGCGTCGATGGGAGTCGAATCGTCGTCGCCGCAGGCGAGGAGGAAGGCGCAGAGAATGAGGGTTCGCATGTGAGGTCGTAGCACGGTTGGGGGCTGCGCCTAGGCCAGGGGCGCCTTCTTCGGGCACGGGCACGGGCACGGGCACGCTCGCGCATTGCGGACTCGGACTCGGCATCGGCTTCGGCTTCGGCTTCGGCGTCGGCGTCGGCATCGGCCTCGGCATCGGCTTCGGCTTCGGCATCGGTGTCGGCACCCGATGTCGGCATCGGTGTCGTCGCACCTAGAGCTTGGGCTGCGCCGTGCTGCACAACAGCGACGAGTCACGAGCCGACGAACCTCCGGTTCTGCAACAGGGTTCGCATGGCTTTGCCTCGGGGTTATTGATTTTTACCGGAAGGAGAGAAGGCGGGAAGGAGAGAAGACTTTGCCGAGTCTTGCCAGCAACCGGAGCTCCACGTGCGCGCTCGCTCGCTCCTGGCTCCGCGTTTGCGTGTCTGACGTGCCTCGGTACCGGTCGCGCATCCTTGCGCGTAGCCACGCTGATGAGGTCAAAACGTGTCGTCGTGCTCAAGTGCGTTTTGACCTCGCGACAGTATCTCGAGCGCAGGGAGACACGCCGTCGGGCGGAGGCCACAAGAGTCGTGAAAAACGCCTCGAAGCCAGGAGCGCACGACAGCCCTCGTGGACCGTGCGCAGCGACGCCGAGAGAAATCTTCTCTCCTTCCCGCCTTCTCCCCTTCCGGTTAAATCCAATAACCAGAACGCGGCCCGCGCGTGCCAACCGACTAACAAGTCCGCTCCGGGACGTTTTGCGTATCTGACCTGCTGTCGGTATCGGTCGCGCATCCTTGCGTGCAGCGACACCAGAACGCGGCCGGCGCATGCCAACGGACGAACAAGTCCGCGAAGCGCGCAAATCTTCGCGTTAATCAATACGCGTTCTTTATTACTGACTGACTGCTAAGCAACCGCAGCATCAGGCACGGGCCGCTTCTCGCCCTTCAGCTCGACGCTCACCAGCTTCGACACACCGGGCTGCTCCATGGTCACACCGTACAGAACGTCGGTGAACTCCATGGTCCGCTTGCTGTGCGTGATCACGATGAACTGCGAGCGGTCGGTCATCTGCTGAATCGCATGCGCGAAACGGCTGATGTTCGCCTCATCCAAAGGCGCATCGACCTCATCGAGGAGACAGAAGGGACTGGGCTTGTACTGGAAGATCGCAAAGATCATGGCGACGGCGGTCAGCGCCTTCTCACCACCACTCATCAGCTCCAGCGAACCGAGCTTCTTGCCTGGCGGCTGCGCGATGATGTCGATTCCACTCTCCAGCAAGTCACTCGGATCGCTGAGTCGAAGTTCGGCCTTACCGCCGCGGAACAGCGCCGGGAAGATTCGCTTAAAGCGCTCGTTCACGGCGACAAACGCCTCCTTGAACATGCGACGGCTCTCGCGGTTCATCTCGCGAATCGCCTTCTCCAACTTCTTGAGCGCATCCTGAAGGTCGTCGTTCTGCGCCTTGAGCTTCTCGTAGCGCACCGACTTCTCTTCGTACTCTTCGATCGCAGTCAGGTTGATCGCACCCATGCGGTCGATGAGTCGGAGCAGTTCCTTCACTCGCTGCTTCACCGCCTCATCCGGCAGCTCACGCGCGTGATAATCGGTCAACACTTCGCGCACGTCCACGCGATGCCGCTCGTTGACCTGTCCCACCAAGTGGTCGAGCTCCATGGCCAACTCGCGATCCCGAACGGTCAGCTCCGTGACACGACCGGACACTTCGCCAATCGAGTCGCGCAACACCTTGAGTTCGATCTCGGTCTCACCCAACGACTGACGCGCTTCCTCGTAGTGCGCTCGCGCAGCACCCAAGTCTTCGTGTGCCTTCATCGCGGAGGTGATCGCCTCGCCCAATCCGGCACGAGTCTTCAGAATCTCCGCAGCAAGCACGCCCTGCTGGCGCGCACCGTCGAGCACATCGCCACGAAGACGTCCCTCGCGATCGTCAAGCTCGTCGATCGATCGCGTCAGTCGCTCCAACGCACCGCGGTCACTCTCCGCACGCTCGCGGGCCTGTGCGGCACGAACCCGAACCTCGGTCGCACGCGCGGCCTGCTCCTCGACCGAAACCTGCCGCTGTCCGTACACCGCCTCAGCGGCTCCAAGCTCTTGCTTGGCTTCGTCTCCAGCGTTCTTCGCGCTCTCGATTTCCGCCTTGGCTTCGCGCTCTTCGTCCGACGCCTGTTCGAGCGCGGTTCCAAGTGCACCGATCTCGTCTCCGAGTCGAGCGATGCTGCCTTCGACGCTCTCCACTTCGAGCTGAATGCGGCGAACATCCTTGTCCGCCTTCACGATGGCGATCTCGGCGTCGTGCGCTTCCGTACGGGCTGCATCAATCGCCGCCTGACGTTGCGCAATTCCACGACGCAGGTCGCCGTGGACGCGAACTGCTTCGGTCAGCTGGTCGTCGAGGTGAGCCACGACGGTTTCCAACTCACGAACCTCACGCTGAAGCTCGAGCAAGTGCGCGCCAGAGTCATCACCCGCACCACCGCTGATCGAGCCATCCGGTTCGATGCGGTCGCCCGCGAGCGTCACCAGAATCGCATCGCAACCCGTGTGGTGCAGACGCAACGCGCTGTCGAGATCACGCACGACGACGAACTGCGAGAGCAGATGCTGAAGCAGCGACTCGTCTTCGGGGGCGCAATCGATCAGGTCGGTCAGCCGACCCATCACCGCATCGTCTTCGGGAACGCTCGGCCGCTCGCCGACCGTTCGACGCAGTCGCTGCGGAAGCGCAGTCGCGCGACCTGCCTCGTTCTCATGCAGGAACTTGATCGCTTCGAGTCCGCGCTCCGGCGACTCGACAACCACCTGCTGCAATCGATCGCCGAGCGCTGCAGCCAAGGCGCCATCGAGTTCGGGCGGCGAGACCAAACGGTCCGCGACCAATCCGATCAGCTTGGTCGCTTCCGGGTCGAACTGAGTCATCAGCGCGCGAACGCCGGCGTCGACACCTTCAAAGCGCTGCTGCACTTCACGCAGCGAGCTCAGTCGCGAGCGCTTCTCAGCAGTCTCGTCACGCAACTCCTGAAGCTGCGCGTCGCTGTCGCGAATCTTGGTGCGCAAATCCACGAGCTCGGCTTCGACCTGGTCCTTGCGCGCCGCGGTCTCTTCCTTGCCGCTCTTGAGCACCTCGAGACGGGTCTTGAGAGCATCGCCTTCTTCAAGCAGCGTGATCTTGCGCTGCTCTTGCCCCGCGCGTTCGGAGCGCAACTTCTCCAACCGCTCACGGCCTTCCATGCGACGACGCTCAAAGCCGGCCAATACCGCTTCGGCGCGGGCCACGCGAGTATCGGCATCCGCTTGTCGGCTGCGCGCGTTGGTCACGGCGCGCTCGGCTTCCGCCACAGCCAGTCGACGACGCTCAAGCTCCTGGCTCTCGCGCTCAAAGAGCTGCGCAGCTTCTGCTTCGGCAGCCTCGAGGTCCTTGAGAGCAGACGCCAACGCGTCGCGCTCTTCGGTCAGCGCACGACGCTGACCCACGAGCTCACCAAGCTCACGCTCGGCCAGCTGTTCGCGATCACGCAACGACTGCACGCGCTCGAGAAGCTGTTGAATCTGACCCTCGAGAACGCGAACCCCGTTGTCGAGTTCGTACGCTTTGGTGTTGCACGTTTCGACGCGACTCGAGAGTGAGTCGACGTGTGTACGCTCCGCTTCCAGTTCCGCCTCGCGAACCTTGAGTGCGAGACGCTGACCTTCCTCCGCGGCTGACGCGGTCGTCAGCGCATCCGCAATGACGCGGACCTCGTTGAACAGCTCGAGGTAGCGGAACGAGGCCACGTAGAGCTCGAGGTCACGAACCTCGTCGCGGTAGCGCTGGTACCGCTCGGCCTTCTGAGCCTGACGCTTCAGGGACGCAAGGCTGCGCTCGAGCTCCTGAAGAATGTCGCCCACGCGCACCAGGTTGTGGCGCGTTTGGTCCATCTTGCGCTCTGCAGCACGCTTGCGGACCTTGAACTTGGTGATTCCTGCGGCCTCTTCGATCATCGAACGACGATCGGCGGGCTTGCTGCTCACGATGAACCCGATGCGGCCCTGCTCGATGATCGAGTAGGCGCGTCGACCCACACCCGTTCCGAGGAACAGGTTGGTGATGTCCATCAGACGGACAGGCGTCTTGTTGATCAGGTAGTCACTGCGACCACTGCGATCGAGACGACGCGTGACGCAAATCTCCTCGTAGTCGCGGTACTCGGGCGGGGTCAGTCCGTCGGTGTTGTCGAACGTCAACGAGACCTCGGCGAATCCGTGTGGACCGCGCTGCTCGCTGCCGTTGAAAATGACGTCGTCCATCGACTTGCCGCGCAGGCGGGAGGGCGACTGCTCGCCCATGACCCACTTGATGGCGTCCACGACGTTGGACTTGCCGCACCCGTTCGGCCCCACGATGCCCGTCACATCGTGGTCGAAGTGCAATATCGTCTTGTCCACGAAGGACTTGAAGCCGATGATCTCGAGCTTCTTGATCTTCACGTCCGTCTCCTACGATCCCGGTCTCACAACCGGATTTGCCGCCCGCCTCTCCGCCTGTTCAGTAAACCGGAGAAGTCGCCCCCTAGAGGAAAAGAACCTCCTCTAAGGTGAACGATCGTGCAGCGTTTCCCAACCTCAAACCTACGAGGCAGGGTGTGCGATCGCTGATACCGTGAGGCGATCGCCAGCGCAACCAACAACGCCAGAGGAAGTGGGGCTCACTCCGTGACCACCACTACATCTAGTGGTCTGGTCAGGCCAACCTCCATATCACATGTGGTTAGCTCGAGATCGCTATGCTCCCAGCGAGGGGCTTCGACCCGGGTCAGGGCGATCGCCTGGAAGCCTTCGTTTGTGTAGACGAAGGCTCCTTCGACCCAGCTGGCCAGCCTCCGGCCTCCAGGTTGGGTGCCCACGACCAAGGCTCGCTCGAAGACCCAGGCGGGTTCCAGGAGCCCAAGCCGGCCCCCCGCGGGCTCCTCACGCGCTCCCTGCAGACACACCCCGCTGAACTCAGCGTTGTTGAGGGCGCGAAAGCGAGCGCGCTCCACCCCGAGCCGCTGGTTCACGCCTGGCCTCAGGGCGCGGGCTTGGTTCGCGGCGTTCGGATCGAGCAGCCGATTGAGTTCCTCATCGTTGAGGAGCAGACGTTGGGGTCGTGCGTTCTTGAGCAACCGATACATCCGACGCCCGGTTTGCGCGATCGCCGAGTCCCGTTCCGCACGCTCTTCTGGAAAACGTAGTGTGTGCTCTACCGGTGCACCACCACCACCACCGCATGCGACGAGAAGGTGGACCAACAAGAAAAGGAGGGCGAGCCGTCTCACCCTCCCAATCTAGCATCTGCCGTGTGTTGAGTGTCAGTTCGGCTGAACGCGCGCTGCAGGCTGTGCGCGCTTGGCCTCGAAACGAACACCGGTCAACGCCTCGGACACGTCCCAAAGTCGCTTCGCGACGTCGCGATCGTGGGAACGCTTGGTCGACTTCACGCGCGTTGGACCGCCGCGCCACTCGAACCAACCGTCCGGTCCGAAATACTCGCCACCCTTCACATCGTCGGCCGTTGCGGCGTAGACGCTGGGCATGGCGCCCTGCACCGGAGTCATCGCAAAAATAGGGTTCAAAAAGCGGATCCACCCCACGTCGTTCTGCAGATTGGTCGCCGTCCATCCGGGATGCGACGCCGCGACGGTGATCGGCAGCCCCTTGGCTTCAACCCAGCGCGCGAGTTCGTAGGTGAACAGAAGGTTCGCGAGCTTGGACTGACCGTACGCGCCGATCTTGTTGTAGCTCTTTTCGGCGTTGAGATTGTCAAAGTCGATCTTGCCGAACTTGTGGGCGACGCTCGACACGCTGACGATGCGGGCGCTCGGTGCGGCAATCAACGAGTCGATGAGCAAACCCGTCAACGCGAAGTGACCAAAGTGGTTGGTGCCGATCTGCGATTCGAAACCATCCTGGGTCTTGTTCAGGGGCGTCATCATGATCCCGGCGTTGTTGACCAGGATGTCGAGGCGAGCGTGCTCCTGCTTGAACGCCGCGACGAACGCCCGAATCGAATCCAGCGACTGAAGATCGAGCGACGAGAGCTGTACGGACGCTTCGGGATGCGCCTTTTGGATCCGCTCGAGCGCGGCCTCGCCCTTGGTTTGGTTGCGACAGGCCAGCACCACGAGGGCGCCCTTCGCTGCGAGCACGCGAGCGGTTTCAAAGCCCAGTCCGCTGTTGGCTCCAGTGACCACAGCGATCTTTCCCTCTTGGTTCGGCACGTCTTGTTCTGTCCAGCGCATCGTCATCTCCTTGCGATGGACACTTAATAGAACACCGTTCTGTTATGTCAAACAGGTTTCGGTGGATTTCTCGCAAAACCTATTGCAATCAAGCATTTATGACGCATTATTTAACTGAATGAAGGCCGCTAAGCGAATTTCCAAGCGTGGATTTCAGCGTGCTCGCAGCGAGGAACACAAGGCGCAGCGGCGTGCTGAGCTCTTGGAGGCGTCGTCGGAGCTGTTGAAAGAGCTTGGTGTCGACGGCATTTCGCTTTCGGCGATTGCGAAGCGTGCCGGCCTTTCGAAGTCCAACGTCTACACCTACTTCGAGAGCCGTGAGGACGTGTTACTCGGTCTTCTCTTCGAAGACTGGCAAACGTGGGTATCCGAGGCTGAAGTTGCGATGGCTCCTTTGGCGGGTCGCGACGATCCGGAAGCGGTCGCGACGATCTTAGCCGAGCGTTATCTCGCGAAGCCGCGCCTGTGTGAGCTCATGAGCGTGTTGTCGTCGGTGTTGGAGCAGAACGTGTCGGCCGATCGAATCGCCACGTTCAAGCGTGCGACGTTGCCGCTGGGAATTCGCATGGCGAACATGATGCATGTTGCCCTGCCTTCGTTGCGCTTTGATCGATGCGTGTGGGTGTTGAAGAGCTTGATTGCGCAGGTGGCCGGGTTTTGGCCGCTCCTCAATCCGCCACCGAACGTCGCGGAAGTCCTGGCGCAGCCAGAGTTCGCCTTGCACTGCATCGCGCGGGAAGATCTACAGCGATCGATTCACGCAACGCTGGCGGGAGAGATCCTGCTTAGCAATGCGGAATCCTGAACCAGGGTCACGGTGCTCGGGGCACTAATTTTACCGGGAGGAGTGGAGTAGAGAAGTAGAGGAGAGAACTCTTCTCCTTTTACTCGTCCTTCCGGAAATCATTCGCCCCGGTGCGGTTCAGGGAGCAGTCAGTGCGCATCAAAGAATGCGTATTGAAGAACGCGAACTTGATTGAAGAAGTGCACGCGAGCTGCACCCCACACCGCGCATCGCTGCGCACAGCCGCACGCAACGCGCACCGACCGGACGACGGACTCAGAACGCGAAGCGTTCGTTCGAGCGCGAACACGGCGGACTCAGAACGCGAAGCGTTCGTTCGAGCGACGCGAGCCGTCGGACAACGTGGAGGCTCCTCGAGCCGGAACGCGCGCGAAGCGCGGGCTTGGAGGGGGGTCCCGAACGTAGTTCGGGGGGAGGTTTTTGCTAAAACCTCCCAAAGGAGGAGCCGTGCCCGTAAGTCGGAGGCCGAAGGCCGGAGACGTAGGGTGCGGCGACTCCGATCAATTAAGCTGACGAATCGAAAACGGGTAGGTCACGTCGAAGTTCGTCCGCCGAAACCGCGGGAACCGCGCCGTGCGAACAACGCGTTCCATACACTCGCCCTGCGGTGTTCCACCGAAAGGTCGTCCGCCGATGTTCGCGCTCGCGACAGTTCCGTCGTTGCGTACACGAATCCGTGCGGTCGCCAGGCCTTCCTGCTCACCAGCACATTGACGCATCCGCGACATCAACCCGCCCAGCGCTCGTGTGACAGCGGATCGGCTTGGGACGTCCGGAAGGTTCTCGTCCATCGCCGCTTCCATCATGGGCGCCGCCATTTCGGCTTCCATACCGCCCAATGCGCGACTCAGAAGGTCTTCCACGCTCGACATCCCGGTGTCCATCGCGGGTTCTTCCATGGCCGCTTCCATGACGCTCTCCATGGTCTGCACCGCGGCTTCCATCGTGGCCGCTTCCATGGTCGTGGCTTCCATGGTGCTCGTCATGGCGCTGACGCGACGTCGCATCGTCGTCTCTGCGGTGTTCGGATTCGCAACCGCGACACTTTCGGTCTCGGTTTCGGTCTCCGTCTCGGTTTCCGTTTCCGTCTCGGTCTCGGTCTCAACCTGGACGGCTTCGACCTGCATCGTGGTCTCGACGGTGCCCGTCAACGTGGCGGGTTCCGTTTCGACCTCGGTGCGCGTCTCCGTGCGCGGTTCGTTCGCGGCGTGAGCTTCAGGCTCGTCGTTGCCTTGGCCGAATGCAACCCAGGCACCGACGCCGAGGATCGCAACCACAAGCACACCCTTAACCATGTTGTTGCTGCCTGCGGGCTCGGCCTGTGCCGCCACCGGAGCAGCCTTTTCCTCGGCTCCGCTCGCTGCGGCAGCGCCACTGCTCTTGGCAGCGGACTTCTTCGCACTCGACTTCTTCGCGCCACTCTTCTTGGTGGACTTCTTCTTTCCGGAACTCTTCTTCGCGCCCGAGTCTTTCTTCGGCGCTACGGCAGCCGGAGCCGCGGCCGCTTCCTCGGCGTCGTCCTCGGACTCGTCGTCGTCCTCTTCGTCCTCGTCGTCCTCTTCTGCAGATTCGGGCGGAATCGAGGTCGTCAACGCGCGAAGGTCGACTTTCGCGTCCTCTTCGTCCTCTTCGTCGTCGTCCTCGTCTTCAGGAGCTGGCGCAGGTGCCAGTGAAGGTCGCGCAAGCGCGGCGAGCGCGCCAACATCGAATTCCTCTTCGTTCTCGTCTGTCACGATGCTTCCTCGAGGGGGTGGGACGTCAGGCCCCGAATCCCGCTTTTTAGCACGGGGAATCGAGTTGACCAGATTCTCACCAGCTCAGACACCTGAGCTGCTCTTTGCCTTGGATCACCTGGGGTTATCGAGCAAGCAAGATGCCCAGACAAAGCGCGAGCGCGAAAACCACACCGGTCGTGACGCCCATCGCCCGAAAGCCCTTCTCGCCAAGGCGATCGCCGAGAGCCATCCCGCCAAACGCACCCAGAATGAACGCGACAAAGCTGGTCGGCTGAACAGGGTACGTGTCGCCCCAGAAGTAGAAAATCACGTAGTTGAGCATCAGCGCAGTGACACCACCGCTGACCCACCCGAGCCCAGTGACAATCCTTCTTCGCTGGGCGTCTTCCGGTCGCTCGTCTTCAGGCATTGCTCAGTAGCTCGCCATTTCGCGAACCCGCGTTCGCTCACGTAGCACTTGGATCCAGCGTGTCACGGCCTGATCGAGCGCCTGGCGCGTCAGCCAGACCCGCATGGCACCGCGGACATCGTCGAGCGCCTGTCCAAGGAAGGGATGCTCGCCGCTCTCGAACACCGCTTCGATACGTGCATCACTCACTGTGGCCGCACCCTCCAAGTTGGCTTCGAGGAACACGCTCACGAGCGCGCGTTGCTGGACCATCGCCTCCAGCTCGCCTTCGGTGGCACCCAACGCACGCACCAACGCTTGCAGACTGTCTGCACCACCCGCCAGCTGCTCGAGGCGGCGCTGCTCACGCCGGATATCGTTGGGCGTGGGGCTGGCGACCTGCACGCGTTCCGCTTCACGCGCGATCAACGCTTCGCCGATCAGCTCGTCTAAGGTTGCGCGCAACAAACCACGCGGCAGTGCTCCCAAGTGCGGTTGACCTGGAGCTTCGCGAATCAGGCGGAGGCGAGCGCGAAAGTCGACGTCGCTGTGCAAGATCACCTTCGCATCTGCACGCGGGGTGTTCGCGCCTACGATGGCCGCAATGCCATCCGCGCGCATCGCGTCCTGCGCGAACGCCGGAACGCTCAGGGCCAACGCCAGCGCGAACCACGCGCGCATCACTCCTCGCTCGTCGAGTCCTTCTCGGTGTCCTTCGGTGACTTTGAACGCAACCGAGGAAGCGGACGTCGTTCGCGAAGGAACTGCATGAACGTGAGTGCGGTATCGAGCTCGCGAGCTGGAAGAAGATCGACGAGTTCGTGAATCTGTTGGCGGCGTTGCTCGGCCTGCTCCCCCCGGCTCTTCCCCTTGTCTTTGGCAGGCTCCGCCTCGACCTTAGGAAGCACCTCTTCGGCTGTGGGCACGCGCCACACAGGACGCTCTTGCGGGACAATGTCGTGCGCACTCAGCCACGCTTCCATGCAGGCACGCAGGCGCTCGGAACGAAACGCAAACCACCGTTCGCGATCGACGGGGTACGACATCAGCACGTCTTTGAACCGTCGAAACGCGCCTTTGCCGTCAATCGCGGTCGTCAACGCATGGCGGAGCTTGGATTCGTCCACCGTCGTGATGAAGCGCTCCATCCAGCGGTACTGCTCGCGCGACGACACCGGATCGATCCGCAGATAGAGCGAGTCACGCATGACCCGTTGGTGCATTCCGGGGTCTGCGACTCCGTCGACAATGCGAATCACTTCACCGGTTTCAAGATGAAGATACGAGTGCACTTCGTGGGCGTTGTTTTCGAACGCGTCTTCCAACGACTCCCACGAAATGGGAACGCTTCGTTTTTCGCGTTTTCTCGGCTTGGTCACGACGTTCCTTTGTTCTTGGTGCGCTCGACGGCATCGCGCCACCTCGCAATGTGCGCATCCCGAACCGACTCGTCCATGGCCGGATCGAAAGTCTTGTCGATTTTGTGCGACGCGATGATTGCGTTTTGATCCGGGAATATTCCTGCACCAAGTCCGGCGAGGTAGCCGGCTCCCAACGCAGTGGTCTCCACCATCACCGGGCGGTCGACCGGAGTGCCCAAAACATCCGCTTGAAACTGCATCAGCAACGCGTTCTTCGACGCTCCACCGTCGACGCGAAGACGCGCCAAGGGTTGCGCGGCGTCTTGCTGCATCGCTTTGAGCAGGTCGACGATTTGAAACGCGATCCCGTCGAGCGTGGCGCGGCAAAGATGGGCTGCGGTGGTATCGCGGGTAATTCCGTACACCGCGCCCCGCGCATGCGGATCCCAGTGCGGCGCGCCAAGTCCCGCAAGTGCAGGCACGAACACCACGTCGCCCGCACTCTCGACCTCACGCGCTTTGGCTTCGATCTCCGGTGCGCTCTTGATGATACCGAGACCATCGCGCAGCCATTGAACAGCCGCACCTGCGATAAAGGCGCTGCCTTCAAGCGCGTACGTCGTGGTGGAGCCGAGCTGCCATGCCACCGTGGTCAGCAGGCCGTTGTTGGAGGGGACGAATCGATCACCAGTGTTCATCAACAAGAACGCGCCAGTGCCGTAGGTGCATTTCGCATCGCCGACCGAAAAGCAGGTTTGCCCGAAGAGCGCTGCCTGCTGGTCGCCCGCGATACCGCTGATCGGAACGCCATCCGCCAAGCCCGGCACACCTTGGGTCTCACCGAAGCTGCCAGCACACGCTCGTACTTCGGGCAGAACGGTTTGCGGAACTCGTAGAACCTCACAGAGTTCGCTGGCCCACTCGCCCTTTCGGATGTCGTAAAGCAGCGTGCGCGACGCGTTGGTTGCATCGGTCACGTGCGATGCGCCGCCCGTCAGACGCGAGACCAACCACGAGTCCATCGTTCCGAAGGCCAGTTCGCCTGCTTCGGCACGTGCTCGAGCGCCTTCGACGTTGTCGAGAAGCCACGCGAGTTTGGTTCCACTGAAGTAGGGATCGAGAACCAGTCCAGTCCGCTCGCGAAACGTGGACTCAAGACCATCGGACTTCAGGCGCGCGCACACGTCGGCGGTGCGACGATCCTGCCACACGATCGCTTTGTGAACCGCTTTGCCTGTTTTGCGATCCCACAGCACCGTGGTCTCGCGTTGGTTGGTGATACCGACAGCGCGGCACTCTGAACCGTCGACCCCGGCTGCTTTTTGGGCGTCGGCGATCGCGTCGACGATCGACTTCCAGATCTCTTCGACGTCGTGCTCAACCCAGCCCGACTTCGGAAAGTGTTGAGGGAACTCGTGATTTGCTTTGCCCAGAACGCGAGCGTCGTCGGCAGACAAAACGACGGCCGTCGAACCAGTCGTGCCCTGGTCGATCGAGAGAATATAGCCCGGCATGAGAAGATCCCTACCGTACCACATGCCCAATGCGTCATGCCTTGCCTCATGCGTCAGCGTCAGGGACCCTCCCGCAACAAGAAACAAGGAACGCGGAACAGAGAACTAGAACGAAATCGGACTCGAGCAGCCAACTCACCATCCCGCGCTTGGCACCTCCACGCGAGTCAGTCTCAGGAACCAGTCTCAGGAACCAGGCTCAGTGCACATCAAAGAATGCGTATTGAAGAACGCGAACTTGATTGAAGAAGTGCACGCGAGCTGCAGCACAGACCGCGCGGCGAGCGCATCGCGCCCCGACCGCACCACGAGCACACAGCGCCGCACGGACGGCGGACTCAGAACGCGAAGCGTTCGTTCGAGCGAGGTCGGCCGTCGGACAACGTGGAGGCTCCACGAGCCGGAACGCGCGCGAAGCGCGTGCTTGGTGGGGGACCCGCGACGAAGTCGTGGGGGAGGGATTGCTAATCCCTCCTCAAGGAGGAGCCGTGCCCGTAAGTCGGAAGCCGAAGGCTGGAGACGTAGGGCGCGGCGACTCCGATAAATGGAGAGCCGGAACGCGCGCGAAGCGCGTGCTTGGTGGGGGGTCCCCGAACGTAGTTCGGGGGGAGGGTTTGCTAAACCCTCCCCAAGGGAGGAGCGTGGCCGTTTAAGTCGGAGGCCGAAGGCCGGAGACGTAGGCCGCGCGACGACCGATAAACTTAGCCCTCGCCCAGCTGACGCAGGAACTCAGCCGCTTCGGTCAGTTCCGGATCCTCGGTCTTGGCTTTGCGCGCCCACAACAACGCACGACGAGCCTCGCCCTTCTGGTGCGCGATCCGCGCTTGGAGCAAAAACGCCATGGCGCGACTCATCGGGCCCTCGGTCTTGCTCAACGTCACGGCACGAAGTGCGACCAGCGCCAAGTCCATATCCCCCAGACGCATCGCCAGATGAGCCAACTCGGAGGCAACGTGACCGTTGTTCTTGTCGCTATCGAGCGCGGCGTGCAGCCACTGTTTCTGCAAGTCCGCATCGCCAGCCGCTTGCGCCAAACGAGCCATCCGGTGCTGAAGCTGACTCAGCTCGGGTGAACGCTTGCGCTTCTGTCGGCCAATCGCGGACTCGAGCAATGCGCCGGCCTCGGAGAACATCTCCGCACCGATGTAGGCGTCGGCCAGGAGCACGGTGGTCTGATGATCGTCGGGCTGCGCATCGACGGCTTTCTGCAACATCGGCAGCGCAGCACCCGCATCACCAACCTGGTCGATCAAAATCTTTCCAGCGCGGCGATAGAGTTCAAACGCACGCTCGGGTTCCGCAGACGCGGCTTCATGCGCGAGCAGCGTCGCCAGCTCACGATGCGCGCCGATCGCTTCGTACAGACCGCGTAGACGCTCGATCAAAATGCCTTCTTGCGGCTGCTGCAGGAACACCGCTTCGAGGCCTTCCTTCGCGTCTGCCGGGTTGCCCGCATTCTCGGCGGCATCCGCCAAAAGCAACGCAGCTTCGACCTGGGCCGCACCCATCTGAACAGTCACGAGCTTCGAACATGTGGAGACGACACCCGCCCAATTCTGGTTGGCGAGGTCGATCTCGCGCAGGCGCACCAGCGAGTCGAGGTCGTCGGGGTCACGTTCGGTCCAGTTGGCCAAAACGTCACGCGCTTGACCGGGATCTCCCGCAGCCACAAGCACGTCTACCAAACGCAGCGTGGCTTTGCGCTCGTCCGACTTCTCAGGCGCCGCATCACGCGCGGCCACAAGTGCCACGATGAGATCCGCTTCCACCGCGTCCTTGGCGATTTCGTAACCCTCTTCGAGATCACGCACCGCGTCGGCCGGCTTGCCCATGCCCAACGCCAACGTGGCTCGCATCGCCAGGAGCTGCGCGTAGATGGCGTCCTTGTGCGGATGTGACTCGAGTGCAGACGACACTTCGTTGGATGCCGCTTCGGTATCGCCGGCGGCTTGAAGTGCTTCCACGAGCTCGCGCAGGATCTCGACTGAACCAGTCGCAAGAAACGCCTGACGAAGAAGCTCAACCGCGCCGGCCGGATCGCTCAGCTGGTCGCGCTTGATGCTCGCTGCTTCATGGAGACGAGCGACCATCGCGTCGGTCTCGCCTTCGCCGAAGCGCTGTGCATCGAACGCGAGGAACTCCGCGAGCTTCGTCCAGTCTTGCGTTTCGCGGTAGTGGTTCTCCAGGTGCCCGCGGATCCCCGCGTCCTGGGGATTGCCGCGATAACCCAGTTCAAGCGCCCGCAGCATCCCGTCGGAATCTTCGAGCGCTTGCCACTCTTGGTAAAGCTCGTGCGCCAGGCGAGTTGCCGCATCGCCCTCTTCGACCGAAAGAAGTCGCTCGCGAATCTCTGCACGCTCACGCGGGTCGTCGCTCGGACCCATCAACGCGAGGTACGACTCGATCACACCGCGGTGCTTGGGCACCCAATCGAGTGCTCGGCGATACACGTCGAGCGCATCGTCACGCTCCACCTTGCCCAGAAGCGTACCGAGTCGAAGCGAAAGGTCACCGATCGAATCCAGGTCTTCGTTGTCACGGGCGACATCGAGCTGACGCTGCAGCAGGTCGACCAAGTCCTCGTCGTAACCGCTCTGCTCATAGAGAGTCGCGAGTCGTTCCGCAGCTTCGGCGTGGTCCGGCTCTTCGTCCAACACGTCTTTGAGGACGTCGACGGCGTCGAACTGTCGCCCTTCGATCCCCATCATGAAGCGCGCCTTCACCATGCGCGCGCGATTTCGTAGGCCGGGATCCAAGAGAGCGTCGATCAACTGGGCGACCAAGTCGTGAACCCGGTCCTCGTTCTGTGCCCGCGCGTACACATCGAGCAAGGGTGCCCAAATCGTGACGTCGGTAAGGTCCACTTCGAGCAAGCGCTCATAGACCTCTGCAGCGGTGTCCAGTTCGCCCGCTTCCGCAGCAAACCCCGCGAGCTGAACTTCGAGGTCGCGCCGCTCGTCTTCGTGTTCGGCGGTTTCGGTTGCACGCTTCATCCACGCCACGGCAGCGGGCATGTCGCCCGCGTTCGCGCGCACCTGCGCCAAGTCGCGCATCGCCCAACGCGCTGCGCCGACCCCCTCTTCGGATGCCTCGGCGACCTTCACCGCTCGCTCCAGCAAAGGTTCGATCCGCTCGTCGAGTTCTAAGCTGCGCGCTTTGTCCACGGCTTCGCGGACCTGCGCCAAGGTGGCGTCGCTGCGTTCGGCGCGACGCTCCAAAAAGCGCAACCAAAGCGGTTCCAATCCTGCGTCACGCGCGACATCCCGATAGAGCTGCATCGCGGCGTCGTGATCCGCAGCGCGCGCAGTCGCGACGTCCAAGCCCTCGATCAGATCCGCATGTCGGGGATCGGCGTCGAACGCGCGCCGCGAGATTTCGACCGCGTCGTCGAGTGCGCTGGAGTCACGCAAGAGCACGCCAGCCAACTGGTGCAGCGCATCGGCATGTTGGATCTTGGTGAGCTCCGGAGCATCCACCAGTTTCTCCAACACGCGACGCTGAAGCGCTCGATCTTCGCGCTTCGCACCCACGCGGGCGAGCGCAAGCCACGCCACGATCGGACGATCCAGTTGCGCTTCGGCACGACCGAAAAGACTGGTCGCCTCATCCGGGTCGCCCAAATCCTCTTCGGTGATCTCACCCAAGCACACCAAGAGCGAAGCCTGGACCTCTGCGTCCTCGCCACGCTTATGTTCTTCGATCAGCGCCTTGAGCACGTCGACCAACTCGCTGACGTTGTCGGCTTTGCGCGCGGCTCCCACGGCGACGAGTTGCACCTCGCCCTTGCCCGGATCGTTGCGCAACGCCTCAAGCCCGCGTTCAAACGCGTCGGGGTAGCGCTCCATGGTGGTCAACACGTCGCACATTGCGCAGAGCACCTTCGCCTTCGAAGGCTTGGCATCCGCGGTCTGCACGCGTCGCTCCAAACCGCGCAGCGCAAGTTCCGGTTGTTCACGCTCGAGCAGCGCATCCCGAAAGCGCAACGCTTCAGCATCGTTTTGCGCCGCCGCCTCAAACGCCGACTCGAGAAGTTCCTTGGCCTGGTCCTCGTTGCCTCGACCACTCGCGATCGCGTGCAACTCGTAGAGAACCTCGCCACTGCCGACCTGCAATCGCTTGCTCGGTCCTTGACGACGCACCGTCATCAAGAGTGTTCGGTACGCCTTCTCCGCACGGTCGAGCTGACCCGCTTCCCGCGCCATGCGGCCGTACATCTCGAGCATCGACGGGTCGGCCTTCGCCATCTTCGTCGCTTTGTCGAGTTGCTCCAGTGCGGCTTCGAAGTCGCCCTGTGCACGCGCCACAACACCGAGTTGGTAGTGGACCTTCGCGCGCTCCGCGGTTCGGCGTCGACCGAAGTCGTCGATGACCTGTTGCAAGAGTTCACGCGCTTCGTCGAGTTCACCGCTTTCGCGCAAGCCCTCGGCAAGCTGCAACTTGATCGCACGGTCGTCGGGAGCGAGCTCGATGCCTTTGCGCAACACCGGAATCGCATCGGCCGGTCGTCCCAGCGTGTCTCGGTAAAGGGCTGCGGCCTCGCGCACGAGCTTGAGCACGCGTTCCTGATCGCCAGCGTGCACAGCAGCGCGCGTCAACGTGCTGGCCAAGGCTTCGTGATCCTCGGCCTTGCGATACTGCTCTGCGAGCAAGTCGAAGAGGTCGACCGAGTCCGAGTGCTCCTCGACGGCCATCTCCAACACTTCGCACGCTCGCTCTGCACGGCCGGCGCTGATCAACGCCCGTGCAAGCGCTCCCGCAAGCTCTGCCTTTTCGTCGGCTTCGGCGACCATGAGGCGCCGTTCCAACCAACGACTCGCCGCTGCGTGCTCACCGCGCTCGCGATGAATGCGCGCCAACGCGTCCAACGCCGGCACATCCCCTGCGCTGTACTCGACCACCTTCTTGTAGGCGTCGACAGCACGTTCGACATCCGTGAGCGGACCCTCGGCCAGCTCGGCCACGCGACGCCAAAGCCCGCACGCCACATCGCCTTCCAAACGCGCAGCCTGAGCACCCAGCAAGTCTGCGAGCTCGGTAAACCCGCGACGTGCCGTCAGCAGGCGCTCCAACGCTTCGAGCGATTCGGAGTGTCCCGGTCGCTCGTCAAGGTTGGCGCGCAGGGCTTCCATGCGACCACCGCGCTCTTCGACCTCGGTGACCAGACGCGCGATTTCCATCCGCAACACGATCCGGCGTTCCGGCGACTCCGTCAGGCGCAGTTCACCGTGACGTAGGCTCAACAGCTCGGCGTTGCGTCCTTCCGCAGCGAGCAGGTCACCGAGCGCACCCAACGTTTCCGCGTCTTCCCGTTGGACGCGCGCGACTTCTTGAAAGAGCGCAATCGCTGTACGTCGATCGCCCAGTTGAGCGGCACGTGTGGCAGCTTTCTTTTGCCACTCGGCAACGTCGTTCTCATCGAGCGGCAGCCGCGCCACGTCGGTGGCCAACGACACCGCTTCTGCCAGCGCTTCGCTCTCGTCGTAGCGCTGCATCAACTCGCCTGCGGCCCAGAGCGCGCAGTCTTGTGGCGTTTGTTGACCGGTCGCTTGAGCACCTCGGCGCCACAACCCCGCGGCACGCGTGTAGAGACGTCCTAACGACTCGACTGCCTGTTCGGTCTCCAACAGAAGCGTCGCGCTTTCGCGAAGCGCGTCGAGATCGTTCGCGTCGCCCTCGGCCAAACGGACGAGCGTGGCGCCCAGTCCCGTCGACTCACCGCTTCGTTGCACCATCGCCAACTGCGAAAGGTGGGAGGGCGGTGCGTGCGGTTGATCCGCCGCGGCCTCCAAGATCATCTCCGCGTCGGCCCACCGTTCGGTCTGCGCAGCCAGTTCGGCCACGGCTTCCGCATAGTCCTCGCGAAGCGGTTGAGCCTTGAGCGCTGCCAGCGCCGCATCAAACGCACCGGTCGCATCTTCAAGCTGGGTCCGTCGAACGCCGGACTCGCGGTAGCTCAGTTCGCCGGAACGCGCCGGCTTCGCGGCTGCGGCAGCATCGCGCAAACCGTCGGCCGCAACCGACCACGCGGACGCTTCGCCCGCGCGCGAAAGCAACTCGTCTTCCAGTTCCCGATCGTCCGGAATTAAGACCAACGCACGAACAAGCGATGCCACCGCAGCTTCGGGCGCGTCGGAATCACGACGCTGAATCTCCGAAGCCTCGCGCAAGAGTTCGGCCTGACGTTCGGGGGTCTTCGCACTGGCCAGCCGTGCATCCAGCAGCGCTAGCTTCGGCGCCCATTCGCCAGTTACGGCATACGACTTCGCGAGCGCTTCGACCGCGGCCCCGCGAATCTCGGCATCCTCGCTGCTGCACAACACAGCCAGACCCGCACGCGCTGTTTCCTGCGCCGGATCGGAGTCCAACGCGCGTCGAAACGACTCCAGTGCCCGTGATGGCGCTTGAAGATGCTCCGCCAAAGCACGCCCCAAACGCGCTCTCATCTCGGCGAGATGCTCGTCTTCGCGCTTGCTGGTGCGCTCCAAGACGTCGGCCATCTCGTCGTAGCGCTCGGTGGCCTCATACAGGTCGATGAGCGCGTCGGCGACTTCCGAGTCTTCGCCGTAGCCACTTGCCACTTCGTTCCACGTTGCAATCGCGTCGGCGAGCAAGCTGAGTCGCTCTGCCTGAATACGCGCAATGCGCATCAGGTCCGAACGTTTCTGCCACGCGGCAACCGGCGAATCGACGCGTCGACGCAGCGAGGTCACCACCGCATCCCAACGCTCCGCGTCTTCGTGCAGCGAAATGATCTCGTTGAGCGCTTCGCCGTCCAGCGCATCGTCGCCGAGACGGCGTTCCCAAATCGCGATGGCGCGCGACTCGTCGCCAAGCTCCGCTGCGAGTCGTGCCGCACGACCCAGCACCTCACGACGTCGTGCAGGTGCCACCTCCAACGCACTCAGGCGGTCGAGCGCATCGAGCTGTTCCTCACGACGCTCGGCCGCTCCAAGTTGGTCCACCAGCATGCGGCTGGCGGTCTGCGCCAGCGCGGGATCCACATCCGGTGCACCCACGAGAACCTGAAGTTGCGCGATCGCAGCTGCGGACTCCGAACTCGCCACCAAACGCTCGGCGGCTTCCAATCGCAAGTCGGCACGCGCTGCAACGGAAGCGTCAGCATCCGCAGCCTCGACCAACAACGAAACGAGCTGCGCATGGTCGCCGGTTTCATCGGCCAGCGCGCGCAGCTGCTCCAACGCCGACTCGTCCGAGGGCGCCAATCGCAGCACCGCACCGAGATGCCCCATCGCTTCGCTGGCTTGGCCACCCTCGCGCAGACGTTGTGCGGCATCGCGGTGAAGCGTGATTTGCTCGTCAACATCCGCGAGTTCGAGCGCCGCACCAAGGGTCGCGATCACCTGCGTGGTGCGGTCTTCCGCCGCATAGCGTTCACGCAGCAAGCTCAGCGCCTCGCGACGCACATCCGCGTCGACCTCCGCGTTGCCGACAACCTTTTCCAACATCCCGAGCGGGCCTTCGCTCTCGACTTCAGGATCTTCAAGAAGGTCTCTCAGCTCCGAAATCGCATCGCCGGGTCGACCCAAGCGCTCGAAGAGCGCACTCGCAATTCGCAAACGCGTCTCGCGCGCAGCTTTGGGCTTCTGCACCTGCAACTGCTCACGCCAAACGCTGACGAGATCATCCCAGCGCTCCTGCTTCTCGAGCAGACGCTCAAGGCTGCTCACCAACTGCTTGTCGGAACGACGCAGCGGGAGAAGCTGCAGCATGTAGTCGATCGCTTTGTCGGGAGCGCGCGCGAAGTCCTTGGCGGTCTGCGCGGCTTCTTCGAGGAGCGACGCCTTGCGATACGCGTCGACCGCACCTTCGATCTCCCGATCATAGAGCGCGAGCAGATCGGTCCATTGCTCCGCAACGGTGTACACGACAGTCAGTCGCTGGAACGCCCACTCGCTCGCCGTTGGATCCACATCAAGCACGCGGACCAACACCTGCACCAAGTGCGGCGAGTCTTCGCGGTACCACTCCTCGTGAAACTGCACGGCTCGCTGACTCAAGTCGGTTGCCACGTCTGCAGCGACGTCCCCGTTCAAGATCTCGCGGTACAGCGCAGCGACATCGTCAGGAGCCTGAGACGCCGCAGCAAAATCTTCGAGCTGGTCCCAGGCTTCCATGTTGCCTGCGTCCTCACGGACCGCTGCAGCGGCCTGCGTAAAGGTCTCGTCGTGCTCCACTCCGGACTCCTCGTGCCCCGTCTCGCGGTCGTCGATTGTCATATTTCCTTGGGCCGGCGAGCATATCAGAAGCCGGTTCGGCGTGGGTGCCGCACCACAGGGCGAGTGACACGGCGCCACCTGGTCGGCTAAGTCAGGTGCGTGCGAACGAGCCCGATTGTGTTGCTACTGCTCGGATGCGCCGGGGTGTCGTTTCCCGGAGGGTCTGGATTTCCGGCGGGGCGAGGCACGCCACCTGCCCCACCCGAGGTGCGCGTCGCCGCTTCGCGCATGGTCGAGGCGCCCACAAACCGTGAACTTGCAGGCTGGTTTTGCGCGGAACACGCACCGCCGTTGATTTGTCGCGTGTTTGGGCCGGTCCCCAACAACGTTCGTTTCGTCTTCGACGTCGAACTCGAAATTGAAAACCGCAACGCCATCCCGTTGCCGGTCGCCAGTGCACTCTTTGCGTTCACCGCGTTTCCCGAGGCCACCACCCTCTCCGGAGAGAGCGCGACCGAGAATCTGGGCAGTGCGTGCGTGTCGTTTTGTGAGGATCCAGAGCATTGTGAGCCCGATGCAAACGCGTGCACCTCAGACGAACCTGAGATTCGCGATGCAGAGGACTTTGCGAACGCTGCATTGGGTTTTCTGATCGACGTGGCTCGCGGCGAACGGCGATTTCAAGATTTGCGGGTGCGAACCGTGGCTGCGCAGGATCGACTGCGCTTGGTTGTGCGGTTGGAAATCGCAGCGGACCAACTCACGCGCCTGATTCGAAGCGTGCTTCGCGAAACGATCAATCGAGTGATGCGCGGCGAAGATGTTCGCTTCGAAATTCCGTATCGACTGGAAGGCAGTGTGTGGGTTGCTGTGGAGAACTTCGGCCGGTTTGCCGCGTCCTTCGGCCCGCACGACGCAGTCTTCTCGCTTTAGCTTCCGCTTCAGTCAGTAACTAGGAATGCGTATTGAGTAACGCGAACTTGATTGAAGATTTGTGTTCCCCAGTGACGAAGAACGCGAAGCGTTCGTTATAGCGACGTAGGCCGTCGGACAACGTCGAGGCTCCACGAGCCGAGACGCGCGCGAAGCGCGGGCTTGGAGGGGGGTCCCGAACGGAGTTCGGGGGGAGGTTTTGCTAAAACCTCCCAAAGGAGGAGCCGTGGCCGTTTAAGTCGGAGGCCGAAGGCCGGAGACGTAGGCCGCGGCGACTCCGATAAACTAACGCAGCAGGAACGAGCTTCGGACTAGCGCGCGCTGCTGCGGATGCAGTTCCTCGCCGCTTCCTGCCCAGAACATGATGTTGTCGCCACCTAGACCGACGCACTCGTCCGGCAAGACAATCGCATCACCATCTGTGTCGGTGCAGATGGGCGTGCCCGGAAGCGGATCGACCACGGTGCCGTCGAATTCCGTCGTGTGATAGAGACCGAAGTAGTGACCTGCTTCGTGCGTCATGACCAAGCCCAGTGTCGTCATGAACTCCGGAGGTGCGGGTTCCATGATGAGGTCGACCGCCAGTGCGATCCCCGATCCGCCGCGACCGTTGGCGCCCCAAGGGCCTGGAATTCCGCCGGCTATTCCCAGTGCGCCTTCCATTTCACGGAGAAGAAAAATCGAAAGCGAAGCACGACCGACACCCGCGCTTAGCGCCATGACTTCGTCCAGGTCACGGAGCATCCCATCGGGCGTCGAATCCAGAATCGCGAAGCGCTCACGCAAGCCGCCCACCACTTCGTGTTGCTGGACATCGCCAAGCCGCAACCCAAACGCTGCAACCAACTCCTCCAGCGCGCGTTCGACCGCGGGCGGCCCCCGATCTCCACGCGGCGCAAAACGACCGCCTCCAAGGTAGAAGAGATCCACGTCCAGCGTTCGCCGGTTTCGAGCGCGCTGCATCCGGTACACCCTGAGCTGATCGCGGGCGCGCTCGATGTCGATGGTCATCGTCCATCCCGATGAACTAATCGGACCCGGGGCGTTGGGAAGAAGGACGGTGAGTGGATTCGCGAACGGAGTCACCGGGTTGAGGGGCGGGTCCTCGCCGGGGAAGAGCGTATCGACGTCAAAAAGAACCCGTCCATCACCGTCCTCTAAACGAAACGCACTGATCTGGATGTCGCGACTGCTCTCGTACAGGTAGAGCACCCGCTCTCCGTCCACGGCAGGAATCGCGACGTCCGCAACCGGTCCCGCAATGGTGAGCGCGTCGAGTTCTTCGAGGGTTACATCCGAAGGTGTGTCGAAGCGATTGACGCAACCATCCACCGATTGAAGCGTGAGGTCGGAGGTTCGTACCCATACCGGCCGACACCATTGCTCCGCCGCGCAGTCAACATCCGCCGCGCAGGGGACGACGCACGCGCCCGCGACGACACACAAACCACGTGCGCAGTCGGACGCACTCTGACAACGTTCCCCACCATCATCGGGATCGCCGCACACCAACGGCGCCGGATCGAGATCGATCGGTCGAGCCGTCGAATCCAGTCGACATCGGCCCACCGCACAATCGCGATCGCTTCGACACGCGTCGCCCGCATCTCCCACAGGAGGTGCATCCAACCCCACATCCTCTCGCCCGACGTCGAGCCGCGGGGCATCGACTCGCGGGGCATCGATCGGCGGCGCGTCACGACTCGCATCTCGTTCGGGTGCATCGACTCCCGCATCGGATGCAGGAGGGTCAACCTCAAGCAGAGTTCGTGCGCCGCACGCGACAAGCAACACGCACACAAGCGCAACTCTCACGGTTCCTCGCCGAGCCGTCGTAGCAGTCGTTCAGCACGTTCACGCAGCTTACCCTCCGAAGCGAAGCGCGGAAGGCGGTCGATCACCCGCAGCACACGTCGCACCCCATCGGGATCTGCATCTTCGAGTGCGCGCTCCAACGCGCCCTCCAGCAAGCCGGTCGGATCCGCCAATCCACGGGCTTCTTGCAGCAACGCACGCACTTCGTCGTCGGTCACCGAGACCAACGTGACCGGACGAGGTCCATCCAGCTTCTCGAAATGCACAATGCTCTCGGGAATCACGCTCTCCGGGTCCGCAACGCTCTTGGGGTCGACGGTGAGGGCTTGGGATTCGAAGGGATCGGCATCGAACATGTCATCGAGTTCCCGCTCCGCCGAGTCGTCGAGGTGGACGTCGATCACGCTCTGCGAAAGCGCCACGTCGTTGGCTTCTTCTTCGTTGCCGAGCGCAGTTAGGAAGGGTCGTGCACGATCGTGCTCGCCGGCTTCGACGTGGAAACGCGCCGCCGCCATCACCGCGGCTCGCCAGGCTTCGTCGGAGGGATCGGCATCGCGCAAAAGTCGCGCGAAGAGCTCCGAAGATTCACGTCGCTCGCCACGCTCCGCCACAACCGACGCCAGTTGCGCCACCAACGTGGGCTCATCGCTTCCGGAACGCTCCAGCTCCAAGAGCGCTTGGCGCAACAGAGGCTCCGCCGCAGCTGGACCCTGCATACCCAACACCAACTCCGCGGCACGACGACGCCAACGGGCAGCCCTTCGCGGAGACGTCGTCGCATCCGCCGCACGAAGCCACGCTCGAACGGCGACTTCCGCCCGACCCGCACGATGCTCCAACGCCGCACGCGCTGCGATCACGCGCGGAAGCTCTGGCGCCAACGCTTCGGCTTCGTCGGTCAACGCGTTCGCGAGACCATCGGCGAGTGCCAACTCGTTCGGGTCGGCGTGCTCGAGAATTCCCTCGACGGCGATGGCGGCGAGTGTGGCACGGCGAGCACGCGGAAGCGGACCCCCCAACGCGGCATTCGCCAGGCGCAACGCTGCCACCTGTCCACGCTTTGCGAGCAGCTCCACCGAGTCCGTCCACGTCGAACCTTCTTCGGGGACGCGCGAAAGTGCATCGAGCAAACGCTCGCCGAGTTCGTGGTCGTCCAGTCGATCGGCGAAGGTCTCCACCCAGGTCAGCACGGCTTCGGCGTACAGCCACGCCGACGATCCAGGCTTGAGGCGCTCTCGCGCCACCTCGAGTTGGTCATCGTCGAGTGCTCGCTCAAACTCGCCCCAGGGACCCCGCGCGTACGCCTGGGTGTCGTTCCAGGGATGCTCCCCTTCGAGTTGTGCGGCGAGTTTGCTTCCTTCCGCACATGCGTCCGTCGTCGGCGTCGCTGCGGGTCCAACGTCGGCCCAGAGCTTCTTCCCGTCGGTCCTCAACGCGAGCCCACGCTCCTCCGGAACACGCCAACCGTGCGGGAGCAGCGCGTCGGCCAAGAGATGTCGCAACGGGCGTCGCCATCGGAACGCACCCACATCGGCCGACCACGTAAAACCGAGTTCGCGTGCGGCCCCGAGCACGCGTGACCACGGCGACACTGGGCCGCGACGGACAAACGCCAAGCCGCGTGGAAACACCAAGAGGTCCGGACCGTCGAACGCCAAGATTCCTCGAAACGCGATCGTCCCGATCGGATCTCGCATCGACACGGCAAGGTCTGCGCCCGCCCGGTCGATCGCCAACGACACCCCTTGTTCGCGGGCCAGGCGAACCAGCACCGAGGGTCGCAAGGCCAGCTCGGCTGTGCGGAGTCGACTCCGATGGTGCCGGAATCGAGCCGCGCCGCCTTGAAGGCTCAGTGGACCGCGCACGTCGAGTTCCATGGCCAGCGAATCGAACGCGACGAGGCTGGAGCTGAGCGGACGACCGAGACGGATTTGACCACGGCCGCGCTCAAAGCGCAGATCGAAGCGAGGTGCATCGATGCGTATGGGAGCCGTTCGGCTCACGCCTTGAGGACCTCGGCCTCGAAGGTTGCCCAGCTATCGCCCAACGCGTTCGATGCTGCAGCGAGGGTCTGCGAGCAGTCTGCACCGAGCGCGACGGCTTCGTGTGCACAGACCGCTGCGGGCAGATGATGACCCGCAGCCGAAAAGCTCTCTGCGAGAAGCGGCAGGACATCCTTGCGCGGTGCACCCAGACTGAGCGCACGACGCAACAAGCCCAGTGCTTGGGCATGGCGACCTCGCAACACGTGAGCGTGACCCAAGCGGCGAAACAGGTCGCCCACCAGTTCTCCACCCACTTCCTGACCCCACTGAATGGCCAGGCGGAGCACTTCTTCGGCCCAGTCGTACGATCCGAGTTCGACGTAGGCCGTTCCGAGCAGCCCCAGCGCGCGAGCCAACGTACCTCGTACGTCCATCGTGAGTTCTGCGCCTTCACGCGTTCGCAAAAGCAGGGAGAGCGGACCCGGCCAGGCACCAAGCAAGTCCACGGTGGCGTCCCAATCTTTGGCGGCGTTGGCGCTCTCCGCTTCCGGGACGATGTTCAGGTCGATCGCGAACGGGGACGAAGGACGCGCAGCACGCGACTCGGCTCGGACACGCTCGCGAATGAGTTCGCGTAGGTCGGCCAAGGGAATCATGTCGGCGGCGGCACCCAAATCGACTTTCACCGAAGAGGCGCCGTTGTCGGAAAGCACGAGTTCGCGCAGCGTCACGCCGAAAATCGGAGCGAGGAGCAAGTAGCGGTAGCCGATGAAGCGCTGAATTTCTTCGACGTCCGGTTCCGCACTCAGCGTGTCCGGGTACACCTCGTCCGCGACGAGGGTGGCACCCAAGCGGCGGCGCAACTCGCCGAGCGGAAGTTGAGTCTCTTCGTCATCGTCGCCGAGATTGAACGTGACGAGACTCGCGTCGCGGTTGCGACGGTCGACAGCGACTTGCGTGATTCGAATTCCGGCCACGATGGCAAACGCAACCGTGCGCTCGCCAAGAGCGTCGCAGAGGTCTGCGAAGTGTGGCGCGCCGTCGCCTAGACGTTCGAACCAACCGTCCGCACGCACCTCGTCCAGGGAGACGACCCGATCGCTCATAGGTTCAGTTTCTTTTTGTACCACGCGATGGTGCGTTCGAGGCCATCTTCGAGGTCGATCACCGGTCGGTAGCCGAGCAGTTTTTCAGCCTTTTTCACGTCCGGGATGCGCAGTTCGACGTCCGCGAAGTCCCAGTCGACAAACGAAATCTCGGACTTGCTCTGGGCAAGCCGCACCACCAAACGCGCCAGTTGATAAATCGTGATGGTGCTGCGCGGGTTGCCGATGTTGAACGTCTCGCCGATCGCTTCGTCGCGTTCGAGCGCCAACACGATGCCGTCAACGATGTCATCGATGTAGCACCACGACCGAATCTGATCGCCTTCGTTGTGGATCTGAATGGGGTCGCCGTTGAGCGCACGCACGACAAACGCGTGGATCGCGCCTTCGCCAACTTGGCCCGGTCCATAAATGTTGAAAGGACGGATCGCGCAGGTCTTGAGTCCGTGTTGCTTGTAGTAGTTGTGGGCGAGGTGCTCCGTGGCAAGCTTGGACACCGCGTAGGTCCAACGCGCTTCACCCACCGCACCAAGACTGGTGACATCGGCTTCGCGCACCCGAAAGGCGTAGCTTCCGAAGACCTCGCTCGTCGAGAAGTCGACGAACCGCTCGACGCCTCCGGCCGCCTGTGCCGCGCGTAACACGTTCATGGTGCCTTCGAGGCTGATCTCCATGGTCAACACAGGGTTCTTCAACACCGTGTCGACGCCCGCGATCGAAGCCATGTGGATCACGTAGTCGCAGCCCTCCACGGCTTTGTTGACCGCTTCGGTGTCGCGAACATCGCCGACCACCAGCTCGACGTTCTTGTGCGTGTCCAGCCCAGCGTCAGCCAGCGCGTTACGACGCAAAATGTCCAAGATGCGGATGTGGTTGTTGTCGGCGAGCCGGCGCGTCAACGCCGTCCCGATAAACCCGGCTCCACCCGTGATGCAGAATCGCTTGCCTTCGAGCATTCCCAGAAGCGGCTGATACCACGTTTACAACCCGCTCGACCCGTGAAACGATGGAGATTCACCCCAACACGGATGAAAGAATGGGCATCTTCAGTCGGCTGAACACCGTCATCAAATCCAACCTGAACGCGCTCGTGGACAAGGCGGAAGACCCCGAGAAGCTGATCGGGCAGACCGTCATCGACATGAAGGCGGAGATGAAGCGGGCCAAGCGCGAGCTGGTGTCCACGTTGGGAGCCGCCAAACGCCTCGACAAAGAGGCGAAGGAACTCGAGGAAGAGGCCAAGGACTGGGAGCGCAAAGCCGTCCTCGCGCTCAAGACCGATGACGAGCAGCTTGCTCGTGAGGCCCTGCGACGGAAGGCCAAAGCGACCAAGAAGGCGCAAGAGGTGCGGCAACGCGCGGACCAACAGGCGACCACTGCAGAGTCGATGAAGGACACGCTCGACAAGCTCGAGAAGAAAATCGAAGACCTCGAGGCTCGCAAGTCCAGCCTCGCATCACAGGTACGCAAAGCCCGCGAGGTTCCAGGCGACTCTCCCGGAAGTAGCCGGTTTGGCTCGGACACGTTCGATGAACTCGAGCGCATGTCCGGTCGCATCGACGAACTCGACGCCGAGGTCGAAGCGCACGCGGTGCTTGACGATGGTGTGGACAAAGCAGACCTCGACGCTCGCTTCGCGAAGCTGGAACGAAGCACCGGCGATGACGCCGTCGAAGACGAACTGGCAGCACTGAAAAGCAAACTGGACTAGGCCGCAACGCCTTGGAGCGGCTGGTCCTTTGGCACCGAGTCTTTCCCCCTACCCGCATCGAGCAAGATGAGCCGACGGCGGTTGGGAAGTGGATCGGACGCGTCACCGATCGACTGATTCGAGCGGGCGCGAAGCCGCTTGGTTGCCTGGGCGGTTCGACCGCAGTCGCGTTTGACCTCACCGAGATTCACGACGCGCTTCGCATTGCGCTCGCGCTTCTCGACGACGCCGACGAACACCCCCCGATCGCAGCAGTCGGCACATCGGTCGGTGTGGCAACCGGCGAAATCGAAGTCGTCGACGGGTTGGCCGTTGGAAGTGCGATCGATCGTGCGCAGCTTTTGGCGACGCGTGCCCGGAAAGGCGAGCTGGCGGTCGACGCCGTCACCCGCGACTTGGCAAGCAGCGTGTGGCTCTTCGGTCGGAGCGTCGCTACGGGCGCCGCAGCACTTCGAGGCACGGCGATCGACCGCACGATGCCGAAACGCGCCTCGTGTCGTGCAGCCATCGCGAAACTTAAACCGGTGGCGACCGCACCCTCGACTCGCGACGCGATGGCCGCGGTTCGCGAATACGCGCTGCTTGGGCAAGGGTGCGTGGCGATTCGTGGTCCAAGCGGAGCAGGTGCACGTCGGTACTTCGAGCAACTCGCCGACGAACTCAACCCACCACTCGCGCTACGCGTGTCCGGTGTACCGGGCGGTTTGGAACCGCTCGGTAGCCTGCGCCATGCCCTGCTCCGACGGTTCGAACGACCCGAACGCGTTGCCGAGGTCCTCGGGGATGCACTGGCGGCGGTCGCGGCGGGCGAAACTGTAAACCGTCTGGAGCTTCTCGACGCGAGCGCGCGTTTCCTCGACGGCGCCTGGCTGATGCTCGATCCGGTTCCGAGCATCGACCCCTCGACCGTGAAGCTCATCGGAGAACTGGTCGGAGAAGTCCCGCTCGTGGTCGCGGCGCGTGTCCCGCTGGAGGCACCGATTCCCAAACCGCTACGCAAACACAAGTTCCATGACTTGATGCTGCCTTCGTTGCGCTTGGACGACGCCAAGATCGTTGCCGCCGCGGTCTTGGGTGAGGAGACCGACGAAGACGTCGTGCGACGCGTGGCCGTCCTCGGAGGCGATACGCCTCTTGGCGTCGTCGAAGCCGCGCGCACGCTTGTCGCGGTGGGCGACCTGATTTTCGATCAGGACCGGTTTCGGTGGCGGACGAGTCCACGGGCTGGGGTGCGCTCCATTCCCACCGACCGCCTGTTGAGTGAACGACTTTCGGGACTCGAAGAACAACCCTTGCGGATGCTGGAAGCGATCTGCATCACCCCTGCTGGAACTCCGCGTTTGCTCGTTGCGGCCATTGCGTCCAACGACGGGCTCACCGGCCTGGAACGTCGTGAGTCGGTCGCGCAGCTGCACACGGAGTCGTGGATCGCTGACGGAAACCAACTCGAGCCCGCCTCGGAACTTCTACGCCGACTGGTGATCTCAAGAATGCCGCCTGCCCGCAAAGCCGAGCTGTGCCGTTTTGCAGCGAGCGCGATGCAGGCGTCGGCGTTGTTTCGTGGGGATCTGGTGCAAGCGAGTGTCGGTCACTTCATGGCAGAGGGCGGCGACAAAGATACCGGCGCTCGCTCGCTTCTGGTGGCGGCGGATGCCGCGCTTGCGGGCGGGTACACCTATGCTCCGCGTCGACTTGCAGCGATTGCGGTGCAGATGTTTCCGCATGCGCACATCCGCGAAGCGGCCGCGGAGATCAGTCGCGCTGCAACGCCCGAGGAGGAAACGGATCACGGCGAAGGATCTGTTTCGAAAGTCGCGATCAGCGCGCTTTTGGCCGGTGACATCGAGGCCGTGGAGCGAACGATCGAAGTCGCCATCGCCGAAGGACGCGATCTCGCCGCAGCGGATCGAATGCGCGCGATGACTCATCTGGCGAAGGGCGACACCGAGGCCGCGATGAAGACCTTGGCACGGGTGCATCTGGACGAAGATGAGCCCGACTATCACGCACGTGCACGATGGCATCTCACCCGATGCTGGATTCTCCTTCATGCAGGCAATGGGCGGTCTGCGGTTCGCGCTGGACTCGCCGCGCTCGCAGCCGCGCGAACCGTCAAAGATCCACGCGGCGAAGCTGCGGCGCTGCACACCTTAGCTGCGTGTTACCGAACGCTCGGTCGCCCTGAAGCCGAAGAGATCGCAGACAGCGCCCCAGTCTAAACCGTTCGCTGACGCGTTGGTTGTTCGCATCAAAGAATCTCGGGCGAGGCTCACGCGTCGGTTCGTTCGCATTAAAGAATGCGTATTGAAGAACGCAAACTTGATTGAAGAAGTGCACGCGAGCAGCCACCCCACCGCGCACCGTAGGAGCGCGTCAAGGCGTTCCATACGTCTCAGTTCCCGAACGACCCGCACGAAGAACACGAAGTGTTCGTTCGAGCGACGGTAGCCGTCGGGCAACGTCGAGGCTCCCCGAGCCGAGACGCGCGCGAAGCGCGAGCTTGAGGGGGGACCCAACCGAAGGTTGGGGGGAGGATTGCTAATCCTCCCCAAAGGAGGAGCCGTGCCCGTAAGGCCGAAGGCCGGGTCGGAGCCGAAGGCGGAGACCTAGGGCGCGGCGACTCCGATAAATAAAGTTTAGCGCGTCCGAATCGTCCAGCGAGCGACGCCGTTTCCGATGTTCAGCACCATGCGCACGGCGGGTCCACCACGCGCTGGGCTCGCAGTGACGTCGTAGCGACCCGGCGGAAGATCAAACACGCTAAAGCGGCTTGCAACGCTTCGTACTGTGCCGAGCACACGACCGTTTTGCGAAACGGTCATCGTCGCGTCGGTCGGGCGTCCCACTGAGTCGACCACCGAACCGTTGACGCAAACGCGACTGCCTGAACCGAGGTTGCGTGAACCCGCGGTGGTGACGGCACGCGGCGCGGTGTTGGTGCCCTGATGGGTAACGGTGGGTTGGCGCCCCTGAATCGCAGGGTTCGTCTGGATGATCTGCGGCTGCGTACGCGTCGTGGTCGTTCGCCGGGTCACGTTCGTCCGACGCGTAGTCGTTGTTGTACGCGGTGTCGTCGTGGTGCGCGGTGTTGTCGTGGTGCGGCGCGTTGCGACAACGCCGCCCTGCGTTTGGGTGATCACGGGCGAGTTTGGAGTGCGCCGACGCGTGACTGCCGCTTGGGTTCCGTTCACGCGCGTGGTGTTGGCAACCGTGGCCGGACGCGTCCGCATCGTGAGAACAGCGGTACGGCTGGGCCGGACCGTGACGCGCGAGGGCGCGGGCGCCTGGTCGCGAACCGGAGTCAAACTCGCTGTCCACGTTCCTGCGGGGAGCGGGACCGTGCAGCGACCTCCGACCGTGCGACAGGAGCGACGACCACCTGGCCCGCTCAGCGTGACGGTGCCGTCGGTGGGGCGTCCGGCCGAGTCCGTCACGCGAACTTGGAGCGTTCCATTTTGAGCTGCAGCCGGCAGCGCGAAACAGAGCATGGACAGTGCGACCGCGAGTTTCATCTTCACATCCCGAGTATAGAGGGCCAGCGTAGAGACGTACGGCGAACCGAAAGATTCACTCGAGTGGCTCGGGGCTCGGAGATTCGCGATCGCCCGGCAACTCAGGGCTAGGCGCGACTGGATCGGCATCGCCATCGGCATCGACGTCGGCATCGGCATCGGCGTCGGCTTCGGCATCGGCTTCGGCTTCGGCTTCGGCATCGGCTTCGGCTTCGGATCCCGGAGCCCCAGTCTCAGTCTCAGTCTCAGTCTCAGTCTCAGTCTCAGTCTCAGTCTCAGTCTCAGTCTCAGTCTCAGTCTCAGTCTCAGTCTCAGTCTCGCGGCGGCGTTCGCGCATTCCGTCGGTCTCGCGCTCCTCGGTGTCCCCTCGGCTCCGCGTCCCACGCACGACTTGCTTCGCAAACCGCGATGCCGCGCGACGTGCACCGCTGATGAAAAAGTAAATCACCCGATCGCGCGCCTCGGTCGGCAAGTACTGCGGTGCGAAATCAGGATTCGTACGCAGTGCGTCACCTCGCCCAAACAACGCCGCAGCACCGATACTCAGATCGTATGCGTCGTCGCGGAACCCGACGCTGAACGTCGCACCATAACGATCGATATGAACGGGCTGGTACTCCTCGGTGGGTCCGTTGATCGCCGGCGCTGCGGAACGGTCGGTGAAGAACCCCAACCGCACCGGAATCATGCCGGCGATCACCGCCTCCATGCCCACTGCGATGTTGAAGGTCGTCAGTCGATGCGTCGCTTCGGTGAAGTAGTCGCCAGGCTGCGCGATGTAACCGGTCTCCGTTACCGGATCAGGCTGCTCAATCGCGCGCACCGGATCATTGGGTCGCCCTACTCGACCCACGAGTTGAAGATCCGCCGCAAAGAGCAAGTTGGGCGTCGGCGCGTACGAAGCACCGACACGCAACGCCCACGGAATAGGCGATGCAGCGTTGAGCCCGCCGACATCGGCGAACTCCAGCGTGGCGTATGCGGGGTCCGCCAACGTGTCCGCCAGAATGAGACGGTTCCGGATACGCGCTTTGTCCCGCCATTCGATCCCTGGCGGCTGAAACATCGCGCCCACGCGCCAGTGCGGCGTCGGTTGCCACACACCGCCCAACCGAAACACAAAATGATCGGTCCGCGAGCGCGCCAAACTCTCGCGCAGAAACACCGTGTCGTTTTGAAAGGTGTTGGTCACCGGATCGAACTCGATGTCGGTCACGATCGATTGGTCTTCACGGTGACGCATGCGGGTCCGAACCCAGAACGCACTCAGTCCAACCGCGAGGTCATCACGAAGGCGAAACGCCAGAGTCGGGCCGTAGTACGTGACCCGCCGCTCGCGCTCGATCTCCAACGACTCGCGAACGTTGGTCATCGGGTTGAAGATTTCGACTTCGTAGCGGAGTCGGCGTTGAATGGGGTTGATCGTGGAGAGCGCAAACGCGTGCGGACGAACACCGTCTTCGTTTCGCGATCCGAAACGCTTCACCGCACTCGCGAACACCGGTACACCCGGACGCGACGTCGCGTTCAGATCCGAGACACCGATCGGAGAGCCATACCCATCTTCAATTTCACGCGTATCAAACGCGTTGATCGATAGGTTGCCGCCAAGTGCGTCTGTCCCGAGCAGGGCGATACCCGACGGGTTGTAGAACACCGCCGAGGTTTCGTCGGCGACGCCTGTGGCCGCGCCGCCCATGCCGAGAGCACGTTCGCCAATCAGGAACGTTTGATAGTGGTTTTCTTCGGCGTGAACCGAGCCGACCACCCCAAAGGCCAGCACGGTCGCCAGCGCGTACCGGTGCATCGCACGTGCTTGCCTCGACTGGGCGAGAAAGACAAGCTCACCCCTCGTGACCGACGAATCCAACGACGCTGAGAAAGCAAAAGCACTCGCCGCGCTCCGCCAAGAGCTCGATGGCGTCGATCGCTCCATCCTTGAGGGACTGGCGCGCCGAGCCGACGTAGTCGCCCGGGTCGGCGCACTCAAGAGTGGCGGCGGCACCGTCGTCCGAGATGCATCTCGCGAGGAGGCGTTGCTCGGACGCTTGGTCGATCTCGGTCGTTCGTTGGGGTTGGATGCCTTGCTGGTCACACGCGTGTTCCGCGAAGTGCTGGACCACAGTCTGCGGGTGCAGCACGAACGCTTGGCGCAGGACCCCGCACGCTCTCAGCGTCTCATCGTCGGCTACCAAGGTGGCGAAGGCGCATTCAGTCAGATGTGCGCGCAACGCCACTTCGCGACGCGTGACGCAAGTGTGTCGTACCGCGGGTTCAGTGGTTTCCGGGTGATGCTCGAAGCATTGCGCGAGGGAAAGCTCGACTACGCGGTGCTGCCGATCGAAAACACGACCGCCGGATCGATCAACGAAAGCTACGACCTGCTCGCCGAAATGGACCTCCATCTGGTGGGCGAAGAAGCGTGGAAGGTCGAACACTGCTTGATCGGGCTGGACGATGCAGAGGAGTCCCAACTCGAGCGCATCGTTTCGCATCCCGTCGCGCTCGCCCAGTGCCGTCGGCTTCTTCAAGAGTTGGGGTGCAAAGCCGAAGCGTTCGAGGACACCGCGCTTGCGGTGGCGAAAGTAAAGGCGGAGGGGAACCCCAAACAGGCGGCGATCGCGAGCGACGCCGCAGCGCGAATCCACGGTCTTCGTGTGCTTCGTCGCGCCGTCCAAGACCAACGTTCCAACTTCACGCGCATGGTTGTGGTCTCGCGGGAGAGCGCACACTTCGACGCGCGTATTCCGTGCAAGACATCGCTGATCTTCGCCACACATCACCGCGAAGGCGCGTTGGCTCGAGCGATTGCGGTGTTGGCCGAACACGGACTCAATCTGACCAAACTCGAGTCACGTCCGCGGCCCAACAATCCGTGGGAGTATCGATTTTACCTCGATTTCGAAGGGAACATCGATGACCCACGTGTGCGCGACGCGCTCGATGAACTCGGGCGAGAAACCAGCTATCTGCGAATCCTAGGCTCGTATCCGACCCGTACCTCCGATGCGGCAAAGCCCGCGACTCCTCGACGCAAACGGATCGACGCCGCACCCGCTGCGGGCGTGAGCAAGATCGGCGCGTTGGAGTTTGGTCCACGCCCATTGGTGTTCGCCGGACCCACCGACAGTTCCGTCGACGCATCGATCGGTGCAGAACTCTACAACGCGGGTGTCGACGCACTATGGGGCGCTCACCTCGACGAGCGTGACGAGCAGCTCCGCCAAACACTCACGCAAGCCGCAGGGACACATCACCTGCCGCTTGTGCTCTCCGTACACCATCGTGCCGACATCGGATCGCTGCGCGACGTCGAGTTGCTCGTGGTGTCGATGGATACGCCTGAACTACTCGATGAGATTGGACGACTGGATGTTGGCGTTGTTCTGCAACGCGGTCTCAACGCCACAACTGCGCAATGGCTCGAAGCAGCGGACCGAGTTCGCAAGCGCGGCAATGCGCGTATCGTGCTTTTGGACGCAGGCGTGCAACTGGTCGATCGCCGTGCCCCCGATCTCGCATCGCTTCCAGGGCTCGGCGCGCCCTACCCGGTCATCGTCGACGTCGGACACGCGGACGACAAGGGCATCGCACTCGCTCGTGCCGCGGTCAGTGCGGGCGCGCAAGGCGTGGTGGTTCGCGCCGGTGCTCAACTTGAACTTCTCACCGCCACCCTTCGCCCGTGAGCGACGACGAACCCGACCTCTTTGACCTCAATCAGGGCGACCCGATTTTGGGTCCGACTGCGCCCATGCCGGTGGGCAAGCGGTACATCCCTGAAAGCCAGCGTGCATCGGTCCCACCGCCTCAGAAAAAGCGCAAAGAAAAGAAACCCAAGAGTCCATTTCGTTGGGCGGGGATCCCAGTCGTGGTGCTGCTCGTGTTCGGAGCAAACGACGCTGGGTTTTCGTTGTCGGGCTGGATCACCATCATGCCGCTCATCTACGTCGCGTTGCTACGAGGCTGGAAGCGTTGGGTCGAGGCGTTGGTTTGGGTCTTGGTGATCTTCGGCATTCGCATCGTGCGTGTACACAGCGGTCCGACCGTCTCGTTCCGGACCATGCCGAACGACTCGCGCACACGAGTGGTCAACCAGCTGGTTGAGGAAGGCGACTTGAGTGGTCTCGCATCAGCGTGGCTACCGCGCCTTGGGGGATTTCCCGAAGCCGAAGACACCGAACACTTTCACAGTCGCATGCACGACCTCTACAAGGCGCTTCGTGAGGAAGAGGGTTATCTGCCCTCCGTCGTCCCGGCGACCTACCTGGGTTTGCAGTCTCCCGAGTCGTTCGACCTGGTTCGCTTTAGTCACGCGGAGCCACGGGTTGCTCTTGACGGAATGAGCGCCAACCGCGAACCGAGCACACACGCCGTGCTCTTTCTGCACGGAAGCGCCGGGTCTTCGATTGGGCTCTGTTGGTGTATCGCCAAGCCAGCGCGATCACTCGCGATGCGCACGTACTGCCCCAGCGTGGGACCGGATGCCGCGTGGTTAAGCGAGCCAGGGCGCGCGACGATTCGACACACGATCGAAACGATGCGGGCTGAAGGCGCATCGCACATTCACCTCGTGGGCTTGTCTGCAGGCGGCGCGGCAGCATCGTTGCTGGCATCGGAGATGGCGAACGAGCTCGCGTCGGTGAGCGTGATCAGCGGAGCTTCTGCCGAGGCGACCGATCCCGGCATTCCCACGGTGGTGGTTCACGGCTCGCGTGACGCCATGATGCCGATCGCGCTGGGCCGCGGGTACGCAGAGCGAGCGGGCGTGGAGCTACTCGAACTGCCGAGCGGGCACTTTGCGATCATCGACAATCCCGAGGAGGTCTCGCATCACCTGGTGACCTTCTGGCGTGGCCTGGGAGCGTCGGCGCAGTAATCCGCGAAGCTCTTCTCAGACGACGCGTCCTGTGGGAAGATCTCGCTCGGTGCTTCGTCGCTCGTTCACCTCGGTGCCGCCGCCCTCGCTCGATGTCGAGCTCGCACGCTACACCGAGCTGCAGCAGACACTGCTCGAACGCTGGCAAAGCGTTCACCAGATCGACGACAACCGGAAAGACATCGTCATCATCCCCTCGCTTTCGCTCGAGGGCTTGCCGATGGCCGATATCGACGGCGTCACCCACTACGAAGAGCGCATGCTCTTCACCTTCTCGCTGCTGAAGCACCCGCGAGCGCACCTCGTGTACGTCACGTCGCTCCCACTTCACGACGCGATGGTCGACTACACGCTCTCGCTCTTACAGGGCATCCCGATGGCGCACGCACGCCGCCGCCTCACCACGCTCGCGACCTACGATTCTTCACCGCGCACACTCACCGAGAAGATCCTCGAGCGCCCTCGCCTCATCGAACGCATTCGACGGGCGATCGACGTGAACCACGCGCACATGACCTGCTTCACCGTCTCGCCTCTCGAACGAAGGCTTGCGGTCCGACTTGGCATCCCGCTCTACGGCGTCGATCCCGAACTGCTGAGCTTCGGAACCAAGAGCGGATCGCGCAAAGCGTTCAAGAGCGCCGGCGTTCCCACACCAGCCGGGATCGAGGGTGTCAGCAGCGAAGAAGACGTGGCGAAAGCCGTCGCCGATTTGTGGGAAGCCGAACCCGACCTGAAGCGCGTCGTCGTCAAACACGATCAAGGGTTCAGCGGCGAAGGCAATGCGGTGATGAGTCTGGAACCCATCATCCAACACCGACCGGGAAGCGGCACGCGTCCCGATCGCGAATCCGCGTTGCGTTCGCAGCTACCCAAGATGCGTTTCGGACCCAGCTTCGGGGACTGGACGCGTTTCGGCGCAGAGTTGCTTCGCCAAGGCGGCGTCGTGGAAGCGTTCATCGAGGGCGAAACCAAACACGCCCCCAGCGGGCAGCTCCGCATCAATCCGCGAGGCGAACTGGAGTGCCTCTCTACCCACGATCAGCTCTTGGGCGGACCGGACAACCAAACCTACGAAGGCTGTCGTTTTCCCGCCGACCAGGTCTACCGACTCGACGTACAGCGCGACACTCTCGAGGTGGGCGAGGTGCTTCGCGATGCTGGCGTGATCGGTCGCGCCGCAGTGGACTTTGTCGCCGTTGAACGCCCCGACCAAAAAGGCACCTGGGACCGCTATGCGATCGAGATCAATCTACGCATGAGCGGCACAACGCATCCGTTGATGATCATGAAGATGCTCAACAGCGGAAGCTACGACCCGGGAACCGCATTGTACTTCAACCAACGCGGCGAAGCGCGCTTCTACGTGGCGACCGACTCACTCTGCTCGCCCTCGTACAAGGGGCTCTTGGTTGAGGACCTCTTGGACATCGCTGCAGTTCATCAGCTCCACTACAAACCGTGGACAGATACCGGAGTCGTCTTTCACCTCACCGGTGCACTGAGCGAGTTCGGCAAAGTCGGAATCACGGCGATTGGCCAAACCCAGCGCGAAGCCCAAGACTTGTTCGAAGGCGTCCGCGGCGCGCTCGACGCCGAAACAGGAAGCTGACGTGCGCCCACTGGCGAACGTGGTCGGTTTCGACGACGGGCCTTTCGACAAGAGTGTCGCCGGAGGGCCCGTACCGTTGTTGGGATTGGTCTACGCGCGGCATCGACTCGACGGTGCCCTCACCACGCAGACGGTTCGTGATGGGGACCAAGCGACGGAAGCGATTGCCCGTGTCATCGAAGAGTCCCGATTTCATCAGCACATCCAGTGCGTGATGTTGCAGGGGATCACGTTCGGCGGATTCGACGTGGTCGACCTGCCTGCGCTCCATGCGCGACTCGAGCGTCCGATTCTCGTGGTCGCGCGCAAGCCTCCCCGAATGGACAAAATCGAAGCCGCGCTTCGCGCGTTGCCCGGTGCAGAGACGAAGCTCGATCGGCTCAAGCGTGCGGGGCCGATGGAGGAGATCGCGGGGGTGTGGGTTCAACGCGCAGGCATCGAAGCTGACCTCGCCAAACTCACCCTCGAACTACACACCACGCACGGTTCGTTCCCCGAACCCCTGCGAGTCGCGCACTTGCTCGCCGCTGCGTTTGCGACCGGTCATAGTCACGGCAGCGCCTAGGCAGCTATCGGCAGAGCAGCGTTTGTCGGTTCGAACGATCGGGCTCGAGCCGCAAAGGCAGCATCAAGTCGAGCACGCCACCGGGTTCCGGGAAGCGCAACGCGTTCGCGGCAGAGAGCACACACGCACGAAGGTTCGGATCGCCCAGCCCATCGGCGGTTGCGCATGCCGTATCCACGCTCCCGTCCGCAGCGACTCGTATCGCCAACGCCATCCGACCTCCCCGTGCCGCCTCAGCCGAAGCGCGAAGCATGCAGCGCGCGGCACTTTCGCGAAGTGGTGCCAACGACGCGACCACACGTGAGGTATCCAAGTCTCCGCTCGCGGCTTCGGTTTCGGGAAGTCCGTCTGCGCACATCCCGGCTTCGGAGTCCGGACGTGCTGCTGAAGGAAGCTGCACGTTGTCGCCAAGCACAACGGCCAACGCGGTCTTGCCCTCAAAGCGCGCCGGAATCGCAGCGATCACGGCGTGCAGCCGTCGGAGCGAGATGCCCGCTTCCGCGGTCACGAACAAGCGTTCGGCCTCTTGGTTGCTCAACACCGTCTCCAACGCGTTGAGCCGATGCGGTCCTGACGACGCACCCTCGGTTGCCGCGACGAACATGCCTGCTGCCGTCACGATCAACGCTGCTTCACGACCACGTGGTGGAGGAGGCAACGCCGTGAACGCCGCCAGACTGATCGTGCCTTGTCCGCGTTGTCCCCACCGACTCAAAATCCGAATCGTTTTGGGTTCCGCAAGCCGCGGTGCGATCTCAGCTGGCGCATCCGGAAGCGGTCGGACGCCCGTCGCAACATCGGCCTCCAGCCTCCAGGACATCGCCTCCGGAGATCCTCGGAGCACGCATCCAACGTCGGACTCGCCCTCCCCGCGATCGTCCAAGCGCCGTGCTGACGCGACGAGGTCGGCGAACGTTGCCGTCGCCCCCAGCGCGCGTGGTTGGTCGCGCACCGCCACAACCTCGGTTTCAGCCTCGCCACCTTCGGACTCGACCTCCACCGGCTCGACGACCGGTTGAGGTTCCTCGGTGCCGCCACACGCCAACGCGAACACCAGCATTGCCGTCACGGGTCGAGCAGCCGTCAAGCGGAGTACAGGGAGCACACTACGTTTGAGCACGCGATTCTTTTGAGTGCAAACCTGCTAGGGTAAAGACGCATGGGCGACCGAGTTCTGCGAGCAATGACAGACGACGGTGCCTTCCGGATGATGGTCGTGCAGTCCACCGAAACGGTGCGAGGGGCGATCGACGCGCAGCAAGCCTCGGGCGACGCCGCGCGCATCCTGGGAGACATGGTGACCAGTGCGATTTTGTATCGCGAAACCATGGCGCCGACGCTGAGGGTTCAGGCGGTCATCAAAGGCGCGAACGGCTCAGGGCAGATCATCGCGGACTCGTATCCCGACGGACGAACGCGGGGGCTCTTTCAGCACAAGCCTGACGCGCCGCCGTTTCATCTCGGCCAAGGTTCGATGCTTCAGATGATGCGTTCGCTTCCCAAAGGTGAACTCTATCAAGGTGTCGTGGAACTGCCGAAGAGCGGCGGCGTGAGCGAAGGTCTGATGAGCTACATGAAAAGCTCGGAACAGATCGCAACTGTCGTCCGCGTGACCAGTGTGATGAACGGTGCATCCGAGGTGAAAGCCGCCGGCGGTTTTCTGGTTCAGCTTTTGCCGGAAGCACCGGATCGCGAAGGTGCGATCGAGACGATGGCGAATCGACTCGAGGCCGACTTTGACGACATCACCGATCGCCTCGTGGGCGCCGATGCATCCCCGGATGCACTGCTCGCCGAGGTCTTCGAAGGCATGCCCTACACCATGCTCGGTGACAGCGCGGTCCACTTCGGATGTGACTGCAGCAAGGTGCGCGTGTTGACCAGCCTGGCAACGCTCGGTGTCGACGAATTGCAGAAGTTGCTGGAAGACGGTGAGGCGCTCGATCTCGGTTGTGATTGGTGCGGCACGAACTACCGGGTCGAGACCGAAGAGCTCAAAGGCCTGCTCACACAGTCGTAACCTTACGCTTGAACTGGCGGGCGATCGGGACGAGAGTTCCGCCATGCACGACGTTGTTCTCATCCCGGGTGATGGCATTGGTCCCGAAGTGGCCGGCGCCGTTCGAGAGATTTTCAAGGCCGCCGACGCGCCGATTCGCTGGGTCGACGCGTACGCTGGTGTGTCTGCCGACGAGAAGCTTGGAACGCCTTTGCCCGACGCCACGCTCGAAGCGATTCGAACGCACAAGGTCGCGCTGAAGGGTCCGTGCACCACGCCGGTGGGCCGCGGATTCAAGTCGGTCAACGTCCAGATGCGTAAGGCGCTCAAGCTCTACTCGGCCGTGCGACCGCTTCGTTCGATGGAAGGTGTGCCGACCCGTTACACGGATGTCGACCTCGTTGTGCTTCGCGAGAACACCGAGGGTCTGTACAGCGGAATCGAAAACGAGATCACCGAAGGCGTCGTGACCAGCCTTAAGGTGGTGACCGAAGCCGCTGTGCGTCGGTTCGCGATTTGGGGCTTCGAGTACTGTCGCCGCGCAGGTCGCAAGAAGCTCACGGCGATGCACAAAGCCAACATCATGAAGCAGGGCGACGGGCTCTTTCTTCGGGTGGTCCGAGACGTCCGCGAACAAGGTGGCTACACCGACATCGAGTACGACGAGTTGATCATCGATGCCGGTGCCATGCGTTTGGTGCAGGCGCCTGAGCGTTTTGATGTGTTGCTCCTGCAGAATCTCTACGGCGATGTGTTCAGTGATTTGTGCGCGGGCTTTATCGGTGGGCTTGGTGTCGCACCGGGCGCCAACATCGGCGACGAGTACGCAATTTTCGAGGCCGTGCACGGATCGGCGCCGGACATTGCCGGAAAGGGCATCGCGAACCCGATGTCGTTGCTGATGAGCAGCGTGATGATGCTGAACTACATGAGCGACACGCTGGGACACGCCGACTGCAAGCCCGTCGCCGACAAGATCAAGAACGCCTACAACAAGGCGTTGGCCGACGGCGAGAAGACCGGTGACATCGGTGGCAAGCTCAACACCGAAGGCTTCACCAACGCTGTCATCGCGCGTCTCTAACGGTTGAGTGCCCGGACGCATTTCGCGTCCCCACTGGAGTGGAAACCCTCGAATACAACGTCCGGTTTCCCGCGTGAGGCTTTGCCTGGTGAGCGCGTCCAAGATGCATGCGCTCACTTCTTCTCCTCATCGCCTTTTGTGTTCCCAGTTGGGCCAGTGCACAGCCGCTGAACATTCCGCTTGAGTTTGTCGTTGGCCACGACGCCCACGGGCAAACACTCGCGAGTTCGCAGTACATCGAGTGGATTGTCGAGAAAGCCAATCGCTGGCTTGAACCCTCACAGGTTTGTCTCGTAGCGACCTCGACGCAGTACGCGGACGTCCCCGTATCGGTCGATCACGCGTTCGACCATCTTGCGGATCCCGATCGAATCCGCGTCGGCATCTCGACCTCGGTACGGCGTGGTGACCGTCGGTTCGCGGGCTACTTCCGCACGCGTGGAAACGCGTCGACCATCATGATTTCGAGAGTGAGTGCCGGCGACCGAACGCTTGCCCATGAAATCGGGCACATCCTCGGACTGCAACACCACGACGACCCTGCGCACGTCATGCATCAAGCGTCGCCGAACCTTCGCGCACCGCTGCGATTGTCGGGGAACGAGGTGCGGCTTATCCGATCGCGGGCTCAACACTTTGCCGAGAGTGGTTTGCGGTGTCGTCGCGCTCCGCTCTATTCACTCGACAGCATCGAGAGCAACCATCCGCTGCTCTTCTGGGGAGAGCGTCGCTTCGACGACCGTCGCTACGTGGGCGAGCTGCTCTTCGGTCGCGAGCATGGGACCGGCACTTCGCGTTGGCGCTCTGGTGCGCTGTACGACGGCGAGCATCGCGTTGGTCGCCAGCACGGTTTTGGACGCCGTCACTTTGAAAACGGTGACGTTTATATCGGCCGGTACCACCGCGGCGAGAAAAGCGGTCGAGGCATCTACATCTACGCGTCGGGAGACGTGTTTCGAGGGACATACCGTCGCGATCGAAGGCACGGTCGAGGCCATTACTTCCACGCGGATGGCGGGCGATGGAGAGGTCGCTACGAGAACGGAAGGCGCGTCCGCCGGTAGCAACGGGGAGCAGCATTCCGCTTCGCGGATCTGGAAGTTCGGAAGTTCAGGAGAACAGAAGCTCTCGACCAAAAAATGATTGGTTCCCGCTAGCCATTTTGGTCGAAGAACGCAGGCTCAGAGACTGGACACACGAGCGAAGCGCGCATCCATCCGAGCACCGACCAAAATGTTGTTACTCGCTGAACAGCGCGTCGACGTCCTTCTTGGTCAGTCCCTTCAGCGGGCTTCCCTCGGTCGACAACACGTTCTCCATCAACGCACGCTTCTTCGAACTCAGCTGCAGGATCTTCTCCTCCACGCTGTCCTTCGCAATCAGCCTGTACACGTTGACCGAGCGGGTCTGACCGATCCGGTGCGCACGGTCGGTCGCCTGGTCTTCCACCGCCGGGTTCCACCAGGGATCGAAGTGAATCACGGTGTCTGCGCCCACCAGGTTCAACCCGGTTCCACCCGCCTTCAGCGAGATCAGGAACGCAGAGATCGAGTCGTCATCGTTGAATCGCTCCACCCGCTTCATGCGGTCCTTGGTCGACCCATCGAGGTACTCATAGTTCACGCCATCCTCGTCCAACGCCTGACGAATGTGCTGCAGCATGGTCACGAACTGACTGAAAACCAACACGCGGTGTCCACCGCTCACCGCGTTGCGAATGATCTCGCGCAACGCACCGAGCTTGCCGCTGTCCTCGTGGGTGAACTCGCTGTTCTCCAACTTCATCAAACGCGGGTCACACGCGACCTGACGCAGCCGGGTAAGCGCCGCAAGAATCTGAATCTGAGACTTGCTCACACCCTTCTTCTCGACCTCGCTCAACAGATTCTTTCGAATCTCGCGCAGAATCTGCTTGTAGAGACCCGACTGATCCTCGCTCATCGGAACGACGATCTCCTGCTCGATCTTCTCCGGCAGGTCGTCGGCCACATCGGTCTTCAACCGTCGCAACACGAAGGGCTGAATCGTCTTCCGCAAACGCTTCGCGGTTTCTTCATCACCGCGATCGATCGGACGCGCGACGTTCTCTTCAAACTTCTTCAAGGGTCCGAGAAGCCCGGGCGAGACAAAGTCGAAGATGCTCCACAACTCGCTCAGTCGGTTCTCGATGGGCGTACCGGTCAACGCGAGACGACGCTCGCTCTCTAGTTTCTTCGCGGCGCGGGCCGTTTGGCTCATCGGGTTCTTGATGTGCTGCGCCTCGTCGAGAATCACGTAGCGAAGCCCCAAACTTTGCAGCAGTTCTTCATCGCGTCGAAGCAGCGCGTAGCTCGTGATGATGACGTCAGCCTTCGCCAGCTCATCTTCTCGGTCATGCCGGTTGGCGCCCTGCCAAACCACAGCCGTTAGACTCGGCGCGAACTTCTGAATCTCGCGTTCCCAGTTCGGCACGACCGACGTGGGTGCAACGACCAAGTTCGGCTTCTTCTTCTTCTTCTTGCCCTTCACGTAGAGAAGCAGAGCGATCGTTTGGACCGTCTTACCGAGACCCATGTCGTCGGCGAGAATTCCGCCCATCGACATCTCGTGCAGGAACCCAAGCCAGCTGTAGCCCTTCTTCTGGTAGGGCCGAAGCTTCGCCTTGAGCGAACGAGGCTTGGCGATGTTCGGCACCTCGTCGATGTTGTCGAGCTTCTCGAAGAGCGTTCGTGCCTTCGGCTTCACACTCGCGTCGTCGACGAGCCCGATCAGATCTTGAACACGACCTGCTTGGCTCAGCGGCAGCTTCTTTCCGGCTTGGCCGCTGGTCGCATAGATCTCGGCCATCCGGGACAGCACTTCGGCCACCTTGTCCGGATCCACCGCGGCGTACGTCCCATCGCTCAGACGGACGATCCGTTGACCGCTTTCGAGACACGCTCGCAGCTCTTCTTCGGTCACGACCGCGCTGCCGGCCGAAAACGTCACGTCGAGACTCAACCAGTCGACGCCGCTGCTCACGCGCATCTGCGAGGTTACCGATTCATCGCGAATCGTAACGTCGGCCAGGTCATCCGGAATGAAGCGGTCCCATTCTTCGGGAAGCTCGCCAATGCCTTCACTCCAAAACGAAATCGATGTCGCGCCAGTCGCGAGAAGCTCTTCGGCGATGTCGTCGGCTTCGAACCCCAGCGTCAACAGCTTCTGGATCGCGGTGACTTCGGCACCCACATCGCGACGAACGACCCGCGGCTTACTGGAACCATCTTCGGGCGGCAGAAACGCCAACGGCGACGGCAATCCTGTCGGAGGCACGTCAAACGTTTGGTCGCCGTAGCGAACCTTCACCTTCGCGTGTGCTTCGACAATATCGCCCGTGACCCAGAGTTCGATCTCGGGCTTCTTGTCGACGAGGTCGGCAATGGAGGCGAGGTCGGGCAGCTCCGCTTGGAGCGTGACTGCAACGCGAGGGATGTACTCGCCGAGCAGCCGAGGAAGCTCGTGAACCGGATGCACCAGTGAGGGCGAGCGATACAAACGCGCCAGCCAGGCGGGCGTGACCGAATCCGCAAGTGGACGTGCAACGCCTTCGGAGGCATCGATGTGCCACCCGGGCGTCCCTTCAAACCACGCACCCGAACTCAACAAGAAGCGACGTTTGGTGGTCTCGCTCACAAACGCGACTCGCGTGCGCAGCGCATCGTCGCTCAGGTTGTCGAGCTCGATCGACGGAATGAGTCGTTCGTCCCCAAACCGAAGCTCCATCGACGCGGGCTCCAGCAGAACGCGTCGTCCACCGGCTTTGAGCTGCGTGAGCAACTCCGCTGCATCTTCGCCGCGCAGCTCCGCGGTGGCAGGCTGCCCACGCACCACATGTCGCGCCAACGCGCGCATCAAGGGTCGGTCCGAAGACCCGATCATGTTGAACGCGGTGAGCGAATCGGCAATCGGCACCGCGTTGCGCGAGCCTGCGATCACCGGCGTGATCGCGATCGACGCGGAACGCACCAAGAGCCGGTACTCCAAGGGCAGCGGCTTCGGTCGTGCATCTGGCGGGAGCCATGCGTCGATGGCGCCACGCGACTCGCCGAGCGTGCCGGCCAAATCGCGCGTCGAAACAACCTCGATATTCTCGGAGCCGTTCGAACCTCGACGACGTCGACGACGCGAACGTCGCTTGCCACCCACGCTTACCGTTTGCGGAACGTGAATCGGCTGCGTTTTGTCCTTGGACTTTTTCTTGCGACGCTTCTTCTTGCCGCTGCCTTGTTGCTGCTGTTGTTCGCTCTTGGGTTTGGGCGGACGGTGGATGTCGCGAAGCGCCACGATGATCGCGGCGACGTGCTTGCAGTGTGAGTCGGGGCCGCGCCAGCCGGGACAGTTGCATTCGGAAATGAATGTCTCGTCCTCGCCAAAACGAACTTTCGTTCGATAGGGCTCGTCGTTGTTGCGAACCGAGATCTCCCCCGAGACCGTCCGGTCGTCGGCCTTGAGCTTTTCGACCGACTTTCGACGGGCATAGAGTCGACCTCGCAGAAACGCGTTTCCGCCCGTCACGCGTTGGATCGCGCGATCGGACATGGTCACGACCTTCTGGACGATGATCGGTTTGTCCTCCAGCTTGACTTGCTGTTCCGGCTGTTCCGGCTGTTCCGGCACCGGCGGGTTTTCGGCCGGTGCGTCAGAGGCGGTTACGCTCTCTCCCATTGGAGTCCCAATCTCCCTCTCAACACCCAACTCCCGATTGGGAGAGATGCTGAGTCGAGAGTGACTTCGAACGATAAATCGAAGACACGTGCCCGAAGACGCTCTCCACACGGCTCAACGCTGACGAAGCCGGATGGAGGTGTGATGCCGCGGCTCGAGAGCCGCTTCACGATCGTCTTACACGGGCAACATGGGGGGCGCAACCCGTTAATCAACCGTTTTCTGCGATTTTGGGGCGAGATTACCGAGATCGACGGCGACGCAGAGCTTGCTTCAGGTCACGGAGCTCCGGGGATCGGAGCATCGCTGCGCCGAGCAAATACACCAGCGCACCCATGATGACGAGACCGAGAAAGACGGCCACGTTGCGCACGGTTCCACCGCCCTCGAGCGACACAACCTGCAGCGCCCCCCACAACGATCCCCCCATCAAGGTTGCCGCTCCGACGCTCCGCACGACGCTCGTGGCGACCGCCGTCAACCCAAGGTGACCGATCTTTCTTCGCAGCAGAAGCAAGAGCACGAGCAACTGCACGCACGCTGCACTGGTGATGCCGAGCGCGAGTCCGGCGTGACGCAACGTCTCCATCGTGGCGAAGCCAACACTGAAGAACACAACCAAGTTCACGGCGCTCGCAATCACCGGTGTGCGCGTATCGCCAAGTGCATGAAACATCGGCACGATGGTTCGAACTGCCGCGACCGCCCATACGCCCGACGCCAAGAACACCAGTGAGTAGGCTGTCTGCTCGATCGAAACGGCATCAAAACGACCTCGGCCAAAGACTGCCGCGACCGTGGGCTCGGCTAAAATCACGAGCGCAACCGAAGCCGGAATCGCGACGAACAGCGTGAGGCGCAGCCCGAAGCGAAACACGCCTTTCGCTTCTTCGAGCTGACCTTCGCTTTGCATCTGCGCCAAGGTCGGCAGTGCTGCCGAACCGATCGCCAACGCGAACATCCCTTGCGGGATCTCAACCAAACGCTGCCCATAAAACAGCCAACTGATCGACCCCGTGGGCAGGTACGAGGCGAGTTGTCGGCTGGCGATGATGTTGAGTTGGTACACGCCCAAGCCAATCAGCAAAGGCGCGAGCAGCAAGAGTGCACGACGGACGCGCGGATCGCGTTTCCACCGTGGAAACCGAAGCATTCCCACCGATCGCGCCGCAGGAATCTGCACGCCGATGTGAATCAAGCCGCCGACCAGTGCGCCAAAGCCTAGAGCCATGACACCCGGCATGCCCCAACGTTCGAACACGCTGGGTAGCGTCAACGCCGCTGCGATGAGCGCGATGTTCAAACCGATTGGCGCAAAAGCAGGTGCAGCGAAACGACGCGACGCGTGAAGCGCTCCCGTGAGAAGTGCCGCAAATCCCATGAGGGCGATGTAGGGAAACACCACGCGCGTCAGCTCCACGGTGGTGCTGAAGAGCTCCTCGTCGCGCACGAAACCGGAGGCATACAAACGCACCAGCCAAGGTGCGAACAGAACTCCCGCGACCGAGATCACGACCAGGATCGCGATCATCCGACCCGAAAGTCGCGCGTAGAACTCTCGTGCTGCTTCTTCGCCCTCCTTGTGTCGGACGTCCGTCAGCACGGGAACGAACGCTCCACTGACCGCGCCTTCTCCCAGCAGTCCACGCAAGGCGTTGGGGATCGTAAACGCCAGCCAGAAGGCATCGGTGGCAGTGACCGCAAAACTTGCGGCGATGACGGCATCTCGCACCATGCCAAGCACGCGCGAGGTGAGTGTTCCGGCCGCGACGAGACCCGCTCGTCGGGTTATCGCGGAACGCTCGTCGTCTGCCATCGTCGCATCCTAGGAACCTCCCTCCATCCGCCCAAGATTCCGGCTCTCTTTGCGAGGATTTGTCGCGAAGCGCGTCGCATTGCGTTCGGTCGCGCAAACAGGCAATTCGCGGGTGTGACGCCGGTCGCCCGACTGCTGAAGAAACACTCCTCGCTCTGGGCGGGTCGGTCCATCGCGCTCGATCCTGCTCCGGAGGACATCGCGTTGTTCGATGCCGTGCAGTTCACCCACGCACGTCAGCACTTCGCCGCCGGTGCGCCGGACCAGCCTTCCGGATCGTTTGACGTCGCGGTGCTCTATCTTCCCAAGGGCACTCGTCGACAGCGGTTCATGATGCATCAAGCCGCCTCGCTTGCCGGACGCGTGGTTGTCGTTGGGGCGAAGAACGAAGGCATCAAACCCGCACGCAAGCGACTGGCGGAACTTGGAAGCGTTGTCGCGGTTGAGCACGGGTCGCATCGTCAGATGATCGTCGCGCGCGTCGAACCCACCACGGCGAGCCTTGATGATTGGGAAGAGCGCATCGACTACGAAGGCCTCACTGTCGTGGGATTGCCGGGTGTGTTTAGTCGAGGACGCATCGACGCCGGCACGAAGCTCTTGTTGCAGCATCTCGACGTCGAGGGGCATGTGCTGGACGTTGGTTGCGGCGCGGGCGTGATCGGTGCGCGACTTGCGCACGCGGGCTGCACTGTGACGCTAAGCGACGTCGATGCACTCGCGGTCGAGGCAGCTCGGCGCACATTGACTGCGAACGGGCTCGACGGAACCTGCGTGCATACCGACCGGTATTGCGGGATCGACGACCGCTTCGATGCCATCGTCAGCAACCCACCCTTTCATCAAGGGGTCGGGACCGAGTACGACACGACGCTTGAACTGATTCGCGAAGCTCCTACTCAGCTTCGCGAAGGTGGGAGTTTGTGGCTGGTCTACAACCGCTTCCTGCCGTGGCAGCAGCAGCTTGAGAGCACGTTTACGCACGTCGAAACGATCGCCGACGACGGTCGCTATTGCGTCATACGCGCTCGTTGAAGTAATCACGTCGCTCGATGGCCGGCGGTGGAGGCGGAGGCAAGAGCTGGATCTACGTGCTGGTCGCGGGCGGCGCCCTGATCGGTGCGGCGTTCGGATTGGAGCACATCGAGGCGCCAGGCTGGATTCACGCAGCATGTTTGGCCATCGGTGGCCTCGGCGTGGTCTTCGGATCGTGCGAAGCGATGATCAAGTGCGTCGAGGGCATCGGCGAGCGCTTGAACTGGAACCAGTTTGTCGCGGGCACGATGGCGGGGCTGGCCAGCAATATTCCAGAGCTCGTGATGCTTGGCTTCGTGATCGCGGCGGCACCACGTGTGGGATTTATCGTGACGTGCCTAACGCTACACGTGGGTGCGCTCGCGTTTGGGTTGTACAGCGGCTTGTTGCCGCGCGACGCAACCGGCATGGCGCGACTGCCCGAGCCTCTGGTGAAGATCAGCACGGACCTTTATGCCGCTGCCGCGGGCGTGTTCCTCGGCACCGGCTTGTTGATGGTGATGATGAACGTGTTCGAGGCTGGCGAGCACGATGGTGAAGCGTTCGGCACAGCCGACCTGTTTGTGTTGGGCGGCATTTTGTTGTTCGTGCAGTGCGTCGCGATCTGGCGACTTCTCACGCGCTTTGCGGAGGAAGACGAAGAGCTCGAAGACGAAGCACCGGACAAGGACAGCGGGCCAAGCATTGGAGTGATCACCGGGTTTGGTGTGCTTGGACTCGTGGCGAGTGTGATCGGTGGACATGCTGTCGGTGACTTTGCGGACATCCTCGTCGAAGCGCTGACCGAAGCGGGCTATTCGGAGATGGTAGGTGCGCTGATTCTGAGCGTGTTTGCCGCCGCGGGAGCGTTCGCGATGATCATCACCGCGCACGCGAAGGGCATGTACGACATCGCGTTGGCCGCAGCGTCGGGACAGATCAACCAGGTGCCCTTTGTCGTGCTCCCGGTCGCGATGATTCTGCTCGGGGTCTTTGCGCTAACCGGTGTTGTGCCGACGATGGAGCACGGGGGAGTGCTCGTCATCGACTTGGAGACCACGTCGGTGTTGTTACTGGCGTTTCCGACGATGCTGATCTTGTGGAAGGCCGTACAAGATGACGGAAAGGTCAACTGGGTCGAGACCGCATCGATGATCTGCGTGTTCGCGTTGGTTGTGTATTTCCTCGCGCGCCACGGCTAAAAAACCCCGGCCAAACGTGCACCGATCAACGGTCCACCGGTTAGCCACGCAATCGCCAAACCCCACAGGTGAATCTCCATCGCTCGACGTCGCGCATGCTCGACGTACTCGCTTCGATCGCCACGAAACACTCGAAAGTGCGCCGGTCCTGCATCCTCGCGATACATGGCTCGATCGTTCCGACGTCGCGACGGCCACCCGATCACTTCACCCGGCTCACCAGGCTCGCCTCGTCCCTCACGACCATCAAAAAAACGAATCAGCCCCTGCTCGTCGATGCGTCCACCCCGTGCCGCTGCGGCGCGGCGCAATGCTCGCCACGGCATGATCGAAGCGAAGAGTGTCGTGACGCCGACGAACACACCCATCAGGCTCACCATCATCCATCGCTCTCCGATCACACTCGGATGTGCACGCAACGAGATCATGGTGACGGTCAAGTGCGCCGCGACCACCGAGAGCGTCAACGACAAACCGGTGACGACGGCGGTCGGGCCCCAACGCTCAGCACGCAGTCGACGGTGCAGACACAAACCGCCGTATGCGGCGACGAGCATGAATCCAAGCGCCCAGACAAGACGCATCCCGACGCCTACTTGAGTCCAACCGATCACGGCGGCGTAGAGGCCCATCCACGCGAGTGCCATTGCGATCGGCGCGCGCACCATCACCATCGAAAGCACCGCCACCGCAAGTGCCATCGAAGTTGCCCACTGCAAATCGACAAACCCGACCGCAACGCCCGCAATGAGGACGTGTGCTGCAACCAGCATCGTCCGGAAGTTCACCCTCTCAGCGTAGCGTCGATCAGCTCCCGCAGCCCACGAAGGTGGTGTGGAAGTGCGTCTGACTGCCGGTCACATGGACCAACACGTCAAAACCGCCTGCGGCAATCGCTGAAACGCCCACACCGCGCAAGGCACTCGGCGCCATCCCATCGAAATCTTCGGGGTCGAGGACGTCGATCGCATCACCCGCGAGGTCGCCGCTCTCTCCAAGCAACTGTGCGCGCACCCGATCGGATTGTCGCCAGGCCACGAGGTATCCACGCGGCATCGCTGTCCCGAATGCAACGCTCGGATTCTCCTGCGCGGCGTCCGAAACCACCAGCGTCAGCTCTCCCGCGGTCAGCGCCGTATTGGAGCGCGCAATTGACGCCCGCTGCAATCCAACGGCTGCGTTGGTTCCGCAGCCCGCCGAAAACGCGACGCCAAGGTTCGCGGTGGTGTCGTCCGTGTCGCCCAAGGTGAGATCTGTAGCTGCGACATACCCACCGGCGTCCACGATCAACGCGTCTCCAACAGTCGTGCCATCGACACCGACGACATGAAGATTCGTCCCGTTGCCAAACGCGACAACGAATCGCCCGGACTCCGCCACAACACTCGGAGCATCCGCATCGTTCGCATCGCCGATCGTGAACGGATCACTCAATGAACCATCGGACCCCACGAGTGCAGCGCGAAGCGGAACGGTTCCGCCCGAGCCACACCCGGGTTTCAGCATGCTTTCCAACCACACAACCAAACCAGTGCTGCCGTCAAACGCGACAGCCGGTGCACGCTGTGGAGACGATCCCGCATCGCAGGTGTCGCCGTCACCGTCGGGCAATCGCTCGGTCGCTTCACTCACGCTCGCTTGCGCGACGCCCAAACTAAGGAACGGAAGACAGCCGGCACGCGGATACACGACAAACGTACGCGTTCCGTCACCCACCACACCGAAACCGCGATCGTCGGCTTCGCCGGTGGGATTCGTCAGTGCGACATCCAAGTCGTCGCCTCGCGTGCCGTCGAACAGGTGCAGCGTCGAGCCGCTTCGATACGCCGCAACAAGCGTCTCGCCCGAGCGCCCCACGCCCACGACGCCGACACGCTCCCCTGCACCTGCACCCATCATGGGTTCGGTGGCCACGAGCACACCTTCATCGGTACGTCCGTCGCAGTCGTTGTCTTTGCCGTCGCACAGCTCGTCACGTCCTTCGGCCACCGCCGGATCGGAGTCGTCGCAATCACGCGGTCCCTCCGTCACGCACTCCATCGCGCCCACGCCATCACCGTCTTCGTCGGGCGCGGCGATGGTGCAAAACAACGCATCGTCGATCTGCTCAGCACAAACGTGCGCTTCACACATTCCTAGCGCTGCACCTCCGAGCTCCGCCGCACACTGCGCATGCGCGCTGGTCAAGTCAGCTACCGGAAGCATCGCGCAGGCCTGCGGTTCAACGTCATCGAGTCCGAGCAAGCTGCAGCCGGAGAGCAACATCCCAATTGCCAAAGCGCGCATCAGAAACGACCTCGCACGCCAACCACACCTTGCCCCGGACCAACGCTCACTTCGGGCTGGACCTCCGTCTCGCCGGGTTCAGGGTCACCGTCGAAATCGGTCAGAAAGAACAACACCAACGTTGTCACTGCGAGCGCTCCGGTCACGCCGATGAAGATGTCGGCCAAGAGCGCGGCATCTTTCGTATCGTTGTTCGCGGCTTCGATCGCGTCGCGGTCCAGCGGGTTGATGCTCTCCGCATCCCCCTGACTTGCCAGGGCTTTCGCTCCAAACCCCAACGCGAGAACACCGGCCGCAGCCGTGAGTCCCACGCCCGTGAAGAACACCGCGGGCGGTGCTCCGCCTTCTTCGGTGACTTCCACGGTTTGGTGGGTGTGCTGTTCGGTCACTTCCGTCACGTTGGTGACCTGAGCTTGCTGAAGCTCGAGCTCGACCTCGACGCGTTGTCGACCTGCCACTTCCACTTCACGCCGCTCGGAGACGTAGCCTTCGGCGCGAAGCTCCAACGAGTGTCGCCCCCCTGGAACCAGCACTTCGCCGGGCGCTGCGCCAACCACGCGTTCGCCAATCCAGACTTCGGCGTCGACGTTGGATCGCACCACGATCGTGCCCAGGAGCATCCGCAGCTGACGCATGGTCGCTTCGACTGCAGGACGGTCATCCGCATCCGGCGGTGCGATTTGGATGTAGCGTTCGTAGCTCGCGACGGCCAGGTCGTACCGGAAGAGTTCCTCGTGGCAGCGCGCGATATTGAAGAGCGTGTTGGGCCGCTCCATGATCTCGAGCGAAGCGTTCAGTTCGGCCAACGCACCCGCACAGTTGCCCGCACGCGCCAGCGCGAGACCCTGACGAAAACGCTCACGCGCCTCTTCTTCGCGAGAGTCAGGCGGTGGCTCCATCTCGATCGGCATCGGCGCTTGAGGACCCGCTTGGCTCTCGACTGGAGCTTGCTCCTCTTCGGCGGGCATGTCGCCGGCTTCATCCTGCCCCAGCGCAAGACTCGTCCAGAGCGAGAGCAACAACGCAATTCGTTTCATGGATGTCCCTTCAGAACTCGTCGCGGAATCCGTCCATCATGGTTGGCGGCTCCATCACAGGCGGGTCGGTCATGGTCGACACAGGTTCGGTCATGGTCGACATCGTCTGCATGCTGCTCATGCTTGAGCTTCGCGTGCGCCGTTCCAGTGTCCGAATCAGTTCTTTGTCCTCGTCCAGCACAATCAGCTCTTCGATCGTCTGATAGCCGTCTCGTTCGATGCGAAGAGCCACCGGATCGAGCGAACGCGGTCGTCGTGAATCCAGCGGGCTTGGAAACTCGGTCCCGTCCAAAAAGATCTTGGCGTCCGCGGGTGCAACCACCACACGCAAGCGCACTTCGGTCGCCTCGGGGGTCGTGACCTCGACGGAATCCATCGCAGTCGATTCCATCGTCGACATCGACGTTGCTTGCATCGTCACGGGCGGTGGGTCGGGCGTCTCCGGATCCGGCACAGGTTCTTCGCCGCCCGTGAAAGCCACCGCAAGCCCACCCGCCACAGCAATCAGTGCACCGATGGCAAGTGCAGCGTAGGGCCATCGTGGCGACGCGACTTTCTGTTCAAGCGCGGTCGCGCTCCCAGTGCTCGGCGCAGGCGCAGGTGCGGGTGCAGGACCTGGCGTCGGTGCTACACCCGGCGACGACTTGGGCTGCGGCGTAGGCGCAATCGGTCCAAGCCCACCTCCCACGCCCTCTTGAGTCGGCGCGACGCGCTTCTCCTCGGGACCCGGAGTCTTGGACCCGACACGCGTCGCATTGTCGTCGGGCGCAGAGTGCGGTCGTGAGGTGGGTCGCTTCGAGGTTCGTGAGACCCTTGGCGCGTCCATCATCGATGCGTAGGGCTCGATCGCCTCTGCGAGTTCATCCACCGATGTCCAGCGATGATCCGCTTCTTTGGCGAGGCACTTTTGAATCGCCGCATCCAAGCCTTCGGGAACATCCGGGCGGACCATTCGAATCATCGGCGCGTCGTTCGTCACGATCGCCACAATCAGAAGTGGGAACGTCTCGGCGTTGAACGGGCGCTCGCCCGCCAACATCTCGTAGAGAATCACGCCCAGCGCGTAAATGTCGGTTTGGAGATCCACGCCTGGCAGGCCCTGCGCCTGTTCCGGAGACATGTAGTGCGGCGTTCCGATCGTCATGCCCGTGGCAGTGAGGTTCTTGCCGCCGCCGATCGTTGCGGGTTCGTTGAACCGCGCAATGCCGAAGTCGAGCACTTTGACGAAGTCCGGGTTTCGCTTTCGACGAACCAGAAAAATGTTCTCGGGCTTCAGGTCGCGGTGAACGATTCCTTTCGAGTGCGCCGCCGCAAGTGCATCGCACACCTCCAGCATGATGCTGACGGCACGACCGATCGGAAGCGGGCCCACCGAATCCAAGAGGTCGGCAAGCTCGCGTCCCTCCAGCAGCTCCATGACGATGTAGGGCGCGCCGTCCGGCAGCTCACCCATGTCCGTGACGTCAATGATGTGCTCGTTGCCCGCCGCCGTTGCGGCTCGCGCCTCACGCTTGAAACGCTCCACCACCGAACGGTTCGCGGCCATCTCGGGATTGAGACACTTGATGGCAACCTTCTTGCCGATCGCCTCGTGCACGCCGACGTACACGGTGCCCATCCCGCCTTCACCGAGCTGCTTCTCGATTCGGTAGCGACCCCCCAAGAGCGTCCCTACCAACTCGTCGCCCGGCGGGACTTCGCTCGTCGACGCCGCCTCCTCGGCCATCGCGGACACTCTAACCGAAACTCGGGGTAATTCCGCCGACTTTGGTTTTTTTCCCGATCGACCGATATGCTTCGCATCGCCCACTTGGGGCACTTGAGGGGAGCGAGGATGACACGAGGTTGGTGGTTGTTGGTGCTCGCACTCGCGTGCGGGGACGACTCCGGCATGGACGTCGATGGCGGTTTCGATGGCGGTTTCGACAGTGGCATGACCTGCGCGAACGACAGCGAGTGCGACGACGGGCTCTTCTGCAACGGCACCGAAACGTGTGTTGAAGGCGCATGTGCAGCTGGCGCTGTCGTCGACTGCGCCGATGCGGTGGAGTGCACGGTCGATCTCTGCGACGACGAAATCGATGCGTGTGTCAACGCAGCCCCTGACGCAGACGGAGACGGTGTGCGAGACGCGACCTGTCTCGACGCAGACGGAGCGCCTCTCGGAGAGGACTGCGACGACGACGACGGAAACCGCTTCCCTGGGAACGCCGAGGTCTGCGACGAAGCGAACCATGACGAAGACTGTGATCCGACGACGTTTGGTTTTATCGACCGCGATCTCGATGGCTTCGCCGACGCTCGCTGCTGCAACGACAACCCCGAAGGCGGCGACCCCTTCTGCGGCAACGACTGCGACGACACACGCATCAACGTGAACATCGCCGCCACCGAAGCCTGCGATGGAGTCGACAACGACTGCAACGGCAGCTTCGATGAGGGCGTTCTTGTCGAAGGCTTGGTGGATGCCGACGGAGACGGCTTCGGCGATCCCGACATGCCGCTCACCGCGTGTCCGGGTCGTGGTGGCTTCGTCCCGGATGATGGACGTCCCACCGACTGCGACGACGACGACGTGGCCCGCAACCCTGGACAGATCGAAGTCTGCGACGGCATCGACAACGACTGCGACATGGAAGTCGACGACGATCCTCAATCGGTGGACTGGTATCTCGATCGCGACGGCGACGGATTTGGCAGTGCAGCCAGCGGAAGCGTGTTCTCATGCGAGACTCCCGACCCGGTCGATGGCGCGAACTACGTGCTGGTCGACACGGACTGCAACGACGACGTGGCAGGGATCAACCCCTCCGCCGCAGAGGCGTGTGACGGGATCGACAACGACTGCAACGGCGAAGCCGACTTCCAAATCGCACCGGGCGATTTCGAGGACGACGACGGAGATGGCACCGTCGACATTGCGTGTGGACCTCCGCGCGGCGTGGACTGCGACGACCTCGACCCCGCGACGGGTGGCGGAGCCACGGAGTCCTGCGACGGTCGCGACAACGACTGCGACGAGCGCATCGATGAAGGTGCGACCGACCGTCAGTGGTTCTTCGACGGAGATGGGGACGGACACGGCACCGCGTCGAACCCCGCCAACCCGCCGATCGCCTCCTGCATGGCACCACCGGGGTACACGGGCAGCGCCGGCGACTGCGACGATACGGACGACGAGCGCAACCCCGATGCGTCCGAGGAGTGCAACGCAACAGACGACGACTGCGACGGCGCCGTCGATGAAGGCGGCGTGTGCGGATGCCTGCCCGGCTTCGCCGACTGCGATGGCGACTTCATCTGCGAGACCGCGACGTCGTTCGACATGAACAACTGCGGCGCCTGCGGCAGCGTCTGCGGACTCAGTGAAAACGTGACCAGCTCGCTCTGCGTCTCTGGCGACTGTCGGATTCTGGACTGTGTCGACGGCTTCGAAAACTGCGACGACATGGAGTCCAACGGGTGTGAGCGTGCAATCGACGCGGACCCGATGAACTGCGGCGGCTGTGGAAACACGTGCTCCGCCTCAGGTCCTGAAGTTCGAGGCCCGCTTTGTATTGGCGGTGAGTGCGAGCTCGATTGCTCCGACGGTTTTGACGACTGCGACGAATTCATGCCGGGCTGCGAAGCGGATCTCTCCAACGATGAGAACAACTGCGGCGCATGTGGCAACCGCTGCGACGGCCCGAACTACAACTGCGTCGGAGGGACCTGCGCGTTCGATTGCATCGCGGGTGAAACCGCGGACTGCGACGGCGATCCCTCCAACGGTTGTGAAGCCTTCCTCGGCGATCCTGCAACCTGCGGTGGCTGCGCATCCCCATGCATGCCTGACACCACGACCAGTGCGTTCTGCATCAACGAAGGCGGGACCTTCCGCTGCGATCAACGATGCACGGACGGCAACGCAGATTGTGACGGGATTGTCGGCAACGGTTGCGAGACCATGGTGATGACCTCGGCCTGCGATTGCTCCGCCGGCCCCTTCGACTGTTCGATTGTGTTTCCAGGCGCCAACACCGCTTGCGCAGGGTCACAGCCCGGCACGTTTGGCGCGCAGTGCGAGTTCCGCGGATGTCTGCCCGGACTCTCCGATTGCGGCGGCACATGCGTGGACCTCGGATCCGACGACGACTTCAACTGTGGTGGGTGCGGACGAATCTGCTCACAGGGATGCACTGCTGGAATGTGCACGTGCTCGGCGGGGCTGACCTGGTGTCCATTCCACGGCGGCGACTGTGTCGATCTTCAAGCCGACGATTTCAACTGCGGAACGTGCGGCCGAATGTGCGAGCCAGACATCACCACCTGCGTGGCGGGCGACTGCATGGCACTGTAGGCGGGTGACCACGATCCTCGCTGCGGAGTTCCTCGCTTCGGCGACAAGCCTCAATCAGCTTCCCGCCCCCATGTTCGCCGAGATCGCTTTTGCGGGTCGGTCGAACGTGGGGAAGTCGAGCCTGATCAACAACTTGGTTCAACGAAAGAAGCTGGTGCGAACCAGTTCGACGCCCGGGTGTACGCGAGGGATCAACCTCTTTCGTATCCAGGTTCGTCCGGAAGGTTCCGAAGCACACGCGGAGATCGATTTCGTCGACCTCCCCGGTTACGGATACGCGCAACGCAGCAAAGCGGAACGAAAGAGCTGGGGACCGCTCATCGAGTCGTTTCTGAGCGAGCGTCCGGGACTGCGCGCCACGGTGGTCATCGTGGATGTTCGGCGTGGCGTCGAAGACGATGATCGGCAGTTGATCGACTATCTCCAGGCGATCGATGTGCGTCCGATGGTGGTCGCCACCAAGCTCGACAAGCTGGCGAAGAACAAACAAAAGCTGGCGGTGCAGAAAGTGGAGCAAGGCGCCGGGATGCGCGTGTTTCCCTACAGCGCGGTGACAAGTGCCGGACGCGACAAGCTTTGGCGTTCGCTATTGCGCGTCGCGCATGTCGGCGCAGCCCCTGCTGCGAGCTAGTCCACACTCCACTGGGCTTCGATGCGACAGCCATCGATCGTTCGGTCGTGGATCAGATCCACGTCCTTGCGTCCCGCACACTCGAGCACCGCTTCGGTGGCAGCCTTGATGCCGTTGATCTGCATGTCCGATACGTCCGCCCATCCAACCAAACGAATCTCCGCAAGCCCCGGCCCCAACATCTGCGACTCGAGCGCACCCCGCGAAAGACCTTTGCTGAAGAACAGCGGCGTGCGACGAACAATCGCCGCGTCGCTGGTGAAACGAAGGAAGATCCGCCAGATGCTCTTGAGCGCATCTTCGACACCCGCACGGACGATCGCGCGATGCAGGTCCAAAGGGTCGCGACCGACCCGATCAGCGACCGCGTAATAGACCTGCTCGACGTAGTCGGTGGGAATCCGCGTCATCGCAGTCATCTGCTCGTACGCATCACGCACATCCGGCGGTAACGTCTGCACGGCTTCGTGCACAGCATCGCTACCGACGATCGACTCCAACGCCCGTCGCTCTTTCGCGATCAGCGCGCCGTTGGCCAAAGGCTGGGACACGTCAGCGATAGTAGTGGATCGCGAGGTCCAAGATGACGTTCGTGAGCCAGTGGAACACCAACATCCACCAAAAGCTCCGAAGCCGCAGATTGACCACCCCGATGAACAATCCCCAAAACGGCGCGATCCCCAGCTCTGCGAGGGGTTTGCCGAGGTGCCAAACCGTCTGGATCAACGCGGTGATCGCAATCGCTGCTTTCGGACCGAGCTTTCGTTCAAGTCCGAACAGCAACATGCCCCGCATCGACGCTTCGCCACAGAGAAAGAAGAGGAAGTACGCCGCTTCGTACGCGATGAAGCGTGAGGTCGAGATCGGCGTGGTGGTCGTCCCAGGATCAAAGAGCGGATACTCCGCTTGAATGCCGGCGTTCTTGGACGTGAAGAAGAACATCACCGCGCAGCCGATGACGCTCGCGACGAGCATGTAGACCAGACCGCGCTTCCAATCGCCGAGTCCGAACCCCCACTCGCTGAGTTTGCGAAGCGGGCTTGATGCATCGGCGATCCAAAAGCGGATCAGCAACGCGGGAACCGCGACCACAAAGAACGCGCCTACGGCAAAGCGCACCATCCACGCATCCACCGAGTCCAATCCCAGCACCTGCTCAACATCGAAGAGCAGTGCGCCTGAGGGTCCCCAGATCAACATCCCGATCAGAATCGCCGTCACCACGACGACATCGGGATCACGCCAGGCTTTCATCGGTACCAGGGATGAAAGGGTGCGCGGTCCCGACAGACGGGGCGCGCAGAAGGCGGACAATACATGCGAACGTGAAAGTGGTTGGCATGGCGATGTCCTTGCGCCGGCTGAACCATGGCGCGCGCAGCACGATCCAACACCACACCGGATGCACGACGACGCCGACCCTCGCGGAGGAGACGTCGTTTCAAGTCGTTGGCGACGAAGATGTACTGCACCTTGGCGTCACCATCTGCAACGAGCTTGGCGACCAGTTCCCAGTTGCGTGCATCGTCAAAGGTCAGGTTGCGGTTGGGCCCGGTTCCGCGTCCTTCGGCATCGAATTCCGCGAACGCGAAAGGCTCGTAGGGTCGTTCGCGAGCATCGAGCATGTAGAACGCGAGATCGACGTCGCGCCCGTTTTGGTGCGACGCGTGACCCGGGATGCGACCCCCGCGGCGTCGTGAGATCTCCCCCACCGAAAGCTTCGACGAAGCATCGCGTACGCGTCGACTCACGCGGTACGCAGCGCGTTCGATCAACTGAACCAGTTCCCACGTTCCGAAGTGGTTGCCCGCCTGCGCGTACTCCGGCACGTAACGAACGAACCGCGACTCGCGAAGCCGAACTCCGTTGCGCAGCTTTCCTTGAAACGGAAAACCTTGAGAACGACTGCGGTGGGACAAGCGCCTCGCTCCGGGACCGCGCGTTCGATCTCGCGCTGCGTCTGCGAGTGCATCGCCCAACCCCAACGCCAAGCCCAAAAGGAGCACGACCAAGGCGACCAACGAACGCATGCTCAGGCGGTAACGAATCGCCAAGTCGCCGGGCAAGTTTTCAGCGTCTACGATGCGTCTCATGAAAGACACATCGTTGAAGATTGCGACGCTTCTGGGTGGAATCGCGCTGGGATTTGTTTTGGCACTCGCGATTCCGTCGCAAGCTCAGAACAGCGGGGTCTCAACTATTGCACCGGGCCCGGGCGGCATGTGGGTGCTGCATCGCGGGCGCGTGATGATCTGCCGACAGCCGTTGATCCAATCGCGCCAGGCTGTGGGCCGCGGTGGGTTGCCTCCTGCACCCGAGTGTGGTGAACCGACACCTCTGCCGTGAGTGAACTGGACTGTTTGGAGTGCGGCGTGTGCTGTCGCACCGGTGCCGACGGACGGATTCTGATTCCGCCCGAGGACCTGTTGCGCTGGAAAGAACTCGGCCGCGACGACATCCTGCAACGCACGCAACCTGGACACTTCGGCATGGCAGCGTTCGCGACGACCGAGGAGGGCGCGTGCGTGCATCTCGGAACCGACGCTTCGCCCCACGCGTGCCAGATCTACGAAGTGCGCGGAACGACGTGTCGCGAGTTCGAAAAGGGGAGCCCGCAGTGTCACGAGTTCCGCCGCGACTTCGGGTTGGAATAACGTTACGCGGTAAAGAGCAGGACCCAGCCCACGATGACTGCCGCACACGCCAGGTTCAGAACGATGCCTGTGCGCATCATGGAACCCTGACGAACAAACCCGCTTCCGTACGCGATGGCGTTGGGTCCCGTGGCAATCGGCAACATAAACGCGCAGCTGGCTGCCAACCCCACCGCCAATGCGGGCGCCACAGGATCGACCCCGATCTCCAAGGCAACTGCGATGATCAAGGGCACGATCATGTTTGCTGACGCGGTGTTTGAGCACACCTCGGTAAAGAAGATGGTGAACACTGTGGCGACGATCACCAACGCAGCGAGCGACTCAATTCCTGTCGCTGCCACAAACCCTCGACTGATCGCTTCGGCCAGCCCCGTGGCCACCATCTGCTTGCCCAATGCGATTCCGCCGCCGAAGAGCATGATGATTCCCCAGTCGATCTTTGCGGCGTCGTTCCACGGCAAGACTCGCTCGCCCTTCTCGTCGAAGAATACGAAGAGCACCGATGCGGCGAGCAGGGCCACCGCTCCACCCGGCAAGTGCGCGACCAACACGCGTCCCACCTCGAGACCGCCCGCTTTGAGCAGCCCCGGCACCATCCACCCCACTACGGCAAGACCAAAGGCGAGCGCCGTGACTCGTTCGCCGCGACTCCAACGCGTGCGTTCGTGGTGCACTTCGCCTGCCGATGCCGTGGGCGGATTCGTTCGCAGCATCACCACGTAGGTCAGCGCGACCAAGATCAGCGCCATGGGCAGGCCCGCGGCCATCCACTCCACGAAACCAAAGCTCTGCTGCGTCTGTTCTTCGATGAACCGCGCGGTGATCACGTTGGGTGGACTGCCCACCAACGTGCCTAGGCCGCCCACGCTGCACGCGTACGCGGTGGCAAGCACAGCACCTTCATCAGGTTCATCACCAAAGGTGCCAACCAAGATCGGCAGCAGCACCGCGGTGGTCGCCGTGTTGCTGATCCACATCGACAGCACGACGCCCGCGAGCATGAACGCAAGTCGCACGCGTTTGGGTCGGCCTTTCACCCATGGGAGCGAGACCAGCCCCCCCGCGATTCGCTTGTCCAACCCGTGCCGGGACATGGCGCGGGCAATGAAGAACCCGCCCACGAAAAGAAAGAGAAGCGGGTCCGCATAGGAAGCAAACGCGGTGCGCGAATCGCATACCCCCGTGACGATCATCGCCGGAGCGATCAAGAGCGCAGTCGCCGCGATTGGAAGCGCCTCGCTCACCCAGAGCACCACCACAGCAGCGAAGATCGCGGCGAGCCGATGGGCTTGGGTGCTCAGCGGAAGCGGCGCAAACCAGAGCACCACGAAGGCGATCGCGGCGAAGGGAAGACCGAGCCATGCTTTCCCACGAGGCATGGGAGCGCTGTCGCTCACGACTTAGGTGAGGAGAAAGAGTCCGCCGGGATGCGCTTCGCGTCGCTCGTCAAACGTCAGCAGCGCGGGCAGCTTGGGATTGGACGAATCCAACCAATGCGCGAGTGCGATCAAGGCCAGGCCTTGGTCTTCGTCGGTCGACGTTGCGCCGTTGCCGCGGTTCGCCAAGAAGAGCGAGTAGTCACGCGTGTCGCGCACACCGCCTTGGCCGCCCTTGCGAAGAATGTCGATTTGATACGTCGAGCCATCCGGCGCACGCATCCGAACCGCGACTGCCCCGAGATGCAGAGCCGCTTTCTCCACGCGATGTCCCTGCATGGAGGGAGGCTCAAAGGACTCCAGAGGGGTGACATTGCGCCACTGAACCGCCGCGCTTGCAGCAAGTCCGGCTGTAACTCCCGTCAGGAAACCGCGTCGTCCGACCATCGGCGTCATCCTACCATGGCCACGCTAACGTGTCGGATCCCCCACGACCGGCCGCGTGCAATCGCGCCACAACCCCGAAAAGCCTAAGAAAAGGGTATGGTCCCAACGCTGGCGCGCACTGTGCAGTTCCACTGATACGAAAACTTGCGCGGAGTCAGGTGGATGCCCAAATTTGGAGAGCACGTGGGACGCAATCAACCCGGAAAAGGATGGATTTTCAGCATCTTGACCGTGGTTTTGACCCTTGGAACAGCCTGCGGCGAAGAAGCCGCTGTCGAGCCTGAGGTCGTCGAAACCACCGAAACCCCTGAGGTTGTGGAGGATGTTCCGGAACCGGAGATCCGTCTCACCGATCCCGTTCCGCTCTGGGAGAACGGTCAGATCACGCGTGAGATCGAAGCAGGCACTGCAGCCGATGAAGGCTATTTGCTGCTCGACCTAGGCGAAGAGTGGACGCCCTACCTGTTTAGCGAGCGCGATCGCGAAACCAACGAGCGGATTCCGAACTCGTACCGACCGACGTACCTCGCGCTCGCACGCGGCGAGTTCCCGGACAATCACCACGGCCATCGCGCAGAACGCGACAAGTATCTCGAGCTCTACGGCATCATGCCCACGCTCGGTGTGCTGCGTGAACGCATGACCAAAGCGTTCGAACTGGAATGTGCCGAGAGCCTCGACCTGCAACCGCTCGTCGACCTGGGTGACGAAGTCGTTCCCTTCCGTGGCAACGACCGCGCGGAACGTGATGCGCGTCGGTTCAACGTGTTGGAGCGTCAGGTCGGCGACATCGTGAGTCGCGAAGGCGTCAGCGATCAGTCCGAGATCGAAATCGACACCTTGCGCGAACGTCGCGACAAGGCGCGCCTGCGCGACTACCGCCAGCGCTTCCGAGACATCGAGGCGATTCGTGCCACCCAGGAACGGCTGCGTTGCGAAGGTTACTTTGAAGGACGTGCAAACCCGACGCGCGGCGCACTGGATTACGTCACGCACGATGCACTCGCCGAGTTTGAGCGTCGTCATCGCGTGTACGGCTGGGGTTTTCTCGGCCGCAGCACAGTCGAAATGCTTCGACTTGGGACACGCGACGTTGAGCGTGAGGCGGTGCTTCGCGTTCTCACCGAGCGCGCCATGCACGCTGCGGGCGTCATCGAAGACGGGAGTCGCAGCTTCGTACGCGAGGACGAGCCTCGTACGTTCCGCGGGGCAGATGGCGAACAACATCCGATTCCCAACCTTGAGGCGCAGCTCCGCGACGGCGTGATCGAAGCGTTTGGTTTGACCGACGCGGAAGCCACGCGTGCCTGGCTCGACAGCCTCGGTGACTTCGACCCTGGTCAGCCCAAGCTCGTCGCGATCGCGATGCCCGAGTTGCCCGAGTACTACGCCGAGGCGATGGACCTCTCCGTGGTCATCGACCGCGGCGACATCTGGTACGAGTTTCCCTACGACGAAGAGGGCAACGAACGCGCACAACCGCTCAGTCGTCGACCGCGCACGACCATCTTCACGCGCTACAACGGACAACGAATTCCCCTCGCGCGCTTTGGAACCACGGTGGGTGGTTGGCGCTCCGAGGTCGTCGACGGTGTTTCCATGTGGAAGTACAAGATGTCCGAGATCGGCGAGCGAGTATGGGCGCGCATTGTGGCTGCACCGGTATGGCTGCCGCCCGAGAGCACGCCCGCGCGCGACTTGCTCGCCCGCAACCCGCGCCGTCATCGTCGTGGCGAGTTGCCCTTCCTCGTAAACCGTCACGAAACCGGACCGAGCTACGCCTCGGCCTACGGCTTGGTCGCGGCGTATCACCAAAAGTTCTTAGAGCTTCCTGACGGCAGCGTTCGCCTTGGTGGAGACGAGGGCATTCGTTCGCACGGTTCGGTGGACTACATGTCCATCATGCGCCGGCACAGCCACGGCTGTCACCGACTGCACAACCACATCGCGGTTCGTCTGATGAGCTTTGTATTGGCGCACCGTCCGCACCGACGTGCAGGTCAACAGCGCCTCGCGTTCCGTCGCGAGCTGATCCACGAAGAAGAGACGTACCGCATGGAAATCGACGAGGGCGGATACGTCTACGAGCTCGAGACACCCTTGCGGGTGGAGGTACTCGAAGGCCGGATTCGCGGGAACCGTCGTACGCCGATCGAGCACCCGATGCCGAAGTTCGACGACGAAGTCGGCGCGTACGTGATGCCCGACGGAACCACCGTCGCTGTCGATCGGATGGGCAACATCACTCCGATCACTCTCGACACCGCAGATGCGGGCGATGGCGGTGATGGAGGCGACATGCCCGACGCGGGTGCGGGCGCTCCGCTGAGCAACCAGCAGCTGATCGAAGCACTCCCGATGTAATCAAGCGAGGTCGTCGTAGATCTCGCCGTAACGCTGCGCGGACTTCGTCCATGAGTGATCCCGCGCCATGATGCTTCGTCGCATCGCCGACCAACGCGCTGAATCGCGCAACGCCAACGCCCGACGAAACGCGTCGGGCAACGCGTGGCCCGCAAACGCGATACCGGTCTCGCCATCGATCACCGTGTCGGCAAGTCCACCCACCGCACGCGCGATCGGCACCGTTCCGTATCGCATCGCATAAAGCTGAGTCAGACCGCACGGCTCCTCACGCGAAGGCACCAGGAGGAAATCGCTGGCGGCAATGATCTGATGAGCAAGCGCTTCGTCGTACCCGAGATGTGCGACCACCCGCGCATCGTTCACAGCGCGAACGCGCTCTTCCAAGGCCGCGTCCCCCGTGCCCAAGAGCAAAAGTTTCGCATCCGGTGGCAGCGCGTCGAGGCTATCCAACACGACGTCGATACCCTTCGCCCAAGTGAGACGCGAGACGACACCAAACCAGGGACCCGTCGTCGCTGAAATCGAGAACCGCTCCGCAAGTTCTGCGCGTACCGCACCCTTCCCCGCGTCGATGGTGGACTCGTCGTAGCCACTGGGCAACGCAGGATCGGTTCGTGGATCCCACACGTTCGTGTCGATTCCGTTGAGCACCCCGAACAAGCGGTTGGAACGCGAACGGAGTAAGCCGTCCAAACCGTGGCCTTGTTCTGGTGTCTGGATTTCCAACGCGTACGTTGGACTGACGGTACTCATCGCGTCGGCGTAGTAGAGCCCGGTCTTCAAGTAGCCGACACCGCCGTAGTACTCGATGCCGTACACGGAGTTCGCTTGTCTGGGCAGACCAAGTTGCTCGAGCACTGCACTGTCGAAGCGACCTTGGTACGCGAGGTTGTGAATGGTCGTGAGAATCGGCGTGTTGGGTCGCGGTCCATAGCGCACGTACGCCGCAGCCAAGCCGGACTGCCAGTCGTGCAAGTGCAGCACCGACCGTTGTTCCCCGATTCGAAACGCGTTGACGACGGCGGCCGCCGCCCAACCCAGCGCTGCAAATCGAAGTGCGTTGTCCTCAAACTCGTGGCCGTGTTCATCGACGTAGAGACCGGCACGCTTGAAATGGTTGGGCGCATCGACGACGAACGCAGGTACGTCGCCCAGCGTTCCAGCCAGCAAGTCTGCACGACCACCTTCGAAGAGATTGGGGTCGCTCCCCACGACTTGCGGGTCCTGCAGCGCTTCCAAGACTGCCGGATAGCCGGGAACGACCAGACGTGCGTCGTACCCCAGCTCGCGCAACGCGGAAGGCAGCGCCCCCGCAACATCCGCGAGGCCACCGGTTTTCGCCCAAGGCGCAACCTCACTCACCACGTGCAAGACACGAGGCTTCACGCGTTCAACGCCTCCAGCATGGACTCCGTGATAACCGTGACGCCCTTGTCCGTGCGGTGGAAACGCTTCGCGTCGGCAACCGCGTCTTCACCCACCACGAGGCCTTCTGGGATTCGACATCCGCGATCGACGATCACCTTTCGCAGCTGAGCCCGCCGACCGATGTCCACGCGCGGAAGGATGACGCAGTCTTCGACGGTCGCATAGGAGTTCACCCGCACTTGCTCCGACAACACCGAGCGCCGCACCGTCGCTCCACTGATCACACAACCTGATGCCACCACGCTGTCGAGTGCGCGACCTCGCCGTTCATCGTCATCAAACACCAACTTCGCGGGCGGAAGCTGCAGCTGGTACGTCCAAATCGGCCAGCGCTCATCGTAGAGATCGAGCTGCGGAGTCACCGCGCACAGATCGATGTTTGCTTCCCAGTACGCGTCGAGGTTCCCGACGTCGCGCCAGTAGGGTTCGTCTTGGCCTTCGCTGTAGATCGAACTTGCCGAGAGATCGTGAGCAACAACCTTGGCGCCCGATTCCACCAGATGGGGAATGAAGTCCTTCCCAAAATCGTGCGTGGACCCGTGCGTGTCCGCGTCCCGGGCGAGTTCGTCGTACATGCGCTGCGCCGAAAACGCGTAGATGCCCATGCTCACGAGCGTGTGATCCGGATCGTCGGGAAGTCCGGGCGGATTCTCGGGCTTCTCCTGAAACGCGATCACGCGTCCTGTTGCGTCCACGTCCATCACGCCAAACGCACTGGCCTCTTCGCGCGGCACCTTCACGCAACCCACGGTCGCAGCCGCTTCACTGCGAACGTGCTCTTCGAGCATGACGCCGTAGTCCTGCCGATAGATGTGGTCGCCCGCCAAGATCAACACGTACTCCGGCGCTTCGGCGCGAAGGATGTCGACGTTCTGCCAAACCGCGTCGGCTGTGCCGCGATACCACTCGCCACCCACGCGTTGCTGTGCGGGAAGCAGGTCGATGAACTCGTTGACCTCGCCACGCAAGATTCCCCAGCCACGTTGGATGTGCCGCAAGAGGCTGTGTGATTTGTACTGCGTGGCGACGTAAATGCGTCGGATGCCGGAGTTCACGCAGTTGGAGAGCACAAAGTCGACGATTCGGTATTTCCCTCCGAAGTAGACCGCAGGCTTCGCGCGGATCTCGGTCAGGTGCTTGAGTCGACTGCCTCTTCCGCCCGCCAAAATCAGGGCTACCGAACGTCGCGCCAAGTTTTCCCGCATGGTCGAACACTACCGCAGACACTGGAACTTTGCGGAGGGGAACTCGTCGGTTCGGGAACATCCGCGGGCTTGGGCTGTCGGAAACGCATGAAGCTCACGCCGTCACAACGTCGCTACATTCGCCGCAAGTCGCGTGCGCCCGAGTCCGACCCTGCCGCGGAGAGCGATGAGCTCAACATCGTTCCCTTTCTCGACGTGGTCGTGAACCTCATCATGTTCCTCTTGTTGACCATGACCGCAGTGCTCACGGTCGCAGAAGTGCGCGCTCAACTCCCCAGCTACGGTCCAGGAGAGCCTCAATGGTCGGCGACCGTCGTGCTCACGGAAGGTGGCGTCGTCGTCTCCGATGGACAGGGCACCGTCGCACCCGGTTGTGACGACTACGGCAGTGGTCCGACAATTGCGAACGTGGGAGGCGAGCCTGACTGGTTGGCGTTGCGGGCGTGCGCCGAGAAACTGCACGCAGCTCATCCAGACAGCGAACGAGTGACCATTGCGGCCGATCCGATGATTCCTCTCGCGCAGGTGATCCGCGCCATGGACGCCGTGCGCGGTGCCAACGACTCGCTCTTCTCGGACGTGAAACTCGCCGCAGGGGTGCGCTAGCTCTTCTTGAGATGCTTCTCGAACATCTCTCGGTAGAAGGTCGGGATCGGAATCCCTTTGAACGCCTTCATATCGATGCACGCGACCGTAATGTTGGCCTTGGCCACATCGCGGTCGTTGGCGCGACCTAGGTACCCAAACGTCGCGCTCTTGTTGCCGATCTTCTCGACCCAGACATCGACCTCGAACATGTCGCCGAAACGTAGCGGGCTCAGAAAGTCGACGTCGACGTGCACCGCTGGCCAACCCACGAGGTCTTCGTCGAGCACCAGTTTGTAGGGGCGCCCGTTCGCCGCGAAGAAGTCCTCGAACGCGCAGTGAAAGAAATCGAGGAAGCGTGGGAAGTACACGATGCCAGCGTGGTCCTCGTCACCGAACCGGATCGGAATGTTCGCTCGAAACACCAAATCTCCTCACATCTCCATGGGCATGTCTGTCGACGCGCCGCAGTACCCCGCTGCGCCTTCGATCTCCACACAGGACTGCCCTTCGCCACAGGTAGGTGCTCGAGTGTCGCAAGCTCGACGACAACGCGTGTCATCGTCCACCCGGATGCACGCGGTCCCTGAGACGCAGTCTCCTCCGGCGAGACACATCTGTCCTTCTTCGATGTCCCCGCCGCGATAGCAGACGTACACATCCGAGGGCGAACGCACGCAGACTGAGCCATCTTCGCAAAGTCGGTCCTCGGCCGTGCACCGCATCATGCATTCGTTGCCGCGTGCCATCGTTTCAAAGCACGCCAACTCGCCCTTGCAGTCGAAGGTCGTGAAGCACGCATCGCCGATGTCGCCTGCAGAATTTCCGCTACAGGCGAGCAGTCCGAGCACAAGGACGGCAAAGACGCGCATTTCAAAGGGCTTTAGCCGGCATTTTCCGCCGTTTCAACCGGCAAAAGCGCGTGTATCTTCCGGCCGTGGGTTCGCTGCGTCTCGAAGACATCCGAAAGTCCTACGGACAGACCCACATCCTCAAAGGGATCGATCTTCAGGCCGACGACGGCTCGCTCGTTGTTCTGGTCGGACCTTCGGGATGTGGGAAGAGCACGCTGCTGCGCACCATCGCCGGCTTGGAGACTCCGAACTCTGGAACCATCCACATCGGCGACCGCGACGTCACGCGCCTCGAGCCCAAAGACCGCGACGTGGCCATGGTGTTTCAAAGCTATGCGCTCTACCCGCACCTGACCGTCCGGAAGAACCTCGCGTTCGGACTCGAGCTGCGTTCGACGCCCGCCGAAGTGGTCAAGTCACGAATCGACGAAGTCAGCACCATGCTCGGCCTGGAGACGTTGCTGGATCGGTACCCGCGTCAACTCTCCGGAGGCCAGCGGCAACGCGTCGCGATGGGTCGAGCGATCGCACGACGCCCCACGCTCTTCTTGTTTGACGAACCGCTGTCGAACCTGGATGCAGCGTTGCGAAACGAGGTGCGCGTCGAGGTGAAGAAGCTGCACGCGCAGCTCGGCGCAACGATGGTGTACGTCACGCACGATCAAGTGGAAGCGATGACGCTTGCGGATGTGCTGGTGGTGCTGAATGCCGGCCAGATCGAGCAAATGGGCGCTCCGCTCGATCTCTACGAGCGGCCGCAAACGCGCTTCGTCGCGAGCTTCATGGGCACTCCAGCCATGAACTTTCTCGAGGGCGAAGTTCGTGAGGGGCGATTCGTCGGCGCGATCGAAACGCACGTCGATGCGGACGACGGTCCCGTCGTGCTGGGGGTTCGACCGCACGATGTTGCCATGGACCCTGAGGGCGAAATCGCGCTCCACGTCGACGTCGTCGAAGCGATGGGCTTTGAGTCGTACGCGCACGGAACCATCGGCGACGTGCCCTTCGTGGTGCGCACAGAGGAACGCGTCGCGCGTGGCGACACCATCCCGCTAAAAATCCTGCGTTCTCACCTCTTCGATGTGAAGACCGGCGCGCGATGCGGGCGCTAGCGCTTCTCGCTCTACTCGTCCCTAGCCTTGCCAGCGCTCAACCGCTGCAGCTCTGGCACGCGTACTCAGGCGCAGAAGAAGAAGCCCTTCGCGAAGCCGTCGCGGAATATGAGCGATCCACCGGCGAGTCGGTGGAACTGCTCGCGGTCGCGTTCGGCGCTTACTTGGCCAAACTGCAGTCGGCGATTCCCACGGGTCGAGGTCCTGACGTGTTCATCGACGCGCACGAGCGTCTGACAACCTACGTCGAAGCGGGTCTCATCCGGCCAACGCGCACCGCCCTGCCCTTAGAACCGACTGCACTCACTGCGCTCGAGTTCGGCGACGACCGCGAAAGCTGGGGCGTTCCGCTCTCGCTCAAGTGTGCAGCACTCTATCTCAACGGAGAACTCACAAGCCCACCGTCGACGTTGTCAGAGCTGTGGCGCACTCGTCGTGAAGGTGTGACGCCTCTCGCGATGGAAGCGGAGAACGCGTACTACGTCGCAGCGCTGTTGCACGCGAACGGCGGTGCGCTCTTCGACGAAGGAACCTACGCGTTCACCGGACCACAAGCCGAAGCCACGGTGGAACAACTGCGCACCTGGCTCGACGAAGGAATCCTCCCGGAAGAAGCCAACGGAGAGCTCGTCGCGCGAATGTTTCGCAGTGGGTACGCGACTGCAGCGATCAGCGGCCCGTGGTTTGCCGCCGACCTTTCCGAAGAGTTGAGTTGGTCGGTGGTCCCGCTTCCGCCACTCGAAGTTGGCGGCGAACCGATGCGTCCATTCGTCACCGTCGAAGCTGCGTTTGTCAGCCGCGACGCGAACCCTCACGCCGAGTCGCTCGCGGAGTTTCTTGCCGACCGGGACGCTTCGCTGATTCGCGCACGCCAGGGACGACAAGTCGTCACGCTGACCTCTGCCTGGGACGAGCTTGGCGACGACGCGTTTCTTGTGACCTTTCGCAACGCTGCACGAGATGGCGTGGTCATGCCGACGCACCCGCGAATGCGCCAAGTGTTCGAGCCCGCGATGCGAGCTCTCCGCAAAGTGCTGCGCGGCGGCGACCCCATCCCCGACGCGTTGCGCGCAGGCGCGCTGACCTTTGCCGATGACACGCGTCCTCAACCACCACCAACGTCGCCCACGCCCTACCTCATCGCATTCGGACTCTTGCTCTTGGCGATCGTGCTGCGCTGGGTCAGCAAGCTTCGCGACCCCGAGATGCGCGTGGCGATTCGCGATTCGATGCCGGCGTACCGCTACTTGGTGCATGCGTTTATCGCCGTCGCACTACTCGTCATTCTACCTTTGGCGGTCGGCGCGGCTACGTCACTCTTTGCAGGCAGCGGACGAGAGTTGCACTTCGCCGGTCTCGCCAACTACGCCGATATCTTGAGTGCACGCGGTGGCGAGCTTTTCGGCCACCGATCGTTCTATCTAGTCTTGGTCATCACGGTGTTGTGGACTGTGCTGAACCTGGCGCTGCACGTTGGGATCGGCGTCGGTCTCGCGCTTTTGCTGAATCGCGAAGGACTGCGGTTCCGCGGGGCGTACCGTGTGTTGCTCATCCTGCCTTGGGCTGTTCCCAACTACGTCACGGCGCTCGCGTGGAAGGGAATGTTCCACCGTCAGTTCGGCGCCATCAACGCAATCCTGGAGACGTTTGGGATCGAACGCGTGTCGTGGTTCGGACAATGGTCCACCGCGTTCGCCGCCAACATCTCGACCAACGTGTGGCTCGGCTTTCCCTTCATGATGGTGGTCACACTCGGTGCGCTCAGCGCGATTCCGAAAGATCTCTACGAAGCCGCCGCAGTCGACGGTGCGACTCCATGGCAACGTTTTCGCCACGTCACCTGGCCGATGATCGCGTCGAGTTTGGCGCCCGCGGTCGCGATGGGCGCTGTGTGGACGTTCAACATGTTCAACGTCGTGTTCCTGGTCAGCGCGGGCGAACCCGACGGCAGCACTGAAATCTTGGTGAGTGAAGCATACCGTTGGGCGTTCACGCGCGGGAGCCAGTACGGGTACGCAGCCGCCTACGCGGTCCTGATCTTTGGTGTGCTCTGGGCAAGCACGCGCCTGTTCGGCCGACGCATGACAGAGGCGAGCGCATGAAGAATCTCGGCGCACACACGATCCTGATCATCGCGACGATCTTCGCGCTCTATCCGATTCTGTGGGTGATTTCGTTGGCGTTCAGCAGCAGCGCGGGCGTGGATGCCTCCGCTCTGCCGCTGCCTGAGTCGCCCTCGATGGAGCACGTCGAAGCTGTGGTCACGCGCACGGACGATGAGGGGCGCTGGCTCTTTGTCCGACAGCTCTTCAACTCGTTGCTCATCGCGATCTTCACGTCGGTCGCGGCGATCGCGATCGCCACGCCGGCTGCGTACGCAATGAGTCGGTTCCGATTCGTCGGACAGAAGGCCACGATGGGTGCGCTGCTGGCGACACAAATGTTCCCGGGTGTTGCCGCGGCCATCCCGCTCTACCTGATTCTCGATGCGCTGGGATTGATCGACACACGCACCGGTCTCGTTCTGGTGTACGCGACCAGTGCCGTGCCCTTCGCGATTTTTCAGATGCGAAGCGCGTTCGATGCGATTCCTCGCGACCTCGAAGAAGCGGCCATGGTCGATGGCGCAACACGCTTTGGTGCGTTTGTACGCGTGGTTCTTCCCGCCGCGCGTCCTGCCCTCGCGGTGACCTGCCTGTTCGCGTTCATGACAGCGTGGAACGAGTTCATTCTCGCGGCGACCTTTCTCAACCGTGAAGAACTCTTTACCTTGCCCGTAGTGCTGCAACGGTACGTAGGGGAGTACAACGCGGAGTGGGGACACTTCGCAGCCGGCGCGATCATTGTGAGTGTTCCGGTGATGGCGTTGTTCTACTGGCTGCAACGCCATCTCGTCGGTGGACTGAACGCCGGTGGAGTGAAGGGATGAGACTCGGAGGAGTCGTTGCTCTCGCACTCTCGGTGGCGTGCTCGTCCACCCCGGAATCGAACCGCTCCGCGACACCGAACCGTTCAGCGCCCGTCGATCCGGCTCCTCCTGTTCAGTCTGAGTTCGTCACCACGGCCGAGCTCTGGGCGCCGGACGAATCGGCGGTACTCGGCGTCATCGTTGCCATGCGAGAGATGCCTCGCGGAGATGCCAGCGACTACGTGCTTCCGGAAGCCGAAGGCGACCCTGGCGACGGACACGGAGTGTTGTTCGGTGCACAACTGATTCGCGAAGAGGGTCGTGTGCTCTCGGCAACCACGCCGCAGAGCAGTCGGTCCTTCGAACTTTCCCGACGCGCACTTTCACGAGCCGTCCATGTGTGGTGCTTCGACGACGCCGAGCTGACACACGTGGTCCGCGTCGAACCGTGCGAAGCATGCGAACCGTGGCGCAGTCCGGAAACAGCCTATGTGTTGGTCGTTCCGGAGGGCCAGTCGTTGAGCGCGTCGCCGCAGGTTGGCTGGACGATCGCGATCTCGCCCTGAGTTTGCGTGTAGAGTAGCGACGATGTCCGGGCTCGAGGCGTTGACCCTGGCGTGGAAGTCGCGCGGACTCTCGCCCGACGACATTCGCGCACGCGAAGACGGCACGATCGCCGCAACGGAACGTACCCTCGCCGCGCCGGAAGAAGACGCGTCGTCGCATCGGCTGATTGTGGGAGAAGAAGTCTCGCTGCAAGAAGTGATCGGACGCGGCGGGATGGGCGTCGTTCGCTCCGCGCATCAACCCTCAGTGCGTCGCGAAGTTGCCGTGAAGCACCTCTTCGAAGACTCCGACCCCCAAGCGTTTCGAAGCCTCCTCAAGGAAGCCTGGGTCGGCGGCAGTCTCGAGCATCCCAACATCGTTCCCGTCCACACGCTCGCACCGCACGATCAAGGTGTCGCCGTGGTGATGAAGCGCATTGAAGGGCGAAGCTGGAGTTCGGTTCTCAGCGACGGCGTTGAGGGACCCGACCCCCTTGGCGCGCACCTGCGCACGTTCTTCCAAGTCTGTAACGCCATCGACTTCGCGCACAGCCGCGGCGTGCTGCACCTCGACCTCAAACCCGCCAACGTCATGATCGGCGCGTTCGGCGAGGTCTACGTGGTCGACTGGGGACTGGCCGCAGGCGTCGACGGCGCACCCACGTGGCTCGCGCCCGCGAGTGAGATCCGTTCGATCGCCGGGACCCCAGACTACATGGCTCCGGAACTCGCTGTCGGCGCAGGCGACCGAATGAGCGTACGAACCGATGTGTACCTGCTGGCTGCCGTTCTGCACGAGATCGTCGCCGGGCATCCCCCACATCAAGGCGAGAGCGTGATGGCGCGGTTGTTCTGCGCCTACAAATCCGAGCCGGTAGAGCTGGACGTCAACGACGAACTCCTCGCCATCTTGCATCGCGGGATGCACGTCGATCCGGAGCACCGGTTTGCGAGCGTGCGCGAACTTCGAGAAGCGGTCGAGGCGTTTGCTGCGAACCGCGAGGCCGACGAGTTGGTTCGTGATGCCGAACAAGAAATCGCCGAGCTCGAAGCCTCGCTGACGGATGATGCGACCGAAAGCGATGTTCAACGCGAGTTTGGCGGTGCTCGTTTCGCGCTTCGCGCTGCTCGAGAGGCGCGCCCCGATCATCCGGCGCTCGCGGACCTGCAACGTCGACTCTACGAACCCATGGTCGAATGGGCCCTTCGCGTCGAACGACCCACGCTTGCCGAAAGCTACCTGCGTGAACTTGGGGTCGAGAGTCCATCCCTGCGTGGTCGGCTGGATGTGCTCTTGGCGCGCGAGAAGGAACGCGCCGCCCACGTCGCAGCGTTGGAGAGCTTGGCCAAAGATCACGACCTCGACGAAGGACGCGATTTTCGTCGTCGTCTCGGCATCGGGCTGGGGCTCTTGTTCTTTGCCGTCAACGTCGCGATGGGTTGGGCCGAACGCGCCGACGTTCACCACTTTGGCTATCTGGATATGGGCGTGACGGGAGCCGTGATGCTCACCGTGTTTGCGCCCTACGCATGGTTGCGACGTGCGGAACTGTTTCGAAACCGGGCGAACTCAAGCCTCTTTGGGATCTGCATTCTCACGTTTGCGATGACTCAGCTGCATTGGCTCTCCTCGTGGCAGCTCGGACTGCCTTTCGCGGAGTCGCTCGCGCTCACACCAATGCTCTACCTGTTGGCGTTTGGTGCGCTGACCGTGTTGTTGGACTGGCGCTTTGTCGCGAGTCTGTTGATTCAGGTTCCCACGTTGATCTTGGTCGCGCTCTTTCCGGGGTGGGTGTACGAGATCATCGGCGTGGGCGGTGCCTTTAGTGCCGCCAACATCGGGTTGGTGTGGCGCGGAGCTCGCCAATGAGCGACGTCACCGAAGCACTCACCACGTTGTGGCAAAGCCGTGGGCTCTCGCCATCGCAGCTGCGCGCCGAAGACGACGGAACCATTTTGGCCTCGGACCGCCGAGGACTGGCGGAAAGCCAAACTCTGTTTGCAACGGATAGCGCTGAGGGAGAAGCACTCTCGCTTTCTCCGGAGCCCTTTGAACTCCACGAACTGCTCGGCCGCGGTGGAATGGGGATGGTGCGTTCCGCCAACCAGGCCACGCTTCGAAGACCCGTTGCTGTCAAAACCGCACTCAATGCAGCCGACCGCGGTGCGATCGCGGCTCTGCTGAAAGAAGCGTGGGTCGGGGGATCGCTGGAGCACCCCAACGTGATTCCCGTGCATGCGCTCGCTCGCGCCACCGAGGGACCCGCGCTGATGATGAAGCGCGTCGAGGGAATCGGTTGGGATGAAGTGCTCGACGCGCGGGACCTCGCGCGCGATCTGGATACGTTCGTGCAGGTTTGTCATGCCGTTCACTACGCGCATACGCGTGGCATTCTGCATCTCGATCTAAAGCCCGAGAACATCATGATCGGCGGCTTTGGTGAGGTGTACGTGCTCGATTGGGGTCTCGCTGCATCCTATGGCGACGACGCGCCGAGCTGGCTGACGCCGGCGAAAGAGCTGAGTGGGATTGCGGGGACACCCGGTTACATGTCGCCCGAACTTGTCGCTGGCGACGCGGAAGCGATCGGGCCGCTGACCGACGTGTACCTGCTCGGTGCCGTGCTTCATCACGTCGTGACCGGCGGACCACTGCACACGGGCGAGACGCTCATGCTGCAGCTCTCGCGCGCATTCATCTCCGAACCGCAGCAGTACGAGACCGACGTACCCAAGGAGTTGGTGCGGATCATTCATCGAGCCACCGAACCTCGACCACAGGATCGCTTTGAAAGCGTCGACGCGTTGCGGCGCGCCATCGAAGGGTTTCTCCAACATCGCCGCGCTGACCGAACCATCGCACGTGCCGAAACCGTGTTGGGTGAGTTGCGCGATGCCCTTGGCGCGGAGCATGAGGCAATCGATATCGAGCCTCGCTTCGCCGAGTGCGAAGTCGCGCTGGAGCAAGCGCGTCGCGCTTGGGCGCAACATCCGCGACTGACACCGTTGCAAGACGAACTGTGGCGCCAGCGCTTCGCTTACGCGGAATCCCGTGAAGACATCTCCGCCGCGCGGGAGGCGCTCGCGCGACTTACGGAGCCTGACCCTTCGTTGGAAGAGCGACTGCGAGCATTGATCTCGGCCGCTGATGCGCAAGCGAAGCGGGTGGCACGTTTGGAAGCGATGCAACGAGAGCTCGATGTGACCTTGGGTCGGCAAGATCGGCGTCGCGTGTTTATGGGTTTGGGTTTCGTCTGGGCCGTGATCTGTATCGGACTCGGCGTGACGACGCGCTCCGGAATTCTGAATCTAGGCTACACCGAGCTTCTTGTGGAAGGACTCGCACTCGTCGCGGTGTTGTTTCCCTACGGTTATTTGCGACGCAAGGTGCTCTTTCAGAATCGCGCAAACCGGAAGCTGTATGGCGGTTTGATCTTCACCGCTCTTGCCGTGGAGTTGTTCTGGGTCGCGAACATGTTGTTGGGCGTACCGGTGCTGCACGCCGTCGCGTTGACGCCGATGTTCTACACGTTCGCGTTTGGCACGTTGGCGATCACGCTCGATCCGCGTTTTTGGTGGGGAACGGTGCCGCTGGCGATCGCGAGCGTGGCAACGGGACTAGCGACGACGTGGACCCACGATCTGATCGGGATCGGTGGTTTATGCGCGGTGGTCGCAACGAGCTGGGCCTGGCGCGAGTCGTGATGCGTTAGAGACACTCTAGATCCGCCACGGGAACTCTGAACTGCACTGCTGGGTCAGGTCGAATGTCGATATTCACCGGCTCGACCACAAACTCGGTGTCGAGGTCTTCAAGTACTTTGAACAGACCGCCGGCGCGCACCGCCCCAACGACGGCGCGCGAACTTGCGGTGACGGCGCTCACCGGCAGTGTCGTGTTGGCATGACACGGGCGCATCGTGATGAAACCGAGTTCCGGCCACTCCTCCGGCGACCATTCTCGCGGTGCCGTCACATCACTTTGTCGCACCCAACCATGCAGTTGGAAGCCGTATGTGCGCGACGACACCTCGACAAACGCACCGGACGCACTCAGAAGGGAGACTTCAACGCCACGTAGCACGGCGTCGGCGGGGCCACCGGGCTCCGAGAACATCAACACGGGACCGGGAACGGTAGCTGCGTTGGGGACGAATCCCGGTTCCGACCGGATCCACTGGGTTGTCGCAAGGCCTGAACATTCAACCTTCGCCTCGCCTCCCGATGTGAACGTAAGTCCGGCGTCGTGAAGTCGCTGCGGCGGAACGGTCACCACGAGGCTGTCGTCTCGAACACCGACCAGCGCCGACACCCCCATCCGGATCTCAGCAATCGGATTGATGCGCGTGTCTCGCCGCATGAAGATCACGGGGTGTCGCTGAGGGTCGACACCGCCAACAAACTCCCAGCCGCCTTTGGCAACACGCGTTGCCAACCAGAGGTTGGCGTCAACCGATGTGAGCGTTGAGATTCCGTCTTCGTGAGCGCGAGCGTAGGGGAACTTCCCCGACGCCCAGAGCTGGAGCTCGCTCGTTCTCTTGAACTCACACCACAGCGTGCGCGTGCCGAGACGCGGAGATGTCTGCGGGTCGGTTCGGGGCGTCGGTCTCTGCACCACACCAGCGCAGGCGACTAACAGACAGAGTCCGAGTCCGAGTCGACACACATCCGTATGTGTTCATCGCGCTGTGGAAGTTCCGACTCGCTTCGCAACAGTTTCGCGGACCCCATTTCCATTCCCTTTTCCCATTCCCACCAAGCAGTACGTGCGACCTCTGCACGCTTGCGGTCTCCCAGCGGCTGGGCGGGAAAGGGAATGGGAACGGGAATGGAAATGAAGGCGCTCCGCGTCGTGGACAAGCAGCTTCGCGGACGAGTTGAACGCAACTAGGAACTGTGAACACTGGATCAGAGAACAAACAACACGGACCGCCGGAGCGCGACTACCGGTCTTCGTGCGATCCATGTTCTAAATCCTCTGTTCCGTGCTCTCAGCTCCTAGTTGCGTTCATCGCGCAAACAGCTTGAGCTAGCCGTGGCCGCAGAGAAAAAGATATCTCTCCGGTCTCTGAGCCTCGCGTCTCCCACCAAACAATAGTGACCGTACCCAAACAGCTCAGACGACAGACAGCCCCAGACGCGCGCGCACTCCCGCGTCCGCGACTGGATAGACCCTCTCCCAAGGTGTCATCAGCTCCGCCTTCGGCTTTTCACGCTGCACATGCACAAACGGAGTTGCGTCTTCGATTCGCACGATGTCGTCGTTCACGTAGCGCTGCACCTCCGGACCGCGCAGGCCGATCTGGATCGCTCGCCTTTCCAGCTTGTTTCCACGCGGGCCGTGATCTGGATCCCACTGCAAGCGCACCGACGACCGCTTCACGGCTTGCTTCCACGCCGCTTCGTCGCTGTACACCTCGCGCACAAACGACGAGTGCACGGCGCTCGACAGGTAACGTTCAAACGCGGAACGACGAAGATGCAGGGCAAGAACCACTTCTTGATCCGCGCTTCGCGCCCAATCGCAGCGGTACATCATCCACAGAAAGTTCGGCTTGATCCACGTCATGCGTGACATGGAAAAGTCACCGCCAAAGCGTTGGTGCTCCAATGCAAAGCGACCAATGCTCGGTTTGTACGCCTGGTAGACCACGATGGTCTCATCGTCGAAATACGCGAGAATGTGCCGGCCCGAAGAAGGCCAAATCTCACGTTGCTCACTCCAACGTTGGACCGGAAGCGAGAACTTCACAACACGAGCTCCCTCAGCCGACGGGCGCGATCGGGTCGCTCATGTGCAAGTGCGTGTTCAATCGTAGGTTGCAACACGTCGCCAAGTCGGTAGACCGCCTGCAACGCTTCGCGCGCAACACGGGTATCGTTGTCCAATACCAGCTCCACCAGTTTCGGAAACGCAGCGGGAAACGACTTGCGTGCAATGCTTCGCACCAAGCTTCGTCGCAAATGAGAGTCTCGCTCGGTCGCCAGCACACGCAACGCGAGCTGCATGTACGCTTCTCGCTGAAGGAGTTTTCGAAGCCAGCGCATCGCGACGGTTCGCGGATTCGAGTCTTTGTGCTCCAGCGCCTGCAAGAGATGATCAGTGGCACCCAGCTTTCCAAGTCGGCCCACTGCACGCGACGCCTCACGGCCACGAGCCTTCTGCGCATACGTGAGAAGCGCGTCTGCACCCTCGACCGCATCCAAGGGATCGACGGGTTCATCCTCGACCACGTGCGTGACTTTCACCTCGTCGATCGGTCCGATCCGGTGCATCCACATCAGACGCGCGAGTCGCCAATCCTTTGCTGCACTTTGTGACGCGATACCAGGCGCCTCGTGGCGAAACTCGGGATGCGCCAAGAGTTCTTCACGGGGAACCGAGCGCAAGAGACTCAAAGCGAGCGTGGAGCCCTCCAACGCGTCAGCCAACCATCGCGACAGAAAGCGACGCAAACGATGCAGCGGCAGGCTCCCCACGAGTGCGTGTGCGCGTCGCTGCTCCGCTTCGTCGTCGGGCCACTCGGTCAACTCAAGCGCAAGCCTGGTGAGCGTCGCCGAGTCTCGCGGCATGGGGACCGTGCCACTGAGCACGTCGGAGAGTGTGAGCGAGGGACGAAGTCGCACCAGAATCCGACGGAAGTGCTTCCGCTCCGCGGACTCGGTCTCCCAACGCCAACCCGCGACAACGCGCTCATGTCGCTCGGTCTCCGGCAGCCACGACACCTGACGCCAGGTTTTCGGCAACACATCGGCGAGCAGTTCGCGGTACGCACCGTGTGCGTTGGCTGTGGCGAGCGCGTCTTCCAGCTCACTCAGGGTCAACACAGCACCAAGCTTGCGAAGCGCAAGCCAGCGTTGATGCGCCGGCATGTTCAGGGCGCGTAGCTGCGCGATCGCGCGCAGCCTCCAATCTTCGCCTTGTGCGCCCACGTGGTGCAGTGCGGAGATGGCACGCTGAACGTCCTCCACGGTCTCAGCATGCGATGCGAGTACCAATGCGTGTTGCGGAGCGATGTCCTTCGACGCGCGAAGCACCCAGCGCGCTGCGACCGGCGACTCGCTTTCGACAGCGAATTGAGCCCACTCGACCAAACGCGATCGAATCGCGCCGAGGAGTCGAGGCGATGCTTCGTCCAACGCGGCACGGGCACGCGGCTTCGAGAACCCCAAACGTTCGAGTTCATCGATCGCGGTTTCCGAGGGTGCCATCCCGACCTGCTTCCGCCGGAGCGCGAGCGCGACATCCGTCCATGAACCGGACGCCAGAGAAAGCGTTCCGGCCCGACACGCATCGACGAGCGTCTCGTCACGATGGGCAAAGGCCGCGAGCTGGGTCGGCGTCAGCCGCGCCTGCAACGCCTCACGAAGGTTCAGACGCTGCGAGCGATCGCCAAGCGCGTACGCCTCGAGAAGCAAACTGTTCGCAGCCTTCCCAGCCACGTGATCGAGTGCGATGAGAAGTTCAGTCCGCAGTCCTGGATTGTCGTACGCACCTAACCAACGGATGAGCGCCGGAACACAGCGCGCCGATCCGACGACACGAAGTGCGCTGGCCGCTGCCTTCTTGATGTTCATGTTGGGCGAGTCCAATGCGCGAATCGCTTCTGGCTCCGCCCAGCGAGAGCCAAAGTGTTCCATCGCCCGCAGTCCTTGTCGTTGCGTGCGAATGTCATCGGTGCTGGCGAGGTTGGACAGCGAGAGGGCAAGCCCGCTGGAGTGTCGACACGCCAAGAGTGCTTCGGCTGCCGCGCGCTGCACGTTGGGATCCTTCGCTCGCCAAAACGGGTGCACGTAGCGCAGTTGGCTCGCACCGATCGGGTGGCGCGCAAGGACTCCAAGCGCGAGCACCACGTCGCGAGAATCGTCACGCTCGCCCGCATCGTGGAGCCACTCGATGGTGAGCTTGCGGATGAGCCGACCCGGTCCGGTGTCTCGATACTCGGTCACACGGCGCTTGTGCGTAATCAGGCGACGCTCGGCAGCCAGCACCGCCTGTTCTGCCGCGGTGGGAACTGCGGGATCGCGCGGACGGCGGGGTCCACTTACAACAAGCTCTGCACGCACCGCTCGCCGAAAGGGTTCGGACAACTCCGCCGGATCTTGAAACACTCCGACAAGAACACTCAGCGCGTACCGAGGTTCACCTCCGGCCAGCAGGGGCATCTCGCGTGCCCGTTCCGCAACCGCTGGATGAGGTGAAGCAGCTTGGGCGAGTTGCTCGTCGGTCCACGACTCTGGCCCATACTCCGCGATCAGGGCCAAGCGATCGGATGCGATCATCCAGCACCAGTCCAACGCATCGCGCCGCGCCACACCAAACGCGACCGGGTTACGCAGGCATTCGAGGACCTGGGGAAGCGAGCGTTCAGTTCCGTGGCGACGTAGTGCTGCGAAACATGGCACCGGGAGGGCTTCGACATGCTGAAGCAACGCCGCTTCGTCGGAAAACTCGGGGTGATCGGTGGCGGCACGGATCAGATGGTCGGCAACATCCACGTTGGTGCACGCACGAAGCTTGTCCGACAACACTTGGTCAGCGCTCTGCTCTTGCGAGTTCCGGCCCTCGACATACGCAAGCAAGAGCGCAAGTCGCGACCAACGTGCATCGTTGGCGTCGACCGCGGAAAGCGCATCCAGCAGCTGCGTGCGGCAGGTAAACGTCACACGGGAAAACTCTTCCGCCGTCCAGGCCTCGTTGTGAACGAAGGTCTGGAGCAGTGCAGACACGTGTTCGGGCTTCGGAAAATTCCCCGCCCGATGGTGCGCGAGGACCGCTTCGCGAACGGAAAGCGCTGCGTCCAGATCAAGCGCGTTGCCCAGGCGAACAAGCGCCACGTGCGCATCCGCGCCCAGCCTGGGAACGAGTTCACGCACCCGTTGTGCTTCGATCTGCACATGGGGCAGCGCTCGGCAAGCCACGTCGCTGTCCGAATCTGAGAGCGCGCGACGGTAAAGCCGCACTCGGTCCGTCAGCACGAGCCACGATTCACCCAGCGCATCGACGAAGCGTGCGCGAACATCCGCATCGGTATGCAGGCTCAGCGGTTCGAGTAACGCCAGGACCACACTCGCACTGAGCCCACCTCGAACAACGACGTCTTCCCCCCAGCGCAGTGCCGCCAGGGCGTCACTGGACTCCACACGAGCAAGGCGGGCAATGATCGGCGCGGGCTCAGCGACATCGGTCGGCTCGAGATGCTGCAGTGCGCACATCAGGCGCGCGTCCGCCCATCCCTCCACGATCGCAGATTCAGCCGCACACGCTGCCGCATCCCAACGCGGACGAAGCACCGCATCCGTATCCTGGGGCAACGCCGGCGCAAACTCGGCCAAGTGCACGGCGAGCGAGGCCAGCCCTGCACCCACATCAAGGTCGACGTGGGTCAGCGGAAACGTCGCAGCAATACGCTGTGCTTCCTCCACGCTGGTCTGCGAGGCCGCACGTAACTCGGCCACGCGTCGCATCGCTTGCGGCGCATCCAGTTCAGAGATGGGGACGGAAGACATGGCGCCCCACAGTGGCCATCCGCTGCGAGTTCGGCAACCCCGTCAGGTATGCGCTAGCTGGAAGAACTCTTCTTCGGGCCGTAGGCGATTTGCTCGAGTCGGGCGAGGTCCTTCACTTCGATCAGATCCGGGCTCACGCTCAATGCGCCCTGCCGCTCCAAGTACGCAAGACCACGCGAGATCTCTTCGCGCACGGTTCCCAGACGTCCAGCCACAGTTTCCGTGGTCAGGTCACGCACCAGGTTCTTCGCATCCTGGCCTTTGGCTTCGCGCATGGCGACCAACGTGCACAGGAAACTGGCGAGACGCGCCGGCACGGTTCGCAACGAAAGGTCGCTGACCAACTGCAGGGTTCGATCGCTTCGCTTGGCACGAAGGTCGATCATGGTTCGAATCACCCCGGGGCGACGCTCACCGAATGAACTCAGAAACTCGTTGGGAATGAGAATCGCGCTTGCGGCACGCATCGCGATCGCGCTGGCGGGATAGGTGCCACCATCAAAGCGGATGCCTTCGGTGATCGCTTTGCCGGGTCGAGCCAGATAGATGATCTGCTCACGCCCATCCCGGCCGCTCTTGGTCAGCTTCACCTCGCCGGTGCGAACCACCCAGAGGCCCTCGGCATCTTGGCCCTCGCTAAACAAGGGCGCACCCTTGGGCGCCTTTCGGACTTCCGATGCGTCCGCCAAAGCCTTGAGGTCGGACGCTGGAAGCTCGTTGAGCTTGGTGACGTCTTTGAGAAGCTCATCCGCAGTGCGGGGCGCAATCGCCATGGCGCAGCCTACCACGGTGCCAAGGTCGTTTCGATCTTATGTGTGGGGCGTGAGGGTTGGAGACTACAGAGTGCTTGGGTCGCAGACCCCCTGCGTCGGATGGCCAACATCGAGACAGGCCTCGACGGGTCCACAAGCAAACGTCCCAAGCGGGCAAAAATTGGTGCAGCGACCGGCGTAACAGACGTGCACGATGTCGCACTCGGCACTCGACGAGCACGGGTCGTTAAGGTTTCCGCAAGGGCCGCAGCTCTCACATCGACTCGTTGTCGCGTCAAAGAACCGGCACACCTCGACACTCGGACACTCGCCTAGACTTCCTGGAGTACTGCACGGATCCCCATCCGGACCTGCGGGGGACAGCGCCGGATCCAGGGCTCCACCGTCGGGTGCAGCCACGTCCGATCCAGAGTCGGGGATCGTCGAATCACGCCCCGAGTCGCCGAGTGACGCGTCCCGCCCTGCGTCGACGCGTGGTCCCGTGTCGACGCGCGCGTCCGGGGGCATGAACGCGTCGGTCGCGGCGTCGATGTCGACACCACCATCTCGATCAGCAGGTCGGCGGTCGCCTCCACACGCGAACACAAGAGCGACGAAGACCCACACAACCTTCGTTCGCAGCTCGCTCCACATGTGCTGCTACCTAACGGCGGCTTCCCTTGGGGGGACGCTTCAAGCCGTACTTCTCCATCTTGTAGATCAGAGCACGACGGCTGATTCCAAGACGCTTCGCCGCGTGGGTTTGGTTGCGGTTGCAATCGGCCAACGCCTTGATGATGGCATCGCGCTCGACGCTATCGACGTGTTCGCGCAAACGACCCTCGCCACTGGTGTTGGCCAAGGGCATCGGTTCGCTCGGCAGATGCTCAGCCAAAATCTCTCCGTCGCGCGCCAGACGAACGGCACGCTCCATGGCGTTGCGCAACTCCAGCACATTGCCAGGCCACGGATAACTGCGCAGTCGGGCCAACGCACCAGGACTCAAACGAACGTCACCCGCGGACTTCGCGAAACTCTCGGCAAGCGGAATGATGTCTTCGGGTCGATTGCGCAGCGCCGGAATCTCGACCACGCGTCCGACGAAGAACTCGTGAAGTCCTTTTTCGAAGGCGCCGCGTTCGACCAACCCCGCGAGAGCACGATGCGTGGTCGCGATCAGCCGCACATCGTGTTCGGCGGAAATCCACTCCAAAAGCGCACGCTGATGCGACGACTCCAAGTCGCCGATCTCGTCGAGCACCAGCGTTCCGCCAATCGCGCGTGAGAGTTCTTTGTCGCCGGGCGCCTTCTCCAGGGCTGCACAACGCAAAATCACGAAGGGCTTCGCCGCGCGCGCACTTCGTTCATGAACGACGCGCGCAAACACCGACTTCCCTGACGACTTCTCGCCCTGAAGCAACAAGGGCTCCGAGTCCGCGGCTGCATCCTCGAGTTGAGCGACGGCATCACGCGTACTCGTGTCCTGGGCAGTCAGCGGCACTGCACGATCTGGCGAGCGCGGAGGAGGTTCGTGAATGCCCCCTTCGCGGATCGCAGCGTCCAACGCGCGGCGAGCGGCGCTCAAGAGGCGCTCCGGGGAGTCGCCGTGCTCCGGAGACACCGCCAAGCCAACCGTCGCTTCAAGCCCCGCGTTCTTGAGCATGCGCGTGAGCACCATGCGCGCTGTTGCGAGATCGGTGTCCGGCAAAAGCATTTCGGGTTCATCGGTGGCGTAGGTCGCCACGACGTCGCCCGCGCGAAACTCTTCGAGCGCAGCAGCCGCTAAACGTCCACCCTCGCCTGCCTTTGCCGCGACCATGATCAGCGCAGTCGGGCGCCCACCTCGGTTGGCTCTGGCGATCTCTTCGTAGAGCCGCTCACGAAACTCGTGGTGGGTAAGTGCGCGACGACCTCCGGAGCCGCCCAGGGGCAGCGAGATGCCCACAACCAGCTGCGCGTTGCCACACGCAAGTTCGTCTCCAGGCTTGAGCTCTTGGCTGCCGACGAAGCGCTTGCCCGCCAAGAACGTCCCGTCGTGTTGGGCCGTCAGCGTCAGCGTGGTCCCGTCCCAGGTCAGCGACAGCTGCTCGTCCTCCACGCTGTCGTCCAACTGCACGATCGCGTCAGCACTGGAGCCGATGATCTGCGGCTTTCCGTCGGCTCGAAGATCGGTGACCCACGTCCGATCACCTTGGCGCGTCACCACGAATGCACGCCGCTCGTCACCTTCGCCGTTCATGACGGGCGAGTATACCCAGGCTCAAGAACGTGGGTGGGTTTACTTAACAACGCGCAGGTAGGGCGGAAGCTCACGCCGGCGTGCTCGCGGTCGAGGGACCGGATCGACGCTCACCGCCTCGGCTCCGCCTTCGACAACGCGAAGCCCCGCAGCCGGCTCGCGGATTCCCATCTCGCGCTCGACTTCGGCTTGGATCTCCGGCGGCAACGAGTCGGGCCAAACCATGCGCCGGCCCTGTTCGTCCTTGAGTGCGAAGATCGCATCCCAGGGCACGATCACCTTGAACGGCTTTCGACTGAACGAGAGCGTTCCGGAGATGCCTTCTGAGTCGACACGCAGATCCGGGATCGGAACCGCCATGTCGAGTGCGATGCGCAAAACGACCTGCGGTTGGTTCGACAGGTACGAGGGAATCTCGACACCACACACGCGCGGATCGAGATGAACGTACACGCTGCCTCGCAGCAGCAGCCCCCGTGCAACGTCTTTCTTATCCGGAAGAGGGATCCCCATTCCCACGAACGAGGCGTAGCTGATCCGCACATGTGCGCAACCTTTTTGCACGTGTTGGATCTGAAAACTGCATGACGCGGCGCGTCGGAGTGTGTGTCCTACATGTGGGCTAAGCGAGCATGCGTCGCGCTGCGTGCAAGCCACAACCGCCGTGCACGCCACCGCCTGGATGCGTTCCCATTCCACACAAGAACAGGTCGCGAATGGGTGTGTTGTGCGTGCTGCACTCCGGGATGGGTCGCACCAGAATTTGATCGAGTCCGTGCTCACCATGGTTGAGGTTGCCGAGTTCGTCCGGTGTGCGCAGTTGCGTCTTGACGACCGACGAACGCAGCTCCGCATCGAGTTCGCTCAACCGATCGAGAGCGCTCTCGATCAACTGCTCACGCATCTCCGGCGTCCATCCACCATCGGGTGTTGCAGGAACGAAACTCACCAGTGCACTCAGCACCGAATGACCTTCCGGCGCGAGAGAGGGATCGCCCTGCGTCGGTACGGCAACGTCGAGCACAGGCCGCTGTGGGAGCTCGCGGTACTTCACCGGATCGAACGCCTTTTCAATCTCATCCAGATTCCCTGCGATTCGCACGAAATCCGCGCTGTCCCATTCCGGCGTGCGATCAAGCGCGATCAACAACTGCGCCGTGGTCGGACGTGCCCGCCAGTTTCGAAGATGCTGCTCCAGGCCAGCGCTGAGATGCATGGGATCGAGTAGCTCGAAGAACGTTTCACGCGGGTCGAGCGCAGACGCGACCTGACCGCAACGAATGGCGCGCTCGCCGATCCGAATCGCATCCACCGCACCCGATCCCACGACGATCTCGTCAACCTTGGTGCCCATGACGATTTCGACACCGTGCTTCTTGCAACACGCTTCCAACGCGTCGACCAATCCCGGCGAGCCGTTGACCACACCCGGTCCGCGCATCGCTTCACGCAGGAGCAGGATCGCGTTGGTTCCCGGACTCCACGGTCCGGCGTACTCACCGATCAACGAGGGCAGCGCGAGTCCGGCCTTCAGTAGTTCGTCATCGAAACGTTCGTTGAGCCAGTCGGCGCTGCACATAGGTGCGATGCGCATCAACTCAAGCATGTCGTTGCGACCCAAACGCCGAAGTCGAAGTCCGCGTTTGAGTAAGTCGAAGAGCGGTGCTTGCTCGATCGCGATCAGGTCGACGGGAGACTCGTCGCAGAACCCAGCCAGAACCGGTTCGATGCGCTTGAGAAACTCGTTGGTCGCTGCCAGTGCCTTGGGCTCTGCGTCTTCCAGAGTCGCGGTGCGCTCACCGTCGCTCAGCAACACCTTGGCTGGTTTCGAGCGCAGCTTCAGACCGTGCCGCTCCAACGCCAACTCACGAATCAATCCGGGCCGAACGCACGACGCGTCGTGGAGCACGCCGGCCGATCGATAGCCTTTGTGAAATTCGATCGAGGCCGCGAGACCTCCCACGTAGTCGCGCTCGTCGATCAGCAGCACCGAGCGTCCACGTTTGGCAAGGAGCGCCGCTGTGGCGAGACCATCCACCTCGGCGCCGATCACAACCGCGTCGTAGCCATCCTTCTTCGGACTCATCGGCTACCCCCAAGGATCGACTTGGCCGCGCGTTCACCGGGCGCACCCATGATTCCGCCACCTGGATGCGTGCCTGAACCACACATCCACATGTTCTTGATTGGGGTCCGATACTTGGACCAACCCGGTGTGGGCCGCAGAAAGAGCAGCTGTTCGAGACTGAGCTCGCCGTGGAAGATGTTGCCTTCGGTCAGACCGAACTCTTGTTCGAGGTCCCAGGGCGTAAGCACCTGTTTGTACAGAATGCTCTCCTTGAGCGTCGGGCAGTACTCGGAGAGCGTGTCGATCACAGCATCGCCAAACGCATCGCGCTTGTCGGGCCACGTCTCAGGCCCCCCCTCGATTTTGTACGGCGCGTACTGCACAAAGATCGACATCACGTGCTTGCCCGGAGGTGCGACCGAGGGATCGAGCAAGGAGGGAATCACGACGTTTAGATACGGGCGCTTGGAAAACTGTCCGTACTTGGCTTCGTCGTAGGCGCGTTCGAGGTAGTCGATGCTGGGCGCAATCGCGATGTCACCCATGAGGTGCGGACCATCGCCAGGTCGGCACGTGAACTCGGGCAACTTATCGAGCGCCAGGTTCACCTTGCCGGAACTCCCGCGCAGTTTGTACCGACCGATCTGCGAGAGGAAGTCGCCGTCGAGATGGTCGCTCCCCACCATCTTCGTAAACGTGCGGTTGGGATCCAGACTCGACACCACGTTGCGAGCTCGGATCTCGTCGCCGTTGGCAAGCACAACACCTGTCGCTTTGCCGCCAGACACCAGCACCTTCTGCACGGGTGCTTCAGTCAGAATCTCGGCGCCGTAGGCACGAGCAGCGTTCCCGATCGCGACACTCAGCGCGCCAGTTCCACCCTTGGAGAACCCCCAGGCGCGAAACGCACCATCGATCTCGCCCATGTAGTGATGCAACAACACGTACGCGGTCCCCGGCGAACGCACGCCCAGAAACGTTCCGATGATCCCGCTCACCGACATCGGTGCTTTGAGCACATCGCTCTCGAACCACTGGTCGAGGAAGTCGACTGCGCTCATCGTGAGCAGCTTGAGGTTCAGGTAGCGCATCTCGGGACTGAGATCGCCCAAGGCGTTGGCAAAGCGGCGCAGCTTCAGCAACTCACCCGGATTGAGCGACGCCGGATCGGGCGCGTCGTTGTCGATGATCTCTTTGGCGACGCGGCACAGACGCGACACGGCCAAGCCGAACTCCGGGTAGATGTCGGCGTCGTGCTTGGAGAACTTCGAGATCTCTTCGCGTGTGCGCGCGGAATCTCCCCAACGTGCCAGCGAGCGACCATCCGGCAAGGGCGTGAACGCGCAGTCGAGCGGGATGATCTGCATCCCGTGCTTGGCAAGTTCGAGTTCGCGGATGATGTGCGGTCGGAACAAGCTCACGACGTAGCTGCACACCGAGAAGGTAAATCCGGGATGCAGCTCTTCGCTGACTGCTGCACCGCCCAATACGTGACGTCGCTCGAGAACCAGCACACGCCGCCCCGCCTTGGCGAGGTAGGCCGCGCAGACGAGCCCGTTGTGTCCACCACCGATGATGATGTCGTCGTAGGAGGAGTGCTTCGGCTTGGTCATGCGCGCTTCCTCTTCGGGTTGAAGAACGGGGTCTGCGTCACGGTCGCTCGAACTTGTTTGCGCGCGTACTCCGCGGTGACCTCAACATCGACGTCATTTCCGATTTGCGCGTAGGGCGCTTCCAGCGTCGCAATACCCAGCAACTTCTTGAGCGTGGGTGACCACGCGCCGCTGGTGACCTGACCGATCTGTCGACCGTCGAAGTAGACCGGAGTGGAGGTGCGCCACGCGCCGGGAGGTGTCTGCGGAGGCAGACCGTGCTCGGCAAAGAGCGCCTCGAACTGAACCCAGTCGTACACCAAACCTGCGATGGCCCACTTTCGTCCACGGGCACGTTCCGTACGAATCGCCTCTTGGCCGATGAAGGGGTCGCGATCGAGGTCGACGCACCAGTCCAAACCCAGCTCATCAGGCGTGGACTTGCGCGCATCGATCAAACAGTGGTTCGACGAGAAGTAGTCGACGCCGTTCATGATGAATCCGGCCTCGATACGGGTGACGTCCAACGCGTCGAGCCCCGCGGGCAAAATGCGGTAGGGCCGACCTTCCGCGATCAACGCGTCCCACACAGTCAGCGCGTCGGAGGCTTGCATCCAAACCTCGTAGCCCAGATCACCGGTGTAGCCGGTTCGTGTGATCGTGACGTCAGCGCCTCCGATCTTCGTGTTCGTAAACCGAAAGAAGCGCAGCTTGTCCACGGCGCCGCCGGTGGCCGCGTTGAGGATGTCGCGCGACGTCGGTCCCTGCAGCGCCAACGCGCCCATCGTCTTGGACACATCTTCGATCGTGACGTCGTAACCACGCCCGAGATGCGAGAGCCACGTGTAGCTGGGCTCCGCGGCGGTCACACGAAAGTGATCCTCATCGAGTCGCGTCACGGTGCCGTCGTCCAGCACATACCCTTCGTCGTCGCACCAACATAGGTAAGTGACCCGACCGACTTTGAGCTTGGTGATGTCTTTGACCATCACGCGACTCAGGTAACGCGCAGCATCGGGACCGCGGACTTCGTATTTGTAGAGCGCGGTGACGTCGAGCAGCCCCGCCGAATGGCGGAACGCGACGTACTCGCGATCGTGACTCGTATCGAACGAACGCACAGCGTAGTACCCCGCCCACTGCTTCCACTGGAAGCTGGTGACCAAGGGCGCGATTCGTTCGTGAAAGGGACTCGGAATCGGCACGGCGGCCGACCATAGGGGATTTCGGTCTAGGGCGCGAGCAGCGGTCGGACAACATCGATCAGGCGAGTCGGCTCACTGATGACTGCACCATGCCCCACGCGAACTTGCACTGTGCGCAGACGCGGATCGGCAATCGATTGCGCGGACTGCTCATCCAACGAGAAGACGTAGTCCGATTTGGCACACCGCCCATCAGGGTGATGCCGACGACAAGTGTCGCGTTCATCGGTCACCACGTGCAGGTGGGCACGGACCGGATCTGCGAGTTCTCCGGGTGCACTGATCAGTTCGGAATCGGGGTGGATATCCCGCCACTTTGAACCTCGCGTGATGCGCCTGCAGATCGTCGAGACGGTTCCCAACGAAACCACTCGCATCCACACCACGCCGCAGGACGAAGCCGCACGCACCCCAGCAAAGGGCGTCGACACAGTCACAAGGTCGATCGACGCGTCGGTCGCGGGGAGCAGGGTACGCGTCAGTGCGCGCCGCGCCGCGAGTCCTCCCAGGCTATGCCCGAGCACAATGATCCTCTGCGCGCGCAACTGTCCAAGCGCACGTGCCAACGCACGCGCTGCGAAGGTCAAGCGACCGCGTTGCACCCAACGAAAGCACACGGTCTGAACGCCTTCGCGTTCGAGCGCTTGCGCCATCGGTGCAAACACGTCTGGCGCGGCTTTGTTGCCGTGAACGAGAACCACCAAGGGTCGGTCGTCGAGCTGCAGCTGAGCCGGTTCTCCGCACCACCCCAACCCTTCGATACGTGCTTCACCCTCGGGTGTACGGATCGAGTCGGTATGGCCCGCACCACCGCAGGCGACCAACAACACGAGGACAAGTCGCATCAACGACCCGCGACCCTGGCAATCAGCGCAACGAGGAACCCTGCGAGCATGCCAGGAGCAATTTCATAGATGACGTCGCCCAAGCCGAGTGCACGCCACAGGATCGTGACGCTCACGCCCGCGAGCACCATCCCGATCGCCGTGGGCTCACGAACTTTTTGGTCGAACGCGTAGAGGAAAAGCAACGGGGCAAAGGCGGCTCCCAGAACGCTCCACGCCACGAGAACCAAGTTGAACACCGTCGACCCAGCAAAGAGCGCAATCCCGAGCGCAATGAGCGCGACCAGTACGGTGGCGGCTTTCGTGATCGTCGTGGTTTCGGGCCGATTCGGCATGATGTCGCGCGTGATCGCCGCGGAGCTACTCAAGATCTGCGAGTCGGCCGTGCTCATCGTGGCGGCAAACAAGCCGGCGAGAATCACACCGACGAGAACTTCGGGCAGCACGCTTTCGGAGAGCGTCGCCATCGCGAGTTCGGGATCCGCTTCGGGCACGAGCACGCGTGCGACCAACCCCACGCTGATCGAACCCACATAAAACACCGAGTACCAGGCGTAGTACATGACGCGAACACGAACGATCTTGGATGGGTCGTCCAGCGTCATGTACCGAATCGTGATGTGTGGTTGTCCTGCGGTTCCAAAGCCGGCGAAGAACCAACCCGCGATATAGAGCGGCAACCCAACGGCGGTGCCCAACTCCAGTTCGGGAGCGAGTTCGAGATAGGTCGGCGACACAGCGTCAAGCTTGTCGACCAAGCTGCCCATCCCCCCGGCTTCCATCACGGCGGCTCCGAGCAGGATGAACATCGCGCTGATCATCACAATGCTCTGCGCGGCGTCGGTCCAAATCGACGCGCGAATACCACCGGCAAAGCAGTAGATGACGACGATGACGAAACCGATGATCGCGCCCCACGCCATGTCCCAATCAAAAAGGACATGCAGCGCGGTACTTCCCGCCTTGAGCTGCGCTGCGGCGTACGTGCCGAGAAAGAGCACCGTCACAATGCCCACCAGCACACGCAGCCGCTTGAACTCGGTCCCGCGCCACCGCGCCAGGATTCCGCCGAAGCTCATGACGTTCTGCTCTTCCGCGACCAGGCGCAAAGGCTTGTAGATCGCGAGCGACGCAAGCAGGTCACCGATGAGCCAACCGACCATCAGCCAGATCGATGCCAGTCCGACCTCAAAGGTGTAGGCGATCTGACCGACAAACATATAGCCGCTGTTACAAGTGGCTACGGCCGAAAGCGCCACCAGCCAGGGTCGCACCTGGCGCCCCGCAACCAGGTAGTCCTGGTTGGTTCCCTTACCTTTGAGAACCGACGCGGCACCGACGGCAACAAAGAGCAGCAGGAAGAAAAGGAAGCTGGCGAGGACCATGAAGAGCAGAGGGAATCACGAAGTGCGCCGATGCGATAGACTGTGGGTGATGCGTGCGCTCTTGGTTCTTTCGTTCGTTCTCAGTACTCCCCTTTCTGCGCTTGCCTACTCCACGTTCCCGTCGAACGTTCCAAACGGAACGGTGCACGGCTGTCTGACTTGTCACGACAACCCGAGCGGCGGAAACGGGTGTGGAATGACCTGGGCGTCACTCGGATGCAGTGGACTGTGCGGCGGGGGCAGCTCCGCCGCAGGACCGTGCCTGAACCCGTTCGGGTTACAGTTCCAAGGCAACGGCTACGCCTGGAATGCCACCCTGGCAGTTCTCGATGCAGACGCGGATGGGTGGACCAACGGACAGGAGCTTGGCGATCCCACTGGCAGCTGGAGCATGGGCGACGCCAACCCAAGCGTGAGCGGTGGGCCCACCTACCCTGGTGACACGCGATGCTGTGTTCCGAACACCACCGACATGAACGAGTGCACCAACGACTACGACAACTGCTCGGCAAACGGAACGTGCAGCAATACCGTAAGTCGACCTGGGTTGAGCTTCAGCTGCAGCTGCAACACCGGCTACATGGGCGATGGCGTCACCTGCAGTGACGTCAACGAGTGCTCCACCTCGAGCACCTGCCAACAGAGTTTCGGCAACATGTGCTCGAACTCCGCAGGCAGCTACGACTGCACCTGCATCGGGGGCTTCACGGAAACCGGCTCCGGTCAGTCACGAACTTGCACGGATGTGAACGAGTGCAACACAGCCAGCACCTGCAACGAGAACCTCGGGTACGGCACGTGTTCCAACACCACCGGTGGGTACAACTGCATGTGCAATACGGGCTACGAGTTCCAAGGAAGTGGGCTGAGCCTGACGTGTGTAAACACCGACGAATGCCTCAATCCCTCGGTCTGCAACGAGAACTTGGGATACGGAACCTGCGTCGACACCACGGGTGCCTACAACTGTGCGTGTGAGCCCGGATACGAAACGTCGGGCAGCGGATTCTCGCTCACCTGCGTGGACACCGACGAGTGCAATACGGCCACCACCTGCAACGAAAACCTCGGATACGGCACCTGCTCGAACACGACCGGTGGCTACAACTGCATGTGTGCGAGCGGGTTTGAGGCGTCTGGCAGCGGACTCTCGCTCACGTGCGTCGACACCGACGAGTGTCTCACAGCGCCCTGCGGCGTGGGCACGTGCTCCAACAACACGGGTGGCTACTCGTGCATGTGTCCCAGCGGGTACACATTCAACAGCACCACGTGTGTGGATGACGATGAATGCACCGACCCGATGCAGTGTCGTCAGGATGTGTCCGGCAACAGCTGCATGAACACTGCGGGCAGTTACGACTGCACCTGTGGTTCAGGCTTCACCGAAACCGGCAGCGGCGCGAGTCGCACATGTTCCGATGTCGATGAGTGCGCCACCGCAACCACCTGCAACGAGAACCTCGGGTACGGCACGTGTTCCAACACGTTTGGTGGTTACAACTGCGCGTGCAACGCCGGCTTTGCTTTCGACGGAACGACCTGCGTCGTGGAGAACGAGTGCACGACCGGTCTCAATGACTGCGACGCCAACGCAACGTGCACCGACACCGCTCCTGGCTACGACTGCACGTGCAACGCCGGCTTCACGGGAGACGGCTTCACCACCGGCACCGGTTGCACCGATGTCGACGAATGCCTGACCAGCCCGTGCGATCCGGGCAGCTGCACCAACTCGCCGGGATCCTACAGCTGCACGTGCCCCAGCGGGTACACCAACTCGGGAACGAGCTGCGACGACATCGACGAATGCACCACCCTGCCGTGCGGTTTGGGGAGCTGCACCAACCAACCCGGCAGCTACACGTGCACATGTCCGAGCGGATACTCCTTCGATGGAACGACCTGCTCCGACGTCGATGAGTGCTTGGCCTCGCCCTGCGGCGTGGGATCGTGTTCGAACTCGCCGGGCAGCTACAGCTGCGCGTGCCCGAGTGGTTACACCTTTGATGGCACCACATGCGTGGACGACAACGAATGCACCACATCACCGTGTGGGGTCGGAACCTGCGTGAACACTCCGGGCGCCTACACCTGCACGTGCCCCAGCGGCTACAGCGATGATGGGACCACGTGCGTGGACATCAACGAGTGCGCCACCGGATCGATCTGCGGTGTTGGCACGTGCTCGAACTCGGCAGGCAGCTACAACTGCACATGCCCGAGTGGGTACAACTTTGACGGGACGACCTGCACCGACATCGACGAGTGCACCACCGACCCGTGCGGTGTGGGCAGCTGTTCCAACAACCCGGGCAGCTACACGTGCACTTGTCCTTCTGGGTACGAGTTCAACAGCACGACGTGCGTGGACATCGACGAGTGCATGGATGCGGCGATTTGTGGCGTGGGTACCTGCAACAACGAAGCGGGCGACTACAACTGCGATTGTCCGACGGGCTACGAGTTCGACGACACCACGTGTATCGACATCGACGAGTGCGAACCGATGCCCTGCGGTGTGGGCGAGTGCGTCCAGGGAATTCCGGGCACCTACGTATGTGATTGTCCGACGGGATACGAGTTCGACGACACGACGTGCATCGACATCGACGAGTGTCTCGACCCCGCGGTCTCGCTCTGCGCCGAGGACGCGACGTGCACCAACAGTGTCGGTTCATGGGAGTGCACGTGTAACCCCGGCTTCGCTGGCGACGGCAACAGCTGCATCGACATCGACGAGTGCTCGGACGACTTGCTCAACGATTGCGACGAGCCCTTCCGCGCGGACTGCACCAACACCACTGGGTCGTACACGTGTACCTGCCGTGAGTTCTACGAGGGCGACGGGACGATCTGTCGCGACATCCCCGAGTGTGATCGTGGGTTCCGTTGCGGGACCAACGAAGTGTGCATCGAAGAAATCGGTGCTCTTCCCTCCTGCGAGTGTGCACCTGGCTTTGGTCGCCCCGACGAGGATTCCGAGTGTTCCGCGAACTGTGGCAACAGCGTTCGCAGCCCGGGCGAGGAATGCGACGACGGCAACACCGACGCCGGCGATGGATGCTCGGATGCGTGCGAGGTCGAACCCGGCTGGGCCTGTTTGGAAACCGACGGGCTGAGCAGCTGCGAGTACACCTGCGGCGATGGCTTGGTCAACCGCACCGAGGAGTGCGACGACGGCGACGACAACGCCGACACTGCCGACGCATGTCGAACCACGTGTCGCTTGCCCGCGTGTGGCGACGGCATCGTCGATAGCACCGAGGAATGCGACGAGGGCGACATGAACAACTCCGACACGACGGTCGACGGTTGTCGCACCACCTGCGTGCAAGCGTTCTGTGGAGACGGCGTTGTCGACTCGGACGAGGATTGCGACATGGGCGAGGGGTCACCCTTGGACGACGCGATGTGCACCACGATGTGCCCGGTAGACGATGCAGGCACGCCAGACGCTGGCGTCGATGCGGGAGGCGGCAGCGGCGGCGGTGGCTGTTCGGCTGCCGGCGGTCCTGCCACCGTCTGGCCGCTGTTGCTCTTCTGGGCTCTTCGCCGACGTCGCCGCTAAGCGTGGCCACCGGGCGCCGAGCACGCGGTCGCAAAGGGAAACTGGAGCAGGCTGAGGAGAGTCGACCCCTTCCTCGCCTGCCCGAGACGCTCAGCGCATATCTCGCGCCTGAGAACCTGGAAGACGAAGTGGTGCGCGAACTCGACCGTGTGGTGCATCAACACGGGCGTTTGGTGATCGCGAAGGGACCTGTGCAGGAAAGCCTGTGGGCGCAAGACACCTGGTTGGACACGCAACTGACCACGATCGAATCGATCGGAGATGCGGCGAGAATTCTGAAAGGCGTTCAGCGCAACTGGGTGGGTTATGCACACGGGCATCATCGGCGCAGCACGCTGATCGAGCAGAAGCTGCCCAAGGTAAAGTCGCGCGAGTTCGAGTTCCCGGTCGACGTGCCGACCAGCCCGTTGGGGGCGTACACGCTTCTCGATCGCAACACGCTCTTGTACTCCGCCACGCGATCGAGTCCGTTCCCGCACGGTGAGATTCACTTTGCTGAAACTCGCGAGCCTCCCAGCCGCGCGTATCGAAAGTTGTGGGAAGTGTTTACCCGACTCGGTGTGCAGCCGAGCGAAGGGCAGCGCTGCATTGACATGGGTGCGTCACCCGGCGGGTGGACCTGGGTCCTGGCCGAACTCGGTGCGAACGTTCGAGCGGTCGACAAGGCGCCCTTAGCACCGAACGTCGTGGCACGGTCCAACGTGAAGGTCTCGCAAGTTAGCGCGTTCAGCCTGGATCCGAAGACCGCGGATCGATACGACTGGTTCTTCTCGGATGTGATCTGTGAGCCGAAGCGATTGCTCGCCATGGTGCGGCGCTGGCTGGACGCTGATGCTGCGGACAACTTTGTGTGTTCGGTGAAATTCCGCGGAGAAACCGACACCACAACCGTTGAGGCACTCCGCGCGATCCCGGGTGCGAGGTTGATGCATCTCTGGCACAACCGACACGAGTTGACCTGGGTCCGCCTCGGCGCACAGTAGGTCCGTGTGGGGACGTAGTCCGTACGGACCCGAACCTGGCCGAAAACACCCCCGATTCCTCGACCTTTGGAGAATCTGCCCATGATTGAGCTCATCGACATCGGAGCGAACCTCACCCACAGCTCATTCGCCAAAGACCTCGACGACGTGGTCACGCGCGCTCAGGAAGCGGGCGTCGTGGCGATGGTTCTGACCGGCACCAGCCAGAAGGAAAGTCGCAACGCCGCGGCCCTCGCCGAAACACGTCCGGATGTGTTCCGAAGCACGGCTGGAGTGCACCCGCACGAAGCGAGTACCTGGAACGACGAGGTCGAAGCCACGATGCGTGAACTGGCGAAGGGTTCGACCAACGCTGCGCTGGGTGAGTGCGGACTCGACTACAACCGCGACTTCTCTCCAAGGAATCTGCAGCGTGAGGCGTTTGAAGCTCAGCTCCGGATCGCGGCCGAACTCAACAAGCCGGTGTTCATGCACGAGCGGGATGCCCACGAAGACTTCATGGCGATCCTCAAGAACTGGCGGCCCAAGCTCCGCGCCGCCGTCATCCACTGCTTCACCGGAAGCGCAGAAACGCTCGAGCGATACATCGAACTCGATCTACACGTGGGCATTACCGGCTGGATTTGTGACGAACGTCGCGGTGCACACCTCTTGGACTGCGTGCATACGATCCCGGCCAACCGTCTGATGATCGAAACGGATGCGCCTTACCTGATGCCGCGCACCATTCGCCCCAAGCCCAAGGGACGGCGCAACGAACCCATGTACCTGCCGTGGGTGTTGGACACCGTCGCGAAAGCGCGCAACGTGTCGCGCGAACAGCTGGCGAAAGAAACGACCGATACCGCGCGCGAGTTCTTCTGGGGATAGGCGCAAACTCTGCGCGCACAGCTCTGCACAACGCATCTTTGACGTCACAGGATTCAGAACTCCGACATCCGGGTTCGGCTCAATCGTTGCTTTGTAGCCGGTTATGTCGAACACGAACTATGTCGTCGGGCTGGACTTCAGCGAGTGTGGTCAGCGTGCACTGACTCGCGCACTCCGTCTCGCACGTGGAAACAACGTCACCGTGCACATCGCACATGCGGTCACGCAAGATGACATGGGCGCAGGCGCCACCATCGAACGTCAAGACCACGCACTGCAGGAGCTGCCGCGAACGATTTGGCGCCACGTCTTCGAGGTGTTGGACGCGCTCGGTATGGGCTACGAGGAAGTTCCCGTCTCGCTGCATGTTCGACTCGGCGCGCCGGTTGACGTGATCCGGCAGGTTGCGATCGACTACGACGCCGATCTCGTCATCGTGGGAACGCATGGTCGTCGTGGCGTGCGTCGGATCGTTTTGGGGTCTGTCGCCGAATCGCTGTCTCGCGACGGTCATTTCGCGGTGCTCATCGCACACGAGAACCGTTTGGCAGAACTCGACAAGACCGTGTTGCCCGATGGTCCCGCACCGGCGGGTGAAGAGGTGTTCGCATCGCCCACGCGCGAACGTCCGCACATCTACCGGTCCACGTTGATCAGCGCATGGGGCGCGCTCGGTCGACCCACGCGCCCCTCGCTCGTGTGAACGAAGAGGCGATTCCGTTTTGGGTGCGAGCATTGCGCAGCGCGCTCGTACCCGAGGCGGTTCGGAAGCGACTCGAAACCACCTCGATCGACGATGCAGGCAACGGGTACGACGTATTTGGCGCCCATCGCGCGGGTGCGGCCCTCGGTCATGCACTGACCAAGCCGCTGTACGACAACTGGTTCCGCGTCACCTCAAAAGGCTTCGAGCACATTCCTCACGACGGTCCGGTCATCGTCGCGGCCAACCACAGTGGGACGCTGCCCTTTGACGCGATGATGCTCTACGCCGACCTTCTTCGGCACACGCAACGCTTGCCCCGCGCGATTGCCGACCGGTTTGTCGCAGGACTCCCGTGGGTCGGTTTGGCGTTCTCACGCGCAGGCGTGGTCGGCGGTTCGCGACGCAACATGGAGCGCTTGCTCGATCGAGGCGAGCTGGTGTTGGTACACCCCGAAGGCGTCCCGGGGATCTCGAAACGCTTCTCCGAGCGATACCAACTCCAGCCATGGCGCATCGGCCACGCCGAACTTGCGATTCGCTTTGCCGCCGCGATCATCCCCACCGCAATCGTCGGGGCCGAAGAACAGATGCCCCAAATCGCACGACTGCCGATTCGGATCTTCGGCGCCCCCTTCTTGCCGATCGCTGCGACTCCCTTTCCTCTTCCAGTGCGTTACTCCATTCGCTACGGAGCCCCGCTTCGGTTCGACCACCCACGCGAAGCAGCCGACGATCCCGAAACTGTGCGTGCTGCCGCAGCGCGTGTGGCCCTCGAGGTTCAGCGCCTGATCGATCAGAGCTTAGCCGAGCGAAACGGCATCTTTCGATGACGCGTTATCTGGTCACTGGTGCGACAACCCCACCCGCCAAAGCACTGGTCCGCACGCTGCTCTCGCGTGAAGACACCGAGCTGGTCTTGGCGGTCGGTGGCGAGGCTACGCGCAACGCCGTGTCGGATTCGCGTCTCGTCCAACTGCGGATCGACCTGAGGCGTGAGCGTTCGATTCGCGAACTGGTGTTTGGGCGAGTGCGCGACGATTGCATTCGTGTGGTGATCGACATGGCGACCCACCGTTCATCCCGCGTGCAAGGTCGGCGAGCTCACGCAATCAACGTGGATGAGACGCGTCGGCTGTTGCGATTTGTAGAACGAGTCTCCTCCGTGCAGCGCTTCGTCTACCGATCGTTTGGTTCGGTGTATCGAATCGCGCACGACCTGCCTTCGATCATCGATGAAGACCATCCGCTTCGCCTGGGACCGCGAACTCCTCAGTACATCTTGGATCGCGTCGAAGCGGACTTGGCGGTGTGCGCACGCATGGGCATGTCTCGACTGCAAATCGCCGTTCTGCGTACAGCCGAGTGTCTCGCGCCCGAGGCGGGCAGCCAGCTCTGGGACTATCTCCACTCCCGCGTGTGCATCCGTCCGGTGGGCTTCGACCCGATGTTCAACGTGATCAGCCAAGAGGATCTCGCCGATGCTCTCGCGCGAGCGGCCATCACCGAGGCGCAGGGCATCTTCAACATCCCGGGACGGGACACGCTCCCGCTTTCGCGCATGATCGATCGCTTTGGACGTATCGAGATCGCGGCACCCACCTCGTTGCTCCATCCGCTCTACGCACTTCGTCGAGCGATGCGCGGAGGTGATTTTCGCTTTGATTTAATGCGGGAACGACTGCGATTCGGGTTTGTTCTGGACGGCGCGCGAGCACGGGCCCAACTCGGCTACGCACCGCGTCATCCGGTTCGTTGGCCACTAAGCATCGACGAAGTGGGGAGGCGCGCTCAACGCAACAATCCGCGCAGCCTTCGGGGTCGCATCGAGGATGTTTTGTGATTTCGCCGTTGGCTCAACGCACGAAAGGCCCGCTTCGGCGAGCCTTTTTTCGTGTAGGCTCGCCGCATGAAGCTTCGCGCCTTAGTGATTCTGAGCCTCTCACTGGCCACCACTCTTTCGGCCACGAACACCGCCTTCGCAGGTGGGTACGACACACCGATGCTCTACACGGCGCGGCACATGGGTATGGGTGGTGCGGCACAGGCGTACGTCGATGATCCCTCGGCCATGTTCCACAACCCTGCGGGGTTGATGGGCACGGATCGTCTGACGATTACGGCAGACTTCTCGCTCCTGACCGGATTCATCACCGCGTCGCCCAACACGAACGCGGAAGCGACCAGCATCGAGTCGGAGCGAACGATTGCGCCGTTCTTCCTGTTAGGTGTCTCAGGTCGATTGACGGAATGGCTCACGGCAGGCTTCGCCGTGTATCCGGTCGCGTCTGCAGGCGCGGAGTTCAAGTACGACGACGGATTCGGAGCGACGACCACCGACCGAACCAGCCTCGTGTTTCTGGAACTCTCGCCAGGTCTTGCGTTTCAGATCCCGTCCTATCCGAAACTCAGCATTGGAATCGGCTACCGCATCACCATCGTTCAGCTCGAGCGCTTCCAACAAACCGTCGACCCGAACTTTCCGGACACGCCAGACACAGGGATCGACTTCGACATCTCGGGCGCGAGTTTCGCTGGGTTTCGTTTTGGCCTGCAGTGGCGAGCACTCGACTACCTGCAAGTCGGTGTCAGCTATCGCCACAAGACCGAAACGGACGTGGACGGCGACGGAACCGTGATCGGTACAGAATGGCCGTTCGTCGGGACCACGTTCACCCTCCCCTCGCGCTTGGCATTCGGTTTGCGGAGCGACTTCGCCGACTTCGGCGTCGCGCTCGACGTGGAATACGCCTTCAATAGCCAAAACGAACAAGCCGGAATCTTGATCGGCTCGGACGAAGACACGGCGATGCCTCTCGCCAACGTGTTCGACTGGACCAACGCCGTGACCATTCGCGCCGGTGTGGAGTATCGACTCTTGGACGGCCAACTTCCGATCCGCGCGGGTTACGTCTGGGACCAGAAGACCAGCAGCCCTGTGTACTCGAGCGCGTTTGGCACCCCGCCCGGACCGACGCACGTGATCACGCTGGGAACGGGGTGGAGTACACCGACTTGGTCTCTGGACGTCGCGTACGCGTACCGACAGGGAAATGCGGACGTCACGCGAGAGCAGTTCGAACGACGCGAAGCACCCGGCGGTCTGGGCGAGTGTCAGTTCTGTGCACATCCGGGCGACTACGAAATCAGCCTGCACGGCATCTACCTCACGTTCTCGTACAACCTCCGCAGCAACGATGACGAAGAAGAAGCTGCACCGGATTACCCGACGGCTCCTGCGGCCGAACCCGAAACGGACGCATACGAACCGGAGCCCGAGCCGGAGCCCGCAACCTCGCCTGCACCCGGCGGTGGCGAAGACACCGGCGGTGGAATGGGCGAAGACGACGCAGGCGGCGAAGCCGAAGAAATGTCGGACGAGAACAGCGAAGAAGAAGCGCTTCCGATGAGCGAGGGCACAGAACCCGCGCCCACCGGAACCGACGACGCGATCTAACTACCGCACGCTACTGAACTCGGCGGATGAGCCCGTTTCCTCCGTCGAGGAAGAAGAGCGAGTTGGATGGAAAGTGAAAGGCGACGCTGAACGGTCCGCTCAACCGTGCAGCGCGTCCGGTTCCGTCGGCCCAACCCGCCATTCCGTCACGTCCTAACAAGGTGCTCACGTCCAAGGTCGCTGTGACGGCCTGGCGAATCGTGTGACTGTTGAACTCCACCCAGTAGACGCTGGTTCCATCGCTGGTGATTCCTCGCGGACGGAAGATGCGGGCGGGACCACCAGGACCCCCCATGCCGTCGACGTAGGACGCGGTGCCGTTTCCGGCGAGAGTCGTGACCTCGTTGGTCACGGTGTTGAGCACGCGGATCGCTGCACCGTTCGTGTCCGCGATGTAGAGCAAACCGCTGCCGTCGGAAACGATGTAGCGCGGACTCTCGAACCGAGCCGCGGATCCCACTCCGTCGACGGGCACCATCGGGTTGTTAAAGGGTGAACCCGCGACCGTCACCACGTTGCCCGTGGATGGATCCAGACGTCGAATCGTGGCCGCCGGCGGATCCACGATCCACAGGAACCCGCCGTACCACGTCAGCCCACGAATCCCGCCGAACGTCGCCACCGAAGGCGCGCCGTCTGCATAGGCCACGCACCCCGCAGGAATCGCAGGCGGTGTGGTCGCGCAGTCAGGATGGTTTGCTTGCGCCCCACCTCCAGTGACGAGTGTGACTGTGTACGGCGCGGCATTCGCGATCGACTCGATCGTGGTTCCGCCGGCGACCCAAACAGTATCGACGCCGTTGGTCGCAATGCCCTCCGCGCCCGATAGGTTGGCGACCGTAGTTACCGTGGCGGTCGCGATGTCGATCTCGCGCAAGATCGCACCCGCAGCACCACCTTGTGCAAACCAGAGTGTGTCGGTGTCGACCGCCAACGTTCCAAAACCACCGACCGTCGCAGCAGTGCCGACACCATCGGTGCGCCCAGCGTTCACGGTTGATGGCAGACCACTGTCGTCACCCACAAACGTCGACACCACGCCACGCAAGTTGCAGGTCGGGTTGCAGCCGTCTCCGTTTGCTGTGTTGTTGTCGTCGCAGAGTTCGCCCGGGTCCATCATCCCGTCACCGCAAAACGCGCCGACCGCTTCCAACTGACATGAAGGATTGCAACCGTCACCGGGATCCGTGTTGCCGTCGTCACACTCCTCACCGGCTGCGAGATCGAGAACATCGTCTCCACAGCCGCTCGGAGGTTCGATCAAGCAACGCGCACTGCACCCGTCGCCGTCACTCGTGTTCATGTCGTCGCACTGTTCACCCGCGTCGAGATTGCCGTCGCCACAAGTCGCTGACGCCTCGATCTGACAACTCGCATCACAACCATCACCGGGGGTTGTGTTCCCGTCATCGCACTCTTCACCGACGTCAATCGCTCGGTTGCCACAAAGCACTGGCGCGTCGCCGGGCGCGTCCACCCCCGGCGCATCCACCGCGGGCGCATCCACCATCGCGTCCGTCGTGGGCGCGTCGACACCGGGCACATCGAGCGTTGGCGCATCCACCATCGCGTCCGTTCCGCCGTCTTCACCAAGAATCGGGGCATCATCGTCCCCACAAGCCATCACCGCGACGCACAGCGCCGCCAAGCAAGCTAACCGCATACCAAGCACCTCCCCGCATACAGATTGCCAAAGACGTCGCGCGTGCGCCCGCGCTACCCTCCCGCCCATGAACATTGCGGAGCTCTCCCAATCGTTAGGCATCGATGCCAAACACGTGCGCAGCTACGGCGACGACGTCGCCAAAATCGACCCGGCAATGCTGACGACCTCCCCCAAATCGTCGGCTGGCAAACTCGTCCTGGTTTCAGCGATTACCCCCACGCCTGCAGGGGAAGGCAAGACGACCACCAGTATCGGCCTGGCCCAAGGTCTCGCGAAGATCGGGGAGTCGCCCTGCTTGGCGTTGCGCGAGCCCTCGTTGGGTCCCGTGTTTGGTCGCAAGGGTGGCGCAACAGGTGGTGGCGCATCGATGGTGCACCCTGCCGACCGAATCAATCTGCACTTCACCGGCGACTTCCACGCGATCGCGGCTGCGCACAATCTCCTCGCGGCCATGCTCGACAACCACATCCACTTTCGAACCGAACCTCGGGTCGATCCGCGTCGCGTCGAGTGGCCGCGCGTGATGGATATGAACGATCGCGCTCTGCGGAAGATCATGGTCGGACTCGGCGGAACGACGAACGCGATGCCGCGCGAGGGTGGTTTTGAGATCACCGCTGCCTCCGAAGTGATGGCTGCGCTGTGCCTCGCCGAGAACGCAGACGACCTTCGCGCTCGACTCGGACGGTTGATCGTCGCGTACACCGAAGCGCGCGAACCCGTGCGCGCCTCCGACCTCCGAGCCGAGGGTGCCATGCTGGCACTTCTGAACGACGCGCTATGGCCGAACCTCGTCCGCACCACCGAAGGGGTTCCCGCGTTCATTCATGGCGGCCCGTTTGCGAATATTGCCCACGGTTGCAACTCCGTGCTCGCAACCCGAATGGCGATGCACGTTGGCGACTGGGCGATCACGGAAGCTGGTTTTGGTTTCGACCTGGGTGCGGAGAAGTTCTTCGACATCAAATGCCGAAGCGCCAATCTGCAAACCGCTGCGGTCGTTCTCGTCGCTACCGTGCGCGCGTTGAAGTACCACGGCGGCGTGAAGGTCGCCGACTTGGAAGCGGAGAACGTTGCGGCCGTCAAAGCGGGATTGCCCAACCTCGAGCGCCATCTCGATAGTGTGAAGGCATTTGGACAAACGCCCATCGTCTGTCTGAACCAGTTTGCGGCCGACACACCGGCCGAGATGAACGTCGTGCGCGAACGCTGCGCGGAACTTGGTCTCGCGTTCGCGGTGTCCAACCACTTCGGCAAGGGCGGAGACGGTGCGACCGACCTGGCACGTGCGCTCGTCGAACACGCGAACAAGGAGAGCAAGCCGGTCAGCCTGCAATACGAACTGTCCGACTCGCCAAAGGCCAAGATCGAAGCTGTGGCCAAGTCCATCTACGGAGCCGACTCCGTCGCATTCACGAAGAGCGCCGAGAAGGACCTCCGCCGCATCGAAAAGCAGGGGTTCTCGGGCTTGCCCATCTGCATCGCCAAAACACAATCGTCGTTGTCCGACGATGCCAAGAAGCGAGGTCGCCCCACGGGGTTCGAGATCACGGTCCGCGAGGTCAAGATCAACGCCGGAGCGGGCTTTCTCGTGGTCCTGACGGGCGAAGTCATGCGCATGCCGGGCTTGCCGCGACACCCCAACGCATTCGACGTCAACGTAGGTCCGGACGGAATCGTGGGCGTCAGCTAACGCATCGACCGGCCACGCATAGGTTCAACGATGCGACTTGGGAACGCTCTTGCGTGCGTGTTGTTCGCGGGAGCGTTTGCACCTGCACTCGCTGCAGCACAGCCGTTCAACACCAACGGTACGTCCCTGGCGATCGGAGGCTACGACCCTGTTGCGTACTTTACCGATCGGCGCGCACGCGAAGGTTCGGCGGACCACGAGCATCGCTGGGGCGGCGCAACGTGGCGCTTTGCGTCCGCGGAACACCTCGCCGCCTTTCGCGCGAATCCGTCACGCTACGCCCCGCAGTTTGGCGGGTACTGCGCTTACGCCATGGCGCGTGGCGACGCCGTTCGCATCGACCCGCAAGCCTGGTCGGTCGTGGGCGGCAAGCTCTACCTCAACTACTCGCGCGACATTCGAAGTCGTTGGAACGAGGACCGAGATGACTACATTCGCCGAGCACGAGATCAATGGCCGCGCGTGAGACGTTCGCTGTAGTTCTTGTGATGGCATCGGCCACAGCAGCCGGTGCCCAAACGCAAACCACGACGCCCGAAGCCCAATCCACGTGGGACAACGCCGAGAACGAAACGTGGCGCATCGATTCCGCGCTTACGTTCAACCGTTTCGAGCAACAGGTGAAATCGGAGATCGGTGGTGCCGGTGCAGCTCCCATCGTGGAGGAGACCTCGCTGGGCCTCGCCGTGGCAGCCACGTACAACGTCTGGCGGTTCTTCCGTCTCGGGCTCTTCGCCCAGTTCGATGCAGGTCGACGCTCCACAGGTGTCTTCACCGGGTTCGACGACGAAGGCGCGCCGATCGTCAACACAACCGGTGGTTCATTTCTCGAACTCTGGGCAGGTCCGCTACTGCGAGTTCAGTGGCGTGGTTTGTTCGCGGAGTTCGCGTACGGGGCGCTAGGTGTTCGCCGCGATCGCGCACGCGATGATTTGCCCAACGAGTCGGGCGAAACCGACGCGCTCTTCCGGGTCTCTCCGCGCGTCGCGTGGTCGTTTGGAATTGGCGGCTACGTTCCGGTCACGCCGACTCTCGACGTGGTTCTTCGCGTTCAGTACCGCGTGCGCTACTACACGACGCGCGGTGGGGAAGACCTCATCGGCGGCGCCGCCCATGGCACCCAGAATCTGCAGCCCTTCGTGGGCATTGCGTGGCATGTAGGCTCGTAGCGAATCGGGTAGGATGTGCGCGATGTTGAGCATCGACGCACTTCGCGAGACGCTGATCGCGCAGGGCATTGACGCTCAGGCTTCACCGAGCGAAACACTCGGCTCGCATCATGCCGAGCCCATCGGCGCACACCCTTCGCTACCGCCGAGAAACGACGAGTACGAAGTGGTGCGCGAACTCGGACGCGGTGGAATGGGCGTGGTCGAGTTGGCGCGACAGCGAGCGCTTCAACGCGAAGTGGCGATCAAGCGCCTGCTCAACCCTCGGCACTCAGAACTCCTGTTGCGCGAAGCTCGACTGACCGGAGGGCTCGAGCACCCAAACATCGTTCCAGTGCATGCAGTTCTTAGCGACGAGCGCGGGCCTGCTGTCGTGATGAAGCGCATCAGCGGCGTGGACTGGTCGTCAAAACTCGCAAACGGCACTGCGATGGACAACGCAGGCACGCTCGACGAGCACCTCGACACATTCGTCCAGGTTTGTCGTGCCGTCGCGTTTGCACATAGTCGCGAAGTCATTCACCGCGACATCAAACCAAGCAACGTCATGATCGGTGAGTTTGGGGAGGTGTATCTCGTCGACTGGGGCTTGGCGGTTCCGCTTTCCGAAACCTGGCCCAAATCGCTCGTGGGAACGCCTGGATACATGGCTCCCGAGATGATCCAAGGTGATGCGGACAAGCGAAGCGACGTGTACCTCTTGGGTGCCACACTGCACGAAGTGCTCACGGGCAAGCCACGACACGTGGGTGAGTCGCTGCTGATGGTGTTGTCCGCAGCCGGGCAATCCGAGCCGCATGAGTACGAGGCATCTGTCCCCAAGGCACTCGGTGAGATTTGCAATCGTGCATGCGCACTCGCTCCACAAGAGCGGTACCCGTCTGTGGACGCGTTGATCGGTGCCATCCGTCAGTATCGCGAGCACCGCGTCGCTGAGTCGTTTGCTGCCGTGGCGGACGAGCGCGTCGAGCAACTCCAGCGCGCAATCGACACCCAGGAGCCCTACGCCGACGTACAACGCATGTTCAGCGAAGCACGCTTCGCGTACGAGCAAGCGCTGGAGCAGTGGTCGGATTTCGCCGAAGCGGCAGATGCGCGAGAGCGGCTGCTGCAGCGAATGATCGAGCACGAACTCGACCTCGGTCATCCGGAAAACGCGACCGCGCTCTTGAGTGCACTTCACGTATCGGCCCCCGAACTTCGCAAGCGCGTCGAACAAGCCCGCGCCAGTCGTGATGCAGATCGAAAACGTTTCGAAGAGTTGGAGCGCGATCGTGACCCCGAGGTTGGAGCCGCCGAACGCACGCGCGCCACCATGGGACTTGCAGGCGCCGTCACCGCGATTGTCGTGAGTTTCGTGACGCTGCGTTTTGTGGCGCCTCAGTTGCTCGCAGGACCGTGGCGACTCTTGGTCGTCGGTGTGGCGGTGCTCTTGGTCGGTATTGCCATCGCACGTCACTGGTCTGCACGCGCGCCGATGAACCTCATCAACCGACGTATCGTTCAGGTGGTTCTCGGCACACTCGTCGTCAGCCTCCTCAACCGAATCCTCGGCGTGCTTGGCGGTTCGGATACACACAGCGTCCTCGAAACCGATGCGCTTCTTCTCGTGGGTGGGGGACTCGCACTCTCGCCCTTCCATCCTGCTGGACGGTGGGCGGCGGGCGTCCTCGCCGTGGTCGCAATCGTCGGAGCCGTGTGGCCATCCTGGCTCGAACCCATGTTCATCGGCTCTGCTGCGTTGATCTCGCTGACCATTCTCGTGCGGCTGCGGCGATGAACCCTGAACGCGTCACCAAACGACAAGCCGCGATTGAAGTTCTTTGCTTTGTGGGTGCGGGGGCCGCGTTTGTCGTCTCGGTCGTGCTCAACGTTCCGCGTCGATATGCGATTGCAACACTTGTCGTCGCGATTGTGGTTTTCATCGTCGTCACCAAACGGCGCGGCCTTGAAGGCCTCCCGGACTTCGGCATTCGACGCGACAACTTCTGGCAGAGCGCGCGTGAAGTGGGAGTGTTCACGCTTCTGTCCGGCGCCGCGATCCTGGCGTTCGCCGGGTGGCGCGGTGTGTCGTTCGATCGTCCGGAACTCTGGGTGATGCTTCCCCTGTATCCAGCGTACGGCATCGCACAGCAGCTCGTGGTGCAGGGCATCTTGCATCGGCGCACACTCCGCTTGTCCGAACACCGATGGGCAAGCGTCGTGCTGACAGCGATCGGGTTTGGTTTGCTCCACGCCGCCAACCCACCACTGCTCGCCCTCACCACGGCAGCGGGCTTGGTTTGGGCATGGCTCTTTTCACGAACGCCCAACGTCCTCACGCTGGGCGTGTCGCATGGTGTCCTGGCCGCACTCGCCTACCCCTTGGTGATCGACACGAACCCGCTGCACGCGCTCTAGACGTCGCGGAGATCTACATCAGCGCGAACCCGACGCTGAGCTCGGTGCCCCAACGGATGTCGCCGACAAGGCCAACCTCCGCACTCGCCGACGCGAAGAACCACTTGCGAACGTGGAGTCGAACACCGCCGCGCAGGGCGAACCCAAAGCCTCGACCGTTCAACGTATCGTCGCCTGCTGCAGACGAAAACTGAGCCTCGGCGAACCCTACATCGCCCAAGATATCCAGAAAGGGAGCGACGGGACCGACGGGGTACTCGCCGCCGATTCCAAAGTGTAGGTTCCAACCGCGGAGTTGGGTCAGCGTCGTATCCATCCCATCGATCATCACCGTCGTCGCCGCACTGTCGAACGTCGGGAACGGGATGTCGACGCCCACGGTCATGCGCACGTAGCTCACAACGAGTCGCAAGTCGTAGCGCAGGCCGAACACCAACGCGTCGTCAAAGGGCGCAGAGTCGAGCATCGACGCGTAGCGCTGAGATCCCTCGTAGGTGAGTTCACCGTAGCGACGACTACCCGCAATGAAGCCCATCGAGAGTTCAAAGTGATCCCATGCCGAGATCGTTTCGTCCGCTAAGGGTTCGGGACCTTCGGAATCTTGAGCGTCTGCGACGTTGCACAATCCAGCCGCAGCAATCACTGCGACAATGAAGAGTCGATCCCGCGTGAAGAGAAGAAAGAAACGCATAGCCACCTCCGCGCGCTGACACAGCACGATGCGAGCCAGCGCGATGTGCGAAGCAAACGACGCGGCGCAGAACCACCCACGAATCGCGAACGAAGTGGGATCCACGTCGAGGTGCGCGATTCACTTCGCAGCGCCTCAAACGCGCGCCAGGACATGGGTGTCAGGGTGTGACGAAGTGGCTAGAAGATCTCTGCACACCAACACCAAGGTGCGCGGGTCGTTTCAAACATTCGATCGAGTCGATCTGCGGCATCCCCGGCCGTGATCACACCGGCATGCACAAGTTCTCGCGCGTGAAAACCGCCCAAGTAAAGCGAACCAAGATCGGCGAGCTTCAAGGTGAGCTCGGCTGCGCCGTCGATACGCTCACACGCGCCCACACCACCGCTCACGCGTAGGCGGTAGGTGCCTGTCACGCGCTCCATCGGATCGACCACGTCAAACGTCACTTCTCCGTCGGCTTCGTAGCGGCGGGCAGAGAGCGCGGCTTCCACGTCGCACAATCGAATCCATATCGAATCCGTTCGATGACGACGCACGCGGCGACGATCGGCACAGAGCCATGGCAACGGTGAGTCGACCGGCACGTTCCAAGCGGACACCTGCGGATGGAGATCGATCGAGCACGCGTACTGCCAGAGCGAAGCCGTCGCTACTGCGTCGGCAGCGAAGAGTTCAACAACCTCGACGGTTCCATCGGCAATCCCGTGCTCCATCTTCGGCTTTTGTCGGTACGCGAGGTACCCCGTGGGGGCGCCCTGTCGGCTCGCGACGATGTAGCGCTTGGCACTCGCGCCATGTCGACGAAACGCAGGATCGCGAAAATGACGCTCACGCCACCAGGTTTCGTTGCGCGAGATCAGGCCCGCGCGTTCCGGAAACATCCGTTCGTAGAGCTGCACAACACTCGCATCGTTGGACTCGACCAACGTGAGCGCGTCCTCAGCCCCGTGAATCGCCAGTCCGCGCGTGTCGATCTCGATCGCATCGTACTCAGCCGCAACGCCGTATCCGAACCGACCGTAAATCGGTGCTTCGGACGCCCACAGTGCGCTGAGTGCGTCGCCACGCTGCTCCGCGGCATCGACATGAGCGTTCATCATGCCGCGCAGGATCCCTTGTCGACGGTGGGTTTGGGCCACGGTGACCATGGTCAAGGCAGCGACCGGGACGCGTGCACCCGGAATCGAGAGATCCAACGCGAAGGTTCCCGAGGTCCCCACAATGCGTGAGCCATCGAACGCGGCGAGGGTTCGACTGCACGGAAGCAGCGAAACATAGCGCTCGTCTTCGTCTTCCGAGGCAGGCCACTCCATCCCGAAGACACGGAGAATCGTCCTACGAAAGGCGGCGATCTCGTCTCGTCGCACCGATCTCAGCGTCACAGACACGGGCCAACCATGCGCATGAATCGCTTCGCACGCTAGTGCGCGATATCATGTGTCGTGCGCTATTTGTCGCTGCTTTGCTTGGTTGCGTGTTCGGTTCCCCGCGGCTCTCTTCCCGAGGGAGGCGATGCCGGACCGATCGACTCCTCCACCGAATGTCCCGAAGGCTCGTTCGACCTCGACGGCGACGGACTTTGCGAATGCGTCGCCAGCGATGAGGACCTGTGCGACGGCATGGACAACGATTGCGACGGTTCGACCGACGAAGGACCGACCGACGGACAGGAAGGCGACCCTCGGGTCGGCAACGAATGTGACGGAGACGACGAGGACGAATGCGCTGACGCCGTGACCTCATGTGTTGGCGGGGAGATTGTCTGCGTCGACGATGTTCAAAACCCAGAACACGTCGAACAGTGCCTCGACGACCTTGTCGATGAAGATTGCGATGGGCTGCGCAACGAGGGCTGCTCGTGCAACGAAGGCATGACGATGCAGTGCGGTTCCGACGTGGGCGCCTGTGAGTTCGGTGTTCAGACCTGCGTCGATGGCGTGTTTGGTGAGGACTGCGAAGGCGGTGTCCTCCCCGACACGGAGACGTGCAACAACATCGATGACGACTGCAACGGAGCCATCGATAACGGCGTGTTTGAAGTCTGCATGAACCGATGCGGCGACGGGGGCAGCCGACAGTGCGTCGCTGGCGCGTTTCAGGACTGTGATGCTCCGGCCGAGCCGATGGAGGTCTGCAACAACGCCGACGACGACTGCGATGGCAGCACCGATGAATCGTTGAACCGGATGTGCATGAACGATTGCGGAACGTCCGGAATGGAGACGTGCAACGCCGGCGTGTTCCAAGGCTGCACGGCACCGATGGAGCCCGCCGAAACCTGCAACGACATGGACGACGATTGCGATGGCAGCACCGATGAAGGTCTGACGCGCGCGTGCATGAACGCCTGTGGCACAGGCGGAACTGAGGTGTGTACCGCAGGCACGTTTGGAATGTGCGATGCGCCGATGCCGCCCCCCGAAGAGTGCAACGACCGCGACGACGACTGCGATGGTTCGACCGATGAGAGCCTCACGCGACCGTGCATGAACCGCTGTGGGGCAACAGGAACGGAGACGTGCAGCGGGGGTTCGTTCGGAGGGTGTGACGCACCGATGGAGCCGACGGAAGTCTGCAACGGATTGGACGACGACTGCGACGGGACGACCGACGAGGACACCGCGGCGTCCGTGGAGATGTGCAACGGCATCGACGACGACTGTGATGGCGACGTCGACGAAGTTGGATGCCCGTGTGATCGCGTGGTTGATCCAAGCGACGCCAACCACGTCTATCTGTTTTGCAACGACGACAAGCGCAGCTTTGTGACGGGCTCTGCGTTTTGCGCGACGGTCGGGTACCACCTCGTGAACGTCGAAACCGAGCCCGAGCACATGTTCGTGTGGAACACAGCGCGCGGCTTCAACGACGATCATTGGCTCATCGGTGTCCGCGACCAGCTTGGCTCCGGCGCAGACGATTGGGAGTGGACCGATGGCACCGACGCACATCCCACCGACTCGGGGGCGTACGATGGCTGGCGGAGCGGAGACCCCAACGGGAGCAACCGCTGTGCGCGAATGAACAAGGACGACGACGGTGAGGAAGCGACCTTCTCTGGTGGTGGCTGGGAAGACCGCGGTTGTGGCGACGAGAACTGGATCATCTGCGAGATCGGTGACTAGCGGCGTAACGAGCTAGCGGCGTCGTAGCAGCGCGATCGCCAACAGAAACCACGGCGCGACGCCGGTTCCGCTCGTTTGACACCCGCCCACGACGACGCGCGGCTCCGTGACGCCTGCATCGATGCCACCGCCATCACCGATCGCAGCGTCGACACCACCATCGTCCGTCGGGCACGCATCAAACCCATCGCAGTTGGAATCGACCCCGTCGCCACACGGGTCATCCGCGCCGGGGTAGATCGCGGGGTTCGCGTCGTCGCAGTCGACGCTGGTGTTGTGACCGTCCATGTCCGCATCGACTGGAACGTCGCTGCACATGCCGGCGGCACATCCGACCGAGCAAGACTCGCGTTCTTCGACACCGCTCACACAACGAACTCGGTCGCCTCCATCGCAGGTCCACTCGGCACCCCATGCACAACTGGACCCGGCGCACACATCATCGGTGCCGTCCGGCATGACCATGCAGTCAAACGGGCAAGACTCGCGCATCACCTCACCATCGATGCAGCGAACACGGTCCGTTCCATCACACGTCCACACCGGGAACGTGCCATCGGGACAGGGTGGCGGCGGAGGCGGCCCGCAGGTCGCTCCTGGAAGCCCGCGATGCGGTCCCTGCTCCGTCCATCGCGTGGGACCGGCGCTGCACGCACCGTCGAATGGATCGTACGCGCTCGACGATGACGTCCCCAGAGGACGCGTTTCGAAATGCAGATGCGCTCCCGTACTGCATCCCGAACTCGCGATTTCACCGATGGTCTGGCCGCACGTGACTCGGTCGCCCGGACCCACACGTACACTTCCCATCCGAAGGTGCGCGTAGACCACTTTGATATCGCCGTGATTCACCACGACGTGGTTTCCGTAGCCAAACCCAAACGCCGTGCCGCAACCGCTTCCACCACACGCGGTGCAGCGATCGAAGTGACCGTCCTGCGAACTCTCCACCACGCCGTCCGCTGCAGCGACAACCGCGTGACCGCCGTCGATCGCACCATTGCCGCCGGAGAGACTGAAATCGCTTCCGCGGTGCCCGTCGTAGGAACTTGAGGCGCACGTCCAGTCCTGCGAGCCCGCGGCGGTCCGGTTGTTGTCGAAGTAGAACCAGTTCGCGATACAACCAGAGCACTCGACAGGACGGCTCAGTTGCCCCTGAGCAACGCTGCTGGCCGCGAAGGCGAGTACCAGGGCGAGCCGTCTCATCGCCACTCCTGCGAGACTCGTCCCTGCGGCGTATCGAACGAGACGTAGTCCTCGTCGAATACCAATGCAGATGCGCTCGAAGGCGGTGCGACGTAGCCCTCCCACGCCTCACCCACGCGCAGAGCGCAGTTGGTCAGGCAGCGTGCGCCGTCCGGATGCACGACGTGAAGACCTGCGACGCCGCCGTTGGTGGATCCCACGGCCAACACGGCCGAGCCATCTGGAGCAAACTGAAGTGCACCAAGCGTGAGTCGAGAGCGGTCCCAGACCTCGTCGCGAACCCCGTCCGAGACGTGAAGCGCGGCGCGCGTTCCAGACGCATCTTCCTCAACAACGACGTATGCGAAGCGAGACCCGTCTGGAGCAACTGCAGGCGCATCGACCACGTGGGTGGCGATGCGTGCGTCCTCAAACCACAGTTCGTTTGCGGGATTGACGAAGAGTGCGCCTGCCTGCCACTGGCGCGCGTGCGTGACCAACCCGACACCGGCGGACGTTCGCTCGCCTTCGTATTCCCACGCCAAGAGGTAGCGCGGTGCACCATCGCCTCCGCCTGGTGCGGCCCAAACGCGCTGGGAGTAGACCAGCCGAGGCGTGCTCTCGAGCGACTCGGTGCGCGCGTCAACCGAACCGGTGCTGCATCCGGCCAGAATCAAGAAAGCAAGAAGCGCAAATCGCACATCCCGGGAACTGCAAGGCCCGGTCCAAGGAAAACACCGCAAAAATCCCGTGTCAGCGTTCAACATCTAGGCGCTGCGGCGCGTCATCATGGCGCGCCCGCTCCGGTTGACCGCTGGCGTTTCGACGACGACAGTCCAGACCTCGTGAAGACTTGGTACGTACATCGCGGGGGTCGAGCGATTGGACCGGTCAGTCGGGAACAAATCGCTGCAGCGATCGTCGCCGGCAAAGTCTTCGGTGATGATCTCTTTTGCGAGGTCGGTGGTGACAACTGGACCACGGGTGATCTGGTGCCCGAGCTGCGCGATCTCTGGCAAGGCGACGACATGGTCGCAACCGCCGAGCGCATCCTCGCAGACTCCGGTGCCGTCCCCTTGGACTTTGATGATCTCGAACCGATCACCGGAAGTCACCTTCCCTCGGTACCGCCGGCAGGTCGTCCCGTTCTCGGACAAGCACCACGACCCAAGCTCGGACAGGGTTCTGTTCCGCCCATCGGATTGAGCGCTGAAACCGCGCCGCAACCTTCGCTGGGTCCGGTCGGTGCGCCGCCCGAGCTCCCGCCTGCTCCACACATCGACGAACACGCACCGACGGAGCTCTTCTCGCGCGAGACGTTGCCACCTGAACTCTCACCTGCCCCAGCCAAGCCGCGTCGTGGACCGAACCCCGATTCCACGGTTCGTGTTCAACGCTCAGAAAAGGTGCACAAGTGGGTTACCGCAGCAGCAAGTTTGGTCATCGTCGGGTTTGCTGTTTCGCTCACCGTCTACGCGTTGATGACGCACACCGATGCCGAGGTCGTCACAGCGGACCCGACACCTCGCGGCTCGCTGCCGGTTCCCTTTGATGCGCTGAGCATCGGAATGACGCGAGCTGCTCTCGAAACCGAGTTTCCTCCGTCTGAATCGTTGGCGCGCTGTTCGTTTTCGGCCGTTGCAGACACAGCGCCGGTGTCGACGCAGCAAGGCGCGCATTCGCGATGTGTTCACGTGGCCGCCGTGGCAGGCATCACAGAGGAAGAGCGAACTGAGATCGCAACGCGCATTCGCGCCGCACAGCTCGACGCTTCGAGTGCAGTACTCGAACGGGGATACGTCCGAGCGCTCGCTCAAGTGCGCGGCATGTCACGCGCGGGATTGGTCGAAGACCGCGTGTTGCTTGAGGCCTTCGGGCAAACGGGTGCGGGATTGCCCGAAACCGTGTTCGGAGTGTCGGTGCAACTGGCTGAAGGAACCTTCAAAGCCATGTCGAGTCGAAGCCAGCAGCGACACGTGGGGGCGATGCTCGACGACGACTGCGCATCCATCTCGCCAGAACGCGTTTCGGAGTACGTGCAGGGCTCACTGAACGCTCGTCGTTCGCGCTGTGGTCGTCGCGTTGGATCGCAGCAACCTCGCTTCGCCGCCAACGTGGTGGAAGCGGCAGGGGCGTTCGCCGGTATGGGCTTGCTACGCGCATCGGGCGAGCCCGATGTGGAGAACCCTCGCACGCTACGTCCTCTCGAACGCGCGGCTGAGTTCGATGAGAACCACGCTGCGCTCGTGGTCCACCTCGCGAACCAGTCCGAAGCGCTCGAGAACTTCTTCGACGGTGCGGTCGTTCTGGTGGCGGAGGCGGGTGCCCAAACCACGTGGTCGCACGCGATTGCGTGGTTCGAAAACGACCGGGTCACACGGCTGCTCTTAAGCTTGCGCACAGGTGACAACATCGAACGCTTGGAGAACTTTCTCGGTCCCGAGTTGGGACATGTCTCCAGCTCCGACCCTACCCACGTGCATTGGGACGGAGACGGGTGGCGAGCACGACTCGACCACGCGGCTCTCGCGCTGATCGTGGAAGCCGACTGAGCGTTGAGCGCGCACGTCGACAAGATCATCGAGCTGGTGGCGGCGGGCGACCCCGAGTCGCTTGATTCGATGACGCATCTGGTGCGCTCACTCAACGATCCAGAGCTCGTGGACACGCTCTTGGAGGGAGCCACGTACGCACGTCGCAAGCTGAGCATCGCCACGTGTTGGAACGACCTCACGCCGGAAATGCACCACCATGTGCGACTTGCCATCCTCGCGTTGATCGCAACCGGTCTTGGTGCGCGCGCTCAAGCGCTACGTGCCCAAGTCACGCGGCTCGACTTCGCCCAGAAGCTTCGCGGAACACAAGGTCGACAGGTCACTCATTCTCCTGCGACGCCCGTGGATATCGCGTTGCTTGAAGGGCTCCCGCTGAGAACGCTTCGCGTCAGTGGTCTCGAAGTTCGTGGCACCGAACGTCTCGTTCATTTTCCCCAGCTCGAGTCGCTCACGCTCGACACGATCGAAAGCGAGCACATGAGTCCATTGACCTCGTTGCGGACGCTCATGGTCGGCCTTGAAGGCGACACCGTACCCACGTTGCCCGAGTGCGAGGAACTGCAGATCAACTCCATGGGCGCGCTCCGAATCGAACCGCAACCGAAGCTGCTGACACTAACGGCGTGGAGTATGGATCGCGTCAGTCTTGGAGAGGCACCGCTGCTCTACCGTCTTGAGCTGAGCCAGGCGGAAGAGCTTGCGACCGATGCGGAGCTGCCCGCGCTTCAACATCTTCACCTCATGGGCGCGGTGGAGACACCCGCGCACTTCAGCGCGCTGCGTGATCTACGGACGCGCACCCAACACAACGTCGCAGATTTACCTGCGTTGCGGCGCCTCGAGTTCGAATCGAAAGCCGATACCGTCGCCGGCTTAAAAGGAATGCGCGTGGATATGTTCCGTGCGCACGATGATCACCTCGTCACGTTGGCTGGCTACCCGAACTCGAAAGGGTCTCCGCATCGTTCGTTTGTTCGCCTCCAATCACTGCGTGGAATCGGAGCGATCCGGGGCATCGAGACCTTGAGGCTGCGAAAGGTGACCTCGTTGGAAGGGATTGAAGCGATTCAACCCACGCTACGGGGTCTGGATTTGCGCGGCTGCGGTCCACTCCGTGATTTGGATCGACTGACAGGTTTCGACCTCCGCGTGATCTTGATCGCCGAGAGTGCTCTGCAGCGAGAGATGTTTCCTGACGATGTGCGTTGGGCGGTCGAGACGGACCCAAGCGCTTCAGTCGCTGCCTTGGCCATGCGGATGCGTTGAGTCGCGCGTGCGGATGTAGACCGCCGCCAGAGCGCAAAGTACCAACTCAACCAACGTCCACACCCACTGCAGTTGGCTGTCCATCCCATCGAGGACCAGTCCGATGACGCGCGCGAGCAAGAAGCCACCCACGATCCAAAGCACGACGTGAGCGAGAGTGGTCTTCCAGGGTTTGAGTTGAGTTCGCACGATCAGCAGCACCCCCAACCCGGTCATGGCTCCGTACCAAACGCGACGTTCAATCGCTTCGTAGGTGTCGACGGCGGGGCCTGGGTCGTGCACCAACGTCGGTGCGCAACTCAGCACGAGGCCAACGAGCGCGATCAACCCACCCACGATGCGAAGTGCCATGCGCCGAGGGTAACGCGAAGCACAGGTCGAGTAGATGACTCGGTCCCGCGACGAACCTCAGTGTGCGCCGCGGGACCGAAGACGCTCAGTTGATGACACCTAAGGGATCGGGCGTTGCCGCCAAGCAGTTAGAATTCGCCGAAATTCGTCGCATCCATCGCAAGCGCCAGGCGCGAGGGTGGTCACTATTGACCAGCGGCTACTGACCCACGGCGTGCCAGAGCAGGATCCAAACTGCCCAAATGAGAAGCGCTCCGAAACTGAGCGCCGCGCGCATGCGAAACCTCGACACAAAGAGTTGGTGCGCAGCAAGGGATCAAACGTGTCAGGAAATCTGTTCGATCGAACGAGTGAGTATTTCCTACGTGGATGTCGCGGTGCACCGATCGCCTGTTCGTACAGGCGTATTGTTTGGTCAGAAGTGACCAGACGCGGACGCGATTAATTGGGATGATGTGCGCATGCAACCTCGTGACGAACTCACGCGAAAGTTGATCGAAGCCACAGCTCAAGCAAAGACCGAACAGCGCTCTCCGGCGAACTGTCCGAAGGTCCAAGCACTCCTGAGTGCGCTTCGCGAAGCACGCAAAGAGAAGTCCAAGGACGACAGTCCAGCCTTGTGAGCTAGTTGCTGCTCGCGAACACCTGAGTCCACAGATGCGGCCATCCAGTGCCGCACGACGCGTATCCAATTCCGATCCGCGTGTAGCCCTCACTGAGGATGTTTCGTCGGTGACCCGGCGAGCCCATCCATTGTTGGTGCGTGGCCATCGGACTCATGTTTCCAGCCGCGATGTTCTCGCCGATGCCTCGATGCGGCAGCCCGGCGTTGCTCACTCGCTGTCCGGGACCGTCGCCGTCGGGATTGGTGTGGTCGAAGTAGTCGCGTGCACACATGTCTTCGCTGTGCGCGCGAGCGATAGCCGCGAGTTCCGCGTCGCAAATCAAAGGCGCGACACCCGCCTCGGCGCGTGCAGCGTTGGTCAGCTCGAACTCCTCGATCTCCAGGCTTGAGCCGCAGCCATCGGGTGGGTCGGGCCGGTTCACGTCGATCGCAGGCGCATCGACGCCTCGCGCATCGACGCGACGACCTGCGTCCGTTCCGGAGGGACCGTCCACCACGACCTCTCCGGTACATCCGACAGAGAGCACAATCAGCAAGAACACACGCATCACACCTCCAACACTACGACCCGAGCATCCAGCCGACCAACAACTCCATCCGGATGCTGTGATCACTCCCCGTGCTGGCGAGCACGTCCTCGGCGTTTCCGCCAAACTCAAACAGATAGGACACCCATGTCAGGCGCAATCCCCACGTGAACGCCGACACCCGTCCAATGAGTGCGCCGCTCATGTCGAAGCCGCGCGCCTGCAGCGAGCTACCGAATCGATCCGTCAACCCACGCTGGAACACGACGGCGCGGTAGCCGATGTCGAAGTCCAGCCCGAGCTTCTCTCTGAGGATTTGATGCCGCACGCGAAGCGCTGGACGCAACGACATGTAGCGCGCGTTCGCAAACTCGGTTCGCGTGGCCAGGTAGTAGCCATCGAAAACGAAACCAAACGCCAACCCTAGTTCGAGACGACGTGTCGCTGGCCCGAGCCATCCAAAGTCGGCGCCGAAACGCACAAAGTTGGAGTCGGTGGTGTTGCCCGCGGCCTCCGTGTCGAGGTTGAGCGAGTGTGCGAACCAAGCGCGCGTTTCGATGCCGCGAGCGAGTGTGTCGCTTTGTCCCATGGGACGGATCGAAACGCGCGCGACCAACTCCGCGTACCCTTCGAGCTCGTATCGGCGCTCTTCACCGTTGGCGAGATTGATCTCTCCGATGCGGTTGCGGAGGCTCGCGCCGAGCTGAGCGTTCATGGTTGGTTGAGCAGAGGCGGTGGAAACGACCAGCGAACCCACCACGATCAACCAACGCACACACGTAGTTTCGTACAGCCAGGCACAAAGTCGCAACACGTGTGAGACGAATTCGCTCGCTCACGTCACTACTCTATTAGACGAACTCCGTCTTGTTCTGCAGTTCGGAGTTGCGCGTTTTGCGGTCGGGCATTCATTTTTTACCGGAAGGAGAGAAGGAATGAAGGAGAGAAGATTTTCTTCCTGTAGCGACTACCGTCTTTCCACGCGCACAGTCGCTCGTTCCATGCTCCGGGACGTTTTGCGTATCTCACCTTCGCTGAGGCACGGTCGTGATTCCGTGCGGGAAGCATCTCGCATGAGGTCAAAACGTACTGTTCGCCCTTGCGTTCTGATCTCGCGACAGTGAGCGTGGGCAGACGGTGCAACGCAGCAAGAGTTGAGAAGAACGTCTCGAAGCAAGGAGCGCACGCGAGGTCTCGTGGAACGTGCGCAGTGACGGCAAACGAAGAAGTCTTCTCTCCTTCGTTCCTTCTCTCCTTCCGGTAAAATTCAATACCCAGATGGCAGATGGCAGACGTCAACGGCGCCGTGTGAAATTGGTGGAGGCGCTGGGAATCGAACCCAGGTCCGAAAACGATCCAGAGCGGCATCTACGTGCGTATTCCGTATTTTAAAGTTTCGCGGTGTCTCGCGCCCACGGACAGGCTCTCCTCACCACTAGCCACCCTACGTCTCATCACTACGGCGGGTAGCGCACATAGTGACCAGCCTGATCAAATGACGTCTCGCACAAAAGCTCAGGCACGCTTTTGTGGTCGACGGCTCTCAATGAGTGCGGCCTAAAACTAGTTCAGGCAGCGAGAGCAAGTGCGTTGTCGTTGGCACTTGAGGGTTCCCAGAGTATTTGCGCCGTTCTGAGCCGGCGGTCACGCAACCGTTCCTTCTTCGTCTCCGTCGAAACCGATCGCCCCCGTTTGAAGTTTTCAAAAGCCACCCCATTGGGATGACGCGCGCAATATGCGCACCGAAAGGGCTGTGGGCAATGGATAGTTTTTCCCTGCTACAATCGAGGGATGCGGTTCCATTGGGTTGGGTTGGCGCTCGCGCTTGTGGCTTGTGACTCGTCGGTTGACCTGTGCGGGGGAACACAAGTCTGCGGCACCGACGGGGTGACCTACACCGACACGTGCGCGCTCGAAGTCGCAGGTGCCACGCTCGACCACATCGGACGCTGCCGCGACGGAGAGTGCACACCGTGCGACGGAGTCGAGTGCTTCGGCGAACAAGTCTTCGACGCCAATGGATGTTGGACGTGCGAGTGCATCTGCGGTCCAGGCGATTGCCCCGAAGGGTTGGACTGCGTTGCAGGAACGTGCATTCCGAAAGACGGCGGTGTCATGCCCACCGACGGTGCTGTGCTCGATGGCTCGCGCCCAGACTCCGGAGAATGCAGCGTCGACATCGACTGCGGACCCGGCAGGTGCGTTGGTGAGATGTGCGTGTTCGAATGCGACATCGCCGACGACTGCGACGACGACGGGCTCTGCGAAACACTGCTCGGCACAGAACTCGATTGCTTGAACTGCGGCGATGATTGTTTCGCACGAGGTGGACCGCGCACCGATCCGATCTGCGTACCGGAAGTCGGCTGCGAGTATCCGTGCGCCGAGGGCTTTGCGCGATGCGACATGGGCGTAGGCTGCGACATCAACCTCGCTCGTGATCGCGAGAACTGCGGCGACTGCGGAATCCTCTGTACCGACAATCAAATCTGCGACGACGGTTGCGTGGATTGCCTCGACGGCGAAGCGCGCTGTGGCAACGAATGCACCGACCTCGACTCCGACCCGAACCACTGTGGTCGATGCGGAGTCACCTGCGAAGGCATGGAGGACTGCATCTCAGGCGTCTGCATCGACCCACGTTGTCTCGACGCAGACTCACCGCTGTGGAGCTGTTCAGAAGTACCGCCGGGTATTTGTCAGTGCCAGTGCGGTCGAATCCAGGTCGGCATCTCCGACGGCTTTGTGATGTGTCCCCTCGGCCTCGCGGGGTCGGGATCCGGATGCTCCGTCGAAGCGATGGAGTGTGGGGCATACGACCCGCACCAAATCGCGGCGTGCTGCGTGGATTAACCCTCTCAACCCAGCGTTGCTATTCTGTCCGTGGTGGTTGTGGGTCCTAGACCCACAGATCCGGCGCCGCTGTTGAGTGGTCCGGATGCTTTGCTTGGTTTGGGGGTTCGATGCGTTCTTTCTTGGTGGTGGTGTGCAGCCTCGTTTTGTGGGGCTGCGAATCAGACGTGGATCTCTGTGGAGGCGGTTCCGTCTGTGGTGTGGATGGCAATCCCTACGGGAGCTATTGCGAAGCAGGCGCAGCAGGCGTCGATGTCGCGTACGCCGGGGCTTGCAACACGGAGTGCGATCCTCCGTGTGAGTTGCCGTGCCAATACGGACTGCGCGTCGAAGACGGATGTCCTGCATGCGAATGCGCACCGCCCCCGACATGTACCAACGACGACCCGTGCACGCGTGGCGATATCTGCGTGGATGGACGATGCGGTCAACCGCCCGAGGATGCAGGCGTCGACGCCACGTTCGACACGGCCATGAACGTGGATGCAGACAGCCCGTGTGGCGATACCGAAAGACTGTGCGGCGACGTGTGCAAACCGATCGGAACGGTGGACGACTGCACGGGCTGCGGCGACGTGTGCGACCTCTCAGCCGACCACGGCTTCCCGGTCTGTGACCTGGAAGCGGGCGGATGCCGGATCGAGTGCGACCCCGACTACGGCGATTGCGACGGCGACGGAGCGTGCGAACTTTTGGACACGCCATCCGCATGCGGCGCGTGCGGGAATATCTGTCCGCGTTTTGCGACTTGTGAATACGATGAAGGACGAGGCGGCTACGGATGCGAGTGTCCGGAAGGGCTCATTCCATGTGGGGAGACCTGCATCAACCCGGACTGGGACGGTGAACACTGCGGCGGATGCCCTGGGACAAGCTGCGGGATGGGTATGGCCTGTCGAGGTGGCACCTGCACCGATGAGGGCGGCGACGCGTGCACCAACCCTGCAAACTGGGAGTGCGCGGAAGGGCCCGACAGCTGTGATGTGCGCTGTGGCGACATCTTTTTCTATTCCCCCAGCGACGGGACGACAACGTGCACCGACGGAACGGGAGGCGCTTCATGCATGCTTCCGGCGGTGCCCAACTGCGGCAGCTGCATCCAAGTCGCTGCGCGCTGCTGCTTCGGCGGCTGAGAGTGCTATAGCCGGCCATGCCTGAGAAGGTACTGGCCGGCTGGGGCAACCACCCCCGACAGCGCTGCGACGTTCACACACCGCTTCGACGAAGCAAGGTCGCAGAGCTTTTGCAAGAGAGTGTGATCGCACGCGGCTTGGGACGCAGCTACGGCGACGCTGCACTCGGTGATCGCGTCATCGATTGCACCCGCTTGGATCGCTACGTCGAGTTCAACGAATCCACCGGTGTTCTCACGTGCGAGTCGGGTGTCAGTCTCGAACAGATCATCACGGACTTCGCACCGCGTGGGTGGTTCCCGATGATCACACCGGGCACCAAGTTCGTGACCATCGGTGGCTGCATCGCGAACGACGTGCATGGCAAAGCGCATCACGTGGACGGTTGCTTTAGTCAATGCGTGCTCTCGATGGAGGTCCTGCTCAGCAGCGGCGATGTCGTCACTGCAAGTCGAGACCAAAACAGCGACCTGTTCTGGGCGTCCATGGGCGGCATGGGTCTGCTCGGCATCGTGCTCCAAGCCACCATTCAGCTTCGACAAATCGAAACCACGTTCTTTCGCCAGACCGCGGTCAAAGTCGGCAACCTCGACGAGTTGCTGGACGCGCTCGACCAGTACGAACTGCCCTACTCGGTCGCCTGGGTCGATTCCCTGGCCACCGGAAAGCAACTCGGTCGAGGCGTTCTCACCGTCGGCGACCACGCATCGCGCTCCGACCTACAGGGCATCCGCGACCCGCTGCGAATCACGCCACCCTCGCCCATCGTGCTGCCCTTCGAAATGCCAAGCGGCGCGCTCAACGGCGTGACCGTTCGCATCCTCAACGGCGTGTTGGACTTCGTCCAAAGCCACGGTGCCGAGATCGCGCACTACGAGAAGTTCTTTTATCCACTCGACTTCGTGGGTTTGTGGAACCGCGGCTACGGTCCGAAGGGATTTACCCAATACCAGTTTGTGATTCCGCTCGCGGACGGTCGTCGACGCATCCGCGAAATCCTCGAGCGCATCACCACCAGTGGCCAAGCCCCGTTCCTCAACGTGTTGAAGAAGTTTGGCAAAGAGCGCGGCCTGATCTCGTTTCCCTTCGAGGGGTACACGTTCGCGATCGACTTTCCGGTGCGCGATGGCTTGGCGGAGCTGTTGCGCGAACTCGATCGCATGGTGCTCGACGCAGGTGGGCGCATCTATCTCGGTAAAGACGCGTTCGTCGACGCGGCGACGTTCAAAGCGATGTACCCGAAGCTCCCGCAGTGGCAGGAAGCCAAAGCCAAGTACGACCCCAACATGATGTTCGAGTCAGCGCTCTCGAAGCGCGTTGGACTGACCTAGCTATCGCTAGCGATTCCACGGATCGTGGAAGGGATCGGTCATCGCGCTGCCCATCCCCATACCCATCGGCGTCTCCATCGGCGTTTCTTCCATCGCCACGGGACGCTCGCGCATGCGCGGCCGACGAGGCCGGTCTTCGTCTTCCAGCTGCACCAGTTCGATGTGCACGCTGCCGGCATCGCAACTGACGTCCACATCCTTCTCTTCGTAGCCGTCCGCGGAAATTGTGAGCGTCCAGGTCTCGCCTTCGGGAATTCCGAGCGTCACCGGCGAGTCACCCAGATCCGCACCTTCGCGCCGGATGATGGCGCCCGCAGGGTCGGTCGTGATCTGAACGCGCTGGCGAGTCGTCGCCTCCATCACCGCTTCCATCGTCGGCGCTTCCATGGTCACCACCGGTGCCATTGTCGCCTGCATGTTGAGCGCGTCGTGTTGTACGCGAACCTGTTCGGGTTCCGGCTCTTCGTCGCCAGGGATCACCACCGCCGCAACAGCAGCAACGACTGCGACGAGGACAAAGAGAAGTCCCTTCACCACCCAACCAAGAGCACCCGACGATGACGTGCCGGGAATGTCGGTGATCTGAAGCTGACCTGGTGGCGGTGTCCCCGGCTCAACCGGTGGCAACGCCACGTCGCTGGCCCGAACTGCACCTGGCATCGGGGTGGGTGCAGGAGGCGGCGCGTGCTCAAGAAGCGATGCCGAGGTGGGCGGAATCTGTGCACCGCCGTTGGGCTTCGACTCTCGCATCACCGTCGACTTGGCATCTTCAGTGTCGTCCAAAGGCGCGAGCGCCGCTTGCTTCAACGCGTCGCGTAGCTCCTCAAAACTCTGGAAGCGCTCATCCGGCGACTTGGCCAGACACTTGCGCACGATCGTCTCGAGTCGTGAGCCGGCCTGACATGCGGGTTCGAGTTCGCGCAGGCGCGGCACCGGCGAGTACACGTGCGCCCGCATGGCTTCGAACTGGGAGCCTGCCGGATACGGCGGCTTCGCTGTCAACGCGAAGCAGAGCAGTGCGCCGAACGAATAGATGTCTGCACGGTGATCGACATCGGTTCCGCGAACCTGCTCGGGGGCCATGTAGCGCGGCGAGCCCAGCATGATCCCACTTTGGGTGAGACGGACCTCCTGCTGGCTGACCATCTTCACCAAACCGAAGTCGAGCACCTTGGCAAAGTTGGGGTCGCCATCGCGCTCGGTGAGCATGATGTTGCCGGGCTTGAGATCACGATGAACCAGGCCTTGTTTGTGCGCATCGGCGACAGACCCAGCGATCTGCAACGCGACATGAATCGCGTCTGCTGGATGAAGCGGACCGTTCTTCCGAACGCGTCCCGTCAACGTCATCCCCTCCAGGTACTCCATCGCGAAGTAGAGGAGGTCCTTGTCGCGTCCATAGTCGTGAATCACGACCGTATGCGGGTGGTTCAGATTCGCGACGCTGGCTGCTTCGAGCAGGAAACGTTTGCTGAAGCTCTCCTCCTGCGCCGCGCTTTGCGGGTGACGGAGAATTTTGACGGCCACCGGTCGACCGAGCGGAATCTGCTCCGCTTTGTAGACGACTCCCATCCCGCCAGCGGCGAGCTTCTTCTCGATCTTGAACCGACCACCGATAACCTGGCCGACGATCGTGTCTTGCGCGGAAGCCTCTGCGCCCACGGGGCTACGTTATCACACGGAGCCCTGCGCGGCCTCCCAGCTGCGTCGATGTTCGCGGTAGTGCTGCCAACACACTGGAACATACTTTTCATCGGCACCGAGTTGGACCTGAGGGCCGGCAAAAACCCCCTTGCCGTCGACCACGCGGAGATTGAACACCGCTTTGCGACCGCAGTAGTAACAGGTGACTTTGACTTCCTCGATGCTGTCGGCGAGTTCGAAGAGTCGACGCGATCCTGGAAAGAGCTTGGCCTGAAAGTCCGTGCGCAATCCGTAGCAGATGACCGGAACGCCATGGACCGTCAGATCGCGGAGCTGGTCGATGATCGACTCGTCGAGGAACTGAGCTTCGTCCACCAACACGCAATCGAGGTCACGGAGTTCGTCGAAGGGCAACGTGGTGTCCGGATCGAGCAGATAGTCCGCCTTGCCTTCCAAACCGCTTCGACTCTTGATCTCTGCCGCACCGAAACGGTCGTCCAGCCGCGGCTTCATCAACACGCATCGCTTGCCTTGCTTGCGATAGTTGTGTGCAACGGCGAGCAGATTGAGCGTCTTGGCACTGTCCATCGTGCCGTAGCGAAAGTAGAGCTTTGCCACTTACTTGGCGAAGGGGCTGGGGAAGAGACCGAAGCGTAGCGTCGCGCGTTCGCGTTCTCGCTCTTGCGGCGTGGTGTACGCCTCATCCAGTCGAAGGCTCAAGGTCTGGGCCAAACGCCACAAGAACTTGATGCCCATCACGTTGTCCTGCTGAACCACCCCGTAGAACCCGTCTCGACTGAGCTGAAGAACACGACAGTCGGTGGCGGCGCGCACCGTCGCGTTGCGCGGTTGGGAAGTAAGCAACGCCATCTCACCAAAGTGCGCACCTGCGGGCAGCGTGGCGATGGGTTGCCCATCGCGTTCGATCGTCACCTCGCCTTGCGCGATCACGTACAGCCCACGCCCCACGTCGCCTTGTTCGAGAATGGCGTCCCCAGCGCGTACCAACTGAGACTCGAGCTGAGCGCACACGCGAGACAACTCAGCGAGACTGAGTTCGCTCAGCAGGTGGATATGACGAAGCGCCGAGAAGTCCGCTTGAACCTGCGTCGCACGCCCCGCATCGATGCTCTCTTCCTTGGCATCCATGCGAAGAACGAGCGCGGTGATGTTGTCCTCGCCACCTTGTTCGTTCGCTGCTGCAACCAGCTTTTGCGAGAGCCCCTCGGCTTCGCCGGAAAGCATGTCGCGCAGCGCCGGGCCTTCGTCGAAGTACTGCGTCAGTCCATCGGAGCAGAGCAGCAACGTGTCGCCTGGCAACACGTCAAAGATCAGCGTGTCGACGATGACCTGAGCGGACGGCCCCACGGCACGCGTGACCACGTTTCCATGCTCGCTCTTACGCGCCTGCTCGGGCGTCATCAGTCCGTGCTTCAGCGCCTCGGCGATGAACGTGTGGTCGTTCGAAAGCTGATGGAGCTCGCCGTCACGCAAAAGGTACAGGCGGGAGTCCCCCACGTGGGCGAGTGCAGCACGACCTCCCATCAGCATCACCGCTGTGCAGGTGGTGCCCATGCCCCGTTTGGTTCGATCCTTTACACCCAGGCCGTGCACCTTGGCGTTGGCTTCGTGCGTGGCGGCCTCGAGCGCTTGAACAGCTTCTTCGATGGTGGCCGGAATCTTGGCGTCGATGCGCGCTTGGAGGGTCTCGGCAGTGGTCCGCGAAGCGACCTCGCCGGCCGCATGTCCACCCATCCCGTCGCACACGACGTAAAGACCGAGTTTGTGATCTACGAGGAAGAAGTCTTCGTTGTGACCACGGACCTGACCAACATCACTGTGTCCCTCGACGTACATGGCGGCGAAGGTATCGCAGACGACTCACTCCAGCGAGAGAATCCATTCGCGAATTGCTTCGCGACCCACGTCATCGACGAGTTCTGTCGCGAGCGGTGGCATCTGGTTGATCGCGTCAGCGCGAAACCCTGTGCGCAGGTACAAGGAACTGTTGTCGGGATCACCAGGCTCCACACGCTGAAGCGGCGCGCCCAAGTTCCAGAGGCTCATCTGGTTGACTGCGGTTTCGTAAACGCCGGTTTCCTCTAGCGTTTCGTCGCCCACGATCGCCTCCATGATGAGACCCGCAGGCGCACCGGGATTGTCGCGGTGACAGTGGCCGCAGTTGGCGTGGAGATAGCCCAATGCTTCGCGCGTCATGGCGTCGTCGGACGGGATGACTGCCGTCGCAACCGGAATCGGAGTTGAAATCCAGCCCATCGCGAAGAGGTCTTCGAGCGCAACACCGGTGTCGCCGTGGTTCAACTGGATCGCGCCGACGCCGAGCAGAAGATCGCCAACACCACCGGACCCTGCGTGACAGTCACCGCAGAGCCGCACCGCGGGAATGTCGTGACCGGTGCCGAGGACGTCTGTCGCGCCGTCGGTGACCTCCATGACAAGATCCTGATCCTCGTTCCAAATGTAGGTGCGGATCAGCCACGACGAGATTCCCGAACCGCTGCTGATCTTCTCGAAGTAGCGGGTCTCCAGCTTCACGCCGTCCATGCTGAAGTTCTTCCAGATTCGGGTTCCAACGGGGAACTGCCAGCGATCGGGGTTGGTGGTGTCGATCATCGTTCCGTCGGGAATCGAGATGAACCGCTCTTTGTCCGTGCCGTCGCTCCAGAGCCAGTACTGGGGGCTGAAGCCGAGGACATCGCTCGCGACCTCCGTGCAGGCTTCATCCACGTAGAGCCCTGGAGGCCCGTCACAGGGCGTTCCCGCGTCAAAGGTGTCTGGACCCGCGTCGAACACGTCGACTCCCGCATCGAGGGGACCTGTATCGGGTTCGCTGGTGTCCGCCCCTGCATCGAGCGGTGGATTCGAATCGTCTCCGCACGCGATGGCGAGCAGGAGGGTCGTGATCAGCACAGAGGTTCGAGTCATGCGGGTATTCGTCCAAAGGCAGGATATGCTAAATCTTTGCGCGACGCCTAACGGCGAAGGAGCGTGGATGCGTAGAGTCCTTTTCTTGGTCCTAGGTTTGTGTTTGGGAGGGGTCCAGACCCTTCACGCCCAGGACGACAACAGAGACGAGAACCTCGACCAAGCGGCCCGGCTGACGTTCCAGGCCGCACGCGAAGCGTTCTCGCGTGGAGACTACCCGACGGCTCTCGCACGCTTCCAGCAAGCGTACGACCTGAGCAACCGTCCGGTGCTTCTGTACAACATTGCGGTCACACTGGACCGTCTCCGTCGCGACGAAGAGGCACTCGCCAAGTTTCGGGAGTATCTGGAGCGCGTCCCGGATGCGAGTGACCGTGCCGAGGTTGAGGCGCGCATTCGAGTTTTGGAGCAAGCGATTGCGGATCGTGAACAGGATCCAGACCCGGATCCCGATCCAGACCCGGATCCCGATCCAGACCCGGATCCCGATCCAGACCCGGATCCCGATCCAGACCCGGATCCTGAAGTGGACGAGTCGAGTGGGATTCATCCCGCCGTGTTCATCGGCGTCGCAGGTGCCGCGCTTGTCGCGGGTGGCTTGATCGTCTGGAGCGGTCTGGACGCGTCCAGCACCAACGACGACTACGAAGCCTACGCGACCGGCCCAGGCGCGACCTTCGAAGAAGCGCGCGCGATGTACAACGACGTGCGTTCCGCAGAGAAGCGCACCAATGCGCTGATTGGCGTCGCAGCTGGACTGGGTGCGACCGCCGCAGTGTTGGCCATCTTCACCGACTGGAGTTTCGGCGGAGATGGAGACGACGATGATGAAACGGCACCTGTGGTGTCGGTCGGACCTGGCCAAGCCGTGTTTGGCGCTCGGGGGACGTTCTAATGCGTACGAAACTAGCTTGCTTCACAGTGCTTTTGGCGTCCTGCAGCCTTGCCGATCCAGATCTCTTTCGCGCGCTTGAGGGCGACGGAGGAATGGTCGACACAGGAACTGAGGATGCACCCATGGTCGATGCACCCGGCGAAGACACCGGGGGCGAAGACGCGGGCCCGACGGGCGTCGCGGTCGACCGGTGCGGCGATGACGACGTCATGGTGCTGGTGGACTCGACTCCCGACATTGAGATCGACACCACTTCGCTGACGAACCGAACGGGATCCTTGCCCGGCTGCGGCAACTTGCAGGTCCCTGGCAACGAGGGCTTCCTCGCGGTTCAGGTGGGTGCGGGCGAAGAGTGGCACTTCCATCTTCGACCTGAAGACACCACCGCGGAGCTGAACCCTACCCTTTACCTGCTCAACGAGTCCTGCTCCGCGACGATGTGCGCCGAGAACCTTTTGGCGAACTTCTGCGACGGAACCGGAGACGAGCACTTTGCGTTCACGTTCAGCACACCGGGCACCTGGTACATCGGCATCGACGACACCAACGCGGGAGGCGGACGCTACTTGCTCGACGCCATCCGACCCGTGTGCGGTGACGACACGCCGGAACACGGCGAAGCGTGTGATGGTGGAGACGGCTGCGGCACCGACTGCCGATTCATGCTCACCAACGAGTCGACGCGCGAGCGCGGGTTCAACTTCAACTTCAAGGAAGCGAACCGCATCATGCTGCCCTCACCGGACAACCGACTGATCATCCAAGGTGATATTGGCGGCTTCGCAGGCTGCGCGTACCCCGATGTGTACGCGATCGATGTCCCTGCAGGCGGAACGCTGCGTGTCGAACAGCGCAACTCCGACGGGGATGCGTGCACCGGTAGCGGAGCGGCCGAGATCGACCTATCGATCCGCGACGCCAGCAACAACATTCGCGCGACGAGTTCATCCGAAAACGGGTGCGCCGTTGCAGAGGAAACGTTCGCGTCAGCCGGACTCTTCTTCATCGTGATGGAGGACGCGCGACTCGATACGGACAGCGCGCTGCCCTACCAGCTGATGTTCTCGGTGACGCCGTGAGGGTTCTGGCCGCATTGGTGTGCGTGGTGGGGTTGCACTCCACGGCCTTTGCCCACGAGTTCTACGCAACGCGCGTTCCCAACCGTGCCACGGCGACCAACGCGGTGGGCACGGTTCGTCCGTGCATCACCTGTCACAACAACCCGGACGGCGGACGCGGCTGTGTCGACAGCGGTGGAACTGCACCCTGTTTGAACCCGTTCGGTATGGCGTTTCGGTCCAACGGATTCTTCTGGGACGAAACCCTCGCGCTGATGGACTCCGACGGGGACGGTTTCACCAACGGACAAGAACTTCAGGATCCAGACGGCACGTGGACCGTGGGTCAGCCTTCGCCAGGCGTGGAGGAGTACGTCACGCGTCCTGGTTTCGACGACGACAGCCCAGGTCTAACGGATGCGGACGGCGACGGTTATTGCTGGTTCGGCCGCGATCTCGATGACAACGGCGACTGCCTCGGACCCGAAGAAAACGACGGCTCGCTCGATTGCGACGACATGATGAGCAGCGTCAACTCCGGTGCGACCGAGCTTTGCACCAATGCGATCGATGACGATTGCAACGGGCTCGACACGCTCAACGACCCGGTGTGTGCCGATGTTGTCGACCGTGATGGTGACGGTATCTGCGGCATGGGCACCGACATGAACGGCGACCGGGACTGCATCGACGCGGGCGAAGACACCGGTCTAATCGACTGCGACGACGATGCGATCACCGTGTTCCCGGGCAACCTCGAGAACTGCGCCGACGGTCTGGACAACGACTGCAACGGCGACGCCGACGACATGGACTCCATGTGCACCGGTGAGAACGACGCGGATGGTGATGGGTACTGTCCCATTGGACGCGACCTTAACGACGACGGTGATTGTCTGGACCCGGGCGAGCCTGAAGGCGGCCTGGACTGCAACGACATGAACGCATTGGTCAACCCCGGCATCTCCGAGATGTGCATGGACAGTCTGGACAACGACTGCGACGGCGACGCCGACTTTGCCGACAGCGACTGCGCAGGCTTCTTCGATGCCGACATGGACGGGCACTGCACCGCAGGTGTGGACCTGAACATGAACGGCAGCTGCGTCGACCCGGGTGAGGACATCGAGCCCTTCGACTGCAACGACGACGACCCGCTCGTCAGTCCAAGCGCGGTCGAGGTGTGCACCAACGGGCAAGACGACGACTGCGACGGCGACACATCACTCGCGGACACCGATTGCGCGGGCTATCTCGACAGCGACGGTGACCGTTACTGCTTCGTCGGGTTCGACATGAACCGCGATGGTGACTGCGCCGACGAGGGCGAAGAAGGCGGAAGCTTCGTCGACTGCAACGACGATGACCGCACCATCTCACCGGTTACCGACGGGGAGCCGACGCCAGAGATTTGCACCGACGAGGTCGACAACAACTGCGATGGAAGCATCGATGCGTTCGATCCGGACTGCTCGGAGTACCGAGATCGTGACGAAGACGGTTGGTGCGAGATTGGCCGCGATGAAAACGCGGATGGCGATTGCTCGGACGAAGGCGAGCAAGCCGGTGACGGTGAGCCCGTGGACTTCGACGATAGTGACTCCAGCGTGTTCCCGATGGCGCCGGAGAACTGCTTCGACGGCAAGGACAACGATCGCAACGGGCTGACCGACATGGACGATCCGTACTGCACTCGCGACACTGACGCGGACGGTGACGGCTGGTGTCCGATTGGTCGCGACCTCAACGCCGATGGCGACTGCTTGGACGAGGGCGAAAACATCGCGCAAAGCGACTGCGACGAAGCGGACCCGGATCGCAACCCGGACACCGAGGAAGTGTGCACCAACCTGCGCGATGACGACTGCGACGGAGACGTTGGGTTGCTCGACACCGACTGCTTCCGATTGCTCGACCGCGATGGTGATGGATTCTGCGGTGAGGGTATCGACGACAACGGCGACGGTGACTGTCTCGACGCTGCGGAAGATCGCTTCGGCGTCGACTGCAACGACATGGATGCGAGCATCAACGTGCGCGCTCGAGAGATTTGCGACGACGGAGTCGACAACGACTGTGACGAAGCGATCGACTTCGACGATGCCCAGTGCATGTGTGAAGACTCGATGTGCGACGATGGTGATCCCTGCACGATCGATGCGTGCGGAGAAGACAACGAGTGCGTCAGTACTCCGGATCCAGCGTGTAGCGACGGTGGTGTCTCACCGGATGCCGGCATGATGGGCGGCGGCAGCGGTGGCTGCGGTTGCGCGATTCCGGGTCAAGGACCGAACCCATTTGCTGCGTTGCTGGTCCTTCTGGGACTCGCTGGGTTCATCCGCCGACGCTAAGGCTACGTACTGTCTCAATAATCGGCAGGGTTGGCTGATCGCGATTGCAACCGCGATCGCGATGGCAACGGAGATCGCGATGGCGACGGAGATCGCGATGGCGACGGAGATCGCGATGGCGACGGAGATCGCGATGGCGACGGAGATCGCGATGGCGACGGAGATCGCGATGGCGACCGAGACCGCGATGGCGACCGCGATGGCGACGCGACTGCGTCGTCGTCGCTCCGGCCGTACTGACGGTTCGTCCGCTTCGCGCCGCGAGATCTTGCGTGGTGTCGACGATCATGCACGCAGCGGGTCCGCCGCGACAAGCTTGCATCCGGCGGACTTTCGTCGGCGCAACATCGTCGAGCGTCTCATTGGACGGCTCAAGAATCGCGTCTTCTCGCATTTTGAGAAGACCGCTAGCAACTACGCCGGCATGGTCACCATGGCCTGCATCCGAAACTACCTACGCGGCAGCTTGGGTGGACACTAGTACGCAACGCAGGCATCGATAGACCGATACGTGGCGCATGAATGAACAACGCTCGCGTGCGCCATTCCAGTTGCTCGAGCTCGGGCTCGAGGCGATCCATCTTCTCAAAGCAATCGTCTCCAAGATACAGCGCCAAGATCCGAGTCTCGCCGATCAACTTCGAAGAGCCCTGACCTCCGCTCCGCTGCTTGCAGCCGACGGCAATCGTGCTCGCAAGAACAACCGCACCGCGAAGCTTCAGGCCGCAGGCGCCGAGGCGTCCGAAGCCGAAGCTGCGCTGCGGATCGCCATCGCATGGGGCTACATTGACGAAGTAGAGATCCGAGACGGCCTAAACGCTCTCGACCATTTCCAAGCCATCGCGCGCCGGCTAACGAGCTGACGCACCCTCGCCCTCGCCCTCGCCGTCGCCGTCGCCATCGCCATCGCCATCGCCATCGCCCTCGCCGTCGCCATCGCCATCCCAATCGCAATCGCCATCCCAATCGCAATCGCCATCCCAATCGCCGTCGCCGTATGAATCGCGATCTCAGTTGTCATAGCGGTCTCAGTGCGATCACCGCCTATCGATTCTTGAGACAGTACCTAGTGCGCAGCGGCCCAACTCTCTCCGTGTCCAATGTCGACGACCAAGGGCACGGAGAGGTCGGGTAACGCGTTCTCCATCGCGTCGCGCACCAGATCCAACACCGCGTCTAGTTCGGAAGGCGGTGCTTCGAACACGAGTTCATCGTGAATCTGTAGAAGCATCTTCGCTTCGTGCCCGCCTTCGCGGAGCCGCTTGGAAATGTCGAGCATCGCGAGTTTGCAGATGTCGGCGGCAGACCCCTGAATGGGCGTATTCGTCGCGATGCGCTCGCCGTACGCGCGATCGTTGGAGTTGTTGCTCGAGAGTTCCGGAATGTACCGACGACGACCGAGCAGCGTTTCCACATATCCGTGCTGGTACGCGTCCGTGACCGCTTCTTCGAGCCACTCCGACACACCTGCATACGCTTCGAAGTACTTGTCGATCAGGTCACGTGCATCCGCACTAGGCATGCCGAGACTCTGCCCCAGCGCGACCGGCCCCTGCCCGTAGATCGTCGCGAAGTTCACCGTCTTGCCGACGTTGCGCTGCTCCGCATTTACGTCCTCGGGTTCGATCTCGTAGATCTGGCTCGCGGTGCGACGGTGGACATCGATCTTCTTTTGGAACGCCTCGAGCAAGAGCGGGTCTTCGCAAATGTGCGCCAACACCCGAAGTTCGATCTGACTCCAGTCGGCGCTGATCACGACCCAACCTTCGCGCGCGATGAACGCTTCGCGAATGCGCTTTCCGTCGTCAGTTCGAATCGGCGTTCGCTGCAAATCCGGATCGGTCGTAATGAGTCGCCCACTCACGCCCACGGTTTGCTGGAAGTTGCAGTGGATCCGACCCGTGGAGGGATGAATCGCATCGTGAAGAACTTGTGTGTAGGTGTTGATCAACTTGGCGAGCGACCGCCACTGCAAGATCTCACGCGCGATATCGTGCTTGGGCGCCAGTCGTTCAAGAACATCGGCGGCCGTGGAGTAGCCGGTCTTCGTGCGCTTGATGACCGGGAGCTTGAGTTCGTCGAAGAGCACTTTGCCGAGTTGCTTGGGGGAACCGATGTTGAACTCGCGGCCGGCGTGCTCGTGAATCGTCTTTTCGACGACTGCTTTTCGCGCGCCAAACTCTTTGCCCAGTTCGACAAACACGTTGGGATCGGCGCGAATGCCATCGAGCTGCATGCCGGCAAGAACGCGCGAGAGCGGCATCGACACTTCGCGGAGAAACCGAGTTTGCCCCTCTTCCTCGAGCTTTTCGAAGACTTGCGGCCACGCTTCCCCAACCGCGGCGGCGAGGTGACACGCGTAGGGAACAACGTCGGCGAGCGGAACATCGACCAGCTTGCGCTGCTCCTTGCCGCTACCGACCACGTCCTTGATCGGGATCAACGCGCGATGAAGAAATCGACGCGCGACCTGATCGAGGCGATGCGGGATGTCTCGTGTCGGATCGATCAGGAACGACGACACGCGGGTATCTCCCACCACGCCATCCAAAGGACACTCGATTCGCAACAAGACCGTGAGCACGTCGCCAAGATCTTGGGTGACCTTCGGCCGTGAGGGATCCGCCGCCCACGCACGCATCGCCGAAAGCGAGGCATCATCAAGTGCGCCTTCGCCTGCGACCGCGGCATAGCGCGCGACCTTGCCTTCATCGGCCACACTGGAGAAGGCCACCCCAACCACCTGCCCGTGAATCGGCGAATCCGTGTCGTGCAGCGGCATGATCGCCACCGCAGACCCGTCGGCACCAAGCGCTTCGAAGTAGGCTTTCGCGTCCTCGTTGGTGAGCGCTTCGAAGTCTCCATCGTTCGCGTGCTCGGTTGCGTCCGATCCACTCAGCAGAGAGAAGAACTCGAGCTCACGATACAAAGCATCGACCTTGCTCGAGTCGACCGGAGGGATGATCAGGTCCTCCAGTTCTTTGCCGAGGACATCCATCGGAACCTCTTGGTCGATGGTGGCGAGCTCCTTCGAAAGACGCGCGTCATCGGCGTGATTCTCGACGCGCTCCTTTTGTTTGCCCTTCAGCTTGTCGGTGTTGGACAGCACGCCCTCGAGATCCGAATAGGCCTCGAGCAACTTCTTTGCGGTCTTGGGGCCCACGCCAGGGATGCCGGGAATGTTGTCCACCTTGTCGCCGATGAGCGCGAGGTAGTCGACGAAGAGTTCCGGCGGTACGCCCCACTTCTTGCGAACGAGTTCCGCGTCGTAGGTGACGTCTTTCATCGTATCGAGCATCCGCACGCGAGGGCCGATCAGCTGCGCGAAGTCCTTGTCGCCACTGACGATGTACACCTCGTGTCCAGCTTCAACCGCCAAACGCGTGTACGTCCCGATCACATCATCGGCTTCGTACCCCTCGATCGTGAGCGTGGGAAAGTCGTGCGCTTCGACGACCTTCTTGATCCACGGAACCTGCTGCCGAAGCTCGTACTGCATGGGCGGGCGATGCGATTTGTACTTGGGGTACTTCTTGTCGCGAAACGTCTTGCCGGGCGCATCGAAGATCACGGCGCCGTACTTCGGAGTCCGACCCGCGAGAATCCGACGAAACATCAGCGCGAACCCGTAGGTCGCGTTGGTGGGAATCCCTGCGGAGCTTTCGAAGCTACTTGGGATCGCAAAGAACGCGCGGAAGATCAGCGCGCTCCCGTCGACCAGCACGACTCGTTCTCGGGCCACGGCCGGAGCGTATCAGGGCTTGGTCGCGGTCACGACGTGCAGACGCGGCACTTCGGGAAGTTCACGCGCTTCGACCGAAAACCCACGCGCTTCAAGAAGTTGCCGCGCGCGCGGCAGCAGAAACGTCAGGTAGTACATGATGAAAGGTGGATCGATGAACGCGTTCCGCACCCGCATCGCGGCGTTGAATCCACGCGCGACCCACCACGCGGGAGCCGTCAACGGCGGCATCGTCGAAGTGAGAAACACGAATTGGCCACCGTGACGAAGGTATTCAAACACCACGTTCACAAGCGTGGTCTCGTCGCTCTCTTCGATGTGTCCGAACGCGCCGTAACAGGTCACGAGATCAAACGACTCGTGCATCGAAGAACGTGCGTGCAACGCGTCACCCCGAATCAACTCCGCGTGCGGAACCCGTCGCTGTGCTTCCTCGAGCATTCCTTCGCTGCGATCGATCCCGACAACACGCTCAAACCGAGGCGCCAAGGACTCCAGTGCGGCGCCGGTTCCACAACATAAGTCCAGCGCAGCACGACCATCCGGCACGTGCTCCAGGCTTCGCTCGATGAACCGATTGGGGGTCCGAAACGGCGTGCGGTCGAACTTTGGGGCCAAAAGGTCATACCCATGCTCGGTGGAACTCAACGCTTGCTCCGCGAGTTCGAGGAGACTTGGGCCTTCCGGATGGAAGGGACGGGGATCCCAGTCTGAAGCAACGCGCTTTAGTCGGGATACCAATCGACCGATCTTGCTTGCCGACATGCTCATCGACCTTACATCTTTGAATCGAGCATGACCTCCCCTCGCGACATTGCTCAAGCAGACTTGGACGGTCGTTACGTGTTGCTCGAGCAGCTCGGTGGCGACGAAGGCGGCATGGGCGATGTGTATTGTGCGCTCGACCGCTCGCAGGATCGGCGAGTCGCGATCAAGTTCATCCACGCAGATTCGTCCAAAGAGCAGCGCCGCATGGTGCGCGAAGCAGAGTTGACCACCCGCATTCAGCATCCGCATGTGGTGGATGCCTACGAAGCCGGCGTGTTGGATGAACAAACGTGCTACCTGGTGCTCGAGCTCCTGGAAGGTGAGTCGATGGCATCGCGTCTCGTGCGCGGTGTACCGCTTCCACTCGCGTACCGCTGGCTCGACGAGCTCGCAGACGCGCTAAGTGCGGTTCACGAAGCAGGCGTAGTCCATCGTGACGTGAAGCCCGCCAATGTGTTCGTCCTTTCGGACGATGAGCACATCAAGCTGATCGACTTTGGGCTAAGCAAAGCCAAACAGGACGACACCGTCAGCGAAGCGGGAGAGATCATCGGGACCCCCGGCTACCTCGCACCCGAACAAGTCCTCGACCAAACCGTGGACAGCCGGACCGACGTGCACGGGTTCGGTGTGACCGCGTACGAGTTGATCACCGGCCATCGAGCCTTCGGAGGACACTTCGACGAAGCGATCATGGCCGTTCTCGGACGCCTCCCCCCAGCTGCACGACTTCACCGACCCGAGATTTCCCGGAAGGTTGAGGACGTCTTGCGCAAAGCGTTGGCAAAGGACCCTGCGGAGCGCTACGCCGACGCCGCGGAGCTTCTCCGAGCATGGCGGTCTGCTGTCTCGGACGAACGCGCCGCCTAGGTTCGTTTTGCTCTGGCTACGTCTGTTGAAGTTCATCGGAGTGGGTCTGCTCTTCGCCGGCACCGTATCGGTCGTGCTTCCATTCGAGATGCCGCAGGCGACGCGTCGCAAACTCGCGTTCAGTTTGGTCGCACCGGGATTCTTCACGACGTGGGGCGCAGGGCTCGCGATCGCTGGATTGGCGGGGCACAGCCTGCTCAGCACCTGGATCTTGGCCTCCTTGGGGCTCTCGATCCTTTCGGTTCAAGGCGTGATTTACGCGGCCGCGCGCGAAGGTCGCGCCGGTGTTGGAGCCAGCCTGGTCGCCCTGATTCCGTTGATTGGAACGCTGGCGCTGATGGTCTGGCGACCCGCCTGAACGCCTGATTTTTCGGCCACTTGCCCTCTGGATAGACCCGAATAGAGTGCGGGCGTGCGCTTCACCACCGTAGTCGCCGCCTTCCTCCTTTCCACGTCGCCTGTCTTCGCGCAGTTCGAGGACGAGTTCGACGACGAGTTCGAGGACGAGCCTGCCGAGCCTGCATCAAACGAGGACGACGAGTTTGACGACGAGTTCGACGACGAGCCCGAGCCCGAGCCTGAAGACGAGGTCGACGAGTTTGCCGACGACGAGTTCGGCGACGAAGACGACGAAGACGACGAAGACGACGAGACCGACGAAGACGAAGGCGAAGAAGGCGACGAGGAAGAGGCCGGCGACGAAGAAGAGGAAGAAGTCGATCCACGCGACCTCCCCGATGACGCCCGCCGCCTGCGCATGTTCAACACGTGGTTGGGACCCACTGGCGGTATCCACCTCATGGATGGTTACAACGCGCCGGCCGGTACGTTCCGCGTTCAGCTGGGTATCGAGTTCTTTGCGAAGAACGGCTTTCTCTTCGAAGGCGACAACCACAGCCGTGTCGGTGGCACCGTTTCACTGAGCTGGGGACTGCACAACCTCGTCGAGGTCTACACCTCGCTCGAAAGCTACGCGAACTCCAACAACGCCGAGTTTCCCGACCTCTTGATCGTGTTGGGCGATGCTGTGCTGGGAACCAAAGTCGGTGGCGCGATCACCGACGTGTTCAGCCTAAGCGGTGATTTTCGCTTTGTATTGCCGACTGGAAGTGGTCTTGGCGTCGCCTTTGATGGCTTGGGTGTTGGGCTTGGTGTCAACGCCACGGCCGACCTGCGAGGGCTCGACAGCAGCGTGCCCTTCTTGGCTCGTTTCAACCTCGGCTACACCTTCGATCGCACCGAGCGACTGATCCGCGACACGGAAAACGAGCGCTATGACCTGTTGCTCGATCCGATCGCGCGCGAAGACGAAACGCGCCATCTGGTTACGCGCGTCGAACGCTACGCGTTGAGCATCAATCGCACCGACTTCTTCCGAATCGGCCTCGGTATCGAAGCGCCGATCGAGATTCGCGAGGACCTGCACATCGCTCCGCTCTTGGAGTGGCGCATGGACATCCCCGTCAACCGACAGGGGTACGACTGTCCGTTTGTTCCGGCGGTTCCCGGTGGTGACGATCCGATTCCCGGCGACGATGATTGTCTGGACCGCGTCGGAGTCGCCTCGTTCCCGAGCACGCTTTCGTTCGGCATCCGACTTCTTCCGCCGGTGCGCGGACTCGGTGCCTGGCTCGGTCTGGATATTGGTCTGACCGGTCGCAACCGCAGCAACGCAGTTCGCGAACTCGCGCAGAACGAACCGTGGCGACTGCTGATCGGAATCTCGTACGCGCACGATGCACGCGCACCTCAACTCCCGCCGCCCAACATCGTCGAGCGTGAGGTTCCGGTGGAAGTACCGGCCGATCCGCCGCCTCGTGGCCGGGTTCTCGCCCGCGTCGTGGAGCGGACTGCAGAGGGCGGAACGCCGGCTGTGCCCAACGCGATCATCGAATTCACCAACCACGAAGTGACCAGTCTGATGGCGGACGACCAAGGTCGCTTTACAACCTACGCGTTCGACCCTGGACCCGTGGAGATGAGCGTCAGTGCCGACGGGATGCATCCCGGTCCGTGTCAGGCGGAAATCGACGAAGAAGGCAACGACGTCGAGGTGACCTGCGAGATCGAACGACAGCTCGTCGCGGTTGAAGAAGAGCAGGTCGTCATTCTCGAACAGATCCAGTTCGCCTTCGACAGTGACGAAATCCTCTCTGCATCGTTTGGACTGATGCGACAGATTGCCGAAGCCCTGACCCAGAACCCGCAGATTCGCGTGGTCGAGATTCAGGGTCACACCGATGACCAGGGTACCTACGAGTACAACGAGGACCTCTCGCAGCGTCGTGCGAATAGCGTGCAGCGTTGGCTGGTTGAAAACGGTGTGGCGGAAGGACGTTTGCGAGCACGTGGCTACGGTGAGAGTCGACCGATTGTGAACGACACCACCGAAGAGGCGCGTACGCGCAACCGTCGCGTGGAGTTCCGCATCATGGAGCGCAGCGAATGAGCGAGAAGCCAAGCTCGATCCGACCGGTTGCAGCGGCGTTTGCCGCGATCGCGTTGGTGGGCGGCATCGCGCTGAGCTTGGCGCACTGCACTCGTACGCGTCCCGTGGACGACGCGCGTGAAGGCGACCTCATCGCGGGACGCCAGCACTATCGAACGTACTGCGGGTTGTGCCACGGCGACGAAGGTGAAGGGTACGCGGCCGACAACGCCAATGCGCTGGCGAACCAAGACTTCCTGGTGAGCGTGACCGACGAGTTCCTCACCGTGAACATCGCTGAGGGTCATCCCGGAACGCCCATGGCGCCTTACGCACAACGTCGCGGCGGTCCCTTGGGCGATGAAGAGATCGCGCAGTTAGTGGCGTTCATTCGAAGCTGGCAGGAAGAACCGGACGCCGAACTTCGCGAAGTGCCTGAGACCGCCAGTGCCGACGCTGCGCGCGAGGTCTACGCGGAGCGTTGCGCGAGTTGTCATGGCGAAGCGGGTGAAGGCGTCAACGCCGTGTCGTTGAACAACGCGCAGTTCCTCGCGTCGGCGTCGGATGCCCAGATTCGCTATGCGATTGCCAAGGGGCGTCGCGGAACCCCGATGCCGGCGTTTGAAGGCGACCTCGCCGACGAGACCATCGACAACCTGACCGCACTGATTCGTTCGTGGGCGCGAGAAGTTGCGCCGCGCGAAATCGAAGCGCCGACGGTGAGCGAAGAGATGCCGATCATCGTCAATCCCGACGGTGAAGCTCCTGAGTTTTCGGAGCTTCGCGAAGGGCGCTACGTGCCTGCTGCGGAAGTCGAACAAGCGCTGCAGGACGGTCGTCGCATGGTGCTTCTCGATGCCCGCGCAGCGTCGGATTACATCCGCTATCACATTCCCGGTGCGATTCCTTCGCCCTACTACGGTATCGACTCGGTGATGGGCCGCTTGCCGAACGATGGAACGTGGATTCTCTCGTACTGCGCCTGTCCGCATGCAGCATCAGGCCGAGTGATGGACCATCTTCGCGAAAACGGTTTCGAGAACACTGCCGTGATCGATGAGGGCGTTCGCGTGTGGCACGACGAGGGCTATCCGGTGGTGGAAGGCCCGAACCCGGGCACGCTCGCCGACGCCGAATAAGCTTTGCTATTGCAGCGCGCGGATTGAGCTTAACTGTCCCCGCAGCTCCGCAGGATCCGACGTCGGCCGCTCGCAGTGGCCTCGCTCGCACACGTACGCCGTCACCTGCGAGCCCGGTAGCAGGCGCTTCCCACGCGCAAGCGGAATCGCTTCACCCACAGCGTCCACATCACGTACCCGAACCAACACGCGGTTCGGCAGGTACATCCCGCGAATCACGTTGAGCATTGGAGCCTCGGACGCGTCGTTCGCACTCACCAGCACGATCTCGCGCGCGGTATCCAGGTAGCGATCCAGCGAACTGAGCATGCGGGTCATTCCCACTCCGCGCTGGCGGAGCTGGTCGCCAAACGCCGCGAACAACCGCTCGGCACGCTGACGATGCGACTCTTCAAGCGTCAGCTCGGCCAGCCTCAAAAGATTGGACGCAGCCACGGAGTTCCCCGAGGGAATCGCGCCGTCGCTCGAGGGTTTGTCGCGGACCAAAAGCTGTTCTGCGTCGTCTGCAGTCAGGAAGTAGCCACCCGTTTCGTCGGCATAGTGCGCGTCCTGCTGTGACTGCAGCGCCAACGCTTCTCGAACCCAACGCGGATCACCGGTCGCCTCGTGCAGCTCCAGCAAGCCATCGATCATGAACGCGTAGTCCTGCAGCACCGCGCGATGACGCGGCCGGTCCAACCAACTACGCATCAGCCGACCTTCGTCGTCACGCATCGCCTCCAACACGTGCTCGGCTGCAGCCGCCGCCACCTGCGCGTAGCGCGGCTCGTTGAGGACCAACGCGCCTCGGGCAAACGCCCCAACCATCAAGCCGGTCCATGCGCTCAGGATCTTGTCGTCGCGAAGCGGTGCGGGACGTCGTGCACGCACTTCACGAAGCGTCTCACGCGCGGCGTTGATCTCAGCACGGAGCGCTTCGGGCGTGACGCTCAGCGCACGTGCGACATCGTTGTGTGCTTCGGGCGTGTGTAAGATCGAACGGCCTTCGAAATTTCCACCGGGCTGTACGGCGTAGTACCGAATCACTCGCTCGGCCGCCGGACCCAACGCGTCGTTGAGTTCGTCGGGTGTCCACGTAAAGAACCATCCCTCTTCGAGATGCCCGTCTGGAGTTCGTGAATCGGCGTCAGTCGCCGAGTAGAACCCGCCGGTCGGCGAACGCATCTCACGCGCCACGTAATCCAGGATCTCTCGTGCAACGCGCGCAAAATCCGCCTCGCCAGTGGCCTGGTACCCCTCCAGGTAGGTCACTGCGAGCTGAGCGTTGTCGTAGAGCATCTTTTCGAAGTGTGGAACCAGCCAACGTGCATCCACCGAGTAACGATGGAAGCCACCACCGACGTGGTCGTACATCCCGCCCGCCGCCATCGCGGCAAGCGTGTGATCCGCCATCGCCCGTTGGTCCGCGTCCTGACTCCGACGTTGCAACCTCAACAGAAACCCAACCCGACTGGGCTGTGGAAACTTCGGTGCGCGACCAAAGCCGCCAAGCCGCTCGTCGTACATGCGCGCGATTGTGCGACCCGCAGCGACCAAGGTTTCGTTGCCGGGCACCGACGAGGGAGGACGCGGCTGCGACACCGAGCGAATCCGTTGGCTCAACGCTTGCGCTTGTTCCACCAAGGTCGACCGATCATCGCGGTAACGCGTCACGAGGTCGCGCAAAATGGTCAGAAATCCCACGCGTGCGCCCCGCGCTCCATCCCGCGGCGGAAAATACGTCCCCGCAAAGAAGGGCTCGCGGTCCGGAGTCAGCACGGTGGTCATGGGCCACCCTCCCCGACCGGTCAGCATCTGTACGGCCGTCATGTAGAGGTCGTCCACGTCCGGTCGTTCTTCCCGATCGACTTTGACCGGGATGAAGTGCTCGTTGATGTAGCGCGCGATTTCCAAGTCCTCGAACGACTCGACCTCCATCACGTGACACCAATGACAGGTGCTGTACCCGATGCTCATCAGCACCGGTTTGTCCTCGGCGCGAGCACGCTCAAACGCCTCGTCACCCCAAGGAAACCAGTTCACGGGGTTGTGCGCGTGTTGCAGAAGATAGGGACTGGTTTCGAGGATCAACCGGTTGGTGAACTCGGGCGAACCATCGTCGTCCTTGTGGTGCGTTCGCGGTTCGTAGTCAGCGCCTTTGGCAGCAAGGGCTTCATCGAGACGCGCTTGTAGCTCTGGGCTCACCTGGCTCACTCCTGGAACGTTGGCATCGGCCACGTCACCGGTTGAAACTGTCGGGGTCTGGTTCTGTGTCTGCGGAGTCGGCACACGACCGCACGGCCCACAAGCCACCAGGAACACCACGAGTAGTGCGCGGTTCACGCCGGCGCCGCGACAGCTTCGGATTCGGGCTCGGGCAGCGGGGCGAAATTCTCGGGTCGCATCAACGCCTCCATGATCATGGGCTTTGCCACGATGATCCCGTTCACGTCGGGATCGAGGGCTGCAATGACTCCCGCCAACAACCCGAAGGCTCGACCGTAAAGCACGATGTCGGTGGGGATCGTGACGTTATCGATCTTCTTGATGACGCCCTGGATCTTTTCTTTCACGACCTCGGGGTCGAGCTGCTTGAGCTCGTTGGGCGACATCTCGTACAGCTCCTCAAAGAACTCTTTGAGGATCGGTTTGGCGACTTCGACATCCTTCTCGCTGAGAACGCCCATCGCCACGATCGACTTTGCAAAGTTGTCGACGTCGCGCCCCATGAACGCGACCGAGCTTTCGATCAGCTTTCGTTTGAACAGGGGCGGCAGGATCTTCACCTGCCCAAAATCCAAGATGCACAGCTCGGCCTGTCCGTCATCGCCCTTGTGCAGCAGCAGATTTCCAGGGTGCGGGTCCGACTGAAACACGCCATCGATGAAGAACATCGCCGCGTACGCGCGAATGATCTTTTGGATGATGTCGAGGGTTTCGAAGCCCTCGTTTTGGATCTGCTCCACGTTGGTGGCTTTGAACCCCTCGAAGTAGGTCGTGCAGATCACAAACTCAGTCGTGTACTTCTCGACCACTTCGGGCACGACCACGTGCGGGACCTCCAGCATGTTCTTGCCGATGATCCGCGTGTACTCCGCCTCCTGGCGGTAATCGAGTTCGGTTTCGAGCGCGCGCTGAATCTCGTCGTAAATGTCCCGCAAGCGAATCTTGGGAACAAAGATGTTGAAGAAGGGAATGGCGCAGTTGAGCACAAAGAGATCGCACGAGAGTTTCATGCGCACGTCTTCGTACTGAATCTTGAGAGCAACGTCGCCGCCCTCCGGGGTCTTGGCGCGGTGCACCTGACCAAAGCTCGCAGCGGCGACGGCGTTGTGATCGATCTCGGCAAAGAGCTCGTCCGGCGGAGTGCCTAGTTCCTTGGTGAGTCGTTTCTCGATCACCTTCCAGGGAGTCGGGTCCACCTTGTCCTGAAGTGATGAGAGCTCGGTGGTCCACTCGACCGGAACGATGTCGACACGCGTACTGATGATCTGTCCCACCTTGATGAGACCGCCACGCATGCGAACGGCAAGCTTGTAGAAACGCTTCGCGTTGCGAGTGTGGATTCGGCTCCACTTCTCACCGGGGGTGGACCGTCCGAACCACTTCTTTTTGGCCCAGAGCCAGAAGTAGCTCACGTAGATGGGAACCACCGTCCAGAGAATGAGGAAGAACCTCGCTGGGGTATGCCAAAGGCGGCGCATCCTGCTGGCTCAGTGATAGGCTCGCCGAGCGTTTTGCTCAAGGCATCCGTAACGCCATCGACCGCAAAGCGTAGGCTTCTCGCGCATGCACATCGTCATCATCGGCAATGGAGTCGCTGGAATCGAGGCCGCGCTGACCGTCCGAAACCGCGAGCCGGATTGGGACATCACGATTGTCAGCGAGGAGTCGGACCACTTTTTCTCTCGAACCGCCCTGATGTGGGTCCTGACGGGCCAGCTGAGCCACGCCTGCATTGAGCCCTACGAACGCGACCTCTATGCGCGAATGGGCTTCAAACGGGTGCGTGCGCGCGCCACGGGCGTCGACCCGGGCAAGCAGGAAGTGCAGCTCGCCAACGGAGAGTCGCTTCGCTACGACCGCCTCCTGGTTGCGTGTGGCTCACGGCCACGACCAGGTCCCTGGCCAGGTTCGAAGCTCGACGGTGTGGGCCACTTCGTGACGCACCAGGATCTCGCATGGTTGGAAGAAGAGATTCACGGTGGGCCCAGTCATGGTGGACCTCCGCCGCGTGCACGCGCGCACTTGGATGCCACCACGGACAACTCGCCGTACCGTTTTCGAAAGTCGTTCTACGCCCAACGTGGTGGACCGCCCAAACATCCGGTGGTGGTCGGCGGAGGACTGATCGGAATCGAAGCGGTCGAAGTCATGGTCGCGGCGGGACTCAAGCCGACCTGTTTGATTCGCGAAGAGTGGTTCTGGCCGATGGCCTTGGAGCGACGGGAGTCGACGTGGATCGCCGAGCGCATGCGCCACCACGGCGTGGATGTCCGACTCGAAGAGAACCTCGAAGAAATTGTTGGCGACGGAAAAGTCGAGTCGCTCAAGACCGACCAAGGCGAGATCCCCTGCGACCTGCTCGTGGTGGCGATCGGCGTCGTACCCAACACCGATTGGCTCGAAGGCAGCGGTGTGTTGCTCGAACGTGGCGGCATCGTCGTTGACGCGCGACTCGAAGCCCGAATGGAACAGGGCGAGACATATCGCGAAGCCGGCGGAAAAACAGGGTCGAACATCTTCGCTGCAGGAGACTGCGCGTCCGTCGTGTGGTTCAACGGTGCACGACGCCCCGAACAGCTTTGGTACACCGCACGAGATCAGGGACGTATCGCCGGACGTGCATTGTGTGGGGACGGTGCCATCTCGTATGCACGAGGCCACTGGTACAACAGCGCGAAACTGATGGACATCGAGTACACCACCGCCGGGTTGGTGGGGATGAACCTTCAGGGCGAGCAGAACTGGTTCTTCGAGGAGAAGGGCTCCGTGCGTTCCACCAACCGAATCGTGATCGCGGATGGACGCGTCGTCGGATTCAACTTTCTCGGTCGACGTTGGGACCACTCGATTCTGATTCGCTGGATCGAAGAGCACCGTTCGTTGGACTGGGTGCTGGCGAACTTGAACGACGCGCGTTTCGACACCGAGTTTGTTCCGCCACTCGCGATCCCTTCGAGTGCACGAAAGCAGGAACTCGAAGGCCCTGCGTTTAGCGTGATGCGTGAACCCGTAACTCCAATGCCGGTTTGAAGGACGCCTGATGGACTTGCAGGGACAAAACGGACTGCTCACGAGTTTCCGCGAGAGCTGGCGAAACCGAGGCATTACCGCGTGGGTCATCGCGCTGGTGATGATGACCTTCTATACGCTGCTTTACTTCCGTGGGTACAACGACGAGACCAACTTCCTCGGCGTGCAAAACACCGCGCTCGATCCCGAGCGTTGGGCCGCTGCGGTTGGTCTGCGTAGTCAGTGGTTGCTTTATGGAGCGCTCTATTCGATCGCGATGATCGGTGGAGCCATCTACTACCTGCGACGCCATGGCAACAGTCGGTACAACCGAATTCGAATTGCCGTGAACGTCGTGGTGCAGGTGGTGTTGGCGTTCACGCTACCGCTCATCATGCCGATGTTGTTTACCGGCGACCCCGGTGAGTTCTGGAAGTACGAGTACTACTTCTCGTATTTCTGGCCGCTGGATTGGTACAAGCTGCATCCCGGTTCACTGCAGAACATCCCTGTGGTTCTTGCTGTGTACAGCATTGTTGGTGCGCTGATCTTCGCGCCGATCATGGCGTACTTTTTTGGCAAGCGTTGGTACTGCTCGTGGATTTGCGGGTGTGGTGGACTTGCGAACACGTTTGGTGATCCGTGGCGTCACCTGACGTCCAAGTCGACCGCGTCGTGGCGTTTTGAGAAGCGTTCGATCTACCTGGTGATGTTTGTAGCGATTGGATCGACGTTTCTTCTCTATCTGGACCATCTGATCGGCAGCCAGCATCCAACGTTTCACACGGTTGTCGCCGGTGGTGACTGGTGGTCGATGAAGAGCCTGTACGGGTACATCGTCGGAGCGATTCTCGCAGGTGTCGTGGGGACCGGTCTGTACCCCTTGTTGGGGCCGCGTGTGTGGTGTCGGAATTTTTGTCCGATGGCCGCGTTGTTGGGCTTGTTCCAGAAACTGGGTCGCTATCGGATCACCGTGAAGCCCGACATGTGTATTAGTTGTGGCAACTGCAGCACCTACTGCGAGATGGGCATTGATGTGCGGAGTTACGCGCAGAGCAACCAGAGCTTCACGCGAGCATCGTGTGTTGGTTGTGGAATGTGCGCGCACATGTGTCCGCGAGGCGTGCTGCGTTTGGAAAACGCGCCGAAGCTGCAGAAAGACAAAGAGCGGCAGCGGCTGCCGATTGTGAATCTGTAGGTTGGGCTCAGCTGACTGCTCAGTAACTAGGAATGCGTATTGATTAACGCGAACTTGATTGAAGATTTGCGTTCGCTTCGCTCCCTCAGTCTCAGGAACCAGTCTCAGGAACCAGTCGCACAGGAAGCAGTCGCACAGGAAGCAGTCGCAGGACCCGGCAGTCGCACGAACCAGTCTCAGCCAGCCGAGGCGAAGGCCGATGGCGACCCCACGTTCGAGACGAATCCGCAGGATTCGGATTCGGACGTCGAGACATCGGATTCGCGAAGCGAAGCCGGTGGCGAGCACGAGCGTCGTCACCGCACATGAAATGTGCGGGGATGACGGAGACGTGACGACGCGAGCGGAGCGAGTGGCGGCGCGAGAACCACAAACACAAGGCGAGACGGCAGTGCGCAGCACTGTTCGGTGAGCCCTCCTCATAGGAAGAGCGGCGGAGGAGATCCCGCCCCGCGGCTCGATCATGCAAGGCTGAGTGCGCAGGGAAACGAGTATCCAACCCCGAGAGTTGGTGACGCGGGTCGACGACGACTGCGACGAGACGGGGCAGCGAAGCTGCACCAGTCGAAGCTTCGGACGGAGGAGGAGGCCCGTGTCACCAACTCTCGGCGTGGAACCACCACCGGAACCACCACCGGAACCACCACCCACCCACCGACTCCGCGCTCAGTATCAAAAAATGCGTATTGCGAAACTCAAACTTGATTGAAGAAGTGCGTCGCTTCGCGGCGCCCGACAGCTAACCCGAACCCAACCCGACCCAACCGGCCGGGTCACATCAATTTGGAATGCATTGATGGATGCGGAATCAAATCGAGAATGACGGGACCGACGCCCTTGCGGGGCGGCGAGCGATCACGCGGCGGCGACACTGCGCAGCAGTGGACGACGCGCGCATTGATCACAGAAGCGGTGTTGGGTGATCCCAGCAGCGATCCGGAGCGGCAACGAAGTGCGTTGGAACCAACAGCCCCCGAGGGAAGCGTAGGATGCGGGGGTTGACGACCCTCAGGCGAAACGCAAGACGCGACGCTGACAGAAGGCGGACGACAGCAGCACGGCGACGGTGAGGGGAGGATGCCCCCCTTCCTGCGCTCGACCGAGGGCCCAGTTCCCCGAACCCGAACCCGAACCCGAACCCGAACCCGAACCCGAACCCGAACGAACCCGAGCCCGAACCCACACCCACACCCACACCCACACCCACAACCCACACCCCACACCCACAACCCACAACCCGAACACCAAACCAACACCCGAAGACCTGCTAGCCTCAGCACCGATGCAAACGCGCACGTTTCAAGGCGTCGACCAAGAGCTCGCCGGCTATGTCTGGCAGCCGCAAGGACAGCCCAAAGCTGCACTCCAAATCGCGCACGGCATGGCCGAACACGCCAAACGCTACGACCGCGTCGCACAACGCTTCACGCAGGCCGGCTACCTCGTCTTCGCGCACGACCATCGCGGACACGGCGGTTCGATCCGCACCACACCCGGCGACATGGGCGACCACGACACTTGGAACAGCGCGGTTCGCGACTTGCACCTGGTCAACCGCGCGATTGCGGAAGAAACCAACCTACCCATCGCGATGCTCGCCCACAGCATGGGCTCGTTCATGGCGCAGCAACTCTTGTGGCAGCACCCCGACGACGTTGTCGCGATGGCGCTCTCGGGCAGCAACGGCAAACCGCCCGCCATTGCCGCCGCAGGTCGTCTTCTGACCCGATTCGAACGCATGCGGCTCGGAGGACATCGAACCAGCGCACTGCTCCAAAAAGCTTCGTTCGGCGACTTCAACAAAGGCTTCGAAGGACGCACGGATTTCGACTGGCTCTCGCGCGACCCCGCGGAGGTCGACAAGTACGTCGCCGATCCGCTCTGTGGCTTTGCGATCAGCGTTCAGTCTTGGCTGGACATGCTCGATGCCCTCGGCACGCTGCTCACGCCACCCAACCTCTCCCGCATCCCGAAGGACAAACCGATCTACGCGTTTTCCGGTGATGCCGATCCGGTCTCCAAAGGTGGTGGTGTCACCCGACTGGTAGAGGCGTATCGGTCGGCGGGATTGGAGCGCGTTGAGGTGCGTCTCTACTCGGAAGCGAGGCACGAGACGCTCAACGAGACCAATCGCGACGAGGTCATCACGGATTTGTTCGACTGGATCGAATCGCAGCTGTAACCGGCATGGAAAGGCGCCGTACGCGGCGAGTGGCCCAAGCATCTATCGCCTGCTACATGCAGCTAGATGTGGCGCTTTGGCTTAGTTGGGCTCGTCCTCGCAATCGCGTGTGGCGACGATTCGGCGACCCCGGATGCGGGACCCGCGGACACAGGTCCTGACACCTCCACGGTAGACGTCGGAACCGACACGGGACCGCCTGAGATGAGCACGCTTTTCGGAGAGTGCTCCGTCGACGAGCAGTGCCCCGGTACCGGCGCGTTCTGTCGGCTGCCCACCGATGGCTACCCGCTCGGCTCATGCACCTTGCCCTGTGTGGATCGAACCCCTTGCGACGACGGAGTGGTCTTCAACCACTGCTTGGCCGATCCGCTCAGCGAGAGTGCTGAAACCGTCTGCCTGGAGAAGTGCTTGAACACGCAGGACTGTCTGCGCGCGGGCTACGCCTGCTTCGGAATCGAAGGCGCCTCCGAAGGCGTGTGCCTTGGGTTCTGCACCTCGACCGAAGAGTGCGGCGAAGGCGCGGAGTGCAACATCCACTCGGGAGAGTGTGTGCCCGCCGGCATGCTGCCGACCGGACTCTCGTCAACCGGTGAGGTGTGCACGGCCAACGAAGACTGCCTCAGCGGAAACTGCATTCCGGAGACCAGTGCTGGTTCGCCCACCGGGTGGAACGGTGGCTACTGCCTCGGCTCGTGCTTGTTGCCGATGGGCTACAACACCAACACGTTCTTCTCGGGCGACGCCTACCCCACGGAGCAGTGTGCCGACTCGCAGATCTGCTACCCGACCGGTTCGCTGACCCGCGGCGACCCTGGAGTGTGCGTCATGGCCTGCGACACCGACGCGGATTGTCGCGCCGCCGACGGCTACTTCTGCGACAAAGAAGTTGGGCTTTCCGACGGCTCCACCAAGACGTTCACCAACGGCGTGTGCTTCCCGATCGATTGCGCCACCCGCGAATGCCCGAGCGGATTCGAGTGTGTCGGCGTCGGCAGTGGCGCCTCGCGACGTAACGTTTGTGAGCGGATGGAGTAGGGGTGTGGCTCTGTGGCCCCGTCTGGAGCCTGGAGTGTGACCATCGGCCCTACGCCAAAAACTCAGTGACCACGCTTTTTCTCGACATGTGAAACCGGAACGCAGGTTGCAACGAACAATGGGTGAGGCTGTGATGAGCGTTGCCCACATGCTAAGGATTACGGATGGCCACGCTGGCCATCGGATGGGTGAGAGACGATGAAGCTTCAACGAATTTTGCTGGCTGGCCTTTTGATGGGTGCGACGTACGTCACCGGTTGCGGAGACGACGACGGAGATACCGACGCGGGTGGAACGCCTGACGCAGGTGGCGAGGTCGACACCGGCCCGGCCGTCGACACCGGTCCGACCGAAGACGCCGGCGACGGCATGTACCCGTGCGCCTACCCCGACGCGCCCTACGGCACGCGTGCTGGTCGGATGTTCGAGCCCTTCACGCTCAACACCTGCGATGGAACGCCGTACGAGTTCGTCAACGACGACTTCTGCGATCCGGGCCACACCATGACCGTGGTCAGCATTGCCGCAGGTTGGTGCCCGCCGTGCATCGCGGAGAGCGAGCAGCTCACCGAAGAGATCACGGAGCGTTACCGCGCCCAAGGTGTGCGCGTGATCCAGATCCTCACGCAGACCGAAGACTTCAACGCTCCGGATGGCGCGTGGTGTCAGGCCTGGGTGGATCGCTTTGAGCTGACCAACGTCCAGGTTATCGACCCGGACCAGATCACCGGCATCTACTTCCCCGATGGTGTTCTTCCTTCGACCATCATCGTCGACAACAACGGCATGATCCGATTCCGCGAGAACGGTGCGACCGAGGGACTCATCTCCCTGCGCGCTGCCATCGAGGACGTGCTGGAGAACCCCTGATTCAGACATGCAGCGCGTCCTGACGATCGCGCTGCTCTTCGGAGCGCTGAGCGCTCAAGCCCAGACGGACGGGGAGGAATCCTCGTCCGTCGACGCGTCCGAAACACAAACTGAGTCTGAAACTGACACTGAGTCTGAAACCCGTGCTGAGTCTGAAGACGACGACTGGCTGAGCGCCGCCGACGAACCCGAAGACGGAGACGAAGACTGGCTCGACGGTGCCGACGACGGCGACGACGAGTGGGACTTCTCGGCCGCGGATGACGCTGCTGACGACACGCTCTGGCAGCGCATGACCTTCTCGGTGACCAGCACCACGGTCGGCCAGTACCGCTTCGACAACTTCGACACGTTTTCCCACAACGATGACTACGTCTCGTTTTGGGAGCGACTTGAGATGGCCGTTCAGGCCGACGACCTGCGCGTGACCGCTCGACTCGACGCGTTCCTCGCCCTCGCTGAAGACGCCTGTCCCGAAGAACTCGATCGCAACGACTGTGTTCGCGACGACCTCCGACTCGAGCGCTTCACTGCCCACTGGGAACACGAAGGGCTCACGCTCGACGCCGTGGACTCGTACGCCGTGTTTGGTCGCGGTGTCGCGCTGAGCATGCGCCGCGTGGACATTCTGGGTATCGACAACTCACTGCGCGGTGGCCAAGTCGCCTACGACCGCCACGGCATTTTTCTTCGTGCACTGGGCGGTGCAGCCAACCCGCAAAACCTGGATCCCCAAACGCTCACGATTCGTCAGGTGCCGCGCGATCGACTTCGTCGCGGCGTCTTCTCCGATCCCGAGCTGCGCGACTGGGTGGCCGGTGGTGAACTCGGAGTTCGTGTTGGGCCCGAAGACTCGGTTGAAATCGCGCTCCACAGCCAGCGCGTGTGGTTTGCGCGCAACGAAACGCTCGACGAAGACACCACCGTCGATGTTCACGGCTTTCACCTCAATGCGCCGAGCATCCTCGACGGCCGGTTCGCGTTCTACGGCGAGGCGAACTTTCTGCAGCGCGACCGAGACAGCGGTTTGATCGGTCAACGCAACGACACCGGCTACGGCATCTACGCCACCGCTCAAGCCTCGGTCGACTCGTTCAGCGTGTTGTTGGAGTGGAAGGACTACAGCAACTACATGGTCGCCGAGACCAACCTGACGGGAGAGGCGCACCGGATCTACAGCGCCGCACCGACCCTCGAGCGTGACGCCGAACGCCCTCGCGCACTGCACAACGCACGTGGTGGTCGCATCCAGGTGGACTACGGCTTTCAACCCGGTCCCTGGTCACTCAGCGGCAACTTCCTGATGTACGGGCACGCCGAAGACGTCGACACCGATCCCTTCAACGGCATTCTGGTGACGCACGGTTACGCCCGGCTGCAGAAAGTCCCCGACGAAGACCTGGGTCCCGACGAACTCGGCTGGACCATGGACCTCGTGGGTGGTGCGCGACGCGAGTCGTACCTAAACGACCCGAGCGGGGACGACGTCAACAAGTGGGACCTCGACTGGCGGGTGTTCCACATCCAGCTCGATCTCGGTCTTGTAAAGGGCAAGCACTCGCTTGAGCTCACCTTCATCCACCGCGATGAGCGGCTTCGAAACTTCAGCTTGGTCAACTACGAGCGCGGCACACTGAGCCTGACCTGGTCGTACGCCGGCAAGATCCGTATCTCGCCGGTACTCAACTGGAACACCGAGCAGGCTGACAACCCGAGCCTCTATCCGGGTGGTGAAGTGCGCGTCGACTTTCTCGAAGGCAGCTTCGTGCGGATCTTTGGCGGTCGAACGCCGGGTGGCCGCATTTGCTCAGGCGGTGTGTGCCGCGATGTCCCGCCTTTTGAGGGCGTGTTGGCCGAAGTCGTTCTGAGAATCTGAGATCTGAATGTTCCCCCTGCACTATCGTCGGAGTTCTGTGATGCGCCGTTTGTCCTTGGTTTTGTTGAGCCTCGCTGTCCTGGCTGGTCTCGCGATTCCGCAGCACGCGGACGCTCGTGTAGGCGCTCGCCCACCCGGCTTCTCACTTCCAGCTGTGCCGGGTGTCAGTGGCGGCGGGTTCGACATGGGCGACCACCTCGGCACCAATCCCGTGGTCATCATCTTCTGGGCGACATGGTGCGACCCCTGCAAGCAGCAGATGCCCGTGTACCAGGCGCTCTACGAGCGCTTTCAGGAAGACGGTCTGCAGGTCGTCGCGATCAGCATGGATGGTCCCGAGTCGATCTCGCGTACCACCGGCGTGGTTCGGCGCTTGGGTCTGACATATCCGGTGGTCAGCGACCTCGACACGGCTGTCTCGAGCCGACTCAATCCGCGACGTGGTGCGCCGTTTACGGTGTGGGTCGACCGCTCGGGTCGAATCGTGCACGAGCGCGAAGGCTTTACGCTTGCGGAGCGGCGTGACATCGCGCGTGGTGTGGCTGCACTGGTGCGACGCGGCCGCTAGACTCGGTCCATGTCCACGCTGCGATTGAACGTCGGCGCATCCCCGTTGCGCGCCGAACATGAGCGGCTTTTGCGCTCGGCACTGCGACGGGGAGACAAAGATCCCGAAGGCGCGTTTGAGAACGCTGCGCTGGAGGGCTCGTACTCGAAGCGTGCTCTCACGATCGCTCAAAACACGTGGCGCGCACGAGTTGTGCACGAACACCATTCGGCGGCGGTGTTTAGTCGACTGCTGCCGCAGCTGATGGAAGCGGAAGCCGCTCTCGAGTTCAAAACCACCGTACTTCGCATGAGTATGGATGAGCTTCGACACGCGAGCCTGTGCGCGAAAGTTGTGGAGCTGCTGGGTGGAAGCGCCGACGTGGAAGCGGATTTGTGCACGCAGCCCTTGCCGGCACACGACGATGCAACGCGCGTCGAAGCCGCACTACGAAACATCATGTTCGTGGGCTGCATGAGCGAAACCGTGTCGATCTCACTGCTCACCGAAGAGCGAGAACTGACGCGCGAACCGGTGATTCGACGCGTCGTGGACCAACTCGCGGCAGACGAAGTGCTGCACGCGAAGCTGGGGTGGTCGTACCTTGGGGCGACGTGGCCTCAGCTCGATGACGCGCAACGAAAGCGAACGAACGATTACTTGCCGGTCGCGTTTGGGCATCTCGAACGGAAGATGCTGGGTGCGATGCCCAATGTCGGGAAGGTCGACAAAGCGTTGGCCGATGAACTCGAAGCGCTCGGCTGCATGATGCCTAGTGAGGGACGCGAGCTTCTCTACGCGACGATCGAAGAAGTGATCGCGCCGCGACTGAAAGACTACGGACTCGATGCCCTGAACGCGTGGAACTCGCGACGCTAAGCCGACTCGACATCTCAGTCTGGCCAACCTGTTCGTCGCACCGCATCGCGTGCGAACTCGGGAAGCACCTCGATATCCTGGGCACGCAGGTCGGTTTCGCCACCCACATCCAGCCACTCCAGACGCTGTGTCGGAGGCCAATTGGCCAACCGCTCCAGTGCTGCGCGGTTGATCGTGTGGACGTGCCGAAGGTTCAGACGCCGCAGCGCCGGAGGATCTGCCTCGAGCATCTTGTCGAACGCACCGAAGTACGCACGCTCGAGGGAAAGCTCGCGGATGGTGCCAAACAACGTAGATTCGAAGAGTCCGCCTCGACGAGGGTCCACGGCGCATCGATCGAGAACGATTCGCTCGAGCTTCGAAGGGCCAACATCACGACAGACGAGCCCGTAGTTCCGGAGCGCACCGGCGAACGAAAGCTCCCGAAGCTCGCCGAGATTGGCAAGAAGCGGATCAATCTCAAACGTGGTTGTGACGTGCAAGCGTTCCAGCGAAGCGAAGAGTCTGGAATCGACCAGCTCCGCGAAGTCGAGACTCCTCCAGTGCGCTAACGAAAGTTCTTTCAGCTGCAACGCGTCACCGGACACGAGCGCGGTCAGGAAGGCTTGCGATGGCTTGTTGCCCTCACGCGCAAGATGCAGCGAGCGAAGCGCGGGTAACGAACTCGTGCTGGAAAGAAGCTCGTACGCCTGGGCTGTGAGATTCGCGTGACCCAGATTGAGATGTGTGAGTTTTGGAAGGCGTCTCGCGAGCAGTGATCGAAGCCCCGTCACGCCTAGCGGGTTGCCCGAGAGATCCAGTGCGCCAAGACTCAACTCGTTCGCGAGCACCCCGATATCCGACATATGTTTGGCGGGGATGCGTCGGTTGCGGAAGGAAAGCCCGGTGAGTTTGGTCCCGAGCTTCGCGAAGATGGCGACGATGTCATCTCGGCTGTGTGCTTTCGTAACGAGTGTCCAGCCGTGCGCATTGTGAACAAGTGCGTTGTCGAGGTCGTGTTTTGCAGCGAACGTTTCGTCAACATCCGCAAGAGGATGGTCGCGGCCAATCGCGACTTTCGTGGACGTCGTAAGCCGGGGAATGAAGTGTGCGAGAAATGGTGGAGGCCGCTCGCTTTTGAGTCTGTTCCCGAGTTCCGTCCATCTCGAATCCAGCGTTCGCTGCTCGGCGAGAAGCGTGGATAGGATCGGCGGCTGAAGACGCTTCGGAACGTCAGACCCCAGAAGAGGTGCATACGAGTCAAAGTAGGCGTCGGGGGCAAGCCTCAGTACTAACGCCAACAGCTCCTGGTCTTCGAACTCAACGTAGTCTGCGCGTGCGACCTCCTCCATTGGTTCACCGAGCGCAAGCAGTGCGGCGATCTGCGAGGCGCGAAGCACGGAGTCATCCTCCGGTGTGGCGTCGAACGACGCTCGGAGTCGCGGTACGGCATCACGTTCGTCGCGTTGGGCCAAGATTTCTGCAGCAAACGCAACGAGGAGATTTGTGTCTTCGTCCGCGAGCCATCTCTCGAGGTTCTCCGCAAGTCGCGAGCCCGTTTGGGGATGTTTGCCGTCGACCAGCGCTTTTCGCGCGGGAGGATCGCTGTCCCACCGTTCGGCGACGAAAAGAAGCAGCAGCGCGTCGAGTGCGTCATCGTGTGTCGATTCCGCGAGACGTGGAGCTAGCTCAACCCACTCCCGCGGGTGGCCAGTCTCGGAGAGCTGACGAGCTTCGGCGATGTCGTCCAGAATGCCCACGATGGGAGAATCTCGGACCAAGTCATCTGCGTCCAGCCCTCGAGTCTTCGAATCGCTTGCTGGAGTTTCCGCAGCTCAGACAGACATCGCCGGCGGAATGAACGGGCCCGGCACTGCGACCCAACACTCTTCGGTCGCCTCGTCCCAATAGCCTCCCGGCTCCTCCGCACAACACGCTTCGGTGGTCGGCGGCCACGCACACGTCGCATCCGGACCGCCGCTATCCACCACGACCACGTCCGGTGCGGCGTCGACCGGACCTGCATCGGGGTCGAGTTCATGCGACTCCCCACACCCGGCGATCGCGAGACCAAGGGTCACAACCTGAGCAGCGCGAAGCGCACGACGACGGGCTTTGGAACGAGCGGGCTTTTCCATCGCCACTGATCAAAGCAATGCCCGTTCCACAAAGCCGCCTGAAATTACAAAGAAATCGGTCACGCGAACGTGCCAACCAATGCCATCCTCCGCGGCACTGTGCACGAAGGCGCATTTCGAGTTCTTCGAAGTCTCCACGCTGGCGAACTCGGTCGCAGCGCTCTCATCCGAGCTTGCGGTGAGGGACACGCGGTCATCGCCGATTTGGAAAAACGCAAACCCAAGTGGTTTGACGCCACCGGTCAAACCCTCTCGTTGAGCGACAAAGGACAGCACGCGTACGCACGGGAGCTTGAAGGTCGGACTCCCGTGCTCGACGACGAGACGCTCGTCGCGTGGCTTGCTGAGGTGTCGACCCACCGCCCGGCGGTCAAACGAGAGCTCGATCAAGTGCTCGCAACGTTGCGTACGGTCGCCAAGCGCGCGCGACGACTGATCGAGACCGGTGAAACGCAGCGAGGTGTTCTGTTCGTGGGTGACGACGACCTCACCAGCGTTGCGCTCACTCACCACCTTCAGGCCATGGGGCAAGAGCGAACCATCCATGCGTTGGACGTGGATGCGGAGCTCGTCGAGTTTCTCACGACTCATGGCGTCGATGCCAAAGTTCACGACGTGCGCGAGCCCTTCGAAGCGTCGCGCAAGTTCGGATGCGTCTTCACCGATCCGCCCTACGCACCTGCGGGCTTTGCGCTCTTCGTCGATCGCGCGACTCCCCTGCTCAAAGACGACGGACGCCTTTGGGTGTGCTTTGGCCACAGTCGTCGCTCGGGGGAGCGAGGTCTGCAAAAGCAACGGATTCTCACCGCCGCCGGTCTTCTCATCGAAGAGGTTCTGCCCGACTTCAACACCTACGACGGGGCGGAATCGATCGGCGCACGCAGCTCGCTGTGGATTTGCGCGAGGACCCCGCAAACACAGGCGATCGAAGTCGATCCGGACGCCGCGCTCTATACGCGTCGCGAACCGGACTGATATCGTCGACGCATGTCGATGTGGCTGAGCATGGTGCGAGTTTCACCCGAAGCGTTCAAAGCGATCGAGAAGGAGCCCGACATTGTCGATTCGATCTTCTTCGACGGTCCAAAGGACGCGTTGAAGAATCTGGGAATCGAGGACTCGCACATCGCGGGAGTTGACTATCTGTCGGCTTCCGAAGCACTCGAGGGGATGGCCGAAGCCACGGGCGAAGAGTTCGACGAGGACGGGATTCTTGATCTCGATGTCAGCGGCGAACTTGGCTACGACGCTGGCTACGGCCCCGCGTTCTATCTGAATCCCGAAGCCGCCAAGTCGTCGAGCGAGTCGATGATCAGCTTCATGGATGAGGAGATGGCATCTGTGTTGAAGACCGCGGCTGCCGAAGGTCTGTACTTGATCGGCGTCATCTCGTGATCCGAGCGCTTCTGGTGTTCGGGCTGGTGGCCCAACTCGGCTGCGAACACGAAGCACCGACCGGCGCACCGAGCGAACCCAGTGCGCCTCCACCTGGACCCCAGGTTCACGAGCTCACAGCGAACTCCGATCCGGGCCAGGTCGACGACACGCTGATTGCGCACATTCAAGACGAGCGCTGGGAGCAGGCCTACCGACTGATGTCCAAAGCGTATCGCGACGGGGTCTCGCTGCGTCGCTTTCAAGAGTCGGTCTCCGCGAACCCGTATCTGAAAACCACGGAGTTCATCGGGTGCAACCACATCGAGACCTTTGAGGGCGGGGTGCAGCGTCGTGATTGCATCCTCCGATCGGAAGCGGGCAACGCCTACGCGCAGCTCTTCTACAGCCGTGATCCTGAGGGCTGGCGAATGACCGGAATGCTGATCGGTGGCACCCCCGCCTTTCCTGGACCGCAACGCGAGCCCAATCAGCCGAGTGCTCTACCGAGTGTGCAACCCCTGCCGACTGGCTTGGAGCCCTCGGTGGAGCCAACGCGCCGCCGACCGCAAACCGAGGTGCTCGACCCCTGGGCGCGGTAGAACTTCGGCTCGACGCGCGGTACAAAACGCCGATGGGGACGCGGCGAAAGCAGGGGGCGAAAAAGACGACCAAGCGAAGCGCAAAGAAGGCAGCCAAGCCGAAACGCGCCGCGAAAAAGCCGACTCGGAAGACTTCGAAGAAGGCGTCGAAGAAAACTCCGAAGAAGACTCCGAAGAAACCGTCGAAGAGAACTTCGAAGAAGCCGGCGAAGCGCACAGCGAAGAAACCGTCGAAGCGCGCCTCGAAAAAGACGAACACAGATGCGAAAGCCACCGCGGTGGGCACCAAGGCACCGCGCTTGAAGAAGCCACCGGCGAAGACGCGCCCGGAAGTTGCTGAGCCGCCGAAGAAACGCACGAAGAGCGCGACGAAGAAAGCTCGCTCCAAAGCGAAGACCGTTCCCGGAGGGTCCACCCCGCCGATGGACGATGTCACTCTGGCCAAACGTGCGCTCCGAGACCTGCGTGAAACCTTGGCGCGCGTCAGTGACGCCGATGCCGAGATGATCTTAGGCGACGGTGCGCTGGAACGCTTGATCGGCGCAATCGTTCCTGCAGCCAAGAGTGGGGCCAACCCGCACGAACACCTCGCGACGCACAAGCGACGCGCGTCCTTGCTTGCGCGCTTGCGTCACGGAGTGAACGAACGCTCCGCGCACCGGCACGACGACGTGTTTGTCTCACCGACACGCGTGCAGTGGTTCTATGATGGACTGACCTTCCTGGAGGGCACCGCGCCCTACGAAGGGGTTGTGGGTCTCTACCGCGACGGTGTGGTTCGTTACGGACTCAACGTCGTTGACGCCGAACGCGACCAAGGGTTGGGTCCTCTCGAAGCGGACTTCGTCTCGGTCACCGAAGCTCGCAAGGCGTTTCGCGGAAGCAAACCTGCCGACGGACTTGCTTCGATGATCGAGCTCCTCAGCGGGGACGATCCGGACGGGTGGATCACCTGGTTGTCCGCAAATCCATGGGCCATCGGTGCGCAGCACAGCAGCGTCGAGCGCGTCTCGCATGGTGACGCTGCGCTTCCCAAGGTCGTCGCCAAGCGATCGACAGACAGTGCTCACGACGTTCTGCTCGTCGCGTCACCGCAGACCGCGATCGTTGGAAAGACCGGCCGAGTGCTCTCGAGCTTCCGCGAGCTCTGGATGCAGGCCGAACAGCAGCGCACGTTCGTCCAGCGGCAATCGGGCTTTCTGAAACGCGAGCTGGGTTGGAAGATTCGCGATCCCCGGTTCATCGTGATGGCGGGGAGCACACTCACAAGCGCGGAGCGCAACGCCGTTCGCGACGAACTCGAGAAGCACCACGCATCGATCCGGCTCGTGACCTTCGGCGAGTTGGAGGCGTTAGCACGACGCACTCACGCGTTCTTTGAGTCACGGATTTAGCTCAGAGTTCGTCCAAACGCTCCGACGTGATTCGCTCGAGCTGTCCGCACAGTTCGCCAACGGTACTCTCCACGACTTCGTCACCCGCGCTCGCGTGACACTCGACTCCCCACTCGCGTAGCGCACGACTCAACGCTTCGTGTGCTTCGAGCAACGCGTCGGGCGACTCCTCGTCGAGGTACGCACCCACACCGGTTTCTAAGCTCGGCACCGTCGCCAGCGCTCCACAGTTGTGCGACTCGGCCAAGTCACGAAGACGCTCTTGCCACTCCTCGAACGTCCACGTTTCCACCACGGGCTCGGGCTCGGGCTCGGGTTCCCATGCCGATTGCTCCCATGCCTCATCGGTCACGATCTGTGAGCCCGCGGTCGTCTCGTTCGACGACTCCTGCTCCTCAGCGCTTGAGCCACCACAAGCCAACGCGAGCATCAGAACCGACCAGCGCATCGACATGAGCCTACTGAAGACCCCTAAGGTTTTCGAGAAGTCGTTCGAAACCCTGTCTATGGGTGTCGAACGCCGCCGGGCCCCGCGCATTGTCGCATCGTTGGAAATTCAGCTTGTAGGGCTGGAACGCCGTGGCTCTATGCGGCGTGGAGACCTGAGCGTCACAGGCGTTCGTTTTGAGGCTCCGCCGGATGAAGTTGGATCTGCGGGTGACGTGCGAGAGCTGCGCGTAACCTCGCGCGACCGCGTGGTGTCGGTCACCGTGAACGCGAGAATCGTGCGTGTGGTTCGAACCAACGACCTTGAAGAGGGTTCGCGCGTCGACCAGGTCGCGTTCGAATTCATCCCGAACGACGAGGCCACGCGCGAAGCGATCGCGATGCTTTTTGTCCACGTCGCGCGCGCGCAGATCAAGCACGACTCGCGCGGGATCCGACCGCGCCCGGTGCACGCCGTCATTGTCGAAACCGACTGGCAGATTCGCAAAGGCGAAGCACTCTCGATCGACTTGCCTCTGGAAGAAGGTGGCACCGCGCGCTTTGAGGGACACGCCGTTCGAAGCCGCCCTAGCCGCAAGGGAACCTTCCGCACTCGCTTCGACGTGGAACGAAAAGAGTCCAGCTTCGTGGGTCCGCTTCCGGTTCAAAACCACATGGAAGGCGATCTCTCCCAGATCCGCGCTCCCTCGCTACTGGCTCTTGCGGCGATGGAACGCATGACGGGTGTTCTCCGGGTTCATCAAGATCACCGCACGATGCACATCTTCATTCGCGACGGTCAGATCGTGGATGCCGAGGAACCGGGCAGTGATGCCTCGCGGCGAAAGCTCATCGGCGAGGCCTGTCAGTGGGAGCGCGGCACCTTTCAGATGAGTCTCGAACCCGTGGATCGCCCTGATGGAATCGGCGTTCCAACCACGGTTCTTCTGCTGCAACTCGCACGCTTCTACGACGAAGCCGCCCGCGTCGCGTAGCCTGGCTTTAATACTCCGTATTGTTGTCGAGTCCTGACGTCGGTTTTCACTCTCCGCGACGCTGTTCAGGACTGGATGGATCCTGATAGTGTCCGCCGGTCATGCGGATGACGCTTTCGCTGCTGGTGGTCGCGCTGATTCCCAGCATCGCGCACGCCACACCTCCCGATGTGTTCGGGTACGGCGCGCGAACGCAAGCCTTGGGCATGACGGGTGTGGCGTACGCCGACGACTACGAAGCGGTGTACGCGAACCCGGCCGGTCTCGGTGCACAACGCCAGATGGGCTTGGCGCTGGGTCTTCAAGGCGCGACCTTCGAACTCGAACTCGACGGTGAGCAGTTCCCGCTCGACGGTCACCAGGGTTCGACGATCGGGTTTCACCTTCCGCTCCCTTTCGGTGGACCGCTCGAAGACGTCATCACCGTCGGCGCGGGATTCTTCACGCCCTCGAACACCGTCCTTCGAACGGACATTATCTTTCCCGAGCTGCCGCAGATGGCCGTCATCGCGCGAACGCAGTCGGTCGTGCTTCAACTCGGACTCGGACTGAACCTCGACAAGCTCGTTCCCGGTTTGCGTGTGGGTTTCGGTGTGTCCGGTTTGGCCAACATTGGCGGCCGCCTGCTCGTGTCGGTCAACGAAGCGCAGCAGTTCGTGTCCCAAACCGAAACGCAGTTGCTCGCCAGCTTCAACCCGCTGCTCGGCATGCAGCTCGACATCGGTGAGAACTGGACGCTCGGCTTGGTGTGGCGCGACAAGGTGCGCTCGGACATCGACCTAAACGTCGAGGTGACTGGACTGGGCGGTCTGACCCTGCCGGTCATCACAATTACCGCGATTCCGCAGTTCGATCCGCACGTCGTCGCTCTCGAAGGCGTCTGGAAAAACGAGCACTGGATGCTCGCACTCAACCTGACGTACCGACGATGGAGCGCGTGGCCAGGTGTTGTCGGCAAGACCACCGCAGACTCCTTCCTTCCTCCTCATCCCGACTTCCGCGACACCGTTTCGCCACGACTCGGCGTTGAGTACCGCGCCACGCGTCGACGCACGACCGCATCGCTTCGCCTCGGGTACGCGTACGAGATGACGCCGGCTCCCGAAGCGCGTCTCGCACCGGGTCGAGATAGCGAAGGTGAACCGCGCGACGAACAGCTTCCGCTGCGCTACCTCGATTCGGATCGACACATCATCACCGCCGGTGGTGGTACGCGCTATCGCAGCAAGATCGGTTTGGACGTTCGCTTTGACGGATTCCTGCAGCTTCATCGCATGGTGGAGCGGGTCCACGACATTCCCGCGCCTTCGGGTGTGACCAACATGGTTGCGTCGGGGTGGATTCTGGCTGGCGGCTGGTCGATCGGATTGGACTGGTAATGCGCATCACCCTTGCCATCTGCCTGTCCCTCGTCGCGTCGACCGCGTTTGCAACGCCTCCAGACACGTACGGCTTTGGCGTGCGTTCCAACAGCCTTGCTGGAGCCGTCACCGCCGACGTGAGCGACACCAGCGCCAACTACTACAACCCCGCTGGCCTCGTGCATGACGGGGCCCTGCGTATCGCGGCGTGGTACGCAAACAGCCAGCCCTTGTTGGAGATCAACGGGCAAGAATCTTCGGTCGAACGCCACGGCGCACTCAACGTGGGCTTGGTCGCACCGGCAACTTTCGGCGACCTCCGACTCGCGTTCGGGTTGGCGCTGCATCTTCCGGAGCAACGCGTCGCGCGCACCCGCTCCACCATCGTCGACCGCCCGCGATGGGAGCTTTACGACACGCGCTCGCACCGTCTCTTTCTCGCCACAAGTCTAGCGATTCAGGTCGCGCCCTGGCTTCGTCTTGGCGCCGGTATCGCGTTCCAGTCCGCATCGGTACTCACCTTGGAGCTTCGCGGCGACGTCAATCCCTTTGCGGCTACGGAGACGCGACTCGAGCACTCGTTCCGCGGTGACCTGAGTTCGATTCGCTATCCGCAGGCAGGTGTCCAGATTCAACCGCACGACCGGTTCGAAATCGGCATCACGTTCCGCGACGAGTACGAACTCGCCAACACGATCATCGCGCTCGCCGATGCGACGATCTCACGTTCCGCCCTCCTTCTGTTTGGTTTGGATACCGAAAGCGTGAGTCTCTTCGGACCGCGCCAGCTGGCGATCGGCTTTGCCGCACGACCCATCGATGGACTCCGCCTCTCCTTCGACTTCACCTGGTACGACTGGTCGCGCCATCCCTCGCTGATCGCACTCCAGGACATCACCATCGAGACCGATTTGATGGGCTTGGGCATCCCCGACGAGATCACCGCGCTTCCGCCGATCGATCCCGAAATGAAAGACACCTTCGTGCCGCGTTTCGGCATTGAGCTGACACCGGTGAACACCGAACGGCATCGCTTCGATTTGCGCGCGGGCTACGCGTTTGAGCGCACGCCCTTCCCCACCCAGCGCGGCATCACCAACTTCGTCGACGGAGACAAGCACACGGTGAGCTTTGGTCTCGGCATCGCGTTCACGGACCTCGAACCGACGCTGCCCGGCTCTCTCCATCTCGACGCGTTTGTGCAGTACAGCCGTATTGCCCCGCGCGATCACATCAAAGACTCGCTCGTCGATCCGGTGGGTGACTACACGGCAGAAGGTCATCTCATCCAAGCAGGCTTCGGTCTTGAGGTGGCCTTCCAATGAAACGCGTGGCCTTGCTGATCGCGCTCGTGGGATGCGCCACGCTCGGTGCTGAAACCGCGTTCCCGGATCCGCTTCAGACCAGCGGTGTTGGACCCTTCCGACTGCTCGACGAGTTCGAAACGGGCGTCGGCAACCTCTCGCAAGACGGCTTGGTGCCCAGCGACCTGCTCGCGACGAGCGGCGGCATGTTTGTCGGGGGCCACTTCTTCCACACGCTTGCCGCGGAAAGCGACTCACCCCCAGACGAGCGCGACGCGTCGCTTCCCTCCACGGCCGTGGACTGGCGCTTCTTCGAGCCGCGACGCATCTACCGAAGCGCTGCTCGCACCGAAGACTTGGGTCATGGCGAAGGCGTCGAGGTGCTCGCGCCGGAAGCCGGTGAAGATGGCGTGTTCGATCCTTGGGTCGTCGTGCTCGACGACGGCAGCGCGCGCATGTACTTCGCCACGAGCGCCGGCATCGCGATCGCCGAAGCGCCATCGGTGGACGGAACGTTCACCCGCACGGGCGACACGATTCTCTCCGACGCACGTTCTCCCGCTGTGGTCCGCTTCGAAGGCCAGTGGCTCATGGCGTACGAAAGCGCCGGCCAGATCCTGCTCGCGCGCAGCGCCGATGGCGTGAGCTTCGATGCAGGCGCAGCGCTCGACCTCGGTTTCACTCCTGAGGAAGGTCCGGCAGAGGCCTCCTACGCGCGTCCTGGCGCCGTGGTCGCAACCGTTCCCTCGGGACGAACCTTCGTGCGCATCTACTTCGAGATCATCTACGAAGATGGCTCGCAGCAGATCAGTATCGCGGCCAGCGAAGACGGTACGACCTTCGAACGTTTCCCCGGGGTGGTGTTTGGCGACATGACGGCTGGCGCACCTACGCCCCGCCTCTTCGAGGATGGTTCGACCGTGCTCTACTTCACGATCAGCAAAACCCGACGCTGCGTGGACGAGTGTCGCGCCATGGTTGCTGGAGTCGCTCCCTTCTTCGTGCGTTTCGCCGAGGAACCCGAAGTCGAAATGGAATGAGCGCCGACGCGGAGATCGAACTCCCTACGCAGGGACCGTTCTCCGGGTTTAGTGGACTGGCTGACGGCAACCGACGTTGGCGTGCAGCACACAGCCCCGACGGCGCGGTCACGATGTGTGTCGAACCCGCGGACGATACGCTACACGTTCGCGCGTGGGGTCCGGGCGCCAACTGGGTGATCGCCAATGCAGCAGCACTGACCGGTTGCGACGTACCGTGGACGCCGATCGCACATCATCATCCCGCTATTGAAAAGCTCGAGAAGAAGCACAAAGGCATCCGTGCGTGGCGCGCCATCTCGATCGTCCAAGCTGCATGGGGCGCGGTGCTGGGGCAACGCGTGACCGGCAAGGACGCAGGGTTCGCACGCCGCATGCTTCTACGCATGTACGGTTCACCCGCTCCAGGAGGAACAGACGTTCCTGATAAGCTTCGTCTTCCGCCCGACGCGGCCACGCTGAAACGGCTTCGCTACTTCGACTATCACGCGGCGAAGTTGGAGCGCTCGCGTGCAGAAACCATTCGTCGCATTGCGACGCGTGCACGACGCATCGAAGAGTGCCGCGAGATGCCCATCGCAGACGCGCGCAGGCGTTTGGGCGCACTCCGCGGGCTGGGCCCGTGGAGCGTCAATGAAATCGCCGGCAACGGACTTGGCGATCTCGATGCGGTCTCGGTGGGGGACTATCACTTGCCGAATTCGGTAGCGTGGGTTCTCGCAGGCGAAGAACGCGCGGACGATGCGCGAATGCTTGAACTGCTCGAGCCCTTTCGCCCCGAACGTTTTCGCGTCGTCCAACTGCTCGAGGTTGGGCACGTCCACGCGCCGCGGCGTGGACCGCGCATGCCGAACATGAACTGGAAAGAAAACGTTTGACACTCAGTGCCAAATGCTAGAATGCGGTCAATGATGCTAGGGCGCCGCGAACAGAAGAAAGTCGAAACGCGCGATGCGTTGATCGCGTCGGCCTATCAACTCTTCCGGGAACGCGGGTTTGGCGCAACCACCATGGAAGAAGTCGCCGAACACGCTGGCGTTTCACGTCGGACGGCGTTTCGTTACTTCCCGACCAAGGAGGCGCTGGTTTTTCCGCATCGCGCGGAGCGACTCGACCGCTTCAAAGAGCTGGTGAGTCCGCGCGACGACGAACGTCCGTTTGATGCAGTTCGACGCGCGTGCCTCGCGTTTGCTCGTGATTACGTCGACCAGCGCAAACAGCTCTTGGTCCAACACGAGATCTTGATGAGCGAACCGGCACTCCGAGGTCGCGACTTTGAAATGGATCGCGAGTACGAAGCGGTGCTCGCCGAGGCGCTTGGCCAAGGACGCAGCACCCGTCGCGCCCGCGTTTGGGCAGGCGCGATTCTGGGCGCGATTCAATGCGTGCTTCGAGAGTGGCTCGAAGCCGGCGCGGAAGGGGATCTCGTTCGTCTGGGGCGCGAGGCCTTTGCCTTGTTGGAGGCCGGCGCCGACGAGTGATCCCCCGGACCGAGTACTACTTCGCTCGGTAGACGATCATTCCGTGGGTGAGATCGTAGGGCGAGAGCGCCACAGTGACGCGATCGCCGAGGATGACGCGAATGCGGAACTTGCGCATACGGCCGCAAAGCTGCGCGCGCACCTTGGTTCCGGCGTCGGTTTCGATCTCAAACTGACCACCGGCGAAGACGTTCGTCACGACGCCTTCGAGCTTGATGTGGTCATCACGCTTCTCTTCCGCGAAATCGAAATTCCGCTTCTTCTTTTTCTTTCGCCCCCCAGTTCTCCGGGGTCGCTTCCTTTGGCCCAAACTGTTCTCCAATCGGGTGAGGGAACATCCCTCGTCGCCTCAAAACCGAGGCCGTCGCTCAACCTAAGGCCACCGCCCTAGGCCCGCCACGCCCGCGAGATAGCAGAACGGTCACGAAAGTCAGTACAAAAGCGCCAATTCGCCGGAAATTCACCGATTCAGGCGCACTCGAGCCTCTCGCATCGCCTGCCCAATGCGGTGATAGAAGGGCGTCTTCGACTCCGCATCCTTCGGAGCCCAGGCGTCGGTCAGGTAGGGCACGTACATCGTTCGTCGAAGGCTCCGACGCCCGACGTAGGGCGACTGCTCCACGCGGTGCCAGGTGCGACCGTCGTGAACCGTGAGGTCCCCAGGCTCCGTCTCCACGGCGATCTCGTCCGGGTCGCGATCGTGCGACACGAAGTAGGGCTTGCGGGTGAGCATGTCCCAGAAGCCCTGTCGGTGGCTTCCCGGAATAATGCGCAGTCCACCGTCTTCGGCCTTGATGCGATCGAAATGCATTCCGACGTTGAGCATCGGACCAGGGACTTCACGATTGAGAAAGAGGTCGCGGAGTCCGTCGGTGTGCCATCCGAGACGCGGGTATGCGCTGCCTGGAACGTTCAGGTTGCGGTTGAACACCAATCCGTCTTTTTCGTAGTCGCCGACGCGTGTTTCCTTGCCGACCAAGCTGCGAATCGGCGCGAAGCGCTCGTCGCGCACAAAGTCGTACATGAACTGCGAGCACAAGCTCGTGAATGCGAAACGTTGGATGAAGGGCTTGCCGTCTTCATCCTTGCCGATGAACACGGGGATGCCGTTGATCTCTTTGCGACCTTCTTCGAGCCACCGCTCTTGCAGTGCGTCGATCTCGGAGAGCACGCGCGCAACTTCGTCCTTGCTCGCCACACCGCCGAACACCAGGTACCCGTGTTCGTCCAAAAACGCTTGCTGCACCGGGGTAATCACCGATCCCAGCGTGAATCGCGTCGAGAGCGGAAGACTGCGTGCTTTGCGACGGTCGGCTTCGGTGGGTTGTGCCGCAGGCGGCGACTTCATCATTTCGGGAGCAGTGGCGGGAGCAAGCATGTTCATTCCTCAGTCTCGGTCGGGCGCGGAAGGTTCAGCATCGAGTAGGTGTGTTCGACGAGGTGGTCTTCAACGGCTTGAAGAGCAGCGCTCTTGCTGAACTCGCCGGTGACGAGCATGAGCTCGTCGATATCGGCAATCGCGTAGCGACCGTTGAGGAACACCAGACTCTGCAAAGGCAGTCGGAGCGACGCAGCCGACTGACCCGTCAGCGACGCCACGATGGTGGAGGCTTGGTCGAGAAAGGGGACCAAGAACTCCTCGGCGCGACCGGCATCCAGAGCGCCGCGTGCAACAACTCGACGCATCATCAGACGCATCGCGCTTTGGTGTTCGCGGGCAAAGCGGAAGCCCTCGCGGACGGCCTTCTCAAAAATGCTCTGCGGATTGCTTGCCGTGCCCACTTCGCGAACGAGATGGTCGCGAAGCTGCGCAAGTTCGACGTACATCGCGTCGACGCAGGAGCTGTAGAGGTCGTCCTTGGAGCCAAAGTAGTGGTGCACCATCGCGAGGCTCACGCCGGCGCTCTTGGCGATCTCGCGGATGGAACTCTTGGCGCCTTGCTCTCCAAAGAGCTGAGTCGCGCTGGCCAAGATCCGTTGCCGCGTTGCTGCTGCGTCTGCGTTGACCGGCCTTGCCATGGACTCTTTGTAACTAATCAAACGTTTGATTACAAACTCATTTAGCGAGTTTTCTCACAGAGCGAGAGCGGCCGGCAGGTGAACCGAGTCCAGCCGACTATGGTCGAAGGCATGCAGACTCGAGCCCAGTCCAGCGAGTACCCGGCTGCGTTGTACGCCGAGGTTCACAACGGTCAGGCGAAGGACGTCGAGTTCTATCGACGGGTTTGTGAGGGCGCCAAGACCGTGCTTGAGCTCGGTTGTGGATGGGGGCGTGTCGCGATCCCGGTTGCGCGTGATGGCCGTGACGTGACCGGTCTGGACCTGTCGACGGACTTGCTCGAGCGAGGTCGTGCGCGAGCTCCCGAAGTGACGTGGGTGGAAGCCGACATGCGTGACTTCGAACTCGGGAGTCGGTTCGAGCGCGTGTTGATCCCGTTCAACGGCATCTACTGTTTGTTGGATGAGAAGAGCGTGATCGCGACCTTGCGTTGTGTCAGCGACCACCTGACCGATGACGGAGTCTTGGCGTTTGATGGATACGGCGCCGACGCGTTTCACACGCAGCCCGATGACCCGCGTTGGGACGACGAGACGTTTGTGAAGACCATCGAAGCGTTGGGTACGCGTTGGGATGTGTACGAGCGGAGTCGTTGGGATCGAAACCTGCGGCGTATTGATGCCGTGTACCGACATGCACCGCACGATGACCGACCTGAAGTGACGTCAACGATCCCGCAGCGCTACTTGTTGCGGAGCGAGTTACCGCGGTTGTTGGCCGAGGCCGGTTTGGCGTTGTTGGATGTGTCGGGTGATTTCGACGGAGCGCCGGCGGAGGATGATTCGCCGAGCCTGATCGTACGGGCGCGTAAGGCCGCGCTGGCTTAGTTTCGGTTTCGGTTTCGGTTTCGGTTTCGGTTTCGGTTTCGGTTTCGGGTTCGGTTTCGGTTTCGGTTTCGGTTTCGGTTTCGGTTTCGGGTTCGGGTTCGGGGTCGGGTTCGGATCCGGTTTCGGGTTCGGTTTCGGTTTCGGGTTCGAGGTTGGGCCGGTGGGCCCGAGGTCGAGCGCAGGAAGGGGGGCGCTCCTCCTCTCACCGTCTCCGAGATTGCGGCGTCCGCCTTTTGTGAGCGCTGCGTCTTTCGTCGCGCCTGAGAGTCGTCAACACCCGCATCCTACGCTTCCCTCGGGCTGTTGGTTCAAACGCATTGCGCAGGCGCTCCGGAGCGCAGCTGGGATCACCAAACGCTGCTTCTGTTTTGATGCGCGTCGTCGTCCACTGCTGCGCAGTGTCGCCGCCGCGTCAATTCGGAGCCGCCCCGCTGGGCGGCAGTCCCACTATTTTCGATCTCATTCCGAGTCCCGCGCTCCACAGATCGCGACGTGCGTTGCGAGCTAACGGGAGCGAAGCGAACGAAAATCTTCAATCAAGTTCGCGTTCATCATTACGCATTCCTAGTTACTAGACGGAATGGAGGCCCTCGGTCGAGCGCAGGACGGAGTCATCGCCGAGCGGGACGTAGTTGCCGCGCCCAGAGTGCGGAATGCAGGATGCGGAATGAGATCGAAAATGAAAGACCGACGTTCGCGCGGCGAACGTTGATGCCGTGGTGATCACGAAAGCGTCTTGAGGGTGCTGCCGCCCTGCGGGGCGGCTCCGAATTCACGCGGCGGCGACACTGCGCAGCAGTGGCCGACGACGCGCATCACGAGATAAGCGTTGTTGAGAGATCCCTGCCGCGATCCGGAGATCTCGCGCAAGGCGTTGGAACCAACAGCCCCCGAGGGAAGCGTAGGATGCGGGGGTTGACGACTCTCAGGCGCAACGAAGAAAGCAACGCTTACAAAAGGCGGACGCCGCAATCACAGCGACGGTGAGAGGAGGAGCGCCCCCCTTCCTGCGCTCGACCGAGGGCCCCCAACCCCGAACCGAAACCAACCCCAACCAACCCAAACCAACCAACCCAAACCAACCAACCCAAACCAACCAACCCAAACCAACCAACCCAAACCAACCAACCCAAACAAACCAACCCGAAACCAACCAAACACCCATCAAAACCGAGATGGTATTAACCACCCATGAAACAACGCGTCGTCGCCATTGTGGGGGGAGCCGTCGCCGGCTCAGAAGCGGCTTCGCTCTGCGCTGAGCGTGGAGCTCTCGTCGTCGTCTTTGAACAAGGCGAACGTGCGTACGGAAAGATCGAAGACGGTCTGCCGCGCTGGCACGAAAAGCTCCGCGCGAAAGAGTACGGAAAGATCGACGAGAACCTCAGCGGAGAGCGCGTCCTGTTCGTTCCGAACACGCGCATCGGTCGAGACATCTCCTTCGCCCAACTCCAAGAAGCAGGTTTCTCCGCGCTCATCTTGGCCAACGGCGCGTGGCGCGACCGACCGCTCCCCATCGAAGGGATCGACGAGTACGTCGGCAAAGGTCTTCTCTACCAAAACTCGTACGTCTACTGGTTCAACCACATCCACGAGAAGGACTACGACGGACCGAAATACGAAGCGGTCCAGGGCGCTGCAGTCGTGGGTGGCGGTCTCGCGTCGATCGACGTGGTGAAAATCCTCAGCTTGATGACGCACGCCGACGCGATTCGCGCCAAGGGCATCAAACCCGACCTTCATCAAATGGAGATCAAAGGGCTGCCCAAGTATTGCGAGATGAACGACATCGACCTCGACGCGCTCGCGATCAAGCCGCCGACTCTCTACTACCGGCGCAACATGGAAGACATGCCCTTGGCGTCGTTTCCGGACAACGCCACCGACGAGCAAAAGGCCAAAGTTCGCAAAGCGCGCACCAAGATCATGAAGCGGGTGATGGACCGCTATCGCGTGGCGTTCGAACCGCTTTGCTCACCGAAAGAGGCCATCGTCGAAGACGACCGGCTCGTCGGTATTCGCTTTCAACGAACACAAATCATCGATGGACGCGTGAAGCCTGTGGAAGGCGAGACCGTGGACGTGCATGCGCCGCTCTTCATCAGTTCGATCGGAAGTGTGCCGCAACCCATCGAAGGTGTTCCGATGCGTGGCGAACTCTACGACTACGCGGATTGGGATACGGGCGAAGTCCGCGACCTACCTGGCGTGTTCGGACTGGGCAACGTGCTGACCGGCAAGGGAAACATCAAAGACAGCCGGCTCAACGCGAAAGAGATCGCGCGCGGAGTCCTCGAGGGCTTCCTGTCGATGAAAGACATGGAGAAGGCGCTCGACGAAGCCCACGAAGTGGTCCGCGAAGCCGCGAAGCCAACGGTCGAAGCCGCAATGCAGCGACCAATTGTGGACGACGGCCCAATCCAAAAGCTCGTGCACGAGCGGTGGGAAGCCACGGGCTACACAGGTTCGTACGAAGCTTGGATGTCGACGCGACGCCCGGAGTAGTCACTCCTGGAATGCGAGAATTCTCGTTAACGAAAGAAGGAGAAGCTCTCGCTTCTCCCTCTCCAACGAGAACGAGTCTCGCTACGCGCTATCGCCGCCGAAAATACGCTTCTCCAGCGCATCAGCGTACGCACACGTTTGGTAGGCCAGCGATGCGATGTCCATGTCACGCACTCGCGACAAAGGCATAAAGCCCTGCGTCACGATCCGCGGCATTTCCTTCTCGCTCTCGACCAACATGGCCCGCGCATAACGGTTCGCTTCGATCCCTGACAGCATCATCGGAACATCGACGACCGACGAGAGCTCTCCAACATCGCACTCCACACCGAGGATGAGCTCGCCTTCCGCAAAAGGCTCGTTGCCATCCACGACAAAGATCTTCGCACGATGCCAACGACGACGCGTGGTCGGAGGCGGAGCCTCTTTGCCGTCTTCGCCCTTCTTGAAAGGAGCAATCGTCTCAGTATCCAAAGGGATATCGATGATCACGCCGCTATCGTCTTCCTTCAGCTTCTTCGCGTGCAGGATCGACAGCACGCCCTCGAGTCGCTTCGGAAGGTCTCCGGTGCGACCTGCAGACGCCGCAGCACTCAGCGGCGAGAAACGCACCTCAAGCTGCTGCGGCACCTCCGCTGCGGTGAGCATGTAGCGACGAATCAAATCATCGAGATCCGTCTCCGTGTCGCCATCTTCGGTCAGGAACTCGACAGCGCGATCAATGGTCACGGGACGTCCCCATCCGACCACCATCGGACGACCACCGAGCGCACGACGCCAAGTACGTGAGCACGAACCGGTATAACAAGCAGCGAACACGACCAGCTTCAACGACTCGGGAACCTTGTCGGTCTCGATGTCGTCCGGCTGAACCACGCCACCGTCACAAGTCTCGATCGCTCCGTCGTCGTGACCGTGCGCAAGCCAGAAGATTCCAGCCGGCTGCAGCTCTTTGACGTCTTCCGCGGTTCCGTACACCGCACCCGTGAAGTCCTGGTGCACGGCCTGCTCATCGATGACGCACGTGTAGCCCGCGTTGCGCAGAATCTCGACGTCGTCGTTGATGTGCTCGCGCGCCTCGCCAAACAGACGACGGTCATTGGGCGAGTGAATCTTCAAACCGAAAAGAAAGTGGAAGACCTTGCCGTCTCCGACACCAGGCTTGAGCGGCGCCAACACCTGCCGCTTATCGGGGTCGTCCGCGCGCTTGCCTTCTTGCCAAGCACGGGTGCCCTTTTGCTTGCCCCAGCCATCAGGCTTTTTGACGTCCTTCACGCTCGATGGGTCGTGCGTCTTGGACTTCGCGTCCTTGAGGTCTTTCTCCTCTTTGGGCGCGTCGGCAGCTGCCTTCGGCGCCTCCTCTTTCGGCGCTTCTTCCTTCGAACCGAACCCCTTTTTGTCGGAGTCCTTGCTCCAGCCGGTCATCCTTCTCTCCCGCTTTTGGTCGCCACAACGTACCGCGCGCAGGACGGACATCTCCCTCCTGCGCGCATCACGATTTCACAAGCAGAGGCACAGTACCTCTGCGCAGTGATCAGAACTGATCAGCCGCCGCAAACTCTTGCTCGAGCTTGTCGGCGGTGCTGGCCACGACGTGCAGCGGAAGCTCGAACTCTTCCATGTCCATCGTCGCCATCTGCACACTGTAGCGAACAACGTAGATGTCCCGGTCGAGGCAAAGCGCACCGACGGCGAACTGGAAGTTCTTCCGCAGAGCGACCTCGGGGTTCATCTGGTTCAGCTTGCAGCACGCAGACGCAAAGTCGCACCACTCACGGTTCATCGCTTCGAACTTGGAGACGATGACCGCCTGAAGGCGCTTGTTCTGGTACTCGAAGACCAGCTTGAAGCTGTTCTCTTTATCTTCTGCGAGCTTGTACTTGGAGCGCGCGTATTCCTGAACTTCGGCCCAATTCGGCATCGATCGCTTCCTTTCCTCTAAGGGAGGCCGGACCATATCCCCCTGGAGAGCTGGTGACTAGCCCCCTCCCGCACGCCTGAAAAACAGGGCAAATTTAGCCTCTCGACTCTCGCTTCGCTGAACAAGAGATGCGTATTGCGAAACTTAAACGCGATCGAAAATGACGTCGCTGTGCCAGCGATCAACAACCTTAGTAGCGCGTAGGTTCGGTGAACGTGGTGTCTTCCACGAGGTACTGCACGCGGCGACCATCTCGGTTGAGCACGCAGTCTCCGCTCGCCAGCAAACGACGCAACGCCAGCTGCGCGGTTCGGACACTCACGTCGAGTTCCTTGGCAGCCTGACGCGTCGTGATTCCACCGTGACGGGCAATCACGCGAAGCAGTCGATCCTCGACGTGTTCGACGCAACGCGGATCGGGCAACACGAGGATCCCGTCGGGGATCAGCTTCATCGTGCCGGACTTGCGGTGAATCGTCGCCGCATCCCCCACGCGCGAACGCATGCGGTGCACCAGCACATCGAGAATGCCGGCATGCAATCCAGATACAAACTCAAACTCGTAGGCTTTCTCGAACAGCTGCGCGTCAGGCAAACCGTCTTCGCCCGCAAGCGCGAGCGCCGCGATCGCAGTGTCGACACGTCCACGTCGCAAACGCGTTCGAGCCAACCGAACGATGTCACCTTCGAGTTGCAGCAAGGGCGTCGCGACACGAAGAACTCGCCGCGGTGGGCGACCGGGTCGACACACAACGCTCGCGATCGTCGAATCTGCCGGACCGTCGGGCGGACCGACGATGCCATGCAAGCCTGCAGGCGTTTCATCTTCTTCGCCTGTCGCCCAACCCCGCACGGAGTCGGGCAGGTCTTCGACCGGCACAGCGGGATCGAGGGCCGCAGCCAACGCGAGTTGCTCCTTGGCGACGTCCGCAAACCCACCCACCTGCGCGGCCACCGCATCGCGTGCGGTGTTGAACGCGTCACGCTCGCCTGAAGACGCCGCTTCGGCCCAATCGATGAGCGCACGCGCGGCGCGTTTGGACGGGACATCGGGCGCGGACTGCAGGGGATCCATCTTCATCGCCTTGGGGCGCCACCCCGCGATCACCCGCTCCCAGCGAAGCCATCCCTGCCACACCGGAGGCGCAATCGGTGCAATCGCACTCAAGATCCGCGTCGCCAAATGCGGCCGACCCCCATGACGCCGCACGCGCGCCAACACGATGCTAGCCAAAAAGCGTTCGGCACGAAGTCCTTCCGTACGTGCCATGCGCGACGCGCGACGTGCGAGTGACTTCGCTTCGTCGCGATCGCGTTCGGTCAGTGCCGCCATCGCGCGCAGCAGCGTGGCGTCGATCACCAAGCTCGCGTCTTGTGCGGATGCACCTGCGGAGTGCAACGCCTTGCCTTCCTCAACCAGTCCGTCGAGGTCACCCTCCAACAACCGGATCCAGGCACGCGCACGTCGTAGTCCGGCCGCGTCGTCGAGTTTCTCGTGCACCGCAGCCAGCGCACGCAAGCGGTCCAAGTCCCACGTGATCAGAGCTGCGCGTTCGGCATGTCGACACGCTTGTTGGATCGCAACACTGGGCTTCGCGCTCTTCAACGCGTCCACCGTGGGTGCCGAACCACCCTCCGCATCGACGAGATGACGCGCTCCTGCAATCGCGAGTCCCCAGTCCGACTCACCGATCTCCTGCAACGCAGCCTCATGACCGCGCAGCTCGCCACGACAAATCGCAGCGTGCGTGTCTTCGCCGACTTGGGAGCCTTTGGAATCCATGGGGGAAATCGCCCGGAGCAGGCTACAGTATGCCCATGGCGGAAGTTCGTGGGTACCGCCATCTCTGCGAGATCGCCTCTGGCGGGATGGGACGTGTGTACGTCGCGGTTCGACGCGGCGATCCGACCAAGACCCTTTACGCGGTCAAACGCCTACATCCGCACCTTCGGGAGGACGAACGTGCGCGACGCACGCTGACCAGTGAGACTCGTCTCGCCGGCAACGTGAACCACGACAACGTGCTCGAGGTCATCGAAAGTGGTGAGGATGAGCACGGTCCCTTCCTCGCGATGCAGTACGTCGAGGGCTGTTCGCTGGCCGAACTCTTCTCCGCGGTGAAGCGCATGGACGAAGAGGTGCCCCTGCAGATTTGCCTCGAGGTCATCCGACAAATCGCCTTGGGACTCCATGCCATTCACGAACAAGTGGGTGGACTGCTTGTCGTGCATCGCGACGTGTCACCACAAAACGTGCTGGTGGACTTTCGCGGTGTCGTGCGCATCGCTGACTTTGGGATCGCGAAACCGCTCAACCCGATCGAAGGACAAAGCAGCGACACATCGACGGGCGTGCTCAAGGGCAAGGTCGGCTACATGTCGCCGGAGCAGCTGCGCTTCGAAACGCCGGACCGTCGCGCGGATCTATTTGCGATGGGTGTGGTGCTTTGGGAGTTGCTTGCAGGACGACGCCTCTATCACGGAAGCGATGGCACCGAAGGTGCGCGACGAATTCTGAAAGAGCCACCGCCGGACATCGCGGACGAACGCGAAGAAACACCCGCCGAGGTTGTTCAGCTTCTGTTCGAATTGCTGGCGAAAGCACCTGATGCGCGACCGCCAAGCGCGGATGTAGTCGCGACGCGATTGCAGTTGGCCAGCGAAGGATTGGCCGAGACCGAAGGGCGAATTCACCTCGGCGACTACACGCGAAGCTTCTTCGAGCAAGAACTGCGAGCGCGACGAAAGCTGATCGAGTCCGGTCTGGAGGACGATCAGGATTCGGCGAGCGTGATGCTCGATGAACCCGACCGTCCATGGCGGGTTAAAGGCGCAGCGATCAAAGCCACCGTGGAGTACCTGCAAATCGCGTACGGCGAAGACGGCTTTGCACGTGTTGTTGAGATCTGCCCGGGCGAGATCCGCGAGACCATGGAGCAACCCGTTCTGGTGTCGTCTTGGTACGACGGGCAGGTGATGGTGGCGTTGACCGAGGCAGCGCAACGTCTGTTTGGTGAACCCGAGCGTTCGCATCTCGCGTTGCGGATCGGTGCCGCGAGTGCCGACTTCGCGTTTGGCGACGGCGGACCCTACGAAGTGTTTCGTCGTCAGGGACTTCGCGTTGGCGTCAAACGCTTCTTGGAAACCTCGGCGGAGATCTACCGCCTCTACTACGACGTCGGGGAGTGGAAGGTCGAAACGCTCGACGAACAACACGTGGTGATCCGCGTGGAAGAAGGCAGCGTGTTTCCTCAAGCCATCGTCGACCGCATTTGCGGTTACCTCAAACGGGGCTTTGAGTTGATCGGATGCGCGAACGTGACCGTTGTGTCGACCATCGACGGTGACGACATGACGATGGACGCTCGTTTCACGATGCAGCGTCGAACCTCGTGGATCCCTTGAGGCGGGCAGTGTCTCAAAACTACCGCCGGCCGCTACGCGGCCAGTGCAGACAACCTAACGCCGTCCGCTCACGCTCGAAAATCGAGTCACATTTCCTCGGTTCGCGGACGCATTATCTCGCCCACCCTGACGGCGGATCGACGGGCGCTAGTTTTGAGACACTGCCATGTTGAAGCGGATTCGACGCGCGCTGAGCGCGGTGGCTGGCACGACTGCGGACTTCGGCTCCGGGCTGCAACGGCCCGAGTTTCGGCGGGCACTCCTGAGCGAGCTCTCGCTCTTACCCTCTGCGACGAGCACCCTGCCGTGGCTGCTGCGCGCGCGTTTGGGTGGCACCTTGCTCGACGCACTCTTGCGCAATGCGAAGGCTGCGCCCAACGACCTCGCGCTTGAGATGGACCAAACGCAGCTCACGTGGAGCCAGCTCGCACACGAGACCTCGCTACGCGCCCACGTACTTGCCGATCGCAACGTGGGCCGCGGCGATGTCGTTGCGTTGATTGGACCGAACGCTCCGGAATACCTCGCGTGGATTTTTGCGTGCTCGCGGGTCGGTGCCACCGCAGCGTTGATCAACACCAACCTCGCAGGGCGACCACTGCAACACGCCTTGGAGGCTTCGAACGCACGCCTGTGGGTCGTTGAGACACGTTGGTGTGATCGTCTTCCCGAAGGCGGCGACATTCTCCACTACGGCGGCACCCATTCGCGCGGAAGCTCTGCAGATGCGTCGGTACGTGCCGCACCTGCGACTCCCTACCCACCCGCGAAGATCGATCCCGAGTCGGACTTCGTCTACATCTACACCAGCGGCACCACCGGACTTCCGAAGCCCTGCCGCGTCGCGCATGCACGTTCGATCATGGCGGGAGCGGGCTTTGGCCCCATCGTTTTCGGCCTAAAAAAGGGAGACAAACTCTACAACGTGCTGCCGCTCTACCACGCGAGCGGACTGCTGATTGGCGTGGGAAGCGCCATCGTAACGCGCACGCCGATGGCACTGCGCGAGAAGTTCAGCGCCAGTGCGTTTTGGTCCGACGTCGCCCGCTATCAAGCCACCGCGATCCTCTACATCGGCGAGCTGTGTCGCTATTTGGTCAACGCGCCGGAGCATCCCGCAGAGCACAACAACCCAGTTCGCGTCGCAGTAGGCAACGGACTTCGTCCCGATGTGTGGCCCGAGTTTCAACGTCGCTTTGGCATCCCGATGATTCGCGAGTTCTACGGTGCGACCGAAGCGCCGGGGTTCATCTTCAATCTAAGCGGACGCGTGGGCTCGGTCGGACGCGTGCCCATGCGTCGTTCCGGTTGGATCTCGCTGGTGCGCTACGACGTTGACCGAGACGAACACATTCGCGAAGACGGCTGGATGGTCGAGTGCGACCCCGGCGAAGTAGGCGAGATGCTCGTGCGCCTTGCGGACAACCCGAGTAGCGGCGCGACCGAGTACCGCGGGTACACCGACGCCGAAGCGACGAACAAGAAGATCCTCACCAACGTGTTTGTCGAAGGAGACCGCTACTTCCGAACCGGCGACCTCTTGCGGCGCGATGAAGACGACTACTTCTACTTCGTCGACCGAATCGGCGACACCTTTCGCTGGAAGGGCGAAAACGTCTCGACGGCCGAAGTCGCCGACGCCCTCACAGCCACCGAGATGGTGACCGAAGCGACAGTGGTTGGCGTGGAGGTTCCCGGCCACGAAGGTCGTGCCGGACTCGCTGCACTCGTTATCGAGAGGGAATTTGAAACCGACGCTTTGGAGAGCGTCGTGGCCACCCTTCCCGCCTATGCCCAGCCGGTGTTCGTGCGGATTCTCAGTCAGCTGGCGAAGACGGGCACCTTCAAAGTTCAGAAGAACCAACTGCGCATCGACGGCGTAGACCCCACGAAGATCGACGATGCGCTCTACGTGCGCGTGGGTCGGCACTACGAACCGCTCGATGCAGCGCGCTGGGACGCGGTGTGTAGCGGAACGCTCCGACTGTAGACGGTTGCTCGCAGGGCGCTTCCGTGGTCGTCTCCGCCTCCATGAGCGACGGCGAGTCCTCCCCCGACGAATCCTCCCCCGACGAATCCGCCGAATCTTCCTCCGGCGAAACAAGCTTCCCGCCCGTCAACACGGTCGATCCGCAGCTGACGATTCGCGCGGTGTTCACCGGCATGGTGCTCGGCGGAATCCTCTCTCTCTGCAACATCTACAGCGGCTTGAAGATCGGCTGGGGCTTCAACATGTCGATCACCGCCATGTTGCTGGGCTTCGGCATGTTCAAGTTGGCGGAGAAGGCAGGGGCGAAGCCCTTCGGCATTCTCGAGAACAACATCAACCAAACCGCAGCGTCGTCGGCCGCGTCGATCAGTTCCGCGGGTTTGGTCGCACCGATTCCCGCACTCACGATTCTGACCGGCCAAGAACTCGGTTGGGGTGTGCTCGCGATTTGGACCTTTGCGGTGTCGATGGTGGGTGTGGTCGTCGCAATCGGTTTGCGTCGTCAGATGCTCGAGGTCGACAAGCTCACGTTCCCGAGCGGTGTCGCGTCGGCCGAAACCATCAAACAGATGTATGCACGCGGCAGCGAAGCTCTTGCGCGCGTGTACATGTTGCTCGCGGGTGCGGCTGCCGGCGCGGCAGTCAAGTTCACCTCGTTCTTCGCCAAGCTTCACGCGTGGGCACCGCCGCTTTCGTTGCCGGCCAGTTCGACCAGTGCCGCAGGCGTATCGAAGTACACGTTTGCCAACCTCGGACTCTCCTTCGATCCCTCGGTGCTGATGATCGGCGTGGGCATGATCATCGGATTGCGCGCAGGCATCTCGCTCATTATTGGCGCCGTGCTCTCGTGGGCTTGGCTCGCACCGATGGCCTTGGACGCGGGATGGGCAATGCCCTTGCCCGATGCGCCGCCGGACAAGATGTGGTTCGGCACGATCAACAAATGGATGCTCTGGCCGGGCGTCGCAATGATGGTGACCGCTGCGCTGACTTCATTCGCGTTTAGCTGGAAATCGGTGGTCAACGCACTGCGTGGTTCACGTTCGTCGGCGGCAGGCGACGAGCAGGGGTCGCACGACGTTCCGCGCAAAATCTTCCTGGGTGCACTTGGTGTGGCGTTGGTTCTCGCCACCGTCACGCAGATTGCGTTCTTTGATATTCCGGCGTGGATCGCGGTGCTCGCCGTGTTGCTCACGTTCGTGCTGGCGATTGTGGCCGCGCGCGTGTCGGGTGAAACCGGCATCACGCCGGTGGGCCCGATGGGCAAGGTCACGCAGTTGATCTTTGGTGTGCTCTCGCCGGGCAACGTCGCCGGTAACTTGATGGCGGCCAACGTCACCGGTGGTGCCTCGTCGCAGTGTGCGGACTTGCTGCACGATATGAAGACCGGTTTGTTGATCGGTGCGTCGCCGCGCTTTCAGGCGTTCGCACAGTTCTTTGGGGTGGCTGCAGGCGCGCTCGTGGGCTGTGCCGGCTATTTGGTGTTGGTCCCGGACCCCGCTGGAATGCTTTTGACCGATGAGTGGCCCGCGCCTGCTGTCGCAGCGTGGAAGGCGGTTGCCGAACTTTTCCGCGATGGACTCGACGCGATGCCGGACATGGCCGTCGAAGCCATGTTGATCGCCGGTGGCCTGGGTATTGGCTTGGCGATTCTCGAGAAGGTGCTGCCGAAGAAGGCTGCGTTCTGGGTTCCGAGCCCGTCGAGCATTGGTCTCGCGATGGTTGTGCCGGCCCTGTACAGCATCAGCATGTTCCTGGGTGGTGTCATCGCCTGGGGCGCACACAAGAAGTACCCGAAGTGGTCGAAGCGCTTTGTGATCGTGATCGCCGCGGGCTTCATTGCCGGTGAGTCCCTCGTCGGCGTCGGCATCGCGATTTACAAAACCGTGACCGGCATCGCCGGCTAGCGAAGCGGTGTTAACTCTGGGGACAGGTTAACTATTTAACCGACCCTCGATCTGTAAGTGCTGGAGATCATTTCAACGAGGTGATCGAACGGCACCGGACGTCGCGACTTCACGCGGTCCCGACTGTCTGTCTCGCGCACGATCGGTCGCGGAAACTGACGGCATCCCCTACTCGAGTTCACACGAAAGCACTTGAACGGAACCTGCGATCAAGTGATTTCAATGACTTGGAGATCGAGGGTGGGTTAACTAGTTAACCTGTCCCCAAAGTTAACACCCAGATGGCTGAACACGTTCTTGGTGCTGATGAGCTTTCGGAACTCATCGCGAAGATCTTTCCTCAAGCCGCAGGCTTCGCGGACATCGTGCGGCTTGGAGACGGAACCATCGATGTCCGGCTGACCGACGATGGAAGTGGTCGAACGTTACGACCCGGCGACACGGTGAGTGGTCCGGCGCAAATGACGCTTTGTGACACCGCTGCATACCTGTTGTTGCTGAGCATGATCGGGCCCAGACCCCTCGCTGTGACCACGCAGCTGTCGATCAACTTCATGCGCAAAGCACCCGCGAGTAATCTGATCGCGCACGCTCGCATGCTCAAGCTCGGCAAGCGCTTGGCTGTGATGGACGTGTTGATCACGTCCGACGCACAACCCGGCGGCCCCATCGCGCACGCTCAAGTCACCTACGCGATTCCTCCCGCATGACTGTACTCGACCGAACTCTCGCCGCCATCGACGCTGCCAACGCCGACGATCCGAACACCGAATCGATCGACGGCAAAGACGTACCGAAGGAACTGATCTACGGACAACGCATGAGCGCGGTGCTCAACAGCTTTGCACCGGATGCTTCGGATGCGTTGAAGATCGCCGCGCGGGCTCAACACATCATGCGTTGGAAGAGTCCGCGCGACAGCTACCCCATGGACCGCAAGGGATACCTCAAGTGGCGCCATGAGTTGTACGGACTGCACGCGGAATGGACCGCCGAGATCATGCGCACCGAAGGCTGGGACGACGCGACGATCGAACGTGTGGGTCTGTTGCTTCGCAAGAAAGGTCTAAAGACCGACCCGGAAACTCAAACGCTTGAAGACGTGATCTGTTTGGTTTTTCTGGAGCACTACTTCTTGCCCTTCGCCGCCAAGCACGCGGACGAAAAGGTGATCGACATCGTGCAGAAGACTTGGGCGAAGATGAGCGACGCCGGACACGCGGCCGCACTTCGCCTGGAGCTGCCCGAGAAAGCGGCGTCGCTCGTTCAGCGCGCGCTCGCCTAAGAGACTGTCCGAAAACCGCTTACTCCGCGCTTCGGCCAAGGGCGTTCGCAGCTTCTTCAGCAGGCGGTCCCCGGTGTTCAGGATCTCTCGCTGCAACGCCTCGCAACGCATCTCTGCACGCTCGAGATGCCTTTCCAACAACGGACGACGCCAACTGTGCTTCTGGCTCTGCTCCAAGAGCAGTTCCGCAATCGCGACGTCGGTCAGAATCTTGGTCAGCCGCTCCGCATGCAGCATCGCGAACGCAAAGTCCCGCTTCGGATCCCAGTTTTTCAAAAAGCGATCCGGCCACTCATTGAGTGGTTTGCCTTGCAGGCCCCGCGCTTTGTCGCCTGCGGTGCGCATCACCAGATGGCGTTGAACCGCAAAGCTCAATTGCTGCAGCTTGGCGACTCGACGCTCCAGAGGGTCGCGTGCCGACATCGCTTTCCAACGTGCCTGTGCAGCCTTGGACACAAACCGACGCGGGTTCGCCATCGCACCCTGCAGCGTGTCCTTCATCGCCATCAGCGATTGGATCTGACTGGTGCCTTCGTAGATCGGCATCACCATCGCGTCGCGCACCAACTTCTCAGCGCCGTACTCGCGCATGTAGCCGTTGCCACCGTGAATCTGTAAACAGCGACGCGCCATCTCAACTGCCTTCTCGGCACCGTGGTACTTCAACAGTGGTGTCAGCCGACGCGCCCAACGCTTGCGTCGGCGAATCTCGCGCTCGTCTTCGTCCGTCGCGATACCGGCGTCGACTTTGAGCTGCAGCTTTTGGGCAATCTCTTCGTGCTCTGCAGCGGTGACCGCCAGCGCACGTAGTGCGACAACGTCCGCCTCCATCTCGTCGAGCATGTCCGCGATCATCTCGTGCTGATCGATGCTCTTGCCCATCGAGCGTCGCTCCGCGGCATAGGCTTGCGCTTTGCGCAACGCGGCTTCGCAAATCCCCACGCACTCGAATCCCACGCCAATGCGCGCGTTGTTCATCAGCATGAGCATCTGGCGAAAACCATCGCCTCGTTTGCCGAGCAAGATCGCCGGAGCACGGTCAAATAGCAGTCCGCACGTGGCGGATCCGTGGTGACCCATCTTTTCTTCCAGCCGGGTCAGCTGGACGAATCGCTCCCGTCCGTCGGGACCATCTTCGTATGCTTTGACCAGGAAGAACGACAAGCCCTGAAGTCCGGCCAAAGGATCGTTGCCCGTGTTGTCCTCGGTACGCGCGATCACGAAGTGCCACTTCCCGTGTCCACTCGTGATGAAGATCTTTTCGCCGGTCACAAACCACTCGCCGTCGATCTCTTCGCCGCGCGCACGCAGCGCAGCCATGTCGCTTCCCGCATCAGGCTCGGTGATGTCCATGCATCCCCACGACTCACCACGCACGATCTCGCCAATCGCATCTGCGAAACGTGTCGATTCGATACCGCCTTGAGCGTTGAGCTTCGTTGTGCCCTCGCGAATCGAAAACACCAGCAGCGCCATCGCCATGCCGCCGTGGAATCCGTGGTGCGCCATGACTGAGACATCGGCGCGTCCCATCATCTCGCTGTTGAGGAAGTAAACGAGCAGCGGCACGTTCATGCCACCGAGTTCGCGCGGCACGCTCAGTCCGTGCAGTTCCAGATCACGAATCTGATCAAAGATGCCCTGCAGCCTCTTCGGGAACACGACTTCGCCGTCGACCAACGACACGCCTTCGGCATCGATCTGTTCTGCATGGGGCGCGATCTCCTTCGCGACGAACTCGCCGACCATCTCCATCACATCTCGATAGAACTCCAGCGCGTCGGCGGTGTCTTTCGGACGTTCGGGATCGTTCGGGTTCCGTTCGGTCAGTTCGACCAGTCGCTCCCAATCGATTCCGTGGTCGACGTAATAGCGGAGATCCTCGTTGTCTTTGAAGAAACTCATTGATGGATCTATCACCCAAACCACTCGGCCGTGCAAGCGGACCCGGGACTTGCAAGGCTGTTGAAGTGAACTTGGTCCTTCGCCCCAACCGCCCCCTCATCGCTCTTGAAACGATGTCGTGGTGGCCGTTGTGGCTGCTCTTCGCGCACGTCGCTGCGTTCTTTCTGTCTCACGGCGCGTGGATGGAATGGGTCCTCGCGTGGATTCTCTCCATCGGCGCCTTTGCGTGCGTCGTCGCCTGGGTGAAAACGGCACCCGAATCGATCGTGTTCGCGGCGTTTCGAAGTTCGATGCTCGACTTCGCCGCAGCAGCGTTGGTGGGGCTCACCATCGCGACCAACATCGAACTACACACCTGGGAACGTTGGGTCGTGGGTGTGGGTGCAGGGTGTGCGTTTGGATGCGCGGCGTGGCTGCTCTCGCTGGCGAGACACTCGATGAGTTGGCCCACGGGACATGTTCGCGTCGACGCATTGGGACCTCGCCTGGTCACCGATCGCGCAACGTACCTGCTCAACGAGGTCCCTACGCGTCGCATGGGTGAACTCGAAGTACGCGTGCACGAGATGACGCTTCCTCAGTTGGAACTCGACGAAGTTAACGTTGGACCGTACCGCGGTGGAAAGCCGATCGGCCGTGTCCCTCACGCACTTCCCGTCAACGGACGATTTCTCACCAGTGCCCTGGTTCGTAGGGCATTCGCGCATGCCCTCTTCGGCATCTCGACCATCGTCCTGCTCGTGATGCGCTAGTTCGCCAGACGCGCTAGTTCGACAGAACGTCCGCCGCATAAAGCTGCACCATGCGCTTGGACTCTTTCAGCATCGAGTCGCGCAGTGGTGAAGGATAGCGGTACGAAACCATCAACATCGCGGCAATCGCTTCGACCAGAGTCAACGCAACGAGCTTCCGTCGCTGAGGCTTCAAGTGCGGCCCGTAGTGCTTCACGAGCTCTGCGGTCATCTCCACGATGCGACCAAGATAGGTCTCGCCGAGTTCCGCGACTTCGCCGTACATCGACAAGTTGGTGGCCCAGAGTGCACGCCACGCCGGTTCGTTCTCCTGCAAGTCGATGAACGCGTCGATGACCGAGTCCAACAACTGCTCCCAAGGCGTGCCTACGTTGGCAACGATCACTTCTTGGAGAACTTCTTCTTCGCGCGCCATCAAGCGCTCCGCCATCGCGAGGTAGATGGCCTTCTTGTTGCCGAAGAACTGATAGACCGAACCGATCGAGCTCCCCGCCTTCTGTGCGATGGCCTCGGTGGTGGTCCCTTCAAAGCCGAGTTCCGCGAAGAGTTGCGCGGCTGCATCGAGAATCGCTTCGTAGCGTTTTCGCGACCTTGCTTGGGTCGGAACGCGTCTCTTCTCCATGCTCACAACTCCTCAATATTACAGGCTGGTTTTCGATCAAGCTTGACAAACCTGAGGATGTCCTCAGATTTGAACCTGAGGCTTCCCTCACGTTTTGGGAAGCGGGAGGCATTCGTGGAGTTCGTCGACGTTCCAGGCAAACCGGTGGTCGGTCATCTGCTCGAGATCCAGGAGGGGCCCAAACTCCTGATGCGTTCGGTGCAGGAGTACGGCGACTTCCTGCGCTTCAAGTTCGGTCCCTACTCGTGGCTCTTGGTCAACGAACCCGAAGCGGTTCGCCACGTCTTGGTGAAGAACCACGAGAACTACATCAAGAGTCGAAACTACGTCGCGTTGAAGCTCGCGATCGGAAAAGGCTTGGTCACGAGTGAAGGGCAACTGTGGAAGCAACAGCGCAAGTTGATGCAGCCCATCTTCACACCCAAACACCTCAACGGCTTCGTGGACACGATGGTTGGGTGTACGCGGGACATGCTCGATCGTTGGTCCACGATCGAAGACGGCCAAGTCATGGACGTCCATCACGAGATGATGCGACTTACGTTTCGGATCGTCGGTCTCACGCTAATGAGCAAAGACCTGGACGACGATGCCGATCGGTTTGGCCGTGCTGTCGCCAACGTGCTCGACTTTGCGAATCGCTACACCGAATCTCCGGTGCGACTGCCTATCGGCTTTCCACTTCCTGCCTACATTCGTTTTCGTCGGGAACTCGCGAAACTGGATGGCGTGGTTCACCCCATGATTCGTGAGCGAAAAGCCGCAAAGGAGCCGGGAAACGACCTGCTTGGAATGCTGATCTCGGCTTCCGACACGATGAGCAACGAGCAGCTGCGCGACGAAGTGATGACGATGATCTTGGCGGGACACGAAACCACCGCGGTGGCGCTTTCGTGGACGTGGTACTTCCTCTCGCGCAATCCCGCTGTCGCGCGACGGGTTGCCCAAGAAGCGCAGGAGGTCCTCGGCGACCGGGATCCCACCGTCGCGGACCTGGACCAGCTCGTCTACACGGAGCAGGTCATCAAGGAGAGCATGCGTTTGCGTCCTCCGGTTTGGGCGGTGGAGCGTGATGCGCTCGGTCCGGACGTGATCGAAGGACACGCCATCGGCAAGGGTACGACCGTAGGCGTCGCTGCGTGGACCCTGCATCGTCATCCCGAGTACTGGGACAACCCCGAGGGCTTTGATCCGAGCCGATGGACCGAGGAGCGTTCTGCCAATCGACCGCGCTACGTGTACCTGCCCTTTGGTGCTGGACCGCGCGTATGTATCGGTTCGCGGTTTGCGATGATCGAAACCAAGTTGGCGTTGGCGATGATGGCGAGACAGTTCGATCTTCATCTGCTGCCCGGTCGGCCGATCCACATGGATGCAGGAATTACCCTGCGTCCAAGGAACGGAATCCACATGCGCGTGTTCAGAAGGAACCCGCCGCGGCCAACGGCGGCAGCGGCCTAATGACTCGCCGTTGCTACGCAGCGTGTGGACTGAAGTACAGGTCTGTCACGGACGGAACGCGTTTCTCTGCGCGAGTCCACTTGAGAAAGCGCTTCCAGTCGATCGCGTACCGAAGCAGTGGTTGCGGAACAGACGCGGCGCAGCTTACAGCCCCGCGAATCTCTGAGTCCCACTGGTCAGCGTACTCAAAGACATCGGTGGGTGAGATCGTTCGGCGGCATCCCGGTTGTTGACAGGCGCAGGTCAATGAAACGTTGCACTCCGCGTAGTCGCACGTCAGCTGCTCGCCGATCGAAATGTCGCGCACCGCTATCATCAGGTCATCGCCAAGACTCCGCATCGTTGGCACGCAGCTGTGGTTCACAAAGCGGCCGATGTCCGAGCACAGCACCCAATGCCCCTGGGAGTCGCGATACCCCCACTTGTCTAGAAGCTCACGATGCGCGGTGTCCAACATCTCCACGTCACGCGCGCTCATCACCCAATCAAAACGGTCGCGAACCCATACGAGCGTGCCTTGCCGAATCTGGGCTGTCGCCAGCACCCCCCGCCCAACTTCAGAAGAAACACCAGACAGATCGGTATCGGGGTGGATCATGACATCACTCCTGTTGAATCACGCACGCACTCGACGAAATCGTCTCTCAAGATACGGGGAGAAGTAGCCGGCATACCGTCGCTGCAGATCGGGGCTACGCCAATCGTCGGCGTGGATCACCCCCCGGCAGTCGTGCGCGCCGCACGCGCACTCGAACTCGTCGTAGCCGAGCGAATCGGTCATCGCATAGTCAAACGTGATTTCCTCGAACACTCGAATCTTGCGCATGGAGACCAGGGTGATCTGCCCAGCCATGCCCGAGTTGGGGTCACAGGAGTGATTCACCCAGTCCGATGGTCCTTCCTGGGTCGAGACGAGGAAGAGGTCGTCTTCGACTTGCAACGCCATACGTCTCGAATCTGGCGAGAGCTTTCGGAGCACCTTCCACGGCAACACGCTTCCTCCGAACACACATAGAATGGTGCCGGGAGGAATGTCGTGGATGGCGAAGAGGCCGCGGCCACGACCATCGCCAGCCCACCGCGCCTCAACGTGTCCTGAAATCCAGCCAGAAGGCACATCCACGGCGTCGCCTCCCAGCAGGTGCAGGCCTTGCACTCGGCGATGCAGGTCTTGCATCACGCAACTTCGAGGACGGAGGTCCAGTAGACGATGAAGTCGTGGCGCGGGTCGATGCGCGCAGGCTCGTCGGATCCGTCCGCATCCTCGTCCAGCTGTACAAACACGACGAGGCTGAGGCTGGCTGGAAGAAAGCGCGCTTGGGTGCGGTGCCAGCCCAGCACCTGAGCACGGTTTTCGAGGGCGAGGCCACACCAAAGGATGTCCGGCTCCTGGTCAAACACGATGACGTCGGAGGGCACTCCTTGCGCACGCGCAGCCAAGGTCATGTCGGCAATCGTTGCCGGCGTCTCCCCACGAACCAATTCCAACACCAAGAGATCTCGCGGAATCGTGAGCCCCATCCGCTCCTCCGCGAGTGCCACATCCGCTTCGCATACATGAAAGTCGCCGGAGTGGCCGTTGCGAGCGCGCCAACGAAACAGCTCTCGGTACAGCGCGGGGGGACAATCCAACCGGGTTTCCATACGAGCAGGCATGCGAGCCTCCTTTTCCAGCATCGAGGTGGATAATCAGAGCACGTCCCGTACCAAGCACACGACTTGCACCCCCGCCTCGCATGAGCGAGTTGATCAACCCCGCCACGCGTTTCCGACTCCATCAGCAGCAGCGACGCGTTCGTGCGCTCTTGGGCGATCTGCGACAGGACGCGGGCAGTCTCGAAGCTCAGTTTCTAGTCGAGCAGCTCGACGCGCTTTTCACAGAACACATCAGCTTGGTCGAGGCGGTTCTCGAAGCTGTCACGACGGAAGAAAGATGAGGAGCATTCTTCTACTGCTGGCATTTGGGTGCGCCCCGGAAGCAACCGAATCCCTCGTGACCACGCAGTCCGACCTGGTCGATCGATCCGGCCGGCGGGCCGTCCACGCCAGCGACCCCACACTTCGTCGCGATTGGTACGGTCGCGTCGATAACCGTCGATGGGTCGAACGAGGATCGTACCTCGCAGCAAGCGCGAAGACCCGGTGCGGAGGGGTTGGCACCATCGACTCGATCGAAGGCCCGCTCAACCTCTACGGCGACTGCACCATGCTCGCCCCGCGGTCGATGTCTCGGTTGATCGGTCGAGAAATCATGGTGCGTGGCGGGCCTGGGGTAACGCTTCAAGGCTGGACTCGAGGCGGCGTCTTAGATGTTGCTGGGAAAGAACACCGCGTCAGCCGCCACTTTCGTGTTCCGGTCGAGCAACCTGGTCTCCATCGCGCTCGCATCGAGGGACGACCGAGCACGCTGCACGTTCACGTGAGAGATCCTGTCGCGGCGCCGCCAACAACCGTACGAAATGCAATCCTCGTGGTGATCGACACACTCCGCGCAGATCGGCTTCGTCCGTTTGATCCAGATTCGCGCGTTCAGATGCCGAGTCTCGAACTCGTGGCACAACACGCAGACGTGTTCGAACGCGTGTTCGCCACAGCAAGCTGGACCAAGCCAACGGTCGGAAGCCTGCTGACAGGACTGTACCCCTGGCAGCATCGGGCGCTGACCCACACCGCCCATCTCCGGGATAACGTCCGAACGCTGCCCGAGACCCTCACGGAGTACGGGGTCCACACCTTTGCCATCTCCGGCAACGGCTACGTCTCCCCGACGTTTGGCTTTGCTCGTGGCTTCGACGAATTCTCAAGCGTTGGGGCTCTTGGACGAGGTCGACTACAGGACGAAGTCTCGTTGCTCTTTGAGAGAGTCGATGATCTTCCTACGAGCGAACGGTTCTTTGCGTATGTCCACGCGACCGACCCTCACTCGCCCTACGAGCCTCCGGCGGAACTCCTCCGTCAGTACGACCCCGAACCCTATGAGGGGACCATCAGCTTCGAGAACAACAGGACCCTCCTTCGAGAACTCAACCGTGGTGAGCGGAGTGTTTCCGCACGCGATGTGCGCCGACTCCAAGCTCTCTACGACGCAGAGGTCGCGAGTATGGATGCTGCGATCGGCCTCTTGTTTCGGGGACTTGAGGAGCGCCGAATGCTTCGCGACACACTGGTGATTCTGGTGGCAGACCACGGCGAAGAACTCCACGATCATGGTGGCTGGGGCCACGGCGCGGGCAGGCTTCACCAGGAACTCGTCCAGGTGCCTCTGCTGATGTGGTGGCCTGGCGTGACAACGGGACGTCACGTGGATCGAGTCGCCTCTCAGATCGACGTTCCTGTGACTGTGCTGGAGGCGATGGATCTCGAGCAAGATCTGGGGAGCCCGTCCAGCCGGTCTCTGCGTCAGCTCCCAGGGCACCGGTTTGTGTTGTTTGGTCAGCGAGACTCACGTCGCGGCGTGACGGATGGGTATCTCTCGCTCGTTCGGGACCGAAACGGGCAGTTTGAGTTCGCGAACTTTGACGCATCCAACGAAAACGACGCGCGCGCAGACGCACACACTCGCCGCTATCTCCTTCAGGGACTTGCGTACGAGATGAGCAGGAATCGAACGTACACGCGGCCCAATCGACTTGCCACTGTGGATGACGAGCTCACGAACCAGCTTCGTGCGTTGGGGTACGTGGGTGATGAGTAGCGCTAGGCGACTAACGAGAGTCGGTCTGCCCGGATGCGGCGACGACGGCCATCGGAGAACTCCAACTCAAGAGCACCTTCCAGCTCGCGAACAATCCGGCCTCGGCCGAAACGAGGGTGGTCTGCCCATCTCTCGGGCTGTGGTTGTCCAACGATGAGCATGGGAACGGCGGAATCTGTGGTGTCGGTCTCGATCGCCGAGCTTCGACCCATCGCTTCTTGAATTCGCAAACGGCGTACAACCGCCGCCAAACTGTGCGGCGCGGCCTCACCCGCCGGGTACGTCACGAGGTGCTCTCGCTGGGGATGCAGACACCAGTAGAAGCCCTCTTCATCCTCGGCAAATGCGAGCAATCGGTCCGGCATTCCCTCCTCGCGAAGAGTCTCCGTCAGCTCGACGACAAGGTCGACGTGCTGGCCCGTCATGGCGAAGAAGGCAACCAGGTCGGATCGGATCGATACGTTCAGCTCGTCTTCGACGCGCTCCACATCCTCGGACCGCACCTCGGCTGGCCGTCCAACGCCAAGCTGCGTTCGATACAGCCTGAGTTGGAGCAGAAGCTCCGGCGGGATTTCGAGTTGTACTTCCATAGCAACCTCCGTTTGAGCAGTTCGGGAGTGCCACTTGCGCTTGCACATGACAGGCCAACCATGAACCAATATCCGGAGATGCTGTGGCTGGTCAGCAAACTCGAAGCATCACCTGTCCACCCACAGGTCCCATCGGCGCGTGCTGTGCAGGTCGACTCGGTGGCTGTCGCGCGCCCGCTTCCCGACGTCGTATTGATCGACGCAAGCGTCGATGATTTGTCGCTGGTCGACCAGATTCGGAACTTGGATCGCTCAATCTCCATCGTTGTGCTTCGACCAGAGGCTCAGCTCGCAGATGCAATTCTTGCAGGCGCCGATCACGCACTACCAAGCACGTTGTCGCCTCAAGCTCTTCATGCGGCTCTCGAACGTGCGGCGGACAAGCCGCGACTGAGTCGGCGGGTCGAACGGGAGCGCCGGGTCGCCCAGCAAGCGCTCGACATGGGCAGCTTCGACGGCGTCATCGGAAGCCACCCCTCAATGATCGAGCTCCTTCGACGCGTGGTCCAAGTCGCCAAAAGCCGTGCAACTGTGTTGATCGAGGGCGAAACCGGAACCGGCAAGGAACTCGTCGCGGGTGCGATCCACGTCAACTCGAAGCGAGCGAACGGACCGCTGGTGAAGCTGAATTGCGCCGCCTTGGCCGAGTCGGTTCTCGAGTCGGAACTATTCGGACACGAAAAAGGCGCGTTTACAGGTGCGACGACCCGACGAATCGGCCGATTCGAACAAGCGGACGGTGGGACGCTTTTCCTCGATGAAATCAGCGAGGTGTCTCCAAGCGTACAGGTCAAGCTGCTGCGCTTCTTACAAGAGCGTGAACTGCAGCGCGTGGGTGGAAACCAAACCTTGAAGGTCGATGTGCGCTTGGTCGCGGCAACCAACCGCAACCTCGAAGCCATGGTCCAGGACGGTCAGTTTCGCGAAGACCTCTTCTATCGACTGAACGTCGTGTCGCTGAAGATCCCCCCTCTGCGTGCTCGCCCGAGCGACATTGTCTTGCTTGCGCAGCACTTTCTTCACGAACTGGTTGAAGAGCACGAGTCGGACGTCGAGGGGTTCACTCCGGCTGCTCTGGATGCACTTGTTGCACATCCGTGGCCAGGCAACGTCCGCGCACTACGCAATGCGATCGAGACCGGTGTGGTCATGGCACAAGAAACCATGATCGATGTCGCTGACCTTCCTCTCGCTGCGCCCAAGGAAACACCCCGGCTCAACCTCATGGTCCCTGGCGTGACTCTTGCTGAGCTCGAACGCTGGGCCATTCTCGAGACGCTCAAATCCACCGGCTCGGTTCACAAAGCAGCGGAGGTTTTGGGAGTGAGTCGACGAACCATTCAATACCGGCTTCAAAGCTGGGGCATCACCGCAAAGACGTTTCTCGACGACGAACGTCGTTAAGCAATCGAGGTCAATCATGCGAATCGCTCTGCTGACGCAGTTTCTCGACAACGAATCGACTCGAAAAATTGTGCGCGCGGGAGAAGCGCGCGGTCACACGGTCGATGTCGTGAACTATCTCGAATGCCACATGACCATCGAGCCGCACGCGCCGCAGTTGCACGGCATCGATGGGAACGCGTTGCCGAAGCCGGACGCGGTGATTCCGCGTGTGTCGTCACTGAACACGTTCTACGGAACTGCCGTCCTGCGGCAGCTGCAGATGGCTGGCGTCTACACGCCCAACAGCTCCGAGGCGATTCTGAGGTCGAGGGACAAGCTTCGTTCGCTGCAGTTGCTTTCGCGCAAAGGCATCCCAATGCCCAAGACCGCGTTCGGGAACGCATCGACCAGCACCCAAGCTCTGATCGACAGCGTCGGAGGCGCACCCGTCGTGGTGAAGATCCTCGAGGGCACGCAGGGCATTGGAGTGGTGCTCTGTGAGAGCAACAACGCAGCACTCTCCGTGATGGAAGCGTTTGCGAGTTTAAGGACCAACATTTTGGTTCAAGAGTTCATCGCCGAGTCAGAGGGATCTGACATTCGGTGCCTCGTGGTTGGAAAGCGGGTGGTCGGTTCGATGATCCGACGCGCGGCACCCGGCGAGTTTCGCGCGAACCTACATCGCGGCGGGAAGGGCGAAGCGTACAAGCTCAGCCCTCAGCAGCGAGAGATTGCGGTGAAAGCTGCACGCGCAATGAACTTAGGAGTCGCCGGCGTGGACTTGGTGCACTCCGATCGAGGTCCGCTTGTCATTGAGGTGAACTCTTCGCCGGGTCTAGTGGGTATCGAAGCATCCACCGAGAAGGACATTGCCGGCACGATTATCGAACACGTCATCAAAGAAGCTGCCAAAGGAGCCAAAGAAGATCGGACGGAGCGTTAGCCATGCACGTTGGACTCTTGACCAGGAAAGCCGGCGAAGGTTCGGCAGCTCGAATCGAACGGGCGTTCCTGTCCCGAAACCACAAGGTCACCTGTGTGGACACGTCCGAACTCACACTTGAACTTGAGGCCGGTACCCTACGCATCGCTCAAGCCGACGGGAGCCCGCTGCCACAGTTCGATTTAGTGCTTGGCCGCGTCGGACACCAGAGCACCTCGCAAGGCCTGCACGTGTTGGAGCAGCTGGAAGGAATGGGCTATTCGGTGAGCCCAACCGCTGAAGCGCTGCGCTTGTCGCGCAACAAGCTACTCGCAATGCAACGACTGACGCGTGTTGGACTCATGGTTCCTCGAACGGCATTCGTCGCACACACGCGCGACCTCACACCGGCGATTGAACGCTTGGGTGGAGCTCCAGTGATTGTGAAAGTGTTGGAGGGGGCTAAAGGACGCGGTGTCATGTTGGCAGAGTCCAATCGGGTTGCTCACGCCATTGCCGACACGTTTCTCGCCATGGACACACCCTTGCTCATCCAAGAATTTGTGTCGGAATCTCGCGGTAAGGACATTCGACTCTTGGTCGTCGGCCGTCGCGTTGTCGGCGCTGTCCGAAGACAAGCGCAAGGCGACGAATACCGCAGCAATGTGTACCTGGGTGCAGAAGCGACACAGGTCGAACCTTCCCCAGAGTTTGTCGACGCTGCGGTGCGAGCGACACGAACACTCGGCCTCGACATTGCAGGTGTAGATGTGCTCGAAGGACGTGACGGTCCGGTGATTCTCGAAGTCAACTCGTCACCTGGGATCATCGGGATGGAAGCCACCACAGGGCTTGATATCGCTGCGGCGGTGGTAAGGCACTTTGAGGAGGTCGTGAAATGACGATCGAAACGTTTCGGGCGGGCGACTTCGAGCCCAGTCGACATTTCTACGCACGAGTCCTGAACGCGCAGCTGCATCCGCTGGTCCGGAACTTTCTAAACCTGGGAAACAAGCGAATCGTTCAGCGTTACGCGCATCTCCACCCAGAAGCGAACAGCGAAGCCGTTGAGACCCTACTCAACACGAAGCCGCGGTTCTTTCGGTGGGGTGGCGCCGACTTGTTCTTGTCCACAAACGAAGAAGGTCTTCGCCAAATCGTGGTGATCGAAACGAACTCCTCTCCATCAGGACAGAAGTCGATGCCGATCGTCGATGAAGCAGACGAGCTCTCGGGCTACCGCCGCCTCATTGAGCGCTCGTTTCTTCCCATGGTTGAGGCACGTCGCCGATTGCCCTCTGGAGCGCTAGCCGTGCTCTACGACAAGAACGAGATGGAGGCGTCGGGCTACGCGGCCACGATCGCGGAACTCTCCGGCGAAGAGGTGCTGATGGTTCCATGTCATCGGGGCAAGCCACTTCATCGCATCCAGGATGGTGTGGTGGAGGTTGAAACGGCCGACGGCTGGAAGCCGATTCGCGCGTGCTTGCGATACGTGACCCAGCAGCCATGGGAGCGTCTTCCTCCTGTTGCGCGGACAGCCATCTACAATCCCATCACGGCGTGTCTTGCCGGTGGGCGCAACAAGGCGGTGGCTGCCAAAGCGTACGATGTGTTCAACGCAACCAACGCGGAAGCAGGTCTTGCGGTTCGCACTCCAGAAACGATCTGGGATGTGGCGAAAACCGAAGTACCGATGTGGGTGCAAAGTATGGGTGGCGTTGCAGTGGTGAAAAATCCATACAGCAATGCAGGACAAGGCGTGTACACGATCACGAACGCCGAAGAGCTTCAAGCGTTCATGGACAGCGAACAAAACTACGATCGCTTTATCGTCCAAGCGTTGATCGGAAACTTCAGTTGGAGTTCCCGCAGTCGCACAGGACGGCTCTACCACGTCGGCACAATCCCCGATAAACGCGGTCGCCTCTACGCCGCGGACATTCGATTTATGGTCGGCGCAGGTCCCAACGGTTTCTTTCCCGTTGCAATCTATGCGCGTCGCGCGCGTGCCCCGTTGAGTGCAGAACTCGCTGAAGGCAGCTCATCATGGGACATGCTCGGCACCAACCTTTCGGTGAAGCAAGACGACGGAACGTGGACCACACAAACCGATCGATTGTTTTTGGTGGATAGCCGCGACTTCAACAAGCTGGGCATCGGCGTGGATGACCTCATCGAGGGGTACCTACAGACAGTGATGTCGGTCACCGCGATCGACTCGATGGCACGACGCTTAATTACACAGAAGAGCGTGTTCAGACGACGCTTCTACAAACAGTTGAATCCTGACCCGCGGTTCGTCGACGAGATCATGGCGTGAAAAGAGCCATGGACATTCCTGTGACCCGAATGCGCGAACTCAACCTCGACGCACTCGCGCTTGGCCAGAAACACCGTGTGCTGCTCGAGGTGATGGAGGACTCACTCGGTCAGCCAATCGAACTACCCACCCTCGTTGCGCGTGGGCGCCGTGACGGTCCCGTGTTCGGCTTGACCGCTGCGCTCCACGGCAACGAAATCAATGGGCTCCCGGCGATTCATCGCCTGTTTGAGAAGATTGAACTCACCCAGCTGCGCGGCACCATCGTCGCTGTGTGCGTCGTCAACGTACCTGGTTTCCGGCTGCATCAGCGCGAGATGGACAACGGCACCGACCTAAACACCATCTTCCCTGGTCGAGCCAAAGGCAACGTGCCGCAGGTATTTGCGCATCGGTTCATGCAGCGTGTCGTGTCCAAGTTTGATCGCTTGCTCGATTTGCACACGGCGAGCTTTGGTCGCGTGAACTCACTCTACGTCCGGGCAGACATGGACAATCCAGTTGCCCGTCGGATGGCGTACCTACTGCGTCCGCAAATCATTCTGCACAACAGAGCCTCCGACCGAACCTTGCGCGGAACTGCAACGGCAGCACAGATCCCCGCGGTGACAATCGAAATCGGTGACCCTCAACGGTTCCAACCCAACTTCATTCGGTTGACCGTGCAAGGCACTCGACGCTTGCTTCAGGACGCGAAGATGCTTCCAAAAAAGAAGCTCCAACTCGGGCCAGCACCTGTCGTTTGCGAGAGTTCGCGCTGGCATTACACAGATCGTGGCGGGCTGCTTCGGGTCTTCCCCGAGCTCAAAGAGGCGGTCACCAAAAGCCAGGTCATCGCGGAGATACGCAACCCCTTTGGCGATCTAATCTGCGAGTACAAAGCACCTCGCGACGGAATCGTCATCGGTAAGAGTGTGAACCCTGTCGGAGCTGCCGGGGCGCGCATCGCACACATCGGCAAGGTCGCGGCAGAAGGTCGCTTTCCTCATCGTGACGCTGTTGACGACCAAACTTCGTAAAGGGTCGCGGCTCGGCAAGTACAAGCTGCAAGACCTGCTCGGCACGGGCGGATTCTCGCGCGTGTATCGCGCACGCGACGAGATCGAAGGTCGCGAAGTTGCGTTGAAGATTCCGGATACACGTGTGCTGGATATCGATGATCTGCTCGAGGAGGTGCGGATCACCGTGCGTCTCGAGCACCCGAACATCCTGCCGATCGTGAACGCCGACATCGTCGATGGCCAGCTGCTGATCGCGTATCCGCGCGGTACTGAACCGCTAGATGAACGCCTGTCACGGCGATACGCCTCGCACTGGGCGCTCGACGTCTTTGAGCAGGTTCTTGATGCGGTGGCGTACGCGCATGAACACAAGGTGATTCACTGCGACATCAAGCCGGACAACGTCATCCTCTTTGCCGACGGAACTGCGAAGCTTGGCGACTTTGGAATCGCGCGTGTTGCCATGCGAACGGTGTTGAGCGCATCGGGGCGCGGAACGGTGGGATACATGGCACCCGAACAAGCTCTCGGGCAGCCATCGTTTCGTTCCGACGTGTTCGCGCTCGGGCTTCTCGCCTATCGATTGTTCTCAGGGGCGCTGCCTCGCTGGCCGTATCGACGACCCTTGCCCAACTCAGAACGCGCGCGCAAGGCACTCCGGCGGGATGCGCTCAAGTGGATCGAACGTGCGATTGAAGTGGACGAGCGAAAGCGCTTCCGAAACGCGCGTCACATGCAGCGGGCGTTGGAAGAGATCGGCGACCCTCTTCGATGACCGTGTATCAGTCCAACACGCTCACGGAACTTGAGACCGGCTTTGGAAGCGTGGTCGTGTTCTGCCGGGGTCTGGGCGATGCAAATGAGGACGCCGCGGCAGTTTGGGTGGTCGACAATGCGCTGTTCATAGCCGTTGCCGACGGGCTCGGTGGTTCGCCGCGTGGCGAAGTCGCGTCGCGGACCGCATTGACCACTCTGTCCGCGCATCGGGGAAGCGTTGAGAGTGGTGTGGAAGCTGCGAACCAGGCAGTCCACCAGCTCCGCGGGCCTGCGTGTACGCTTGTCGTTGCGCAGGTCGTGGGTGTGCAGCTGACCACGCTGCATGCGGGTGACTCTCAGGCCATGGTGGTTGGTGGTCGGGGCAAGCTCAAGCTTGTAACCACGCCGCACACCGTCGCGGGTCTTGGTGAACGTGCTGGATTGCTCGACGAAGAAGAGGCCGAAACGCATCCTGAGCGACACATCGTGACCAACTGTCTTGGCGACAAAGTCATCCGAATCGAACGGACCACCTGGGGCACGCTGGCTGCGCGCGACACAGTCCTCCTGGCGTCCGACGGTCTCTTCGACAACGTCCCCGTCGACGAAGTCGCCCGGATGGTTTGCGCAGGATCGCTGAGCGAACGAGTGAGTGAACTCGCAACGCACACACTATCGCGGATGGACGAGGGCAAACCTGACGATCTCACAATCGTTGCGTGGCGTGGGCAACACTGAGCGGATGCGATTCCTTCTCGATTCCGAGTCTCGCACTCCGCATTCCGCATTCCGCATTCCGCATTCCGCATTCCGCATTCCGCATTCCGCATTAAGAAAGGCCCCTTCCCAATGGAAGGGGCCGTTCCGGTTAGACGCTCTTGATCACGCCGGCACCGACGGTGCGACCACCCTCACGCATCGCGAAGCGCATGCCCGGCTCCAACGGAACCGCGCGCGCCAACGCAAGACGTACAGTGCCGTGCGCTCCGGGATCGAGCGTGCCGATCTCAAAGTGCAGGCTTGCGGTCACGTCGGTGGCACCAAACCAAAGCTGCGGCTGGTAACCGCTCTTCATCGCGGTGTGGCGACCTCCCTCCGCGGCGGTCAGGAGGAAAATCTCTGCCATGCCCTCGGTGCGTGCGTGCACGGTACCGGGAGCCACTGCGACGAAGCCACGATCAACCGCGTCCTTGTCCACGTTGCGCAAGAGCAGACCGACGCTGAGTCCGGCCTCGGCGCGCTCGATGGGCTGGTGAAACGCCTCGATGCCCTTGATCACCACGGGGCGATCTGGAGCACCCGGACCGATGAGCTCCAAGGAGTCACCGACCGCGATCGCACCGCGCTCCACGCAACCGGTTACGACGGTACCGAGACCGTTGATGCTGCACACACCCTCGACGGGCATCAGGAACGCACCCTCACGATCGCGCTTGGGATCGGGAATGTGCGTGTCCATCACCTCGACGAGCGCGTCGATGCAGGCGATGTCGTCGTCAAAGCGGCCCGCCTCCGCCGCTTGGAGGGCGACGAGCGCGGAACCGACGACGAAGGGAACGTCGGTGTAATCGTAGTCCTCGAGGATCTCGATCGTCTCGAGCTTCACAAGCTCGAGCAACTCGGCGTCCGCAATGTCCGCCTTGTTCACGAACACGATGAGGTGCTCGACGCCCAGCTGACGCGCCAACACGACGTGCTCACGCGTTTGCTCCTGCGGACCTTGCGAACCGTCCACCAGGAGGATCGCGCCGTCCATCTGGGCCGCGCCGGCGATCATGTTCTTCACGAAGTCGGCGTGACCCGGACAGTCTACGTGCGCATAGATACGCGTCGCGGACTCGTAGCGAACGTGCGTCCGGTTGATGGTGATGCCGCGTCGACGCTCTTCGGGTGCGCGGTCGATGTCTGCGAACGCGCGAGCGTCTCCACCGTGGCGGTGCGCCATCACGGTGCAGAGGGCCGCCGTCAGAGTGGTCTTTCCGTGGTCGACGTGGCCGATGGTTCCCACGTTGAGGTGGGTCTTGTGCATTTCAGTTGCTCACTTTCTTCATCCCGCCTTTGAAATGACGGGTGATCGAGTGGGCAGAGGGTTTTCGTGGTGAGCGCGAACCCACGCCTAGAGTGGGTCGCGATGCTGGGGTGTCAATGGTTCGGATTCGGGTTCGGGTTCGGGTTCGGGTTCGGGTTCGGGTTCGGGTTCGGGTTCGGGTTCGGGTTCGGGTTCGGGTTCGGGTTCGGGTTCCGGGTGGTGGTTCCGGTGGTGGTTCCGGTGGTGGTTCCGGTGGTGGTTCCGGTGGTGGTTCCGGGCCGAGACGTGGTGACGCGGGTTCCTCCTCCGCCTGAGCTGCGCTTGGTGAAGCTTCGCTTCCCCAGCTGGTCAGAGTCGTCGTCACCCCGCGTCACCGTTTGTATTGGGTCTTTTGCTCCGCGGCTGCCCTCGATTCTCGTCGCCTTCGGCGACTGCGAGTCTTGACGCTCGTCTTCGACTCGCTGGCTCGCCGCTCCCGCAAACAGACCGTGTCTCGGGGTTGGATACTCGTTTCCTGCGCACTCAGTCTTGGCGGATCGAGCTGCCGGCGGGATCACCTCCGCCGCTCTTCCTATGAGGAGGGCTCACCGAACAGTGCTTCGCACTGCCGTCTCGCCTTGTGTTTGTGGTTCTCGCGCCGCCACTCGCTCCGCTCGCGTCGTCACGTCTCCGTCATCCCCGCACATTTCATGTGCGGTGACGACGCTCGTGCTCGCCACCGGCTTCGCTTCGCGAATCCGATGTCTCGACGTCCGAATCCGAATCCTTCCAGATTCGTCTCGCACGTGGGGTCGGCCTTGCCTCGGCCGCTGAGACTGAGACTGAGACTGAGTCTGAAACTGAGACTGAGACTGAAACTGACCCAACAGAATTAGAAAACGGCAGAGCCGAAGCCCTGCCGCCACTCCAACAACACGAACGCTTAGTGAACGCCCAGGTCCGCCACCTGCGTCGTCTGCTCGCTCGTGTTCACGAACCGCAGCGTACCCATCATCTGCTCCAGGTGGTCCGAACCGAGGAACGACCACACCTGATACACACACCCCTGACCGGGCACTGCAATCGTCGCCGACACCACGCTTCCGTCCTCGGGGCTCAGCTCCGCTGCACTTCCATCGGCAAAGCTCGGTCGCGGCGTCTCGATCATCTCATCGACGCCCATCGAAGTTCCAGCGATGCCGAACGCTCCGCGACCACAATCGGTACAGGGCTCTCCGTTCGCATCGACACCGGGCTGCCCCGGCTGATCGAACTCCACAACCCAACCACCATCGAGCTCACTCGCTCGCGCAGCAACACCATCAGCGGCCGGCGGCGCCATCGGTGCACACCAGTTGCGGTTCTCGGCCGTGGCCCAAGCCACCACAACAGCGGGAACTTCGGATCCCACACGCGGCTCCGACGCCCAAGGCGCGGCCGGAAGGTCGGCAAGCTCAGCTCGACTAAACTCGGGAAGGCTCGACTCCGGTGCTTCACGAAGCACAACGCGACCCGGCGCAGGCATCGCCAGCGAGGCCGACTCTTCGCCCGAGGTGGATTCGTTCGTCGGCTCGGCGGTGGATCCCGAGCAAGCAACGCCGCACAGCGCGACGGCGATCAGCACTTTCCGCATCATCTTTCCTCCCAGCCGGACGCTTCATCCGGGCGCACGGTATTTCGCCCACCGTGCTGATCTCGGTCGTACAACTCGAAGGATCGAACACGCAAAAAAACGACACGTGCACATCGACACCGACAGTTGTGCACAGCGATCACAACGGCCGCTCGTGCAGCGAGGTGTCGACATGGCACGAAGTGTGCGCTGTCGCCCCACATGAAAGTTCTTCGATTGGGATTGGTGGTTTGCCTGCTGCTGGGTTGTGGCGATGACGACTCGGGGCCAGGCGATCTTGACGGCGGCATGGACGGAAGTCTGGATACGTCGCCTGAGTTTGATGCAGGACCCGGTGTAGACGCGGGACCCGGTGTCGATGCAGGACCCGGTGTTGATGCAGGACCCGGTGTCGATGCAGGACCCGGTGTCGATGCGGGACCCGACGTCGATGCAGGACCAGGAATGGACGCGGGCGGGCCGAGCATCGATGCAGGAACGGACGCCGGTCCCGGCATGGACGCGGGAATGCCCAGCGGAAGTGTCACGGGTGCGACGCCTTACTGGCGCAACTCGGGTCCGCGCGACAACGGACTCGACTTCGATGACGACTTCATCGTCGGCGAACCGGAAGACAGTCTTGCATGCGACCGCGTGGGCGGAACCAACAGCGGCGGCGCGTATCAAGAAGACGTCGACGGAGACGGAGTCACTGAACAGCAATGGTGGGTCGTCGGAACGGGTGCACCTGGGTTGAGCCCAGGCTCGGACAGCGCAAGCTGCGGTTCGCTGAGCAATCCGTGCGCGTCACTCGGCACGGCCATGGCCAATGCAGATGGTCCCACCAACGGCGAAGACATTTTCTGCCTCGCCGGCTCAGTCAACGAGCAACTCAACGTCTTGGTCAACGGTGCACCGGGAACGAAAACCCTCGCGCCACAAGCCGGGACGAACGAACAGTGGGACTTTCAGTACCCCTCGAACCCGACCATGGTCCTCGGCGCCGACCTGGACAACGACGGGATCTATCCGCCGAACGACGCAGACGACGTTGCCGTTCTCACCACGACCGCGGCCATCGCCCAAGCGTATGGCATCCGTGCGGGTACAGCGTCGGGAGACCGCGTCGAGATCGCGCACATCACGCTCAACGACTTCGGTCGATACACCAAGGAGTCCGGGGGTGTGTTCAGTCAGTCGCCTGGTACCAATCGGCTGGAGCACTGGTACATCCACGACTTCGCGGCGAACCGGATCAACTACGATCAGTGTCATGCATCGAACACGATCATGTTCAGCACGTTTTCGTTCCAACCCTTCTACTTCGGGGTGGAGTACGCCTCTTTCGACCAAGTTCAGGGCTACCTGACGCGAGGCAACTACGGCGGTTCCCACGTTCGCTATCGCGGATGGCAGGTTCGTCATCGCGCGATGGGTGCCGGCCCCAACGAAAACGGCGCGGGGGTGGCGTGCAACAACGTCGGCGGGCGAGATGGAAACTGGTTCCGCAACTGGGCCACAGTGACCGGCGACCACTTCATCGAATGGATCGACAACGACCTCCAAGTCGCTGAGTTCAGCCGTGGCACGCCGTCCAACGTCGCAGCAGGCATCATGCTCTGCTCAATCCGTAAGATGCACATCGTCGGGAACCGAGTGATGAACTACGCGGGTGGCCTACCTGTCGTGAACACGAACGACCGCATCTGTGAAATGCGAAGCCCACAGTACGGCGGCGACTATCTGTTTGCGCACAACTACATCGCGGCCTCGGACTCTGCGCTGTTGAATCCGAACCGGTTCTACAACGTCACCGGGATTCTCAACGGCAACAACATGGCCATGAACCCGGCAACCGACGGCCTGGATGGCTACTACATCGTGCGCGACAACGAGATCGACCTCCGAGAGTACGGCGCCGACAACGACCGGCTGGGCACGTTCTTCTTGATGCAGCTCAACAACGAGGTCGACCACCGAACGCTCCGTGTGGAGATCACCGGCAACACCGTGGTCGCAGACTGGGCGCGCGGTTGGGGCGCGTCCGTGCATCAGTACGGATCAACGGGGATGGCGATGCCCGACGAGCTCATCATCGACAACAACATCTTCTACAATCCGTTTGCCACCGACCCCTCAACTTTCATGGCACGCATCCCTGGTTTCAGCGACATCGGCACCGCAAGCGGTGATGACAACGAGTGGTACAACTGCCGCTGGCAGGTCGGGTCCGCAAACCCCACAACGATCGGTGCGTGGTCCACCGCGACGGGCATCGATGTGACCGGTGGCACGTGCGGTTCGTTTGCCGCGCCGATGACCAACGATTGGTGGATGGAGTAGAGCCGGCTTGAACCCTCGCTCAGGTTCGCGCACAACTCGCGCATGAAGGGCAAAGCGCTCATCACCGGAGCTAGTGGTTTTGTCGGTCGACGCTTGCGTCGCAAACTGCTCGACGAGGGGGTGGACGTCGTCTCGCTACGGCGTCCCGGCTCACCCCCGGCCAAGGAAGGTCGCGCGGTTCAAGCCAGCTACGACGACCGACAAGCGCTGCGTGCCATCGTCGAAACCGAAAAGCCCGACTGGGTCTACCACGTCGCTGGTGTCACCAAGGGAGTGACCTACGACGACTTCTGGCGTGGCAACGTGATGCCCACCGCCAACCTGCTTTGGGCGCTTCGCGAAGCGCACCCCGACGTGAAGCGCTTCGTTCACGTGTCATCGCTCGCCGCCTTTGGTCCGTCCTCCGCACGTCGCCCTTTGCGCGAAGAAGACCCGCGTCTCCCCGTCGAACACTACGGTCGAAGCAAGCTGGAAGCCGAACAAGCCGTCGAAGACGAGCCAGTGGTCCCGTGGACGATCGTTCGCCCTGCAGCGGTGTACGGCCCGGGTGACGTCGACTACTTCGAACTCTTCAAGATCACCCGACGCGGACTGAACCTCTACTACGGCAACCGCCACAAGCCCAAGAGCGTCATCTACGTCGACGATTGTGTGGACGCGATCATCGGCGCTGCGCACTCGGACGCATCGATCGGGCAGGGCTACTTCCTCTGCGACGGGGAGCCGCTCACCTGGGAAGCGTTCCAGGACATCTTGGTGGGGTACCTCGGCAAACGAGTGCTGACCGTGAACGTTCCGGGAGTGCTCCTGCGCGTCGTCGGCGAAGCGGGTGAACTGGCCAGTAAGGTCGACGGCAAAGCGCGCTTGTTCAACAAACAGAAAGCCATCATGGGCATGCAGGACGCATGGACCTGCTCTGCCGACAAAGCGGCGAACGATTTCGGATTCCGCGCGAAAGTGAAGCCGCGCGAAGGTGTGCGTCTGACCGACGAGTGGTACCTGCGCGAAGGCTGGTACTAGAGCGCGTCTCAAACTCCGCTGTTCTCACCAAGTCGATAGAAGCGGATCTCGATCGCAGCATCAGCGGCATCTTCCAGCCAATGCGGCACGCCAGCTGACAGCGCCTGCGTGTCTCCCACTCCGAGCGTGACGCGCGAGGTTTCGTCGACGTACGTGAGCTCGCCACTGAGCACGCGTAATTCTGCGCGTACACCCTCACGAATTTCATGTCGACGGAGCAGCCCCTGCGGAATCTCCCCGACTGCAAATCGAACTGTTTTGTACGGCGTCATTGCCAACTCCATGCGTTGACCATAAAACAGGTATACAGGATACCTGATTTATGGCGACTCGATTTCAAGGCAGCTCGTTTACCGACGAACGAATCACCATGCTGGTGCATCGGTTCTACGCACGCGTGCAGCAAGACCCCATCATCGGGCCAGTGTTTGCGAAGCGCATTGAGCGTTGGCCCGGTCATCTCGATCGAATGGTGGCGTTCTGGACCACCGTGTTGCGCAGCGAGCCGGCGTACCGTCCCCACGAGCGCGGTCGGCCTCCCGAACTGCACCGCGCCATCGAAGAGCTTTCGCATGCGCACTTCGAACGCTGGCTCGAAATCTTCGACGAAGTCACCGCAGAGGTGTTCCACGATCGTGAGCGGGAACTGATTCGAGGCCTCGCGCGTCGTATGGCGGTCGCGCTCTCGAACCACTTGCCCAAGGCGGGCTAGTGCATCTCTCCCGCAAAACCGACTACGGGCTTCGACTGCTCATCCAGTTGAGCCTGGCGGAGCAACCGCTTTCCGTGGCGCACGTGGCAGAGACCTTCGGGGTGTCGGACAACCACCTGGCGAAAGTGGCGCATGAACTTCGTCGACTGGGATACGTCGAGCCGGTGCGGGGACGTTCGGGCGGATACGTGATCGCGCAACGCCCCGAGGACATCTCGGTCGGCGAGGTCGTCGAGCAACTCGAAGATCTGACACTCGTGGAGTGTTTCGGCGCCGACAACACATGCCCGATTTCGAACGCCTGCCTTCTCGCACAAGCGCTGGAAGAAGCGAGAGGCGCGTTTCTGCAGGTTCTGTCGGAGTACTCGCTAGGTGATCTAATCGGATTCCGCGGACGGAAGCTACGACGACTCCTTCAAATCGCCTGACGTCTCCGAATCACGAACACAAACAAGAAGAGCAGCCCGGTCGCGGCGTCTTCGCTTCCGGTTGCACGACATCCGCATCCACCGCCGGTGACTCCCGGCGCAGAGGCATCCACCCCAGCATCACCTGGACCTGCGTCGGGCATGAATGCATCGGGCATCCCCGCATCCGTGCGTGGCGGAAGGACACCCTCCCCCAACAAACGCACCATCACCATCGGCGAGTCGGGATCGTTGGTCTCGAGCACCAGGGTCTCATCGATCGGACCTTCCATCGCAGGCGAGAACTCGATTTCGACGCTCGAGAAACTACTCGGCGGAAGCGTGATCATCCGCGACGCGGGTTCGAAGGAAGAGACGGGAACGAAACGCACCTCAAGCGGCGCCTCCCCGAGGTTTTCGACCCGCAGCGACATGGTGTTGCTGTCGCCCGCCATCACGGGACCAAAGTCGAGCTCCGAGGGCGAAACGGCGATGTCCGGCAAGGGCACGTGGATCATCACGTCGTCGAACACGACGTTGTTCATCAGCTCGACGATGTCGATGGGGATCTCGGCGAGCGGGAAATCGAAGTCCACACCCACAACATCGAGAAAGACCGTGGGCGAGAAGATGATCGAGCCTTCGTACCCAAGCACACCTTCAGGATGAATGAAGAGGTCTTTTGCTGCGCCGTAGCCCGCGACCGAGTCGGGTCCAATTTCGGTGGTGCCGAGCTCCATAAGAATTGGATCGGCATCGCGGACCACGATGGCTGTGCTTCGGTAGTCGGCCCGCAGCTCACCCTCCGCGTCGAGGCGCAGCCCACCGCCGACACCTGGGATGCCGACGAAGCCAGCAAGGTCGAGTTCCACCAACGCGAAGGGATCGGTGCGATCCGAAAGCATCACGCCGGTGGAATCCGGAAGGAGAAAGGGATCGAACATCAGCTCGTCGAAGAAGCGTAGATCCTCGGGGATGAAGGGGATGTCGATCTCGTCTTCAAACGTGTACCGAATCCCGGCGACCTCAACGTCGAAGCGAAAGAACGCTCGAATCTCCAACCCGTAGTCGATCATGAAGCGACCGGTGCCTGCGCGGCCCGGGACGATCAGCTCAAGCGGTGGAGGCCAACGCGTCGTCGGTGTTCCACCCATTTCGATCTCGGTGTTGCCCGCGAGATGAAAAGTCAGCCGTAGCTGCAGAGGCGAACCCGAAGGCACCCACCCGGAATCAAAATCGATCGTGTCGAAGAGCTGATCGCGCCAGAACCAATCGGCATCTTCGGCGTAGCAACCCACGTGCTCTTCGCCGCACGAGGGCATCACCGGCTGGGCAATCGCCGTCTGAGTCAGCGTCGCCAGCGCGCACCACACCATCACCCTCAACACCCGCATGGCTTCAATCTACCACGCGGTTGGTCTCGCGTTAGAGTGCAGCTATGTGCATGTTTTCGCTTCCCGTCGCGGACGTCGAGTCCACGCAAATCTATGCACGTCACCTCGACTCCGGGGAGCAGGCGCTCGTGTACAGCATGAACGTGAAGCTCACCGCGCCGACAGCCATGATCTTGCCGCTCCCCGTTCCGCCCAATCCAGGGGACGACGCCGTTCGGTTCGTGGATCTCTCGGGCTACCCCACGTTCTTTTCGGATTTGCTCCACGCGTTTCCGGTTGCCGAATCGCGCGGTCGATTCGCCCCTGCGTCTGGAGGCATCGCGCGCAACGCAACGCTCAAGGTGCACAAGGTGGGGGCGTTCGTTGCTTCGTTTGTTCCTTCACTGGCCGAGTTCTCTCGACTGGATGAGCGGTTTCAACTTCCCGCCGGTGTGTGGTCTGCGCTGCCCTACGACGATTGGGGCTTTGCGGTGTTTCAGCTGGAAGACACGGCGACCACGAAGAAAGGCCTGTTCGGCCGACTCTTCGGATCGCAAATCACTCCGCCTTGGGTCTCGGGAAAAAAAACGATTCATCCCATGGCGTTTGTCTTTCCGCGACGCGACCCACGCACACTCTACTTTCCCACCATGCACGTGCACGACGGCGCGGTGCATCCGACGGCCGAGTTCGATCACTTTCTGTACGCTCAGCCCTGTTCGGTGACGGCAGCCAGCTTTTCGTGGGAACGCTCGGCCAGCAACCTCGGCGCGTCGATGGACCCTGCTCGTGCACAATCGCTCATCGATCCGGATCAGCCGGTGCACCGGAAGATGGTGCAGGGGCGGCAAGCCAACCGCGACATCACGCTCACACCTCCGCCCGTGTCGCTCGAAACACTTCGGCCTCCGCACTCCGGCTTCGAACTCCAGCTTCACGCGTACCCCGCGTATTTTGACGACACCATGGGTGAGCCTGGCGCAACACAGCGGAAGGTTGCCCTCCACCACCTCGAAACGCTCTCGCAGCAGCTCGTCGCGAGAATCGAGCAGCTGTTGTCCGACAAAGGTGAACCATGGCGTCTCGCGAATCGCGACGATGCGTTGCCGCTTTTGAGCGCATGTTCGACAGCCAGCCGAGACGGTGGAACCGAGTGGAAGCTCACTGCACCCGGTCACCCGAATCCTTGGGGACCGGGTTGGCGTCCTCCCACGGGTCCGGGTCGCGTGAGGTTTGGGGCGCGTCACGATTGCATTGGCAGCGTCAGCGTTGTCCTCAGCTTTCACGAGCCACCCCCAAGCCCGATGTACACCGAGATCGACGCAAGTCTGCAGACGGTGCTCGCCGATGCGTGGACAGCGCTCGAACCAGCGTTAGCTCAGCCAGAAGAGGCCGCTGTCGAGCCCTGAACTCGGACCCACGCTGCCTGGGAGGTCCTCGAGTCGCTCTTCTTGCTCTGCGCTATCCGCGGGCGCGTCGAGATGGGAGTCGTCCAGATGGGAGTCGTCCAACGGCTCGTCTTTGCGCGGCATCGCGACGGTCATAGCACGTTTGCCGTTGACGAGCAGGCTGCCGGCGGGTGTCCTTGTTCACAATGAGCGACACGTTTCAAACCATCTCCCCAATCGACGGCTCCGTGGTGTGCGAGCGTCCGTTCTCCTCCGAAAAGGACGCCGAGACTGCACTTTCGGACGCAGCCAACGCGAAACGCGAATGGCGTTCCGTCCCGCTTGCGGAACGAATCGCCAAGCTCAACGCGATGGTGGATGCGGTGGTCGCGAACAAAAGCGATCTTGCCGATGAGCTCACACTGCAAATGGGACGACCGCGTCGCTACACAGAAGGCGAGATCGGCGGTTTCGAAGATCGCGCACAACGAATGCTGGGCCTCGCACCACGTGCCTTAGGACCGATCGATCCCGGGCCTCAAAAAGGATTCACGCGTCGCATCACGCGCGAACCTTTGGGAACCGTGCTCGCGTTGGCCCCGTGGAACTACCCGTGGCTCACCGCGGTCAACGCGATCATTCCGGCCATGGCCGCAGGCAATACGGTCATTCTCAAGCACTCAGACCAAACGCCTCTGGTCAGCGAACGACTGAGCGAAGCCGCGAACGCCGCGGGACTGCCGAAGGGAGTCTTTCAGCATCTGCATGCGAGTCACGATCACGTCGCGCGCATCATCGGCGACGCACGCATCGACTACGTCGCATTTACGGGTTCGGTTGGCGGGGGGCGCGCGGTCCACAGAGCCGCAGCCGATCGCTTTATCCACGTCGGCTTGGAGCTGGGCGGCAAAGACCCGGCTTACGTTGCCCCCGACGCAAACTTCGAACACGCCGTCGAGAGCTTGGTCGACGGCGCATTCTTCAATAGTGGCCAGTCGTGTTGCGCCATTGAGCGTATCTACGTGCACGAGAGTTTGTACGACCGCTTCGTGGAGGCCTTTGTAGCGCTGACGAACAAGTACGTCCTCGGCGACCCTCGTGAACAAGACACCACGCTCGGACCCGTGGTTCGCACCCGCAACGCCGAGATGATCCAGAGTCAGATTCAAGCCGCGATCGGCGCGGGTGCACGTGCGCTGATCGATACGAAGTTCGCAGGCGCGGAACGTGGGCTTCCGTACGTAGCCCCTCAGGTGCTCGTCGACGTCACGCACGACATGGAACTCATGCGCGAAGAGACGTTTGGACCTGCGATCGGCATCATGAAGGTGGGGGACGACGACGAAGCCATTGCCCACATGAACGACAGCCGCTTTGGACTCACCGCAGCGATTTGGACCACCGACATTGAGCGTGCCGAACGAATGGGAGTGCAGCTCGAAACCGGAACGGTGTTTATGAACCGCTGCGACTACCTCGATCCCGAACTCGCCTGGGTGGGTGTCAAAGACAGTGGTCGCGGATGCACGCTATCGAGCGTGGGGTTCGAAAGCCTTACGCGACCGAAGTCCTTTCACTTTCGACACGCGACTTGAGGTGCATTCCGACTCGGCGCCGCACGTCGTCGAGCAGTGCCTTTTGGTCGGCGCCACCCTTCTGCAGCACGTAGTCCGCACTGCGCTCCAACATGGCGCGTTGCTCTGCACCGAGATCCATCGCCGTGAAAACCAGCACGGGCAGCGATGCGTATGCTTCGTGTTGGCGAAGCGTGTCCAACACCTCGAAGCCGTCGACCTCCGGCATCATGAGGTCCAACACCACGACCGATACGTCCGCGTCGATTCGCTCGAGCGCTTCACGACCGTCGCTGGCTTGCACCACGGAGTGTCCCTCGCGTTCTAGCGCGCGCATCAACATGTCGCGCACAGCAGGGTCGTCGTCGACGATCAACACCTTGGACCGATCCGGAAGATGCCGCGCGAGCACGTCACGTAGACGATCCCAGTCCACTGGCTTGGTCAGGTAGTCGGTGGCACCCAACGCCATGCCCTTCTGCCGGTCATCAACCATGGTCACCAACACCACGGGAATATCGCTGAGCTTCGGATGACGCTTCAGTGCAGCAAGCACGTCCCAACCGTCTTGCTTGGGCAGCAGCACATCGAGCACGACCACATCGGGTTCGTGTGCTTCGGCCACCGAAAGCCCTTCCTCACCCGTGCCCGCAATCGCGACCGACCAGCCGTCTTTCGTGAGCGAGCGCGCCATCAACTCACGCATGGCGGGATCATCATCGATCACCAACACCGTGGCGTTACGCGTTGCGGGCGAGATCGGCGCGCCGGAAATCGGAAGACTCGAGCGTCGCGATGCACGACGCGGCAGACGCAACGTGAACGTCGAACCTTCGCCGATCGTGCTCTCGACAACGATGTCGCCACCAAGCAGTCGCGCAAACTCGCGCGAAAGTGAAAGTCCAAGCCCGGTGCCACCGTACTTGCGCGTGGTGCTCGCGTCAGCCTGCGTGAACGGCGTGAAGAGCTTACTCAGCTGCTCCTCACTCATCCCAATGCCGGTGTCGTGAACCGCAAACACGACACCATCGGTTTCGGTCCGAACCTTGAGCGTGATCGTGCCGTTCTCCGTGAACTTGGCCGCGTTGCTCAACAGATTGAACAAAATCTGGCGCGTGCGGGTGACGTCGCCGTGAAGCGTGACGATGTCGGGGTCGACTTGGCGAATCAGTTGGTTGCCACGCCGTTCGATCAGCGGACGCACCGTCGCCTCCACGTTGTCCAAAAGCGCGGCGAGTTCGAAGTCCTCGAGGAACACTTCGACCTTTCCAGCCTCCACTTTGGACAGGTCCAGGATGTCGTTGATCAGGGCGAGCAAGTGCGTTCCAGCACCGTGGATTTTCTTGAGATCGCTGGCGAAGTCCTCGCCTTCACCCAAGTCCGCGCAGTCTTCGATCAGCATCTCGCTGTATCCAAGGATCGCATTCATCGGCGTGCGCAACTCGTGGCTCATGTTCGCGAGAAACTGAGACTTCACGCGTGTTGCACCCTCGGCTTGCCGCAACGCATTCGCGAGCTTGGTCTCCTGTTTTTCGCGGGCGAGAATCTGCGCGCGGATTTGTCTTCGCGCGGCCTCCAAGCTCGTCGCCAGCTGACGGACTTCCGCAGTGCCTTCCGAAACGATCCGGGTATCAAAATCACCTTGGCCGAAGCGACGCGCGGAATCCGCCAAGCTGGACAAGTGGCGTGTAAGACGCGCAGCCGCGATGATCATGCCGCACACGAGAACCAAGAGAAGCAAGGCTGCGAACAACGCTTGCTGACCAAGATGCCGTTCGGTTTCTTCCAGCATGCGCGTCAGCGGCGTGTCGATGCGCAAGATCGCAACCACCGAGTCGTGTTCGCCAAAAATCGGCGCGAAGCCACTGATCCACGTTCCGTGCGCATCTTCGTACGGACCCTTGATGCCGACCTCGCCACGCATCGCCAGCGCCATCTCCGGTTCGTAGTCGGCGACGTGTCGGTAGTAGGGCACATCACTGCTGGTCGCGATGATGTCCATCGCACCCTGAAGTGGAGCTTCACGCGTGGAGCGCACCATCCCGATCGCGTCTTCGCGCACCACGAGCGTCTCGATCGGCGTACTCAGCCCGTTCGCTTGTACGGCGTGAAACAACTGCTGATGAATTCGCATCAGCTCTGGAGGTGCATCCGTCCAACGACTGAACGCGCCGCGATCGCTATAGCTCTCCACAATCTCCCGATGCGCTTCGCCATCGATCTGCAACGCGAGAGTTGCGGCGAGCGCATTAATTCGAGAGACCTCGCCCTCCTCAATGCTGGTGACCAGTCGTTCGTAGCTGTTCCAGAGCACCAACCCCACGGCCATCGCGAGAAACCCGCCTGTCACCAAGGCGAGCCGCGACATCAGAGATCGGGGGGTTAGCGAAATCATGGAACGAATTTGCTTCGAAGGTACGATACGATGGCGCTTCCCCTCTAGGGGAGGTCCCTTTCGGAGGTCGGGTTGGCAAAGATCCTGCTGGTCGAGGACAACGAGCTAAACCGAGACATGCTTTCGCGGCGATTGAAGCGGCGTGGGTATGATGTCGTGATCGCGGTCGACGGTGAGGAGGGCGTGAACAAGGCCCACAGCGAAGGCCCAGCCATCATCTTGATGGACATGAGCCTGCCCAAGATCGACGGCTGGGAAGCCACTCGTCGGCTGAAAGGTGACGACTCCACCAAGGACATCCCCATCATTGCGCTCACCGCGCACGCGATGCGTGGTGACCGTGAAAAAGCTCTCGAGTCAGGCTGCGACGACTATGACACCAAGCCGGTCGACCTGCCCCGCCTGATCGAGAAGATCGAAAAGCTACTTCCTGACGCACCCCAGGCATGACTTCGCATCGGCTGCTCGTCGTCGACGATAACGAAGACAACCGCGACATGCTCGCGCGTCGTCTTCGTAAGCGTGGGTTTGAAGTCGACACGGCAGAGGATGGTTTTGTCGCGCTCGATCGCGCGGAGGCGGATCACTTCGACCTAATCATCTTGGACATCATGATGCCGGGGATGAGCGGTCTCGAAGTGCTCAAGCGCTTGCGCGAGATCTACCCACGAGCGGAGCTGCCCATCTTGATGGCCACCGCCAAAAGCGGAAGCGAGGACATGGTCAAAGCGCTGGAACTCGGCGCAAACGACTACGTGACCAAGCCCATCGATTTTCCGGTCGTCCTGGCACGCATCCAAGCGCACTTGCAGACACGATTGCAGGCGCCTTCGCTCGGCCCGCCCGCTGCCGCGATTCCTGAAGACGGCAAGGTCGAGCCGGGCACGATTCTCGACGGTCGCTATCGCGTCGAAGCCACGATTGGCGAAGGTGGCTTCGCGGTGGTCTATCGCGCGAAACAGCTCAGCACCGGCCAAGACGTGGCGCTGAAGATCTTGCGAAGCAGTCGTGCGGAACGGGGCGGTGTCGACGCCAAGCGGTTCGAACGCGAGATGCGGCTCATCGGCAAACTCAGCCACCCCAGCGTGGTTCGACTCATCGACTTCGGCCGACTCAAAGCGCGTCTTCAGGAGACCCACACCGGATGGACTGAAACGACGGACGCGTCAGGCGAAATCTCCACCGAGGAGACGTCGGAAGTTCGCACTCTGGTCAAATCGCTCCCCTACATCGTCATGGAATACGTGGAGGGCGAACCGCTCAGCACGTTGTTGAAGCGCGAAGCACCGCTGAGCGTGGAGCGCAGTGTGGAACTGGTCCTTCCAGTGCTGAGTGCTGTCGCCGTGGCGCACGAAGCTGGGGTTCTGCACCGCGACCTCAAGCCACCCAACATCATGGTTCCGTCGAAGCCAGGTACGCCCACGAAAGTGCTCGATTTCGGAATCGCCAAGAGTCTGGACGACGACAGCCAGGCTTCCATCGTCACCAAGGGTGAGGGGCTTCTCGGAACGCCCGAGTACATCGCGCCCGAACTGATTCGCGAAAACACCGACGCCAAGGCTGCAAGCGATCAATACGCGATCGGATGTATTCTCTACGAGTGCGTGGTCGGGGTGCGACCGTTCAAAGCCTCGTCGTTTGTCGAACTCGTCCAGATGATCACCACGAGCGACTACAAGAAGCCGAGCGAACTCAATCTCGGTCTGCCCGACGGATTCGAGGACATCATTTTGCGCGCGATGGACGAGAACGAGAAGCGACGGTTCTCCTCGTGCCTGACGTTCGGTCGCGCGCTACTCCCGTACGCCAGCGATCGTGTGCGTGGTCGCTGGGCTCCGTTCTTCGAGGTCCAAACGGACCCGCCTCCACAGCCGCGAAGTCGACCGCCAATTCCGCAGACCACGCCTGAGACCGACCCTGAACGCGACACGGATCCAGCCACGATCTCCGCGCCGCCTCAGGTGGAGAACCCAATGGCCGCGCGGGTTGGAATGATGCTGATCGGCGCAGGCGTGCTCATGGCGTTGGCAGCACTCGCCGCCATCCTCGCTCGGTGAACACCTTTCACCTGATGCACTCAAAGCGCTAAAATCTCAGGCTTTTCGTCTGTTTTGTCGGAGCGCCGCGACACATTCTTGACGCGCTGCGTAAACCCCCTCAACCTGTGATGCCGCTCACAACGATCGCGGTACCCGCAGTTTGAGGAACCCATGAAGAACCAGAAGCCCACCCCGCAAGAAGCCGATCGCCGCAGCCCGCCGCTGCCCAACTGTCGCGAGGTGTTGCGTCGCTGTCGCGAAGAGCGACTCGGCCACAAGTTCGCCGAACGCCTGTTCTAGTTCTCTTCGGTCACGTCCGGTCGACCGAACGAGTAGGTCGCCGAAAGCGAGAGGAAGTAGGAGTCGACGTCGTACGACCCGGCGCATCCCCCCGATGCTTCGAGAGTGCGACCCGCTCCTGCACCTGAAGTTCGAGCGTCTGCATCCGCGCACAGCGGGTAGTCGCGATCGATGTTGTAGGCGGGACCACCACCCCAGCCAAATCCAAGATCGATATCCATGGGTCCCGCGCGGACGCCGAATCCTCCGTACACACCAAGTTGGATTCCAGGTGGTGGGGAGAACGGCGTGAGCGTGCGTGCCACCGACGCGGAGCGCCCTAGCGTCATTCCCACGCGGATCGGAATACGCGGTGCAACCCACAGCTCTGCTGCGATGGATCCGAGATAGACGTTTTGCCACTCAAAGCGGGCGCGCGTGTTCGGTGCGAGAATGTTGTCGAGCTCGAAAAACTGCTCTTCGTTCGCTTCGTTGTGCATCTGCACCTTGAACTCGGCTGAGAACGTGAAGCGGTCACGCCACGCGCGAATCGCAGCGCCCACACGAATCATGTGCGGGACGTACCAGCGCGAGCTCGTATCGACGTCGAGCGTCATCATGCCGAGCGGCACCTTCGTCGTGCCGTCGAGGTTGACGTAGACCTTGGATCGGTACGCAGCGCTCAACGTGAGCTGATCGATCGGCCGAACGCTAATTCCCAACAAAACACCGGGGATTCCGACTCCTGTGAGTTCTTGATTCGCGCGTCCGAGAAAGATGTCTTCGTTTCCGTTGGGGACATCTTGCGTGGCCGAAACGTCCATGCGTGCCCAGGGCAAACGAAACGTCACACCGATCGACACCCGCTCGTGCAACGTGACCTGAATCGGCATCGCAAACTCGGTGACGAAGAGAGTGACTTCTTCGCGCGATGGAGGATCGATTCGACCGGCGAACATCGGATCCTCACACGCAGCGGGATCGTTGTACGCAAGACAGTCGATGCCGGTAAATCCGCCACCGAATCCGGTGTACACGTAACCGCCTAAACCGATGGTCACGCGTTCGTGGATTCGCCCCACACCGCCCGCGAACATCAACGGCGCGTAGATCAGTCCGCTGTCGACTTCGGTACCGGACCCCGCAAAGGGCGCCTGCAGATTGACGAGTAGTGAAGTCGCGACAACCGTCAGCGAGAACCGTTCGATGTGTTCAAGCTGTGCAGGGTTGTGAAAGAGTGCCGCGGAGTTTTCGACGGTAGCGATCGCCACGCCACCCATACCCGCAACGCGCGCGTCGTAGTTGGCCGGCGGCTCTGGGTTCGCCAAGGCTGCGCTCGGAAGCGCCAAGGTAAGCAAGAGTGCTGAAACGCGCCGCACTACTCTTCGCACCGCTCCCGAAGCGACTCCATCGGATCGACGTACTCCGCTGCACGGCTGGCGGCCCGTAGATAGCGAGCGGCAAGCGCACAGCCTTCTTCGTTTGCCCCCAAGCGACGGGCGAGCAACGCGGCTGCGACGGGCTGAGGACGCGGCGAAGCAAGTGCCGCGCGAAGATGTTCCTCGGGGTTCCGTCGCCGACGAATCGCGACCTCACCCAACACCAAATGTGCCTCACCAAGGTCGGAATCCGCAGCGAGGGCCCGCTCCGCGTAGCTCTCCGCCGAAGCGAAGCGACCCAGGTTCAACTCCATGCGAGCGCGGGTCGCAAGAAGACGCGGGTTGTCCTGTGCAGGACTCGCGCTGTTCTCGGCAGCGTCCTCGGGTCGTGCCGCATCCAACGCCTCGCCCAGCGCAGTGTTCGCCAAGTTCGTTTTGCGATCGAGAGCGTGCGCCATGGCTCGCCCAATGCGCATGTCGACCTCGTTCTCGCCCATGCGACGCGCTTGCTCGTACATGCCCACCGCCTGGCGGAAAAACTCGCCCTGCAGGTAAAGCTCGGCCATGGCGCGTCGGAGGTAGCCATTGCGACGCAACCCGCGACGCCGGGTGGCAGACATCACGTAGCGCGTTCCCGACACACCGGCGCCCGAAGCGACCAAGTAGCGAACGCGGAGGAGTGTCACTTCGTCCGTATTGATCTCCGCGTCCTTGATGCGTTCGATCATGGTCGCGGCATGCGTGACGTTGTTTTGCGCGACGTCCACCGAGAGCAGCCCAACAAGTGCGTCGGTGTGGGTCTCGTCTTGCGCAAGCGCTGCTTCGAACGCGGTACGGGCCTCATCCAGCTGGTTGACGCCCTGTGCCGCAATGCCGCGTTTCGCGTGGTAGTCGGCGTTGGTGTCGTCCTGTTCAACCGCGCGACGCGCATGTTCCAGCGCGGACTGAAACTCGCCCTTCGCGAGGTAGGCATCGGTCACCGACTCGAGAATGCGGTCGTCCTCGGCGTGTTGCTCGAGCGCTGCGCGTGCGACCTCAAGCGCTTCGTCGGCAGCATCGGTGGAGAGAAGTGCACGCACCGCGATCGGAACAAGTGCAGGATGATGCGGCGCAGCCTCCAACGCTTGACGCGCCAAAAGCACGGCTGCGGGACCATCTTCCGCAGCGAGCTTCAGCTCCGCGCGCGCGGCCAACGCAAGCGCCGCGTAGCGCTCGTCTTCGCCCGCCTGTTGGAACTTCGTTTCCGCGTCTGCCGTCTCGCCTCGCATCGCTTGGGCACGACCGACGAGGAGAAACGCTTCAGGACTGCCGGGAACTTCGGAAAGCGAACGCAAGGCGCTCGCGGGATCGTTACGGTCCAACAACAGCCACGCGTTGACTCGCCCCGCCAGCGCAGGGTCCGCCACCGCACCGCTCAGGCCCTGAAGTGCTTCGGCTGCCGCCGCAGCATCATCGGCTCGCAAATAGACTTCCGCGAGTTGCCAACGAAAGAGCGCATCCCCGGGAGGCGGTGTCTCCGCGGCTTCACGCGCGCGTGCACGTGCATCCACGCGTCGGCCCTGCCACGCCGACACCTCTGCACGAACCAACTTCGCCCACGCCTTCTCAGCCGCTGTCGCGTTTTCGTTGGCGAGCACCGCATCCGCTTCCGCGACCGCACCCTCGCGTCGTGCGCGCGACAGGATCCGTGCGCGAGCCACCCGTGCATCCGGCGCGTCACCCGCGGCTGAAAGTGCTTCGAGCCCGCCGTCGACGTCTCCGCTCAGCGCCGTCGCGAGCGCAAGTTGGCTGAGGTAACGCGGCGCGCTTTCATGGTTCTCGCGCGAGAGCTGAGCTTCGCTTTGCGCGTTTGCGGCGTTGCCAGACACCCACGCTGCAAGTGACTTGGCGTGTGCCGTTTCGCCACCGTAGGTGCCCGCCGCGATCAAGCGTCCGGCGGCCGCGGTCGCAGCGTCGACATCGCCACGCGCCATCGCCACGTAGACCTCGGCTTTGAGTCGCTCACTCGCTTCTTCTTCGTCGTCGGCAGGTACGGCATCGATGGCGGTCTGCGCTTGCTCGATAGGCAACTCACCGGCAAGCGCGAGCATCGCTTTGAGCCTGGCTTGAAGACCGACGTATTCGCTCGAGCCGAGCGTTCCCAACGCATCCTGGATATCCGCCACGCGCCCGGACTCGCCTGCTGCGATCACCGCGCTCTTCACAGAAGCTTCGTGGACGAAGTGGTAGATGGTGTACGCGGTGATCAGCGCGAGGATTCCGCTCACCGTCGCAAGAATGATCTTGCGATTGCGCTGTTTCCGAAGTTCCTCCGGAGGGGTCAGAACCTCTTCCACGGGCATGATGCTCCGCTTGACCTGAGTACTCTTCAGGCTGAAGAGGTCCGACGTTTCGCGCTCGTCGCTCACCGGCGGGAATTGTCCTCCAGCGAGGCAAAAAACCGCAAGTTGTTCGGCAAACCGCTTAACGCAACAAAGCAGCGCTCATCAGAACGCTGCTTTGATGGACGATCGCCCTATATCCGCGAGGGATTCAGGCGGTTTGGTTCAGGCGCATTCGGGATGGTAGGTCCAGAAACGAACCCATGCGTCTCGCCATTCTTCCAGCCAAATGATGTTGAGCTGGGGCGGCGCCTCCCAAAAGTACTCGCGATCGAAGGGCTCTCCGAGGTCTTGATCGATGTCGACTTCGGGCAAGGTGACAGCCGGCGGAGTGACTTCAGTCTCTCCATCGCCCGGTTCGACGATCCCACCGATCAGTGGGTTGGCTTCGCCGTCGTAGAGACGCCATGCACGAATCACGGAGCTCTCGTCACCGACGCGCGGAACGCCGAGGGGTGCATGCCACGCCACCGCGAAGTGAGCGTGAACGCGAATGCCGACAGGAATCGCATCCGCCACATCGGGACCGAGTTCATCCGCGCGAAGCGGAGCCGCGAGATCCGGATGGAGGTACACAACCTCGTCCGCGTAGTCCGCGGGGTCGAATGGAGATAGCTCCCCTGTTGCCTGATCCGTCCCGGATACACATCCGAGCGCAAGAACCATCAAGACACCGAGTGCGCGCATGAACTACCTCCTCCGTTGCTCTCCCCAGGGTACACGAACCGTTCTCAATCCCGACAGTTTCTCGAACGCATCAGGACTGCACCTGCGGTAGAGCAATCAACGTTCCAACCTCTGCGTCGGGAAAAGCGACATGCTTTGTGTGCACGCGTCACGATCTTTACGGCGAGAGTGTGGGATGCATGCGTACAATCGCGGTGTTGTGACGACACGTGGAATTCCCACACTTGGTGGTCCGCAACTCTGGGCGGATCGTCGCTGGCGTGCGGAGTGGCGCATCCAAGAGAACGTTCTCAACGGCGAGTTCCGCCTCTTGGATCCGAACGATCGGCGTCACGTCCGCGGTTCGTTCGAGGCGTGCGTCGACGCGCTCGACGCACAGAAGCTCCCTGCGATCGACCACGAGGCTGTGGTGGTTCTGCACGGTCTGGGTCGTTCGCGAAAGTCGATGATGGGGATGGGCACGCGTTTGCGGGACGAAGGCTTCACGCCGATTCGCGTGGACTATCCCAGCACCCGCCGAAAGTTGGAGCACCACGTCGACCAGGTTGTGGACTTGGTGGAGCATCTTGGTGTGGAGCGCGTCAGTTTTGTCACCCACTCGCTGGGTGGAATCATCGCGCGTGGTGTTCTCGCTCATTCGAAGCGTACGGTCGACGTGCACCGGGTCGTCATGTGTGCGCCTCCGAGTCAGGGAGCGTCGCTTGCACGTGTGTTGAAGACCCGACTTCCGACTGTGTTTGGCGCCGTGATGGGCCCGACCGGTTCGCAGCTGGCAGCCGGGGTGCCCTACCCGCCACCTTCGGTGCCCTTCATGGTGATCGCGGGGTCGCGGGCACCCAAGGGACTCAACCCATGGATCGAAGGTGACGACGACGGGATTGTGGCCGTGGAAGAAACGAAGCTACCCGGCATGCAGGAGCACGTGGTCGTCGAATCGATTCACACGTTCGTGATGGATCATCCAAAAGCACGGGACGCAGCCGCGCGCTTTCTCGCGAGCTGATCAGTCATCATCTCTCAGCGATCAGCGATCAGCAATCAGCGATCAGCGATCAGCGATCAGCAATCAGCGAACAGCAATCAGCGATCAGCGATCAGCGATCAGCGATCAGCGATCAGCGATCAGCGATCAGCGATCAGCGATCAGCGATCAGCGATCAGCGATCAGCGATCAGCGATCAGCGATCAGCGATCAGCGATCAGCGATCAGCGATCAGCGATCAGCGATCAGCGATCAGCGATCAGCGATCAGCGATCAGCGATCAGCGATCAGCGATCAGCGATCAGCGATCCGCGATCCGCGATCCGCGATCAGCGATCAGCGATCAGCGATCAGCGATCAGCGATCAGCGATCCGCAATCAGCGATCAGCAATCAGCGATCAGCAATCAGCGATCAGGGGACTAGCCATCAGCAATCAGGGATCGGGGATCGGGGATCGGGGGGACTAGCCATCAGCCGTCAGCGATCTGCGCAACGCGGGACATCAGCCAAGTGCGATCCGCCAACTGCGAAGAGCGAACAGCCGCGCAACCTGATCGCCGATTCTGAGCCCTCCCAGACCTGAGACCTGAGACCGAGACCTATCCCTGATCCCTGAACGCTGATCCGAACGCTGATCCCTGAACGCTGATCCCTGATCGCTGATCCCTGATCCCTGATCCCTGATCCCTGATCGCTGATCCCTGATCCCTGATCCCTGATCCCTGATCCCTGATCCCTGATCCCTGCTGATTAGATCGACTGCCACGACAGCGTACGCACCGTCGCGCGGTATCCAAACCACCCGTTGTCCAGTACGACTCGCTCCGGTGGTGCGGAGGTGTTCGGTGATCCTTCACCCAAGCCGCCCTCAAACGTCACGGTGATCGTTCCTTCCGGCACACCATCGAGCCGCTCGAACGTTCGCTCCATCACGCGTCCGTTCTCAACGCGTTCGGTGATGCGTTCACCTTCGCGCTCCACGCTTCCCCCCTGTGCGGACATGAACCACGTCCGGTGCACGTCGTACAAAATGAACTCTGGCGGAAACGGCAGCTCGAAAGGCATGTAGCTCTCAAAGCTCACACCCTCTGCATTCTGACGTAGGAGAAATGCACGCGCGCCATGCGGCGCAAGGCCGAGCATCAACAACTCATCACCCTGCTTTTGGAGAACCGCGCGAAAGCTGTTGGAACCCTCCGGATGCTCCATCGTCACTTCCTGCTCAAACGCGAAATCGCCGCCAAGCTGGTCCGGCGGCAGCACCACGGTGGGATACGCCTCCAAGGTCGCTTCCGTGGTTGGCCCGGTTCGAGGACCACAAGCCAGCAACACCAGGGGAAGCGCCAGAATCAGTGGGATAAGCCGCACAACCACTCCCATAGCAACGCTTCTGGCGACCTGCTATGCCGCTTTTATGGGCAGCGAGCTGCAACTCGGCGAAATGGAGCGTGACGGAGACAGCGTTCGTGTCGAAGTCCAGGTTCCCAGCGATACGCGCTACTTTGAAGGCCACTTTCCTGGTGCACCGATCCTGCCCGGCGTCGCTCAGATCATCGCGCTCAGCGAAGAGCCCACGCGTCAAGCTTGGCCCGAACTCGGCGCGACGCGCGGGCTTCGCCGTGTGAAGTTTCAGCGCGCGATTCGGCCCAACGATGTGCTTGAACTGCAACTGACGCGCAAGAACGAGAAGGTCACCTTTCAGGTGTTCAAAGCCGGCGAGCTGTGCAGCAAAGGCATCCTCGTCTTCGAAGCCTGAAACCGAGGCAGCAGTACCTGAAGTGCGTTACAAAGTAGCGTGGGATTTCGGCAACTTCGCTTCACTCGGTTGACTCGCGTCAACGTTCAACTCGCTGCACTCCTTGCCCTGACCTGGATCAGTTCGGACGCGCACGCGTACATCAACCAGGTCGACGGAACGGTTGTTCCCGAAACGACGCGTCTTCAACAGTGTCTCGACTTGAGCGAAGGTGTGGGCGGTGCCGTCGACGCGATTTCGGAAGCCGAAGTCTTGCCGGAAACGTTCCGGCCTGTGCTCGATGCGGGCAGCGGACGATACCGAGTAACCTTCACCGACATTGGTGAGGGCGCCGGCTTTCGCAACTCCTTCGGTTGGTTTTGGGCGGACGAGGACGTCACCGACCCCGCAAACCTCAACACCATCTTTGGGTGCCGAACCTACGGCACCTGCGATTGTCCCTGCGCCACCACCCGCACGATCACGATCGACTTTGACCTCGAACCAGGCTTCGCAGTCGGACGCCCAATTGGCTTCTGGCTTCGCACACCGGAACGTTTGGACGGCTCGCGCGAGAACGGCACGTTCCCTTCGGGATGTCCCTTTGACGTTGGATGTGATCCCACCGGCACCAACATCAACGACTCGTGCGGCGGTCGTCTCGACACCAACAACCGCATCTACTTCACCAGCTCGGCACTCAACGACGACGGCGACTACGTGCACTTCCTGGTCTACGAAAGCGCCAACCTGACCGACACCTTTTACTTCGGGTTCGAGGACCTCTTTCGGGGAGGCGATAACGACTTCGAGGACATGCTGGTCCGCGCAACCGGGCTCGTTCCACTCTGCGTGCTGATGCCCGAGACTTGCGACGGCAGCGACCAAGACTGCGACGGTGCGATCGACGAAGGACTGACCCAAGCGTGTTCCACCGCATGCGAAGCCGGCATTCGCACCTGCACAGCCGGAACCTTTGGCGCCTGTTCCGCGCGCGTCCCCGACCCCACCGAAACGATGTGCGACAACCTCGACGACGACTGCGACGGTTCGATCGACGAGGGACTCACGCGCGCGTGCTCCAACATGTGCGGCAGTGGCACGGAGGTTTGTACCGCGGGCTCGTTCGCGGATTGCTCAGCACCCACGCCCACCATCGAAACCTGCGATGGCACCGATGAAGACTGTGATGGGATGACCGACGAGTCGCTGACTCGTGCGTGCGTGTCCACGTGCGGCAGCGGCATTGAGACCTGTTCGGGTGGAACGTTTGGCGGATGCACGGCGCCCACGCCTGGCACCGAGACGTGTGACAACACCGACGAAGACTGCGACGGACTGACCGACGAAGGGCCGATCACCATGCCCTGTTCGACGGCGTGCGGCAGCGGAATCTCAACGTGCATTGCCGGTGCGTTCGTCGGCTGCACCGCGCCGACACCCACGATCGAAACCTGTGATGGCACGGACGAAGACTGCGACGGAATGATCGATGAAGGGATCATGCGGGCGTGTTCGACCGCGTGTGGACCGGGCACCGAAACGTGTGTGGACGGAGCGTTCGTCGGTTGCGACGCACCGACGCCCGAAGTCGAGGTGTGCAACAACCTCGACGACGACTGCAACGGCATCATCGACGACGGCAACCCCATGGGCGGCGCCGAGTGCATTCCCGATGGGATGGGTGGCTTCATCGTCGATCCACCCGCGGGTGGCGATGAGCGCTGCACACCCGGTCGTGTCGTGTGTGTTGCCGGCGAGCTGGTGTGCGGTGGAGCCACCAGCCCCACGCGCGAAACCTGCAACTGCATGGACGATGATTGTGACGGGGAAATCGACGAAGACCCCGATGGCACGTTCTGCCCCGGCGGCGCGTGTGTCGATTGCCAGTGCTTGTCACCATGCCGACCTGGCGAATTCCCCTGCCCGCCAGGCAAGGAATGCGATCGCTCCATGGGCGAACCTGGGTTCTGCGTCGACGGAATGTGCGCCGGGGTGGAGTGCAGTGACGAAGAGATCTGTGATCCTGACAACGGCGAGTGCCGCAACCTCTGCGACGGGGTGTCGTGTCGAGATGGCGACACCTGCGTGCGCGGACGATGCGTGGAGGACAGCTGCTATGGACGCGGGTGCGAGGCCGGTGAGCGCTGCGTCGATGCCGTGTGTGAACCGGATCCCTGTCTCGAAGCCATGTGCGCCGAGGGCGAGTTCTGTCGCGATGGCGATTGCATTGCGGTCTGCGATGAACCGTGTGCCGCGGGTGAACTCTGCGTGGACGGCTCCTGCCAAGCCGATCCCTGCGCGGGCGAGTGCACCGAAACCGAGAGCTGTATCGACGGAACATGCGTGACCAACGCGTGCGACCCGATGTGCGGAGACGGCCGCGTGTGCACGGGAACCGAGTGCGTCCACAACGTGTGCACCAACATCCGCTGCCCCGATGGAACCACCTGCCGACAGGACGGCCAGTGTGTCACCGACGACTTGGTGATTCCGACCGAACCGCGCTACGGCATCGCTGCCGGCGGTGGTGGCTGTGCGTGCGACGCGACGGGCAACGACTCACGCCCCGTGGCGTGGGGACTCGCCCTGCTCTTCTTGATCGCACTTCGTCGACGTCCGCGCGCCACCGGCGTCGCTAAACAAGCAGGACTGCTCGGCGTCATCATCGTCTCGCTCGGCAATACCGGTTGTGACGTCGAACCCTTCTGTTTCAACTGCGAAGACGGTGCAGTCGACGCAATGCCTGACGCCGGGGCCGACGCGATGCCTGCCGATGGTTGTCGACCGACGGGAGACGAGTTGTGCAACGGGATCGACGACGACTGCGACGGGCTCTTTGACGAGACCTTCGACATCCTGACCGATCCACGCCACTGCGGTGAGTGTGATGCCGAGTGCATCCTGCCCAACGCATTTCCGGCGTGCATGGACGGCAACTGCGTAATCGAAGAGTGCGAGATCGGTCACGTGGATATCGATGGCAACCCCATCAACGGCTGCGAGTACGAGTGCGAAGCAACCGGCCCCGAGATCTGCGACGAAGTCGACAACGACTGCGACGGCCCCAGTGACGAAGGCTTTGACCTCGACACCGACCTCGCGAACTGCGGCGAGTGTGGAAACACGTGCACCTTCGCGAACGCGGATGCCACCTGCTCAGGAGGCACCTGCATGATCGGTGATTGCAATGCTGGCTTTGTGGACCTCAACGGCGACCCCGACGATGGCTGTGAGTATCGATGTTCGGGCAGTGGTGGCGCTGAGGTGTGCAACTCGATCGACGACAACTGCGACGGAACCGTCGACGAAGGGTTCGATCTCAATGGCGACGTGAACAACTGCGGCGCGTGTGGACGGACCTGCGCCTTCTCCAATGCGGTTCCCACCTGCGACACGGGCATCTGCATGATCGGCTCGTGCATGGCGGGCTTCGTCGATCTGGATGGAGACCCCGCCACCGGATGCGAATACGCCTGCACGCCCACGGGTGGCATCGACGACTGCAACGGTGCCGACGACGACTGCGATGGTGCGGTCGACGAATCGGATCCTGTTGTCGGAACGCCGTGCGGTACCGAAACCGGTGCGTGTACGCGCGGTGTCAACAGCTGTCAGCTCGGAGCGATTGCGTGCGTCGGCGGAATCGGCGGAATCACCGAAACCTGCAACAACGTGGATGACGACTGCGACGGTTCCACCGACGAGGGAAGTCTCGCCGGCGTCGGCGACCGGTGCGGAGCGACAAACGTGGGCGTGTGCGAGTTCGGCATGCTTGCCTGCAGCAGCGGATCGCTGGTCTGCGGCGGCACCTTGGTCGAGCCCGGCACGGAGACCTGCAACGGCCTCGACGACAACTGCAACGGAGCCACGGACGACGCAGTCACGCCGCCTCCGATCGGCACCATCCCAAGTTGCGCGGACACGGACGGAGTCTGCGCAGGAAGAACCCCAACGTGTCGTGGTGTAGCCGGCTGGGAATGTGACTTACCTGCTGATTTCCAAACCATCGAAACGCTCTGCGACACCTTGGACAACGACTGCGACGGGACCGACGACGAGGGCTGTTTGTCGCCGACTGGAAGCGACCGACGCTTGGATACGCACGTCGCAGCGAGCGCCGAGAACTCGCTGTCTCCCGCCATCGCAGGAGACGGTGGCAACCGCATCTTCACCGCATGGATGGAGGTTAGCGGCGCTGCTCACGTGTACTTTGCGCGCAGCACCAACGGCGGTTCGAGTTTCGCGGCACCTGTACTTCTCGACTCGGCGGGTGGCCCGGCGATTGGGCCTCAGCTTGGGTTTGCAGGCAGCGATGACGTCTCTGCGGCGTGGTCGGACTTTCGTGGTGGCACCAACTTCCGCGAAATCTATTCGAACTTCAGCGACAACTTCGGTGGTGGCTTCGCTGGAAACGTCAAGGTCAACGCGACCGGTGAAACCGCGAGCAACGACTCGTTCGGCGTGGACATGGCGGTCAGCGGCGACGACGTGTACGTCGTGTTCGAAGCGTTCGAGACCGAACGACGACGACAGGTGTACTTCTCACGCAGTGCGGACCGCGGCCAAACGTGGACCACGCCCTTCCAGCTGAGCACGCCGGTCACCACAACATTTGTCGCTGCAACCCCGCGCATCGCTGCAGCCGGAAGCAACGTGTACGTGGTGTGGCGAGACAACCGAAACGGCGGTCTCGATATCTACTTGCGGCGTTCGTCGAACCGAGGCGGCACGTGGCAAGCCGAGCAACGAATCGATGTCGGCGATGCGTTGGGATCGAACGGAAGCACCGCACCTGCCGTTGCCGCGGAGGGTGGCAATGTCTACGTGACCTGGGTCGATGACCGCGATGCCGGTTCGCTCGACATCTGGTTCAACCGCAGCACGAACTCGGGCGCGACCTTCCTCGGGAGCGCGGTGCAACTGGACCAAGACCCCTTCCCGCACGATTCGATCGAACCACAGGTGGTCACCACGCTCGCCGGCGAACTCGTCGTGGCCTGGGTCGACCTACGTTCGGGAGCCGCAGACATTCTCGCGACACGAAGCGACGATGCAGGCGCCACGTTTAGCGCACCGGTACGACTCGACACCGGCACCGCAGCGGGCGTGAGCGCAAGTGGCGAGTTGGCGCTTTCCGCCGATGGAAACTTGGTCGCGGCTGCGTGGAGCGACGACCGCGCTGGCATGCTCGATGTCTACGCCAACTTCTCGCTCGACGGCGGCGCCAACTGGCAACCGCAGGACTACCGCATGGATACGAACGGTTTGGGCGTCAGCGACAGCCAGGATCCGCGGGTTCTGGCCGTCGATGGAGCGACTCCTCGCATCCATGTGATTTGGGTGGACCACCGCGATGGTGGAAGCTGCCCGGCACCGGATCTGATGAGCTGCGCCAACGGCGATATCTACTATCGACGAATGCAGTAACGCTTCGCCCATCCATCCGACCGAGGCGCATGACAAAGCTCAGGCTCCACTATTTCGACATGCACGGGGGACGCGGCGAGGTCGCGCGCCTGGTGCTCTCCACCGCCGGTATCGAGTTCGAAGACATTCGAATTCCGTTTCCTGAATGGCCCGCTGCAAAGCCCGACACCCCCTTCGGCGTGATTCCGGTGCTGGAGGTCGACGGCTACAAGCTCTCGCAGTCCAACACGATCAATCGCTACGTCGGGAAGCTCGCGGGTCTGTACCCAAGCGACCCGCTTGAAGCTGCCCACTGCGACGAAGTCATGGATGCGGTGGAGGACGTTGCCGTGAAAGTCACCGCGACGTTCGGAATGGATGAGCAAGCCAAGAAGGCCGCACGAACGGAACTCGCCGCAGGATTGCTCCCACGCTATTTCGGTCGACTTGCGAGCATGCTGGAAGAACGCGGCACGGGATTCTTCGCGGGCGACTCGCTCACTGTTGCAGACCTCAAAGTGTTTCTCTCGGTGAGGAACGTGAAGTCGGGCAACCTGGACTACATCCCCGCGAGTCTCGTCGACGACATCGGTCCGCTTCGCGAGCACTTTGACCGGGTCAACAGCGACGCGCGCGTTCGCGCGTACTACGATCCGCGAGGCCTCTGACCCACGTGATAGCGTGCGCGGATGTGGCGCACAGCGTTGGTTGTCGTACTTGCGGCGTGTTCGGGCGGCGAGACCGAAACCGAGTCGGTAGAGGAGACCGATCGCGGGCCGAGTACGGAGTGTTCGGCCTCGACGGATCGCGTTGAAGCGGCCATGCAGGGAGACCTGGATGGCACGTGGTTGGCGATGGCAGATCCCGAGTTTCAACTGCCAGAGCGAGCACGTGGCACCGTTGAAGTCGGTTCCGCTCCGACGCTACTGTTCGGAGTCGACAACGTCATCCTCGAAGGAAGCGTGGTCGACACACCCACGTTGCTTTCCAACCTTGCGACGATCGGTCGCAACTGGACGCTCCTTCACCCCGACGAAGATGCGTGGGACAAGCAGGTCAACGTTCTCGCCGACAAACGGGTCACGTTCGAACGGGTGGACGCGGCGTTGGAGCCACTGCTCGCGGAGGGCTACTCGTTTGTGCTGATGGCGGCGACACCCGTTGAGCCTGCACCTCCATGTCCTGCGGATTGGCCCGCGTGCGCTCAACTGGGCTCGCCGGATCCTGCGGAACAAGCGCGTCGTACGGCCGAAGCGATGTCGAGCGTTCTGGGGCAAAGTTGCCAAAGCGTGGTTGCATTGTTCGGGCGCATTGCCACTGTGCCGGCAGACCAGAAACCCGTGGAGCTTCGTGCCGGGCTTCCGAGCGCCCTTCGCGCGTGTAATTGCGAAGGCATCCACATGGAGCGACTGGAGTGGCTCGCGCCCGAACTCATTGGACTTCGCCAACCACGTGCAGTTGGTGTCGAGTACGAGGCAGGTCGCGAGGGAAGCGTGGGGGACTGGTTCTCCGCAGGAAACTGAACGCGCCGAGGGCCGATAACCCGTCATGAAACTCTATCCACCGAACCCTGAAGGGGTGCCTTCCAGCCTCACCGCACCCACCACCGCCTACCGACTTCGCGTCGTCCTGGTGCTCTTCAGTCTGTTTCTCTTCGTTGCCCTATACGTCGGGCTCGTTGTGGCTTCAGGCTGGCTCGTGTACCGCACGGCGATCATCGGTCCCTTTAGTCGAGGAGCGTGGGGCGTCCTGCTTTGGCTGGGTTTGGTGATCGCATGCGGGATGCTCTTCGCCTTCTTGCTGAAGGGTTTCTTCAAACGCCGCCGGATGAACCGAGCCAATCTGATCGAAATCCAAGCGAGCGATCAACCCGAGCTCTTTGCGTTCATCGAGCAGCTGTGTACCGACACGGGCGCGCCACGCCCGAAGCGCGTGTACCTCTCGCCGGACGTGAACGCAGCTGTCTTCTACGACAGTTCGTTTCTCAGTCTCTTCCTACCTGTCAGGAAGAATCTCTTGATCGGACTCGGGCTGGTCAACGTTCTCACGTTGGACGAACTCAAAGCCGTTCTTGCACACGAGTTTGGTCACTTCTCGCAGTCCACGATGCGCATCGGCAGCTACGTGTACGTGGCAAGCGCGGTCATGGAAGACATGATTTACGGACGCGACAAGTGGGACGAGCTGCTCGTGACCTGGCAACGCCAAGACTTCCGCCTGGCAATCTTCGGTTGGATCTTGGGCGGCGTGGTGTGGCTTCTCCGCAAGGTCTTGGCCCTGGTGTTCATGGGCATCCATCTGGTCAATGCCGCACTGACCCGTCAGATGGAGTTTCATGCGGACAGCGTTGCGGTGAGCGTCTCGGGCAGTGACTCATTGATTCGTGCACTGTGTCGTTTGGTGTTCGCGGATCAGTCGCTCGCATTCGCAGGAGGCGAGCTGACCCACGCTGGAGACCACGGTTACTTCACGGACAACCTGTTCTTGCACCAGAGCGCCGCGAGCGAGCACCTGCGGCAGACCAAAGGCGATCCAACGCTCGGCATGCCGCCGGACCTTCCCGACGATCCGAGTCAGACGAGTTCGGTGTTCGACGGGAGCACTGCGGACGCCGCGCCTAGCATGTGGGCGACGCACCCGCCGAACCACGAACGCGAGCAGAGCGCCAAGCGTGTGTACATTCGGAGTCACATCGACCCGCGTCCGGCGTGGGTGCTTTTTCGCGATCCCGCTGCCGTGCAGCGCGAGATGACGTCGCGCCTGTACCACATCGGCGCGATGATGCAGAGCGCGCCGCTGAAGCCTGCAACCGATGTTCAAGCGTTCATCGATGCGGAGCACGCCGCGACCGTCGTGGACCCGCGCTGGAAGGGCGCGTACGACGAACGCAATCCGATCTTCAGCGACTTGGACGCGGCCTTAGCAGAAGCACCGCCGAGCGATCCGCGCGGAATGATCGCCGAGCAGCTCGATTCGCACTGCGAAACACTCGCGAAACAGCAGAAAGAGCTCAACCACGACTTCGACACGCTCGCACGCGCACTGCAGCAGGGCGGCGGTTTCAGCTTTCGAGGGTCGAAGTTCAAAGGCCACCAGGCCGAGAAGCTTCTGCAGGGCGTGATGGACGAAGGTGACTCGCTGTCGCGAAAGTGGGAAGCGTTCGACCTCTGCATGCTGCGTGCACATCGAGCGTTGGCTGGCGAGCGAGAGGCAGAACTCATCGCGCGGTACCGCTTCTACGATTCAATGCAGAAGCTGGGTGGCCTCGCACGCCGCGCCATGCAGATCGTCGAAAACGGGATTCAGCAACTGTCGGTCACAGAACCGAGTGAACAAGAAGTGCAGGCTGGGTTCGACGCGATCGAACAAGGCTGGGACACGCTGGCCCAAGCGCTCGACCAGGCCTCCGAGATTCAACTCATCGCTCTGCCGAACATGGATCAACACGAGAGTCTTCGCGCGTTCCTTCTCGGACGTGCGTTGCCCGTCCGCGAGCTCATCGAAGTCCGAAACTTGGACGGTCTGTGGTTTCAGCAGTTCTTTGGAGCCGCATCGGAAGTCGCCGACAAGCTCAACCGGCTGCAACGCAAGACGTGGTCGAGCATTCTACGCCTGCACGCGGAGTGCGCAGACGTCACCACTGCTTAGGCAGACCGGTAGTTTGAAGGAGCGCTGCGACGTCCATGCTCACGCCGATGGTGGCGTGCACACCAAAGCCCGCCCAGATCGAACGACTGCGGAGCGCTAAGACTCCAAGAAAGAGGCCCGCGACGATGGCTGCAGAGGCTTCCAGCCAAGGTTTGCCAAAGTGGATCATGCAGTAGGGCACGAGCATGGTCGTGACTGCGTGCCCTCCGGCAACTCGCTCCAGCGTTCGAATCCACACACCGCGGAAGAAAAACTCGAGCGCGAAAAACTGCGCAACATACATCGCTTCCCACGCAATGAAGTCGCGCCACGTTTCACCCGCAAGTTCGTAGAGTGGGTACTTGCGTTGAAACTCAGCATCGAACGACACGACCACGACGCACGCGAGCACCACGAGCGTGGCCAACACATAAAGATGTCCGTGTTCCTTGGTCTGCCCCGTTCCGAGGCCGTGATCCAGCAGCGGCTCGCGCAAGACAAAGTGAACGAAGAAGGCCGGAATCACGAAATAGCCGACAACGCGAAAACCTGCCCACCATAGGTGCGCGTAGTAGTCGACTTGCGGCGAGTTCACGATGCGTCGCCACTCCGGATCATCCGCCGCCCACTCGCGCGCAAGCTCTGTAAACACGCGCGAGTTCCCCGCATACCGGAGCGTAATAAGGATGGCGCCTGCAAGGATGATGAATCCCAGCGGACGCCAATCTGGCGCACGATCGCTTTTCCTCCGTCGACGTGCTTCGCGTTCTGCACAAACGTCTGCCGCACGCCACGGCTCGACGACGTAGCGTCGACCCAAGTCGTTCCAACCCATGTGCTCCGATAGAGCAAGCGGCCTGCCAAGTTCGTGACCGAGCTTTTGCCCTTGTTTCTCAGGTGCGGCACACGCTGGCACCGCTGCCACAACAAGCGATGTCCTGGCTTATGATTCGCGGATGCACGACCACGCTCGCGCCGCTCTTGAACCGCTTCTCGATTCCATGGACGCCGCAGTTGCCGCGTTCGGAAGTGTCGTTCGGTCCGATTTTCGACCTGGTGTTAGCGACATCAACCTGATGGTCTGTCTGGAGAAGGGGTCGATGGACGACCTGCTTTCGATGGGTGAAGACCTACGTGCGGCATGGCGAAAACATCGGGTCGCACCCTTTCTCGTGCGCACCGACGAGCTCCCTCGAATCTGCGACTCGTTCCCGATCCGCATGTTCGATATCCAACGACACCATCACGTGCTCAAGGGCTCGCCTCCGCTCGAAGAGCTCAGCGTTGAGCCCGAGCATCTACGGGTTCGCGTGGAGCAAGAACTCCGAAACCGGCTGTTGCGAACTCGGCGCAGAATCGTTCTGGGCGGAGACGATCTCGCGACGTTGGAGTCGACTGTCCGCGGAGCCGCCAAGACCCTTCGACTCGAACTCTGGGCGCTTTTGGTTGTGTGCGGCCATGAGCCGAAACAAGCCGACCGTAAAAGCGTCCTGAAAGCAGCCCGAGAGCATCTCGACCTCAACACAGACGTGCTCGACCTCTTGATGACGTTGAAGGCAGACACTCCGCTCAAGGACCCCGCCGAGACGCTGACGTCGATCCTCATGCTGCTCGAGGCCGCGGTTGCCCTCGCGGATCGGGCGCACTCGTGATCGACGAGATCCTCAATCAACCAGGCCCACGCTTCCTCGGGATCTACGCGGCGTTGATCTTCGGATCATGGGTGCTCTCCACCGTGGTGACCTACTTTGTGCGGCGCCCGTGGCAGAAACTCAGGCCGGATGTGACCGCGTCCGCGTACGAGCTGGCGTTCCTGGCTGCCGGCGCAGAGGGTGTTGTTGACGCGGCGATTGCGAAACTCGCAGCACTGCAACTGGTTGTCGTCGACCCCGAGTCTCGAATCGTTCGTCGTACAGACCGACCCCTGGAACAGGAAGAGACGTACCGAGGCGGACCGCGTGAAGCCGGCTCGCTCGAAGCGATTGAGCAAGACGTCGTTTGGTACACCACGAAGGGGGATGCGCTGCCCGACTTACGCGCACGGTGTCGCGATTCAGCGATGCAATACGCCGAAGCACTGCGTGAACGCGGGCTCTTGACCACCGCGAATGCGCGCAGCACGGCCATGGCCATAATCCTCGTCGTGTTCACCGCGGTGATTCTCTTGGGCGTCGCGAAGCTCTACATCGGACTACAGCGCGAGCGAAAAGTCGGAATCCTCGTCGTTTCCGTGATGCTGCTGGGCATGCTTGCTTGGCATCGTGTGTTGGTTGTTCGACGTCTCACCGACAAACCAACTCGCGCAGGAAACGATCTGCTAGGGCGAGAGCAGACCAATCTTGCGGCGCTCAAGATCACAGCGAGTCAGGCCCCCGACCAACTCTCCGCGCAAGACATCGCGCTCGCGATGGGTGTGTTCGGCGCGGGTGCTCTCGCGGGAACTGCCTCGGGAGCCATGGTGCTCTCTCAGCAAAACCTCGACCGAATTGCAGCCGAAGCTGCGCGCGCAGCCAGCGGTGGAAGCGGATGCAGTGGCTGTGGGGGTTGCGGCGGTTGCGGCGGTTGCGGAGGCTGCGCGTGATTGTCGGAACCGGACTTGGATGGCGACCCGAAACCGCGTGGCTCATCGACCGACGCGAGTCGCTAGGGTTTACGGAGGTGATCGCCGAATCGATCTGCATCACGCACGTGCCAAGAGCGATTCGTCAGCTCCGCGAGCGCATGCCGATCGTTCCCCATGGCATTGGACTCTCGCTGGGCAGCGCCGAAGGTCTTTCAGTGCCGCACCTCGAGCATCTCGCGCGCGTCGCCGAAGTTCTCGACGCGCGCTTGGTCAGCGAGCACGTTTCGTTTTGTCGTTCGGGTGGAGTCGACATCGGGCACCTCACCGCAATTCCGCGCACCCACGAGATGTTGGAACTCCTCATTGCAAATGTTCGTCAGGCACAACGCGTGCTGGGCGTTCCGCTGGCGTTGGAGAACATCGCCACGCTCTTTGAGTGGCCGGATGCCGAGATGGACGAACCGGAGCTACTGCGTACGTTGGTCAACGAGACCGGATGTCAGCTCTTACTCGACGTCGCCAATCTGAGTGCGAACGCGATCAATCACGCGTTCGACGCCGAGCACTATCTCGATCGCTTTCCGTTGGATGCCGTTGCCTACATTCACGTCGCTGGAGGCATGTTGCGCGACGGGCTCTACCACGACACTCACGCACACCCTGTGAGCGAGTCATGTCTGGCCCTGCTCCAAAGTGTTCGCCATCGCGGTTGCAACGCAGGTGCGCTCCTCGAACGCGATGACCGGTTTCCACCGCCTCAGGTCTTGCACGAAGAGCTCGACGCGATTGACCAGCTTCGCGTGATGCAGGCGAGTGCCCACGGGAATAGGCGGAGCGCGTGAGCCTCGTGGAGCTTCAAACGCAGCTCGCACGCGCGCTCGTCGAAGACGGCGACGTCCCGGCTGGACTCGATCCCCGGCGCATCGCCGCCGCCAGACAGACTCTCGAACACAAAAAAGTCCGAGACGAAGCCAAACAAAAGCGGCGAACCACCTCGGATTCGCCGCTGAAGAAACTGATCCGCGCGCTTAGTCGAAGCTGACGCGCTGAATCGAGTCGACGAGCAATCCCGTTCCGTTGAACGTTCCGATAATCCGGTACGAAAGGTCGGGCATCACGGTGCACGTTTCCCGCATGTCGCACTCGGTGCCGCTGCACTCATAGGCAGTACCCGCATCATCAAAGAGCTGCACCGAGTCGTCGCCGTCCTCCATGTCGAACGCAAACATTCCAGAGTTGCAGTCGTTGCAACACGGCATCTCCAAGGGACACGCCCGTCGTGTGCACGCGCTCAGCCCGTTCGTGACGTAGGAGGTTCGAACGCCGACAACGCGGTCGGTGTACAGACCTGGGTTTGCGGCGAGTTCCGCCACCGTGACCTCGAGTAGACACGTCCCAGGCGCGTCCGCGATGAGCGGCGAGCGTCCCATGCACGTATGCACATCCGGGTTGCAACGCTCGACCGCCCAAGGTGCGGTAAATCCACCACAACTCTCGCCTTCCCCTGCCCACGGGTGACATGCGCGAACTTCCGGGTCCATGGTCGCGCGACAGAACCCACCAAAGCAGTCCGAGTCATCGGTGCACTCGGTTCCATCGCAGACCAGCTCGCCACACTCGCCGCAAGGATCACCGCCGACATACATGCAGCCATCGGGTGGCGGAGGACAGTCTGCCGGCATGCACGCGTCGCCCGAGTCACCGCCGGCATCGTCCGCACCTGCGTCGTCATTGCCCGCGTCGTCGGCGCCCGCATCATCATCGGGTCCCGCGTCGTCCCCTCCCGCATCGTCTTCGGCGGCGTCTGTGTCGGCGTCCAACGAAGCGTCGGGTTCCGATGTGTCGGCGCCACCGTCTTCGGGAGGCGGTCCACCGTTGGAGCTACAGGCGACGATCAAGGCGAGCAAAAGGAAGCGAGACATCCACTGAGCATGACGGAGAGCCAGCGATTCGCAACGAGGGGCCTTCGGCCATCGGTTTTTGCGGAGACACAGCCTCCGAAGCAATCAGGCTTCGGCGGTCTCGGGTTCCTCGGAAGGAAATGTACCCAGGCGCTCACGCTCTTCGACCCAGATGTCGAAACGACGGCCGATATCGGCCTCGAGTTCTCGGCACAGCTGCTTGCCATTGCGGGTGTCGGTCTGCGTGTCGATCGGATCGAGCACGTCGAACTCCCACCGCGCATGCTGCTTCGGCACGCTCCAAAATGGGACGCCCTTCATGAGAATCGGGCGGTCCACCCGAATCACCACCGGGATGAGCGGGACTCCCGTTCGCTTCGCGACTTCGAACGCACCACGCTTGAACTTGTGCAGTTCGCGCGCCTTGCTACGCGTGCCTTCGGGAAACATCAACAGCGGGTGCCCACTCTTCACGTGGTCGACCATGCGTTGAAAAATGCGCTCGTCGCTGGTTTCCGAAGGCAGCGGCCCCGGCAAGTAGTTCGTGCTTCGAAGCAGCGCCGTCCAGAACGGGTTCCGGTACCACGTTCCCTTCACGACACACGTCAATCCAGGGAAGTAGTGGAGCAAAAACAGAACATCGATCAGCGTGGGATGGTTCGCCACCACGACGTAGGGCTGACCTTTGAGCTCTTCGGGAAACTCGATCTTCTCCCACGCGATGAGCCCGGCGAGCTTCATCCACAGCAAGAAGGTTCCATACCCCCACGCAACCGCGCGGCTGCACCGATCCCGGTGTGTCTCCACGTTGCCGAGAGCGAAAAGGAACGCGACAGGAAACAGAACCGTGCCGATCACCAAGCTCAAGACGAAGAACATCACAAAGCTGATGAGCGTCAGGAATATGCGAAGAAAGCGGGGCAAGTCGGTCCGTGCGTAAGAGTTAGGGAGCGGGCGCCAACACCATCGAGGTGTTGATCCCGCCAAAGGCAAAGTTGTTGTTCATGCAGATGCGCGGCCCGCCATCGCGAGGCTCCCGCACGTAATCCAATTCCCCACACTTGGGGTCAACGTTTTCGAGGTTGCGACCTGCGGCCATAAAGTCGCCGCGCATCATGGCCAAACACCAGGCCGCTTCGACCGCACCGCACGCGCCAAGCGTGTGACCGACAAAGCCTTTGAGCGACGCGAAGGGCATGCTCGGTCCGAATACGGCCGAGGTCGCCTGGCTCTCGGCGATGTCTCCGATTTCGGTTCCGGTTCCGTGCGCGCACACGTAGTCGATGCGTTCGCGATCGATCTGAGCATCGCGCAACGCCAATTCCATCACACGCTGCATGCCCTCTTGGCGAGGAGCAGTCAGGTGCGCACCGTCGCAGTTGCTCGCGTAGCCCAGAATCTCACCCAGAATCTGTGCGCCACGCGCCTTCGCGTGCTCGTAGCTCTCGAGCACAAACGCTCCCGCACCTTCTCCAACCACCAGCCCGTCACGTGCTGCATCAAAGGGCCTCGGACTTTGCGCCGGGGAGTCGTTGTACTTGTGCGAGGTGGCCATGAGCAGGTCGAAAGTGACCGCCGTCATGTAGTGCATCTCTTCGGCACCACCGCAGAGCACCACGTCTTGAAGACCTGCTTTGATCAGTTCGTAGCCGCGGCCGATTCCTTGCGAACCGCTGGTGCACGCGGTGCAGGTCGACTCGATTCGGCCGCGCACTTTGAAGTACTGCCCGACGTTGACCGCACAAGAGTGAGTCATGAGCCGGAAGTACGCGTTGCTCTCGAGCCCCTGCATCGTGTGCGGCTCAAGCACCAAGGGCATGCTGAACTTCTCGGTCTCGCTCCCCGATCCCGAGGTCGAGCCAAAGGCCACGCCCACGCGCTCGCCGTTGAGCGTCTCCGCGTCGAGGCCCGACTGCTGCACCGCTTCTTCGGTGGCATGAACCGCGAGCATGGCGAGCTTCCCCATCGTCCGTCGTTTCTTACGAGGGTAGAGCTTCTTGAGATCGAGCCCGTCGACCGTCGCTCCAAGTCGGCCGTGAAGATCGGGGATAAAGTCCCACTCCGGCATCGTGCGGATGCCGTGCTTCATCGCCTTGAGCGATTCGACGCTCTCATCGAGGGTGTGCCCGATGGGGGTCGTCACACCTGCTCCTGTGATGACGACTCGGGTCACGCGCTGAGCTGCTCCCAAGCGCCGCCGGCGGGCTTCGTCTTCATGAAGCTCTCGACCAACTCCATGTCTCCATCAAACGCCAAGCTGACCAAGCGTTTGGTCTCGGCGAAGATCTCGTCGTTGCGCTGATTGACCTGACGACGCGTGCGCTCCGTGCCGACATCCAAGAGCACCCCGTAGGTCTTGAGTCCCTCTAACTGGAAGTGCTGAGTGTTGCGCGC